>NTJI01000007.1 GCA_002307375.1 Lysobacteraceae bacterium NML93-0399 | reverse complement strand
CGGACGCTGAAGCCGCTTCAAAGTCACCCTCAACGAGGTGTTGACGGCAGCAAAAACCGCGCTAAAATGGGCGGCTCGCTTCGAAGGAAACGACGAAGCATCGGGAAGCAGGCGCTGAGGCCACTTCCGAAGATCTTTGACAGTGTGCGCAGGATACTTGTGCGGACGTCTGGCAGGTGGCGTTGTCCATCAGCAGACGTTTCGAAAGAGCAACAAGTCAATTCATATAGCATGCAAATGCGAGTGAGTAGTTTTGAAGCTCAGGTAGGACATCTGCACTCAAAGCGTTAGATGCTGCTTTACGCAGTGTCGAAAATTTTAAGTGAAGAGTTTGATCCTGGCTCAGAGTGAACGCTGGCGGCAGGCCTAACACATGCAAGTCGAACGGCAGCACAGAGGAGCTTGCTCCTTGGGTGGCGAGTGGCGGACGGGTGAGGAATACATCGGAATCTGCCTATTTGTGGGGGATAACGTAGGGAAACTTACGCTAATACCGCATACGACCTACGGGTGAAAGCGGAGGACCTTCGGGCTTCGCGCAGATAGATGAGCCGATGTCGGATTAGCTAGTTGGCGGGGTAAAGGCCCACCAAGGCGACGATCCGTAGCTGGTCTGAGAGGATGATCAGCCACACTGGAACTGAGACACGGTCCAGACTCCTACGGGAGGCAGCAGTGGGGAATATTGGACAATGGGCGCAAGCCTGATCCAGCCATGCCGCGTGGGTGAAGAAGGCCTTCGGGTTGTAAAGCCCTTTTGTTGGGAAAGAAAAGCAGTCGGTTAATACCCGATTGTTCTGACGGTACCCAAAGAATAAGCACCGGCTAACTTCGTGCCAGCAGCCGCGGTAATACGAAGGGTGCAAGCGTTACTCGGAATTACTGGGCGTAAAGCGTGCGTAGGTGGTTTGTTAAGTCTGATGTGAAAGCCCTGGGCTCAACCTGGGAATTGCATTGGATACTGGCAGGCTAGAGTGCGGTAGAGGGTAGTGGAATTCCCGGTGTAGCAGTGAAATGCGTAGAGATCGGGAGGAACATCCGTGGCGAAGGCGACTACCTGGACCAGCACTGACACTGAGGCACGAAAGCGTGGGGAGCAAACAGGATTAGATACCCTGGTAGTCCACGCCCTAAACGATGCGAACTGGATGTTGGGTTCAACTAGGAACTCAGTATCGAAGCTAACGCGTTAAGTTCGCCGCCTGGGGAGTACGGTCGCAAGACTGAAACTCAAAGGAATTGACGGGGGCCCGCACAAGCGGTGGAGTATGTGGTTTAATTCGATGCAACGCGAAGAACCTTACCTGGCCTTGACATGCACGGAACTTTCCAGAGATGGATTGGTGCCTTCGGGAACCGTGACACAGGTGCTGCATGGCTGTCGTCAGCTCGTGTCGTGAGATGTTGGGTTAAGTCCCGCAACGAGCGCAACCCTTGTCCTTAGTTGCCAGCACGTAATGGTGGGAACTCTAAGGAGACCGCCGGTGACAAACCGGAGGAAGGTGGGGATGACGTCAAGTCATCATGGCCCTTACGGCCAGGGCTACACACGTACTACAATGGGAAGGACAGAGGGCTGCGAACCCGCGAGGGCAAGCCAATCCCAGAAACCTTCTCTCAGTCCGGATCGGAGTCTGCAACTCGACTCCGTGAAGTCGGAATCGCTAGTAATCGCAGATCAGCATTGCTGCGGTGAATACGTTCCCGGGCCTTGTACACACCGCCCGTCACACCATGGGAGTTTGTTGCACCAGAAGCAGGTAGCCTAACCTTCGGGAGGGCGCTTGCCACGGTGTGGCCGATGACTGGGGTGAAGTCGTAACAAGGTAGCCGTATCGGAAGGTGCGGCTGGATCACCTCCTTTAGAGACAAGGCAACGATTTGCCTGTCCAGGCGTCCTCACAAGTAACCTGCACGATTGGTAATCAACAGCAAGACTGGGTCTGTAGCTCAGGTGGTTAGAGCGCACCCCTGATAAGGGTGAGGCCGGTGGTTCGAGTCCTCCCAGACCCACCATTGGGGCCTTAGCTCAGCTGGGAGAGCACCTGCTTTGCAAGCAGGGGGTCGTCGGTTCGATCCCGACAGGCTCCACCATTCTTGGATATTGATTCACCGATCGCTGCGCACACATCAGATTTGAATGTCGCCTGGGCACTGTGGCCCGACGACGGTTCTTTGAAAAATAGGGAAGTAGCGAGCGTCTGAGACAAGTACTCAAACGTGTCGTGAGGCTAAGGCGGGGACCTCGAGTCCCTAAGAAATTGAGTCGTTGTATTTGCGTCGGTGCTTTGTACCCACCGGCCGAGTATGACCCTGAGGCGACTTGGGGTTATATGGTCAAGCGAATAAGCGCACACGGTGGATGCCTTGGCGGTCAGAGGCGATGAAGGACGTGGTAGCCTGCGAAAAGTGTCGGGGAGCTGGCAACAAGCTTTGATCCGGCAATGTCCGAATGGGGAAACCCACCTCCTAGGAGGTATCGTGCAGTGAATACATAGCTGTACGAGGCGAACGCGGTGAACTGAAATATCTAAGTAACCGTAGGAAAAGAAATCAACCGAGATTCCCTGAGTAGTGACGAGCGAACGGGGAACAGCCCAAAAGTCGATTTGGTTCTAGCAAAACGGTCCTGGAAAGACCGGCCATAGAAGGTGACAGCCCTGTATGCGAAAGGGCCATTTCGATGAAATTGAGTAGGGCGGGGCACGAGAAACCCTGTCTGAACATGGGGGGACCATCCTCCAAGGCTAAATACTCCTGACCGACCGATAGTGAACCAGTACCGTGAGGGAAAGGCGAAAAGAACCCCGGAGAGGGGAGTGAAATAGACCCTGAAACCGTGTGCGTACAAGCAGTAGGAGCTCTTCGGAGTGACTGCGTACCTTTTGTATAATGGGTCAGCGACTTATTGTTCGTGGCAAGCTTAACCGTATAGGGGAGGCGAAGGGAAACCGAGTCTGATAAGGGCGCATAGTCGCGGGCAATAGACCCGAAACCGGGTGATCTAGTCATGCCCAGGGTGAAGGTTGAGTAACATCAACTGGAGGCCCGAACCCACTCCCGTTGCAAAGGTAGGGGATGAGGTGTGATTAGGAGTGAAAAGCTAATCGAACCCGGAGATAGCTGGTTCTCCTCGAAAGCTATTTAGGTAGCGCCTCATGTGAATCTTCCTGGGGGTAGAGCACTGTTATGGCTAGGGGGTCATTGCGACTTACCAAACCATTGCAAACTCCGAATACCAGGACAGACTGCATGGGAGACACACGGCGGGTGCTAACGTCCGTCGTGAAAAGGGAAACAACCCAGACCCACAGCTAAGGTCCCAAATTATCACTAAGTGGGAAACGATGTGGAAAGGCACAGACAGCCAGGAGGTTGGCTTAGAAGCAGCCACCCTTTAAAGAAAGCGTAATAGCTCACTGGTCGAGTCGGTCTGCGCGGAAGATTTAACGGGGCTAAGTGATAAACCGAAGCTTGGGGTGCACATCTTTGATGTGCGCGGTAGAGGAGCGTTCCGTAAGCCGTCGAAGGTGGATTGAGAAGTCCGCTGGAGGTATCGGAAGTGCGAATGCTGACATGAGTAACGATAATGCGGGTGAAAAGCCCGCACGCCGAAAGCCCAAGGTTTCCTTGCGCAACGTTAATCGACGCAGGGTGAGTCGGCCCCTAAGGCGAGGCAGAAATGCGTAGTCGATGGGAAGCTGGTTAATATTCCAGCACCTCGCATAAGTGCGATGGGGGGACGGAGAAGGTTAGGTCTACCAGGCGTTGGTTGTCCTGGAGAAAGGCGGTAGGAGTGGGTCTTAGGCAAATCCGGGACCCTTTAACTCCGAGCACCGAGACGAGCTCTTTAGAGCGAAGTGACTGATACCACGCTTCCAGGAAAAGCCCCTAAGCTTCAGCTTATGCAGACCGTACCGTAAACCGACACAGGTGGGTAGGAAGAGAATTCTAAGGCGCTTGAGAGAACTCGGGTGAAGGAACTAGGCAACATAGCACCGTAACTTCGGGAGAAGGTGCACCCTTTTTGGTGGCTCATGCGAGCTATAGCTGAAGAGGGTCGCAGTGACCAGGCCGCTGCGACTGTTTATCAAAAACACAGGACTCTGCAAACACGAAAGTGGACGTATAGGGTCTGACGCCTGCCCGGTGCCGGAAGGTTAATTGATGGGGTCAGCCGCAAGGCGAAGCTCTTGATCGAAGCCCCGGTAAACGGCGGCCGTAACTATAACGGTCCTAAGGTAGCGAAATTCCTTGTCGGGTAAGTTCCGACCTGCACGAATGGCGTAACGATGGCGGCGCTGTCTCCACCCGAGACTCAGTGAAATTGAAATCGCTGTGAAGATGCAGCGTTCCCGTGGCAAGACGGAAAGACCCCGTGAACCTTTACTATAGCTTTACATTGAACGTTGAGTTCGTCTGTGTAGGATAGGTGGGAGGCTTTGAAACCATGGCGCTAGCTGTGGTGGAGCCAACCTTGAAATACCACCCTGTCGTGCTTGACGTTCTAACCTAGGTCCGTTATCCGGATCGGGGACCATGTATGGTGGGTAGTTTGACTGGGGCGGTCTCCTCCCAAAGAGTAACGGAGGAGCTCGAAGGTACGCTCAGCGCGGTCGGACATCGCGCACTGTGTGCAAAGGCATAAGCGTGCTTGACTGCGAGATCGACGGATCAAGCAGGTACGAAAGTAGGACTTAGTGATCCGGTGGTTCTGTATGGAAGGGCCATCGCTCAACGGATAAAAGGTACTCCGGGGATAACAGGCTGATACCGCCCAAGAGTTCATATCGACGGCGGTGTTTGGCACCTCGATGTCGGCTCATCACATCCTGGGGCTGTAGTCGGTCCCAAGGGTATGGCTGTTCGCCATTTAAAGTGGTACGCGAGCTGGGTTCAGAACGTCGTGAGACAGTTCGGTCCCTATCTGCCATGGGCGTTGGAGATTTGAGAGGGGCTGCTCCTAGTACGAGAGGACCGGAGTGGACGAACCTCTGGTGTTCCGGTTGTCACGCCAGTGGCACTGCCGGGTAGCTATGTTCGGAAGCGATAACCGCTGAAAGCATCTAAGCGGGAAGCGCGCCTCAAGATGAGATCTCCCGGGAGCTTGACTCCCCTGAAGGAACCATCAAGACCAGGTGGTTGATAGGCTGGGTGTGTAAGTGCAGCAATGTATTGAGCTAACCAGTACTAATGATCCGTGCGGCTTGACCATATAACCTCAAGGCGCTTCGTCAATCGAAGCCAACTTGGCCCGCGACACGTTGAGTGTCCCAAATGTTCGCTACTTCCCCACTTATGAGAGCGTGAGCGCGATCAGTCCCACTGCAGATCCATCTGCGACCGGACCGACACGCGACCCTCCACCCTCTCCCTGGTGACAATAGCTGTATGGAACCACCCGATCCCATTCCGAACTCGGAAGTGAAACGTACATGCGCCGATGGTAGTGTGCATCTAGCATGCGAGAGTAGGTCATCGCCAGGGTCTTTACCCAAAACCCCCGCCGG
>NTJI01000006.1 GCA_002307375.1 Lysobacteraceae bacterium NML93-0399 | reverse complement strand
GAAGTGGCCTCAGCGCCTGCTTCCCGATGCTTCGTCGTTTCCTTCGAAGCGAGCCGCCCATTTTAGCGCGGTTTTTGCTGCCGTCAACACCTCGTTGAGGGTGACTTTGAAGCGGCTTCAGCGTCCGGCCCGAAGGCGTTTTCGTTGAAGCGAGCCGCACATCTTACCGCGACTTTCGAGTCTGTCAACACCTTGTGAAAGCGCGTTTCGATTCTCTTCCCCGCCCGGCCGCTGCTCCGAAGTGCAGCCCGCCGTGCGGGGCGCGAATTATGCATAGATGAAATCGGTTTGGGAACCCTCGCGTCGAAAAATTTTGTCTTGACGCTCGCGGTGCCCTTCTCGATGGTGGACGCAACTCTCCAGGACACCTCCGTCATGCGCGCATTCCGCCTGTTGCTGCTTTCCCTTGTTGCGACCTTTCTGCTGCCGGCCTGCGCCAGTGGCGGCGACTGGGTCGAACTGGCGGGTCACCGTTACCAGGTCGAAGTGGCAGCGACGGATGAGGCGCGTGCGCGTGGCCTGATGTTCCGCGACACGCTGGCCGACGGACACGGGATGCTCTTCATCCATGACAACGAGGCGCCGCAGGCGTACTGGATGAAGAACACCCGCATCGCGCTCGACATTCTCTACTTCGATGAGGCCCGCACACTGGTCTCGCAACAGCGCGACGTGCCGCCGTGCTCGGGCGGCAACCGCTGCCCGTCCTATCCAAGCGATGCGCCCGCGCGCTATGTGCTCGAACTCAATGCCGGAGAGGCACGCCGGATCGGTCTGAAGGATGGCGAGACGCTGACCTTCTCGCCCTCGATCGCTGTGCCCTGATCGAAACAGGGCCGGTGTCGGTCGTGACGACCGGTGCGATCCATCCGGCCCGGTCATATGCCGCGCGTCTTTCATACAAGGCGCGTCGGCGATGCGCTGTTACCGCGCCGTTGCCCTCCGGGGCGCTCGCAGCCCCCGGGCGGCAAGCGGACCTCTCAGAGCGCCATCATCTCGAAATCGTCCTTGGTCACACCGCAGTCCGGGCAGGTCCAGGTATCGGGCACGTCTTCCCAGCGTGTGCCTGCCGCGATGCCTTCTTCCGGGATGCCGACGGCCTCGTCGTAGATGAAGCCGCAGACCACACACATCCAGGTCTGGTAGGCGCTCTGCGTCGTGGGATCGTTCATCGGATAATGGCGCCTGCGGCGGTGGAATCGGAGCGGCATTCTCCCACCGCCCTCCTCCCACCGGAACTCACGTCGATGAACGCCCGCCAGCCCAACGCCCCGCGCGGCCTCTATCTGCTTACGCCCGACGAACCCGACACCGCCCAGCTGCTGGCGCGTGTCGCGGCAGTGCTACCGCACGCAACCTGGTTGCAGTACCGGAACAAACGCGCCGATGCGCGACTGCGCCGTGCGCAGGTGCAGGCACTGCTGCCGATGTGCCGCGCCATCGGTGTGCCATTGCTGGTCAACGACGACTGGGCACTGGCCGCCGAACTGGGCGCTGACGGCGCGCACGTCGGCGAGGACGACGGGGCGCTGGCCGATGCCCGCGCCGCACTCGGCGCCGACGCCTTGCTGGGCGCCTCCTGTTACGACGACATCGACCGGGCGCGACGCGCAGTCGACGCAGGTGCCAGCTACGTCGCCTTCGGTGCGTTCTTTCCGTCGCCGACCAAGCCCGACGCGCGCGTCGCGCACAAATCGCTGTTGCGCCAGGCCGAGGCGCTGGGCGTACCGCGGGTGGCGATCGGCGGAATCACCCCGGACAATGCGCGCCAGCTCGCGGCCGCGGGCGCAGATCTGGTCGCCGTCATCAGCGGCGTCTTCGCCGACCGCCACCCCGCCGCCGCCGCGCATGCCTATCGCGCGGCGCTCGGCCTCTGATCTCTCTCACGGAGTGTCCATGGACCTGTCCCGCTCGCATGCCCTGTTCGAACGCGCCCGCACCCTGTTGCCCGGCGGCGTCAATTCGCCGGTCCGTGCCTTCAAGTCGGTCGGCGGCGAGCCGTTCTTCGTACAGCGCGCGGATGGCCCGTACCTCTACGACGCCGATGGCAACCGCTACATCGACTATGTCGGCTCATGGGGGCCGATGATCGTCGGCCACAACCACGCGTACGTGCGGCAGGCGGTCAAGCGCGTGCTCGGCGACGGGCTGTCCTTCGGCGCACCGACCGAGGCCGAAATCACGATGGCCGAGCGCATCACGTCACTGGTGCCCTCGTGCGAGATGGTGCGCATGGTCAATTCGGGCACCGAGGCAACGCTGTCGGCGATCCGCCTGGCGCGTGGCGCGACCGGACGGCCGTGCATCGTCAAGTTCGAAGGCTGTTATCACGGCCACGGCGACTCGTTCCTGGTCAAGGCCGGCAGCGGTGCGCTGACGCTGGGCGTACCGACCTCGCCGGGCGTGCCCAAAGCCCTGGCCGATCTCACGCTGACGCTGCCCTACAACGACTTCGACGCCGCGACCGCGCTGTTCGAAGCCTCCGGCGCCGACATCGCCGGCCTGATCATCGAGCCGGTCGTGGGCAATGCCAACTGCCTGCCGCCGCGCCCCGGGTATCTGCAGCACCTGCGCGAGCTGTGCACGCAGCACGGCGCACTGCTGATCTTCGATGAAGTGATGACCGGTTTCCGTGTGGCGCTGGGCGGTGCGCAGGCGCGCTACGGCGTGACGCCCGACATCACCACCTTCGGCAAGATCATCGGCGGCGGCATGCCGGTCGGCGCCTATGGTGGACGTCGCGACTTGATGGAACAGATCGCGCCGGCCGGCCCGATCTACCAGGCCGGCACGCTGAGCGGCAACCCGGTGGCCATGGCCGCAGGCCTGGCGATGCTGGACCTTGTGTCGGAGCCGGGCTTCCACGATGCGCTCGAAGAAGCCGCCAACAGGCTGTGCGACGGGCTGGAAGCGGCCGCGCGCGAGGCCGGCGTGCCGTTCACCACCACGCGCGTGGGCGCGATGTTCGGCCTGTTCTTCACCGAGCAGACGAGTGTGGACACCTACGCGCAGGCGGTCGCCTGCGACACCGCCGCGTTCAACCGCTTTTTCCACGCGATGCTCGAGCGCGGTGTGTTTCTGGCGCCGTCGGCGTTCGAGGCCGGCTTCATGTCGTCGGCGCACGATGCGGCGGTGATCGAGGCGACGCTCGAGGCCGCGCGCGGCGCCTTCCAGGCCGTCCGCGCCGCATGAAGCCGGCGGATGATCCGGTGCAGGAGTCCGACCCACGCGCGAGCGTGTTCGAGCGTGATTTCCTGCCCGGCAGTCCGACCGGCGTGCGCAATCTCTGCTACCGGCTGCTGTTCCACCACGACACACCGGCCGAGCGGAACTTCGACCTGGCGCTGATCGCGACGATCGTCACCAGCGTCATCGTCGTACTGCTCGACAGCGAGCCGTCGATCAAGGCGCGCTGGCACGGCGCGCTGCTGGTCGCCGAATGGGTGTTCACCATCCTCTTCACGATCGAGTACGGTCTGCGCCTATGGGCCGTGCGACGGCCGCTGCGCTACGCCACGAGCTTCTTCGGTGTCATCGACCTGCTCGCGATCCTGCCCAGCTATCTGTCGCTGCTCATCGCCGGCAGCCAGTACCTGCTGGTGATCCGCGTGCTGCGCCTGCTGCGGGTGTTCCGCGTGCTCAAGCTGGTGCAGTACTCGTCCGAGGCGGGCGTGCTGATCACCGCGCTGATGCGCAGCCGGCGCAAGATCTTCGTCTTCATCTGCACCGTGGTGACGATCGTCATCATCTTCGGCGCGCTGATGTACGTCATCGAGGGGCCGGCGCACGGCTTCACCAGCATTCCGACCGGCATGTACTGGGCGGTGGTGACGATGGGCACGGTGGGATTTGGCGACATTTCGCCGGGCACGCCGGTCGGGCGCTTCATCACCTCGATCCTGATCCTGATCGGCTACAGCATCATCGCCGTGCCCACCGGCATCTACACCGCCGAGCTGGCCAGCACCCTGCGGCCCAAGCGCCGTCACGTGCGCTGCCCGGAATGCGCGTTGACCGATCACGAGCAGGAAGCCTGGCACTGCCGGCGCTGCGGTCACAGCCTGCCGGCCGAAGACCACCCGCGTTGAGGACACCGCCCCGGCTGTCGCTGGTGCTGTTCGATTTCGACGGCGTGCTCGCCGCTTATGCGCATCACGCGCGTGTTGGGGCGCTCGCGCAGGCCGTCGACCGCGCACCGGCACAGGTGCACGCCGCGCTGGTCGCGTCGGGTCTGGAGCGGGCCTACGACAGCGGCCGACTGGATACCACGGCCTATCTCGCGCATCTGGGTGATGCGTTGGGCTGCACCGTCGATGCGGCCGCGTGGATCGATGCACGCATCGCCGGCAGCCGGGTGGACCCTGCGGTGCCGGTACTGGTCAAGGCCGTGGCCGCGCGCGTGTCCGTGGGTGTGCTCAGCAACGCCGGGCCACTGCTGGCCGAGGCGATGCGTGGCATCGTGGCGCCGCTGTTTCCCATGCTCGACGGCCGGGTGCTGTGCAGCGGTGCGCTGGACGTGCGCAAGCCGGACCGCGCGATCTTCGCGCATGCGCTTGCGCACTTCGGCAGCGTCGCGCAGCAGACGCTGTTCCTCGATGACCTGTTCGTCCACGTGCGCGGCGCGCGCGCGGCCGGGCTGCACGCCGAGACCGTGCGCGATGCGCGGTCCCTGCGGCGGGTGCTGCGGCGTTACGCGCTGGTCTGAGCGGTCATGTGATCGACTACGGCCGCGCGCAGGCGCGTCAGGCCCTCGACGATGTCGGCATCGGCGATGTTGAGCGCCGGCACGAAGCGCAGCACGTCGGGACCGGCCTGCAGCATCAGCAGGCCGTGGCGCGCGGCATGATCGAGGATGGCCGCCGCCTGGCCTGCGTACTCGGGCCGCAGCACGGCGCCAAGCATCAGGCCGCGGCCGCGGACTTGGGCGAACAGGCCGAATTCGGCATCGAGCGCAGCCAGCCCATCGCGCAGCGCGCGCGATTGGCGCGCGACGTTGGCGGCGATTTCGGGCGAGGCCAGCTTGCGCAAGGCCACGCGCGCGACGGCGGCGGCGAGCGGATTGCCGCCGAAGGTGGTGCCGTGATCGCCGAACTGCATGGCCTCGGCCACCTTCGGGCCGGCGAGCAGCGCGCCGATCGGAAAGCCGCCGCCGAGTGCCTTGGCCAGCGTGACGATGTCGGGCGCGATGCCGTCCTGGGTATGCGCGAACAGCGTGCCGGTGCGGCCCATGCCGCACTGGATCTCGTCGAGCACCAGCAGCGCCTCGTGCCGATCGCACAGCGCGCGCACCGCGGCCAGATAGCCGTCGGCGGCCGGCATCACCCCGCCCTCGCCCTGCACCGGCTCGAGCATCACCGCGGCGACATCACCGCCGGCCATCGCGGTTTCGAGCTGGCCGATGTCGTTGAAATCGACGTAGCGGAAGCCGCCAGGCAGCGGTTCGTAACCGGCCTGGTATTTGGGCTGCGCGGTCGCGGTGACCGCGGCGAGGGTACGGCCGTGGAAGCTGCCGCGCGCGGTCACGATGACGCGGCGGTCGGGGCTGCGGCCCTGCGCGGTGGCCCACTTGCGCACCAGCTTGATCGCGGCCTCGTTGGCCTCGGCGCCGGAGTTGCACAGGAACGTGCGCGTGGCGAAACCGCTGGCCTCGACCAGCTCGGCGGCCAGACGCAGCGGCGGTTCGCTGTAGAACACGTTGCTGGTGTGCCACAGCTTGCCGGCCTGCTCGACGAGCGCGGCAACGAGATCGGGATCGTTGTGGCCCAGGCCGCAGACCGCGATGCCCGACGACAGGTCGACGTACTCGCGGCCCTCGCTGTCCCAGACGCGCGCGCCGTCACCGCGTTCGAGGACCAGCTCGCGCGGCCGGTAGACGGGCAGCACGTGGCGCTGGGCGAGGGCGATGAGATCGGTGGCGGACATGGCGGAGTCGTCGGGGCGCGGGCCGGCGATTGTAAGACGCCCGCGGCCGTCCGCCGGCGTGGCTTCAGGCCAGGAACAGGTCCGGCAGCAGCGGCTGCGTCGGGTCGATCGCGTAGCGGTGGAGATCGGTGACACCGGCCTCGGCCAGCACCTCGTCGTCGATCAGAAAGCGGCCGTGGAAACCGGCGGCCTCGCGCACCAGGATCGCGTGCGCGGCATCGCCCATGATCGCCGGGCTGCGGCCGTTGCCACGCTCGACGCCGGGAATCATGTTCAGCGCGTCGGTACCGATCAGCGTGCGCGGCCACAGCGCGTTGACCGCGACGCCTTGCGGGCCGAACTCGGCGGCCAGGCCCAGGGTGACGAAGCTCATGCCCATCTTGGCCAGCGTGTAACCGGTATGCGGCGCCCACCACTTGGGGTCGAGCGACGGCGGCGGGCACAGGGTGAGGATGTGCGGATTCGACGACTGCAACAGATGCGGCAGACAGGCCTGGGCACACAGGAAGCTGCCGCGGGCGTTGACCTCCTGCATCAGGTCGAAACGCTTCATCGGCGTGTCGAGCGTGCCGCGCAGCCAGATCGCGCTGGCGTTGTTGACGAGGATGTCGATGCCACCGAACGCATCGACGGTCGCGGCCACCGCGGCCCGTACCTGGTCTTCCTCGCGGATGTCGCACTTGAGCGCCAGCCCCCGCCCGCCCGCGGCATCGACGGCATGCGCGGCACTGTGGATCGTGCCGGGCAGCTTGGGGTTGGCGACATCGGACTTGGCGGCGATGGCCACGTTGGCGCCGTCGCGCGCCGCGCGCTCGGCGATGGCCAGACCGATGCCGCGCGAGGCGCCGGTGATGAAGAGGGTCTTGCCGGCCAGCGTGGACATCAAGCGCGTTCCGTCGGTGGAGTCGTCGCCATTATGCGCGCCGGGTCCGGAACCGGTTCACGCAACGGCGCGATACTGGCGGCTTTCCCGTCCAGGACCTGCCGATGCGCCCTGTCGCCCTTGCGCTGTTCGCCCTGTCGCTGACCGCCTGCAATGCCGCCCCGACGCCCGCAACGCCCGCCGCGATCGCACCCGCCGCCGCGCCCCCAACGGCGGCGGTCGAGGTGCCCGCACGCACCGCAGCGCCGGACGATCTGGCGGCCGCGGCCGATGGTGATCTGGTCGTCGGTGCCGATTCGGTGTGGCAGGGCGATCCGGCCACGTGCCGGACTGCGGATACGGATGTGGACGACTGTCTGGTCACGGCGATGCGCGAGGCCGGCGCGTCTGCCGACGCGGTGGCGGCCGCGACGCGGTTGATCGCGCTCGGAAGCCCGGGCTACGTCTCGGCATGGCGCGAGGTCGAGGGTGTGGGCCATGCGCAGATCACCTATCCCTTCCGCGCCAACACCAACCAGGGCCTGTGGCTGGTCGATGCCGACGGGCGCGCGGTCGATGTCGACGAGAACGTGCTGCCGGCCGGCGCGGTGCGCTTGCGCACGGAACTGCAACCATTCCTCGCCGCCCATCCCGATGCCATGCCGTTCGCGCCGGCACAGGCGGTCGGCACCGAGCCGCTGCCCGATGGCGGCGTGCGCCTGCGTTTCGACGTGCCGATGCGGACCTGCCACGCCTGCGCGGATGCCGGTACGCTGGCGCTGGGCTACGACTTCGACGCCGACCGCCACTACCAGGGCCGCAGCGTCATCGCGCTGCGAGACGCGGACTGAGCGGCAGCCCCGCTCAGGGCTTCGGTCCCTGGCCCTCGTTGTCTTCCCACTTGAGGATCTTGCGCGTCACCACGCGGTAGACCGGTTTGCCGGTGCGGAACCAGACATCGCGCAGCCACGAGGTGCGTTTGAGCACGCGCTTCTCCACCGGGGTCAGCGACGCGCGGCAGTACATGCGCTTGTGCTTGAGCAGATGGCGCAGGTCTTCGCGCGCGAGCAGGCGCATCCAGCGCGAGCGCGGGTCGCCGCGCACGGCCAACTGGAAGTCGATGATCGCCGGGCGGCCGTCCTCGAGGACCAGCCAGTTGGCTTCCTTGGCCAAGTCGTTGTGGGCCACACCGCGGCGGTGCAGACCCTGCAGCAGCCGCCGGGCGCGCCGGAAATAGATGAGGTCGCCATGTGGAGGCCGCTGGTACATCGCATCGCCGGCCATGTAGCTGCGATCGAGTGCGCGTCCGTCCCAGGCCAGCAGCTGCGGCACGTCCTGCATGCCGGCCACCGCGGCCAGGCCGCGCGCCTCGCGCCGGGCCAGCCACCACGCCGGCAGGCGCAGCCACAACGGCACGTGGCGCAGATCGCGACGCACGAACAGGCCGCCGCGGGCGTCGCGCATCAGCGAGATGCGTCCGAAGCTGTCGGACTTCAGCGCCTGCGTTTCGGTGGCGGCATCGGCCGGGTGGTGATCGCTCATGCAGGGCATTGTACGAATGCGCTGCACACCGCGGCTGTTCCTGAGCGCCGGCCTGCCGCCGTTACATCCCGCAACAATGACGCCGGAAGGCCGCTGCCATAATGGGCGGATGCTCAGCGATTTCTTCAACAGTCTCGTGACGTGGGTGGGCAACCACCCGGTCGCGGCCGGCATCGTCATCTTTCTCATCGCGTTCTGCGATTCGGTGATCATCCTCGGCGCCATCGTGCCCGCCCTGCCGATCCTGTTCGCGATTGGTGTGCTGATCGGTCTGGGAGAGATCTCGGGACCCTACGCGGTCGCCTGCGCGGCGCTGGGTGCGATGGCCGGCGACGGTGTGAGCTACTGGGTGGGACGTCGCTGGGGGCACGGCCTGCGCAACGTCTGGCCGTTCAGCAAGTACCCGCAGCTGCTCGACCGCAGCGAGAACGTGTTCCGACGCAACTCGGTCAAAAGCATCCTCGTGGCGCGCTACGTGGGCCCGATCCGGCCCTTCGTTCCCGCCATTGCCGGTATCGCGCACATGCCGCTGCGACAGTACCTGCCGATCAGCGGCGCGGCCTGCCTGTCCTGGGGTGCGCTGTTCCTGGCGCCGGGCTGGCTGTTCGGCGCGTCCTACGATGCGGTGGCCGCAGTTGCGGACCGTCTGGCGCTGGTGCTCGGCGCGCTGGTGGTGGTGCTGGCCCTGGCGTGGGCGATCGTCATCTACACCTACCGCTGGTTCGACGCCCACGCCAACTCGCTGCTCGCACGGCTGCTGGCCTGGTCGCGGGCGCATCCCACACTGGGGCGCTACGCGGTGGCGCTGGTCGATCCCAAACGCCCCGAATCTGCATCGCTGGCGATCCTGGCCGTGTGTCTGCTGGCGATCGGCTGGGCGTGCTTTGCCCTGCTGGCCACGGTGATCATGCGCGGCGAGCCGCTGCTGATCGACCAGACCGTGTTCCAGTTCATGTACGAACTGCGCAATCCGCTGGCCGACCGGATGATGGCCGGGCTGGCGTCGATCGGCGATGTGCACGTGCTCGGGCCGGCGGTCGCCCTGACGCTGGGTTGGCTGATCTGGCGCCGCCGCTGGCTGGGCGCCGCGCATTGGCTGGCGGCGCTTGCGTTCGGCATGGCCCTGACCGCGCTGCTGGGGGCGGTGATCGACATGCCGCGTCCGCCCACGGCTCACGGCGGATTCGGCTTTCCGGCGGTCGAGATCACGATGTGCACGATCGTGTTCGGCTTCTTCGCCGTGCTCATCGCGCGCGAGCTGCCGGGCCGCACGCGCGTGTGGCCGTATCTGGTGGCGGGTGTGGTGCTCGCCGTGCTGGGCTTTGCGCGGCTGTATCTGGGCGCGCACTGGCTCAGCGACATCGTCGGCGGCATGCTGCTGGGCATCGTCTGGCTGCTGGTGCTGGGTCTCGCCTACCGCCGGCATGTCGAACGCTCGTTCTGGATGCGCCCGGTCGCGCTGATCTTCTACATCAGCTTCGGGGCCGCGGCGCTGTGGCATGCGCCGCGCAGCGTGGATCCGTTGCTGTCGAAGTTCGTGCCGAAGTTGCCCGAGACCACGCTGATGGCCGATGCCTGGTGGGCTACGGACTGGCAACGTCTGCCCGGCCAGCTGCGCGAACGCGACCCCGCGCATCGTTGGCCGCTGGATCTGCAGATCGCCGGCCCGCTGGCGCCGTTGCAGGCGCAACTGGAGCGTGAAGGCTGGCGCGTGCAGCCGCAGGCCGACTGGATGGACATGCTCAACCTGCTCGACGACAGCGTGCCGCAGGCCGAGCACCCGGTGCTGCCGGCGACGCTGGATACGGTGGCCGAAGCGCTGCTGATGCGGCGCGACGCCGACGCCGACCGGGTCGAGGTGCTGCGTCTGTGGCGGGCACCTGCGCATCTGCAGAACGGCACCGAGCTGTGGGTCGGGACCAGCCAGTCGATGCTCTACACCCGGCCGTTCAATGCCTTCGGGCTCTGGCAGCCGCAGCCCGATGCACATGGCGTGCATCGTGGCCTGCGCGAGATCCTCGAAGCGTTCCCGGCTCGCGAGGACGTGCATCCGCAATCGGGCGTGCCCACGCTGCGCGTGCGCACCGATGGCGACGTGCAAGAGCGGGGCGAACTGCTGCCTGACGCTTAGGCCGACATCGTGCGGGAGCGGGGAAACGCCCCGGTCCAGATCCGGAACGCCAGTCGCGTGACCGCGCCTCGCGTTCAACCGTTTTCGAGTCCGCGACGGCGCGGCCAGTGTCCGCAAGCGGCGAGCCTTGCGCGCATTGCAGGTGCGCCACGGGCACCCGCTGCGGGAACGCGGACCGGCGTCAGTCCTCGTCGTCGACGAGCCGCAGTAGCGTCGCCAGCCGCTCGTCGGGGTCGTCTTCCTGCAGCAGCAGCTGGCGGTCGGTCTGCTCGAGCGGCAGCAGTTCGGCCAGCCGCCAGCCGACCCACGCGGCATCGTCGAAGTGCGGATCGGGGAAGGCCTGGTCGGCGCCGTCGATGCGTTCGAGAATCTTGCGCAGCACCACGCCCAGCAGGGCGTGTTCGGGCTGCAGGTCGACGGCCGGATCGTCCGCGCACCAGTCGACCTCGGCCAGGATCAGGCCGTTGTCGCGCACCCGCGTACGGCGGACGTGGAAACGCCGCGCGCCGCGCACGCGCAAGGTCAGCAGGCCGTCGGCGCCGGTGTCGAAATCCTCGATGACCGCTTCGGTGCCGATGCCGGCCGGCGTCACCGGCGTGCCCGTCTCCTCGCCGTCGAGGATCAGGCAGATGCCGAACCCCGAGCCGCGTCGCCCGCATTCGCGCACCAGGTCGAGATAGCGCGGTTCGAACACCCGCAGGCCCAGCGCGGCGCCGGGCACCAGCACGGTGCGCAGCGGAAACAGTGGCAAAGCGGTGTCGTCTGGCATGCGCGCAGTGTACGCAGGCGGGCGCGAGCGCTCAGTCGCGCAGACCGGCAGCGAAACGATGCGGCGCGCCATCGAAGCCGCCGTTGGACATGAAGACGACATGGTCGCCGGGCGCAACGCGAGCGCTCAGATCGGCCAGCAGCGCGTCCACATCCGCCACTGCGCGCGCTTCGCTGCGCACCGCGGCCACCACCGCGCCCGCATCCCAGGCGAGTTCCGGGCGGTGCAGAAACAGCACCGTGTCGGCGAGATCGAGCGACGGGGCGAGTGCCTCGGCATGCGCGCCCAGGCGCATCGAATTGCTGCGCGGCTCCATCGCCACGACGATGCGTGCGTCGCCCACCTTCGCGCGCAGGCCGGCGAGCGTGGTCGCGATCGCCGTGGGGTGATGGGCGAAATCGTCGTAGACGGTGATGCCGCCCGCGCTGCCCAGCACTTCGAGCCGGCGCTTGACGCTGCGGAAGGCCGCGAGCGCGGGCAGCACATCGGCGATCTCGACGCCGACCGCGGCGCAGGCCGCCAGCGCGGCCAGGCCGTTGAGCACGTTGTGATCGCCCAGCAGCGGCCACTCGACCGTGCCCACGTGCGCGCCACTGCGCAGCACGTCGAACATGCTGCCGTCGTCGCGGCGCTTGACCGCGCACCAGTCGAATGCGGTGTCGAAGCCGAACCGCTCGACCGGCGTCCAGCAGCCCATCACCAGCACCTCATCCAGGCGCGTGTCGTGGCCGTTGACCAGCAGGCGTCCGCGCGCCGGCACCGTGCGCACCAGATGGTGGAACTGGCGCTGGATCGCAGCGACGTCGGGAAAGATGTCGGCGTGGTCGTATTCGAGATTGTTGAGGATCGCGACCGCGGGGCGGTAGTGCACGAACTTGCTGCGCTTGTCGAAGAACGCGGTGTCGTACTCGTCGGCCTCGACGACGAACTCGCGGCCGTCGCCGATGCGCGCCGAGGCGCCGAAATCCTCGGCGACGCCGCCGATCAGGAAGCCCGGCGCGCGGCCGGCGGCTTCGAGCAGATAGGCGAGGATCGTCGTCGTCGTGGTCTTGCCGTGCGTGCCGGCGACGGCCAGCACCTCGCGGCCGGGCAGGACGTGGTCGCGCAGCCACTCGGCGCCCGAGGTGTAGGGCCGGCCTGCGTCGAGCACCGCTTCGACCGCCGCATTGCCGCGCGAGAGTGCGTTGCCGACGACGACCTGGTCGACATCGGCGCCGATGTGCGCCGGGTCGTAACCCTGGTGCAAGGTGATGCCGAGCGTTTCGAGCTGGGTCGACATCGGCGGATACACCGCCTGGTCGCTGCCTTCGACGCTGTGGCCGAGTTCGCGCGCCAGTGCGGCCACGCCGCCCATGAAGGTGCCGGCGATGCCGAGGATGTGCAGTTTCATCGCGTGATGTTCCAGTCGATCGGAGCGACCATGTCGCGCATTCGCATCAGGGATGCGTCTCCCCCGCGCAGGCGGGGATCCATGGACTCGGCCGTTGAAAAGCGGAGGTCCATGGATTCCCGCCTGCGCGGGAATGACGGAACCTTCCCGACGCGACGACGGCAGATCAGGCCGCCGCCTGCTCCCGGCCGATCGCCTTGACGATGCGGGCGAAGACTTCGTCGAGCGAGCCCACACCGTCGACAACGGTGAGCTGGTCATGGTCGCGGTAGAACGCGATCACCGGCGCGGTCTGCTGGTCGTAGACGTTCAGGCGATGACGCACCGATTCGGGGCTGTCGTCGGCGCGGCCTTCGGCCTTGGCGCGGCCGGCGAGGCGCTCGATGATCTGCTCGTTGTCCACTTCCAGCTGCACCGCGGCGTCGAAGGCCACACCGAGCTTCTTGAGCAGCGCATCGAGCGCGGCCGCCTGGGTGAGATTGCGCGGGTAGCCGTCGAGGATGAAGCCGGCGCGGGTGTCCTCGCGCGAGAAACGGTCTTCGAGCATGCCGAGCAGAATCTCGTCCGACACCAGATCGCCGCGCGCCATCACCGCCTTGGCCTCGAGGCCGAGCGGCGTGCCGGCGGCGACTTCGGCACGCAACAGGTCACCGGTGGAGATGTGCGGCACCTGCAGGTGATCCTTCAGTCGTGTCGCCTGCGTGCCCTTGCCCGAACCGGGCGCACCGAGAAGAACCAAACGCATCGAACGCTCCTGCAAGTGTGGGGAACCGTGCCACGACGCTGCGCGTACACTCCGGCACTGCGGCGGACAGCCGCGCCAGCTTACCGTATCCCGCCCAGCCCCATGAGGAGGACACGCGCCATGGCTTCCGGCACGCTGCTGTACGCCCAGTCGGGCGGCGTCACCGCCGTCATCAATGCGACCGCGTCGGCGGTGCTGCAGGAGGCGCGCAGCCGGCGGGTCAAGGTGCTCGCGGCGCGCAACGGCATTTTCGGTGCGCTGCGCGAGGACCTGGTCGATGCCTCGAAGATTCCGCTTGCCGACGTGCGCGCACTGGCGCACACGCCCGGCGGTGCATTCGGTTCGTGCCGCTACAAGCTCAAGTCGATCGAAGCTGACCGCGCGAAGTACGAACGCCTGATCGAGGTGCTGCGCGCGCACGACGTGCGCGGGTTCCTCTACAACGGCGGCAACGATTCGGCCGACACCGCGCTCAAGGTGTCGTTGCTGGCGCGCGAGTTCGACTATCCGCTGACCTGCATCGGTGTGCCCAAGACCATCGACAACGATCTGGCGGTCACCGACTGCTGTCCGGGCTTCGGTTCGGCGGCCAAGTACACGGCGGTCTCGGTGCGCGAAGCGGCGCTGGATGTCGCGGCGATGGCCGATACATCGACGAAGGTGTTCGTCTACGAGGCCATGGGCCGCCACGCCGGCTGGCTCGCCGCGGCGGCGGGTCTTGCGGGACAGGGCCCGGACGATGCGCCGCAGATCATCCTGTTTCCCGAGCGCGCCTATGACGAGGCCGCGTTCCTTGCACGCGTGCAGGACGTCGTCGAGCGCGTGGGCTGGTGCGTGGTCGTCGCCAGCGAAGGCATCCGCGACAAGGACGGCCGCTTCATCGCCGATGCCGGCGGCGGCCAGGACGCGTTCGGCCACACCCAGCTCGGTGGCGTGGCCTCGCACCTGGCCGGCCGCGTCAAGGATGCGCTGGGCTACAAGGTGCACTGGACCCTGCCCGACTATCTGCAGCGCTCGGCGCGGCACATCGCCTCGAAGACCGATGTCGACCAGGCGATGGCGGTCGGCCGGGCGGCGGTGCAGTTCGCGCTCGCCGGCCGCAACGCGACGATGCCGGTGATCCGGCGCACCTCGGATGCCCCGTATCGCTGGGCGATCGATGCCGCGCCGCTGCACAAGGTGGCCAACCACGAAGAGACGATGCCGGCCGGCTTCATCCGCCGCGACGGCTTCGGCATCACCGCCGCCGCGCGCCGCTACCTGGAGCCGCTGATCCGCGGCGAGGCACCGCCGCCGTACGGACGCGATGGCTTGCCGAAGTACGTGACCATCGATGCACCGACAGTCGCGAAGCGCCTGCCCGACTGGACGGGCTGATCGTCCCGCACAGCGCCTGCCGGCGTTCAGCCGCGTGGATTGAATCCGCGCCGCGACGCCCGATCTAGACCGCTCTCCCGCACGTGCCGGCGCCGATGCCCGAATTGCCCGAAGTCGAAACCACCCGCGCCGGCCTCGCCCCGCACGTGCTCGGCCGCACGATTCGTGGCGTCGTGCTGCGGCGAGCGGACCTGCGCTGGCCGATTTCGCCCGAAATCTCCGATGTGTTGCCCGGGCAGCGCATCGAGGCGATCCGCCGCCGCGCCAAATATCTCCTGATCGATACCGACGCCGGCAGCGCCCTGCTGCATCTTGGAATGTCCGGCAGCCTGCGGGTACTCGCGCCTGACGTGCCGGTACGCGCACACGACCATGTCGACATCGCGCTCGATTCGGGCCGGGTGCTGCGCTTCAACGATCCGCGCCGCTTCGGCTGCCTGCTCTGGCAGGCGCCGGGCACCACCCACGAGCTGCTGCGCGCGCTCGGCCCCGAACCGCTCGACGACGATTTCGACGGCGAGTACCTCTTCCGCGCCAGCCGCGGCCGCCGCGCGCCGGTGAAGAGCGTTCTGATGGACCAGCGCATCGTCGTCGGGGTTGGCAACATCTACGCCGCCGAGGCGCTGTTCGCTGCCGGCATTTCGCCGCTGCGCGAAGCCGGCCGCATCTCGCGCGAGCGCTACGTGCGGCTGGCGGCCGAGATCAAGCGCATCCTCGCCTACGCGATCGGCCGCGGCGGCACCACGCTGCGCGACTTCATCAGCCCCGACGGCGCGCCCGGCTATTTCGAACAGGAACTCTCGGCCTACGGCCGCGGCGGGCAACCGTGTCCGACCTGCGGAACTGCGCTGCGACAGGCCCTGGTGGGCCAGCGCGCGACGGTCTGGTGCCCGCGCTGCCAGCGCTGAGACGCGCGTCACAGTTGCGTGGACAACGCGCTATAGTCGCCGCGCAGGGGGAGAGGGACGGGCATGGGCGACGATGTCGAGATCACCCGGTGGCTGGACGCCGCGCGTGGCGGGGACCGTGACGCGCTCGATCGCGTGCTCGCCACCCTGTACCAGGAACTGCACCAGATGGCCCGCCGGCAGCTCGCCGGCCAGTACGGGCACACGCTCGATGCGACGGCGCTGGTGCACGAGGCCTATCTCAAGCTGGTCGGCCGCCACGAGGCGCGCTTCGACGACCGCGCGCATTTCTTCGCCTATGCGGCCTCGGCAATGCGCAGCGTGGTCGTCGACTACGCACGCCAGCGTCTGGCACAGAAACGTGGCGGCGATCTGCACCGGGTCACCGGACTGCCGGAGAACATCGAGAGCGGCCTGAAGCTCGACGAGGACACCCTGGCGCTGGACACCGCGCTGACGCGGCTGGCGGCACTGGACAGGAAACTGGCGCAGGTGGTGGAGCTGCGGTATTTCGCCGGCCTGTCGGAGCTGGAGATCGGGGCCCTGCTCGAGCGCTCCGAACGCAGCATCCGCCGCGACTGGCAGAAGGCGCGCATGTATCTGCTGGCGTCGCTGCGGGACGACTGAGCGACGCAGGTGGACGACGCGCACTGGCAGCGGCTGTCCCCGGCCCTCGACGCACTGCTGGAACTCGATGCGCCTGCGCGCGCAGCCGCGCTCGACGCGCACCGTCGCGTCGATCCGGCGTTCGCCGTCGAACTCGAAGCGCTGCTCGCGCTGGAGGCCGAGCACGCGGACTTCCTCGCCGAACCGGCCGTGGCCGCGCTGCCGCACATGCGGCCCGGTCGCCAGATCGGCCCCTACGCACTCGAACGCCTGCTCGGCGAAGGCGGCATGGGCCAGGTGTGGCTGGCGCATCGCGCCGACGGTCTGTACGAGCGCCGCGTCGCACTGAAGCTGCTGCGGCCGGGTCTGGCCGATCCCGACCTGAGGCTTCGGTTCACCCGTGAACGCCAGATCCTCGCCCGGCTCGAACACCCGCACATCGCGCGCCTGCTCGATGCCGGCATCAGTGCCGACCAGCAGCCCTACCTGGCGCTGGACTACATCGACGGCGAGCCGGTCACCGACTGGTGCCGCGCGCAGCAGCCGGGCATCGCCGAGCGCGTCCGCCTGTTCCTGCAGGTCTGCGGCGCGGTCAGCCATGCGCACGCCAACCTGATCGTCCACCGCGATCTCAAGCCCTCCAACATCCTGGTCACCGCGCGCGACGACGTGCGGCTGCTGGATTTCGGCATCGCCAAGCTGCTCGATACACCGGGCCAGGCGCCCGAGCGCACGCGCACCGGGGTGCGGGCCTTCACCCTGCACTACGCGGCGCCCGAGCAGTTGCGTGGCGAGCCGGTCACGACGATGACCGACGTCTACGCGCTCGGCGTGGTGCTCTACGAGTTGTTGGCCGGCACCAAGCCCTGCCAGCCGGCGCGCGCGTCGGATGCGCAGTGGGAGCAGGCGATCCTGGATGTTGATCCGCTCCGTCCCTCGCTCGTCCTGCAACGCGGCGCAGGCGACGGTCTCGAGCCCATCCGGCGCCGCCGCATGGCGCGCGCGATTGCCGGCGATCTGGACACGGTCGTGCTGCGCGCGCTCGCCAAGGCGCCCGAGCACCGCTATCCCTCGGTGGAGGCCTTCGCACTCGACCTGCGCCGCTGGCTGGACGGCAAGCCCATCCACGCCCGACCGCAGCGGCTGTCGTACCGCGTGGGCAAATACCTGCGCCGGCATCGCTGGGCGGTGTCGAGCGCGGCGCTGTTCGCGATGACGCTGGTCGCCTCGATGGTCGCGGTGAGCTGGCGGTCCCAACAGGCACTGGAGGAATCGACCCGTGCGCAGGCGATGCAGGATTTCGTCGTCGGTCTGCTCGAACAGGCCGGCGCGGCGTCCGGCGGCGCACCGATGGACGTGCGCCGGTTGCTGGACGCCGGCGTGCAGCGCGGCGATGCGGAACTGGCCCATCAGCCGGTCGCGCGCGCGGAGCTGTACGGCGTCATCGCCCGGCTGCGCCTGGGCCTGGGCGACGACCGCCAGGCGCTGGCCCTGCTGGAACGGCAGGCGGCAATCCTGGCGACAGCGCCCGACACACCGCCCGGCCTGCGCCTGCAGGCGGCCAGCGACCGCGGCCGGGCCCTGCGCCTGCTCGGCCGGCCGCACGATGCGATCGCATCGATGCAGCCGCTGCAGGCGCTGGCGCTGCAGCGCGAGGCGATGCTGTCGCGCCAGGCGGCCGAGCTGTACACGCACCTGGGCCGCAGCCGGCGTGACCTCGCCCAGTTCGAACAGGCGGCCGTGCTGTTCCAGCGCGCGCTGGCCCTGCGCCGCGACGGCGTGGTGCCGGACGAGGCCGGCACCGTCGAAAGCCTTGCCGATCTCGCCTCGCTGCACAGCGCCACCGGCGATCTCGACCGCGCACTGGCCGGCACCGACGCGGCGATCGCGCGACTGCGCGCGCGGCTCGACGCCCGCCATCCGCTCGCCGTCGAACTGCTGCGCACGCGATGCGCCCTGCTGCGTGCCGCCGCCCGCGCGCGCGAGGCCGAGGCCAGCTGTCGCGACGGCCTGGCCCTTGCGCTGGCCCTGCACGGCATGCGCCATCCGGCCACGCTCGACGCCCGACGCCAGCTCGCCGCCTTGCACGTCGACCAGGGCCGTTTTGCCGAGGCCGAGATCGAGTTCCGCGATGCGCTGGGCTGGACCATCGCGCGGCTGGGCGCGCGCCATGCCGATGTGGCGCGCATCCACAACAGCCTGGGCATCGTGGCCTGGGAACGCGGCGACGAGGCCGCCGCACTCGCGGCGCTGACGCGCGCGGTCGACATCTGGCGCCAGACCGGGGCCGACTCGAGGCTCGCCGACGGCCTGTTCAATCAGGCGATGGTGTTGCAGGCCGCCGGGCGTGCGGCCGAGGCCCGGCCGCTGCTGCACGAGGCGCTCACCCTGCGCCGCGCGCGCTACGGGGCCGCGCATGGCCTGGTCGGCGACACGCTGCGCCTGCTCGGCGAGGTGGAGCACGCGCTCGCGCCGGGCACCGGCCGCGCGCAT
>NTJI01000005.1 GCA_002307375.1 Lysobacteraceae bacterium NML93-0399 | reverse complement strand
GAAGTGGCCTCAGCGCCTGCTTCCCGATGCTTCGTCGTTTCCTTCGAAGCGAGCCGCCCATTTTAGCGCGGTTTTTGCTGCCGTCAACACCTCGTTGAGGGTGACTTTGAAGCGGCTTCAGCGTCCGACCCGAAGGCGTTTTCGTTGAAGCGAGCCGCACATCTTACCGCGACTTTCGAGTCTGTCAACACCGTGTGAAAGCGCGTTTCGATTCTCTTCCCCGCCCGGCCGCTGCTCCGAAGTGCAGCCCGCCGTGCGGGGCGCGAATTATGCATAGATGAAATCGGTTTGCAAAGACCCTGACACGAAAATTTGTAGAAGCCCGTTAAATCAGGCCTCGCGTTCAGGGCCGACGCCGCGGTGACGCTACTCGACGGTGACCGACTTCGCCAGATTGCGTGGCTTGTCCACGTCGGTGCCGCGGGCAAGGGCCGTGTGGTAGGCCAGCAACTGGACGGGGATCGTGTGGACGATCGGGCTCAGCACGCCGACATGCCGAGCGGTGCGGATCACGTGCACGCCCTCTGACGCGCCGAAATTGCTGTCGGCGTCGGTGAACACGAACAGCTCCCCGCCACGCGCACGGACTTCCTGCATGTTCGACTTCACCTTCTCGAGCAGCGCATCCTTCGGCGCGATCACCACCACCGGCATCTCGGCATCCACCAGTGCGAGCGGGCCGTGCTTGAGCTCGCCGGCCGGGTAGGCCTCGGCGTGGATGTAGGAGATCTCCTTGAGCTTGAGCGCACCCTCGAGTGCGATCGGGTAATGCACGCCACGACCGAGGAACAGTGCGTGATGCTTGGGCGTGAACCTTTCCGCCCACGAAGTGATCTGCGGTTCGAGATTGAGCGCGTGCTGCACGCTTCCAGGCAGCTGGCGCAGATCCTCGATGTAGCCGGACTCCTGATCGTCGGAAAGACGGCCGTTGAGTTTGGCCAGCGTGACTGCGAGGGCGAACAGGCCGACGAGCTGGGTGGTGAAGGCCTTGGTCGAGGCCACGCCGATCTCGGCGCCGGCGCGCGTATAGAACACCAGCCCACTGGCACGCGGGATCGCGCTTTCGGGCACGTTGCAGATCGACAAGGTGCGCGTATGGCCCAGCGACTTGGCGTACTTGAGCGCTTCCATCGTGTCGAGCGTTTCGCCCGACTGGGAAATGGTGACGATCAGGTGCTTCGGGTTGGCGACCGCGGCGCGGTAGCGGTATTCGCTGGCGATCTCGACCGAGCACGGCAGCCCGCTGATGGCCTCGATCCAGTAACGCGCGACCGAACCGGCATAGAAGCTGGTGCCGCAGGCGAGGATCTGCACGCCCTCGACCTCGCGCAGCACCTCGGCGGCATCCTTGCCGAACAGGGTCGGTTCGAAGGCCGCCGCATCGATGATCGCCTCGACGGTATCGGCGAGCGCGCGCGGCTGCTCGTGGATCTCCTTCTGCATGAAGTGGCGATACGGGCCCAGTTCCAGCGACGCCAGCGAGACGTCCGACAGATGCTCCTCGCGCGAGACGTTCCCGCCGCTGCCATCGAAGATCTGCACCGCGGCGCGCGTGAGCACGGCGGTGTCGCCTTCCTCGAGAAAGATCACCCGGCGCGTGGCCTGCAGGATCGCCGAGACATCGGATGCGACGAAATTCTCGCCCTCGCCCAGACCGATCAACAGCGGGCAGCCCATGCGCGCCACGACCATGCGCTCGGGGTCGCGCCTGTCGATCACCGCCAGCGCATACGCGCCTTCGAGCTCTCCGACCGCCGCCTGCAACGCGGCGAGCAGATCGCGGCCCTGCGACTGGTGGTGGTGGATCAGGTGGGCGATGACTTCGGTGTCGGTCTGCGACTCGAAGACATAGCCCATTGCGGCGAGACGCTCGCGCTGCGCCTCGTGGTTTTCGATGATGCCGTTGTGGACCAGCGCCAGACTGTCGTGGCTGATGTGCGGGTGCGCATTGGTCTCGGTCACACCGCCATGCGTGGCCCAGCGCGTGTGCCCGATGCCGAGCCCGGAGGTCAGGCCATCGGCGGCCGCGGCCGCTTCCATCTCGGCCACGCGCCCGGTGCGGCGCACGCGGCGCACCGAGTCGCCAACGACGACCGCAATGCCGGCCGAATCGTAGCCGCGATATTCCAGACGCTTGAGGCCCTCGACGAGGACGGGGACCACATCGCGATCCGCGATCGCACCGACGATTCCGCACATGCGGCGTTGCTCCTTCTATAGGGACGGCCATTCTAGCGGTCGCCGCCAGACGCGACGACGCGGACGAAACCGTGTTCAGCGCATGCAGAACTCGGCTGGAACCTGAGGCGGGTCCGGCGCAAGGACACCTCGCCAAGAGCGTCCGGGCGCGGCGGCGACGACACGCTTCGCTCACGGCAAAGTGCCAGCAAGCCGCGCGCGAAGAGAGTCGTCGATGCGGATGCGCGGCCGGCCCAGGGTTCTCCGGTCCACAGCCGTCGCTCGGCGCGGCAGAACGCCGTCGCATCGAGAGCAATCGCCCCGAAGAAGCCCGCACTGTGATCGTCAATGCGGGCGACGGCATTGCTCTCGCATGCCGGCCGGGTTCTTCAGATCGTCCGCCGGGCGGACGTCCGGACACGCTACGGACGCCAAGCATCGACGGAATTATTCATATAAATCAAACACTTGAGTTTGGCACGAAGCATGCGTTGACAGGCTCGAACGCAACGGATCCATCGTCATGTCCAACTCCGCTACGCCCGCCCCTGTCCGTCCTGCCGGCATCCGCGATACCGCGGGCCAGGACACCGTCCGCACCGCGTCCGCACGCGCGCGTCGCCGTCCCTGGCTGATCGGAGGCGTTGGCGTTGTGCTGCTGGTGGTGGCCATCGCCTGGCTGCTGTCGGGCTGGGCCTCGGGCGCCCGCTCGGTCGATGCCCAACGGTTGCGTTTCGCCGAGGTCACCCGTGGCGATCTGGTCCGCGACATCGCGGCCGAAGGTCGGGTCATCGCCGCCAACAGCCCCACGCTCTATGCGATCTCGGGCGGCACGCTGACCCTGAAGGTCGTGGCAGGCGACCGGGTCGAACAGGGCCAGGCGCTTGCCGAGATCGACAGCCCGGAGCTGCGCAGCAAGCTTGCGCAGGAAGAAGCCACGCTGGCCGGCTACGAGGCCGAAGCCGGCCGCGCCGCGCTCGAAGCACAGGTGCGCCAGGCCGAAGCGCGCAAGGTGCTCGAGCAGGCGCAGGTCGATCGCACCGCGGCCCAGCGTGATCTCGAGCGCTACCAGCGCGCCTACGAGGGCGGTGCCGTCGCACAGGTCGATCTGGCACGCGCGCAGGACACGCTGCAGAAGACCGAGATCGGTGTCGCCTCGGCACGCGAGGATCTCGCGCTGCAGGGGCGTGGCGCGGGCCTGGACACGCGCAACAAGCAACTCGTCGCCGAACGCCAGCGCAGCGTGGTCGTGGAGATGCGCCGCCAGGTCGATGCGCTGACCCTGCGCGCACCCTTCGACGGCATCGTCGGCCAGGTGCAGGCGGTGCAGAGCAGCAACGTGGCGGCCAACGCGCCGGTGCTGTCGGTCGTCGACCTGTCGGTGTTCGAGGTGGAGATTCGCGTACCGGAAAGTTTCGCGCGCGATCTGGAAATCGGCATGCCGGCCGAGCTGCGCAGTGTCGGCACCACGTATCCGGCCAAGGTGTCGGCGGTGTCGCCGGAAGTCGTCAAAGGCGAGGTCGTCGCGCGCCTGCGTTTCGACGAAAACAGCCAGCCGCCGGGCCTGCGCCAGAGCCAGCGGCTGACCGCGCGCATTCTTCTGGACACCCGCAAGAACGTGCTGATGGTCGCGCGTGGTCCCTTCCTCGAACAGGAAGGCGGCAGCGCGGCCTACGTGCTCGACGGCAGTACCGCAGTCCGTCGCCCGATCACCGCCGGTGCCAGCAGCCTGTCGGCGGTGGAGATCATCGAAGGGCTGCAGCCCGGCGAACGTGTCGTCGTCGCCGGCACCGACCAGTTTGACAACGCGGAACGCATCCGCATTTCGGGACTCTAGACCATGAAGACGTTCGACGATTGCCCCTTCCCCACCGCCTGGACCGCCGAAGAACTGACCGACGCCATGCCGCGGCGCCTGTCGACGCTGTTCGCTTCGGGCATTCCCATCGCAGACGCACCCGGCCGCCGCGGCGGATCTGCGCGTGTGCGCGGCCTGCGGCCCGAGCGCGGCCTTCCGACATTGTTCCGCGTGCACTGAGCACGGCACGTATCTCCATCCGCTTCCACGTCCAGGACACTCCCATGCTCGACATGCGCCAGGTCGCCAAGGTCTACCGCACCGAACTCGTCGAAACCCACGCCCTGCGGTCGCTCGACCTGCACGTCGCCGAAGGCGAGTTCGTCGCCGTCACCGGCCCGTCGGGTTCGGGCAAGACGACATTCCTCAACATCGCCGGTCTGCTGGAAACCTTCACCGGCGGCGAATACCGCATCGACGGCGTCGAGGTGCGCGGTATGGGCGACGATGCCCGCTCCAGGCTGCGCAACGAGAAGATCGGCTTCATCTTCCAGGGCTTCAACCTGATTCCCGATCTGAATCTCTTCGACAACGTCGATGTGCCGCTGCGCTATCGCGGCATGGCGGCCGCCGACCGCAAGCTGCGTATCGAGGAGGCGCTGTCGCTGGTGGGCCTGGGTTCGCGCATGAAGCACTATCCAGCGGAACTGTCGGGCGGCCAGCAGCAGCGCGTGGCGATCGCCCGCGCACTCGCCGGCAATCCGCGCTTGCTGCTCGCCGACGAACCCACCGGCAACCTGGATTCGCAGATGGCGCGCAGCGTGCTGGAGCTGCTGGAGGACATCAATGCGCGCGGCACCACGATCGTGATGGTCACGCACGATCCCGAACTGGCCGCACGCGCGCATCGCAATGTGCACATTGTCGACGGCATGGCGACCGACCTCCAGGCGTTGCATGCCACGCCTGCGACCGCGACCGCTCCGCGCGTTCCTGCCGACGCCTGAGGAGGACCGGACATGTTCGGCTACTACCTGCAGCTCGCGCTGCGCAGTTTTCGCAACAGCCGCGTGCTGACGGCACTGATGGTGCTGGCGATCGCGCTGGGCATCGGCGCCAGCATGACCACGCTGACCGTGTTCCATGTGCTGTCGGGCGACCCGATCCCCGACAAGAGCGACCGCCTGTTCAACGTGCAGCTCGACGCAGCCGACATGCACGGCTACGTGCCCGGCGAGGAGCCGGACCGCAACATGACGCGCTTCGACAGCGAAGCCCTGCTGCGCGCAGCCCGCGGCGCCCGCCAGGCGATGATGAGTGGCGGCTTCGTCGCCGTCGCGCCCGATGACGCTCGCACTCCGTTCTTCACCGATGCGCGCTACACATCGGCCGATTTCTTCCCCATGTTCGATGCGCCGCTTGCCCACGGCCGCAGCTGGACCGCCGAAGACGACGCCGCGCGCGCGCGGGTCGCGGTGATCTCGGCCGAGCTCAACCAGCAGGTGTTCGGGGGTGGCGACAGCACCGGCAGGACGCTGCGCATCAACGGTACCGACCTCCGAGTGATCGGCGTACTCCATGCCTGGATGCCGACGCCCCGCTTCTGGGATCTGTCGTTGCAGAGCTTCAATTCGCTCGAATCGGTGTTCGTGCCGTTCTCGACCGCCATCGAACTCCGGCTCTCGCGCATGGGCAGCATGAACTGCTGGGGCGATTCGGGCAGCGATGCCACCGCGCTCAACGCCCCCTGCACCTGGGTGCAGTACTGGGTGGAGCTGCCTGACGCCGCCGATGCCGGTGCGTACCGCGATTACCTGGTCGACTACTCCGAACAGCAGCGCGCCGCGGGCCGGTTCGAGCGGCCAGCCAACGTCCGGCTGCGTGATGTGCCCGCACTGCTCGAGCATTACCAGGTCGTGCCGAACGACGTACGCCTGCAACTGTGGCTGGCGATGGGATTCCTGCTGGTGTGCCTGGTCAACACCGTCGGCCTGCTGCTGGCCAAAAGCCTGCGCCGGGCCCCGGAAATCGGGGTGCGTCGCGCGCTGGGCGCGTCCCGGCGCTCGATCTTCGCCCAGTTCCTGGTCGAAGCCGGGGCAATCGGTGTCGCCGGCGGTGTGGCCGGACTGGGCCTCGCGCTGCTGGGCCTGTGGGCAGTGCGCCAGAACCCGAGCAGCTACGCCGAACTCGCCAGGCTCGACACCACGATGCTGCTGACGACCTTCGCGCTGTCGATCGTCGCCAGTCTGCTCGCCGGGTTGTTGCCCGCGTGGCGGGCGATGCAGGTGACGCCCGCGATCCAGCTCAAGTCGCAGTGACCCCGACTTCCCCGAGGACTTCCATGGATATCCGCCCCATTCTCTCGACACTGCGCCGGCACAAGACCGCGGCCGCACTGATCGTGATCGAGATCGCGCTGGCCTGCGCGATCATCTGCAACGCGATCTACCTCATCGACCGCCGGCTCGACCACATGGCGCGCCCGAGCGGCACGGTGGAGGAAGAACTGCTGCGTATCCAGATGCCCAGCATCGACGAGAGCGGGTCGGTCGACCGGCGCGCGGCGGTGGATCGAGACCTCGCCGCCCTGCGTGCGCTGCCCGGCGTGCGCAACGTCGCCATCGTCACCCAGGTGCCCTACGGCAACAGCAGCTCCACCAGTGGCGTGCGCCTGACGCCCGACCAGCGCGACAACACCATCCTCGCTTCGGGTTACCTGGGCAGCGAAGATCTGCTCGATACCTTCGGTCTGCAGCTGGTCGCCGGCCGCCGGTTCACGGCCAACGAGTTCGTCAACAGCGCCGACATCGAACGTGCGGGCGAGGCGGCGCGGGTGCCGGCGGTGATCGTCAACCGGGCGATGGCCGAGCGCCTCTTCCCGGGCCAGGATGCCATCGGCAAACAGATCTACAGCTGGGGCAATGCACCGATCCCGATCATCGGCGTCGTCGAGACCCTGGCGATGCCCAATGACGGCACCGGCCCCGGCAATGCAACGATGCTGCTGCCGATCCGCGACGACTCGAACGGCAACAACTACGTGATCCGGACCGACCCGGCGCAGCGCCGGCAGGTGCTCGACGCGGCCGTCGCCGCGCTCAAGCAGATCGACCCGAACCGCGTTGCGGTCAATGCGGACCTGATGACCGACATGCGCGCGCACTACTACCGCGAGGACCGCGCCATGGCGATGCTGCTGGTCGTGGTGTGCGTCGCGCTGCTGGTGGTGACCGCGCTGGGCATCGTCGGCCTGGCGAGCTTCTGGGTGCAGCAGCGCAACAAGCAGATCGGCATCCGCCGCGCGCTCGGTGCAACGCGCGCGCAGATCCTGCGCTACTTCCAGGTGGAGAACTTCCTGCTGGCCACGATGGGCATCGGGCTGGGCATGCTGTTCGCCTACGGACTCAACCAGTTGATGATGTCGCGCTACGAACTGGGCCGGCTGCCGCTGATGTACCTGCCGATCGGCGCGATCGCGCTGTGGCTGCTGGGCCAGATCGCGGTCTACTGGCCGGCGCGCCGTGCAGCGTCGGTGCCGCCGGCGGTCGCCACGCGCAGCATCTGATTCACGCGTCGTCCGCCGGTTGCGCAAGCGCCGGTCGGCGACGACCATGCCCTCTTCCGCAAGCGAATGCCGATGTCCACGATCCTCGTCATCGACGACAACCCCGCCGTGGCCACCGCGCTGGAGGTGCTGTTCTCGCTGCACGACATCGCCTGCGAACATGCGGCGACTCCCGAGGCCGGCATTCACCGCCTGCGCGCCGGCGGCATCGATCTGGTCGTGCAGGACATGAACTTCCACGCCGACACCACCTCGGGCGAGGAAGGTGTGGCCTTATTTCACGAGATCCGCCGCTTCGATCCCGACCTGCCCGTGGTGCTGCTGACCGCGTGGACGCGTCTGGAGTCGGCGGTCGAACTGATCCGCTCCGGCGCGGCCGATTACCTCGGCAAGCCCTGGGACGACGGCAAGCTGCTGGCGACTGTCAACACGCTGCTGGAGCTGTCGGCGACGCGACGCGAACTCGACGCCCGCACCCGCGGCGACCGTCGCCGACGTGATGCACTGGTCGAAGGACGCGACCTGCGCGGCCTGGTCTGGGACGATCCGTCCAGCGAGGCGACGCTGTCGCTGGCGCTGCAGGTCGCGGCCTCGCCGTTACCGGTGCTGATCACCGGTCCCAACGGCAGCGGCAAGGAGAAATACGCCGAAATCCTCCACGCCAATTCGACCGTGCGCGACGGCCCCTTCGTCGCGGTCAACTGCGGCGCCCTTCCGAACGAACTGGTCGAGGCCGAACTGTTCGGTGCCGAGGTCGGCGCCTACACCGGCGCGACCCGCGCGCGCGAAGGTCGCTTCGAGGCGGCCGACGGCGGCACGCTGTTTCTCGACGAGATCGGCACGTTGCCACCGTCGGGCCAGGTCAAGCTGCTCCGGGTCCTCGAGACCGGACGCTTCGCGCGTCTGGGCGGCCACCGCGAACGCAGCGTGTCGGTGCGTGTGCTCAGTGCGACCAATGCCGACCTGCCGGCCATGATCGCCGACGGTCGCTTCCGCGAAGATCTCTACTACCGGCTCAACGGCATCGAACTGCGACTGCCGCCGCTGGCGCAGCGGCCTCGCGACATCCTGCCGCTGGCGCGGCATTTCCTCGCCGGTCGCAAGCCCTTGTCCGAAGACGCCGAACGCGCCCTGCTCCGGCACGCGTGGCCCGGCAATGTGCGCGAGTTGCGCAATGTGATCCAGCGCGCCGAACTGCTGGCACGCGAGGCACGCATCGGCGCTGCCGATCTCGCCCTGCCCATGCCCGCCGCCCACCCGCCGGATGTGGACGCGCGCGAGCGCGAGCCCGACCGCAGCGAGATCGAGGCAGCACTGGCGCGCAGCGGTGGCGTGCTCGCACAGGCCGCGAGCGAGCTGGGACTGTCGCGGCAGGCGCTGTACCGGCGCCTTGATCGCCTCGGCATCCGCCGCGACTGACATGCGCTGGCGACAGCGACTGCCCGTGCCCGTCGTGCTCGTTGCGATCGCGCTGGCGCACGTGGCGCTGGGCGGCGGTCTCGCCCTGCTGCTGCAGCGCTGGCTGTCGCCGTGGGCTGCGATCGGCGTGGCCGTGTGCCTGACCGTACCCTCGCTCACATGGCTGACGGTGCGCGCACTCGCACCGGCGCATGCCCTGTTCCGTGCCCTGGCGGGCACGGTCGCGAGCTACCGCGACGGCGACTACGGCTTCAGCCTGTCGTGGCACGGCACCGGCGCGTTGCACGAACTCGTCGCCGCGCACAACGAACTGGGCGAAACCCTGCGCGCGCAACGCCTGTCGCTGGTGCAGCGCGAGCTGCTGCTCGACACGATGGTGCAGAACACGCCGGTCGCGATGCTGCTGCTCGATCCCAATGACCACGTGGTGCATGCCAACTTCGCTGCGCGCCGTGCGCTCGGTGGTGGACGCCGCCTCGAGGGCCAGTCGTTCGCTGCGCTCCTCGCCGATGCACCGGCGGCACTGGTGGATGCGTTCGCGCGCGGTGGCGACGGGCTGTTCACCGTCGGCGATGGGGAGGACGAAGAAATCCACCACCTGTCGCGGCGGCATTTCCGTCTCAACGGGCGTCGTCACGAGCTGTTGCTGCTGCGCCAGATGACCACCGAACTGCGGCGCCAGGAAGTGCAGACGTGGAAGAAGGTCATCCGCGTCATCAGCCACGAACTCAACAACTCCCTGGCGCCGATCGCATCGCTCGCGCATTCGGGCAGCGAGCTGCTGCGTCGCGGACAGACCGCGCGTCTGCCCGACGCGCTGCGCACGATCGAGGAGCGCGCGCGGCATCTGGAAGGTTTCATTCGCGGCTACGCGCATTTCGCCAAGCTGCCCGCGCCCCGGCGTACCCATGTGCGCTGGCGCGCATTTCTCGACCAGTTGCGAACGCAGGTGCCGTTTGCCGACGCCGCCCCCGTCGACGACACGGCGGGCGCCGCGTTCGACGTCGCGCAACTCGAACAGGCGCTGCTCAACCTGCTGCGCAATGCCCACGAGGCGGATGGCGATCCGGCGCAGGTGGCGCTGGCGCTGCGCCGCATCGCGGACGGCTGGCGGATCGACGTGCTCGACCGGGGCCCGGGCATGAACGAGGCCGTGCTGTCCAATGCGCTGTTGCCGTTCTACTCGACCAAGCGCAATGGCACCGGCCTCGGCCTGGCGCTCGCACGCGAGATCGCCGAAGCCCACGGCGGCCGCATCGCCCTGCTCAACCGCGACGGCGGGGGCTTGTGCGTGTCGCTGGTGCTGCCGGACTGAGTCCGGTCGGCGTCATCTGCTTCAGGCAGAATCGGGCGCCCGCCCGCGAGCACGCTGTATGCGAACTCCACCCTGGACCATCGCGCTGAGCGCGCTTGCCTTCATCGCCGGCCCCGCGTTGTCGCAGAACGCCGGCAGCCTCGACGACGTCCCGGGGTTGCTGAAGAGCCCGGAGGCGAAGGCCGTCTGGGCCGAACAGATGGAGGGCCGCCCGGCGCCCGACCATCTGGGCACGCGTGACCTCGCCGGTCTGGATGGCGAACTGCTGACACAGCTCCTGTTACCGGAAATTCCGCCCGCGCGGATCACGCTGCTGGGAGCGCGGCAGTGGGCGCAGTATCCCGGCCACATCGTGGCCCTCGCCTGCTACGGGGACGCACCTCCGGTGCGGAGCGAATCACGTTGCGAGACCGGCGATGGCGCGCAGATGCTCGGCGTCCTGCGCGTAGACGACGGCGGCGCTGTGCGACTCGTATCCCGCCTGCGACTCGACACCGACGTCGAATGGCCAATGCTCAGCTGGGAGCCCGGCTCGCCCCTGCAGATGGAGGAGGCCGGAGAGTCCCCAATGCCCCAGCGGTGGGAGCGCTTCGATCTCGCCGTCTATCACCTCTCGCCGGACAGTCCACCGGCACTGGGCCTGCGCGGTGTCTGGTCGGAAGGCTATGCCGGTGGCGGCGGATTCTGGTCGGCGCTGTATCTGTTCGAGTTGCGCGACGGTGCGCTCGAACTGGTGTTCGGCGCAGGCATGTCGATGCACCGCGATATCGCCGGCGACTGGAATCCCGACGGCACGCGCGAACACCACATCGAGGACTGGGCCCGTGTTCTCATCGTCGAACCCCGCGTGCATCACGGCTACAGGGATCTGCGGGTGCGCGAACGCGGGGATCGCGGCGGCGATCTGTACCGCTGGTCACCGGCGGCGGACAGCTATCGCCGCGTCGATTGACGCTCAGCGCTTCTTCGGCCGCGCCCAACCTTCGATGATGCTCTGGCGACCACGCGCGACGGCGAGTTTGCCGTCGGGCACGTCGTTGACGATCACCGAGCCGGCGGCCGTCGTCGCGTCGTCGCCGATCCGCACGGGCGCGACCAGTGATGCATTCGAGCCGATGAAGGCGCGGTCACCGATAACGGTCTTCGACTTGTTCGCGCCGTCGTAGTTGCAGGTGATCGTGCCGGCGCCGATGTTGCTGCCCGCGCCGATCTCCGCGTCCCCCAGATACGTGAGGTGATTGGCCTTGCTGCCGACGCCCAGCGTGCTGTTCTTGGTTTCGACGAAATTGCCGATGTGTACGCCGTCGGCGAGTATCGTGCCCGGTCGCAGGCGCGCGAAGGGGCCGATGGTCACCGCGCCTTCGGCGCGCACGCCTTCGAGGTCGCAATGCGCACGCACCTCGGTGCCCTCGCCCAGGCCCACATCCCGGAGCCGGCAGAACGGCCCGATGCGCACGCCATCCCCGAGTGCGACGCGGCCTTCGAACACCACGTCGACATCGATCTCCACATCGGTGCCGACGATCACCTCGCCCCGGATATCGACGCGTGCCGGATCGGCGAACCGCGCCCCCGCCGCGCACAAGGCCTTGACCGCACGCAACTGCCAGGCCCGTTCGAGCTGCGACAGCTGCCAGGGATCGTTGGCGCCCTCGGCTTCGAGTGCGTCGTCGACCATGACGATCTGGGCTGCGCTGTATTCGTCGGCCGCCATCGCGAAGACGTCGGTCAGGTAGTACTCGCCTTGCGCGTTGTCCGACGACAGCCGCGCAAGCCACGCCTTGAGCGCGGTCGCCTCGGCGGCGAGGATGCCGGTGTTGACCAGATCGATGCGGCGCTGCTCGTCGTCGGCATCCTTGTGCTCGACGATCGCGCCGACGTGGCCTTCGGAGTCACGCACGATGCGGCCGTAACCACTCGGGTCCTCGAGTTGTGCGGCCAGCACCGCCAGCCGGCCCTCGATACCGACCAGCCGGCGCAGCGTGTCGCTGCGCAGCAGCGGCACGTCGCCGTAGAGCACCAGCACCTGCGCGCCATCGGGCACCTGGGGCATGGCCTGGCGCACCGCGTGGCCGGTACCGAGTTGTTCGCGCTGCTCGGACCAGTGCAGGTCCGGCTGGTCGGCAAAGGCCTCCCGAACCTGCTCACCGCGATGGCCGTACACGATGTGGATGCCGGCCGGTGCCAGCGCACGCGCCGCCTCCACCACATGCCACAGCATCGGGCGCCCGGCGATCTTCTGCAGCACCTTGGGCAGCGACGATTTCATGCGCTTGCCCTCGCCTGCGGCGAGGATGACGACGTGCAACGGTGCGGTCATGCGGAAAGCTCTGCGTGGAATGCAGGAAATTCTAACGAACCGCTGCGTAGCATGCCGCCGTGCCCACATCGCGGGCTTACCATTCGCGCATGGAGCATCTGACGCCATGAGTCTCACCCGCCAGGGTCGCGACTATCTCGTGATCGGCCTGCTGCAGTGGCTGGTCGACTGGGGCGTGGTCGTGGGACTGACGCATGTGGGCTTGCCCGTGGCGCCTGCGAATGTGCTGGGTCGCATCACCGGCGCGCTGCTCGGCTTCTGGCTCAACGGCAAATGGACCTTCGCGGGCGATCGCACGACAGTAGGCACCACGCAGTTCCAGCGTTTCATGGTGATGTGGGTGACCACCACATTGCTCAGCACCTGGGCGATGACCCAGATCGACGATGTGCTCGGGCTCAAATGGGTGTGGCTGGCCAAGCCGGCGATCGAGATCGCGCTCGGCATCGTCGGGTTCTTCGTGTCGCGCTACTGGATCTACAAGCGCTGACGTTGACCGTCGCGCATCGGCCGCTCCGAAACGCAACGACCCCGCCGGAGCGGGGTCGAGTGCGAAACCGGCACGGGCGCGAGGCCCGCAGCGTTCAGTGCTTGAGGTTCTTGCGCAAGCGCTCGAGTGCCTGCAGCTGGACAACCGCTTCGGCGAGCTTCTGCTGCGCCTCGGCGACATCCATCGCCTCGCCGCGGCCGGCCAGGATGCGCTCGGCCTCGTCCTTGGCGGCCTTCACTGCAGCCTCGTCGATGTCGTCGGCACGGATCGCGGTGTCGGCGAGGATCGTCACGACCTGCGGCTGCACCTCGAGGATGCCGCCACCGATGGCGAAATCGAGCACCTCGCCGTTGGGCTGGGTCACGACAACCTTGCCGGGCTTGAGGCGGGTGATCAGCGGTGCGTGGCGCGGCGCGATGCCGAGCTCGCCGATCTCGCCGGTCGCCACGACCAGGGTCGCCTCACCGTGGAAGATCTCGGCCTCGGCGCTGACGATGTCGCAACGGATGGTGGTGGTCATCTTCTCTCGCTCTGCTCGTTCAACGTGATTGGTGATTCGTGATTCGTGATTGGAAGAAGCCGACGTCGCTCATACCGGAGGGCACGCGCTGTTTCCGAATCACCCATCACCGATCCGCGAATCACGGAAGACCGTCGCTTACGCGGCGATCTTCTTCGCCTTCTCGACCGCTTCGTCGATGCTGCCGACCATGTAGAACGCCTGCTCGGGCAGGTGGTCGTACTCGCCGTCGACGATGCCCTTGAAGCCGCGGATGGTTTCCTTCAGCGGCACGTACTTGCCCGGCGAGCCGGTGAAGACTTCGGCCACGTGGAAGGGCTGCGAGAAGAAGCGCTCGATCTTGCGGGCGCGCGACACGGCCTGCTTGTCTTCTTCCGACAGCTCGTCCATGCCCAGGATCGCGATGATGTCCTTGAGCTCCTTGTACTTCTGGAGCGTGGACTGCACGCGCTGCGCGGTGTCGTAGTGCTCGGTGCCGATGACGTTGGGGTCCATCTGGCGGCTGGTCGAGTCCAGCGGATCGACCGCCGGGTAGATGCCCAGCGAGGCGATGTTGCGGCTCAGCGTCACCGTCGAGTCGAGGTGGGCGAAGGTCGTCGCCGGCGACGGGTCGGTCAGGTCGTCCGCGGGCACGTAGACGGCCTGGATCGAGGTGATCGAACCCGACTTGGTCGAGGTGATGCGCTCCTGCAGCACGCCCATTTCCTCGGCGAGCGTCGGCTGGTAGCCCACGGCCGACGGCATGCGGCCGAGCAGCGCCGACACTTCGGTACCGGCCAGCGTGTAGCGGTAGATGTTGTCGACGAACAGCAGCACGTCCTTGCCCTTGCCCGACTCGTCCTTCTCGTCGCGGAAGTACTCGGCCATCGTCAGGCCGGTCAGCGCGACGCGCAGGCGGTTGCCAGGCGGCTCGTTCATCTGTCCGTAGACCATCGCCACCTTGTCGAGGACGTTGGAGTCCTTCATCTCGTGGTAGAAGTCGTTGCCCTCGCGGGTACGCTCGCCCACGCCGGCGAACACGGACAGACCTTCGTGCGCCTTGGCGATGTTGTTGATGAGTTCCATCATGTTGACGGTCTTGCCGACGCCGGCGCCGCCGAACAGGCCGACCTTGCCGCCCTTGGCGAACGGGCACATCAGGTCGATGACCTTGATGCCGGTCTCGAGCAGCTCGGTGGTCGAGGCCTGGTCCTCGTACGACGGGGCCGCACGATGGATTTCCCAGTGGTCGGAAGCCTGCACGTCACCGGCTTCGTCGATCGGGCGACCGAGGACGTCCATGATGCGGCCCAGCGTACCGGTGCCGACCGGCACCGCGATGCCGCGGCCGGTGTTGGTGGCGACCAGGTTGCGCTTCAGGCCGTCGGTCGAACCGAGCGCGATCGCGCGCACGATGCCGTCGCCGAGCTGCTGCTGGACTTCCAGCGTGATTTCGGTGCCGTCGACCTTCAGTGCGTCGTAGACCTTCGGTACTTCGTTGCGTGCGAACTCGACGTCGACGACCGCGCCGATGATCTGAACGATCTTGCCCTGACTCATTGTTGTCGCTCCGGTTAACTTGTTCTGCTCTGATGGCCTGCGCCATCCGGATGGATTTCGTGATTGGTGATTCGTCATTCGTGATTCGTGGGCGCGCGGTTCGCTGCCTGTCCGGATCACCAATTACCAATCACGAATCACCGCTTTCAGACCGCGGCAGCTCCGCCGACGATCTCGGAGATTTCCTGGGTGATCGCCGCCTGGCGGGCCTTGTTGTAGACCAGCTTGAGCGTGTCGATCAGCTTGGTGGCGTTGTCGCTCGCTGCCTTCATCGCGACCATGCGCGCAGCATGTTCGGAGGCCACGTTCTCCATCACCGCCTGGTAGACGAGCGATTCGATGTAGCGCGTGAGCACGTGGCCGAGCACTGATTCGGCGTCCGGCTCGTAGATGTAGTCCCAGTCGTGCTTGACCACCTTCGTGTCCGATGCCGGCAGCGGCAGCAGCTGATCGAAGCTGGCCTTCTGGGTCATCGTGTTGACGAAATGGTTGTAGGCCAGGAACACGCGGTCCAATCGCCCGTCGGTATAGCCGTCGAGCATGACCTTGATGATGCCGACCAGCTGCTCGACTTCCGGCGTGTCACCGATGTGGGTCACGCTGGCGAGCATGTCCACCTTCAGACGGCGGAAGAACACCGTCGCCTTCTGGCCGATCGTGACCACGTCGACCTGCACGCCCTTGTCGTGCCAGGCGCGGATCTCACCGAGCAGCTTGCGGAACATGTTGTTGTTCAGGCCGCCGGCCAGGCCGCGATCCGAGGACGCGACGATGTAACCGACGCGCTTGACCTCGCGCTCGACCAGATACGGATGCTGGAACTCGCTGCTGGCCTGGGCCAGATGCCCGATCAGCTGCTTCATCGCATTCGCATACGGACGCGATGCCTTCATCCGCTCCTGCGCCTTGCGGATCTTCGACGCGGAGACCATCTCGAGCGCGCGCGTCACCTTGCGGGTGTTCTGCACGCTCTTGATCTTGGTCTTGATTTCTCTGCCGCCGGCCATTTAGCTCGCTCCGCTCGCTGTGATTGGTGATTCGCGACTGGTGATTCGACAAAGCGGATCACGTTGCGTCACGACACCTTGCTGTTGCAGTTGCTGTTACGAATCACCAATCACGAATCACCAATCACGGGCTCAGTAAGAGCCCGTGGTCTTGAACTCGGAGATGCCCTGCTTGAAGGCGCCTTCGATCTCGTCGTTCCAGCCGCCGGTCTGGTTGATCTTGGCGACCAGCTCACCTGCGGTGTTGTCGAAGTGCGCGTGCAGGCCTTCTTCGAACGCGAGCAGCTTGGCGACCGGCACGTCGTCGAGGTAGCCCTCGTTGACGGCGTAGATCGTCAGCGCCTGGTGCGCGATCGACATCGGCTTGTACTGCTTCTGCTTCATCAGCTCGGTGACGCGCTGACCGCGCTCGAGCTGCTTGCGGGTGGCTTCGTCGAGGTCCGAGGCGAACTGCGCGAACGCCGCCAGCTCACGGTACTGGGCGAGCGAGATGCGGATGCCGCCCGAGAGCTTCTTGATGATCTTGGTCTGCGCCGAACCACCGACGCGCGACACCGAAATACCGGCGTTCACGGCCGGGCGGATGCCGGCGTTGAACAGGTCGGTTTCCAGGAAGATCTGGCCGTCGGTGATCGAGATCACGTTGGTCGGCACGAACGCGGAGACGTCGCCGGCCTGGGTCTCGATGATCGGCAGCGCGGTCAGCGAACCGGTCTGGCCCTTCACTTCACCCTTGGTGAACTGCTCCACGTACTCCTCCGACACGCGCGCTGCGCGCTCGAGCAGACGGGAGTGCAGGTAGAACACGTCGCCCGGGTAGGCTTCGCGGCCCGGCGGACGCTTGAGCAGCAGCGAGATCTGACGGTAGGCGACGGCCTGCTTGGACAGATCGTCGTACACGATCAGCGCGTCCTGGCCGCGGTCCATGAAGTACTCGCCCATCGTGCAACCGGCGTAGGCCGAGATGTACTGCATGGCGGCCGATTCGGACGCGGTCGCGGCGACGACGACGGTGTGTGCCAACGCGCCGTTCTCTTCGAGCTTGCGCACGATGTTGGCGACGGTCGAGGCCTTCTGGCCGATCGCCACGTACACGCACTTGATGCCGGTGTTCTTCTGGTTGATCACCGCGTCGATGGCCATCGCGGTCTTGCCGGTCTGGCGGTCGCCGATGACCAGCTCGCGCTGGCCGCGGCCGATCGGGATCATCGCGTCGACCGACTTGTAGCCCGTCTGCACCGGCTGGTCGACCGACTTGCGCCAGATCACGCCCGGCGCGACGCGCTCGACCGGCGCACTGAGCTTGGCGTCGATCGGGCCCTTGCCGTCGATCGGCTCGCCCAACGCGTTGACCACGCGGCCGAGCATTTCCGGACCGACCGGCACCTCAAGGATGCGGCCGGTGGTCTTGGCCACGTCGCCTTCGCGCAGGTGCTCGTAGTCACCCAGCACCACGGCGCCGACCGAGTCGCGCTCGAGGTTGAGGGCCAGCGCGAACGTGTTGTTCGGCAGTTCGATCATTTCTCCCTGCATGACGTCAGCCAGGCCGTGCAGACGCACGATGCCGTCGGCGACCGAGGTCACGGTGCCTTCGTTGCGCGATTCGGCAGACAGCTTGACCTTCTCGATGCGGGACTTGATCAGCTCGCTGATCTCGGAAGGATTGAGTTGCGTGGTAGCCATCGGGGGTTCCCTTGAGCCGGCGTCGCCGCCGACGTTGCAATTGAAAATCGTGTCAGTGCGTCAGCGCGGACTGCAGGCGCGCCAGCTTGCCCTTGAGCGAGCCGTCGATCACCACGTCGCCGGCCGAGATCACCGCGCCGCCGATCAGCGACGCGTCCACGGCCGTCTCGACCTGGACCTCGCGACCGAAACGACGCTTGAGCGCGGCGCGGATCTGCTCCACTTCCGCATCGGGCAGCTCGGCTGCCGAGGTCACCGTGGCCAGCACGATGTGCTCGGCTTCGGCACGCAGTTCTTCGTACAGACCGGCGATCTCGGGCAGCTGCGGCAGACGGCCGTTGCTGGCGAGCAGGCCGAGGAAACTGGCGAACGCTTCGTCCGCACCCTCGGGTGCGAGCAGGGCGACGGCGTCATCGTGCGACAGAGCCGGATGCGCGAGCAGCACCGATGCCTGCGGATCGGCGGCGACGCGGGCCGAGAAGGCCAGCGCATCCGACCAGGACGCGAACTGTCCGCCGTCACGCGCGATCGCAAATGCGGCACGGGCATACGGGCGGGCGAGCGTGATCGACATGGACTCAGATCTCCGCGGCGAGTTCGTCGAGCAGCGCCTTGTGGGCGTTGGCGTCGATCTCGCGCTTGAGCAGACGCTCGGCGCCGGTCACGGCCAGTGCGGACACCTGGCGACGCAGATCCTCACGGGCACGGGTGGCCGAGGCCAGCAGTTCGGCGTCGAACACCGCCTTCTGGCGCAGGCCTTCGGTGACCGCTTCGGCCTTGGCGGCCTCGACGATCTGGTTACCGCGCTGGTGCGCCTGTTCGATGATCTCGTTGGCCTTCGCACGCGCGGCCTTGAGTTCTTCGTTGGCGGTTTCCTGCGCCTGCGCGAGGGCGCGCTGGCTGTTGTCCGCCGCAGCCAGACCTTCGGCGATCTTCTTCTGGCGCTCTTCGATCGCATTGAGCAGCGGCGGCCAGATCTTGGTCGCGATGATCCAGATCAGGGCGGCGAATGCGATCGCCTGGGCAATGAGGGTCAGACCGATATTCATGGACGTGTGACTGCCTGTCGTGAAGGGTCGGGCGCGCGGACGCGCCCCCTGTCATCCGCCGGAGCGGCCATGCGCGAGGCAGGCCGCACCGGAAGCGTCAGCGTGGATCAGCCCGCGATCTGCGCGGCGATCGGACCGACGAACGGCGAAGCGAACGCGAACAGCAGGCCGACGGCGACCGAGATGATGAACGCGGCGTCGATCAGGCCGGCGGTGATGAACATGCGGACCTGCAGCACCGGGATCAGCTCCGGCTGGCGCGCGGCCGACTCGAGGAACTTGCCGGCCATGATGGCCAGGCCCAGACCCGCACCCAGCGCAGCCAGGCCGATCATGATGCCGATGGCCAGAACGGTCGAAGCCTGGATCTGGGCGAACGAGGTCAGTGCGATTTCCATTGTTTTCTCCGGAGCGGATTGCTTGTTAAGGGTGGAACTTGGGATGGGTTGGAACGAAAGCGGTGTCGCGTGATGCCGCCGGTCAGTGGTCGTCCTCGGCCAGGCTGAGGTAGACGATCGACAGCATCATGAAAATGAAGGCCTGCAGCGGAATGACCAGCAGGTGGAACAGCATCCAGCCCAGGCCGAGCACGCCGCCGCCGAGCACGCCCAGCAGGCTCGCGCCGCCGAGGACCCAGATCAGCAGGAACACGATCTCGCCGCCGAACATGTTGCCGAACAGTCGCATCGCCAGCGAAATCGGCTTGCTCAGCCACTCGACGATGTTGAGGATCAGATTGAACGGCACCATCCACTTGCCGAACGGCGCGAACAGGAACTCCTTCGACATGCCGCCCACGCCCTTGGCGCGCAGCGCGAAGAAGATCGTCAGGAAGAACACGCTGAGCGACAGACCGAGCGTGGCGTTGACGTCGGCGGTCGGCACCGGCTTCCAGTAGCCCACGCCCAGCAGTTCGAGCGGCTTGGCGATGAAATCCGCCGGAATCATCTTCAGCAGGTTCATCAGCAGGATCCAGAAGAACAGCGTGATCGCGATCGGCGTCACGAGCTTGCTGGAACCGTGATAGGTGTCGCGGGCCTGCTTGTCGACGAACTCCAGGCAGATTTCGACGAAGGCCTGCCACTTGCCCGGCACGCCGGCGGTCGCCTTGCGCGTCGCCAGCCAGAAGGCGAACACCATCAGAGCGCCCATCAGCAGCGCGGTGATCAGCGTGTCGACGTGCAGCGTCCAGAAGCCGCCCTCGCCCACGGACGCGGTGAGGTTCTGCAGATGGTGCTGGATGTAGCTGGTTGGGGTCAGTTCCGCATCAGCTGCCATGAGATCGAAAACCTTAGCCTGGTGATTGTGTCTTTCAGTGCCTGGCCAGCGGCCGGGCCATTGCGAGCAACTGCGCGAAGAGCGCGACGATGACCCCGGCGAGCATCGGGACCGGCGGCAAGCCCGCCACCCCCACGCCCAGCCACAACACCGCCAGCGCCACGACCCACTTCAACGCCACCCCTGCCAGCAGCCGCGCCAGCGCGCCTGCCGAAGGATTGACCCCGCCCCCCAGTGCCACCACGCTCGACAGCCAGCCACCGAGCGCGATCGCCGCGCCACCGAGGCCCGCCGCCAGCGCCCAGGGAACTCCCTTCACAAGGAAGGCCAGCGCCGTCACCGCGATCGCGACCGCCTGCCAGGCGATTGCGCGCTGTGCCAGCCGCCGACCTGCAGCGACGGACGTCAACACTTCGAATTCCGGGTATCTGGAGGGTACGAGGCACGTCTAAACGGCCCCGTCGAGCCGCCGAAGTATAGCAGCGGCGTCATTTGCGGGACAACTGCAGAACGTCCCGGCGCATGGGCGTCCAGCCGCTTAGCGCATCGCCTCCGATCGCAGCGCGTATTCAGGATTTTCCCGCAATTTCGGCGGAACTTTCCAGCATCCAGCCGGTCCTATTCCGCGTGCCCGATCTGCCGTCCTTCCTCGTCGGTCCCGTCTGCAGATCGTCACCCGAGCCCCGGCCCGCCGCCGGGGCTCTTTTTTTGCCGGGTCCGTGGCGCACCCCCGCTCTGGCACGCGACGTCGTGAAAAGTGCGCGAACGTCGCCCAGTGAGCGGCTTCACGTCGGAAAGACTCACCGTTAACGACCATCGGCGGCCTCTCTCCCAAAGACCCGCCACGATGTCACGACCCGCGCCTCGCCTCGTCCTTGCCCTGCTGTCCACCGCCATCCTCGCTTCCGTTGCCACTGCGGCCCAGGCCCAGAGCCGCGACGACCGTTTCGTCCTGCGCCTGAGCGCCTTCAACCCCGAGGCCGAACTGGGCTTCTCGGGCAACGGCGCGGTCACCGACGGAACCGACTCGGCGACGTTCGACTTCAACGAAAGTTTCGACACCGGTCGCGAGTGGCGTCCGCGCGGCGCGATCGGCTTCCGCATCAGCGAACGCCAGGCGTTGGTCGGCAACTACTACGATTACCGGCGCAACGAGGCCTGGGAGTACGGCGGCAACGTGCTCGACACCGGCACCATCCTGCCGGGCGGAGAGGCGATCGAAGTTCCCGGCGCGCGCATCGACGGCCGCCTGTCCTTCAACCTGGCCAGCCTCAACTACGAATACGCCGTCGTCAAAAGCGAAAATTTCGAGTGGGGTCTCGGCCTGGGCGTGACCTACGCCGAGCTCGAGGCGTTCGCGAACGGTGTGTCCACCGACACCGATCTGATCGATGCACAGTTCGAAGAGGTCAACTGGAAGCGTGACGGTTTCTCGCCCGGCCTGCACACCCGCCTGAGCTGGATTCCGGCCGATCGCTGGACGGTCAGCCTGGAAGCCCAGTACCTCGACACGCGCTGGGGCGACTTCCTCGACGAGCGCGGCCACTTCGAGCGCGGCGGCCTGCTGGTCGAATACATGATCAGCGAGCGCATCGGCATCCACGCCGGCTACGACTGGTTCCGCCTGAAGCTTTCGGACGACTATCGCGGCACCGCGCGTGCGCCCGAAGGCATCGATGCAGGCCCGTTCCCGTACTCTGGCAGGGTCACGGGTGATCTGAAGGTGCATGGCCCGATGGCCGGTGTGACGTTCCGCTTCTGATCCCGTCGATCTCGACACGAAAAAGCCCCGGCATGCCGGGGCTTTTTTGTATCTGCAGGAGTGCGCTGGCGCGAGAGGCATCCTGCGCGAAAGCCCTTCGCGCGCGAGCGCGCTCCTGCAAAGAAGCGATTACTTCTTCTTAGGGATGTAGAGATCGGTGATCGTGCCGTCGTAGACCTCTGCCGCCATCGCCACCGACTCGCTCAGGGTCGGATGCGGGTGAATGGTGTGGCCGATGTCGGCGACTTCGGCGCCCATTTCGATGGCCAGTGCGGCCTCGGCGATCAGATCCCCGGCATGCACACCGACGATGCCCGCGCCGACGATGCGATGCGTGGCCTCGTCGAACACCAGCTTGGTGAAGCCCTCGGTGCGGCCCAGGCCGATCGCGCGGCCGCTGGCGGCCCACGGGAACTTGCCCACGCCGACCTTCAGACCCTTGGCCTTGGCCTCGGTTTCGGTGATGCCGACCCACGCGATTTCCGGGTCGGTATACGCCACCGACGGAATCACCCGCGCCACCCACTCCTTCTTCTCGCCGGCGGCGACTTCGGCCGCGAGCTTGCCTTCGTGCGTCGCCTTGTGCGCGAGCATCGGCTGACCGACGAGATCACCGATGGCGAAGATGTGCGGCACGTTGGTGCGCATCTGCGCATCGACGCTGATGAAGCCGCGCTCGCCCACGCGCACGCCAGCCTTGTCTGCGCCGATCTTGCCGCCGTTGGGCGAACGGCCCACGGCGACCAGCACGCGATCGAACAGCTTGGTGTCGGGGATGTTCTCGCCGTCGAATTCGACGACGATGCCGGTCTTCTCGGGCTTGGCCTCGACGACCTTGGTCTTGAGATGCACCGACACGCCCTGCTTCTTCAGGCGGTCGGCCAGCGGCTTGACCAGATCCTTGTCGGCACCGGGCATCAGCTGGTCGGCGAGCTCGACGACGGTGACGTTCGATCCCAGCGCGCGATACACGGTGGCCATTTCCAGGCCGATGATGCCGCCGCCGACGACCAGCAGCTGCTTGGGCACTTCGGCCAGTTCCAGCGCGTCGGTCGAGTCCATGACCCGCGGGTCGTCCCACGGAAAGCCGGGCAGTTTGAGCGCCTGGGAACCGGCGGCGATGATGCACTGCTCGAAACGCACCAGGGTGGTCTTGCCGTCGCTGCCCGCGACTTCGATCTCGTTCGGCGACACGAAGGTGCCGGTGCCGGCGACCACGCGCACCTTGCGCTGCTTGGCCATGCCGGACAGGCCCTTGGTCAGCTGACCGACGACCTTTTCCTTGTAGCTGCGCAGCTTGTCGAGCGAGATCTCGGGCGCGCCGAAGTCGACACCGTAGTCGCTGGCGTGCTGGGCCTGGTCGATGACGTCGGCCGCATGCAGCAGCGCCTTCGACGGAATGCAGCCGACGTTGAGACAGACGCCGCCGAGGGTGTCGTAGCGTTCGATCAGCACGGTATCGAGATCGAGGTCGGCGGCACGGAACGCGGCGGTGTAACCGCCGGGGCCCGAGCCGAGCACAACGATGCGGCATTCGACATCGGCCTTGCGGCCCGAAGACGGTGCGGCCTGCACGGCTTCGGGCTCGGCCGGTGCACGGTGCGAGCGCGCGACCGGCGGGTTGTTGCCGGGCGCTTCGCTCTTCTTCGGTGCTTCAGCCGTCTTCTCGGCGCTCTTCTCGGCAGTCTTCTCCGCCGCTGCCGGCTTCGCAGCATCGCCGGCTTCGCCGTCCACTTCGATCACCGCGACCACGCTGCCTTCCGACAGCGTGTCGCCGACCTTGACCTTCAGTTCCCTGATGACGCCCGCCTGCGTGGCCGGCACTTCCATCGTGGCCTTGTCCGATTCCAGCGTCACCAGCCCCTGGTCCTGGGCGACGGTGTCGCCGACGGCGACCAGCACCTCGATCACCGGCACATCGTCATAGCCGCCGATGTCGGGCACTGTCAGTTCGAGGGTCTTGGCCATCAGGGAGTCTCCGGGCTTGTTTGCGTGGGGGCGGCCAGTGCCATGCGCGACGCCGGGCGACGGGCCCAGGTCAGCGCATACAGATCGTGGCGGCGGTCGTTGAGGTTCTGCACGGTGCCGTCGTTGCGGGCGACGACGAGATCGTTGAGACGCAGGTCGGCGAAGGCGACCTGCTCGACGTTCGGCGTGGTGTCGGCGGCGACGCCGTCACGCGCGAACGGGAAATCGCATGGCGTGAGGATGCAGCTCTGCGCGTACTGGATGTCGAAGTTGTTGACGCCCGGCAGATTGCCGACGTTGCCCGACAGCACCACGTAGCACTGGTTCTCCACCGCACGCGCCTGCGAGCAGTAGCGCACGCGCAGATAGCCTTCGCGGGTGTCGGTGCAGAACGGCACGAACAGGATCATCGCGCCCTGGTCGACGAGGTGCCGGCCGAGTTCGGGGAACTCGCTGTCGTAGCAGATCATGACGCCGATCGGCCCGCAGTCGGTCATGATCGCCTGCGCACTGTCGCCGCCGCCGATGCCCCACCAGGTGCGCTCGTTGGGCGTGGGATGCAGCTTGTCGCGGGTATGCAGCGAGCCGTCACGCAAGGCGACGTAGCAGATGTTGCGCACCTTGCCGTCTTCGCCGTCGCTGGTGCGCGTGGGATGCGAGCCGCCGATGATGTTGATGTTGTGGCGCACCGCCAGTTCGCACAGCAGCTGCGCGAATCGCTCGGTGTAGCCGGTCAGCGCGAGCAGCGAATCGACCGGCGACAGCGGCTTGTTCTCGACCGACAGCAATTGCAGCGTGAACAGCTCGGGGAAGACGACGAAATCGGCGCGGTAATCAGCGGCGATGTCGACGAAGTACTCGACCTGCGTGGCGAATTCCTCGAACGAGGCCACGCGGCGCTGCTGGTACTGCACCGTGGCCACGCGCACCGAATCGGGCAGCGGGCGCTGGGTGCCGCGCGTGGTTGCGTTGGCGTCGATCTTGGGATTGCGCCAGACCAGATGCGCGGCGTAGCCGGCCGATTCGAGATCCTGCGGCAGATAGCCCGGCAGCACGCCGATCAGCTCGAAGCCGTTGCGCAACTGGAAACTCAGCGCGCGATCCCGGATGCGGCCCGCACGCACGTCCTCGACATACGCGCGCACGTCGCCACGATAGCGCTTGGCACGACGCGCGAAGCCCGGCAGGCGGCCACCGAAGACGATGCCCTTCAGACCGAGGTCCTGGCACAGCCGCTTGCGCAATTCGTACATGCGCCGGCCGATGCGCAGTCCGCGGTGCGCCGGATCGACGCAGACTTCCATGCCGTAGAGCCAGTCGCCGGTCGACAGGTGCCGGGAGGCGTAACCGCCGCCGGAAATTTCCTGCCAGCGATGCGGCGCCATCGCCGCGCGCTCGTCGATGCGGAACGTCGCGCAATAACCCACGGCGACATCGTCGTAGTAAGCGACGAACACGCCCTGCGGGAACTGCGCGATCTGCCCGTTGAGCATCTCGGCGGTGTAGCCGTTGTCGCGCCCGTAGATGCGCTCGCTGAGCGCGACGATCGCCGGGATGTCGGCGATGCCGGCATGGCGCAACGTCAGCCGCGCCCGCTCGCGCGAGGACGTTTCGGTCATGCCGGCAACCGGCTCGGGCGTCGAATCCGCTCAGGATCCGCCGCGCGCGCCACCCGGTGCCACGCCGCGGCGCACAGGAGGCGCAGCGTACGTGTGGTACGTGCGCCCTCCGAGTACCGCACGCGCGTCAGATGGCAAGCGCAGCCGGACATTGGACGGCTCTTACAGCAGCACCCGGCGCATGTCGCCGAGCAACTGCGCCAGCGTCGCGGTGAAGCGCGCGGCGGCGGCGCCGTCGATGACGCGGTGGTCGTAGGACAGCGACAGCGGCAGGGTCAGGCGCGGCTGGAAGGCCTTGCCGTCCCAGACCGGCTTCATCGCCGACTTGGACACGCCCAGGATCGCCACTTCCGGCGCGTTGACGATCGGCGTGAAGCTGGTACCGCCGATGCCGCCGAGCGAGCTGATCGAGAAGCAGCCGCCCTGCATGTCGGCCGGGCCGAGCTTGCCGTCGCGCGCCTTCTTCGCCAGCGCGGACATCTCCTGCGAGATCTCCAGCACGCCCTTCTTGTCGGCGTCGCGGATGACCGGGACGACCAGACCATTGGGCGTGTCGGCGGCGAAGCCGATGTGGAAATACTTCTTGAGGGTCAGGTTCTCGCCGCTCGCGTCGAGCGAGCTGTTGAAGCGCGGATACTGCTTGAGCACCGCGACCGAAGCCTTGATCAGGAAGGCGAGCATGGTCAGTTTGATGCCGGCCTTCTCGTTTTCCTTGTTGAGTTGCACCCGCAGCGCTTCGAGATCGGTGATGTCGGCATCGTCGTGCTGCGTGACGTGCGGAATCATTGCCCAGTTGCGGGCGAGGTTGGCGGCCGAGATCTTCTGGATGCGGCCCAGCTCCTGGACCTCGACCTCGCCGAACTTGGCGAAGTCGACCTTCGGCCACGGCAGCAGATTCAGACCGCCGCCTGCGGCCGCCGGCGCGCCGGCCGCGGCCTTCGCACCGCCGCCCTGCATCACGCCCTTGACGTAGGCCTGCACGTCCTCGCGGACGATGCGGCCGGCCTTGGCGCTGCCCTTGAGCTGCATCAGATCGACACCCAGCTCGCGCGCGAACAGGCGCACCGCGGGGCTGGCGTAGGGCACCTTGTCGGGCAGGATCGCGTCGGCATCGAAGCGGACCGGCGGGTTGCCGCCGCCCGGCGGGCGATGCTCGATCGACGCCTGGGCGATCGGATCCGCTTTCGCCTGCGGCGCAGCGGGCTCGACGGCGACATCGTCCTTGGGCTTGGCCGGCGCTGCGGCCGGTTCCGACGGCGCAGCGGCCGCGGCCTCGCCTTCGGCCTCGATGATCGCAACGACGCTGCCTTCCGACAGCGTATCGCCGACCTTGACCTTCAGTTCCTTGATGACGCCGGCGACGGCGGCCGGTACTTCCATCGTGGCCTTGTCGGACTCCAGCGTGATCAGGCCCTGGTCCTTCTCGACCGTGTCACCGACCGACACCAGCACCTCGATCACCGGCACGTCGTCGTAGCCACCGATGTCGGGCACCTTCGATTCCTGCGCGCCGCCACCGCCGGACTGCGCCTTGGGCGCGTCGGCCTTCGCGGCCGGTGCGGCCTGCTCGGCCGCCGGTTCGTCGGCGGGCTGCTTCGCTTCCGACGTCGCGGGCGCTTCGGCCTTGGCGGGCGTTTGGGATTCGGCGTCGCCGCCTTCGGCCTCGATGATCGCGACCACACTACCTTCCGACAGGGCATCGCCGACCTTGACCTTCAGTTCCTTGATGACGCCGGCCACCGTCGAAGGCACTTCCATCGTGGCCTTGTCCGACTCCAGCGTCACCAGCCCCTGGTCGACCGACACCGAATCACCGACGGCGACCAGCACCTCGATCACCGGAACATCGTCAAACCCGCCAATGTCGGGAACGCGCGCTTCTTTCAGGTCGGCCATGCGGCCCTCCGGGCATCTCGTGACCCGCTATTGTGCGTCGCCGCCGGGCCCGCGCCAACTGTTGCCTGCCGCACGGAAAGCGCCTTCGCGCAAGGCCGGGCCTGCGTGCCACATCCGAAGCGCGGCTGCCGACAGCGCCGCGGAACGCTGCATCGCGATTTCGACGTTCCCGGTCGCTTCATGCGTGTTGCCCGTGTCGATGTCGCGCCAGCAGGGCGTTGCGACTGAACAGACCGATGCGATTTCCGAAGACGCGGTGAAGCGTTGCGAACGCTTCAGAAACTGCAAATCTCCTATTCAGGAAACGATTGCCAGCATGGCGCCGCCTTCCCGCAGAGGAAGGTCGTCTCACCGCCTTCCGCGTGCGACGACATGACGCAACAGCCCGCGCCAGCGTGTTCGGCCGGGACATTCAAGAAGAAAAGGAGAACCCCATGCTGAAGTCCAACAAGCGCATCCTCGCCCTTGCCACGCTGGCCAGCTTCGCCGTCTCGTCCGTTGCGTTCGCGCAGGATGCCGGCGACACCGCGTCCGGCAAGCGTTTCTCGGTCGTCGGCGGCGCCACGCTGCTCGAGCCGACCAAGCACAGCGCAAACGACGGCATCGAAGTCGACGGCGGCCCGGCACCGACCGCGTCGTTCTCGTACAACTTCACCGACAACATCAGCGCCGAACTGTGGGGCGCGCTGGACAAGTTCGACCACCGCGTGCGCGGCAACGCCGGCAAGATCGGCACCGTCGAGCAGCAGCCGATCGCGCTTAGCGGCCAGTACCACTTCGGTGACATCGACAACACCTTCCGCCCCTTCCTGGGCCTGGGCTACCACCACTCGAACATCAGCGGTGAAGACCTCAACCCGGGCGGTGACCACGTCGGCCTGAGCACGCCCAAGGGCGCGATCGGCACCGTCGGTGTCGACATGAACATCAACTCGACCTGGTTCGCCCGTGCCGATGCGCGCTATCTGCGCAGCCGCGCCGACGTGCGCGAGGCAGGCGTCAACACCGGACAGGAACTCAAGCTCGACCCCTGGACCGTCGGTTTCGGCATCGGCGCACGCTTCTGATCTCTCTCCCCGGGAGTGTGTCCAGCGGCCCCGCATTCGCGGGGCCGTTTCTTTTTGGGAGATACGCGCCCCCTGTAGGAGCGCGCTCCTACAGGCGCGGCCTCGGCTGAGTCGCGGCGGTGGGCTGCGCCTGCAACCGCCGGTTACAGCCAGCGGCCCAGTCGCCACTGCAGGAGCACGGCGTACATCGCGTGGTAGCCGACAACGAGCCCGGCGACGGCGAACAGCCCGGCGGGTTCGCCCAACGGGCCCCAGGCGGCGAGCGCGGCATGATCGCCACGCATACGCTCCCACGCCTGCCAGATGCCGGCGAACACGCGCGCCACCACCATCGCCGTCAGTGCCAGCACCAGCCAGCGGTTGGGCGTGTACCAGACCTGCCCGGGCCGGTGTTCCACTCGCGTCAGCGCCCACCCCAGACCTCCGAGCGCGAGACCGCCCAGCACGCCCAGCGCCGCGTACGGAAACGCATGCGCGACGAAGATCTGCGCGATGCCCATGCCGGCGAGAAAGAGCAGCGTCGACGCCGGAATCAGCCAGGCGTTGAGCCGGGTCAGCCAGCGCAGCGGGCGTCGCCGCGAGGTGCCGACGCGGTAGCGGTTCCACAGTGCAAGCGGCCACAGCAGAAGAAGCAGCGCGAATACGAGCAGCAGGACGACGGCAAGCAGCAGCAGAGGCATGGGGGTATCGCGGTTCCCGGCGAACGGAGCGCTGCATGATCGGCGATCGCCTACGCCGCAGCGATGAAGGCGCAGCGCGTCAGGGCGGTGGTGTCTCGTCGAGTCGCTTGACCTCGGGATCGACGGTGCCCGCTTCCGACAGCACCTTCTCGCGCCGGAACATGTAGAGGCCGCTGGCGACGATGATCGCCGCGCCCAGCCAGGTCATGCCGTCGGGCAGCACCTGCCAGACGAACAGGTCCAGCAACACCACCCAGACCAGCGCGGTGTATTCGAGCGGCGCGACCTGGCTGGCCTCGCCGAGCCGGAAGGCGTGGGTCAGGCCGACCTGCCCGAGCGCGCCGGTCACGCCGATCAGTGCCAGTACCCACCAGTGCTCGCGCTGCAGCGGCTGCCAGTCCGGCCACGCCAGGGCGCCTGCGAACACCGCCATCAGCACCAGGAACCAGAACACCAGCGCTTCGGGACTGTCGCGCTGGGCGAGCTTGCGCACCGTGATCGAGGCGATCGCGTAGCACAGCGCGCCGCCGACGACGGCCAGGCCCGCAAGCGTCGCCATGCCTTCGCCGGTCGGCCGCAGCACCACCAGCACGCCGACCACACCGAGCGCGATCGCCGTCCAGCGTCGCGGCCCGACCTTCTCGCCGAGCAGGGGCACCGCCAGCGCGGTGACCATCAGCGGCGACACGAACACGATGGCGTAGGCCGTCGACAGCGGCATCCGCGCCAGGCCGTAGACGAAGCCGGCGATCATGCCCACGCCCAGTACGCCGCGCAGCAGATGCAGCGGCCAGTGGATGCGCAGCAACGTGCCGGCACGGCCACGCAGCAGCAGCCAGCCGACGATCAGCGGCAGTGTCGCCAGACTGCGGAAGGTCGCAACCTGGAACGCCGAATAGTCGTTGGCAATCCACTTCATGCCCGCATCCATGCCGGCGAACGCGAGCACGGCGAACAGCATCCACAGCGTGGCGGCGCGGGCGTTGGCGGGAGCGGCGGAGACAGACATGACGGCGGGCGATGCGGCGGAACGGGACGCGCATCCTCGCACGGACGCCCCCGCCCGACGGGGGATTGCGGCCGCGCGGCCTGCCTGCTTTGATGCGCGGACATTGCCAAGGAGAGGCGCATGAGCGTCGAGACCCACCCCGCCGACCTGTTGCGGGCGCTGCCTGCCGGGTCGATTCCCCGGCCGCCGGTCAAACCGCTGTATCTGTCGATGCTGTGGCTGGTCACCGGCCTGTGCCTGGCGATGCCGCTGGTGTATCTGGCGATCATCGCCGGCGTGGTCTGGCTGGAATACCGCTGGTACACCGGATGGGTCCATGCCCTGCAGCCCGACTTCATGTGGGGCCGCGTCGTCGCCTGGGGCCTGCCTGGTTTCGTCGGCGGCATCCTGCTGCTGTTCCTGCTCAAGCCGTTCGTGGCGCCGCGGCGCGGCGTGCAGGAGGAGCCCGAACTGTCGCCGGCCGAGGATCCGGTCTTCGTCGAAGGCGTCCACGCGCTGTGCCGCGCGATCGGCACGCGCCCGCCGTCTTCGATCCGCCTGACCCACGCCGTGAACGCCTGGGTGCAATTCGAACCGGGGCTGTGGGGCTTCCTGCGCGGACACCGCCGCCTGACGATCGGCATGCCGCTGGTCGCCGGGCTGGAGGCACGCCAGTTCGTCGGCGTGCTCGCGCACGAGTTCGGCCATTTCGCCCAGGGCGGCGGCATGCGCAGCTCGCACGTGATCAACCGGGTCAACGGCTGGCTCTGGTCGCGCGGCTATGAGTGGGACGCGTGGGACGACCGCCTGCACGATTGGCGCAGCGACATCGACAACGGCGCGTTCGCCGCGGCGGCCTGGCTTGCCAGCGGCTGCCTGTGGCTGACCCGCATGCTGATGCGCGGCCTGTTCCAGATCAGCTTCCGCATGAGCCGGCGCCTGTCGCAGGAGATGGAGTTCGACGCCGACCGCTACGAGGCCGTGGTCGCCGGCAGCGACTGCTTCGCGCCGACCGCATTGCGCATGCGCGCGCTGATGCTGGCCTTCCAGCGTGCCGATGCGCAGGGCGCGCACGTCTGGCAGCAGGGACGCCTGGCGGCTGACCTGTCGGACGCGGTGATGGCGGTCCTGCAGAAGTTCAGCGCACGGGACTGGGACGATCTGCGCCTGGCCTTCGACGCCGACGACACCACCCATTACTGGGCGACGCACCCGGCCGATGCCGCCCGCGTCGCCAATGCCGAAGCGTTCGGCGCGACCGGCCTGTACCTCGAAACGCGCCCGGCGCGCACGTTGTTCGCGGACTTCCCCGCGCTGTCGCGCCGCGTGACCGAGGCCTACTACCGCGGCATGGGGCTGAGCTTTGGTGCGCGCAATCTCGTCGAGACCGCAGCGGTGGTCGATGTCGATGCCCTGCCGGAGGCCGACGCGCTGGCCTGGACACGCTACACCGCCGGCATGCTCGGCGAGCCGGCACGCGTGGAGCCCGACGATGCGAAACGCCTGCCTTTCTCGGCGATGCCGTGGCAGCAGTGCGTCGACGAACTGCGTCGGCTGATGCCCGACCTCGCACCGCTGTGGGCGCGTCGGCAGCGGCAACGCCAGCGCCAGATCGAGGCCGCGCCGCGCATCGCGCTGATCGATCTGGGGATCGACATGCCCATGCCGGACGGATCGCAGCCCGACGCCATTGCACTGCGCACCGACTTCGCCGGCTACGGCGCCGAGAACACGCCCGATGCGCGCCTGCTCGAACGCCTGTCGGGCCTGTTCGTACGCCGCCTGCAGCATGCGATCGAGGTCATGCCGGAAGCCGAGCGCGAAGATGCCATGACGCGGATGGCCGCGCTGCAGGTGCTGCACGCGCAGGCAAAACGCCTGCAGGCCCTGCATCTCGAGGCGATGGCCTGCCTGCCACTGGCGCGTGGCCTGCACGGCGACGACCCGGCACTGCGCGACTGGCTGCTGCGCACCGCCACGCGTTACCGCGCCGGCGTCGACGCGGTGATGACGGTGCTGGATGCGCTGCCGCTCGACGACACCGGCTCGATGGGCCGGCATCTGCGCGCCGGCTGCGGTCATCTGGCGGATGTCGACGACGGTCCGCTGTCCTATATGCGCGCAACCCTGCCGCTGCCGGAACTGCTCGACCGCCTGTATCGCCAGGAACTGGCGAAGCTGGTCACGCAAGCCGACCTGCAGGAGCAGTTGCACGGCATCCAGCCGATCCGGCTGGTGAACTTCGCGGCGGTGCCGCCGGCGGCTGCGCCGGCTTGAGCGTTGATCGAATGCTCGCCCGCGTCCAGAACCGTCGTGAAATTGTTGCAAGTCGACGTCATCCCCGCGGCTTTCAACAGACGACTGTCTGGTCAAGCGGGGATCCAGTGACTTCCAAGCTTCAAAGACCTAGAAGACACTGGATTCCCGCTTTCGCGGGAATGACGGTCGACAAGCCGTATAGACGAGGTTCTCAGAGGGTCATGCGTTCTACGGAAGGCGAATCCCGGAGAGCCGAACTCAGCCCTTCAACGTCGCCGTATCGATGACGAAGCGGTAACGCACGTCGCCCTTGAGCATGCGCTCATAGGCGGTGTTGATGTCGGCGATGCCGATGCGCTCGATCTCCGAGACGATGCCGTGCTCGGCGCAGAAATCGAGCATCTCCTGGGTTTCGCGGATGCCGCCGATCAGTGAGCCGGTCAGGCGGCGGCGCTGCATGATCAGCGAACCGGCGGCGACCGGCGCGGGCTGTTCCGGCACGCCGAGCAGGATCATCGTGCCGTCGGTCCTGAGCAGCGACAGATAGGCGTTGTAGTCGTGCGGCGCGGACACGCTGTCGACGATGAAGTCGAAGGTCTTGGCCAGCGTCTTGAACGTCGTCTCGTCGCGCGTGGCGGCGAAGTCGTGCGCGCCGAGCTTGAGCGCGTCGTCGCGCTTGGATTCGGACGTGCTGAGCACGGTCACGCGCGCGCCCATCGCCACGGCGAACTTCACCGCCATATGGCCCAGGCCGCCGAGACCGACCACGGCGACCGCATCGCCGGCCTTGACGCCGAAGTGGCGCAGCGGCGAGTACGTGGTGATGCCGGCGCACAGCAGGGGCGCGGCGGCATCGAGCGGCAGGGATTCAGGCACGCGCAGCACGTAGTCCTGATCGACGGTGATGCGCGTCGAGTAACCGCCGTAGGTGGGCGCGCTGCCGTCGCGCTCCATGGCGTTGTAGGTGCCGGTCATGCCCTGCTCGCAGAACTGCTCCTCGCCGGCCTGGCACTGCGCGCAGCTGCGGCATGAATCGACGAAGCAGCCGACGCCGACCGCGTCGCCAACCTTGAAGTTCGTCACGTTCGCGCCGACCTCGGCGAGGTGGCCCACGATCTCGTGGCCCGGCACCATCGGGAAGATCGAACCACCCCACTCGTCGCGGACCTGGTGCAGATCGGAATGGCAGACGCCGCAGTAGGCGATATCGATCAGCACCTCGTTCGCACGCGGGGGCCGGCGCTGGATCGTGGTGGGTGCCAGCGGCGTGGTGGCGTCGGCGGCGGCATAGGCGGGGGTGTCGAGCATGGGAGCGTCTCGTGGTGTACGTCGGGGGGCCGCGCATTGTGCGCCCGGGCGCGGAATGTGACGGTTGCGCCCACGGAACAGCGCATGCCGCCCATGCGTTACGCTGCGCGCCTTCGTCCCACCGCAGGTGCCGTATGCCCTCTTTCGACATCGTGTCCGAAGTCGACACCCACGAACTGACCAATGCCGTCGACCAGGCCAACCGCGAACTGACCACGCGCTTCGACTTCAAGGGCGTGGATGCGAAATTCGAACTCGACGAATCGACGATCAAGCAGTCGGCGCCGAGCGACTTCCAGGTCCAGCAGATGACCGAAATCCTGCGCGCACGTCTCGCCGCACGGAAGATCGACATCAAGTGTCTGGAGTTCGGCGACATCGAGACCAATCTCGCCGGCGCGCGGCAGACGGTGACCGTCAAGCAGGGTATCGAGCGCGATCTGGCGAAGAAGATCCAGAACACGCTGAAAGAAGCCAAGCTCAAGGTCGACAGCCAGATCAACGGCGACAAGCTGCGCGTCAACGGCAAGAAGCGCGACGACCTGCAGGCGGCGATGGCCCTGCTGCGCGGTCAGGACTTCGAACTGCCGTTGCAGTTCGACAACTTCCGCGACTGATCCCGATGTTCCCGAGTGACGACCCGATCGCCGACACCCGCCTGTGGCTGGAGCGCGCGGTGATCGGGCTCAACCTGTGCCCCTTTGCCAAGGCGGTCGTGGTCAAGGACCAGGTGCGCTTCGTGCTGAGCGACGCGACCACGCCCGAAGCGCTGCTCGAAGTGCTGGGCGAGGAACTGCTGCGCCTGCGCGACACGCCGGCGTCGGAGATCGACACCACGCTGATCGTGCATCCGCAGGTGCTCGGCGATTTCCTCGAGTACAACGATTTTCTCGACGAGGCCGACGGTTTGATCGAGGCGCTGGAACTCGATGGCGACCTGCAGGTCGCGAGTTTCCATCCCGACTACCAGTTCGCCGGCACCGCGCCCGACGACATCGGCAACTACACCAACCGCGCGCCCTACCCCACGCTGCACCTGCTGCGCGAGGACAGCGTGGCGCGCGCGGTGGACGCGTATCCGGAGCCGGACCGCATCATCGACCGGAATCTCGGCACACTCGAAAAGCTCGGTCACGCCGGCTGGGCGCGGTTGTTCACCGAAGCGAGCTGAGCAAGGGCCCCGCCGTCGCCCGTTGCGACGCGGCCATCTCCGCGCGCGTGTCGGGCAAGGGCGGCGCCCGGTGCCAGCAATGGATATCGCACGCGAGCCCGCGCCTGCCGGGGGCGCTTGCGCCACCTTGGTGTTGATAAATAAACATATGTTTATAGAATGGCGGCGAAGAGGATCCGCGTCGCCATGTCCCACGCCCACAGCCACGATCACGACCATTCGCACGACCACGGCGCCGGCCACAGCCACGCCCCGTCGGTCTCGGCCGCCAACGAACGCGTGGTGCTGACCGGCTTCGCGCTGACCGCGAGCTTCATGCTGGTCGAGGTGGTCGGCGGGGTGCTGTCGAACTCGCTGGCGCTGATCGCCGATGCCGGCCATATGCTCACCGACGCCGCCGCGCTGCTGCTGGCCTGGGTCGGTTTCCGCATCGGCCGGCGCGCTTCGGACGCGCGCCGCACCTTCGGCTACATGCGCTTCGAGGTCCTGGCCGGTCTGGTCAACGCGGTCACGCTGTTCGGCCTGGTGCTGTGGATCGTCTGGGAAGCGATCCAGCGGCTGCGCAGCCCCGGCGAGGTGCTGGCCGGACCGATGCTCGCCGTCGCCGTCGTCGGCCTGCTGGTCAACTGCCTGGTGTTCTGGATCCTGCATCGCGGCGACCAGTCGCACGTCAACATCAAGGGCGCCACGCTGCACGTGCTGGGCGATCTGCTGGGTTCGGTCGCGGCGATCGGCGCGGCGCTGGTGATCCACTTCACCGGGTGGATGCCGATCGATCCGATCCTCTCGGTGCTGGTCTGCCTGCTGATCCTGCGCAGCGCCTGGTCGCTGCTGCGCAACGCCTTCGACATCCTGATGGAAGCGGTGCCGCCGGACATCGACATCGACACCGTGCGCGCGCATCTGCGCGACGTCGTGCCCGGCGTGGCCGGCGCCGACCATGTGCACGTCTGGTCGATCACCTCGGGCAAGGTGCTGGCGACGCTGGAACTGACCCTCGCCGACGACGCATCGCCGGCCGTGGTGGTGCCTGCGGTGAAACGTGCGCTGGCCGAACGGTTCGGGATCGGCCATGCCACGGTCGAGGTGGTGCACGCGCCGCAGGCGCACTGTGCGCTCGAACGCCGCGCAGCGCCCGCGCACCACCATCACGACCATGCGCACGACCCGGGGCCCACGCGATGACGCCGGTCGACGATGCGCGACTGGCCGTGCTCGCCGAAACCTTCAAGCTGCTCGGCGATCCCACCCGTCTGCGCGTACTGCTGACCTGTCTGGACGGCCCGGTCGCGGTCGGCGAGATCGCGCGCCGCACCGGCGCATCACAGCCGCTCGTGAGTCATCACCTGCGCCTGCTGCGCGGCGCGCGGCTGGTGCGCGGTGCGCGTCAGGCACGCCAGGTGATGTACGAGGCCGACGACGCGCACGTGCGCGACATGCTGCGCGACATGCTCGAACACACGCACGAGGACGCGTGAGCGGCGCTGCCCGCACGTCCGGGCAGACGCTCCGCCGACGTGGGCCGGCTACGTCCGATCGGCGGCGCCCGGGTCCGCGAGCCACGGCGCGATGAGCGTCTGCGCCGCTTCCAGCGATTCGACGATGCGATGTCCCAGCGCGCGCACCGTGTCGTCGGGCGCCAGCAGGTCCGGCACCTGGATTGCGGTCATGCCGGCCGCCAGTGCGGCGCGCACGCCGGTCGGTGAGTCCTCCAGCACCAGACACTGCGCCGGCGCGACGCCCAGGCGTTCGGCCGCGAGCAGATAGACATCCGGCGCCGGCTTCGGCGCTGCGACATCGCTGCTGGTGCAGACCACGTCGAAGTGCGCGAGCAGTCCCGCTGCCGCGAGCTTGCGCTGTGCCAAGGGCGACCGCGTCGAGGTCGCGACCGCGCGCGGTACGTCGTGCGCGGCCAACAATTCCAGCAAAGCGACGATGCCCGGTCGATGCGGCAGGCCCGCCTCGGCGACCGCGATGTAGCGCGCATGACCGTCGGCGAGCAACGCATCGGCCGCGTCGGCGCCGATCTTTTCGGACAAACGCGCGCGGCACGCCGCATCGCCATGGCCGATCAGGCACAGCCACCAGTCGGGCTCGATGTCGGCGCACTGCCCGGTCGCGGCGGCGCGCAACGCGTCGACGATCGCACGCTCCGAATCCAGCATCAGCCCGTCCATGTCGAAGATCACCGCCGCCGGCCGGAACGGCAGCGGCGCGATGTCCCCCGTCATGAGGCGTCCATCAGGGCCGACACGTCGGCGGCATCGAGCGCGCGCCAGTCGCCTTCGGCGAGCCCTTCGAGCCCGAGACCGCCGACACGGCTGCGATGCAGCGCGACGACGTGGTTGCCGGTTGCGGCGAACATGCGTCGCACCTGGTGATAGCGGCCTTCGGTCAGCGTGAGGCGCGCGTGCGTGTCGTCGATGACGTCGAGCACCGCGGGCTTGAGCGGCGTGGTTTCCGACTCCAGCATCAGCGTGCCGCTGGCGAACAGCGCGACCTCGTCGCCGCGCAGCGGCTGCGCCAGCGCCGCCCCGTAGACCTTCGGCAGCGCGGCCTTCGGCGAGATGATCCGGTGCAGCAGCTGGCCATCGTCGGTGAACAGCAGCAGACCGCTGGTCTCGCGGTCCAACCTTCCCACGCTCGACAGCACCGGCGCGCGCAGGCGGAAGCGCGGCGGCAGCAGGTCATAGACCAGGCGACCGGTGTCCTTGGTCGAACACGTATAGCCGACCGGCTTGTGCAGCATCAGTGTCAGCCCCTGCGGCGGGTCGAGCGGCTCGCCGTCGACGCGCACGTCGGCATGACCGACCTGGTCGTCGGCGTAGAGCACGTCGCCTGCCGCATCGGTGACGCGGCCCTCGCGAAACATCCACGCGACCTGCTTGCGGCTGCCGTAGCCGAGGTTGGCGAGCAGTTTGACCAGCTTCATCGCGGCTGCTCCGCATGCACGATCTTGAAGCCCGCCATCGCCGCGACCTCGCGCACCTGCGCGAAGCGGGCGCCGAGAATTTCTTCGTAAGGTAAGTGCCGGTTGGCGACCAGCCACAGCTGACCGCCGGGCTTCAGCGCACCCGCCGCGGCCGCGATGAAGGCACGCCCGATGTCGGGGCGCTCGCTGCGGCCCTGCGCATGGAAGGGCGGATTGCTGACGATGACGTCATAGCGGCGCGACAGCCCACGCGTCACGTCCGACCACTGGAAATCCAGGGTCACGTCGTCGCGCAGGCCCGCGAGGTTGCGCCGTGCCAGCGCCAGCGCGCGGCCTTCGGCCTCGACGACATCGAGCGCGCGGATGCCCTTGCAGCGTTCGAGCAATTCGGCCGACAGGAAGCCGTAGCCGGCGCCGAGATCGGCGACGTGGCCCGACAGCGTGTCGGGTAGTTGCGCGGCCAGCAGCGCGGATGCCGGGTCGATGCGATCCCAGGCGAAGACGCCGGGCCGGCTCACGAATCGGCCGCCCACGATCGGCCGCGCTGCATCGAGCGCGGCCCAGCGTTCGAGCAGCGCGGCATCGGTACGATCATCGCGCTGCGCCCAGAACACGCGGCACTTGTGCTTGCTCTGCACGGCGATGTTGCCGGCGAGCCTGGCCAGATCGTCCTGCGCCGATTTCGCACCTTCGTCGTTGGACACGCTGGCGACGACCCAGCCGCCGGGCGTCACCGCCTGCAGCGCACGCGCCAGTTCCGCGCGCGCCTCGTCGCGCTGGCGCGGCGGCAGCACCAGCACCAGCGGGCGCTGCGGCAGTGCGTCCTCCGAGTCGACCGGCAAGGTCTCGAACCCGGCGCGCTGCAACTCGGCATGCGCCGGCGCGAAGCTCTGCGCCGCCAGTAATCCGGGCCAGCGGCCGCCGGTGGTCGCCACGCCGGCACGCGCGCGCAGGAACAGCGCGCCCTCGTCCGGCCACGGCAGCAGGCGCTGCTCGAAGGGCAGGAACAGGGCATCGAGGGCGGGATCGGACATGCGTCGGTCGTCGAAGGCGGGCCGTGGATTCTACCGGCCCCGGACTTGTGTCCCCGGCTCGAACCGTCAACGGCGTCACGCACCGGCTGTGTCCGATGCGCATGCCAACGCGGTATTGACCCGCAGCGAACATGCGCCCCCGCACCCTCGTCGCGAGGCTTTTCCCCGCAGCACAGGAGACCGCGATGCCCATCCATGCCCTCTTCGTCGGCGGCACCATCGACAACAGCGAACTCGACCTCGACGGCGCCGAACCGCCCGCCCGCTATCCGCCCGACACCGGCGGCGGCCAGTCGCGCTACCGGCTGCACGCGGTGGGGCGCCGCGACGACGAGATCGTGTACGCCGTCTACGGCGGCCCGGACATCGCCCACGAAGACGTGCAGCGCGTCAGCGAAGAGCGCGACTACGCACGCCGGTTCGAGGCCAGCGAGACGATCGTCGGCTGACGCGCGGAGACGCCCGGCAAAGCGCCGGGCGTCTCCTTCAGTCCTGCAGTGCGCGCAGCGTCACCGACGGCGGCGCATCGAGCACCCGGCGCGTGGCCCACAGGCCGGCAAGCAGGGTCATCAGCACGCCGGTGCCGCCGCCGACCGCCGCCAACGCCCAGTTCGGCGTCCACGGCAGGTCGAATACCTGCACGGCCACGACGCCTGCCAGCACCGAGGCCGCGATCGACGCAACCAGCCCAGCCAGCAGGCCGATCGCCGCGAACTCGGACGCCTGCGCGAGCCGCAGTTGCGCCCGCTTGCCGCCGAGCACACGCATCACGCCGCCTTCGAGCAGGCGTTCGTCCTGGCTGGCACTCACCGCAGCCAGCAGCACCAGCACGCCGGCCACGAGCGAGAACCAGAACACCACCTGCACCACCGTCGACACCTGGTCGGCCGTGCTGCGCACCTGGGTCAGCACGGCATCGATGTCGATGACCGACAGGTTCGGAAACTGCTGCACGAGCTCGGCGGTGAAGCGCGGCCTGTCGGGCGGCACGCGCACCGCGGTGATGTGGCTGGCGGGATACGCGTCCAGTGCACCGGGCGAGGCGACGACGAAGAAGTTCGGCCGGAAGCTTTCCCACTCGATGCTGCGGAAGCTCGTGATCGGCGCTTCGAAGCGCTGGCCGGCGATGTCGAAGGTGATGCGGTCGCCGAGCTGCCAGCCCAGATCCTTGGCGAAGCCTTCCTCGACCGAGATCTCCGGCGTCGCCGGCGCCGTGTCACCCCAGAAGGTGCCGGCGGTGACGCGGTTGTCGTCGCGCAGGTCGCTTTGCATCGACAGGTTGAACTCGCGCTCGGCGCGGCGCTGTGATTGCCGGTCCTGCGCCTCGTCGCCGGTGCGGTCGGCGTAGTCGGCACCGCGTACCGGTTCTCCGTTCCGCTCGATCAGGCGCGCGCGGATCATCGGGAACAGCACCGGCGGCTCGACCGACTGCGCCGCGATGAAGTCGCGCACCGGATCGAGCTGGTCGGGCTGCACGTTGATGATGAAGCGGTTGGGCGCTTCCTGGCCGAGCGCGAGCTGCCAGCGGTCGAGCAGATCGGTGCGCACGAAGGTCAGCAGCAGCAGCGCCATCAGACCCAGACCCAGCGCGGTGACCTGCGCGACGCTGGTGCCGGCGCGCCGGCTGACATTCGCCAAGCCGTAGCGCAGGCTGCCGCGCAGGCGCGTACGCAGCGCGCGCACCAGCGCGATCAGGCCCCAGGCCAGCAGTGCGAGCACCGCGAAGGTCGCGGCGATGCCGGCCAGCATCGCGCCGCCCAGCGTCGCCGAACCAGCCTTCCACCACAGCAGTGCAGCGAGACCCACGAAGCCGGTCGCACCGACCAGCCACGCGCTCGGCTCGAAGCCGCCGAGATCGCGACGTAGGACGCGCAGCGCCGGCACACGGCGCAGCGCGAGCACCGGCGGCGCGCCGAAGGCCATCAGCACGACCAGACCGACGCCGTAGCCCTGCACCGCCGGCATCAGGCCTGCGGCCGGAATCGACAGGCCCAGCATCGATTCGAGCCAGCGACCGACGCCCCATTGCAGGCCGAACGCGATCACCACGCCCAGCGTGCAGGCCATCAGTCCGAGCAGCAGCAGTTCGCCGACATGGATGCCGACCAGCGTCTTCTGCTGCGCGCCCATGCAGCGCATCACCGCGACCGACGACAGGTGTCGCGCCGAATGCTGGCGCGCGGCCATCGCCACCGCCACCGCGGCGAGGATCACCGAGACCAGCGCCGCCAGGCCGAGGAAGCGGCCGGCGCGATCGAGCGAGGAGCGCACTTCCGGTCTCGCGTCGCTGATCGTCTCGACACGCTGGCCGCGGCCGAGCTGCTCGCGCGCGACGCGGGCGAAGCCATCGACAGCGTTCGCGTCGCCGGCGATGACGAGCCGGTAGCGGATGCGGCTGCCCGGCTGGATCAGGCCGGTGGACTCCAAATCGGACAGATGCAGGAAGACCTTCGGCGCGACGTTGAAGTAGTCGATCGACGCGTCGGGTTCCTGCAGCACCAGCGCGGTCAGCTGAAAGCTGCGGTTGCCGAGCGTGACCGTGTCGCCGACCGACGCACCCAGCGTGTCGGCACCGGCGCGGCTCATCCACGCGGTGCCGGCTTCGGGCACGGCCTCGGCGTCGCGCTCGACGCCATCGGCACCGGCGATGCGGAAGCTGCCGCGCAATGGAAATCCCTCGCCCAGCGCACGTACGTCGCCGAGCTGCAGGTTGGCGCTCTCGCCCGCGCCGACGCGGATCATGCTGTCGAGTTCGATGGTGTCGACCGACTGCAGGCCCGCCGCGCTCGCCGCATCGCGGATCGCGCCCTCGATCGGCGCATCACCGCGCACGACGGCATCGCCGCCGAGCAGACGGTTGGCCTCGATCGCCAGCGCGCGCTCGGCGCGATCGGTGACGAAACCGACTGCGGTCACCGCGACGACGGCAAGTACGAGCGCCGCGAACAGGATGCGGATGTCGCCGGCCGCGAAGTCGCGACGCAACTGGCGCCAGGCCAGGCCCGCGGTCCTCATGCGGGCAGCGCCTCGTCGGCGACCAGTCGACCGCTGTCGATGCGCAGCCGCCGCGCGCAGCGCGCGGCCAGGCGGTCGTCGTGCGTCACCAGCACCAGCGTGGTGCCGGCATCGGTATTGAGCGCGAACAGCAGATCGACGATCGCCTGCCCGGTCGCGGTGTCGAGATTGCCGGTGGGTTCGTCGGCGAACAGCAGTGCCGGCCGGGTCACGAAGGCGCGCGCGAGCGCAACACGCTGCTGTTCGCCACCGGAGAGCTGGCGCGGGTAATGGCCCAGCCGCTCACCGAGGCCCACGCGCGCGAGCACATCCCGCGCCGGGCCTTCGACATCGCGATCACCACGCAACTCCAGCGGCAGCATCACGTTCTCCAGCGCGGTCAGCGAGGGCAGCAGCTGGAAGCTCTGGAACACGAAGCCGACCTTCTCGCCACGCACGCGGGCGCGGCCGTCTTCATCGAGCGTGGAGATCGGCGCGCCGTCGAGCAGCACACGACCTTCGCTGGGCGTGTCGAGACCGGCCAGCAGCGACAGCAGCGTGCTCTTGCCCGAACCGGACGCGCCGACGATCGCCACGGTATCGCCGTGACCGACGCGGAATCCCACACCCTGCAGGATGGTCAGTTCGCCCGACGGCAGCGCGACACGCTTGCCCAGGCCCTGGACATCGAGCGCATCGGCAGCGTGTCGGCCGGTGGCGGGCTGCTCAGCTTGCATGGGGCTGCCGTCGTGCATAGATATCCTTTGCTGTTTCGAACCCGCGCCGCGCACGCCGCCAGACAGCTGCGTCGGCGGACCGACCGGAGATGTGGGAATGACCAAGGGAACTGCGGCCGCGCGCCGCCCGATGCAAGCGCGCGCTGCGCGCTGGATGCTGGCGTGCCTGCTGGCCCTGCCCGTTCTAGCACAGGCGCAGTCGGCCGCATCCGCCACACCGGATGCCGGCGCGACGAGGACCATTCTGGTCATGGGTGATTCACTGTCGGCGGGCTACGGCATGGCCGCGTCCCAGGGCTGGGTGGACCTGCTGTCGCAACGCCTCACACGTGAGGCACCGGCCTGGCGGGTGGTGAATGCCAGCATCTCGGGCGAGACCAGCGCCGGCGGCGCGTCGCGCATCGCCGAAGCCGTGGTGCGCGAACAGCCCGACGTGGTGGTCATCGCGCTGGGCGCCAATGACGGCCTGCGCGGTCTGCCGCTGGCCGATGCGCGCCGCAACCTCGCGCGGATGATCGGCGCTTCGCAGCACGTGGGCGCGAAGGTGCTGCTGGTCGGCATGCGCATGCCGCCCAACCTCGGCCCGGATTACACCCGCGGCTTCGAGGCGAACTATCACCTGCTGGCGCGCACCTTCGACATCGCCCTGCTGCCGTTTTTGCTCGAACCGATCGCCACCGATCGCGTCAACTTCCAGGACGACAACCTGCACCCCACCGTCGAGGCACAGCCTAAGATCCTCGACCACGTCTGGCCGGCACTGAAGCCGCTGCTCGAAGATTGAGCGACACCCTGCAGGAGCGCGCTTGCGCGATGGGCTTTCCCGGTAATGCCCTCGCGCGCAAGCGCGCTCCTACAGAACGCCTGATCGCGGCGCTGCTACTCGGGACGCGCAAGCAGCGGATAGGGGTTGATCGGCTCGCCCACCCACCACTGTTTCTCGGGTGTCAGCCGGAACACGGCGAAATGCAGGTGGGGGGCCGCCGGGTCGGCGTTACCCGTGCTGCCGACCGTGCCCAACACGTCGCCACGCCGCACCGGCTGGCCTTCGACGATGCCCGGCGCATAGGCCTGCAGATGCGCGTAGTAGTAGGCGTAGCGGCCGGTCGGTTCGAACTGGTAGATCGTCAGCCCGCCGCGTTCGCTGTCGAACAACTTCTCGATGGTGCCATCGGCGACGGCGAGCACCGGTGTGCCTTCCGGCGCCATGATGTCCAGCGCTTCGTGCCGGCGTTCGCTGCTACGCGCCTCGTCGAACGTGTCGGTCAACGTCTCGAAGCCCGCGCCCTGCACCGGAATCAGCAGACCGGTCGGCGCATCGCCGACGGCCGGAGACGACGACGCCGCAGGCGTGGGCGCTGGCATATCGGATTGCGCGACGGAGCCATCCGCTGTCGGTGCGGCCGAAACCGGCGCTGCGCTCTCGACAACCGCCTGCGCAGGCGACGGCATCGCAGCCGGCTGCGGAACGACCGGTTCGGCGCCTGCCTGGCGCTCCAACAACGGCGCGTCCGCCCAGACGAACCACGCCACGTTGACCAGCGCCAGCACCGCGGCCAGCAGGAACCACATCCCCGTGCGCACGGCTTATTCCTCCAGCACCGCGGTCATGCCGGGCTTGACCACCTCGGCGACGCGGCGCGCGCTCCAGTTGGTCATGCGGATGCAGCCGTGCGACTGGGTCTTGCCGATGTTCTGTGGCTCGGGCGTGCCGTGGATGCCGTAATGCGGCTTGGACAGGTCGATCCACACTGTGCCGACCGGATTGTTCGGCCCCGGCGGCAGCACGGCCTTCGCATGCGAGGGGTCGGCGTCCCAGAACAGGTCGGGGTTGTAATGGAAGGTGGGATCGGTGGCGACGCCGTCGATCGTCCACTCGCCGATCGGCAAGGGGTCGCGCTCGGTGCCGGTGGACGCCGGAAACTGGGCGTAGACCTCGCCCTGCGCGTCGACCAGGCGCACGACCGAGTCGGACTTGCTGACCACCACACGCGCCGGCTCGGCCAGTGGCGCGGCCTCGCCGATGTTCGGCACCAAAATCTGCGCACCGGCCTCGAACTCGGTGCCGGGATTGAGCCTGCGCAGCAGCGCCGGCGCGGCGTGGAAGCGCTCGCCCAGCGCTTCGAGCAGCGTCTCGTAGCCCAGCGACGCCTGCTCGGCCTGCGCCATCATGTCCTCGGGCAGGGCCGCGAACGGGCCTGCGACATCCTCGGCGCTGAGCGTGTGGGTGACCAGTGCGGGGGTGTTTCCGGCAGTGAGCGCCTCCCAGGTGCGCGCGTCGAGTTCACCGCTCGCATCCAGTCCCTGGTGCCGTTGGAAGGCCGCCAGTGCGCGCGTGGTGTTGGTGCCGCCGCGGGCGTCGATCTCGCCGGGCGAGAAATGCACGCGGTCTAGCAGCACCTGTGTGCGCAGCATCGCCGCATCGCCGGCGTCCATGTCGGCGGCATTGACCGCGTCGGCCGTCAGGGCGCTCGAAGCCTCATCCGGCTGCGTGCTGTCGGTACCGACGTCAGCGTTCTGGGCGAATGTCGGCCCGGCCACCAGCAGGCACAGCGCGACTGCGCAGATCGGCGCGTGGGCGCCACGGATCCAGCGTGCAGACATGGCATCACTCCTCGTTGCGATGCGTCGCATGCTCCCGGTGGCTGCGCGCCATCGGCGTGAAGCCATCGCCCGACATTCAGCCGCTCGGGCACCGCAACAGCGTGGACGCACGTCGCCACTGCGTATCGTCGGCGTAGGCGAACAGCAGGTGTCCGTCCCTGAGATCGTCGATCACCGCCTGCGCCACTTCCCGGCGCACGGCCGGGCAGCCCCAGCTGCGCCCCAGCCGGCCCTGGCGCAGGCCCTGCGCGGGGTCGATGTAATCGGCACCGTGCATGACGATCAGCCGCTCGCGCGCCCGGCCGTTGATGCCCGGCTCGAGTCCGTCCAGGCGCAGCGAATATCCGTTCTGTCCGATGTAGGTCTCGGCCGTCGCGAACAGCCCGAGACTGGACTGGTGACTGCCCTCGACATCCGAGAACACCGTCGGCACGTTGCCGCCGCTGCCGCGCCCGTGGGCAACGTGTTCGGCATGCAGCAGACGCCCCGCATCGACGTCGAACACCCACAGTCGCACTTCGGTGGAGGGGCGCGAATAGTCGATCACCGCCAGTCGGGTGCCGACGTCGCGCTCGTGCGCCGCGCATGCACGGGCCTGCAGGGCCATCGACAGCACCTTTCGATCCAGTGCCGGCGCGAGCGCGGACAGCCGCGTCGGCAGATCGTCGGCGCGCACGAGCACGGGCATGAGCAGGGCGATGGCCAGAAGCAGGCTTGGCAGGCGGGGCAACATGCCGCGAAGCCTAACGCCGCGTCCGTAAATCCGGCTGCGTGGCCGCTGCCCGCCTCCCAAAGCTCCTGCGTCCGGTCTGCGGACACCGAACCGCTGTCCAACGCAGCGCGACCACGCGCTTGACTCGGTCCCAAGTGTATTGTTGTATTGATACACATGGACGCAAGCCTGCTCTCGATCCAGCCCAATGCCCCCGAGCCGCTGTACCGGCAGATCACCGGACAGATCCGGCGGCTGGTCGCGGGCGGCCAGCTGCGGCCGGGACAGGCCCTGCCCTCGGTACGCGAGGTGGCCGGGCTGCACGCGATCAACCCGATGACGGTGTCCAAGGCCTACAGCCAGCTCGAAGCCGAAGGCCTGCTGGTGCGCCTGCGCGGCAAGGGCATGGTGGTGGCCGATCTGGCGACGCCACCCGACCTCGCCGCGCGCTGGGCGCTGATCGATCCCGCGCTCGACGCACTCGCGCGGCATGCGCGCGAACTCGAACTTCCGGCCGACGCCCTGCTCGACCGGCTCAAGACCCGACTCACGGAGGATGTGCCATGAACGCGATGCTCGACCGTTCCGTCTTCGCCGTCGCCACGCCGGACCCGCTCGCCACCGTTGCGCCGCTCGCGGTGGATGGCCTGTTCAAACAGTACGACCAGCAGAGCGTGCTCAAGGGCGTGTCGCTGGCCGTCGAACCTGGTGCCGTGCTCGGCCTGATCGGCCGCAACGGCGCCGGCAAGAGCACGCTGATCCGCGCGATGCTCGGTCTGATCGAGCCCGACGCCGGCACTGCCACAGTCTGGGGCAAGCCCGCCTTGCGCATGACCGATTCGGTGAAGCAGCGCCTGGGTTACGTACCGCAGCAGCCCGAAGCCATGGCGTGGCTCGAGGTGGGCGAGATGCTCGACTTCATCGGCCGCTTCTATCCGCGCTGGGACGCTACTTACGTCGACGCGACGCTCGATCGCTGGCAGCTGCCGCGCAACAAGCTGCTGGCGAAACTCTCGCCCGGTGAGCGCCAGCGCGTGGCGATCGTCCGTGCACTGGCGTCGCAGCCGGCGCTGCTGGTGCTCGACGAACCGGCCTCCGCACTCGATCCGGTCGGCCGCCGCGAACTGCTGCGCGAGATCGCCTCACGCGCCGGAGAAGCGGGCACGACCGTGCTGTTCTCGACCCACATCGTGTCCGACCTCGAACGCGTCGCCTCGCACGTGGCCTTCCTGCACGACGGTCGACTGCTGCTGCACAACGAGCTCGACAGCCTCAAGGAACGCAACCTGCGCCTGCACGTGCCCGAGGCGGTCGCCGCGCAACTGTGCGAGGACGTGCCCGGTGAGGTCTCGCGTCGCGCGCACCCGTACGGAGGTCTGTCGATCACCGTCCTGCGCGGCGAGGGCGCGCCCTGGCCGGATCTGGTGCAGGTGCCGGGCGTGCGCGCCGAAGCGCTGCCGCTGGAGGATCTGTTCATCGAGGTGTCGGCGTGAACGCGGTCGCCAGTTCCACGTCCCGGCCGCGTGCCTCCAGTCGGACGACCGCCGCACTCGCCGCCTGCACCGTGCGACGTCACCGGCTCTCGATGATGGCGGTCTACGCGTGCCTGATGCTTGCAGCAGTGCTGCTGGGCGTCTTCGTGACGGATGAGTCGGATGCCCGCTCGACCGGGCTCGGCTTCTTCGCGCTGATGGCCAATTTCTCGCTCTGGGGCGGCTGGTTCGCGCGCGTTCTTCTGTTGCAGGCGGCTGCCACGCGTCTCCGGATGCCGGACATGACCGGCACGACCGTACGCGCGCTGTCGCTGGCGGCCCTGGTCACGATTCCGCTACCCGCGCTGGTCCTGTTCGCCCTGGGAGTCGAAGCGTCGGTCGCGATCGGCGCGCCGCTGCTCGGCGCCTTGGCCGGCGTGCTGTTCTCGGTCATGCCATGGCCTGCCGCATGCGCGCTGATGGTCCTGCCCGGCCTGGTCAACATGCTTCCGATCCGGATGTCGGACATGGGACCGGTTCCGATCGCGGCAGCCACCATCGCGGGGCTTGCATTGCTGTTCGCGGGCATCCGCACGGTCATGCGGACCGCAGACCCTGCCGGAATTCCCACCTGGCGCCGTCCGATCCTGCTGTACGCGCCGGGCGGCCTGGTTGGATGGACTCAGCCGGCCGGGACCGCGACCCTGGATGTGCAGCGCGAACGCGAGGGCTGGCTCTTCGCGATGCCGCGCCCCGCAAATCCGGGTCCGCATGCACCGCGCGCCGCCATCGATGCCGTCCTGGCCGGGCCGATGGGGTACGTGTCCCGTCCCGACGCGATCCGCCAGTGGTGCTATGTCGTACTCGCCGTCCTCGCGGTCCTGGTCATTCCCTTCCGCGGCGACACCCCGATCATCCGCGACGCTCTGCTGCTCGGTGCCTTGATCGGTGTCTTCGCCGGCGGCTGGACGCTGGCCATGCGTCTGGAACGTCAACGTCGGCGGCAGGCGGCCGAATTTCCGGAGCTGGCACTGCTGCCCGGGCTGGGTACACCGTCCCAAGGCGCTTCGTGGCTGCTCGGTAGCGTGATGCGCCGCCTGGGGCAACTGATGGTGACGGCCGTGGCGACCGTCCTGCTCCTGGTCTGGGTGCGGGCGTCCGGATGGCCGCACATCGCGCTGCTGGGCGGCCTGACCATTCCCGTGGTGGCGGCGAGTCTCTGGATGTGCGCAGCTGCCCTCGGCGGGGGCCCCGTGCAGTCGTGGCGCACCTTCGTCGCCGCGTTGCCGCTGCTGATCGCCGCGACCTGGGCGCTGATCGTGGTGATGATCCGGCTGCCGGTGATCCCGCATGCCAGTGCATGGACCGTGGTTCTGGCGACGCTCGCATTCGGGTACGCGGCCGCCGCCTGGCGTGCGCTGCGCAGGTACCGCGCACGTCTGCACGCGTTTCTGCTCGACTGAACCGGCTGCCTTGATCGCCGGTTAAGCCCGCCCGGCGCATGCTCGGCCGACCATCCACAGCCGTTCGTGCGGGATGTCCGCACGCGAGGGAGAGTCCGCAATGCGTCGCCCTGCCCTGCCGCTGCCCCTGCTGCTCGCCGCCGCGCTGACCGCGATCGCCGCGCCGGCGCTGGCCCGCAATGACGTCACCGACCCCGAGGCGCCGCGCAGCCTCGCGGGGGACAGTCCGGTCGCCGTGCAGTGGACCGATCCCGAAGCGTTTTCCGACATTCGCCTGAGCGGCAATCGCTGGGAGGCGCTCCGTGGCGACTGGGTCGAACAGATCGCGCGGCATGTGCGGCGTCAGGCCGAGCGCGAACTGCCGGCCGGCAGCACGCTCGATGTGACCATCCACGACATCCGTCGTGCGGGCATGTACGAGCCGTGGCGCGGCCCGCAGATGGACCATGTGCGGATCATCAAGGACCACTATCCGCCGCGGATCGATCTGAGTTTCGTGCTGCGCGACGCGGCCGGCAATGTCGTTGCCGAAGGCACGCGCGAACTGCGCGACATGGGTTTCATGCATCGCGCCAGCACGACGATGGGCAGCGATGCGCTGCGCTACGAGAAGCAGCTGATCGACGACTGGCTGCGGCGCGACCTGCGTCCGACGATCGCACAACGCTGATCGACGGAAACGACAAAGCCGCGCACAAGCGCGGCTTTCTGTTGAAGCACGTTTGGGAACCCCCTGTAGGAGCGCGCTCGCGCGCGATGGGCCTTCCCGGTGAAGCCCTTCGCGCGCGCGCGAGCGCCTGCAAACGCGATCTCCGCCCCAAAGAAAAAGGCCGCGCAATGCGCGGCCTTTTCCGTATTGCCGTCAGCGCACCACGTTGAGGAAGTGGATGTGCCGCTGGTACTGGTCGAGCACGTCGTGGATCAGCTCGTCCTTGCGCCAGCCCATGACGTCGTAATCCTGGCCACCTTCGCGCAGATGCACTTCGGCGCGGAAGAACTTGTCGTCTTCCCGCCTGCGTCGACGCGGATCCTCGAACATGAAAGTGGGCGGTTCGTAGGACACCGGGCGCACGGAGTAGAAGAAATCCATCTCCTCCCCATGTCCCACCTGCAGCCAGACGCGACCGTCCTCGCCCGTTTCCACGGTCACTTCCAGGTTCTGCTTGCGCAGTTCGACCGCGACATCCTCGAAAGCCGGCTGGACCTGCGACTGCAGGTACGCGAGCACTTCCTTCTTCAGCGGATGATGCGCCAGCGTACGCAGGCGCGCTTTCCAGTCGCCACCGCCGCTCGCCACCGGCGCGATGCGCGCATCCCGGATGCTGGTGCGCTTCACCAGCTCCAGACGCATCGCCTTCACCATGCCCCAGCACATCAGGATCATGATCACGGTGAACGGCAAAGCGCTGGCAATGGTGCCTGCCTGCAATGCCGACAGCCCGCCGGCGATCAGCAACGCGACCGCGATCGCACCGACCAGCAGCGCCCAGAAGATGCGCTGCCACACCGGCGACTCTTCCTCGCCCTTGGACGAGAGCATGTCGATGACCAGCGCGCCGGAGTCGGCCGAGGTCACGAAGAAGATCACCACCAGCAGCGTCGCCAAGGCCGAAGTGATCGACGACAGCGGGTAGTCCTCGAGGAACTGGAACAGGGCCACCGAGCTGTCTGCGGACACCGCGTCGACCAGCGACTGGCTGCCCTCGATCATGACCTGGTACAGCGCGCTGTTGCCGTAGATCGTCATCCACAGGAACGTGAAGCCCAGCGGCACCAGCAGCACGCCGATGACGAACTCGCGGATCGTCCGGCCGCGCGAGATGCGCGCGATGAACATGCCCACGAACGGCGACCAGGCGATCCACCAGCCCCAGTAGAACAGCGTCCAGCCGCCCAACCACGTCGGACGCTGGTCGTAGGCGTAGAGGTTGAACGTCATCGCGAACACGTTCGAGATGTACATGCCGGTGTTCTGCACGAATGCCTGCAGCAGATAGACCGTCGGCCCCATCACCAGCACGAAGGCCAGCAGTGCGACGGCCATGATCATGTTGAGTTCCGACAGCCTGCGCACCCCGCGGTCGAGACCCGAGAACACCGAGCCGGTGGCGATCAGGGTGATCACGATGATCAGCACCACCTGCACACCGGTACTCACGGTCACGTCGAATAGGTAGTTCAGGCCCGCGTTGATCTGGATCACGCCCAGACCGAGCGAGGTCGCCAGACCGAAGATCGTGCCCAGCACCGCGAACGTGTCGACCGCATGGCCGATCGGTCCATGGATGCGGTCACCGATGATCGGATAGAGCGACGAGCGGATGCGCAGCGGCAGACCGTGGCGGTATGCGAAGTACGCCAGAGACAGCGCCACCACCGCATAGATGGCCCAGGCATGCACGCCCCAGTGGAAGAACGTGATGCGCATTGCCTGGCGCGCCGCTGCCACCGTCTGCGCGTCCCCGACCGGCGGGTCGGCGTAATGCATGATCGGCTCGGCCACGCCGAAGAACATCAGGCCGATACCCATGCCGGCCGCGAACAGCATCGCGAACCAGGTCGCGTAGTTGTAGTCCGGCCTGCTGTGATCGGGCCCGAGCTTGAGTTTCCCGAAGCCGCTGATCGCGATGCCGACGATGAAGACCAGGAAGCCGGCCACCGTCAGGATCGTGAACCAGCCGGCATCCTCGGCCACCCAGCTCTTGGCCCGGCTGAAGACCGTTTCCGATGCCTCGGGCGCAATGAACGACATTGCGACAAGCGCCAACACGATCAGCGCCGACGGATAGAAGACGGGGCCCAGGATGCGCGAGTGCCAGCGTTCTGGCGGCGCGACCGGATCGGTATCCGGACGCACGGTGGGATCGTTCATGGGAAATCCTCATGGCGGGCCGCGGTGGCGCGACGCGATGGAGCCTGCGCCGGGCGCTGCTGCGGCCGGGTGAAAACGCCGGCACGCGCCGGCGGTACGACGAAGCGACCGGCCCAGAGGGCCGGGCCGCGGATCAGAAGTAGAAGCCGATGTTGACGTTGAGCCGCGAGTGCCAGCCATCGTTGGCCGGGTCGCGTACGCCGATGCCGGGGCCACCGGCGAACCACATGTTCTTGCCGGCGATCCAGTCGACGTAGGTCAGCATCGGACCCTTGCCGAAGCTGCAGCCGGTCACGTTCTGGATCGAATCGCGCAGACCCGGGTCGTTGCTGACCGGCAGGGTCGCGCTGGCGTTGTTGTAGCAGGTGATGCTGTCGAACCAGCCGGTGCGCTGCACGTCGTAGGCGACGTTGAACGTCGGCACGTCCGCTTCGGAGGCGATCTCGAACGGCGACATGAAGGCCGACATCGCGATGCGCGACTCGGGATTGTCGTAGCGGTAGCGCGCCCACTGCGCCTGCAGCGTCAGCGGACCGCGCACCCACTGGCCATGGATCGCAGCGCCGGTGTGGTCGTGCTTGCCGCCGTCGAGTCGATTTTCGATGCGGCCCGCGAAAGCCGAGGCGCCCCAGGTCGTTTCCCAGCCGTTCGCTTCGCTGGTGTGCTCGTAGCGCACGATGCCGCGTTCGCGCTCGCGATAGGGCAGATCGTCGGTAGTCGCGACATCGAACGAGTAGCGGTCGTAATTGGCACCGGTGCCGTACTCGTCACCGGAGAACACGCCTGCATGCCACTGATGGGCACCCGACTGGCGTTGCCACACCACGCCCAGGTCGTAATCGTCCTCGATGCCGAGGTAATAGCCCGAGCCGAACCAGAAGCTGTGCGAGGCGGTAGGCAGCAGTCCGAATGGAACCTGCTGGATGCCGGCGCGGATGTCGGACGTCGCGCCCTGGCTGCCATCCTCGAGTTTCCAGCCCGCGTAGGCGTGGTGCACAGCATCGAAGCCGTCGTACCAGCGGTATTGCAGCGAGAAGAACGCGGGGCCGGCATTGCCGCGCGCATCGACCCGGAGCAGTTCGAGTTCGGGTCCGCTGCTGGACCCATAATCGAGCCAGCCGTAGTTGAAGCGGACCGCGCCGCCGAGTTCGAAACCAGGTGCCTCGTCTGCCGTTTCCTGCGCCGATACCGCAGGCGCCGCAGCCACGAACACACCACACAACAACCATCTGAAACCGCGCGAAATCACGACGGGTCTGCCCTCCTCGAGAAACTCGTAAATGCAATGCAGACCGACCATCTTAACGATTTCTGTACGCGACCCCAAACCGGCCATGCGCACCGGCGTTGAAAAACCGCTGCAAATACGGCGTTTTTCCGGGCTGCGGCGTGATGCGCGCGCGCGCGCCGACATTCTCCAGACGGGATTTTCCCGACATGAATGGGCGAATGCGTATCACAGGAATCGAGTCGAACGGTCGGGCGCACAGCCCGGTCCATGCGTGCCGCATGGGCCGGCTATGATCGCGGTCCGGCGATGATGCCGGTGTGCAGGTCCTGCGATGACGGTCTACGTCGATGACGCCGTACACGCCTGGCGCGGCGAGCGCTGGGCGCACCTGCTTGCCGACACGCTCGACGAGCTGCACGCCTTTGCCGCCCTGCTCGGCATTCCTCGGCGGGCATTCCAGGACCGGGCAAGCGGCGCGCACTACGACGTGACCGCCGACATGCGCGAGCGCGCGATCGCGCTGGGTGCGATGCCGATTTCGCGACATACCGACCGCGCGCTAGTGCATGCGGTGATCGCCCATGCGCGACGCCAGGGGCGCGGCGAGGCGCCCTAGATGAAGCGCGTCCGCAGCGGCGGTATCCTGCGCGCAGTTTCCATATCGCTTTCGACGCCATGACCGATTCGCCGCCCGACCGCCTGTCCAACGACCCGCGCAGCCCGCACTACGACGAGGCTGCGATGAACCGCGGCATCGGCATCCGCTTCAACGGCAACGAGCGCCGCGACGTGGAGGAGTACTGCGTGAGCGAAGGCTGGATCCGTGTCGCCGCCGGCCGTGCACTCGACCGCCGCGGCCAGCCGCTGACGGTCAAGCTGCGCGGCACGGTGGAGCCGTACTTTCACCTCGACGCCTGACCGCGCGCGACTGCCGGTCTTTTCGGAGACGCCCGATGCAGTACCTGCTGTTGATCTACACCGACGAAGCGCTCATCGACGGCTTGGCCGAAGGCGAGTACGACACGATGATGCGTGGTTGCCTGGAACACGCCGACGCATTGCAGGCGCAGGGGACCCTGCTCGGTTTCCAGCAGCTCGAGCCGGCCAGCGCGGCCAGGACATTGCGCACGCGCGGCGGACGCACGCAGGTCTTCGACGGGCCGTTCGCCGAAACCAAGGAAATGCTCGCGGGGTTCAACCTGATCGAGGCCGACAGCGAGGAAGACGCGCTGCGCATCGCCCGCGAATTTCCGTGGGCGCGCACCGGCAGCATCGAGGTGCGACCGGTGCGCGACGTGGCGAAGGTGCGGGCACGCGTCGGCGCCTGAGCCGGCACGCGGCACGGAAAGAAGGGCCGCCCCGTGCGGCCCTTTGCATGTCGGGACCCCGCTGCGACTCGCACTGCGCGATTACCACGGCGCCTCGACCCGCCGCGCGCGGCGGGAGCGGCATCGAAGTGCGCACTCCAAGTACGAACGGCTTGTCTCGCAGCGTCAGCCGCCGCGCGCTTCGGCGACGATCTGATCGGTGATCGCCTGCACCTGCTTGGTGGTCATCGGCGCGAAGATGCCCTGCCACGCACTCGACGTGGTGTCGTAGGTCCGCGTCGCCGCGACGCGTCCACCCGGCACCTCGATGAACTGTGCACTGGCCTTGATGTGCGCATTGCCGGTCATCACGCCCAGGCCATAGCGTGCGCCGGTCGATACGTAGCGGTAGCTGTCGACGCGTACCACCACGACCACGCCCGTCGGATCCAGCGACGCGGGGCGGCTGTCGCGCACACTGCCCTGGAGGCCAGCGGCGGATGCGGATGTTCGGATCGCGTCGTTCCACAACGCGCGAAAGTCCGCCCAGTCGTCCTGCGCGCGGGCGGCGTCGCTACCCTCCACGACCAGCACCACCTGGCGCACGTCGCCGTTGATCGCCACCGGATCGACCGGCGCGGCCGCCGGACGTTGCACGGTGGCCGCGCATGCGGACAAAAAACTCGCTGCGGCAAGCAGAACCAGGGAACGGAACGCGCGCGCGCGGCGCACGGGCTGTACTGCAAGGGAATCGGCATGCATGGCGTGGTCTCGTTGATGACGGCATTGCGCGACCACCGACGCTCCCCCTGCGCGGCGTCCGGTGCGCGCGACCGTAGCCTAGCGCGCGGGCATAGGGGGTGCGTGAAGCGGGGTGGCAGTGCGTGGCATCGATACCGCCCGCGTCGGCACCGGAGACCACCGCATGCGTATGCGTCACCTGCGGTGTGCCGAGGTGTCGGCTCCCCGTCAGATCGTGCTGCCGCAACCGCAGGCGTCGGCATCGACCCGGCCGGCCTGCGCATCCGCAGGCGCACCGCCGTCCTCCAGCTGGCTACGCGCAGGGCAATGGCAGCCGCACGCATCCCGGGCGAGCATCTGCCGGTCGACGATGTCGACGATGCCCTGGTGATAGCGAATCGATCCACGCTGCTGGAGTTGCATGGACACTGAGGCCACGTCCGAGCGTCGGGCACCGAGCATGTCCGCCATCGCCTGTAGTCTGAGCGGGAAGGTGCGGGCGTCCGCCCTGTCGGCGATCGTCAACAACCATCGCGCCAAGCGGGCCTGCAGACTGTGGAACCGGGTACAGGCCGAAATCCGGGACGCTTCCGCCAGTTGCGCGTAGAGCACCTGGTCGAGAAGACCGCGCAGGCATGCATCCTGCGCCACTTCGTGCTGGAAGGCATCGGCGTCCAGTCGCCAGGTCCAGCCAGCGGTTCGCACCCGCGCGCTGAGCGCGGACACCGGCATGCCGCCGAAAATGGGGCTGGCGAGTACGCCCTCGTGCCCGATCAGCGCGACCTGCAGGCCGGCCGCTTCATCGGCCTGGGCCACCAGCGCGATCGTTGCGTTCACCGGGAAGTAGACGTGGCTCAACGGCCCGCCGAGATGGCTCAGCGCTTCGCCGGCCGCCAGCCACAGCGCTTCGCTGTGCTCGCCCAGGCGTTGCAGCTGATCGGGCGACAGCCGGCGCAGCAGCCGGTTGCGCGATGCCCGGAAGTCGTCAGGATTCGTGGTTCGACTTGCGACGATCGGGCGCGAGCCGTCGGTCGGGGAAGGAGATGGCGATGCCGTGTCGACGCCGCTCGGACTGGAGATCACGCCGGTCGCATCCGCTGCGTCGGTCGAGGGCGCTACCTGCGGCATTCGCGGCTACCTCGGCATCAGGGTGGACCGCAGCATGTCGTGTCGTCGCGTGCGCGTCGGTACGCGGTCCCACAAATGGGCCCACGACCCCGCGTGCCACCGGTTGCCGGCTCAGGCGGCGGGTTTCCCGGCCGACCATCGCGTAGCACTCGCAGGCCATGTCTTCCAGGCCGCCACGGTCGAGTACCTGGATCAGCCCGCGGCTGTAGCGGATCAGCCCGGCCTTGTGCAGCTTGTTGGCCGCCAGCGTCACGCTCTCGCGGCGCACGCCCAGCATCTGCGCGACGGACTCGTGGGTCATCCGCAGTTCCTGGCCCGGCAGCCGATCGAGGCTCATCAGCAGGCGCCGGCTGAACTGCTGGTCCAGTGCGTGGTGGCGATTGCAGGCCGCCAGCTGCCCCATCTGCGTCAGCAGCTTCTGTGCATAGCGCAGGAATACCTGTTGCAGGGCCGGCACCTCGCCCAGCGACCGCCTGAGCACGTCGCTGCGCAACCGCCACAGGTCGCCGCCCATGTGCACCTGCGCCCGCAGCGGCATGCTTTCACCGCCCATCACCAGCGCCACGCCCACGACGCCGTCGTTGCCGACCAGCGCCGACTCGGCGAAATCGCCCGACTCCATGACGTGGAGCAGCGACACCAGGCAGTCGACGGGGAAATAGACGTACGGCATGACCTCGTCGGGGTCATGCAGGATGTGGCCCGCCTTGAACCGGACGCGCTCGACCTGCGCCAGCAACGGCGGACCGATCATGGCCGCGATCTCGCCGAGCAAGTCATTGCCCGTCACCGGACCTTCTCTCACCGCGCCTGCCGCCATCGCCCCGCCCCTGGTGTCGGTCCGCCCGGGCCGGTTCGCGTCTTCGCACGGACCTGGACAGGCCGCGTGAAGCGCGAAATCCAACGTTGGAATCCCGGGGAGGGCCATGTGTACGACGGCGTACCGACATCGTCAAGCCGTCGGCCTAGCGTAGCCACCGATCCCACGCGCGCCGTTGTCACGGCCGCGACTGCAGCCGAGAAGACCGATGGCCATCGCGCAGCGAAGCACGATCGACAAGGCAGTCCGCCACGCCGCCTCGCGCGCACGCCAGGCAGGTGACGGCCCGGTCGCGACACTCCGGACGACGCACCGGGCCGAACCGCCGCGCCGTCGACGCGTGGCGCTGCGGGCGGTGCACGGATCCGCATCGAGCACCCGCGCACAGGCGCCGGCCGATGGCCGGTGCCGCGCGCCGGCGCTGCGGCTGCGCGCTGCCGACATCGCGCCGTATTGCTGAGTCCAGATCCGCACATCCGCCACGGAGACGCTCCCGATGATCGCGCCACGTACGAATCCGGCCACCAATCGCCATGGGCTGACGTTCTGGGGCCAATGGCTGTGCGGGATCACCCTGGTCAGCGGCCTGCTCTGCTACCTGGCCATTGACCGTTTCGGCGAAGTGCCGGCCGAATACAGGCTGCTGCTCGCACTGACCGTGCTCGGCTCGGTGCCGGCCTACATGCTGCTGCGCGTCTATCACAAGCGCTACAGCTACCCGGCGGGGCTGCTGCATCTGGCGGCCGGCTGGTCGACGCTGCTGGCAGGGCTCGCAGTGATCGTGCACCTGAGCCAGAGCGCCGGGCTGTTCGCGAGCGAGATCGTCCTCCAGTGGGCATTGCTCGGCTTCGTGACCCAGGCGGCTGCCTACCTGCCGCTGCACTACTTCGCCATGCTGCATGCGCGCAAGCTCAGCCGCGAACGCACCGCCGTCATCGTCGGCAGCAGCGTGCGCGCCTACGAGCTGGCCGAACGCCTGCACGCATCCAACCGCATCCCGCTCGTGGGCATGGTGGCGTCCACCTTCGACGAGCAGACGCGCGACGGCCGGTTTCCGGTCCTGGGCAACCTGCCGGACCTGCGCGCGATCACCGAGCGGCATGGCGTGCGCCGGGTCTACATCGCCGTGACGCTGGAGGAAATGGCGCGCATCGAACAGCTCTACCTCGGCCTGCTCGACATGAGCGTCGACGTGGTCTGGATACCCGACTTCGGCGCCATGCCCCTGCTCAACCAGTCGATCGCACAGATCGAGCGGTTGCCGGCGATCTATCTCAACGAAGCGCCACGCAGCTCGCACCCGGCCGCGGTCTTCAGCAAGGGCGTGATCGACCAGATCGTGGCCCTGCTGGCGGTCCTTGCCTTGAGCCCGTTGCTGATCGCCACCGCGATCGCCGTCAAGCTGTCCTCGCCGGGGCCTGTGCTCTTCCGACAGCCTCGCCATGGCTGGAACGGCGAGGTCATCCACATCCTCAAGTTCCGCTCGATGCGCGTGCACGACGACAGCGAAGTCAGACAGGCCACGCGGCACGACGATCGCGTGACCGGTGTCGGGCGTTTCATCCGCCGCACGTCCATCGACGAACTGCCGCAGCTGTTCAACGTGCTGCGCGGGGAGATGTCGCTGGTGGGCCCGCGCCCGCATGCGGTGACCCACAACCGCTACTACTGCGACAAGATCCTGGCCTACATGGCCCGCCACCGCATCAAGCCCGGCATCACCGGACTGGCCCAGGTCACCGGGCATCGCGGCGAGACCGAAACGCTGGAAAAGATGCAGCGGCGCGTGGAGCAGGACCTGGCGTACATCAACAACTGGTCGCTGCTGCTGGACATGAAGATCCTCGTCAAAACGCCGTTCGCGTTGTTCTCGCGAAACATCTACTGACCTGCCGACGCGCAGGTCTCATCGGATACCGCCGCGGATCGCCGATCCACGGCTATCGCCACCACGGCCGCCGGTCGGGAAAGGATTTCTCCATGCACAACGCAGTCGTCGGAACGCCTCGGACCGGAGCTGCCACAGATGCCCGCGAAGCGAGCCCCCGGGACTGCATCGGGGTCGACGTCCATCGCCCGGGGAGTGCGAACCGCGCACAGCGCATCGTGTCGATGCCGAACCCTGCGCGTGCCGCTCGGGGCGCGCGCCGGTTGCTGGCCCTGCTGTGCATGATGCCGGCCACCGCGTTCGCGCAGACCGCGTTCTCGCCGTTCGCCGCGGTCAGCGTGGAACACGATTCGAACGTGTTCGGATTCGCCGATCGTGAGGAAGCCGAACGGATCGCCGGCGACCCGGCGCTTTCGGACACGATCCGGCGCGCAAGCGTGGGCGCCGATCTGCAGCACACGTTCGGGCAACAGACACTCCGCGTTGGCGTCCACGGTGGCCGCAACGACTTCCAGCACTTCAGCCAGCTCGACCACAGCCATCATCGCCTTGGCGCCGCGCTCGACTGGCAGCTGGGAACGCGTACCGACGGGCTGCTGGACTGGCGGCGCGAACGGCGCCTGGCGTCACTGGCCGATCGCCAGAGCGACGAGCTGACGATGGAGCGCGAGCGCATCGCGACGGCCGCATTGAACCTGGACATCGGCGCGGACTGGCGCCTGGAGAACACCGCCCGCAGCCGTGAGCTGGCATCGCCGCTCGTGGGCCTGCCCGGCTTCACGCTGGAGGAGGACAGCCTGGCCACCGAACTGCGCCATAACGGCCTGGGCCTGTTCAACGCGGGCCTGCGGGCCGAATACCTCGACGGCCGATTCACGGGCACGCCTGTGGGAGAAGAACCGTTCGACCAGATCACGGTCGAGGCGGTCGCGAATTACGCCGCCAGCGGCCTGTCGCGTCTGAACGCACGTCTGGGCCACAGCCGGCGTCGCGACCGGCGCAACCCGGACAACGACACGTCCGCCGTCACCGGCCTGGTGTCGATGGAGCGCACGATCAGTGGCGTGACGTCGGCGGATCTCGAACTGTTCCGCCAGATCAATTCGTTCTCCTACGGACCGGAGTCGGTGATCGAAAGCGGCGTGCGCGGCAGCCTGCGCTGGCAGCCGACAGCCAGGACCGGCGTCCAGGCCGGCCTGGAGTGGAGCCGCAACCGGTTCCAGGACGATCGCCAGTCCGATCGGAGCGACACACCGGTGCGCAACGACCGTCAGCGTTCGGCCTTCGTGCGTGCCCAGTACGCGCCGCTGCCGTGGCTGAGCCTGCACCCCTATGTGCACGTCCGCGATCGCAGCTCGAACTATCGCGAACAGCGCTACGAGAAGTACGTGGCCGGACTGGAGGTGCGCATCCGGTTCGGTCGCGCCATGCCGACCGAGGCCGCCGACCGCCGCTACTGATCCCAGCCCGGTGCGCAGCCCTGGCCCGGCGCGCCGCGCGTGCGCAGGTCGGCCGCATCGGCGCTCGCCGCCACGCCGTATTCCAGCGGGGTTGCGCGCAGGCCCAGCACATCAGCGGCCTTGCGCGAATCGAGCACGATCGCCTGCCGCCACAGCCGCAGCAACGACGCGGGAATCGGCTTGGGCACCGTCGTGGTGGTGTCGGCGCGCCGGGCCAGCGCATGCCCGGCCGCGAGCAGCGGCCCGGCCAGATGCGCGTCGAGCCAGAGCCGATACGCCGGAACCCGGGCAGGCGTAAGGCCCAGCGCGCGCGCGTAGAGGGCGAAGTACGCGTTCCAGGTCGGCGGGTCCGCAATCGCGAGGTTGAAGTGTTCGCCCAGAGCGCCGGGAGTGCGGATGGCCGCGACGACCGCGGCCGCCACGTCGTCGATGTGCACCAGGTTGCAGCGCCCCTGGCCCGCAGCGCCCAGTGCACCGATGCGACCGCTGCGCAGCAGTTCGGCGATACGCAGGCTCCATTGCGGACTGCCCCGCCCGTAGATGCAGCCCGGACGCAGGATCACCCGCCGAGGCAATTCCGACAGGGCTCGCTCCGACGCAAGCTTGGCCGCGGCATAGCCGCCCGGCCGGCCATCGAGTGGCGCGTGCTCGTCGACCACGCCCTCGGCCTGGCCATACACCGCCATGGAACTCAGATGCACGATGCCCGGCGCACGTTGCGCCCGCCTGGCTGCACGTGCCAGCGCGACCGCGCCGGCGTGCAGGCGCGTGCTGTCGCCGGACACGCAGTTGACCACCCAGTCCACGTCGGCCATCGCGCGCCCCAACAGGCGCTCGTCGGTCGCATCCAGACGCAGGGCTTCGATCCCCGGCGACAGCGCGTACGTGGGCAGGCGTCGTGCCGCGACGATGACCGGTCCTGCGCCGGCCTTGGCCAACGCGCCTGCCACGTGGCGGCCGACGTAGCCGCTGCCGCCCAGCACCAGAACCCGCTGGTTCACGCGGCCTCCCGCGCGCGCCCCGGTATCGCCGCGGCAGGTTCGGCCAGGCGCGCACGCAGCTGGTCGGCCAGGCGCAGCGACAGCGCCACGATGGTCAGCGTGGGATTGGCCTGGCTGGACGTCGGAAACACCGCCGCGCCGGCGACGTAGAGATTGTCCATGCCATGCACCCGGCCATCGCCGTCGACCACGCTGCGGCGCGGATCGGTGCCCATGCGCGCGGTGCCGATGTGATGGCCGCCGTAGGCGCCGTAGCGCAGCATCTCGCTCTCCACGGCATCGGGGTCGTAATCGAGTCGCCCCACCCCCCGCACGCGCAGGTCGCGTGCCAGCACCGCGAGCGCCGTCTGCACGGTCTGCACGTCGCCCGGTGCATGACGCCAGTCCACCAGCAGTTGCGGCATGCCCAGCGCGTCGCGCGTGTCCGACAGCGTCACCCGGCTTTCGCGATTGGGCTGCTGCTCGGCGTGGAAATCCAGGCTGAAGCGGTTGCCCTTGGGATGGACGATGATCGACGGGAACTTGCGCGACGCCAGCTTGCGGCCGGTGAACAGGTTCCAGCCGAATGCGGCGGTGCCCGGCAGATCCGCGGCCAGATTGCGCAGGTGCGCGCCCCAGGTGCGCGCGTCGACGGGACCATCGCCATGCAGCCGCTTGGCGTACTCGTAGGGAATGAAGGGCTTGGCCAGATAGAGCAGCGACAGCGGACCGCACCGGTGCGCCGGATCGGTGATGCGCGGATGGTGCAGGCGCGCGATGAAGTTGCCCACGCGCAGGCGGCGTTGGCTGTCGGCGGTCAGCGCAAGGCGACGGCGACAGTAGACGCCGTCGGCATCGCGCTGGTACCCGTGGTGCACGGCGGACACAGGCCCGTTCACCGCCAGCGTGCCGATGGTGCCGGCCAGGTGGCACATGTAATAGCGACCGACCGCGTCGTAGGCATTGCCGATGCCGCCGGGATGCACGTCGCGGCTGGCGAGCAGCAGACGCGCCACTTCCAGACCGCCGGCGGCCAGCACGAAACAGCGGGCCCGCACCTGCAACTGCCTGCCGGTGAGCGTGCGCACCTGCACTGCGCGGACCTGCGTGCGGTCGTCGCCGACATCGATTGTGGTGACGTTCGCGTGCAGCAGCACGCGTACGTTCCGCGCGGCCTGCAGACGCGCTGCATAACGCGCGCCGAAATCGGTGGGTCGACTGAAACGCTCCAGCGTTCCGGTATCGAAGTCGAGGCTGTGGAAACCGGCGATCAGCGGCGCCGGCGGCTGCACGAATGCCTCGGCGGCGGTGTAGGCGAACCGGCCCGCCTCGCACAGCGCATTGGCCTGCGGGTAATAGGCCTGGACCTGCTCGAAGGCGATCGGCCAGCCGCTGTCGGGCACCCAGTCGCGGGGCTCGAAGTCGATCGGGTCGAACGGAATGCAGCGCCCGCCCCACAGCGTGGTCGAGCCGCCGAAGCGACGCACACGGTAGCGGTCGGGCGGCGGATGCAGGGTTGCGTCGCGGACCTGTCCGGCGTACAGCGCCTGGGTCTGCGCTTCCTCCCGTCGCCCGCCCGCCTCCAGCAGCAGCACCTGGTATCCGCTGCCGATCAGCTGCAGGGCCATGGTGATTCCGGCCGCGCCCGCGCCGACGATGCAGACATCCGCTTCCAGTGCTTCGCCGTCGCCCGGCTGCACATCCAACGCGTCGAAGAACATGGCACAGGCTCCGTGCACCGTCCTGCGACCCAGGACCATGCCCAGTCTCGTCCCGACCCGGGTTTTCCGTCTGTTCGACGTCTTACAGAGGATCGCGCCGGCGTGTGTGTTCGACGCCTTACAGACGCGCGCCACGCGCGTCGCTAACGTGCCGGCACCGGGCAGCGCCGATGACGGCGTGCGCAAAAAAAGGAGTCGAGCATGAGTCGCGAGCACGCTGTGCAGGTCGAACCGGTGGACGTCTCTCTCGCGCCGGCGGCTGCCATGCCCTTGACGCCGCACGCGCGCGATCGGGCACTCAGCGCGGCAGGATGCCCGACCGCAACGCGGGCACCCGACACCGGCCGCATGGAGTGGACGCTCGACGACTATGACCTGGACGTCTTTACCGACGTCGCAGCCGGCTTCGGCCAGTCGCGTTACGCCTATGTGGTCACGCCGAATGTCGACCACCTGATACGCCTGCACGATGACATGCCCTTCCGCGCCCTCTATGCCGAGGCCGGCTTCGTGCTGCTCGACAGCCGGTTTCTCGCGCGGCTGTTGCGTCTGGCCAAGGGCGTCGACCTGCCCGTGTGCGCCGGCAGCGACCTGGTCGCGCGCCTGTTCTCGACGGTGATCCGGCCCGATGACCGGCTGGTGCTGATCGGCGGCTCGGACGCGCAGGTGCGTGCGCTCACCGCGCGCTACGGACTCACCGGCCTGGCGCATCACGACCCGCCGATGGGCTTCATCCAAGATCCGGATGCGGTGGAGGCGTGCCTGCACTTCATCGAATCGCACAGCCCATTCCGGTTCTGCCTGCTGGCCATCGGCGCGCCGCAGCAGGAGATCATCGCCAATCACCTGCAGCGGCGCGGGCGTGCACGCGGCCTGGCGCTGTGCATCGGCGCGTCGGTGAACTTCATCACCGGCGTCCAGAAGCGCGCGCCGCAGTGGATGCAACGCAACGGCGTGGAATGGATCTACCGCTTGCTGCAGGAACCCGGCCGGCTCGCCCGCCGCTATCTGGTCCGCGGCCCACGCGTATTCGGCCTGTTGCCGCGGACCGACATCGTGTTGCGACGCGGTGCGGCGGCCGACATCGCGCCGGACGCGCACGCGCCCGCCGACAGCACCGGGCCCGTCCCCGTTTCGCGACCGGCGCAGCACTGAGGATCGGAAGCGCGATCCTTTGGGCGCGGCCCGCCCTTCGGGCTAGTCGCGTCCCCAGTGCCGGCGCAGCAGGGCCATCTTGTCCTCGCGCACCTGCAGCGCGTCATCGAGGATGCCGCCGGTATCGCGGCTGTTGGGGCTGTAGCACCAGTAGAAACTGTTGTCGATGCCCTTGCCGCGCAGATAATCGACCAGCGCGTTCTGCCAGATCACGTCGTCCGGGTGGGCTTCCGGGCCGCGACCGTAGTGGCCGCCCCACTCGCCGATGATCACCGCGTAGCGGGGATGGAACTGCCCGAACAGCGCCTCCCAGTGCGCCGCCAGGTTGGCCGGAAAATCCGGTGCGTCGAATGTGGATTTCCCGAAGACGTCGGGCCCGTAGGTATGCGGACTGAGCACGAGCTTGTCGGCGCGGATCTGAAGCGGCTGATAGGCCTGCGGCTGCAGGTTCTCGCCGTAGTTCATCGGAATCGTCGAATCCTCGATGCCGTCCCAGTTGCCGGTGATGCCGGCCACGAACACCAGCAGGTCCGGATTGGCCGTCAGCACGGCGGCGGCCGCCTTCTCGGCCGCGGTCTTCCAGTGGTACTTCGGATCGCTCGCAGGCCGATCGCCCGCCGCCCAGCGCACGATGCCGTGGGGCTCGTTGTAGAGGTCGATGCCCAGAAAGTGACGCAGGTGCGCGTAGCGTCCGGCTACCAGCACCAGATCGTCGATCCAGTCCTGCTCGGTGTAGGCGCGGCCGTGGTACATCAGCGCAAAGTCGGCCGGCGTGTCCACGAACCATGTCGGGTACTGGCGCTGGGCCGACACGCTGTGGAAATCCAGCACCACGTACAGGCCCTGGCGATCGGCCTCCGCCATCCACAGGTCCAGCACCTGCAGCGGTGTCTTGCCGACCAGCGCCCGGTTCTCCGCCCCGTCCAGCCAGCTGAGCTGGTCCACCGGCGTGGTGACGTGCAACGTGTCGGGCACGAAGGGCACACGCACCGCGTTGAAGCCGAGCGCGCGGATCTGCGCGATCTGCGCTTTCCAGCCCATCTTCCACAGGAACTGCGGCTGCAGGATCGGCGCGTTGAAACCGAAATGGTTGATGCCGCGCAGTTGCACCACCCTGCCTTCGGCGTCGTGCATCCGTCCCGCGCGGACGTGATAGCCAGACGGCGGCGGCAGGGGCGCGGTCGATGCGGCCGCAATCGCGACCGCCGGACCGGCAGCGGGCGCCAGCAGCCACCAGCCCAGGACCAGCACGCACGCAGCGCGCAGCAATGTCTTGTCCATCGAAAGCTCCGGCTGCGTCTGCGAGGCCAAACGCCTGGCCGACACGCTAGTCGCCTTTCTTTGCGCCATCGGTCACGCAGCGCACAGACGCGCCGATCCGGCGCCCGGAATATCGCGCCATGCCGCCCCGTCCTGGTCGGCCGCACGATCTGACCGGCCCGCGCCGGCACAGGTCTTCAACGGAGATCGGCCGCATGATCACCCATCCGCGCGCACCGACTTGCACGACACGCCGCCGGCCCACATCCGCGCTCGTGGCCCTGTTGTTGTCGATCGTGCTGGCGCCGTCGGTCCTGGCGCAGACGCCCACGTCCGCACCTGTCGAGGCGCAGGCCGGCACGGGCGAGGCGATCGACCCGCTGCTGCAGCTGGGGCCGGGCGATGCCATCAGCATCAAGGTCTTCGGCCGGCCCGAACTCGACACCACCACCTACATTTCCGATGACGGCACGGTGCCGGTGCCGCTGGCCGGGCCGGTGCGGATCGGCGGCCTGTCGCCCGCGCAGGCGTCGACGCGCGTGGCCGATGCACTGCGGCAGGGGCAGTTCCTGATCGATCCGCAGGTCACGATCTTCCTGGTCGAGTTCCGCAGCCAGCAGGCCTCGGTGCTGGGCCAGGTGCAGTCGCCCGGGCGCTTTCCGATCGAATCGAAGGTGTCGGTCTTCGACCTGATCGCCCAGGCCGGCGGCACCACCGAAGACGGCGCGGACGTGATCTATCTGCTGCGACCCGATGGGAACGGCGTGATCGAGCGCCACCCGGTCGATCTGCGGGCATTGACCGAAGGTAGTGTCGCGCAAGTCGCACCCACCGTGCAGGGCGGCGATTCGATCTTCGTGCCGCGCGCCGGGCAGTTCTACATCCACGGCGAAGTGCAGTCGCCCAACATGTACCGGCTCGAGCACGGCATGACCGTGGTGCAGGCGCTGTCGCGCGGCGGCGGCGTGACCCAGCGCGGCAGCAGCAACCGCGTCGAAATCAGGCGCCGCGATGCCGACGGACAGTTCATGACGCTCCGCCCCGAACTGACCGACCTGGTGCAGGCCGACGACGTCATCCTGATCAAGGAACGGATCTTCTGATGGACAGCCAGCCTCTTGCCATCGCGCCCGAGCCGGACAGATTTCCGACTGCCGGCGCCCGTGTTGCGTCCTACGTGCCTCGCCACTTCGTGCATCCGGGCCTGTCGCTCTGGCAGGTGCTGGCCATCGTCTGGGCCTGGCGCCGGGTCACGATCGCCGTGGTCGCCGCAGCGCTGGTGCTGGCCCTGGCCGCATCCAAGTTGCTGCCCAAGACCTACACCACGACCGCCACGCTGATGGTCAATTACGAGATCTACGATCCGCTCGGCGGCAAGGAATTTCCGATCGGCCTGCTGGGCAGCTACATGGCTACGCAGATCGAACTGATGCACAGCGCCGAGGTCCTGCTGGAAGTGGTGCGCCGGCTCAAACTCAATCAGGACGAGCGCTACACCGCGGGCTTCGACGGCAGCCCGGACCGGCTCGACGAATGGGTCAAGTCCAGGCTCGAGCGCAACCTCGTCATCGAGCAGGGCCGCCTGGGAAGCCAGCTGATCCACATCACCTATTCGGCCAATACGCCCGAGGCCGCGGCGGCCGTGGTCAACACCCTGGCCGAGGTCTACGCCGAACAGCAGCATTCGCGCCTCACCGGCCCGGCGCGCGAGCGCGCCGACCGCTACACCGAACAGCTGCAGGAACTGCAGGGCAAGGTCGCGCGCGCGCAGGAAGAGGTCACCGCCTTCCGCGCAAGCAACGGCACCATCGATCCGACCGCGAAGATCGACATCGAGATGGAGATGCTCGGCACCCTCGAGCAGCGCCTGCTCGACACCCAGAACAACCGCCGCACGGCCGAATCGCAGTTGTCGGGAGATCTGTCGGTCGGCGACCAGGCGCTGAACTCGCCGCTGGTGCAGACCCTCAAGGCCACGCTCGCCACCGACACCGCGCGCATGGCCCAGCTGCGCGCCACCCTGGGCCCGCGCCATCCGCAGGTCATCGAACTGCAATCGCAGATCCAGTCCAGCCAGCGCGCGCTCAACGCCGAGACGGGCAACTACCGGCGCAATACCAGCTCGACCGTCGTCGCCTCGCGGCAGCTCGAGGCCAGCTTGCAGCAGGCGGTGGACGCGCAGCGCCAGAAGGTCATCGCCGCGCGGCAGCTGCAGGACGAACTGGGCAAGTACGAACTGGAACTCGAATCGGCGCAGTCGGTCTACCGCCGCGCGCTCGAGGGCTACGACCAGATCATGTTCGCCTCCGGCGGCCACTACACCAATGTGCGCTTCGTCGGCCCCGCGCCCGAGCCGCTCAAGCCCAGCAAGCCCAACCTGCTCAAGAACCTCGTGCTGGCACTGGCCGCCGGACTGATGCTCGGCCTGCTCGGACCGCTGGCCTACGAGCTGCTGTTCAACCGACGGGTGCGCTGCCGTGACGATCTCGAGCGCGACTACGACCTGCCGGTGCTGGGTGAGTTCGCCTGCGTGCCCGCACTGCGGAGCTGACCATGATCGAAGTGATGGACACACCCGTGACGACATCCGCCGAGCCGGTGGCGATGGACGACGACGCGTACACGATCCAGCCCGACCACGCCCTGGTCGGCGGCCTGGCCTATCCGGACGAATCGCTGATTCCCGCGCACCAGTCGCACGCGCCGCGCAGCGAGCAGCTGCGCGCCCTGCGCACGGAGTTGATGCTGCGCCGTGACACGACCGACCGGGCGGACGTGGTGACCCTGCTCAGTCCCGGCAGCGGCGAAGGCCGTTCGCAGCTGGCCGCGGAACTCGCCATCAGCTTCGCCCAGCTGGGCCGGCCGACACTGCTGCTCGACGCCGACATGCGGCATCCACGCCAGCACGTGCTGTTCGGCATCGACAACCGGCGCGGCCTGTCGCAGATGCTCGCCGAGGGCCAACCGCCGCGCCTCTATCCGGTCAGCGGCGTGCCGCAGCTGTTGCTGCTGCCGGCCGGAACGCCGCCTTCGAATGCGCTGGAGCTGCTGTCCGGCCCCGCGTTCGAGAACGCGCTGAAGCAGTGGCGCCAGGACTACGACTTCATCGTCATCGACACTCCGGCGCTGGACAGCTACGCCGACGGCCTGGCGGTGATCAACCTGGCGCGCCGCGGGCTGGTGCTCACCCGCGCCCAGCACACGCGCTACCACGACACCAGGCAGATGATGCGTCGCCTGGCCGCCACCCGGGCGCAGATCCTGGGCTCGGTCATCAACCACTTCTGACGCCATGGCCGGCATCGGCAATCCGACCCACTTGCCCGCAGCCGCAGGCGTCCCGTCCGTGTGCGATGCCCACGACAGCGCGCGCAACGGTCTTGGGCGCGGCCGGGTTGCCCCGATGCATGGCGACGGCGCGCTGTGGGTCCGCGATGACCGCTTCACGTATCTGCTCGCGGCCATGGTCTGGGCGCTGGTGGTGCTGATCACCGTGCCCGAGGGGTTCGACTATTCCGCGCTCAGCACCGATGACATGCCGACCTCGGGCAGCGCGGTCAGCCGCCTGCAGTGGCTGGGCCTGATCGGTCTGGGCGCGGCATTCGCGCTGTGGCGCGGCGGCCTCGCCTGGCTGCTGGTGCGCTGGCTCAATCCCTTCCTGGTCGCCTTCGTGGTGCTGGCGGTGGCCAGCATCGTGTGGTCGATCGAACCGGGGATCACCCTGCGCCGGATGATCCGCGTCGCGGCGATCGCGCTGTGCCTGGGCGCGATGGTGCTGGTGGCCTGGCACCCGCGCCGGTTCCAGCAGGTGCTGCGGCCCATCGTCACCGCGTTGCTCGTCGGCTCGCTGCTGTTCGGACTGGCCTTGCCGCACCTGGCCATCCACAGCGAGACGGCCTCCGAACTGGCCGGCGCCTGGCGCGGCCTGACCAACCACAAGAACAGTCTGGGCACGCTGGCCTGCCTGGGGTTGATCTTCTGGCTGCATGGCGCGCTGGCCCGCGAGATCCGGCTGCTGCCGGCGCTGGGCGGCGCGGCCATCGCGGTGACCTGTCTGCTGCTGTCGCGCAGCTCCACGGCGCTGGTCACCGGCGCGTTCACCTGCATCTTCCTGCTGATGCTGATGCGCTCGCCCAAGGGGCTGCGTCGCTGGATGCCGTGGCTGACCGCGCTGTTCGCGGCCGTACTGCTGGCCTACTCGCTGGCCGTGCTGCGCCTGGTGCCGGGGCTGGAAGTGCTGCTGAGCCCGGTGACCGCGATCACCGGCAAGGACCTCACCTTTACCGGTCGCACCGAGATCTGGGCGATCGTGATCGAGCAGATCCGCATGCATCCCTGGCTCGGCGGCGGCTACGGCGCGTACTGGATCGGGCCGGTGCAGGGCTCGCCGGCCTACGAGATGGTGCGGCTGCTGTATTTCTATCCAGGCTCGGCGCACAACGGTTACGTGGACATCGCCAACGACCTGGGCGGTATCGGCCTGGTCGTGCTGCTGGGTTACCTGGGCGTCCACGTGGCCCAGTGCCTGCAGCTGATGAAGATCGATCGCGCCCAGGCGGCGCTGTACCTGGCGATCTTCTTCCAGCAGGCCTTGAACAACCTGTCCGAGTCGCACTGGCTCAATGTCACCACGCTGAGCATGGTCGTCATGACCGCGGCCAGCCTGTCGCTGTCGCGGGCACTGATGGAACACCGGCTGATGGGCGTGTTCGGCGGGCCGCGGTGGCCGGTGGCCGGTGACGCGCCGCGCTACGAACACGGAGGTGGTCTGCGATGAAGTGCCCATTCCTGCCCGATCACGCGCCTCGCGCGCAGCGTCGCCGCCGCGGGGCAGAACCCGCTGCATCTGCGGAGCAGCCGATTGCGCCCGATGCCGCCGTTCGCGCCCGCCAGTCCCGCACGGGCACGCCATGACGACCGCCCTGCGCCTGAGTTCGCACAGCCGCTCGCCGACGGCCGCGCTGTCAGCGATCCGCGAGTTCGACGGACCGTTGCTGATCGACCTCGACGAAACGCTGTACCTGCGCAATTCCACCGAAGATTTCATCGATTGCGCGTGCCCGGGCATCGTTGCGATCGTGTTGCTGCGCGTGCTGGACCTGCTGGCGCCGTGGCGCTGGACCGGAGGCCTGGCGACCCGCGATTTCTGGCGCGTGCGCACGGTCGCGCTGCTGATGCCCTGGACGCACTGGCGCTGGCTGCGGCGGGCCCGGCGACTGGGGAAGGAACACGCCAACAGGCCGCTGATCGACGCGCTCAATGCGCGCGGGCCGGCGGCCGTCATCATCATCACCAACGGGTTCGCGCCGATCGTCGGCGCCCTGGTCAGCGCCCTGGGTGTGTCCGCCCACCAGGTCGTCGCCGCGGGCCTGTCCTCGGCGCGCGACCGCCGCATCGGCAAGCTGCGCATGGCCCAGGAGCGGCTGGGCGACCGCACCGTCGCCGAGTCGCTGGTGCTGAGCGATTCGCTCGACGACCTGCCGCTGCTCGATGCCTGCCGGCGGCCGCTGCTGACCATCTGGCCGGGCGCACGCTTCCGCGCGGCGCTGGCGCAGACCTATCTGCCCGGCCAGTACCTGAGCCAGGTCAAGCGCCCCGGCGAGCGCTACATCATCCGCGGCATCCTCAAGGAAGACTTCGTCTTCTGGCTGCTGGCCTCGGTGGGGCTGGCCGCCATGCCGGTGCTGCACGTGGCGGGAATGGGCCTGCTGCTGCTTTCGTTCTGGGCCATCTACGAACTGGGTTACGTCGACAACGACCGCGTCGCCGCCCGTTACGAGTCCGATCCCAAGCTCAGCGCGGCCTACCATCTCGCACCCGTCGCCACCCCGCGGGTGCGGCCGTGGATCTGGGCGCTGGTCAGCGCCACGCTGGCCATCATCCTGCTGCGCTGGCCCGCGCCGCCGAGCGCGTGGGACCTGGTCATCTGGACCGCGCTGCTGGTGGCGCTGCAGCTGTGGTTCCGCTTCTACAACCGTCTCGACAAGCAGACCCGGATCTGGCCGTTCGCCGGGCTGCAGCTCGCCCGCGCGGCCTCGTTCGCGGTGCTGGTGCCGATCAGCCCGATCGGGGCGATGGCACTGGGCGCGCACGTGCTGGCGCGCTGGACGCCGTACCTGGTCTACCGCATCAGCGGCCGCGACTGGCCCGAGACGCGCTTCCATCTGGTGCGGCTGATGTTCTTTGCCATCCTCTCCGGCTTGCTCGCGCTGGCGGTGGGTGTCGCGCCGCTGCTGGACTGGACGGCCGCCGCTTTGCTGGGCTGGAACGTGCTGCGGGCACGCAAGGAACTGCTGTCGGTGATGATGGCCGCCAGGCGCATCGACAGGACGCCCGCATGAACGTGAGCCTGTGCATCGCCACGTATCGCCGCACCGACCGGCTGGCATTGCTGCTCGACGACCTCGCCGCGCAGACGCGGCCGCCGGACGAGCTGGTTATCGTCGACAACGATCCTGACGCCAGCGCCGAGGCGGTCGTCACCACCCGTGTCGCCGCAGGCCTGCCGTTTCCGGTGAAGTACGACCGGCAGCCGGTCAAGAACATCTCGCTGACCCGCAACCGCAGCGTGGCCTTGGCCAGCGGCGACTGGATCGCCTTCATCGACGACGACGAGCGCGCGCCCGCCAACTGGCTCGACCGGCTCTGCACGGCCATCGACGACTACGCGGCCGACGGCGTGCTGGGGCCGGTGGTGCCGGTGCTGCCGGTGGACGCGCCGGCATGGATCCGCCGGGGCCGCTTCTACGACTGGACCCGCCTGCGCAGCGGGCAGGCGATTCCGCGCAACCGGCTGCGCTTTGGCAATCTGATCCTGCGTGCGTCGCTGCTGCGCGGCGAAGCGCCGTTCGATCCGGCCTACGGCCTGACCGGCGGCGAGGATGGCGACCTGCTCTCGCGTCTGGCGCAGGCCGGTGCCCGGCTGGTGTGGTGCGACGAGGCGGTCGTCCACGAGCCGGTCGAGCCCGCGCGCCTGTCGCTGGGCTGGCTGCTGCGCCGGGCGCTGCGCGGCGGCCAGGACTTCGCCCGCCACACGCTGGCAGGCCGCTACGGCGCCAACGGCGCGGGCACACGGCTGCGTCTGCTGGCCCGCGCCGGCGTGCAGCTGCTGGCCGCCATGGCACTGACATTGCTGAGCCTGCCGTTCGGCCTCCACCACGCCGCGCACTGGATGACCAGAGCCTCCGCCAACCTCGGAAAACTCAGCATTTTCTGGGGATGGCACTACCGGGAGTACGCCTGATGCACCTGATCGCGTCATCGGCTTTCCTGCTGCTGGCCCTGCCGACCCTGCTCGGCAGCGTGTACCTGCTGGTGCTGGCCCTGCTTTCGGGCCGACCGCGGCCGGGGCCGGCGTCGCGCCGCCACCTGCGGTTCGACATCGTGGTGCCGGCGCACGACGAGGCCGGCGGCATCGCCCGCACCGTCGCCAGCCTGCAGGCGATCGACTGGCCGCGCGAACGCTTCCGCATCGTGGTCGTGGCCGACAACTGCAGCGATGCGACCGCCGCCATTGCCCGCGAGGCCGGCGCGCACGTGCTCGAGCGTCACGATGCGCGTCTGCGCGGCAAGGGCCATGCACTGGCGTTCGCGTTCGAGGCCAGCCGCCGCGACGGCCTCGCCGACGCGGTCGCGGTGGTCGACGCCGACACCGGGGTGTCGCCCAATCTGCTCGAAGCCTTCGCCGCGCGCCTGGAACACGGCGCGCGCGCGGTGCAGGCGCACTACGGCGTGCGCAATCCGCACGCGTCGTGGCGCACGCGGCTGATGACCATCGCCAAGGGCGCGTTCCACATCGTGCGTTCGCGCGGACGCGAGCGCCTGGGGCTGTCGTGCGGCCTGCGCGGCAACGGCTGGTGCGTGACCCGCGGCCTGCTGCAGCAGGTGCCGTATCGCGCGTATTCGCTGACCGAGGACCTGGAGTACAGCATCTGCCTGGGACTGGCCGGGGTGCGCGTGCACTACGCCGACGAGGCCCATGCCGACGGCGACATGGAAGCCGGTGGCGCCGCGGCGACGCCTCAACGCCAACGCTGGGAACTGGGGCGCTTCGCGCTGGCCCGGCAATACGCGCTGCGCCTGCTGCAGGCGGGCCTGCACCGCAGGAGTGCGGTGTGCCTGGATCTCGCGCTCGACCTGCTGGTGCCGCCGTTGTCCTACCTGGTCCTGTCGGCGCTGGCCCTGCTGGCGCTGGCCGCGGCAGGCGCGGCCTGGCAGCCCGCCTGGACGTTCTGGCTGGCCTGGCCCGCGTTCTCCCTGCTCGCGATCGTGCTCTACGTGCTGCGCGGCTGGCAGCTCAGCGGAACCGGAACGCGCGGCCTGCTCGATCTGGCCACCGCACCGGTCTTCGTCCTGTGGAAACTGCTGGCCATGCTGCGGCCGCGCGCGGCGGGCTGGGTCCGGACACAGCGCCACCCATGAAGCCGGAGACCCGGGGATTCTTCGTCCGCATGTTCAGCGGCGCCGTGCTCGACCAGGCGCTGCTGTCGGCCAGCAGCCTGGCGGTGGGGCTGCTGCTGATCCGCAATGCCAGCGAGCTGCAGTACGGCTATTTCGTTCTGGTCACCAGCATCCTGATGCTGATGACATCGCTGCAGAGTTCCTTCATCGGCCCGGCGATGATCCATCGCATGACCACGCTGGACCGGGAAGGTCGCGGGGTTCTGACCGGCGCCATCTATCGCGAACAGCGCCGCTGGATCTACCTGGTGGTCCTGCTCGCCGGCGCGGGCACCGCAGCGCTGTGGGGCTACGGCGTGCTCGACCGCCAGACCACCCTGCTGGTGCTGGTCACCATCGCCACGGCGGCGGCCGTGCTGCGCCGCGAATTCTTCCGCATGGTGCTGCTGGCCTACCGTCGATCCACGGAAGTGCTCCGGGCCGACACGGCCTACGTGATCCTGCTGGTCGGCGGGGCCCTGGCCACCAGCGTCATGCCCGGCCCCGCGGCCGCGACCGCGGCGCTGCTGGGCCTGGCGGCGCTGGTCGGGGGCAGCCTGCTGCGGAGCCTGCTGCGCAGTCGCGAGGCCTGGGACACGACCGCCGACCACGGCATCCTGCGGCGCATCGCGCCGATCGGCGCCTGGGCGGTGACCGGGGCGGTCATCCACTGGAGTTACAGCCACGGCTACAACTACCTGGTGGCCGGCACCCTGGACGTGGCGGCGATCGCCGCCATTGCCGCCACGCGTCTGCTGCTGATGCCGATCAACCTGCTCTCGACCGGCATCGGCGCGCTGATGCTGCCGCTCACCGCCACCTGGCTGCACGCGCGGGGCGCGTCGGTGGTGCTGCGCCGGCTGAGCCTGTTCGCCAGCGGCGTGGCCGCGGCCGCGGTGGTGTATCTGGGCGTGCTGTGGCTGGCCCGGGACTGGGTCTTCGCGACCATCCTCGACAAGCAGTTCGAGCACGGCGACATGCTGTTGCTGCTGTGGTCGGGCGTGTTCGTGCTGATGGTGATGCGCGATCAGCTGATCTACCTGCTGGTGGCCCGCCAGCGCTTTCGCATTCTCGCCGCGCTGTCGGCGCTCAGCGCGGTGCTGTCGCTGATGGTCAGTTATGCGGGCATGCAGCGGTTCGGCGTGGTCGGCGCGCCACTGGGCCTGCTGGCCGGTGAAGCCTTCAGCCTCGCCGGGATCGTACTGCTGTCGCTGCGCGAGCTCGCACGTCCCGTGCCCGCGCAGATGTGCCCGGCGCAGTGATGCGTACCACCGCGCCGGACGACCATGTCGTCCCCGGCAAGCAACGCCTCTTGTACGGCCCGGCCCGGTGCACGCTCGCGTGCGTGAGCGCCGCTACAGCAGCCCGTCGCGCTTGACCGCCAGATACCGCTCCACCAGCGCCGAGGGCAGCTCGTCGCCGGTGACGTCGAGCACGGCGATGCGATGGTTGCGCAGCGCATCGTGCGCGACCTTGCGCTGGGCGAGATAGCGCGCGGTGGCGCCGGCGAATACGGCGTCCTCGTGTTCGTGGACCTCGTTCGACAGCACCTCGTCGAGCGCGCGCTCGCGCAGGGACGCGACGATGACCAGGTGCCGCTTCTGCAGCATGCGCACCGCGGCCAGCACGTCCTCGATGTCCTCGTCGCGCAGATTGGTCACCAGCATCAGCAGGCCGCGGCGACGCTGGCGCAGCGACAGTTCGGTGGCGGCGGCGAGATAGTCGGTGGCGACCGGTTGCGGCTGCAGGTCGTGACTGACGCGCAGCAGCGTGTCGACCGCGCCCATTCCGCGCTGCGGCGCCATCCAGCGGCTTTCGCCGCCGGTCGCGAACAGGCCCACCGCATCGCCCTGGCGCAGCGCCAGATACGAGACCACCAGTGCGGCGTCGAGCGCGTGGTCGAAGTGCGACAGCGCGCTGCCCGCGTTCGCGGAGGCAGGCTCCTGGGCGAGCATGCGCCGGCCGGTGTCGAGCACCACGACCAGCTGCTGGTTCTTCTCGTCCTGGTACTCGCGCGAGATCAGCTTGCGCGCGCGCGAACTCGCCTTCCAGTCGATCTGCCGCAGGCTGTCGCCGACGCGGTACTCGCGCATCTGGTGGAAATCCGTGCCTTCGCCGCGGCGCCGCTTGATGTGCGCGCCGACCAGGCGCGAGGCCCGGTCCGCGCTGAGCAGGGCGAAGCGCGTGAGCGGCGCGAAATTCGGAAACACGCGCACCTGCTGACGCGTGCCGGCCTCGCGCCGCTGCCGCCACAGGCCCAGCGGCGAACGCAGGCGAAGCTGCACGCCTTCGAACACCGCCGCGCCGCGCGCGTCAGGCTGCAGCGTGTAATCGACGTGCGACACCGTGCCGGGCGTCAGCCGCAGGCGTCGCGGCAGACCGTCGACGCGCCAGCCCGGCGGATGCAGGTCGAACACTTCGACATGCTGCGTCTGCGGACCGCCCTCGATCTGCAGCGATACCGGCCGCGCGATGCCGATCGGCCAGGCCTCGGGCATCGTGCGCACGACATCGGGCGTCGGCCGGCGCAGCAGCAGCGCCAGATCGAGGATCGACAGCAGCACCAGCACGCCGCCGAACGCATTCCACGGCAGCACCGCCGGCGACCACAGCGACGCGGCGACGCCGCCCAGCCCCCAGGCGACGAGCAGCCCGATGAGCGCCAAGGTCGGCCTCATCCGCGTGCAATCCAGCTGGGGCGGCGCACCGGCATCACTTGCGAGGTGCTTCGACCCGCGCGAGCAGCGCCTGCAGCACCTGGTCGGCGTCCTGGCCTTCGATCTGCAGCTCCGGCGCCAGCGCAATACGGTGACGCAGCGCCGGCGTCGCGATTTCGCGGATGTCGTCGGGGGTGACGAAGTCGCGGCCTGCCAGCACCGCCTGCGCGCGCGCCGCGCGCACCAGCGCCAGGCTGCCGCGTGGGCCGGCGCCGAGCGCGATGCCGGGCCACTTGCGCGTGGCGGCCATGATACGCACCGCGTAGTCGATCACCGCCGCATCGACCGCCGTCGCTGCGGTGCCCTGCTGCAGGGCCACGATCTCGCCCGGCTGCAACACGGTCTGCAGCTGCGAGAGATCGAAGTCGGCGGCGACCTTGCCGCTGCTGATCGCTGTGACCATCGCGACCTCGTCGGCATGCTCGGGATAGTCGATCAGCACCTTCAGCAGGAAGCGGTCGAGCTGCGCCTCGGGCAGCGGATAGGTGCCTTCCTGCTCCACCGGGTTCTGCGTCGCCAGGGTCATGAACGGCGGCGGCAGTTCGAAGCTGTGGCCTTCGATCGTGATCTGCTGTTCCTGCATCGCCTCGAGCAGCGCGGACTGGGTCTTGGCCGGCGCGCGATTGATCTCGTCGGCCAACAGCAGGTTGGTGAAGATCGGGCCGCGGCGCACGACGAAGGTCTCGCTCTTGGTGTCCCATACGGCGTGACCGCTGACATCGCTGGGCATCAGGTCGGGCGTGAACTGCACGCGTGCGAAGTTGCAGCCCAGCGCCGCCGACAGCGCGCGCACCAGCAGCGTCTTGCCCAGACCCGGTACGCCTTCGATCAGCACGTGACCGCCGGCGAGCAGCGCGACCAGGATCTGGTCGAGCACCTCGGGCTGGCCGATGAAGGCCTTGGAGACTTCGTCGCGTACCGCGGCGACGCGCGCGGCGAGCGCGTCGCCGGTGATCGGGGCGGACGGGGGCACGGGCAGCTCGGTCATAGGGAATTTCTCATCTGGATCAGGCGGGCGATGCGCTGGCGGAAGCCCTTCGCATCATCGGGTCGCGGTGTCTGCAGCGCGTGGCGCACCTCGCGCGGCGACACGCCGGTGCGGGCGGCAATGGCCTCGATGCCGGCCTCGCCCTCGAGCGCGGCGGCCAGCGGATCGCGACGGCGCAGGCGATCGAGGAAGGCGTCGCGCACCGCGTCGTAGAGCAGCGGCGCGCGGCCGTAGCGTGCGAGATGTTCGCCGCTTGCGCCGACGTGTTCGAGCAGGGCGCGGCGCGCCACCGGCGGCGTCGGCAGGACCGGGCCCAGGCGCTGGGTGCGCATCCAAAGCCATGCCAGGAGCGCGAGCAGCAGCGGCCCCCAGGCCATCCAGCCGCGGGTGAGGATCTGCAGCCACAACGGCGGCACGCTGGCCGCGTAGACCAGGTGCACGGTGCCCGCACCCCAGTTGGGGGCGAGCAGTTGCCGGGTCAGCAGCACGTGCGGCACCTCGCGCAGTTCGTGGTTGCGCAGGAAATCGAAGTCGGCGAGCACGTCGACCGTGCCGGCGCCGCGCGCCAGCCGCGCGAACACCAGACCGTCCTCGGCATCGCCCCAGGTATGGACGGGCGCGGCGTTGATGGCCTCGAAGCGTCGACCGCTGCAGAACTCGACGTGACCTTCCTGGCCCGTCACCAGCAACGGTTCGCAGGCCACGCGACCAATGGTGCGCACGCCCAGACGCGCCAGCAGATCCCGGTCGCGCACGTCACCGTCGGGCCGGTGCGGCAACGGCGTGCGCACCAGCAGATGCCCGCCGCCGTCGACCCAGTCCAGCAGCGCGTCGACCTCCGACGGCAGCAGGGTGTCGGGCGCGCTGTAGAGCAGCACCGTGTCGCGCTGACCCAGCGGCATGCGCGAGAGCTGCAGACGCTGACGGGACCCGGCCTCGATGCCATCGGCCCGCAGCGACTCGCGCAACGCATAGAGCGGGTTGTAGGCCGCCTCGCCGCGCGGCGGCAGGGTGATGCTGTCGTCGACACGCTCATGGGTGTGGAAGAACCACGCCGCGCCCAGCGCCACGACGAGGACGCCGAGCGCGACCAGCCCGATGCGCCACGGCCAGCGCATCAGGCGCGCCACCCGAAGCGCGGCGCCACACGCGCCAGCATCGCATCCAGACCGGCATCGTCGGGCAGGCGTCCGCCATAGGCCGCGCGCTGCCAGACCCGCACCACTTCGGCGAAGGCGTCGCGATCCTCGGCTTCGGGCAGGCGCTTCGAAGCGCGCAGGCACTGCGCTTCGGTCGCACCCGGCACCAGGGTCACGCCGGCGCGCATGGCCATGGCCTCGACGCTGCCGCGATACAGCAAGGCCAGCGCGCGACGGTGGCGGCCTTCGGCCCACAGCCTGCGCACGCTGGCGATCAGGTCTTCGGGCAGGGCCTCCGGCAGCGGCGGCGCATCCTCGACGACGATTTCGGCAGGCGTGCGTACCGGGCCGAGCCTCTCGCGCATCCACGGCCACCAGCGGCTGGCCGTCCAGGCCAGCACCGCAACCACGATTGCCAGCACGATCCACAGGCCGTATTCGGCGATCAGCGCGAAGACCTGCGCGATCGCGCCGAGGATCCCCGGATCGGGGTTGAACCTGCGCTCGCGCGCCTCGCCGTCGGCCTCGGCTTTGCGCTGCCAGCGTTGGACCTTGCGCGTGTCGCCGAGCAACGGGTCGGCATAGGTGCCTTCGACCGCACGCACGAATGCCTCGCCGTTCTCGACCTCGCCGAACACCACCGGCAGGGTCGGCACCTGCGGCGCAGCGTCTTCGGCACCGTCTCCGGTCGTGTCCGTCTCCGCGGTGACGTGGTCGCCGTGACGCCAGGTCCGTGTCGGCTGGACCGGCGGCGTCGTGGTCTCACCTGCACCCGGCCCGGCGTCCTGCGCCCGGCCCGGCGCAGGTACCAGCAGCGCGCCGGCCAGCAGCAGGCAGACGATGAAGCTTGCGGCGGGTGCCAGCCGCGCGCGCAGGCGGCGGAACGCGATCTCCACGTCCCAGGCTTCGAGCTGCGTGCGCCGGTTGAGATACAGGCCGAAGCCGGCGCCGACGTAGAACGGCTCGACCAGCGACATCGCCGCCCAGAACGCGAGATTGCCCAGCACCTGCACCCAGCGTGGCGGCTGCTCGGTGATCAGCGCCCACATCGCGCGCGCCGATTCGCTCAGCAGTTCGGTCGGCACGAACAGCAGCACCAGCACCACCAGCGACACCAGCAGCGCGGTCACGAACAGCTGGCAGAGCGTGGTCAGCAGCAGCGCGTGACCGCCGACGCCGTCGGTGACGAGGCGGCGTCGCTGCGCCAGCTGCGGACCGCGCAGGCCTTCGAGCAGATCGACCGGCAGCGTCGCCGCGCGCCATGGGCTGAAACGTCGCCAGGTCAGATGTCCCAGCAGCGGCCGCCAGCCCCAGCGCAGTTGCGCACGCACCGTGGCGCCAAGGCCCGGCGCGGCACCGAACACCGCGCGCGAGAGCACGAACAGCGGCACGCGGTCGAACACCGGCTTGATCCACCACAGCGCCAGCGCCGCCAGCCACAGCCGGTCGATCGCCCAGCCCAGCGCATTGAGCAGGACGAACACCGGCAGGCCCAGCAGCAGCGACGGCCACCAGATCGCGCGCGCGTGGCGGCGTACCAGCGCATTGCCCAGTTCCATCGCCTCCCAGGCGCTGCGCGGCCGCAGTTCGACCTGCACGGTCTCAACGCGCATCGGTCACTCCGCGTCCGCCGCGCCACAGCCACAGCACGGTCACCAGCCACAGCCCGCCACCGACGCCGAACTTCACCGGGTCGGGCATCGACGCCGTCGACGACCAGAACGCCTCGACGAAGGCCGCGAACACCAGCATGAAGAGGATGCCCAGACACAGCCGCCCGCCCTCGCGCCCCGCCTGCACCAGCGCATCGATGCGGCGCAGCTGGCCCGGCGCGACCAGTGCCAGGCCCAGCCGCAGGCCGCCGGCGCCGGCGATGACGATTGCGGTGAGTTCGGGCGCCGAATGCCCGACCACGAACCGCCAGAACGGCCCGCCGTGGCCGATCGCCTGCAGGTGCCCGGCAACGGTGCCGATGGTGATGCCGTTGAAGATCAGCACGAAGATCGTGCCCAGACCGGCCAGCAGACCGCTGGCAAAGGTACGGAAGCCGATGCTGACGTTGTTCCAGATGTAGTAGCCGAACATCTGCACGTCGGTCTGGCTCTCGCGCGCCAGCCGTTCGGCATGCCGCGCCGGGTCGTACATCGCCTCCATCTGCGACAGCTGCCCCTGCGACATCACGCCGTAGACCAGTTCGGGCTTGAACTGGATCAGCGTGAACATCAGCACCAGCGGCAGCGCGAACAGCAGCAGCGATGCCCACAGGCAACCGCGCTGCGCGCGCACCAGGCGCGGGAAGTCCGCCATCAGGAAGCGCAGCGCGCTGTGCCACTTCGGCGGCGCCGGCCGGTAGAGCACGTTGTGGCCGCGCTGCATCAGCGCCTGCAGCCGCGCGGTGAGCTGCGGGCTGTAGCCGCGGTGGCGGGCCAGCGCCTGCTGCTGGCACAGACGCCGGTAGCGCGCCGGCATGTCCTCGTCGGCCAGGCCCTGCCAGCTGCCGCGCGTCGACCGCGCACGCCGCGCGCTGCCTGCGCGCGCGTCCAGCCATTGCTCGAACGCGGTCCACTCGGCCTCGTAGCGGGCGACGAATGCGTCCTGCTTCACGTGCGTCGTCCCAGCAGCCAGTTGGCGATACCCAGCAGCCGCAGCACGCCGGGTTCGCCGCGCACTCCGGTGACCGGCGCGGCGATGTCGGCCAGTTCGCGCTGACGCTCGGGCGTGAGCGCGTGGGCGCGTTCGGCAAAGGCGATCACCGCCAGCTGTTCGTGTGCCTGCAGAGGCGCGACAGGCGCGTGCGGCGCGATCTCCAGTGCCTGGGCCCGGCTGCGATCGCGGGGGGCGTGGATCACCAGCGTGCCGGCCACCATGTCGCCCAGACGCCGGCTCCAGGGGTCGGCGAGGCTCGCCACCAGCCCGGCGCCATAGCCGAACGGCAGCATGTCGACGGTGCGCATCAGATTGCGCACGAAGCTGGCCATCCAGCCGATCGGCGCGCCGTCGGCCGACACCACGCGCAGGCTCAGCGCGCGCTTGCCCGGCGTCTGCCCGTCGTACAGGGCCTCGCACACGACCGGATACCCCCAGAACACCACGAACAGCACGATCATGTAGAGACCCGAGCCGAACCGGCCGAGCAGTCCGAGCACGATCGAGATCGCCATCAGCGCCGCGCCGCGGATCGCCAGATCGATCAGCCAGGCCGCCGCGCGCGGCACCGGCCCCGCCGCGGGCAGGCGCAGGGCGACGCCCTCGGGCGTGTGGACCTCGCGCACCGTGTCGAGCATCAGGCGCGCCGGTTCCCGCCGTGCCTGCGCGGCGCTTCGTCGTGTGTCATGTGCAGTCCCTGCATCGCGCGGGCTCAGTCCACGAGCGCGGCGAGGTATTCGTCCTTGAGCCGCACATAGTGCGCGGCGCTGTAGCGCAGGCCTTCGATCTGCGCATCGTCGAGCCGGCGCACGCAGCGCGCCGGATTGCCGACCCACAGTTCGCCTTCGCCGACCACCTTGCCCGGCGTGACCACCGCGCCGGCGGCGATGAAGGCGTGCTGCTTCACCACGACGCCGTCGAGCACCAGCGCGCCCATGCCGATCAGCACGGTGTCCTCGATCGTGCAGGCATGGATCACCGCCTTGTGGCCGATGGTGACATCGCTGCCGATGACGGTCGGAAAGCCACCGAGCCTGGCGTGCGGGCCGTCGTGACTGACGTGGATCACCGTGCCGTCCTGCACGCTGGTGCGGGCGCCGATGCGCACGTGATTGACGTCGCCGCGGATCACCGTGCCCGGCCACACCGAGACATCGTCGCCGAGCGCGACATCGCCGATCACCGTCGCTGCCGGATCGACGTAGACGCGTGCGCCGAGGGTCGGAACGGTGTCGCGAAAGGGTCGAAGATTCATGCCGCCCAGTATGCCTGCCAGCCTCCGGGATTGCCGTCGATGCGCGTCTACACTGCGCCGATGATCGATCCCGCGCCGCTCGCCGCCACGCCCGTCACCCAGCTGCAGCCCACGCTCGACACCCTGCGCGCGGCCTGGCGCGCGCGCAGGCCCGAGGCCGCGCAGCGGCGCGACGATCTCGACCGTCTGCGCACGGCGCTGGCGCGCAGACTCGACGTCATGGCCGATGCGATCTGCGCCGACTTCGGACATCGCGCACGCACCGAATCGCTGTTGGCCGACGGCATGACGGTGCTGGGCGAGATCGACGCGCTGCGCCGTCATCTGCGCAGCTGGATGCGGCCGCGACGCGTCGGCGCCGGCTGGCGCCTGTGGCCGGCGCGGGCGGAAGTGCGGCCCGTGCCGCTGGGGGTGATCGGCATCATCGCGCCGTGGAACTACCCGGTAAACCTGGCGCTGATTCCGCTGGCGACGGCGATTGCCGCCGGCAACCACGTGTATCTCAAACCCTCCGAACACACGCCGCGCACGAGTGCGTTCCTGCGCGACCTGCTGGGCGAGGTCTTCCCGCCCGAACGCGTCGCCGTCGCGCTCGGCGATGCCGATGTCGGCGCCGCGTTCGCGGCCCTGCCCTTCGACCATCTGGTGTTCACCGGCTCGACCGCCGTGGCCCGCCAGGTCATGGCGGCGGCCGCGCCCAACCTCACGCCGCTGACGCTGGAACTGGGCGGCAAGTCGCCGGCGATCCTCTGCCCCGACTACCCGCTCGAGCGGGCGGCTGCGCGCCTGGTCACCGGCAAGCTGTTCAATGCCGGCCAGACCTGCATCGCGCCCGACTACGTGCTGGTCGATGCGGCGCGGCGTGACGCGCTGGTCGAGGCCTTGCGCACCGAGGTGCGGCGCCGGTACGCCGATGCCGCCGCATGCGCGCAGGACTACACGCACATCGCCAGCGACGCGCGGCACGCGCGCCTGCTCGGGCTGCTCGATGACGCGCGCGCCCGCGGCCTCACCGTGCTGCCGCTGCTCGACGCTGTGCCCGCGGGGCGTGCGCTCCCGCCCACACTGGTCCTCGAACCGGACGAGAACGCGCCGCTCATGCGCGAGGAGATCTTCGGGCCGGTGTTGCCGGTGCTCAGCTACGACACGCTCGAGCAGGCCATCGCCTTCATCGAAGCCCGCGAGCGTCCTCTGGCGTTGTATCCGTTTGGAACGCGCGCGCAGGCCGAAGCGGTCCTTGCCCGGGTCGTGGCCGGCGGCGTCACCGTCAACGACACCCTGCTGCATTTCACCGCCAACCGGTTGCCGTTCGGCGGCGTGGGCGCCAGTGGCATGGGCGCCGCGCGCGGGCTTCGACGCGATGAGCAAGGCTTTGCCGATCCTGTGGCAGTCGCGCGTCGCCGCAACCGACTTGCTGCGACCACCGTATGCGCGTCTGTCAAAGCTGGTGGCGATGCTGGCGCGGTGACGCGCCGCCGTCATGGTCACGCGCCCGCCGGCGGCTCCCACAATTCGATCGGATTGCCTTCCGGGTCGTGGATGCGCGCGAAACGCCCGGTCTGCGGCGTGTCCCAGTCGGCATTGGTGACGATCTCGACACCGGCCTCGCGCAGGCGCGCGAGCAGCGCACCGAGGTCGTCGACACGCAGGTTCAGCATCCACTGCCGGTCGGCGGCGAAGTAATCGCTGTCCCGCCGGAATGGCGCGAAGACGGTCGGGCCGGCCTGCTGCGGCCACATCCACGCCTCTTCGCTCGGCCCGACGCCCAGATGCCGCACGTACCATGCCGACAGCGCGTCCGGGTCGTGCGCGCGGAAGAAGAAACCGCCGATGCCGTTAACGTCCATGGGTGCGCTCCTGCAGTCCGCGCCGAGCATAGCGCCCAGTCGGGGCCCTACACTGTCCGTCTGTCCGCAAGATGTAGTGCCATGCGTATCGCCAGCTGGAACGTCAACTCGCTCAATGTCCGCCTGCCGCACCTCGAACAATGGCTGCGCGACGCGCAACCCGACGTGGTCGGCCTGCAGGAAACCAAGCTCGAGGACGCCAAGTTCCCCGATTCCGCGCTCGCCGCGCTCGGCTACCGCAGCGTGTTCGCCGGGCAGAAGACCTACAACGGTGTCGCCCTGCTGGCCCGCGACCGCGCGATCGCCGACGTGCAGATCGGCATTCCCGGCTTCGAGGACGAGCAGAAGCGCGTCATCGCCGCGACCATCGACGACGTCCGCGTAATCAATCTCTACGTCGTCAACGGCCAGGACGTGGGCACCGACAAGTACGCCTACAAGCTGCGCTGGCTGCACGCGGTGCACGAGTGGGTCCAGCGCGAGCTGGCCGCGCACCCGAAGCTGGTGGTGCTGGGCGATTTCAACATCGCGCCCGACGACCGCGACGTGCACGACCCGGCGAAGTGGAACGACGACCACATCCTCACCTCGACCGCCGAGCGCGACGCGCTGCGCGGCCTGCTCGGCCTGGGTCTGCACGATGCCTTCCGCCTGCACCACGAGGCGGGCGGCATCTTCAGCTGGTGGGATTACCGCCAGGCCGGCTTCCGCCGCGACCTTGGCCTGCGCATCGATCTGACGCTGGTGTCGGATGCGTTGCGCGAGGCGGCAGTCGCCTCCGGTGTGGATCGCGAACCGCGCACCTGGGACCGCCCCAGCGACCACGCACCGGCCTGGGTGGAATTGCGCGACTGAAGCCGCGGACGCAGCGTTTCGCGGGCTGCAGAAGGCCAGCCGATACAATGGCCGCATGACGTTTCCCATCCGCGCCATCACGCTCGATCTCGACGACACTGTCTGGCCGTTCGCGCCGATCGGCGTGCGTATCGAGCAGACCCTGGATGCGTTCCTGCGCACGCACAGCCCGGCGACGGCGGAGATGTTCCCGGTCGAGAAGATGCGTGAACTGCGCGCGCGCGTGTTCGCCGACAACGCGCATCTGCTGCACGACCTGTCCGCGCTGCGCCAGCTCACCATCGAACACGCGCTGCGCGAGAGCGGCGGCGACGTCGGCCTGCTCGACGCGGCCTACGAGGTGTTCTATGCCGAGCGCAACAAGGTCGAGTACTACCCCGACAGCCTGGCCGCGCTCGAGCGCATCGCCGCGCGCGTGCCGGTGGCCGCGCTGACCAACGGCAATGCGGACCTCGAACGCGTCGGCATCGCCCATCTGTTCGCCTTCACCCTGGGCGCGCGCGAGCACGGCGTGGCCAAGCCCGACGCGAGCATCTTCCACGCCGCCTGCACGCGGCTGGGCTGCGCCCACGGCGACGTGCTGCATGTGGGCGACCACATCGAGATGGACGTTGCCGGCGCCGCGCGCGCGGGGCTCAAGAGTTGCTGGATCAACCGCGAGGACCGGCGCTGGGAGCACCCGGAGCTGACGCCCGATCTCGAATTCGACACGCTCACCGCGCTCGCCGACTGGCTCGACACCGTGCCCACCGTCGCCGACCGCGCCTGACCCGGACCCGACATGACCGACACCACCGCCGAACTCTTCGTCACCTCCGCGCAGGACGCCCGCGCGCTGCACATCGTGTCCCGCGAGGGCTACGCCGCCTGGCGCGACACGCAGCCGGCGGCCACGCAGGCCTGGCTCGACGCCCAGGCCTTCGACGGCGCGCCAGGCGCGCTGGCCCTGCTGCCGGGCGACGGCGGCCTGGACGGCGCGGTGATCGGCATCGGCGACGCGTGTGATCCCGACAGTTACGCGCACGCGGCCTACGGCCTGCCGGAGGGCGACTGGCGCGTGGCCGGCGCGCACGATACGGCCATCGTCCAGCTCGGCTGGGGCCTGGGCGCCTATCGGTTCACGCGCTACAAGAAGGCCGCGCGTGCGCCGGCGCGGCTCGTCGTCGACGCGCCCGACGCCGACAGCGTGGCGGTGATCGCGGCGACCACGCGCGTGCGCGATCTGGTCAACACGCCGACCGAACACATGGGCCCCGAGCAGATGGAAGCGGTGGTGCGCGAGATCGCGAACGCGCACGGCGCCACGTTCGACAGCGTCACCGGCGATGCCCTGCTCGAACGGAATTTCCCGGCGATCCACGCCGTGGGCCGCGCCTCGCACCGCGCGCCGCGCCTGCTGCATCTGTCGTGGGGCGAGGCCGCGCATCCGCATGTAGCCATCGTCGGCAAGGGCGTGTGTTTCGACACCGGCGGCCTGGATCTCAAGCCGGCCGACGGCATGCGCAACATGAAGAAGGACATGGGCGGCGCGGCGCATGCGATTGCGCTGGCCGAACTGGTCATGGCCCGCAAGCTGCCGCTGCGCATCACCCTGCTGGTGCCGGCGGTCGAGAACGCCGTGGGCCCGGATGCGTTCCGGCCCGGCGAGGTCATCGACACCCGCAAGGGCATCACCGTCGAGATCGACAACACCGATGCCGAAGGCCGCCTGGTGCTGTGCGATGCACTGGCCTTTGCCGGCGAGCAGTCGCCCGATGTCATCCTCGATTTCGCCACGCTCACCGGCGCGGCGCGCATCGCACTGGGGCCGGACCTGCCGGCGCTGTTCTCCAACGACGACGCGCTGGCGAATGCGTGGATCGCCGGCGGCGAAGCCACGCGCGATCCGGTCTGGCGCATGCCGCTGTGGCGCCCGTACCTGCGTTATCTCGCCAGCGGCATCGCCGACCTGGCCAATGCCGGCTCGCGCATGGCCGGCAGCGTGACGGCCGCGCTGTATCTGGAGCGCTTCGTTCCCCAAGGCACGCCGTGGGCACATCTCGACACCTACGCGTGGAACGACGCCGCCCGCGCCGGCCATCCGCAGGGCGGCGAAGCGCTGGGTCTGCGCGCGGCGTATGCCCTGCTGAAGGCGCGCTACGCGAACTGAGCCGAGGACGGGGCGTGCGTCTGCAGCATGCGCGCCGTACCTGATCTCGAAGCCCCTGGCGTGTCACGCACCTTGATGGTGGCGTGGCGATCGTCGATGGCATCGGGCTGCGGCCAGCCCCTGCCAGGATCGCCATGCACACGCTTCAGCACATCGACGCCAGCGCCCGTTCCGGCCTGGCCGGCGATGACCATCGCGGCTCGCATTCGCGCGCGCTCAGCGACCGCTTCGTGCGCCGGTGGCTGCGGCCGCGGCCGGTACCCGGGTCCCGCGGCGCGATGTGGGACGTGCACCACCCGCGCACGTCGACCACGCCTGGGTCGAAGCCGCGTTCGCTGCGCCCGACGAGTTCACCAATGCCATGCGCGCGCGCCTGGCCGAAAGCGACCAGCTCATCGACGAACTCTTCGCCGCCGACGTGCTCGTCATCGGCACCGCGCTCTACAACTTCGGCATGCCGTCGACGCTCAAGGTCTGGGTGGACAACGTCGTGCGCGCGGAGCGTACGGTGTCGATCGATCCGACCAGGCCCGGCGGCTAGACGTCGTTGCGCCGACCGGCCCCGCACCGCCGTGGTGCTGGCCGCGCGCGGCGGACATGACCAGGATCCCGGCGGCGCATCGGCGCACCTGAACCATCTCGAGGCGCAGCTGCGCGTGGCGCTGGAGTACATCGGCATCGCCGACATGCACACCGTGGCCGTGGAATACCAGGAGGACGGTGGCGACCTGCTGGCCGACTCGGTCGCACGCGCCGGGCACGCGGTGGACGGACTGGTCGACCGGCTGCTGGCGCAGCGCAGCTAGAGCCCGCAGACGCAGCGCCGTCTCAGCGCAGCCACCCGCGTCGTTGCGCGCCACGCGCGAACAGCCAGATCGACGCGACGACCAGGATCAGCAGCACCGGCAACAGCAGTCCGCGCAGGCCGGTCAGCGACCAGACCGGCGTCAGCAGATATGCCGCCGTCATCTGAAGAACGATGGCGACGAGCGAGACCAGCAGCATCGGCGCCGCCCAGCGACGCGCCAGCAGCAAGGCGATCGAACCGGCCGTGCCGGCGATCGTGGCGATGCCGAACACGCCGTGGATCCACACCGGCATCGCGGCATTGATCTGCTGCTGGTCGGGCGGCAGTGCGGCGCGCTGCTCGGGCGTCATCGACACCTGCAGCACGAAGACCAGCAGGCCGAACAGGTTCCAGAGCAGCGCGGTCAGTGCGACCACGCGGCCGCCGAGCGGCATACGGCTGTGCATCGGAATTCCCCGGGTCGTGTCGAAGACGTCCACACCAGCCTAGCAGTCGCACCGACGGCTGAAGCGCAGGCACGGCGCGGAACGCCTGCGGTTTCCGTGCGAGCGTCGGGCGGGCGAAAATGGGCGCTTCGCCGGAGTTTCCGGCAGCCGACGATCCTCGATGAACGCTTCGACGCACGTATCCCCCGACGAGATCCGCAGCCTGTTCGCGCAGGCGATGTCCCGCATGTACCGCGACGAGGTGCCGCTGTACGGCACGCTGATGGAACTGGTGGCCGAGGTGAATGCTGCGACGCTCGCAGGCGATCCCGCGCTCGCCGGTCGCCTGCAGCGCAGCGATGCGCTCGACCGTCTCGACGAGGAGCGTCATGGTGCGATCCGTGTGGGTACGCCGCGCGAACTGGCCACGCTGCGACGCATGTTCGCGGTCATGGGCATGGTGCCGGTCGGCTATTACGACCTCGCCGTCGCCGGCGTGCCGGTGCACGCCACCGCATTCCGCCCGGTCGATGCGGCGGCGCTGGCGCGCAATCCGTTCCGCGTCTTCACCTCGCTGTTGCGCCTGGAACTGATCGAGGATGCGGCGCTGCGCGAAGAGGCCGCGCGCATTCTCGACGCGCGCGAGATCTTCACCCCGCGCGCGCTCGAACTGACCGAGCGCTTCGAACAGGCCGGCGGCCTGAGCGCCGAGGATGCCGGCACCTTCGTCACCGAAGCGCTGGAAACCTTCCGCTGGCACAGCGAGGCGACGGTGTCGCATGCGGCCTACCAGGCGCTGCTGTCGGCGCATCGGCTGATCGCCGACGTGGTCTGCTTTCGCGGCCCGCACATCAACCACCTCACGCCGCGCACGCTCGACATCGACGCCGCGCAGCACGCGATGCAGGCGCGCGGCATCGATGCGAAGGCGGTCATCGAAGGCCCGCCGCGCCGCCGCTGCCCGATCCTGCTGCGCCAGACCAGCTTCAAGGCGCTGCAGGAGCCGGTGCGCTTTCCCGCCGGTGACAGCCGCGACACCGGCACCCACACCGCGCGCTTCGGCGAGATCGAGCAGCGCGGCCTGGCGCTGACCCCCAAGGGTCGTGCGCTGTACGACGAACTGCTGGCGCGCGCACGCGACGCCGGCGGCGCCGGCAGTACCGGCGACGATTACGGCGCGCGCCTGACCGCCGCCTTCGCCGACTTCCCGGACGACGACGACACCCTGCGCCGCGAAGGGCTGGGCTACTACCGCTACGCGTTGACCGAGGCCGGCCGCGCCGATCCGGCGGCAGTCGCAGCCACCACGGTCGACGAGGCGATTGCGGCGGGCCTGGTCACCGCCGATCCGGTGGTCTACGAGGATTTCCTGCCCGTCAGCGCCGCCGGCATCTTCCAGTCCAATCTCGGCGGCGACGAACAGCGCGCGTATGCCGCGCAGGCGCATCAGGCCGCGTTCGAGGACGCGCTGGGCGCGCGCGTGCACGACCCGTTCGAGATCTATGCGGCCATCGAGCGCGATTCGCGCCTGGCCCTGCACGCACCGGCCCGCTGAGGCGGGCCGGTCGCGACATGCCTGGAGGCTGCGGCGCTCAGTCCAGCGGAATGCGCAGGATGCTCTCCACACCGCTCGCGGTGTAGGACGAGGTGAACGGCGTCTTGACCGTCACGTAGAGCGCCTTGCCATCGGCCGACAGCGCCAGGCTGTTGGGGTTGGGGCCCGCACGCACGCTGCGCTTCTCGGCCAGCGTGTCGGCATCGACGACGCTCACCCGGCCCTGTTCGCGATGGGTGATGTAGAGCTCCCGGCGCGCGGCATTGAACAGGATGCCCATCGAATCGCCACCGGCCACCTCGCCCAGCTTGCGGCCGTCGTCGGCATCGACGATCAGCGTGGTCTTGAGACCCGAGTGATCGGTCACGTAGAGCCGGTTGCTGCCGGCATCGAGCGCCATGTTGAGCAGGATCGCCGGCGTGTCGCCGGCCGGCTTGAATCGCTGCCGGATGCTGCGGCTGTCGGGATCGATGCGCAGGATCTCGCCACTGCCGTTGGCGGCATACAGATCGCCATTGCCCGGATGCAGCAGCAGGCCGGTCACCCACCTGCCCGCGTTGCGGATGGTGTCGCGCAGCTCCAGCGTGTGCGCATCCACAACCCAGATCACCGCCGGGTCACCCACCGCACCGACGTAGAGCACGTCGCGCTGCGCATCGTAGATGACCTGCCGCGGCCCGTAGCGGTGACCCTTCTCGTCCTTGTCCTCGGTGAAGTGCAGGCGCGTGACGACCTTGCTCGATTCGAGATCGATCGCGGTCAACGCGTGATCCAGACTGTTGGTGACGAACAGACGCTTGCCGTCGGGCGAGAGCGTCATGCCGAGGTTGCGCAGATCGGTGTGCATCGCGCCGATCGGCTGCAGGGTCTCCGGGTCGAGCCGATAGATGACGCCACCGGTGACGTTGGGCATCGACAGCGCCGAGGCGACGTAGAGCGCGCCGTCGTGCGGATTGCTGACGACCTCGTAGATGCCGCGGGTGAGCTCGCGATACAGCACGCCGTCGTCGACGACCGCGCCGCTGGCCGGTTCGGCCGGCAGCGGGAATGCAAATGCCGGTGCGTCGGCAGGTTCGGCCGCCGCGGCAGCCGTGGCCAGGCCCAATGCCAGCAGGCCCGACAGCACACCGGCCCGGTGAGAACGCGCGCGTGTCGTCGCCGGCTGGCCGGCGCTGCGCAATAATGTGGGATGCATGAGAAGTCCTCGGATCAGCGGCCGGCGCCGTCGAGCGCCGGTCCGGCTCAGAAGCTGTAGGTGAAGGTCAGTTGGCCGTTGCGCTTGTCGCCGTACGCGCCGTAGCCGTTGAGCTGCGACAGGTAGACCTTGTCGAGCAGGTTGTTGACGTTGAGCTGGGCGGTGAACTGCGGCGACAGGCGATAGCGCACGAATGCATTGACCAGTGCGTAGCTCCACTGCTCGAACCGCCCGTAGGCCGGCACCGGATAGTGGATGCCGTTCTGCCAGTTCACGCCGCCGCCGACGGTCAGCTGGGTGGCGCTGCGCGGGGTGAAGCTGGTGAAGGCCTTGATCGTGGACTGCGGCAGTAGCGTGTTGATGTCGGCACCGTCCGCGTCCTGGGCCACGTAACGTGACGCGCCGAAGGTGGCGTTCCAGCCCGGCGCCAGTTCGCCGTTGAGTTCGAACTCGAAACCGCGGCTGACGGTGCCACGCGCGGCCCGGTAGGCGAACTCGCCCGGACGCGTGGGAATCGGCTCGGCCGTGATCTGGGCGACGTTGTCCTGCTCGATGCGGAACACCGCCAGCGAAGCGTTGAGGCGGTCGTCGAACCAGGCGCCCTTGACGCCGATCTCGTAGCTCTTGCCGTCGACGGGATCCAGATAACGGTCGTTGATGTCACGCGCGACCTGAGGCTGGAAGATCTCGGTGTAGCTGGCGTAGGTCGACCAGGTGTCATCGATGTCGAACACCAGGCCGGCGTAGGGCGTGACGGCTTCGTGGCTGCGGTCGGCCAGCTCGCCGACACTTTCCCACTCGGTGTAGCGCGCGCCGAGGATGAGCTTCAGCGGGTCGGCCAGCGACAGGCGCGTGGCCGCGTAGCCTGCCTTCTGGGTGATCGTGCCTTCGCTCTGCAGCGGCAGGACGGCAGCCCACTCGGGCTGGGAAATGTCGCCCGTCCAACCCAGATAGCTGTCGAAGGGATCCCACGGCAGGCCGGCGCCACCGACCTGGTAATCGCCGTAGTTCGCATAGCTGCGCTTGTTGTAGCTCGCGCCGGCCATCAACTGGTGCTCGCGGCCGAACAGCCGGAACGGCCCTTCAACGTAGCCGTCCGCGCCGTCGACGTTCCGCTGCGTGTTGTAGAAGCCGGCCGAGGGCGAAACACCTGCGCCGGTCACCGGGTCGAAGAACGACTCGCCGGTGCTCCAGTCGTTGTAGGCCGGGTAGAAGAGCTTGTCGTCGGCGCGGCTGCGGTCGTGCGTCGCACCGATGCGGATGTTCCAGCCGTTGGCAAACGCATGCTGCAGAGTCGCGAACGCGCGCTTGCTGGTGGTGTCCCAGTAGGTCCAGTCGGGTGCGGGATTGAAGCTCACCGGGTAGCCGGTCGGCGTGCCGTCGGAGAACACCATCGGAAACCCACCCCACGTGGCACCGTTGGCGCGTTTTTGCTGGTAGTCGTAGCCCACGCTGAGCTGGGTATCGGGCGTGAGGTCGGCATCGACGACCACGTAACCGAGTGTCTTGCGCTGGTTGTAGCGCTCGATCTGCGCATCGGTTTCCAGGTAGCTGCCGATCGCGCGCGCGCGGACCGACCCGCTCGCATTGAGCGGCGTGGTCACGTCGACGGTCGTCCGGTTGCGTCCCCATTCGCCCACATTGAGCGAGACGCTGCCGGTGAATTCGGCGCTGTCGGCGTGCTTGCGGACCAGGTTGACCGAGGCGGAGGGATTGCCCGCGCCGCTCAGCAGACCGGTCGCGCCGCGGACGATCTCGACGCGGTCGTAGAGCGCCAGATCGAGACCCGAATCGCCGTAGCTCCAGTTCTGCACCATCTGCGTCGGCAGGCCGTCGAACTGGTAGCTGTCGATGTAGAAACCACGCGCATAGAACTCCGTGCGCTCGGTGTCGGACTGGGTGCTGCTGACGCCGGTGGTGTTGGCCAGCACGTCGAGGATGTCGTCGAGGTTCTGATCCTGGATGCGCTCGTGGCTGATGATGCTGACCGACTGCGGAATCTCGCGCGGCGCAAGCGTGAAACGCGTGCCGGCGCTGGTGCGGCGGACGCTGTAGCCCTCGGCGCGCTCGCCCTTGACCACCATGCGGTCGAGCGTGGTGGCTTCATCGGCATCGGCCGGCTGCGCCGCGGCCGCGCCTGCGCCGAGCGCGCAGCAGGCTGCCAGCAGCGCCCGGGTCAGGCGGCGGCGGGGAAGACGGAAGTCGGGGGCAACGGTACGGCGGCTCATCGGGGCTCCGGGCGCGAGTCTGCGTGACGGAACTGCAGACGCAGTTCCTGCAGGACAGGTGAGGCCATCGGTTCGGCACTGGGCTGGCGCTCTCGCCGCGGCACCTCATCCGAGATGTCACGGGGGCGTGGGCTGGCCGACGCGGCGGTTCAGGACACGGGCATCCGCACAGCGTGCGGACGGCGCCGGCGATTGTAACTGATAGCCATTACTATTTGAGAACAGTTTTCGTCCGCTGCCCGCGGGCACTGTTTTGGGGCGCGCGCTAGAGCCAGCCCTTCTGCCGCGCCAGCCGGTAAGCCTCGATGCGGTTGCCGACACCGAGCTTGCCGATCGCCTCGGACAGATAGTTACGCACCGTGCCGTGCGACAGGCCGAGCTTCGAGGCGATGTCGCCGGCGCCCATGCCCTCGCCCGCCAGCCGTAATGCCTGGCGCTCGCGTTCGGTCAGTGGATCGGGCTCGCTCCAGGCTTCGAGCGCCAGTTGCGGGTCGATCGCACGGCCGCCGTCGTGCACGCGCCGCAATGCGCGGGCGAGTTCTTCGACGGGCGCGTCCTTGAGCAGATAACCGCCGACGCCTGCATCCAGCGCCCGGCGCAGAAAGCCCGCGCGGGCGAAGGTGGTGACGATGACCACGCGGACCGGCAATTGGTGCCGCTGGATGCGTTGCGCGAGTTCCAGACCGGTCAGGCCCGGCATTTCGATGTCGGTGACCAGCAGATCGGGCTCGAGCCGCTGCAGCTCGCGCCACGCCGATTCACCGTCGCCGACACTGCCCACCACCGACAGATCAGCTTCGAGATCGAGCAGCGCGGTCAGCGCCCCGCGCAGCATGGCCTGGTCCTCGGCGATGAGGATGCGCAGCGGGTCGTCGGCGGTGGGCATGCGCGGCATGGCGTGGACGTCAGACGGGGCGGCCGGAGAACGCGCTCATCCTACGTCGTGGCCGGCACGGGAATGCGCGCATCCACGCGCGTGCCGTCGCCGTCGCCGTCCACGCGCAACACGCCGCCCAGCGCTTCGATGCGTTCACGCATGCCGGTCAGGCCGTTGCCGGGAACGAGCGCGCCGCCACGCCCGTCGTCGTGGACCAGCAGGCGCAACGCATCCCCCTCGCGCGAAAACGTCGCCCGCACCTGGCAGGCCCGCGCATGTCGCTGCACGTTGGTCACCGCCTCGCGCAGCGTCATCGCCAGCGCGGTTTCCATGTCGGCACTCAGGCCGGCTGCGGCCACGGCGTCGTCGAGGCGGTAGTCGAAGGCGATGCCATCGGTTTCGAGCAACAGCTTGGCCGAGGCGAGCTCGGCCGCCAGCTGCGCGGCGCGGATGCCGCTGACCGCCTGCCGCACCTGCGCCAGCGCATCGCGGGCGATGCCGCCGACTTCACCGATCTCGCGCTGCGCGCGGGTCGGGTCGGATTCGACCAGCCGCGCGGCGAGATCGGCCTTCAGCGCCACCATCGACATCGTGTGGCCGAGCAGATCGTGCAGGTCGCGGCCAATGCGCTCGCGTTCGCCCACCGCGGCCAGCCTGCGCACCTCGTCGTGCGACAGACGCAAGGCGGCGTCCTGCCGATGCTTGAGCCGCTCGACATGCACCAGCAGGCCGATCATCACCGTCGTCACCGGCAGCCACGCCAGCGCCGCCCAGGGATAGCCCAGCGACCGCGCCCACACCAGCAGCAACGCATTGCACACGACCAGCGCCAACACGTAGCGCCACACCGATGCGCGCGACAGCGCACCGAGAAACACGCAGCCGAACACGAAATAGCTCAGGCCCGAGATGTACCAGGGCAGCAACGCGAAACACAGCACCAGCATCCCGGCCGCGCACCATGGCGCGCGACGCTCGGGCAACAGCAGCGCGCCGGCGAACAGCGCGACGAACAGCGGATACGACAGCGCCGTGAGCACCAGCCACAGCAGGTCGTAGCCGCGCGGGCTGAACATCGGTACGACGAACACCCAGATCGACCACAGCAGGTGCATCCACTCGCCCCAGGCCGGTCGGCCCTGGCGCTGCGCCTCGCCGATCACCGAGTCCGGCGCCGGACGCAGGCGGGCAATCATGCGTGTGGATTCCATGCGCGGCATCTCCCCGGCTGCGAGCCGCAGCGTAACCGGTGCACGCCGCATGCCCTAGCCCACCCGCGCCAGACGCCGCAGCGCGATCGCTGCGCACACCACACCGATCGTCACCAGCGCGCCGGCATGCAGCCACGGCGAGCCGCCACCGTCCTGCCCCACCACGCGCAATGCGAGCTGCGCATGGTGCCAGGCCGGCCACACCGGCGCGACGCGCGCGAAGACCTCGGGCAGCATCGACAGCGGCAGCCACAGGCCCGACAGGAACGCCATCGGCAGGAACAGGACGTTGACCACCGCCGGCGCGGCATTGGCACTGCAGATCACCCCGATCAGCAGACCGATCGCGCCGAACGGAATCGCGCCGAGCATGTTGATGCCCCACAGCGCCGCCCATTGCCCCGGCGACAACGACACCCCACCGAACACGCCGGCCAGCAGCGCCAGTTCCAGCGACACCACCAGCGAGAACAGCATCGCCTTGGCCAGACGCGCGGTAATCCACGACGACGGCGGCGCCGGCATGGCGCGACGCAGGGCGAACAGACCGCGCTCGCGATCATTCGCCACGGTGACGCCGAAGCCGAACAGCGCCGCGCCGAGCGTGCCGAACACCCCATATGTCGCGAGCAGGTACTGCGCCGCGCCGCTGCCACTGCGTCCGCCCATCAGCAGGCCGAACATCGCGTAGAACAGCGCGGGAAACAGCAGCGTCGGAATCACGTACATCGGCTCGCGCAGCATGCGCAGCAGCTCGCAGCGCAGCTCCTGCAGATGCGCGCGGATCGCCGATGGGCGTGGCGCGTGGCTGTTGTCGATCGCAATGCGGCTCATGCGGCCTCCCGGTCGTGATCGGCTGCGCTCATCTGGACGAAGGCGTCGGCGAGGCCCGCGCGACGGACTTCGAGATTCACCAGCGCGGCATCGGCCTGCAACAGGCGGCGCACCAGTGCGTCGGCATCGCGCGCGATGATGGCCACGCGCGGGCCGGTCCGCGTGACCTGCTGCACACCCGGCCATGACGCGATCTCGGCATCGGGCAGATGCGTGTCACAGGCGACGTGGCGCTGCGCGACCTGCGCGCGTACCTCGGCGGCGCTGCCGGACATGCGCACGCGCCCGCGATCGAGCACGACGACGCGATCGGCCAGCGCGTCCGCCTCTTCGAGGTAATGCGTGGTCAGCAGCACGCCCGCGCCACCGGCAACGAGTTCGCGGATCGCCCGCCACAGCTGTTGGCGCGCCTCGATGTCCAAGCCGGTCGTGGGCTCGTCGAGGAACAGCAGGCGCGGCCGTCCGCACAGCGCAGCCGCGAACTGCACGCGACGCTGCTGGCCGCCGGACAGGCGCCCGTAGCGGCGCGACATCAGACCATCGAGGCCGGCCAGCGCGACGCAGTCGGCAATACTGCGTGGCGTTGCATACCAGCTGCGTACCAGCGCCAGCATTTCGGCCACCGTCAGCCGCTCGGGCAGCTGCGTCTGCTGCAGCATCGCCCCGACCCGGGCCTTCGCATCGCCATCGAAGGGTGTGCGGCCGAACAGCGTGGCCTGCCCGGCGTCCGCCGGCTGCAGACCCAGCAGCACTTCGATCGCGGTCGTCTTGCCGGCGCCGTTGGCGCCGAGCAACGCGGTCACCTGCCCGGCCGGCAATGTCAGATCGATGCCCTCGAGCGCCTGGACTGCGCCGCGCCGGCGGTGGACGCCGGTCAGACGCGCGAGCACCTCGTCGTCATCCGCATTCACCTCGTACATCTGCGCACCTCCGGTGGAGTTGGCATCCAGTCTCCCCGGCGCTGCCGCGCGCCCGACAGTCCGGGGCGTCACATCCCGCACATGACAGGCGTCAGATGTCATCGAACCCGGTGCTGCGCAGACTGGTTCGGCCCGATCGACCGGCGGCGCGTGCTGATGTCCGGCAGGTTGGAATCCCCTCGGGGCCGCGGTCACACTGGCTGCGGTCCTTCCGTCCAGGGTTGCGATGAACACGAATGCCGATCTGCTGAAGGAACTTCGCATCGACCGCAGCGCGCCTCCGCCGCCGTCGCGGCGCGGGCTGTGGATCGGTCTCGCGATCGCCGCCCTGCTGCTGGTCGTGCTGGTCGCCGGTTTCATGGTGCTGGGCACGCGCGCGGTCGAGGTCGAAACGACGGTCGTCGCTGCGCCCAATACCGCAGGCGCGGCCGGCGGTTCGGTACTCGATGCCAGCGGCTACGTCGTTGCCCGTCGCATGGCGACTGTGTCGGCCAAGATCACCGGCCGCGTGCGCGAGGTGCGCATCGAGGAGGGCCAACGCGTCGAGGCAGACGAGATTCTCGCCATGCTCGATCCGATCGACGCCGATGCGCGCCGCGACCTGTCGGCCGCGCAACTCGAGGCCGCGCGCAGCCAGGTGGCCGGTGTGCAGGCACAGCTGACCGAAGCGTCGGCAAATGCCGACCGCCTGCAGGCGCTGGTCGGCCAGCAGCTGGTATCGCGCGCGCAGTTCGAGCAGGCCGTCGCCCAGCGCGACGCGCTGCGTGCGCAGTTCGCCACCGCGCGCCGCAATGCGAACGTGGCGTCCGAACAACTGCGCATTTCCGACATCGGCGTCGACGACACCCTGGTGCGCGCGCCGTTCGCCGGCGTGGTGGTCGCCAAGGCCGCGCAGCCGGGCGAAATCGTCTCGCCGTTATCGGCCGGCGGCGGCTTCACCCGCACCGGCATCGGCACGCTGGTGGACATGGATTCGCTGGAAGTCGAGGTCGACGTGGGCGAGTCCTACATCGGCCGGGTGACACCGGGCATGCCGGTCGAAACCACCCTCAACGCCTACCAGGACTGGAAGATTCCCGGCAGCGTGATCGCCATCGTGCCCACCGCCGACCGCGGCAAGGCGACGGTCAAGGTGCGCATTGCACTCGACGCCAAGGACGCGCGGATCGTGCCGGACATGGGCGCGACGGTGAGTTTCCTCGAACAGGCGCGCCCCGCGCAGGATGGCGACACGCCGCGTCGGGTACGCGTGCCGGCCACGGCGCTGTCCGAACGCGACGGCGCGCAGGTGGTGTTCGTCCTCGACGGCGACGTCGTGCGCCGGCGGCCGGTCGAGGTGGGCGAACGCGTTGGCGGCAACGTGGAGATCGCGCAGGGCGTGACGCCCGGCGAAGAGCTGGTGATCAATGCACCGGACGCGCTGGAAGATGGCGCGCGCGTACGGATCAGGCAATAGACCTGTAGGAGCGCGCTTGCGCGCGATTGGCTCCATTCGCAATGCCCGAATCGCGCGCAAGCGCGCTCCTACAAAAACGCTTAAAGGGGAATGACGATGGCACTGGTGTCGATCCGCAACCTCACCAAGACCTACCAGCGCGGACCGGAGAAGGTCGAGGTGCTGCACGGGGTGAACCTCGATATCGCGCAAGGCGATTTCGTCGCGCTGATGGGCCCCTCGGGCTCGGGCAAGACCACGCTGCTGAACCTGATCGGCGGGCTGGACACGCCGAGTTCGGGCGAAATCGACGTGGCCGGCGAGCGCATCGACCGCATGGGCGGGGGACAGCTGTCGGGCTGGCGCAGCCGCAACGTCGGCTACATCTTCCAGTTCTACAACCTGATGCCGGCGCTGACCGCGCAGAAGAACGTGGAACTGCCGTTGCTGCTGACCAGACTGTCCGGCGCGCAGCGCAAGCGCAATGCGCAGATCGCACTCACGCTGGTCGGTCTGGCCGATCGCACCTCGCACAAACCCAGCGAACTTTCGGGCGGACAGCAGCAGCGCGTGGCGATCGCGCGGGCCATCGTGTCCGACCCGACGCTGCTGATCTGCGACGAGCCGACCGGCGATCTCGACCGTCAATCGGCCGAAGACATCCTGGGCCTGCTGCAGACGCTCAACCGCGAGCACGGCAAGACCATCGTCATGGTCACCCACGACCCCAAGGCGGCCGAGTACGCGAGTCACACGCTGCATCTGGACAAGGGCACGTTGGTCGGCGCCCAGGCGGAAGCGGCGTGACCTCCGGAATCCGTCATCCCCGCGAAGGCGGGGATCCATGGACGTTCGTATCGTTCTCGCATAGGTCCATGGATTCCCGCCTTCGCGGGAATGACGAGCTTCATGACTCTCGCGGTCGGGGGCACGACCGGCTTCCGGTCGCGTGGCTCGAACCTCGCGCCAACCTTCAGCAGGACCTCCCATGAAATACCTGCACCTCGTCTGGGCAGCGCTGATGCGCCGCAAGACCCGCACCGCGCTGACGGTTGCGTCCATCGTCGCCGCGTTCCTGCTGTTCGGTCTGCTCGACGGCATCCGCGTGGCCTTCGCCCAGCTCGGCCAGAACGCCGACGGTGCCCAGCGCCTGCAGACCATGTCGCGGCTGTCGATGATGGAATCGCTGCCGCAGGCGCTCGCACGGCGCATCGAGCTGGTCGACAACATCGAGGCGGTGACCTGGGCCAGCTGGTTCGGCGCCACCTACCAGGGGCCGCGCAACCAGATCTTCGCCTTCGCCGTCGCGCCGAACTATCTCGACCTCTACCCGGAAATCGTCGTCACGCCGGCCGAGCGCGATGCGTTCGCGCGCACCCGCACCGGTGTGCTCGTGGGCCAGGCGCTGATGGAGCGCTTCGACTGGTCGGTGGGCGACCGCATCCCGCTGCAGTCGACGATCTTTCCCAACAGCGATGGCTCGCAGAACTGGGCGTTCGACATCGTCGGCGTGCTGCGTGCGCGCGACGCGGGCTCGGCCGGGCTCAACGAACAGCTGGTGCTGATGCACCACGACTATTTCGTCGAGTCCACGCCGTTTGTCGACAACGAGGTGGGCTGGTACGTCAGCCGCGTCTCCGACGTGCGTCGCGGTGATCGCGCGGCCAAGACCATCGACGCGCTGTCGGCGAACTCGCCCAACGAAACGCGCACCATGAACGAGGCGGCGGCCATGGCCGCGCAGCTCAAGCAGGTCGCCGACATCGGCATGATCGTCGGCGCGATCATGGGCGCGGTGTTCTTCACCCTGTTGCTGCTGACCGGCAACACGATGGCGCAGGCGGTGCGCGAGCGCACCTCGGAACTGGCGGTGCTCAAGACGATCGGCTTCTCCAGCGTCACTGTGCTGCTGCTGGTGCTGGCCGAGTCGGTGCTGCTGGTGCTGTTCGGCGGCGTGCTCGGCCTGGGCCTGGCAGCGGCGGCGAGTTTCGTGATCAACCTCGTCGTCGGCGAGATGATCCGCATGCCCGGCCTGAGCGCACAGAGCTGGCTGCTGGGGCTGGGACTGATGGCCGCGATCGGCGTGGTGGTGGGCGCGTTGCCGGCGGTGCGGGCGATGCGTCTGAACATCGTCGACGCGCTCGCCGGACGCTGAGCATGCCTGCGCGCACGACTTTGAAGAGGACTCCGACATGCCCACGCTTCTGAAGACCCTGCTGCAGAACGCCGGCCTGTGCCTGGTGCTGCTGATCGCGCTGGTGGTGTGGATCCTGGCGCCCTGGTACGTGCTGCTCGCGCTGGCGGTGATCGCCGCGGCGTGGATGCTGCTCAGCCGCGGCGGCCGCCAGGCGGCATCGGTGAGTCACGTGGGCATCAGCACGCTGGGCCAGCGGCTCGGCGCCTCGTCGGTGGTCGTGGTCGGCATCGCCGGCGTGGTGGCGGTGCTGGTCGCGCTGCTGTCGATGGCCGAAGGCTACCGCCACACAGTGGGCAGCACCGGCGACGACGGTTCGGCGATCGTCATGCGCGGCGGCGCGGCGGCCGAGGTGATGTCTTCGATCGACCGCGCATTGATCAGCACCGTCGTGCAGGCGCCGGAGATCGCCCGCGATGCCGACGGCCGACCGCTGGCCTCGCCGGAACTGCTGGTCGCGGCCAACCTGCCGTTGCGCGGCGGCACGCCCGACGACGAGGGCAGCGTGCAGTTCCGCGGCGTGGGCGAGATGGCGTTCAAGGTGCGCCCGCACCTGCGCATCGTCGAAGGCCGCATGTTCGAGACCGGCCGCCGTGAACTGGTCGTCGGCCAGGGCGCGCGCAAGCAGTTCGCCGGGCTCGAGCCCGGACGCTCGGTGCGCCTGGGCAGCGACGTGTGGGACGTGGTGGGCGCGTTCGAATCCGGGGATGCGATGGAGTCGGAAATCTGGGCCGATGCGGAAGTCGTCGCGACCACCTTCCGACGCGGCGCAAACCGCGCCTCGGTCACCGCGCGCCTGACCGGTCCCGACGCCTTCGATGCGTTCAAGGCCACGCTCGATGCCGACCCGCGCACCCAGGTCGAGGCCACCACCACACGGACCTACTACGCGCGGCAATCGGAAGGCATGAGCCGCGTGCTGCGGGTGATCGGCATCGTCGTGGGCACGATCATGGCGGTGGGCGCGGTGTTCGGCGCGCTCAACACCATGTTCGCCACCGTCGCCGCGCGGGCGCGCGAGATCGCCACGCTGCGCGCGATCGGCTTTCGCGGCTTGCCGGTGGTGATCGCAGTGATGCTCGAAACGATGCTGCTGGCGCTGGCCGGCGGCCTGCTCGGCGGCCTGATCGCCTGGCTGCTGTTCGACGGGTATGGTGCGTCCACACTCGCCGGCAGCATGGGACAGATGACATTCGAATTCCGGGTCACGCCGGCCCTGCTGTGGAGCGGCCTGAAATGGGCGCTGGCGATCGGCTTCGTCGGTGGCCTGTTTCCGGCCGTGCGTGCGGCCCAGCTGCCGGTCACCACGGCACTGCGCGCGGCATGAGCACGCCGACGCCGAAGACGATGTCGAACGCCGAACTCGCGCGCGAAATCCAGGCGCTGCAGGCGCGCGCGTTCGAGCGTTACGAGGACGCCGCCCTGCAGGCCGAGGCCGATCCGCCGCGCAGCGAGGCGATCTACGCCAGGGCCGAGCAGGACACCGCGCCGCTGATCGCCCGCGCGAACGCCCTCAACGACGAACGCGTCGCCCGCTACCGCCGCCGCGCCGTGCGCTGGCGCCGCGCCGCCGTGGCGATCGGCGTGTCGGGCACTGCCGTGGTGCTGTGGATGCTGACGCGGATGCAGTAGCGAACCGGCGCGCAAGGGCTTTGGTCGCAGGCAGCGAGGCCCTCTGCATGGAGTCGAGTGCCGCACATTGGCCTCCCGCGACGAGTGCCGTGACTCCCCGGTGAAGCCCATCGCGCGCAAGCGCGCTCCTACACGGGCGCGTCGCGACCGAAACCTGGACCCGCAACTGTAGGAGCGCGCTCGCGCGCGAGAGGCTTCACCGTCGACACCACCGGGGTCACGCCCTGGCAGACACGCCCGTGGTTGGGGTTTCCGCGTCGGCGTCCCGCAACGAGTACGCGATTCAAGGGGAGAGCCCCATCGCGCGCAAGCGCGCTCCTACACAGAGCGCGTCGCAACCGAAAACCTGGAACCACACCTGTAGGAGCGCGCTTGCGCGCGAGAGGCTTCACCGTCAACGCCACGGTGGTCACACCTTGTCAGGCACGCACGTGATGGGGTTCCCGCGTTGGCGTCCCGCAGCGAGTGCGGGATTCAAGTGGAGGCCCCATCGCGCGCAAGCGCGCTCCTACACGGGGCGCGTCGCGACCGAAATCTGGGCCTGCAACTGTAGGAGCGCGCTTGCGCGCGAGAGGCTTTACCGTCGATATCACGGCGGCCACGTCCTGGCAGAACACGCAAGCGGATTGGGGTTCCTCGCATCGGCGTCCCGCAGCGGGTGCGCGATTCAACGGGAGAACCCCATCGCGCGCAAGCGCGCTCCTACAGGGGTGTGTGCCGCACTGCGACTGGTCGCAGATGCGGGTGCACGCCGATCGCGTGTATCCCTGTCACGGCATGCCGGGATCCAGCAGTCCCGCCGCCAGCGCGTGCTGCACATCCTCGGGCGTGTCGATGTCCTGCATCAGCGACGGCGCCTGCAGCCGGAAAAGATCGTCGCCTGGAATCGCCGCGAGCAGCGCACCGAAGCCACGATCGCCTTCGAGCGTATCGACACGCGCGAACAGCGCAGGCGACAGCACGGCGGGCGCGCCGGGACGTTCGCCGTGCATCACCGCTGAGCATCCCGAACGCGCGCCACGTGCACCATCAAGGAGCGCCTGCAGGTGCAGCGCATTGAGCGCGGGCTGGTCGACGCCCGTCACCAGCACGGCCCCGCGATGCGCCTGCAGCGCCTGCGCGGCCGCGCGCAGGCTGGCCGACAGACCGGTCTGCCACGCCGCGACGTGTACACGCTCCACGCCCGCAGCGCGCACCGCCGCACACTCGGCCGCCACGGCCGCGTGGTGTCCGCCCAGCAGCACGAGCAGACAGAGCGGCCGGGTCTCGGCCGCAAGCCGCACGGTTCGCGCCACAAGGCTTTCACCGTCGCGACGCAGCAGTTGCTTGGGCCGGCCCAGCCGGGTGCTGCCACCGGCCGCGAGCACGATGGCAGCGTGGCCGGCACTCATGCGTGGTTTCGATCGGATGTCCGCATCGCGGCATCGTGCCAGACCTGCGCCACGACGCCCGAATCACGCCGATGAACGACGCCAGTCTGTCATGTCTTTGTCATCGGAGTGCGATAGCGACGCCTGCGATTGCGTCGCTAGTCTGCGCGGCCGTTCCGCTCACCGCCGCCATGTCCCGCCTCGTCGCGCTCGTCGCCATCTGCCTGCTGCTCGCCGGATTCACGTCCTGGCCGGGCATGGCGCACACGCTTGCCGGCAAGCTCGTCGCGCCGCCGGGCGCGTCGCCACTGTTGCCGGCCGAGCGCATTGATGCGGCCTTCGCACGGCTGCCCCATCGCAGCGGCCATGTGCGCACCGGTGATGGCGTGCCGGTGTTCTGGCGTGCGCTCGATCCGGGCGATTACCACATGGACTACGCCTGGACCCGGCCGGCCGATGATCTCTACGGCGTGGAGTTCACCCTCGATTTCCAGGCACCTTCCGCCGCGTCCGTCGCGCCGCGCGGCACGGTCGTGCTGCTGCACGGCTGGATGATGGATGGCGGCTCACTGCTGCCCTGGTCCCTGGCGCTGGCCGAGGCCGGCTATCGCACGATCACCCTCGACCTGCGCAACCACGGCCAGTCCGGTACCGGCCCCTCCGGCTACGGGACGCGGGAAGCGGGCGATGTCGTCGATGCGGTTGCCGCGCTGCGCGCGCGCGGCGAGGTCATCGGCCCGCTGCACGTGTTCGGCGTGTCGTACGGCGCGGCCACCGCGCTGTTTGCATCGGCCGATCCGCGCCTGGGCGCCGAACGCGTCGTCGCGCTCGAATCCTTCGACAATGCCGGCGCCGCGATCCGCGATATGGTGCCGCACATGCTCGAGGAAACCGGCGGTGACTGGCGCGCGCGGCTGGTGCGCCACTGGCTGCGCTGGCGCATCGACGCGACCGTGCTGGACGCCGCGATCGACCAGGCTGGCCAGTTGCTGTCGCTGCCGCTGGACGGCGTCGACGTCGGCACCGCGCTCGCCCGCGCGCCCGGCTGCGTGCTGCTGGTCCACGGCACCGCGGACCGACATGTGCCGGTCGCCCATGGCCGCGCGCTTGCCGCCGCCGTGCCCGGCGCGCGCTACCTGGAACTCGCCGGCGAGGATCACATCAGCCTGCCGATGCGTCTCGACCGCCTGGCCCCGACCGTCGTCGACTGGTTCGACGCACCGGCCTGCCCCCAGAACGCCCTCGCGGCACGCTGACCGCGCCTGCTCTTTTGCAGGAGCGCGCGCGCGCGGAGAGGCGTTCCCGCCGAACCCCAATCGCGCGCAGCGCGCTCCTACAGGGGTAGCGCCGCGAGCTGTCAGGCCTGCTGCTCAATCCGCCGGCGCCGAAACCCTACTTCGCGAGACGTCAACCGCATCGGCTTCTCTGTAGGAGCGCGCTTGCGCGCGAAGAAGCGTTCCCGCCAAAGCTCCATCGCGCGCGAGCGCGCTCCTACAGGGGCGGCATCGCGAGCTGTCAGACCTGTTGCGCGCCCGCCGAAGCCGACGCCCTACTCGCGAGACGTCGACCGCACCGGGTCCCCTGTAGGAGCGCGCTCGCGCGCGAAGAAGCATTCCCGCCGAACCCCAATCGCGCGCAGCGCGACCCTGCCGCGCAGCGCCGCGATCCCTCAGGCCTGCTGCGCCACGATCCGCCGGCGCGCCTGCACGTAGCCGTCGATCGCGAACACAGCCAGCCCGGCCCAGATGAAGCCGAAACCCACCGCGCGGTCGGTGCCGAAGGCCTCGCCGAAGAAGAACACGCCCAGCAGCAACTGCAATGTCGGGCCGATGTACTGCAGCAGGCCGACCACCGTCAGCGGCACGCGACGCACCGCGTAGGCGAAGCAGATCAGCGGAATCGCGGTCAGCGCGCCGCCCAGTACCAGCAGCACGTCGGTCCATCCGCCCCAGCGCAGCGAGAAGAAGCCGCCACCACCCTGGGTCTCGAACCACACCAGCGCGATCAGCGCAGGCCCGAACACGAACAGGTTTTCCACGCCCAGGCCCTGCACCGCCTCGACGGCGGCGAACTTGCGGATCAGCCCATACAACGCGAACGAGCACGCCAGGCACAGCGCGATCCACGGAAAACTGCCGTAGTTGAAAGTCAGCCAGGCCACGCCGCCCGCAGCGAGCGCCACGGCGATCCACTGCGGCGACGACAGGCGCTCGCGCAGGAACACAACGCCGATGACCACGTTGAGCAGCGGGTTGATGAAATACCCCAGGCTCGTCTCGACGACGTGCCCACTGTTGACCGCCCACACATACAGCGCCCAGTTCGCCGCGATCAGACACCCCGACAGCGCCAGCATGGCGGCGAGCCGGGGCTGGGCAAGGATCTCGCGCAGCCAGCCGCGCCCCTGGCGGATCGTCAGGAACGCGGCGACGAGGATTGCGCACCAGATCGAGCGGTGCAGCACGATCTGCAGCGACGGCACATGCTTGAGCAGATGCCAGTACAGCGGCATGAGCCCCCAGATGACGAAGGCCGCGACCGCGATCCACAGCCCGCGGCGGCTCTGTGCAGCGTCGATCATGCGTCTTCTCCGGCCACGGCCGCAGCCGGCGTCGCCACGACCTTCTTCGCCCGCGCCCGCCCGAGCGTGATGGCGACCACCGCGACCAGGATCACGGCCATCGCGCCCAGGTCGGCCACCTGGAAGCGCTCGTGCGCCAGCCACGCGCCCAGCAGCACCGCGATCGCCGGATTGACGTAGGCATAGCTGCCAGCCAGCGTGGGGCGCACGTTGTGCAGCAGCCAGACGTAGGCGGTGAAACCGATGATCGAGCCGAACGAGGCGAGATACGCGACCGACAGCGTGCCCTTGAGCGTGGGCAATGTCTGCAGCCGCTCACCCAGCACCAGACCTGCCAGCAGGATGATCACCCCGCCGGCGAGCATCTGCGCCGCGGCGGCCATGAATGGCGACGGCAGGTCGCGCCCACGGCTCCAGACCGAACCGAAGGCCCAGGCCAGTGGCGCGATCAGCAGCGCGACCAGACCCACCGGCGATGCGGTCAGCGAACTGCCCGCGTTGAGCCACAACACGCCGGCAAACCCGATGGCCAGACCCGCCCACTCGATGTGCGAGGGCCGGTCACCGCGGATTGCCGAGAACAGCGCGATCCAGATGGGCGCCGAGGCCACCGCCACCGCCGCCAGGCCCGACGACACGCTCTGCTCGGCGATACAGACCATGCCGTTGCCCAGGCCCAGCAGCAGCACTGCCATGCCCACCAGGGTCGGCCATTGCGCGCGCGTCGGCGCAGGCACGCCCCGCAGCCGCAGCGCGGCGTACATCAGCCCGCCAGCCACGATGAAGCGCCCGCCGGCCATCAGCAACGGCGGATAGCCACCTTCGAGCGCGAAGCGGATCGCGAGGTACGTCGACCCCCAGACGAGATAGACGGCCGCCAGCGCCAGCGCGATGGCCAGTACGGAAGCAGGACGCGACACCGGCGCGACGCTCATGGGGGGGTCCAGACGAAGAAAACCGCGAATGCGGGGAGCGGAATTCTACGCGTGCGGCCCGTTGCAGCGCTGGAATGGCGGTGTTGCAACGGTGCGGCAGCGGGCAGATCCGGGACGGCTGGCTCACGTTGTGCTGCTCTTCGCGCACCAACCGGGCGTGCGCGCAACTGAGCGGACAAGCCGTACGGCAACGCGCGGCTCGCTCCAAAGCCCTCCCCCGTACTGAAGGGGGGAGGGTTGGGTGGGGGCGAATGCCCAGACTCCGGTGCAAACGCATCGAGCATTCTTGCCGGCCGATGCCTCCACGCGACCTGACCGGTCCCCCCATCCCACCCTTCCCCCGCGCCGCGGGGGAAGGCGCCGGTTCTCTGGCGCCGGAACCACTGCTCGCGATGCAGTGGCGGCATCGCAACAGGCGGCAAGGTGCCGAATCGCTTGCGGCCTGCACTCGCGAACCCCAATGGAACGGCCCTCAGATGCTCAGGCGTCCCGTGCACCTTTCGAGTCGGCGTCCGCGAAAAAAGCGCGCTTGCCTAAAGCCCTCCTCCCCCGCACTGCCGGGGGAGGATCGGGTGAGGCGGCTTTCAGATCCCGGCGCGAACGCATCGAGCATCCGAGCCAGCCGTGCCAAGGCCACACGCTTTCGCCCAGATCGCCTCGTGGCACGCAAGGCAGGCGCCGGCCCCGCAACGGTGTCGCGCACGCCACGTTCGCCTTCTTGCCGCCCACAACGAAAAAGCCGCCGCGATCACGCGCGGCGGCTTTTTGTCGAACCTGCCGACCGGGTCAGCGCGCCCAGCGGCCCGGCGCCGTCGACACCGGCAATACCGTTGCCGACAGGTCGCGGTCGTTGTTGAGCATGCGCACCGCGTCGGCGAGGATCGCCGCCGACTCGCGCAGCAGCGGGTCGGGCCGGTCTTCGGCGGCCTTCTCCAGACGGTTCTGCTGGGCGATGGCACGCTCGTTGGCCTGCAGGCCGTCGTCGTCGGAATCGTCGGCCAGCGGATCGAGCTCAAGGCCCAGCGCGCGGCGCTCTTCCTGTCGGGCCTGGCGCTTTTCGGTCTGGCGATCACGCTCGGCGCGACGCTCGGCCTCGTTGAGCGAGACGTACTTCTTCTCGCGCTCGGCGCGGAACTCGGCAATGTCCTCGGCCCACCACGTGAACTCCTTGTCGGTCGCCACGCGCGCTTCGTGCTGCTGCTCCAGCTGCGGGATCAAGGCCGAGAAGTCGCCGTACTGCGTGTGCGGCACCGCGGCGATGCGGGTCCACGGCAGCGCGTTGTCGTAGGTGCTCTCGCCGAACTCGGTCGCATCGACGGTGACCGGGAAATGGATGTCCGGCTCGACGCCCTTGTTCTGCGTGCTGCTGCCGCCGGGCAGGAAGAACTGGGCGATGGTCAGTTTCACCTGGCCGTAGCGCTTGGTTTCGTTGGCCGGCCAGCGGTCGAGGTCGACCAGGTTCTGCACAGTGCCCTTGCCGAACGTGGTCTCGCCGATGATCAGGCCGCGGCCGTAGTCCTGCAGCGCGCCGGCGACGATCTCTGAGGCCGACGCCGAACCACGATTGATCAGCACCGCCAGCGGACCGTCCCAGGCCACGCCCGAGTCGCGATCGGCCTGCACGCCGACACGGCCACCGGATTCGCGCACCTGCACCACCGGCCCCTGGTCGATGAACAGACCCGTCAGTTCCACCGCCTCGTTGAGGGAACCACCGCCGTTGTTGCGCAGGTCGAGCACGACGCCATCGACGTTCTTGGCCTTGAACTCTTCGAGCAGGCGCGCGACGTCGCGGGTGGCCGAGGCGTATTCACCGTTGCGGTTCCGGCGGCCTTCGAAATCCTGGTAGAAGGCCGGCAGCTTGATCACGCCGATCTGCTTGTCACGTCCACCGGCCTCGTCGGCCGGCAGCGTCAGCGTCTCGGCCTTCGCGGCCTGTTCTTCCAGACGCACACGCGCGCGGGTGAGCATGATGCGCACCGGCTCGCTGTCGAGCGTCGCTTCTGCCGGCACCACGTCCAGGCGCACCTGGGTGTCCTTGGGGCCCTTGATCTTCTCGACGACGTCGTCGATGCGCCAGCCGATGACGTCTTCCATCGGGCCATTGGTGCCCTGACCGACGCCGACGATGCGGTCGCCCGGCTTGAAGCGGTTGCTCAGCGCAGCCGGGCCGCCGGCGATGACCTCGCGGATCACCACCACGTCGTCCTGCTTCTGCAGCTGCGCGCCGATGCCTTCCAGCGACAGCGACATGCTCTGGTTGAACAGGCGCGCCGCACGCGGATTGAAGTAATCGGTGTGCGGGTCGATCGAGCCGGTATAGGCGTTGAGGAAACTGCTGAAGGCGTCCTCGCTGTTGAGCGAGGCCACGGTGTTGGCGGTGTTGAGGTAGCGGCGGTCCAGCGTCTTTTGAATCTCGTCGGGCGCCTTGCCGGCCAGCTTCAGGCGCAGCCAGTCGTTGCGCACCGACTGCCGCCACAGCATGTCGAGTTCGGCCGGGTCGGCCGCCCATTCGGCGTCCTTGCGGTCGTATTCCCAGCGGTCCTCGCCGCTGAAGTCGAAAATGTCCTGCTTGAGCAGATCGCGCGCGTAGTCGATGCGCTCGGCAACGCGCGACTTGTACAGCGCGAACAACTCCAGCGCCGGCGCGATGTCGCCGTCGCGCACCGCCGCGCCCATGGTGTTGCGCAGAGGCTCGAAGCGCGCGATGTCCTGCTGGCTGAAGAACAGCTTGCCGCCATCGAGGTTCTCGAAGTAGCGGTCGAAGATTTCGCCCGACAGGCTGGCATCGAGCGCACGCGGCCGGTAGGCGTAGCGGCTGTCGGAGAGCAATCCATAGACCAGCTTCGACGCTGCAACCTGATCGGTATTCGGCGCCGCCGGAATATCGGCGACGGTGTCCGGCCGCGCCATCAACGCGAGCGGGACGGCCAGCGCGAGTGCGATCAGGGAGCCGGAAACGACGCGGGAAGCTTTCATGCGGGGTCCTGGAATGCGGATGCACAGATCATGCGACAAGCCTTCGAGCCTGTCGCGTGAACTGACGCCTCGACAGTGCCGAAAGTTGCATGACACAGACCACCGACTCTACGCAGCGCCGATGAACCGCTGCTGCGTTCATCGGCGCGTTAATCGAGCTGGATGCTTTCGAGCGTCCGCGGACGCTGCCGCCATCAGACGCGCGCGCGTTCCATCAGCGCCGGCGGATACCTCAGGCGGCGACGCCCGCGCCCATCGCCTGCTGGTCGGCGTGGTAGGACGAGCGTACCAGCGGGCCGGAGGCGACGTGGCTGAAGCCCAGCGCCATGCCGTAGTCCTCGAGCGCCTTGAATTCCTCGGGCGTCCAGTAACGCAGCACCGGATGGTGGTGCGCCGAGGGCTGCAGGTACTGGCCGATGGTGACCATGTCCACATCGTGCGCGCGCAGGTCGCGCAGCGTGCCCTGCACCTGCTCCATGGTCTCGCCGAGGCCGAGCATGATGCCGGACTTGGTCGGCACGCCCGGATGCTGGGCCTTGAACTTCTTCAGCAGATCGAGCGACCACTGGTAGTCCGCGCCGGGGCGCACGTTGCGATACAGATCCGGCACCGTCTCGACGTTGTGGTTGAACACGTCGGGCGGATCGGACTTGAGGATCTCCAGCGCGCGCTCCATGCGGCCCTTGCCGCGGAAGTCCGGCGTGAGGATCTCGATGCGGATCTCCGGCGACTGCGCGCGGGTTTCGCGGATGCAGTCGACGAAATGCTGGGCGCCACCATCGCGCAGGTCGTCGCGGTCGACCGAGGTGATGACGACGTACTTCAGGCCCATGTCGGCGATGGTGGCCGCGAGCTTGAGCGGCTCGGCCGCATCCGGCGGCCTGGGCCGGCCGTGGGCGACGTCGCAGAACGAGCAGCGGCGCGTGCAGACCTCGCCGAGGATCATGAAGGTCGCGGTGCCGTGGCCGAAGCACTCGTGGATGTTCGGGCAGCTGGCTTCCTCGCACACCGTCACCAGGCGGTTCTCGCGCAGCTTGGCCTTCAGCGCGGCGACCGCGCCGTTGGACGGGATGCGCACACGGATCCACGAGGGCTTGCGCAGCACGGGGGCGTCGGCGAACTGCACGGGCGAGCGCGCGATCTTGTCGCCGGCGACCTGCTTCACACCGGTCTGCAGCGACGCCGGCGGCGGCGCGGCGACCACCTGCAACGGGATCGATTTGTCGACGGAACGGGTCATGGCGGCCTGGGCTGCGTGTGGACGGTCATTGTAGGCCCCCGCCCCGGCAGTGTCTGCGCGGGGGCCGGGGACGGAGCGTGTCATTCAGCGGCAAGCGCCGGCGCTTCCCCCGCGCCCAGGGCCAGCCCGAACTGCGCGGACAGATGTTCCAGCAACGCCGGCGCCACCGCATCGAGCGACGTGGGCCCGCCCAGATCACCCAGCGAGACCACCTGGAGGCCGGCGTAACCGCACGGGTTGATGCGCCGGAACGGTTCGAGATCCATGGCGATGTTGAACGCCAGCCCGTGGAAGGTCCGCCCGCGGCGCACACGGATGCCGAGCGCGGCGATCTTGGCCTCGTTGACGTACACGCCCGGCGCGCCGTCCCGGCGCTGGGCCTCGACGTTCCAGTCGGCCAGGGTGTCGATGATGGATTGCTCGATGCGACAGACGTATTCGCGCACGCCGATCTTGAGCCGGTGCAGATCGAGCAGCGGATAGACCACCAGCTGGCCGGGACCGTGATAGGTGACCTGGCCGCCGCGGTCGACCTGCACGACCGGTATGTCGCCGGGCGCGAGCACGTGTTCGGGCTTGCCGGCCTGGCCGAGCGTGAACACCGGCGCGTGCTCGACGACCCAGAACTCGTCGGGCGTGTCGGCATTCCGCGCGTCGGTAAAGCGCTGCATCGCCCGCCAGACCGGCTCGTAGGGCTGACGGCCGAAATGACGGACGATCGCCTGCGGCGCGCTCACAGCACGCGCTCCATGAGCTTGGCGCAGCCCAGGCCGCCGTTGGGGACCGGCGCGCCGAGCAGGAACGCGCGCATCGTCGCCGCGACACGGTCGCTGCCCGCACGTTCGAGCAGGTCCAGCGCCGTGTGGTCGGTTTCGACGCCGGCAAACACCGGGAGTTCGCCGTCGACCGGCGCCTCGGCCCACGCCATGCGCCACGAGGGCAGCAGGGGCATGTGGCGCTCGGCGCGCACCAGCAGCCGCACCTCGCAATGCCGCGGGTCGGAGGCGATGCGCGCATACAACCTGTCGACGGCGGCGACGGGACCTTCGAGCAGCTGCATGAACAGTCCGTCCTGGTGAAGCAGCATGCCGCCGATGCCGGCCTGCGCGTTGAACGCACGCGCCTGGAGCAGCAACCGCAGCATGTCCTGCGTGGTGAATTCGTACAGCTGGCCGCTGCGATAGAGCAGCTGGCGGATCATCGGCGGGACCCCGCGCCTGGCGTCAGAGCGTCCACTTCACTTCGGGATGCCCGCGCAGCGCGACGTGCGCAGCGTCGTACTGCTCGCGCGATTCGGCCCGGATGTGCAGCTTCACCGACACGTATCTGCCACCACTGGACGCGCGCGAACTCACGGTCTCGTCCAGCACGGTGATGCCGGCCTCGGTCAGCAGACGCGGGATTTCGGTTTCGAGCCCGGCCTCGGCACCGCCCATCGCGGTGATCTCGAAGGTGCCGGGAAACTGGAAGCCGTGTTCGGGGTTGTCGGAGGTGATGTCCATGCGCCGATTATCGGGGCGCCGGCGGCCGAACCCAAGCGCTGGTGACAGTTCGGTGACTGAGCCCACACCTGTGCCCGATTGGCGTGGTGTCCGTGTGTGCGGAGATCCAAAGCCCTCCCCCGCACGCGGGGGAGGGTTGGGTGGGGGGCGAACTGTCAGGCCCGCCCTGACAGGTCATCGCGCGACCGGATCATGAGAAACAGCTGTCTACCCAACCGGATCGTTTGCCCCCATCCCCGCCTTCCCCCGCTAGCGGGGGAAGGCGCGGGTCACGCGACCGGGTAGCGAGCCGTCAGGCGTTCCACCACATCAGGAACTCGTGCCACAGGCGCTTGAAGAAGCCGGCTTCTTCCACCGCCTCCAGCGCGACCAGCGGACGCTCGGCGATGACCTTGCCGTCGAGTTCGACGCGCACGGTGCCGATCTGCTGGCCCTTCTCGATCGGGGCTTCGAGCGTCTGCGGGATGTCCATCGACGGCTTGAGCTGGGCGTATTTGCCGCGCGGCATCGAGACCAGCATCGGCTCGGCGACGCCGAGGTTCACTTCGTTGGCCTTGCCCTTCCACACCTGTTGCGTCGACACCCGCTTGGCGGCGTCGTAGACGGCGTGCGTCTCGAAGAAGCGGAAGCCCCAGTTGAGCAGCGCCAGCGAGTCGGTGGCGCGCTGCGCTTCGCTGGTCGAGCCCATGACTACCGAGATCAGACGCTGATCGCCACGCAGGGCGGACGCCATCAGGCAGTAGCCGGCGCCGCTGTGGTGGCCGGTCTTGATGCCGTCCACGCTGTCGTCGCGCCACAGCAGGCGGTTGCGGTTGTGCTGGGTGATCGGGCCGACGGTGAACTCGCGGATCTTGTTGTGCGCGTATTCCTCGGGATAGTCGCGCACCATCGCGCGGCCGAGGATCGCCAGATCGTGCGCGGTCGAGTAGTGCTCCGGCCCCGACAGCCCGGTCGCGTTCTCGAAGTTCGTGTTCTTCATGCCGATGCGCGCCGCATAGGCGTTCATCAGCTGGGCGAAAGCTTCCTCGCTGCCGGCCACGTGTTCGGCCAGCGCGATGGCGGCGTCGTTGCCCGACTGCACGACCATGCCGATTTCCATGTCCAGCAGCGGTGCGGTCTGGTTGACCGGAAAGCCGCTGTAGCTGCCGTCGGTGCCGGCACCGCCCTTGCGCCAGGCGTTCTCGCTCATCAGGACCTGGTCGTCGGGCTTGATCTTGCCGGCGGCGAGTTCGGCGGCGATGACGTAGCTGGTCATCACCTTGGTGATGCTGGCCGGCTCGACGCGCTCGTCGGCGTTCTCTCCGGCGAGGATCTGCCCGGTTGCGTAGTCCATGACCACCCAGGCCGTGCCCGTGATCGACGGCGGCGGCGGCGTGGGCAGATCGTCGCTGAGCGCGGGCGCGGCGGCGGCCGGCGCGGCCGGCCGGGGCGTCGGCTGCGGCGTGGGCGCGGGATCCTGGGCGACGGCGATGCCGACCATCGCGGTGGCCGCGGCGGCCAGCAGCATGCGCGAAACGACTACGGACACTTTCATGTAATGCATGACTCCGGGAAACCGGCTGCTTCGACCGGCGGTAAGGGACAAGGGTTCAATCGCGGGTTCAGTCGCGCACGACGGTGGGCGCACCGAAGCCCAGGCCGGTCACGCGCGAGGTCATCTCGGCCACCTGGGTGGCCTGCACCGGACCGACGCGCAGGCGCCAGACCGGTTTGCCCGACGCGGTGCCGTCGTGGAGTTGGGCGTCACGGATCCCGGCGCCGCGCAGGGTGGCCAGCGCGCGTTCGGCGTTGGCCCGGGCGCCGAAGGCGGCGACCTGCAGGGTCACGCCGTCGCCAGCCTGGACCGGCGCGGGCACGGGCGCCGCTGCGGCCACGGGCGCTGCAGCCACGGGCGCCGCGGCAACAGGCGTTGCGGGCACGGCGACCGGCTGCGGATGCAGCGGCACCTGTCGACCGTTCTCGAGCTTGAGCCCGCGCGCGGCGAGCCAGGCATCGAAATCGTCGGCGGTCATGACCTTGCCGTTCTGGTACATGTTGAAGCGGCCGTCGGCGGCATGGGCTGCCGGGACGGTGGGCGATGGCGCCGGCCGCTCGCCGGCACTGGCCGCAGCGATCGGCAACGCCTCGACGATGCTGTCCATCGCGCTGGCGGCCGGTGACGGCGCCGGCGCGACCGATGCGGTTGCCGTGTCCGGCACGGCAGCCGCCGGTGTGGCGGCGACGGCGTCGTAGGCGTTGCGGGCGTTCTCGCCCGGGCTCAGTGCGCGCACTTCCACCCGTCCGGTGCCGGCGGGATGGATGCCGATCTTCACCGCGGCCGCGTAGCTCAGATCGACCACGCGACCTTCGTGGAACGGACCGCGGTCATTGACGCGCACGACCACCGACTTGCCGGTGTCGAGGTTGGTCACACGCGCAAAGCTCGGCAGCGGCAGCGACTTGTGCGCGGCAGTGAACGCGTACATGTCGTAGACCTCGCGGTTGGAGGTCAGGCGGCCGTGGAACTTGGCGCCGTAGTACGACGCGGTCCCGGTTTCGACGAACTCGCTGTGGTCGTCGAGCACGTGGTAGCTCTTGCCGAGCACCTGGTAGGGGCTGCGGTTGCCGATCGGCGAGCGCGGCAGGTCCACCACTTCCGGCTCGGGAATCGCATCCACGTCGGGCAGATAGTCCGGGAGGCTGTCCGGCACGCCCGGGCGATACAGACCGCCTGCGGTGTAGTGACCGCGGGTATTGGGATCTTCCTGCGCCGGGGCATACGGCGAGACGCGCCGCTGGCCGGCCGCTGCCGGCGCGGTGGGCGCCTTGGCGCCGCTGCTGCTGCCCGAGGGCGGTGCCGACTCGCGCTTCTGCTGGCCGGCGCAGCCGGCGAGCAGCACCAGCGCAGCCAGCGGCAGCAGCCATCGGATCACGGACCGACCCCGGCCCGGATCGCTTCGGCCAGCTGGTGCACCGACAGCGAATACATCGGCGAGCGGTTGTAGCGGGTGATCACGTAGAAGTTGCGGTAGGCCAGCCAGTACTCCATGCCGGCATCGCCATCGAGCGACAGCAGCGTGGCGCCTTCGCCGACCGGCTGGCCCGGCGCCGGCGTATAGCCACGCGCTGCGAGGTTCTCCAGCGGATACACCGGGTCCCAGTTCTCGGGCTTGAAGTCGGCCGCGCCCTCGGCCCGCTGGGCGCGTGCCACCACCGGACCGCCGCGCTGCCAGCCATGGACGACGAAGTAGTTGGCGATCGAGGCGAACACGTCGGGCTTGTGGGTCAGCAGGTCGCGACGGCCATCGCCGTCACCGTCCTTGGCCCACAGCCGGTAGCTCGACGGCATGAACTGGCCCATGCCCATCGCACCGGCATAGCTGCCCTTGAGCTGGAGGATGTCGAGCTGCGGCTCGGCCTTCTCCAGCGCGAACAGTTGCGCGAGTTCGCCGGCGAAGAACGGCGCACGCGGCGCGTAATCGAATGCGAGGGTGTAGAGCGCGTCGATCACCTTCCAGTTGCCGGTGATGCGGCCGTAGCTGGTTTCCACGCCGATGATCGCGACGATGTACTCGGCCGGCACGCCGGTCTCGGCAGCCACGCGCTCGAGCGCTTCGCGGTTCTCGCGGTAGAACGCCACGCCGCCATTGATGCGCGCATCGTTGATGAAGATCGGACGGTAGTCGCGCCACGGGCGCACGGCTTCGGCCGGTCGGCTGATCGCGGTGAGGATCGCCTGCTGCACATTCGCCTGCGCCAGCACGCTGCGCACATGGGCCGGGTCGGCGCCATAGGTCTGCGCGGTGTAGGCGACGAAGTTCTCCACGCGCTGCGCGCGCGGAATCGCAGGATCGGTGACCGAGGTCGGCGCGACCGGGCGCTCGGGCGGCTGCGGCACGGGCGGCAGCAGCGCGCCGTCGGGCCGCGCGGGTTCGGGCAGCGGGGTCACCGCACCGAAGTCCTCGGCATGGCCGTCGGACGGATTGACGGGGGTCGCACACGCAGCCAATGCAATCGGCAGCGCGGCCACGGCGAGTCGGAAAAACGGGCGTCGGCTCATCGGCGGCGAGGGTAGCACGCAGGTAGGCGGGCAATGCAGCGTTGCATCGGCGATGCGTGCGCCGGTCAGCATTGCGACAGACAAGCGGGTCGAATGATTGGGGACGCGCTGCGCTTCCCGTTCTTGCCCGTCATTCCCGCGCAGGCGGGAATCCAGTGTCTTGGTGTCCACCGGTTTGAAGTCGCTGGATGACCAGCCGTCCGGCTGTTGAAGCGCGCCTCTCGCGTGACCGGACATGGGTCTGTTGCAAGCCGCGGGAATGACGGCGTGATGCAGAGGTCCTCTAGCGCCGTCGCGTGCCGCTCGCCTGCACCGCCATCACCACGCCGAAGCCGGCCAGCAGCGAGACCGCCGCGGTGCCGCCGAAGCTCAGCAACGGCATCGGTACACCGACCACCGGAAGCAGGCCCGAGATCATGCCGCCGTTGACGACGACATAGACCGACAGCGCCAGGCCGAGGCTGCCGACCAGCAAGCGCGAGAATCCGTCGCGCGCCTCGCTGGCGATCCACAGGCAGCGGCCGACGATGAACAGGTACAGCGCCAGCACCACCACTACGCCGAGCCAGCCGAATTCCTCGCTGAGCACGGCGAAGATGAAGTCGGTGGTGTGTTCGGGTACGTAGTTGAGATGCGACTGCGAACCGTCGCCCCAGCCCTGCCCCGAGAAGCCGCCCGAACCGATCGCGATCTTCGACTGGATGATGTTCCAGCCCGTGCCAAGCGGATCGGATTCGGGGTCGAGGAAGGTCAGGATGCGGTCCTTCTGGTACTGCTGGAAATACCAGAACCACGCCGCCGGGGCCGCGATGGCCACGGTCGCCGCACCGCCGATGAACCACCACCACGACAGCCCTGCCAGGTACAGCGCGAACACGCCGCCCGAAGCCACCAGCACCGCGGTGCCGAGGTCAGGCTGCAGCATCACCAGCCCGGTCGGCAGCGCGATGATGGCCGCCGCCACTGCCACCGTGCCCAGCCGCGGCGGTGTGGGCTGCTGGCCCAGCCACCAGGCCGCCATCATCGGCAGCGAGAGCTTCATCAGTTCGGCCGGCTGCATGTAGAACACGCCGAGGTTGAGCCAGTGCTGGCCACTGCGCCCCGTGCCCACGAACAGCACCGCGATCAGCGGCAACAGCGAGGCGGCGTAGGCGGCCGGCGTGAAGCGGCGCAACTGCACGGCCGGGATGCGCGAGAGCACCCACATCGCGCCCAGGCCGATGACGAAGCGGCTGCCCTGGGACGCCACCATCGCCATGTTCTGGTTGGTCGCGCTGTGCAGCACCGCCAGGCCGATGCCCATCAGCGCCAGCAGCGCGGCCAGCAACGGCCAGTCGAGCGTGCGGGTGAAGCGCTGCAGCATGTCGAGCAGCCAGCGCAGGATCACGTTCAAAGCGCCACCTCCGGCGCAGGCACGCCGGGGAACCGGCCATTGGCATTGCGCGGCGCGGTGCGCACGCCGGCGACGACGCTGTCGAACGACGGCTCGGGCGGCAGCCCGGCCGCTGGCGCGGTTGCCGCGACGGCAGCGGGCGCCCCGGTTGCGGCATCGAGTTCGACCTCGGGCATCTTGCCCAGCAGCCAGGCATCGAAGATGCGGCGTGCGATGGGGCCGGCCGTGGTGCCGCCGTAGCCGCCGTGCTCGACCGTGATCGCGAGCGCGATGGTCGGGTTCTCGGCCGGCGCATAGCCGACGAACAGCGCCTGATGACGCAGGTGATACGGCAGGCTGCGCGGGTCCATGCTCGCGCTGCCACGCCGGCTCACGCGCTGCGCGGTGCCGGTCTTGCCCGCCATGCGGTAGTCGGCGCCGATGGCCATGCGCGTGCCGGTGCCGCGGCCGTGGATCGTGTTGACCATGCCTTCCTGTACCGCGCGCAGATGCGCGGGGTGGTCGGTGATCGGGGTGGGCGCCGGACGCGGCACGGCCCGCCAGGGGGCGTCGAATCCGTCACGCCGCTCGGCCGCCAGATGCAGCGTCGGCAACTGGCCGCCGTTGGCAATGGCCGCAGTGCCGCGCGCGAGTTGCAGCGCGGTGGCGATCCAGTAGCCCTGACCGATGCCGGCGATGACCGTCTCGCCGGCGTACCAGGGTTCGCGCGAGCGCGTGGCCTTGAATCGCGGCGATGGCACCACGCCGGCGTTCTCGCCCAGCAGGTCGATGCCGGTCGGCTGGCCGAAACCGTAGCGGGCCATGTACTGGTCGAAACGCTCGATGCCCATCTCGTAGGCGAGCTGGTAGTAGTAGTAGTTGACCGAGCGGGCGATGGAATCGCGCAGGTCGGTCCAGCCGGCGCCGCGCGCCGCGTCGCGATAGCCGCGGCGCTGGCCGGGAATGAAGAACTCGCCGGTCGAGAACACCCGCCACTCGGGCGTGCGCAGCCCGCTGTCGACGCCTGCCAGTGCTACCAGCGGCTTGATCGTCGAGCCCGGCGGCCCGCCGCCGAGCACGTTGCGGTTGAACAGCGGCCGCGCCGGGTCGTCCATCAGCCGGCGGTAATCGGTATGCGAGATGCCGTTGACGAACAGGTTCGGGTCGAAGCTCGGCAGGCTCACCATGCCCAGGATGTTGCCGGTCGCAGGTTCCACCGCCACCGCCGAGCCGTGCAGCCCGCCGAAGGCCAGCACCATCGCCTGCTGCAGGTCGGCGTCCACGCTCAGGCGCAGGTCGGTGCCAGCGGTCGCGGGCACCAGACCCAGGCGCCGCAGGGCGCGGCCTTCGACGTTGGTCTCGACCTGCTCGTAGCCGATCTTGCCGCGCAGCGCCTCGTCGTAATACCGCTCCAGCCCCGTGCGCCCGGTCTGCGGAAACAGCAGGTGCGCCTGGCCGTAGCGCTCGACGTCGCTTTCGTCGGTGCGGCCCACATAGCCGACGATGTGCGCGAACAGGTCGCCGTAGGGGTAATGGCGGTTGAGGTAGGGCACGACCTCCACGCCCGGGAAGCGCCAGCGGTCCAGCGCGAACCGCGCCATCTCGTCTTCGCTGATGCGCAGCTTGAGCGTGATCGCGCGGAAACCGCGCTGGGCGCGACGCTCGCGGTCGAAGCGTTCGATGTCCTCGGGCGAGAGCGCGATGATCCGCGACAGCTCGGCGATCAGCCGGCGCGTGTCGCCGGCTTCCTCGGGCGTGACCTCGAGCCGGTAGGCCTGTTCGTTGTCGGCGAGGATCCTGCCCTTGCGGTCGAGGATCAGCCCGCGCCCGGGCACCACCGGCCTGGGCTTGATGCGGTTGGCCTCCGAGCGCTTGGCGTAGATGTCGTGGTCGACGACCTGCAGCTTGAAATACCAGCCGCCCAGCACGCCCAGCGCCAGCACGACGGCCGCGAAGCCCACGAGCGCGCGCGTGCGGAATGCCGCGGCCTCCGTGGCGTTGTTGCGGATGTCGTTGCGGCGGCTGCGCCTGGCCATCGTCGGGGCCGCCCGCTCAGGACTTGCGCCCGAAGCGCAGTGCGTCCATCACCAGGTACAGCGGCGCCCACAGCAGCATGCCGATCAGCGGCGCCAGCCAGTAGGTCCACGGCAGCTGCGGCACGCCGAGCGCCACGTGCACCGCCGCGCTGACGATGCGGTCGTTGAGCAGCAGGCCGCCGATCGCCAGCGCCTGCTGCGCGACCGGGAAGAAGCGCAGCTGCGAGCGGAAGCGCTGCAGGATGAAGGTCATGATCACCAGGCGCAGTGCCTGCTCGCCGAGCAGCCCGCCGAACGCCAGATCGGCGATGAGCCCCATCGAGAACGCGAAGCCCAGGCCGGCACGGTCGGGGTCTTCGATGACCCAGTAGGCGACCACCAGCGCCAGCCAGAACGGGCGGTAGGGCTGCAGACCCTCGGGCAGCGGCAGCAGGCCGAGCAACAGCGCGACGAACACGCTGGCCGGCAGGATCCAGGGATTGCGCTTGCGGCTCATCGCGCCGGCTCCGCGGGCGGCGCGGGCGCCTCGGCATCGGGCGCCGATGGCGTGTCGGGCGTCTGGCCATCGGCCGGCGCCTCGCCATCGACAGGCGCGGCATCGAGCGCCTCGCCATCGGGCAGAGCTTCGGCCGCCTCGGCCTGCGCGCGCGCGGCGGCCTCGCGTTCGGCGGCCGCGGCTTCGAGATCGGCGGTGGTCACCGGAACGACGACGTCGCGCAGCAACAGCACGTCGCGGCCGCGGTCGAGCTGGCCGGCCGGATCGAGATCGCCGGTCAGGAAGGCGCGGCTGTCGTCGGGCTGCAGTTCGGTGATCGTGCCGACCGGGAACCCCGGCGGAAAGCGCCCGCCCAGCCCCGAGGTCACCAGCACGTCGCCCACTTCGACATCGGCCGACAACGGAATGTTGCGCAGCGCCAGATGGTCGGGGCGGCCACTGCCGTAGGCGACCAGGCGCACACCGTTGCGGGCGATGATCACCGGCACCGCGTGCTCGAGATCGGTCACCAGCAGCACGGTCGACGTGAGCGGCGTGACCGCGATCACCTGTCCGAGCAGGCCGCCGGCGTCGATGACGCTCTGGCCGACACGCACGCCGTTGCGGCTGCCGGCATCGAGCAGCAGGCGCTGGCGCGTGGGGTCCTGGTCGACGTTGAGGATCGGCGCCAGCTGCACGTCCAGGCTGCCCTGCTCCACCGCGCCCAGCAGTGCGCGCAGGCGGGCATTCTCGACCGCCTCCACACGCAGGCGCGCCTGGCCGGCATTGAGCACCAGCAGTTCGTTGCGCAGGCGACGGTTGTCGGCGGCCAGCTGGCTGCGCGTGGCGGCATCGTTGCGCATGCTCGTGCCCAGCCGCGACGGCAGGCCGGCCAGCCACCACAGCGGCTGCATCGCCACGCTCGCCTGCTGGCGGAACTGCGACAGCCAGCCACCCTGATGGTCACTGATGACCAGCGCGCACGACAGCGCGAGGTAGGCGAGCAGCCGCAGGGTGCCTGCGACATCGCCGGGCCGGGGCGCGGGAGAGCTGGCGTAGGAGGACATCAGGCGAAGTCGTTTCGTTGATCCCGACCGTCATTCCCGCGCACGCGGGAATCCAGCGACTTTTTCAGGAGGGCTTCAAGACACTGGATTCCCGCTTGACCAGACATGCGTCTGTTGAAGGCCGCGGGAATGACGAAGGTCAAGGTGCACGACACACAAACCGACGTCGATGACCTCCGCGCCATCACTCGGCCGCGAAGAACTCGTTGCCGTGCAGGTCCAGCAGTTCCAGGGCGCGGCCGCCGCCGCGGGCCACGCAGGTCAGCGGGTCTTCGGCCACCTGCACGTGCAGGCCCGTCGCCTCGCTGATCAGGCGGTCGAGATCGCGCAGCAGCGCGCCGCCGCCGGTCAGCACGATGCCGCGCTCGGCGACGTCGGCGCACAGTTCCGGCGGCGTCTGCTCGAGCGCCTGCTTGACCGCCTCGACGATGCCCGACAGCGGCTCGCGCAGCGCGTCGAGCACCTCGTTGGAGCTGATCGAGACGATCTTCGGCACGCCCTCGGCCAGGTGACGGCCCGAGACCTCGATCTCCACGACCGGATCCTGCGGATAGGCGCAGCCGATCTCGAGCTTGATGCGCTCGGCGGTGGCATCGCCGATCAGCATGCCGTGGTTGCGGCGCACGTAATTGATGATCGACTCGTCGAAACGGTCGCCACCGATGCGGGCCGACTGCGAATAGACGATGCCGTTGAGCGCGATCACCGCCACTTCCGTGGTGCCGCCGCCGATGTCGACGACCATCGAGCCGCGCGCCTCGGTGACCGGCAGGCCGGCGCCGATCGCCGCCGCCATGGGCTCTTCGATCAGCGACACGTCACGCGCGCCGGCTTCGAGCGCCGAATCCTTGATGGCGCGCTTCTCCACCTGGGTGGAGCCGGCCGGCACGCAGATCAGCACGCGCGGGCTGGGCCGCAGGAAACGCGACTTGTGCACTTTCTTGATGAAGTACTTCAGCATCTCCTCGGTGTAGGTGAAATCGGCGATGACGCCGTCCTTCATCGGGCGATGCGTGGTGATGTTGCCGGGGGTGCGGCCGAGCATCTGCTTGGCTTCCGAACCGACGGCCGCGACGACCTTCTGGCCGGCGGTGCGGTCCTGGCGCACGGCCACGACCGACGGCTCGTTGAGCACGATGCCCTGGCCGCGGACGAAGATGAGGGTGTTGGCGGTGCCCAGGTCGATGGACAGGTCGTTGGAGAACAGGCCGCGGAACTTCTTGAACATCGGCAGGGGGCGTCCGGCAGAGAGGGCGAAAACAAGCGCGCTAGCCTAGCAAAAAAGCGCCTTCCCCGCGGCCTCGGAACACCCCGTATTGCGCCGCCATTGCGCATCCGGCAGACCGCCGAAAACCCGGCTCCCGCGCCCTTCGTACAGCCCTGCGCGCTGGCCTCGCGCGCCCCGCGCCGGTACCCTGTGCGGCCATTTCGAACGAGCTTCCGCCCCGATGCCTGCGCTGATCTGCGGCTCCCTGGCCTACGACACCATCATGGTGTTCCCCGACCAGTTCAAGAACCACATCCTGCCGGACAAGGTGCACATCCTGAACGTCTCGTTCCTGGTGCCGCGGATGCGTCGCGAATTCGGCGGCTGCGCCGGCAACATCGCCTACAACCTCAAACTCCTGGGCGGCGAGCCGATCCCGATGGGCACCGTGGGCCAGGATTTCGGCCCCTACCGCGAGTGGTTCGAAGAGCACGGCATCGACCTGTCGCAGGTCCGCGAAATCCCCGACCTGTTCACGCCGCAGGCCTTCATCACCACCGACCTGGACAACAACCAGATCACCGCCTTCCACCCGGGCGCGATGATGCGCAGCCACGAGAACCACGTGAAGGACGTGCCGAACGTCACGATCGGCCTCGTCGGCCCGGACGGCCGCGAAGGCATGCTGCAGAACGCCCGCGAGTTCCACGAGGGCAAGATTCCCTTCATCTTCGACCCCGGCCAGGCCATGCCGCTGTTCAACGGCGAGGAACTGCGCGACTTCATCGAGCTGGCCGATTACGTCGTCGTCAACGACTACGAATCCAACCTGCTGCAGGAACGCACCGGCTGGGACGAAAAGACCATCGCCGGCAAGGTGAGGGCCTACATCTGCACCCGCGGCCCGAAGGGCGTCGTCATCCACGCCGACGGCACCACCCACGACGTGCCGCCCGCCCACGAGCGCCGCGTCACCGACCCCACCGGCTGTGGCGACGCCTTCCGCGCGGGGTTGATTTTCGGCATCGAAAAGGGCTACGACTGGCTGACCATCGGCCGCATCGGCAACCTGATGGGCGCCCTGAAAGTCGAACACCCCGGCACGCAGAACCAGCGGTTCGATTACGCCGAGTTCTCGCTGCAGTTCAAGCAGCAGTTCGGGTATTCGCTGGAAAGCAAAACGGCCGGTTGAGTCGACGGCACCACGATGTGAGGACAAAGGGCGCCCTGGTGGCGCCCTTTGTTTTTGCGCGGCTTCAACGGACGTCTTCCGGGATTGGCCGCTGTTGTTGACGACGTAGAGGCGAACGCGTCAATCCCGGTGTTACACCTCACTTTTGTCGCATAACGCGGACCCACCAGCGCGCCTGATAACGCGGTCTACTCCACTAGGCCCGCCACAAACGCACCCACAGGAACCTATTGATTAGAAATCAGATTTCCCTGCTTGGCGCGACCCGGTGCTCATCGCATACTCCGCGCAACGCCCCAGATCCGGGGTCGAACAGTAGTTAGGCCCCATGAAAATCATCTTTGGCGGTCCAACATTTTTTACGCAAGCAGACGAAGACCGGTTCTTCGGTTGGCTGCAGGCGCTGCCCGAGTGCCGGGATGTTCGCGGCGTCGGCACTGATCTTGAGGTCTCTCTCTCCACCCCTATCAGTCCGGACACAGTGCAACAAATGCTGATGCTGTTTCGGCGCTGGTGCTTGGACCCAGCGCCGTTGCTGCCGTTGCGATCACCCGAGACCGCGAGCTTTGTGCTTTGGGACACTTCACTTCAGCAGGCCCCGCATGGGGCCTAACAATTCATTCAAGCCGATGCCGCTTCGCGGCACGGCTTAATTCAAGCGTTAGGTTGCTTTGGGGGAGCGACGATGGACGTAGCGTACGTAACAAGAAACACATACAAGCGCCTATCTGGCGCGTGGCTACAGCCCGACGGTGAAATATCAATCGATAGAATTTTCGACTTCATCTTTGACGAAAGCTTGGCACCGATTTTAAGTGAGCCAGAGGCGATCAGGCTGTACGTGCAGAAAAAGATGCTTGAGAAAGATTACCAATCTCTACGCGTTGTCAAAAGAAGATTTTACCAAAAGTATGTCTTTAAGGTAAATCCTCCAAAGTTCCATAAATCAGATAAATGCGAACTACTGAGCGCCGACTTTAGTAACTATCTGGTTCCACCCGAAATCAAAGCTCTTGGGGAGGAAAAGGTTGCCGAGTTCCAAGATTTCTGTGAGCAAACAAAAAAGGAATTTGAGGGCAAGTCGGATGATGTTTTCTGGGCTCATGTTGGAGCAAAGTTCAGAGTAAAAATAAACCCGGAGTCCGTCCTCTATGCAAACAGCGGGATCCAAGACATAGAGGGTATGAGTATCTCAGAGCTACAAAGCAACATTCGTCGATCCATCGAATCATCCATAAAAATGATAGATGGCGATAATGGAGCAACGATCAAGAATTTTCGCTATGCTCCTTACATGCAGCGCGCACTGTCAACTATCAGAAATTCGGACACAAAAGTTGTTGTGGAAAATTTCTATAAATTAAAAATTCAAATAATAAATAGTCTTTTTGAGTTGTATAAAAAACAAACGCATGCAAATGGATACATCCTTCCTGTGCATCTCCTCCGAGCGAGCGGCCTCGACCCGTGCAAGGGATGCTGGAAGTGAGTAGAGAGCAACCTAACAATGCGTTCAAGCCGACCCCGCTTCGTTCCACAAAGCACATGGCAGGTACAGCTTGCCATGTGCTTTGCTCCACTACGCGGCGCGGCTTAACTTAGGCGTTAGGCCTCTGAAGGAGATCCACGTTGGCGTATTTCCAATTCCAGCCGCGCTGGAAAGAGGAGCTGGTCTGCTCCTACGCCGGCGGATCGTTCGTCTTGGATATGCCTATGGGTATCACGTCGGTCTACATGCCTACGCAAGCGGCATGGCCAGCGCATGCGCCGCCTGGTCTTGCAGATAAGTGGTCATTGCTGCATGAAGAGCTTTCTGCGTGGTGCGCGTCAAATTCCATTCCGCTCTACGTCACGGACCCACCTTATGTTGGCTAGCCAGTCGCACCACACCACACGGCAGCGGCCTAACAGTTCGTCCAAGCCGACGCCGCTTCGCGACGCGGCTTAACTCAGGCGTTAGGCCTGCAATCAGCAATGCGCATAGCCATCACGATCTACGCCTCACTTTTTCTTCTCCTTTATCTCTACGGGCTGGTTCTGCGTGTCCGCTCTATCCGATCAGATCTAGAGTTTCGTGGCCCAAGGAAGACCTATGGTGGCCTGGCGCTTGCGCTCGCCAGCGGCCTTATGTTCGTAGCGTGCTATGGCTACATCGTTCAGCGCCCCATCCTTCATCCATGGTTCTGGGCAGTTTTCTTCGTGGTAAGTGTTGGCAGCTTGCTTTGGTCGGGGCGCTTCATCTCTTCACTTCAGGCTGAGCACGGTAAAAGAGCTGGGCTTGCTGCCTATTTGGTCAACACAGCTCTTGTGTTGCCCATTGATCTGACGGTATTCCTCTATGCGTTCCGTTCCGCACAGATCTGGCAGCAGGCCTAACAAGTCATTCAAGCCGAACCCGCTTCGCGGGTCGGCTTAATTCCGGTGTTAGGCCCCATGAAAATCATCTTTGGCGGTCCAACATTTTTTACGCAAGCAGACGAAGACCGGTTCTTCGGTTGGCTGCAGGCGCTGCCCGAGTGCCGGGATGTTCGCGGCGTCGGCACTGATCTTGAGGTCTCTCTCTCCACCCCTATCAGTCCGGACACAGTGCAACAAATGCTGGTGCTGTTTCGGCGCTGGTGCTTGGACCCAGCGCCGTTGCTGCCGTTGCGATCACCCGAGACCGCGAGCTTTGTGCTTTGGGACACTTCACTTCAGCAGGCCCCGCATGGGGCCTAACAATTCATTCAAGCCGATGCCGCTTCGCGGCACGGCTTAATTCAAGCGTTAGCGTGTGGAGCGGCAATGGAGCGTCTGATAGATCTGCTCGAAAAGAACTGGGGTGTAGTGTCACAGGCACCACTAGCGTTCTTTCTCCTCGGAGCGGTGGCGTTCGGCCTTGCATACGCTGCTGCAGCCTGGAAGTTCTCTTCCCAGATTGAGCAGGTGAAGTCGGCGAACGACACGCTGCGAGAGCGCCTCCAACTTAAGACCGAGCAAACGGAAACGTATCGGGAGCGAGCTCTAAAGTATGACGAGAAGGTCGCCGCTGTAGCCCAGTCAGATTCTGCTGATTTGCGGGAAAGGACTCTTGCCTTCGTTGGAGAGATCAGGTCCTTCATGGAGCGTCACCGGCGCAACGACGACTTGATCCAAGGCAATGAGTGGGTGGAAATGACCCAATCCCGAGACGAAGCAGAGAAGCAGCGCCTTTGGCACAAATTTACCTCGGCAATGAGTCGCGCCAGTTCGGAACGAATGTCTGAGTGGGAGCGGCGCTTCAAGGTGGAAGCGCTTATGCTCCGCGATGAACTCCTGAGCCGTTTACCTAAGCAAGAGCGTCCCGAGCGCGCTGACTTCAACTACGAGCACCCGGTCAACTACTTCGGCTACTGCGAGGTGGCGGATGATCTTGAGCGTATGGCAAAGCAACTGCCACGTGCCGGTGCGTAAGCCGCACGCTAACAGTTCGTCCAAGCCGACGCCGCTTCGCGGCGCGGCTTAACTCAGGCGTTAGGCCCTACAAGCAGCTTCGCGAGAACACGATGACTAATGGCCGTAAAGTGACGCCTCGCCAGGCGCTAGTGTTCTTCCTCTTCGCACTCACAGGATCACTGACGGGAACTCTGGCTGGGCCTCTCATCGTAGGGGCGTTTGACGGCGCACCGGTGTGGCTTCTCCTCGCCATTCTTTGCGTTTCGATTCTGCTCGCACTAGTCGCCACCTACATGGCGTTGCACCTCGTGACGAGGAGTAGACAGAAGAGGCAGCCTAGGCAAGAGGGAGCGGCCTAACGATGCGTTCAAGCCGAATCCGCTTCGTTCCGCCAACCACATGGCAGGTACAGCTTGCCATGTGCTTCGCTGCACTACGCTGCTCGGCTTAACTCTGGTGTTAGCACTCACAAGGAAGGTTCAATCGTGTCCGAAAAAATCAAGATCAAACGCCAAGTTTCCCGACCTAATCGGCAGGAAGCTATGCTCGCCATCGAATCGACCCGCGCTTGAGTTAGAACTTCGCGCACCTACGGACACCTTGGCGAATCGCGTTTCGGCGCGGCACACGGCGCTACGAAGCCCGGTGCGCGGCTCGCGACTGGTTGAAGCCCGACACGACCTCAGACACCGAACCCGCAAGCAGCAGCACGAGCGCCGCGGCCAGCATCAGGTTGCGGTGGTGCTTGCGGTAGCCGATGACGAGGATGACCAGGCCAATGGCGAGCAACAGAACTTGCAGGACGAGCATCGCGTTCTCCTTCGGGCCGCGCATTCTCCGCCATCTACACTTGGCGGCGAAGACGGCGAAGACGGCGAAGCGTGTTTGATCTGCGGATGCGAAGCGTGCTCCACACATTCGCGCTCTCTACGGCCTCTCCGGGAACCGGTCAGAACCCGGAGACGATCACCATCAGCACCGACCGGGACGGCGGCAGGCCAAGCGGGACGGTTGCCTCAGACGGTGATGTGGAGACACCCGTGACGACGTTCGTCATCGAGGTCGCCATCGGTGTTTCATTCTGGAGCACGCCATCCAAGACCATACGAGAGCGGTCCGGGCCGATGCCTGCTCAGCACCTACGGCACCATGGAAAAACGGCGCCTTTCGGCGCCGTTCTCGTTACTCCAAATCGAGCCGGTCTCAGCTTCCGCGTGAGCCATCGATGTAAGTCCCGTACTCGCCCATCGATTCGGAAATCTGATAATCGCGGTGACTCGCGCCCAGGATGGTATCGAGAATGAACGTATTCGATTCGTTCTTGATGCCTTCCAGATACTGGTAGTCCTCCGGCAGTGCGTCGATGATCGCCGCCTTCGCCTGGTCGGTCAGCTGACCTTGGGCGTTGGTCAGCAGGTCCTTGGGAATCGCTGACAGTGACTCCGCGATCTGGTCGCGCACACCCTCGCTCAGGCCGCCCAGCGCGCCCTTCAGGTGGTCGGCAATCGCATCGCCCGCAAGGCTACCGCCGACGGGAATGGCGGAAATCGCGGTGTCCAGAATGAAACCCATGAACGCGTCACGCGCCGCGATGTCGGCACGCAGATCGACATAACCACTGCTCACCGCATCCTGCATAACCGCGCCGATCATGCCCGTGCGACCGTTGCCTGCATCGATGGCTTCGATGTCGGCGCCATCGATCACGCCGTCACCGTTGACGTCGGAGTTTTCGGCCATGTTCCCCAGCCGGATGTTCTCGGACGTAAACGCCCCCAGCAGGTCCATCACCTGTCCCGCATGCGAGTTGTCCGGATTCAAACCGGTAATGCGCACAAGGTTGGACAAGGCGGCGAGGTTGTCACCGATCACCGTCTGCCGATCATTGGTCGAGCCACTGGTCTGGGTGGGGTTGGCCACTGTGAGGTCGGTCAGGATCGCGTCCCCATGCGTGGTGAACAGTTCGCCGAGCGCTTCGGCACGCGCATCGAGTGGCTTGTTGTCGTGGTCGTAGTACTGGTTCTCGATGATGTTGCCGCTCGAGTTCTCGCTGACGTAGCGCACCAGATCGACCGCTTCGGCGCCGCTGCCATGGCGGGACACCGTCTCGATGTAGATCGCCATCGGGTCGCGGACATTGGCGCTCTCCAGCCCGGGATTTTCGAAACTGCGCCCATCGGCGGACAGCAGATCGCGCAAGGCGGTCTGCTGATCATTGGACAGGCTGCCCAAGACCGCATTGACCGCGCTGCTGCCGCCCGCCTGGTCGAGCGCATTGAGGAGAATTCCGGCGTAGGGACCCTGCTCACCGGGCAGCAAGGCCGGCGGGTCGGCCAGCACGCGTTCGGTCAGCAGTTCGCTCGCGAACTTTTCGATGAACTGGGACGAGTAGGGACTGTTGCTGCCCGTCAGCGTGCCGACCAGTGCATCGATGGCACCCGCATCGGGCGAAAGGCCCATGGGCCCGACCGCCTGGGATCCGAAAATGTTGGTGAACTGCATTGCATCCTGGAACGAGATATCACCGTCCACGTATGCATCGCCGAACGCATCGAATATCGCGCCGCGCTCCTGTTCGGAGATACGACCGTCGGCGACCATTCCATTGAGTCGATCCACGGTGAGCCAGGACATCAGCGCGCCGCCGTCCTGCTCGAGGATTTCATCGAACAGTTGATTGCGCGCCGAAGCATCGAGACCGTCGATTTCTTCGGCGAAGCGATCCATCCGCGCGTCGTAGTCGTCGGTGCGGAGGAACCGGTCACCGACATCGAGAATGTCGGATGCGAGCTTGTCGATATCGGTCATGGCAGGTCTGCCGTCGGGAGATGTGCACACCCTAGTGCGATGCGTGGCAAACGCTCTACTTGGGGGCGACCCTAGGTCTCCGTTCCGGCAGAGGCTGAAGGGCGGCTTCGAATGAACCGCTCGCAACCACCGATGCACACGGCGTATTCACTGAAAAGCGCGGCGCCACCGCGCAAGTACAACTCGGGCGCCTCGCGGCGCCCAGAAGGTGGTTCCGCCGGCAGGGCTGTGCCATCAACGCAAATTGACGAAGCCCTCCGCATCGACGTTGCCGTTCGCGATCCGGCTGCGCATGTCGGCCGTACTCAGACCGGTGTCGAGCTGGAAGTGCGGACGGTCCACGAAGGTCGTCCAGTTGCCGCCCCACTCCAGGCCCATGCCGGTGCCGATGCGGCCGATGGCGTTCCAGTCGGTCTCCCAGTTGACCGAGCCGTCCGGGCGCACTTCGACCACGTCGAAGGCGGTGGCGAAGTTGTGGTTGCTGTAGCCGCCGCGGGCGTTGGTGACGATGTCGCCCGACGTGGTCCGGCCCTGGGCGTAGAGCGCGTCCTGCTCGGCATAGGTGCGGAAGCCCTGGGTCACGCGCAGGGTGATGCCCAGCTCCCGTTCGACGCGATTGACGAACTCGGCCGCCTGCCCGCGCAGCTCGGGATGCAGGCCGGCGATCTTGGCATTGCTGGGGCCGTCACTGACCTGGGCGACCTCGCCGGGTGCAACGGGCGTCGGCGGCGCCGGGCCCGCAACCGGCGGCGCGCCGTTGAGCTGCGCCCAGGTATCAGGGCCGACGATGCCGTCGACCGTGATGCCGCGGCTGGCCTGGAAGTCGCGCACGGCGCTCTCGGTGCGGGCGCCGAAGATGCCGTCGGCTGCGCCGGGGCTGAAGCCGGCGGCTGCGAGGCGTTTCTGCAGATCGGTGACGGCCGGTCCGCGATCACCGTGTTCGAGCAGTGGGGTCGCATTCGCGGCGGTGGCCTGCTGCACCGATGCCGCGCCGTCGACGCGGGCGCCGTCGAACGGCGTGCCCAGCAACCCTTGCGCGTCGGCCTCGGCGACAGCGGCGCGAGCCGCCGACACATCGGTGTTGTAGGTATTGGCCAGCCCCTTGTAGGCGCCCCAGGGCGAGAGATCGGTGCCGTTGTTGGACAGCTCGTAGGCGACGCGGGCGTTGGTCTGCGGGTCGAACAGCTGATCGTTGGAGCTCAGCCCGAAGGCTTCGCGTCGCTCGGACCCCATGCCGCCGAGCATGTTGATCTGGGTGAGCCCATAGGACTGGTCGCCCGTGGCGCGGTTGCCGTTGAAGGCGGCCGGGTCGCCGCTGGATTCGCGCATGGCGATGGCGACCATGCTCACCAGGTTCTCGCCGCGGAAGCCGGCCTCGTGGAACAGCTGCGCAAGCTGGGTGCGATCGAGCGGGCCGCCGCCGTACGCGCCCTGCGCATCGTTCGCGGCCGTGGCAGCGACCGGAGCGCCCTCGCCGCCGAGTGGCTTCACGTCGGGCGGCAGGGCGATGGCCTGATCGGGATAGATCACGTCGGGGTTGAGCACCTGCGGATTGGCCGCAAGCAGGCCTTCGAGGCTGACGCCGTGGGCCTTGGCGATCTCCGAGAGGGTGTCGCCGCGCTGGACGGTGTAGGACGCGCCGGCAGCCTGGGTGTCCTGCTGCTGGATGCGCTGGGTGGGATCGGACGACGAGACGGCATTGAGGCTCACGACAGGCGCCTGCTGGCGGCGGGCACGCCCGCGCGATGCTCTGCAGTGTTCCCGGCGCGACGCGCTGGCGACAGATGGGGGATGCCCCAGCGTGCAGGGGTCACAGTTGTTCGTCTGACGGGCGCGCGCTCTGCTTCGAGCCCTCACCCGCGTGCGGGGGATGAGCGCGATCCGCTTGCGCGGCATGCCGCGCGGATCGGTCGAATGCCCGGCGTGCTTCGCCGGGCCGGACGGGTCGGGTGGGAGCGAACGATCCGGTCGAGGCGACTCGAGAGCGGGCGCTCGGGCAGGGTCAGCGGACCACTACTGCGCGAGCTGAAGGTTTGCCCCCATCCCAACCTTCCTTCGTGTCACGGGGGAAGGAGGGGTTCACTGCGGGGAAGACATCCGGCTCCATCCTCACCACGACGCAATGCGCTTCCCGCTTGAATGCGCGCATGTCGCGACGCACACGTGCCACCTCCCCCGCCCGCCCCCGTGACCTGACCCGCGGCGCCATCGCGCCGACGCTGCTCGCGTTCGCGCTGCCGATCCTGGGCGGCAACGTCATGCAGTCGCTCAACGGTTCGGTGAATGCGATCTGGATCGGCCGCTTCCTCGGCGAAGGCGCACTGGCGGCGATCGCCAATGCCAACAACATCCTGTTCCTGCTGCTGGGCGCGGTGTTCGGCGTGGGCATGGCGGCGACGATCCTGGTTGCGCAGGCGATCGGCCGCGACGACCTGGCGGGCGCCAAGCGCGCGATCGGCACCAGTGCGACGTTCTTCATGACCGCCTCGGTGCTGGTAGCGCTGATCGGCCTGCCGCTGTCACGCCATGTGCTGCTGTGGATGGGCACGCCGGCCGATGCGCTGCCGCATGCCGATGCCTATCTGAAACTGATCTTCCTCGCGGTGCCCTTCCTGTACGCGTTCGCGTTCCTGTCGGCGATCCTGCGCGGCGCCGGTGATGCGCGCACGCCGTTCCTGTTCCTGCTGCTGGTGGTCGCGCTCGACATCATCCTGGTGCCGATGCTGATGCTCGGCGTCGGGCCGCTGCCGACGATGGGCATGGCCGGCGCGGCACTGGCCAGCCTGATCGCGAATGCGCTGGGCCTGACCGCCCTGCTCGCCTGGCTGCGGCATCGCAGGCACCGTTTGTGGATCCATCGCACCGAGCGGCATCTCTACCGGCCCGACTGGACCATCGTGCGCGCGCTGCTGGGCAAGGGTCTGCCGATGGGCCTGCAGATGGCGATGCTGTCGGCGGCGATGATCGCGATGATCTCGATGGTCAACGCGCACGGCGTGGACACCACCGCCGGTTACGGCGCGGCGCTGCAGTTGTGGACCTATGTGCAGATGCCGGCGATGGCGATCGGCGCGGCGTGTTCGACGATGGCGGCGCAGAACGTCGGCGCCGGGCATTGGGACCGCGTGTCGCGGATCGCCGGGACAGGCGTCGGCTTCAACGTGTTACTGACCGGTGCGCTGATCGTGCTGTTGCTGCTGCTCGACCGCGCCGCGCTGTCGCTGTTCCTCGGCGATGCCAGCGTGGCGCTCGAGACCGCGCGGCATCTCAACCGCATCGCGATCTGGTCGTTCCTGTTCTTCGGCGTGACCTTCGTGCTGTTCGGCGTGGTGCGCTCGACCGGCGCGGTGCTGCCGCCGCTGTTCATCCTGGGCCTCACGCTGTGGGGCGTGCGCGTGCCGTTCGCGACGCTGCTGCAGCCGGTGCTGGGCGTGGACGCGATCTGGTGGAGTTTCCCGGCCAGCGCGCTGCTGGCGATGGTGCTGGCGATCGCCTACTACCGCTGGGGCGGCTGGCGCCGCGCGCGCATGCTGGCGCCGACGGATCCGCATACCGGCGCGATTCCGGCCGAAGTGCCGGTGCATCCGCCCGGTCCGGTGGCCGAGCCGGACTGCGAGATCGCGCGTAACGAGGCACCCGCCCGCGCCTGAACCACGACGCCGTCCGGCCTTGGTCTCCACACCGCCGGCGCCATGTTGTCACGACCGCCGCCTGGACACGCCGATGCGCGCCATCCCTGCCATTCTGACCGTCAGCGCCCTGCTCGCCTGCGCCCCCGTTTCGGCGCAACAGCTGCGCAATCCGGCGGCTGCCCCGACGCCCGCCGGCCCGGCGCTGCGCCAGATCGAACCCGCGCCCCGGTTGCCGACTGCCGTGGGCACACGGACCGCGCCCGACCCCGCGCGTGAGCGATGCCTGCAGCGCGCGAACGCGGTGATCCAGCCGACCAGCAACGCACGTGTCGCCAGCGCGCAGCGGCGCGCCGCAGCGGTCGAAACACAGCGCGCGGCGCGTGGTGGTGATGCGGCGGACCCGACCGACCAGTCAGGCCTGCGTGCGCAGCGCGACGCCCAACAGCGTGCCGCAACGCGCGAACGCAATGCCGCCAGCCAGCGCCTGGCGGTGGCGCAGGCCAATTGTCGATAGATCGCCGGCGCGCTGGTCGTCCTTGGTGCTTATCACCGGGTGCCGTGGAGTCACGCGCTCAGGCGGAATGACGGAGATCCACAGGCGAAGAGTGTGCGCGGCATAGCCGCCGCTGAGCCATCAGTTCAGCGCCTGCGACTCAGTTCCACTTCGGCAGTTTCGAGCGATCCAGCCCCGCAACTTCGAACACCGCCGTGCGCGTGCCGCCGGCCTTGACCGGGAACGCGATCGACACCGTCTTTGCGCCATCGAGCAGACGCCACAGGGCGCGCTCGTCGTCGATGAACATCGCGATGGCTTCATCGGTCTGCGGGCGGTTGGCGGCCATGCGGCGGGGTTCCCCGTCATCGACCGCGACCGAGACGCGGCAGCTGGGATAACAGTCGAAGTCGCCGGCCTGCAGCACCAGGTAGCTGCTGCGGCCCCACGACGGATGATCGCGGAAGATCAGCCGCACCTGCGTCGGGCGGCTGCCGTCGACGTCGACGTTGTCGCGTGCATAGATGGCCGCCGACAACTGCTGGCCGCCTTCGACGTTGGCGGTGTCGTAGCTCCACAAGGCCTTGGTGCGTGCGTCCTCGCGCAGCGCGTCGCCGCGCGCCTTGACGTCATCGAACTTCGCGCGCACGCGGCCCGCGGCTTCGGTCTCCGGGAAGCGGGCGAGCAGCACATCGGCCTGCGCCTTGGCGAGCGCCCAGTTCTCGATGGCCACCGCGGATTCGAAGTCGCGCTCGGCGGCTTCGGCCTGTTCCTCGGCTGCGGCGGCTTGCGCCTGCGCCTGGGCAGCGGCCTGGGCCTCGCGGTCCTGACAGGCGGTAAGCGGCAACAGCGCGGCGAGCAATGCGGTGGCGAGCAGGTGTCGGGATGTCATGCGGATGGTCCTCGTTCGATCCAATGGCGCGCCACGTCGGCATGCGGCGGATGCGCCTTCGACGTCTCGTGTGCACGGCAGCGCGAAGTACCGGCACTGCGGCGTGCGCAAAGCCTACCGCGCCTGCGGATCGAGGACGCGCATCGTGCTCGTTTCCGATCGCGCAAGCGCCCTCGGAAACGAGCACGGAAGCCGGAACGCGCGCGGCCGCCACGAGGGCGGCCGCGAACGGGCATTGCGGAATGACTGGACTTCAGTTGGCCGTTGCCGGCGGCGCAGCATCTTCCGGCGCCGCGGTGTCCTCGGCAGGCGCCTGCGCGGGCGCCGGGGCCGGACGGGCGTCGTTGATCAGCGCCTCCACCGAGCCGGTCGTGATCGGGTGGTAGCCCGGACGCGCGGTCTCGAAGATCTGCTTCGCCAGCGCCAGGCCCGGCTCGGTCTGCACCAGGGCGGTGTAGATCGGCATGATCAGCTTGCGACGGCCGACGCGTGCGGTGAACTCGGCCAGCGCTTCGTTGGCCTGCGTATAGCCGCTGCGCACCGCCAGCGGATACCAGCGCATCGCGATCTCGCCGTTGTCGGTGCCGGTGAACGCGTAGGCCTCGTCGAGCTGGGTCAGCTGCTCGCTGGTCAGCGTCTGCGGCAGGCCTTCGAGGAAGTGCAGCCACTCCTGCGTCGACCATGCATCGGTGATCTGGCGCGGCGGCAACTGCGCGCTGCCCAGCCATGCAAGACGCGCCGAATCGACGATGCCGAAGTTGCGCGACATCACCTGCGGTGCATACGACGGCAGGCCCGGCGCGTAGACCCATTCCTGGATTTCTGCGTCGGTCACCGTGTCGGGATATTTGTCGAACAGGTGTTCCTTCGCATAGGCCAGGAACTGCTCGGTGGTGATGCTCTGGAACGCGAAGTGGTCGAAGTAACCACGCAGGAAGGCGTCGAAATTCTCGCGGCCGAAACGCTGCTCCAGGAACTGCAGGAACCATGCGCCCTTATCGTAGGCGACCGCGCTCAGCGCGTCGTCGGCGTCGAGTTCGGTGCCCGGCTTGATCGCCAGCGCCTGCGTGGACTCGGGCATGGCGCCGATGTTCTCGCGCAGTGCATTGCGCGCGATCACGAACTCCATGTCGCTCATTTCCTTGCCGTACACCGATTCGACGATGCGGTTCTCGACGTAGCTGGTGAAGCCCTCGTTGAGCCAGCCGTGCTTGGCGCTGGCGAAGGTGACGAGGTTGCCCGACCAGCTGTGCGCGAGCTCGTGCGCGATCAGCGACACCAGCGACTTGTCGCCGACGATGACGGTCGGCGTGATAAACGACAGGCGCGGATTCTCCATGCCGCCGTAGGGGAACGAGGGCGGCAGGATCAGCAGGTCGTAGCGCTCCCAGCGATAGGGGCCGTAGAGCTGCTCGGTGACCTCGATCATCTTCTCGGTGTCGGCGAACTCGGCCACCGCGCGGTCGACCATTGCCGGCTCGGCCCAGACGCCGGCGCGGCCGGAGATTTCCTTGAACACCAGGTCGCCCGCGGCGATCGCCATCAGGTACGAGGGAATCCTCTGCGGCATCGAGAAGCTGTACTCGCCGGTGCGCTGCGCGGCCGGATCGTTGTCGGCGCTCATCAGCACCATGACGTCGGGACGCGTGGTGACGCGCGCCGAGTAGGTGTAGCGGATCGCCGGCGTGTCCTGCAGCGGCACCCACGAGCGCGCGTGGATCTGCTGCGACTGGCTGAACATGAAAGGCAGCTGCTTGCCCTCGGTCATCTCCGGCGTGAGCCACTGCAGGCCCGAGGCGTCGGGTGAGCTCGCATAGGTCACGCGGACCCTGGCGTTGCGCTCGGGCGTTTCGATGGTGAGCTTGCTGCCGAGCGTGGCATCGGCCTCGGCCAGCGCGAACTGCAGCGGCTGCCAGGCGCCGGCGGCTTCGCCTTCGACCTTGGAGATGGTCAGCGCGCGGGTGTCGAGCACCAGCTGGGTGGCGGACTGGTCCTTCCACTGCAGGGTGTAGGTGGCGGTGCCGGCGATCGTGCGCGCGTCGAAATCGAGCGCGATGTCCAGCGCGAGATCTTCGGTGACGACCTTGTCGGGCTGCGCATAGGAATGCTCGTCACGGTCGGCGCTGGCGGCCGGCGTGGCGGCCGCTTCGGTGGGTGGGGTTTCGCGGTTGCAGGCCGACAGCGCAAGGACGGCCATCGCCAACAGGCCGGCGGCGGAACGGAAGGGGCGCATCAGGGGAGTCCACGGGAAACAGACCCGCGATTCTAGCGCGGGCGCCGCGGCTGAACGGGCCGGGTGGCCCCGGCAGGAGCCCGTACCCGCACGCGCGGGGCCCTGGGGGCCGTGCGCGGTCTCGGGTCAAACCGCGTCGGTCAGGCCTTGTAGCCGTCGTGGATGGCGACGATGCCGCCGCTCAGGTTGCGGTACCTGCAGCGCGCGAAGCCCGCGGCTTCCATCATGCCCTTGAGCGCGTCCTGCGGCGGGTGCTTGCGGATCGACTCGGACAGGTACTGGTAGCTGGCGCTGTCGCGGGCGAACAGCTTGCCCAGGCGCGGCATGATCTGGAACGAATGGAAGTCGTAGATCGGCTTGAACCAGTCGGCCTTCACTTCCGAGAACTCCAGCACGCGCGCCTGGCCGCCGACTTTCAGCACGCGCAGCATCTCGCGCAGCGCGGCGTCCTTGTCGGTGACGTTGCGCAGGCCGAAGGCGATGGTCACCAGATCGAAGCTGTTGTCCGGGAACGGCAGGGTTTCGGCGTTGCACTGCACGTACTCGAAGCCGCGCACGTTGCCGCGGTCGGTCATGCGGTCGCGGCCGACGCGCAGCATCGAGGCGTTGATGTCGCCGAGCACCAGTTCGCCCGATTCGCCCACGCGCGACTTGAGCAGCGCGGCGATGTCACCGGTGCCGCCGGCCAGATCGAGCACGCGGTCGCCGGTGCGCACCTGCGCGGTGGCGACGAAGTAGCGCTTCCACACGCGGTGGATGCCGAGGCTCATCAGGTCGTTCATCAGGTCGTAGTTGCCTGCGACCGAGGAGAACACTTCGCCGACCAGTTTCTGCTTCTCGCCCGTGGGCACGTCGCGGAAACCGAAATGGGTGGTGCCGGGCTTGCTGGATTCGTCGCTCATGGCGCGATTATCGCATCCCCCGCCCGGATCGGACGTCGACGGCGTGGCGCGGGCGCCGACGCCCGCGCTCAGGCCTCGACCGAGGCCACTTCGATCCGCAGCTTGCCCACGCGGCGACGCTCGAGCGAATCGACGTGCAGGCGATAGGCACCCGCATCGACCGTGTCGCCCTCGACCGGCATGCGGTCGAGCAGGTGCAGCACCAGGCCCGACAGCGTCACGTAGGTCGGATCACGCGGCAGGGCGACACCGGTCGTCAGCTCCAGGTCCTGCAGCGACATCGAACCGTCGACGAGCCAGCTGCCGTCCTCGCCACGGCTGGCGCCGTAGTCGGCGTCGCGGGTATCGGCCAGATCGCCGGCGATCGTCGCCAGCAGGTCGTTCGCGGTGACCATGCCCTCGATGCTGCCGTATTCGTCGACGACGACCGCCAGCGGAATCGGATGGGCACGGATCTGCTCGAGCACGCGCAGCGTCGACGTGCCCTCGGGCACGACCAGCGGCTCGCGGACGAAATCGGTGACGTCGAGCGCGCGCCCCTGCAGCACGCTCGACAGCAGGTCGCCGCTCTGCACCACGCCCAGCAGCTGGTCGAGCTCGCCGTCGCAGACCAGCAGGCGGGTGTGCGGCGATTCGACCAGGCGCGCGGTCGCGTGCTCGATGCCGCGGGTCGCGTCGATCCATTCGATGTCGCTGCGCACCGTCATCACGCTCGACACCGGCCGCTCGGCCAGCGTCAGCACGCTGCGGATCATGTCGTGCTCGGCCGCCTCGAGCTGCTCCTCGCCTTCGCCGCGCTCGGCGTCGGGTGTGCCGGCCTCGAACTGCGCGTCCGGGCGCGTGCCCAGCAGGCGCAGCACGGCATCGGCGGTGCGCTGGCGGAACGGCAACTGCTGCGCATGGCGCTCGCGGTTGAAGCGCGACCACTGGTTGAACGCCTCGACCAGAACCGAGAACGCGATCGCCGCGTACAGATAGCCCTTCGGAATCTTGAAGCCCAGACCTTCGGCGACCAGGCTGAAACCGATCATCAGCAAAAAGCCCAGGCACAGCACGACGACCGTGGGGTGCTTGTTGACGAAGTTGGTCAGCGGCTTGCTGGCCAGCAACATCACCGCCATCGCGATGGTGACGGCCGCGTACATCACGCCCAGGTGCTCGACCATGCCGACCGCGGTGATCACCGAGTCGAGCGAGAACACCGCATCGAGCACGACGATCTGCGCCAGCACCACGCTGAACGAGGCATAGACCTTCTTGGTGATGGCCTCGTGCTGGCGTCCCTCGAGCCGCTCGTGCAGCTCCATCGTCGCCTTGAACAGCAGGAACAGGCCGCCGACCAGCAGGATCAGGTCCCGTCCCGAGAACGAATTGCCCCAGACCGAGAACAGCGGCGTGACCAGCCCGGCGATCCAGGCCACCAGCGCCAGCAGGATCAGCCGCATCAGCAGCGCCAGCGACAGGCCGATGACACGGGCCTTGTCGCGCTGCTCCGGTGGCAGCTTGTCGGCGAGGATCGCGATGAACACCAGGTTGTCGATCCCGAGAATGATCTCGAGGACTACCAGGGTCGCCAGCCCCATCCAGATCGTGGGGTCGGACAGCCATTCCATAGGTGTTCTTGCATCGCGCTTTTGGGGGCCACGGATTCTGCCATGCGTTCGTTAAGAAGTTGCCGCACCGTCTCACGCTCGACCGCGACCGATGCGACAGGCAGACTCGCAGGCCCGACGCACCGATGACCGCCCGCATGATCGCCACGCCCGACTACCGCGCCCTGCTCGACACCGCGATTTCCGAAGCCCGTCAGGGCCTTGCGGAGGGCGGCGTTCCGATCGGCGCGGCGCTGTATCACCAGGATGGGCGCCTGCTCGGCTGCGGCCACAACCGCCGTGTGCAGGAAAGTGATCCGTCGATCCACGGGGAGACCGATGCGTTCCGCAAGGCCGGCCGCCAGCGTTCCTACCGCGACACGATCATGGTCACGACCTTGGCGCCGTGCTGGTACTGCAGTGGTCTGGTGCGCCAGTTCGGCATCGGCACCGTCGTCGTCGGCGAATCGCAGACCTTCCAGGGCGGCATCGACTGGCTGCGCGAAACCGGCGTCGAAGTGATCGACATGCAGAGCCAGGAATGCGTCGACCTGCTCGGTGGCTTCATTGCCGCGCATCCAGAAGTCTGGAACGAGGACATCGGCGAGGATTGATCCGGCGCGCTGCGGGTCGCCATCTGCGGGTGCATCCCGTATACGCGTGTGATTCCAGCGACGGCGGATCGTCGACCACGATCCGCCAATGGCAGCGCGACTGCAGCCTGGGATGTCGGTGGGGGAGCGCGGATACGGGCAGTGATGGGAGACGGGGCCGGAGTTTCGCCGCCGTCGGGCGCACATCGGGGGCCTGTCGTTCTCGACTGCCTGCTTACTTTCTCCCGTCATTCCAGCGTGCGCTGGAACGACGGATGCGCGGTGGCTCAGCGGTCTTGATCTTCGCGATCCAGAGCCGCCTCCAGCAGCGGCTTCGCCCACTCCGGCGTCGTCGCCAGCGCCCCCAGATCAGCCGCATCCGGCACCACCAGCACGCCGTCGATCATCTCCAGCAACAGCACCGGATCCGGCACCGCCTCGCCACGTGCGACGTCGACGCTGTTGTCGTAGACCTGCAACTGCGCGAGCACCGGCATCAGCGCGATCAGGTTCTCGCGGGCACGCGTCCAGCGTGCGCGGATGTTCGCCTCGGGAATGTCGTGACCACCGACCGCGACCCGCGCCTGCACGCGCGCGATGTGCTGCTCGGCCGACGACAGCCCGCAGAACCACATCAGCACGTCGTGCGTGCGCGCGGCCTCGGCGATGCGCGCCGGCACGGTGTTGCCGCCGAGCGTGGTTTCGAAGGCATGGCTGTGCCCGTTCGCCAGTGCGAGATCGAGCCGACGCACGCCTTCCTGCCAGGCGGCCGCGTTCGCGTCGGCCATCGTGCAGCCGGTCGCCACGGCGAGTTCACGCGCGAACGTGTCGGGGTTGAACCACGTGAGCCCGGCGCGTTCGAGCAGATGGCCGCCGACCGAACTCTTGCCGGCGCCGTTGACGCCGGCCAGCACGTAGAGGACCGGGCGCGCCACGGCTCAGCAGGTCGCGCCGGCCTTGACCTTGCCGCGCAGCCGCGCCGGCCCGCGCATCGCCGCGCGCAGGCGCGCATCGGCATCGTCGGCCTGCAGCGCGGCCAGACGTGCGTCGAAACGCGTGCGCAGGGTGTCGAGCGCCGAGCGCTGGCTCGCGCCGGCCGCGTCGAGCGCCTGCAGGATCGCGTCGTACTCGTCGGCTGACAGGATTACCGCCTCGGGCGTGTTGTGGTGGGTCACGACGACCTTGCCGCCGCGGGCGACGGTCTTCATCACGCCGCGCCAGCCGAGTTTCTTGACGTCGGACGCCGGCGTGCGCGGCAGCGCGTCGAGGGCGTCGAGCTTCAGGGGCATCGTCATCGCGATCACTCCAAGCACCGGGCATGGGGAAATATACCCCAAATGGCCAATTTGGCCCTTCACACGCTGCGCGACGACCCCGAACGGGTCAGCGTCGGGCGAAACGCAGCACCAGCCACAGCCCGAGCGCCAGCAGGTTCACGCCCACCGCGGCGGTCGACGGGCCCGACAGCGCCAGCCGCAGCGCCTCGGACGGCACCGACCAGTCGAGATCGACCACGGCGACGCGGCCGAAGCGGAACTGCAGCGGGACGGTGGCACCGACATGCCAGGCGTAACTCAGCCACGGCGTGGCGATGACGGGAATCTGCAGTGCCAGCGCGATCCGCGACAGACGCGTCCCGAGCGCGTCACCTTCGAGCAGCAGGACGCCTGCGATCAGCGCGAACGTCGACAACAGCAGGGCGACCAGCAGCATCAGTACCCCTCCACCGCCGGACGCGAGCCGCAACAACGCGCCCGCCAGACCGTAGAAGCCACCGGCGATCTGCAGGATCGCGACGAGTCGAAGCAGCAGGGACATGGGCGGCACACCGGACAGGGCGCGCGATTGTGGCAACGTCCAACCGCGGGCTCAAGGCGCGCCGGACGGCCCGGCCACCCGCCACAACACCGGCCATGCCTCGGGGGTCAATCCGCCGCACCGGGTCATCTCGGCATGACGCGACAACTCGAACGCCTGCCCGTCGAACCGCCAGCTCGACTGGAAACCGCAGTCGCCGATGCCACGGCCCCTGGCGTACTGCGTCAGCGTGCCGGTGGCGGCGTCGAATTCCGGACCGATCAGCAGATCGAAGGCCTCGCGCTGCTCGCTGTCGTCGGACAGCTCCGGCGCCGGCAGGGTCAGACGGGTGACGTCGCTGCCGTCGCGGGCCGCACGGAACACCAGGCTCGAGGCCTGGTAGGCACCGCTGTAGCAGGTCACGAACACCAGCGCGTGGGTCGCATCGAGGGGGTGGGCGGTGTCCTGACGCGAGACGTCGAACTCGCCGCCCGACGCATTGCATTCCTGCGCGCGCAGTGCGGCGGCCTGCGACTCGCGCACGCTGCGCGTCAGACGCGCGGCATCGGCCTCGGCGAGTGCGGGCGGCGGCGGCGACTCCGGCGGCGGCGCCGGCAGCGGTGGTGCCGCAGGCACGGCGGCGGTGTCGCGGTCGCCGCGTCGCGCCCATGCGTCGGGCGTGTCGAGCCGCTGCTGGTGTTCGTCGACGTACAGCAGCGCCGCATTGAGGCCCGCCAGCGACACGGTCCGATCTCCGCCATCGTCCAGACGCGTGCCGTCCCGGACCAGGTCGATGAACTGCGCGATCGCCGCCGGATCCTCGATCCGCAACGCATCGGAGTCGCCCGCGTCGCGTTGCCAGGGCAGTCCCGCGATCGCAGGCGCGGCGACGTCGTCCAGGCGCAGGTTCTCGGCGTCGACCTCGGCCGACGGCGCGTACAGCCGCAGCGTCTGCGCACCGCTCGCGCCCGCGTCGCGGATCAGCGACAGCGCCAGTCCGGGCGCGCTGTCGCCGACGGCGATCGCAGTGCAGCGGCGCACGTTGTCGCAGGCCACCACGACATCACGGAAGGTCCGGTAAACCGGCGCGGCGGGCGCGCCGGCAGGGACTGCCTGCGCCGCGTGGGCGTCGCCGGGCGGCGTCGCCGCGATAGTCGGCGACGCGGCGGGCCTGGACTCCGCCGGCGAGGCCGCATCGCGCTGCGTGCAGGCTGTCACCGACGCCAACAGACTCATCAGGACGAGCGTCTTGCGTGCGGATCTCGGCATCGCGGTCGTTCCGGCAATCGGGCCTGCCATGATGCGGACCCGATGTTCGACCGCGGTGAACGCGAAACCTCAGAGGATGTAGCGGCTCAGATCCTGGTCCTGCACCAGTTCACCCAGATGCTGATCGACGTAGGCGCGGTCGATGACGACCGTACCGCCCTTGTCTGGCGCCTCGAAACTCAGCGAATCGAGCAGACGTTCGAGCACCGTGTGCAGACGGCGCGCACCGATGTTCTCCTGGCGCTCGTTGACGTGCGCGGCAATCTCGGCCAGCCGCTCCACCGCATCCGGCGCGAACGTCAGCTCGACGCCCTCAGTCCGGAGCAACTGCACGTACTGCGTGGTCAGCGCAGCCTTGGGCTCGGTGAGGATGCGGACGAAATCGTCCTTGGTCAGCGCCGTCAGCTCGACACGGATCGGAAAGCGGCCCTGCATTTCGGGAATCAGGTCGCTGGGCTTGGCGAGGTGGAACGCGCCCGAGGCGATGAAGAGGATGTGGTCGGTCTTCACCGAACCGTACTTGGTGCTGACCGTGCTGCCCTCGACCAGCGGCAGCAGGTCGCGCTGCACGCCTTCGCGGCTGACGTCGGCACCGCTGGAACCACCCTCGCTGCGCTTGGCGACCTTGTCGATCTCGTCGATGAAGACAATGCCGTGCTGCTCGCAGGCCTCGATCGCCGCCTCGCGCACATCGTCCTCGTTGACCAGCTTGCCGGCTTCCTCTTCGACCAGCTGCGGACGCGCGGCGCGAATGGTGAGCTTGCGCTTGTGGGTCTTGCCGCCGCCGAGATTGGCGAACATCTGCCGCAGCTGCTGGCCCATTTCCTCCATGCCCGGCGGGGTCATGATGTCCATGCCCTGCCCGGCGCTGAGTTCGAGTTCGATCTCGCGATCGTCCAGATCACCGGCGCGCAGCTGGCGGCGCAGCTTCTGCCGCGTCTCCGATTCCTTCGACGAGGGCTCGGCACCGATGTCGACGGTCGCGGTCTGCGCGCCAAAGCCGAAGCCGGGCTGTGCGGATTCGCGCTTGGGCAGCAGCGCATCGAGGATGCGGTCCTCGGCACGCTCCTCGGCCTGCGTGCGCACGCGCACCTTGGCCTGCTCGCGATACAGCTTGACCGCGGTGTCGGCGAGATCGCGGATGATCTGCTCGACGTCCTTGCCGACGTAGCCGACCTCGGTGAAACGCGTCGCCTCGACCTTGACGAACGGCGCGTTGGCGAGCGTCGCCAGGCGGCGCGCGATCTCGGTCTTGCCGACGCCGGTCGGGCCGATCATCAGGATGTTCTTGGGCATCACCTCGTTGCGCAGGTCGTCGTCGAGCTGCGCACGGCGCCAACGGTTGCGCAGTGCGATCGCGACGGCGCGCTTGGCGGCGTTCTGGCCGACGATGTGGCGGTCTAGCTCCTGCACGATCTCGCGCGGGGTCATTGAAGAGCGGTGATTGGTCATTTGTGATTCGTGATTCGTAAGAGCGGAATTGGGCGGTGGACAGGACTCGGCGGTGATCCAGCTGTTTCGAATCACGAATCACCAATCACGAATCACAGTTCTTCAACCACCACGTTGCGGTTGGTGTAGATGCAGATGTCGCCGGCGATGTTCAGCGCTTCGGTCGCGACCGTGCGGGCGTCGAGTTCGGTGTGCGCGAGCAGCGCGCGTGCGGCGGACAGCGCGTAGGAGCCGCCCGAGCCGATCGCGATGATGCCGTCGTCGGGTTCGATGATGTCGCCGTTGCCGCTGATGATCAGCGAGGTCTCGGCATCGGCGACCGCGAGCAGCGCTTCGAGCTTTCCGTAGCGGCGATCGGTGCGCCAGTCCTTGACCAGCTCGACCGCCGCACGCACCAGCTGTCCGCCGTGCTGCTGCAGCTTGCCTTCGAACAGTTCGAACAGGGTGAACGCATCGGCCGCAGCGCCGGCGAACCCGGCGAGCACCTTGCCCTCGCCCAGGCGCCGCACCTTGCGCGCATTGCCTTTCATGATGGTGTGGCCGAGCGTGACCTGGCCATCGCCGGCGACGACCACCTTGCCGCCGCGGCGGATCGAGACGATGGTCGTGGCGTGGAACACATTGGGATTCTGGCTGGGGTCCATGCGGCCTCCGTGGATCGAACCCCTTGTGTGGGGCGCCCGTCTGTCGCATTCAAGGCGATCGTTCTGTACCTGCGGCGCCCGTAGCTTCCAACGACCCTTGCGCTCGATCAATGCGCGCCGCGCCGCCGCGCGTCACCGTTGTCGTCGGACTTCGACGGGAGCCGCGCATGGCCAAACCCTTTCCCCTGCACCCCAGACATCCTGAACGCATCTGCTGGGGATGCGATCGCTATTGCAGCGCGCAGGCGCTGGCCTGCGGCAACGGCGCCGGCCGGACGCGGCATCCCATCGAACACGATGGCGAAGACTGGCACGTCGCCTGGGGCATCACGCCCGACGCCGATCGACCCGAACGGGCCGATCTGACCACCGAGCCCTAGGCGCGCCTGCAGGTGCGCATGGCGGGCGATCGGGCTCTTCCGCCAATGGCCATCGCGCGCAAGCGCGCTCCTACAGAAGCCGGCGCTTCGTGTCGGGCACGAGACCGCGCGCCCTGGAGGACCACACCGATTCCGGACGTCCTAGTCCGCCACACTCCACGACTCGCGCAGCGGCCCTCGCCTGTAGGAGCGCGCTCGCGCGCGATGGCGCTCTCCAAGAAGCTCCTCCTCGCGCGCAAGCGCTTCCAACGGAGCGGTGTCTCGCATGTGGCGGCTGACGTGCGTGGCGGGTATCAGCCCTGGCCGTTCTCCGAACCACGCCGGCGCTTCGCACGCGGATGCGCGGCGTCGTAGACCTTGGCCAGGTGCTGAAAATCGAGGTGGGTGTAGATCTGCGTGGTCGCGATGTCGGCGTGGCCCAGCAGTTCCTGAACGCCGCGCAGGTCGCCGGACGATTCGAGCACATGGCTGGCGAACGAGTGCCGGAGCAGATGCGGGTGCACCCGCTTGAACAGGCCCTGACGCTGGGCGAGCAGGCGGATGCGCAGCTGCACCGCGCGCGCGGTGATCGGGGCACCGCCGCGGCCGGGGAACACCGGGGCATCATTGGCGCCGCCACTGTCGGCGCGCCAGTCGGCCAGCGCGCGGCGTGCATGACTGCCGACCGGCACGCTGCGCTGGCGGTTGCCCTTGCCGAGCACGGTCACCAGGCCGCCTTCGAGGTCGAGATCGCGCCAGCGCAGGCCGACCAGTTCCGACAGGCGCAGGCCGGACGAATAGAACAGTTCCAGCAACGCGCGATCACGCAGAGCCAGCGGCGCGTCGACCGGTACTTCGACCAGCTGCGTGACCTCGTCGACGTCGAGCACCTGCGGCAGCTTGCGCGGGGCCTTGGGGCCACGCACGCCGGCGGCCGGGTTGGCCACGACGTGCCCGTGCTTGAGCAGCCACTGGAAGAAGCTGCGGCAGGCCGACAGGCGCCGCTGCAGGCTCTTGGGCGACAGGCCGCCGCGGTGGCCGGCGGCGACGAAGGCGCGGATGTCCTCGCCCTGCAGGCTGCGCACATCGCCGCGCGCCTGTTCGCCGGCCCAGTCGACCAGCGCTGTGAGATCACGCCGGTAGGCGTCGAGCGTGTGCACCGACATCCGCCGCTCGACCTGCAGATGCTCGAGGAATGCGTCGACGTCGGGGTGCATCGGGGCGGCCCGGTCTGCGATCAGCTCGCCGCGTCGAAGCGGCGCATCGCGGTCGCGAAGGCTTCGCCCATCATCCGCAGGAACAGCGTGCCCATACCCGGATAGAAACGGTTGCCGTCGCGGCTGCCGACCGCGACCAGACCCACGCCGGCCAGCGGCAGCAATGCACTCGACTGCACTTCATCGACGCGCGCGCCATACAGCAGCGACTGCTTGTCCGGGTGCAGGCGACCGCACAGCGGCTCTTCGTCCTTGAGGCAATCGGCGAACGGCGTCAGCAGGCGATCGTTGCGCGGGACGACCTGCAGCCAGTCTTCCTCGAGGCCCGGCACCGGCGCGAACAGCACGACGCGCACCAGGTCGCCGTTGAAATCCTCGGCCAGGGTCGCGGCCAGCGCGCGCACCGTCGAGGCCGCATCGGGCTGACGCATCAGCGCGAGCGTGAGCTGGTGCGTGCGCACGGCAAGCCGCTCGTTCTCCTGCGAGATCGCGAACAGGTCGCGCAGCCGCTTGGACAGTTCGCGGTTCTTGTCGCGCAGCACTTCGAGCTGGTAACTCGCCAGGGACGCGGCCGGGCCGTCCTCGCGCGGCACCACCAACGTCAGCGCCAGGTCCGGAAACTGCTGCAAAAACCGCGGGTGGCGCCGCAGCCAGGCCGCGATTTCGTGCGCGCCGAGTTTTTCGGTGGTCTCGCTCATCCAGACAACTCCCCTTCGAAAACGAATGCCGCAGGTCCCGCCATCGACAGTGTCGCGTCGTCGGCCGGCCAGTCGATCTGCAGGCCGCCACCGGGCAGCGCGACCGCGACACTGCGCGTGATCCGGCCGCGCCGCGCGAGCACCGCAACCGCAGCGCAGGCACCACTGCCGCAGGCCAGGGTTTCGCCGACGCCGCGCTCGAACACGCGCAAGCGGATGCGATCGGGCGCGAGCACCTGCGCGAAGCCCACGTTGACCGACTCGGGAAACCAGGGCGAGGCCTGCAGCGCACCGCCGATGCGCGCAACGTCGGCCGCGTCGACATCGTCGACCTCGATCAGCGCATGCGGGTTACCCATCGACACCGCGCCGAGCGCGAGTTCGCCCACAGCCTCGACCGGCAGCGTGTACAGCGGTTGCGCAGACTCGATGCCGGCCATCGGAATACGGGCCGGCGCGAAGTCGGGCACGCCCATCGCGATGCGGTATCCGCTGCCGGCGCGCGTCACCGCATGCAGTCCGGCCGGGCTTTCCAGCACGAAATCACCATCGGCGGCACCGTCGCGCACCAGCCAAGCGGCCACGCAGCGCGCGCCGTTGCCGCACTGCTGCGAGGCCGAACCGTCAGCATTGAAGATGCGGTAGCGCGCCAGCGCGCCGCGCGCCTGTGGCGTCTCGACCGTGAGAATCTGATCGCAGCCGACGCCAGTGTGGCGATCGGCCAGTGCGCGGCACAGCGCGGCATCCGGTGGCGGCAGGTCGCCGCGCAGGTCCAGCACGACGAAGTCGTTGCCGGCACCGTGCATCTTGGTGAAGCGCAGGGGCATGGAGCGGGACATCAACGACAACGGCAACGCGTCTGCGCGTTCACGGCGTCCCGGTGGAGGCGGGCACATCCCGGATCAGCGGCACGGGCGGCGCGGTCGTGCCGTCCACATCGTCCTCGTCCAGTGCGTCGTCGGCATCGTCTGCGTCCTCGGCGTCATCCCAGGCCGCATCCTGCTCGGCGTCGAGCTGCTCCTGGGTCGGAATCGACGACTTGAAGATGTAGCGGCCACGATCTTCCGGCGGCACCTGGCGGGGCTGCAGGAGGTCGGCCTTGTTGCCGCAGGCGGACAACAGCAGCGTGAGGGCGAGGAACGGCAGGAGGCGGGTAGGCATGCGCCGAAGTGTAGCCCGTCGCGGCACCGGCGACACCGCTGTCGATCGCCGCAGATGACCGCACGATGACAGCGCACCAAGGGTCGTCCCCAGATTGTCCGGTCGTGCCGTCCTGCCGAGACTGCCTCCCATCCGCGCCGACAGGACCGCACGATGGGCATTCTCGATGGGCTGGGCAGCGCCGCCTCGCAGGCCGGCGGCTTCTTCAAGGGCGCCGGCGAGGTCTTGTGGGAAACGGGCGAAGGCGTGGTCACGCTGGGCGGCAATGCGCTCAAGACCGCTTACGACCTCGGGCCCGCGGGCTGGGCCGTCGACGGCGTCACCGGCCTCTTTGATCAGGCCAGCGGCGAGACGCTTGATGTGCCGGACTGGATGCCCTCGGCGACACGTGGCGGCGAGCGCATGGAAGCCGCCGCCGACGTTGTCTCGACCCTCGCGCGCAATCCCGGCTTGCTGCTCGATGCGGTAGTCGATCCGATCCAGGCCGACTGGCAGGCCGGCCATTACGGCGAGGCGATCGGACGCGGCGCGACCGAGCTGGTGCTGGCCGTGGTCGGCACCAAGGGCGTCGACAAGGCGGCCAAGGGTGCGAAGGCCGCCGATGCCGCCGACACCGCCGTCGACGCCGCGCGTGTGGCCGAACGTGCCGACGACGCGGGCGACGCCGGCCGCACGACCGCCGCACGCGGTGCCGACGACGCGGATCTCGCCGACGTCATCGCCGACGCGCAGACTGACCGCACGATCGGTGGGCGTCCGGTGCTGGCCTTCGAATCGATGGACGACTTCAATCTCGCCGCCAATGCCGCGCGTCCCGACACCGTCTACGAATTCGGCAACTACCGCTGGACCACCGACGACCAGGCGCGCGTGATCCGCGCCGAGGGCCGCGTGGATCTCGAACCGGTGGGCCGCAACGACGCCGGACTGCAGCGCGACATCGGCAACGAAGGGCGCGAGACCGATGTCGGCTTCCACATCATCGCCGACCGCCTTGCCGGACCGACCAACCGGCTCAACGTGGTGCCGGGCAACGGCAAGCCGATCGGCGACGGTCTGCCCAACCTCAACAACGGCGACTACAAGCGTTTCGAGAACGAACTCGCGCGTCTGGCCGAGGCCGGCCACGAAGTGGATATGCGGGTATCGCCCCAATACAATCCGGGCAACACGTCCAGTCGTCCCGACACCTTCGTTGCGGAATACCGCGTGGATGGCGGGGACTGGATCGACCAGACCTTCCCCAACAAGTGATGCGACGACATGGATGACCTCAACGCCGCCTACGCCGACACCGTGCGCGAAGTGGCTGCGTGCGTCCGCGACGTGAACGACGGCGAATGGGGCACGCGCGACTGGCTGCGCCTGGTCGTGGATTTCGAGACCGAAGCCGGCGATGCGCCGCGCACCAGCAGTGTGTCGTTCGCGATCGCACGCGACGGCGACGGCCCGCTGGAGAAGGTGGCGTTCCGGCTGTCGCCGGCCGCCAAGGCCGGCTTCGCGCAGATCGGCCGCATCATGCAGGCGCAGAAGGGCCAGGCCTGGAGCACCAGCACGCTGATCGTCGAACGTGACGGTCGCTACGACTTCCAGTTCGCCTACACCCCGCCCTATCGCCTGTCGGGCAACCTCAACGACACGCGCTACCGCGACTATCTCGAGCGCTACAAGGCCGAGACCGGCGCGCGATAAACAGCCGGCGCCACGTTCGGACACCAGTGCGCGACCAGGCACGGCCGCCGCGGCCGACCTTGCGGAGATCGCGCGCGAGCGCGCTCCTACAGTTCAAGGTTGCTGATCTGTGAGGCTCAGGTCCACGGTGTATCGATCACCCACCGCCCGCAGTGGACTTGGTTGCTTCCTGTAGGAGCGCGCTCGCGCGCGATGCCGTCAGGGGCTTGTCGGGCCGTTTGAGGGCACCGCGCACCCATCTTGTGTCGATCACTGCGCCGGCGGCTCGGGCCGCAGCCACAGCCAGATCGCCACGATGGTCATGCAGGTGATCGGCAGCGCCGTCATCCACCAGCGATGCGCCGGGATGAGGAGCATCAGGGCGAGCAGGATCGCCGCGCACGCCGCCATCGTGACGGTCGCCAACCATTTCCCCCGACGGCTGACCGCGCCATGTGCCTGCCAGTCGCGAATGGATGGACCGAAGCGCGGATGCGTCAGCAGCCAGTGGTGCAGGCGATCGGAACCACGCGCCGCCGCCCAGGCCGCGATCAGCACGAACACGGTCGTCGGCATGCCGGGCACCACGATGCCGATGATGCCCAGGCCCAGGCTGACATAGGCCAGCAGCCACCAGGCCCAGCGGAATCGCGTGCGTCGTTGCATGGGCGCATTCTAGGCGTGCCGGCCCGCAGTCCGTTCGCGCATGCGCTTCGGATGTGAGCACCGGCTTTACATGTCCTGCGCCAAGATCGGACCGCGCTTCCCGGCGCGCCCCACGGGCGCTTCCGGACGATCTCCGGCAACCGCGCCGGCGAGAAGTGCGGCACACCGCGCACCGGGGAGACGGCACATGAGAGCTTTGGCAGTTCCCGCACCCGATGCGGTGTCGCCCGACCGGCTCCGCCGCCGGGTGGACGCGCGCCTGGCCGAATTGTTGCCCCGCCCCGCCGACCACCGCGACCTGGTGTGCATGGCGATGCGCGAAAGCACGCTCGCGCCGGGCAAGCGGACGCGTCCGCTGCTGATGATCATCGCCGCGCGCGAGCTCGGCTGCTGCAGCCAGAGTGTCGTCGACGCCGGCTGCGCGGTGGAGATGGTGCATGCCGCATCGCTGACGCTCGACGACATGCCGTGCATGGATGATGCCGAACTGCGCCGCGGCCGGCCGACGATCCACCGCCGCTTTGGCGAGGACATCGCCATCCTCGCCTCGGTCGCGCTGCTCAGCCAGGCCTTCCAGCTCGTCGCCTCGCTGCCGGGTGTGGCCCCGGCGGTGCGCAACCGCCTGGTCGCCGAACTCGCCTGCGCGGTCGGGCCGCAGGGTCTGGTGGGCGGCCAGTGCCGCGACCTGCGCGACGGCAGCGGCATGCGCGATGTCGACGACATCGTCGACACCAACGCGCTCAAGACCGGCGCCCTGTTCGCCGCCGCACTCGAAATGGCCGCATTGCTCGCCGAGGCCGGCGACGACGACCGCCGCCATCTGCGCGCGGCGGCCTGCGAACTCGGCCAGGCCTTCCAGCTCTACGACGATCTGCAGGACCGGCGCGACAGCAGCTGCACCGGCAAGGACTGCGACAAGGACGCCGGCAAGTCCACGCTGCTCTCGGTGCTCGGCGCGGAGGAAGTGCGTCGTCGCCTGCACGCGCACATCGACGGCGCGCAGGCGGCCTTCGCCCGCGTCTACGGAGACGACAGCGCGCTGGCGGGTTACTGCGGCCGCCTGTTCGGAGTCGCGTGATGCGGCTGGCCAAGACGCCGGTCGACCCGGCCCCGCTGCTCGGACGCAAGAACGACCATCTCGACATCGTGCTCGACGAGGCCCGCGCACGTGCCGGCGCCCGCACCGGTTTTGCCGACTACACGTTCGAACACTGCGCATTGCCCGAACTCGATCTCGACGCCATCGACCTGGGCACGCACCTGTTCGGCCGTGCGTTGCGCGCGCCGCTGTTGATCAGTTCGATGACCGGGGGCGCACTGCGCGCGGCCGGCATCAACCGCCATCTCGCCGAGGCCGCGCAGCATGTGGGCATTGCGCTGGCGGTTGGCTCGCAGCGCGTCGCGCTCGAAACCGACGCCGACCATGGCCTCACGCGAGAGCTGCGTCGACGCGCGCCCGATGTGCCGATCCTCGCCAACCTCGGCGCGGCGCAGCTGCGCGATGGTGGCGTGGATCTCGCGCGCCGCGCAGTCGACATGATCGATGCCGACGCGCTGATCATCCATCTCAATCCGCTGCAGGAAGCGGTGCAGATCGGCGGCGACCGCGACTGGCGCGGCGTGCTCGCCGCGATCGAGCAGCTCGCGGCGACATCCGGCGTGCCGCTGGTGGCCAAGGAAGTCGGCGCCGGCCTGTCGCCGGCGGTTGCCCGCCGTCTGGTGGAGGCCGGCGTGGCGGTGATCGATGTCGCCGGCGCCGGCGGCACCAGCTGGGCGGCCGTCGAAGGCGAACGCGCCCTCGATCCCGCCGACCGCGCCGTGGCGATGGCCTTCAGCGACTGGGGCATTCCCACCGCGCAGGCGCTGGTCGGCGTACGACGCGCATTGCCGGCCACGACGCTGATCGCCTCGGGCGGCATCCGCGACGGCATCGACGCGGCCAAGGCGATCGCACTGGGCGCCGATCTGGTCGGCCAGGCGGCGTCCATTCTTGCCAGTGCCGTAGCCTCGACCGAAGCGGTCGTCGCGCATTTCGAGGTGGTCGTACGCCAGCTGCGCATCGCCTGCTTCTGCACCGGCAGCGCCGATCTGCAGGCGCTGCAGCGCGCGCCACTGTCGTCGAGGTCCGCGCCGGCGGCATGAGCCACTTCGCTTTCGTCGCGCCGGCGTTTCCGAGCCACTTCCGTGCCCTGCAGTCGGTCGCCCGCCGGCTGCTGGACGATGGCCATCGCGTCACGTTCTTCCACCAGGCCGATGCCGCCACATTGCTCGATGATCCACGCATCGGCTTCGAGCCACTGGGCCACGACAGCCATCCGCCCGGCGCGCTGGCGCAGAGCCTGAAACGCGCGGCCAGTCCGGGCGGCCCCCTGGGACTGCGCCGGGTGATCGCCGATGTCGCGGCGACGACCGACATGCTGTGCCGGCACCTGCCCGCGGCCGTCGAGCGCGCCGGTGTCGACGTGCTGGTCTGCGACCAGATGGAAGCGGCCGGCGGCCTGGTGGCCGAAGCGCTCGGCCTGCCGTTCGTGTCGGTCGCCTGCGCGCTGCCGGTCAACCGCGAAGCGGGCCTGCCGCTGCCGGTCATGCCCTGGGCGTACGCGCGCGATCCCCGCGCGCAGCACATCGCCGATGCCAGTACCGGGGTCTACGACCGGTTGATGGCGCCGCACGGCCGCGTCATCGCCCATCACGCCAAGGCGTTCGGACTGCCGGCGCGCACCGGGCTGCACGACTGTCTGTCGCCATACGCGCAGATCAGCCAGACCGTGCCTGCGTTCGAATTCCCGCGCAGCGCCCTGCCGACCTGCTTCCACCAGGTCGGGCCGCTGCGTGACGAAGCGCCCGATCCGGCGCTCGAACTGCCGCTCACCGGCGACCGGCCCGTGGTATTCGCCTCGCTCGGCACCCTGCAGGGGCAGCGCCTGCCGGTGTTCCGCCGCATCGTGCGGGCCTGCCGGCGCCTGGACGTGCAATTGGTGCTCGCCCATTGCGGCGGGCTGTCGCAGGCGCAGGCGCGGTCGCTGGCCGAGCGCGACCGCGTGCACGTAGTCGACTTCGCGCCGCAGCGCGCGATGCTCGCGCGCGCGGATGCGGTGGTCTCGCACGCCGGGCTCAACACCGTGCTCGATGCCTGCGTGGCCGGCACGCCGATCCTGGCCATGCCGATCGCGTTCGACCAGCCGGGCGTCGCCGCGCGCGTGGTGCATGCGGGCGCGGGCCTGAAGGCGTCGGTGCATCTGGCCTCGCCATGGCGCATCGCACGTGATCTGGACCGTCTGCTGGCCGAACCACACTTCGCGCAGCGCGCCGGCCACATCGGCGCGGCCGTGCGCGACGCCGGTGGCGCGGCGCGTGCGTCGGCGATCCTCCAGCAGGTCGCGCGCACCGGCCAGCCGGTGATGGCGGACGCGGCATGAGCGCACGGGACGAGCTCATCCTCGTCGGCGCCGGCCTCGCCAACGGGCTGATCGCCCTGCGGCTGCGCGCGTTGCGCCCGGAGCTGCGCGTGCGCGTGCTCGAACGCGGACCGGCCGCCGGCGGCAACCACACCTGGTCCTTCCACGACGCCGACCTGACGCCGGCGCAGCACGCCTGGATCGCCCCGCTGGTGCACAGACGGTGGCCGGGCTACCGCGTGCGGTTTCCACAGCGTCAGCGGCACCTGGCCACCGGCTACGCGAGCATCCTGTCGGAGACTTTCGCCGCGCATCTGCAGCAGGCGCTCGGCGAGACACTCGAATGCGGTGTCGACGTGCATCGCGTCACGCCGACGCGGGTCGAACGGGCCGACGGACGGGTGCTGGAAGCCGCCGCGGTCGTCGACGGCCGGGGCGCGCGCGCCAGCCGCCACATGGCGCTCGGCCATCAAGCCTTCCTCGGCCGTGTGCTGCGCACCGCGCGGCCGCATGGCGTTGCGCTGCCGCTGATCATGGACGCCACCGTGCCGCAGGGCGACGGTTACCGCTTCGTCTACGTGCTGCCCTTTTCCGACGACACGCTGCTGGTCGAAGACACGCACTACGTCGACGACGACCGGCCTGATTTCGAACGGCTCGGCCGCCACGTCGCCGACTATGCACGCGAGCACGGCTGGGAGATCGCCGAGGTGCTGCGCGAGGAGCGCGGCGTGCTGCCGATCACGCTCGCCGGCGATTTCGAGGCGTTCTGGGCCGAAGGCGGTGACGTACCGCGTTCGGGACTCGCAGCCGGCCTGTTTCATCCGACCACCGGCTATTCGCTGCCGCACGCCGTGCGCCTCGCCGACCGCCTGGCGCAGATGCCCTCACTCGATGCGGCGTCGGTACTGGCGGCCACGCGTGCCGAAGCCGAGTCGGCCTGGCGCGCCCACGGCTTCTACCGGCTGCTCAACCGCATGCTGTTCCTGGCCGGCCGGCCGCAGGACCGCTGGCGGGTGATGCAGCGCTTTTACGGCCTGCCCGAAGCGCTGATCACTCGCTTCTACGCCGGCCGCACCACATGGCCCGACCGGCTGCGCATCCTGGCGGGCAAGCCGCCGGTACCGGTCGGCGAAGCGTTGCGCGCGATGCGCATGACCGACGCCGCACACATCAGGACCCATCCATGACTTCACCCAGACGCGCCGTCGTCATCGGCGCCGGCTTCGGCGGCATCGCCCTCGCGATCCGGCTGCAGGCCGGCGGCATCCAGACCACGCTGCTGGACAAGCGCGACAAGCCCGGCGGCCGTGCCTACGTCTACGAAGACGAGGGCTTCGTGTTCGACGGCGGGCCGACCGTGATCACCGACCCGTCGGCGCTCGAGGAGCTGTTCGCGCTCGGCGGCAAACGCATGGCCGACTACGTCGAACTGCTGCCGGTCGATCCGTTCTACCGCCTGTGCTGGGAAGACGGCTCCCACTTCGACTACGCCAATGACCAGGATGCGCTGGACCGGCAGATTCATGCGCGCAATCCGGCCGATGTCGCCGGCTACCGGCGGTTCCTCAAGTATTCGAAAGCGGTCTTCGACGAGGGCTATCTGAAGCTCGGCGCGGTGCCGTTCCTGTCGTTCCGCGACATGATGGCCGCCGGCCCGCGACTGGCCCGGCTCGAAGCGTGGAAGAGCGTCTACGGCATGGTGTCGCGCTTCATCCAGGACGAGCAGCTGCGCCAGGCGTTCTCGTTCCATTCGCTGCTGGTCGGCGGCAACCCGTTCGCAACGTCCTCGATCTACACACTGATCCATGCATTGGAGCGCCAGTGGGGCGTCTGGTTTCCGCGCGGCGGCACCGGCGCGCTGGTGCGCGGCATGGTGCAGCTGTTCGAGGATCTCGGTGGGCAGGTCGAACTGAATGCCGATGTCGCACGCATCGAGGTCGAGCAGGATCGCGCGCGGGCAGTGCGTCTGGTCGACGGCCGCGAATTCCCGGCTGACCTGGTCGCCTCGAACGCCGATGTGGTGCATACCTACGACACGCTGCTGGGCCACCACGCGCGCGGCGCGCGGCGCGCGGCATCGCTCAAGCGCAAGCGCTTCAGCATGTCGCTGTTCGTCCTGTACTTCGGTCTCGACACGCAGCACACGCAGTTGCGCCACCACACCGTGTGCTTCGGCCAGCGCTACCGCGGCCTGATCGACGAGATCTTCAAGGGCCCGCAGCTGGCAAAGGATTTCTCGCTGTACCTGCATGCGCCCTGCGCGACCGATCCGTCGCTGGCGCCGCCAGGCTGCGGCAGTCATTACGTGCTGGCGCCGGTGCCGCATCTGGGCAATGCCGACATCGACTGGGATGTCGAAGGGCCGAAGTACCGGGACCGCATCTTCGAGTATCTCGAACGCTTCTACATGCCCGGCCTGCGCAGCCAGCTGGTGACCAGCCGCTACATCACGCCCTTCGATTTCCGCGACACGCTCAATGCGCATCACGGCTCGGCGTTCTCGCTCGAACCGGTGCTCACCCAGAGCGCGTGGTTCCGGCCGCACAACCGCGATGCCGACATTCCCAATCTCTATCTGGTCGGCGCCGGCACGCACCCGGGCGCCGGCGTGCCGGGCGTGGTGGGCTCGGCCAAGGCCACGGCCGGATTGATGCTGGCGGACGCGGCCGCGTGAACGATGCGCTGCTGGCGCATGCGACGCAGTCGATCGAGGTCGGCTCGAAGAGTTTCGCCACCGCGTCGCGCCTGTTCGATGCGCGCACCCGACGCAGCGCAGTGATGCTCTACGCGTGGTGCCGGCACTGCGACGACGTGATCGACGGTCAGCAGGCCGGTTTCGGTCAGCGCGACGGCGACCGCAGCGACGGCGCAGCGCGGTTGCAGGCACTGCGCGATGCGACCCGCCGTGCCTGCGCCGGCGACACGGTCGATGTGCCCGCCTTCGCCGCGCTGCAGGCAGTGGCCGCGGCGCATGGAATTCCGGAGCGCTTTCCGCAGGCGCACCTCGACGGCTTTGCGATGGACGTGGCCGGCCGCCGCTACCGCACGCTCGGGGACACGCTCGAGTACTGCTACGGCGTGGCGGGTGTGGTCGGGCTGATGATGGCGATGGTCATGGGCGCACGCGACGAGGCGACGCTGGACCGGGCCTGCGATCTCGGCCTGGCCTTCCAGCTCACCAACATCGCCCGCGACATCGTCGAGGACGCGCAGATCGGCCGCTGCTACCTGCCCACCGATTGGCTCGACGAGTCGAGCATTCCGCGCGACGAACTCGCCGACCCGCAGCACCGCGATGCACTGGCCGTGCTCGCCGCGCGACTGGTCGATGCCGCCGAGCCCTACTACGCCTCGGCGCGGATCGGCCTGCGCGATCTGCCGCTGCGGTCGGCCTGGGCGATCGCCACCGCGCGTGGGGTGTATCGCGAGATCGGCCTGCGGGTGAAAGCGCGCGGCCCCTCTGCCTGGGATGCACGCGTGTCCACGAGCAGGGGCGACAAGCTGCGCCTGCTCGTCAGTGCGGCCGGTACGGCGCTGGCCTCGCGACACGGCGGGCGCGAGGCGCGGCCTGCGACCCTATGGCAGCGGCCGCGCTGACGCCTGTTATCGCGCGTCGCCCTCGCCGTCGGCACGCGGGCGGCGGATCGGCCCGCCGTGGATGCGCCGCAGCTCGCGCTTGAGCGTCTCCGTCGACGGCGCCCACAGGAATCCGAACGACACGCATCCTTCCTTGCCGTCGACGGCGTGATGCATGCGGTGGGCCTGATAGAGCCGCTTGAGATAGCCGCGTCGCGGCACGTAGCGGAACGGCCAGCGGTGATGCACCAGGCCGTCATGTGCCACGAAGTACAGCAGGCCGTAGGCGGTCATGCCGGCGCCGATCCATTCCAGCGGGTGCCAGCCGCGCGTGCCGAACCAGATCAACGCGATCGCCAGCCCTGCGAACACGACCGCGAACAGGTCGTTCTTCTCGAACCGGCCTCTGCGTGGCTCGTGGTGCGAGCGGTGCCATCCCCAGCCCCAGCCGTGCATCACGTATTTGTGCGCCGCCCAGGCGACGCCCTCCATCGCGGCGAGCGTGGCGAAGAACACGAGCGTGTTGACGAGGATCGACATGGCAGGCGCACGGTAAGCGTGCGGCGATGATATCGGCGCCGTTCGCAAGACGGTGTCGGCGTCGATCGAGCCTGCACCGGCGCTCGATTAACGTGGTGGCCGCCCTCTCCTCCGGTCCTGCGTCCTTGCCGCCGTCATCCGATCCGCACTGCACTGCCGCCTCGCGCGACGCCGCGCCGGCCAGGGACCTCGCCCTGCGCTTTCCACGCTGGCGCTGGCTGCGCCGGCCCGTGCCGGTGGTGATCGGCGTGCTCGCCGCCCACGTGCTGTGGCTGGTGCTGATGGATCGCAGCCTGGTGTGTCCGTGCGGCGTGGTCACGCTGTGGCAGACCGATGCCGATCCGGCGCAGAACTCGCAGCAGTTCGCCGATTTCTACTCCCTGCTGCATGTGGTCTACGGCATGGGACTGTGCGCGCTGCTGGGTTGGCTGCGACCGCACTGGCCGGTGGCCGACCGGGCCTTGCTGGCGCTGCTCAGCAGCACGCTGTGGGAGGTGATCGAGAACACGCCGTGGGTGATCGCGCTGCTCGACAACGTCGCCAATGCCGCGCCCGATTATGACGGCGACAGCATCCTCAACTCGCTGGCCGACACCGGCTTCGCGATGGCCGGCTTCTGGCTGGCGCTGCGCCTGCCGGGGCGATGGATCCTCGCGCTGGCGATCGCGCTCGAGGTCACCGTTACCGTCGCGATCAACGACGGCCTGCTGCTGGCCACCGGGCGCGTGCTGCTGGGCCTGTGGCCGGGCGCCTCATGAGGGCCCGGCCGCGGGCGGCTCAGCGGGCGTCGACCGCCTGCCGCGCGAGCGCCGGATCGTCGGCGAACAGGCCATCGATGCCAGCATCGAGATAGGCGCGCAATTCGGCGTGGGCCCCGGCCTCGTTGCGCGCCTGCGCGCCACCGCTGCGCAGGCTGCGTGGCAGGTAGGGGTTCTCGGGGCGGAACGTATAGGGCATGACCTTCAGGCCGGCGGCATGCGCATCGGCCACCAACGACGTCGCCTCCAGGCGGCCACCGCGCACGACCTCCCCGACGTGCGACTTGTGCGGACCGAGCCAGCGCGCGTACTGCGCGATGTCGGCCAATCCTGCCGGCGTAAGCATGTCGCGGTAGCGCAGCTGGCCGCCGGCGGCCTCGACATCGGCCGGCCGCGAGCGGACATCGCCGATCAGCTGCAGCAGGCCGAGCTCGGGCAGCACCGGCGGCGCGATGCGCTGCAGCGTATGTAGGCTCGCCGGCTCGAACGACTGCACCACCAAGGGCACGCGGCGGGAAATTTCGTGGGTGGCCAGCACGTCGAGCAGGGCCTGCTCCATCGGCAGGCCGTGTTTGGCGAAATGCGTGGGATGCTTGATCTCGGGAATCAGGCCGATGTCGCGCCCGGAGCTGCGCACCAGATCATCGAGCAGCACCATGATCTCGTGCAGCGTCGGCACCGAGAACTGGCGGTCGTACCACACCCCGCGCAGCGCCGGCAGCGGCTCGCGCGCGCGAAGGGTCTTGAGCTCGGCCAGGGTGAAGTCCTCGGTGAACCAGCCGGTCACCTCGACCCCGTCGATACGCTGCGTACGCTTGCGGTCGGCGAATTCTGGGAACAGCGCCACGTCGGTGGTGCCGCCGATCTCGTTCTCGTGGCGCGCCACCAGCACGCCGTCGCGGGTCATCACCAGATCGGGTTCGATTAAGTCCGCGCCGTCCTCGACCGCCCGCCGGTAGGCAGCGAGTGTGTGTTCGGGCATGCGCGCACTGGCGCCGCGATGGGCGATGACGCGCGTGGCCTCGGCGCCCGGCTGCGCAATAGCGGTGGACAGGGGCAGCATCGAAGCGATGGACGCGAGCAGGTACAAGGGCAACAGGACACGGATCGAAGGCATTGCGCAGCGGCACCGGACATCAGGGGTCGGCATGGTCGCAGCTGTGCATGTCAGCCTCGCGACGCACCGCGATTGCCGCGTCGCCCGCCGCGCCGGAGAATGCGCGCATGGACATCTTCAAGGTTTTCACCCTCGAGGCCGCGCACCGGCTGCCCAACGTCCCGCCGGGGCACAAATGCGCCCGCCTGCACGGCCACTCGTTCCAGGTCGAGGTGCACGTCTCGGGCGAGCCGGGCGCCGAGACCGGCTGGATCATGGACTTCGGCGATCTCAAAGCTGCATTCGCGCCGATCTACGCTCAGCTCGACCACCACTACCTCAACGATATCGAGGGGTTGGAGAACCCCACCAGCGAGCGCCTGGCGATGTGGATCTGGGCACGACTCAAGCCGACCCTGCCCCAGCTCAGCGCCATCGTCATCCGTGAAACCTGCACCTCGGGGTGTCGCTACACCGGTCCCGCGCAGCCGGTCGCAAACGACTGATTCCATTACAAAACTGAATGCACGGCGACCGCTCGTCGGCTGATTGTTGCACCGCAACATGGCTGGGTTATGCTGCACCGCACAAACCCGGCAGACCGCCGGCTCAACGCAGGTAACCGCCATGACCTATCCGTTCAACGAGCAGTTCGCCGCCGCGTCGCGCCAGTTCGCCGATGCCGCCGCGCAGATCAACCGCCTGACCCTCGAGAATGCCGAGACGCTGTTCGGCCTCCACCTCTCGACGCTCAGCGAAAACACCAACGCCACCTTCGCCTTCGCCGGTGAAGCGCTCGAAGTCCGTGACTTCGACGGCCTCAAGGCCCTGTGGCCGAAGGGCGCCCAGATCGCCCGCGAGAACGCCGAGCGTCTCGTCACCGCCGGTCAGGAAACCCTCGGCCGCACGGTGAAGACCCACGAAGCGATCGCCGGCATCGCCAAGGCGCAGATGGAATCGGCCACCGCCGACGTCCGCGCCGAGGCCGAGCGTGTCGCCAAGGCCGCGACCAAGACCACCAAGCGCTGAGCGCTCGCGCGGGCCCAAGCCCGCGCCTCCAGAATTCCGGGCGACCTCCCACGCCCGGATCCGACCCGGCAGCCCCCACGCTGCCGGGTTTTTTATGGGCGGGTAGACAGGCGCAACGCCGGCTTCGCGCAGCTACGCATCGAGCGCGTCGCGCCTGGGCAACGACCAGTCGATCGGCGCGATGCCGCGCTTGCGCAGGAAGTTGTTGGTTTTTCCGAAGTGTCCGCTGCCGAGAAATCCGCGATGGGCCGACAGCGGCGAGGGATGCGTGGTCTTGAGCACGCAGTGCCGGCGCGTGTCGATCACCTTGCCCTTGGCCTGCGCATAGCTGCCCCACAGCAGGAACACCAGATCCTCGCGCTCGCGGTTGAGCACGTCGACGACATGGTCGGTGAAGCCTTCCCAGCCCTTGCCCTGGTGCGCGCCGGCCTTGCCGGCCTCGACGGTCAGCACGGCGTTGAGCATCAGCACGCCCTGCCTCGCCCACGGCATCAGCCAGCCGTGGTCGGGGCGTGGCAGGCCGAGATCGCGTTCGATCTCCTTGTACATGTTGTCCAGCGACGGCGGCACGCGCACGTCCGGGCGGACCGAGAAGCACAGCCCGTGCGCCTGACCCGGCCCGTGATAAGGGTCCTGGCCGAGGATCACCACCTTGACCGCGTCGAACGGCGTCGCCTCGAACGCGGCGAAGATCTCCGGCCCCGGCGGATAGACCTGCGCGCCGGCATTGATGCGCGTGCGCAGGAATGCGGACAGCGCCTGCATCTCCTCGCGCCGCAGCCAGTCGCCGACGCGGGCTTTCCAGGAAGGTTCGAGGCGGATATCGGACATGAGGCAACCGGTGCAGGAACGATGGTCAGCGTACCGGCCGAGCCCCTGAAACGACAGGCGCGCCGACGCGAGAAGCTTCACCAGGCGCCTGCAGGGCCGCGCTCGCGCGTGAGAGACCTGACCGACCGAACATCCCGCGAACCGATCAACCTGCAGGCGCGCGCTCGCGCGTGAGAGGCACTACCGGCAACGTCCCCGCGCAGACGTTCAACGATCTGTCAGCGCATCGCAGCGAGTTTGAGCTGGAACAGCGCCTTGGTGGCCAGCACCCGCTCTTCCACCGGCTTGATCACCAGATCGTTGGCTCCGGCGCGCAGCAGGGCGACCTGGTTGTCGCGATTGCCGTCGCCGGTCATCACCAGCACCGGCAGACGGCGCTTGCCGTAGCTGAAATCGCGCCGCACCGCGCGCAGCAGATCGTGCCCGCTCAGTTCGCCCTTGAGATAGACGTCGGTCAGCAGCAGGTCGGCGCCCGGTGCGCCCGGACCGTCGCGATAGGCCTCCAGATAGGCGAGCGCATCCTCAGCGCTGGTCACATGCGTCACCCGCAGCTCGCGGGTTTCGAGCATGCGCCGCGTCGCCAGCGCCACGGTGCGGCTGTCCTCGACATAGAGCACGTGCGCGTCGGGAATCGCGGCCGGCTGCACGTAGCCGCGGATGAACTCCGCCAGCGCGCGATGTCCGAGCGCCTTGTCGAAATAATCGGTGACGTCCTCGGTGAAGCGCCGCGCCTCCAGGTGTGACTGTGCATCGCCCGACACCACGACCACGGCTACATAGCGCTGTCCGGCGGCGTCGCGCACGCGTCGCGCCAGCTGCAGACCATCGCCATCGGGCAGCGACAGCGCCGTGCTCACCAGGTCCACCGGTGCGGATTCGAGCGCGGCGCTGGCGTCGGCGATGCCGGCGCATTCGACAACCTCCACCGCCGGCAGCGCCTGCCGCAGCACGTCGCTGATCAGACGCCGCACGAGCTTGGAGCCGTCGACGACCATCACCCGGGGCGCGTCGCCGGCGACATGTCGCAGATGCGGCATCGCTCAGGTCTCGGTGGGCCGGGTCTGACGCAGGAAGTGACCGGTGACGATGCCACCGCCGAGCCAGCCGAGCGTCGTGGCGCCGGCCAGCACCGCGAGCACACCGAGCGGGCCGAAGCCGCGCAGCGCGAACGTCGCGCCGTAACTGGCCGCCAGCTCGGCCAGCGGCGGCTGCAGTGCGAGCCCGGCGACCGCCAGCAGTCCCAGCGCCGCCGCTCCTGCCGCGAGGCCGTACCAGGCGCCCAGATACAGGAACGGCCTGCGGATGAAGCCGTCGGTCGCCCCAAGCAACTGCAGCACGCCCAGTTCCTCGCGCCGCGACTGGATGTCCAGACGCACCGTATTGCCGACCACCAGCAGCGCGCCGATGCCGAGCAACGCCGCCAGCACCCAGACCACGCGGCCGCCGAAGCGCAGCCAGCCGTCGAGGCGTTCGCGCCATTGCGCGTCGTGCTGCACCAGCTCCGTCTCGGGCAGAGCGCGCAGCGCCTCGGCCAGCTGCATTTCATCGCCGCCTGGAATCACGATCAGCACGTGCGGCAGCGGGTTTTCGCCGAGCACGTCGATCGCATCGCCGAACTCGCCGCGCTCGCGCAGTTCGGCCAGGCCGTCGTCGGGCGAACGGTGCTCGACGTTGCCGACATCGGCGCGGCCGCGCACTTCGCCGGCCAGCGCCTCGGCGCGTGTGCCGTCGACGTCCTGTTTGAGAAACACGCTGATCTCGCGCGAGGCATCGATGCTGCCGCCGAGCCGGCCGACGTTGTCGAGCGCGAGCCACAGCCCGAGGGGCAACGCCAGCGCGACTGCCATCACGCCGATCGTCAGGGCGGCCGACCAGGGCTTTTTGAACAACCGGCCGAGGCTGGCGAGCACGCTGTAGACGTGGTGGTCGACCCATGTGCCGACCGGGGACGCGCCGCTGCGCGCGGGCTGGTTGCGGGGCGCCTCAGGCATCGGCGAGGTCCTCCGGCGAGATGTCGTCGGCCAGCGTGCCGTGGTCGAGCACCAGCGTGCGCTTCTTCATGCGCTTCACCAGGCCGAGGTCATGGCTGGCGATCAGCACGCTGGTGCCGCGCTCGGGCATCTCGGCGAACAGCGCCATGATCTCGGCCGACAGCGTGGGGTCGAGGTTGCCGGTGGGTTCGTCGGCGACCAACAGCCGCGGCTCGCCGACGATCGCGCGCGCGATGCCGACGCGCTGCTGCTCGCCGGCCGACAGCTGGGTGGGCAATGCACGTTCGCGCGCGCCCAGGCCCAGGCGCTCGAGCACGCTGCGCACACGCTTGCCGATCTCCGGGCGGCGCATGCCGCGCAGGATCAGCGGCAGCGCGATGTTGTCGAACACGCTGCGGTCGGCGAGCAGGCGATGGTCCTGGAACACCACCGCCACCTCGCGCCGGTGCAGGGCGACCTTGCGGCCGCGCACTTTCAGCAGGTTGCGCTCGGCGAATACCACCGCGCCGCGGCTCGGCCGTTCGGCCAGGTGGATGAGCTTGAGCAGCGTGCTCTTGCCCGCGCCCGAGTGCCCGGTGACGAAGATCATTTCGCCGGCCGCCACTTCGAAACTCACATCCGACAGCGCCACGTGGCCGCCCGGATACTGCTTGCTGACGTTGTCGAATCGCAGAACGCTCATGCGCGGCAGTATCGCAGGGAATGCGTACATGGCGGTGTCATCGGGCTGCGCAATACACAACTCCTTCCCCGTTGACGAAGGGAGGTTGGGATGGGGGCGAACCATGCGTCCATCGCAATGCATTGGGGGCGAAACCGTCGAGCCGCTCGGGACCGGCGTTGTCGCCTGCGGAACCTTCGCCCCCCACCCAACCCGTCCGCCCCGGCGAAGCACGCCGGGCAGTCGGTCGGTCCGCGCGGCCGTGCCGCGCTGGCGGACCGTCCTCATCCCCCGCGCGCGGGGGAGGGCTTAAGCAGAAGGCGCTGCGTCTCGTCCGAAACACACAGAACGAAAAAAAGCCCCGCCGGACGGGGCTTTTCGATACTCGATCGGCGTGGCAATCAGCGCGAATCGCCGCCCGACACCAGACGACGCAGACCACGGCCGATGCGGCTGAGCAGCGACGGCGCCTGCTCGGTCTTGGCGGCCGGCGCCGGGCGCTGGGTCGGACGCACTTCGCGCGGGCCCTTGGCTGCACCGCCACCGTTGCCGCGCGGCTTGGTCTCGGTCGACTTGACCTCGTTCGCCTGCGCCGCCGTGCCCTCGGCACCTTCGATCTTCTTGCCACCGCGACGGCGACGACGCTTGCGCGGCGGACGCGATTCGTCGGGCATCGCCTGGGCAACGGCGCCGGCGGCATCGACGACCGGCTTCTGCGCGACCGGCGCAACTGCATCGGCGGCCTCGCCTTCGACACGCGGACGGCGCGGCTTGCGCGGACCGCGCTCGCCACGACCTTCGCCACTCCCCGAACGCGGACCGCGCGCACCCGGCGCACCACGGCCGCCGCCCGCACCGCCACGGCCACCGCCGCGCTTGGCATCCTCGGCGGCACGCGCTTCGCGCACTTCCTTGAAGATCTCGCCGATGCTCTCGCCTTCCTCGGCGTCGACTTCCACGCCCTCGCGCGGCTTGCGCGGCAGCGCTGTCAGCAGCTCCTGCGTGACCGGCTCGGACGGAATCTTCTGCTCGATGTAGGCCTCGATGTCCGGAAGCGACATCGCGTAGCGCTCGCAGGCGAAGCTGATCGCGTCACCCTCGGCGCCCAGACGCGCAGTGCGGCCGATGCGGTGCACGTAGTCCTCGGCATCGAACGGCAGGTCGTAGTTGAAGACGTGGCTGACGCCGTCGATGTGCAGACCACGCGCGGCGACGTCGGTGGCGACCAGCAGTTCGAGCTGGCCGGCCTGGAACTTCTTGAGCAGCGTTTCGCGCTTCTTCTGCGGCACGTCGCCCGACAGCACGCCGACGCGATAGCCGGCCTTCTCCAGCGCGCGGGCCACGCGCTCGACGAAGGCCTTGGTGTTGACGAAAACCATGGTGCGCGCGCCTTCGCTGCGCGACAGCAGGCCGATCAGCAGCGGAATCTTTTCCTCGTCTGCCGGGTAGTACAGCTTCTGCCGCACCTTGGCCGCGGTGATGAACTCCGCTTCGACGACCAGCTTCTCCGGCTCGTTCATGTGCTCGTAGGCGAGCTCGAGCACGCGATGGCTCAGGGTCGCCGAGAACAGCAGCGTCTGACGCTCGGTGCGGATGGGCATGCGCCGCAGCAGGAAGCGGATGTCCTTGATGAAGCCCAGGTCGAACATGCGGTCGGCTTCGTCGAGCACGCACATCTCGCAGGCGTGCAGACTGACGACCTTGTGCTGCTTGACGTAGTCGATCAGGCGGCCGGGGGTCGCGATGATGACGTCGGCGCCTTCCTGCAGGATCTGGCGCTGCTTGTCGTAGTCGACGCCGCCGTAGACGAGGGCGAACTTCAGGCCCAACTGGCTGCCGAACTTCACCGCATCCTTGTGGATCTGGATCGCGAGTTCGCGTGTCGGCGCCAGGATCAGCGCGCGCGGGTCTTCGGGCTTGCGATCCGCCAGGGCCGGCTTCGACAGCAGGCGGTTGATGACCGCGACCAGGAAGGCCAGCGTCTTGCCGGTGCCGGTCTGGGCCTGACCGGCGACGTCGCGCCCGTGCAGGGCGAGCGGCAGGGTCATCGCCTGGATCGGCGTGCAGCGGGTGAAACCCGCGCCTTCGAGCCCGGCGAGCAATGCCGGATGCAGGTCGAAGGACGAGAAGGTGATGTCGGTAAGAGGCTTGTCGCTCATGCGTAGGAATGTGTCCGGGCGTCGCCGACGGAGAAGGGCGCCGCGTGCTTGCGTGGGAGACAGTCGCAACGGCAGACTGCCTGGGCGCAGGACGCGTGGGTCGTCCCGCAGGAGCGCCACCTTGATTCCGGTCGGCGATTCCCCATTTTACATCCATCCCGGCGCCGCTGCTTCGAGGCGCGCGCCTCCCCTTTTCCGGAGACCACCGTGACCGACGCCGTCATCCATGCCAGCGATTCCGATTTCGATGCCACCGTGCTGCAGTCCGACGTGCCGGTACTGGTCGATTTCTGGGCCCCCTGGTGCGGCCCCTGCAAGATGATCGCCCCGGCGCTCGACGAACTGGCGGGCGACTACGCCGGCCGCGCCAAGGTGGTGAAGGTCGACGTCGACCAGAACCAGGCCACCGCGCTGAAGTACCACGTCCGCTCGATTCCGATGCTGCTGCTGTTCAAGGACGGCCAGGTGCAGGGCACGCAGATCGGCGCCGTCGGCAAGCCCCAGCTGGCGCAGATGATCGACAAGGCGCTCTGAGGCATCCGTTCCATCACGCGGCCGGGCCATTGCGCCCTGCCGCCTGAACCAGCCGCGCGGTGGCTGCTTGCCGCCGCTCTGGCGCAGTGCTAGGTTTGCGCTGCTCCGGCACGCCTTCGTGCGTGCCGCACCCATCTGGCGTCACTCCCGACTGTCCGTTTTCCGCCTCCGCCCGTCCCGGGCGCTCGCACCGAGCGAGGATTTTCCGCTTGTCCGACAACACATCCGATCCCGGCACGCCCGAGGGCGACACCGCCGTGAAGCGCGTGCGCAAACCACGTGCGGCCAAGAAGGCCACCGAGTCCACCCCCAGCGAATCCAGCCAGCAGCAGTTGCTGCCCGCGCAGGAATCGTCCGCGTCCAAGTCGAACGCACCTGAAAGCCCGGCGCCGCAGGCGCCCGCGCAGACCGACGCGCCCAAGGCCGGCGGTGACAACCAGGGCGATGCCCCGCGCAGCGCCCAGCCATCCAACCCGCAAGGCAACGGTGGGCAGAACGGTCAGCAGTCCGGCGGCGAGCCTCGCCAGCAGGGCGGCGGCCAGCAGCACCAGAACCGCCACGATAACCAGGGCGGCGAGCGCGGCAACCGTCGCGACCGCTTCAAGAACCGTCGTGACCGCCAGCGTGGCGGTGGCCGCGACGACGGCCTGCCGCAGGACGGTGGCAACGACCACGTCCAGCGTCTGCCGCCTCCGAACATTCCCGAAGGCTTCCCGCAGTACACGCTGAGCGACCTCAAGCGCATGCCGGCGCACAAGCTGCTCGACATCGCCGACCAGCTGTCGATCGAGGGCGTGGCGCGCGCGCGCAAGCAGGACGTGATCTTCGGCCTGCTGAAGGTGCTGACCCGCCACGGTGAAGGCGTCGTTGCCGACGGCGTACTCGAAATCCTGCCCGACGGTTACGGCTTCCTGCGCGCGGCCGAGGCGAGCTATCTCGCCGGCCCGGACGACGTCTACATCTCGCCCAGCCAGATCCGCCGTTTCAACCTGCGCACCGGCGACCATCTGCTCGGCCGCATCCGCTGGCCCAAGGACGGCGAGCGCTACTTCGCGCTGTCGGTCGTCGACACCATCAACGGCGAGCCGCCGGAAGCCAGCAAGGGCAAGGTGCTGTTCGAGAACCTGACCCCGCTGTTCCCGCGCAAGCGCTTCAAGCTCGAGCGCGGCGACGGCTCCAGCGAGGACATCGCCGGCCGCATCCTCGACCTGATGGCCCCGCAGGGCAAGGGCCAGCGCGCGCTGATCGTCTCGCCGCCCAAGGCGGGCAAGACGATGATGATGCAGCAGATCGCCAGCGCGATCACCTACAACCATCCCGACGTGCACATGATCGTGCTGCTGATCGACGAGCGTCCGGAAGAAGTGACCGAAATGCAGCGCACCGTGCGCGGCGAGGTCATCTCCTCCACGTTCGACGAGCCCGCCGCGCGTCACGTGCAGGTCGCCGAGATGGTGATCGAACGCGCCAAGCGCCTGGTCGAGCACAAGAAGGATGTCGTCATCCTGCTCGACTCGATCACCCGCCTCGCCCGCGCCTACAACAATGTCGTGCCGTCGTCGGGCAAGGTTCTGACCGGTGGTGTCGACGCCAACGCGATGCACCGCCCGAAGCGCTTCTTCGGCGCCGCGCGCAACGTCGAGGAAGGCGGCTCGCTGACCATCATCGCCACCGCCCTGGTCGACACCGGCAGCGCGATGGACAAGGTGATCTACGAAGAGTTCAAGGGCACCGGCAACTCGGAAGTGCACCTGGACCGCCGCATCACCGAAAAGCGCGTCTACCCGGCGATCAACGTCAACCAGTCCGGCACCCGCCGCGAGGATTTCCTCATCGAGCCGGACCTGCTGCAGCGCATCTGGATCCTGCGCAAGCTCCTCCACCCGATGGACGAGATCGCCGCGATGGAATTCCTGCTCGACAAGATGAAGACCACCAAGTCCAACGACGAGTTCTTCTCGTCGATGAAGCGCTGACCGCTCCGGTCATCGCATATGGAAAAGCCCCGCATTGCGGGGCTTTTTCGATCCTGCCTCGCAGACCCGCGCTGGCGCGCTGCGAAATCGCCCGACGGCATCGCACGTGAGCACACGCCATGAGTCTCAAGCGAGTGCGGGCACTCGAAGGGGGAAGCCTTCGGGCGTCGCCACATCGCCGGCAGGACGCCCCGCCTTGCGGAATTCGATCCCGCCCCTGCAGGAGCGCGCGCGCGCGATGCGGCTTTACGGCGAAAGCCCATCACGCACGCACACGACATCAACCCTCGAACGAGGTCAGCAGCTTGAAGCGCGATGTCTCCGGCGTGGCCGCGCCGCCAGCGGCCAGTGTGTCCGGGCGAAACCCCGGTTGCAGCGATGCCGCCCAGTCGGGCGTGTTCCGTTCGCCTGGGTGGTAGGCGCTCCATTGTCCGTAGGGCGCTTCGTCCTTCTGGTCCAGGTAGTACGCCACAGGCAACCGCATGACCCAATAGTCGCGACCGACCAGCTCGCCTTCGGTGGGCGGCACGAAGGTCCAGTCCCGGGCGGCCCGTATCGCCGCCTGCGCCAGCGCGCCGCGGATTCGCTCCATCTGTCGGGCATTGCCGAGCGCCGTCAGATTGACCTGCTCGGCAGCGACATCCTCGACCGTCCCATCGCGGCCGACGCGCAACGCCAGATACACCGTGCCCTTACCGCCCATCCGGGCGATGTCCGGCGGATAACGAGGCGGCGTCATCTGCGCTGACCGGACGCGACTGGGGTCGTCCTCGGAATACTCGTCGCCAAAATGTGCGCTGGCGATACGCAGGTTCATCTCGCCATTCCCCGTCGGCGTCGCTGCCAGCCGAAGGCTCATCCGGGCGCGCGCCAGTACGGCGACCCCGTCGACCAGCACAGGTTCAAAGCGCAACGCCGGCACGGCACGATCGACCAACCCGACGACATAGGGCGGCAATTTTTCAGACTGGTCCAGAACATGGGCCGTCACACGACCCGCGCGGTCGACATCGACATGCCCGGTCACGAGCATGCTGGCTGCAACCTCCTGCCGCGCCTGACGTGCATTCTGGGCGTCGACAACCTGAGGCGCGGCGGCGCCGAGAAACGCCACGGCGAGCGCGGCGGACAGCAATCGGTGCATGGGTGCATCCTGCAATGACCGGAACGCCGACTGTGCCGGTTCGAAAGATCGGCGACAAGTCATGCGCTCGCGGTATGCGGCGATGGCGTTGTAGGCGCGCGCTTGCGCGCAATTGGCTTTTCCGGTGAAGCCTCATCGCGCGCAAGCGCGCCTGCGGAAAACCGGAGCCGGGGCCCGGGTCGGCAGGGTTCAGCGCTGCTCGCGCAGAAACCGCGCCATCGACACGCCGTCGCCGCTCTGCGCGGGCGCGAATTCGGCGGCGACGTCGATGAAGCCGCGCATCACCGCGATCTCGCGCGGGGTGCGGTTGAGCGTGTCGCGCAGGTCGGGGTCGGCGCCGGCGCGCAGGAGGCGGCGGGCGATGCGCAGCTGACCGTGCAGGCCCGACAGGTGAAGCGGGCCGAAACCGCGCTGGTCCTGCGATTCGAGCGACACGCCTTCATCGAGCAGGTGCTCCATCGCCGCCAGCACCACGTCCTCATCGCAGGTGGTGCCCGGCTCGGCGCGCGCGCCGAGCAGCAACAGCAGCGGCGTGACGCCGCCTGCAGCCGGGGCATCGACTTCGGCGCCGGCCAGCAACAGGGTGTCGAACAGCGCGAGCAGGCGCGCGCGGTCGCGCGAGGTGAAGCCGTAGAGCGCCGCGCAGTGCAGCGGCGTCAGACCCTGGGCGTCGGTCGCATGGATGTCGGCGCCCGCGGTCAACAGGCGCGCGGTCAGATCCGGCAGACCGAGCGCGGCGGCGAGCATCAACACGCTGACCTCGCCGGGCAGGCGCTGGTCAAGCGTAACGCCGTGGGTGAGGAGGCGATCGACGATGGCCGCGTGGCGCATGCTGACCGCAGCCGACAACGGCGTGGCCCCCGATTGCGCAGCGCGGGCGACATCGGCGCCGCGAACGAGCAACAGGTCGACGACGTCGGCATGACCACCACCCGCCGCGCGCAGCAGCGCGGTGCAGCCTTGCGCATCGACGGTATCGACCGCGAAGCCGAGGTCGAGCAGTCGCCGCACGGCCCCCGCATCGCCCGCATTGGCGGCGGCCGGCAGGTCGGTCGGCTCCAGCGCACGGCGCGGCAGCTTCCAGCCACGCCAGTCGAGCCAGTCGGCAAGATCGCGGCGGCCGGCCGACAGGGCGACGCCGAGCGGCGTCTGTCCGTCGGCCGCGTATGCAGCTGGCGAAGCGCCATGACGCACGAGCACCTTCAGCGCCCCCTCCCGCCCCAGCGCGGCAGCCAGATGCAGGGCGGTCATGCCGCGGCTGTCGCGCGCATCGAGATCGACGCCCTGCGCGGCGAGACGTTCGATCACGCGCAGCCAGCCCAGCCGGACCGCCAGCGACAGTGGCGGGTCTCCGTCCGGCTCGGAAGCGAACGGGTCGGCACCACGTGCCAGCAGATCCAGGGCGAAGGTCTCGAACGCGCGGCCGGCCTGATCGTCGTCGGCGCAGGCGGCCAGATACCGCGCAAGATTGCCCGCACCGCCCGGTGAGGCGCCGTGCCGCAACAGCGTCTGCAGGATCGGCAGCGCGGTGGGCGCCGAGCCCAGCAGCGCGCACAGCGGCGGCCGCCCGCTCTCGTCGGCAACCTCGACGTCGGCGCCCTGCGCCAGCAGCCATTCGACGCGTGCCAACGACGGCGGCATTTCCGGATCGAGCAACAGACTGCCCAGCTCCCGGGCGCCGAGCAGGCGCAGCAGCGGGGCCTGGTCGGTGAAACGCTCCTCGCGCAGGCTGGCGCGCAACAGCAGCACCGGTGTGCGATCACCGGCACCCAGATCGTCGTCGTCGCCGGTGTCGAGATTGACCGGCAGTGGATAGTCGGGATCGAGCAGCCGTACCAGTGTCCAGCGACCGGCTTCGGCCGCGCGGTCGACCGGTTTGCGGCCCTCGGCATCGGCAACGTCGGCCGGCACCTGCAGTTCCAGCAGACGCTGCACCAGCGCGGCGGATGGAAGCTCGGCGGTGCAGGCGAGCACCAGTGCGTTGCGGCCGGCAATGTCCACCGCCGCCACATCCGCGCCTGCGGCCAGCAAGGCTTCGAACGCGGCAAGACGCCCGCCGCGCGCCGCTTCGAGCAGTGGCGTGCGGCCGTCGTTGTCGCGGCCACGCACGTCGGCGCCGGCGCCGAGCAGGGCGGCGAGGATGTCGTCGTGGCCGTGGAAGGCAGCGACGTGCAGCGCGCTGCGGCGCTGCGCATCGCGCGCATCCACACGCGCCTTGTGCCGGATCAGCAACTGCACCCCGGCCGCGTCGTCCTCGTCGCCACCGGCCGCGGCCAGCAGCGCCGGCGTGCCGCCTTCGATCTCGGGTTTGGCACCGCGTTCGAGCAGGAATTTCGCCAGGCGCCAGTTGCCGACCGCGCAGGCCATGCCCAGCGGGGTCAGGCCGTCGTGGTTGCACGCCTCCAGCTCGGCGGCGGCGTCGCGCAGCAGCGCGGCGACGCCCGGATCGGAACTGCGCGCGGCCAGATGTAGCGGGGTGTTGCCCTCGTGATCGGTGATGCGCGGATCGGCGCCGTTGGCCAGCAGGGTCATCACCGCGTCGGGGCGGCCGTGCCAGCTGTCGCGCGTGGCTGCCAGCAGCGGGGTCATGCCGGCGTGCGCGGCATTGACGTCGACGCCGCGCGCGATCAGTTCGCGCAGCAGACGCAGGTCGGGCAGCACCGCGGCCAGCACGGGCAGGCTGCGCTGGTCGCGCTCGTCGGCGGCCGGCAGCGCGCGCACGTCGGCACCGGCCTCGATCAGCGCCAGCGCGCGATCGACACGTCCGGCCCGCGCGGCGGCGTAGAGCGCGATGTCGGGCGCGGCGTCGGACGGGATTTCCGACAGGGCGACGGCCGGATCGGCCTGCATTTCGACGATCTCGATCGCAGGCGCGGGCGGCGGCGTGATCCGCTGCAGCACGGCATGCAGGCCGAGTGACGCGAGTGCGGCCAGGGTCGCCAGGCCCGCGCGAGGGCCGGGCCCGCCACCGGGCAACCACGCCGGCGCCAGCACCAGGGCGACGATCGCGGCGACGCACAGCGCGGCGCCGACGCCACGCCAGTGGCCGGTGTCGCGCTCCGACAGCGCGTGCCAGTGCATGCGCAGCGTGCCGCCATCGCGCTCGAGCGCATGCCACAGCGGCCAGGTCCGCCAGAAGCCGATCACCGCCAGGCCGACCGCCACGCTCAGTGCGAGCGCCGCGCCGAGTTCACCGCCATGTCGCAGCGCCGAGAGCGGCCACGCGACGAGAGCGGCCACGCCCGCGACCGCGATGCCCCATGCAGCCGCCAGCGACAGCAGATCGGTCCGCAATGCAGAACCCGCGGGCACTGCGCGATTGCGCCAGCCGCGTACCGCCAGCGCCAGCGCCGGTTGCGCGAGCGCGGCCGAGACAGCCGCGACCGGGCCGCCGATCACCGACAGCGCGAACAGCGCACCACCGGCCAGCAGCAGCATCAGAAGCGAGCGCGTGGGCGCGGCGACGGGCCGCGACGGAGACTCAGGCATCGGTGCCCCAGTCCCCGGTCATCGGATCGGCGGCGGCGCGCGGCGGCATCTGCAGATGGAACCCCTGCGACTGCAGCTGTGCGCGGACCTGGTCGGCATTGCCGCGCGCGAGCTGACGCCCGGGCACCAGCGCCACATCGAGCACGAAGGTCAACGCGCCCAGCTGCGCGCGCACCGGCCCGGGCAGGACGTCGAATGCGTCGCGCGTGGCGAGGAACACATAGGTGTCCGCCTGGCGTTGGCTTTTGTAGACGAAGGCGTGCATGGCCGGAGTGCCGCGGAAACACGCAGGATTGTGCGGCAAAAGGTCGCCCTTGGGTATCGCGATGCCGGCGCTCCGGCGGGCCTGCGTCGACGCGGTGTTCAGTGATAACCGGCGTCGGCGGCCACCTTGCCGCGGAACACGCGATACGACCAGGCCGTGTAACCGAGGATCAGCGGCAACAGCACCACCAGCCCCGCCAGCACGAATCCTTGCGAGGACGGTGGCGACGCGGCCTCCCAGATGCTCAGCGCCGGCGGCACGATGTTGGGCCACATGCCCAGCACCAGCCCGGCAAATCCCAGCCCGAAGAACGCCAGTGTCAGCAGGAACGGCCGCGCGTCGCGGCCTTCGCGCATGGCGGCGCGCCAGAGCAGGACCGCATTGGCCAGCGCGAGCACCGGCACCGGCGAGAGCCACCAGAAATTGCCGTCCTCGAACCAGCGCGCCATGAGCCGCGAGTCCAGGAACGGCAGCCAGGCGCTGACCAGTCCCATGAACGCGGCCACCACCAGCACCAGCGGCCGGGTGAGCGTGCGCGCGATCAGCTGCAGGCGTCCCTCGGTCTTGAGGATCAGCCAGGTACTGCCGAGCAGCGCGTAGCCGAACACCACCGCAGCGCCGGTCAGCATCGAGAACGGACTGAACCAGTCGAGCGCGCCGCCGGCGTACTTGCCTTCTTCCAGCGGCATGCCTTCGACCAGCGCACCGAGGATCACGCCCTGCGCGAACGCCGCCAGCAGCGACCCCAGCGCGAACGCCCCGCCCCAGAACCGCTTGCCGCGCCGCGCCTTGAAGCGGAATTCGAAGGCGACGCCGCGGAACACCAGCGCGATCAGCATCAGCAGCACCGGCAGATACAGCGCCGACAGGATGATCGCGTAGGCGCGCGGGAACGCCGCCAGCAGGCCCGCGCCGCCGAGCACCAGCCAGGTCTCATTACCGTCCCAGATCGGCGCTGCGGTGTTCATCATGTGGTCGAGCTGCTCGCCGTCCTCGGCGAACGGCGCCAGCACGCCCAGCCCCAGCACGAAGCCGTCGAGCAGCACGTACATCAGCACGCCGAAGCCGATCACGGCGAACCACGCCACCGGCAGGGCGGTCTGCAGGTCGAAGTCCATCAGTCGTCCCCCACCGGGCCGTCGGCGGCCGAGATCGGCCGCATCGGCGTGCGTTCGCCTTCGTCGTGGTCCGGACCGTCGTCGAAAGGCTGCGGACCTTTGCGGATCATCTTGAGGATGTAGCCGCCGCCCGCGCCGAACACCACCGCATAGGCGGCCACGAACGAGGTCAGCGAAATGATCACGCTGGTGCGGTCGATGTCGCTGACCGCATCGGCCGTGCGCAGCAGCCCCTGGACCACCCAGGGCTGGCGGCCGATCTCGACCACGAACCAGCCGGCCAGCACGGCGATGAAGCCGCTCGGGGCCATCAGCCGCCAGGTGTTCAACAGCCACCTCGACTCGAACAGCCAGCGCCGGCGCCATGCCCACAGCGACACCACGGTGAGCAGCAGCATCGCCATGCCGATGCCGACCATCACCCGGAATGCGTAGAACACCGGCGCGACCGGTGGACGCTCGTCGCGCGGCACTGCGGCCAGTGGCGCGATGGTGCCGTCCCAGCTGTGGGTCAGGATCACGCTGCCGAGGCGGGGAATCGCAAGCTCGAAGTCGTTGCGTTCTTCCTCGGCGTTCGGCACCGCGAATACGACCAGCGGCACGCCTTCGCCGGGTGCGCTTTCGTGCCAGTGCGCCTCCATCGCCGCGAGCTTCACCGGCTGCACCTCGCCGGTCTTCAGGCCATGCAGGTCGCCGACCACGATCTGCAGCGGCACGGTGATCGCCGCGAATGCGACCGACAGCTTGAGCATGCGCGTCGCTGCGTCCACGTGCTCGCCACGGCGCAGATACCACGCCGCTACGCCGCCGATGACGAAGCACGTGGTGATGAACGCCGCCAGCGCCATGTGCGCCAGTCGATACGGGAACGAGGGGTTGAAGATCACTGCCATCCAGTCGGCGGGGTGGAACACGCCGTCGACGAGCTCGTAGCCGGCCGGCGTGTGCAGCCAGCTGTTGGCCGAGAGGATCCAGAACGTCGAGATCAGCGTGCCGACCGCGACCAGGCACGTCGACAGGAAGTGCAGCTTCTCCGACACCCGCCCCCAGCCGAACAGCATCACGCCGAGGAAGCTCGCCTCGAGGAAGAACGCGGTGAGCACTTCGTAGCTCAGCAGCGGCCCGAGGATGTTGCCTGCCGCCACGCTCAGCGCCGACCAGTTGGTGCCGAGCTGGAAGCTCATGACGATGCCCGACACCACGCCCATGCCGAAGGACACGGCGAAGATCCGCATCCAGAAGAAATACAGCTCGCGCCAGACATCGTCGCGCGTGCGCAGCCAGCGCCATTCCAGGAACGCCAGCCAGCTCGACAGGCCGATCGTGAAAGCCGGAAACAGCACGTGGAAAGAGATCACGAATCCGAACTGGATGCGCGACAGCAGCAAGGCGTCCAAGCGGAACTCCGGGTGGCGGCGCGGTGCGAGTCTGCGCGTCGGCCCGTGAAAACAGGATGCGGCACGTTGCCGCGTGGCCGTTCGACGCAGGCGCCCGCCGCCGCCCTCGGCAAGTCCCGGCGCGCACCGACCGTTACACTTCGGCCTCTTCGTCCATCACGGAACCATCGAATGCGTCGACTGCCGCTGAGCTGGGTGCTCGCCTGCGCCCTCGTATCCCCCATCGCCCTCGCGCAACCCGCGCAGGAGTTGACGATGGACCGGATCATGGCCGATCCGGACTGGATCGGCGCACCGGTCGAACGCGCCTGGTGGCGCTGGGACGGCCAGTCGGCGTACTACGCACTCAAGCGCGACGGCAGCAACGTGCGCGATACCTGGATGCAGGCACTCGCCGGTGGCGCGGCCACACGTGTCGAGGACAGCACTCGCGCCGACATCGACGGACAGGATCCGATCATCGATGCGACCGGCACGCGCATGGCCTTCCTGCGCAATGGCGATCTGTTCGTGCGCGACCTGCGCAACGGCCAGCTCACCCAGGTCACGCGCACCGACGCGACCGAGGCGCAGCCGCAGTGGACGCCCGCCGGCGGCCTCGTCTGGCGCACCGGCAACGACTGGTTCGGCTGGGAAGCGCAGCGCGGCACCACGCAGCTCGCCAGCCTCAAGGCCGAGGACGATCCGGCCAAGCCGCCGAAGGCCGACGTCCTGCGCGAGCGTCAGCTGCGGATGATCGAAACCCTGCGCGTGGAGCGCGACCGCCGCGACGAAGTGCGTGCCCAGAACGAGGACTGGCGCCGCGCCGACGCCAGCCGTGCGCCGGGTCCGGTGTTCCTCGGCAAGGACGTGGACATCGCCGGCAGCGCGCTCTCGCCCGCTGGTGACCGCCTGATCGTGGTCACCAGCGCCAAGAACGGCGACGAAGGGCGCGAGGGCAAGATGCCGCGCTACGTCACCGAATCGGGCTACGAGGAATTCGAGGACGTGCGCACGCGCGTGGGCCGCAACGACCCGCTGCCGCACACGCTGTGGCTGGTCGATCTGACCACCGGCATCGCGCGCGAACTCAAGACCGATGCCCTGCCCGGTATCGGCGCCGATCCGCTGGCCGACCTGCGCCGCGCCGCCGGCAAGGACGCGCTCGAGGGCAATCGCCCGGTGCGGCTGGAGCTCGACGGCCGCGGCGGCGGTGGCGGGGCGATCCGCTGGAGCGAAGACGGGCGCAACGTGGCGCTGTCGATCCATTCGGTCGACAACAAGGACCGCTGGATCGCCAGCGTCGACCTGTCCGCGGCCACGCTGCAGAGCCGGCACCGCCTGACCGATCCGGGCTGGATCAACTGGGACTTCAACGAATTCGGCTGGCTGCCCGACAACCGCACGCTGTGGCTGATGTCGGAGGAGTCGGGCTATGCGCACCTCTACCTCAACGACGGCAGCCGCACGCGTGCGCTGACCTCGGGCAACTGGGAAGTCTCGTCCCCGGTGATGTCGCGTGACGGCACGCGGTTCTTCTTCCTGTGCAACCGCCAGTGGCCGGGCCGCTACGACGTCTGCAGCGCATCGAACGGCACCGTCGCCGAGGTCACCAGCACCGGTAACGTCGACGATTTCAGCCTCTCGCCCGACGAGACCCGTCTACTGCTGCGCACCTCCAGCAGCTACGTGCCGCAGCAGCTGGCCGTGGCCGATGTCGCCGGTGGCAACGTGCGCGTGCTCACCGACACCCGCACCGCCGAGTACAAAGCCTTCGATTGGCTGCAGCCCGAGTACGTGCAGGTGCCGTCGAAGCACGGCGCGGGCACGGTATGGGGCAAGTTCTACGGCCCGAAGAACTACGAGCCCGGTCGCAAGTATCCGGTCGTGCTGTTCGTGCACGGCGCCGGCTACCTGCAGAACGTGCACGAGCGCTATCCGAACTACTTCCGTGAGCAGATGTTCCACAACCTGCTGGTGCAGCAGGGCTACATCGTGCTGGATCTCGATTTCCGCGCCTCCAGCGGCTACGGCCGTGACTGGCGCACGGCGATCTACCGGCAGATGGGCCATCCGGAACTCGAGGATTACCTCGACGGCATCGACTGGCTGGTCGACAACCACCAGGCCGACCGTGACCGCGTCGGCATCTACGGCGGCAGCTACGGCGGCTTCATGACCTTCATGGCGCTGATGCGCGAGCCGGGCACGTTCAAGGCCGGCGCCGCGCTGCGCCCGGTCACCGACTGGTCGCAGTACAACCACGCCTACACCGCGAACATCCTCAACACGCCCGAGATCGACCCCGAGGCGTATCTGAAGTCTTCGCCGATGGAGTACGCCGACCGTCTGCAGGACCACCTGCTGATTGCCCACGGCATGATCGACGACAACGTGTTCTACAAGGACTCCGTGATGATGGCGCAGCGCCTGATCGAGCTGCGCAAGGACAAGTGGGAACTGGCCAGCTATCCGCTGGAACGCCACGCCTATCAGCACCCGGCCTCGTGGTACGACCAGTACCGCCGCATCTACGAGCTGTTCGAGCGCACGCTCAAGTGAACCCGGGCGGGCCGCTGCCGCCGTTCGAGCTGCTGCGGCCCGCGCCGTGGAAGATGCTGACGCTGCTGGCGATCTCCGCGGCCCTGGTGTGGTTGGCGGTCGCGATCGCAGGCAGTCATCCGCTGATCGCGTGGATCGGCGGTGGCTTCTTCGGCCTGTGCGCGCTGGTCGCCCTGGTCGCGCTGCTGCCCGGCGCGACGTATCTGCGGCTCGACGCCGACGGCATCGAGCTGCGTTCACTTTTCAGGGTCACGCGCTGGCGCTGGTGCGACGTGGTGCGCTTCGGCCCCACGCGCGTCGGCCTGCATACGACGGTCGGCATCGACTTTGCCGATCACGTCGGCGTCGCGCAGAAGCTCCGTCAGCTCAATCAGGGGCTGACGGGCTTTGACGGTGCCTTGCCCGACACCTTCGGTCACAGCGCCGCCGACCTGGCCCTCAAGCTGGAATGCTGGCGCAACGCCCACAGCCGCTCCATGTAGCGGCGCGCTCGCGCACGGTGGGCATGACCGGTGAACGCACGCGCATCGCGACGGCGGACGCTCCGCCGGCTTGATCAGGATCAATGTCGCCGTCGGGGCGGCGCCTACAATGCGCGCCATGAACTCTTTCGACAGCGTCCGCGACTACCTCACCGGCCTGCAGGACCGGATCTGCCACGCCATCGAGGCTGCCGACGGCCAGGCGCGCTTCACCGAAGACCTGTGGGAGCGCGCCGAGGGCGGCGGCGGCCGCACCCGCGTATTGCGCGACGGCGCGGTGTTCGAGCAGGCCGGTATCGGTTTCTCCGACGTCTCCGGTACGGCCTTGCCGCCTTCGGCCAGCGCCAACCGGCCCGAACTCGCCGGTGCCTCGTGGCGCGCCTGTGGCGTCTCGCTGGTGTTCCACCCAGGCAACCCGCACCTGCCGACCACGCACGCCAACGTGCGCCACTTCCGTGCGATGCGTGACGGCGAAACCGTCGCCGCCTGGTTCGGCGGCGGCTTCGACCTGACACCGTTCTATCCCGTCGACGAGGACGTGCTGCACTGGCACCGTGTCGCGCGCGCGTTGTGCGAGCCCTTCGGCGGACAGGCGCGCTACGACGCCCACAAGCGCTGGTGCGACGACTATTTCTTCCTGCGTCATCGCGGCGAGACGCGCGGCGTTGGCGGCCTGTTCTTCGACGACCTGCACGAGGACTTCGACGCCGACTTCGCCTACATGCGCGCAGTGGGCGATGGCTTCCTCGACGCCTATCTGCCGATCGTCGAGCGCCGCAAGCATGCGCCCTACGGCGAGCGCGAGCGCCAGTTCCAGCTCTACCGTCGTGGCCGCTACGTCGAATTCAACCTCGTCTACGACCGTGGCACGCTGTTCGGCCTGCAGTCGGGCGGACGCGCAGAGTCGATCCTGATGAGCCTGCCGCCGCTCGTACGCTGGGAATACGGCTACGCGCCCGAGGCCGGCAGCGACGAGACGCGTCTGGCCGACTACCTGCGCCCGCGCGACTGGCTCGCCGAGCTGGCCTGACCGCCATGCACGCCGAATGGGCCGCGCATCCGGACGTGGTGCCCGACTGCCTGCAGGTGCTGCATGCCGACGCGCAGCTGCTCGCGTTCGACAAGCCCAGCGGGCTGCTCTCGGTGCCCGGACGCGGCGCGGACAAGCAGGCCTGTCTGGCGACCCGCGTGCTGGCGCAGTGGCCCGATGCGCGCGTCGTGCACCGGCTCGACCAGGCGACTTCCGGCGTCATCGTGTTCGCGCGCGGCCTGGCGGCGCAGCGGACCCTCGGCGATGCCTTCGCGCAACGGCGTGTGGACAAGCGCTACATCGCACTCGTCGATGGCTGGCCCGAGGAGAGCGCCGGGCGGATCGAGCTGCCGCTGCTCGCCGACTGGCCCAATCGGCCACGGCAGATGGTCGACGCGGTGTCCGGCAAACCCGCCAGTACGGAGTGGATCGTTCTCGGGCGGGGGCACGCGCTGGACGGCACGCGCTGCGCCCGCCTGGCGCTGATGCCCGAAACCGGACGCAGCCACCAGCTGCGGGTGCACCTGCAGGCAATCGGCCATCCCATCCTCGGCGATGCGCTGTATGCGCCCCCGGCCGCCCTCGCCCGCGCACCGCGGCTGCTGCTGCACGCCGAAGCCCTGACGCTCGCCCACCCGGCCAGTGGCGACATCGTGCGAATCGCCTGCCCAGCCCCGTTCTGACTCTCCGACATGCCCCTGTAGGAGCGCGCTTGCGCGCGAGTGGCTTCCCGCGACAGCTTTTCGAGTCCCTATCCGGCAGTAGCAAGCTTCGCGCGCAAGCGCGCTCCTACAGGGCGGATTCGCTGAATTTCAGACATAAAAAAGCCCCGCAGGCAGGGGGGGCCTACGGGGCTCGGGGAACCGGGCGCGGGGAGACGCCTGATGGTTCCGGTCGATCACTCCAGGGGAAGGAAGCGATCTGCGACAGACCTTGCATCTGTCGAGGATCATAAGACCATTCCGCGGATGGATGGATCGTGAAGATTCCGGTTAATTTTCTGTTGGATTCAGGGCGCATTTACTCCCGTCCCGAAAGGTCCGCGCACCGCCAAAATCGGCATAGCGATTGCGCCCCCGAAATGTGTCAGTGCGCCTCGTCCCAATTGGCGCCGGTTCCGCAATCGACAACCAGCGGCACCCGCAGTTCGGCCGCACCGACCATCCGCGCCACGACCTCGGCGAGCAAGGTGTCGACGAAATCGATGTCCGCCTCGAACACCAGTTCGTCGTGCACCTGCAGGATCATCCGGGCGCGATCGGCGTAGTCGGCCATCCAGGCGTCGATCGACACCATCGCGCGCTTGATGATGTCGGCCGCCGTGCCCTGCATCGGCGCGTTGATCGCCGCGCGCTCGGCGCCGGCCCGCTGGGAGGCATTGCCCTTCTGGATGAAGTCGAGCGTAAGCCGGCGACCGAACACGGTTTCGACATAGCCGCGTTCGCGCGCCTGCTGGCGGGTGCGCTCCATGAAGTCGCGCACGCCCGGATAGCGGGAGAAATACAGCGCGATGTAGTCCTGCGCCTCGCCGCGGCCGATGCCGAGGTTGCGCGCCAGACCGAACGCACTCATGCCGTACATCAGGCCGAAGTTGATCGCCTTGGCGGCGCGGCGCTCGTTGCTGGTGACGTCCTCGAGCGCACGCCCGAACACCTCGGCCGCAGTCGCCCGGTGGATGTCCACGCCCGACTCGAATGCCCGCACCAGACCCGGGTCTTCCGACAGGTGGGCCATGATCCGCAGTTCGATCTGCGAGTAGTCGCAGGCGATCAGGCGCCGGCCTTCGGGCGCGACGAAGGCGCGGCGGATGCGGCGCCCGTCGTCGGTGCGGATCGGGATGTTCTGCAGGTTGGGATCGGACGAGGACAGGCGCCCGGTTGCAGCGCCGGCCTGGTGATAGCTGGTGTGCACGCGACCGGTGTCGGCATTGATCATGCCCGGCAGCTTGTCGGTATAGGTGCCGCGCAGCTTGGCCAGGCTGCGGTACTCGAGGATCACCCGCGGCAGCTCGTGCTGGTCGGCGATCGCCTCGAGCGCTTCTTCGTTCGCGCTCGGCTGGCCCTTGGGCGTCTTGACCACGGCCGGCAGGCCGAGCTCGTCGAACAGCAACGCGCAGACCTGTTTGGGCGAATCGAGGTTGAACGCGCGCCCGGCGAGTTCGGTCGATTTTTGCTGGGCGGCGAGCATGCGCCGCGACAGATCGGCGCTCTGGCGGCGCAGTTCCTCGACGTCGACCTTGACGCCGTTGGCCTCGATGCGCGCGAGCACCGGCACCAGCGGCATCTCGATCTCGCCATACACGCGGGCAAGCCCGGCGTCCGCGGCCACGCGCGGCCCCAGCACGCGATGCAGGCGCAGGGTGATGTCGGCATCCTCGGCGGCGTAACGGACCGCATCGTCGAGCGCGACCTGGGCGAAGGAAATCTGCTTGGCGCCCTTGCCGGCCACGTCCTCGAACAACACCGTTTCGATGCCCAGGTGGCGCCGCGCCAGCGCGTCCATGTCGTGGCGGGCGATACCGGCGTCGAGCACGAAGCTTTCCAGCAGCGTGTCGTCGGCGTAGCCCTGCACGTCGATGCCATGCCGGCGCAGCACGTGGATGTCGTACTTGCCGTGCTGGCCGAGCTTGCGTTTGGCCGGATCCTCGAGCAGCGGCCGCAGCGCGGCGAGCACATGGTCGCGGTCGAGCTGCGCCGGCACGCCCGGGTAGTCGTGCGCCAGCGGAATGTACGCTGCACGCCCCGGTTCCACCGCCAGGCTGATGCCCACCAGACCCGAGCGCATCGCATCGAGCGCGTCGGTTTCGGTGTCGAACGCGAATTCGTCGGCGGCCTGCAGTCTGGCGATCCAGTCGTCGAGCTGCGCCTGCGTCAGCACCGCCTCGTACTCGCCCGGTCCGGCGAGCGCGGGATCGAGCGACGCCGGCGCCTGCACGGGCGTGGCCGTTGCCGCGGCGGCAGGCGCGGCATCGCCGCCTTCGAGTTCACGCAAGGCCTGGGTGAAGCCGTAGCGGGCGTAGAGGCCGCGCAAGGTGTCAGCATCACGCCCGCGCAGCACCAGCGACTCGGGCGTGCAGTCGAGCGCCACGTCGGTCTTGATCGTCGCCAGCGTGCGGCTGAGCGGCAGCTGCGGCAGCGCCTCGCGCAGGTTGTCACCGATCTTGCCCTTGATGTTCACAGCGTTGGCGATCACGCCGTCCAGCGATTCGTATTCGGCCAGCCACTTGGCCGCGGTCTTCGGCCCGCACTTGGGCACGCCGGGAATGTTGTCGATGCTGTCGCCCATCAAGGCGAGCATGTCGACGATCTGGTCAGGCCGCACACCGAACTTGTCGAGCACCGCGGCTTCGGAATCCATGCGGCTGCCGCTCATGGTGTTGACCAGGGTCACGCGCGGGCGCACCAGCTGGGCGAAGTCCTTGTCGCCGGTGGAGATGGTCACATCGATGCCGGCCTCGCTGGCCTGCAGCGCCAGCGTGCCGATGACGTCGTCGGCTTCCACGCCGCCCACGCGCAGGATCGGAAAACCCAGCGCCTCGACGATGGCGCACATCGGCTCGACCTGCGCGCGCAGGTCGTCGGGCATCGGCGGACGGTTGGCCTTGTATTGATCAAAGAGATCGTCGCGGAAGGTCTTGCCCGGCGCATCGACGACGAAGGCGGCGAAGTCCGGCGCTTCCTTGGTGGTCGCGCGCAGCATGTTGACGATGCCGAACAGCGCGCCGGTCGGTTCGCCGTCGGCGTTGGACAGCGGCGGCAGCGCGTGGAAGGCGCGATACAGGTACGAGGACCCGTCGATCAGGATCAGGCGTTTCATCCCGGGATTCTACCGCCGCACCCGGCGCAGCCCGTGCGACGCGTCACCCGCGCACCATGCATGCGGCCGCATACTGTCGCGCCATGCCTGCCGCCGGAGTCCGCCATGCACCGCATCCGCACCGCCCTGCTCGCCGCCGCTCTGCTCGGCCTGACCGCATGCGCGACCACCGGCGACGGCGCCTGGCCGGACGGCATTCCGCCCGATGCGCAGCAGGTGACGCGCACCGAGTCGAACGGTGACCAGATCACCGAATACCGCATCAACGGTCAGCTGCGCGCGGTGCAGGTCGTGCCCTCGCGCGGACCGGCGTACTTCCTCTACGACCGCGATGGCGACGGCAGCATCGACGGCGACCGCGACGACGTGCCCCAGACCTACTTCGAACTGTTCAGCTGGTAAACCCCGTGAGCGAAGCCGTACGCGTCGCGCTGGTCGGCTACGGCCTGGCGGGCCGGGTGTTCCATGCACCGCTGATCGAGGCGACACCCGGGCTGGCACTGCGGACGATCGTGTCCAGCGATGCGGGCAAGGTGCATGCGGACCTGCCCGAGGTGCGCGTCGTCGCATCGCCGCAGGCGGCGTTCGAGGACCCGTCGATCGACCTGGTCGTCATCGCCTCTCCCAACGCCACGCACGCGCCGCTGGCAATGGCCGCGCTTGCGGCCGGCAAGCACGTTGTCGTCGACAAGCCTTTCGCGATCGATCTGACCGAGGCGCAGACCGTTGCGGCGGCGGCTCGCGATTCGGGCCGGATGCTCGCCGTGTTCCAGAACCGGCGATGGGATGCCGACTTCCTGGCTCTGCGGGCATTGGTGGATGCCGGCGTTCTGGGCGAGATCGCCGAGCTGCATTCGCACTTCGACCGCTTCCGGCCCGTGGTGCCCGACCGCTGGCGCGAACGCGCCGGCCCGGGCGCCGGGCTGTGGCTGGACCTGGGTCCGCACCTGGTCGACCAGGCGCTGCAACTGTTCGGCCCGCCGGAAGCGGTGCAGGCGGACATCGCGATCCAGCGCAGCGGCGCCGAGATCGATGACTGGTTCCACGTGGTGCTGCGGTATCCCCGCTTGCGCGTGGTGCTGCATGCCGGCGCCCTGGTGCCGGGCGCGGGCCTGCGGTTCGCGGTGCACGGCACCTGCGGCAGCTGGTTCAAGCATGGACTCGACCCGCAGGAAGCGGCGCTGCGCGCGGGCACGGCGCCCGGTGGGGAGGGCTGGGGAGTGGATCCAGCGCCCGGCCGGCTGCTGCGGGTGGACGCCGATGGCACCTTGGCCGACGCGGCTTCGCCGACGCCGGCCGGTGACTACCGCGCGTTCTACCTCGGTGTGCGCGATGCGATTGCGCGCGATGCCGCGCCGCCGGTTTCGCTCACCGAAGCGCTCGATGTGATGCGCGTGCTGCAGGCCGGCATCGACAGCGCCGTGAATGGGCACGTCGTGACTCTGTAGGAGTGCGCTCGCGCGCGATTGGATTGACCGGAAAAGGCGCCTCGCGCGCGAGCGCGCTCCTACAGGGGCTTCAGTCGGACCGGCTTGGCAGCAGCGGGCTTCGCCAGGCGCGCGTCATTCTGCGGGCAGCACACTACCGCTCCGTGTAGGAGCGCGCTTGCGCGCGAGAGGCGTTCCCGACGCAGGGCCATCGTGTGCACGCGCTCCTGCGGAAAGTCAGAATCCCTAAAAAAAACGGCGCCCCGGATGACCGGAGCGCCGTTCGCGTACCGCCTGTAATGGCGTCTTACTTCTGCAGCAATTCGTTCACCAGCGCATCGGCGCCGTACACCGACTTCAACGATTCGATGATCGCCGCGCTGTGCACCGACACCGTGCGGTTGAGCGTGGGGTCGTACCAGAAGCTGCCGCCCAGCGAGTGGATATTGCCGTCGAAGGCCAGGCCGATGACCTGCGCATCGCGGTTGATCACCGGGCTGCCCGAATTGCCGCCGATGATGTCGTTGGTGCTGACGAAGTTGAAACGCGTGTCCTTGGCGATTTTTCCTTCCGCATCCAGCCAGCGCTGCGGCAGCGCGTACGGCTCGGCGCCGGTGTTGCGCGCGAACACGCCGCCCATCGTCGTGAACGGTTCGATCGCCTTGCCGTTCTCCTCCCAGCCGGCGACGTCGCCGTAGGACAGGCGCAGGGTGAAGGTCGCATCCGGGTAGACCGTGGTGCCGAGCTTCTCGAAGCGCACCTTGGCGATCTGCGTGGCGGCGCGCGATTCGATCGACGCCACCTCCGACTCCTGGCGCTGGCGCACCGCGCGCGCGGGCGCATCCAGCGTGCGGGCGAGACGGATGAAGGGATCGTCGGACGCCTCGATCGCGGCCGCACCACCGTTCCACAGACGCTCGCGCTCGGCGACGTCGGCGAGCTTCGAGCCTTCGACGAGCGCGGTGGCGACCTGCGCCGGCGATTGCGTGCCGAGCACCGCCTTCACCAGCGGATCGTCGGTGCCGAGCAGTTCGCGGAACTTGGTCAGCGACCAGGTCAGCTTGGCGATCTCGTACTCGGGATACACCGGCGCCTTGCTCATCAGCGTCTGGCGCAGGCGGCCCTGACCGGCGTCCTGGTACTCGGGCAGGCGCGCATCGTTGGCCTTGGCGCGCTCGGCGCCGCCGCGCACCAGGGTGCGGGCGATGCCGAACAGGCGCGAGTCGAAGCCGCGGCCCTGCTCGAGCAGCATGTAGGGCACGGCGAGCTGGCGCGCGACAACCTGCGCCGCTTCGACCTCGTTCCACGGCGCGGCGTCCACGCCCTCGCGCAGGCGCGCTTCCTCGGCACGCTTGCCGGCGAACACCTGCGGATCGAGCAGCGCCTGCAGCTGGCCGCGGAAGACCTTGTAACTGTTGTCGGTGAAGGTGAGGTCCGACTGCGCCTGGCGCGTGGCTTCCTCGCCGGTGCGGCCGTACTGGCCCAGCATCGCGCGGCGTTCGGCCAGCCACAGCAGGTTGTTGATCAGGCTGACGTCGCGCACGGTTTCGAGCTGCGCGACGGTGAGCTGACGCTGGGTGCGGCCCGGATGTCCGGTGACCATGACCAGTTCACCGGCTTCGGCCCCTTCGGGCTTCAGCGTGAAGTGGTGTTCGACGTTCGCCGGCTTGCCGTCCTCGTAGGCGCGCAGCAGCGCGGCGTCGAGGTTGTAGCGCGGGAAGTTGAAATTGTCGGGATCGCCGCCGAAGAAGCCGACCGAGTATTCGGGGGTGAACACCAGGCGCACGTCGGAATAGCGGTGGTAGCGGTAGAGATGCTGCTGGCCGCCGTTGTACAGCTCGACCACGTCGCAGCGGGTCTTGGCCTCGTCGTCGCCGACGCACTCGGATTCGATGCGGCTCTTCTCGGCGTTGCGCGCCTCGACGTAGGCCTGTCCCTGCTTGCCGTCGGCCGCCTTGGCCAGCCGCGTGCTGACGTCGGTGATCTCGCGCAGCACGTTGAGCTCCTCGGCCGGGCACTGCAGCTCTTCGCCGCGGGCGTCGGCCACGAAGCCGTCGTTCTGCAGATCGCGCTGCGGCGAAGACAGGCCCTGCACGCAGCCGACCACGCAGTGCGCATTCGTCAGCACCAGCCCGTCGGGCGAGACGAACGACCCCGAGCAGCCGCCGGCCAGACGCACCGAGGACTGCATCGCGTGATCGATCCAGTGCTGGTCGGGCGAGAACTGGAACTGCTGCTGCAGTTGCGCCTTGGGCAGGTTGTCGAGCGTCCACATGCCTTCGGCCGCGAAAGCGACGGGTGACAGCAGCAGACCGCCGACGATGGCGGCGAGCAGGGTGCGCGCCCGGCGGGCGGCGGGGGGCGTGGGTGACGCCATGGACGAGTCTCCGGATCGGGGCGGCCGGGTCGCGGCCGCCGGGCCGCCCAGCGTACCGGCACATCGCGTCCCGGGCGTGGCCGGAAGGTCATGGATCATCCGTTTGGCCGCCCGCGCGTATTCACGTAGCATGCACACACGCGCGACGCACGGAGGCTGTCGCCGACGCCCGAGGTTCCGATGACCCCCGAACGCCGCAGCCCCGACGCCCCCGACCACGCGACGCTCCGCGCCGGCCTCACGGCCGCGCAGGCGAACGCGATCGCCACGCTGGAACTCTTCGGCTGGACGCTGCGCTTCGTGCGTCGGCCGCTGTTCCGCGACCCCGTGCCGGTGCTGTTCGACAAGGACGGCACGCGCTGGATTGTCGTCGATGGGGACGGCGCGCTGGACGAGAATCCGGACTTCGAGATCCGGGAATGAGCCCGTCCGGTGGCGATGCCACCGGTTCAGCTGAATGCGGATCGCCCTCACACCGGCCTCGCTAGCATCCCGCCGTCATCTACGACTGGAGCGGCCGATGTCTTCGTTCTCGATCTATCTCGTGGGCATGCTCGTGCTGATCGGCGGGCTTGCCTACGGCGCCCATCTCGCCGGCCTGGCCCCGCAGTGGATCGGCGTCGGCGTGATCGTGCTGCTGGGCTTGGGCATCGTCAAGGCCGTGTCGCGCACGCGACGCCCGGATCCGCCGTCGGCCTGATCGGATACCGGCGTTCGGGAGCCTGTCCGAGGTCCGTCGCGCGCCGCAGCGTGCGCGTCGGAATGCAGAACGCGCGGCGGACGGGCGAATGCCGGGCACCGCAGGTGCACCGGATGGCAGGCGCGACAGGACGCCGGATCAAGCCGGCTGCAGGTTCGCGTAAGCCAGCACCAGCCACTTGCTGCCGGCGTCGTCGAAGTTGACCTGCACGCGCGCATGCGCACCGTCGCCTTCGATGTCGATCACGGTGCCGGCGCCGAACTTGGCGTGGCTGACGTTCTGGCCGATGCGCACGCCCACCGACGGCGCAAGGCTGGCGTGGCCCATGTCGCGCTGGCGCTGCGGGAACGAGGCGCGCGTGGCCTGCACCTTGGGCCGCACTTCATGCAGCAGCGCCGGCGGGATCTCGCGGAGGAAACGCGAGGGCACGCCGAACATGTCCTGGCCGTGCAGGCGCCGCGCCTCGGCGTAAGTCAGCACCAGCTTCTGGCGCGCGCGGGTGATGCCGACATAGGCCAGCCGGCGCTCTTCCTCCAGCCGACCGCTTTCCTCTGCGGTGCGCGCGCTCGGGAAAAGACCTTCTTCCAGCCCGACCAGAAACACCAGCGGAAATTCTAGGCCCTTGGCGCTGTGCAGGGTCATCAGCTGCACACCGTCCTCGCCGGCCTGGGCCTGGCCTTCGCCGGCTTCGAGCGAGGCGTAGGCGAGGAAGGCGACCAGCTCGGTCAGCTGCGCACTCTCCTCGTCGTCGCCGCGCACGAAGCGCGAGGCCACCGAGACCAGTTCGTCGAGGTTCTCGACGCGCGAATCGGCGCTGCCCTTGGACTCGTTGGTGTAGTGCACGCGCAGGTTCGACCGCGCCAGCACGTGGTCGATCTTGTCCTTGAGCGTGAGCTCTGCGAGCTCGGCCGACAGCTGGTCGATCAGCTGCGCGAAGCCGGCCAGTGCATTGCGCGCGCGGCCGGCCAGCACATTGCCCTGCGCGCAGCGGATCGCCGATTCCCACAGCGGAATGCCCTGCGCGCGCGCCTGCTGGCGCACCTCGTCGAGCGTGCGTTCGCCGATGCCGCGCGGCGGCGTATTGACCGCGCGCTCGAACGCGGCGTCGTCGTCGCGGTTGGCGACCAGACGCAGATAGGCCAGCGTGTCCTTGATCTCGGCGCGTTCGAAGAAGCGCACACCACCGTAGACGCGGTAGGGCACCTGCTCGGCGACGAGCTGTTCTTCCAGCGCGCGCGACTGTGCATTGCTGCGATAGAGGATCGCGATGTCGCCGTGGCTGCCACCGTCACGCACCCACTGCAGCGCGCGCTCGACGACATAGCGGGCTTCGTCGATCTCGTTGTAGGCCGAGTAGAGATCGATCGGGTCGCCCTCGCCGCTGTCGGTCCACAGCTGCTTGCCCAGGCGCTCGGGGTTGTGCGCGATCACCGCGTTCGCCGCGCCGAGGATGTTGGCGCTGGAGCGGTAGTTCTGTTCGAGGCGGATGGTTTCCGCGCCCGGATAGTCGCGCAGGAAACGCTGCACGTTCTCGACCTTCGCGCCGCGCCAGCCGTAGATGGCCTGATCGTCGTCGCCGACCACGAAGACCTTGCCCGTGTCGCCGGCCAGCACGCGCACGAAGGCGTACTGGATGGCGTTGGTGTCCTGGAATTCGTCGACCAGCAGGTGGCCGAAGCGCTGGCGGTAGTGCGCCAGCAGCGCCGGCGTGTCGCGCAGCAGTTCGTGCGCGCGCAACAGGATTTCGGCAAAGTCGACCAGGCCGGCGCGGTCGCAGCGCTCCTGGTACAGCGCATAGACCTTGCGCATGACGTCCGACCATTCATCGGCGCCATCCTGGATGTGCTGCGGGCGGCGACCCTCGTCCTTCTGCGCGTTGATCCACCAGGCGATCTGCCGCGGCGGGAAGCGCGCGTCGTCGAGTTCGAGCTGCTGCACCACGCGCTTGACCAGCCGCAGCTGGTCGTCGCTGTCGAGGATCTGGAAGCCCTCGGGCAGCTTCGCGTCCTGCCAGTGCAGGCGCAGCAGGCGATGGGCCAGACCATGAAAGGTGCCGATCCACGCGCCGCGCGCGCCGTTGCGCAGCTGCGCGTCAACGCGGTGGCGCATTTCGGCCGCGGCCTTGTTGGTGAAGGTGACAGCGAAAATGCCGTGCGTCGGCACGCCGACCACTTCGTTGAGCCAGGCGATGCGATGCGTCAGCACGCGGGTCTTGCCGCTACCGGCACCGGCGAGGACGAGGAAGTGGGAATCGGGGGCCGAGACGGCCTGGCGCTGGGCCGGGTTCAGCCCGTCGAGCAAGTGCGAGACATCCATCTGCGCATTCTACGCGTCGCCCCGTCTCGCCTGCCGCGACGCAGGCCGGCGCGCCGCCTTGTCGCGGGCGCTGGCGGCGCGCCGACATGCGCCGGCACCGGTGCGTCGCATTGATGATGCCGGCGGCCATGCCGGGGCCGAAGGGGTGGGAGTGCCTGGAGGCTTCAGCGTCGCCCGTAACGGGGCACGGGCTTGTGCCGTTCGAATCCGCGGTCGCTCCCACGTGCCGCATGCTGCCGGCCCGTCATCCCATTTGACAGCGTTGTCAGCCAGTCGGTACAACGCCTGCGCGGTGCCGACCGGTGCCGTGTCCGAGATTTGGGAGGATCGAGGATGCTGCGCTTGCGATTGACGCGCCCGTTGCGGAGGCGCCCCTGCGGCATGCCTGCCATCGGCGGGGCGCTCGCGTGCCCGCCTGTCCACGCTCTTCCCCGTCTGGTCCCCGTCGCGAACGGCACGTCCGCCGCTCGCCCGTCCGCTTGGCCTGTCCAGGCCCGCCGAGGTACCGCCGCATGACGCCGCACGCCCGCACCATGTCCAATCCCGCCGCGATCGCGGTGGTGAGCCTGATCTTTTTCACCTGGGGCGGCCTGACCAGCCTCAACGACGTGCTCATCCCGCATCTCAAGGCCGTGTTCTCGATGAACTACGCGCAGACGATGCTGATCCAGTTCACGTTCTTCGGCGCGTATTTCCTGATGTCGATGCCGGCTGGTGCGGTCGTGGCACGCGTGGGCTACAAGGCGGGCATCGTGATCGGCCTGGTGATCGCGTCGATCGGCGCGGCGATGTTCTACCCGGCGGCGCGCCTGCCCTCGTACGGGGTGTTCCTGACGGCGCTGTTCGTGCTCGCCAGTGGCATCACGCTGCTGCAGGTGGCGGCCAATCCCTACATCAGCCTGCTCGGTCGCCCGGAGACCTCGCACAGCCGCCTGAATCTGGCGCAGGCGCTCAACTCACTGGGCACTACGGTCTTTCCGCTGCTGATCGGCCCGCTGATCCTGGTCGGCGCGGTGCTCGGCGCCGACGAGATCGCAGCGATGGGCGCTGCCGAACAGGCCGCCTATCGCGCGGCCGAGGCCCGCTCGGTCGAGATGCCGTATCTGCTGCTGTCGGGCGGGCTGCTGTTGATGGCGGTGTTCGTGCTGCTGATGCGCATTCCGTCCTTGCGCGAATCCACCGAGGCCAGCCCGGCGGTGCACCACACCTATCTCGAAGCGCTGCGCACGCCGCACCTGCGCTGGGGCGTGCTGGGCATCTTCTGCTACGTCGGCGCGGAGGTGGCGATCGGCAGCTTCCTGATCAACTACATGGCCGAACCGGAGATCGGTGGCCTGAGTGAAGCGGCGGCCTCGCGTTTCCTCGCCTTCTACTGGGGCGGCGCGATGGTCGGCCGCTTCATCGGCGCGGCGCTGATGACGAAGATCGACGCGCGCAAGCTGCTGGGCTTCGCCGCGGGCATGGTCTGCGTGCTGCTGGTGGTGACCATGACCACCACCGGCAGCGTGGCGATGTGGAGCGCGCTGGCGGTCGGCCTGTTCAACTCGATCATGTTCCCGACCATTTTCACCACCGCGATCGAGCGCCTGGGCACGCTGACCAGCAAGGCCTCGAGCCTGCTGGTGATGGCGATCGTCGGCGGCGCGATCATTCCGCTGGTGCAGGGCGCACTGGCCGATCGCATCGGCATCCAGCACGCGTTCGTCGTGCCGCTGCTCTGCTACGTCTACATCATCTGGTACGGACTGCGCGGTTCGCGCCTGCACGCAGCTGCCGTCCCGGCCACGGAGACCGCCGCGCCGCGTCCGCCCGCGCGGCACTGACGGGCGCCCTGCCGCGCAGTTTCCTGCTGCATCGCAACAGCTTCGATGCGTTTCCGGCGCCTGGCGTCGGATCCGCCAGCTAAACCGGCCGTCGCGTTGACAACGCTGTCAACGTGGCATTCAATCCGCCCGTCACGCGCCACCGCTCCGGTCCGCGCGCACCACAACTCGATCCGCATGCGATTCCTTGGGAGGGGAGATCCATGAAACATCTGCACACGACGCCGAAGAAGCGACTGCTCACTTCCGCCCTGCTGCTGGCCCTCGCGCCGCCGCTGGCCGCCCAGGTCGCCGATCAGACCCAGACCCAGACGCCGTACACGGCCGCGAGCGACGAGGCCACCGAACTCGACCGCGTCACCGTGACCGGCATCCGCGGCAGCCTGACCTCGTCGATGAATCTCAAGCGCGACTCGCAGGGCATTGTCGACGGCATCGTCGCCGAGGACATCGGCAAGTTCCCCGACACCAATCTTGCCGAGTCGCTGCAGCGCATTTCGGGCGTGTCGATCGACCGCACCTCGTCGGGCGAAGGCTCCAAGGTCACCGTCCGCGGCGTCGGCCCTGACTTCAACCTGGTGCTGCTCAACGGCCGCCAGATGCCGGCCTCCAACCTCGGTCCGGGCGGTGGCGGCACGTCCAATTCCCGCGCCTTCGACTTCGCGAACCTGGCGTCGGAGTCGGTGTCGGAAATCGAGGTCTTCAAGAGCAGCCGCGCCTCGACCCCGACCGGCGGCATCGGCGCCACGATCAACGTCAAGACCGCGCGCCCGCTCGACAACCCCGGTTCGCACGCCAATGTCGGCATCAAGGGCGTGCACGACACCTCGGTCGACAATCTGCCCGACGCCTATCCGGGCAATTCGATCACCGGCGAGCTGTCGGGCATCTTCAGCCACACCTTCGCCGATAACCGTTTCGGCATCGCGTTGAGCGGCAGCTACCAGGAACGCGACTCGGGCTACAGCCAGGCCTCGGTGGCCGACGGCTGGGCGATGTTCCGCGGTGACGACACCGCGTCGTGGAACCGTCTGCCGCTGCCGGGCGAAGCCGGCTACGACCGCATCGAAAACCGCCCCGGTCCGGACACCATCTACGGCCGTCCGCAAAACACCGGCTACAGCGTCAACGGTGTGCAGCGCCAGCGCACCAACGGCCAGGCGACGTTCCAGTGGCAGCCAGTCGACAACGTGCGCACCACGCTCGACTACACCTACGCCGAGAACAAGGTGCAGCAGCAACGCAACGAGCTGTCGGTGTGGTTCAACTACGGCCCCGGCGACAGCAGCTGGACCGACGGCCCGATCGCCGCGCCGATCTACTACGGCGAGGACAACGTCTCCTTCGACGAGAACGGCAACCCGGTCTACGCCGACATCGCGATGGGCGGCATGGAACTGGCGACGCGCAACACGCTCGAATCGACCGGCTTCAATGTCGAATGGGATGCCAGCGATTCACTGAAGCTGCACCTCGACTATCACAACTCCACCGCCGAATCCCGCCCCGACAGCCCGTTCGGCTCCGCCGGCGTGCTCGGCACTGCGGCGTTCCGTCGTGCGTCGACCTCGGTCGACTACAGCGGCGAGTTCCCCATCCTCACGATCGGCCTGCCGCCGGGCGTGGACCAGATCGAGCCGTCCGATGTCGTGGTGACCGGCTCGGTGTTCCAGAACAGCTACAACAAGTCCGAGGTCGAGCAGATCCAGGCCGGCGGCCGTTTCCAGTTCGAGAACTACTCCAACCTCGACTTCGGCGTGTCGATGACCGAGGTCAACAACCGCACCGCATCGGCGGTCATGCAGCGTGACACCTGGGGCGGCGTGGGTTCGCCGGGTGATTACGACGACAGCATCTTCTACGCCGACGACATGGCGCGTTACTTCGATGCCTTCGACGGCCACAACGATCCGCGCTTCACCGGCCGCTTCATGATGTTCGACTTCGACCGTCTGCGTCAGCGCGCGGCGGAAATCGCCGGCGACGATGCGCTGTACCGCGCCCCGACCGAATTCACCGAGGACCTGCGGACCGAGGAGAAATCCAAGGCGGCCTACGTGCAGTGGAGCACCGAGTTCGACTGGTCGATGCCGTTCAAGATCGCGGCCGGTGTGCGCTACGAGGAAACCGACGTGACCTCCGAAGCGCTGGCCCGTGTGGGCAGCGGCATCAGCTGGGATTCGGCCAACGAGCTGTACGTGGTCTACGACGGCGAACGCGACTTCATCAGCCAGACCGGCACCTACGACCACGTCCTGCCCAGCCTCGACATGAGCCTGGAAGTGGCGCCGAACATGGTGCTGCGCGGCAGCTACAGCCAGACCATCGGCCGGCCCGGCTGGCAGCAGATCCAGGGCGGCCTGAGCCTGGCCAACATCGTGCGCGTCGACGGCGGTGACGGCTCGCAGGGCAATCCGGGGCTCGAGCCGCTCAAGTCGACCAACTTCGACCTGTCGTTCGAGTGGTATTACGGCGAGGCGAGTTACGTGTCGGTCGGCTGGTTCCGCAAGAACATCGACAACTTCATCAGCGACACCATCGTGCGTTCGACCCCGTTCGAGCTGCACACGCCGGTCGGCGGCACCTACTGGAACAACGCGGTCGCCAATGGCTGCCCGACGTCGGATCTGGTCTGCATCCGCAACTACATCTTCCTCAACCATGCCGGCGACCCGGGCGTGACCTACACCGGCGTCAACGCCAATGGCGAGCGTACCGGCAGCATCGTCGGCCTGCCGACCGACCCGATCGCGGGCTTCGACATCAACACGCCCGCCAACCAGCGTTCCGACTCGCTCGACGGCTGGGAATTCAACATCCAGCACATGTTCGGCCAGAGTGGTTTCGGCGTTGCGGCGAACTACACAATCGTCGATTCCGGCCTGACCTTCGACAACTTCAGCCTCGGCGACCAGTACCCGATGGTCGGTCTGAGCGACTCGGCCAACGTCGTCGCGTTCTACGACAAGAACCAGTGGCAGGTGCGTGCGGCCTACAACTGGCGCGACGAGTTCCTCTCGGGCATCGGTGGTCAGGGCCCCAACCCGAACTACACCGAGGCCTATGGCCAGCTCGACGTGAACATCAGCTACCAGGTCACGCCGCAGTTTTCGCTGCATGCCGAAGCGATCAACCTGACCGACGAGACCTACCGCACGCACGCGCGGCATACCAACCAGCTGCGGTTCGCCACGCAGACCGGCCCGCGTTACATGTTCGGCATGCGTTACCGGTTCTGATGCGGTATCGGCCGCCGTGCGCCATGCGCACGGCGGCCTTGCTGTCTCGCAGCGTTATGCTGCGTCCGTTCCCATCTGCCGGCCGACGATGACCCGCCACGTCCAGCTCGATCCGGTCGCGCACCGGCATCTGCGCATCGACACACGCCACCTCGCAACGCTCGGCGATGACGTGATGGTCGCGGCGACTTTCCCCGACGAATTCCGCGATCTGCAGGCCCACTATCCGGTGGTCTTCCGCGTCGACGGAACGAAGATCCAGCCCCTGGCGCTGCTTGGCCTGCAACAGGGCTGCAATCTGTTTCTCGATGACGGTATCTGGGCCGCGCCCCACGTACCGCTGGCGATGGCCCGCCGTCCGTTCCTGATCGGCGTCGGCGAAGCGCCGACAATCCACGTCGATCTCGACGATCCGCGCGTGCGTGTCGAGGGCGAGGCCGGTGAGGCGCTGTTTCTGCCGCACGGCGGCTCGACGCCCTACCTGCAGCACGTCCAGGATGTGCTGCAGCGCCTGCACGCAGGGCTGGCGCGTCTGCCGGCGTTCTGCGACGCGCTCAGGACGCATGGCCTGCTCGAACCGTTCGCGCTCGATGTCCGGCTCGACGATGGGCAGCCGCATCGTCTTTCGGGCTTCCACATCATCGACGAGGCGCGGCTGCGTGCACTCGACACCGATGCCATCACCGCCCTGCATGCGGCCGGCCACCTCGAACCGCTGTACATGGCGATCGCATCGTTGTCGCGCTTTCGCGACCTCATCGACCGGATGAACCATCGCCGTGTCGCAGCCTGAGGCGATTCCCGAACGCGTCGACCTGCGCGCGGATGCGTTGCCGGACGATGTGCTGCGCAGTACAACGCCGCTGGTGCTACGCGGTGTCGTCGCCGACTGGCCGATGGTCCGCGCCGCGCGCGACGGAAATGCCGCCCCCTATCTCGCCGGTTTCCTGCGTCCCGGCGCGCCGCCGGTCACGGCGACCGTGGGACCGCCGGAGATCGGCGGGCGCTTCTTCTACAGCGACGACCTGCGCGGGTTCAATTTCCGCCGCGAGCAGGTGCCGCTCGAGGTCGTGCTGCGCACGCTGGGCAATTACGCCACTGCCGACGCGCCGCCGTCGATCTATGTGGCTTCGACCACGCTCGACACATGGCTGCCGGGGTTTCGCGATGCGAATCCGATCGATCTCGATGGGCGCGATCCGCTGGCGAGTATCTGGATCGGCAACCGCACCCGCATCGCCGCCCATCAGGACCTCCCCGACAACCTCGCCTGCGTGGTCGCCGGCCGGCGCCGGGTCACGCTGTTTCCGCCTGACCAGTTGCGCAACCTCTACATCGGCCCGCTGGATCTGACACCCGCCGGTCAGCCGATCAGCCTCGTCGATTTCGCCGCGCCCGACCACGCGCGCTTTCCGCGGTTCGCCGAGGCGATGCGCCATGCGCAGGTCGCCGAACTCGAACCGGGCGATGCGGTGCTGATCCCGTCGATGTGGTGGCACCACATGGAAGGCCTGGACACGTTCAACGTGCTGGTCAATTACTGGTGGCGGCGGTCACCGGCGTGGATGGACACGCCGATGAACGCGCTGATGCTGGCCTTGATGAGCGTGCGCGATCTTCCCGCACACGAACGCGCGGTCTGGCGCGACGTGTTCGAGCATTACGTGTTCGCGCCCGACGATGCAGCCCCGCACGTCGATGCCGGCGCGCGCGGTGTGCTCGCCCCCCTCGACGAAGACCGCGCACGTCGCCTGCGCAGTCGTCTGCTGCAACGCCTCAACCGCTGACGGAGCTTTCCATGCCGGATACGTCCCATCCTGGACCCGCGGTGCGCCGCGTCGTGATCGCCGGCGGTGGCACGGCCGGCTGGATGGTGGCCGCCGGCCTGTCGCGTGCGCTCGGCAAGCTGCTCGACATCGTGCTCGTCGAGTCGGACGAGATTCCGACCGTCGGCGTGGGCGAGGCGACGATTCCGACACTGGTCACCTTCCATCGCGCACTCGGGCTCGACGAGCGCGAATTCATGGCCGCGACCCAGGCCACCTTCAAGCTGGGCATCCGTTTCGCCGACTGGAAGACCCGCGGCGAGGAATACGTGCATTCGTTCGGCACCACGGGCAAAGATCATTGGAGCGCGGGGTTCCAGCATTTCTGGCATCGCGGCCGCGCGCGCGGAATTGCCGGCGACTACGGCGATTACTGCCTGGAGTTGCGCGCTGCGCTCGAAGACCGCTTCGCGCATCTCCCCGACAACGGCCTCAACTACGCCTTTCACATGGATGCCGGCCTGTATGCGCGCTACCTGCGCCGCTTCAGTGAAGCGCATGGCGTGCGCCGCATCGAGGGACGCATCGCCGAGGTGCAGGCCGACCGCGCGTCGGCCCACATCAAGGCGCTGATGCTGGCGTCGGGCGAACGCATCGACGGCGATCTCTTCATCGACTGCACCGGTTTCCGCGGCCTGTTGATCGAACAGGCACTGGGCGTCGGTTACGAAGACTGGTCGCATTGGCTGCTGTGCGACAGCGCAATCGCCGTCCAGACCACGCCGGTCGGGCCGGCGGTCCCGTACACGCGCTCGACCGCACGCGAGGCGGGCTGGCAATGGCGCATTCCGCTGCAGCATCGCGTGGGCAACGGCATCGTCTACAGCAGCCGGTACGTCGACGATGCACAGGCGCGCGACACGCTGCTCGAACATCTCGAAGGTGAGCGGTTGACCGAACCCCGGACGATCCGCTTCCGCCCGGGCCAGCGTCTGCGCACCTGGCACGGCAACTGTGTGGCGATCGGCCTGGCGAGCGGTTTTCTCGAACCGCTGGAGTCGACCAGCATCCATCTGATCCAGCGCGGCATCGTGCGCCTGCTGCAGATGTTCCCGGCGGGCGGCATCGCGCAGACCGATGTCGACGAGTACAACCGACAGTCGCGCGAGGAGATCGAGAGCATCCGTGACTTCGTGATCCTGCACTACAAGGTCACCGACCGCGACGACACACCGTTCTGGCGCGCCTGCCGCGAGATGGACGTGCCGGCGTCGCTGGCCCATCGCATCGCCCTGTTCGCCGACAGCGGTCGCGTGTTCCGCGAGGGCTTCGAACTGTTCGCGGAAAACTCATGGGTCCAGGTGATGCTCGGCCAGGGTCTCGTGCCGCGCAGTCATCACCCCACTGCCGATCTGATGGACGACGCCGAACTCTCACGCTTCCTCGGACAGATCCGTGACCGCGTGTCGCACACGCTGGCGCAGTTGCCCGCACACGAGACCTACGTGCGCGGCTACTGCCCCGCCGCGACCCCTCGAGGCCCGGCAGCGGCGGCGGACCGGTGACTCAGGCCCGCACCGGCCCGGTCGACTTGCGCACCTGCACCGCGTACGGCAGTTCCAGGGTTTCGCCGCTGCCGCTGTCGCGGATCGCCTTGAGCAGTTCGAGACACGCCACACGGCCCATCTCGCGGCTCGGCTGGCGCACGGTGGTCAACGCCGGATAGATGTGGCGGGCGATGGGCATGTCGTCGAAACCGCAGACCGACACATCCTTGGGCACCGACAGCCCGCGTTCGCAGATCGCGCAGATCGCGCCGGCCGCCATGTCGTCGTTGGCGGCGAAGATCGCGGTCGGCGGCTGCGGCAGGTCCAGCAGCTTGTTGGTCGCATCGACACCCGACTGGTGGAAGAACCTGCCGGCCACCACCAGTGCGGCGTCGTAATCCAGACCCGCCTGCTTGAGGCCATCGCGATAGCCGGCCAGACGCCAGCGGCTGGCACCGTGCGCGGCGTGTCCCTTGATGTGGGCGATGCGGCGATGGCCCAGCTCGGCCAGATGCAGCACGACATCACGCGCGGCGCTGCGCTCGTCGACGACCGCACCGATGCGGCGGTGCTGCTCCTGCGCCGAAACACTCGCGTAGGGGATGCCCATCTCGTCCAGGCGCGCCAGCAGTTTCGCGTCATCGGTGATCGGCGGCGTCAGCACCACGCCATCGAGCTGCGACTGCATGATCACCGACTCCACCTTGGCGACGATGTCCTTGGCGGTGTAATCGACCGGGGCGAGCATGAGGTTGTAGTGCTGCGACTGGCAGGCATCGAGCACGCCCAGCTCGACCTCCATCAGGTAGTTGCTCGACGGATTGTCGTAGAGCATCGCCACCAGATAGGAGCGACGACCGGCGAGCAGGCGCGCCGAGGCGAGCGGACGGTACTGCAGCTTTTCGACCGCGGCCTCGACGGCCATGCGCGTGCGTTCCGACACGTTCGGCTCGTTGTTGAGAACGCGCGAAACGGTCTTCATCGACACGCCCGCCGCTTCCGCGACATCCTCGATCCGCACCCGCGTGCTGTTCAATTCCGGTCACTCCCTCGTCCCGCCCGCGCATTCTGCCAGAGCGGATGCATCATCGATGTCGTGCTCGCGGCGCGCCGGGACAATGACGCCCTGCAGCAAGCACACGGTGCGATGCGTCGGTATGCTAGCCGCCGTCTGACAACGCTGTCATGGCTGCCTGCAGCATGACCATCGCCCGCCATGCGGCATCTGCGTGCCGTTCTATTGCTCCCGGAGCCCTTCGATGATCCAGTCGCATCGCCCCGCCCGCCCGTCCCTCCGCCGCGCACTCTTGCCTGCGATGCTTGCCGCCATCGTCTTCGGCGCCGGCTGCGCGCGCGACGACGCGCCCACCGCTGCCGCATCGCCCGACACGCCGGCCACGAACACCGCCGAGCCGGGCGCGATCGATCCGGCGAACTGGCCCGACACCGCGTGGCCGCTGGCCGAAGACGCGGCGATGGAGCAGCAGATCACCGAGCTGATGGCGACGATGACGGTCGAGGAGAAGGTGGGCCAGATCGTCCAGGGCGACATCGCCGACATCACGCCCGACGACCTGCGCAAGTACCGGCTCGGCTCGATCCTCGCCGGCGGCAATTCCGATCCCGGCGGCCGCTACGACGCCTCGCCCGCCGAATGGCTGGCGCTGGCCGATGCGTTCTGGGAAGCGTCGATGGACACCTCGGGCGGCGGAAAAGCAATCCCGGTGATCTTCGGCATCGACGCCGTGCATGGCCAGAGCAACATCGTCGGGGCGACGCTGTTCCCGCACAACATCGGCCTGGGCGCGACGCGCAATGCGGAGCTGATGCGCGAGATCGGCCGCGTCACCGCCATCGAAACCCGCACCACCGGCATGGAGTGGGCGTTCGCGCCGACCGTCGCCGTGCCGCAGGACGATCGCTGGGGCCGCACCTACGAGGGCTATTCCGAATCGCCGGACATCGTCGCGGCATTCGCGCCTGCGGTCGTCGAAGGCATGCAGGGCAAACCCGGCGCGCCGGACTTCCTCGACGACCACCACGTCATGGTCTCGGTGAAGCATTACCTCGGCGACGGCGGCACCGCCGGCGGCAAGGACCAGGGCGAGACCGCGGTGACCGAAGCGCAGCTGCGCGACATCCACGGCGCGGGCTATCCGCCGGCGATCGCCGCGGGTGCGCAGGCGGTCATGGCCTCGTTCAACAGCGTGCACGGCCAGCGCATGCACGGTCACAAGGCGCTGCTGACCGATGTACTCAAGGACCGCATGAATTTCGGCGGCTTCGTCGTCGGCGACTGGAACGGCCACGGCCAGCTGCCGGGCTGTACCACCACCGATTGCGCGTCCACCTTCAACGCCGGGCTCGACATGGCGATGGCGCCCGACAGCTGGCGCGGCCTGTACGACAGCACGGTCAAGCATGTGCAGTCGGGCGAGATTCCGATGGAACGTCTCGACGATGCCGTGCGCCGCATCCTGCGCGTCAAGTTCCGCATGGGCCTATTCGACGCGCCCAAGCCGTCCGAACGTGCGCTGGGCGGCAAGTTCGAACTGCTCGGTGCTCCCGAGCACCGCGAAGTCGCGCGTCGCGCGGTACGCGAATCGCTGGTGCTGCTGAAGAACCAGGACGGCGTGCTGCCGCTGGCGGCGAACCAGCGTGTGCTCATGGCCGGCGACGGCGCCGACGACATGGGCAAGCAGTCCGGCGGCTGGACGCTCAACTGGCAGGGTACCGGCACCAAGCGCGCCGACTATCCGAATGCCGACACCATCTGGGACGGCATCCGCACGCAGGTCACCGCAGCCGGCGGCACCGCGCAGCTGGCCGTCGACGGCCGCTACACGCAGAAGCCGGACGTGGCGATCGTCGTCTTCGGTGAGGACCCATATGCGGAGTTCCTCGGCGACCTGCCCAACCTGCTCTACAAGCCCGGCAACGACGCCGATCTCGAACTGATCAAGCGCCTGCGCGACGAGGGCATTCCGGTGGTCTCGGTGTTCATCAGCGGCCGGCCGCTGTGGATGAACCGCGAGATCAACGCGTCGAACGCCTTCGTCGCCGCCTGGCTGCCGGGTTCGGAAGGCGCGGGTATCGCCGACGTGCTGTTGCGCGGCGCCGACGGCCAGCCGCAGCACGATTTCAAGGGCAAGCTGAGCTTCTCGTGGCCGCGCCGCGGCGACCAGTACGTCAACAACGTCGGCATGGACGGCTACGACCCGCTGTTCGCCTTCGGCCACGGCCTGACCTACGCCGATAACGGCAACCTCGATGCGCTGTCCGAGGATGCCGGCGTCAGCGCCGAAGACGGCCAGGAGGCCGGCTATTTCGCCCGCGGCGTGCCCGGCCCGGGCCTGCGTCTGGTGGTGACCGGCGCCGATGGTCGTGGCGCGGACGCGTTGCACCCGCGTGTCGCCACGCCGGACGGCACGCTCACCCTGGCCGCGGTCGACTACCAGACCCAGGAAGGCGCACGCCTGCTGACCTGGACTGGCAACGCGACCGCCGAACTGCTGTCGCACTCGCCGTTCGATCTGGGCAGCGAAGCCGGCGACTCGATGCTGCTGGCGACGGTGCGCGTCGATGCACTGCCCGCCTCGAACGACGTGGCGCTGTACGCCGGCTGCGGCGAAGACTGCAAGGCCGAACTGCCGATCGGCCAGTGGCTGGCGTCGCTGCCGCGCGGCGAATGGACCACCATCGGCGTTCCGCTGCGCTGCCTGACCGCTGCCGGTCTGGACGCCACCCGCGTGAGCACGCCATTCGCCCTGCGCGCGCCCGCCGGCCTGACGCTGGGCCTGGCCGATGTCCGCACCGGTACCGAGGCGGCGCACACGCTCGACTGCAAGACGCAGTAAGGCTTCGAGCCCTCCCCCGCATGCGGGGGAGGGGCTTGTAGGGCGAACCCGGGACTTGCCCGCGAGAGCCGGGATTCCCGAGAACCCGCATCGCCCGATGTGTGCCGCGCTTCGCGGCACCGGTCCGCGCGTTCTGCTTGCGACGCCTTCGGCCCTGGAGACATCGCCGTGAGCGCGGACACTTGCATCGCCGCAGACCAGCGCCGCCAACGTCTGGCGACGTGGTCATATCCAGTCGCAGGCTTCATCACCGCAACGCAGCGTGCGCCCGGCATCCACGCCGGCCTACGGATGCGCACCTAGACTCGGCGCACCTGTCTCGCGGAGCGTCCACGCCATGATCGACCTGCACTACTGGCCCACCCCCAATGGCCACAAGGTCACGCTGTTTCTCGAAGAAGCCGGCCTCGATTACATGATCCACCCGGTCAATATCGGCAAGGGCGATCAGTTCGAGCCGGAGTTCCTCGCGTTCTCGCCCAACAACAAGATGCCGGCGCTTGTCGACCACGCGCCTGCCGACGGCGGCGACGCGCAGACAGTGTTCGAGTCCGGCGCCATCCTGCTGTACCTGGCCGAGAAGACCGGGCAGTTCCTGTCGACCGATCCGCGCACACGCATCGAAACGCTCGAATGGCTGTTCTGGCAGATGGCCGGCCTCGGCCCGATGACAGGCCAGTACGGACACTTCAACGTCTATGCGCCCGAGAAGATTCCCTATGCGATCGAGCGCTACACCAACGAAGCCAATCGCCTGCTGCAGGTGCTCGACACGCGCCTGAAGGGCCGCGACTTCCTGGCCGGCGATGCGTACTCGATCGCCGACATGGCCGTATATCCGTGGATCGGCGTCTACGACAAGGCGCCGATCGACATGACGCCCTACCCCGAGGTCCAGCGCTGGCACGCCGCGATCCACGCTCGCCCGGCCACGCAGCGCGCGTACGCGAGGACCAAGGAGGTCAACCCCGATGCCGGACAGGCGATGAGCGACGAGGAAAAGAAACTGCTGTTCGGGCAGGGGCGTCGCTGAGCGACGCAATCCCGTGCGCTTGCGAGATTGCGTAGGATCGAACGTCCATCCGGATCAGGGACGAAACGATGCGCCTGATCATTTCGGTAGCCATGGCGTGCACGCTGCTGGCCTGCGCCACAACGCCTCCACCGCAGGTAACTGCAGATGCCATGCGCTGCGATGCACTGGCCGGCGAGCGCTGGCGCCCCGCCCTCGCGCCTGACGTCGCGGTCGAACTGCTCGCACTTGCGCACCAGCGTGTGCAGCCCGCAAACGTGCGCTGGTACACCGCCGACGATGGCGCCTATGCCGCCTGCCTGCCGCCCCAGGCAGGCGCTGACTGCGGCCACGTGCTGCACACCTACCAGCCCCAGGTGCACCGCATGTGGGGCTGGTCGGACAGCACCGCGCGCCGGGAGACGTGTGTGCCGGCTTGAGGTGCCACCCCGGTCCGATGCGCCCGATACACTGGCCGCCTCGTTCCACTGGACCTGTCATGCGCTCCGTCTTCGCTGCCGCCGCCCTGATGCTCGCCACCTCTTCCACGCTCGCTGCCACGCCGCCCACCGACGGCCGTCTCACGCTCGAGGCCATCACCGGTGATGCGCCGCTGTCGGGGCCGTCGCTGATGAAGCCGCAGGTCGCGCCGGACGGCTCGCGCGTGACCTTCCTGCGCGGCAAGGACGAGAACCGCAACCAGCTCGACCTGTGGGAATACGACATCGCCAGCGGCCAGACGCGGATGCTGGTCGATTCGAAGGTGGTGCTGCCGGGCGAGGAGACGCTCAGCGATGCCGAGAAGGCGCGACGTGAGCGCCAGCGCATCGCCGGGCAGTCGGGCATCGTCGATTACCAGTGGGCACCCGACGCGCAGCGTCTGCTGTTTCCGCTCGGCGGCGAGCTGTACCTCTACGATCTGTCGAAGCGCGGCAGTGATGCGGTGCGCCAGCTCACCGACGGCGGCGGTTTCGCCACCGATCCGAAAGTCTCGCCGCGTGGCGGTTTCGTCAGCTTCGTGCGTGCGCGCAATCTGTGGGTGATCGATCTGTCCACCGGCGCCGAGCGCCAGCTCACGACCGACGGCAATGACGTCATCGGCAACGGTGTCGCCGAGTTCGTCGCCGATGAGGAAATGAACCGCCACACCGGCTACTGGTGGGCGCCCGACGACAGTGCGATCGCCTACGCGCGCATCGACGAATCACCGGTGCCGGTGCAGAAGCGCTACGAGGTCTATCCCGATCGCACCGAAGTGGTCGAACAGCGCTACCCGGCCGCAGGCGACGACAACGTGCGCATCTCGCTGCACGTGATCGCACCGCAGGGCGGCGAGGTCACTGATGTCGATCTCGGCAAGGAGACCGACATCTACCTCGCCCGCGTGCAGTGGCGCGACGCGCAGCGCCTGACCTTCCAGCGCCAGTCGCGCGACCAGCAGACGCTCGATCTGATCGAAACCACGCTTGCCACCGGCGCGCAGCGCACCCTGGTCACCGAGCGCAGCCGGACCTGGGTGCCGCTGCACGATGCCCTGCGCTTCCTCGACGATGGACGCTTCGTGTGGTCGTCCGAACGCGACGGCTTCCAGCATCTGTATCTGGCGTCCGAGGACGGCCGCCGCATGACCGAGCTGACGCGCGGTGACTGGCCGGTCGACGAATTGCTGGCCGTCGACGAGGCGACAGGCCGGGCGTACTTCCGCGCGGGCATGGTGCTGGAGGACGGCCGCGCGCAGCCGCGCGCAACACAGTCGCGGATCTACAGCGTCGGCCTCGACGGCCAGCAGGCCTACACCGCGTTGTCCGATGCGCCCGGCATGCACGGCGCGAGCTTTGCGCGCAATGCATCGGTGTTCGTCAATACCTGGTCGAACACCAGCACACCGCCGCAGATCGCACTGCGCCGCGCCGACGGCACCCTGGTGGCGACGCTGCTCGAGAACGACCTGTCCGCCGACGACCACCCCTACGCCTCTTATCGCGATGCGCATCTGCCGACCGAGTTCGGCACGCTGACCGCCGCCGATGGCCGCACGCCGCTGCACTACTCGCTGATCAAGCCGGCTGGCTTCGATCCGTCGCGCAGCTATCCGGTGGTGGTCCACGTCTACGGCGGTCCGGCTGCACAGACCGTGCTCGACACCTGGCCCGGCCGCGCGGACGCCAGCTTCCACCAGTACCTGGCGCAGCGCGGCTACGTGGTGTTCTCGCTCGACAACCGCGGCACGCCGCGGCGCGGTCGCGACTTCGTCGGTGCGCTGTACAAGCGCCAGGGCACGGTCGAGGTGGAGGATCAGCTGCGCGGCGTCGAGTGGTTGAAGTCGCAGCCCTGGGTGGACGGTTCGCGGATCGCGGTCAACGGCTGGTCGAACGGCGGCTACATGACCCTGATGCTGCTGGCCAAGGCGCCCGAAGCCTATGCCTGCGGCATCGCCGGTGCGCCCGTTGCGGACTGGGCGCTCTACGACACGCACTACACCGAGCGCTACATGAACCTGCCCGACGCCAACGTCGAGGGCTATCGCGAGGCCAGCGTGTTCACCCACGCCGACGACATCAAGCCGAATGCACTGCTGCTGATCCACGGCATGGCCGACGACAACGTGCTGTTCACCAACGCCACGCAGCTGATGAGCCAGCTGCAGCAGGCCGGCACGCCGTTCGAGCTGATGACCTATCCGGGCGCCAAGCATGGCCTGCGCGGACGTGACGCTCTGCACCGCTATCGCACCAGCGAAGCCTTCCTCGCCCGCTGCCTCGCGCCCTGACGGACCTGCGAATGTCGACGATCCCGCCGCCGCTGCCGCCACACGTGCCCACTGCCGCAGCGGCGCCGCGCGGCTGGTGGCAGCGCAACTGGAAGTGGGCGTTGCCGGTCGTGGTGGTGGGCGGCTTCGCCGTGGTCGTTGCCTTCGTCGCGTTGATCGTGTTCACGCTGCGCGGCTCGATGATGGGCTCGGACGTCTATCGCGACGCGATGGTGCGCGCGAGCGCACATCCCGAACTCGTCGACGCGCTGGGCGCGCCGATCGAGGCCGGCTTCATGCCGATGGGATCGATCAGCAAGTCCAGCGAGGACGGTGGCTCTGGTCGCGCCGACCTGGTGATCTTCCTGTCCGGTCCACGCGGCAGCGGCGAGCTGGTCGCGACGGCCGAGCGCCGTCGGGGCGCCTGGATCTACGAATCGCTGATCTTCGTGCCCGAAGGCGGCGATGTCGGCAACGTGATCTGGATCGCGCAACCCGATACACCGGTCGGGCACCAGGCCGCCGCGGTGCCGTGACGTCCGGGCCATTGCCGGCACGCGCGTGACCGCATACGGTCGGCGCCTGACCTGCCGCCCGGAGCCGCCATGAAACCGCTCGTCCTCGCGATCGCGCTGTCGCTCGCCCTGCCGTTCACCGCCCATGCCCACACCGACGACGCGAAGGCCGCGGTCGCGGCGACGCAGGCGGCCGCGCCGGCCTGGGTCGCCCGCAGCAACGAACTGGCGCAGATCCTGATCGACGCGCAGGCGCCATTCCAGCCCGAATCGGCCGGCTTCTTCGGCATTCCCGGCTACGACGACCAGGTCGCCGACTTCGGCCCCGACACCGCACGCCGCTATCGCGAAGCGATGACCGGCGCGCGCGCCAAGCTGCAGACCCAGCTCGAACTCGAGCGCGACGCCAACGTGCGACAGGACCTGCAGATCCTGCTCAAGAGCATCGACGACAGCGTCGAAGGCAGCACGCTCAGCGAACGCTATCTGTTGCCGTGGACAGACGCGCCGCAGCTGATATTCGGCGGCATCAACGGGCTGCTGTCCGCGCAGACGCCGCCCGAGCGCCGCGCGCATGCCCTGGCCCGTCTGCAGCGCTATGCCGGCCTGACCGAAGGCAGCACGCCGATCACCACGCTCGCCCGCCAGCGCTATGAAGAGCGGTTGTCCAACCCCGACCTGCTGCAGCCGACCAAGCTCGAGGTGGAACGCGCACTCGACAGCGCCGAGACCTACATCGCCGGCATCCGCTCGCTGTTCGAGGAATACGACATCGAGGGTGCCGAGCCGGCACTGGATGCCATTGCGAAGGAGATCACCGCCTACGCCGACTGGACGCGACGCACCGTGCTGCCGAAGGCGCGCGAGGACACGCGCCTGCCGCCGGAGGTCTATGCCTTCGGCCTCAAGCAGTACGGCACCGATATCGATCCGCAGCTGCTGATGCAGCGCGCGCAGCTGGCTTTCATGGAAATCCGCGCACAGATGCAGCAGCTCGCGCCGCTGGTGGCGAAAGAGAAAGGCATCGCCGCGACCGACTATCGCGGCGTGATTGCCGCGCTCAAGCGCGACACGATTCCCAACAACCGTCTGGAGGCGAGCTACCGCGAGGTCATCGACGCGATCGACCCGATCATCGAACGCGAGGACATCGTCGATGTGCCGCAGCGCGAGATGCAGATGCGCCTGGGCTCGGAGGCCGAATCGGCCGCCCAGCCCGCTCCGCACTTCCGGCCCGCACCGCTGGTCGGCAACACCGGTCAGCAGGGCACCTTCGTGCTGCCGGTCGGCAACCCCGGCGGTGACGGCGAAGGCGATGCCTACGACGACTTCAACTTCGATGCCGTGCGCTGGACGCTGTCGGCGCACGAAGGCCGCCCGGGTCACGAACTGCAGTTCACCGCGATGGTCGAACGCGGCGTATCGCTGGCGCGCTCGATGTTCGCCTTCAACTCGGTCAACGTCGAAGGCTGGGCGCTGTATGCGGAAGCGGAACTCGTGCCCTACGAGCCGCTCGACGGGCAGCTGATCGCCCTGCAGTTCCGCCTGCTGCGCGCCGCCCGCGCGATGCTCGACCCGATGCTCAACCTCGGCCTGATCGACCGCGAGCGTGCCGGCCGCGTGCTGACCGAAGAGGTGATGCTGTCCCCGGCGATGGCGCGCCAGGAACTCGACCGCTACACCTTCAACGCACCGGGCCAGGCGACGAGCTACTTCTACGGCTACACGCGCATCCTCGAACTGCGCATGCGCACCGAACTGGCACTGGGTGAAAAGTTCGACCGCCGCGCGTTCAACAACTTCCTGCTCGACCAGGGCCTGCTGCCGCCCGACCAGCTGGCCGAGGCCGTGGAGACGCAGTTCATTCCGGCGCAACTGAAACGCTGACCGCAAGACGCCAACGCGTGCGCGCCGTTCCTGGTAGGAGCGCGCGCGCGATTGGCTTTGCCGGGGAAGTGTTCGGCCGGGCATGCATTGTCGGGGAAGCCCTCGCGCGCAAGCGCGCTCCTACAGGGGATCGTCTCTACGTTCGACGTTGGCTCGGGCGAGGCGGGAAATGTGCCCCCGTCGAAGCGCAACCTCAGGTACACGTCCCTAACGCCGAGACCCTCCCTGTAGGAGCGCGCTCGCGCGCGATGGGCTTTGCCGGGGAAGGTCTTCGCCCGGGGACGCATTATCGGGAGAGCCCTCGCGCGCAAGCGCGCTCCTACAGGGGATCGTCTCTACGTTTGGCGCTGGCTCGGGCGAGACGGGAAATGTGCCCCCGTCGAAGCGCAACCTCAGGTGCACGTCCTAACGCCGAGACCCTCCCTGTAGGAGCGCGCTCGCGCGCGATGGGCGTTACCGCTGAAACCCTCGTGTGCGAGCGCCCTGCAACTACGCGATCAGCCGATCCGCGCGAGCATCCGTTCGTGCCCGATCAGGCGCGCCCAGCGCGAGCCGATGTCGAGCCAGCACACGTAGGCCGCTTCGCCGGCCAGGCGCCACCAGGTCCCCGGATGCCAGGACAGCGCCGGTTCGGCGGCGCACAGTTCCCAGTGCAGGCCGAGGCCGCGCGCGAACAAAGCGCAGCGCGCGAGGTGGTAGCGGCTGCTGAGCAGGGTCACCTGCCGGCTCGACGCAGCCGGGTCGACGGCAGCCAGTGCGAGCAGGCTGCGCGCGTTGCGCAGGTTCTGCAGCGTGTCGCGCGAGGCGTCCTCGAGCACCAGTGGCGCCTCGACCGGCACGCCGAGCGCATGCAGGGCGTCACGCGCGATGGCCGCCTCGGTCGGCGCGCCAGCCGGACCGCCGCCGAGTAGGAGCACATGACGCGGCGTATGCGATCCCCAGACCGCGGCCGCACGCGACACCCGGGCGCGGAAGTCGGCATCGAGCCGGCCATGCGGAGAATGCTTGCCGAATACCAGCACACATTCACCGCGGACCGGCACGCAGGGCGCAGTGCGGGCCACGCGCAGCACGTGCACCAGATAGCCCATGTAGACCAGCCCCAGGCTCAACAGGCAGGCCGAAAGCGCGACCGCCAGCGTGTGCAGGGCATCGCGGTCGGCGAGTGTCCGGAGACGGTGCAGGAAGCGGGTTTTGGCCATGGCGGAACGCAGGTCGCACGCGCGCGTCGTTCGGGCGGATATTGAAGTCTAGCCTCACGACCCTGTGGCTATACTCGGGCGCTCCCTGCATGGATCCACCGCGTGCCAGAACCGCTGTCCCCGATGTCGCCGCTGGCGATTCGCGCCTTCACCGCCACCACCGCGCTGGGACGCGGCAACACGGCACAGTTCGAGGCGCTGCGCGCCCGCAGGGGCGGCCTGCGCCGAAACGGCTTCGGTGCCTCGCCGTTGCCGACCTGGATCGGTCGTGTCGATGGCATCGAGGACGCGCCGCTGCCGTCCGCACTGTCGCGCTGGGAATGCCGCAACAACCGCCTGGCCTGGCTCGCGCTGCAGCACGACGGCGTGCAGGCCGCACTCGAAGCGCTCGTCGCCCGTCATGGCGCGGACCGCATCGCCATCGTCGTCGGCACCTCCACCTCGAGCATCGGTGCGGGTGAGGAAGGCTATGCGCGCGCCCAGACCGACGCGGCCGGCGTGCGCCGGTTTCCCGACGATCTGGCCCGGCCGATCGTGCACACCCCGCATTCGCTCGGCGATTTCCTCCAGCACGCCACCGGCCTGCGCGGTCCCTGCATCACCGTGGCCACCGCCTGCTCGTCGAGCGCGAAGGTGTTCGCGCAGGCGGCGCGGATGATCGACGCCGGGCTGGTCGACGCGGCGCTGGTCGGGGGCGTGGACACCCTGTGCGGCAGCGTGCTGTTCGGCTTCAACGCGCTCGGCCTGGTGTCGAGCGAACGCTGCCGGCCGTTCGATGCCGCGCGCGACGGGCTGTCGCTGGGCGAAGCGGGCGGCTTCGCGCTGCTCGAGCGCGCCGCATCGGGAGACGACGGCCTGCAGCTGCGCGGTTATGGCGAGTCCAGCGACGCCCACCACATGTCCGCGCCGCATCCCGAGGGCCTCGGTGCGACGCTCGCGATGCGCGGCGCCCTCGATCGCGCCGGCATCGACGCTGCCGACGTGGGCTATCTCAACCTGCACGGCACCTCGACGCCGGCCAACGATTCGGTCGAGGCCCGCGCGGTCGATGCGTTGTTCCCGGCCACGTTGCACGCCAGTTCCACCAAGGGCTGGACCGGGCACACGCTGGGCGCGGCGGGCATTGTCGAGTCGGTGGTGGCGCTGCTGGCGCTCGAACACGGCCTGCTGCCGGGCATTCTCGACAGCACGGTGCGCGACCCGGCATGCGGGCCGCAGATCCGCTTCGACAACGCGCAGGCCGACATCCGTTACGCGATGAACAATTCCTTCGGCTTCGGCGGCAACAACTGCTCGCTGGTGTTCGGCAAGGTGACCGCATGAGCACGTCGACGTCGGATGCGCTGACAGCCCACATCGCCGGGATCGGCTTCTGGACCGAGGGCCTGCCCGACTGGGCCGCTGCGCGTGCGTTCGCGGCCGACGGCACGCGTGTCGACGGTGCGCCTGCGCGCCCCTCGCCACAGCTGCTCGCGCCGAACGAGCGTCGACGCGCACCCGGCTCGGTCGCGGTCGCGCTCGAAGTCGCGCTCGCGGCCTGCCGCGATGCGGACATTGCGCCCGAAACCCTGCCGTCGGTGTTCGCCTCGACCCACGGCGATCTGGGCATCACCGATTACATGTGCGAGACGCTGGCGACCGATCCCACCGCGATCTCGCCGACGAAATTCCACAACTCCGTGCACAACGCCGCAGCCGGGTACTGGACCATCGGCACCGGCTGCACCGAAGCGACGACCGCGATCAGTGCCTTCGATGCAACCTTCGCGCAAGGTCTGCTCGAGGCGATGATGCAGCTGGCCGCAGGCGCACGTGCGGTGCTGCTGGTGGCTTACGACACCGCTTCCGTCGGCCTGCTCGGCACCGTCTCGCACAGCGAAGGCCTGCTCGGCGCGGCCCTGGTGCTGACCCGCAACGGTGCGGGCCCGCGTCTGCAGGCGACGCTGCGCGCGGGCGCCGATCTCGACCTCCCCGGCCCGCTCGGCCGGCTTGCCGAACGCAATGCGATGGCGCAGATGCTGCCGCTGTTCGATGCAGTGGCCACGGGCGCCCCGCGCGCGGTGCTGCGCGCGGGCCCGCATGGCAGTCTGTCGCTCGACATCACCGCTCCGGAGCACACCCATGGCTGACCAGCCGACCCTGCACCGCGGCAACGTGGCGGTGCTGATTCCGGCGCTCAACGAAGCGCTGCGCATCGACGAGGTCGTGTCGGAGGCGCTGCAGTACAGCGACCACGTGATCGTCGTCGACGACGGCTCCGACGATGCCACCCCGGACATCGTCGCCGCGCTGCCGGTCACCCTGCTGCGGCATCCGGCGCGCATGGGCAAGGGCCAGGCGTTGCGCGACGGATTCGCCGAGGCACGCCGCCGGGGATTTGCCGCCGTGGTGACGATGGACGGCGACGGTCAGCATCGCGCCAGCGACATTCCCCGCCTCATCGAAGCCGCCAACCGGCATCCGAACTGCATCGTCAACGGCGCGCGTCTGAAGAAGCGCGGCACCCAGCCCTGGTACCGGCGCATCGGCAACGATTTCGGCGACTGGGGCATCGCCTGGGGCTGCGGCTACCGCATGGTCGACACCCAGAGCGGCCAGCGCCTGTACCCGGCAGCGGTGTTCGCACTCGACGACGTGCCCGGCGAAGGCTTCGTGTTCGAAGCGCAGATCCTCATCAGCGCCGCGCGTCAGCTCGGCTGCTGCGTGGTGTCGGTGCCGGTGGAGACGCGCTATCGCTGCGCGGACTCCGACGAACAGTTCCGCAAGAGCCATTTCCGGCTGTTCCGTGATCTCTACCAGATCACCTCGCACGTCGTGGTCCAGGTCGTCTCGCAGGGCGGCCTCGTGCGCGCCTATCGCAGCGCGCGTGCTCGCCCGCCGGTGATCTTCGATCCCGAGGCGCGCGCCGTGCCCGAGCTGACGTCCGAACCGATGCAGGGCGTGCGATGAAGTCCGACACGGCCCACGTTCCGGACAGCGACCTGCACGCGGATGTCGCCATTCTCGGCGGCGGCCTGGCCGGCCTGACGCTTGCGATCCAGCTGCGTCAGCGTCATCCCGGGCTCGCGGTCACCGTCGTCGAGCGGCGCCAGCATCCGGTGCGCGAGGCCGCGCACAAGGTCGGCGAATCGAGCGTCGAGATCGGCGCGCACTACTTCGCCAAGGTGCTGGGGCTGCAGGCGCACCTGGACAGCGAACAGATCCGCAAGTTCGGTTTCCGGTTCTTCTTCTCCGAAGGCAGCCACGCCATTGACCGCTGCACCGAGCTGGGTGTCAGCCAGCTGATGCCCACCCCGTCATGGCAGATCGACCGCGGCCGGTTCGAGAACTTCCTCGGCGCGCACGCCCGCGCGCTCGGCGTGTGCTTCGAAGACGGCGCCGTCGTGCGCGGCATCGAGCTGGGGACGGGCGATGCAATGCACGCAATCCGCGTCGAACGCGCCGGCGAGAGCCGCACCCTGCATTGCCGCTGGGTCGTCGACGCCAGCGGCCGCGCGGGCCTGCTCAAGCGCAAGCTCGACCTGGCGATGGCGAACGCCCACGACGTCAATGCGGTGTGGTGGCGGGTGGACGGCATCGTCGATCCCAACGACTGGTCGCACGATGCGCAGTGGCTGCAGCGCTGCGACCCGCCCGACCGCTGGCGCTCCACTAACCACATGTGCGGCCCTGGCTACTGGTTCTGGCTGATCCCGCTGTCCTCGGGCGCGCATTCGTTGGGCATCGTCTGCGATGCGAAGCAGCACCCGCTCGAGACGATGAATACCCACGCCAAGGCGATGGACTGGCTGCGAGAGCACCAGCCGCAGGTGGCGCAGACCCTCGATCGCGAGGCGCACGGCCTGCAGGACTTCCTGTTCCTGCGCAACTTCTCCTACAGCGCAAAGCAGGTGTTCTCGCGCGAGCGCTGGGCGCTGACCGGCGAGGCGGGCGTGTTCCTCGACCCGTTCTATTCCCCGGGCAGCGACTTCATCGCCATCAGCAACACCTACATCTGCGACCTGATCGACAAGGATCTGACCGGCACCGACATCGCCCCTTACGCCGAGCTCTACCAGCAGCTGTACTTCTCGTTCTACGAGAACACGCTCACGCTCTACCAGGACCAGTACGCGCTGTTCGGCGACCCGCAGGTGATGCCGATCAAGGTGATCTGGGACTACACCTACTATTGGGCATTGCTGGCGCCGCTGTTCTTCGCGAACCGGCTGACCGACCTGTCGACACTGGGCCGCCTGCGCCCCTCGTTCAACGACGCGCGCGCCCTGAATCTTGCGGTGCAGCCGCTGCTGCGCGAGTGGGGCGAGCGCAACGCCAAGAATGGCGGAAGCCCCGAATCCCGCTTGCTGGACCAGTTCCAGATCGAATGGTTCCGGGAAATGAACCGCGCGCTCGGCGACGAGCTCGACACCGAAGCGTTCGTGCAGCGGATCGCCGACAACGTCGCCCGCATGCGCAAGCTTGCGGCCGAACTTCTCGAGCGCGCGCGGGCCGCGCATCCGTCGATCGACGACCACGGTCTTGCGGCGCTGTCGGCAGGTGCCGACGCGACCGGCAGCTCGCTGGACGCAATCTGGTACGCGCACGCGGCCTGACGCGCGCGTGGTCACCCATGGTTATCGGCGAATGGCGGCCCGGCGGGGACCGCCGACGCTCAGCGCTCTTCGGGTGGCAACACCGGCGGTGGCGACACCATGCTCTCGGGCGGCGGATTGGCCACCCAGATCGCGATGCCGCTGGCGTATTTCTGCTGCGGGCTGATGTCGACCCCCACGCCTGCTGACGAGAACGTGCGTCCGCCACCGCGCCCCAGGCCACCGCCAACGCTCACGCCGCCGCTGCGGTAGCCGTCGGCGGTGCCCTGGAACAGCACGCCATTGGCGCCGAGGCTGGCGGCCTCCCGGCGCAGCTTCTGCAGCACCGAATCGACCTTGTTCTGCTCGCCGTAGGTGAAGGCGCCGCTGCTGGTGTTGAGGATGGCGATTTCCTCGTACTGGCCCGGCGGCGGACCGTGGTAGATGCGCACCTGGGCCGGATCGATCGGCGCCCGCGGCGTGCCGGTCAGGACATGGGAACTGGCGCAGGCGGCAAGCGCCAGGGCCGCTAGGGAAAGCAGGATCGTGCGGGAGGCGCGCATGGCGGGTCCTCGTGGCGAAGTTGTCCGGGTGGACGTCGACCGATCATCCCGCCGCACGGCTGAAGCCCGCGTGGATGTGGCCCGGTCAGCCCATGCCGCCATTGACGCCGATCACCTGGCCGTTGACGTAGCCGGCCGCGTCCGAGCACAGGAACCCGACCAGGGCGGCGACCTCGTCCGGCGTACCGGCACGCGCGGCCGGCACGATCTGCTTGACCATGTCCTCGGGGAACGCGTCGTCGGCCATGCTGCCGGCGATCACGCCGGGCGCCACGACATTGACGGTGATGCCGCGACTGGCCATCTCGCGCGCCAACGATTTCGAGGCGCCGTGCAGCGCGGCCTTGGCCGCGGCGTAGTTGGTCTGGCCCCGGTTGCCCGTCACCGCCGCCACCGAGGACACGTTGACGATGCGCCCCCAGCGCTTGCGCGCCATCGGCAGCAGCAGCGGCTGGGTGACGTGGAAGAAGCCGTGCAGCGAGACGTCGATGACCCGCGTCCACTGCGCTTCGGACATGCCGGCCATCGGCGCATCGTCGTGGATGCCGGCGTTGTTGACGACGACCTGGATCGGACCGGCCTCGAGCAGCGGTTCCAGCGCGCGGCGCACGGCGGCGCCATCGGCGACATCGAACACGACCGCCTCGGCGCTGCCGCCGGTCGCGACGATGTCGGCGACCACGCCCTCGGCACGCGCACGGTTGCCGTTGGCATGGACGATGACGTGCAGGCCGTCGGCTGCGAGGCGGCGGCAGACCGCGCCGCCGATGTCGCCGCTGCCGCCGGTGACGAGGGCGCGGCGTGCCACGGTTTTGCTCGGAGATTCGCTCATCGGGCGATTGTAGCGGGCCGCGTCACGGACCCTGCGGGTGCGCGCCTGCGACGCGCTCTGCCGGCGACGCGCCTCGCGCGCGAACGCGCGTCTACAAAGGCGCCATGCCCGCTCGATGGACGGCGCGCCTCGCACCGCGACCGGACGATGGGCTCGCGTCGTGTGCAGCGCTCAGCCCGCAGGGCCCAGCATCACCGCCGCACGCCCTTCGGCGAGCAGGGTGTCGTTGCAGGTGATGCGGAAAGCGTACTGCTGGCTGTCTTCGGACTCGACGAGCACCTGCGCTTCGCACTCGATCTCGCCGGCGAGGTCGTCGATCCGCGCCACGTGCAGCTGCACACCGCGCAGCGCGACCAGCATGCCCGGACGCACCGGCGCACCGCTGGCGCGTCCGCGCAGGCCGCCGTGCACGGCCATCGCCTGGGCGCCGTATTCGCACAGGTGCAGTGCGCGCAGCTGGTCGTCGCTGCGCAGCGGATTGGCCGGATCGCGATGACTGTCGCTGCGCAACGTCACCCGGGCGTCGTCCCAGGCGATGACCGCGTCCCACAGGCACATCGCCCCCTGATGCGGAATCATCGACAGGATCGTCGTGCGATCGATACAGCTCATGCGCTGGGCTCGGGTTCGGCGCGTGCGGCATCGATCGCGGCGCGATGACGCGCGACCAGCAGCGACAGCACGAAGTTGCAGACCACGCCGAGCGCGACGGTGCTGCCGATCGCGCGCAGCACGGGAATCGACGACAGCGCCAGCAGACTGAAGACCAGCAGCGTCATCAGACTGCAGACGACGATGGCGTGCAGGGTGCGGATCTGATCCTTGCGGTCGTCGCCGGCGTGCTCGAAGAACAGCGCGTAGTCGAGTCCGAGCCCGGCGGCGAGGATCAGCGCGACAAGATGGAACAGGGTCAGCTCCACGCCGGCCAGACGCAGCACCGCGACCACCACCAGCAGGGTCAGCAGGGTCGGCAGCAGCACCCGCCAGACCCGTCGCGGCTGGCGCAGCGCGATCCACACCGTCGCGACCAGCAGCACCAGCGCGACCGCCATCGCCGCCAGCACGCGGCCACGGTATTCCACGACCAGCGATTCGGACGCGTCCTTCATGTCGAGCAGGCGCACGTCGACCTCGCCACCACGAGCCTGCGCGGCGAGCGCGTCGACGTCGGCCGGGTCGTCGAGACCGCTGAGCGAGACCAGCGCGGTCGAGCGGTCCTCGTGTTCGAGCAGCAGCCCCGAGACTGCGGTCGCCAGCGGTGAACCTTCGAGGTCGCTACGCGTCAGCGGCGCGGCGGCCTTGGCGCGTGCGACGTCGGCGATGAAGGGATCGAAGGCGTCTTCATTGAACGGCGAACCTGCGAGCGCGTCGGCGAGCATCGCGCGCAGCGATGCATCGTCCGGCAACGCGGCCTGACGCGCGCGCTGCACCTCGGCTGCGGGCAGGTAGCGCGCGGCCATGTCGTAGCCGTCGAGGCGCCCCTGCGCGACCAGCGCGTCGAGCGCGGGCTGCAACGCGGCGGTCGCGCCGAGCGCAGCGTCGCTGCCCTGCGCCTGCGCGACCAGTACGTAGCGCACGTCCGGCGCGCCGAGTTCGGCACGCAGTTCGGTGTCGCGCTGCATGGAGGCAGGATCGACCGGCGTCAGCTTCGACAGATCGTTCTGCCAGGTGCCGCCCGGTGCGAACGCGATCGCCAGCACCGCCGCCAGCGCCAGCACCGCCAGCGACCATTTCGGCCGCGGCAATGCCTCGATGCGATGCCACAGCCGCTGCAGGCGCGGCGAATCGGCGAGATCCGGCGGCGCGGGATCGACCAGGCCCGGCAGCAGGTACCGCGTGGCGAGCGCGGCCACGCCGAGCGCTGCGACGGTGAACACCGCGAGCTGGCGCAGGCCGTCGACGCCGGAAAACAGGAAGGTCGCGTAGGCGATGCAGGTCGAAATGACGCCGGTCGACAGCGCCGGCCACAACCCGCGCACGTTGCGCCACGGCGACAGCCCGGCGCGCTGATGGCTGAAGAAGTGGATCGGGTAATCCTGCACCACGCCGATCAGGGTGAAGCCGAAGGCGATGGTGATGCCGTGCACGCCGCCGGGAAACAGCAGCGCAACCGCGGTGAGACCGGCAATGCCGGCGCTCGCCAGCGGCAGCACGCCGAGCAGCGGCATCTTCCAGCTGCGGTAGGCGATCAGCAGCAGCAGGATCAGACCGATGGTGTCGACCATGCCGATGCGCTGCGCCTCGGTCTGGGTGCGCCCACCGATGTCGACCGAGAAGGCGCCGGGCCCTACGACTTCCAGCGTCGCGCCACTGGCGCCGGCCTGCTGCGCGAAGGTGTCGCGGATCGTGCCGACCGCATCCAACTGGCCGGTGGGATCGAAGCCGGCCGCACGCGTTTCGACCAGCAGCAGCGCCTGTGCGCCGGCCTTGTCGAACCACACGTCATGCAGGCGCTGCGGCGCGCCGGCCGGCTGCCAGGCCTCGGCGAGTGCGAGCACTTCGAGCGTGGGATCGGATGGAATCAGCGGCTCGACCAGCCCCGCCGCCGGCGAACCGAGATCCTGCAGGCGCGCATCGAGCGCGTCGCGCAGGACGTCCGCATCCAGCGGCGTGTCGTCGAAGCTCGCGGTCAGCAGGTAGCGATACGGCAGCAGATGTTCGGGAAAGGCCTCGAGCCCGGCTTCGCCACCATTGGTCACGAGCGTGAAACGCGGATCGTCGACCAGCGCATCGTGCAGATCTCGCGAGCGCTCGGCGAGAACTTCGGGGGTGTCGCCCGAGATCGCCAGCATCAGCAGACGCGAGCCCGGCCCGTCGCCCAGTTCCTCCATCAGCAGGCGCTGCTCGGGCGTGCGTGCATCGGGCAGGAAGCGGCGCAGGTCGCCGCTGAATTCCAGCTTCGCCGCCGCGAGCCAACCCAGCGCCAGCAGCGCCAGCAACCAGGCGGCGGCCAGCGTCAGCCGCAGGCCTGGGCGCTGCAGCAGGCGATCGCGAAACCCGCCGCGCCCGCTCAACGCGGGACGTCGTGGCACAGCCGCTGCGCGGCTTCGAGCGAATCGACATCGGCCGCGGCGGTGGCGGCGCTGCCGAGCAGTGTCGGCTGCGATTCACCCTGTTTCGGGCGCGTCTCGATGCAGCGCAGCTCGGCGTCGCGCCCGCGCAGCACGATGGCGGTGACGCGGCTGGCGAGGCGCGCATCGCGCGGACTCAGGGTCAGCGTCCAGTCCGCCGGCACGCCGTCAGCTTCGAGTGCGTAGACCGTTTCCAGCGCCTTGCGGTCGCCGGCCAGCAACGCGCCGAAGCTGCCCTGCAGCGCGGCGAGTTCGGGTACGCGTGCCAGCGAGAAGGTGCGCGGGCTGCGGCCTTCACGGGCGATGGTCGCCTCGCTGCCGCGGATGGTCGTGGTCTCGGCATACGGCGCGCGCACTTCGCGCACCAGGGTGTCGGCATCGGGCCGCCGGTACTCGCCCGACAGCAGCAGCGGCCGCTTGAGCATCGACGACACGCGCAGTTCGACGAAGGGCGTGGCGGTGGCGCCGTGCTGCGTCAGGCGTTGCAGGATCCAGTCGGCATCGACACTGCGCGGCGCAACCGCGGCCGGCGGGGCGATGCGATCGCGCGCCTGGTCGGCGCGCGCAGACGGGTCAGTGGCCTGGGCCGCCGCCCACGCCGGCGCTGCGAGCAGCATCGCCAGCAGCAGACAGGCCTTCGGGCTGCGACGCATCGTGGTGGCGCTTGTCATCGGCGCTCGTCCAGAAGTCATAGAAGTTGAACCAGTTGTAGGGGGCGCTGCGGGCGTGATGTTCAAGACGCGCCGCATAACGCCGGATGAGCGCGTCGACTCCGGCCTGGCGTTCGCGCCTGGGCAGGTCGATCCCGTCGCTGAAGGATTCGAACAGCAGGTCGTAACGGTTGCCGCCACGGTAGAGACCGAAGGCCAGCATCACCGGCACCTTCAGCACCGAGGCCAGCAGCCAGGGTGCAACGGGGAACGGCGCCGGCGCACCGAGGAAGGGGACGTCGCGCGTGGCGCCGCCGTCCTGGCTTCGGTCGACGAGCAGGGCCACCATCGCTCCCTGGGCCAGGGCCTGCTGGATCTGCAGCGCGACCGCCGGGCCGCCTTCGCCGGCATCGATGACGGTGGCCGCGACTTCCGGATTCACCGCCTCGAGCAGTTCGGTGACCGCGCGCCCGTGGGCGGGGTCGAGCACCACGCGGATCGGGTAGTCGGGACGCTGCCGCGCCAGGACCCGCAGCACCTCGAAACTGCCCAGGTGGGAGCCGAACAGCAGCACGCCGCGGCCCGCATCGAGATGCGCATGCAGCGCCCCCAGCCCCTCGGCGCGCACATCGAAGCGCCGGATGCTCTCGCTGAGCAGGAACAGGCGGTCGAGAATGGTCGCCGCGAAGGTGTGGATGTGGCGCGCGACCTCGCCCAGCGTCGCCGGCCGGCCAAAGACGCGTGAGAGATAGGCGCGCGAATCGCCGCGTTCGACCGGACGCCGCAGCAGGAAGTACGCGGTGATCGGATACAGCAGCAGGCGCGCCGGGGCCCGTCCCAGCCGCGTGGCGATGGCGTGCAGCATGCGCAGCGCAGTCTGCCCGCCGGCCTCGCGGCGCTGCTTCCACGCGCTGCTCATGGCGCGCCCCCGGCCACGATCTCCACGCTGGCCAGCAGCACGCCCGCGCGACTCACGCGCGCGCGCCAGCGACGACCGGTGTCGCGCGGCAAGGACTCGATCTCGATCTGCGCCGCCTCGTCGGGACGCAGCGGCTGGACGAACTTCACCTGCGGCAGCTGCAGCGCGCCGAGCGGGCCGTGCCGGGCTTCTAGTGCGGCGATGACGTGGTCGACGATCACCACGCCCGGCACCAGCGGATCGTCCGGAAAATGCCCGGCCAGGCACGGATGCGTGCCCGGCACGACGAACGCCACCGCGTCCATGGTCAGCGCGCGCGTCCCAGCATCGTGGCCACCTGCGCCTGGGCCTGGGCGGCGAGGTATTGCCGGGCGACGGCGACGCCCTCTTCGTCGCGCACCGGCAGCGGCCGGCCGAACGTGGCACGGATGGTGGCCGGACGGACGCGGAAGAACCCCTCGGCCGGCAGCACTTCGCCGGTGCCGTGCAGCGCGACCGGCAGCACGTCCACGCCGGCGTCGATCGCGGCCTGCAGCGAACCGGCTTTGAAGCTGCCCAGCGAGCCGTCGCGGCTGCGCGTGCCCTCGGGGAACAGGCACAGCGTGCGGCCCTGGGCGAGCATCGCGGCGGCCTCGCGTCGCAGCTGCGGCCCGGAGCGCCGGTTGTCGCGGGTGATGAAGAGCATGCCGGTCATGCGCGCATACCAGCCCACGAACGGCACCCGGCGCATTTCCTCCTTGAGCAGGAAACGCATCGGCACCGGCACTGCGCGGAACAGCGCGCAGATGTCGATCACCGATTCGTGGTTGGCGACGACCAGATACGGCCGCGACCAGTCGATGGCCTCGTCGCCCTCGACCTCGAAACGGCCGCCGGTGAACGCCATCAGGCCCGGAGCCCACAGCCACCCGGCCATGCGCAGGGCGAGATCCGGACGGCCGGACGCCCCCTGCACCAGCAAGGCAAGGCTGATGCAGCCCGCCGTCCATAGCAGGGTGAAGGCGAACTGCAGCGAGTTGAGCAGTGTCCAGAGCAGGCCGGCGATGGCCGGCAGTCGGGTGTCTGCGTGGGCCGTTCTATGTTCCATCGCCCGACAAGGATACCGCCTGCGGCAGCTGAACCCGCGTCCGGATGCGATTTTCGCGTCTCGCCGGGTCGTTCAGCGCAACAGATCGCGCCAGAACGTCGGGCCCAGGCCCGCCAGCTTGCGCAGGAAATCCACAAAGCCCTTGTAGCGGCCGGGAAAGCGGCGCTTGCGGATCGCGAACTCGATGATGAAGAAGCCGCCGATCACGCTGTAGTTCAGCAGGTTGGCCCACCACGACCATTGCTGCTGGCTGATCGGCAGCGGCGAGGGCACTCCGACGCTCTCGAGCAGACCGGCCGGGCTGGCCAGCATCGCCAGCGTCAGGTTGGCGCCGGCCATGCCGAGCAGCACGCCGGCCCAGGCGGCGGTCAGCCCGCGGGTGTAGCGCAGCAGATCGGGCGCGAGCGCGGCGGGATCGCCGTCGCCCTCGATGCCGATGACGATGCGGGTGATCAGCGGCGTCCGCCCCGCGCGCAGGGTGCGGGCGAAGATCCAGGCGATGCCGACCACGAACACCACCGGCACCAGCAGCAGCGGCAGCGCGGCATGGCCGGCGTCGTAGAGCGCCCACGCCCCCCAGGCCAGCAGCGGCAGGGCGACGAATGCCCAGAGCCGCCGCGCCAGCAGCGGCTCGATGATGAGCATCGCGATCAGCGCGACCAGCGCGCCGAGCGCGAGGCCGTCGTGGTGCCAGAGGCTGGCCAGATGTGCCAGGGCCGTGTAGCCGAGCCCCAGCAGCAGTTGCAGCAGCAGGATCAAGTGGTGCGGTGCTGCTCGACGTGCGCCGACAGTGCACGCAGCGAGGCGAAGATCTTGCGGTTCTCGTCGTTGTCCGAACGCAGCTGGAAGCCGTAGCGCTTGCTGATCGCCAGCGCCAGTTCCAGCGCGTCGATCGAATCCAGACCCAGACCGGCATTGAACAGTGGCGCCTCGGGATCGATGTCGGCCGCCTGCACGTCCTCCAGGTTCAGGCTCTCGACGAGCAGTTGCGCGAGGGCGTGTTCGGCTTGCGTTTGGGCGGACATCGGGACTTCCGTGGCGGATCGGGGCTGCAACAATCCGGCATCGGACCGATGCGCGCAAGCGCTGCGGGGCGGCGTGAAGGCTTCCGTTATGATGCGCGCCTGCTCGCCGCCCGTTGCACCTGCATGACAGTCCCGCACGTCCCCGCCCCTGAGTCCGAACCCCGCGCTGTCGACGTGGTGGTGATCGGCGGCGGCCCGGCCGGCAGCACCGCGGCGACCCTGCTCGCGCGCGCCGGACACTCGGTGGTGCTGCTGGAGAAGGATGCGCATCCGCGCTTCCACATCGGCGAGTCGCTGCTGCCGATGAACATGCCGATCCTCGAAGAGCTGGGCGTGCTCGAGCAGGTCCGTGCGATCGGCGTGCACAAGGCCGGCGCCGACTTCCCGCTGCCCGCAGGCGCGGGCAGTCATGTGTTCCATTTCACCCGCGCGCTCGATCCGGCCGCCGATTACGCCGTGCACGTGCGCCGCGACGAGTTCGACCAGTTGCTGTTTGCGCATGCGCGCGCCCACGGCGTCGACGCACGCGAGCGCACGCGCGTGGTCGAGGTGGCGTTCGGCGACGGTGGCCGTCCGGCCCGCGTCGAGGCGCAGGCCGCCGACGGCAGCCGCCTGCGGTTCGCGCCGCGCTACGTCGTCGACGCCAGCGGTCGCGACACCTTCCTGTCCTCGAAGCTCGGCTTCAAGCGCAAGAGCCGCCGGCACCAGTCGGCCGCATTGTTCAGCCATTTCCGTGGCGTGCGCCGCCAGCCGGGCGCGGACGCGGGCAACATCACCATCGCGCGATTCGACCACGGCTGGTTCTGGCTCATCCCGCTGCCCGACGATGTCATGAGCGTCGGCGCGGTCTGCGCGCCCGATTACCTCAAGCAACGCACCGTCGACGGCGTGCGCATCGACAACGAAGCGCTGCTGATGCGCACCCTGCAGGCCAATCCGGCGGTGTGGGCGCGCATGGAAGGCGCCGAGCGCATCGCGCCCGTGCATGCGACCGGCAACTATTCCTATGGCGCCACCCGCATGTCCGGCCCGGGCTGGCTGCTGGTCGGCGACGCCTACGCCTTCGTCGATCCGATCTTCTCCTCTGGGGTGTTCCTGGCGATGGACAGCGCGCGCCGGGGCGCGGCGCTGGTCGATGCGGCGTTGCGCACGCCCGGGCGCGAAGCCGCGCTGCAGCGCGCGATGCAGGCGCGGCTCGAACGCGGCCTGCGCCACTTCACCTGGTTCATCCACCGCTTCAACACGCCGGTGATGCGGCGCCTGTTCTCGGCGCCCCGCAACGATCTGCAGATCGAACAGGCGGTGATCTCCATGCTCGCCGGCGACGTGTTCGACAACGCGCGCGTGCGCTGGCGCCTGTACGTCTTCCGCCTGATCTACGCCGTCAACGCCATCGCCATCGCGCCGCAGGCGCTGCGCGGCTGGCTGGCACGCCGCCGCCAGGCGGCCGGCAGCTTCCGCGGCGACACCCTGCACGAGGGCAATCCATGAGCCGAGCCGCACCCTTGCATCCGCATTCCCTGCCACACCTGCACGTGGACTACGTCGAAGGCATCGCGCCCTCGGCGCTGCTGGCCGAACCCGACGTGCTGGCGGTGCTGGGCTTCGGCGATGGCGCCCCGATGATCGACGACCCGCGCTGGCTGCGCGTGCCGCTGCAGCCGTTCGGCGCCGCGCCGCTCGAGGTCTGGCGCGGCCGCGCACCGGTGCGCTCGGGACGCGAAGGCGACATCGCCTGGTCGACCGACGGCCATCTGTTGTTCGGCGCGATCGAGGTCGACGAGCCCGAGGGCCACACCGGTGAAGGCGACCACACCGGCATCCTGCTCGCCGCCGAGCAGGCCTACCGCACGCTCAGCCGCTTTATCGGCGAGAGCGAGTTCCCGCACCTGCTGCGGATCTGGAACTACCTCGACGCCATCACCCATGGCGACGGCGATGCCGAGCGCTACCGCCAGTTCTGTGTGGGCCGGGCGCGCGGGCTGGGCAGCTTCGACACCTCGCGCCTGCCCGCGGCAACGGCGATCGGCCGTTGCGACGATGACCGGCGCATCCAGGTCTACTGGCTGGCCGCGCGCGTGCCGGGCACGCCGATCGAAAACCCGCGCCAGGTCAGCGCCTACCAGTACCCACGCCAGTACGGCCCGCAGGCGCCGAGCTTCGCGCGCGCGATGCTGCCGCCGGCCGGCAGCACCATGCCGCTGATGCTCTCGGGCACGGCCAGCGTGGTCGGACACGCCTCGCAGCACGAGGGCGAACTGCTCGCCCAGCTCGACGAAACCTTCGCCAACTTCGATGCCCTGATCAGTGCGGCCCGCCGTCATCGTCCGGACCTGCCGGTGGAATTCGGCCCCGGCTCGCGGCTGAAGGTCTACGTGCGCGACGCCGCCGATCTGCCGCTGGTGGCCGAGACCTTCGATGCGCGCTACGGTGATCGCCTGCCGCGCGTGCTGCTGCACGCGGTGATCTGCCGGCGCGAGCTGGCGCTGGAAATCGACGGCGTCCACGACGCCGGTTGATCCACGGCATTCGCAGGCATCCGCCCCTTCCCCCGCATGCGGGGAAAGGCTGGGATGGGGGCGACCTGTGCGCGCCGGCCGCAGTCCATCGGGCGTGACATCACCGCCGAGTCACGCACGATGCGGTGACACCGCGATCGGACCGTTCGCCCCCCCACCCAACCCGTCCGGCCCGGCGGCGCACGCTGCCGGGCATTCGATCGATGCGCGCGGCATGCCGCGCAAACGGATCGCTCTCATCCCCCGCGCGCGGGCGAGGGCCTCAGTTCGTTGCCAGCGGCACGTGCCGGGCGTGCCGGACGCTGCGTTGCCCGTCGTCCTGCGACCTGCGACCTGCGACCTGCCGTCGCAGGGTCGCCCACGATGCGCGCGCGTAGAATCCGCGCATGGCCCGACTCGATATCCGCATGCGGCGGATGCGCCGCGACGACTTCTCGCGCCGGCTGATGCGCGAATCCACGCTGACCGCCGACGACCTCATCTATCCGGTGTTCGTGCACGAGGCCGACGGCCGCGCCGCGGTGCCGTCGATGCCGGGCGTGGAGCGCCTGTCGATCGACGAACTGCTGCGCATCGCCGAGACCGCGAGCGAACTGCGCATTCCCGCACTCGCGCTGTTCCCGGTTACCGCGCCGGAGGCCAAGTCGCTCGACGCGGTGGCCGCGTGGGACGAGGACGGCCTGTGCCAGCGCGCGATCCGTGCCCTGAAATCGCGCTTTCCCGATCTTGGCGTCATCACCGACGTCGCGCTCGATCCCTACACCTCGCACGGCCAGGACGGCATCACCGACGATGCCGGCTACGTGGTCAACGACATCACCGTCGACGCGCTCGTGCAGCAGGCGCTGAGCCATGCGCGCGCCGGCGCCGATGTGGTCGCGCCCAGCGACATGATGGACGGGCGCATCAAGGCGATCCGCGATGCGCTCGAGGCCGACGGCCATGTCCACACGCGCATCCTCAGCTACGCGGCCAAGTACGCCAGCGCGTTCTACGGCCCCTTCCGCGACGCGGTGGGCTCGGCCGGCGCGCTGGGCAAGGCCGACAAGGCGACCTACCAGATGGACCCGGGCAATTCGGACGAGGCCATGCGCGAGATCGCGCAGGATCTCGACGAAGGCGCCGACATGGTCATGGTCAAGCCGGGCTTGCCCTACCTGGACATCGTGCGCCGCGCCAAGGACGAATTCGGCGTGCCGGTGTTCGCCTACCAGGTCAGCGGCGAGTACGCGATGCTCAAGGCCGCGGCCGCCAACGGCTGGCTCGACGAGCGCAAATGCGTGCTCGAAGCGCTGCTGGGCTTCAAGCGTGCCGGCGCCGACGGCGTGCTGACCTACAGCGCGCTCGATGCCGCGCGCTGGCTGCGCGAAGCCTGACCGTCCCTGCAGGCGCGCGCACGCGAGCGGCTTCAGCGGTCACGTTCCCGTCGCGGCCATGCGCCGCGCCTGCAGCACGCGCGGCCAGCACATGGCGCGCGGATCGCACCCAGGAAAACGCCCGGGCATGCCCGGGCGTTTCCGAATCGCATGATGCGTCGGATCAGTTGACCGTCAGCACCACCGGTGCGGCAGCTCGCGGCACGGCCGGATCGTTGCTGGCGACGCAGAAGTAGCCGACCCGGCGTCCGGCGCCCAGTCCGGCCGCATTGATGGACAGGCGGTTGGCCTGGGCCGCGCCCGGCTGCACGGTGCCGGCCGCAGGCGTGACCGCGCCCAGCCACGGCGCACCGCAGGGCACCTGGCCACGCACGTGCATCGCCAGACCGGGCGAGCCGGTGTTGGCCGTCCATGCGCCGCCGTTGTCGGTCGCCACGTTGAGCGAGGCGAATCCGCCGCTGCCCGCGTTCGAGCCGTACCAGGCCCAGCGGTTGGCGAGCGTGCCCACCGTGGACACGACCAGCCAGTAACGGCCCGGCTGCAGCGTCGCGCTCTGGCCGGCGGCCGGCAGGTTCAGCGAGATCGTCGCGTTCGCCACGCTCACGCCGGCTGCCGCCGGCGATGCCGTGTAGCTCCAGGTTGCCGCGCCGGCACCGGTCAGCGGATTGCCTGCCGGAACGCCGTTCGCGTCGGGATAGATCGACCAGGTCAGCGAGCTTGCCGCCGTGGGCAGCGCCACGCCGCTGGGCACGAAACCCGCAGCCGACAGCGACGTCAGCTGCATCGGCGCGTCGATGACGAAATCGTCCGCCGAGAACTGGGCCTGCAGGCCGGCGGTGGCCGGATCGCTGTAGCGCGTGCTGCGGTAGCCGGTGGTCACGCCGGTGTTCGACCGCGCCACCACCGAGAGTGCACCCGTGCCGCCGTTGTCGACCGAATAGACCAGCGGCGAGCCGCCGTCGTTGCCGACCGAGCCCACCGCCGTACCGCTGCGGCCTGCGGCCAGGGCCAGGGAGATCGACTCGGGCAGGCGGATCACCGGCGCCTGGATCGCAACCGCGATCGGCAGGGTCAACGGCGCCCGCTGCGTGCCCAGCACCGGGCCGCTGGACTCGAGCCGCATCTCGCCGAAGTGCCACTGCCCGTCGGACGCGACGCCGCGGGTGTTGACGGTGATGCGCACCGTCGCGGTTCCGCCGGCCGGCACCTTCAGCGTCGCCGGGGTTGCGGTGGCGTTGACGCCCGAGAAGCGGACACGCCAGGTGGACGCGGCGCCGTGCGGGTTACGGAAGGTGCGCACGAAACTGCAGCTGCCGTAGCAGTTGCGGTTGGCCAGGCTCGGCTGGTTGAGACCCGCCACGTCGCCGCCCTGCGCGGGATCGGCCGCCGCGTAGCGCGCGGTGGTCTCGTGCATCACCAGTCCCGCGGCGATGGCGCGGTCGACCTGGATGCGGCCACTGCCGCGGTCGAACGGTGTGCCCGGGGTGACCGTGTCTTCGCGGAACACCTCGGTCTTGGCCGTCATCGCCAGTGCCGATTTGATTTCCGGCACCGACCAGTTCGGGCGCGCCTGGCGGATCAGGCCGGCGGCACCGGCCTGGTGCGGCGAGGCCATCGAGGTGCCGTTGATCGACTCGACCAGCGCCTCGTAACCGGTGATCGTCGGGCCGGCATACGCGGCGAGGATGCTCACACCCGGCGCGGTGACATCGGGCTTGACCAGATCGAAGCTGCCGGCCGGGCCACGCGAACTGAAGGCGCCGAGGGCATCGACGGTGTTGGGCAGCGGAATCGGTGGATACAGCACGCCGGCGGTGGCGGTCGGGTTGGCGGCAACGAAATCACGCAGCAGGTCGGCGTCGGCCTGCGGCATGCCGAACACCGGAATCGTGGTGTCGGGCACTGAGGGAATGATGCCGCCGGCGGCGTTGTTGGCGATCACCACCGCGCGTGCGCCGGCGGCTGCGGCATTGTTGGCCTTGATCGAGAACGCGCAGCTGCCGCGGCGGATCACCACGATCGCGCCGTCGAACGCATCGGCCGGATAGGCCGCGCAGCCGTCGTCGGGCCCGTCGATGCCGGCGCTGACGCGCAGTGGCGTGTCGGCGGGAATCGTCGCGTTGAATGCCACGCCGCCGGTGCCTTCCTCGACGAGGACCGGCGACAGCGGTTCGGGCACCTCGCCCGGCCCGGTGACCTCGAGCGCGAGCGCGAACGAGCCGCGTCCGTGCTGGGCGGCGGCGGTCGAGGACACCCACGGTTCGAGGTGGCCCATGGTGTTGGGCCCCGGACCGCTGTTGCCGGCCGAGGCCGCGACGAACAGACCGGCATCGGTGGCATTGAGGAACGCCAGCGACACCGCTTCGGTCCACGGCTGCGCGCCGCCACCGATCGAGTAATTGAGCACGTCGACGATGCCGTCGGCCACGGCCTGGTTGACCGCCGCGACTGCCGACACGTTCGGGCACAGGCCCTGGCCGGTTGCGGTGTTGGTGTAGCAGATGTCGTAGGCGACGATGTTGCCGCGCGGCGCCACGCCCGAGATCAGCCGCGTGTTGCCGCGGTAGACCACCTCGCGGCGATTGCCGGCGACGGTCGAGGCGACATGGGTGCCGTGACCGTTGCTGTCGCCGAAGCCCGGCTCCTCGCGCACGTTGGGCGCGCCGCACTGGTTGCCCGGCGCTGCGCAGACGAAGTTGTAGCCGCCGATGAGCTTGTCGTTGCAGCGGCCCGCATCCACACCGCCGGGCGCGCAGGTGCCCAGGTACACGCCCTCGCCCAGCGGATTGACATGCGCGTAGCCGTCGACCGGGTCGACCGCGGCGAACGACGGCGCCCCGAAGTTGATGCCCGAATCGAGGATGCCGTAGACGATGCCCTCGCCCTGGAACTGGCCGGTGGCACCGGCCCAGGTGCCGTTCCAGACCGCACCGGCGCCGATCAGCGCCGGGCCGGTGTCGGTGTCCTGCACGTACTCGCGATAGCCCTCGACCAGGCGCACCTCGGGCAGCTGGCCCACGCGCGCGGCCTCGTCGGATGTCAGCTCGACGACGATGCCGTTGATCGCATGCTGCATGCGGCGCTCGACGTCGAGCGGGCGCCCGACGCGCAGCGCCAGCGCACCGACGAGATCGGTCTGGCGTTGCTGCAGATAGCGCACGTAGCTGCGCGCATTCGCGCTGCCCACGTCGAGGCGCGACTTGCCGCGTGCATCGCTGCGGCGGGCCGGTGCGGCGATGCCGGACACCCCTCCGGTGTACGCGGCCAGCGCAGGTTCTTCGAAGATCACGATGTAGCGCTCGGGCGGGGTCGCGCGATCACCGGCCATCGGCACCGCCGGCGGCGGCGTGCCTCGCGAACTGGCGGCGACGGTGACCGGCGCCGGCGGCGTGGCGCCGAGCAGGGCGCCGACCCCGCGTCGGGCGGAGTCCACCGCATCGCCCACGGCGGGGACGCGGGATGGAAGGGCGGTGCTCGCGACCGCGACGACGGCGAGCCCGAGCAGCGCGGTGGCCGCGCCGATCTTGCGTGTACGGGACATGCGGATGTCTCCCTCGTGGATGGAACCGGCCAGATCCCGACGACGCGGTCGGCCAGCCGAGCGCGTCGACGTCCTCCACCGGCGCGGCGCCCCCTCGCACGGCCGGCCTTCTGCCCTTGTATACGGTTTTGCCGGATCTGGCGCGTGCCGCGTGCAGGCGTGCACCGGACATGCGCGCATTCATCGCTAGACTGGCGCCGCGCCGATCCGGCGTGCTTCGCCCAGGTGTGCCATGTCGTCCACCCTCCATGCCGTGTTCGGCCACCCGGTCGCGCATTCGCTCTCTCCGCGTATCCATGCCGCCTTCGGTGCGCAGACCGGAATCGACGTGCACTACACCGCCATCGACGCGGCGCCCGACACCTTCGCCGATGCGCTGGCCGCCTTCGCCGATGCCGGCGGCACGGGCGCGAACGTGACCCTGCCGCTCAAGGAACAGGCGCACGCGCTCGCGTCCACACGCAGCGCGCGCGCCGAGCGCGCCGGCGCGGTGAACACGCTGGTGCGACAGGGCGAGGCCTGGCACGGCGACAACACCGACGGCGCCGGCCTGGTCCGCGATCTCACCGAGCGCCACGGCCTGGACCTGCGCGGACGCCGCACGCTGCTGATCGGCGCGGGCGGCGCAGCGCGCGGTGTCGCGCCGGCACTGCTGGAAGCCGGCATCACCGAGCTGTTCGTCGTCAACCGCACGCCCGCGCGTGCCGATGCGCTCGCCGATGCCCTGGGCGAACCGGGCCGCGTGCATCCGCGCTATCTGGAACAGCTCGGCGAACTGGGCGAGTTCGAACTGATCGTCAATTCGACCTCGGCCGGTCGCGGGGGCGCGTTTCCGTCGCTGCCGCGGTCGCTGGTGGGCATGCGCACCGCCGCCGTCGACCTGAGCTACGGCGAGGCCGCCGTGCCGTTCCTGGCCTGGGCGCGCGCGCACGAATGTCGCGACGCGATCGACGGCCTGGGCATGCTGGTCGAACAGGCGGCCGAGAGTTTCGAACTCTGGCACGACGTCCGGCCGCAGACCGCGCCGGTCTTCGAGGCACTGCGCGCGCGCGATGCCTCCCTGTTCACCGCCGACTGAGGACCGACATGCACGCTCAAGACGTTCTGGCGTTGATCGGAAGCCAGCTGTTGGGCACGGTGCCCGTGCTGATCGCGCTCGTGGTGGCGCTGCTGCTGGTGGCGACGCGCCGCGAGGTGCCGCGGGCATCGCGCATATTCGGCCTGTGCGGGTTCGGCGTGTTCCTGCTCGCGATCCTGCTGTCGGTCGTGGGCTTTCCGCTGCTGCAGGTGTCCGCGCGCAGTGCGGGGATGGACCTCGAAACACTGGGGCTGGCAATGGCGGTCCTCAGCGGGGTGCTCGGTCTGCTGCATGCCACTGCGTTGATCCTGCTGGCGGTCGCGATCGTGCGCCGCCGATGAGCCACCCGTGCCGCGACCACTGCGCGGCCTGTTGCATCGCGCCGTCGATCACGTCCGCCATTCCCGGCATGCCCCACGGCAAGCCGGCGGGCGTGGCCTGCGTGCAACTCGACGAGCATCTGCGCTGCCGGCTGTTCGGCCGTCCGGAACGGCCGGCGTTCTGTGCTTCGCTGGCGCCCGCGCCCGACATGTGCGGCCGCTCGCGTCTCGATGCGCTGGGCCGGCTCGAGATGCTGGAGCGCCTGACCGCACCCTGATGCCCCATTGCTGCCCCTGCGGCGGCGGCACCGCACGATGCCCGGCAACGAAAAAGGGCGGCCGAAGCCGCCCTTTTGCATTTCGTGCCGGTCAACGGCCCTTGCGGGCGTCGTCGTTGGCCTTGCCGACTGCACTCTGCGCCTTGCCGGCGGTCTTCTGCGCCTTGCCGGCCATTTCCTTGGAGGTGTTGCCGGTCAACTTGCCGGCGACTTCCTTCGCGGTGCCCTTGACCTGGTTCTTGGCGCCTTCGCTACGGTTCTTGTCCACCATCGTCGTCACTCCCGCCTGCCCGATTGCAGGGTGAGCAGGGATATGCGCCGTGCCGCGCCACGGGGCGGTGAAGAAACCCGGGCGCGGTCACCAGCGCTACAGGATCGGCATGCCGCCCGTGACCGCGTAACGGCCTGCGGTCATGTAGCTGCCTTCGTCGGACGCGAGCAGCACGTAGATCGGCGCGCATTCGGCCGGCTGTCCCGGACGCTTGAGCGGCGTCTGGTCACCGAACGACTCGACCGCGTCCGGCGGCAGGGTCGACGGGATCAGCGGCGTCCAGATCGGACCGGGCGCGACCGAGTTGACGCGGATGCCCTTCTCGCCGAGCAATTGCGCCAGGCCCGCGGTGAAGTTGGCGATCGCGCCCTTGGTCGTCGCATACGGCAGCAGCGTCGGGTTGGGCTTGTCGGAATTGATCGAACTGGTGTTGATGATCGAAGCACCCGGCTTCATGTGCGGCACGGCGGCCTTGCACAGGTGGAACATCGCGGTGACATTGACCTGGAAGGTGTAGTCCCACTTGTCGTCGGGAATTTCGTCGAGCGATTCGTAGCTCATCTGGTAGGCGGCGTTGTTGACGAGGATGTCGAGCCGGCCGAACGTGTCGACGGCCTTCTGCACGATCGCGCGGCAATGCGCAGGATCGGCGATGTCGCCGGGCACGAGTTCGCAGCGACGGCCGGCGTCCTCGACCAGACGCTGCGTCTCGCGCGCATCCTCATCCTCGCTCAGATAGCTCACCAGAACATCGGCGCCCTCGCGCGCATACGCCAGTGCCACGGCGCGGCCGATGCCGCTGTCGCCGCCGGTGATGATCGCCGCCTTGCCCTCGAGTCTGCCGCTGCCGCGGTAGCTGTCCTCGCCGTGGTCGGCGGGCGGGTCGAGCTTCCGCTCCACGCCGGGGACCTTCTGCTGCTGTGCGGGCTGGTTCATGACTGCTCCATCGCTCAAGGGGGGCCGCCACGCTCGCGTGGATGTCGTCGCCCGCCCGTGAATCCCGGCCGCTGCTCTCACCTGGAACAGCGCGCTTTGCATGATTGGGTGAAAGCGCATGCATTCGCCCCGGTTTCGACACCGCGCTTACATCATCACAACGCAACGCTAAGGTTTGCGCTGCTCTAATCCGCGGCCGCGCCTGAATGGGCGCGATCGAGGACAAGGTGGCTCCGCCGCCAGGACGTCGGCGGATGCGCGATGCGCGGCGCATGCTGCGCAGTCCTGTGAGCGGATGTCCCGGCTTCGTGTCGACATTCCCCCACACAAGGATTACGCCCCACCATGACGTCCGCATTTCCGATCCAGCGTCCGCGACGCCTGGCGCTCGCCACGCTGAGCATCGCCATCCTTGCCACTCCGGTCTTCGCCCAGCAGCGCGCGCCGGTCTGCGACCCGGACACGCCGGCCGAAGACTGCGCACCGGCCCCCTCGCCTGCGACCGCGGACGCAGCCGATGCGGACGTGGGCACGCTCGATTCGGTGCAGGTGCGCGGCGTCCGTGCCAGCGTCGCCGGCGCACTCGACGCCAAGCGCGCATCGCCGCAGATCACCGATTCGATCGTTGCCGAGGACATCGGCAAGCTGCCCGACAACAGCGTCGCGGCGGCAATGCAGCGCATCACCGGCGTGCAGGTCGCGCGTGGCGGCGCGGAAGTGGGCACGGTGCTGGTGCGTGGCCTGCCGAACGTGGTCACCACGCTCAACGGCCGCAACATCTTCACCACCACGGGGCGCGGCGTCGCGCTGGCCGACATTCCCGCCGACCAGCTGCAGCAGGTCGACGTCTACAAGACCAGTGGCGCCGAACAGATCGAGGGCGGCATCGCCGGCGCGGTCGACATCCGCCTGCGCCGCCCCTTCGATTTCGAAGCCGACACGACCGTCGCCGGCAGCGTGTCCTCGCTGTACGCCGACCAGGCCCGCGAAACCGCGACCAACGGCAGCCTGACCGGCGCCACGCAGTGGGAAACAGGCGTCGGCCGCATGGGCGTGCTGGGCGCGGTGTCGTATCAGGAAACCCCGTATCTGGAATCCAACACCTTCCATGGCACCTACGACCGCGTCGACGACCCGCTCGACCCGTCGCGGCAGATCCTCGTGCCCTACAACGCCGGCAACCTGCAGGCGCAGGGGTTTCGCCGGCGCAAGGCCGCCAATGTCGCCTTCCAGTGGGCGCCCAGCGACAACACCGAACTGTGGGCCGACGGCTTCTACGTCGGCTACCGCAACCGCCCTCGGGTGAACTACTGGATGCCCTTCCCCGGATCGCTGTCGCCGGAGAATACCGATGCACTGTCCACGCAGCCGGGCAACGACATCCTCCAGCGCATCGAACTGCAGGGCAGCGACGTGCTGTCGAGCACCCAGGCCCACGACAACAGTTCCGACACCTGGCAGGCCGCCATCGGCGGCAGCTGGAAAGGTGAGCGGCTGAAGCTGTCGACGGAACTGGCCTACACCTACAGTGAATCGGACAACCGCTCGATGGTGCTCGACATCATGACCAACGTGCCGCGGCTCACCGTCGACAGCAGCAGCGGCGTGCCGCGCACCACGGCGACGAACGCCGACGGCACGCCGTATGACGTCACCGACCCGTCGGCCTACCGGCTGAGCCAGTACTACGACAGCTGGAGCCGGCAGGAAGGCGACGAGTGGTCGTGGCGGGCCGATGCGAACTTCGCCTTCGACAGCGGCATCGTCAGTTCGCTCGATGCCGGCGTGCGTCTGGCGCGCCGCCAGGCGTCCAACGTCGGCGGCGATCCGGGCGCGCGCGACAACATCAGTGGCGCGCCGATCTTGATGTCGGACATTCCCGGCCTGTCGCGGCTCACGCCCGGCAACATCCTCGACGGCGACCGCGACGTCGGCGTCCACCGCTGGGTCGGTGCGAACCGCGACTTCCTGCTCGGCAACACCGCGGCGCTGCGTCAGGCGATGGGGCACTCGCCCGATCGCCCCGAGGCGAACCCGGCGGTGTTCTTCGACAACCGCGAAGACAACGACGCCGCCTACCTGCAGGCCAACTACGGCTTCACCCTCGGCGCGATTCCGGTCGACGGCCGCGTGGGCGTGCGACACGTGCGGCTGGACAGCGAACTCAACGGCACCTCGATCATCGACGGCGTCGAGACCCCGGTGCGCAACACCCGCGCGCGCAACGAATGGCTGCCGAGCTTCAGCGCGAACATCTCGCTGCGCGAAGACCTGATGCTGCGTTTGTCGCACAGCCAGTCGGTCACCCTGCCGCACTTCGCCGACCTCAATCCGCAGCTGGCGCTGTTCGAATCCACCGACACCCTGCCCGCGCGCGGCAGCGGCGGCAATCCGGATCTGGCGCCGGTGGAGTCGAAGAACTTCGACGCATCGCTGGAGTGGTATTTCCAGGACAACGCGCTGCTGTCGCTGGCCGCCTTCCACCGCGACGTCGACGGCTACGTGCAGATCTACGCCGAAGACGAAGTCATCGACGGCACGACCTACCAGATCACCCGGCCGCGCAATACCGGCAGCGGCACGCTGCGCGGGGTGGAGGTCGGCTATACGCAGTTCTACGACTTCCTGCCCGGCGCGCTGTCGGGCCTGGGCACGCAGTTGAACGCGACGTGGATCGATGCGGAGGCCGAATCGCCCGACGGGGTGATGCAGCCACTGGCGAACGTCTCGCGTCGCGCCTGGAATGCGGTGCTGATGTACGAGTACGAAGCCTTCTCCGCGCGCCTGGCCTACAACTGGCGCGACGACTACGCGGTGAGCTTCAGTGCCTCGGGCGACCAGCCCTCGGAGGTCTTCCACGGGCCGGAAGAATTCGTCGACCTCGCGCTCAACTACGCCATGGACGAGAACATCACCGTGTTCATGGAGGCGACCAACCTGCTGGGCAGCAAGACCCACAACTACTTCGGCAGCCCCGAGTTCCTGCGCGACCGCGCCTCACCCGAGCGCACCTGGATGCTGGGCATCCGCTTCCGGCTCTGACCGGCGGCAGCGTCCTGCGCCGCGCGGCCCGTCACGGGTCGCGCGGCGCCACCTGCGGACGGCCTCTTCACCGGCCACTGCCAGACTCGGCCCGACCGTCCCGTCGGGAGTCGAAGCCGATGTCACCGTTCCCGCGTTCCGCCATCGGCGGCCTGCTGGCCGTCCTGCTCGCCACCAGCTGCGCCTCGACGCCCGTCACGAAGGGCGCCGATTCACAGACACCGCCCACACCCGACGTGGCCTGGCCGCAGACCTTCGAAGCCGTGCAGGCCGCGTGGTTGTTCGAAGACCAGAAACTCTTTGCCGATGCCGTCCCACGCAGCCCGCCTGCGGCGATCGAAGCCGCGTTCGCCGCGCAGCGAGCGCAGCCCGGCTTCGACCTGCGTCGCTTCGTCGATGCGCATTTCGCGATGCCGCCGTCCGGACCGCAGACGCAGGTCGAGCGGCACGACACGCTACGCGCCCACATCGACGCGCTGTGGCCGCAGCTCACGCGCACCAGCCCCACGCCTGCAGCGCACGACAGCCTGCTACCGCTGCCGCAGCCTTACGTGGTGCCGGGCGGGCGCTTCCGCGAGATCTACTACTGGGATTCCTACTTCACGATGCGCGGCCTGGTCGAAAGCGGTGAGGCCGAGCTGTCGCGGCAGATGCTCGACAACTTCGCCCACCTGATCGACACCTGGGGCCACATTCCAAACGGCAATCGCAGCTACTACCTCAGCCGCTCGCAGCCGCCGTTCTTCTCGCACATGGTGATGCTCGAGGCGCGCGACGACCCTGCTGTGGCGGTGCGCTATCTGCCGCAGTTGCGGCGCGAACACGCGTTCTGGATGGACGGCGCCGACGCGCTCGCGCCCGGTGAGGCATTCCGGCGCGCCGTGCGGCTGCACGACGGCAGCCTGCTCAACCGCTACTGGGACGACCGCGACGTGCCCCGGCCCGAATCGTTCATGCAGGACCGCGAAACCGCCGAGGCCGGGCGCCGTCCACATGCGCAGGTCTGGCGCGACCTGCGCGCCGGCGCCGAAAGCGGCTGGGATTATTCGAGCCGCTGGCTGGACGATCCGATGCGCCTGGAGACGATCCGCACCACGGCCATCGTGCCGGTCGATCTCAACAGCCTGCTGCATCGTCTCGAAGCGACGATCGCCACCGCCTGTCGAGAATCGGGTGACGCGGCGTGCGCGTCGCACTACACCGCCCTCGCCGACGCGCGGCGCCGGGCGCTCGAAACCCACCTCTGGCACCAGGATGGGTATTACACCGATTACGACCTCGAACGCCGCGCACCGCGGGCGGGAATCACTGCTGCGGCGCTGTTCCCGCTGTATGCCGGCATCGCGACCCAGGAGCGCGCGCAGGCCACCGCGCGCATCGCCCGACGCGAACTGCTTGCGCCCGGTGGCCTGCTGACCACGCCCGTCAACAGCGGCCAGCAGTGGGACGCTCCCAACGTCTGGGCGCCACTGCAAGGGGTCGCGGTCGACGGCCTCCAGCGCCACGGCGAAGACGCGCTGGCACGCGAAATTGCGGCGCGGTTCACCGGCAACGTCGCCACGCTGTTCGCACGCGAACACAAGCTGGTCGAGAAGTACGACGGCGACGGCGCGCTGCAAGGCGGCGGCGGTGGCGAATATTCCCTGCAGGACGGATTCGGCTGGTCCAACGGCGTCGTGCTGTCGCTGTTCGCACGCTATCCCGCGCTCGAGCGCGATGCCGATCGCGTGACCCGGGCAGCCGCACGGCAGCCGGCCAGGGCGGACTGAGAGCGGACACAACCGCCGGTCCGGCGCGCGGAGGAGCTTCGCCGAACGGACATAACGGCTGCAGCCGGATAACGCTGTCCCAATGCACACGACCTACCTGTAGGAGCGCGCTCGCGCGCGATGAAGCGTTCCCGACACAGCCCCATCGCGCGCAAGCGCGCTCCTACACGAGGCAAGAGTGTCGAGCGTGCGCAAGCGCGCGCCACACGAAAAAGAACGGGCGCCGTGGGCGCCCGTTCGCGGTGCGTCTCGTGTCGCTGTGCGTCGATCAGAACGCGTATTCGGCGGTCAGGCCGAGCAGTGCGGTCGAGCGCTTGGGACCGTCGAATTCGACGCCGCTCACCGGATCACGCACGTCGCCCGACTTGGCGCGGTAGTAGTCGTAATGCAGGCCGATGCTGAAGTTCTCGGTCGCGTTCCAGCCGGTGCCGACACCGGCGTACCAGCTGTTGCGCCCGCTGCTGCCACCGCTTTCCAGGCCGAGGTCCTGGCCGACAGAGTTGTAGTAGTCGATGTTGTTGTCCGAGGCGCGGAAGAAACCACCGCGGCCGCTGACGTACCAGGCCGGCGTCACATGCCAGCGCGCGTTGCCGCCGACCTGCCAGCCGCGCAGTGCGTTGGTGTCGCGGCGCTGGTTGATGTCGTCGCTGTTGGTGATGTTGCGCACCTCGATGTTGCCCAGGTCCGTGTAGCCGCCTTCCAGGCCGATGCCGAAGCTCGGGGCGACCTTCCAGCGGTAGCCGGCAACCAGGCCGTAGCCGGTCTTGCGACCGTCGCGGCTTTCGAAAACGTTGAAATCGCCGGTGCCGAAGCGCCCGGCGGTGCCGCCGTCGGTGCGGCCGACGTTGCCGGCGATGAAGGCATTGCCCTGACCTACCTGCAGGTCGGGGCGATAGGTGTCGCCCATGCTCTGGGCGAAGGCGGTCGGTGCGCACAGCGCGGCCGCAACGGCGGCAGGAATGAGGATCTTGTTCATCGGGGGCATCCTTCTTGGTCTTGAACGCGCCAGAGCGGCACGCGTTTGCGGGGGATATTGGCGGCGCTCGATGCACCACGGGCCGCAGTAGAGACAGCCCCGCCTGAAGCGCACGCAAACCTTCACGACGCCTCCACGAAATCCCGGTCTTCAGGTTCAAGGCAGGTTTAGGGGGGTGAGGAACTCGTGTCGACACCACCATGCGCGCTGCGGCAGCGCGGTTTACGATGCCTGCCCGTTCAAACGGCATCACCCTGTGGATTCGAATCGTCCGTTGCTGACACGTGACACCGCATTGGCGATGCAGGCTGCGCGCGATGGCGGACACGGCAGCTGGAACGGTTCGCTGGATCTGGGGCGCAGCACCGAGTCGGTGTCACTCGCGCCCGATCACTGGACCTGGCGCGGCGTCGCCCAGCCGTGGCCGGGCACGCTCAAGGACCGCACGATCTATGTCTGCGAGAACGGCGCGTGGGCGCCTGTCTCGCGCTACGGACGTGCGCTGATCAAGCTGGTGCCGACAGCGTGGGGGCCGCCCACCTTCGAGATCGACGGCATCAAGATGCTGGTCTCGGCGCGCATCTCGCCGATCGAGGACGCGCGGCAGAAGGTCGCGCTGGTCGCGCCCCGCGGCAAGACGGTGCTCGACACCTGCGGCGGCCTGGGTTACTTCGCCGCGTGTTGTCTGGAATCGGGCGTGGCGCGCATCCGCTCGTTCGAGAAGAACGAAGACGTGCTGTGGTTGCGGACGCTCAATCCGTGGTCGCCCGACCCCGATGCGCCCGAAACCGCAGACCGTCTGGAACTGACGCATGCGGATGTCTCGCAGGCGATCGCCGATGTCGATGACGCGAGTGTGGATGCGGTGCTGCACGACCCGCCGCGCTTCGGCATCGCCGGAGAACTCTATTCGCAGGTGTTCTACGACCAGCTTGCGCGCGTGCTGCGTCGGGGCGGCCGGTTGTTCCACTACACCGGCGCACCGAACCGTCTGACCAGCGGCCGCGACGTGCCGCGCGAGGTTGCGCGGCGGCTGGAGAAGGCCGGCCTGAAAACGGACCTCGTGCTCGACGGCGTGCTGGCCGTCAAACGCTGAGCACGCGCTGCGCGGTCACTCTGCCGGCGCCGACAGCAGCCCGCGTCGACGGAACCACATTTCCACCGGCACCGTCGCCAGCGGCGGCACCGCCGCAACGAGCGCGACGAGCACCGCCCACAACGGCCAGCGCAGGCGCCCCCATGCGAACAGGGCGGCGACAACGTAGACCAGGAACGCAATACCGTGCAGCCGGCCGAACAGCCACACACCCAGGTCGGTCGTCTGCGTGCCGTACTTGAGCAGCATGCCCACCAGCAAGCCGGCCCATGTCAGCGCCTCGAAAAAGGCGGCAGCGGCAAACAGGCGGCCGGTACGGCCGGGCGGGCGGACATCCATGCGGGCGGTTCCAGTGCGAAGCGGCGACGCAGTGTACTGGCGCCGCCCCGCTTTCCCGTACGGTCGGGGGTCACGGTCGACCGGGCCTTTGCCGATTGCGCCGGCAGTCAAAGGTCGCTCCGGTCCGCCGCTCGCGCGCGAGCAACCACGGTGATGCGCGCGCGCTCAAGGCGCCGCCCTGGCGCATCGGGCACAGCGGCTGCAGAGTCACATCCGGCTCACCGCGCCGCGGCCACGCTGCCCTTCCCCACCCGACCGCGGAGGTCACCCATGAAGATGTTGAGGATCGTTGCCGCCGGCGCGCTGAGCTACTTCGCCTGGCGGGCCTGGCAGCGCAATCGCGAGGATGCGCGGCCTGTCGCGAGCCGCGCCCATGCCCTGCCCGACGACGGCGGGCGCACCAAGCCACATGGCGATCCCCTGCTCGATGCCGAAGACGTGGAGACGGCATCGGCGCCGCGCGCCGCCGCGCATTCCAGCCCCGGCTTCGGCGCGTCCTGATGCAGGCCGGGTCGGCGGCGTCCCGCGCCTGCCGACCCGCTGTTCTTCCGCTCACGCCCGGACCGCACGGCTTCGCACCGCCATGCAGGGGCGGCCTCAGGTCCGCGTCGCGTCGCGCCCGATGCCCGGCACCGTGTCCTCGACATCCACCGCCCGCGCAGGCGGCGCCGGCAGATCGCCCAGCGTCCTGGGCTTGGCGCCGGTCAGTCCGGCGATCACCAGCAGCAGCACCAGTGGGATCCAGCCGATCGCGCGATAGAACGTCGGGCCGTGGTGGTCCCGATCCTGGCCCAGCTCGTAGAGCAGCAGACCGAAGTACAGGTGCAGCAGCACCGCCATCGCGACGGCAACCAGCTTGAGCACCAGCCAGGCACCGTCGGGGTTCCAGGCGATCAGAATGCCGCCAGCGGTGATGGTGACCAGCGCCGCGGGTGTCATCACCCGGAAGAACAGCATGTTGGTGACGGGATTCCAGAACGCCGGATCGGCGTCCATCTCCTGCGCGTGGCGTGCGGTGAACAGACGCGGCAGGAAGAACAGGCCCGCGAACCAGATGGTCATCGCGAGGATGTGCAGCACTTTGAGCCAGAAATACACCGGAACCCCGCGGGCAATGGACGCGCGCAGCCTACGCGGTGGCGGGTCAAGCCCGCGTGGCGTCCACACGATGTCCCGGCGTGGCTTGTTAGCGTGCCCGCATGTCTGCGCGTCCTTGCCTGCCCGCTCTGTCCGCATTCGCCGGCCTCGTGTCGTGGTCCGGCGCCGCGACTGCGGCGATGCCCGAAGGTCCGCCGCCGCCGTTGGCCCTGGCGTGGTCGCTGTCGGTCTGGACGCTGGCGCCGCTCGTCGCGCTCGTCGTGCTGTATGTGGCCGGCGCGCGGGCCACACGTAACGACGCGCGGCGCGGCGAACACATCGCGTTCTGCGCGGCCGTCCTGGCCGTGATCCTCGCGCTGGTCTGGCCCCTGGATGCCTACGTGCCCTACCTGCTGTCGGCACATGTCGCCCAGCACATGACGCTGCTCGCGCTGGTGCCGCCGCTGCTGCTGGCCGCAGGCACCGGCGCGCGCGTGCGTGCGGCCCTGCCCGGTCGCGCGGGCGCAACCGGCGCGCAACTGGCCGCGTTCGCCGACCGGCATCTGGGCGTGGCGACATTGGTCCACGTGCTGACGATGTGGTGCTGGCATCTGCCAGGCGCGGTGGCGGCGACGATGGAGAGCGAGGCATTGCACCGGCTGATGCTCGTACACGTGCTGCTCGCCGGTCTGTGGTTCTGGCGCGCGGTCTTCGCCCGCCTGCGTGCGCGTGACGGCAGCGCGGCAGGCGCCTGCGTGGCCCTGGTCACCGCGATGATGCTGATGGGCTTTCTCGGCGCGCTGCTGACGTTCTCCCCGCGTCTGCTGTATCCGGTCTATACCGACACCGCCCTGCTCGCCGGCATTGATCCGATGCGCGACCAGCAGCTGGCCGGCCTGCTGATGTGGGTGCCGACCGGCGTGCCCTATCTCGCGGTCTGCCTGCTGCTGGCGGTCGCGCTGCTGCGCGAACTGCCACGCAGCGGGCGCCCCGCATGAACACCCGCTGGCGCCGGCTGCTGTTGTGGCTGCTGGTGTGGATGGCGCTCGCGCTGCTGCCGCTGGCGATCGCGCTGGCGGGCGATCCGCCGGCAGTGCGCGACCGCGTCGTCGAGACCGGCGCGATGCTCGGCCTGCTCGGGCTGGGCGTGCTGTCGGCACAGGCGCTCACCTCCGGTCGGCAGCGCTGGTTCGCGCGTGGGCTCGGGCAGGACGATGTGCTGCAGTTCCATCGCCAGACCGGCCTGCTCGGCTGGGGCCTGGTGCTGGCGCATCCGTTGACGATGGTGCTCGGCGACGCACGGTTTCTCGACTACCTCGACCCGCGCGAGGACTGGATGCGGGCGACCCCGCTGTGGATCGCGCTGCTCGCGGTCACGTGGCTTACCGCGACCTCGCTGTGGCGATTGTCGTTCGGCCTGCAGTACGAACACTGGCGCGTGCTGCACGGCGTGCTTGCGCTGCTGGTCGTCGCCATCGGCCTGGGCCATGCATTGATGGTCGACCACTACACCGCGCCGCTGTGGAAGAAGACGCTGCTGACGCTGGGGGTTGGCGCATCGCTGTACGCCGTGGTCGAGAACCGCGTGCTGCGGCCGCGCCGGCTCGCGCGTCGGCCGTGGACGGTCGAATCGGTCACCACCGCGCGTGACGGCAGCCACGTGCTGCGTCTGTTGCCCGCCGGTCATGACGGCCTGTCGTTCCGGCCCGGCCAGTACGCGTGGATCACCCTCGGCGACACACCGTGGCGACTGCAGCAGCATCCGTTCTCGATCAGCTCCAGCGCCGACGACAGCGCGCTCGAATTCGCGATCAAGCCGCTGGGCGATTTCACCGGCCGCATCGATACCGTCGCGCCCGGGACGCGCGCATTCGTCGAAGGGCCCTACGGCGAGTTCGTCTATCACGCCGGGCAATGCCCGGAAGGCGCGGTGTTCATCGCCGGCGGCGTCGGTATCACGCCGATCATGAGCATGCTGCGGACCGCGCGCGACCGCTGCTCGCGCGTGCCGCTGTGGCTGGTGTACGGCAACCCGGGCTGGGACGACGTGCTGTTCCGCGACGAACTCGCCGCGCTGTCGCGTGAACTGCCGCTGCGTGTCGTGCACGTTCTGGACAATCCGCCGGACGACTGGGACGGCGAATCGGGCCATATCGACGGCGCCCTGCTCGACCGTTGCCTGCCCGGCAATCTGGCGTCGCTGCCGGTGTACCTGTGCGGGCCCGATGCGATGGCCAACGCGGTCGAACCCGAGCTGGTTGCGCGTGGGGTGCCGTCCGACCGGCTGTATTCCGAACGGTTCAATCTCGTATGAGCACGCACGGAGCCACGCCATGATGCATCGCCACCTGCGCCGCGCCGGCGCGACCGTCGCGATCGTGCTGGTACTGGTCGCGATCGCGGCGGCCTGGCTGCGCTGAGGTCGACGCTGCATGCAGGTTGCGCCGCGCGCAGCTCGCAGGCGTTTGACGATGCGTGGACCTGAGCGAACACAGACTGGCCCGCCGTCGCCGGAATCATCATGTCCACCGAATGGACCCACCTGGCCGCGATCGCGTGGCCCGTCCTCGTTGCCCTGATCCTCGGCCTAGTCGTGCACTGGAGCCTGCGCGCGCTCGCCCGCGCCGCCGGCCGGCATGCACAGGAACACCTGCGCGCACGCATCGCACAGGTCGTCGCGGTGCCGGCGGCCGTTGCGCTGCCGCTGCTGTTTCTGGCCCTCGCGCTCAATGCCACGCCGATCGATCCCGATCTGCTCGGCCAACTGCGTCACTGGATCGGCATCGGCGGCATGTTGTGTCTGACCTGGCTGTTCGCGCGCGCAGTGGGCGCGGTCGAGGACCGGATCCTGCGCGAGCACCCGGTCGATGTCGAAGACAACCTCGCCGCACGTCGCGTGCAGACCCAGACACGCGTGATCGCGCGGGTGATCCAGGCCGGTGTGGTGCTCGTCGGTGTGTCGCTGGCGCTGATGACCTTCCCGCAGGTTCGCCAGGTCGGCGCGGCGCTGCTGGCCTCGGCCGGCATCATCGGTCTGGTGGCCGGCGTGGCCGCGCAGCCGGTCTTCGGCAACCTGATCGCCGGCCTGCAGATCGCGCTGGCCCAGCCGATCCGCCTCGACGACGTGGTGATCGTCGAAGGCGAATGGGGCCGTATCGAGGAGATCAGTTCGACCTACGTCGTGGTGCGCGTCTGGGACGAGCGGCGGCTCGTGGTGCCTTTGCAGTGGTTCATTTCCAACCCGTTCCAGAACTGGACGCGGCAGACCGCGCAGCTGCTCGGCACGGTCTTCCTGTGGCTGGATCACCGCGCGCCGATTCCCGCAATCCGCGAGGAACTGCAGCGCATCTGCGAAGCCGACCCGCGCTGGGACAAGCGCGTGTGCGTCACCCAGGTCACCGAAACCGACAAGCACACCATCGAGGTGCGCCTGCTGGTCAGCGCGCGCAATTCGGGGGAGTTGTTCGACCTGCGCTGTGCGGTGCGCGAGGCGATGCTCGCCTTCCTCGATGCGCGGCACCCAGAAGCATTGCCGCGCCTGCGCAACGAGGTCAGCGACGCCGATGCGCGGCGCGCGTCCACACACACCGTCGCACCGGTGGCGCATGCCGACACCCATTCGCCCGGCGCGGAAACCTCGAGCGAGAACAGCTCCGCCCAGCCCCTCGACACGGACTTGCCGGTGCGCCCTGCACAGTGACCGCCTGACTCACGACGGAGCACCGCGATGAAAACCCGCACTCTCGGCCTCGGCGGCCCCACCGTGTCCGCGCTCGGCCTCGGCTGCATGGGCATGAGCGCGTTCTACGGCGGTCGCGGCAGCGACGCCGACGCGATCGCCGTGATCCACCATGCACTCGATCAGGGCATCACCCTGCTCGACACCGCCGACATGTACGGCCCGCACACGAACGAGGAACTGGTCGGCCGCGCGATCGACGGGCGCCGCGACGATGTGTTCGTGGCGACCAAGTTCGGTATCCAGCTCGATCCCGGCGATCCGCAGGCCCGCGGCGTCGACGGGCGCCCCGAGTACGTGCAGCGCGCCTGCGAAGCCAGCCTGCGGCGGTTGAAGATCGACACGATCGACCTCTACTACCAGCACCGCGTCGACCCGGCCGTGCCGATCGAGGACACCGTCGGCGCGATGGCGCGGCTGGTCGAGCAGGGCAAGGTGCGCTACCTCGGCCTGTCGGAAGCCTCGGCCGACACCCTGCGACGCGCGGCCAAGGTGCACGCAATCACCGCGCTGCAGAGCGAGTATTCGCTGTGGTCGCGCGATCCCGAGACCACCGGCGCGCTGACCGCGTGCCGCGAGCTCGGCGTGGGCTTCGTGCCCTACTCGCCGCTGGGGCGTGGCTTTCTGACCGGCACGATCCGCACCGTCGAGGATTTCGACGAGGACGACTACCGTCGCCGCTCGCCGCGCTTCCAGGGCGAAAACTTCGACCGCAATCTCGCCCTCGTCGAATCGGTCCAGGCCATCGCCCAGGACTACAACGTCACGCCCGGACAGCTGGCCCTGGCCTGGGTACTCGCACAGGGCGAGGATCTGGTGCCGATTCCGGGCACCAAGCGCATCGGGTTTCTCGACGAGAACATCGCCGCGCTCGATATCCATCTCACCGAAGACGACCTGGCGCGGATCGACGCGATCTTCCCGCCCGATGCCGCAGCCGGCACGCGTTACCCCGAGGCCGGCATGCGTGCGCTGAACCGCTGATCCGCGCGACGCCCGCGCGGGGGGCTACGAAATCGCCGCAATGCATTGACGCCTGCGCAACGCTTGGCCGCGCAGCCTCGTTGCGCAGAGCGGCCGATGACCGGTCCGCTTCTGCGCCGCGGCCGGCCGTTCGGGCGAACGGCGCATCCACGCCGGATGTTCATACGGTGCGGCGCCCCCGGCGGTGTATCCGCCAGCCCTGCTCAGGAGACGCCATGCGACAGCGCAATCGCGACGACGACACTGCCGGCGTATCGGAAATGAAGGCTTTCGGCGAGGAACTGCTCGCAACCGGCAACCGCTATATCGAGGCCGGCAAGCGCTGGCTCAACGAACGGAGAGACGAGATGACAGCCCGCAACGACCAGGAAGCGGCGCGGCGCGGCCCGTCGTCGCGCAGCGCCGATCCCTACCCGAACCACCCGGCCGATGACGGTCATGGGCGCAGCGCGTGGCTTGGCAGTCGCGCCGATCGCGACCACGACGACCGCGCACGCGGCTACGGTCGCGACCGGGCCGACTGGGACCGCGGCCCCATGCACGACTATGGCGATCCGGAGATCGGTCGCGAGCACGCCTGGCGCAATGAACAGCGCTGGCAACCCCGCGGGACCGGCGGCCGTGGGCACGACGATTCCGCCGCAGGTTTCGATGCGCGTGCGGGACGGACGTCGCCGTGGGACGCGCAGCGCGAAGGTCGCAGCGAGCATGGTCGAGCGTACGGCGCCTACGGCAGCGCCGAGGACAGTCGTCGCGGGCGCAGCGATCACCTGACCGACTGGGGACGTCGCGATCACGCCGGCGAACACGACGATGCCCCGTTCCGTGGCGGATACAGCGCAGGTGTCGGCCGCAGTCGCGCCGAGCACGGCGCGCGCGCAGGCGGCTGGCGCGGCGTAGGTCCCAAGGGCTATGCCCGTTCCGACGCCCGCATCACCGAGGACGTCTGCGAACGACTGATGGACGACGACGGCGTGGACGTGCGCGAGGTATCGGTGCAGGTTCGCGATGGCGTGGTCACGCTGGAAGGCTACGTGCACCAGCGCTGGATCAAGCACCGCATCGAGGACCTCGTCGAGGGCTGCGGTGGCGTGCGCGATGTCGAGAACCGCATCCGGGTCCAGGACCATGCGCAGCATGCCGGCGGACCGGGCGCCCAGCGTGTCCAGTCGTCAGGCGCAGCCAGCCAGAGCGGCAGGCAGGGCGAGGGCGCCGGACGCGGATCGTCTTCGACGCAAGGCAGCGGCACCGGCGATGCATCGAGCGGCAGTGCCGGCTCGCTGGCGAGCGGCGCGACCGGCGGCAGCGGTGTCACGGGGGGCGCATCAACTGCATCCACCGGCACATCCGCAGGCAGCGCCGGTGCGTCGACCGGCGCGTCGGCCCAGACCAGCCTGCGCAGCGATGACGCGCAGCGCTGAGTACCGCGCGCGGATCGGGCGGCTGCCGGGTCCGTGCGTTCAACCCGTCTGCGCGGCGTCCTGCTGCGCGTAACGCCGCGCGACGACCGCGCAGACGATCAGCTGGATCTGGTGGAAGATCATTACCGGCAGCACGATCGCCCCCAGTCCGCCACTCGCGAACATCAGCTTGGCCATCGGCAACCCGGTGGCCAGGCTTTTCTTCGAGCCGCAGAACACGATGGCGATGCGGTCGGCGCGATCGAATCCCAGCAGGCGGGCGATCCAGGCAATCAGCGGCATCGCAATCGCCAGCAGCACCGCGCAGACCACGCTCACCGCCACCAGCGTCCACACCGGCGTTTCACGCCACAGACCTTCGACGACCGATGCGCTGAAAGCCGTATAGACCACCAGCAGAATCGTGCCCTGATCGGTCCAGCGCAGCACCGGCCGGTGCCGCTCGACCCATTCGCCGACGCGCGGACGCAACAGATGGCCGGCCACGAACGGCAGCAGCAGCAACAACATAATCTTGGCGACCGCCTCGAACGGATGCGCCATTGCGCCCTCGCCGCCGACGAGCAACGCCATCAGCAGTGGCGTCAGGGCCACGCCGACCAGGCTCGACAGCGATGCACTGCATACCGCGGCCGGCACGTTGCCACCGGCCATCGAGGTGAAGGCAATCGACGACTGCACCGTCGAAGGCAGCGCGCACAGAAACAGCAGACCGACATAGAGTTCAGGCGTCAGCAGCCAGCCCGACAGCGGCCGGCCCAGCAGACCGAGCAGGGGAAACAGCACGAAGGTGCAGCCCAGGATCGTCAGATGCAGGCGCCAGTGCAGGGCGCCGGCGACGATCGCCTCGCGCGACAGGCGTGCACCGTGCAGGAAGAACAGCGCGGCGATGGCCACATTCGTCACCACGTCCATCGCCGAGGCCGCGCGCCCGGACACCGGCAGCAGCGACGCCAGCCCGACCGTCGCCAGCAACAGCAGCGTGAAGGGGTCGACGCGCGAACGGATGGACATGCAAGGGCGCTCCGGCAAGAAGACCGCGCATGGTCGCAGCCGCCGCCGGCTCGGGCCAGCGCCGCGGTGGGACGCGCCGTCCCGTATTCACAGGACGGCAGCGCTGCGCTCGCCATAGTGCCGGCCCCGGCCGCACACCCACGCCACCGATGCTGACCCTCGCCTTTGCCGCGGTGACCGCCCTGCTGGCCACCGCGACGCTGATGCCCGTCCTGCGCAGTGGCGCGTGGTGGATCCGTGGTTTCGACTTTCCGCGCCTGCAGCTGCTGCTGCTCTCGGCGCTGGTGCTGGCGCTGCAGCTGGTCTTCCATCCGATCGACGACCCGTGGACGACCGCCATTGTCATCGTCAACGCCGCCTGCATGCTGTGGCAGGCCTGGTGGATCGTGCCCTACACACGGATCGCGCGGGTCGAGGTGGCCGACGCGCCGGCCGATGCGCGCACGCGCATCCGCCTGCTGGCCAGCAACGTGCTGATGACCAATCGCGATGCGACGCCGCTGCTCGAGCAGGTCCGTGCACACCGTCCGGACGTGCTGATTGCCGTGGAAACCGACGCGTGGTGGGAAGCGCGGCTCGACACGCTGTCCGACCTGCTGCCGCACGCGGTGCGCTGCCCGCTCGACAATCTCTACGGCATGCATGTGTATTCGCGCCTGCCGCTGCACGATGCGCAGATCCGCTATCTGGTCGAAGACGACATTCCGTCCGTCCACGCCACGCTGGAACTCGACGACGGCCGCCGCGTCGCCCTGCGTGCGCTGCATCCGCGTCCGCCCAGTCCGACCGAATCGGACGGCTCGGAGGAACGCGACGCCGAACTGGTGCTGGCGGGGCGCGCCGCGCAGGCCTCTGACCTGCCGGTCATCGTCGCCGGCGATCTCAACGACGTCGCCTGGTCGCGCACCACGCGCCTGTTCCGCAAGCTCAGCGGACTGCTCGACCCGCGCATCGGCCGCGGCATGTACAACACCTTCCACGCGCGCCTGCCCGGATTGCGCTGGCCGCTGGACCACCTGTTCCACAGTCGCCATTTCACCCTGGTGGGCATGCAGCGGCTCGAACACGTGGGCTCGGACCACTTCCCCATCCTCGTCGAGCTGGCGCTGTCGCCGGGCTGCAACGATCCCGATGCCGGCCTCGATGCCGATGCCGCAGACCAGGCGCAGGCGCGCGAAGCGCTCGAGGATGCGACGTTCAGCGCGGACGCGACGGCACGCGGCTGAGGCGCTGCGCCGCTAGCGCTCCAGACGCTCGCGCAGATCGCGCAGGTCGCGCTTGGCGATCTCGCGCAGCGTGTCACGGCGCCAGGCGTCGGCGGCCTCTTCGCCCGATTGCGCGACGCGACGTTCGAACTCCGGCTGCATCTGCTCGCGCCGCAATTCGCGGATGCGGCGGTATTCGGTCCTGAGCGCGGACACGCGCCGGATCGGTCGCGTGTCGTCGATCGGCGTCAGCCACGGCGCGCGTTGCAGATCGGCCGCGACCTCGGCCGGCGGCTCGGCGACCGCGTCCGGCCCCACGGCATGCGCCGTGCCGGCGATCGTCATCATCAGCAGCGCGACGAGCGCGAGTGGCCGGCCTCGACCTGCGGTCTGGAATCTGGAAGCGTCCATCGCACCCTCCCATTGCCGTGACGGACGCCGGGCACGGTAGCAGGAGATTCGCGAAAGCGGTGTCCAGCGCGCGCGTTCAGCCGGCCGGGCGCAGCTCCAGGCCCAATGCGTGAGCGAGCACGCGCATGCCTTCGTCGTCCTCGCGCGGCGCCATCACGCCGGCGACCGTCGCATCGCCGGTTTCCCAAACCCACAGGGTGTAGCCGGCCACGCGCAACTGGTCGAAGGCGGTCTGCAACAGCGACATCGTCGGCGTGTCCTCAAGCGCTTCGTCGTCGGTCGGATCCTCGACGTCCCAGTCGATGTCCGCGCGCACGCGCTCGGCGAGCGTGTCGATGGCGTCGATCAGCGTGGTCCGCGCGTCCTCGGCGATCCGGAAACTCGAGCGCCAGTCGGTCGCCGCTTCGAGCGCGTCGCGGATCGCCTCGGGCGCATCGTCGCCGCCGAGCGTGTCGCGAAAGGCCTGGAGCTGCTGCGCCGCGGCTTCTTCGTCACCGGGGTTGATGCGCAGCAGCCATTGCCAGGCCAGCACTTCGACATCGCCGTCGGCTTCGTCGAGCCCTTCGCCGTCGTCGTGTTCGACAAAGCCGGAGGCGAAATTGTCGTCAGGATCGAAGTCGTGGTCGCGCGCGGCCATGGCGGTGTTCCGGTCAAGGGGCCGCACAGTGTGCCGCGGCCCGGACGGGACGGCGCGCTCAGCTGCGCGCGCTGGCCTTTTTGCTGGTCTTGGCGGTCGTCTTCCTGGCGGTCGTCTTCTTCGCCGCCGGCTTCTTCGCCGCAGCCGTCTTCGAGGCAGTCGTCTTCGAAGCGGCCTTCTTCGAGGCGGCGGCGCCCGACGCGCTCTTCTTCGAGGCAGACGTGCTGCTCGCCGCCTTGGCGGTCTTGCGCGCACCACTGTTGCCGCGACCGCGTGCGTCGGCATGCGAAGGCGGCAGGCGCGAGGTGGTGCGCTTGCCGCGCAGATCGACGATGCGGTTCTCGCCCATCACTTCTTCGCGCTTGGTCACGCGCGCCACGGCAAAGGCGATGGCCTTGCCGATCATCGAACCCGGCCCGTCCCAGTACTCGGCGGTGCGGATTTCGACCTCGATGAGGGTGAGCTTGGGATCGTTGATCCCGCGCGGGAAATACGCCTTGAGCGCGTCGTCCCAGAAGGCTTCGATCTTCACCGGGTCGTCGTTGACGTAGGCCTCGCCCGCCATCGAGACGTAGGTATTGCGGCCCTTGGACGCATAGGCCAGGTTGACCTTGGGATGCCGCGCGATCTCGGCGACCTTGGGGCTGTCGGAGGCGACGAAGAACCACACGCGCTCTCCGTCGAACTGCGCCTTCTGCGTGGACAGCGGGCGGCTGACGAGATCACCGCCGGGTCCGACGGTGGTGAACATCGTGATGTCGATGTCCTCGATCAGTTTTGCGATCGTCTGCGCGTCCTTCGCGCCCTTGGTGTTTCGCGCTGCCATGTCGCACTCCAGTGAGGAATCGACCGGCAGTGTCCGCAGCGATACGAGCAATCGGCGTGAAGGATGCCGCGCGTCTCAGGCGGCGTGCTGCAGCGCGCGGCGACGCTCGGCATGACGCGCCCACGCATAGACCGCCAGGCCCGCGGCTGCGGTCGCCGCGCCCACGTAACCGGTAGACGTCCAACCCAGGCCGGCGCTGATCGCGATGCCGCCCAGCCACGGCCCCAGCGCATTGGCGGTGTTGAACGCGGCGTGGTTGGACGCCGCGGCCAGGGTCTGTGCGTCGCCGGCCACGTCCATCAGACGGGTCTGCAGTACCGGCGCCAGCGCGCCCATGGTGCCGACCGCGACGATCGCCGGCAGGATCGACCAGGTCGCTTGCGCGACCAGCGGAAACAGTAGCAGCACCAGCAGCGACCAGCCCAGCACGACCGCGACCGCGGCGAACTGCAGGCGGTCGACGAGCCAGCCGCCGGCGATGTTGCCGACGATGGCGCCCACGCCGAAGGCCGCCAGCGCGACCGGAATCCACGACTCCGCCACGCCCGTCACTTCGGTCAGCGTCGGGGCGAGATAGCTGAAGACGCAGAACATGCCGGCAAAGCCGATCGCGCCGATCAGCAGCGCATACCAGACCTGGGAGGTATTGAACGCGCGCAGCTCGCGCATCGGCGTCTGCGGCTGCTCGTCGGGGTCGGGCGCGAGGAAGCGGGCGACCAGCACCACCGTCAGCATCGCCACCACGCTGACCAGACCGAAGGTCCAGCGCCAGCTCAACTGCTGGCCAAGCCAGGTCGCCAGCGGATTGCCGACCAGGATCGCGATCGACAGGCCGAGCAGCACGCGCGCCATCGCGGTGCCGCGCTGTGCGGGCGGGCTGATCGACGCGGCGACCAGCATCGCCACGCCGAAGTACGCGCCGTGCGGCAGGCCGGCGACGAAGCGTGCGACGAGCATCGATGCGTAGTTGGGCGCCAGCGCGCTGGCGAGGTTGCCCAGCGCATAGAAGGTCATCAGCGCCAGCAGCAGCGAGCGTCGCGACAGCCGCGCGCCGAGGATCGCGAGCAGCGGCGCGCCGATGACGACGCCGATCGCGTAACTGCTGATCAGATGCCCGACGGCCGGTTCATCGACACCGAAACCGCGCACCAGATTCGGCATCAGGCCCATCATCGCGAATTCGCTGGTGCCGATCGCAAAGCCGCCCATCGCCAGCGCGAACAGGATCAGCAGGCGGGTGCGGCGGGGCGGCAGCACGGGTGGGCGGGCCATCGGACACATCTCGGACACGGGGCCGCCTATTGTTGTGCATCGCAACATCGATGTCGCCGCCGCGCACCGGCCCGCAGCGTTGCAGCCGCGGGCATCGCGCGGTTGGCCCGGTCGCGCTGAACGCACTGAACGCGCCGCCATGACGGACGCTGGACACTGCGGGCCCGAGAGTCCGGCGATTCTCCGCCCCGGAACTTCGCCATGACGCTCACCGCCTTCGGCCTGAACTGCACGCTCAAGGCCGGCACCGAAACCTCGTCGACCCAGAAGCTTCTCGACCAGGTGCTCGCCGCCCTCGCCCGCCACGACGTGCGCACCGACAGCGTAAGGGTGGTCGATTTCGATGTCCGTCCGGGCGTGACGGCCGACGAGGGCGACGGCGACCAGTGGCCCACCTTGCGCAAACGCATCATGGACGCGCAGATCCTGGTCGTCGCCACGCCGATCTGGCTCGGCCACCCTTCGAGCATCGCCCAGCGTGTGCTCGAACGGCTCGACGCGGTGCTGGGCGAAATCGACGACGACGGCTGCTATCCCACCTTCGGGAAAGTGGCGGTCGCGGCCGTGGTCGGCAACGAGGACGGCGCCCATCACGCATCGGCCGAGCTCTACCAGGGTCTGGTCGATGTGGGCTTCACCGTTCCCGCGGGCGGGCCGCCGTACTGGGTCGGAGAGGCGATGGGCAGCGTCGACTACAAGGACCTGGACGACATGCCGAAGGGCGTCGCCGATTCGATCAGCACCATCGCCAGCAACGCCGTGCATCTGGCGCGTGTGCTGCAGGCCCAGCCCTATCCCAGACCCAAGCGCGGCGACGCGTGATCCGCGTCGGTTGTGCGGGCTGGTCGATCGCCAGCCGTCATGCCGGCCTGTTCGACGGCGGCGAGAGCATGCTGGCCCGCTACGCGACGCGTTTTGGCGCGGTCGAGATCAACTCCTCGTTCTATCGCCCGCATCGCGCCACGACCTATGCGCGCTGGGCGGCGAGCGTGCCGGCGGACTTCCGCTTTTCGGTGAAGCTGCCGCGCGCGATCACCCACGACGCCCGCCTGCAACGGTGCGGACCGGCCCTGGACGCGTTCTTCGACGCCGCCGGCGCGCTTGGCGCCCGGCTGGGCTGCGTGCTGGTGCAACTGCCGCCCAGCCTCGCATTCGACGCGCGCGTGGCCGCGCGGTTCTTCGCGATGCTCGTCCGCCGGTGGCCGGGCGCAGTGGCCTGCGAGCCGCGACATGCCAGCTGGCTGACGGCCGATGCCGACCGTCTGCTGGTCCGTCACGGCGTGGCGCGTGTGGCCGCCGATCCGCCTCGCCACGCCGTGGATGCCATGCCGGGCGGCACGCAGACGTTCACCTACTGGCGCTGGCACGGCGCGCCCGAGCTCTACCGCAGCGCCTATGCGCCGGCGGCGCTCGACACGCTGGCGCACGCGCTGCAGCGCGGTCCTTCGGAGGCCTGGGCGATCTTCGACAACACCGCCGCCGGACACGCGACGCCCGATGCGGCCGCGCTGCAGGCCCGCCTGCGCTGACGATCCTCATCCCGTCCGCACGGGCCGCTGTGGCAGGATGCGCCGTCCTCCGCCCCACCCTCGACGCCGTGTCTGTCCGCTCGTCCGCCGGCCTGTCCGATTTCCTGCCCCGCCACGGCGCCATGGCCGGCCGGATCGCGTCCTTCGACTGGGCGTCGACGCCGCTGGGGCCGATCGAGACGTGGCCGCAGTCGCTGCGGACCACGCTGGGCCTGATGCTCGATTCGCGTTTCGCGATGTGTCTGTGCTGGGGCCCGTCGCTGACCCTGTTCTACAACGACGCCTACGCGCCCATGCTCGGCGCCAAGGAGCCGCATGCGCTGGGCAGGCCGCTGGCGGAGATCTGGTCGGATGTGTGGGACGACATCCGCCCGATGGTCGACAGCGCGATGTCGGGCACCTCGACCTGGCACGAGGACATGCCGCTCACCATGCTGCGCAACGGCTATCCGGAGGAGACGTTCTGGACGTTCTCCTACACGCCGGTGCGCGACGAGCAGGGCAGCGTCATCGGCTTCCTCAACATCACCACCGACGTCACCCGCAAGGTCCAGAACGAGCGGCGGCTGTCGGCCGACGTCGACCAGCTCGGCCGCATGTTCAAACAGGCGCCAAGCTTCATGGCGATGCTCACCGGGCCCGACCACGTGTTCCGCTACGCCAACCCTGCGTATCGGCGGCTGGTCGGCGATCGCGAGCTGGTCGGCAAGCCGGCGGCCGAGGCGCTGCCCGATGCGGTGCAGCAGGGATATCTGGACCTGCTCGACACGGTCTACCGTACCGGCGAGCCGTTCATCGCCGATGGCGCGCGGTTCGTGGTGCAGGCCCGCCCCGGCGAGCCGGCCGTCGAGCGCCATCTGGATTTCGTCTACCAGCCCATCAGCGATGCGCAGGGCGTGATCGGCATCTTCGTGCAGGGCGTGGACGTGACGGCGCGGCGGCTCGGCGATCTCGCCCTGCGCGCGCGCGAAAGCGAACTGCAATCGCTCAACAGCGATCTGGAACGCCAGGTCGTCGAGCGCGCACGCGACCGCTCGCTGACCTGGCAGGTGACGCCCGATCTGCTCGCGGTGGTGGCACCCGACGGCCGCATCGAGACGGTCAATCCGGCCTGGGAGCAGTTGCTGGGCTGGCGCGCGGAGGAGCTGGTCGGCACACGCTGGCTCGACCACGTCAGTCCGGACGACCGCATGGTCACGCAGAACGTGCTCGCCACGCTGCAGGCCGGCAAGCCGGTGCTGCATTTCGAGAACCGCTGGCGCACGCGTGCCGGCGGGCTGCGCACACTGTCGTGGGTCGCCACCCCGGAGGGCGGGCGTTTCTACTGCAGCGCGCGCGACGTCACCGACATCAATGCCGCATCCGAAGCGCTCGCGCGCTCGCAGGCGCAGCTGCGCACACTGTTTGAAACCAGCTACCAGCTGCAGGGCATGTGCACGCCCGAGGGCATCGTCACCGATGCCAACCGCGCCGTGCTGAAGGCGATCGGTGCGCGCTTCGAGGACGTGATCGGCCTGCATCTGTGGGACACGCCATGGTTCACCGGCACGCCGGATCTGCCGGCGCGCATCCAAGCGATGTTCGCGCGCGCGGCCAAGGGCGAGACCGTGCGCGACGAGATGCAGGTCGACCTGCCCGGCGGCCAGCGGTGTCACGACCTGTCGCTGCGGCCGATCCACGATGACGGCGGCCGCATCATCGCCGTCGTGCCCGAAGCGATCGACACCACCGAACGCCGCAATGCGGAAGGCGCGCTGCGCCAGTCGCAGAAGCTCGAGGCGATCGGCCAGCTGACCGGCGGCGTGGCCCACGATTTCAACAATCTGCTCACGCCGATCGTCACCGCGCTCGACCTGGCCGCCGATCCGCATGCGCGCGAGGAACGTCGCACGCGCATGATCGGGGTCGCCCGCCAGTCGGCCGAGCGCGCGGCCACGCTGGTGCAGCGCCTGCTGGCGTTCGCGCGCCGTCAGCCGCTGCAGGCGGCCGACATCGACGTGGCCGCGCTGGTGCGGGGCATGGCAGCGCTGATCGAGAGTTCGAGCAGCCCGCGCATCCGGCTGGTGCTCGACCTGCCCGACGGGCTGCTGCCTGCGGTGGCCGATGCCAACCAGCTCGAGATGGCGATCCTCAACCTCGCCGTCAACGCCTGCGACGCCATGCCCGACGGCGGCACGCTGACGATCGGCGCACGCAATGCGCGGGTGTCGGACGATGAGCGCCTGGCAGCCGGCCGCTACCTGGTGCTGTCGATCACCGATACCGGCACCGGCATGGACGAACGCACGCGCGAGCGTGCGATCGAACCGTTCTTTTCGACCAAGGGCATCGGCCGCGGCACCGGGCTGGGCCTGTCGATGGCGCATGGCCTGGCTTCGCAGCTCGGCGGACGTCTCGCGATCGACAGTACGCCCGGCCAGGGCACGACGATCCATTTCTGGCTGCCGGTGGGAACCCACACCGGCGCCGACCACGCACACGAGGACAATGCAGTGAACACCCCATCAGACACCCGCGGCACCGCACTGGTCGTCGACGACGAGGACGCGGTGCGCATGTGCACAGCCGATGCGCTCGAGGACATGGGCTATCGCATCGTCGAGGCCGGTTCGGCCGAAGAAGCGCTGCGCGCACTCGACGATGGCCTGGCCCCGGCAGTGCTCGTCACCGACCACCTGATGCCCGGCATGACCGGCGCCGAACTGGCCCGCAATGTGCGTGCACGGCTGCCGGGCACGGCGATCGTCATCGTCTCGGGCTACACCAGCATGGCCGACTTCGACCAGGGCCTGACCATCCTCAACAAGCCCTTCCGCCAGCACGAACTGGCGGCCAGCGTGGAAGCGGCCAACGCCACGGTGCACAGCGCGGCCTGACGCACGCCGTGTCGACGCGTGCGCGCGCAGGCTGCGCGCATGCATGCCGACACGTTCACCGGCCCTGACGGGCAACGCTACGACATCCGCATCCACGAGGCCGGCGAGGCGCAGACGACGCCGGCGCCGGTGATCTGGCTGCTCGACGCGCCCACGATCTGGCCGCCGATGCACGAAGCGCTCGACGCCTGTGCAAGCGCGGCGACGGTGGTCGCGATCGACTGGCACGGCGACGGGCCTGTAGACCGCCGCCTGCGGTTCCGCGATTTCACCCCGCCGCCGCAGCAGCCCGACGCCGATCCCGATGCGGCCGATGCCGGCGGCGCTGCCGCATTCCGCGCCTTTCTGATCGACGAGCTGCGCCCTGCGCTCGCGGCGCGCCTGCCTAGTGACGCCACCCGCCACTGCCTGTTCGGCCATTCACTCAGCGGCCTGTTCGTCCTCGACACCTGGCTCGCGCAGCCCGACGCCTTCGACCGCTACGTAACCTTGAGCCCGTCGCTGTGGTGGGACGATGCCGCGCTGCTCGCGCGCGTGCGCAGCGCCGATCTGCGGTCCCACCACGCAACGCGTGTCCATCTGCGCGCGGGCCTGGGCGAGCAGACCGCAGGGCCGGAGAAGCCGGCCGAGGTCGACGGTCCCAGTGAAGCGGCGATGCTCGGCGCACGGCACATGGTCGCCAATCTGCAGGCCTTCGCGCAGGTGCTCGAAGCGCGCGGGATCGCCTGCGACCACGATGTGCTGCCCGACGTGGGCCACCACGCGATGCTGGCCGCCGCCCTGCCCGACGCCCTGCGTTTCGCGCTCGCGCCATGACGCCGCGCCTGCAGCGCTACGGCAACCGTCATGGCGAAAGCGGCGTGCGCGCCTGGGCGTTGTCGGGCGACACGCTGTCGGTGGAGTTCGTCGACGGCGCGGTCTACGACTACCGGCGGCGTGATGTGGGTCCGCGGAAGTTCGACGCCGCCTGCGCCGCGGCCCGCGCCGGGCGCGGCCTGTCGACCTGCATCAGCCGTCACCTGCGTGAGCGCTATGCCGCCCGCCATGACGACCGCAACGCCTGGGCGGCGGCACGGGCGGCCGCGCCACGGCCACCGTCTGGCGCTGTACGAGGTGGCCGCGCGCGATGACCCGCAGCCGCGACGCGCTCAACCTGCGGCGCCGTCGGTCACTTCGATGATCCGCGTCATCAGCCCGTGCAGGTGGGCCAGATGGCCGGAGCCGGCGACGCCTGTCGATTCGTCCGAGGTCATCACGACCGTCAGGCCCAGCGTCGGCACGATGTAGAGCATCTGCCCGCCATGCCCCCACGCGAAGCGCACTTCGTGGCCGCCGAGGCGGCGGGCGAACCAGCCGTAGCCATAGCCGTCGCCGGTGTAGACCGAACGCGTGCGCGGCGTCCACGATTGTGCGATCCACGTGGCTGGCAGCACCTGCGCGCCCGAGGCCGCACGGCCGTGGTTGCGGTAGAGCTCGCCGAAGGCCAGCAGCGAGCGCGGCGTCATCGCCATCTGGTTGCCGCCGAAGTGCAGACCCTGCGGATCGGTGTCCCAGGACGCGATCGAGAATCCCGCCTGCGGCCCGAGCCAGTCGCGTGCCAACGCGCGCACCGGTTTGCCGCCCACGTGCGCCAGCACCGCCGAAAGCAAATGTGTGGAACCGGTCGAATAGATCATGCCGCCACCCGGATCGTTGACGAACGGCTGCGCCAGTGCTGCGCGCACCCAGTCGCGTTGCGACACCCAGCGTCCGTAGCCGCGGCCCGACGTCGACTGCAGGCCGGCCTGCATCGACAGCAGATGACCGATGGTGATCTGCGCCAGGCGCGGGTCTGGATCGGTCGGTAGGCGATCGGCCAGCAACGGCGCGACCGGCTGGTCGACGCCGTCGAGCAGACCGCGTTCGATCGCGATGCCGACCAGGGCCGACATCACTGACTTGGACGCCGACTTGATGTTGGTCGGCCGACCGGGCGATGCCCCGTGATATCCGCGTTCGGCGAGCAAGGCACCATCGCGTGCCACCAGGACCGTGCGCAGCGGCGCCAGGCGCGCGGCATCGTCGAGCACCGCGTCGAGCGCAGGCGGGGCGGTCGCGCGTGCCGGCAGCGATGCCAGGAGCAGCAGCGACAGGAGCAGACAGCAGATCCGGTGCATCGACCCAGTATCGCCGTGACCGGACACGTGCCGATGAACATCGTGTATCAGGCACATGCAGCGCGGGTCAGCGGCGCAACGTGGGCGGGATCTGCGGTATCGGCTCAGCCGCAGTCAGCGGCGATCAGCGCCTGGTGCGCGCCGACGCCTGCGAGCACACCCGCGGCGACCGCGGCAGTGACGGTATGCATCGGCGCGGCCAGATCGCCGGCGGCGAACACGCCCGGCACCGAGGTCTGCTTCGTGGCATCGACACGCAGGTACGGCCCCTGCGGGCCATCTTCGAACGCACACCCCAGGGCTTCGGCGACAGGGCTGGCCGGCAGCACGCGTCCGCCGGCGAACAGCGCCGACAGCGCAAGCGTGCGGCCGTCGGCCAGACGCACGCCGTCGAGCCCGGGCGCGGTGCCCAGCAGTGCGACCACCGGGCTGCGCTCGAGCACGACGCCGCGCCGCTGCAGCCGGGCCTGCGCGTCGGCGTCGGGCTCGAAGCCGTCCTGGAGCAGGCAGGTGGTCGGGCCCCAGTCGGGCAGCATCAGCGCGCGATGCAGACCCATGGCATCGCCGACGAGCACGCCGATCGCGCGGCGGTCGATCTCGAAGCCGTGACAGTAGGGGCAGTGCAGCACGCTGCGTCCCCAGCGCGCGGCCAAGCCCTCGATCTCGGGCAGCACGTCGCGCACGCCGGTCGCCAGCACCAGGGTGCGCGAATGGAACTTGCGGCCATCTTCGAGACGGACGTGGAAACCGGCGTCGGCACGTGTCGCGTCGACAGCCTCGCCGTCGACGATCGACGCGTCGGGATAGCGCACCAGTTCGGCGCGACCGTCGATGAGCAACTGCAGCGGCGATGTGCCGTCGCGGCCGAGCACGTTGTGCATGGCACTGGCGAAACGGTTGCGTGGCCGCGCGGCATCCACGACCAGCACCCGCCGACGCGCACGCGCCAGTGCCTGCGCGGCCGACAGACCCGCACTGCCGCCGCCCACGATGATCGCGTCGTAGCGCATGCCGCACTCATCTCGTCACTTGTGATGTTTCATGATGCGCCGCGCCTGCCTTTCATGCAACTTCTAATGTTTCCTAATTGTCCGACTACGGTAGAATCCCGCGATTCCCGGCGGACCTCCACGATGCGCAGCGACAGCAGACTCAGCCGCATGCTCCACGTGCTGATCCATCTCGCCGACCGCGCGGCGCCGGCGACCTCCGACGACATCGCCACGATGCTCGACACCAATCCGGTCGTGGTTCGCCGCACGATGGCGGGCCTGCGCGATGCCGGTTACGTGCGTTCGGAGAAAGGCCATGGCGGCGGCTGGTCATTGGCGCGGCCATTGACCGACATCCGCCTGCTCGACATCCACGACGCACTCGGCGCTCCGACGCTGTTCGCACTCGGCCTGGCCAACGATGACCCGCACTGCCTCGTCGAACGCGCCGTCAACACACGGCTGACCTCCACCCTGAACGCGGCCGAAGCCCTGCTGCGCACGCAGCTCGCTGCAGTGACGCTGGCCGACATCGCTGCCGACGTCGAGGCCGGGCTGACCGCCGGCGGACGCCGCCCCGGCCGCAGACGCCGCACCGCGCAATGACTTCATGCACGCGTATCGCGGGGGCCTGTCCTGCGAAGCTGCCGTCTCCGCGACACGGAATGCCGCCATGACCGTCCTCTTCCGCCGCGCCGCACTGGCGTTCGTGTGCCTGGCCGTATCGGCGGCAACGCAGGCCGACGACGCCACGCCGCGGTTCTCGTCCGACCAGTGCGCGATATCCACGCCCTACAACGTGCTCGTCGATACCGGCGGTGTCTGGCTCTACCGCGACAGCGGTGCGCCGAAGGAAATCTTCTTCCACGATGGCCGGCTCAGTGTCGACCGCGAGGTGCAGACAGTGGGCACTGCCGATGCCGCGCGCCTGCGCCAGCTCGAGTCGGGTGCGCGCGTGCTGATGCCGCAGGTGACCACGGTTGCACGCGAGAGCGTCGGCGTCGCCTTCGATGCGCTGGCCGGCGTGGTCGAGTCGATGACCGGCAGCGCGCGCAAGGTGCGCCAGGTCGAGCGCCACCGTAGTGACACGCTGGCCTATATCGACACCACGCTGGGCACCGGCCGCTGGGACCAGGACGTGTTCGGTGAAGGCTTCGAGTCGCGCATCGAGGCGGCCGCCGAGCAGATGACCGGCAGCCTCGGCCGCAGCGTGATGTGGCAGGTGTTCACCGGCCGAGCGGGACGCATGGAGGCGCGCGCCGAACGCCTGGAGGCCGAGCTGGATCGCAAGATCGAAGCCCGCAGCGCCGCGCTCGAAACGCAGGCTGATTCGCTGTGCACGCAGGTGCGCGAACTGCAGTCGATCCAGGCCGCGCTCGATTACCGCTTCAACGGCCAGCGCCTGGTGATGCTGGAAGACGCGCCGCCCGGCGATTGATTGCGTCGGCCGGACTGGGGCGTGCGCGCTTCCAGCGGCCAGTCGCCGCGCGAAACCGTCTGACGCCGACACGCGCGCGCGGTTCAGCATTCCGGTCTCGGTCCCCGCGACGCGGCGTGGGACAATGGGCACATGGGCGACACCACCTCCACTTCGCCGGCCGCCGAGGCTGCCGACGCGCCGCCGCGCGTGCTCACCGAGGCGCTGAAGGCCGACATCCGCGCCGCCTACGCAAAGCTGCAGGCGAACACGCCCGGCTTCACCACGCGTCGTTCGCAGAGCGCGATGATCGGGCTGGTGTCGCGTGCACTGGCGACTTCGGGCGGTATCGGCGTGGCCGAGGCGCCGACCGGCGTGGGCAAGTCGCTGGCCTATCTGACTGCCGGCGTGCCGATCGCCCTGGCGACGAAGAAGAAACTGGTCGTGAGCACCGGCACCGTCGCGCTGCAGTCGCAGCTGGTCGAGCGCGACATTCCCGCGTTTCTCGCTGCCACCGGTCTGGAAGCCCGCGTCGCGCTGGCCAAGGGCCGAACGCGCTATCTGTGCACGCGCAATGCCGCCGAACTGCATGCCGAACACAGCCAGGGCACGATGCTGCTCGATGATGCGGGCCCGGATGAAGGCGGCGATTTCGACCGGCAGCTCTACGACCGTCCGCTGGCGCCGCACGAGATCGACGCCGCGCGCCGTCTGCTCGAGGCCCATGCCGACCGCCAGTGGGACGGCGACATCGACGCTGCGCCCGAGCCCATCTCGCCGGCCCTGCGCGGCCGCATCACCACACCCGCATCCGGCTGCGCCGGGCGGCGCTGCAGCTTCGCCCAGCAGTGTCCGGTGCTCAAGGCGCGCAACACCGTGCGCGAGGCGCAGATCGTGGTCACCAACCACGCCCTGTTGCTGTCCTCGCTGTCGATGGGCGACATCGAGAACGGCCAGCCGCTGCTGGCGCCGCCGGGCGAGATGCTGCTGGTGCTCGACGAGGGGCATCATGTGGCCAACGTCGCCATCGACCAGGGCGCCGCGCGCCTGCCGCTGAGCGACATGGCCAAGCGCACCGGGCGCATGCAGATCCTGGTGGCCGGCAGCTATCGGCTGGTCGACAAGGAGAAGATCGGCACGCTGCTGCCGAGCGAGGCGATCGAACTGACCGCGCGCGTCTCCAAGGCGCTCAAGGCCTTCCAGCTCGATGTCGACCGCGTGTGGCAGCCCGAGCCGGGCGAACGCGACCCGATGTGGCGCGCGCCGCTCGGCAAGCTGCCCGACGACTGGGCGCCGACGATCGAGTCGATCGCCGAGGACACGCGTGCGCTGCTCAACTGGGTGCACGCCGCGCAGCAGGCGGTAGCGCGTGCCAAGCAGGAGGATCCCGCCCGCGAGAAGCTGCAGCGCAGCCTCGGGCTGGCGCTGGAGATGGTCGAGCAGCAGCACGACCTGTGGACCGGCTGGCGCCGCGAGGACCGCGAAGGCGCACCACCGATGGCGCGCTGGATCACCGCGACGCGCGAAGGCGATCTCGCCCTGCATTGCTCGCCGGTGTCGGCCGCGCACGTGCTGCGCACGCTGCTGTGGAAGGAGATCGATTCGGTCGTCATGACCTCGGCGACGCTGACCGGCGGCGGTGATTTCCAGTCCTTCGCCATCGATACCGGCCTGCCCGATCACGCCGAAATGGCCTCGCTGCCGTCGCCGTTCGACCTGCCCAACCAGGCGCAGCTGATCGTGCCGCCTTTCCCGGTCGCGCCCGACGATCGCGAAGGTCACCCGAAGGCCGTCGCCGAATGGCTCGCGCGCGAGCTCGACTGGACCAAGGGCTCGATGGTGCTGTTCACCTCGCGCTGGAAGATGGAGAAGGTCGCCGAACTCATGCCGGCTTCGCGGCGTGGTGCGATCCAGGTGCAGAGCAGCGGCAACAAGTCACAGGTCGTCGCCGCGCATCTCGAGCGTGTCGCGGCCGGCAAGGGCTCGGTGCTGTTCGGCCTGAACTCGTTCGGCGAAGGCCTCGACCTGCCGGGTGAAGCCTGCACGACGGTCGTGATCACCCAGGTGCCGTTCGCGGTACCGACCGATCCGCAGACAGCGACGCTCGGCGAATGGCTCGAAGCACGCGGCCTCAACCCGTTCAACCTCATCGCGGTGCCGCACGCCCTGCGCACGCTGACCCAGTTCGCCGGCCGCCTGATCCGCACGTCCACCGACACCGGCCGCGTGGTGATCCTCGACTCGCGCCTGCTCAACCGTCGCTACGGCCAGCGCATCATCGACGCACTGCCACCGTTCAAGCGCGTAATCGGCTGACGCCCTGTAGGCGCGCGCTCGCGCGCGAAGGGCGTTAGCGGTAGAGCCCCATCGCGCGCAAGCGCGCTCCTACACACACATCGCGAGCGCCGGTGGCGAGCGCACCGCGCGCCCGCCGCCGCCGCGCAGCACTCTCCCTCGAACAATCCCGCCTGCACCGGCAATTCGTCAGGTTCTCGGAATCCAACGATGCCCCCGACAAGGCGATCTGAACTGCTTCGTGTAGGAGCGCGCTCGCGCGCGAGGCGCCTTCCAAGTGAAGCACCATCGCGCGCAAGCGCGCTCCTACACACACATTGCGGGTGCCGGTGACGAGCACGGCGCACCCGACGCCGCGCAGCACTCAACCCTCGAACAATTCCGCCTGCACCGGCAGCTCGTCGGGTTCGCGGAATCCGCCGATGCCCAACCCGACGAGGCGATCCGAGGCTGCTTCGTGTAGGAGCGCGCTCGCGCGCGAGGCGCCGTCCCGGTAGAGCCCCATCGCGCGCAAGCGCGCTCCTACACACACATTGCGGGCGCCGATGACGCGCGCGAGGCGCACCCGCCGCCGCGCAGCGCTCACCCCTCGAACAATCCCGCCCGCACCGGCAGCTCGTCGGGTTCGCGGAATCCGCCGATGCCCGCCTCGACGAGCGATCCGAGGCTGCTTCGTGTAGGAGCGCGCTCGCGCGCGAGGCGCCGTCCCGGTAGAGCCCCATCGCGCGCAAGCGCGCTCCTACACACACATTGCGGGCGCCGGTGACGAGCGCTAGGCGCGCACGCCGCCGCGCAGCACTCAACCCTCGAACAATCCCGCCTGCATCGGCAGTTCCTCGGGTTCGCGGAATCCGCCGATGCCCACGCCGACGAGGCGATACCGCGTCGAGGCCGGCAATTCCACGCGATCGCGCAGCGCCAGCGCGATGCGGGTCAGCTCGGCCTGCGAGGCCGGCGGCGCATCAGGTGTGAAGCTGCGCGTGAGGATGCGGAACTGCGCGGTCTTGAGCTTGAGCACCACCGTACGCCCGACCCGCGTGGTCTTGCGGGTCGCCGCCCAGGTCTTCTCTGCGAGTCGCTCGATCATCGGGGCCAGCGCTTCGATCGGCAGATCGCTTTCGAAGGTGTCCTCCGAGGAGATCGACTGCACCGGCTGGTCCGGCTCCACCGCGCGCTCGTCGATGCCGCGCGCACGTCGGTAGAGGCTTGCGCCGAAGCTGCCGAAGCGCGCTTCGAGCGCTTCCCGCGGCAAGGCGCGCAGGTCGCCGACCGTGGCCACGCCGAGCTCGGCGAGCTTCTTTTCCATGACCTTGCCCACGCCCGGAATCAGCCCGACCTTGAGCGGCGTCAGGAAGGCATCGACCTGCGACGGCTTCACCACGAACAGGCCGTCGGGCTTGTTCCAGTCGGAGGCGATCTTGGCGATGAACTTGTTCGGTGCCACACCCGCCGAGGCGGTGAGCTGGGTGGCTTCGCGGATCTGCGCGCGGATCGCCTGCGCGGTCGCGGTCGCGCTCGGCGAGGGAATCTTCGGATCGGTGACATCCAGATACGCCTCGTCCAGCGACAGCGGCTGCACCAGATCGGTGTGCGCATGGAAGATCTCGCGCACCTGCCTCGACACCGCCTTGTAGCGCGCGAAATCCGGCGGCACGAAGATCGCGTCCGGACACAGGCGCTCCGCGGTCACCGCCGGCATCGCCGAACGCACGCCGAAGGGCCGCGCCTCGTACGAGGCCGCGCACACCACCGAACGCGCGCCGCGCCAGGCCACGACGACCGGTTTGCCGCGCAGCGATGGATCGTCACGCTGTTCGACGGAAGCGTAGAAGGCATCCATGTCGATGTGGAGGATCTTGCGCACGCGACCATTATCCGGCCGCCGGTCGCAGATGCCGCGCCCGCAACCCGTGTTCATTCACGAGTGACTTCGTACTCACGGTCGCGCGCGCAGGCTCGTGACTCCCCCGTAGCGGAGCATCGACATGAGCCGTGGAGACAAGTCGTCCTATACCGACAAGCAGAAGCGCCAGGCCGAGCACATCGAGGACTCGGAGCGCGACAAGGGCCGGTCCAAGGACGACGCCGAGCGCATCGCCTGGGCAACCGTGAACAAGCAGGACGGCGGTGGGAAGAAGTCCGGTTCGGGCCGCAAGAGCGATTGAGTCAGTCGCTCGTGCCGGCGACCGGCAGGCGCACGATCGCCACCGTCGCATCGTCGGGGTCGGGCGTGATCGCGAAACCGAGCTGCCGGCACATCGCCAGCATCGTGGTGTTCTCGCGCAACACCTGACCCTCGACGACACGCAGCCCCTGCCAGCGGGCGTATTCGATCATGATGCCCATCAGGCGCCAGCCCAGCCCCGCGCCCTTGAGGTCGGAGCGCACCATGATGCCGTACTCGCCGGTGTCGTAATTCGCATCGGCGAGCAGACGCACTGCACCGAGCATCTCGCCGGTGCCCGGGTCGATGGCCGCCAGTGCGATCGAGCGCGCGTAATCGAGCTGGGTCAGTCGCGCGATGAATTCGTGGCTGAAATGCCGCACTGCGCTGAAGAATCGCAGGCGCAGATCTTCGGGACTGACGCGTTCGAAGAAACGACGGAACATCGTTTCGTCCTCGGGCCGCACGGGCCGCACGAACGCCGTGCTGCCGTTCGACAGCGTGATCGTGCGTTCCCACTCCACCGGATACGGAAAGATCGCGAATCGCGGATGGCCACGCCCCTTGTGCAGCCGCGTGACCGGCGCCAGCAACACGCGCGCATCGAGTGCGATCACGCCGGCAGCGTCGGCCAGCAGCGGGTTGATGTCGAGTTCGCGCAGTTCGGGAATGTCAGCCGCCATCTGTGCCAGCTTCACCAGCACCAGCGCCACCGCGCGTTCGTCCGCCGCAGGCACGTCGCGATAGGCCTTGAGGATGCGCAACACCCGGGTGCGGCCGATCATCTCGTGGGCCAGGCGCAGATCGAGCGGCGGCAGCATCAGCGCCTTGTCGTCGATGACGTCGACCGCGGTGCCGCCCCGGCCGAACACGACCACCGGCCCGAACGTCGGGTCGTCGGCGATACCGGCGATGAGTTCCCGTGCCTTGCTCCGGACCGTCATCGCGTGCACGGTCACGCCATCGATGCGTGCATCCGGCCGCAGGATTCGCGCCCGCTGCAGGATGTCCGCGGCCGCCTCGCGCACGGCCTGGGCGCTGCCGAGGTTCAGGCGCACACCGTCGATGTCCGACTTGTGCGCGATGTCGACCGCGTCGATCTTGACCGCGACGGTCATACCGCGCGCGAACAGCCGTTCGGCCGCAGCCGCAGCCGCATCCGCATCGCGCGCGCGCGTCACGTCGGCGACCGGGATGCCGTAGGCGCCGAGCAGAGCTGCGGTCGCGACCGGGTCGAGCAGGGTCCGGCCTTCGCGCAGCGCTGCATCCACGACCGCACGCGCGGCCGCCATATCGACGGCGAAATCGTCCGGCAGGCTGGGCGGCGTTTCCATCAGCGCGGTCTGCGCTTCGTGGTGGCGCACCAGATACATGAAGCCGCGCACGGCGTCGGCCTCGCTGTCGAACACCGGAATTCCGGCATCTCCCAGCGTCTTGCGGGCCTGCGGCTGGTCGCCCAGCCACACCGCGAACACCGGTTTGCGCGTCGCCATGCGCGGACGCGCCTGCAGACTGCGCACAACCGCCGCGGCGGTTTCGTCGGGGTCAGAAAGCACGGTGGGCACCTGCATCACCAGCACCGCATCGTTGTCGCGGTCATCGAGCAATGCGTCGAGCGTGGTGGCGTAGCGGGCACCGTCGGCGTCGCCGAGCATGTCGACCGCGTTGCGCCGCGACCAGCCGCGCACCAGCGCCGAATCGAGTTTGTCGAGCGTCGTGTCCGACAGGGACGCCCGCGTTCCGCCAAGGTCCACCAGCCGGTCGAGCGCGAGCATGCCCACGCCGATGCCGTTGGTCATCACCGCCAGACGCTTGCCCGGCAGGCTGCCCAGGTGCGACAGCGTTTCGGCCGCCGAGAACAATTCGTCCAGCGCATGCACGCGTAGCAGACCGGCACGCCGGAACGCGGCGTCGTAGACCGCATCCGGCGCAGCCAGCGCAGCGGCGTGCGTGGTCGCGGCGCCGTCGCGACGCGCATGTCGGCCGGGCTTGACCACGACGACCGGCTTGGCGCGCGCGGCGGCACGCGCGGCCGACAGGAACTTGCGCGCATCGCGCACCCGCTCGACGTAGAGCAGGATCGCGCGCGTGTGCCGATCGGTGGCGAAGTAATCGAGCAGGTCGGCGAAATCGACATCCAGCGCGTCGCCCAGGGAAGCGACGGCCGAGAATCCGATGCCTCGCGGCCGGCTCCATTCGATCATGCCGGCCGCGACCGCGCCGGATTGCGAGATGAGCGCCAGATCGCCCGCCAGCGGCGCATGCGCGGCGAAACTGGCGAACAGCTTCGCGTGCGGCGCGATCACGCCGAGGCAGTTCGGCCCGACGATGCGTAGGCCGTGGGCGCGTGCGACGTCGGCGAGCGCTGCGTTGTGCGAGCCTTCGCCCTGGCCCATGTCGCGCGTGAGCACGATGGCCGCCTTCGCACCCCGCCGCGCCGCGGCCTCGGCGACGTCGGCGACATCGGCTGGCGGCACTGCGATCACCACCAGTTCGGGCACGAACGGCAGCGCCTCCATCGACGGCGACGCTTCGATGCCATCGATCGCCGCATGTCGTGGATTCACCAGACCGATGCGCCCGGCGAAGCCGCCGTCGCACAACTGGCGCAGCACCAGCCGCCCCAGCGACCGCGCTCGCGGGCTCGCGCCGACCACCGCGACCGATGCGGGCCGGAAGACGGACTGCAGTGCGTAAGTGCTCATCGCGACAGACGGCCGTGCGGAACGAGGGCACGACGATACACGAGGCACTGCGCATGGCTGGCGCATGTGGTGTGCGTCAGGACTCGTGAACGCATGCGACAGCCGTGCGACATGCGGTTTGCGAGGCATCCCGTGCAGACCGGCTCGATGTTGCCCCTTCGTGCCGGAAATCGTTTGCTGACGGGCGCTGCACGGGTGGCGCTTTGCTCGCGGATTGGCATGTTGTAGGAACGTGTTTCGACCTGGTCTGCCGAAGCGGCGTCCGTCGCTCCGAAGGCACCTTTTGCGCAGCTGCCTCGCGACGCGACAACGCGAGTGTGAGCGGACATCTGCTCTGACCGTCACGCAGGATGGCGAATCGACGCGGCATCAAGCGGCGCCGTCCAGGCGCGCCCGCGCTCCGTGATGCGGCAGAAGTGGCGATTGAACTCCGCGGTATCTGCTGCGGCCTGCGTCGCAGTCGAGGTACACGTGCCGAACCTTATGACCAGGCAACAGCGCCGCGCCGCACAGTTGCGTTCTCGATCACGCCCGACCCCGGCGATGCGACGGTAGCGATCGTGCGCCTGCCGGTCGCCGGAACGAGCGACTGACTCAGTCGCCCTTGCGGCCCGAACCGGACTTCTTGCCGCCGCTGTTCAGCGACAGCCATGGCGTCCTGCGGACGCACCCCGTCCGGGCGTGTGCCAGATCCGATCAAGCTGAACTGAAAGCGCGGCGACTCCGCGCGACAGTCGTCGCGTATCTCCAGCCTCTTCGCCCGGGGAATTGCCGTACTTTCGCCGGCCCGCCGGCGCAGATGGAATTGCAGTGAGCGGGGCGTACGAGTTCGCACCTCGTGCAAGTCCCGCACCGCAGCTTCAACCCGCCTTCCGCCTCGTCTAAGCTGCGGCGATGGCCGATCTTCGCGATTTCCAGCTGCGCATCCGCCTCGGCGAGGTGATGCTGGGACCCGGCAAGGCCGAGTTGCTCGAGGGAATCCGCGACACCGGCTCGATTTCCGCCGCAGGCCGCCGCATGTCGATGAGCTATCGCCGCGCCTGGCAACTCGTCGAACAGTTGAACCTGTACTTCGGCGCTCCCGTCGTCTCGACCCTGACAGGCGGACGCGGCGGCGGCGGCGCGGAGCTCACGCCACTCGGCGAAGAGATCGCGGCGACTTACCGCCGCATGCAGCAGCAATGCGCCAACGCGATGGCCGAAGACCTCGCCCGGCTGCACGGCCTCGCCAAACCATCGCGTCCAGAGACTCCATAGTCACGTCTCACGCGCCTCGGGCGCTCGAGATGCTGCATCAAACCGCCCGGCCATTCTGCTGTCACCGTCCTGCCCGGCCCGGCCCGGCACCGCCTTGCGCGGCGTGAAGCCGCCCATGCACGGCGGCCAAATTCCGAGGCGCCGACTCGCGACCCCATCACCGGGCCCCAAGACAAACAAGCACCCAACACTCGCGCAAAGCGCGCAGATCCTCTGTAGGAGCGCGCTTGCGCGCGATGCCCTTACGACAGGCCGCGCGGCCCTCGAACCAAGCGCCACATCTCACCTCGATCCGCCATCCGCCACCGCCGGTCGGTCCGTTGGCAGTCGAAGTCGATTAAGCAGCCAAACCCACGCGAACCGCCCCTGTAGGCGCGCGCTCGCGCGCGACCGCATATTCACCGACCTCCCGACTTTCCAGTCACGCGTGATCGCACCTGAGCGTCCCGCCATCCAGAAAGCGCCTGCAATCGGTAATCCGCAACTCGCACGCCGGATTTTCCCCAAAGAAAAACCCCCGCCGGGATACCGGCGGGGGTTTTGGGTAAAGACCCTGGCGATGACCTACTCTCGCATGCTAGATGCACACTACCATCGGCGCATGTACGTTTCACTTCCGAGTTCGGAATGGGATCGGGTGGTTCCATACAGCTAT
>NTJI01000004.1 GCA_002307375.1 Lysobacteraceae bacterium NML93-0399 | reverse complement strand
GGGCGCGCGGCGGCGCAGGCACGGCGGGCCTTGCGGCCGGGGGGGCGGCACTGGCCTGGGCCATCGCCTGCGCGATGGGGCCGCCCGCGCCGGGGGCCGCGCCACCGTGCAACTGGTCGAGCAGGGCTTCGAACTCGTCGTCGCCGATCATGTCCGAAATCGGCGCCTGCGCCGGCGGCGCCGCCAGTCCCGGCGCGGCATCGCCGTGCAACTGGTCGAGCAGCGCTTCGAACTCGTCGTCTGAAATCATGCCGTCGGCGGACGGCGCCGGTGCGGCCGCCACGGGCGTTGGCACGGCGGCTGCTGCAGGCGCGTCCTCGGGCGCGAAGCCTGCGATCAGTTCCGGCGGTGCGCTCGGCACTTCGTATTCGTTCTCGATGGCATCGACCATGGCCTGCAGCCAGTCGAGCGACTGCTGCGCGGCATCGAAATGTCGCGGCAGCAGCGGGGTCTGGCCGGCGCGCACCTTGCCCAGCGTTTCTTCCGCGGCGTGGCACAGCTCGACCAGCGGCGTGGCGCCGAGGAAGCCCGCGCCGCCCTTGAGCGTGTGGAACGCACGGAAGACGCCATTGAGGCGCTCGCGGTCGTCGGGCGTCTGCTCCAGGTCCACCAGCTCGCCACCCAGCGTGTCCAGCAGCTCGCGGGCCTCGGTGACGAAGTCGGCAACGATGTCGGGCGAGGCCTGCATCACTGCGCGACTCCGCCGGATGCCGCGCGCGTCAACGGCTGCGCGGTCGCGTCGGGGCGTGCGGGCGGGGAGAGCGGATGTGCTGGCATGTCGAGGTGTCCTGCGATTGCGTGGGCTGACGGAGCAGGCTCAAAGACCCAGAGCGGAGAGCAGATCGTCGGCATCGCTCTGGGCAACGGGCGTGCGATCGAGGCCCTTGACCGCCGGCCCGTTGCCGCGCTCGTCGTCCGCCTTGGGCGGCAGGCCCAGGGCATCGAAGCCTTCGTGCACGCCGCGCACGATGCCGGCGACGCGGCGGATGATCTGGCCGCCGAGATCCTGGTGGCTCTGCGCCAGCGCCATTTCGCGCAGGTTGTCGCGCAGGGCCTCGACCGTGCCGGCCTGGCTGTCGTCGAGTGGTCCGTCCTTGAGCCGCGTGACCAGCGCACGGCTGTCTTCGATCAGGTCGAGCGTGCGGTGCGTGGCCTGTTCGGTCATCTCGACCACGTGGTCCAGGCGCGCACAGGCGTCGTCCAGATCGCTGCCGCCTGCAGGCGCCGGCGGCAACGCGCCCAGCGCCTGCTGCAGCTCGCGCGCCAACCGGCCCAGGCCGGACACCAGGGTGACCGCCCGCGCATTGGCCAGCGCATCGACGTGTTCGCGCCAGCCGGCCTCGTCATCGCGCTCCAGCGCTTCGAGTGCGTCGTGCAGCAGTGACACCAGCCGGGTGCGTTCGACGTCGGGCGAAGTCATGCCGCCGATCCCAGACGCTCGAAGATCTTGCCCAGCTTCTCTTCGAGCGTCTGCGCGGTGAAGGGCTTGATGATGTAGCCGTTCACGCCGGTCTGCGCGGCCTCGATGATCTGCTCGCGCTTGGCTTCGGCGGTGACCATCAGCACCGGCAGGGTGCGGAACTTGGCGTCGGCACGGATCGCGCGCAGCAGCTCGATGCCCGTCATGCCGGGCATGTTCCAGTCGGTGATGACCAGTTCCACCGCGTCCTGGCGCAGCACGGCCAGCGCGCTGTTGCCGTCCTCGGCCTCGACGGTGTTGTTGAAGCCCAGATCGGCCAGCAGGTTCTTGACGATCCGGCGCATCGTCGAGAAGTCGTCGACGATCAGGATGCGGATGTTCTTGTTCAAAACGGGTTCCTCGAAAGCATGTGCAGATATCGGACGGGGCGCCGCGCGCCCCGGTCGTCAGTCGTCGTCACCGAAGCCGGTGTCGACGAGTTCGAAAGCGGTCAGGCGTCCGCGCAGGCGCACCACGGCCTGGCCATGGATCTGGCACACGCGCGATTCGCTCACGCCGAGCACGGCGCCGATCTCCTTCAGATTGAGCTCCTGCTCGTAGTACAGCGACAGCACCAGCTGCTCGCGTTCGGGCAGATGGCCGATCGCGGCGATCAGCTCGCGCCCGAACTCGCCCCGCACCAGCACCTCCTGCGGGGTCGGTTCACCGCCGCCGCGGCTGACCGGTTCCACTTCGCCATGGTCCTCGACGTGCGAATCCAGGCTCAGCACCTGGCCGCGCGCGGCGTCCTCGAGCAGACGCTGGTATTCGGCCAGCGGCATCTCCAGCCGGGCGGCGACTTCCTGGGCGGTGGCCGCGCGGCCGCTGGCCTGCTCGATGTCGCGGATCGCTGCCGCGGCCTCGCGCGCGCGCCGGTGCACCGAACGCGGCACCCAGTCGCCGCGGCGGATCTCGTCGATCATCGAACCGCGGATGCGGATCGAGGCATAGGTCTCGAACGAGGCACCCTGGTCGGCGTCGTAGCTGCGCGAGGCCTCGAGCAGTCCGATCATGCCGGCCTGGACGAGGTCGTCGATTTCCACGCTCGCCGGCAGTCGCGCGGCCAGATGGTGGGCGATGCGACGCACCAGCTCGGCATGCTGGACGATCGGGTCGACGACGGCAGTGCGCTGGACCGCCTGGTAATGACGCGCGGCGGCGTTCATGCGGCCGCCCCCTGATGCAGCATCCGCTCGACGAAGAACTCGACGTGGCCGCGCGGCGCGGTCGGCGCCTGCCAGCGCGAGACGCGCTGGGCGATGTCCACCAGCGCACGCGCCGACGGGCTGCCCGGGTAGGCGTTGACGACGGGCTGCTGGCGCTGCACGGCCATGCGCAGCCAGTCGCACTGCGGAATCGCGCCCAGATAGTTCAGCGACACATCGCCGATAAAGCGCTCGCACACGCGCGAGAGCTTGTCGTGCAGGTTCCGGCCTTCCTGCGGGCTGCGCACCATGTTCGGCACCACGTGCACGCGGTTCACGCCGCGCTCCCGGGCCAGCACCTTGATCAGCGCGTAGGCATCGGTGATCGAGGCCGGCTCGTCGCAGACCACCACCACCGCGTCCTGCGCGGCCTGGCAGAAGGTCAGCACCGAATCGGTGATGCCGGCGGCGGTGTCGACCACCAGCAGGTCGAGATCACGCTGCAGGTCGTTGAACACGTTCACCAGCCCGGCGTGTTCGGCCGGCCGCAGTTCGGCCATGTGCCGGCGACCGGACGCGGCCGGCACCACCAGTACGCCCGACGGGCCTTCGAGCACGACATCGTCGAGTTCGCAGCGTCCGGCGACGAGGTCGGCCAGGGTGCGCTTGGGCGACAGGCCCAGCAGCACGTCGACGTTCGCGAGCCCCAGGTCGGCGTCGAGCAGCAGCGTGCGCTGGCCCATTGCCGCCAGCGCGACCGACAGGTTCGCCGACACGTTGGTCTTGCCCACACCGCCCTTGCCGCCGGTGACGGCGAGGGTGCGGACGGGGCGGAAGGGGGCGGCAGACATGGGCAGAAGGTCAGGCGACGGCATGGGCGTGTTCCGGGGCAATCGGCTTATCGGCATCTCGGCGCAGATCTTCAAGGCGCAGCACCAGATGGGCCGCGTTGGCGCGCTGCAGGTCCTGCGGCACGCGCTGGCCGTCGGTGATCCAGGTCAGGGGCAGGTTGTGGTCGACGGCCACCGACAGGGCGCTGCCCAGCCGGCCGGTCTCGTCGAGCTTGGTCAGCACCACGCCCTGCGGCTGGGCCTTCTCGAAGCGGCGCACGACCTCGTCGAGATCGGCGAAATGGGTGTTGGCCGGCAGCACCAGCAGGGTGCGGACATTGCGCGCGGCGCGCAGCCAGTTGAGCTGGCCGGCGAGGGCGCGGTCGCGCTGGCTCAGGCCGGCGGTGTCGACCAGCACCAGGCGGTAGTCCTCGAGCTTCTGCAGCACCTGCAGCAGGCCGGCCTCGGTGTCGGCCTCGTGCACGGCGATGCCGAGCTGGCGACCGTAGCTGTGCAGCTGTTCGCGGCCACCGATGCGCGAGGTGTCGGTGGTCACCAGGGCCACGTCGCGTGCCTGGTGCTGGGCGGCATAGAGCGCGGCCAGCTTGGCGATGGTCGTGGTCTTGCCGGCGCCGGTCGGGCCGACGAGGGCGATCACGCCGGCCTCGGACAGCGGGTCGACCGGGCACACCGGCAGACGCTTGGACAGCAGCGCCAGCATCAGTCCGCGCACGCGCGATTCGGGGGTGTCGGCCGGAATCTGCAGCACGGTGTCGCGGGTGATGCCGCCATCGAAGCCGTAGTCCTCCATCAGCTCCATCGCCTGCGCACGCGCCGGCGAGCCGCGCAGGCGCTCGTCGGTCAGCCGCGCCATCTCGCGCTCGATCATCTGGCGCATCAGGGCCAGCTCGTTGCGCATCTGCGCCAGTTCTCCGTCGCTGGCCGGGGCCGGCGGCGCGGGTACGGCGGCCAGGGCAGGCATGGGCGCGCTTTCCACCGGCGGCGGCGACGGAATTCCGGCGTCGAACGCGGAGGCGACAGGCGCGGCAGGCATCGCGGGGGCAGGCACCGGGGCGGGCGTGGCCGCAGCCTGGGGCTGCAGCTCGACCACCGGCGTGTCGTCGCGGTGTCCGGCGGCGAGCAGTTCGGCGAAGGTCGGGCCGTCGATGTCGAAGCGCGCCGGCTCGCTCGCAACGCGGCGTGCGGCAGCTGCCGGCACGGCCGTCACGGCGGGCACGGATGCCGATGCGGCTTCGACGGCCGGTGCGTCCGCCGCGTCCTGCGGACGGGTTTCAAGCTCGCGCAGCCAGCGTTCCGAGGGCAGCAGGCCCTCGGTGCGTGGCGCGGCTGCAGGTTCCGGCGTCGCTGCCGGTGCCGGCGCAACAGCGCGGTCGCGCGCCGCGTCGTCGAGCGCCCGCTGCACGAAGCCCTCGTCGTAGTTGCTGGCGGCAACGATCTCCACACCGTCCTCGGTGCGGCGGTTGGACAGGATCACGGCATCGGGCCCATGCGCCTGGCGTACCAGCTGGAGGGCCGAACGCATGTCGGCGGCAACGAAGCGGCGGATGTTCATGGCAGGAGACCGTGATTCGTGATGCGGCGGAAGCCGTGATTGGTGATTCGTGATTGGTGATTCGAAAGAGCTGGGGTAGGTCGGGTGTGATCCGGCGTCTGCATGGCGAGCCGTGTTCGCATCTGTCTGGGCACTGTTCTGTCGCACATCGCGTTAACCCCGCTGTTCCGAATCACGAATCACCAATCACCAATCCCGGCCCTTCAACGAATCACCAATCACGGCGCTTCAGTTGATCGTCCCCAGCAGCTTCAGCCGCTTGTCCTCGGGCACTTCGTTGTAGGACAGCACCGAAAGGTTGGGGACGCTGTGGCGGACCAGGCGCGCCAGTGCGGCGCGGACCTGGCCGGGCACCAGCACCACGGCCGGTTCGTTCCTGGCCTCCTGCTGGCCCGCACAGTTGGCGAGACTCTGTTGCAGGCGTTCGGCCAGGCCCGGTTCCAGTGCAGCGCCGGCGCCCTGCGCGGAATCCTGCAAGACGCGTTCCAGGTTCGGCGCCAGCGTGTAGACCGGCAGTTCGTCGGATGGGCCGGCGATTTCCTGGACGATGAAACGCCCCAGCGCGGCGCGCACGGCGACAGTGAGCTGGCCCGGATCCTGGGTGTGGGACGCGTGCTCGACCAGGGTTTCGGCGATGCGCCGCAGCTGGCGTACCGGAATGCGTTCGATGAGCAGGTTCTGCAGCACCCGCACCACGACCGCGAGCGGCAGGGCCTTGGGCGTGAGGTCTTCGGCAAGCTTGGGCGCGCTGCGGGCGAGCGTGGCCAGCAGTTGCTGGACTTCCTCGTGGCCGAGCAGCTCGGGCGCCTGCTCGCGCACCAGATGCGACAGGTGCGTGGCGACGACGGTCGCCGGGTCGACGACGGTGTAGCCCGCGGCTTCGGCGACGGCCCGCTGCGGCGGCAGGATCCACAGCGCGTCGAGCCCGAAGGCCGGGTCCTTGCCGGGGATGCCTTCCATCGGCATCAGGCCGCCGCCGGGGTCGAGCGCGAGCAGACGGTCGGGATGCACTTCGGCCGTGGCCACCGGCACGCCATGCACCAGTAGGCGATAGGCGGTCGGCGCCAGTTCGAGGTTGTCGCGGATGTGGACGGGCGGAATCAGAAAGCCCACGTCCTGGGTCAGCTTGCGGCGCACGGCCTTGATGCGCGCCATCAGCTCGCCGCCCTGGGCCTTGTCGACCAGCGGAATCAGCCGGTAGCCGACTTCCAGCCCCAGCGGATCGACCGGGCGCAGATCGTCCCAGCCCAGTTCGGCATTGGCGGCCTGCTCGGGCGCGGGCAAGGCGGCCTCGGACCTGGCCGCATCCGACTGGGTCTGCGCTTCGCGTTTGCGCAGCGCCCAGGCCGCATAGCCGACGATCGCCGCCAGGCTCAGGAACGCCAGGTTGGGCATGCCCGGCACCAGGCCGACCACCAGCAGGATCGATGCGGCGATGGTCAGCGCCCGATGCTGGCCGAAGACCTGGCCGTTGAGCGCGCCGCCCATGTCCTGGGCACGCGAGGCACGTGTGACCAGCAGCGCGACCGCCGAGGACACCAGCAGCGCGGGAATCTGCGACACCAGGCCATCGCCGATCGACAGCAGCGTGTAGATGCTGGCGGCCTCGCCGACCGGCAGGCCGTGCTGCAGCACGCCAATCGCCAGGCCGCCGATGATGGTGACGAACATGATCAGGATGCCGGCGATGGCATCGCCGCGGATGAACTTGTTGGCGCCGTCCATCGCGCCGTAGAAGTCGGCTTCCTGACGCACTTCCTCGCGGCGCGCCTTGGCTTCGTCGCGGGTCAGCAGGCCGGCATTGAGGTCGGCGTCGATCGCCATCTGCTTGCCGGGCATGGCGTCGAGGATGAAGCGCGCGGTGACTTCCGACACGCGCCCCGCGCCCTTGGTGATGACGATGAAGTTGATGATGGTCAGGATCGCGAAGGCGACGATGCCGACCGCGAAGTTGCCGCCCACGACGAAGTCGCCGAACGATTCGATGACCTTGCCCGCCGCGCCCGGGCCCGACTGGCCGTTGAGCAGGATCACGCGCGTGGACGCCACATTGAGCGCCAGTCGCAGCATCGTGGTGACCAGCAGCACGATCGGGAAGATGCTGAAGTCCAGCGGCCGCTGCACGTAGATCACCGCCAGCAGCACCACCAGCGACATGGCGATGTTGAAGCTGAAGAGGATGTCGAGCAGCAGTGGCGGCAGCGGCACCACCACCATCGCCAGCAGGGCGAGCACCAGCAGCGGCGCGCCCAGGCCGCCGCGCAGCATGTCGAACACCCGGCGCGAAGCCGGCACCATGGCCGCACTCATCGCGCCGTGCCCGTGCCGTCGCCTTCGTCGACCTCGAGCTCGGCGAGCTGCGGACGCGGCGTGCCGGCGCGCCAGCTGCGCAGCTGGAACACGTAGGACAGCACCTGGGCGACGGCGGCGTAGAGTTTCACGGGAATTTCCTGACCGATGTCCGCCTCCCGATACAAGACGCGTGCCAGTGGCGGCGCCTCGACCAGGGTCACGCGATGCAGCGCGGCGACCTCGCGGATGCGCAGGGCGATTTCGTCCACGCCCTTGGCGACCACGCGCGGGGCGCGCATCGAATCGCCGTCGTACTTGAGCGCCACCGCGTAGTGGGTCGGGTTGACGACGATCACGTCGGCGGTCGGCACGTCTTCCATCATCCGGCGCTGCGACATCTCGTGCTGCAGCTGGCGGATACGGCCCTTGACCTCGGGCCGGCCCTCGCTTTCCTTCATTTCCTCGCGCAGTTCCTGGCGCGTCATCTTCAGCTTCCGGCGCCAGTTCCACTTCTGGTAGGGCGCATCCACCAGCGCCAGCAGCAACAGCGCGGCGGCAGTCGCCATCAGCATCCACAGCGCGAACTTCATGCCGCCGGCGGCGGCCTGTTCGAGCGGCTGATGGATCATCGCGCGCAGGCGCGGCATCGCCGGCCACAGGAACAGCGCGGCCGCCACGCCGACCAGTATCACGCGCAGCAACGACTTGAGCAGTTCGGCCAGGCCTTCGGGGCCGTAGATGCGCTTGAGGCCGGCCATCGGGTCGAGCTTCTTGAGGTCTGGCACCAGACCCTTGCTGGCGAAGTTGAAACCGCCCATCACCGCCGGCGCGATGAAGCAGGCGAGCAGCGTGACCAGCAGCAGCGGCGCGAGGATCCAGAAGAACTCGAGCATCAGCATGCCGGTGTGGCCGAACAGCGCATCGGGCCGGTCGAGCAGGCCGCGGTCGGGCGAGAGCGCCGCGCGCATCCAGTCCTGGGCGCGCGCGGTGATGCCCCCGCCCATGGCGAGCAGCGCCGCCACGCCAGCACCGAACACGGCCACGGTCGCCAGTTCGCGCGAGCGGGGCACATTGCCCTTCTCACGCGCCTCGCGCAGCCGTTTGGCACTGGGTTCTTCGGTTTTCTCCTGACCGTTCTCGTTCTCGGCCATCGCGGCGGACCTGCGGGAAACTGCCGCTCACGGTGCAAGGCGCGTGCCGGAGGCCCCGTTCCAGATTGGCAGCCGCCATCCCACTGCGGGATCGCCGTTGTAGGAGCGCGCTTGCGCGCGAAGAGGCTACCGGCCACGCCCATCGCGCGCGAGCGCGCTCCTACAGGTGGGCTAAGCCGCCCTCCAATTGTGGGGAGCCTGAGCTGTTGTAGGAGCGCGCTTGCGCGCGAAGAGGCTCTACCGGCCACGCCCATCGCGCGCAAGCGCGCTCCTACAGGTGGGCTGAGCCGCCGTCGAACCGTGGCGCCTGAGCTGTTGTAGGAGCGCGCGCGCGCGCGATGGGGCTCTATCGGTAATGCCCGATCGCGCGCGAGCGCGCTCCTTCAGGTGGGCTGAGCCGCCGTCGAACCGTGGCGCCTGAGCTGTTGTAGGAGCGCGCTTGCGCGCGATGGGGCTCTATCGGTAATGCTCGATCGCGCGCAAGCGCGCTCTTACAGGGATGCGTGCGGCATCAGCGCCCCAGGGGCACCCGAGCAGCGGCGTCGAATGCGGCGTCGTAGAGGCGCTGCACCGGCGGCCCAAGCTCGCCGGCCAGCATCGCGATCAGGAACAGCCCCACCAGCACCGAGATCGGCAGGCCGAGCTGGATCGGGTTCAGTGCCGGCGCCGCGCGCGAGAGCACGCCGAAGGCGAGATTCACCGCCAGCAGCGCCACCATCACCGGCAGCGCCAGGGTGACGCCGCCGCGCAGCACGACCGAGAAGAACTCCGGCGCGATGCGCAACGAGGCTTCGACATCCGGCAGCGCGGTGCCGATGGGCAGCACCTCATAGCTGTGCACCAGCAGCGCGATCATCGCCAGATGGCCGTTGGCGGCGAAGAACAGCAGGCCGAACGCGATGTAGAACCACTGGCCGACCACGCCCGACTGCACACCGCGCAGCGGGTCGCTCATCTGCGCGAAGGACAGGCCCGAGCCCTGCGAGATCAGCTCGCCGGCCAGTGCGCCGGCCTCGAACACCAGGCGCAACATGAAGCCCATCGCCACGCCCAGCGCGAGTTCGCGCGCAACCGAGAGCACGGTCGCCGCATCGAAGCCGCTCCATGCAGGCGGCGCGGGCAGCAGCGGCGCCAGGGCCATGCTCAGGGCCAGCGCCGCGATCACGCGGATGCGTGCGGGCAGAGCGCGCGTGCCGATCAGCGGCATCGCCATCAACAGCGCGCCCACGCGCAACGCGGTCCACAGCAGGGTGGCGATCATGCCGAAGGCCTGTTGGCCGTCGATCGCCATCTGGGTGGCGGCATCCATCAGCAGCGGCCCCTTCGCACGCGCATGCTCAGCCGATCAGGTGCGGAATGCTGCGGAACAGCGTGGTCGTGTAATCCACCAGATAGCCCAGCAACAACGCCCCGAGCGCGAACAGCGCCGCCGTCAACGCCGCCGCCTTGGCGACGAACGCGATCGTCGGCTCGTTGATCTGCGTCGCCGCCTGCACCACGCCGACGACGACACCGACCACCAGCACGGTCAACAGCAGCGGACCACCGACCCACAGCGCGACTTCAAGGCCACGGCGCAGTTCGGTGAGGGCGAGTTCGGGGGACATGGGGGAGCCGTGATTGGGGTTCGAGATTCGTGATTCGTGGAAGCGGTGATTGGTGATTCGTGATTCGTGATTCGGAAAAGCGGGCTACGGCGAGTGTTGGAGTTCGCGGCGTTCTTTCAGACCGTCATTCCCGCGAAGGCGGGAATCCAGGGACGTTCGTCCCGTCTCGCAAGAGGCAACGTCCTTGGATGACCAGCCATCCGGCTGTTGTAGCCGCCCGCCTGAACAGACATTCGTCTGTTGAAAGTCGCCGAAATGACGTTGCTGTTGCTGTTGCTGTTGCTGTCGCCGTTGCTGTGGTCATCGCGTTTGCTGGTGCTCTTGATCTGTCGAATCACCAATTACGAATTACCAATCACGGCTTCTTCGAATCACCAATCACGTCTCAGTTGAAGCTCGCCGCCAACGTGCCCACCGTCAGCACCCAGCCGTCGACGAGCACGAACAGCAGGATCTTGAACGGGGCGGAGACCAGCATCGGCGAGAGCATCATCATGCCCATCGACATCAGCACGCTGGCCACGACCAGGTCGATGATGATGAAGGGGATGAAGATCAGGAATCCGATCTCGAAGGCGGTCTTGAGTTCGCTGGTCACAAACGAGGCGACCAGGACCTGGAACGGCACGTCGTCGGGGCCGGCGTAGGTGGCGTGTCCGGCGAGGCCGGCGAAGGTCATCAGGTCGGTTTCGCGCACCTGCGCGAGCATGAAGCCGCGCAGCGGCGCGGTGCCCAGGTCCCAGGCGGTGCGAAAATCGATCTGGCCGTTGAGGTATGGGCCGAAACCGCTGTTCCACGCAGCCTCCCAGACAGGGGTCATCACCAGCGCGGTCAGGAACAGCGCCAGGCCCACCAGCACCTGGTTCGACGGCGTCTGCCCGGTACCCAGCGCCTGGCGCAGCAGGGCCAGCACCACGATGATCCGGGTGAAGGCGGTCAGCACCAGCAGCATCGACGGGATCAGGGTGATCGCCGTCATCAGCAGCAGGGTCTGCAGCGGCAGGCTCACCGGTGCGTTGCCGATCTGGCCGACCGTGACATCGGGCAATGCGGGCAGCTGCGGCGCGCCGGGCGTGGCGAAGGCCAGCATCGGCATCAGCAGCGCGGCGACCAGCAGCAGGCACGACAGGATCCGGCCGGGGCGGGTGGAGCGGGGCATGTCAGGTGTCCTTGCGCAGGCGTTGCGCCAGCAGCGTCTTGAAGTCGGGCAGGGTCTTGAGCGAGGGCAGCTGCACGGGCGGCGCCTCGGGCAGGTGCTCGGGCAGGACATGCAAGGTGCGTACCCCACCGGCGCCGATGCCCAGCAGCAACTGCTCACCGCCGACCTGCACCACCGCCGCGCGTTCCTTGCCGCCGAGCGCGATGCTGGCGACAACCTTCAGGCCATCGGCCTGACGGAAGCCGCTGCCGGGCAGACGCTTGAGCAGCCAGGCCAGGCCGAGAATCAGACCGAGCACCAGCACCAGCGCGAAGAACGCGCCGCCCAGGCCCGGGCCCTGCGGCGCATGCGTGCCCACGGCCAGCGGACGGGCCGGCGGCGCGACCATGGCCACCGTCTGCGCCGGCGCGGTGGTCGAGGCGACGACTGCGCTGAAATCGACGGTCTGCGCATCGATGTCGCCCGTCGCGGTGGCGATCTGGGTCACATCGACGTCCTCGCTCGCGTCAACGTGCGCGGGCGCTGCGGCGTCCTGTCCGTCTGCGGCAGGCGCAGCGTCCGCGGCGCCGCGGTCGAGGCCGATCTCCGAGGCCACCGTCGGAGCGGTTTCGGCTTCGACTTCGGTGTCCGCCGCGATGTCGGCGATTGCGGCAGGGGCCGGCGCTGCGGTCACCGCAGTCTCCGGATCCGCTCGCTCGGGCTGACCACGTCGGTCAGGCGCACGCCGAAGCGGTCGTTGATGACCACCACCTCGCCGTGTGCGATCAGCGTGCCGTTGACGTAGACGTCCAGCGGCTCGCCCGCGCCGCGCTCGAGTTCGATGACCGAGCCGCGGTTGAGCTGGAGCAGATTGCGGATCGGCATGCGCGTGCGGCCGACTTCCAGCGACAGCGCCACCGGTACGTCGAGGATGACGTCGAGATTGAGGTCGGACGCGTCGATCGGGCCGTCGGCCTTGAGATCGTCGAACTGGGCCGGAGCGGCGGCATCCTGGGGAAAATTGTTCATGCGGGTAGGTCCTGAACTTCGGGGCGACGCGCGGGCCGTGCGCCCGGCGGCTGGGTCTCGGTGATCTTCACCACGTTCTGGCCGCCGGCGGTGCCGAAGCGTCCGGTGAAGACGGGGATGCCTTCGACGCACACCGGTACTTCGGCCGGCAGGTCGATTGGCAGGATGTCGCCCACCTTCAGGCGGGTGAGCTGGCGCAGGTCGATGCTGCGCTGGGCCAGCACGCTCGACAGCGTCACTTCCGAGCCCATCAGCTGCTCGCGCATCGAGATGTTCCAGGTCTCGTCGCGGTCGACACGGTCGCTCTGGATGCCGGCATCGAGCAGTTCGCGGATCGGCTCGAGCATCGAGTACGGCAGCGTGATGTGGATCTCGCCGCCGCCGCCCTCGAGTTCGACATGGAAACGACTGACCACCACGTACTCGCGCGGGGTGACGATGTTGGCGAAGTGCGGATTGATTTCGGAGTTGATGTATTCGCACTCCACGTCCAGCACCGGCGCCCAGGCTTCGGCCAGGTCGGCGAAGGTCTGGCGCAGCATCAGCTGGATCACCCGCATCTCGGTCGCGGTGAACTCGCGGCCCTCGATGCGCGTGGGGTAGCGGCCGTCGCCACCGAAGAAGTTGTCGACCACGGCGAACACCAGCTTGGGCTCGAACACCACCAGGCCGGTGCCGCGCAGCGGCTTGAACTTGATCAGGTTGAGGTTGGTGGGCACATACAGCTGGTGCAGGTAGTCGCCGAACTTGATCAGATCGATGCCACGCACCGACAGGTCGGCCGAACGCCGGATCAGGTTGAACAGTCCGATGCGCCACAGGCGCACGAAGCGCTCATTGACCATCTCCATCGTGGGCATGCGCCCGCGGATGATGCGGTCCTGGCTGGCGAAGTCGTAGCTGCGCGCGACGGTAGGGTCTTCGACCGGTTCGGTATCCACCGCACCCGAATCGACGCCGTGCAGCAGCGCGTCGATCTCGTCCTGTGAGAGCAGGTCATGGCTCATCGGGCCGTGCTCACTGGGTCACGAAGCTGGTGAACAGCAGGTCTTCGGCAAACGGCTTGCCGGTCTCTTCGGTCATCAGCGTGCGCACCTCTTCCAGCGCCTTGGCCTTGAGCGCCTCCTTGCCTTCGCGGGTGGCGACGCCCTCGCTGGTCTGCTGGCCGAACAGCATCAGCAGGCGCGCACGCAGGGCCGGCTCGTGCTGCTGCAACTGGGCGATGGCCAGCGGATCACGCGTCACCAGCTGCACCTCCACCTGCAGGTAGCGCGGGCCCATCGCGGTCTCTTCGAGATTGACGACGAAGGCCGGCGACATCGGCATGTACTGCGCCGGTGCGGGCAGCGTCGATTCGGGGGCGGGCTGGTGGTTGTACAGAAACCAGCCCGCGGCGCCGGCACCGGCCAGCACGACGATGCCCACGAGGGCGAGGAGAAGCCGGCGCTTGGACGCGGCGGGCGGGCGGGGCGATTGAGCGACAGCGGCCACGTGATGGGTCCTGTGTGGGTCCGCCGGGCTTGATGCAAGCCGCGTGCCGCGATGGCGCCGTCAATCCGTCACATGCGCGCCGGCGTGCCCGGCGCGAGGCGCGCGCGGCCTCAGGCGTAGGCGTCGAGCAGCCCGCGCAGTGCCCGGACGGTCGTCGCGACCGGTGCGGATGCCTCGTCGGTCGCGGCGATGGCGGCCTGGCCGCCACTGCGCGACGGTTCTCCGTCACGCGATGCCGGATCCCCCGCGTGACCACTGCCGACACCGGCGTGGGCGAGATGGAAACCGCTCTCGCCCAGCAGGTCGCGCAGGCGCGGCAGGCCCTGTTCGAGCGCCTGCCGGGTTTCGGCATGGGCACTGACGAAGTCGGCGCGCAGACGGTCGCCGTCCAGATGCAGACGCACTTCGACCGGTCCCAGATCGTGCGGGGTCACGCGGATGCGGGCATGGCCGATCTTCTGTTCGGCCATCCATTCGAGCTGCGCGCCGAAACGCGCCTCGAAATCGTCGGCGCCGACCTCCGGTGTGGGCAGGGGCGCTGCCAGCAGCGGCACGGACTCGCGCAAGGGCGCGGTGGCCGCGGTCGCGGGCAGGGCGAAGGCGAGAGGTGCCGGTGCTTCGGTATCGAGCGTCGCGTCCATGTCCGGCAGCGCCGCGGTGGGCAGCGGCAGGTCGAGATCGACCGGTGCGGCATCGGCCTGCAGTGTCTCGGCGGCGAGCGCGAGTGCGCCGGCGGCCGGTGTGGTGGCCGCGGTCACGCCGGGCATGTTCGACGTGGCAGCGCTGCCCGCCGTCACTGTGGCAGGCGCATCCGGCAGCCCGAGCAGGCCGGCCAGGCCTGCCGGCGGCCAGCCGCCTTCGGCCAGCTGGACGTCCACCGCCAACGGATCCTCGGCCTCGTCGGCCAGGTCGGACAGGGCCATCGAAGCTGCCAGCGAACCGCCCGGCAGCAGGGTCGTGTCGGCGGCTGCAGGGGCGTCGCCCAGCATCAGGGAGAACACCGCCTGTCCCGGACCGGCCTGTGACGCCGCGCCGCGCGACGCGGAGCCGGCGCCCGGCACGGCGCCGGGCAGCGACGTGGTGGCGACCGGCGTCATGCGTCCGCCTGCTCGGCGGCGAGTGCGTTGAGCCGGGCGCGGCGCGCGCCCAGGTCGTCGAGTTCGCGCTGCGAGCGCCGTTCGTCGACGACGCGTTCCTGGGCGCGGTAGCTGGCGGCCAGCTGCTCGAGCACCTGCTTGTCGCGGCTGGCGAGCAGCAGCCGGCTGCGTTCGATCTCGACGGTCTGGCGGCTGTTGTCGACCGTGCGCGACTGCTGGTCGACCGCGGACTGCAGGCGGTCGAGGAAGGCGCGCCGGTTGGCCAGTTGCGCCGGGCTGGTCGCGGCCATCTGGCTCTGGCCGTATTCGTCGGCGTAGCGGCGCAGCTCGCGCAGCTGCGCTTCGTGCTGGGCCAGCACGCTCTGGCGCTCGGCCAGCACGCGCGCGGCGGCGTCTTCGCTTTCCTGGGCGCGGTGGAGCAGGGGATCGATGCGACGGGATTGCTTCACGCAGAGGGCTCCTCGGAATGCAGCAGGCGCTCGAGCGCCTCGCGGCTGTGTTGCAGGTCGGCGGCGTGGGCGATGTCCTGGCCCAGGAATTCGACGATTTCCGGCCAGCGCGCCAGGGCTTCGTCCACGGCCGGATCGCCACCGCGCTGGTAGGCGCCGATGGCGATCAGGTCGCGGTTGGCGGTGTAGGCCGACACCAGGCGCTTGAGCGCGCGGATACGCGTGCGCCAGTCGGCGTCGGCGATTTCGGTGACCACGCGGCTGACCGACGACTCGACGTCGATCGCCGGGTACAGCCCCGCGTCGGCAATCCGGCGCGAGAGCAGGATGTGGCCATCGAGAATGGCGCGTGCGGCATCGGCGATCGGATCCTGCGGATCGTCGCCTTCGGTCAGCACGGTGTAGAAGGCGGTGATCGAACCGCGGCCCTTGGCGCCATTGCCGGCCCGCTCGACCAGAGCGGGGAGCTTGGCGAACACGGATGGCGGATAGCCGCGCGTGGTCGGCGGTTCGCCCACCGACAGGCCGATCTCGCGCTGCGCCTGGGCAAAGCGCGTCAGCGAATCCATCAGCAGCAGCACGTTCAGACCCTGGTCGCGGAACCACTCGGCAATCGCGGTCGCGCGATAGGCACCGTGCAGGCGCGCCAGCGGCGGCCGGTCGGCCGGCGCGGCGACGACCACCGCGCGGCGCAGGCCTTCCTCGCCCAGCGTGCTCTCGACGAAATCGCGCACTTCGCGTCCGCGCTCGCCGATCAGGCCGACGACGATGACGTCGGCCGAGGTGAAGCGGGTCATCATGCCCAGGAGTGTCGACTTGCCGACGCCCGAGCCTGCGAACAGGCCCACGCGTTGGCCGCGGCCGATCGGCAGCAGCGCGTTGATCGCGCGCACGCCCACATCCAGCGGCTGGGTGATCGGTTCGCGTGCCAGCGGATTGATCGAAGCGCCGGCCATGCCGACGCTGCCCTCGGCGCGGATCGGCCCCTTGCCGTCCAGCGGCACGCCGTCCGAATCGATGACGCGTCCCAGCAGGCCTTCGCCCACTTCCACGCCGCCGCGCCGCTGCACCGGCACCACGCGTGCGTTCGGCAGCAGGCCGTGGGTTTCGGCGCTGGGCATCAGCGAGGTGCGGTCGCCGGCGAAGCCGACCACTTCGGCCTCGACCCAGCCGCCGTCGACCTCGACCTTGCAGGTCGCACCCATCGGCGCTTCACAGCCCACCGCTTCGAGCGTCAGCCCGACCGCGCGGCGCAGGATGCCTTCGCGGATCAGGCCGCGGCCGGCGGCCGGGTCGGGGCCGGTCGCGTCCAGTCGCGTGGCCAGGCGCAGGTTGCGCGCGCCCAGCCAGTCGGCCGGATAAGTGATCGGCAACGCGGTGTCGGGGCGTTCTGCGGCGATGCTCATGCACGCGCTCCGGCGCGCCGCAGGACCGCGTCAAGCGCACCGCGCAGGCGGGCTTCGAGACTGCCGTCGATGCGCACGCTCTCGGCGTGCACGCGCAGATCGCCGCGGGTCAGTGCATGGTCGGCGACCAGGCGCGTGGAGGCGTCGAGATTCAGCAGCGGGTCCAGCGCTTCGATGTCGTCCGGATGCAGGCGCACCTCGACCTCGCGCGCAGCGCCGCCCACCGTCGCCACCGCTTCGCCGACAAGTTCGGCCAGCAAGGCCGGCTCGGACTGGTAGGCGCGGCCGACGAGACTTCCCGCGATGCGCACCGCCAGTTCGCCCAGTGCAGCGACGACTTCGTTCTCCAGTCGCGCGAGCGGTCGCGAGAAGTTGTCGAGGATGCCTTCGAACTGCGCGCTCAGGCGGCGCATCTCCGACTGCGCCTGGGCCAGGCCGTCGGCGCGGCCCTGGGCCAGGCCTTCTTCGAACCCCTCGCGCTGGGCGTCGTCGCGGATGCGCTGGATCTCCTCCAGCGACGGCGGACGCGGCAGCTCGACCGGCGCTTCTTCGACCGGCTCGGGCGCCGGTTCTTCCAGCGGCGGCGCATACCAGCGGACGGCGGTGTTCATACCAGTTCCTCGCCGCCACCGCCGCCGAGCGCGATCGTGCCCTCATCGGCAAGACGACGGACGAGGGTGAGGATTTCCTTCTGCGCACCTTCGACATCGGACAGGCGCACCGGGCCGCGCGCTTCCATGTCCTCGAGCAGGATCTCGGCCGCGCGCTGAGACATGTTGCGGGTGATCTTGTCGCGCACCTTGGGGTCGGCGCCGCGCAGGGCGATGCCCAGGCGCTCGCCCGGCACTTCGCGCAGCACCGCCTGCAGTTCGCGGTCGTCGAGTTCGATGAGGTCGTCGAACACGAACATCAGATCCTGGATGCGCTGACACAGCGCGGCGTCCACGCTGCGGATCGCACCCAGCAGGTTCTGGTCGGCGCCGCTGTCCATGAAATTGAGGATGTTGGCCGCGACCTTGATGCCGCCCACGGCCGAGGACTTGAGGTTCTGGTTGCCGGCGAACTGGCGTTCCATGATCTCGTTGAGCTCGTTGAGCGCATTGGGCGGAATGCCATCCAGCGTGGCGATGCGCAGCAGCACGTCGGCGCGCGTGCGCTCGGGCAAGAGTTTCAGCGCTTCGGCGGCCTGGTCGGCGTCGAGGTGCGACAGCACGATGGCGATGATCTGCGGATGCTCGTGGCGCACCAGGTCGGCGATCGAACGCGGGTCCATCCACTTGAGCGTGTCCAGGCCGGTGGTGTTGCGCCCCAGCAGGATACGGTCGATGACGCCGCCGGCCTTGTCGGCGCCCAGCGCCTGCACCAGCACCGCGCGGATGTAATCGTCGGCGCCCACGCCGAGCGAGGTCTGGCGGTCGAGCGCGCCGGAGAAATCCTCCATGACGCCGACGACCTGTTCGCGGCTCACCGAGCCCATCGTCGCCATCGCCAGGCCGAGCTTCTGCACTTCTTTTGCGTCCATGTGCTTGAGCACCTCGGCCGCATCGGCTTCGCCCAGCGACAGCAGCAGCACCGCTGCCCGCTGCACGCCGGTCAGTCCGTTGAGATCAGGCGGCCGCTTCATCGTCCAACCATCCCTTGACCACCTGCGCCACGCGCTTGGAATCCGTCTTCACCGCCTCGCGCGCAGCGCGCAGGCGGTCCTCGTAGGCATCCGACGGCAGCGCGATCGGCGCGGCGCGCCTGTCGTCGAGTGCCGCGATGTGCGCCGTGTCGTCGGCCAGTGCCGGCGTCTCTCCATCCTCGAGCAGGGTCACTTCCGCCGTCTCCGGCGTCTTGGGCGCCGGCGGCTTCGACGGCCCGGTGATCTGGCGCACCGCTGGGCGCACCACACCGAACAGCAAGGCCAGCACGACCAGGGCGCCGAGTGCGAGCCGCGCGATGTCGCGCAGCATCGGGTTCTGCCACCACGGTGGGGCGTCGAGGCCCGGCGTTTCGTCGCGCACGAACGGTGCGTTCATCACCGACACCGTGTCGCCACGCGCCTCGTCGAAGCCGACGGCCTGGCGCACCAGCGCCTCGACGCGCTGCAGTTCGGCGGCGGTCAGCGGCTGCATCGAAGTCGCGCCGTCGGTGCCGGCGCGCGGCACGTGGTCGACCAGCACCGCGGCGCTGACGCGGCGGATGCGGCCCGGCGGCTGACGGGTATGGCTGAGCGTGCGATCGAGCTCGTAGTTGCGCGTCGCACTGCGCGAGGAATCGCCGGCGGCCGTCGCCGCGGCCGCCACGTCGGCATCGACCGGCGCCGGATTGACGGCCGTGTCGGGCAGGTTGCTGGTCGCGCCGGGAATGCCCTGCGGGCCCGCGCTCTGGGATGCGGTTTCGTTGACCTGTTCGCTGCGCAGCTTCGGCGGCTCGGCGTTGTAGAGCTCGCGCGCTTCCTCGCTGACCGAGAAATCCATGTCGACGGTGACTTCGGCATTGACCCGGCCGGCGCCGGCCATCGGTTCGAGCAGTTCGCGGATGCGCTGGTTGAACGAGGTTTCCTGGCGACGCACCTGCTCGAACTGGATCGCGCTCAGCGCCGCGGCCGGGTCCTGGGCATCGTTGCTGAGCAACCGGCCGTTCTGGTCGACGACGGTGACCCGGTCGGGCGCCAGGTCGGGAATGCTGGAGGCGACCAGATGCACGATCGCATCGACCTGGCCGCGCTCGAGCGTGGAGCCGCCGCGCAGGTCGAGCACGACCGAGGCACTGGCCGCCTCGCGCTGGCGGGTGAAAGCCGAGGGCTTGGGAATGGCCAGGTGCACGCGCGCATCGCGCACCGGACGCAGCGCGGTGATCGTGCGCACCAGCTCGGTTTCCAGCGCGTGCTGGTAGCGGGCGTTCTCGACGAACTGGCTCACGCCAAAGCCCGGATCACGCTCCATCAGCTCGAAGCCGATGCGGCCCGATTCGCCCAGGCCCGAACCGGCGAGCTTGAGCCGCGCGTCGTGGACGTTGGCCTCGGGCACGGCGATCGCACCGCTGCTGCGATCGATCTCGAAGGGAATCTGCGCCGCACGCAGCAGATCGGTGGCCTCGGCCGTCGCCTTGGCGTCGAGCCCGGCGTAGAGCGGCACGAAGTTGGGCTTCTGCGCCCAGAAAAACACCATCAGGCCCACCGCGACCGCCGCGGCGAGCAGCAGCATCTTGGCCAGGCGCCCGGCCAGCTGCATCTTCTCGAGCCGGTCGAGCACGTCGACCGCCTTGCGGCTGGCCGCGTCGGCGTTGAGTGCGTCCTTGGACAAGGTGATCGCCATGATGCTGGGTCAGTCCTGTGCGGGCCGCATCACAGCGGCATGTTCATGACGTCCTGGTACGCCTGTACCAGTCGATTGCGTACTTCCACCGTGGCCCGGAACGCGACCTGCGACTGCTGGGCGGCGACCATGACCTTGGCCAGATCCGCGCCGGGCTCGCCCAGTTCGAAGGCCTTGACCAGCTCGCCCGAGCGCTGCTGCGTGCTGTTCACGCCTTCGATGGCGTTGCGCAGCGTCGCGCCGAAGCTCGGTGCCTGCGCCCCGGCCACGCCGCCCACACCCTGCAGCCCGCCGATGCCGCCCTGGACGGCGATTGCATCGCTGCGGCCGACATCGGCCGCGGCCATCGGCTTGGCCTGGCTGACCTGGCCCTGGTAGCTGCGGATCTGCGACAGGATCGAGTTGACGGAGTGGCTCATGCGGATCGCCGTGGACGAAGAAGCACTTCAACGATGCAAGTCGCGTGCCGAAACCGCGGCCGCCGGGCCACACATCCCTGTAGGAGCGCGCTTGCGCGCGATAGAGCGTTCCCGGCAAAGCCGTTTCGCGCGCAAGCGCGCTCCTACAGGTCAGGCCGCCATTTCGCGCTCGATGCCGTACTTGCGCAGCTTCTCGGCCAGCGTCGTACGGCGCAGGCCCAGCAGTTGGGCGGCATGCGCGACCACGCCTTCGCTGCGCTCGAGCGCCTCGCGGATCAGGCCCAGTTCGATGCGCGCCATGTGGTCGCGCAGGTCCAGGCCGTCCTCGGGCAGGTGGGCGCCGTCGTCTTCCACCGCCGCGGAGACCGGAGCGTCCGCAACCGCGACGGCGACCGGCTGCGGCGCAGCGACGACCGTTTCGGTCGGCAGCGGTGCGTCCTGTCCCAGGTGGTCGCGATAGCGCTGGGGCAGATCCTGCACCCGCACCAGACCGCCGGGATTGAGCACCGCCAGGCGTTCGACCAGATTGCTCAGCTCGCGCACGTTGCCCGGCCATGCGTAGCCGGCCAGCACGTCCAATGCCTCTCCGGCGAAGCGGATTTCGCCGCGGCCGTTGCGCGCCAGTTGGGCGGCGATCGTACGCACCAGCTCCGGCAGGTCCTCGCGGCGCTCGCGCAGGCTCGGCATGTCGATCGGAAACACGTTGAGGCGGTAGAACAGGTCCTCGCGGAACTGGCCGTCGCCGATACGCGCTTCGAGATTGCGATGGGTCGCGGCAATCACCCGCACGTCGCACTTGATGCTCTGGTTGCCGCCCACGCGCTCGAAGCAGCGCTCCTGCAGCACGCGCAGCAGCTTGACCTGCATCGGCAGGCTCATGTCGCCGATCTCGTCGAGCAGCAGCGTGCCGCCCTCGGCCATCTCGAAGCGGCCCTTGCGCGTCGACAGTGCGCCGGTGAACGCCCCCTTCTCGTGACCGAACAGCTCGCTTTCGAGCAGTTCGGCGGGAATCGCGCCGCAGTTGATGGCCACGAAGGGGCCGTCGCGCCGCGCCGAGCGCTGATGGATGGCGCGCGCGGCGACTTCCTTGCCCGAACCCGACTCGCCCAGGATCAGCACGGTCGTATCGAACGGCGCGACCTGGTCGATCATCCGGCGCAGGCCCTGCACCGAGGCGCTGGTGCCGGTGGGACCGCCGCCGTCGCCGGTTTCGGCCTGGGCATCGGCGGCCAGGCGCTTGAGGCTGGCCATGCGCAGCAGGTTTTCGAGCTGGGCATGGCGCAGCGGGGATTCGAGCGCCCACACACCGGCCTCGTGCAGGCCGTGGGCGGCGGCGAATGCGGCCGGCTCGGCATCGAGCAGCAGCACCGGCGGCGGCAGGCCGGCCTGGCCCAGCCAGCCGAAGAATGCACGCGCGGCCTCGGCGTCCTCGATGTTGCCCACCAGCACGGCCATCCAGTCGTTGGGACGGTGACGGGCGACCGAGATTTCGCCCGGTTCGGCCACCCAGCGCGGACGCAGGTCCATGAACTCGAGCAGGGTGCACAGCCGCTCGGCGCGGTCGTCGTTGCTGTCGAGGACCAGGATGCGGGGTTCGCTCACGACACGTCTCCAGCGCGCAGGGTCTGCGCGCGCAGCGATTCGAGGATCTGCATGACGTCCTGGATGTAGGACAGCTTGCTGACGAAGTTGTCCGCGCCCGCACGCATCGCGTGTTCGCGGTGTTCGGCATCGTCGAAATGGCTGGCGATGACGATGTAGGGCGGCGCGTCCTGGGCCTTGATCAGGCGGGTGGCCTGCAGGCCGCCCATCTCCGGCATCGCCAGATCCATCAGCACCACGTCCGGGCGCAGCGCCTCGGACTGGGCGATCGCCTCCAGACCATTGCCGGCGGTGCCGACGACCTTGAGCCAGTCGAGCTTGCGGAAATGGCGCTGGGCGGCGTTGATGAAGCCCTCGTGGTCGTCGACCAGGAGCACCTGGATGGGGGTCTGCATTGCGATGTCCTCAGCCCGCACGGGCGAGCAGGGTGGGGCGGGCTCGACGGCGGGTGCGCGCCGGGGCGATGTCGAGCTGTTCGCGGTACTTGGCTACGGTGCGGCGGGCGATGTGCACGCCCTGGCGCGCCAGAAGTGCGGCGATCGCCTCGTCGGCGAGCGGCTTCTGCGCCGGTTCGGCATCGATGAGCCGCCGGACCATCGCCTTGACCGCGGCGCCCGACACGCTGGCGCCGTCGAGCCGCACGGCGAAGAAACGCTTCATCTCGATCGTGCCGCGCGGCGTCTGCAGGAACTTGCCGGTGCTGATGCGCGAGACGGTCGATTCGTGCATGCCGATCGCGTCGGCGACGTCCTTGAGCGTCAGCGGCACGATGGCCTCCTCGCCATGTTCGAGGAACCCGGCCTGACGCTCGACGATCACGCGCGCGGTGCGCAGCAGGGTGTCGTAACGCATCGACAGGCCACGCGTGAACCAGCGCGCTTCCTGCAGCATCTCGCGCATCGGGCCGCCTGCGTTGCCGTCGCTGACGGCGCGCTCGTACGCGGGATTGAGCGAAACGCGCGGTGCGGCCGCGGGGTTGAGGGCCACGCGCCAGCCGGCATCGGCGTGCCAGACGACGACATCGGGCACGACGGCGGCGACTTCGGCCGGCGCACCGGCCTGGGCCGGGCGCGGATCGAGCGACAGCACCAGGCGGACGGCTTCGTGCACGTCGGCCTCGTCGCGCTGCAGATGCCGGGCGAGGGCGACGATGTCCTGGCCGGCCAGCAGATCGAGCGCCGAATCGACCAGACGCCGCGCGAGCGCGCGCGCCGGCACGCGGCCGGGCAAGGCATCGAGCTGCGCGCGCAGGCATTCGCGCAGGTCGGCCGCGGCCACGCCCGCGGGGTCGCCGGCCAGCAGCCTCTGACGCACGGCCTCCAGCGCAGCGGCGTTGCAACCCAGCTGCGCGGCGCCCAGTTCGAGCAGCGCGGTGAGAGGGGCGGCCAGATAGCCGGCGTCGTCGCAGTGTTCGAGCCAGAACGCGGCCATGGCCAGCGCATCGGCATCGAGTTCGTGCGCCAGGCGGGCGAGGATGCGCAGGTGCGGATCGCTCGACTCGCCATCGGCGATACGTTGCAGACCGTCCTCGTCGTCGCCGCTCCAGCTGGCGCCGCGCACGTCCCACATCGAGGACTCGGGCAGCTCGTCGAAGGCGGCCACTTCGGTGGCGGCGTCGACGCGTTCCGGCACCGGATTTGCAGTAGCGTCCTCGTCGACTTCGAGCAGCGGGTTCTGCTCGAGCACGCGGCGCACTTCCAGCTCCAGCTGCAGGCCGTCGAGCTGCAGCAGGCGAATCGACTGCAGCAGCTGCGGCGTCATCTGCAGGCCCTGGCCGAGCTGCATCGAGGTGGTGGCGGTCGCTTTCATGACGTGTCCGATTTCCGTCGCGGCGCTGTCCTGCGCCCGTGAAAGAATCGTGAAGCCGTCGCGACGGATCCGCTATCGGGGTGATTCCGACCGGGTGCGGGGTAGGCCTGACGCGTGTCGGGGTTTCCCTGACATCGCCTCCATCATCTGCGTGCCGGAATTCCGTCGGTCATCCGCCCCGACAGGGCGCAGCCCTCAGTCGCCGCGGTTGCGGCGCGCGGCCAGCAGAACCAGCTCGTTCGCCCGCCGGCAGCCCAGCGCTTCCATCATGCGGGCGCGGTGGGTTTCGACGGTCTTGACGCTGATGCCCAGATCGGCCGCGATTTCCTTGCTGCTCAGCCCGCCGCCGATCATGTCCAGAATCTGCCGCTGCCGGTTCGACAGGGCATCGACCCCGGTCGTCTTCGTGCGGCCCAGCAGCGGCGCCATCATCCGCGAGGACAGCCGCGGGCTGAGGAAGGTGTCCCCGGCCATGGCGGTGCGCAGGGCCAGCTCGAGTTCCAGCGGCGCGGCGTCCTTGACCACGAATCCGGCCGCGCCGCGCTCCAGTGCGCTGCGCACGTGCTGGGCGTCGTCGTGCATCGACATGATCAGCACCCGCGCTGCGGGCTGTTCGGCGCGGATGGCTTCCATCGCGTCGATGCCGCTGCGGCCGGGCAGGGAGAGATCCATCAGCACCACGTCCGGGCGGTGGATGAGCGCCAGTTCGAGCGCTTCTTCCGCGCGGCTGGCCTCGGCGCAGACGTCGACCCCGCCGAATCCCTGCAGCAGACGGGCCAGGCCCGCACGTACGAGGGTGTGGTCGTCGACGATCAGTACGCGCACCGGCCGATTGCTCCTTCAACGCCGGGCAGACCCGGTCCGCCACAGGATACGCGAGCAGGGCGATGCTTACCGGCGGCGCTGCTCGGCAACCTGGCGGCGATGCAGGCGGAACAGGTGGCGGTCGAGGGCCTCGTCGAGGTCCGGCGCGACATCCGCGAACGCGAGCCACACGCGCGCGCCGCGGTCGAGGGGTTCGCTGGCGAGCACGGTCGCCGCCAGTTCGAGGTGATCGGGCAGCCAGTCGGCCGGCTGCAGGCGCACCAGCGCCCGGGCCCCGGGCGTCAGGCCGGTGGCGTCGTCGAGATCCACGCGCACGCCGGTGCGCGCCCAACGCACGGGATGCTCGGGCAGTGCATCGGCGCGCATCGCCAGCCGGCCGACGAGGGCCAGGATCAGGTCGAGCTTGGCGTCCATGCGCTGCGCGAGCAGGGGCAGGTCGCCGTGTTCCTCGCTGCCGCCATCGTCCTTGCGCAGGTCCTCGATCTGCGCCAGACCCTGCAGCAGCGAGACCGCCTGGGCGGGACGACCGCGTGCGCCGGACGGCGCGACCGCGACGGGCAGCACGAGTTCGCAATCGAGATTGTCGGCGAACAGCTGCCGGTCGGCCGGATGCGTGTCGGGAGTTTCCGTGCCGGTCACGGCGCGACATCCATCGCCGCATAGGCGCGCGAGGCGCTGCCTTGGCGGTGGAGCTTGCGCAGGGCGTCGCCGATTGCCTGGCGCCGTGACCGCATGGCTTCCAGGACGGTGTTCTGCCGTTTCTGGAGCGCGTCGAGAGCTTCGGGACTCACGTTGCGACCGCGCGTCTCAATGAAGCGCTGCAGCTCGTCCTGGTACGCCGTCATGTGCACCGCGGCGGCATCGACCGCTTCGCTCAAACCCGCCTCAACGGCATCCAGACGCGCGTGCAGCTGTTCGAGATTGGCCACGTTCAAGCACTCGCAATTGCTTTCGTCGATGGTGAAGGCTCGATTGCATGCCAAGCCGATTCGATGTCGAGTAGCAGGGCCAGGACGTCTTGCAAGGCGTCGCCATCATTGTTCAAGTTGGCTTCGGTCAGTCGACGGACCGCGTAGTCGTAAAGCGAGGCCAGATTCGCTGCAATCTCACCGCCCGCCTCGTGATCGAGCGAACCATTGAGATGGCTGACGATTGCACAGGCTTCGCCGATCGCTTTTCCCTTACGTGGGTGGTCGCCATTGTCCATACAGGCCTCCGCCAGGCGGATGCGCTCACAGGCGCCGGCGAGAAGCAGCGAAATCAGCTTGTGCGGATCCGCATCTGCAACCCGCGTTGCGATTGCCATCTGGCGATATTGCTCTGCGTGCTGGCGACTGGATCCGTACATGTCTTGGTCCTGGAGCGGAAATTCTGCTTCGTTGAAAGGTGAGTGAGGCCGCGCTTCAACTGCCGGGCGTGCTCGGTGCGAGGAGGCCGTTCAAAGCGCTCATGCTGCTTTGCATCTGGATGACCATCACCTCCATCGCGGTGAACTGGGCCGTGTAGAGATCGGTCAGCTTCGCCATGCGCAAATCGAGGTCGTCGAGCTGTTTCTCGTACTCGGATATCTGCTTGTCCAGCCCCTGCGTACGCAAGACCAGGCTTCCGCTGATCGAGTCGAGATTGTCGTGCAGTGTTTTGGACAGCTGACTGCTGTAACTACCGTCTTTACCGAAGAGCGCGGAGACCGCACCGGGATCGTCGGCGACATGCGCTGTGAATGCGACGCTGTCGAAGCTCAGCAGACCGTCCTTGTCGCTGGTGATTCCCAACGCTTTCAGCGCATCGGCCTCGCCGCCGATCTGTCCGCGCAACTGCTGCTGCAGAGTGCGCACCAGTGAGTCACCCGTCAGCGCGGCCGCGGTGTTGGTGGCAGCGTCATAGCTGCTGGTCGACCGCAGTGTCTTGACGACGGCGTTGTATGCCGTGACGAAGCCCGACACGTTGGCTGCGAGCGCATCGTTGTCCCGAGATATCTGCAACGTGTGTGTCGTACCAACGGTGGCCGCAGTGAGCTCCAGCACCGTTCCTGGCACGAGATCGGTGATGGTGTTGCTGGCTGATCGACGCTCCAGCCCGTCAACCGATATCAATGCGTCAGATGCCGCGACGGTCTCGGTCAGGCCGGCGGTCAATGCCTCCAAGCCGCCATCACCGCCTGCAGCGGTGATGGTCAGCGCGTTGTCGATTCCCGTCTCAGCCGCGGCGAACACCAAATGCTGTCCTGCATCCGAAGTCACGACGGTTGCGGTCACGCCTTCACCCGCGGCCGCCTTGTTCACCGCAGATGCGATGTCGCTCAAGGTGGCGCCCGCAACGATCTCGACATCAATCCCCGCGCCGTCCCCCCAGGCGATCGTCAAAGTCCCTGCGCCGGGAGTGGCATCCTTGGCATACCCGGCGGATGCCGTCTTCTGTGCCACCGCCAGGCTTTCGACGCGAATGCCATAGGTTCCGGCGACCGCAGTTGGTGACATGGTCGCCGAAAAGCCAGCGTTGTCCGGCACGATGGCTTTGTAAGCCGGCGCATCTGCGTTCTTGTTCAGCTTGTCGAGAGATGTCTGCAGAGTCGTCATCGCGCTCTTGATCTGCCCGACTGCAGAAAGCTTGGCGTTGACGGCAGTGCCAGCCTTGTTGATCCGGTTTTCCGTCGGCGCGCGCGCGCTGGAAACAAGATTGGAGACCAGTGAGGGGATGTCCAGCCCAGATCCGACCGCATTGATTGCCATGTCTGCTCCTCATGCCCGCAGAGCCCGAAGAACGAAGGCCCGTCGGTACCTCTATCGGCGTATCGGGTCCGAACTTGACCCGGAATGCATTGTCGGCCTGCAAGGTCCGTACCAACGAGCCAAAAAAAGAGGGCCCGGCGGGCCCTCTTCGTCACACGAAACCCTGTGCTTCTTACTGCAGCAGGCTGAGCACGCTCTGCGGAGCCGCCTTGGCCTGCGCCAGCATCGCCGTGCCGGCCTGCTGGAGAATCTGGGTGCGCGTGAGCTCAACCGTTTCCTTCGCATAGTCGGCGTCCTGAATGCGGCTTCGCGAAGCCGACAGGTTTTCCGAGTTCGTCTGCAGGTTCGAGACAACCGAGCTGAAGCGGTTCTGGACCGCACCAAGATCCGCACGTGCGTTGTTGACGGTATCGAGCTGTAGGTCGATCGCAGTGATGGCCGCATCGGCACCGGTCGCGTCTTCGCCACTGATGTTGAGCGCGCTCACCGCGGTTGCAACGGCGCTGATGTCGACGAGCGAGATGTCGATCTTGTCGTGCGTATCGGCGCCGGCGCCGACCTGGATGCTGATCGTCTGCGCGCTTCCGAGCAGATTGGTGCCGTTGAAGGTGGTGTTGTCGACGACGCGCTGGATTTCTTCCTGCAACTGCTCAACTTCCTTCTGCAGCGATGCACGGTCGTCTTCACTGTTGGTGCCGTTCGCAGCCTGAACCGACAGTTCGCGGATGCGCTGCATGTTGTCGCCGATGGACTTGAGCGCGCCTTCGGCGGTCTGCGCCAGCGAGATGCCGTCGTTGGCGTTACGCGCGGCCTGATCCATGCCGCGGATCTGTGCGGTCATGCGCTGGCTGATGGCCAGGCCGGCGGCGTCGTCCTTGGCGCTGTTGATGCGCAGACCCGAGGACAGGCGCTGGATGGTGGTCGACAGGCTGGCGCTGTTGGTGGACAGATTGCGCTGAGCGTTCAGGGCGATCGAGTTGGTATTGATGACGGACATGATGCTGGTCTCCTGGGTTGGGAATCCGGCACGGGAACAGGGCCTGGCCGGTGGCTCCGCAGGGGGTTGCCGTTCTGTCGGCCCTGTCCTCTGCTGTAACCAATAACGGCGTCTCGTCGTCAAGCTTTAATGCTGTTTTGCCGGCGACACGCAGCCCGTTTCGGGGCTGCTTGCATTAACGGCAAAGGGGCGCCCGGGTTTAGGGCGCCGGTATGCGTTTGCGCACTTGCTCGCGCTGGTGCTGGGCGACGAACACCTCATCGCGCACAAGCGCGCTCCTACAGGGCTGCAGCGGTCGATCGGCAAAACCTTGGGGTTTACGTTTCGCCGCCCTTGTACGAAGTCGGCCGGCTGCTTCGAGCGCTAGGTGTAGAACCGCGCTTGCGCGTGACGAGGCCTGATTGGAAGCGCCCCATCGCGCACGGACTCGTGCGGCGCATGATGGACACGGGCCACGTTTTCCGCAGTTCGTGTGTCGTGCGGCTGTTCGCAGTCGATCAGCGCAACAGATCGAACAGCGAATTTCGCTGCATCTGCACAAAGCTCAGTTGCGCGGCGTCAAGCGCCACTTTCTCGAGGCTGAAGCGGCTGATGGCCTCGACATAGTCGAGGTCGCGCATGCCCGAGAGCGTGGTCTGGATGTTGAGGTCGAACGCGCCGCGCAGGTCGGCGGCCGAATCGAGTGCTGAGAGCTGGGCACCGCCAGCGGCACGCGCGTCGATGAAGTGCCCCTCGGCGCTCGAGATGTTGCGTATCGACGCCTGGAGTGCGTTCTGCTGCGCGGCCTTCTGCGCATCCGTTGTCGCAGGGGTCGTCAGTGCGTGCACCAGGTCATCGATGGTCGAAAAAATGTCGGCTGTGCGCGACGGTCCAATTTCGAAGACGTCGCCTGCCGCCGGTTCTCCGGTAAGTGTGATTGCAACGCCACCGATCGAGATGGCGTCTCCCGCCACGTAGACGCCATCAGCAATTCTGGCGCCATCGTCGTCAAACGCGACGTATGCGCCATCGGCGTCGAATTCGATGCGATAAGTGTCCCCGTTCCAGGCGTTCGAATCGTTCAGTGAGAACCCTCCGATCTTTCCACTACCGCTGTTGGCAGCGGCTGCACGTGCATCGAGCCCTCCACTACCGGTCGGGACCCGAAGGAAGAGTTCGCTGCCCGGTAACGCGTCGGACACGAACATCTCCGGTGCAATCTCCACGCGACGCTGCGTCTGGTCGCCGCCGTAGGACACGACACCCTGGTGCCGGATGAATGGTGCGCCGCCGTCCTGTGTACCTCCAAACAGGTACCGGCCCGTGCCATCTGCAGTGTTCGCGATGTCGAAGAGGCCGTCGCGCAGGCTTTGTACCTCGCTGGCAATCGCTTGTCGGTCACCATCTGAAAGGGTGCCGTTGCCGGCCTGCACTGCCAGCACTTGGATACGCCCCAGAAGGTCGCCTGCCTGAGTCAGCGCGCTTTCCTGCATATTGAGCCGATGCCCGACCGCATCGGCGTTCTTGCCGAAGCGTTCGAGTTCGGCCTTCGAACGGTCCAGGGTCACGGCCGCGCCGGCGCCGACCGGATCGTCCTTGGCGGTGAGCAGCTTCTTGCCGGTGGTCAGTTCGTTCTGGGTGCGGGCCAGCGAGGCCTGCTTGCTCTGCATCGCGCTCAGCGACTGCTGGTAGAGCATGCCGGTGGAAATGCGGGTCATCGGCGAACGGCTCCGAGCAGGGACTGGAACAGGGTGTCGGCGGTGGCGATGATCTGCGCGGCGGCCTGGTAGGCCTGCTGCATGCGCAGCATGTTGGACGCCTCTTCGTCGAGGTTGACGCCGGAGATGCTCTCGCGCGCGGCGAATGCCTGCGCGTGCAGCGTCGCCTGGGCCTCGGCGGCGTAGCCGGCATGGCGCGCGGCCGAACCGACGGCCGTCGTCAGGCCGGAGATGGCGCCATTGAGGCTCAGCGCGCCGCCATTGAGGGCCTTGGCATCGTCGAAGCCGGCGAGCAGTGCGGCGTTGCCGTTGTTGCTCGAGCCCGGCGCCGTGGCGGCCATGGTGAAGCTGTCGCCGGCCGAAGGAATGCCGTCGAGCACGAAGGACCAGCCGTTGGCGCTGATCGTGTCGCCCGGCGTATAGGCGAACGGGCCCTCGCCATCGATCGTGTACTGGTCACCTTCGATGAACTCGATGTTCGAAGGCGTGCGCAGCGCCGGGTCGGCGGCGTCGGTCACGCGCACCGTGCCGGGTTTGGCGCTGCCGAGGTTGCCCAGCGTGGCCTGCACCTGCACGGGCGAGGCGGCGGCGATGCGGCCGGGGTCGCTGATCGCAACATTGAGGCCGCGCGCGGCCTGCGCGGTGGGCTGCAGCAGGAAGCGGTCACCCTCCGCAGCCGCGCCGTCGAGCGACAGGGCGACGCCGGCAACGCGGAGCGGATCGTTTGCTGCGCCGCTGCCGGTGACCGGCACCGTGGCGCCGGTCTGCGCGTCGGTGGCCGACCAGGCGCCGTCCTTGAGCTGCACGACCAGATTGCGGCCGTCGATCGCGGCGAGATCGTCGACCGCGGCTGTGAACCGGGCGGTGCCGGTATTGGCCGAATGGCCGGCGATGGCCGGTGCGGGGACGTCGAAGAACGGGCCGCCCATGTCGCCGTACTGGTCGACGCCGGACGTGTGGCCGGCATTGAAGCTCATGCCCAGCCCCAGCGCGATGCGACCGAGTTCGGCCTGGGTCGGGTCGAGCACCTGGGCGCGGAACTCGAGCAGTCCGCCGATCTGCCCGCCCATCACGCGCTCGTCGATGCGGATGGTCTGTCCCTGGCTGACCAGGGCCAGCTGCTGGCGCTCCGGGCGATAGGGGTCGGCCACGGTCGTGAGCTGGGACGGCTGGGTACCGACCACCAGGGCCTGCCCACCGGCCGAGAACACATTGATCGCGCCGCCATCCTGCTGCACCGCCGTGCCGCCGGTGAGCGCGACGAGGTCGCGGATCATCTGGTCGCGACGGTCGAGCATGTCCGGCGCGGCGTTCTGCGCGCTGCCGATGCGACCGTTGATCTGCGCGATCTCGCTCGCCAGCCGGTTCACCTCGTCGGCGGTGGCGACCAGGCCGCTGTCGACCTCGGTCGCGAGCTGGTCGAACTGGCCCTGCAACTGGTGGAAGCGCGTGGTCATGGCATTGGCCTGACCGAGCATGTTCTGCCGCTCGGCCGGCGCTGCGGCATTCGACGACAGCGCGCTGACCGAATCGAAGAAGTTCGACCACACGCCTGCGATGCCGGTCGTGGATTCCGACATCAGGCTGTCGACGCGGTTCGACAGCGAGGAGAGCTGCTGCAGACGTGCCAGTTCGCCGCCGCTGTCGATCAGGCGCGCATTGGCCATGTCGTCGGCTACCCGGCGCACGTCGCTGACCTGGGTGCCACGGCCGACGTAGCCGGCGCCGATGAACTGCGGCGAGCGCGCCTCGAAGTCCACCGTCTGCCGGCTGTAGCCGGGCGTGTTGAGGTTGGCGACGTTGTGGCTGACGGTCGACAGCGCCCGCTGGAAGGCGAGCAGGGCACTGGTACCGGTCGAAAGAATGTTGGCCATGGGCGCGCTCAGCGGCGGAGGAAGGCCGCGGCCGCGCGTTCGGCGGCCTCGGCGATGGTGTCGATGGGCGCCGCGGACGCGACCGTCGGCGCCGCGGAGGGACTGCCGGCGCGCGCGAACTGCGTGATCGCCGACAGCGCGCGATCGAGCGTGGGGCCGTTGGCGATCGCGCTGAGCTTGTCGGCATAGCGCGGATCGGTGGCGTAACCGGCCTGCTGCAACGCGCTGGCGAAGCGGCGCACGTCGCCGCCCGATTCGAGCGCCTGGCGGTAGCGCGGGTTCTGCTTCAGCAGGCGCACGTAGTCGGCGAAGCTCTCGGCCGGCGAGGCGTAGGCGCGGAACTCCGCGCGCTCGGTGTGGCGCACGCCGTGGGTGTATTCGTGCGTGGTCGCCGCGGCGCGTTCGCCCTTCCAGCCGGTCGCCTTGATGCCGAACAGGTTGTGCGCACTGCCGCCATCGCCGCGCTGGATCGTGCGCCGACCCCAGCCGGTTTCCAGCGCCGCCTGGGCCACCAGCGCCTTGGCATCGACGCCGAGCTCACGGGCCGCGGCCTGGGCGTGGGACCAGATCGACGCCACGAAGCGCTCCGGCGAGCGCGGCGCGAAGGACTCGGCCGCGGCGCGCGAGGCTCGCTCGAGTGCGGCCGGCGCCTGCGCGACGGCCGCGGTCGCGGTCCGTGCGATGCCGGTCGCGGCATCGGCGACCGGGCGGGCACGCTGCATCAGCGATTCGATGAAGCCGTCCATCGGCGAGCGCGCCGATGTGTCGGACGCGGTATTCGCGCTCGACGGCCGACCGGCGATCAGATCGAGCGTCTGCGCGCCCAGTGCCTCGGGCAGGGCGCTCATGCCCGCGCCGCCGGTCAACGGCAGGCCGCTGGCGGCATCGGCCGGGGGTGCGAGCCGCGGATCGAGCACCGCCGCCTCCGCGTCACCGCCGCCGAGCTGGCGCGCGATGACCTTGGCCAGGCCCAGGCCGTTGCCTTCGGTCATCGACTTGGCCAGGCGCTGGTCGTAGAGGTCGCGGTAGAGCTGGTTTTCGCCCGGGAACAGCGAGTCGCCCATGCTGGCGTCGCGCATGCTCTTGATCAGCATCTGCGCGAACACGCCTTCGAACTCGCGCGCGGCCTTGTCGATGCGCGCGGCATCGGGGCGTTGGACGGGATTGAGTTCGATGGGTGCCGGCGCGATGCGCATGTCAGATCACCTCGAGTTCCGCGCGCAGCGCACCGGCCTGCTTGAGCGCTTCGAGGATGGCGATCAGGTCGCCCGGCGCCGCGCCCACGGCGTTGACCGCGCGCACGATCTCGTCGAGCGAGGTGCCGCCGGCGAACTTGAACATGCGGCTGCCGTCCTGGTCGACGGCGATGTCCGACTGCGGTGTGACCACGGTGCTGCCGCGGCCGAACGCATCGGGCTGGCTGACGCCCAGGCTCTCGGTGATGGTCACGCTCAGCGAGCCGTGCGCGATGGCGGCCGGCATCACCTTGACCAGCGCGCCCATCACCACCGTGCCGGTGCGCGAGTTGACGATGACCTTGGCCGGCGCAGCGCCAGGACTGAGCTGCACGTTCTCCACCTGGGCCAGGAAGCCGATGCGCGCTGCGGGGTCGTAGGGCGCACGCACCGCGACGGTCACCGCATCGACCGCGCGCGCGGTGCCGGGGCCGAAACGCGCGTCGAGCGCGGCGACCATGTTGGAAATCGTCGAGAAATCGCCGCGGTTGAGGTTCAGCGTGAGCTCGCCGTTGTCGCCGAAGCCGCCATCGACGGCGCGCTCGACCATCGCGCCATTGGGAATGCGGCCGACGCTGGGCACGTTGACCGACACCCGGGAGCCGTCACGGCCCTGGGCGCCGAAACCACCGACCACCAGACTGCCCTGCGCGATCGCGTAGATCTGACCGTCCGCGCCCTTGAGCGGCGCCATCAGCAGGGTGCCGCCGCGCAGCGACACCGCGTTGGCGATCGACGAGACGGTGATGTCGATGGTCTGGCCGGGCTTGGCGAACGGCGGCAGCTCGGCGTGGATCGCCACCGCGGCCACGTTCTTGAGCTGCGGGTTGACGTTGGCCGGCACCGTCACGCCCAGCTCGTTGAGCATGTTGCGCAGGCTCTGCACGGTGAAGGGCGACTGGCTGGTGCGGTCGCCGCTGCCGTCGAGGCCGACGACCAGACCGTAGCCGACGAGCGCGTTGCCGCGCACGCCGCCCACGGTGGCGAGATCCTTGATGCGCTCCTGCGCAAGACAGGGCGCGGCCAGCGTCGCGGCGAGCACGACGGCGGACAGCAGGCGAAGCAGGGAAGAGGGGCGCATGGCGGCGGGCTCGAAGACGATCAGTAGGGATACAGGCGCGAGTGGAAGAACCTGCCGAGCCAGCCCATCGCGTTGGACTGGGCGATCGCGCCGCGGCCGCCGTAGACGATGCGCGCATCGCCGACGCGGCTCGACAGCACGCTGTTGTCCGGGCCGATGTCGGCCGGGCGCACGATGCCCTGTACCTGCACCAGCTCGTCGCCCTGGTTGAGGCGGATCTGCTTGCTGCCCTCGACCACCAGGTTGCCGTTGGGCAGGCGCTGCACCACCGACACCGTGACGCTGCCCTGCAGGCGGTTGCTCTGCGCGCTGCGGCCGTTGCCGTCGAAATCGCGGGCGCCGTTGGCCGAGGCGCTCAGCACGTCGCGGCCGTTGACGGTCACCGGCATGCCGAACACGTTGGGCGCACCGATGGCGATGCTGCTTTCCTTGGCGACCTGAGTGCTGGCATTGGTCTGCGCGGAGGTGTTCTCGATGAGCTGGATGGTCAGCAGGTCGCCGACCTCGCGCGCACGCTTGTCGGCAAACAGCGACAGCCCGCCGCCACCGCCAGCCTGGTAGATCGCGCCGGGCGAGGTATAGGCCGGGGCCGCGACGACCGGCTGGATGGCCACCATCGGCGGGTAGGGGCGCACGTCGCCGGCGGCGACGCAGCCGGCCAGGGCAATGGGCAGGGCCAGCGCGAGAAGGCGGGCGGGGCGGAGAGAACGGGTCATCGCAGGGCTCAGACGTTGTTGTTGAGGTAGCCGAGCATCGCGTCGGTGGTCGAGATCGCCTTGGCGTTCATTTCATAGGCGCGCTGGGTTTCGATCATGCTGACCAGCTCTTCGACCACGTTGACGTTGCTGCCTTCGAGCGCGCCCTGTTCGAGCAGGCCCAGACCGTTGAGGCCCGGCGTGCCGTTCTGGGCCGGGCCCGATGCGGTGGTTTCCAGGTACAGGTTCTCGCCGCGTGCCTGCAGGCCGGCGGGATTGATGAAGTCGGTCACGGTGAGCGCGCCGATCTCCAGCGCCTGCGCCTCGCCGGCCACCTGCACGCTGACCGTGCCGTCCTGGCCGATCGTCACCGACTGCGCGCCCTCGGGCACCTGGATGCCCGGCTGCACCGGAAACCCGCTGCTGGTCACCAGTTCGCCCTGCGCACTGATCTGGAAGCTGCCGTCGCGGGTGTAGGCGGGCGTGCCGTCGGGCAGCATCACCTCGAAGAAGCCGCGGCCGTTGACCATCACGTCCAGCGCGCGCCCGGTCTGCTGCGGGTTGCCCTGCTGGAAATCCTTGGCGGTGGAGACCACACGCACGCCGGTGCCCAGCTGCAGACCCGTCGGCAGCTGGGTCTGCGCGGAACTCGCGCCACCCGGCTGGCGGACCTGCTGGTACAGCAGATCCTCGAAATTGGCCCGGTCGCGCTTGAAACCGGTGGTATTGGTATTGGCGAGATTGTTGGACACGACCGACATGCGCGTCTGCTGCGCATCAAGACCGGTCTTGGCCACCCACAGAGCCTGGTTCATCGCTTCGTCCTCAGGTCCGGCGATCGACGCCGTCGGTGGAGGTGATGCAATCGGTGTGCCAGTGGGGGGCGGTGATTGGTGATTCGTGATTGGTGATTCGAAAGAGCGGGGGCACTGCGGCCTGGACGCTCGCGAGGAACGCCTTTTCGAATCACGAATTACCAATCACGAATCACGACGCGACGAATCACGAATCACGGCGCGCCGCGCGCGCCTCAACCGCCCAGACGCAGCAGGCTGTTGGCGGCCTGGGCGTTGTCGTCGCCGCGCTGGATCAGCTTGACCTGCATCTCGAACTGGCGCTGCAGCTGGATCATCTGCACCAGGGCGCCGGCGGCGTCGACGTTGCTGTTCTCCAGCGCGCCGGTGGTCATGACTTCGCCGGGGGCCTGGGCCAGCAGCTGCTGCGGGTCGAGGTTGCGCATCAGACCGTCGAGGCCGCGGCCGAGCCGGTCGGGCGTGGCTTCGACGACCCGCAGGCGGCCGACGATGGCCAGCGTCTGCGGCCCTTCGCCGAGCGGCACGATCGACACCGTGCCGTCCTGGCCGATGTCCAGGGCCTGGTGCGGCGGCAGCGCGAACGGCGCGCCATTCTCGTCGACCAGCGGATGCCCGCCGCCGGTGACCAGCTGACCGTTCGGGGTCAGCGTCAGATTTCCGGCGCGGGTATAGGCCTCACCGCCGTCGGGCGACTGCACCGCCAGCCAGCGGTCGGGCCGCAGCGAGACGTCGAGCGCATTGCCGGTGACGCGCTGGGCGCCCATGCGGCTGTCGAAGCCCTGGTCGATGTGCATCGCATCGATGCGCGAGGCATGCGTGCCGCCCTCGATGCGATAGGCCTGGGTGTTCGACAGCACCGCCTTGAACCCCGCCGTATCGGCATTGGCCAGGTTGTGCGACACCGTGCCCTGCGCCTGCAGCGTGGCGCGGGCACCGGTCATGGCGACGTAGAGGGCTTTATCCATGAGCGGGCGTGATTCGCAGGTTCGTGATTCGTGATTCGTGATTCGAAAGAGCGGCTTGGCTGGCGATTGGGGGAGGACCGGGAGCGGCAACCTCGCGGTCACCGCTTTTCCCAATCACGAATCACCAATCACCAATCACGGCTCATCGAATGTTGATGACCGTCTGCGTCACCTGGTCCTGGGTCGAGATCATCTGCGCGTTGGCCTGGAAGTTGCGCTGGGCGACGATCATGTTCACCAGCTGCTCGGTCAGGTCCACGGTCGAGGATTCGAGCGCGCCGGCCTGGATCTGGCCGAAGTCAGAGCTGTCCGGGGCGCCGGTGCGGCCGGCGCCGGAGGTGTAGGTCTCGGCCCACATGTTGTTGCCCTGCGGCTGCAGGCCCTGCGGATTGACGAAGGTCGTCAGCGCGATCTGGCCCAGCGGCTGGTCGGCGCCGTTGGAGTAGCGCGCAAACACCACGCCTTCGGCCGAAATGCTGATCTCGTTGAGCTTGCCCGCCGCGTAGCCGTCCTGGCGCGTGTCGCGCAGCTGGAAGCGCTCGCCGTACTGGGTCGAACCGCTGACATCGAGGGCGAGGTCGAGCACGCCGGCGCCATTGGACGGGGTGAACGGGTCGAGCGTGACGCGGCCGTCGGTCGGGGCGACCAGGGCGCCGCTGTCGGAGAACTGCAGGGTGACCGGATCGCCGACGCTGGTGCCGTCGACGTAGCTGTGCATCTGCCACTCGTTCGGGTTGTCGGTCTTGACCAGGTAGGAGGTCTGCACGTGGCCCACGCCCAGCGAATCGAACACGGTGATGCCGCCGGTGGAGGCGTTGTAGCTGTTGGGCTCGGTCGGGTCGAAGGTCGCCATCGTCGGCGGCGTGGCGTTGCCGGGCAGGGTGAACATCAGATTGACCCGGCTGCTGGGCTGCGGCGGGCTGTCGGTGGTCAGCAGTTGCAGGTCGGTCACGCGGCCGACGTCGAAGCCGTCGGCATTGGTGCGCGGCGGGTAGACCTGCAGGCGGGCGCCGTCGGGCGTGCCCACGAAGCCCTGGGCGTCGGTCTGGAAGTTGCCGGCGCGGCTGTAGGTGCGGGCGCCGTTCTTGTTGAGGGTGAAGAAACCTTCGCCGTCGATGGCCATGTCCAGGCTGCGGCCGGTCGGGTCGATGTTGCCCTGCGAGAACTGCTGGGCGACGTTGCTCAGCTTCACGCCCGAGCCCACGGCGTTGCGGGCCAGGCCGTAGGAGCTGTTGGAGAACAGGTCGGCGAACTCGGCGCGCGACTCCTTGAAGCCGGTCGTGTTGACGTTGGCGATGTTGTTCGCGGTGACGTTGAGGTTGGCGTTGGCCGCGTTGATGCCGGACAGCGAGGTGTTGAAGCTCATGGCGACTCCGTGGAAGCGTGCGCGTAAAGAGTGGAAGAGGCGACGCGTCAGCCGACGCGCAGCACGTGGTCGAGCGGTGCGGTACCCAGGCCTTCGATGTCGAGGTAGAGGCCGTCGGTTCCCACCGAGACGCTCTCGACCTTGCCGCGCACGTAGGTATTGAGCGTGCTGGTGGCGCCGGTATCGGTGACGTGCCGGGCGGTGATGCCGTACGTGCCTTCGGGCAGGCGCTGGCCGGCGGCATTGGTGCCGTCCCAGGCGAACGGGACTTCGCCCGCCGCGGTGGCCGGCACGGTGAACTGCCGCACCGGCAGGCCGTTGGCATCGGTCACCTCGAACGTCACCAGGCCCGGCGCGGGCGCGGCGACGACGCCACTGGCCTCACCGTCGGCCGGCAGCGCGAGCTTCGAGGCCGGCAGCAGCACTTCGCGGCCGACCATGGTCGCGCCGCGCAGCAGCTGGTCGCTGGCCATCGCGCTGGAGAATCCGGCCACCGACGCGTTGAGGTCCTGGATGCCCTGCACGGTGGAGAACTGCGCCAGCTGACCGAGGAAGGCGCTGTTCTCCATCGGATTGAGCGGGTCCTGGTGCTTGAGCTGCTCGGTCATCAGGCGCAGGAAATCCGCCTGGCCGAGCGCGTCGGCGTTCTTGCCGGCCGCGGGTTTCGCAGCCCCGCCCAGGCCCAGGCTGCTGTAGACGTCATTGGCGATCGTGGTCATGCGCAAGGGCTCGCGGAAGCGGAGGGTCGGAGAAAACGCATGCGGCCTCAGCGGCCCATGCTGAGGGTGGCCACCGCCAGTTCCTTGGCGGTGTTGAGCATTTCCACGCCGGCCTGGTAGCTGCGCGAGGCGGAAATCATGTTGACCATCTGCGAGACCGGGTCGACATCGGGCGCGTAGACGTAGCCCTGCGCATCGGCGAGCGGGTGCCCGGGCTCGTAGCGCTGGATCGGCGGTGTCTCGCGCTCGGCGATGCCGGCCACCTGCACGTTCGTCAGGGCCGGATCACTGCCGTGCGGGGTCGCGCGGAACACGGCTTCGAGCGGCTTGTAGACCTGCTCGGGCGAGCCGGCGACCGAATCGGCGTTGGCCAGGTTGCTGGCGAGCGTGCTCAGGCGCACCGACTGGGCCTGGAGGGCGGAGCCGGCGACGTCGAAGATCGGCAGGTTGCTCATGGATTACTGTCCCGTGATCGCAGTCAGGAGGGTGCGCACCTTCGACTCGAGGAAGCTCAGCGAGGCGCGATACTCGAGGGCGGCGCGGCCGTAGGCCGCGCGCTCGGCGTCCGGGTCGACGGTGTTGCCGTCCAGACTGGCCTGGGAGGCGATGCGGGTGATCGAGAACGGGTTGAGCCCGTCATCGCCCGGCAACGGAATGTGATTGGGCGAATCGCCGTGCGCCGGCGCGGGGCCGGCTTCGCGCACGCGCGCGGCGTTGGCGAGTGCGGCGTTGAAGTCCAGATCGCGGGCCTGGTAGCCGGGCGTGTCCGCATTGGCCAGATTGCTGGCGATGAGCTTCATCCGCTGCTCGCGCAACGGCAGCGCGTCGAGCTGGAAGCCCATGTAGGACGAAATCGGATTGGACATCGCACGCCTCCGGCGGATCTGCACCGGGGGCTGCAAGCCGCGTGCCAGAACCGCTGGCGGGCGGCAGACCGGCCTTGAGGCCGGTCAGGTGTGTCAGGCGACCAGGCGGCCGCCGGCAGCCTCGGCCACTTCGCCCAGGCGCTTGAGCACTTCGTCGGCCAGATCGTGCGGGCTGTACTTGGCAACGAACGCATCGGCGCCCACGCTCTGCACCATCGAGGTGTTGAACACGCCCGACAGCGAGGTATGCAGCAGCACGAACAGATCGGCCAGTCCGGGGTGCCGACGGATTTCCGTCGTCAGGGTGTAGCCGTCCATCGCCGGCATCTCGATGTCCGACACCACCATGGCGTAGCGCTGCGCCGGCGGCTCGCCGGCCGCGTGCAGCTGCAGCAGGTGGTCGAGCGCCTGGCGGCCGTCGGAGAGCAGGGTCACGCCGACGCCGAGCTGGTCGAGCACGCTGCGGATCTGCTGGCGGGCCACCCGCGAATCGTCGACCACCAGCACCTGCATCGGCGGTGCGCCCTCGGGCAGGGCGTAGTCGGGCGACAGGTCGGCATCCATGCGCGCCTGCGAAATGTCGGCCAGCACGCTTTCGACGTCGATCACCTGGATCAGATCGCCCTGGAAGCGGGTGACGGCGGTCAGGTAGCTGCTGTCGTTGCCCAGCTCCGGCGGCGGCTGGATGTCGGCGACGGCGATGTTGACGATCCGCTCCACGCCGCTGACCAGGAAGCCCTGCACCGAGCGGTTGAACTCGGTGACTACCAGATAGTCGGGCAGGTCGCCCTGGTCGCGCTCGGGATGGCCGATCGCGCGTCCCAGGTCCAGCACCGGCACGCTGCGTCCGCGTACGTCGGCCACGCCGGCGAACTGCATCGGCAGGCCGGGCACCTGGAACAGCGCCGGGCGGCGCAGCACTTCCTGCACCTTGAAGACATTGACGCCAAAAACCTGGCGTCCACCCAGGCGGAACAGCAGCAGGGCGAGCCGGTTGTGGCCGGCAAGGCGCGTGCGCTGGTCGATGCGATCGAGCAGATCCTCTGACATGTGCCCGGTATCGGCCCCGGCGCCGGCGACTTGAGCGCCTCGCCGATCGCCCGGGCAGGCCGTGCGGCACGCCTCTTGCACCGGCCGGGTGTCTCCACTCCGGACCGACGCGATGCCCCTGTCGAGCTGTTTCCCGCGTGCCGCCCACCGCCGCTGCGTCGTGCTGGCCGCATGGCTGGCGCTGGCGATGTGTCCGGGCCTGGTTGCAGCATCCGGCTTCCAGGCAGTGGAATCGATCCGCGCGGCCGCACTGTCGACGTTTGCCGGTGAAGGCCCCGATGCCGCGGTGGCCGAGGCGCACCTGGATCCGGCGCTGCGCATGCCGCAGTGCGACCAGGCGCTCGAGGCGCGCCGCAGCAGCGCCGCGACCGTCGAAGTCTCGTGCCCGACCGGCTGGCGCCTGTTCGTGCCGGTCAAGGTGCAGCGCAGCCAGTCGGTGCTGGTGCTTACGCGCAATGTCGCTTCAGGCGAGACGATCACGGCCGATCTGTTCATGGCCGAGCGACGCGACACGGCCCGCATCGCCGGGGCCGCGATCGCCGAGCCCGCGCAGGCGGTCGGTCGCAGCGCGCGGCGCATGCTGGCCGCCGGCAGCGTGCTGACCACCGGTGATCTCGAATCGCCGCGCGTCGTGCGCCGCGGCGATACCATCGCCCTGGTGTCGCGACAGGGCGGCATCGAGGTGCGCATGGAGGGCCGCGCCCTGGCCGATGCCGGCGTCGACGAGCGGGTGCGGGTGGAAAACCTCTCCTCGCGGCGCGTGGTGCAGGGCGTCGCCGGTGCCGACGGCAGCGTTCTGGTGGGGCGTTGATCTGTTCTTGCACATCCGCCCTCAAGCTTTCGCCCGCCCGGCCGATACCGGCCATGAACCCACCGATTCCGCGTCTTTAGGACACTGGACATGACCCAGAAGATCGAAGGCACTTCCGCCCCGTTGACCCGAGCCGTCAGCCCGGTGGCGAATACCCAGGTCTCCCGTGCAGGAGACCAGCGCGCCGCGGTCGAGGCCGTCTCCGGCGCCGACAGCCTGCGCCTGACCGGCGAGGCGACCAGCCTGCAGTCGCTGCAGCGCGACGTCGCCACGCGCCCCGCGTTCGACGAAACCCGCGTGCAGGCCCTGCGCGAGTCGATCGCGTCGGGCAGCTACAAGGTCGATGCGGAGGCCATCGCCTCGCGCATGCTCGACCTGGATGCCCGGCTGGCCGGCTGATGTCCAGCGCGCACGCCAGCCTCGAACGTCTTGCGACCGCGCTCGCCGACGAGCGCGAGGCGCTGATCGGACACGACGTGGACGCGCTGATGCGCTCCACCCAGAACAAGATCGTCGCGCTGCGCGAACTCGAAGCAGTACCCAGCGGCGAAATCTCCGGCCCGCTCGCCGAACTGGCCGAGTTCAACCGCGCCAACGGCGCCCTGCTGGCGCGCCGCCGCCGCGAGGTCAACTGGGCCCTGCGCCATCTGGGGCGGATGGACAGCGCGCCGGCCTACGACGCACAGGGACGCGCGGCGTCCACACCGCTGCCGCGCGAGCTCGCGGTCGCCTGAGTGCTTCCGCCGCACCTGCCGGGCGCCCGTTAGAATCGGTGCGTCCTGCCTTTTTCGGGTGCCGCCGCTTGACTTCGCTCTCTCCGCTTCCCGCGCCGCCCGCGCCCCTGGCTGCGACCGCGCTGTCGCGCCTGTCGGAGGGCGTGTGCATCCATGAGGCCGATGGCCGTCTGATCTACGCCAATCCGGCCGCCGAGGCGCTGCTGGGCGCCCGGCCGCACTGGCTCGAAGCCGGCGCCCGGCTGGACCGCATGCTGCCTGCCGAGGCCCTGCGCCACGCCCGCGACCAGGGCAGCTGGCGCGGCCCGGTCGGCGCCTCGGCCGGACACGCGCTCGACGCGCATCTGCACTGGCTCGGCGGCGAGGCCGCGCGCTTCCTGCTGCTGTTGCGCAGCCCCGGACCCGGCACGCTCAGCGACGACGAACAGGCCCTGCAGCAACGGCACGCCGAACTGCACGTGCGCTTCAACGCCGCGCAGGAACAGCTTCTGCAGTCCGAGAAGCTCGCCTCGATCGGTCAGCTCGCCGCCGGCGTCGCGCACGAGATCAACAACCCGATCGGCTACGTGCATTCCAACCTGGGCAGCCTGCAGGAATACGTGGGCAACCTGTTCGCCCTGATCGACGTCTACGAACGCGCGATGCGTTCGCACGATCCCAAGGCGATGAGCGCGGAGATCGACGACACGCGCGAGCGGCTCGATGTCGACTTCATCAGCCGCGACCTGCCGCAACTGCTCACCGAGTCGCGCCAGGGCATCGAGCGGGTCACGCGCATCGTGCGCGATCTGCGCGACTTCTCGCGCTCGGACCGCGAACATGCCTGGCGTCTGGCCGACCTGCACGCCGGCCTCGATTCGACCATCAACATCGTCTGGAACGAGTTGCGCTACAAGGCCACGCTCGAGAAGGACTACGGCACGCTGCCGATGATCGAATGCCTGCAGTCGGAGTTGAACCAGGTCTTCATGAACCTGCTGCTCAACGCCGGGCAGGCGCTGGGCGAGCAGGGCACCATCACCGTGCGCACCTGTCATGAACCCGGCCAGGTCTGGGTGGAGATCGAGGACACCGGTACGGGCATCGCCCCCGACGTGATGCAGCGGATCTTCGATCCCTTCTTCACCACCAAGTCGGTGGGCAAGGGCACTGGCTTAGGGCTGTCGATCTCCTACGGCATCGTCGCCAAGCACCACGGCCGCATCGAGGTCGACAGCACCCCGGGGGCGGGGAGCCGGTTCCGCGTCATCCTGCCGGTGCGCCAGCCGCAGCCCGAAGGCGTCGATTGATCAGGGCTGCGATTCGCGGCCGCGCTGTGCGTCGTAGGTCTGGAAGGCCTGACGGATGTGTTCGCGCAGCTTGTTGTCGTCCCAGGGCTTGGTCAGGAACCGGTAGATCGCGCCGCGGTTGATGGCGTCGGTCACGGTGGCCAGATCGGTGTAGCCCGACAGCACCAGGCGGATCGTGTCGGGGTAGAGCATCTTCACCCGACCGAGGAATTCGGTGCCATCCATCTCCGACATGCGCTGGTCGGACAGGATGACCTGCACCTCGTTGGTCGCCAGCAGCCCGAACGCGTCGCGCACGTTGCCCGCGGCCAGGATGCGGTAGCCGTCGCGCCGGAACAGCCGCACCAGCGAGCGCAGCACGTTCTGCTCGTCGTCCACCAGCAGCAGGGTGCGATGGGTCTGGGTGGAGGTGAAGAGTTCCGGGCGCAGATAGCGTCGGCGCAGGGCCTGGCCGGCCGAATCGGCACTCATCGGTTCGGCGAACAGATAGCCCTGGAAGTAGTCGCAATCGGCGCGGCGCAGAAAGCCCACCTGGGCTTCGGTTTCCACGCCGTTGGCGATGACCTTCATGCCCAGCTGGTGACCCATGGCGATGAGCGCACGCACGATGGCGGTCTCGCGGCTGCCGGCCGGCGCGGCGTTGATGAAGCTGCGGTCGATCTTGAGGATGTCGGCCGGGTAGCGCACCAGCGCGCTGAGGCTCGCATCGCCGGTGCCGAAGTTGTCGAGCGTGACCAGGATGCCCTCGTGACGCAGCGCGGCCACGGTCCGGTAGACGGTGTCGGTGCTGGCATGGGTGAGGACGCGCTCGTTGAGTTCGAGCACGATCGCTTCCCGCGGCAGGCCGGCCTGCTGCATGCGCGCCATCAGGCGGTCCACGAAGTCGGGCTGCAGCAACTGTCGCGTGGTGACGTTGATGCCGACGAAGAAATCGTCGAAGCCCTGCTCGCGCCATGCCTGCGCCTGGGCGATGACGCGGTCGAGCATCCATTCGCCGATCTGCAGGATCACGCCGATGCGCTCGGCAGTGGGCAGGAAGCGCTCGGGCAGCAGCAGGCCCAGCACCGGTGACTGCCAACGGATCAGCGCCTCCATGCCGATGACCCGACCATCGCGCGCACTGATCTTGGGCTGGTAGCGCAGGCGGAGCTCGCCGTTCTGGATCGCGTCGACGATCTGCCGCGCGATCGCGCTCTCGCTGTACACCCTGTCCGTGGCGACGGCGGCGTGGAGCTGCACCGGATCATTGGCCACATTCGAGGCGCGTCCGGCGGCCATCTCGGCCCTGTGCAGCAGCTGGGAGGGCTCGTCGCCATGCGCCGGACACAGGCTCACGCCGATACGCGCCTCCAAGAACAACGTGTAGGGCAGCACCTCGAGCGGGCGTTCGATCTCGGCGATGAGTTCGGCGGCCAGTCCCTGCGCGCCGTCGGCATCGGCCTCGGGGTGGGGGATCGCGGCAATGAATTCGTCACTGCCGTGACGCCAGACGCGCCCGCGCTCATGCAGATGATCGCGCAGGCGGACACCGATCGCTTCGAGCGCGGCGTCGCCGACATCGGTGCCCATGTTCTGGTTGACCGACGCGAAGTGCTCCAGATCGATGTGCAGCACCACCAGCGGCGTGCCGCCGCCTGCTGCGGCAGCGATCAGCTCCAGCAACTCGGGATTGGCGGCGCCCAGGCGCGAAACGGTGGACTGGAGCGGAACCGGCATCTGCATCGTCGGATTCTATCCGCCCGCTGTCGCAGCGGCGGACAGGGCGGGGCCGGAATCGGCCTGGGGCCAGGACGCGCGGATCCGGGTGCCGTCGCCCGGTTCGGTCTCGAGGTCGAAGGTCCCGCCGCTCGCATGCGCGCGCTCGCGCATGATCACCAGTCCCAGGCCCCGCGCAGCGCCGGTCGGAAAGCCGCGGCCGTCGTCGCAGACCTCCAGCGACAGCGCAGCGCCGCAGTGCCGGAGCCTGAGCCGCACGTGTCGGGCGCCCGCGTGGCGCATGACGTTGGTCAGCGCTTCCTGCGCGATCCGGAAACAGGCCTGTTCCACCCCCGGCTCCGGTCGCGCGGGCAGCGGTTCGATCTCCAGCGCCGCCTCGATGCCGGCGTTGCGCAGGATCCGCTCGGCGTGCCAGCGCAGCGCCGCCTCCAGTCCCAGCGCGTCGAGCTGCGGCGGGCGCAGCAGGATCGAGATGTCGCGCAGTTTTTCGAGTGTCGTGTCGGCCAGGACCTGGATGTCCTCCAGGTCGTCGCGCCGGCGCTGCACATCGGCCTCGTCGAGCGCGGCCGAAGCGGCCATCTTCATCGCGGTCACGGACTGGCCGATGTCGTCGTGCAGCTCACGGGAGATCGCCCGTCGCTCGTCCTCCTGCACGGTGAACACGCGCGCGGCGAGGGCGTGCAGTTCGCGGTTGCCCGCCGCGAGCCGGTCGCGCATGCGTTCGGCGTCGGTGAGGTCGCGGATCAGCAGCAGGGTGCAGGGCCGTCCGTCGTAGCGGGTCTGGGCCGCGCTCAGGGCCGCCTGGAAGATCGTCCCGTCGCTGCGCTGCATCGACTGCGACACCGATGCGGGGCCGGCGGCCGCGTCCTGCACGCGCAGTACTCCGAGGAAGGCACTGCGGCGGCCGGCGTCGACCAGGCGATCGACCGGCGCGTCGGTCAGCGCGTCGAGATCGCAGTCGAACAAGGTTTCGCAGGCGGGATTGGCGTAGACGATGCGCGTGTCGATCAACAACATCACGCCATCGGGCAGCAGGCGCATCAGCTCGCGGAGTTCGCCGCTCGCCGCGGCTGTTTCCGCCACCAGCTCCTTCGCACTCATCGATGCGCGCCGCCGGCGCGACCACAGCGCAGCGCCCGCGGCGGTTGCCGCGACGGCGGCCACCAACACGCTCCACAGCCACGGCGGCACCGGCACCGCCCCCAGCCGGCTCGCCACTGCCGCGCAGCCCAGCCACACCGCGCCGGCCGCGAGGACCTGCCTGCCGCTGCGCCCGTGAGTGGGCGCGGTGACCGCTCGAGCGCGAGGCCGATGTGCCGGCTCCGCGCTGTGCTGTCCGGGTTCCATTGCCGGTCGAATCTCCGATGCGCGTGGCGCCAGTCTACCTGCCGACTCAACTTCATGTGACCGGCGCCGTTAACGCATGGGACGTCCTCCCGACGCCCCACGCGCGCCCTTGCGGAAGAGCATCCAGACACGATGAAACCCGGCCTCATCCACAGCCTCCTCGATCATCCGGTGTCGGACGGGGTGCTGCTGCTCGACCGGGGTGGCCGGTGTCTGATGGCCAATCCGGCCGCGCGCCGGCGTGGGCTCGACCGTCTGGTCGAACGCCATGCCGCCTCGCTCGCGGGCCTCTACGAGCGGCTGCTGGCCGGCGACCGGGAAATCGCCTGTGAACTGCCCGACCTCGCCATCCCGCTGCGCGGCCTGCTGCGCACGGTGGACATCGATGGCAACGGGCCGGTTGCCTTCTCGATGAGCATCCGGCTCACCGACGACCTGCACGACTGGCTGGAAGCCGCCGAGTCCGGTGGCCACGCCCTGTGGGTGTGGGACACCGGTCACGACCAGATGCGCAATGCCGGCGGTCGCGGGGACTGGGCCGGTCCCGGCGCCGACGAAGGTCCGGTGCCGTTCGCCGAGGTGGAACGACGCGTCCACCCCGACGACCGCGAGGCGATGCGCAGCGCCCTGGGCGACTATCTCGACGGGCGCACGCCCCATTACCTGTGCGAGTACCGCTGCGCACGCGCCGACGGTGGCTGGCGCTGGGTGCGCGACAGCGGCCGGGTGACCGCGCGCGACGCGCAGGGCCGCCCGGTCCGCGTCGCCGGCACGCTGACCTGCATCGACGACCAGAAGCGCCTCGAACACAGCCTGCGCGAACAGCGCGGGCTGGTGGAGGAAGCGCAGCGCATCGCCGGCATGTCGATCTGGGAGTGGACCTGCGCGACGGACACCGTCGCCTGCGCCGCGGAGCTGCGGGACCTGCTCGGCCTCGCCGAGGGCAGCAGCATCCGCGCCTGGTTGCGACGTCGCCTGCCGGGACAACAGCTGGCGGTCCGGCGCGTGTGGCGCGCGCTGCGCCAGGGACGACAGCCGGCGCCGTTCGAACTGGTGATGCGCGGCGCCGCGGGCACGGTGTTCCTCAATATCTGGGCCGCACCGCAGCCCGGAGCAGGCGGCCCGCCACGCGGCGTGCGCTGCCAGGTGCAGGACATCACGCGGCAGCGGCTGCGCGATGCCGAAGCCGGGCGTCGGGCCGCGTTGCTGCGGCGCGTGGCCGAACTGGGGCGCATCGGCGGCTGCGAGATCGATGTCCAGACCCGCACCCTGCACTGGACCGGCGAATGCGCCGGTCTGCACGGACGCGAGGGCGATTCGCTGCCGCTCGAGGAGCTGCTGCGCCATTACACGACCGAATCCCGCGAGGCCCTCGAGGCGGCGATGGTGCGCGCGGCTGCCGGCGCGCCGGCGCAGACGCTGGAGCTGTGCTTCTACCGGCCCGACGGCGAGCAGGTGTGGACCCAGGCCGTGGTCGATTTTCCCCGCGACACGGGGCTTCCGCCGCGCTGCCTGGTGCTGTTCCGTGACATTTCCTCCGAGCGCGCGGCCAGCGAACGCATCGAGCGGCTGTCGCATTTCGACGCACTGACCGGCCTGCCCAACCGCAGCCGTCTGCGCGAGGACATCGACGCCGCCCTGCGCGCGCCGCAGGCGGGGTTCCAGGCCCTGCTGCTGATCGACATTTCCGGGTTCGGCGGCATCAACGAGGCGCACGGCCATGCGACCGGAGACGTGCTGCTCAAGACCGTCGCCGCCCGTCTGCACATGCTGGTGGACGCGGGCGACCTGTTCGGGCGCATCGGCGGCGACGAATTCGCCGTGCTGCTGCAGCAGGGCAGCGACCGGCAGTCGGTCGCGCGGACCGCGCAGCGCATCGTCGACGGCCTGGCCGATCCGGTGCAGGCGGGTGGCGAGACGCTGCGCTTCGGTGTGAGCGCCGGCATCGCCCTGCGCCCGCCGGGCGTGGGGTTCGACGAGCTTCTGCGCGCCGCCGGCGTCGCCCTGCAGGGCGCCAGCCGGGCAGGGCGCAACCAGGTGGAGTTCTACAGCCCCGACGCCTGGCGCCGGGCCCGGCGTCGACTCGACGTCGAGCATGCATTGCGCGCCGCGCTCGAGCAGGAAGAATTCACGCTCGCCTACCAGCCGCTCATCGACCTCTCGCGCCAGACCGTATCGGGCATGGAGGCGTTGCTGCGCTGGCATCACCCAGAACTCGGCGTCTGCGGCCCGGAGGAGTTCATTCCGATCGCCGAAGCGACCGGCGACATCGTGCCGATCGGGGACTGGGTGTTGCGCGAGGCCTGCCGGCAGGCGGCGGCCTGGGCCGCAGCCGGACTGGAATTCGGCCGCATGTCGGTCAACGTCTCGGCCGTGCAGCTGCGCGATCCGGGATTCTGCAAGCGCGTGCTGGCCGCCTGCGCGGCCGTCGACTGGCCGCCTGCGCGGCTGGAACTGGAACTGACCGAATCGGCGCTGCTGCTCGACAGCGATGCCTTGCGCGAATGCTTCGGCGCCCTGCAGGCCGCAGGTGTCGCGCTCGCGGTCGACGACTTCGGCACGGGCTTTTCGAGCCTGAGTTATCTCAGCCGCTTCCCCGTGGGCCGGTTGAAGATCGACCGCAGCTTCGTGGCGGAACTGGCGGGGCGCGAAGGCGCAGGCCGCGCGGTCGCGGTCACCCGCGCCATCATCCAGCTCGGCAAGGCGCTGCGCATGCTGGTGCTGGCCGAGGGCGTGGAATCGGACGCGCACGAGGTGCTGCTGCGCGAATACGGCTGCGACGAGGTCCAGGGCTACCACTACGCCCGACCGCTGCCGCCGCATGAGATGTCACGCTGGCTCCAGACACGTGCCGCCACACCGGCTCTGAAGCCACCGGTGCTGACGCTCGCCTCCTAGCCTGTCGTTCGATGCGCGACTGCCGACGCGGTCGCCATCGCCTTGCGCCGGCTTCAGCCGCGTGATCCATCGGGGATCGCCGCGCGCCTGCACGCGCGCATCAGGCGCCGAAGTCTCTTCAAGAGTCGCCCGTGCCGTGCCGCACCCGGCGGTGACGCTGCCGCGATCGCAAGCACGCCTCGTCCGGCCGGCGCTGTCGCAGCGCTCGGTGCACCGCCAGCAAGCCGCAGCGTTCCCGACCGCCACTGACGGCGTAGCTGTCGGGCGATCCCGGGTTCCCGGTTCCGCACTTCTGCGTTCGTGAGGGTCTTGGGGCGATCGACGCGGCTCGCGTCGGACGGCGAAGTGCGGGTTGCGCTCCGGCGACGTGCCCGGCGCGGAACAGCGTCACTCAGACCATCGCTGGAACGCGGCGCGGGCGATACCGGGCGGCTTGGCAGCGGGCCGCCGGCCGAATCGCGGGCCCTGCAGCCGGACGGGCGTCTGGAGGGGGCTTCCGTACCGTCGCCGCGCCGCCGTCGCGAAGAAAGCACGTCCCGGTAGGGGCGCGGAAGAATGCCGGCCGGCTCAGAACCCGGCGGCCAGATCCCAGGCGATGACCGACTCGACCGGGTCGAGCGATGCGAGCGGCGCTGCGCGCGCGGTATCCGCCTCGATCAGCAGGGCACGCAGTTCTGCGGCCGCGGCCCGTTCGATGCGCTCGACCAGATCGCTGCCGACGTGGCGGATCGTGGCGGATGCAGATCCGGACACACGACACGACCCGGACGGGGCCGGGTCGCGGTGTGGATGCGCGGTGGCGGGATGGCCGTCCAGAACGGTGCCCGGAATCAGAACAGTTCGACGGTGCCGGCGCCCAGCGATTCCTGGGTGACCGGCTTGTGCGGCGGACGTTCCCAGTTCACGCGCGACTCGCGCAGGCGCTGGCCGATGCGCTGCAGCGCATGCATCAGTTCCTCATCGAACACGCCGCCATTGCGGCGCAGCAGGTCCTGCAGTTCGATCGCCTCGCGGTTGATCGCATTCAGACGCTCGAGGTGGGTGTGGACGCCGCCCAGGGCCTGGGTGGCGATGTCCTCGAACTGCAGGGCACGCACCGCCTCGGTGACGCTGGCGTCGATCGCACGCCCGCATTCGGAAATCTCGCGCATGCCGTCGCCGAGCGAACGGTTGATCGATGCGACCTGCTCGAGCATGCCGGCCGCCTCGGCACGTGCGTCGCGGGAGCGGTCGAGGTCGCGCGAGGCCATGCCCGAGACGGTGTCGCGCACCTTGGCGATCGACTCCTTGGACGAATGCGCCAGCTTGCGGATCTGCTCGTTGAACGCGGTCGAACGCTCGGACAGGTTGCGCACCTCGTCGGCCACCACCGCGAAGCCGCGGCCCGCCTCGCCGGCACGCGCCGCTTCGATCGCGGCGTTGAGCGCCAGCAGATTGGTCTGGTCGGCGATCGACTTCACGTCCTCGAGCAGGGCGAAGATGCCGTCCAGGTGGCCGGCCATCTCGTCGATGTGCGACACGGTGGTCACGCTCTGGCCGCTGACCTGCTCCAGCGCTTCGACCAGCTGCTCCATGCGCTGGCTGGCGTGCTGGGCGAAGCGGGCGACATCGGCGCCGCCCATGCCGTCCTGGTCGCCGGTGCGGTCGAGCAGGCGGCTCATCGCCTGCGACTGCTGACGCGACTTGCGGTTCATCGCATCGAAGCTGCTGCCCAGACCGCTGACGGCCTGGCGGATCAGTTCGCGTGCGCGCTCGACCTCGACGCGCGAGCCCTCGATCTCGGTGCCGACGAACTGGCGCAGTTCGCTCAGCAGTTCGTCCTGCTCTTTCATCGCCCGGGCGTGCTCGGCGCTGGGCCGTGCATCGCGCCGCGCCAGCCAGAACGCCGACACCAGCCAACTGGCAGTGAGGGTCAGCAGGATCGCCCAGCGGACCGGGGCCGCCCATTCGAGGACGAACGCCAGCGCAAGCAGCAGGGTCAGCGCGAGTGGCGCGGCGAGGCGGATCAGAAGGCGTGCGTACATGGGCGCTCTCAGGGGATTTCTCACGCCCCCGGTATCGGCACCCATGGCGCCGGCTTTAGCGTCTTGCGGGCGAAGCGACGTGCCGGCCGCTCAGTGCCATGGCGCCAGTCAGATCGCCGCCAGCATCTGCTGCCGGCGCAGCAGGAAGTCCCACAGGCTGCCGCCCATCTGCCGCCACAACACCGCCGACCGCAGCGAGGCCAGCAGTACCGCGCGGATCTCGGCGACCACGTTGGCCTGGCCGAGGTAATGCGGATTGCCCTGGACCATGACCTTGGGCCGCAGATGGCTGACCGTGTCGGCATACAGCGCGCCCAGCGCGGCCAGTACTTCGGGATGGGTGTGGCCGAGCTGTTCGGCCTTGGGCCGGATCTCGAGAATGCCCTCGTGGACCTCGCCACTGACGGCGCGGTCGTGGATGAAGCGGCGCTCGAGCTGCACCACCGCGAGGCCCAGCTTGGGCAGCAGCGGGTCGCTGCCCTGGTTGCCGAAGTAGTCGCGCAGCAGCATCAGCCCCGGCACGACCGCGTCGCGGCCGCCGTAGACATCAGCCGCCGAGGCGGCATCGATGCGGAACACGCTGTCGAGCGCGGTCGACAGCACTGCGGCATCCGCCTGGCCGGTCTCGGCGATGCGGCGGACCTGCTTGAGCGCCTGGGCCATGCCGGCCAGCGCGAGCACGCGTTGTTCCATCATGCCGCCACCCCGCGCAGCCGTTGTTCCAGAGGCGCGTCGGTCGATGCGATCACCGCCCCGCCCAGGCACACCTCGCCGTCGTAGAGCACCACGGACTGCCCGGGGGTGACCGCGCGTTGGGGGCGGTCGAACCGCACGTCGAGCTGGCCGGTGTTCGCGTCGATGGTCACTTCGCAGGATTCCTCGTGTTGCCGGTATCGGGTCTGGGCGGTGCAGCGGAAGCGCGGCGCCGGCGGGTCGCCGGCGATCCAGTGCGCCGGCTCGCTCTGCAGCCGGGTCGAGCGCAGGTAAGGCGTATCGGCGCCCTGGGCGACATACAGCACATTGTCGCCCACATCCTTGCCGACCACATACCAGGGCGCGGCGTCGAAGCCACGTACGCCACCGATCTGCAGGCCTTCGCGCTGGCCGAGCGTGAAATAGAACACGCCCGGATGCCGGCCCACGCGGTGACCTTCGGGCGTGCGCATCTCGCCTTCGCGCGCCGGCAGGTATTGGCCCAGGAACGTGCGGAAGTCGCGTTCGCCGATGAAACAGATGCCGGTAGAGTCCTTCTTTTCCGCGGTCGGCAGGCCGGCGGCGCGGGCGAGGGCGCGCACGTCGGTCTTGGGCAGATCGCCGAGCGGAAACAGCGTCGCGGCCAGTTGCGCCTGGCCGAGCTGGTGCAGGAAGTAGCTCTGGTCCTTGTTGCGGTCACGCGCGCGCAGCAGGCGCCAGTGGCCGTCGACCTCGTCGACGCGCGCGTAGTGGCCGGTCGCGATCTTCGATGCGCCCAGGTCGCGCGCCGCATCGAGAAAATGCTTGAACTTGATCTCGCGGTTGCACAGCACGTCAGGATTGGGCGTGCGCCCGGCCGCGTACTCGGCGATGAAGTGCTCGAACACGCCGGCCCAGTACTCGCCGGAAAAGTCGCGGAAGTGGATCGGCAGACCGAGGCGGCCCGAGACCGCGACCGCGTCACGCCGATCGTCCTCGGCGCGGCATTCGCCGGAGCCGTCGTCGGTCCAGTTCTGCATGAACAATCCGGCCAGCGAGGCGCCCGAGTCGCGCAGCAGCAGGGCCGCGACCGAGGAGTCCACGCCGCCGGACATGCCGACGATGATCGCGGGCGCGCTCATGCGATCTGCCGCACGGCCGTCAGCGGAAACCGCTGGCCGGCCAGGCAATCGGAGACCACCTGCCACACCAGCGGGCTGCGATGACGCGCCGCTTCGGCCTGCAGCTGCGCCGGGGTGAACCAGGTGGCTTTCTCGATACCGTCGTCGAGCTGGCGCGCCGGGTTGTGCGACAGCGGGCGCGCGGCGAAGGCGAAGCGCAGGAAATGGCGCCCGTCCGGCTCGCCGGCGCGCGGCGGTGCCTTCCACAGATAGCTGCCGATGAAGCCGGTCAGTTCGACCGTCCAGCCCGATTCCTCGAGCGTTTCGCGCACCGCCGCGTGGACCAGTGATTCGTCCGGTTCCAGGTGTCCGGCCGGCTGATTGATCACCAGGCGCCCGTCGACACGCTCCTCGATGCATAGCACGCGACCACCGTCCATGACCACCGTCGCCACCGTCACATCGGGCTGCCAGAACCTCGGATCGGCCGACACCGGCATCAGAGCGCGTCCTCGCCGGTCAGCTGCAGCTCCATGTCGTCGGCAAGCTGGGCGGCGACCTCGAGCGCCTGTTCGAAGCGCGCGCCGTCCGCATCGTCGTGCAGCTTGATCACGTAGAACAGCGTGTCGCCGGCGATTTCCCAGCCGCCGAGGATGTTGCGCTGGCTGTCGCGCAGCAACATGTCGGCCTGCTCGGCGGTGAAGCCGCCCTCGGGCACGCGCGCCGCCGGCGAGAACACCTCGCGCACGGCACCGTCGCCGAGCGCATGGGCCGCGCCGCTGACGAAGGCGATCTGGCTGCGCTGCTCCTGCTGCCAGGCGAACACCACGCGGAAATCACCGTCCTCGTCGCGCTCGTAACGCACGCCCTGCGCATCGAGCCGGGTCGCCATCGAGTCTTCAATGTCCGCCACTGTGATGGCGACGGGCGCATTGGCAGGCGGCGCCGGGTGGTCGCTTGCGTCCTGCGCCGACACGAACGGGGCGCAACCGAGCAGCAGGCACGCCAGTGCAGACCGGCGCAGGGCAGGGAAGGTGCTGAAGGAGAGATGCATCGGAGCGCAGCGCGGGGAGTGGCGGTCATTCTGACGAGCGCGTCCCGGGGCGTCCATCCGATGGCCGGCGGTATAATTGCGCGATGAGCCAAGGGCATGAACACGAGCACGAACGCGATCACGGCACCGCGGTAGCCACCGGGCGGCCCGAGGTCGCACCGCCACCGCTGTATTCGGTGCTGCTGCTCAACGACGACTACACGCCGATGGACTTCGTGGTGGAGATCCTGGTGCGCTTTTTCGCGCTCGATCTCGAGCGCGCCACCCAGGTGATGCTGCACGTCCATACCCGCGGTCGCGGGGTGTGCGGCATCTACACGCGCGAGGTGGCCGAGTCGAAAGTGGCACAGGTGAACGAATACGCACGACTCAATCTTCACCCCTTGCTCTGCACGATGGAAAAGGCCTAATAGGCTGCACGGGGCAGGGTTTGTTTGCCGGAATCGGCCCCCAACTAGGGTGTCAGAGAATCCGGAGGCATCGGCCCCATGTTCAGTAAAGATCTCGAGTTCACCATCGGCCAGTGCTACAAGCGCGCCCGCGAGGCCCGCGACGAGTACATGACGGTCGAACATCTGCTCCTGGCCCTGCTCGAAAACCCGTCCGCCGAGGCCGTGCTCAAGGCCACCGGCGCGGATTTCGATCGCCTGCGTGGCGATCTCGAACAGGCCATCCTCACCTCGGTCACCAAGCTGGGCGAGGACGACACCCGCGATACCCAGCCCACGCTCGGCTTCCAGCGTGTGCTGCAGCGCGCGGTGTACCACGTGCAGTCGTCGGGCAAGAAGGAAGTGACCGGCGCCAACGTGCTGGTCGCGATCTTCGGCGAAAAGGACTCGCACGCGGTCTACTACCTCAACCAGCAGGACGTGACCCGGCTGGATGTCGTCAATTACCTGTCGCACGGCATCGCCAAGACCGGCGGCGAAGAGCCCGACGGCGCGCCGGAAGACGCGGCCCAGGGGCGCGGCGAAGGTGCGGAGGGAGAGGGCAAGGGCGATGCGCTGGCGGAGTTCGCCAGCGACCTCAATGCCGCAGCCGAAGAAGGTCGCATCGACCCGCTGGTCGGTCGCGCCGACGAAGTCGAGCGCACCATCCAGGTGCTCTGCCGTCGCCGCAAGAACAACCCGCTCTACGTCGGTGAGGCCGGCGTGGGCAAGACCGCGATCGCCGAGGGCCTGGCCAAGCGCATCGTCGACGGCGAAGTGCCGGACGTGCTGCGCGATGCGACGATCTATTCGCTCGACCTCGGTGCGCTGGTGGCCGGCACCAAATACCGCGGCGATTTCGAGAAGCGCCTCAAGGCCGTGCTGACCGCGATCAAGAAGCACCCGGGCGCGATCCTGTTCATCGACGAGATCCACACCATCATCGGCGCCGGCTCGGCGTCGGGCGGCACGATGGACGCGTCCAACCTGATCAAGCCGGCGCTCGCTTCGGGCGACCTGCGCTGCATCGGTTCGACCACGTTCCAGGAATACCGCGGCATCTTCGAGAAGGACCGCGCGCTTGCGCGGCGCTTCCAGAAGATCGACATCGTCGAGCCGACCGTCAGCGAGGCCTACCAGATCCTGCAGGGGCTCAAGCCCAAGTACGAGGCGCATCACGAGGTGACCTACGCCGACGACGCGCTGCAGGCCGCGGTCGATCTGTCGGTCAAGCACATCGCCGACCGTCTGCTGCCCGACAAGGCCATCGACGTCATCGACGAGGCCGGCGCGCGTCAACGCCTGCTACCCGAGGGCGTGCGCAAGGCGCTGATCGACGTGGAAGAGGTGGAAACCATCGTCGCCAAGATGGCGCGCATTCCGGCCAAGCAGGTCAGCGCGACCGACAAGGATGTGCTCGAGCATCTCGAGCGCAATCTGAAAATGGTGATCTTCGGTCAGGATCCGGCGATCGAGATGCTGACCTCGGCGATCAAGCTCGCGCGTTCGGGTCTGGCCAATCCCGACAAGCCGATCGGCAATTTCCTCTTTGCCGGCCCCACCGGCGTCGGCAAGACCGAGGTGACGCGCCAGCTGGCGCTGCAGCTGGGCATCGAGCTGGTGCGCTTCGACATGTCCGAGTACATGGAATCGCATTCGGTGAGCCGCCTGATCGGTGCGCCTCCGGGCTATGTGGGCTTCGACCAGGGCGGTCTGCTGACCGAGAAGATCGTCAAGACGCCGCACTGCGTGCTGCTGCTCGACGAGGTGGAGAAGGCGCATCCGGACATCTTCAACATCCTGCTGCAGGTCATGGACCGCGGCGTGCTGACCGACACCAATGGCCGCGAGGCGAACTTCCGCAACGTGATCCTGGTAATGACGACGAACGCCGGTGCCACCCAGGCCTCGCGTCGTTCGATCGGCTTCACCAAGCAGGACCACAGCACCGATGCGATGGAGGTGATCCGCAAGAGCTTCACGCCGGAATTCCGCAACCGTCTTGACGCGGTGGTGCAGTTCCAGTCGCTGGGCTTCGAGCACATCCTGCGCGTGGTCGACAAGTTCATGATCGAGCTCGAGTCGCTGCTGCATGACAAGAACGTGTCGCTGTCGGCAACCCCGGCCGCGCGCGACTGGCTGGCCCAGCACGGCTTCGATCCGCAGATGGGCGCCCGTCCGATGGCGCGGGTCATCCAGGACAAGGTCAAGCGCCGCCTCGCCGACGAGCTGCTGTTCGGCAAGCTGGCCAACGGCGGTCGCGTGACCATCGATGTCCAGGACGGCGAGCTGACGGTCGAGACCTGGGCCGAGCCGGAGCGGTTGCTGACCGCGACGGTGGAGTGACTCTCCATAGGAGCAAATGGCAAAAGGCGCCTTCGGGCGCCTCTTTCATGAGCGCGGAAGCAGGACTCGGACAGGGCGTCCTGCTACTTGCGTGACGCCGCAGCCCGCCATGGCGGAGGCGCGAAAAGCGGGGTGCGGGCAGCGCTGCTGCTCGCCGGCCTGGAAGCAACATCCATCCAGCGCATCGCGGCGGACAACACCGCACCGACGCCACGCTGGCGACGCTGGACCGTGATCGAAATGCGTGCAGACAGGCACCGGGGTGCACAACGCAAGAAGGCAGCCGAGGCTGCCTTCCAGTGACGCGCGCTACAGCGTCGCGATTACTTCATGCGGTAGGTGATGCGGCCCTTGGTGAGATCGTAGGGCGTCATCTCGACCTTGACCCGGTCGCCGGTCAGGATGCGGATGTAGTTCTTCCGCATGCGGCCCGAGATGTGCGCAATGATTTCGTGGCCGTTCTCGAGCTTCACCCGGAACATGGTGTTCGGGAGGGTCTCGGAGACCGCGCCTTCGAACTCGATGACGTCATCTTTCGCCATTCGTCTGGAATATCCGTTGTTGAGGGATGCGGCGCGCGGACGGCTTCTGATTGAAGCTGCGCGCCAGCAAAGCGGGGTATTGTCGCACGCGGCCGCGGGTGATGCAAAACCGCTCCTCGCATGCGTCAGCGGGCGTTGCCCAGTGCCGCCACGGGCTGCTCGCCGAAGGCCGCAGTCCACGTGCCGGCCACAGCGGGTGGTCGCGCCACGAGCGGCGCGATGGCATCCATGAACCGTGCGCGGGGCCAGCTGGCCGCGCCGAGCATCGCCAGGTGCGGGTTGCCGATCTGCGCATCGATCAGCGGCATGTGCCATGCGCGCATCTGCCGGGCGAGGCCGAACAGGGCGGCCTTGGACGCCCCGGATTGGAGGCTGAACATGCTCTCGCCGAAGAACATCGCACCGATCGCCACGCCGTAGATGCCGCCGACGAGGCGTGCACCCTCGAACACTTCGACGCTGTGCGCCTGGCCCGCGGCGTGCAGCGCGCCGTAGGCCGTCTGCATGTCCCGGGTGATCCAGGTGCCGTCCTGCCCGGCGCGCGGCACCTGGGCGCAGGCGGCGACGACGTCGGCGAACGCCGTGTCGGCGCGCAGTGTCCACCGGCTGGACCGCAATGTGCGTGCGAGTCGGCGGTTGGGGCGCAATGCGGCGGTGTCGAACACGGTACGCGGATCGGGCGACCACCACAGGATCGGTTGTCCGTCGGAAAACCACGGAAAGATCCCCTGTGCGTAGGCGCGACGCAGGCGAGTGACGCTCAGGTCCCCGCCAAAGGCGAGCAGGCCGTCGGGGCGACGCAGTGCGGTGTCGACCGGCGGAAATGGCGCCTCCGGATCCTCGCCCAGGCGCGGCAGATGCAGGCTCACGGCGCGCCGGGCTTGAACGGGCTGCTGGCCGCGAGCGTCGCCGCGTAGTCGCGGATCGACTGGGCTTCCTGCGCGCACCAGTCGCGCAAGGCCGCCCGGAATTCCGGGTCGGCGATCCAGTGACGGCTGTGCACGAAGCTGGGCAGGAAACCCCGCGCGAGTTTGTGCTCGCCCTGTGCGCCGGGCTCGAAGTGCTGCAGGCCTTCGCGCAGGCAGTAGTCGATGCCCTGGTAGTAGCAGGTCTCGAAATGCAGACCGGGCAGGGTGGCGATCGCGCCCCAGTAGCGCCCGTACAGCGTGTCGCCGCCGCGCAGGCACAGCGCACCGGCCACCGGCGTCCCGCCGAGGTCGGCGAACACCAGCACAAGTTGGCGCGGCATCGTTGCGGCGAGATGCCGCAGGAACTCCAGCGTCAGCGCCGGCGAGTTGCCGTATTCGGCGAAGGTCTGCAGGTAGAAGCGGTACATGGTGACGAGATCGTCGTCGCTCGCTTCGTCGCCATGCAGCACGCGGAACGTCACGCCGGCGCGCGCGACCTTGGCGCGTTCCTGGCGGATGTTCTTGCGGTGCTTGTGGTCCATCGCGCCGAGGTAGTCGTCGAACGTCGACCAGTCGCCGGGATTGCGCCAGTGGTACTGCACGTCGAGACGCGGCAGCCAATCGGCGTCGAAGTCCGTGGCCTCGGCTGCGGTGTGGAAGTTCACGTGGGCCGAGGACAGGCCATTGGCATCCGTGATGGCCTGCATGTGCCGCAGCAACGCGTGTCGATCCGCCGCGTCGCGCGCCAGCAGTCGCGGCCCGGTGACCGGCGAGTAGGGCACCGCGCACAGCCACTTTGGAAAGTAATCGTGGCCGTGGCGGGCGTAGGCATTCGCCCAGGCATGGTCGAACACGAATTCGCCGTGCGAATTGGTCTTCAGATATGCCGGCGCCGCGGCCACCAGTGCGTCGTCGCGCCACAGCGTCAGGTGCTGCGGCGTCCAGCCCCAGTCCTCGCGCAGGCAGCCGTGTTGCTCCAGGCCGGACAGGAACGCGTACGAAACGAAGGGATTGGCGTCGCCGCGCAGCGCGTCCCATTCGGTCGGGGAGACGGTGTCGAGTCCGGAGAGGATGCGCAGTTCGTTCATGCTCGACAGGCAGGATCTGCCACTACCGCGGGCGCAGGCGCGAAGGTGCGTGCCAGGTGCGGTGCACATGGTGCGCGAGCAGCCGCTGCCCATGCGCACATCGATGACGTGAGGGCGGCGATGACGTCGCTCTCAAGCCTGCCGGCTTCGGCGCGCAGCCGGGCCGTCGGCGCGGCGGCGACCGCGAGCGCGGAATGGAACGTGTCGCGAAGACCCCGCATCGGCGGTCGGCCGTGCCGGCGCGCGAGCAGACGCGGTGGCTCGATCGTCATGGCCGGAGGCCGGCCACGACGCGCGCGTCCGACCACCGCCACATCCGCGCGATCAGCCCTGCTGGTCGAGGAAGCGCTCGGCATCGAGCGCGGCCATGCAGCCGAAGCCGGCCGAGGTGATCGCCTGGCGGTAATGCTGGTCGGTCACGTCGCCGGCCGCGAACACGCCGGGCACGTTGGTCGAGGTGGCGTTGCCATCGATGCCCGAGCGGATCTCGAGGTAGCCGTTGTTCATCGCCAGCTGACCTTCGAACAGCGTGGTGTTGGGCGTGTGGCCGATGGCGACGAAGAAGCCGTGCACGTCCAGATCGCGGGTGCTGCCGTCCTGCACGGACTTCACGCGCAGACCGGTCACACCGGCCTCGTTGCCGAGCACCTCGTCGACGGTGTGATGCCACACCGGCTCGATCTTGCCGGCCTGGATCTTGGCGAACAGCTTGTCCTGCATGATCTTTTCGGCGCGCAGTGTGTCGCGGCGATGCACCAGGTAGACCTTGCGGGCGATGTTCGACAGGTACAGCGCTTCCTCGACGGCCGTGTTGCCGCCACCGACCACGGCCACATCCTGGTCCTTGTAGAAGAAGCCGTCACAGGTGGCGCAGGCGGAGACGCCGCGGCCCTTGAAGGCCTCTTCGGACGGCAGACCGAGGTACTTGGCGGTCGCGCCGGTGGAGATGATCAGCGCATCGCAGGTGTATTCGCCGCTGTCGCCCTTGAGGCGGAACGGGCGCTGGGACAGGTCGGCGGTGTGGATGTGGTCGAACACCACCTCGGTGTCGAAACGCTCGGCATGCGCCTGCATGCGCGCCATCAGGTCCGGGCCCATCAGCCCGTGCGCGTCCCCCGGCCAGTTGTCCACTTCAGTGGTCGTCATCAGCTGGCCACCCATCTGCATGCCGGTGATGACGACCGGCTTGAGGTTGGCGCGCGCGGCGTAGACCGCGGCAGTCCAGCCGGCGGGGCCGGAACCGAGGATCAGCAGGCGGATGTGGCGGGGGGTGTTGGAAACGCTCATGTATACTCGCGGACTACGGCACTGCGGCCTGACGTGACCCATAGCTTGGCGGTGCGCCCCCCGCAAAACAAGGTTCGGCCACGTCAGCCGACCGCAACAATCCATCGCGACACGCCGCCCGAAAGCGGCGTTTTTTTGTGCAGGAGTCGGCGACATGCGTATCGGTATTCCGAGTGAGACCAAGACCCTCGAAGGCCGTGTGGCCCTGGTGCCCGCAGCGGCAGGCGACCTGGTCAACCGTGGTCACGAAGTGTGGGTGCAGCAGGGCGCGGGCCTGAAGTCGGGCTTCAGCGACGAGGCCTACAGCAGCTTGGGCGTGAACATCGCGCCGGATGCGGCTGCGCTGTACGAGAAGGGCGAGATGATCGTCAAGGTCAAGGAGCCGATCGAAGGCGACCTGGCCCTGCTGCGTCCCGACCATCTGCTGTTCTGCTATCTGCACCTCGCGCCGCTGCCCGAGCTGACCAGGCGTCTGCTCGACATCGGCCTGACCGGCGTCGCGTTCGAGACCGTCGAACTCGACAACGGCGAGCTTCCCCTATTGGCGCCGATGTCGGTGATCGCCGGCAAGATCGCCGTCCAGGTCGGCACGCATTACCTGCACCAGCCGCTCGGCGGCAAGGGCAAGCTGCTCGGGGGCCTGCCGTCGACCGAGCGCGGCAAGGTCGTGGTGTTCGGCGCCGGCGTGGCCGGTGGCGCATCGGCGGCGCTTGCTGCCGCTGGCGGCTCCAATGTCGTTGTGTTCGAAAAGCGCGCCGACCGCATGGACCAGATGATGCGCCTGGGCAACAACGTCACCGCGCTGTATCCCTACGACGACGTGGTCGCCCGCGAGGTCGCTTCGGCGGATCTGGTGATCGGCGCGGTGCTGGTCACCGGCGCGGTCGCACCGCACGTGGTCACGCGCGACATGATCCGTTCGATGGAGGACGGCAGCGTGCTCGTCGACATCTCGATCGACCAGGGCGGTTGCTTCGAGACCTCGCGCGGTACCACCTGGAAGGAACCGATCTACGTGGAAGAGGGCGTGACCCATTTCTGCGTGACCAACATGCCCGGCGCCGTGCCGCAGACCTCGTCGCAGGCCATCTGCGCGGCGATCCTGCCGTGGGTCAACAAGCTGGCCTCGGGCAACTGGCGCGACAACCCGGCCCTGGTCCGCGGCATCAACGTCGAAGGCGGCAAGCTTGTGCATCCCGCACTGCAGGGCATGAAACTTTGACGTAAGATCAAAGGCCTGTATCGACTTTCTCAGGTAAATACGCACGGTGGCACGCCCGCTCTCAGATCGTCCCAAGCGTTCGCGTGCCGGCGCGAAGGATGCCGCCCCGGCGGCATCCGCCAAGGCGGCGCCCAATCCGCGTCGCCAGCGTCTGGTGCGCGACATCGCGCTGATCCTGATCGCGCCGCTGTTGCTGTACCTGCTGGCGTGTCTGGTCACGCATTCGCACACCGATCCCAGCTGGTCCTCGCAGACCGGCGTGCTGCCGAGCGAAATCCACAACGTCGGCGGCCCGGTCGGCGCATGGATCGCCGACGTGCTGCTGCAGCTGTTCGGCTTCATGGCCTATCCGCTGCCGCTGATCCTCGGCGCGATCGCGTGGATCGCGCTGTTCGGCATGGACCGCGACGGCGATGGGCGTGCGGACTTCGGTCCTGCGTTGCGGCTGGCCGGCATCGTCGGTTTTCTGATCACCGGGGCCGGTCTTCTGGCCTTGCGGTTCGAGAACCTACTGAACTATCCCGCCGGCGGCGGCGGCATTCTCGGCCGCCTGGTCGGCAATACGCTTAAAGCTGCGTTCGGCGCGTTCGGCGGTAACCTGCTGCTGCTGGCGCTGTTCCTGGTGTCGGTGACGCTGGCTACGGGCCTGTCGTGGTTCGCGGTCATGGACCGCATCGGTGGCTGGGTGATGCGGCTGCCCGACCTGTTCCGTCGCAGCAGCAAGCAGGCGACCGAATGGAAGGAAGCGCGCGTGCACCGCGAGGAGCGGACCGAGGCACGCAAGGTCGAAACCGAACTGCGGGCCAAGCGCGCGCCGGTGAAGATCGAAGCGCCGGCGACCCCGCCGGTGGTCGAGAAGAGCGAACGCGCCAAGCGCGAACAGCAGATTCCGATGTTCCATGGCGTCAACGCCAACGGTTCGGACCTGCCGCCGCTCTCCCTGCTCGATGATCCCAAGCCGCAGCCCAAGGGCTACGACGAAGACACGCTCGAAACCCTGTCGCGGCAGATCGAGTTCAAGCTCAAGGATTTCCGTATTGATGTCGAGGTCAAGGAAGCCCAGCCGGGCCCGGTGATCACACGCTTCGAAATGGAGCCCGCGCCGGGCGTCAAGGTCAGCCAGATCAGCTCGCTCGACAAGGACATCGCCCGCGGCCTGTCGGTCAAGGCGGTGCGCGTGGTCGACGTGATTCCGGGCAAGTCGGTGATCGGCCTGGAGATTCCGAACGTGCGCCGGGAGATGATCTATCTCTCCGAACTGCTGCGCTCCAAGGAGTACGACAAGTCGGCCAGCCCGCTGACGCTTGCTCTGGGCAAGGGCATCAGCGGGCAGTCGGTGGTGGCGGACCTGGCGCGCATGCCGCATCTGCTGGTGGCCGGTACCACCGGTTCGGGCAAGTCGGTGGCCGTCAATGCGATGGTGCTGAGCCTGCTGTTCAAGGCCAGCCCGAAAGACCTGCGCATGCTGATGATCGACCCGAAGATGCTGGAACTCAGCGTCTACGAGGGCATCCCGCACCTGCTGGCGCCGGTGGTCACCGACATGAAGGAGGCCGCCAACGGTCTGCGCTGGTGCGTGGCCGAGATGGAGCGCCGCTACAAGCTGATGAGCGCGGTCGGCGTGCGTAACCTCGCCGGCTTCAACAAGAAGGTCAAGGACGCGCAGGACGCCGGACAGCCGATGTCCGACCCGCTGTTCCGTCCGAATCCCGAATCGAGCGACGTCGCCGAACTGCTCGAGCCGCTGCCCTACATCGTCATCTTCATCGACGAATTCGCCGACATGATGATGATCGTCGGCAAGAAGGTCGAAGAGTTGATCGCGCGTCTCGCGCAGAAGGCGCGTGCGGCCGGCATCCACCTGATCCTGGCGACGCAGCGGCCGTCGGTCGACGTCATCACCGGCCTGATCAAGGCCAACATCCCGACCCGCATCGCATTCCAGGTCAGTTCCAAGATCGACTCGCGCACCATCCTCGACCAGTCCGGCGCCGAGACACTGCTGGGCCACGGCGACATGTTGTACTTGCCGCCGGGCACGGCGATGCCCGAGCGTGTGCACGGCGCCTTCGTGTCCGACGAGGAAGTGCACCGTGTCGTCGAGCACCTCAAGCAGAGCGGCAAGGCCGAGTACATCGAAGGCGTGCTCGACGAGGTGCAGACGATGGGCGACGGCACCGTGGTCGGCGCGACCGGCCTGCCGGAAAGCGGCGGCGGTGGCGGCGACGAGAGCGATCCGCTGTACGACGAGGCGGTCAAGATTGTCACCGAGACGCGGCGTGCCTCGATCTCGGGCGTGCAGCGGCGGCTGAAGATCGGCTACAACCGCGCCGCGCGTCTGGTCGAGGCGATGGAAGCGGCCGGGGTCGTCAGCCCGCCCGAGCACAACGGCGACCGCAGCGTGCTGGCGCCACCACCGCCGGCGCGCTGACGGCCGGTTGCCGCCGGCGTGCGCTGAATCGCGCTTGCATGGCTTCGAAGCCGGCACGCGTTGTCGTCGACGCATTCAGCCAGCGATTCGCACACTCCGCTTCCACGATCCATCCGTACCGAGGCACTTCGCATGCGCACGATGCTCCGCCATTCCCGCTGGTTCGCCGCGACCGCCGTGCTGCTGGTCGCCGGCATCGCCCAGGCCTCCGATGCACGTGCCCAGCTCGATGCCTTCACTCGCGGCCTGACAGGCCTGGAGGGGCAGTTCACCCAGCAGGTCGCCGACGACAACGGCCGGGTGCGCGAGAGTTCGAGCGGCACGCTGGCGCTGTCCACGCCGCGCCTGTTCCGCTGGGAATACGTCAAACCGTACCCGCAGCTGATCGTCGCCGATGGCCGCACGGTGTGGGTGTACGACCCCGATCTGCAGCAGGTCACGCGCCGCTCGCAAGGCCCGCAGGAGCAGGACAGCCCGCTGGCCGCGCTGATCGACCCGTCCAAGCTCGACCGTGACTTCACCGTCACCGAAGCCGGCACGTCCGGTGGCCTGAACTGGCTGGAGCTGCGCCCCAAGGCCACCGACAACGCCGCCTTCGAGCAGGCCCGTCTGGGGTTCGGCAGCGACGGCACACCGACGCGCATGGAAATCCAGGACTCCCTGGGCCAGCGCACGACGATCGGCTTCAGCGGCTGGAAGCGCAACCCGACCTTTGCCCGCGACACGTTCCGCTACACGCCGCCGGCGGGCGTGGATGTGGTGGGCGAGGAGTAAGCAGGATCGCGCTCCGAACTTTCAGCCTGGACCTTTCGCGGCCGCCTTCGGGCGGCCGTTGTGTATCGGGCAGCATCGTGGTCGGTTACTCGCGCTCGCCGACCTGCCGGATCGGCGTGAACTGCGGCAGCACCAGCCGATAGTCGAACGGCGCATCGTCCGGTTGTCGTCCGCCGGGACGTGAACCGCCGACGGTCACCAGACCACAGGCATCGATGTCCTGACAGGCCCAGAACGCCCCGCTGCTGGCGGTGATGTCGATCGACACCGGTGACAGGTCACGCAGATACGCCGTCATCGGTGTCTGGTCGGCGAACGGACTGGCCGGGTCGACGGGACGCTGGCGCATTGCGTGCAGGTTGCCGGTCACGATGACGAGGCGGCCGGCTGGCAATGCGTCATGCGCCCGCCGCAGTACGTTCGCCATCGCCGCCTCGCAACTTTCCTGCGCGTAGCACCGCTGGCTGCGGGGATCGAACGGCAGGATCGCGACATCGTGCCCAGATCTGCGCAACGCGCCGACCCGCTGCACCAGCGACAGGACATCCTCGCTGCGCCGACCATCGCTCTGAGCCGGCAGCATTGCCCACCAGGGGCGCTGCCGCAGTCGATCGATCAGCGCATCCCTGCCTCCACCGGTCACCGCCTCGCGCAGCGCCGTGTGTTCGCCGACGGGGATTTCCAGCGCAAGCAGCACCGGACCGGCCTTGCTCCAGTGTTCGACCAGATCGCCTGCCAGCAGGGGAATCTCCCGCGTGCCATGCATTTCGCCCAGGACGACAAGCCGATGATCGCCGCTCACCTGGATCAGCGTCTCGGTCGCATCACGGCGCCACTCCACGGCTGCCGATGTCGACAGGGCCAAGACCAGCAGACCACCGGCCAGTTGCGCCAGCTGCCGCTTTGCGGTTGTGATCACGTCGATGCGTCGCAATATCGTCATCCCCGCATTCCCTTGCAGACCAAGGCCGACAGGTTAGCGCGTGCCCGGACCTCGTAAGTCTTCAACTTCAACTTCGCGTGCCGACACCGGCGACCTGCTGACCGTCGACCGCAGCGCCATGCGTCCGTTGGCCGAACGCATGCGTCCCGTCAGGCTCGACGAGATGGTCGGGCAGCGTCGGCTGGTCGCCGAGGGCACGGCGCTGCGCACGGCGGTGGAGGCCGGCAAGATCCATTCGATGGTGCTGTGGGGGCCGCCGGGCTGCGGCAAGACCACGCTGGCGCTGCTGCTGGCGCATTACGCCGATGCCGAGTTCAAGGCGATCTCGGCGGTGCTGTCCGGGCTGCCCGAAGTGCGCCAGGTACTGGCCGAGGCCGCGCACCGGTTCGACGGCGGGCGCCGCACGGTGCTGTTCGTCGACGAGGTGCATCGCTTCAACAAGACCCAGCAGGACGCGTTCCTGCCGCACATCGAACGCGGCACGATCGTGTTCGTCGGGGCGACCACCGAGAACCCGTCGTTCGAGCTGAATTCCGCGCTGCTCTCGCGCTGCCGCGTGCATGTGATGGAAGCGGTCTCGCCCGACGACATCGTCGAGACGCTGCGCCGTGCGCTGGCCGATGCCGAACGTGGTCTGGGCGATCGCGGCCTGCGCATCGCCGAAGATCTGCTGCGGATGATCGCCGTCGCTGCCGATGGCGACGTTCGCCGGGCGCTGACGCTGCTGGAGATCGCCGCCGAACTGGCGGGCGAGGGCGGGGAAGTCACCGCCGGCACGCTCGAGCAGGTGCTGGCCGATCGCACGCGCCGCTTCGACAAGGGCGGCGAGCAGTTCTATGACCAGATCTCGGCGCTGCACAAATGCGTGCGCAGTTCCAATCCCGATGCCGCGCTGTACTGGCTGGCGCGCATGCTCGACGGCGGCTGCGATCCCGGCTATCTCGCCCGGCGCATGACGCGCATGGCGGTCGAGGACGTGGGCCTGGCCGATCCGCGTGCGCTGCAGATGGCGATCGATGCCTGGGAGACCTTCGACCGGCTCGGCAGTCCCGAAGGCGAACTGGCGCTCGCGCAGCTGGTGATCTATCTCGCCAGCACCGCCAAATCCAATGCCGGCTACAAGGCCTTCAACCAGGCCAAGCGCGATGTGCGCGAATACGGCACCCAGGACGTGCCGATGCACTTCCGCAATGCGCCGACCAAGCTGATGAAGGAACTCGGCTACGGCACCGGCTATCAGTACGACCACGACAGCGAGGGCGGCATCGCGCTGGACCAGACCGCGTTTCCCGAGGCGATGGGCGAGCGGGTGTATTACGAGCCGGTCGCGCGCGGCATGGAGATCAAGCTCAAGGACAAGCTCGACGCGCTGCGGGCGGCGCGTGCCGAGGCCATCGCCAGGGCACGCGAAGCCGGCGACGACTGACGGCTTGCGGGTTTCCTGACCCGCGCACCGGACGCCTGCGGCAGTCTGCATGGCAGCTGCACGATGGCGTGATGGCATCGCCGCACGCAAGCTCGGGTTCGGCTCGTCCATGGAGGGAACGCCGATGCGGCTCGGTCTGCTTGTTGTGCTGATGTTCGTGTTCGCTGGGCCGGCCTTCGCGCAATCGGTGCACAAATGCGCCGACGGTCGGGGCGGCCACAGCTACCAGTCCCAGCCCTGCATGCAGGGCGAAACGCTGCGGACCTGGGAGATCGACATCGCCGATCCGCCGCAGGCCGCTTCGCCCCCACGCGCGAAGCCGGCGGCGCCGCGTCGTTCGACGCGCTCCAGCACGCCGTCCACGGCGGCATCCCGGACGCGCGCCGCGCCGCGCGACAATCAGCACGCCCGCTGTCTGGCCGCCCGCGCCAGCCGCGATGATGCCTTGCGCAAGCTCGGCAACAAGCGTCGTTACGACGACCTGCGCCAGCTCAACGCGCGGGTGTCTGCGGTCTGCAACCACCGCGGCCGGGAATGAGGCCTGCGGTGAACAGGGCGCTCTGACTGCCAGGCTGGATCGAGAGGCAGCGGACGCGGGCCGGCCGCCTTTCGTCGTGTTCGTCCAGGTACGCCCAGCGCTGGCGATCCGGTGAGGACGCCTGCTTCAGGGATTGCAGGGACGTCCCGTGCCTTCCCAGCCGTTGGGCAGGCGCCGGATGACCTGGTTGCCGGCGCAGCGTTCTCCGGCCTGCAACGGTGTCGAGCGGTACACCACCTGTCGGGGCGTGGCCGCTGCAACCGCGGCAGGTTGCGGGTATTCGTAGATCACCCGTTCGGGCGCGGGCAGGTGGGGTGGGCCGGTCGTCACGCATGAGCCATCGGCATTGCTGCGGCTGGCATGCAGCCAGGCGGCATTGGATGCGACCAGCAGGGCCAACAGGACCATCGCCATCGCCTGCCAGGTCGAACGCCGCCAGCGGACAGGAAACGGGAACGCACTGCGTCGATGATCTACGTTGCCCTCCGACGTCCAGACAGACCCGATTGGATGCTAGGCGTGACAGGTCGAGGCCACCATCTGGAGGGAACCGAGTGGGCGGGCAATGGCAGGCCGCGAACCGAGCGAGTGCGTCCATGCGACGCCCAGGCCGACTTCACGTGGATGATCAGATATCGCACATAAGCGCCCTGCAGCAATGGATTTTCATGTCCGGATCGATAAGGCGGTAGCAAAGAGGATGGCGTATCGACATGGCAAGGTGTACAAATGTACACCCATGATCGACCTGTCGCCTCAACGTGCCGCCGTCCTCGAATTCCTGCGCGAGCGCATCGCCGCGGGGGCGCCGCCGAGCCTGGCCGAGATCGCCGAAGCCTTCGGTTTCGCCTCGCGCAATGCTGCGCAGAAGCACGTGCAGGCGCTGGTCGGTGCCGGGTTGGTCGAGCTGCAGGCCGGTCGCAAACGTGGTCTGCGATTGCCGGGGCAGGGCGAGCGTATCGCGGCGCTGCCGGTGCTGGGGCGTGTGGCGGCAGGTGTGCCGATCGGCGCCGACATCGGCAGCGATCGCACGCTGTGGCTCGACCGCGGCCTGTTCTCGCTGCGGCCCGACTACCTGCTGCGGGTCGAGGGCGACTCGATGATCGAAGACGGCATCCTCGATGGCGATCTGGTCGGCGTGCATCGCACCCGCGACGCACGCGATGGGCAGACCGTGGTCGCGCGGCTCGACGATGCGATCACCATCAAGCGCCTCGAACACCGACCCGACGGCATCCGCCTGTTGCCGCGCAACCCCGCGCATGCGCCGATCGCGATCGCCGCCGATGCCGACTTCGCCATCGAAGGCCTGTATTGCGGCCTGGTCCGGCAGGGTTGAGATGGCGGCCGAACTGCATTCGTTGGACGCGCTGCTGGCGGCGCGCACGGTGTGGCCGGCCGGCCGCGGCACGCGCAGTGCGCAGACCGGTCAGCCGACCGGACACCCCATGCTGGATGCGGCCCTGCCCGGTGGCGGCTGGCCGCCCAAGGCCCTGACCGAACTGCTGTTGCCGGCAGACGGCGTGGGCGAGATCTCGCTGCTGTTTCCTGCGCTGTCGCGCATCACCGCCGCCGGTGGTCGCGTGGTGCTGGTCGCACCGCCCTGCATTCCGTATGCGCCGGCCTGGCAGGCGGCAGGCGTGCGGCTGGACGCGCTGGATGTCGTCGAGGCCGCACCGGCCGATGCGCTGTGGGCGTTCGAACAGTGCCTGCGCAGCGGGGCCTGTGCTGCGGTGCTGGGCTGGCCGGACACCGGCGATGCCCGCCTGATGCGGCGTCTGCAGGTCGCCGCCGACAGTGGCGATTGCCATGCCTTCGCGCTGCGTGACCGGCGTCATGCGGCCAACCCGTCGCCGGCCGCCCTGCGGCTGGAATACCTGTCGGACCTGCGGGCCTGGCAGGTGCGCAAGTGTCGCGGCGGCCAAGTGCCGCAACATCCGCTGCGCCTGACCCACTGAATGCGCCCGCCATGCTCTGGGCCTGCCTGCTCCTGCCGCAACTGGCGCTCGACGCCGTTCTCCGTCGACAGCCGGACACCGACGCGCCCTTTGCGCTGGTCGAAGGGCCGGCGCAGTTGCGGCGCCTGCACAGCGTCAACGCTGCCGCCGCCGCACACGGCCTGAAGGCCGGCATGCGGCTGTCGGCCGCACATGCCCTGCTGGCCGATGTGCGCATGCAGGCGCACGATCCGCTGGCCGAGGAAGCCGCCCAGGCCTTTCTCGCCGCTTGGGCCTATCGCCACAGTTCGCTGGTGAGCCGGCAATGGCCGCGCGCGATCGTGCTGGAAGTGCAGGCGAGCTTCCGGCTGTTCGGCCCGTGGTCGCAGTTCGAACACACCCTGCGCGCGGAGCTGTCGGCATTGGGCTTCGGTCATCGCATCGCGCTGGCACCGTCGCCGACCGCGGCGCGGGTGCTGGTGGGCCTGCGCGATGGCCTGTCGGTGACAGGCCAGGACGAACTGCATGCCTTGCTCGACCGCGTGTCGGTGCGTCGCGCGGCGCTGCCCGAAGACAGCGGCGAGCGGCTTCATCGCATGGGCGTACGCACGCTGGGCGCGCTGCGCGCCTTGCCCGGTGCCGGCGTGCAGCGACGCTTCGGCGCGGATGTGCTGGCGCATCTGCGCCGGCTCTACGGCGAAGCCGACGATCCCGTAGCCTGCTACACGCCGCCCGACCGTTTCGATGCCCGCGTCGAACTCGGTTACGAGGTTGAGGCGCATCCGCCGCTGCTGTTCCCGCTGCGACGGTTGACCGGCGATCTGTGCACGTATCTGTCGGCGCGCGACGGCGGGGTACAGCGCTTCGTCGTGCGGCTCGAACACGACACAGGCCATACCGATGTCGAGGTCGGTCTGCTCGCGCCCGAGCGCGCGCCGGCGATGCTGTTCGAACTGGCGCGCAACCGGCTCGAACGCACGGTCATCCCGCGGCCGGTCGTGGGCATGCGCCTGCAGGCCGACGAGCTGCCGGCGTTCGTGCCGGCCGCGCGCGACCTGTTCGACACGCGCCCCCAGCAGGCACTGGACTGGCCGCATCTGCGCGAACGCCTGCGTGCCCGGCTCGGTGATGGGTCGGTATACCGCGTGATTCCGGCCGGCGATCCGCGTCCCGAACGCGCGTGGCGTCGTCTGGTCGGCGACACGGGCGAGCGTATCGATGACGCCCCTGCGCGGCCACCGCGTCCGGCCTGGCTGCTGCCGCAACCGGTGCCGCTGCCGGCGGCGGGCCTGCGCATCCTGTCGGGCCCCGAGCGCCTGGAAAGCGGCTGGTGGGACGATGCCCAGGCGCGACGCGACTATTACGTCGTCGAAACCCGCGACGGCCAGCGCGGCTGGGCCTTCGTGCCGCCCGGGCATCTGGAAGGCTGGATGCTGCACGGCTGGTTCGCATGAGCTGGGACGATGCGATCGACGGCGTCGACCGCGACACGCCCGGCGCACATGTGCCGCGTGCGCTGCGCGTGGCCGAGCGTCTGCGCGCCGCGGCCAACGACGACGTCTCCCACGATGCGCCCGACGATCTGCCGGCCTATGCCGAACTGCACTGTTTGTCGGATTTCTCCTTCCTGCGCGGGGCATCCAGCGCCGAACAGTTGTTCGCGCGCGCCGTGCAGTGCGGCTACAGCGCGCTGGCGATCACCGACGAATGCTCGCTCGCCGGCATCGTGCGCGGCTACGACGCCAGCAAGGGCACCGGCCTGAAGCTGATCGTGGGCAGCGAGTTCCGTCTGCTCGACGACACCCGCTTCGTGCTGCTGGTCGAGAACCGCGCCGGTTATACGCAACTCTGCGCGCTGATCACTCGCGGACGGCGTGCCGGCACCAAAGGGCGCTACCGGCTCTCGCGCGCGGATGTCGAAGCCGAGTTCCACGGCAGGACGCCGGGTGTGTTCGCACTCTGGTTGCCGGGTGCGGCGCCTGAGACGGGGGAGGGCACGTGGCTGCGGCGCGTCTTCGGCGACCGCACACATCTGGCCGTCGAGCTGCATCGCGAATGCGACGATGCCAAGCGCCTGTCGGAGCTGCTTGCGCTGTCGCGCACGCTGGATATACCCGCGCTCGCCAGCGGCGACGTGCACATGGCGACGCGGCGCGAACGCATCCTGCAGGACACGCTGACCGCGATCCGCCACGTCACCCCGATCGCCGACTGCGGCGAACACCTGTTCCGCAATGGCGAACGGCATCTGCGTACGCGTACGGCGCTCGGCAACATCTACGGGCAGGCATTGCTGCAGGCGGCGGTCGATCTCGCGGCACGCTGCACGTTCGACATGGGCGAGCTGCGTTACGACTATCCGGTCGAACTGGTACCCGAGGGGCATACGCCGACCACCTGGCTGCGCCATCTGACCGAAGAAGGAATTCTGGTGCGCTGGCCCGATGGCCCGCAGTCGAAAGTGCGTGAACTGATCGAGACCGAGCTCGCGCTGATCGCAAAGCTGGGCTACGAGGCCTTCTTCCTGACCGTCGCCGACATCGTCCGCTTCGCACGGGACAAAGGCATCCTGTGCCAGGGACGCGGTTCCTCGGCCAATTCCGCGGTCTGCTACGCGCTCGGCATCACCGCGGTGAATCCCGACGACACCCGTCTGCTGATGGCGCGTTTCCTGTCGGAGAACCGCAACGAACCGCCGGACATCGACGTCGACTTCGAGCATGAACGCCGCGAGGAAGTCATCCAGTACGTCTACGCCAAGTACGGCCGCGAACGCGCCGCGCTGGCCGCGACCGTCATCGCCTATCGCGGCAAGAGCGCGGTTCGCGATGTCGCCAAGGCCTTCGGTCTGCCGCCGGACCAGATCGCACTGCTGGCCAACTGCTACGGCTGGGGCAACGGTGCGACGCCGATGGAGCAGCGCATCACCGAAGCCGGATTCGATCTGGACAATCCGCTGATCGGCAAGATCCTGATCATCACCGAGATGCTGCGCGACCATCCGCGGCATCTGTCGCAGCACGTCGGTGGCTTCGTGATCTCCAACGAGCCGCTGTCGCATCTGGTGCCGATCGAGAATGCGGCGATGGACGACCGCACGATCATCCAATGGGACAAGGACGATCTGGAATCAATGAAGCTGCTGAAGGTCGACTGCCTCGCGCTGGGCATGCTGACCTGCATCCGCAAGACGCTCGATCTGGTGCGCGGGAGTCGTGGCCGGGCGTTCGAGATCGCGACCTTGCCGCGAGAGGACGCGAAGACCTACGAGATGATCCAGATCGCCGACACCGTCGGCGTGTTCCAGATCGAATCGCGCGCGCAGATGGCGATGCTGCCGCGGCTCAAGCCCGAAGAGTTCTACGACCTCGTGGTCGAGGTCGCCATCGTGCGACCGGGCCCGATCCAGGGCGACATGGTGCATCCCTATCTGCGGCGCCGGCAGGGCTACGAGGAGGTGACGTATCCGTCGGAAGGCGTGCGCGAGATCCTGGGCCCGACGCTCGGGGTGCCGCTGTTCCAGGAGCAGGTCATGGAACTGGTGATGCATGCCGGATATGACGCCGACGAGGCCGATGGTCTGCGTCGTTCGATGGCCGCCTGGCGTCGCGGCGGCGACATGGAGCCGCATCGGTTGCGTATCCGCAAGCTGATGGAGGACAAGGGCTACGCCTCGGAATTCATCGACCAGATCTTCGAACAGATCAAGGGCTTCGGTTCCTACGGTTTTCCGCAGAGCCACGCCGCCTCGTTCGCGAAACTCGTCTACGCCAGTTGCTGGCTCAAACGCCACGAGCCCGCCGCGTTCGCCTGTGGCCTGCTCAACGCACAGCCGATGGGGTTCTATTCGCCGAGCCAGATCGTGCAGGACGCGCGCCGCGGCAGCCGGCATCGCGATGCGGTGACCGTGCTGCCGGTCGATGTGATGCACAGCGATGTGGATTGCACGTTGGTCGGTGGAGATACGTGGCGCGGCGACCAGAATCCGGGCACGCAGCCCGACATCCGCCTGGGCCTGCGCCTGATCGCCGGACTGTCGAAGGACTGCGCCGATGCGATCGTCGCCGCACGCGTGCAACGACCCTTCGCCAGCATCCAGGACCTGTGCCTGCGCGCCGGCCTCGACGAGAAGGCGCGCAGCGTGCTCGCCGAGTCCGGCGCGCTGGCATCGCTGGCCGGGCACCGCAACGCGGCGCGCTGGGCGATGGCCGGTATCGAGCGGCAGCGGCCGCTGTTGCCGGGCAGTCCGGACGAGGACGCCATCGAACTGCCGATGCCGCGGGCAGGTGAGGAAATCCTGTCCGACTACCGCAGCACCGGCCTGACCCTGGGGCCGCATCCGATGTCGCTGCTGCGCCCGCAGATGGCGAAGCGTCGGATCATCGGCCTGCGCGAACTGCAGCAGCGCCGCCACGGCAGCGGCGTGCATGTCGCAGGTCTGGTCACGCAGCGGCAGCGTCCCGCGACGGCCAAGGGCACGATCTTCGTCACACTCGAAGACGAGACCGGGATGATCAACGTCATCGTCTGGCCGCATCTGGCGCTGCGTCGCCGCCGCGCCCTGCTGGAATCCCGGCTGATGGCGGTACGCGGCCGCTGGGAGCGCGTCGATGGCGTGGCGCATCTGATCGCCGGCGATCTGGAAGATCTCAGCGGCCTGCTCGGCGGCATGCAGCTGCCGTCGCGCGATTTCCACTGACGCTCTGGCCGCAGCGGCGCGATGCGGGTGCGGCGAGCGCGTCGTCAGACGCTTCCCGGACCCGTCCGCGGGAGCAGGGCGGTGGCCAGGCCGAGCAGCGGCAGGCAGGCCGTGACCTGGTAGACCCACACGATGCCGCGCGCGTCGGCGAGTTGGCCCAATGCCGCCGCCCCGAGTCCGCCGATGCCGAACATCAGCCCGAACATGACGCCAGACACCAGGCCCACGCGGCCGGGCACCGCTTCCTGCGCGTAGACCACGAGCGCCGCGAATGCCGACGACATCACCAGACCGATCAGGATCGACAGCACGGTCGTCGCGACGAGGCCGACATGGGGCAGGGCGAGCGCGAAGGGCGCGACGCCGAGGAACGATATCCAGATGACCGCCTTGCGGCCGATGCGATCGCCGACCGGGCCGCCCACGAACGTGCCCAGGGCGATTGCGCCGAGGAACGCGAACAGGTGCACCTGGCTCTGCTGCACGCTGATGCCGAAGCGCTGGATCAGGTAGAAGATGAAGTAGTTGGTGAACGAGGCGATGTAGACGAAATCGCCTGCACCACCTTCGCTTTCGACAGGCCTGTGCCGCGACAGCTCGCCAGGCCTGCGAGCCGGGCCTGCCCGTGACGGACCGACCAGCGGGTCAGCCGCAGCAGTACGAAGATCGCCAGTGCCGCCGCGATGAGGAACCACGCGATCGCGGGCTGACCGTGCGGAATCACGATCGCCGCTGCCAGCAGTGGCCCGATCGCCGAACCGGTGTTGCCGCCGACCTGGAACGTCGATTGCGCCGTGCCGAAGCGACCGCCAGAGCCCATGCGCGCCACGCGCGAGGCTTCGGGGTGGAACGTCGCCGAGCCGACACCGACGATCGCCGCCGACACCAGCAGCATCGGATAGCTGTGCGACAGCGCCAGCGTGGCGATGCCCGCGAAGGTGACCGCCATGCCCGCCGGCAGCAGCCAGGGCATGGGATGGCGGTCGGTGTACAGCCCGATCCAGGGTTGCAGGAGAGAAGCGGTGACCTGGTAGACGAGTGCGATCAGGCCGATCTGTCCGAAGCTCAGGTCGAAATCGGCCTTGAGTATCGGGAAGATCGCCGGAAGCATGGCCTGGATCAGGTCGTTGAGCAGATGCGCGAACGCCGCTGCGCCGACGACGCGGATCGCGAAGCCCTGCGGCGCAACGCCTGTCGCGGGGATCGGAGTGGAGGCGGGGGCAGGAGCAGCCATGGCATGTATACGTCGCCGCGCAATCCTCACGCGCGCGCGGCGGACTGCAGGCGGCCGACGGCGTGCTCGGACTCGGGGTGCACAGGATAGTCCTCGCGCATCCCGGCGTCGGGCCCGATCACAGGACGCGGTGTCGCATGCATGGCGCCAGCAGAACCTCCATGCCTGCGGGATGCGTGTGCGGAACGGTCACCGCGCAGGCATGCCTTCGACCGACCGCGCGTCAGGGGGCGTCGTCCCGTTCCTTCTCGACCGCGGCAGTTTCGCGCTCGCGGGCTTCCGCATCCCGCGCATCCTGCTTGGCCTGGTCGTGGTGCCACTTGATGGCGAAGTACATCCCGGTGCCGAGCACGACGACCTTGAAGACGATGAAGACGATGGGGAACCAGTCGTACATGGCGGTGTCCGGAAGAAGCTGCTGCGTAGCGGCGCAAATCTGGGGTCATGCGAGACTGTCTACCATGCGACGGATCGTCGCAGATGAGATGACGCGGCAAGCACACGCGCGTACGAGATATTCTGACTGCAGGCGTATGGGTCGACATGCCTGACAGGGACGCCGACGGCTTTGGTACCGTCCATTTTCGCAGCCGATCAGCCGTCGCCAGACAACAGTCACCGTCACTCCTGTCGATCGGCGCCACGGTGTTTCTCGCCGTCCTGCTCGCGCTGTGCACACACAGCGCGATCACGTGGGCACGCATCTCGGCGATGCCCGAGCCGACGCCGCCGGCACAGCCGGCGCCGACGCGCGCGCCCCCGAGGATGCCCAGGTATGTCGGGCCGATCGAGGCCAACGCGATCGGTGCCGACACGGCGTGCATGTCCGGGCGTACCGCCGTGCGCATTCCCCACGGCTGGCGAACGACCAGTCAGGCATGCATCGCGACGACGCAATGAACCTCTGCGAGAAAGCGGCCAGGGGCGACCCTTCGGAACGCCGGATCATCCAGAGAGAGTCGATGCCGGTCGTCGAAACCATCCAAGACCGCGAGCAGGCGCAGTTCGCGGGGGCGACGCGTTTCGCACGCTGCAGTGATGTCGTCAGAGCGCAGATTTTCCGGTTCCTGCGAGCACATCAAGCCGTCGTCTGAGACCAGCAACCACACCACGGGCCACGCGCGGGCTTGCTGTGAAACAGTCAAATGCGGCCGGATGTTTGACGCCAAGCATTCGCCCTGAATCTAACTAATTGATTAGAGAATAAAATCAATAGTTTGCAAGATTCTCGTCGGAGCCCTCCCTCACAACAACTCGCCCAGAAGTCATATGAATACCGACGATCGCCCGTCATTCTTTCGAAAAGTCGACAACATGCCCTCTATTTCTTGGGCGGCATATTGCTAGCTCGGCGCGTCAGTCGGGTAGGGGGCCGCAGCCGCTTCGACTTCGTCTTCTTCGCTGGAGAGACGGGTGCAGGGATGCCGACCGTTCGCTTGGAGGGAGGCGGAGATGTCGCTGTCCAGCAAACCCTGACTGAACGGATTTCATTTTTCACAATGATGATCTCTGCTGTGGGCAAGAACCAAGGCTGGCGCTTAGGTAATTTCCCGGCAGCCATCATCGACCTTAGAACCGCCTCCAAGCCTTGTGTATACCCACGAGCAAGGATGGCTTCCAAAGCTCTGGCCACATGGCGTCGCCCCGAGATCCCATCCAGTGCATGGGATCGGGCAGCTGCAAGAGATCGGCTACACCCGTCGAGGCGCACATCCAGGCCTGAGATCGCTCCCCTCAACAACTCGCCGCAGAAGTAGGCTGTCGTTGGGTCAACGGCTGAGAGGTTGAGCCAAGTGCTTTTATCGCTGGACAATCCGTAAGGAGCGATCAGGCATTCAGGACGGTCGGCGAAGTTCTGTTTGAGAGCCCGCCCTTCCTCCAATCCAGTCAGGGTGGCGAGCTCGAACGGAGTGGGTGTTTCGGCCGGAAACGCTGCTACGGCATCTCGAGTTGCCTGGGCGAGCTTGACGTGCATCGTGGCGGGGAGCGGCACGAACGTCAGCGGACGCTCGCCACCTAAAAGACTCCAGCTCCAGAACTCGCCTTCAGGTGGATCATCTCCAACATCTGAAAACTCTTCTAGTTCCGCCGTGGATTTGACGGTTGCGCACAAGCCCTCGAGTCCAAGCGATTGGCGTGCCAGTGCGGCGTACCCTGGCAACCAGTCGTTATGCGGGGCGGGGACTACGAGCAGCCGGGATTTTCGTTCTTCGGCCGCCCAATCCAAGTACCTGCTAGCCCATGCATCGACATTCGCTGCCGGGAAACGCCACATGTCAATCGAAGCCGTCCTGACCTCAAATGCGTCGTATCCGCACTCGCAGCGACCAAGACGAAGATCCGGCTGAAAGCGTGCCCAGCATATGCGACCACAATGAGGGCAGCCCGTCTCCAGCTTGGCGGAATGCCACGGACAGTGATCGATGAAAGGGAGCTGGAAAAGCGCACAGTGGTAACCATGGGCCGCGCAGAGAGGACAATCGCGGATCGGAAGATTCTGGTGTTCCAGTACCCGCCCGGTGCGTAACGGGCTCCACACTTCGGGTGACCAATAGTCGCCGACGTGCGTCGCTAGCAACCCAAGTGCTTGGAGCAATCTCGCCTTTGGGGCTCCAGGCCTTTGGGTCGCGATCAGTGCGTCAGATGTCACTCGGTTGCGAATCCCTAGCGCTGTCAGTTCAACACCCATCAACCGGCCCAGTTGCGTCATTCGTCGAAGCAAGCCGTAGCCCGAGATGTAGGGGTAGGGTTCGAGTTCGGCGCCAAGGAGAAGCGGCAATGCTGGCCCTCCTTGGATGACGTTACGCCAGGCCATTACGCGACCGGGTCACGACCCATGTCCGGCATGCGCATCTTGGCGCGGACGAACTCCAGACGGAGATAGCCGCTGCTCAGGAGGACGTGTCTTACCTGCTCAGACGTGAAACCGTTGAAGTCCGGTTTGTCATGGGCAATTTCGGCCAAGAGCGAGTGCACGACCAAGGTGAACGTCGCCATCGGCCACGCATCGGTCTCGGGCAGCTTGTACTCCTTGCGCAGCGACCTGACGCCTTCGAAGATCACCGGCGCATCCTTCGACAGGCACCAGCCGCGGTCAAATGCATCCTTGGCGAAGTAACGCGAGAACGGCATGTCCGGCGTCGGCCAAACGACCGAACGATCGTAACGAGCCAAGGCATGGGTGATTTCCGCGATGCCCATCAACGGCCGGAACGGGGCGGTGTCCATGAACCACCGACGCACGGTATGCGACGGACGTTCCAGCCAGTCGTCGCCGACATCGACGCCCTCGGCATCACTCTGGCGAACCAGCACGAGGAACAAACTGAGGTTCTCGTCGAGCACCAGACTATCCAGATCCTCGAGGTACTGGTACTCGGCCTCAGTGATGCGCTGCGCGTTGTCAATGAAGAGAACCATGCGGCGCAGCCGTGCCTGACCACAACGCGTGCGAATGAAATTCACCAAGCGTTCGAGGCCCAAGCCCGGATCCATGCGAATGGCGTTGACGAGTTTCAGGCGCCGATTCACGGCGGTCCAGAATGCCCGGTCCGAGCGCCGGATGCCGCTCGGCATCACGATGCGTGCCGCGACGCCGATCTGCTGATTTGTCCTCTTGTTGATCAGCCAGCGCGACGCGTTGGAGGTCAGATACTGCTGCGCGGTCGTCTTGCCGAGCCCGCCACCGCCGTATACCGAACAACCATGATGACCCTGGCTGATATTGGAGAGGATGAAGTTAGCGAGGTACTCGGTCGGCTTTGTATAGATCTGGTAGCTGTTGGGAATGAAGATGGGGTGTTCGTTGTTGTCCATGAGTTCTCTTGGGCGCTTGCGCGCCTCGCGGGAAGATGGAGATCAGAGCGTCAGAAGTCGTTTTCGTCGTCGAGGCTGATCCAGCCACCCGGCGGGACTTTCATGGGGGCATTGATCACTGGGGGACGCGAATTAGCTAGCGCGCCGTTGTGGACCTGTTCCATTCGGGCAAGCTGATCCACGGCCTGCTGGGAGGTGGGTGCCAGTGCACGCAGGTATGCGACGTAGGCTGCGATCGCGCAATCCACGCCGACGATCGAGAAGCCTGTCCTCAACTTCGACCACTGCATGATCATGGCTCGCGTCGTCTCATCGTGCGTTGTACGGTTCCAAGGTGCGGCCGCCCGGACAGCGCACAGGGGCGTGGTCGCAGTGCGCATCAGCACGAACGATCGAAGGTCATGACGATGGACACGGGCCAGGATCTTTTTGCCTACCAGTTCCCACTTGTTATCTAGATCCGGGCTGCGATAGCGCACGTACATGTAATTTACGTGCGGCATCACACCTTCGCTGCGATTGCCATGGACTGTCAGCGGCACCAACACGCTTCCCATGTCGCCGGCATCCTCCTCAGCTGCTTCCGGCATGAAAGCGAAGGCCTTCGGTCCTTGCATCTGTAGGTACTGCAGTGGACTGAGGTCACCTAGCGCGGTGTGGGGTGTCGCATTGTGGTTTGCGACTATGACGTCCAACAACTCTTCAAACGCATGCAACTGAATCGGATAGTCGTTCGGCGCGAAATTGCTGATGCGTATCTTGTTTTCGCCCAGGCGTTTAGCAGGCTCGAAACCACCCGGCAAGTCACGCAATGCACCACGCTCCAAGCGTGAGAAGAACTGCTCAACGATCGGCCGGGAACGTGGTTCGTGCGAGCGTCCATAAAATAGGATGCCGCCCCGGGCGCGACAGAACGCCTGCTCGAAGTCCAGAGCCGAATGCGCCTTCGCGTTGTCTAACGCCAACAAGCGCGAGCGCCACGAAGAGTGTGCGCCCAGTGAGCCCGAGGGTAGGCCGGCACCCGGTGCGTACTCCAAGCCAGGAATCGTCAGTTCCCGGCGTTTCCACGGTTGCAAGGATTTCGTTACGCAAGAGGCGAGATCGAGGTTGTTGTACGCCCTGCCGACGCGCAGGAACCAGCCAACGATAGCGCGTGACTTGACCTCGATCTCGACTAGTAACCACATCGTGGTGATCTGACGTTTTACGAATCCGCCATTGGGCAATGCCACTCCGAGAACGGCTTCGATGTCGATGCGATGTCCGTCAATCTCGGTTCGAGCGAACAGGCTTCCTTGGAAAATTTCCGACAGCGTGGAAGGTGGTGCACCGTTGGTGTCGAGGTTGCCGACGTCCGCGTGGTCGATGCGACGCTGTCGGATAAAGCGGAGCAGGGCGCGACGCCCTTGGTCCTTCTGATTCAGGGGGTAGAAATCCCGCAAGTCCAGACGTTTGAGCTCGGCGACAATCTTTGCGTGCAGCCGGTCGAAGGCTTTCGGCGGTCGACCGGGCGGCAAGGGCTTTCTAAACTCGTCGATCCAGATCGCAATTTCGGGACGTGCCGCGAGGAACTGGCTCATCGCGTGCGGGCCACCCAAGCGCGGCATTTCCGCATCTCCCTCCTGTTCACCGCGCTGATAGGTGCCCCATGGCACGCACACCCTGAACCCGTAGGGTTGCCCGTCGTGAGCCAACTGCGGGGCGCGTGTCACCATCGCGCGCAAGCGTTTGTGGCACAGCCGATGTTCGTCGGCCGCACGGGTGATGCTCATATCACCTGTCAGGACCACCGTTAGCGCTGCGCACGCTTCCCTAAAGCGCGGCCGAACCGATTCAGCAAGATCGGACTCCTTCGGCTTGTACCAAGTCGAAAGTTCTTCAGTGGAGTAGCACGTATAGAGGCTACGCACGGAGCATCTCCAATGTGGCGTCGGAAGCGCCAGGCAAGTACTCCACCAGCCGCAAATCGCCTCGATGGACCATGCCTGCAACTACGGCACGCACGCTTGCAGGAGTGAACTCCAACGTCTTGATAAGATTTGACAAGGAAACGCGCTCGGTGTTGGCAAGACGTGCACGGATCTGGTTCCGGATGAGCGAGCGTGTCGGCAGCCGCCCGTAGTCCCACACCAGAGGCAACAATTCGAAGCCAGTTGCGAGCCAGGTCCGTGCGGACAGCAACTCCGCTTCTGTCACGTAGTGAAGCCGGATGCCATTGCGCCGTCCGGCTTCATCGAGTTCGCTTCGATCCCGGATTGAAACGGTACCCGTCGTGCTGCCGACGGTGCCGGCCTCGGGAACGACCAAGTAAAAGCGTTCTTCGCCTGATGCATCGCGCGTCCAGAACGACACATCGATCTGCTGTTTGGTATTGAATTGGATGCGGCGCGGACGTTCGACGTAATTCTGGATGTTGGGATCGAATTCGAACTTGAGCCCCACAGCGGCGTTGACCACATCGGCGATCGTGACAACCCGCTGGTTGCGTGGCGAAAAGAAAACGAAAACTTCGCGGCGATTACGTTCGCCACGGGTCAATCTGCGAGGCGCGTAGGGCAGATTGGCATCGGTGGTATGCGATGCCACGAACGAAGCGTCCGCGGTCGCGGTGGTTCCAGCAGTCATGGCAGCTCCTTCGCGCGCCGCTTGGGCGCACGGCGAGGGAACGGGGCGTACCCGGTCGTTGGCCAAAGAAGGAAAAGGGCACCGCTTGCATTCGCAGGCGATGCCCTTCTACTCAGTGCACGGACTCGGGCTTAGGCTGAGTTAGGTGGCGGACAGCCTGATGCCGCTCGATATGCTGGGCACCGAGGTCTTCCATAACGGACGTAAGGCCGTTCAATGGCAGACCAGTGTCTTTTTTCCAATCGTTTTGCATACGGGGATGTCCTTTCTGGGCCGCCGGAGGCAGCAGTTGACACTGCCCAGGAAAAGAACGATGCTGCGGGTGAGCGCCCTCTAGGCATCGCGGGACCCTGGCAGGGGTCCCGTTTCTTTTTCTGAGATCGAAAATTTAAGTTCTGGATGAGGAAATTTTTGCCGGCGGGTGATGCCTCTTGGCTAAGGGTGTCTCAGGATTTGACCGGCTCCTCGCCAAGCGAGGCTAACCAGATTGCAATGTCGCGCGTTCGTGCAAAGCGCCCGCGGCGCCCCTCAAGAACGAAGGTTTCGACAGGTAGTCGCTCTGCGGCTGCTGCTTTCTGAAACGCTCGCGTGGTTCGGAAACCAAGACATCGAGCGAGCTCAACGCCGCCAATTAGCTCGCCGTGGGCGCTTAGCAGTGCGGAAACGATTGGGTGGGCGAGGGGAGGTGGTTGCACGATACTGCTAGTTCGCCTTGTGGTACACAAAGCGCAGTCGATCATGGTCTGTTGAGCATGTCTATGCCAGAGAAGATCATCAAATCTGCTCATCTCTCTAGAAAAGGGAGCGAGCGCAACGGTGTTCGGAAGCCGCGCAGCCAAGAGCGTAGTCGAGAAGACTTCGTGCACCGATTGCGATCTATGCTCTGGTTTGCGGCCGTCAAGAACCGCTATGGCGGGCATACCACAAGTGCGATGGACGTCGACCTACTTGCTTTGGCCGACGCGAGTGGGCGAGTTATGTGGCGAATCAAGCGGCACGCCTCTGATCCAGGGCAGGCGCGATCCGAACTGCTTGCGAGACGTTCCCCCGTCGATGTGATTGGAGAGAGACCAAATTTCCATCACACAAAGGTGATCTACAACAGTGAGTTGTTCACCGAGGTGTTGGCAGCAAGGCCTCTTGGGGTAGCGCGACGCGATGCGCTTATTAAGATCGTTTTAGAAAGATTAGGCCTGTATGAGCCTAGCCAGTCTGAAGTTGAAATGCTAGAACGATCTGGAATCGTCATTCCACGCTTACGCAAATCTATCCACTGTTTGCGAGCATGGTTGGCAGTCTTCTCTCGAAAGCGCCACATCGATCGAGTGCTGCTCTTGTGTCTTCTCTATATGCGTGCGTTGGCCAAGGCTGATCTAGATGAGGCAGCGATGTTCCGCGATGCCGTCCTATTTGCGATTGACCGATTCTGCGCGCGACCAGGATTTGATCAAGACGTTATTACGCTTTGGCGCTTCATAATCACGCGGCGGGTTTTCACTAATCAGATGAGTCTGGATCACAGCGATGTCGTGCTAACCGCAGCCGAAGAACTGGTTCCAATGTGGGTTCAACCCCGCACCGCGGCAGAGAAGAAGCAGTTCGAGTGGAAGCGTTATTTGATAGCTTGTTCGCTCGAGCAAGATGAAAAACACACCACCTTCATCACTGAGAGAACGCCTGTTATCAACGCGCATCTCTCGAGTATGAAATCGCTCGAGACCCGGCTGCTCAACGCTGGACCCGTAAGAATCTGGACCAGGACACGCTTTGCGAGATGAGACGGTCTTGCTCTCAATATATGTTTTAGAGATGTGCGAACATCAAGAGGCATGAAGGTCAGGTATAAGATAAGTGTCAGATCCTTCCGCGCCTACCTAGTTCGGCTATTATTAAGCGCATAAAGAATTCGCTATTTGCGTGGTAAGATATTATCCGCACGCGGGGGCGAGCTCCAGTACCTGTGTCCTATATTGGAAATGTCTTTCAAGAAGACATCTACCAAGATTGGACTGCGCCAACTTGCCTCCGGCACAAAGCAATACTCATTAGCCTGAGTCTTTGAGTTTGCTCTTTGGTGAAGCCAGCGGGCGCGCCTGTTTATGGATGTAAGCAAGACATCCGCCGCGAACCGCAAGTTCGATCCGCTACGCATCATTGAAGCGGCCGCGTGACGAACGGCATGCCAAGCAAGGTATCTTCTACGACCAAGCGAGTGCTTTATCCATAGCTCCTGAGCCAGGCAGATGACTTCTTCGAAATTCTCGAAGTCAAGGCGATGACGCATCATTTGATTGCGGAGGTAGGATTCGCTCTCTGCCGAGGCAAGCATGGACCAGAACTGTGCGATTTCTTCAGGTTCTACGTCACGCGCTCTAGTACGCAGTAGACCGCATAACGCTTTACGATCTACGCTAGTGACGAGCGGGGAAGAGCCGTAGACCCAGCTGAGTGAATCGTAGAGTGCTGTTCTGCTGTGGGGATCTTGTGGCTTGGCGCGCTTGATAATGCCTGAAGACTCTAGCGAGGCGAAAAGATCTTCAGTGAGGTTGCGTGCCGGCGTTAGTTTGGCTGACTCGTCGGTTGAGAGCTCCAAGGCATACCACGCCGAAATTTGGGTAAGCGTAAGCTGCTCCGCGCACGCAACTAGCGCGGATGAGGAAGGAGAGAGAGTCGGTTGACGGTGAGCATCGGCCACGCAAGCCTCTCGTCATGATCCGGCAAACATACTCCTCCGCAACAGATCTGTCTACATGAATTTTGTGTAATCGGTGGCCATTCATAAATTTCAGTTTGCTTTCGCGGCTTCGTGACGACCTATGGGACCTAAGGCAATCTATCCTGATGACCACCGGTTACTCGTACGGTCCCTTCCGTGACAAGGGCGAGCTTGAGGCTCTCACACAGGTCGTCTTATCTGTCCTTTGGTGTCCCGGACCTTCGGAGGCTTGATTCGGTCGTACTGGATGGTCAAGGATTTCTCGAGGTGGTGAGAGAGATAGCTCAGGTGTCATCTCGACTGCCGGATTCACTAGATACAAGGGCATGTAGCTTCGCCGGGATGGAGGAAACAAAGACAAGCAAATGCACCTTAGTCGTACATGAATTTCATGTATTCGGTGTCTCCGCCATAGGTTCTTGGTCGCTCTCTAGGTGCGACCATGGCAGTCAAGACGATCTATTCAGCCGAGTACCGGCAACTCGTTGAGTGGCTCCGTACTTGCCGGGAGGAGGCGGAGCTCACTCAGACAGCGCTGGCCCGCCAGCTCGGTTGGCCACAGCAGCGTGTGTCCGCTGTTGAAGCTGGCGCACGCCGGCTCGACGTCATGGAGTTCCTGCATCTAACAGCCGGCCTTGGATTGTCTGCTGAAGCGGCTATGACGATAGCGATCGAAGTTTCCCAGTCTGTTCGATCGAAGACTGCATCTCCTGTTCGGCGGTAGAAGCCGTATGTACATGGCAATCTGCCTCGCGAACTGGCGCAGCGTCTGAGGGGCAGGTAGGGGAGGATCGCCGCTATGCATTCAGTCACCCCGTCCGCTTCTATACACAACGTGTCCAGCAACGCCAGTCGATCACTGCATGTATTCGCTGTGACGATCAAGCATGCGGATCGCGATCGGCCCGGGACAACCGGACCAAAGGTCGTGGCCTCCACCCCTCCATTGCGGTGGATAGCCCATAAGGCTACCGGCTCTATTCGCGATCTTTGTTCTGTAGGTGTGCCCAGAGAATCAGGCCGCCGCCGAACGCGCACACGCCGCCAACGATGAGGGCGACAAGCAGACCGAGTTGCAGAATCGCAGGCAGGTCGTTCATGGGAGCATGATGCCGGTCATTCTGCTCAAGGCATACCCTCGCAATTTGGGAAATCGGGGCGCGCCTGCGGGGGTGACTCTGAGTCACCAGGCCTGGCCGCGACACTAGAGTGTCAAGCGATGGTCTCAAGTCTTGAGACCATCAAGCGGCGCCGTGCGAGCTGTTGCTGGAGCCCGCCCATGTTTGCCCTGTTTGGACCACCCGCCACGTTCGCTGGCTATGCCGCTACCGATTCACCGCTGGTGTCGCTGCCGCTGGGCGCCGTGATCGCTCGGCTGGGGCTTCGTGACTAACAATTGGATCCTCGCCATCTGAGGATAGAAGGACTTGAAGGAATAGGGGCCTACGTCCGGAAACCGTCACAACGTCCGGGGTAGCTGGATCCTGGACGATGGGATACCGCCGCCTGGCGATGCCGGTGCGGGCCCGCGCGTTGGCATCAGCAGACGCATCGAGCACCCATGGCGCCGGCACGTGCCCGGCAATAATCATGTCGCCCGCACAAGGCCGGGAGCGCCGACAAAGGTCAAGAGAGGCACAGGGGCGAACTGATGCGCTTTGTCGCACATCATTGCTCGTAGGCGAGCCGAGTCAGCTGCTTTTTGGCCTTATCCAGATCCGGCTCGACAACGTCAATGTCGTCCCACGGTCGCTTCCGGAGGCGTGTGGATATCGAAGGAGAGGCCTCTGTTGATCTTCCCAATTCCTCCCACTGCAGCGGCGTGGCAGCTGGTGCGTCGGAGTGAACGCGCAGAGAGAATGACGCCGCTGCGGTAGCGCAAGGGATAGCGCGCCTTCAATCTGCAACATCGTATGCGATTGCTGCTGCCGCACCTTATGACCCGGCAATTTTCAAAGGGGTCAACGAAACTGAGGCTGGCACGCCTACCTTCCTGTCGCCCCATGGGCTGGTGATGGTCATAGGAGTTCGTGTCTCTTTGGAAATTTCGCCTGCGAGTGCTTGCGCGACGACGATGGCACCCAAGGTGCCCTCTAATACCTCGTGGTGTCGACCTTCCGCGAGTACCTAAAAACGGCCGGAAGGGTGCGTTCTGATTTCGACCATGATCGAACCGCCATAAAAGAGATGTTCCATCAAGGGTGCATGCCTGTTCACTGCCAATCCGTCAGGGCGAAAGCCGATGATCTGTGGGAATTCGCCTACCCTGATGTGAGTCCATCCTTCGCTGGATGCGAGCAAGCGCCATCGAGGCGGGCTGCTGTGATGTGTGCGTCCTGTCTCTTTCCGACGCCCCACGGGCTAAACACATCCCGCTCAGCAGGACTAGCAATCGGATCTTCGTAATTCCGAGGATAGAAGGATTCGAAAAGGCAGGGGATTAGGCGGCGTTATCGTGGCTAGCAGCCGACAAGTTCGCCTGCGCTGCGTGTTTTTGCGTCCGGCGGCCTCCAGATACCGTTCGAGGCTCATGAGCGGCACCCTGGTTCCGGACATGAAACCTGGGCGCTGCCCGGCCGGCGCAGTGCCCCCAGGATGGTGCACGTTCCGCGCTCGCCGCCGGCGCAGTCGGCAATGACCCGTTCCAGTTCCGACGCCATACGCTGCAACTCTGCGATGCGCCCCTGGATATCGGCCAGATGGGTGCGGGCCATGGCGTCGACGTCGCGGCACGACATGGTGGGGTCGTCGTCCAGGCGCAGCAGGCTGCGGATCTCCTCCAGGCTGAAGCCCAGCTCGCGCCCTCGGCTGATGAAGCGCAGCCGGTCGACATCGGCGGGGGTGTAGGAGCGATAGCCGCTGTGCGTGCGCTTGGGCGGCGACACCAGGCCCGAGCGCTCGTAGTAGCGGATGGTCTCCAGGTGGCAGCCACTGGCGGCGGCCGCTTCGCTGATCTTCACGTGCTTGACTCCGTAGCTACTACAGACTTTATCCTTCGCCGCATTCCGCCGCCACCCTGGCCGGGTGGCATCTGTTCGACGAGGACCCCGATGAGCGATTGCGGCTGCCACCATGAGGCAAAGAACGCACAGGAGCGGCGCGTACTGCGCATCGCCCTGGTGCTCAACGCCGCCATGGCGGTGATCGGCGGCCTTGCCGGCTGGATCGCCCAGTCGACCGGCCTGCTGGCCGACGCCCTGGACATGCTGTCCGACGCCACCGCCTACGCGATCGGCCTGGTGGCCATTGGGCGCACCGCCCGCTTCAAGGCGAACGCGGCCTGGCTCAGTGGCAGCGTGCTGCTCGTGCTCGGTATCGGCGTGCTGGTGGAGGTGGGCCGGCGCGTCGTCTATGGCGCCGAGCCGCTCAGCGGCTGGATGATCGGCACCGCGCTGCTGTCGCTTGCGGTCAACGTCACCGTCCTGCGCCTGCTTGCCCCGCTGAAGGCGGGCGAGGTCCACCTGCGTGCCACCTGGCTGTTCACCCGCGCCGACGTGGTGGCCAACATCGGCGTCATCCTGGCCGGTGTATTGGTACTCTGGCTCGCCACCCCGTACCCGGATTACGTCATCGGCACCCTGATCGGCCTGTACGTGATCAAGGAAGCCATCGAGATCCTCGGCGATGCCCGCCGTGCCCGCGCCGAATCGAAATCGCCCTCTGCATGACCTCGCGCCGTCCCCCGCTGTCCCTCTGTCGCTGGCTGATGCTGGCGGCATTGGCGTTGAGCGTGGTCCTGCAGCCGGTGCTGGGCTCGGTGAGCGAATTGCACGAGCTGTCGCACGGCGCCGCGAGCGTGCACGACATCAGCGAAACCGGAGCGCCCGATGAAGAGGGCAATGCCGCCGGCACGCTGCACGTCATGCACCACTTGGCTCACTGCTGCGGGCATGTGGTGCCTACACCCGCTGCACCGCTGGTGCTGCCCCGGATCAGTCACAGCGAACCCACGAACCTGACGGACTCGCGCCTTGTGCCTAGCGGGCGATGGCTCGCCCCCTTCCGACCTCCGATCTCGGCCTGACGCCCCACCGGCGCTGATGCCGGCTTCTGGCCCTTTCCGATTGGAGTGTTTCCATGTCTGTGCGACTTGCGGCGTTCGCCGCACTGGTCGCCGTGTCCGCCATTGCATGGCCGGCGAACGCGGCTGATCGACTCTCCCTGGACGACGCATTTGCGCGCGTCGCCGAATCCCATCCCGATCTGCGCCTGCTCGGGGCGCGACACAACGTGCTCGCCGCCGAACTGGGCCGCGCAACCCTGCGCCCCCCACTGGTCGCCGGCGCCAGCGTCGAGAACGCTTTCGGCACCGGCGAGGCGAGTGGCCTGAGCGGCGCGGAGCTGACCCTGACCCTGGCGTCGGTGCTGGAGCGTGGCGGCAAGCTCGATGCGCGTCGCACGCTGGCGCAAAGTCGCATCGATGCCCTGGCGGTCGAGCGCGAGGCCCGGCGCCTCGACCTGCTGGCGGAAGTCGCGCGTCGCTACTTGGCGATGGTCGCCGCGCAACGCCAGCGCGAGATCGCCGAGCTCGACATTGCCCAGCGGCAACGTACCGTCGCCGGAGCGCGGCAACGGCTGCAGGCCGGCGCTTCGCCCGAGTCGGTCGTGCTGACCGCGCAGGCGGCCCTGGCCCGAGCGGAGTTGGATCGTGCCCGTGCCGAGCAACGCCATGCGGCGGCGCGGCAGCACCTGGCCGCCCTGTGGGGCGAGCGATCACCCACCTTCGACGCGGTGGCTGGCGACCCGACGGTCCTGCCCGAGGTGCCTGCGTTTGCCACCCTGGCGAGCTTGCTGGAACAGACGCCCGAGCTTGCGCAGTTCGTCGGTGAGCGCCGTATCCGTGAGGCGCGCCTGCAACTCGCGCGTGCCGATGCCAAGGCGGATCTGGATTGGGAAGTCGGCATCCGCAGGTTGCAGTCAACAGACGACTTGGCCCTCGTGGGCAGTGTGTCGATGCCGCTGGGCGCGAGTCGCCGCGCGCAGCCGGAGATCCGCGTGGCCGAGGCCGAACTCACCGCGCTGGAGATCGAACGCGAGTCCAAGGGGCTGTCGCTGTATTCGACACTGGCCGAAGCGCACGGGCGCTACCTCACGGCGCAGGTGGAGCTGGATCGGCTGCGCACCGACGTGATGCCCAAGCTCGCCAGGGCCGAAGCGGCGGCCGAGCGCGCCTACCGCGCCGGGGCCATCAGCTACCTGGAATGGGCGCAGTTGCAGTCCGAACGCACCGCCGCGCGCAAACAACAACTCGACGCCGCGTTTGAAGCCCAGCGCGCCCTTATCGAAATCCAACGCCTGACCGGAGCGCCTTTCGTGGCGGCACCGACACGGGCGACGCAAGGAGACACCCCATGAAGTGGATGCACCGGATCAGCGCGCTGACGCTGGCTGTCCTGTTGGGCGCTTGTGGCGGCGCCAAGCCCGCGGGTGAGCCCGGCCATGAAGACGAATCGCAGGCCGAAGCGGGCGGCCACGAAGAGGAAGGTCACGAAGAGGCGATGGATCGCACCACCATCGCCGCGAAGGTGGCGCAGGACGCCGGCATTCGCGTTGCACCGGCTGCCGCCGGGGTGATCGCCGACGAGCACGAAGTCCAGGGATTGCTCACGCCCGTCGAAGGCCGCGTCGCCAAGGTCATGGCGCGCTTTCCCGGCCCGATCCGTACGCTGCGCGCCAACGTGGGCGACCGCGTGCGGGCCGGGCAGCCGCTGGCCACGATCGAGAGCAACCTGAGCCTCACCACCTACACCGTGCCTGCGCCGATTTCCGGCGTGGTCCTCGCGCGCAACGCGTCGATCGGCACGGTCGCCGGCGAGGGCGCGGCGCTGTACGAGATCGCGGACCTGTCGGAGCTGTGGGTGGACCTGCACATCTTCGGCGCGGACGCACAGCACATCACCGCCGGCGTACCGGTGTTGGTTACCCGCATGAGCGATGGCGTCACCGCCGAAACCACGCTCGAACGCGTGCTGCCGGGAACCGCCACCGCGAGCCAGAGCACCGTGGCGCGTGCCACGATCCGCAACCTCGACGGCCTGTGGCGGCCGGGTTCCGCGGTAAAGGCGCGGGTGACGGTCGATCACCAGCCCGTTAACCTCGTGGTCCCGCTCGGCGCGCTGCAGACCGCCGGCGAGGACGATGTGGTGTACGTGCGCCGGGGCGACACCTACGTCACGCGCCCGGTGCGGGGCGGGCGCCGCGACGCACAGCGCGTCGAGATCGTGTCCGGCCTGAAGGCCGGCGAGCAGGTCGTGGTCGAGCAGAGCTTCCTCGTCAAGGCGGACATCGAGAAATCGACCGCCGAGCACGAGCACTGAGGTCGCCGCCATGCTCGAAAAAATCATCCGATTCGCCATCGCGCATCGGTGGCTGATGTTGCTGCTCACGCTCGCCCTGGTCGGGCTGGGCGTGTGGAGCTTCACGAAGCTGCCGATCGATGCCACGCCGGACATCACCAATGTCCAGGTGCAGATCAATACCGAGACGCCGGGCTACTCGCCGCTGGAGGCCGAGCAGCGCGTCACTTTCCCCATCGAGACGGCGCTGGCCGGCCTGCCGCGCCTGGACTACACCCGATCGCTGTCCCGCTATGGCCTGTCGCAGGTGACCGTCATCTTCGAGGACGGCACCGACATCTACTTCGCCCGCCAACAGGTATCCGAACGCCTGCAGCAGGTGAAGTCGCAGCTGCCGGAAGGATTGGACCCGGACATGGGGCCCATCGCCACCGGCATGGGCGAGATCTTCATGTACACCGTCGACGCCGATCCGACGGCGCGCAAGCGGGACGGCACACCGTATACGGCCACCGACCTGCGCACCCTGCAGGATTGGGTGGTGCGTCCGCAGATGCGCAATACGCCGGGCGTTACCGAGGTCAACACCATCGGTGGCTTCGAACGGCAGATCCACATCACGCCGGATCCGGCCAAACTGGTGGCGCTGGGCTTCACCCTGCATGACGTGGTCACGGCGATCGCGGCCAACAACCAGAACGTCGCCGCCGGCTACATCGAGCGCAACGGCCAGCAGTTCCTCGTTCGCGTACCGGGCCAGGTTGCCGATCTCGATGCCATCCGTGAGATCGTGCTGGACCGGCGCGAAGGCGTGCCGATCCGGGTACGCGACGTGGCGCTCGTGGGCGAAGGACCGGAACTGCGTACGGGTGCCGCGACACAGAACGGCCGCGAGGTGGTCATCGGCACCGTTGTGATGCTGGTGGGCGCCAACAGCCGGGAGGTATCGCAGGCCTCCGCGGCGAAGCTCGAAACGGCAAACGCGAGCCTGCCTGAGGGCGTCACGGCCCGTCCAGTCTACGACCGCACCGCACTGGTCGACCGCACGATCCACACCGTCGCCAAGAACCTCATCGAGGGCGCGATCCTCGTCGTCGTCGTGCTGTTCCTGCTGCTGGGGAACGTCCGCGCTTCATTGGTCACGGCGGCGGTGATTCCGCTGGCGATGCTGTTCACCGTTATCGGCATGGTGCGCGGCGGCGTGTCGGGCAACCTGATGAGCCTGGGCGCGCTCGATTTCGGACTCATCGTCGACGGCGCCGTGATCATCATCGAGAACTGCCTGCGCCGCTTCGGCGAGGCGCAGCACGCCCTCGGCCGCACCATGACGCGGGAGGAACGCTTCGACCTGACCGCGGTCGCGACGGCCGAAGTCATCCGTCCCAGCCTGTTCGGCGTCGGCATCATCACCGCCGTGTACCTGCCCATCTTTGCGCTGAGCGGCATCGAAGGAAAGATGTTCCACCCGATGGCGATCACCGTGGTGCTTGCGCTGACCGGTGCGATGCTGCTCTCGCTCACCTTCGTGCCGGCGGCCGTCGCCACCTTCCTGGGCGGCCGCGTCGAGGAGAAGGAAAACCGTCTGATGGCATGGACCAAACGCCGCTATGCACCGATGCTGGCCTGGTCGTTGAAGCGTCGGGGCTGGGTGCTAACTGGCGCTGCCGCCTTGGTAGTGCTGTGCAGCTTGCTTGCTACCCGTCTGGGCACCGAGTTCATTCCGAACCTGGACGAAGGCGACATCACGGTGCAGGCGCTGCGCATTCCCGGCACCAGCCTGACCCAGTCGGTAGCCATGCAGGAAACACTGGAGAAGACGCTGGCAGGCTTCCCGGAAGTGGAACGCGTGTTCGCCAAGATCGGCACTGCCGAAGTGGCCAGCGACCCCATGCCGCCGTCGATTTCAGACACCTTCGTGATGCTCAAGCCGCGTGAGGACTGGCCCGACCCACGCAAGCCGAAGGACGAGTTGCTGGAGGAGATGGAAGCGGCGATCACCAGGCTGCTCGGCAACAACTACGAGCTGACCCAGCCCATCCAGATGCGCACCAACGAGCTGATTTCCGGCGTGCGTGCGGACGTGGCGGTCAAGATCTATGGCGACGACCTCGACCAGCTGGTCCGCACGGCGGCGCAGGTGCAGCGAGTGATGGCGGCCGTGCCCGGTGCGGCCGACGTCAAGACCGAACAAGTCGCCGGCTTGCCGCTGCTGACCGTGGTGCCGGATCGCCAGGCGCTCGTGCGTTACGGGCTCAACCCAGGCGACGTGCAGGACACGGTGGCCACGGCCGTAGGCGGCGAGGTGGCCGGCCAGTTGTTCGACGGCGATCGGCGCTTCGATCTGGTCGTACGCCTGCCCGAAGGTGTGCGCCAGGACCCGGCCGCACTCGCCGATCTGCCGATCCCGCTGGGCAGCAACGGCGAGGCCGACGAATCGAGCCGGCCGGCAAGCTGGGTGGGCGATGCGCCACGCACGGTGCCGTTGCGGGAAGTGGCGCGCATCGAGTCCACGCTTGGCCCCAACCAGATCAACCGCGAGAACGGCAAGCGCCGCGTGGTCGTCACGGCCAATGTGCGCGACCGCGACCTCGGCGGCTTCGTCAACGAACTGCAATCGGCGATCGAAGCGAAGGTCCGGGTACCCACTGGCTACTGGATCGAATACGGCGGCACGTTCGAGCAACTGATCTCCGCGAGCCGGCGCCTGGCGATCGTGGTCCCGGTGACGCTGGTGATCATCTTCGGCCTGTTGTTCATGGCCTTCGGTTCGGCGAAGGATGCGGCCATCGTGTTCAGTGGCGTGCCGCTGGCGTTGACCGGCGGCGTAATCGCACTGGCATTGCGCGGCATTCCGCTGTCGATCTCCGCTGGCGTCGGCTTCATCGCGTTGTCGGGCGTTGCCGTGCTGAACGGCCTGGTGATGATCGCGTTCATCCGAAAGCTCCGTGAGCAAGGCGATTTTCTCGACAATGCGATCGTGGATGGGGCGCTGGGTCGCTTGCGCCCGGTGCTGATGACGGCGCTGGTGGCCTCGCTCGGTTTCCTGCCGATGGCGCTCAACGTAGGCGCAGGTTCGGAAGTGCAGCGCCCGCTGGCGACGGTCGTGATCGGCGGCATCGTGTCCTCGACATTGCTGACGCTGCTCGTGCTGCCGGCGTTGTATCGCTGGCTGCATCGGCAGGCGGAGGGTTCACCGCGGGCTGCGAACGCTTGATCGAAACTTCATGCAGGCTGCGGCCACTTAGGAGCACAAGACATGGGTGCAGGACACGATCACGGGCTGGGCGAAGTCCAGCATGAGAAACCGTTGTGGTGGGCCTTCGGACTCACCGCCGCCTTCCTGGTCGCCGAGGTGGTGGGTGGCCTCGTCACCAACAGCTTGGCGCTGCTGTCCGACGCGGCTCACATGGCCACCGAGGGTTCACCCCCGTTTTCACGGACACTTACGAGAAGGCCGATCGAGGCCATGAGGAGTGTTCATGTCGAAGCGAAGGAAGTTCAGTGCAGAGTTCAAGCGTGGCGCGGTTGAGCAGGCGAGCCAGCCGGGCGTCAGCTGCGCTCAGGTGGCACGGGAGCTGGGGATCCGGGACACGCTGCTGACCCGCTGGAAGCGAGAGGCCCAGAGCCAAGGCAAGGTGGCCTTCGGCGGCACCGGCACGCCCCGGGATGAGGAACTCGCCCGCCTGAAGCGCGAGCTGGCCCGGGTGAAGAAGGAGCGGGATTTTTTAAGAGAAGCGGCGACGTTCTTTGCCAAGGGATCGTCCTGAGGTATCAGGCGATCGAACGTTGCCGCGATGAGTTCCCGGTTCGGCTGATGTGCCGCTGCCTGCGGGTCTCGGCCAGTGGTTACTACGACTGGAGCAAGCGCCTGCCAAGCACCCGCCCGCTCGACAACGAGCGCTTGCTCGACCGCATCCGTGAGCTGCATGAAGACAGCCGGGGCACGCTGGGCGCCGGTCGGATGCAGGAAGATCTGGCCGATGCCGGCGAACCCGTCAGCCTGAACCGGGTGGCGCGCCTGATGGCTGAAGATGGCCTGCAGGGCTGGCCGCGGCCGAAGCGGCGTGGGCAGCGTGGCCGGCCCGCGCTGACGCCGCCGGGCGTGCGCAACCTGCTCGAACGGGACTTCACTGCGCTGGAGCCGGAGACCAAGTGGGTCACCGACATCACCGAACTCAAGACCGGCAGGGCAAGCTGTGCCTGTGCATCGTGCTGGACCTGTTCGACCAGCGCGTGGTGGGCTGGTCGATGCACCATCGGCAGGATCGGCAGATGGTGATCCGGGCCGTGCAGATGGCGGTCTGGCAGCGTCAGGGCAGCGACCCGGTGATCCTGCATTCCGATCGCGGCAGCCAGTTCCGGAGCGGCGACTACCAGCGTTACCTGGCGGCCAACGAACTGGTGTGCTCGATGAGCGCGGTGGGCCATTGCGGTGACAACGCGGCGTGCGAAGGCTTCTTCGGCCTGCTCAAGCGCGAGCGGGTCCACCGCATGACGTATCCGACACCCGATGCCGCCAGGGCTGATGTGTTCGAATACATCGAGCGGTTCCACAACCCGAGGATGCGGCGCAGGGTGGCCAGGAAAGACCGGAAGCTGTCAGCTCTTTTACAGCCGTCCGTGATTTCGGGGTAGAACCCCGCGGTACGGATGGTGCTGGAGCATCAGGGCGAGCACGGATCGCAGTGGGCGGCGATTGTCTCGATCGCAGGCAAGGTAGGGTGCACGCCCGAGTCGCTGCGTCGCTGGGTCCGTCAGGCCGAGCGTGACCGCGGCTTGCGCAGCGGGCCGACTACCGACGAGCAGGCGCGGATAAAGGCGTTGGAGCGGGAAGTACGCGAGCTGCGCCAGGCCAACGAGATCCTGCGCAAGGCGTCAGCGTATTTTGCCCAGGCGGAGCTCGACCGCCGGTTCAAGCCATGAGAGGGTCGGCAGGGATTCGTGTAAAAACGGGCCGAAAGTGAGCTAACTGCCTGTCGCAGCTGGCTTTCTTGGCCGCTCCAGAAAATCGAGGGTTGGGCAGCACTCTCCCGCCGGCACTTGGGCGCACCGCGCTATCTTCTGTTCGAGATCCCTCTCCAGCTGTCGTAGCTCGCGGATTCGTAGACGGACATCGACGAGCTTTCGCTCGGTCAGCTGACGGGTCTGCTCGCAAGAACGTTCGCCTGTGATCTCTAGCAGGCCAGCGATCTCGTCGAGGCTGAATCCCATCATCTGAGCGCGCCGGATGAACTGAAGCCGATTGACATCGTTTTCGTCGTAACGACGCACGCCTCCTATGGGTCGCTCGGGTTGACGCAGCAGCCTACGTCGCTGGTAGTAGCGCACGGTTTCGACGTGCACATCGGCCGCCGCCGCCAGCCGGCTGATCGTAAACGTGTTCGGACGCACGGCTTGACTCCGTACCTAGGTACAGAGGCTAGTATACTCTGATGCAAACAACCCCGGCCAAATCGTCTGTTCCAGCCATCGTTGGCGCGAGCATCGCCGCCATTGGCGCATCGGTCTGCTGCGTCGTGCCGCTGGTGCTGGTCCTGCTGGGCATCAGTGGCGCCTGGATCGGCACCCTGACAGCTCTCGATCCCTTGAGGCCCTGGTTCAGCGCCGCCGCCGTACTGTCCTTGGCCGTGGCGTTTTGGATGCTGTATCGACCGGCGGCACGGTGCGGTGTGGATGGCAGTTGCATCGCCCCGGACGCTCTGCGACGCAGGCGACGTTGGCTCTGGTTGGCGACAGCCCTCATCGTCCTGTTGCTGCTGTTTCCCTATTACATCGTCTGGATTCTGTAGGAGGCGCGATGCACAAGTGGATACTGGCCCTGGTGGCTGCTCTGTCGGTCGGTGCCGCTCTTGCGACGCCCGCAACCGTAGTGATGCTCGATGCTGAGAACATGACCTGTCCCGCCTGCGGCATCACCATCAGGAAGGCGCTGGAGAAGGTGCCGGGCGTGGCCGATGTGAAGGTGGACACCCGGGCTGAAACAGTCACGGTGACGTTCGAATCGAGCCAGACCGATGCAGCCGGAATCGCGCGTGCAGTCACGGAAGCAGGCTTCCCGGCCAAGGTGCGGACTCGCGGTGAGTGACGTCAAGCTGGAAAGCGTCTTGACCTGCCCGGAGTGCGGCCATCGGGCGACCGAGACAATGCCCATCACAGCGTGTCAATTCTTCTATGAGTGCACGGGCTGTGGAGCGGTTTTGCGTCCGCATCAAGGCGACTGCTGTGTGTTCTGCTCGTTCGGAACAGTGCCATGTCCACCGATCCAACAGAACAATCCCTGTTGTGGTTGAACCGCGGACTCCGATAATAGTTGGACAGACAGGCTGCGAGATCGACTGTGCCACCCTGGAAAGCGCGCCGCTCAACCAGCGGTGTGCATGCGAAGTGGTCGACATCCTCCGTCTGCACGAGTCGATCCGGGGTGCCTTTCCGGAGTTCACGACTGATCCCGCCGTACACGCGCACTTATTTTCACCCTATGCCTTGTTCGTTGATCGGCCCGCGTTGGAGGCCATGGGACGAGTCGCGGCGGCGGTCTTCGACGTCGCAGGAAACCCGGGATATAGCCAACGGGTCCTGCAATGGGCCCCTGACATTGCAACCCATGATCCGGGTTCTGCGGGGGGCGTCCTGGGTCTGGACTTTCACCTGACGGTCGATGGGCCGCGGCTGATCGAGGTCAACACCAATCCAGGCGGTCTGCTCCTCAATGCCTTGTTGCTCGATGCCGTGCGGTCTTGCGCGCCGCCAGCATGGGCCACCTGGACCAACGCGGCCCAAGCGCGTGATGCGGCCGTCACGGCCTGGATGGAGGATGCTCGGCAGCAATCCGGGCGCACGCCGTCGCGCCTGGCCATCGTGGACAGCACTCCGCGAGCGCAGTTCCTTTACCCCGAGTTTGAGCTGTACGCGAACGCGTTTCGGGACCATGGCGTGGACTGCGTGATCAGCGCTCCCGAGGATTTGTCATTTGGTTCGGACGGGCTTGAGGATGCCCACGGTCGAATCGACACTGTCTACAACCGGTTGACCGATTTCGCGCTCGAGGATGCCTCGCATGCAGACATTCGTGAGGCTTACCTGGCAGGGGACGTCGCGCTGATGCCGCATCCCCGAGCACACGCGCTGTTTGCCGACAAGCGCAACCTTGCGGTGCTCGGGGACCCGGCTCTGCTCGGCGGGTTCGGGGTCGATGCGGGTTCGACGGCACTGCTGGGCCAGGTGATCCCGCCCACGGTCGAACTCGTGCCCGCGAACCGGGATGCGTTGTGGGCAGCGCGCAACGGCTACTTCTTCAAGCCTGCAGCAGGGTTCGGCAGCCGTGGCAGCTATCGGGGCGACAAGCTCACCCGGCGAACGTGGGAGTCGATGGCGTCGGCGACCTACATCGCACAGGCCTTCGCGCCACCGAGCATGCGGATCGTGCATGGGGGCCAGTCCCTCAAGGCGGACGTGCGCTGCTTCGCGTCCGAGGCGGGTGTGCTGTTGTTCGCGGCCCGGCTTTATCAGGGCCAGACTACGAACATGCGCACCCCAGGTGGTGGATTCGCAGCGGTGCTCACGACGCCACTGATCGGCGAGTAATCCTGGCTGGGGCCGCCCTGGCGGTATGCCGTGGACTACAGCCAGGCCAATGCTGATTCGGCCAGCTCGCGTTCCTCATCGATCGCGACGTTCCAGATGGCCGGCCCGCTCGCGGCATCGATCCGCGTGGCCCCAGCATCGTTGTCGTCAGGTGCCAGCGCCAGGCCAAGCCAGCCCAAGCGCGCGATGATCCGCGCCCGCAGACCCGGCGCGCGGTGGCCGATGCCGCCGGAAAAGACGACATGGTCGAGTCCGCCGATTCCCGTGGCCATGGCCGCGATGGACTGCGCGATCCGGACTGCGAAGAGGTCCACGGCAAGCTGGGCCTGCGGGCCAGGATCGGCAAGCAGCACGCGCATATCGCCGTGCCCGGCGATGCCGGCAAGACCTGCAGTGCGGGACAAACCATCTTCAATCGCTTGCGCGTCCAGCCGTTCGTGCCTGAGCAGGTACAGCAACGCACCGGGATCGAGATTCCCGGAGCGGGTAGGGCTCGGGATTCCCCCCAGCGGAGTGAGCGCCATGGTGGTGTCGCGGCTCCGACCGTCCTCGACGGCGCAGACGCTGCAACCACCCCCCCCAGATGCGCGAAGACGGCGCGGCTCCGCAGGATTCCGGCGTCCTGGCTGGCCACGACTCGCAGTGCAGAGGCGAAGGCGAGTCCGTGGAAACCGTAGCGGCGGACGCCCAGCGCATCCCATGCTTCGGGGATGGGCAGGCGCTGGCTCCAGGGTGCGAGTGTCACGTGGAAGTCCGTGTCGAAGGCCACGCCCTGGCGGGCTTGCGGCCAACGCAGGCGCGCGGCACGCGCGAACGCGAGGGCGACCGGCTGGTGCAAGGGTGCGAATGGCACCAAGGCATCCAGTTTCGCAAGTACATCTTCGTCGAGCTCGCTGGCGTTGCGCAGGTCGCCGCCATGTACGATTCGGTGGCCACCACGTCGGGGCCGGGCGCCGGTATCGACAATATTTCGAGCAGGGTGGCAAGTCGCTCTTGCGCATCCGCGCCGACGGCAATCTCGGCCCGGGAGCGCTCCACGACGCGTGGCTGCGCGCCTGGCCCCTCAGCGTGCAACAGATAGCACGCGCCCTTGAGGGTGGACGAGCCAACGTTGAGTGCCAGAAGCCGGCGCGTGGTCATAGGTGTCGCCAGTTCATGTTCATGGGGACCGTACCGCCCGGCGCAACAGCTGCGCATTGATCGCCACCACGATGGTGCTCAGCGACATGAGCACTGCACCAAGCGCGGGTTGCAGCATGACCCCCCATGCAGCGAGAACGCCGGCAGCGAGCGGGATGGCGACGATGTTGTACCCGGCGGCCCACCACAGGTTCTGGATCATCTTGCGATAGGTCGCCTTGCTCAATGCAATGATCGCAGGGACGTCGCGCGGGTCGCTGCGCACAAGTACGACGTCGCCAGCCTCGACCGCGACATCCGTCCCTGTGCCGATGGCGATGCCGACGTCGGCTGTGAGCAGCGCCGGCGCGTCATTGACGCCGTCGCCCACCATCGCGACGCGCTTCCCTTGGGCCTGCAGTTCCTCGATCTTTGCCACCTTGTCCTCTGGCAGGACCTCGGCGAAGACGGTGTCGATATTGAGCTCCTTCCCGACCGCATTGCCGACTGCGGTGGAATCACCAGTCAGCAGCACAACCTCCAGTCCGTTGTCGTGCAGACGCTTGACCGCATCGAACGATTCGGGACGGATGGCGTCAGCGATCGCGAACACGGCGAGCACCCGGTCGCCTTCCACCAGGTAGGTTGCAGATTGACCATCGGCTGCCGCTGATTCGGCAGCCCGCCGAAGCGTCTCCGGCGGTTCGACCGCGAGCATTCTCAACAGACCCGGCCCGCCAACGTGGAGCGAGCGCTCCTCGACGACTGCGCGCACGCCGCGTCCCGGCATGGACTCGAAGTCCTGCGACATCGGAACGTCGATGCCATGTTCCTTGGCGCTGGTCATCAGCGCCTGCGCGATCGGATGTTCAGCGTCGCGCTGGACCGACGCGGCCACGCGAAGCTGTTGGCGCGCACTTAAAACTGACCCAGGCTGCGCGCCAACACCATAGGGCGCCTGCGAGCAGGCAGGACATCAGGTGCCGGAGCGCGTGCCTGGGGTGGAGCAGGGGACGAGGGTGCAGGCGCCTGGCCTGCAAACGCTTGAACGGGGATGCCATGTCAGTGTCCTTGGGCCGACGCGACGCAGGTCGCTCGGACGGGGGCAGGAGCACATGCCGTGATGCAGCACGGCACGAACGCAGAGCACTGCGCCGCACAGGAGGTGCGGGGCAGTCAGCGTTCGGGCATCAAATCAGCAGGAGGGCCGCTGGATGGGCAGTTGGTCGGTGCCAAGCGGGTCTGGGGGGCGAGTCGACCCAGGGGGACGTGGCCACCTGGGAGCCATTCGCGACATCAGCCACCGCGAACCAGGGGTGCCAGGCGCCGGCGAGCAGCGGCGGGACCGGAGGGATGCGCCCACTGTCCGCCGAGATGTCACCTTCGGTGCAGTGTGCGTCGCACAGCGCCTTGCTCGCCGAGGGGAGCAAGGCATCGCAGTCGTGGCCGTGGTTGTGTCGGGCGTCGCTGGCGGCAGTAACGAGTGCGGCCGGCGAACCTGGGAGATCCAGGCACTCGCCATGTCCGGCTAACGCGAACTGGGACCAGAGCAGCGCCGCCATCGCGAGGAGGACGGTGCGCTGGAACCATTTCCGGTGGCGAAGGCGGGCCATGACGGGAGCTTAGCTCTTGCCGGGGACGGTGCAACTGATCCGTGTCAAGTCCGGGCCAGGCCCGGCACCTGGTCTGGTGCATTCGTCGTCGGTCCCGCCGGGACCGACGCGGACTTCGCCAGGCGAAGGGCATTGGCCACCACCGATACCGAGCTCAGGCTCATGGCGAGCGCCGCAACCATCGGGCTCAGCAGAATCCCGAACGCGGGGTAGAGCACCCCGGCCGCGATTGGAACCCCCAGCGCGTTGTAGACGAAGGCGAAGGTGAGGTTCTGCTTCATGTTGGCCACGGTGGCCTGAGAGATCTTCCGGGCGCGCAGGATGCCGCGCAGGTCGCCCTTGACCAGGGTGATCTGCGCGCTCGACATCGCGACGTCGGTGCCCGTGCCCATGGCAATGCCGACGTCGGCCGCGGCCAGCGCGGGCGCATCGTTGATGCCGTCGCCCGCCATCGCCACCCGCCGGCCCTCGCGCTTGAGGCGCTGCACCAGCTCGGCCTTGTCCTCGGGGCGGACCTCGCCATGCACTTCGTCCAGGCCCAGTTCGGTGGCCACAGCCCGTGCGGTGGTGAGCCCGTCGCCGGTGGCCATGATGATGCGCAGCCCGGCGGCGTGCAGCTCATTGATGGCGGTCGCGGCCGACGCCTTGATCGGGTCTGCGACCGCGATCAGACCCGCCAAGCGACCGTCCACGGCGAGGAACATGGCGCTAGCACCCTCGCGGCGCAGACGCTCGGCGACGTCGAGATGCGCACCGGGATCGGCGCCCATATCATCCATGAGTGCGGTATTGCCCAACGCAAGCGCGTGACCGGCGACGGTTCCGCGCACACCCATGCCGGTCACCGAGTCGAAGTCCTCCACGCGGTCGAACTCGAAGTTCCGGCGTCGGGCCTCGGCGACGATGGCGTCGGCCAGCGGATGCTCACTGCCCTGGTCCAGGCTGGCCGCCAGGTGCAGCACCTGGTCGGCGTCGAAGCCCTCGAAGGCCACGACTTCCTTGAAGGCCGGGCGCCCATCGGTGAGGGTGCCGGTCTTGTCGACGATCAGGGTGTCGATGCGGCGCATATGCTCGATGGCTTCGGCATCGCGGAACAGCACGCCCACCTGTGCCGCCTTGCCCGTGGCAACCATGATCGACATCGGCGTCGCCAGGCCCAGTGCGCAGGGGCAGGCGATGATCAGCACCGAAACCGCGTTCAGCACGGCGTAGGTCCAAGCGGGCTCCGGGCCGAAGATGCCCCAAATGAAGAAGGTGGCCACCGCGATCGCCAGCACCGCGAGCACGAACCAGTAGGCGACGGTGTCGGCCATACGCTGCATCGGCGCGCGGGAACGCTGCGCCTGCGCGACCAGCTGCACGATCTGCGAGAGGACGGTGTCGGAACCCACCTTGGCGGCGCGGATCACCAGCGCACCGGTGCCGTTCTGGGTCGCGCCGATGACCTGGTCGCCGGCCGTCTTCTCGACCGGAATCGGTTCGCCCGTGAGCATCGACTCGTCGACGCTGGAGCGGCCTTCCACCACTTCGCCATCCACCGGCACCTTTTCGCCGGGTCGCACGCGCAGGTGGTCGCCGACATGCACGTGGGTCAGCGGGATGTCTTCCTCGGTGCCGTCGGCATTGACCCGCCGGGCTTCCTTGGGCGCCAGACCAAGCAGGCCCTTGATCGCCGCGGACGTTTTCGAACGCGCCCGCAGTTCCAGCATCTGGCCGAGCAGCGTCAGCGACACAATCACTGCCGCCGCCTCGTAATACACGCCGACGCGCCCATGCTCGGTAAACGACGGCGGGAACAAGCCGGGTGCCAGCGTGGCGACCAGGCTGTAGCCAAAGGCGGCCGCAACGCCAATCCCGATGAGGGTGAACATGTTCGGGCTGCGGTTGCGGATCGACTGCACGCAGCGCTCGAAGAACGGCCAGCCGGCCCACAGCACGACCGGTGTGGTCAGGACCAGCTCGACCCAGGTCTGCACGTCGATCGACAAGGGCAGGATCTGCACGTCGTCCAGCACGACACGCGGGAGGTACTGGCCGAACATGGCCAGCACCAGCGTCACCACCGTCAGCGGAAGCGTCCACCAGAACCGGCGCGAGAAGTCGCGAAGTTCCGGATTGTCATCGTCCTCCAGGCTCGGCATTTCCGGCTCCAGCGCCATGCCGCAGAAAGGACAGTTACCCGGACCCTGTTGCCGGACTTCAGGGTGCATCGGGCAGGTGTAGATGGCGCCGGGCTGGGCCACCTCAGGCTCATCCCGGGACGTCAAGTAGCGCTCGGGATCAGCCACGAACTTCGCGCGGCATCGCTCCGAGCAGAAGTGAAAATGGGCGCCGGCGTGGTCCGCATGATGCGGCGTGGTGGCGGGATCTACCTGCATGCCACAGACCGGGTCGGTTACCCGTCCATCCGCAGTCTCGACAGGGGCTTCGCCTGTGGAATGGTGATGGTCATGGGACGACGGTGAGTTCATGCCGACGCTCGCTTTACTGGAGATGGACTGCCAAAGCAGTGTGCCATTGCGGGCTAAACAGCTATTCGGGGCTGAGCGTCCCGAGAACTGAAACAACAATCAGGATCAAGATGGCTAGCGCGGCCTCAGCCGTAACACTTTGCCGCAAAGCACGCGCCTCCTGTGCAGGTTCTCCGCTGGTCAGCGCCCGTCCCAGGCGCGGCACCAGCGTCCATCGGTGCAGCGCCCCTAGGCCCAGCATTCCGCCGAACAGAGCCAGTTTGAACAGCAGGAACTTCCCGTAGGTGCTCTGAAACAGGGCCGAAAACGACCACGCGGTGAGATCCCCGTAGTGCACGATGCCGGACACGACGAGCGCGGCAACGAAAATCGTTCCCAGCGTCGAAAATCCATGCAGATAGTCATACGTTGATCGCAGACGCCCGCTGCCGGAGGCCTCCTTGCCGCGCAGGAGCATCCCCAGGAACATCAGGACCGCTGCGATCCAGCCGCCTGCCGCAAGAAGATGGACAAGGCCCGCAGCAAGCCGGACCGCGCCTGCCACGCCCTCACCAGCGGCCGCGTGGCCGTTCCATGCCAGAGAAGCGAGTGCGCCGCCCGCCAGCGTCGCCGCCAGCGGGAAGGCGGTCTCCACCTTCCCGCGGCGACGATGCCATCCGAGCACGAACATCAGGGCGACCAGCAGCGCGCCTCTCGCCATGGCTGCCCGGCCCGCGGACGTCTCGAGCAGATACCAGCCAAGCGATGCGCGATCAACGTCGGCAACCGGCATTCCCATGATGCCCGCGGTTTTGAGAACGATATCGGCCCCGGTGAGCACAGTACCGACGGCGGCACTCACCAATAGAACGCCCATGAGTGGCCACCCGGCCAAGGCGTCGGCGAGTGTCGATCGACGCGAACCGTACCAACCGAACAGTGGAACCCCGAAAAGCACCATGAGAACAAGGTATTCCAGGAATCTCAGTGCATAAGCCGACAGGTCGAACATTTGTGGCTCCTCAGCGCACCGTGAAGCTGAAACTGCCCGTCATGGGGTGGTTGTCGCCTCCCACGGCGCGGTATTCCACGGTATAGACGCCCGGAGCCAGCGGTCCAGGCAACTTGGCACGCAGGGTCTTGCCGTTGTTGACGATCTCGGTCGTGAAATTCTCGATCGGCATGGTGGAACTGCCGTGCTTCATGAGCAACTTGAGACGCGACGCCCGCGGAATCAATGTCTCGTTGAACACGAGATCGATCTGGCCTGGCGAGGCCACCACCGCATTTGCCGCCGGTGTGGACTGCTGCAGCGCGGCGTGGGCGTGCGCGACCTGCAGCGAAAACTGCCCGGCCGCGATTGCGAGGACGAGCGCGAAGGAGCGAATGACGTTGGACGACTTCATATGGATAAATCCTCATTGCGAATGTGATGCAAAGCCCCGTTCGGGAGGGCCGCGCTGTGTTCGATGCGACAAGCGTTAGGTGTCGGGCTGTCACCGAAACCACGGTTGGTCAGCTTTTGATATTTGAGATGAGGATCCCGCCGCTCAGGCGGGATCCTCGACGCGTCAAGCCGCCATGGCGCTGCAGCTTTCCGCGCAACGGCGACAAACTTCGGCGCAGCGCGCCATCTCCGGGTCGTTCATGGCGTCGCATGCATCGGCGCACTGGCGGCAGATCTCCGCGCAGGCACCGCAAACCACGTCGTGAGCGCTGGCACCGCGCAGCATCGCGTCGGCACTGGTTGCGCAGATATCGGCACACGTCGCAAGTAGTGCAATGTGCTCTGGGGTCGCGTGGGCACCTCCTTTGGTCAGGCAGTAGTTGATGGTCTCCAGGCAGATGTCATGACACTGCGTGCAGTTGTCGATGCACTCGTTCATGGCCTGGGACCGGTGTGCGGCGGAATGGTGAGTCATGTGGTTCTCCTTCTTCCTTGCGGGCGAGAATTGGCGCGCCCGCAACACCGCCCCCTGTTGCTGCGACGGATCAGTGCTGTGCGAACGGTTCAGTGGTTCCGTCGCGATGGACCAGCTCGACCGTGTACGGCTGCTGTCGCCCCTCCGGAACCTCCATGCCGGGAGAACCAAGCGGCATCCCTGGGAGGACCAGGCCGCGTGCGTCCGGCTTTTCTTCGAGGAGACGCTTGATGTCCGCGGCCGGGACGTGGCCTTCGATGACGTATCCGCCGATCTCGGCCGTGTGGCAGGAGCCCTTTGCATAGGGGACACCCAGCCGCTCCTTGAGCGGCCCCAGGTCATCCATGTCGTGCACATCCACGGTGAAGCCCGCCTTCTGCACGTGGTCGATCCAGGCACCGCAGCACCCGCAGGTCGGGGTCTTGTGGACGGTCATGCGTGGCAGGGCTGCTGGAGTCGCGTCGGCTGATTGGACGACAACCTGTGCGGAGGGCGAGGTTGTGGGTTGCGCGGATGAAGCATCCTGGGTGCAAGCACCCAGACCAGCCACGGCAAGGACCACAAAAGTCAGGCGGTGCAATCTGAGCGTAGTCATTTCAAACTCTCGACTCAGCGCTTGGTCCGCGAGGACCAGTGGATGTGGACGATCCGCCAGCCGTCGGCGGTCTGCTTCAGCACCATCGTTTCGGTGCTCTGGACGGTCAGTGGCTTGCCGTCCTTCTGGGCGTGCAGCTCGCTTTCGGTTCCGACCCACGCGAACTCGCCAGCGGTTCGTGCACGCTGACGGAGCAGCTGGCGATGGGCGCCCTTGAGGAACGCCGCATCGCTGACTGCGTGATGGCCCATGTATTCCTCGCGGCTGTGTTCGGCGCCCCCGGACTCGAGGATGAGAACGTCGGCAGCGAGCAGGGCTTCGACCGTGGCCAGATCGCCGCTAGACAGGGCGCTGTTGAAACGCTCCGCTACGGCGACCGCGGCCTCTGCAGTGACTGGGACGTCGACGTCCGCAGATGCCGCGGCAGCGGGGTGATGTGCGTGCGGCTGTGTCGCCTGCGCCATTGCGGGGGACACGACGGCCAGTGCCAGTGCGAGGGTGAACGAGATTGCTGTTGCGTTCATTGCGTGGGCTCCAAGGAGATCAATGGGTGTGCGCATGGCCGTCACCGGCCACGGGCGTGTGTGGTGCAGGGTGCGACTCCACCTTGCCGTTGGGAAGGCGGTGGTCCACCAACCCGACTTCCGTGTCGCTGAGTGTCGGGCCGTGGTGATCGTCGTCCACGCCCGGCGGGTGCGCATGCGGCATGGAGTTGTTGCCCGGCTCGGATGGGGCAGGGTGATCCTCGGCCTTTTCGTCGTCATGGTGGCCTTGCGTCTCGCCGCCGCCATGCGAATGGCCCTCGCTGCTGTCGACAAGTTCCTTGTACGCAGTCGCGTCGAGCGTGGGCAGCACCTGCAGGAACGCGGCCATGTTCCAGATGTACTCGTCCCCCATGTTCTTGCCCCAGGCGGGCATGCCGCTAGCCTTGATCCCGTGCTTGATCACCCAGAACGCTTTGGCCACGTCGACCTTGTGTTTGCTGAGGTCTGGAGGCGTGGGATACAGGCCTTGGCTCAACTCGGTTTCGGCCATCGACGGAGCCAAGTGGCACCCTGCGCACATGGCCGCATAATTGCCCGCGCCCTGGACGATCCGTGTGCGATCGTCCAAATCCGACGGCACGTCCAGCTGTCCCAGACGTGCCACGATGGAGCGCTCGCGTGCGGTTTCGAGCAGGAAATGCACGGGCTTCGTGTGCATGTCATCGGCGGCGACGTTGTACACGCCGCCCCACATGAAGCCCGCCGTACCGGCCACGACAACCAGCGGAACCCCGATCAACCAAACACGCTTGCGTGTCTTCGGTTGCATGTATGTTCTCCCATCAGAACCAGATTCGAACGCCGGCGACGATCCGGGTGTCGTCGATGTCACCGGACTGCGCGCGACGTTGGTCCGCCGTGCCCCCGTAGGCACGCTCCCACACCACCCCGACGTAGGGAGCGAACTGCCGATGGAACTCGTAGCGCAAGCGGAAACCGGCTTCGACCTTGCTCAGCCCACTGCCGATTCCCACCGCCGGATCGTTCTTGCTCCAGGCCTCGCCTTCGACCAGCCACTGGCCGATCAGCCGGTTGGTGAACAGCATTTCGTATTCGGCTTCCGCACCTACCCCGAGCTGACCGGACTCGCCTAGGTAGGCCGTCGCGGAGACTTCGAATTTGTACGGCGCAAGACCGATCACACCGAGCGCGGCATAGGTGCGCGACGGCCCGCCGCCGAAGGCGAAGTCATGGCGGACACCAGCGACTGCGTCCCACCATCGGGCGATCGCTCGGCCGTACAGCACTTCCACATCCGCCGACTCGGTGGATCCACCTGCACGCTCGCCCTCGCTGCGCAGCCAGAGCCGGTTCAAGTCGGAACCCACCCAGCCTTGTGCTTCCCAGGCCATGCCGGTGCCGTCCTCGTCCGCGTCCCACGCCTCTAGCCGGTCAAGCGCCCAGTAGGAATTGATCGATTCACCATGCATCAGGTGCTCGTCGAGGTCCGGGAACGCCGCAGCCCGATCTGTCGGCGTGACAACCGGGATTGGCTCGCGCGGCTCGGCCGTCGGCGGCAGATCCTCGCTGACACCAGGTTGATGGCCCATGGAAGCGTGATCCATGCCCGAGTGATCCATGCCGGAGTGATCCATGCCGGAGTGATCCATCCCGGAGTGATCCATCCCGGAGTGATCCATCGTGGAGTGGTCCATCGTGGAGTGGTCCATCCCGGTGTGTTCGCTGTCGGCAGGATTCGCAGCTCCGTGCCGCATGTTCCCGTGGTTCATCGTCCCGTGATCGTCGGAACTCTTGTCCGGTGAAGTCGGTAGATGGCCGGCGTGCGGATCCGCGGGCCTTGGCGACGATGGTGACGCAGCCGGCTTGGCTGCCGGATGGTGTGCGGCGTGGTCCGTCTCCTGCGCCCACGCCGGGACGCAACCAGTTGCGAGAACGAGTACGGACGTCAGGCCGATGGCTAGGGAGTGACGATTGGAACGGCTCATGGCGTTCATTCCTCCACCCGCACTTCGCGGAACATGCCGGCTTCCATGTGGTAAAGCAGGTGGCAATGGAACGCCCAGCGACCCAGCGCGTCGGCGCGCACGCGAAAGGCCCGCTTCGTACCAGGCGGCATGTCGATGGTGTGCTTGCGCACCATGAAGTTGCCGGACTCGTCCTCGAGGTCGCTCCACATGCCGTGCAGATGGATCGGGTGCGACATCATCGTGTCGTTGACCAAGACGACTCGCATGCGCTCGCCGTACTTCAGACGCAGGGGTTCGGCGTCAGCGAACTTCACTCCATCGAACGACCATGCAAAGCGCTCCATGTGACCGGTCAGGTGCAGCTCGACCGTGCGGCCGGGCGCGCGCCCGTCGGGGTCGGGGAACGTGCTGCGCAGATCGCCGTAGGTCAGTACGCGTCGGCCGTTGTCGCGTAAGCCAATGCCCGGATCATCGAGTCTCGGCACAGGGGCCATCGTCTGCATGTCGACCAGCGGGTTGCCGGTTTCGGTGGCTGGATGCTCCTGCATCCCGCCGGCACCGTGGTCCATCCCGGCCATGCTCCCTCCGGCGGCCGTGCCTGCTGCCATCGACGACATGTCGTGACCGCTGTGGTCCATTCCGGCCATGGCACCGCCGGCCATCGCACCGTGCGACATCGAAGACATGTCGTGACCGCCGCCACCCATCCCGCCGTGGCCCATGTCGTCCATGGTGAGGAGTGGCTTGGGGTCGACGTCCGGCACCGGCGCCCGCAAGCCTTCCCTGACGGCGAGTGTTCCGCTGATGTATCCCGTGCGGCCGCTGTCCTGGGCAAAAATGGTGAACGCATCCTGCCCGGTCGGCTCGACAATGACGTCGAACGTTTCAGCGGTGGCGATGCGGAACTCATCGACCGTGACCGGGCGGACGTACTGTCCATCGGCCGCGACCACCGTCATCTTCAGGCCCGGGATGCGCACATCGAAGTACGTCATTGCCGACCCGTTGATGAAACGGAGGCGGACCTTCTCGCCCGACCGGAACAGCCCGGTCCAGTTGCCGAGCGAGGTCGTGCCGTTCATGAGGAAGGTATAGGTGTTGCCGTTGACGTCCGACAGGTCGGTCGGCGTCATCCGCATCTGGCCCCACATCTTGCGGTCCTCGACCGTAGCGGCCAGGCCGTGCTGCTTCACGTCGTCGAAGAAGTCGCCGACCGTCTGCTTGGAGAAGTTGTCGAAGTCAGACCGCTTCTTGAGCCTGGCGAACAGGCGCTTCGGATCGAGGTCGGTCCAGTCGCTGAGCATGACCACGTAATCGCGGTCATAGGCGAAGGGCTCGGGTTCCAGCGGCTCGATCACCAGTGGCCCGTAGAGACCGGCCTGCTCCTGGAAGCCGGAATGGCTGTGGTACCAGTAGGTGCCGCCCTGCACGACGTTGAAGCGGTACTGGTAGGTCTCGCCACGGTTGATGCCGTTGAAGCTCAGCCCGGGCACGCCGTCCATGTCGGACGGCAGCAGGATGCCGTGCCAGTGGATCGACGCCTGCTCGCCATGGATCGAGCCGCGGGGCAGGGCATTGCGGACCCGCAGGTTGACGGTGGTGCCTTCCCGCCAGCGCAGCAAGGGTGCGGGAATCGATCCGTTGACTGTGATCGCGGGGCGCGTGGCGCCGGTGAAGTTCATCGGCGTCTCGCCGATGGTCAGGTCGAATTCGGTGCCCGAGAGCACGTTGGGCAGGCCCTCGGCCTTGACGGCCCAGCTGGAACGGGGCCACAGGCCCAAGGTTGCGACGGCCCCGCCAACAGCAAGGCCCTGGACGAAGCGGCGGCGCGACGGGGCAGACAGCCCCTCGGCACGGCCGAAAGAATCGGATGACATGGGAACTCCGGGAAAGGTCGAAGGCTCGCGGGACGAGCATTACCCTGTCAGTGCGGAGCAGCGGACAGGATCCATCAGCGCCTCGGAAGGCGCGCAGGGACACTTAGCCGATCGGAGGTCGGAAGAGATTGGTCAGGGCCGCGGACGCGTGCACCGACAGGAACGGTTCGGCGGTGTGCCGGTACCGGATGGTGAAATCGGCGAGTGCCGACCCGGCGAGCGCCGCTGCGCAATGGTGCATGCAGGGGCAGCAATTACCCGCCTCACAGCAGTCGTCCCACGGCGATACCGCTCCGGCCTCGTCAGTGGCCTGGGGGTGATGGTGCTCATCGGCCCCCGTAGCAGCCGCTGCTCCTCCATGGCAGGCAGCCATGGCCTCGGCTGCTGTCGACGCCGTGGTCGCGTAGGTCGCGTCGCCCAGGGAGTCGCGCACGTGCTCCATGTGCATGGACGCGCCAGCGATGCCCGGACCGTTCGCCAGCAAGGCAACGATCAGGAACAACCGCATCATGAGCGCGCGGAAAGGCATGCGCCCTAGTATACGTGCGGATATAAACGCCGGATGAACGCAGCGACAACCGCACGGGACGCAGCTCGAATATCGAGCCCCCAGCCCTTCGTCGCCTGCCTAGCCCAACGCGCCTGCAGCAGTTTTTTCGGCTACAGGGCCATGTCTTCGTAGCTGCGGGGATCAGAGACCGGCTCCAGGTGCCCGGTCACGCGCATGGCCGGGAACTCCGCCACGATCTTCTCCACCAGGTCTTCCATGGCGTCATGCCCGCGCAAGACGGTCCAGTCGCCGGGCACCAGCATGTGCATCTCCATGAACTGGCGGGCCCCCGATTCGCGGGTCCGCACGGCGTGGAACTCGATCCGGCCCGGTTCGGCGTGCGCGTCCAGGATGGCCTGGATCCGGGCGTTGTCCTCGGGGGACAGGGTCGCGTCCATCAGGCCGGAGGCGGATTCGGACATCAGCCGGTAGCCGACAACCAGGATGTTGACGCCCACCAGGATCGCGATCACCGGATCCAGCCAGTCCCAGCCCGTCAGCCACGCCAGCCCCAGGCCCACCACGACCCCGACCGAGGTGTACACGTCGGCCATCAGATGCTTGCCGTCGGCGCGCAGGGTGATGGAGCGGTGCTCGGTGCCGACCTGGATCAGGATCCGCCCGACGACACCGTTGAGGACGGCGGCCACGATCGAAATGGCGAGGCCGATGCCGAGCGCTCCCAGTGGCCGCGGATTGAGCAGGCGATCGATGCCCAGGTAGATGATCGAGGCCGCGGCGACGAAGATCATGATCCCTTCCAGCGCGGCGGAGAAATACTCCGCCTTGCTGTGGCCGAAGTGGTGGTCGTCGTCGGCCGGCTGGGCGGCGATGGTCAGCGAGACCAGGGCCACGATGGCGGCCACGAGGTTGACCATCGATTCGGCGGCGTCCGACAGCAGGCCCACCGAGCCGGTGATCGCCCAGGCACTGCCCTTGAGCAGCACCGTCAGCACCGCCGTCACGATCGCCAGCCACGCGTACTTCCTCAGGTCCGGCGTGGCTTCGGCCGGTCTGTCGCGGGGTTTCATGGCGACCATTGTCTGCTGTGCGCGCGGGTCCGGCCAGCCGAAGCCTGTCGCCTCACGATCACCAGGGTCGCCCGGAATCTCCACGTGGCCCGTACGTACACGTTGTCATTGCGGCGGGCGCCGGGCGATTTCCTCGCGCGGCGGAGGATGCCCCCGTTGGTCATGGTCTACCACACCCACCGCATCCCGAGCAGTTCGTCGCTGACCTGAAATCGCTCAGCAACAGCTAGCCGTTGGGGCGCCGAGTAAACGATACCGGCGCCGTGATCGTAGGCCGCTTTGGCCGGAAGCGAACATCGATAGGGCAGGGGATTAGGGATGTTTATCGGGGGTAGGGAAGTGCGGCTTCCGACCCAAAGCGGACGTCTCGTTGGAACATCGCGCATCACTTCGTCCCACGGATCACTCAGGCAGCCAAGCCCGACCGCATGACCTCGTAGAGCGCAGTCAGGGTATTGCTGTCTGCCATCGAAGGGCTAGCAGCCCATGCAACGGCAAGAGCCCCCAGGAAGAGACTGAGCCGGGGCATCCCGGCGGCTCCCGGCGAGGTCAGTGTCCCCGCGCATGAAATCGAACCGCTGCAGCAGGCGCACCAGTTCCTGGACACGCACTGTCGTCGGGGCTGCGCGATCACCAGCCGTGCCAGTGCGGCAGCGGAAACAAGTACAAGCGGTGCCATGGCCGACAACTGGAACGCGCCTTTTCCCTGTAGCCCTCTCGACGCATTCAGCGGAATTGTATAACCCCATCATCCGCAGGTACCCTGCGCGGCCATGACCCGCCTGCATCCCCGCTTCTTGTTGCCGCTCCTGCGCGTCGTCGTGCTGGGTGTGCTTGCGTTGGGGTTGGCATTCCAACCGGTGATGACAGCCGCTGGCGAAATGCATGAGCTCGCGCACGATCCGTCGGGCGCGCACAGCCACGGCCCGCATGCCAACGATCCGGGCGCGGAGTTCGCCGCGGCGGACGCGCACGATCAAGACGGATCGGAGACGTTGCACCTGTTACTGGATTTCGCCCATTGCTGTGGTTCAGCCGCGGCCGTGTTGCCGGTCCTGGATTCATTTTCTACTCGACCGGTCGCCGGTCGAATGGGGGTCGAAAAAGCATCGCCCCCGGCCGCCTTGCGTCTGCCGAGCCCATTCAAGCCTCCGATCTTCGGATGACCGCGCCGTCGGCCTGATGCCGACTCCCGTCAATTCGATTCATCGGAGCAACCCCCATGCGTTTGCGATCAGCGGCCCTGGCCGCGTTCGTCGCCGTGTGTGCCGTGGCATTCCCCACGCACGCCGCCGACCCCCTCACCCTGGACGACGCTTTCCTTCGCGTTGCCGACGCCCATCCCGATCTACGCTTGTTTGGTGCCCGCCATGAGGCCCTGAAAGCCGAACTGGATCGCTCCTCGTTGCGCCCGGCGCTGGTCGCTGGAGCCGAGGTCGAGAACGTGCTCGGTACCGGCCCGGCCAGCGGCCTGGATGGCGCCGAGATCACGCTGAGCCTCGCCTCCGTGCTGGAGCGCGGCGGCAAGCTCGATGCCCGCCGCACGCTCGCGCAAAGCCGGATCGACGCGCTGGCCATCGAGCGCGAGGCGCAGCGGTTGGATCTCCTGGCCGAAGTGGCCCGCCGCTACCTGGCGGTCGTCGGTGCGCAACGCGAAGGCGAGCTTGCGCAGTTGGACGTCGACCAGCGCGAACGCACCGTTGCTGCGGCGCGCCGGCGTCACGAGGCCGGCGCTTCGCCGGAATCGGTCGTACTCACCGCCCAGGCCGCCCTCGCGCGGTCGGAACTGGATCGCGCTCGCGCCCGGCAACGTCAGGCGGCCGCCCGCCAGCATCTCGCGGCCCTGTGGGGCGAGCGAAATCCCGCATTCGAGATCCTCGGGGGCGATCTGCTCGCCGTGCCCCAGATCGCGGACTTCGCGGTACTCGCCGACTGGTTGCAACGCACTCCCGAGCTCGCGCAGTTCGTCGATCAGCAGCGCATTGGCGAGGCACGCCTGCAGCTGGCACGCAGCGAAGCGACCCCGGACTTCGACTGGCAGGTGGGCGTGCGACGGATGGCGGACGCCGATGACTTCGGCTTGGTCGGCAGTGTCTCGATCCCGCTGGGCACCACCCGCCGGGCACAACCGGGCATCCGTGCCGCACGCGCCGAGTTGACAGCGCTGGAAATCGAACGGGAGGCCGTGGGGCTGTCGCTCTACTCCACCCTCGCTGAGGCGCATGGCCGCTTCGGGGTGGCCCGCCTGGAAGCACAGCGGCTGGGTGAGGACGTGCTTCCACGTCTGGCCAAGGCCGAAGCAGCGGCCGCCACCGCGTACCGCGCAGGCGCCGCCAGTTATCTGGAGTGGTCGAGCCTGCAGGCGGAGCGCGCCGCCGCACGGCAGCAACAGCTGGCAGCTGCGCTGGAAGCCCAGCGCGCCCTGATCGAGATCCAGCGGCTGACCGGCCAGGCATTCGTCGCCGGCCCGGGCCCGCAAGACAACCAAGGAGCAACCCCATGAAGCCTGTCCACCTGATCCCGGCATTGGCGCTGGCCTTGAGCCTGGCGGCTTGCAGTGGTGAGCCGGATCAGCCTAGCCAGCCGGCAAACGACGCCCATGCTGACGAGGCCGCCGACCACGGCACCGAGGCCGACGAACACGGTCATGAAGCGGGTGAAATCGCCAGCACGGTCATCCCTGCCGAAATTGCCGAAAAGTCCGGTATCCAGACGCGGCCCGTCGGCCCCGGCGTGATCGCCGACGAGCATGAGGTGCAAGGCCTGTTGACCCCGGTCGAGGGGCGTGTTGCGCAGGTCAACGCCCGCTTCCCAGGCCCGATCCGCTCACTGCGCGCCAATGTCGGAGACCAGGTTCGCGCCGGCCAGATGCTGGCGACGATCGAGAGCAACCTGAGTCTGAGCACCTACAGCGTCGCCGCGCCGATCTCTGGCGTGGTCGTCGAGCGCAGTGCCTCGGTCGGCGGCTTGGCCGGCGAGGGCGCGCCGCTGTTCGAGATCGCCGATCTCTCGCAGCTCTGGGTCGACCTCCACATCTTTGGCGCCGACGCCCAGCACATCCAGCCCGGCGTGCCGGTGGCGGTCACCCGCATGAGCGATGGCGAGACGGTCCGAACCACGCTCGAACGCGTGCTGCCGGGCATGGCCACCGCCAGCCAGAGCACGGTGGCCCGCGCAACGATCGACAACGCCGACAACCAATGGCGGCCGGGAACGGCGGTCAAGGCGCGGATCACGGTCGCGCAGGAGCCGGTGGACCTGATGGTGCCGCTGACCGCGCTGCAGTCGATGGATGGCCAGGAGGCCGTGTTCGTACGTGAGGGCGAGACGTACCTGACCCGACACGTCGAACTCGGTGCCCGCGATGCCACGCAGGTGCAGATCCTCTCGGGCCTGAGCGAAGGCGAGGAGGTGGTCGTCGCGGAGAGCTACTTGATCAAGGCGGACATCGGCAAGGAGGGCGCGGCGCATGACCACTGACGCCGCAGCCCACCAGTCCGGCCTGCTGGAGCGGATCGTCCGGTTCTCGATCCGACATCGCTGGATGATGCTGGTGCTGACCCTCGGGCTGATCGGCGTGGGCATCTGGAGCTTCACCCGGCTCCCGATCGATGCAACGCCCGACATCACGAACGTCCAGGTACAGATCAACACCGAAGCGCCCGGCTACTCGCCGCTGGAGTCCGAACAGCGGGTCACGTATCCGATCGAGACGGCACTCGCCGGCCTGCCGCGCCTTGACTACACGCGATCTCTGTCCCGATACGGTTTGTCGCAGGTCACAGTGGTGTTCGAGGACGGCACCGACCTGTACTTCGCCCGGCAGCAGGTGGCCGAACGCCTGCAGCAGATCCGCTCGCAGATCCCAGAAGGACTGGAGCCCGAAATGGGGCCGATCTCGACCGGGTTGGGCGAGATCTTCCTGTACACCGTCGACGCGGCGCCCGGGGCGGCCAAGCCGGACGGCACGCCGTGGACCGCCGCCGACCTCCGCACCCTGCAGGACTGGGTCATCCGGCCGCAGATGCGCAACACACCGGGGGTGACCGAGGTCAACACGATCGGCGGCTTCGAGCGGCAGATCCACATCACGCCGGACCCGTCCAAGCTGGTTGCACTCGGCTTCACGCTGCAGGACATCGTCGACGCGGTGGCGGCCAACAACCAGAACATGGGCGCCGGTTACATTGAGCGCAACGGCCAGCAGTACCTGGTGCGCGTGCCCGGCCAGGTCGGCGGGATCGACGAGATCCGGAACATCGTGCTGGACCGACGCGACGGCCTGCCGATCCGGGTGGCCGACGTGGCGCAGGTGGGTGAAGGCCCGGAGCTTCGTACCGGCGCGGCCACCCAGAACGGCGAAGAGGTTGTGCTGGGCACCGTGTCGATGCTGGTGGGCTCCAACAGCCGCACCGTTGCGCAGGCCGCGGCGGCGAAGCTGCAGGATGCGAACGCAAGTTTGCCGGAAGGCGTCACCGCGACGGCGGTCTACGACCGCACCGGGCTGGTCGAACGCACGATGCAGACCATCTCGAAGAACCTGATCGAGGGTGCCTTGCTGGTGATCGTGGTCCTGTTCCTGCTGTTGGGGAACTTCCGCGCCGCGCTCATCACCGCAGCCGTCATCCCGCTGGCCATGCTGTTCACCATCACCGGGATGGTGCGTGGCGGCGTGTCGGGGAACCTGATGAGTCTCGGTGCGCTCGACTTCGGGCTGATCGTCGATGGCGCGGTCATCATCATCGAGAATGTTCTGCGGCGGTTTGGCGAGATGCAGCACCGACTTGGGCGGACGTTGACACGCGAGGAACGCAACGACCTGACGGCCACTGCCACGGTCGAAGTCATCCGGCCCAGCCTGTTCGGCATGTTCATCATCGCCGCGGTGTACCTGCCGATTTTCGCGCTGACCGGGATCGAGGGAAAGATGTTCCACCCGATGGCGATCACCGTGGTGCTGGCCCTCACCGGTGCAATGGTCCTGTCGCTGACCTTCGTTCCCGCGTCCATCGCGATCTTCATGGGTAACCGCGTCGAGGAAAAGGAGAACAGACTGGTCCAATGGACGCGGCGGCGCTATGAGCCGTTGCTTGCGTGGTCGCTTCGCCGGCAAAACTGGGTCCTTGGCGGGGCACTGATGCTGGTCGTCGTGTCCCTGCTGGTCGCCACACGCCTGGGCAGCGAGTTCATTCCCAGCTTGGACGAGGGCGACCTCGCCATGCAGGCGATCCGCATTCCCGGAACGGGCCTGGAGCAGTCGGTGAAGATGCAACTGGCCGTGGAAGAACGCCTGATGCAGGTTCCGGAAGTCGAGCGTGTCTTCAGCAGGATTGGCACGGCGGAGGTGGCCACCGACCCGATGCCACCCAACGTGGCGGACACCTACCTGATGGTGAAACCACGCGGGCAATGGCCCGATCCACGCAAGCGCAGGGATGTGCTGATCGACGAAATCGAAGCGGCAGTGGCGACGCTTCCCGGCAACAACTACGAGTACTCGCAACCGATCGAGATGCGGACCAACGAGCTGATCTCCGGCGTGCGTGCGGATGTGGCGGTCAAGGTGTTCGGTGACGACCTGGACACGCTGGTCGAGGTGGCCGAACAGGTCGAGGCGGCTGCCAGGCAGGTCGAGGGCGCGGTCGACGTCAACACCGAACAGGCAACCGGCTTGCCACTGCTGACGATCGTCCCGGACCGCGCAGCGCTTGCGCGCTTCGGACTGAATCCGGGGATCGTGCAGCAGACCGTTGCCACGGCGGTGGGTGGCCAGGTGGCCAGCCAGCTGTTCGAGGGCGACCGCCGCTTCGACATCGTGGTTCGACTGCCGGAACAGATGCGTGTCGATCCGATCGCCCTGCAGGACCTGCCGATCCCCTTGCCCGACGTTGCGAACGCGGATCGGTCGAGCTTGGAGCCACGCTGGGCGACCGCGCGGACCGTACCGCTGCGGGAGCTCGCGAAGATCGAGAGCCTGCTGGGGCCCAACCAGATCAACCGCGAGAATGGAAAGCGCCGGGTGGTGGTCACCGCCAACGTGCGTGATCGCGACTTGGGTAGCTTCGTCGAAGAGCTGCAGCAGCGCGTCGGGCAGCAGGTGAACGTACCCGAGGGCTACTGGATCGACTACGGCGGCACGTTCGAGCAGTTGATCTCGGCCAGCCAACGGCTCGCAGTAGTGGTACCAGTGACCTTGGTCCTCATCTTCGGCCTGTTGTTCATGGCCTTTGGCTCGGCCAGGGACGCGGTGATCGTGTTCAGCGGCGTGCCGCTGGCGCTGTCGGGCGGCGTGGCCGCACTGGCTCTGCGCGGTATCCCGTTGTCGATCACCGCAGGTGTCGGCTTCATCGCGCTGTCCGGCGTGGCCGTGCTCAACGGCCTGGTCATGATCGCCTTCATTCGCAACCTGCGCGAACAAGGCCAGTCGCTGGACGACGCGGTCTTCAACGGCGCGCTCGGGCGGCTGCGGCCGGTCTTGATGACTGCCCTCGTGGCGTCGCTCGGCTTCGTCCCGATGGCGCTCAATGTCGGCGCGGGCGCGGAGGTGCAGCGTCCGCTCGCCACCGTCGTGATCGGCGGGATCGTGTCTTCAACGCTGCTCACCCTGCTTGTCCTGCCCACCCTTTACCGTCTTCTGCATCGCGGCGACGCAGCGAAGCCGCAACTGGAGGCCCACTGAGTTGAGTGAAGAGAAGATCGAGATACACGACGCGCACCAGCGCCGGATCCTGTTGATCGTCCTCGCCCTGAACCTCGCGCTTGCCGCGGGGTTCGGGGTCACGGGCGTCGCCGCCGGCTCAAGCGCTCTGATCGCAAATGGACTGGACAATACGTCCGACAGCGCCGTCTACATCATCACCCTGCTCGCACTCAGTCGCTCACAAGCCTGGAAACGGTCGGCGGCCAAAGTGTCCGGCTGGCTGCTGATCCTGTTCGCCGCTGGGATCCTGGTCGACGTGGGCCGTCGGTTCCTGGGTGACGCCGAGCCCATTGGTACGACGATGATGGTGATGGCGCTGGGGGCCGGCCTGGTAAACGCGACATGCGTGTGGCTGCTCAAGAAAATCCGGCAGGCCAATGTGAACGTGCGTGCCGCGACGACCTTCAGCACCAACGATTTCATCGCCAACGCAGGCGTGCTCGTGGGTGGCGGACTGGTGCTGTGGACCGGGCGGGCCTGGCCCGACCTCGTCGTGGGGCTCGCAGTGGCGGCGATCGCCCTGAAAGGGGGCATCGAGATCCTGCAGGATGCCCGTGGCGAAGAGGACGCTTGAGTGCCGACCTAGGATGGCGGGTGGCGCAGCGTGTCGAGGATGGCGCACTGGCCGCGCTCGCCGCCGCTGCAACTGCCAATCACCCGTTCGAGCTCCGAGGCCATCCGCTGAAGGTCGTTTAGCCGGTTCCGGATGTCCAGCAGGTGCCCGCGGGCAAGACGGTCGACATCCTGGCAGGACAACCCGTCGTCTTCGGCCAGGCCCAGCAGGCTGCGGATCTCCTCCAGCGAGAAGCCCAGTTCGCGTCCGCGGCTGATGAAGCGCAGCCGATCCGCGTCGGCGGGACGGTAGTCGCGATACCCGCCCGCCGTGCGCGGCGGGGCAGGCAACAACCCGATGCGCTCGTAGTAGCGCACGGTTTCGGGATGGCACCCGCTGCGCTCCGCGACCTCTCCGATCTTCATGGGCTTGACTCTGTAGCGACTCCGGGGTTTAGGATCGCCGACCTGGAAGCGGGCCGCAAATCCTCGGACGCCCGCTCGACTCGGAGACATGATCATGAGTGATTCGTGCGGCTGCGGAAGCACGGTGGATATCCGCGCCCTGGAGGCGGGGCAGCGGCGCGTGTTGATGATCGTGCTGGCAATCAACATCGCCAGCTTCGTGATGATGATCACCGCAGCGATCTACAGCGGCTCGTCCTCGTTGCTGTCGGGCAGCCTCGACAACCTCGGTGATGCGTTGACCTATCTGCTGAGCCTGGCAGTGATCGGCGCGAGCCTGCGCGCCAAGGCCAGGGTGGCGTTGTTCAAGGGATTGCTGATCCTCGGTGCCGCGGTTGCGGTCGCCATCCAGATCGGCTGGCGCCTGGCCCACCCGGAGGTGCCGATCTTCGAGGCCATCGGCATCGCCGCCGTGATCAATCTTGCGTTCAACGCCTTGTGCCTGTGGCTGCTTACCCCGTACCGCTTTGGCGACGTGAACATGTCATCGGCCTGGGAGTGCTCGCGCAATGACCTGTACGAGGGGTTCAGCCGAGATACCTGTAAAAATGCCCCATAGAATCTGATTTCTTTCGTGAAATCATCAGGTTGCCGGATTTTTCTTGCCGACTGAACCGGCAGCTTGAGCTGGGCGCAACTGCGCCAGTACCTGCTCCAGCGTGTCACTGCGCACACCGGCCCGCAACGCGTCGGCTTCGGCCTGTTCGCGACGCTCCAGCTCCTTCGCTAGATCGGCGCGAGCACCGACCAATTCTGCCCGTACAACCTCCAGCGCCTGGGTATCTTGCGCCCAGCGCGTCTGCAAGGTCTGGTGCTCGGTGGCCGTGAGCCGTAGCGCGTCAAGTTCCTTCCGCTGGTCGTCTGCATCCTGCCGCACCTGGGCCAGCTCCCGCTCCAAGCGGCTATGGCGCTCCAGCCACTGCCCATTGTCGCGATTGAGCTGTACCAGCTCGTGGTTCTTGGCGGTCAGCACCTCATTGGCCTGGCGTAGCGCGACCTGTAGTTCCTGCACTTGGTGTTCGTGCCGGCGCTGTTCCTGGTCGCGCTGGTCCTTGACCGAGGTCCGGTAGTGCTCCAGCGCCTCGCGGGCGTGCTGGTGCTTCTGTTCCAGCGACTGTGCGTGCGCCTCGTGCTCGGCTAGTCGGGCGGTCAGGCCGGCGATGCGCTCGCCGAGCTGGGCGACCTCGGTAGCTCGGTCGGCCAGTGCTTGCCGGCTGGCTGCATGCGAGGTCTTTTCGTTGTGCAACGCCGTTTCGGTGCCCTGGAGCTGGGCGCTCAGGGCCGCCGCTTCCTGCTGAGCGCGCTCGAGTGCTTGTCCGCGCTCCTGCAACTGCGCGTCGAACTGCTGCTTGGCCTCCGCGACGACGGCCTCGGCCTCGTCGTGCAGGCGCCCAGCGAGTCGGCCGACCAGGTCCTGCAGTGCGTCGCTGACGGCGACCTTGGCACCGAGGCCTTGCCCTTCCTCCTCCTCCAGTTCCTTCAGGTAGCGGTGGATGGTGGTCTTGGAGCCGGTGTTGCCCAATGCCACCCGCACCGCGTCCACCGACGGATGCTTGCCCTGCGCTCGCAGCGCGTCGCGGGCCTTCTGCACATCGCTCTTGTACAACCCAGCACGGGCCATGACGGCCTCCTCGGACAATTTCGTAATGTATTACATACCACGTAATTACATGCTATTTCAATTGCAGAAATGCTCGAGTTGTGGCTGTAAATTAAAGCGGGATAATTGTGGTTTATCCCGTGTCAGCTGCCTGAGACCTGCACCAAGGGGTGTCATTCAGTACGAAACTGGAATGTGCCGCCACGTGCTAGCGCACGGTAAGCGCTGCATTTCCGGTTGTCAGAATCATGGCCGGCAGCGTGCTGACGAGAAGCAAAAGCGGTCAAGGGCGCGCAGGCTCTCTTCATGAGCCCTGCCGCGTCTAGCCAACGTGGCTTCGGTACGCCAACAGACGTAGCGCATTGAACACCACGAGCAAGGTGGATCCTTCGTGGATAGCGACTGCTGGTCCGATCCCCAAGCCCAGGATCGTTGCCGGCACGAGGAATGCGACAATGCCCAGGCTGACGAACACGTTCTGACGGATCACCTTGCGCGTGTGACGGCTCAAGTCCACCGCAAATGGCAGGTGGCGGAGGTCGTCGGCCATCAGCGCGACATCCGCGGTCTCCAGTGCGACATCCGAACCAGCGGCGCCCATCGCGATGCCGACCGTGGCGCTGGCCATCGCCGGCGCGTCGTTGACGCCGTCACCCACCATCGCGACCTTGTCCTGCGCGCGCAGCTTGCGTATGGCCTCAACCTTGTCCTCGGGCATCAGGTCGCCCCAGGCTTCATCAAGGCCGACTTCCGAGGCGATCGCCTCGGCGACCCGTTGGTGGTCGCCGGAGATCATGATCATGCGGGTGATGCCGAGTTCACGCAGTGCCTTCAGCGCTTCAGGCGCACCCGCCCGCGCGGTATCGAGCAGGCCGATGGCCCCGAGATCGCGCGACCCCTGCCTGACGACCATCGAGGTGCGCCCTGCAGCGCGAAGTTGTGCGATGGCGGCAGCCGCCGATTCCCCCAGCGGAGCGACGCCTTCGGTGCCGAACATCTCGGCCTTGCCAATCCACACCGTCTCACTGTCGAAGGTGGCGGTGACGCCCCGTCCGACCAGGTTTTCGAGGTCGCTGGCAGAGGGGATCTCACGTCCGCCGAGTCGCTCGCGGCCATCCCGGGCGATCGCTGCGGCCAGCGGATGGTCGCTGAGCGATTCGACTGCGGTTGCAACGGTGAGCAGTTCCTCTTCCGTTACTCCGTCAACGGGGATGACATCGGTGATGCGCGGACGCCCTTCGGTCAGGGTGCCCGTCTTGTCGAAGGCCATCGCGCTGAGCGAACCGAGTTCTTCCAAAGGCGCACCGCCCTTGATCAGCACACCACCGCGGGCCGCGCGGGCAATGCCTGACAGCACCGCGCTGGGCGTCGCAATGGCCAGCGCGCAGGGACTGGCGGCCACCAGCACCGCCATCGCGCGGTAGAAGCTGTCGCGAAAGGGTTCGTCGACGACTACCCACGCGAACAGCAGCAGGAAGGCCAAGACCAGCACCGCAGGTACGAAGATGCGCTCGAACCGGTCGGTGAAGCGCTGGGTCGGCGACTTACGTGTCTCGGCCTCGCTGACCATCTGGACCACGCGCGCCAAGGCCGAATCGGTGGACTTGCGCGTGACCTCCACCTCGATGGCGCCGCTGCCGTTGATCGTCCCCGCGAACACCCGCGAGGCCGCATCCACGCTATCCGGTCGGGTGCGCGCGGTCGCGGGATCATCCACGGGCCGCTTGTCGACCGGGATGCTCTCGCCGGTCACCGGCGCCTGATTCACGCTGGAGGTGCCGAGTACGAGAAAGCCGTCGGCGGGCAGGCGTTCGTTCGGCTTGACCAGAGCCACATCGCCAACCAGCAGTTCTTCGACCGCGATCTCCTGGATCCGGCCGTCGCGTCGTACGGTCGCGGTGGGCGGGGCGAGTTCGGCCAGGGCCTCGATGGCGCGCTTCGCCCGGCCCATCGCGTAATGCTCCAGGGCGTGTCCGAGACTGAACAGAAACAACAGCAACGCGCCCTCGGCCCACGAGCCGAGCGCGGCCGCACCTGCCGCCGCCACCAACATCAACGTGTCGATCTCGAAACGCTTCAGGCGCAGGTTGTCGAACGCCTCGCGCAGCGTGTAGAAGCCGCCAAAAAAGTACGCCGCGACATAACAGGCCAACGGCAGCCAGGCGGGCGCGCCAGCAACAAACTTGTCCACCAGGAAGCCGGCGAGCAGCAAGGTGCCGCAGGTCAGCGCAAAGATCAGCTCGGTGTTCGGGCCCAGTAGCCCCCCATGTGCGTGCGCCCCGCCACCCGTGCCGTGGACATGGTCACCGCCCTCGCGGTGCGCGTGGCGCACGTCATCTCCTCCATGTGCAGGTTGATCCTCACCCGGGGTCCTGACCGGAACGACCTGCATGCCGGCCAACACCTTCAGGATGCGCGCTTCGGACACCTCTCGGCGGTCGAACTCGACATGGACGATGCCCGCCGCACTGGCCTCGGCTTCCAGCACACCCTCGAGCGACCTGAGTTGCTCGCCGACGGTGCGCGCACGACGCTGGTGGCCAATGCCCTTCACTTCCCACAGGGCATGACCGTAGCGTTCGCTGATCGCCGCGCCGGCACGCTCGACCACCTCGCGGATGCGGGCGAGTGGCACGACGTCCGGGTCATGGTGGACGCACAACTGCGTCGGCGTGCCGTCCGATCCCGGGCGCAAGTGCACCTGCACAATGCCATCGCGGCTTTCCAAATCGTGGATCAGCCGCCTGACGCAGGCGTCGGACTCGTCCGGCACCTGCGGTAGCAGGATCTGCAGGTCGATGCGGAGCTTCCCGGTCATCATCGTTCTCCCTCGATTCCAGGGCTGGTGTCTTGCCTGCGCAAGCGTTTTGTGCATACACCCGTCGGCAGGCAACGACGGCGCAGCCGAACTCTATCCATCGGATCGCTTGTCTTCGTGGACGCTTTGCAGGATCTCGATGCCGCCTTTGAACGCGACACCAGCAATCAATGCACCCGCCACCAGATCCGGCCAGGACGAACCGAGCCAGAGCACCAGAACACCCGCCACGACTACGCCGCCATTCGAAATGAAGTCGTTGAAGCTGAAGGTTTCGGCCGCCTTCATGTTCACGTCGTCGGAACGGAGGCGGCGCAGCAGCACCAGGCACCACAGATTGATGGCTCCGGCGACGAGCGCCAGTCCGATCATGACGGGGCCGAGCGGCTCGGCCCCATACATCCATCGCCGGACCACGTCCGCCAGCACCATACCCGCGAAGATCAACAGAAGGACCCCCGACACGTTCGCCGCTCCCCGCTTCCAGGCGGGTCGGCGCTCGAGGGCAAGGTAGCTCAGCAGATAGACGGCTGCGTCCGAACCGTTGTCGAGGGCATTGGCGAGCAGCGCGCTGGAATCGGCCACCCAGCCCGCCACTCCCAGTCCTGCGAACAGCGCGAGGTTCCACAGCAAGACCTGCCGTAGAACACTCCTTTGCCGGGCCAGATTCGGGGTCATGTCGCGTGCCGCTTCGGACGATGCGCGATGGCCCGCGCCGCGAAGGTGGGCAGCACCAGCAGCGTCAGCACGGTCGCCGTGATCAGCCCGCCGATGACGACGGTGGCCAGCGGCTTCTGCACTTCGGCGCCGGCACCGACCGCGATCGCCATTGGAATGAAGCCGACGATGGCCACCAGCGCCGTCGTGAGCACGGCGCGCAGACGGTTGGCGGCGCCGGTGGTCGCCGCTTCCAGTGGCGCATCTCCAGCCTCGAGCCGTTCGCGGATGGCCTGCATCAGAACCAGGCCGTTGAGCGTGGCAACACCGGAGACGGCGATGAAGCCCACCGCCGCCGTCACCGAAAACGGCATGCCGCGCACCAGCAGTGCCAGGACGCCGCCGACCAGCGCCAGCGGCACGCAGAGGAACACCAGCGCTGCCTCGCGGATCGACCCGAGTGCCATGTAGAGCAGGCTGCCGATCATCAGGAACACAATGGGGATCACCAGAGCCAGACGTGCTTCGGCACGCTGCAGGTTCTCGAACTGGCCACCCCAGTCCAGGTAGACGCCACTGGGCAAGGAAACGCCCGCAACGGCAGCCTGTGCTTCCTCGACGAAGCCGCCCAGATCCCGACCCCGCACGTTGGCCTGGACCACGATGCGGCGGCTGCCGTTGTTGCGACTGATCTGGTTGGGACCTTCGCTGACATCGATGCGCGCGACCGAGGACAGCGGAACCACGGTGCCGTCGGGCGCGACCACCGGCAAGGCGGCGAGCTGCGCCGGATCGTTGCGTGCGTCCTCTTCGAACCGCACCACCACATCGAAGCGGCGATCGCCCTCGAAGATCTGACCGGCCGTGGTACCACCAACGCCAGTCGCCAGCGCCTCGCTGATGTCCGCCGCGCTCAGGCCGTACTGCGCCGCGGCCGCATGATCGACCCGCACGGTCAACGTAGGCAAGCCAGAAACCTGCTCCACGCGAACGTCGGCTGCGCCGTCGATGCCGCGCAGTTGGACCGAGATGCGTTCCGCGACAGGCTGCAGCACGTCGAAGTCGTCGCCGTACACCATCACGGCAAGGTCGGTACGCACGCCGGAAATCAGCTCGTTGAAGCGTAGTTCGATGGGTTGGCTGAACTCGAATGCATTGCCGATCTGTTTGTCGACAATGGACTCAAGTCGGCCGAGCAGCGCCTCTTTGTCGAGCGACCTGTCCGGCCACTCGGCTTTTGGTTTGAGGACGATCACGCTATCGGAGATGTTGACCGGCATCGGATCGATTGCGGCCTCGGCCGTGCCTGTCCGCGTGAAAATCGTCTCGACCTCCGGCTCGCTGGTGATGGCTTTCTCCAGCGCAAGTTGCATCGCCAGCGACTGCTCCAGCGAAGCAGAAGGCACCCGCAAGGCCTGCATCGCCAGGTTGCCCTCGTCAAGGGTCGGCATGAATTCGCGGCCCAGCGAGACGAATGCGGTGAAGCCAATGACAAGCATGGCGACGGCGCCGATCAGCACGCGGCGCGGCCGCATCACCGCAGCGCGGATGACCGGTTCGGCCTTGCCACGCACGAAACGGATGATTCGGGTCTCGTGTTCGCCGTCGTGCTCGCCTTCGTCACGCGGCGCTGCTTGCGCGGGCCGGGGCTTGGGATCACGCACGAACAGCGCGGCCATCGCCGGCACGAAGGTGAAAGAGAGAATGAACGCGCCGACCAGGGCGAGCATGAAGGTCGCGGCCATCGGCTGGAACGTCTTGCCCTCCACGCCCTCCAGCGTGAGGATCGGCGCGAACACCAGCAGGATGATGAGCTGACCAAACGCCGCCGGTCGCACCATCTTGCGTGCTGCCCGGATCGCCACGCCCACTCGCTCGCCTGCGGACAGTGCGCGTCCCAGTTCGGCCCGTTTCTGGCCGAGCATGAGCAGGGTGGCCTCGATCACGATCACCGCACCGTCGACGAGGATGCCGAAGTCGAGTGCGCCCAGGCTCATCAGATTGCCGCTGATCCCGAAGCGGTTCATGCCGATCACCGCGAACAGGAACGACAGCGGGATCACCAGTGCGGTGATCGCCGCCGCCCGTATGTTGCCCAGCAGCAGAAACAGCACCACGATGACGAGCAGTGCCCCTTCGGTCAGGTTCTTGGCTACCGTCCTGACCGTGGAATTGACCAGCACGCTCCGGTCGAGCACCGGCTCGGCGACGATGCCCGGGGGCAGTGAGCGGTTGACTTCGGTCAGGCGCTCCGCGGCCGCGAGTGCCACCGTGCGGCTGTTGCCGCCGGCGATCATCAACGCCGTCCCGAGCACCGCTTCGTGGCCGTCCCGCGTCGCGGCACCCAGCCGTGGCGCCTGTCCGATGCCGACGCTGGCCACGTCCGCGACGCGGATCACAAGGCCGTCGCGGTTGGCGACCGGCGCCTGTGCCAGATCGTCGACGGTCTGCGCCAGCGCATCTGCGCGAACGATCAGGCCCTCGCCAGCGCGCTGGACGATGCCCGCACCGGCCTGGACGTTGGCGCGTTCCAGAGCCTGCACCAGCTCGCCCAGGCCGATACCGTAGGCCGCCAGCCGCTCGGCATTCGGGCGGACGGCGTATTCCTTGACGTAGCCGCCGATCGTATCGACACCGGCAAGGCCGGCGGTGGAGCGCATCTGCGGTGCGATGATCCAGTCCTGCACCGTTCGCAGGTAGGTTGCGCGCTCCTGTGCCGTCGCAAGCCGGTTGCCTTCCGGAGTCAGGTAGACCTCTTCGGCCTGCCAGCCGGGCTCGTTCGGCTTACTGACGTTCGCCGGGTCGAACGGCACGTAGTCCACCGTCCACATCAACACCTCGCCGAGGCCCGTGGTGACCGGCGACATCATCGGCGTCACGCCCTCGGGAAGATCCTCCTGCACCTCGCGCATGCGCTCGGCCACCTGCTGGCGCGCGAAGTAGATGTCGGTCTGGTCGGTAAAGATCGCCGTAACCTGCGAGAACCCGTTGCGCGAGAGCGAGCGCGTACTGGTCAGTCCGGGGATGCCCGCCAGCGCGGTTTCAAGCGGATAGGTGATCTGGCGCTCGATCTGGCCCGGGGCGAGCGCGGGCGCAATGGTGTTGATCTGCACCTGCCGGTTGGTGATGTCCGGCACCGCATCGACGGGCAGCCTGCCGAGCTGGAACAAGCCGTAGACAGCGATGACCGCCGCGGCGAAGACCACGGCCCATCGGAAACGGACCGCTGTTTCGATAATGATCTTGAACATGTCGGGTCCTCAGTGGCCGTGTTCGGCCTCGCCCTTGGCGAGTTCGGCTTTCAGCAGGAACGCGTTGCTGCCAGCGACGCGCTCGTCGCCCGACAGCCCGTTGAGGATCTCGACGCGGTCGCCTGCGCGGCGGCCTGCGAGCACAGGGGTTACGCGGAAGCCTTTTTCATCGGTCACGAACACAACCGAGCGACCTTCCACCGTCTGCACGGCATCGACCGGCACGGTCAGCGTGTCGTCCTGGCCTGCCGCCACCACGACACCGGACACCGGTGAACCCGCTGGCGGCAGCATCCCGGATTCAGGGCGTGCACGGATGATCGCCATGCCGCCCTGTTCGCGTACGTCGGCGGCCACGCCGATCACGACGGCGCTGAAGCTCCCGGTGGCCCCGGTAACTTCGATGCGCGCATCAGGCGCGATCTGCGCGGCGAGCGCGGGCGGCGCGGAAAAGACCAGTTCGGTCTGCGCAGGATCGGACACGTTCGCCACGAGGTCACCCGCGGCGACGAAGCCGCCTGGCGTCACCTGCACCGCGCCGACGATGCCGGCCACGGGAGTGGTGATGGTCACGCGGCCGCCTGCATCCGGTGAGCCGGCCGCGGCGACCTGCGCCGCGGCAGCCCGGGCAGTCGCATCGGCCGCCAGCGAGCGCGCGCGCGAGGCTTCGAGTTCCTGCCGTGCGACCACGCCCTGGGTGACCAGGGACTGGTCGCGCTGGTACACCAACCGGGCCGCCTGGGCCTCCGCGCGTGCGGCATCGGCGCTTGCCCGCATGGTCGCCGCTTCGCCGCTGACGATCACGGCGAGCGGCTGGCCGGCGCGCACGGGGGTGCCAGGCGCCACGACGACGCGCTCAACGCGGCCGCCAACGGAGGCGGCAACGGCAGCGCGGGCGCCAACGGCGGACTCGACGCGACCGCTCAGGCGTGTCTCGCCGCCACCGCCGCGGCCCAAAGCCACGACCTGGATGCCCGACGCTTCGATCTGCGGTTGCGTGAGGACCACCAAGCCTTCTTCGCCCTCGGCCTCTTCATCGCCATGTTCGCCCTGATCGCCATGTTCGCCTTGGCCGCCACCATCGACATGGCCCGCAGGGCTGGGGCCAGCGTCCTGCCCGCCGGTGAGCTTCGCAAGGCCGTAGCCTGCGAGGACGGCGAACACGAGCGCCGCAGCGAACATCATCAGTCGCCTGGTATCGGTTTTCATCGGGAGTCTCCAAACGGGGCGCGGCCTTCCAGGCGCGCCAGGTCGATTTCGGCACGGACTCGCGCGATCCGCGCGTCCACGGCGGCGTTGCGCGAGGCGATCAGCGCCGCACGTGTGCTGCGAAGTTCCAGCTGCGAGATACGGCCGGCCTCGAAGCCGATGCGGGACAGGCGATAGGCCTCTTCGGCGGCTGCGACGCCGTTGTCGGCGGCGCGCGTGCGGCTGCCGGACGCGGCAAGCGCCGCCACGGCGGCAAACCGGCCTGCTCGCGCTTCCTGCTGCTGCGCGATCAGTCGGGCTTCGGCGGCTCGCTCCTCAGCGTAGGCAGCGCGGATACCGCCCCGGTTGCGATCGAACAGCGGGACGGTCAGTTCGATGCCGACCGTGAACGCCTCATCGCCGGTGTCACGATATCGGCGCATGCCAAGAGAGGCGTTGACATCCGGGCGGGCACGGCGCCTTTCGACCGTCACCAGCCGACCGGCGGTGACGAGTTCAGCCTGGGCGACCTGGACCGCCAACGGATCGGCGTCGCCTGCTTGCGGCGTCCCCGGCGCGCGATCAAGCAGGCTCGCGCCGATTGCCTGGACCGGCCGGTCGAGCAGGGCTATCGCCGACAGCCGCGCAAAGGCGGCGTCCCGAAGGGCGCTGGCCTCATCAACCGCAGCCCTGGCGGACGCGACCTCACTCTGCGCCTGGATGTCCCGCAGGGTGGCTTCACGCCCTTGTTCGACCATGGCGGCGACCCCGCGCGCATCCTGCTCGGCCAGGGAAAGGGCCTCGGCCGCGAGCTCGTGTCGCCGTGCCGCGGCTTCGGCCTCCGCGTAGACCAGCGCCACCTGAGCTGCGACCTGCCAGCGGACTTGTTCGCGTCGCAGGCCCGCAGCATCGGCGTCAGAGCGCGCCGCCTGGACCCGGGCGCTTCGCTGGCCGAACAGTTCGAGAGGTTGGTTGATCGACAGGGTCGTTTCGGCGTTGCCGATGCCGTTGTACGGACCGGTGCCGTAAACGTTCTCCATGTCGTACGCGATGGAGGGGTTGGGCAAGGCGCGCGCCTGGTCGGCGCGAGCGACGGCCGCGTCGTATCGGGCAACGGCCTCGAGCGATGACGGCAGTGCGTCAAGTCGAGCGATCAGATCTTCATAGGTCGGGGCGGTGTCGACGACCGGTTCGACCGCCACCGATGGCGAGGCGAACAGCAAGGCAGTCACCAGCAACCCGACCGCCAGGAGCGGTCGGACAAGTTGCGTGAGCATGGGAACTCCAGAAGCAAAAGTTGACGTGGGAGCCCGTCATGACGGGCACGGCACGTCAGCTCTGCGGAGGTCTCATCGGTCCTTCGGACAGCGCAGATGCACGACCTGGGTCATGCTGTGCGTGCTGAACGACGTGCGCGGCGGGGTAAACAACGGCGGCACTGCCAAAGAAATTGGCTGTCGAATGATGGCAATGGTTGTGGACACAACCACCATGCGCGCTTTCCGGAGCGTCGCCCTCACCAGCCTCATCCTGGGGCGCAGGTCCAGCGTGATCGCTCGCTGCGTGAGTGTCGACTTCGAACGAGCAAACGAAAGCATCGGCCACAGGCACGATCACCATCACTGCGACAAGCAGCGCGGCGATAAAGCCTCTCAGTCGGGGAAGGGCGCGGTACATCTTTCGCAAAATATCAGTCTCGCGTATCCGGATACAATTACAACGCCGGTCGAAGACCTCAACCGACTGCAGGCCCGCCACTCTCTTCCTGGCACGGCACGCATCTGGTGCCCCGGAGTTCCTGCAGCGCACCGCGCATCACTCGAACGGCGGATCGCAGAAACAGCAGCAGCAAGGCGGAGGCGATTACCAAGTCTGGCCAGCCCGCCCCGAACACCCACACCGCAATAGCCGCCAGCAAGACCGCGCAGCCTTCATAGATATCGTTCCGGGAGCACTCCCAGGCGGAGGACAGGTTGATGTCGCCGTTTCGATGCGGGGTCAGCAGCCAGAGGCAGAATGCGTTGGCGGACAGGTTCAGCACCCCCGCCAGTCCCATCGCCTCGAATACAGGCACGCCGGGGTTCTTGAGCCGCCACGCGATCTGGGCCGCGACCGCAACTGCTGCGCCCAGGATCAGCAGCCCTTTGAGGAAGGCAACTTTGGCTTTGGTCTGCAGGGACGAGCCAACGACGGCCAGGCTGACCGCGTACGTGAGGGCATCGCCAAGGTTGTCCAGCCCACCTGACAGCAGTGAGGAAGAACGGCTGAACCAAGCCGCGCCCATCATCATGACGAAGGTGGCGAGATTGATGGCCAGCACGATTTTCAAGGTGCGTCGCTGTGAGGCTTGCATCGACGCCACATCCACGATATTTCCACAGTCGCCGCAATCAGACATCACCAACTCCGTTAGCCAATATCAAGACTTCAATCGCGATCAGCTCGATCGCATACACCGGTTGCGTCCACTAGCAGATCCAGTCCATTGGCGGCCAGGCCACAGGGTTAGGCAATCCTCCAGCCAATGAAGGCCATCGCGGCATTCGGCACCAGTGCAATCCACAGCGCGCCCTTTTCCCGGGATTCCCTGGTCTGGTGGCAGTGAGGGTCGACTCAGGGTAAAGTCCGTAGCCGCTACAGACTCAAGCGGGGTGCCCATGAAGATCAGCGAAGCCGCCGCCGCCAGCGGCTGCCACCTGGAAACCATCCGGTACTACGAGCGCGTGGGACTCATCCCATCGCCGAACAGGACCGGGAGCGGCTATCGCGACTACACCCTGGCAGACGTGGAGCGGTTGCGGTTCGTCAGCCGCGGGCGCGAACTGGGTTTCAGCCTGGAGGAGATCCGCAGCCTGCTGCGCTTGAACGACGATCCGAAGCTGTCGTGCAGCGACGTCGATGCGCTGGCGCGCGTGCACTTGGCCGACATCCATCAGCGGATCGAGGCGCTGACCCGCATGGCGGGCGAACTGGAGCGAGTGATTGCCCAGTGCGCTGGCGGCGAGCGCGGAACATGCACCATCCTGGGGGCACTGCGGCACACGGGCCACGATGTGACTTCGTGCGCCGATCCGGGGTGCCGCCCATGACCTTGGAACGGTACCTAAAGGCCGCCGAACGCGAGAACACGCAGCGCAGCTACGCCTCGGCGCTGCGGCACTTCGAGGTCGAATGGGGCGGCCACCTGCCAGCCACGCCGGACAGCGTGGCCCGTTATCTGGCCGATCACGCCGCGCTGTTGGCGAACAACACGCTCCGACAGCGGCTAGCTGCGCTGGCGTCCTGGCATCGCGAGCACGGGTTCGTCGATCCCACCCGCGCGCCATTGGTGCGCAAAGTGCTCAAGGGCATCCAGACGGTGCACCCCTCGGTGGAGAAGCAGGCCGAGCCTTTACAACTGACCCGACTGACGCAGGTCGACGACTGGCTCCGCACTGCGATCTCGGTCGCCCGCGAACGCGGCGATCGCGCGGACGAACTGCGCCATCGCCGCGACCGATCGCTGATCCTGCTGGGCTTCTGGCGCGGCTTCCGCGGCGATGAGCTGATCCGCGTGCAGGTCGAACACCTGCGTTTGATTCCCGGCGAAGGCATGACCTGTTTCCTGCCGCGCAGCAAGGGTGACCGCCAGGCTCTGGGCACCACCTACAAGGTGCCGGCACTGTCGCGGTTGTGCCCGGTGACAGCAACCTGGGGCTGGGTGAACGCGGTTGGATTGACGCAGGGCCCTGTGTTCCGCGGGATCGACCGCTGGGGCCGCGTGAACGCGACGCCACTTCATCCGAGCAGTCTGATCCCGTTGCTGCGCCGCCTGCTCACCGCGGCCGGGCTCCCGAATGCCGGGGACTACAGCAGCCACTCATTGCGACGCGGTTTCGCCGGATGGGCCAACGCGAACGGTTGGGACGTAAAGGCGTTGATGGAGTACGTCGGCTGGCGTGACATGCACTCGGCCATGCGCTATCTCGATGGCGGTGATCCATTCGCACGACAGCGTATCGAAGTCGGCCTGAAATCGCCGACGCTTCCACCCCCATGACTGACTGAGAACCCGCATGGCGTCGATCGAACGGACCGCGTATCCGCAATTCAAGCGTAATCCAGTCGTCCGGGAACTGGTCGCGGCCTATACGCCGACCGACGCCGAGCTGGCCTTCATCACCGAAAGTGCCCGGCAACCCGGCCATCGCCTGACCTTGGCCATGCTGCTGAAATCCTTCCAGCGACTGGGCTACTTCCCGGCAATCGATGACGTGCCCGCCGCGGTCGTCCGGCACCTCCGCAACGCTCTGCGTTACCGAGTCCAGATCAAGCCGGCCGACATCGCACCAAACAAGCGCTACCGCTATTTCCAGCGCATCCGGAACTATCTGCAGGTCCGAGCCTATGCCGACGGTGGCCTCGACGTGGCGGCCCGCGCCATCCATGAAGCCGCGGCCGTCATGGACAACCCGGCCGACCTGATCAATGTGGCGATCGAACAGCTTGTCCGCGACCGTATCGAGCTGCCCGCGTTCTCAGCTCTGGACCGCCTGGCTCGCCGGATTCGTACCTTGGTCAATGGCCGCTACTTTGCCCTCATTGACGCGCGCCTGACGGCGGATGAAAAGCAACGGCTCGACGAGCTGCTGGTCGTCACCGATGCCCGCATGAAGAGCCCACTGCAGGCCATCAAGCGCTTGCCCAAGCGTTCCTCCCTCCAGCATTTCCAGGAGCTGATCGACCACATTGGGCAATTGGGTGAACTGGTGGGCGATGAGCAGCATCTGGCAGATATCCCCGAACTCAAGCGCAAGCACTTTGCCGCCGAAGCCCGAGCCTTGGATGCCGCCGAGTTGCGCGATTTTGGCCCGACCAAACGACACGCGCTGCTGCTGTGTCTGATCCATCGTGCCCGGGTCCAAACCCGCGACGACCTGGCTGAGATGTTCATCAAACGCATGGGGAACATCCATAACCGCGGAAAAGAAGAGCTGGAGCGGCTGCGTGCACGCTACCGCGAGAAGACCGAGGCCATCGTCGCCACAATGTCGGACGTGATCCAGGTGCTCGATCGCCACCCGGGCGACACCGACGCGGGACGGGAAATCCGGCGCTTGGTCAGCACACGCGGGGGCGTCCAGGCCATGCAGGCCGATTGCGATGCCATCGTCGCCCATAGTGGCGACAACCATTTACCGCTGCTGTGGCCGTTCTACAAGAGTCACCGCGCCACCATTCTGCGCATGGTGCGTATGCTGGACCTGGAATCCACCACCGAAGACCGTTCGTTGATGGATGCAATTGAGCTGATTCTGTCGCAGGAGCGCGCCCGCGGCGATTGGCTCGACGAGTCGATCGATCTGACGTTCACGACCCAGCTCTGGCGAAAGACCATCACTCACCGCACCGAACAGGGCGAGGAGCGCATCCATCGCCGGCTATTTGAGGTGTGCGTGTTCTCCTCACTGGCCAACGAACTGAAGTCTGGCGACGTGGCCGTACGCGGCTCGGAAACCTATGCCGACTATCGCCAGCAGTTGCTGCCTTGGGAGCAGTGCGAGCCGCTGCTGGAGGACTATTGCCGCCAAGTGGGCTTGCCGGCCTCCGCGGTGGGATTCGTCAATACGCTGCAGAGCAAGCTGATGCAGGTCGCTGATCTGACCGACCAGGGTTATCTGGAGAACGGCCAGGTGATCATCGGCGACGACGGGTTTCCGGTGCTCAAGCGCCACAAGGCCAAGGACATGAGTAGTGGTGCGCGCGCCCTCGAGACCGCGATCCTCGACCGCCTGCGCGAGCGTAGCGTCATCGAGATCCTGTGCGATGTGGCCCACTGGACCGGTTGGCCGCGACATTTCGGCCCGCTGTCGGGCTCCGACACCAAGATCGATCAGCCCACCGAGCGCTACGTGCTGACGGCGTTCACTTACGGCTGCAACCTTGGCCCGGCCCAGGCTGCACGGCACCTGCGTGGTGCCGTTTCCGCACACATGCTGTCGTTCGTGAATCGCCGTCATGTGGATGCGAACAAGCTGGCTGCAGCCTGTCGCGACATCATCAACAGCTATGCCGGCCTGCAACTCCCAAAGTTCTGGGGGGATGGGAAGCGTGCTGCGGCCGACGGTACCAAATACGACCTGTACGACCAGAACCTACTGGCGTCGTATCACATCCGTTATGGCGGCTACGGCGGCATTGCCTATCACCACGTGTCCGACACCTACGTGGCGCTGTTCAGCCATTTCATCCCGTGCGGCGTCTGGGAAGCGGTGTACATCATCGATGGACTGCTGAAGAACACCTCCGACATCCAACCCGACACCGTTCACGCCGATACCCAGGGGCAGTCGCTGCCGGTATTCGGACTGTCGCATCTGCTGGGTATCAAGCTGATGCCGCGCATCCGCAATTGGCGCGACTATCGGTTCTTCCGTCCGGATGAAGACAGCCGCTACGAGCACATCGACGCGCTGTTCCGGGAAGACGTGGACTGGGACCTGATCGAGACCCACTGGAAGGATCTGATGCAGGTGGTACTGTCGATCAAGTCGGGCAAGATTGCCGCCTCGACACTGTTGCGCAAGCTAGGCAACTACAGTCGCAAGAATCGGTTGTACCAGACCTTCCGGGCACTCGGTGCGGCAGTGCGCACGTTGTTCCTGCTGCAGTACATTTCCGACCGCGAACTGCGCGAGCAGATCACGGCCTCCACCAACAAGGTCGAAGCCTACAACGGGTTTTCGAAGTACTTCTTCTTCGGCGGAGAGGGCGTGATCGCCGACAACGACCCACTTGAACAGGAGAAGGCGGTCAAATACAACGACCTAGTTGCCAATGCCGTCATCTTCCATAACGTGGTCGAGCAGACTCGCATCATCAAGACGCTAATGCGAGCAGGTTGGAAGATCACTCAAGAGGACGTGGCCGCACTCAGTCCCTACGTGACCAGCCACGTGAAGCGCTTCGGCGATTACCTGATCGACGTGGACGCGCTGCCGGAACCGTACGAAATCGAGCTGGCCCTGGCGGCGTAGCGTGGATCAGCCAGTACTGCCGCAGGAGCTGTGTTGCTGGATGGGCGGGCACGGCACCGTGCCGTAAGAACAGAACACGCAGCAATCGCCTTTTTTCGGGTGCATCAGGACATGGCAGGCGGGGCACTCATAGAAGAACTGGCACGCCGTGGTAGGCATGGTTTCGGTTGCCTGGTGTCCGCATGCCGGACACGTAAGCGTGCTCTGCAACTGCACTTCAGCCACCGTTTGTGCCCACCTTAACGGTGGCAGGAAAGCCGGCATCGGTGATGGCCTTCGCGATGGCGGCCGTGTTGGTGCGCTCGGTATCGAATGCCACCGTCACGATTGCGGCATGTGTATCGATACGCTTCGCTGTGACGCCCGGTACCTTGTCCAATGCTTTCTCGATCGTGATGCTGCACGCCGGACAGGTCATGTTTTCCACCTGCAGAACAACTTGCTTGGGAGTAGCAGCCCAAGCCAGGCTCATCCATGCCGTGAGCACCAAACTGAGAAGGATCTTGCGCATGTGGGACTCCTACAGAAGCCAGCCGATGTAGTAAGGGAAGAGCAGCAACAGAGCGATCAGACCACTGGCGAACCACAGCCAGCGCCGCCGGCGTCGCAACAGCGCTGGTTCGACGCAGATGCCGTCGGTGCGACAATGAGCTGCCGGGCCGTAGAGCATCCAGAACGCCCAGCCCAGGCAGACCAACGTGGCCGCGCTGAACCACGGGCGCCACGCGTCCAGAGCGGTGAGGTTGGAAATCCAGGCGCCGCTGATGCCCATCAAGACCAGCACCAACGGCACGACACAGCACACGGACGCGCCAGTGGCCGCGACGGCAGCGCCCAAGAGGGCAGGCAATGAAGACTGTGCGGGACGTTGGGCCATACCCGCATGGTAATCTCCGTACCTAAGTACGGAGTCAAGTTGATGGCTGCCAGTGCAATGACGATCAGCCGGCTGGCCGCGACCGCCGGCGTGCATGTGGAAACGGTCCGCTACTACCAGCGGCGAGGGCTGCTATTGGAGCCTGAGCGCCCGATGGGCAGCGTGCGTCGCTACGGACCCGACGATGTCGGCCGGCTTCAGTTCATCCGCCGAGCACAGGCAATGGGGTTCAGTCTCGACGAGATCGTGGGGTTGCTGGAGGTCAAAGGCCAGCGCGCCTGCGAGGAGACACGTCAGCTGACCGAACGGAAATTGGCCGAGGTGCGGCGGCGGCTCGGTGAGCTACGACAATTGGAAGCCGATCTTGAGCACTTGGTGGATGAATGTCGTCACGTGGTGACCGGCGCACCTTGCCCGACGCTCGATCTGCTGGCGCAACCGGCAGAGAAGAAAAAAACTGGCTAAGCCATTGTCGATAAAGAATTATTTGAAATCTGTGGGGCACTTTTACACGTATCTCGGCAGAACCCCTACGAGGGTGTTGCGGTGCTGCTGGCAGCCGCCGGCGTGTGGCTGTTCGATGCCGGCTGGCCCGATCTGGTCATCGCCGGTGGACTGTTGCTGATGTTTCTGCGGTCCTCCGCTCGGGTACTCCGCATGGCTTGGCGGAGTTACCGGGACGAGGTGAAATAACGAGTTACGGCCCGTTGTCCGGTCCTCGAAGAAGAAATGCTCCGTTCTGACGCGTGGCTGGAGCGGCCAAGAAAGTCAGCTATGACAGGCAGTTAGCTCACCTTTGGCCGTTTTTTACACGAATCCCTGCCGACCCTCTGAAAGAGTGGATTCGAAGCGGCAGTTCGGGTCAGCCAGAACGTCCGCTTCTGGCCGGAAGCGGACGTTGGAACAAGACGGGATGGAGCAGGTTAGTGGACTAGGGAGCGTTATCGGTAGTATCGAAGAACAGCTTCCTGCCAAGAGCGGTGGTTCTCATACTCGGAATTTTCCGGGCTCAGGGTGAGGCGACCGGAACGTCCGCCACATCCGCATCGCCGGGTGTGGCTGGAACAGGTTCCGGCCCGGGCCCGGGTTCGGTCGCGGCCAGGTCCTCGTGCAGGATGCGGCGGATCTCCAGGATCGCCGGCGCGGTTTCCTGCACGCTGTGGCCGGAGACGATCACCTGCTCCGACAGTGCGCCGGGCAGGTGCGCGCTCCAGTACGGCACCAGGCCGTCGTCGGACTCTTCCAGCGGCACCTCGGGCAGGCTCCGGGCGATGATCGAGTGGTAGCGCACCCGCGGCGAAATCGGCAGCTTGGCGGCGGCCTGGATGAAGGGGTCGTCCATGCGCAGGTTGTCGATGCTGTTGGGCAGGGCCGCATTCGGCCCCGCCCCTTCGTCGCCGCTGCCGGCCAGGGCCTGCACGGCATCGTCCAGGCCTTCCAGGAGGGTCAGCGGCAGCCGGATCAGGCGCGCGAGCCAGCGCGCCAGGCGGTTGGTGGCCACATGGGTGCCGCGATGGGGCGCGGCGATGAAGATCGTCCGGCTCACGCCCGGGAACGGCTCGAAACGCATTATCGGGTCGAGCCGCGTGCGGACCAGCGCCTCCCGGTCCTCGTCCAGTTCGCGTTCGTGCAGCAGCCAGTCCCACAGTTCCTCGTCCGCCGAGGACACCAGCAGGCGCGTGAGCACCCCGCCCATGCTGTGGCCGATCAGCACGATGTCGTTCGAAGCGGCCGCCGTGCCCTCGGGATCGAACGTGCGCAGGGTCTCGGCCAGGGCGCGGCGGATCGCCGCGTGGTTGAGCACGATCGGCATGTTGGTCGGGTAGTAGACCTGCCAGACCTGGAACTCCCGGCGCAGGGTCTCGTCACCGAGGATCTCGTTGGCCACGTTGACCCAGGCTTCGGGGCTGCTGGCCAGTCCGTGCAGCATCAGGATGATCCTGCGGTCCGGGTCGTAGGGCTGCATCAGGTACAGGTGCGGCCGGTCGATGCCCTGCTCGCGGCCCAGCAGGGTCTGCAGGGCCTGCCTGGAGAAACCCGAACGCGCCAGCCACAGGCCGTAGCCGGCGGTGAAGTTGGCGGCCAGCGGCACCGTCTGGCCATGCAGTTCGACGGTGGCCTCCTGGTAGGGGTCGTGCACGTTCAGTTCGACCTCGCGGGTGGCGAGCACCTGCCGCAGGTCGTCGCCGGGGAAGTGGGCCAGCACGGTCATCGCCGGCGACGGCATCTCGCTGAAGCCCGGTGGCCGCCGCCGCGGCGCCTCCCCCGCGTCCGCCCCTGTTTCCTCCGTGCGCCGTTCCGCGTCCGGCGCCTCATCCTCCGGCGCGGGCGCCGCGGCGCCGCGGCCGTCCTCGACCACCGCCACCAGTTCGGCGCCGAATCCGTCGCGCCGGTAGGTACTGCGCAGGCCGCCGAAGAACAGCGCGGACGCCGGCACCACCTCGTCCGGCATGGCCGCGCCGCCCGGCAGGCGTACGCCCGACAGGTCGCTGTGCAGGGTCCATCCGGCCTCGCGCAGGATGTCGTCGATGGCGGTGGCCTGGTCGACCGCCTGCCAGTGCTGGAACAGCCGCGTCGTCGCTTCCTGCACCGCGTGGTTGTAGTAGTCGATGACCTGGGTCTGGCGGTCTTCGAACGCGCGGTCGCCCGGGGTCCGGGGGGTGAAGAACAGATAGGCGTATGCGTGCCGCGCAACCTCCAGCCAGGCGTCGACGCGCGCCTGCGGCGGTGCCGGCGCGCGTCCGGACGACAGCGCGATCGCGTGCTGCAGCCACAGTTCGGTCAGCGCCGAGATGCGGTGTTCGTCGCCGATGCCGCTCGCCTCGCCCAGCGCGGCGATGCAGTCCATGGACGGCTGCGCGCAGCCGTCCTGCTCCAGTCCGGCGACGCTGATCGTCTGCACGGTCGCGGTGCTCAACGCACCGCTGGTCAGGATGTCGCCGCGCTTCATCGCGATGTACTCGCCGGCGTTCATCGGCCTGACTTCGACCGACGGCTGGAAATCCCTGAGCATCGCGCAGCCGGGCAGCAGCGCGAGCGCCAACAGCGCCGCCGCCAGGCGCCCGGCGCGTCGGCACCGCCGCGATCCTGCCGTGGTCATCGCGCCTCCCGGTGCGGCGAGCGCGCGGGGATGCCGGGCACGCCGCGCCGGATCGCCTGCGGGAAGTCCTCGCCGCTGGCGTCCGCGGCCCGCGCCCGCGCGACGATCCGGCCGCGCGCCTGCAGTTCGGCGAATCCGTGGCCCGGCGCCAGGCCGCCGAGATCGTGGACGTACTCGGCGAAATACCCCGACAGCAGCAGCCGGTAGTCCAGCGGCAGGCCAGGCGATATCTTCCGCGCCAGATCGAACACGATGGTGGTGCAGTTGCTGGTCAGGGTGTTGTAGAAGCGCGGTTCGTGCCGCAGCCGGTTGGCCTCCGCCGTGTAGCCCAGGAACAGTTCGCGCAGCGCGTCGGGCGCAACCGCCAGCCGGTACAGGTAGACGTCCTCGCCGCGCGCGTTGCTGCGCACGCGCACGATGTCGCGTTCGTCCGCAGCCACCAGCACCTGCTCGAAGCGGCGGAAGAAGCCGCCGATGGCGGAAAAGCGCTCGTGGCGCTCCTTGCGGATCTCCAGCGAGAACACCACCCGTTCGCCGTCGCCGAACCCGAACGAGACCAGCGTGTGCGCGATCGCCGGGCCCATCCAGTAGGACAGGACCAGGTCCGCCGAGACCAGGTCGTCGAGGTCGTACGCGCGGGTTTCCCAGCGCGGGGTGTAATCCGCCTCGCTGCGCCAGTCGAAGTTGCGCACGTTGTGCAGCGTCACCCGGCTGCCTTCCACGTCGGTTTCCAGCAGCCGCGCCACGTCGTCCGCCCAGTCGCGTTCGTGCGAGGGCGCCAGCGTACTCCACCAGGCCAGCAGGCCGAGCAGGGCCAGTCCGAACAGCGGCAGCACCCGGCGGCGCCAGCGCCGGCTGCCAGGGAGCGTGGACAGCGCCGCCATGCCCAGCAGGCACCATGCGGTGATCGCGGCGATGCGGACCGGCGCGGATGCCGGCAGCTGGAACCACAGCGCGAAGGCGCCCCACAGCCCGGCCAGCGAGATGGCCAGCGCCAGCAACGCGCCGACGGCCGCGCGCGCGATGGCCCTGCGCTTCGGGTGCCCCGGTGTGGCGGTGGTATCCGGCATGTCGCGACTATTGTTGCCGGCCGGCGCCGGCAATGCCGTGCAGGAAGATGTCGACGCGGCGCCGCAGCATGCGCGCGGCCTGTTCCGGATCGTCGTGGTCACCGGCGCGGAGCACGGCCCGGCGCAGCGGCGGCAGCGCGACCAGGGCCACGAAGATCTCGGCGTCGCGCCGGGCCTCGGCGTTGCCCATGCGGCCGCGCACGCCCGAATGCCGCAGCAGGCCGGCGACCAGTCCGATCACGCGTTCGCTGCGCAGGTCGCTCAGCAGGGTGGCCAGTTCCGGGAACTGGTGCGCCTCGCCGGCGATCACCCGCTCGATGGCGACCATGTCCGGGTCGAGCACGGCCTCGATCAGGCGCCCGCCCACTGCCAGCAGTTGGCTGCGCAGGCTGCGCCTCGCCACGTCGATGGATTCGGTGGCGAGGAGGTGGCTTTTGGCGACCGAATGCACTACCGCACGGAACAGCTCGGCCTTGCCGGGAAAGCGCGCGTACAGGGTCCGCTTCGACATCCCCAGTGCCGCCGCCAGTGCGTCCATGCTGGTCTTTTCGTAGCCCTCGCGCAGGAACAGCGTCTTCGCCGCGTCGATGATGCGCCCGGCGGTCTGTTCGGAGACCGCCCGCGGGGGGCGGCCGCCCGATGCCGCAAGCCTGCCGCGCGCGGACGGCGGCGTGCGCGGCGAAGGCGGACGGTCCCCGGCGCGGGGGGCGGATCTGTCGGGAGGCATTCAGGGCCGGTTGGTGTAAAACGGTACGGTATCGTACTATAATTGCCGGCGGCTGCCAAGCAGCGACGTCCCATGTACGATCGACCACGCGCGGACCAGGCGTGGATAGGGAGGATTCACGATGAGCCAGACACCTGCCCCCCCGTCCGGCGGACGCGGGGGCGCGCAACCACCGGCCCCGCCGCCAGCGCATGCCGGAGGCGCCGCGGCGGCCACGGAGCCGACGCCGCCGGCCGCGGAAACGGCACCCGCCCCGGGTTCCGCCCCCGCGCCGCGCAATCCGGCGAAGAAGGTCGCCTTGCTGGTGCTGGTGCTGCTGGTGGTGCTGACGGGCTGGTACGTGCTGACCGACCGCCACGCTCCGTACACCTCCCGTGGCACCGTCTCCACCTACGTCACCCAGATCACGCCGCGTGTCGGTGGCCAGGTCGAGCAGGTGTTCGTGCACGACAACCAGGCCGTGGCCCGGGGGACGCCGCTGTTCGCGCTAGACCCGCGCCCGTTCGAGTTGGCGGTGCACCAGGCCGAGGCGGCGCTGGCGCAGGCAACCCAGGGCATCGACGCCTCCTCCGCCGGCCTTGCCGCCTCGCAAGCGGAGGTGGTTCGCACACGCGCGCACCTGGACAACACCCGCACCGCGACCGCCCGCACCTTGGCCCTGGCCGGGCAGCAACTGGTCTCGCGCGCGGATGCCGACAACGCGCGGGCTTCGCTGCGCACCGCGCAGGCGCAGCTGGAGGCGGCCCAGGCCGGACTGCGCAGCGCCGAACTGCAGCTGGGCAGCGGCGGCATCGACAATCCGCAAATCCGCTCCGCCCGGTTGCAACTGGAGCAGGCGCAGCTGAACCTGCTGTACGCCACCGTCGAAGCGCCGCGCGACGGCAGGGTCACCAACCTGCAGCTGGCGGTGGGCCAGTACGCCGCCCCCGGCTCGCCGGCCCTGACCTTCGTCGACACCGGCGGCGCCTGGGTGACCGCGGACCTGCGCGAGAACCAGCTCGGCAACATCGCGCCCGGCGACCGGGTCGGCATCCTGTTCGACGCGGTGCCCGGCACGATCTTCCAGGGGCAGGTGCACAGCATCGCCGGGGCGATCGACCCGGGCCGCGCCAGCGCCGGCGGGTTGCTCCAGAACGCGCCGGAAACGCGCTGGTTCGAGCCGGCCCGGCGCTTCCCGGTGCGGGTTGAACTCGATCCGGAACAGGAATGGCCGTCGCAGGTGCATGCCGGCGCGAAGGTCAGCGTGGTGGTCTACACCAGCGGCACCGACAACCCGGTCGCATGGATCGCTAGGGGCCTGCATCGCGCCCAGTCGATCGCCAGCTACCTCTACTGAGCCGCCAAGGTGTACGTCGCCCCGCGCCCGGAAGCAGCTGACGACCCCTTGTTCGCGATCCGGCTGGCGTCGGCGGCGGTCGTGGGCTTCGCACTGGCGCCGGTGCTGCAGACCGCCATTCCGGCGCTGCTGGCGGCGCTCCCGGTCGGCCTGATGGCCGGCATGCGCAAGGCGTTCGACCCGAAGAAGGCGTTCGGCGGTCCGATCGCGCTGATCGTGATGGTCTGGCTGGTGGCGGCGCTGGTCTCGCTGGCCAAACCCATGCCGATGGTGCTGATCATGCTGATGGCGCTGCTGTTCTTCGCCGGGTTCTACCTGATCCAGCGCACCGGCAATCCGATCGGCATGCTGGTGATCCTGATGACCGTGCTGATGTCGGTCATGGGCATGAGTTCGATCGCGGGCATGGAGGCGATGCGCGACAGCATGACCGAGGCCGCCCTGGCCACCCTGCTGATCATTCCCGCGCTGTATCTGGTGTTTCCGCCGCGCACCCGGGAGCGGATGATCGAGGCGTACGTGCCCGCGCCCGGCCACCACGTGCGGGCGGCGGCGATCCGCGCCGGCGTGCAACTGCTGCTGTGCTTCTGGCTGTACTCGGTCATCGACGCCAGCAACATGATCCTGGCGGTCGTGGCCACGTTCGTGCTCGTGTTTCCCACCCGCCAGGCCTACTTCGAGGAGGCGCGCCAGCGCGTGGTCGCGACCATCCTCGGGGCGCTGGTGGCCCTGCTGCTGCTGTTCTGCCTGACCTTCATCGCCCACCTGCCGATCGTGCTGCTGCTGGTCATGCTCGCGGGCCTGTATTTCGGCAGCCGGATGATGCACGGCCGCCAGCCGCCGATGGTGTACCAGTTCGCGTTCTCGGCCGCGGTGGTGCTGGTGAGCAGTTCGCTGACCACCAGCGAGCCGGGCTACGCCGTGCTGACCCGGGTGGTGCTGACCCTGGGCGGCGCGGTGGCGGCGGCGCTGCTGACCGCACTGCTGGAAAAGCTGCTGATTCCCGGGGCTGGACGTTCGCGTACCGCTGCCGCGCAAGCGCGGCCTGGTTGATCCGGCCCGCGTTCCGCAGGAGCGGGTCATGCCCGCGATATGCGCGCCGGTCCGGGTCACCTGGCCGGTCGCGCCCATGACGCAAGGCCATCTCGTCCCGTGTCGGCAGCGTGGCCTGCGCTATCCCCGGACGGTCAGGCCGAGTGCGGCGGCGAGCAGCATCAGGTGCGCGCAGCGGCACAGCGCCAGAGCCGTACGGTTCATGCGGGGCGCAGTATGTCCATCAGCAACCGCTTGTGCACCTCACGGGTCTGTGAGGTAGTCAGATGCCGCCTTTGGACAAGCCGACCGCGTGAGCGATATCTTCTATCCGGGTGGCGGCAACCCCGTGCTGGCCGAACTCTGCCAAGGCGGCGTCGAGGATCTGCTGGGAGCGTACTTCTTGTCCTGCTGGCTGGCCTCGTGTCGATCCTGATCATCCTGGACAAGATCTGCCTTTGAACCCTGCGGGCACCGCCGGCATTCCGCGACCTCCGGTGCGTTCGAAGATCTGCGCGATTCGGACCGGGCCACGCGTTGGCGGCGCGCGGAGGACAGTGGCCTCGTGATCCCGGTGATGATCCTCAACGGCCGCCGCATAGAGCAGCGCACCTGGGTCGTGCAGGAGGATGGCGCGCCGAGGCTGGCCGCGAACATCGCGGTCGAGGATGCTCGTTGGCATCGCGTGCATACAGGTTCGCATGGTAGTTGAGGATCTGATGTTCGTTCAACATCGCGACGTCGTCGCTCGACGCCGTCTCCAGGGGTCGTTTGCGGGAGGGGGCGGAATCCTACGCTAAGGCTTTGGCCAGCGATATTCTCCGGTGAGATTGATGTGTTCCCATCCGAGCGGCGAAACATGGGCCAAGAGATCGGGCGATAGCAGCTTTCCATCGCGTTTCTGGTTTGCAACGACCTCGCCGAGCTTCATGGTGTTCCAGAAGATGATGATGGCGGCGAGCAGATTCATGCCGGCGATGCGGTAATGCTGGCCTTCGGCGGAACGGTCGCGGATTTCACCGCGGCGGTGGAAGCTGATTGCCCGCTTCAGCGCATGATGAGCTTCGCCTTTGTTGAGCCCGATCTGGGCACGCCGTTGGAGTTCGGCATCCAGAATCCAGTCGATCATGAACAGGGTGCGCTCGACGCGACCGACTTCCCGCAGGGCTGTCGCGAGCTCGTTCTGCCGCGGATAGGAGGCGAGTTTCCGCAGAATCTGGCTTGGCGCGACGGTCCCGGCAGCAATGGTGGCGGCGATGCGCAGGATGTCGGGCCAATTGCGCTCGATCATGGCTTGGTTGACCTTTCCGCCGATCAACGCTCGCAGGTGCGCCGGGGCGGCCGACGGATTGAACGCGTAGAGCCGTTTGGATGGCAGGTCGCGGATGCGCGGAGCGAACCGGTAGCCGAGAATGGCACATGCGGCAAAGACGTGATCGGTGAAGCCGCCCGTGTCGGTGAACTGCTCGCGGATATGGCGTCCAGCATCGTTCATCAGCAGGCCATCGAGGATGTAAGGCGCTTCGCTTGCCGTTGCAGGAATCACCTGGGTTGCGAACGGCGCATATTGGTCGGAGACGTGGCTATAGGCTTTCAGGCCCGGGGTATTGCCATATTTCGCGTTGACCAGGTTCATGGCCTCACCTTGCTCTGTAGCGACGAAGAACTGTCCGTCGCTCGAAGCCGACGTGCCCATGCCCCAGAACCGGGCCATGGGTAACGCTGCCTGTGCCTCGACCACCATGGCCAGCGCCCGGTCATAGGCTTCGCCCTCGACATGCCACCGTCCAATGCGGATCAATTCCCAGAAGGTGTGGGTGTTTGTCGCATCCGCCATTTTGCGCAAGCCGAGGTTGATCCCTTCCGCCAAGATAACGTTCATTAGCCCGATCCGGTCAGCGCAGGGTGCTCCTGTGCGCAGATGGGTGAACGCTTCGGTGAAGCCGGTCGCCGCATCCACCTCCAGCAGGAGATCGGTGATGCGCGTGGGCGGGATCTGCTTGTAGAGATCGAGCACCAGATCTTCGGCGCCTGTCGGCGCGGCGGCTTCGAGTTTCTCGATATGCAGAACGCCGTTTTCAATCGACCCGCCCGGGATCGTGCCTGCGCGAGCGGCACGGCCAAGCTCGCGCAACCGCATGTCGAGGCGAGCTTGCCGGTCTGCCAGCCATTCCTCCGGCCGCAATGGCACAGCGAGACGACCGCCTTCCGCGATGGATTGTGCCGGAACGAGTGCGTGTTTCAGATCGCCATAGCGCCGGGACCTAGTAAGCCAGACATCTCCGGAGCGGAACGCATCGCGCAGATGGAACAGCACCGCGATCTCCCATAGGCGAGCGTCGCCAGCCCTCTGGGCCCGAAGGTGGCGATGCCATTTCGAGCTGGGCCGCAAGAAGCTGGTCATCGCGGCATCGTTCAAACCGGTACGAAGGGCCGTCACCGCTTCCAGAAGCGGCAGTGCAACGGGCGCAGCTCGCAGATCGAGCAGGCGCAACATGCGTGGAGCGTATCGGCGGAAGCGGTGATAACCGTCGAGCACATGATTGAGCGGATCGTCGGCCATGGTGGCGGTCAGCCTGGTTGCCATTGCAACAAGGGTTTTTAAGCCGTCCCACCCTGACCCACTCGCGATGACATCGCCCAGCGGCTGGCCATCATCCTGTGCATCGACCAGGGCGCCCCCGATCTCGGCGAAGGATTTCAGGGTGTCACGCACCACCCCCGCTTCGTCTGCGACCTTTGCATGGCAAATACGCTCCGAAGCACGGTAGAGACGGCCGACGATCCGGTCGTGGGTTTCGACCACTGCGTCGGCCAACATCGCCTGCCATTCCGAGACGCAAACAGCCAAGATCGCAAGCCGCCTGTCCTCCGGGAGATCGCGCATGCCGTCGGCATAATACCGTTCACCCTGCCTGCGCAGACGAGTCACCCGATGGGCAGGAACGCCGGCAAGCAGATCCTCGGGGAGATCGATGCGTTGCAGATATTCGAGCCGGTCGAGCAGCCGGTTGGCCGACGAAGAGTTCGAGCCAGGCTCGAACTGGCGCAGCCACACAAAACGGGTCACCCGATCATCAGCCGTCTCCTCGAGCAATGCCAGCAACTGTTCTCGGATCGACATAGGCAGCCGACTGGCGATCCTCGTCTCGATGCGTCGCTCGGCATCGACGAGAGCCGCGGCACAAAGCCGCTCGATCGTGGATGTCGCGGGAAGGACAGTGCGGGTGCGTCGGCACTCGGCTACGAAGCGACGGGCGATATCCTCGTTCGACACCGCCATCTCGGCTTCTCGGAACAACCATTCCTTCAGCTCGCTCGCACCACGTCCGGAGAAGGTGCGGAAGCCGTAGAGCCCCCGTAACTCGGCAAGATGCTCGTGCCGTGTTTCCTCGCGGGCAGCATAGTCTACGAGATCGTCGGCACCCAGGCCAAGCTGCGCTCCGATAAATTCGATGACCTCTGCAGGGATCAGTTCGCCTGGAGCCAGCACCCGGCCGGGATAGCGCAGGACACACAATTGCAGGGCGAAGCCGAACCTGTTGTGAGCGCGCCGACGCAGCCTGATATGCCCAAGGTCTTCATCACTCAGCGTATAGTGCTTGAGCAAATCCGTCTGTGAAGTCGGCAAGCGCAACAGCGCGTCTTTCTGCCGATCGGTTAGAGTGACGCGACGCGGCATACATGTTCCTTTTTCAAAATCTGATAGCGTTCAAGACGCTTTGTTTATGAAGCTGGTTGAGATACATTTCCAGAGGTCAATGCAATCGTGGCCGAAGCGCCGCCTCAAACCAACGTTTGTGATACATGCTGATCGGATATGCCCGCGTCTCCAAAGCCGATGGCTCGCAGTCTCTCGACCTGCAGCACGACGCCTTGCGCGCCGCAGGTGTCGAACGGGACAATATCTATGATGATCTTGCTTCCGGCGGTCGTGATGATCGCCCTGGCTTGACTGCCTGCCTCAAGTCATTGCGTGACGGCGATGTGCTGGTGGTCTGGAAGCTCGATCGCCTCGGACGATCGCTTGCCCATCTGGTCAACACGGTGAAGGAGCTGTCAGACCGCAAGATCGGCCTGCGGGTTCTGACTGGAAAGGGCGCTCAGATCGACACCACGACTGCGTCCGGTCGCATGGTGTTCGGAATCTTCGCCACCTTGGCCGAGTTCGAGCGGGATCTGATCCGAGAGCGCACCATGGCGGGTCTCGCCTCCGCGAGAGCGCGCGGTCGCAAGGGCGGACGAAAATTCGCGCTCACCAAAGCTCAGGTGCGTCTCGCGCAAGCCGCCATGGCCCAGCGCGATACTTCAGTTTCCGATCTCTGCAAGGAACTCGGCATCGAGCGCGTCACTCTCTACCGATATGTCGGTCCCAAAGGCGAGCTCAGAGACCATGGAAAGCATGTTCTCGGACTTACGTAGCAACTCGTTTCTTTTCGCAGGTTGAGCCACCTCCGCGCTTCATCAGAAAACTGAAGGAACCTCCATTGAATCGAACTAATATTTTTTTTGGTGAATCGCATTCTGACTGGTTGCCTGTCAGAGGCGGAGAATCTGGTGATTTTGTTTTTCGACGTGGTGACGGGCATGCCTTCGCGAAAATCGCACCTGCTTCCCGCCGCGGTGAGCTCGCTGGAGAGCGTGACCGCCTCATTTGGCTCAAAGGTCGAGGTGTGGCTTGCCCCGAGGTGATCAACTGGCAGGAGGAACAGGAGGGTGCATGCTTGGTGATAACGGCAATTCCGGGAGTACCGGCGGCTGATCTGTCTGGAGCGGATTTGCTCAAAGCGTGGCCGTCAATGGGGCAGCAACTTGGCGCTGTTCACAGCCTATCGGTTGATCAATGTCCGTTTGAGCGCAGGCTGTCGCGAATGTTCGGACGCGCCGTTGATGTGGTGTCCCGCAATGCCGTCAATCCCGACTTCTTACCGGACGAGGACAAGAGTACGCCGCAGCTCGATCTTTTGGCTCGTGTCGAACGAGAGCTACCGGTGCGGCTCGACCAAGAGCGCACCGATATGGTTGTTTGCCATGGTGATCCCTGCATGCCGAACTTCATGGTGGACCCTAAAACTCTTCAATGCACGGGTCTGATCGACCTTGGGCGGCTCGGAACAGCAGATCGCTATGCCGATTTGGCACTCATGATTGCTAACGCCGAAGAGAACTGGGCAGCGCCAGATGAAGCAGAGCGCGCCTTCGCTGTCCTATTCAATGTATTGGGGATCGAAGCCCCCGACCGCGAACGCCTTGCCTTCTATCTGCGATTGGACCCTCTGACTTGGGGTTGATGTTCATGCCGCCTGTTTTTCCTGCTCATTGGCACGTTTCGCAACCTGTTCTCATTGCGGACACCTTTTCCAGCCTCGTTTGGAAAGTTTCATTGCCAGACGGGACTCCTGCAATCGTCAAGGGATTGAAACCTATAGAAGACATTGCTGATGAACTGCGCGGGGCCGACTATCTGGTATGGCGCAATGGGAGGGGAGCAGTCCGGTTGCTCGGTCGTGAGAACAATCTGATGTTGCTCGAATATGCCGGGGAGCGAATGCTCTCTCACATCGTTGCCGAGCACGGCGACTACCAGGCGACCGAAATTGCAGCGGAACTAATGGCGAAGCTGTATGCCGCATCTGAGGAACCCCTGCCTTCTGCCCTTCTCCCGATCCGGGATCGCTTTGCAGCTTTGTTTCAGCGGGCGCGCGATGATCAAAACGCAGGTTGTCAAACTGACTACGTCCACGCGGCGATTATAGCCGATCAAATGATGAGCAATGCCTCGGAACTGCGTGGGCTACATGGCGATCTGCATCATGAAAACATCATGTTCTCCAGTCGCGGCTGGCTGGTGATAGATCCCGTCGGTCTGGTCGGTGAAGTGGGCTTTGGCGCCGCCAATATGTTCTACGATCCGGCTGACAGAGACGACCTTTGTCTCGATCCTAGACGCATTGCACAGATGGCGGACGCATTCTCTCGTGCGCTGGACGTCGATCCGCGTCGCCTGCTCGACCAGGCGTACGCTTATGGGTGCCTTTCCGCAGCTTGGAACGCGGATGGAGAAGAGGAGCAACGCGATCTAGCTATCGCGGCCGCGATCAAGCAGGTGCGACAGACGTCATACTAGATATCAAGCGACTTCTCCTATCCCCTGGGAACACATCAATCTTACCGGAGAATATCGTTGGCCAAAGCCTTAGCGTAGGATTTCGCCCTCTCCCGCAAACGACCCCTCTCCAGGAAGCCATTGACGGACGCAAGCTCGTAGAGCTCCGGGTCATACAGGACGCACAGCAGGTCTTCGCTCAGCGGAAGCAAGCCGATCATGCCGGTCGAGCCGAGACCGAACGACCTGGTCAGGTGCCATTGCCGGTGGAAGTGCCAGCGGTTGGTGAGCACGGCCGGATCATCGGACGTGATGAACGGAACGCCGGAAATATTGCGAACGACACAGATGTCGAGGTCGTCGGTGCATTGAAGCTGGTCGACATAGAAGCTCATCGCCAGCAACACGGCCTCCTTGATCGACATTGCGAAACCCTCGCCTTCGCCGATGGCATCGGCAAGTTGGCGCGTCATCTGCGCGAAACGCACAGACGCCGCCTCGGTGCGCAGGTGTTGGAGTACCCAGAAGGACCGCAGCACGAACGCCGACTTCCTGCTCAGTGTGCTGCATCCGGCGATGAGCGACCGCGCTTCCGCGCCATAGGTTTCCTCGACATGGCGGATAGCATCGTCCAGACGCTGGTCCTGGCCATAGAAGTAATCGCCGGAGCACTGGCTCCGCACCGGGGCGTCTGCGATGTAGCCATCGCGATCGATATTGAAGATGTTGATGATCTTGTTGTCGCCGCCGGCGGTGAATGCCCTCAGGTAGCAGGAGGCACGAAATGCTGGTTCTTGTTGGTGGCCATATCCGTTCGCGGGATGGTGATGCGCCGGGCTCATGCGGTGCACGCGTCTTGAGCCGAGCGCGGGCGGCGCTATGTTGCTTTCCTGGGGCGCAGATCCAGTCCCTTCGCCACGAGGTGGGCCCCGTAGCCGAGGTTGGCCGCCAGTTCCTTCGCTTCAATGTCGAGCCGGGAAACGACCTCCTCGAACTCCATGCGCGTCTTGGTTACGGGATCCAGCCAATGCCGATCGCCGGAGATCGAGATTAGCAGGCATCCGACCCGCCGGTGTTCTGGTGCCATGTACTTGCCTGCTAGCTGCGTGTGGAGCGCCTGCTGCAGATCAGTGAACGAATAGCCGTTCTCGCCGATCTTGAGTTCGATGACCGCCTCGAGCGGCTCCTTGGTGGATGCGAGGCGAATGTCAGTTTCCTTCTCGTCGCCGGTGACGGCCTCCTGATTGACGAGATACGCCCCGCGGGCCAGATTCTTAAGCTCTCCGGCAAGTGATTTCCGCAGCACCCGTTCCTGGGTAATGATCGCCCAGAGTTCGCGCGGGGACGTGTCGCCCACGAGAAGATCGTCGAGGTCGCACAGCCGCGCGTTGAGCAGTGCGGCCATCTCGACGCGACTGGTGGGCGAGAAGTCATGTTCGGCTTCCAGCCGCACGACGTCCGTTTCATCCAGGATGACGGTGTCCCAGTCCTCGGCCAGTTGCTCCAGTGCGACCGCCCGGATCCGGTCCTGAAAGTGCACGACGTCCGGATCGTTGGCGAACTGCATCTTCATTTCCCACGCGCCTGCACCCTTGGCGCCTAGCAGTCGATTGCCAAGCACGCTCCTGCCGCGCTCAGCATAGTCGCGGGTACCCATGGAGTGGACGCCTTCGTGGTTCAGATCGTCGACGAATCTGACGTGCCGATTGGCCATCCTGGCGAGTCGCAGCAGCAGGTCCGGCTGGGTTTCGAAGCGCGACAGGTCCGCCTCGGATCCGTTGTTGCCGAACAGGGCTGCGATCCAGTCGACGACCACGGAGTGCTTTGCGGGCGGAATCGCCCCGGCCAGTCGTTCCATGGTGTCGACGCATTCCGCTGGATCCAGTCGCGCCAGGATCGGCAACCAGAACTTGGTCTCCGAGGGGTCGGGCGTTCCTTGCAACCGCATTCTCCCGACGTCGAGGACATCGGCTGCGTCTTCGGCGAGACCATGTTCCAGCAGCAGGGTGATGGCGCGTCCCACCTTGTCCATCCCCGCGACGGCGGTGTCCTGGTCGGCGAGCACCGCTTTGAGCCACGTCCGGATCCGTGGCAGGAAGAATGAGACGATCGGTGTGGACGTGTTGGAGATTTCCTGCAGCAGCGAGGCGTGCTTCTCGTCCGTGTCCTCGAGTTCGGCCGAGAGCTCATTGCCGATGGCGGCATCGACGACGGTCGGATGAACCTGGATGACGGCATCAAGCCACGGCGGGAGCCGGCTCAAGTCAATCAGTGCGTAGCGACACGCGAGATCGGCTTCCTCGGCAGTAAGTCTGACGGCCCATGACGCATCCTCGGCCTCGGCGTACAGGCCGGCGAGGCCCATACGCCATCGCATCAGGTAGCTGTTGCGCTCTTCGGGCGGTCGTTCCGATTTCAGGGTGGGTCGGTCCTTGCGCCACGCTGCCGCGAGCGCCGTCCGGAAGCGATCGGCCATGGCCTTGTCGAACACGCGCTCGATGAATCCGCGATTCCATCCGGCGAACGACTGGTCGGACGAATCCTTCGCCATCGCGTGCCATAGGTGCCAAGTGGTGTTGTCGATCTTGTCGACCGAGAATGCGGTCTCCGGATCGTTGTCCAGCTCGCGCCAGAACAGCCGCCAACTGGCCAGGTTGCTTGCCTGCTTGCGACGCGCCTTCTCGCTGCGCCTCTGGTCTTCGCGCTGCCACGCAGGTGGGGGCGGCGGATTCTCGATCGAGTCCAGGAAGGCCTTCGCGCGATCGTGGAGCACGGAGCTGCTGCTAGATAACTCGATGAGTTGCCTCGCCCAGTCCGTGCGGTCGGGCTGACTGCCCGAGTACTGGAGGGCGATCTCCAAGGCCACTTCGCGATCGAGCGACGACCGGGCGGGATCCGACAGGGCCCGCAGCACCCAGTCCGCATCCCGCTTCAAATCGAGTTGGTACGCGCCGTGCGACCCGAACTGGAACAGCCGGAAGAACGGCTCACGTTCGCCCTTTGGGTGGTGCGTCCGAACCAGGTGGTCGGTCGCCCAGAACACGCCGGCACGCACGTCGCTCGACGCCTCGCCGAGCGCCGCCTTCAGAGTTTTGCTGTCTCCGCCCGCATCGTGATCGTGCCTTGCCAGCAGCCCAGCTAGGGCGATGGCATCGAACAGATCGGCGGCGGCTCGTCCCATCTCCAGACGGCGACGGCACGCAACCAGCAGTGCGGGCACCAGGTCCTGGCGATCGGAGCTAACCCGGAAATGCCGTTCGTCCCAATGGCTTGCTCCCGACACGAGCGCGGCAAGGCCTTGCTGCAATTCCAACCAGCCAGTCGGGTCGAGGTCCATCTTGGCGATCACCAGCGGCAGCATCGTCGAAACACCACCGATGTCGCGGGACTTCGTGGTCAGGCGCGCGAGCGCCTGGACGAGTTGGGGGACCGAAAGATGCTGCGGGAGCAGGTATTGGATGACCAGTCGTGCGAGTTGCTCGGGCCATTCGGGCGCCGGTGATACAACGGCATCCAGCAGCGCAGGCAACCGCGGATCGTCCAGCTCCGCAAGGACCAGCAACCCATGCAGGCGATCACGCACGTCGTTGACGGGATCGGTCACCACGCCGTGGGCGATGTCCGAGCAGCGGACCATCCGTCCGGCGGCCATCAGCTCGAGCAACGTCTCGCGGACTTCGGGATTGGTGATGCCGCGCTTCCAAAGCCGTTCCACGGCCGCGTCAAGGTCCGTCGTCGCGAGCCGCTGCAGCTGCAGGCTTGGGATGCGCTGGCCGCGCCAGCCATCGGCGCCGTACGTCTCGACGTATCGTTCCAGCGCCTGCGTGCGCTGCGCCGGGCTCAGCGAACCGGGGTCACCGTATCGCAGCGGCAGGCTGGGGTCGCGCGCGAGGACTTCGGAGAACACGATCGAAACCTGTAGCGCAAGCCAGGCGGAAACCGGCTGCAGCGACGGCTTGACGATACGTTGCCCCTCAGGCGTCGTCGCAAACAGCAGGCGCATCAATGCTCGTATCGGCAGGCCGCGTTCCATCAGCTGCTGCAATCTTTCCGCGGCAAGGAACTCGATGATGGAACGATTGTGGAACCGCACCCGCCCGTAGGTCGCGAATCCGAATAGTGGTCGCTCGAGCAGCGTTTGCACCTCGTCGTTGGCCCAGTCGATGAGAACCTTGGCCGGCTCCAAGGTCGCGTCACCGCGTCCGCGATCGTTGTCGCTGCTGTGCCACAGCGTCAACTTCCTCGAGAGCAGGGCGGCCAGCGCGAGACGTGCTGCACCCTCGCGTGCCCGCTGCGGCGACAACTGTGTTCGCTCCTGCCGGTCGCCACGGGGGCGTAGCTTGATGCCGATGCTGTTGTCCACTTGGTCGCGGTGGCTGCGGATGCGCCCGTGGATCTTCCAGTCCCCGCACAGCTCCAGGAAATCCAGCGGCCGCTTCGCGAAATCGTGCGCGTGATGCGCGTTGATGGCAGCGAGTAAGGCCTCAGGATCGTCCACCCCCTCGGCGGCGGCGAGCGCGCGCATCTGCTGTTCGTCCAGCCCGGACAGGGCGACAAAGCGCCATTCCGGGATCACTTGCGCGACCGGCGTTTTCTCAACGCTCATCGCCACGTTGGCGAAGTATTCCTCCGGCACGAACATTTCCTCCGGCCGCGTCACCGGGAGCCGACTGCGGACGATCTCCAGATCGAGCACGGTGGGCCGCGATGTCAACACGATGCATGCGCGGTCGAGGGCGGCGCCCAAAGCTGATGCGAATCGCTTGAGCGTCGCGTCGAACGAACGCTGGGTGAGCCTGAGTTCGTCGACGGAGTCCAGGAAGAAGAACGCGCGCTCGGTCTGGGCCGCCTTCCAGGCATCGAAACGGGATTGTTCCTCCACGGAAAACTGTCGTTCCAACGGATCCGTCGCCAGTACGGCCAGCTCCAGGAAGAACGACGGTCGGCCGTCGTCCCACAGCCTCTTCTGCTGGCGTTGGCATTCGTACGTCTTGCCCATGCCGGCTTCGGAGACGATGAGCACGCGCTCGGACTCCAACAGCGCGGACCAGCCTGTTCTGGACCCGTAGCGAAAGTTGGCCAGGAACTCGGCGGTCTCGATGTTGGACTTCTCATCCGTTGGCAGGTCGAAGAAGGTGCGGTCGGCAGGAGGTGTGGAGATCGGCATCATTGGATCAGCTCAGAACTTAGTCAGATAATGGTGCACGCCGGAAGGCCACGATTCCGAGTCGGCAGCCATTGGGGCGCGATGGCCCTATTTGAGAAGACGGCCTGCCGGATTGTCCTCTGCTGCACCTGCTTGAAAATACCCAATCACGCTCGCCACGGAACGATGCTCGGTCATCGCCATCACGGCGGGGAGTGGGACGCCTTGCTTGCCGGCCTCGGTCACAAACCCCGATCGTAGGCTGTGCGCCCCGAAGTCGCCTTCCAACCCGGCCAGACGGGCACGGCGCTTCACGATCGACGCCACCGAGCCAGGGAGCAGGGCAGGGCCAACTCGATCCTTCCAGATCCGCCGGAAGATCGCTCCCTCACGAATCTCTGCCGCTTCAAGCCAAGTCGAGAGCGCCTCAGCGCTGCGCCCCAGGATCGGCTTGTCCGGCGTCGAATCCGCTTTCGCCCCAGCCTGCTGGGTCTTCGAGTACTCCAGCCGATAGATATAGCCGTCATCTCCAACCTTGCGCAGGTCACGCATGTCGGCCGCTGCGATCTCGCTACGCCGGCGCCCACCGCTGGCGAACCCAAAGCAGAGCAGGGCGCGGTCACGCAGGCCTTCAAGGCTATCGTCACAGGTGGCCAGCATGGCCTCGAGCTCTGCACGCGTGATGGCGGTCTTCTTGGTGGGTCGCTCGCCACGTTTGACCGCAGCACGTCGGGCTCGGCTTAGAAGCGTCCTGACACTGGGCAGCTCACAGGGGTTGGCCAGGCGCTTGAGCTTGTGTGCTGTGGACAGGACGGCCACGCGTTGGACCACGGTCGAGAGCTTGAGCGGCCCGACCTTGGCCTTGAGGCCAGCGGCCACCAGTGCCTGATCTAGCGCGGAAGGCAGTTCGCTGACCAGACCGGCCTTGTTTTTGCGCTGGATGTGATCGACCAGGAACTGGATCACCACAGCCTCGCTGACAGGCAGCGCCAATTCGATGCCGTAACGACCTTGGTGCCAGCCAGCCCAGTAGCGTAGGGCGGTCGCATAGCTGCGCGTCGTGTTGGCAGCGGCCGCTTCGGCGAGCAATTCGCGAACCGCATCGGCGGCTTGGTGGGCCAGTTGTTCTGGCAGCACAAGGCTGGTGACCGTCGCTGTGTTGGCCGGCAATGTGTTATTTCGTTTCATACTATGTAATATATGCTATGAAATAGAGCGTCTACTAGCGATAATCATCACTTATCGGGAGTACGCAATCAACAGAGTAGGGCGCCCGCATAGGAGGCATTTCCATGGCTCGAGGCATCACCGAATCCGACGTCCATACTGCAGCCGACGAGATCGTTGACGCGGGAGAACGACCAACCGTCGAGCGCATTCGCGCTCACCTGGGCACCGGGTCGCCGAACACTGTCACTCGATGGTTGGAGACCTGGTGGCGTGCCCTTGGTACTCGGCTGGACACTCATCAGCGCAGCCTCTCGGTGCCCGAGGCCCCTGAGGCGGTCACTAAGCTGGCGGGGGAGTGGTGGGCGCTGGCTCTCAAGCATGCCCGGTCTGAGGCCGAGAACGGATTCGCCGACAAACAAGTCGCCCTTCTGAGCGCGCAGGAGGCACTGGGCCGGGAGCGCGAAGGATTCGCCGCCGAAGCGATGGCATTGCGGGAAGCGGTAGCAAACGCTTCCCAATCCGAACGTCTTGCGACAGCCCGTACGGCCGAATTGCTGCGCCTGGTCAGCCAGCTTGAAGGAGAGATCAAAGAGCAGGAGCGTCAGCGGAATGCCGCGCTCGATAGAGCGTCAGACGCTGAAGTCGCCCGCCAAGCAGTCGAAAATCGCTTACAAGCTATGGTCAACGAGGCTCGGGCGGAGCGCGAAGGCCTAGCACAGCATGTTCGTGCGATAGAGGATCGTGCTCACCGCGAAGTCGATCTCGCGCGCCAAGAGGCCAAAGAACTGAAGGGCCAGGTAGCAGCCGCCCATCGTGCACACGCATCTGCTGAGAAATCATCGTTTCAGAGCGCCGAGCGGGCCAAGGCGGAGGCCGTCGAGGCACGTCGTGAGGCGGATGCCCAGCGCGCACGTGCGGACGCTCTCGAACAGCAACTCGCGAAGCTCAAGGATCTGCCAGCAGCGCTAGAGGCGGCGTGGCGACAACGATCTCCCACCGCGAAAGCCCGCAAACCTGCGAAGAAGAAAGAGTCCGCCCGGCCTTAGAGCTCAGCTCGTGGCGAAGGAGCCCCGGCTCCCACCCGACGCTCAGCCTTCGAGTGCGTATGCGTGTCTCATCCGGCAAGACTAAGAACCCGCAGAGTCGGAGCGACTGTCCCATCGCGCTAATTGAAGGCGTCCCGTGGCGGCAAACGATCGGTATCAAGGGAGATCGATGTCGTCATGGCCGAGCTGGAGGCCAAAGAAGCTGTCCGTTGTCCGCGACGGGCAAGCAATTCGTCTCAGGGATAAATGGTCACCTAAGAGTGCGGACGTCGCATGTGTGTACACGCATGTGTGCGTCGAGAGCTTCGGTGTACACCTTTGACTGCCTCAGATGTACCCGTTAAGTGCGTACGCGGAGCACTCGTAAGTGCGGTGCCTACTACAGGCTGGGATGGACGTTGACCCTGAGTTCGAAGCTTGGGCATCTTGTCGGAGGTTTTGTAAAGCTAACGGGCGACTTGTTCACCTGTAAGGACGCCGAATTGCCAGTTGGATTGAGCTACTAGAGTGCTGCGCGTGGAGCATTCCGACACAACCGTCCGCCAAGCACTAGAAGAACTGGGCGAATTCTCGGCTGCTGACGATGCATTAGGGCGACTTGTCGCGGCCTGTACGAATAGCGGGCAATTGTCGGTCTACAACTGGGTATTTGTTGGCTGTCGTCGGGGCGATTTCTCGGCGGCGGACACCGGATGGTGGTTCAGCGCGCTCGGGGGACGGCATCCGCGCTGCCATTGAACTTCGCATAATGTACATTATGTAAGATTCGAGCCGCGTCGGCGGTGCGTTCCTCGCACCGCCATCCTCTCAGTCATGGATCCGGTACTCGCGCCCCTCAGCGTCCGTGAACACATGCCGGGTCAGCGGATCGCCTTCGAGGGTGCCTGCGATGATGCTGTGCTTGGTTTCGAGTTCCCAACGTTCGTTGCGAAAAAACACTGTGCCGAGGATTTCGCGTGTCCTGGTGAGTTGACCGCTTTCGTCGGGCTCGTAAACGTCGTAACGGGTCTGCATCGAAACGCTCCACTGCTTCAGGGCAATCACCTTTAGCGAGCCGGTCGTGTGGGCGGCGTCAGTCTTTGCACGTTGCGATCCGCATTCGGGAACGCTGCGCTCAATGGCGCATCCGGAAGTCACGGCGCGCGCAGCGTGCGCACACGACGCCGGCCATAGACACAGGCAATACCGAACGCGCAGACGGCTGCGAGGCAAACGCAGCCGATCGGACTCTTCCGATCAGGTCTGACGGTTGCCGCGCGTCACGGCGCGTCGCGCGTACTCGGGGCCGACGCCATCGCACACACCGCGCTCGATGCTCGCTGCTGGCTCAGCGTCCGGGGCCGGAATCGCCATTCCGATGTGATGCCTCGGCACCGACGTCATCGAACAGCTTCGGCCTGGTCGACGCGAGAGCACCAGAATCCACTCGCGTCGCCAGCGCGGATACGACGACGTCCAATAGCCCCGTCAGCGCATTCCGCAAGGTCGCATTCCGAGCGACAGCTGATGCCATGTCGGCGCCCTGCCCCTCGGATGCTCGAACATCCAACTCGCCGGACATCCGCACATAGCAGAACGGGCAGCTCTCGCGAGCTGCCCGTCTGTTTGTAAAGTGGCGTCCCCACGGGGATTCGAACCCCGGTGTCCACCGTGAAAGGGTGGTGTCCTAGGCCTCTAGACGATGGGGACGCTGAAAACCGTCTTGCGTCATTCCGATGATCAGGCCGTTGCGATCACCGGACAAATTGTGGTGGAGCCAGGCGGGATCGAACCGCCGACCTCCTGCATGCCATGCAGGCGCTCTCCCAGCTGAGCTATGGCCCCACGTTTGGGAGCGCGAATTCTAGTGTTGCGTTTCAGAAACGTCAACAAGGAATTTCGCATTCCCTTCGTTCGCATCGTGCCGTTCCGGAGAACGTCTCAGCCGTTGGCGCCGGCCTCGCTGCAATCGAGGCGCGCATCATCCGGATTTGTGAGCAGAGATGCAAGCCCATGTCCCTGGTCGTCGAGATATTGCAGCCACTTGCCCAGAAACGTGTTCATGCGCAGACGGTGATCGACCACTTCAACCGGCGGCGGAAACATGCCGATGACGTCCTGCCAGCGGCGTCCAACGTAGCAATGCGTTGCCTCCACCTGCCCCGCATCGCGATACAGGCGCAGGTGCGCCGACGGATCGGGTTCGCCCGTGACCGGATCGAGCATCGCGTAACTGAGCCGCAGTTCGGTCGTGTAGCGGTGTTGCGCGACGACATCCAGCAACACCGGCAGGGTGCCGGCGACGGCTGACCGGTAACGGCCAGGCGCGAGAACGGCGGGATCGAACATGCGCACCAGGCGGTCATGATTCTCCGCGTAGAGCGCCATCAGCCAGCCGAAGCGCCCCAGTGTCGGGGTGCGGGCGTGGCGGGTCAGGACTTTCTGCATGGATCGATGCTACATCCGCGGCGATGAATCGCGTGACGGGTGTCGAGCGGCGCAGGGATGGGCATTTCCTGCGTGCAACCCCATCTCTCCCACTGGGGCGCGCCCTGCTCCGCGCTTGCATGGCGGATGTTGCGCGCACCTGACGGTTGGAGCGGCCGCTCCTGGTCGCCACGTCGAAACCACACGGAGAACGCCCTGCGGACCGTGCGTCCCGACGGACGCCGGAACGCCCTGGCGAGTCGCCGACCGCCTGGAGTCAGTACATCACCCGCTCGATGCCGAGGGTGGACATCACCTTGCTCGAGATCTCCTCGATCGAGGTGTGCGTCGTGCTCAGAAGCGGAATGCGCTCGGCGCGGAACAGGGCCTCGGCAGCGGTGACTTCGCGCTTGCACGTCTCCAGCTGCGCATAGCGCGAATCCGGCCGTCGTTCCTGGCGGATCTGCGCCAGGCGCACCGGGTCGATGGTCAGTCCGAACAGCTTGTTGCGATGCGCGCGCAGGCGTGGCGGCAGACGGTCCTGTTCGAGGTCTTCTTCGGTCAACGGGTAGTTCGCCGCGCGCACACCGTGATGGAGTGCGAGATAGATGCAGGTTGGCGTCTTGCCCGCGCGCGACACCGCGACCAGGACCACGTCGGCCTCGGCGTAGTCCGTCGCCATGCCGTCGTCGTGGCTGAGCGCGAAATTCATCGCGTTGATGCGCCGATGATAGGTGTCGAAGTCGACCATGCCGTGCGCCCGGCCCACGCGCGATTCGCGGCTTTCCAGCAACTCGCGCTCGAGCGGTTCGATGAAGGGCGCGAACACGTCCAGCACGAGTGCCCCACTCTCTCCCAGCACCATCGCCAAGGTCGGGTCGACGCAGGAGCTGACAACGATCGGGCGGGTACCCATCGCTTCGCCGCGTGCACGGATCAGGGCTGCGACTTCGCCGGCGCGTTCGTGCGAGTCGACGAACGGAATACGGTTGGTGCTGAACTGCGTCCCGGTGAACTGGGTCAGCAGGCTGTGGCCGATGGTTTCGGCAGTGATACCGGTGCCATCGGAGACATAGAACACAGGGCGTGGGCTGGACATCGGATCACCAGGTCGTTCACGAGCGTCTTCGCGCCCGGGGTGGCTAAAATAGCGGTTCGGCGCCGGGCGTGCCCGGTCTCACTCTCGTTCCAACGCGACACGGAGTCTCCCCTTGAGCAACATCCTGTGGCTGCATGACCTGCGGCTGTCCGACCTGGCCCAGGTCGGCGGCAAGAACTCGTCCCTGGGCGAGATGATCGGCAACCTCGCCAAGCTCGGCGTCTCGGTCCCCGGTGGCTTCGCCACCACGGCGGATGCGTTCAAGGCCTTCATCGCCCACAACGATCTGCACCAGCGCATCTTCGACCGTCTTGCGCCGCTGGACGTCGAAGACGTCGCCGCGCTGACCGCGGCCGGCAAGGAGATCCGCGGCTGGGTGATCGACGCGCCGCTGCAGCCCGACCTCGACGCAGACATCCGCACCGCTTACGAACAACTCGCTTCCGAAAACGGCGGTGGTGACATCGCGGTCGCCGTGCGCTCCTCGGCCACGGCTGAAGACCTGCCCGACGCTTCGTTCGCCGGTCAGCAGGAAACCTTCCTCAACGTCACCGGCGCCGACGATGTGGTGCTCAAGGTCAAGGAAGTCTTCGCCTCGCTCTACAACGACCGTGCGATCGCCTACCGCGTGCACCACGGCTTCAAGCACGAGGACGTGTTCCTGTCGGCGGGCGTGCAGCTGATGGTGCGCTCGGACATCGGCGCTTCGGGCGTGCTGTTCACGCTCGACACCGAATCGGGTTTCCGCGACGTGGTGTTCGTGACCTCGAGCTTCGGTCTGGGCGAAATGGTCGTCCAGGGCGCGGTGAACCCCGACGAGTTCTACGTCTACAAGCCCACGCTCAAGGCCGGCAAGCCGGCGATCCTGCGTCGCGGCATCGGCAGCAAGCAGCTGCGCATGGTGTATTCGGACGTGCCGGGCGAGCGCGTGCGCATCGAGGACACCCCGGCCGAACTGCGCAACACCTTCTCGATCAGCGACGAGGATGTGCAGGAACTCTCGCGCCAGGCGCTGACCATCGAAGAACACTACAAGCGCCCGATGGACATCGAGTGGGCGAAGGACGGCGCCAGCGGCAAGCTCTTCATCGTGCAGGCGCGACCGGAGACGGTGAAGTCGCGGGCCAAGAACACCCAGATCGAGCGTTTCTCGCTCGACCAGCGTGGCGAAGTCGTCTGCGAAGGTCGTGCGATCGGCCAGAAGATCGGCGCCGGTGTCGCGCGTGTCGTGCGTTCGCTCGACGACATGGCCAAGGTGCAGCCGGGCGACGTGCTGGTCGCCGACATGACCGACCCCGACTGGGAGCCGGTGATGAAGCGCGCCGCGGCCATCGTCACCAACCGCGGTGGCCGTACCTGCCACGCGGCGATCATCGCGCGTGAGCTCGGCGTGCCCGCCGTCGTCGGCACCGGCAATGCGCTTGAGACGATCGAGGACGGCAAGGAGGTCACGGTCAGCTGCGCCGAGGGCGACACCGGCTTCATCTACGCCGGCAAGCTGCCGTTCGAGCGCACCACGACCGACCTGACCTCGATGCCCGAGGCGCCGCTGAAGATCATGATGAACGTCGCCAACCCCGAGCGCGCGTTCGATTTCGGCCAGCTGCCCAATGCCGGCATCGGCCTGGCGCGCCTGGAAATGATCATCGCCGCGCACATCGGCGTGCATCCCAACGCCCTGCTGCAGTACGACAAGCAGGATGCGGAGACGAAGAAGAAGATCGACGCCAAGACCGTCGGCTACGGCAGCCCGGTGGAGTTCTACGTCAACCGCCTGGCCGAAGGCATTGCCACGCTCACCGCATCGGTGGCGCCCAACCCGGTGATCGTGCGCCTGTCGGACTTCAAGTCCAACGAGTACGCCAACCTCATCGGCGGCAGCAAGTTCGAGCCGCACGAAGAGAACCCGATGATCGGCTTCCGCGGTGCCAGCCGTTATGTCGACCCGAGCTTCGCCGATGCGTTCGCACTTGAATGCCAGGCCGTGCTCAAGGTCCGCAACGAGATGGGCCTGGAGAACCTGTGGGTGATGATCCCGTTCGTGCGCACGCTCGACGAAGGCCGCAGGGTCGTCGAGGTGCTCGAGAAGAACGGCCTCAAGCAGGGCCAGAACGGGCTCAAGATCATCATGATGTGCGAGGTGCCGTCGAACGCGCTGATGGCCGACGAGTTCCTCGACATCTTCGACGGCTTCTCGATCGGTTCGAACGATCTCACCCAGCTGTCGCTCGGTCTGGATCGCGACTCGTCGATCGTTGCCCACCTCTTCGACGAGCGCGACCCGGCGGTCAAGAAGCTGCTGTCGATGGCCATCCAGGCCGCCCGTGCCAAGGGCAAGTACGTCGGCATCTGCGGCCAGGGTCCGAGCGACCATCCGGATCTCGCGCAGTGGCTGATGGAGGAAGGCATCGAGTCGGTGTCGCTCAATCCCGACACGGTGGTCGATACCTGGCTCAAGCTCGCCAAGTCGAAAGCCGCCACGCAGGCCTGACGCGCTGTTGATATCGCGTCGGCAATGCTGGCGCTCGAGGACCCCGCTCCGGCGGGGTTTTTCGTTTCTTGAATCCCCAATCCCCCGGAGGAAACCGTCGTGTTCCAACTTGAACGCGTGAACTGGGAGCAGCTGCTCGTGTTGTGGGGGCCAACGCTCCTCAAGGCCACCGCTGTGTTGCTGATCGGTCTGTGGTTGGCGCGTCGCCTCACCGGCATGGTGCCCAAGGCCCTGACGCGCTTCGGGCTGGACCCGATGCTCGGCGATTTCCTGCGCAACGTGGCCTACATCGGCGCGGTGATCATCGTCGTGGTCGCGGCGCTCGGCACCCTGGGTGTCCAGACCGCGCCGCTGCTGGCCGTCATCGGCACCGCCGGCCTGGCGATCGGCCTGGCCCTGAAGGACTCGCTGTCGAACATCGCCTCGGGCGTGATGCTGGTGACGCTACGGCCGTTCCGCGTGGGTGACGTGGTGACCGCGGCCGGCCAGACCGGCACGATCCGCGAGGTGCGGATCTTCCAGAGCGTCATGGAGGGCGCTGACAAGCAGTTGCATACCATCCCCAACAACCTGATCACCTCGGCGGTGATCACCAACCTCACTACACAAGGCGTCCGCCGCGTCGAGCTGGTGATCGGCATCGGCTACGGCGATGACATCGAGCAGGCCCGCCAGGTGGCGATGGCGCAGATACGCGCCGACGCGCGTGTGCTCGAGGAGCCCGCCGCCGACGTCGTCGTTTACGAGCTGGGCGACAACTCGGTCAACCTCGGGATCCGCTGCTTCGTGAAGTCTGCGGACTGGTTCGGCACCAAGGTCACATTGCTGGAGAACATCAAGAAGGCATTCGACGCGGCGGACATCAACATCCCCTATCCGCAGCGCGACACACATCTTTATCTGTACGACGAGAGCGGCAAGCGCACGTCGCTGCCGCCTCCTGCCCCGCGCGCGCCGTCCAACGACGATGTCGCGGCCTGAGCCCTGTTCCGGCCGCCGCTTCGGCGGCCGGTGTGCATCACAGGCCTGACATCGGGCCCATCGAACGGCGGTAGTGGCGCAGCTCGTCGATCGAGTCGCGCACGTCGCTCAGGGCGGTGTGCGCCGAGTGCTTGGTGAATCCGCCCAGCACCTGCGGTGCCCAGCGCCGCGCCAGCTCCTTGAGCGTGCTGACGTCGAGATTGCGGTAGTGGAAGAACTTCTCCAGTGCGGGCATCTGCCGGTGCAGAAAGCGGCGATCCTGGCAGATCGAGTTGCCGCACATCGGCGACTTGCCTGGATCCACCCATACCTTGAGGAACTCGAGCGTGCGCGCCTGCGCTTCGGCCAGGCCCACGCCCTGCTCCAGCGAACGCTGCCACAGGCCCGAGCGGCGATGCTGTCCGCGGTTCCAGTCGTCCATTCCCTCCAGCACCTCGAGCGGCTGCACGATCGCCAGTTCCGGCCCCTCGGCCAGGACGTTGAGTTCGGCATCGGTGACGATGGTTGCGATCTCGAGGATGTGGTCGTGGTCGGTATCGAGCCCGGTCATCTCCAGGTCGATCCAGACCAGTCGCCCTTCGCGCGGGCGGTCTGCATTCATGCGGGTGTTCGCCTTCGACTTCGTGACGGCGCATGATATCCCAGCCATCGCTGCCGCCCGATCCGCAGTGTTCCCTTCGCAGATGCTCGCCAACCCCGCCTTGACGCATTACGCCATCCTCACCGCGATGCTCGCCCCGGCGTTCTTCCTGACCGCCACGGCGTCCCTGCTCGGCTCGGCCAACGCGCGGCTGGCGCGCGTGATCGACCGCACGCGCTCGCTGCTGCAGGCGTTGTCGGAGGACGACGGCAACGACCCCGAAGACCGCCGCATTCTCGAAGAGCGCATCGCGCTGCAGCGCAGGCGCAGCCGCATCATCCTGCGCGGCAGCCAGCTGCTGTACGTGGCGATCAGTTGCTTCGTCGGCACCAGCCTCACCGTCGCCGGTGATTCGTTCTTCGACCACCGCTTCGGCCCGGCACCGACGATCCTGGCCGCGCTCGGCGTGCTGGCGATGTTCGCCGCCAGCCTGTTGCTGGCCCGGGAATCGACGATGGCCGTGCACGCCGTCAACGCCGAAATGGACGACGCGCACCGCAAGGCCAACCGGCGCAGCCCGTTGATCTGAGGGCTGCTCTGCGCCTTCCCCCGCGTGCGGGGGAAGGTCGGGATGGGGGCAAACGCTCAGGTTGCAGCAGTAACGGGCTCGCAGGGCTCCAGATACTTTCGCCCGATCTCGTTTCAAGCTCGTCGGACGCTTCGCCCCCCCCCCCAACCCTCCGCCGCTTGCGGGGGAGGGCTTTCAGATCAACGCGGCGGCAAGCCGCGCTTGGCGCGGAAGTAGTTCGTCAGCATCGGGCCCGCAATGTCGGCGAGCACGCCGCCCGTCACCTCGATGCGGTGGTTGTGCCGTGGATCGCCGAGCATGTCGAACACGCTGCCGGCCGCGCCGGTCTTCGGATCGAAGGCGCCGAAGACGACGCGCGACACGCGTGCATGCACCATCGCCATCGCGCACATCGCACACGGCTCCAGCGTGACGTACAGCGTGCAGCCGACCAGCCGGTGATTGCCCAGCGATTGGCCGGCACGTCGCATCGCGACGATCTCGGCGTGTGCGCTGGGGTCATGTTCGGCGATGTTGCGGTTCCAGCCTTCGCCGATCACTGCGCCGTCCGCATCGACCACCAGCGCACCGACCGGAATCTCGTCGTCCTCGCGCGATGCGCGCACCGCGAGCGCCAACGCCTGTTCCATCCAGCGCGTGTCATCGGCGCTCGGTGCGTCATGCATGCTGCTCATGTCGTCGTCATCGCGTTCGGGCGCTGCAGGGCAGCCGGGCGGCGACTTTAACGCAGGGTTTCGTGGTTCGCCTCAGTGCTGCGTGCGTCGCCAAGCGTCGGCTTCGGCGCGAATCGTTTCACGCTCGACCGGATCCACTCGTTCGAGGCTGCGGACCTGCTGACGCGTCCGCGGATTGGTGGCCAGCAGCGTTTCGTGCCGCAGCATGAAATCCCAGTACAGGCGTGTGTACGGGCAGGCCGTCGCCCCCGTCCGCACACCCGGATCGAAGCGGCATTGCCTGCAATAGCTGCCCGCGCTCATGCGTTCGATGTAGCGGCCACTGGCGATGTAGGGCTTGCTGCTCATGAGCCCGCCGTCGGCGTACTGGCTCATGCCCAGCACGTTGGGCATCTCGACCCACTCCACCGCGTCGACGTAGACCGCCAGATACCAGCGATGCACCTGCGCAGGTTCGACGCCCATCAGTTGCGCGTACAGGCCGATCACCATCAGCCGCTGGATATGGTGCGCGTAGCCGAGTTCGAGTGTCTGCTTCAGCGCATCGGCCAGGCAAGGCATGGGCGCGTCGCCCGTCCAGTAGAACGCCGGCAGATCCCCGTGCGCGTCGAGCGCATTCGATTCGGCGTAGCGCGGCATCTGGGTCCAGTAGACGCCTCGCACGTATTCGCGCCAGCCCAGGATCTGGCGGATGAAGCCTTCTGCGGCAGCGATCGGCACCCTGCCCGCGCGCCACGCGGCCTCGCCCGCATCGACCACTTCGCGCGGTGACAGCAGCTTGAGATTCAGCGCGGACGCAATCTGCGAGTGCCACAGCCACGGCGCCTGTGGCCACAGCGCGTCCTGCCAATGGCCGAACGCCGGCAAACGCGCCTCGATGAAATGCGCCAGCGCGGCCAGCGCCTGCGGCCGCGTGACCGGCCAGGCGAACGCATCGAGTGCGCCGGGATGATCGGCAAAACGCGTGCGCACCAGGGCTTGCACCTCGCGCGTGATGGAGTCGGGCTCGACCTGTAAGGGCGGCGTCGTGATGCCTGGTCCTTGTGCCCCGAATGGCGCGCGGTTTTCGGTGTCGAAGTTCCAGCGACCGCCGGCAGGACCGTCGGCGTCCATCAGCACGCCGTGGCGCTGACGCAGGTGCCGATAGAAGGTTTCCAGCCGCAGCTCGGGCTGGCCGCGCGCCCACTGCGCGAAGTCGCGGACATCGCAATAGAAATGCCGGTCGGCCTGGATCTCGAGCGGTACGCCGGCAGCGACCGCGGTCGCGCGGATGGTCTGCAGCACCCGCCAATCGCCGGGCGCCGTCATGCGCAGCCGGCTCGGCCGCAGCGTCACGAGCGCATGGCCCAGCTCGCTGGCGAGATCGCCACGGTTGTCGATGTCGTCGAGCACGCGGTAGTGCACGGTCCACCCGGCGCTGCGACGGTCCTGCGCGAAGTGCCGCATTGCACTGAGGAACAGCGCGGTGCGCATCTTCGTGGACCACACGTGGGTTGATTCCTCGGCAACCTCGGCCATCCAGATCGCATCGGTCGCGGGGTCGCAACCATCGAATGCGGCAGCGTCCGCATCGAGCTGGTCACCGAGCACGAGAATCAGCGTGCGCACGGTATCGTCAGCCATCGGCCCGTCCGAGGGCCGGTGGCGAAGCGGGCTTCTGTCGCCGGCACCGTTCCGAGCAGTAGCGCACTGCCTCCCAGTTCTTTGCCCAGGCCTTGCGCCAGCTCATCTTGCGGCCGCAGGCCGCGCACGGCTTGCTCGGCAGTTGGCTCTTGTTCCCGCGGAACTCGCCGCGTGCGCGCGTCATCGCCGGCCCGCCGGACAGGTTTCGCTGCGTCGTGTCGCGTCAGGCGCCACAGGCGAACACCAGGAATTCATGCAACGCGTGCGCCGGCGGCGACAGCGGTTCGTCCGGCCGCCAGACCAAGCCGACCTCCATCGGCGGAATCGCATCCGACAGCGTGCGCACGTCGATGCGCCGGCCTTCCAGCGACCATGGGCGGTAGACCATGTCCGACAGGATGCTCACGCCGAAGCCGTAGCCGACCAGCCCGCGCAGCGCCTCCAGCGACGAGGTGCGGAAGGCGATGCTGGGCGTGCGCCCTGCCGACTGCCAGTAGCGCATCGCCGAGGCCTCGCCCTCGTCGACCTTCAGCATGATGTAGGGATGCGACGCGACGTCGGCCAGCGAGATCGACGGCAGCTGCGCCAGCGGATGCGCTTCCGACAACCACAGCTGGCGGCGCGACTGGATCAGCACTTGCCGTCGCAGCACGTAGGGCTCGGACATGTTGGAGATGATGCACAGGCCGAAATCGAGGCGGCCGTCGGCCACGCCCCGTTCGATTTCCGCCCGGTCCATGTCGATCAGGTCGATTTCCACCTGCGGATGCGAGCGCTTGAAGCGCGCCAGCAGACTGGGCAGGAAATAGCCGAGCACCGTGTAGGACGCCCCCACCCGCACGCTGCCGGCGAGCGTGTTGGCCAGGAACATCGGCTCGCTCAAGGCATCCTGCAGCGTGTCCAGAATGTGTCGCACGTGCTGGTGGAACCGGTGGCCTTCCGCGGTCAGCACCACGCCATGGGGCAACCGGTCGAACAGCTTCAGGCCCAGCAGGGTTTCCAGCTGGGCCACGGCGGTGGTGATCACCGACTGGGAGACGTGCAGCTTGCGCGCGGCCTGCGAGAACTGGCCGAGTTCCGCGGCCTCGGCGAAGTAACGCAGCTGCCGCAGCGACATGTTGGCGGGGATCTGCATGCGCCACTCCGTCGAAACCGGGGTATCTGAATAAACAATACCTCATAGTCAATTAAACAAATTTACGATGAGCAACCGCGCCCGTAGACTTCACGACTGGCGAAATGCGCCCTTTGCGCCTGAACACCGCGGACCCGGGTCCGCTCGACCGGGAGAAGCGTTGTTGCCCTGTGCCCCGTTCCGTCCCATCTGGCCCGTGCCCGCCGCACGCACCTCTGCCGCGCGGTCCGTTCCGGATGCGCGCCACGCCATTGCCAGCGTCCCCCGCCGCCGGCCCGTCCGCCGTTCCATGTCCCATGTCCAGCGAGGCTTCTGACATGTCTTCATCCCCGAATCCGGCCGTGACCGACCCCTTGCGGTTGCACGTGCCCGAGCCCAGCGCCCGTCCGGGCGAGGCCACCGACTTCTCCTATCTGCAGCTGAGCCCGGCCGGCGCGGTCGACAAGCCCGCGCTGGATGTCACCGCCAGCCAGACCACGCCGCTGACAACGCAGCTGGTCCGCGTGCTCGACGACAACGGCGACGCGGTCGGCCCGTGGGCGGCCGACATCGACGACGAGGTGCTGCGGCAGGCCATGCACGCGATGCTCAAGACCCGCGCCTACGACGCGCGCATGCTCATCGCCCAGCGCCAGAAGAAGACCTCGTTCTACATCCAGTGCCTGGGCGAGGAGGCCATCGCGGTCGGCCAGACGCTGGCGCTGCGCGAGGGCGACATGCAGTTCCCGACCTACCGCCAGCAGGGCATCCTGATCACCAAGGGCGTCTCACTGGTCGACATGATGTGCCAGGTGCTGTCGAACGCCGCCGACCCGCTCAAGGGCCGCCAGCTGCCGATCATGTACTCCTACAAGGACGCCGGCTTCTTCTCGATCTCCGGCAACCTCACCACCCAGTACATCCAGGCCGTCGGCTGGGCGATGGCCTCGGCGATCAAGGGCGACACGAAGATCGCGACCGCATGGGTCGGCGACGGCGCGACCGCCGAAGGCGACTTCCACGCCGCGCTCGTGTTCGGCCACGTCTACCGCGCGCCGGTGATCCTCAACGTGGTCAACAACCAGTGGGCGATCTCGACCTTCCAGGCGATCGCCGGTGGTGAGAACACCACCTTCGCCGCGCGCGGCGCGGCCTACGGCATTCCGTCGCTGCGCGTGGACGGCAACGATCTGCTGGCCGTGTATGCGGTCTCGCGCTGGGCGGCCGAGCGTGCGCGCAGCAACCTCGGCGCGACGATGATCGAGTGGGTCACCTACCGCGCCGGTCCGCATTCCACCTCGGACGATCCGTCCAAGTACCGGCCCGCCGACGACGCCCAGCACTTCCCGCTCGGCGATCCGATCGAGCGCCTCAAGGCGCACATGATCAAGCGCGGCCTTTGGAGCGACGAACAGCACGAGCAGGCGCGCAGCGAGTACGACGCCGAAATCGCCCGTGCCCTGAAGGAAGCCGAGACCCACGGGTTGCTCGGCAGCGACAACCGCCCCGGCGCGGCCGACATGTTCAACGACGTCTACAAGGACATGCCCGAACACCTCCGCCGCCAGCGCCAGCAGTTGGGAGTCTGACCAGATGAGCCAGAACGACACACAGACCACCGGCGGCGCGCCGATGACGATGATCCAGGCCCTACGATCGGCCATGGACGTCATGCTCGAGCGCGACGAGAACGTGGTCGCCTTCGGCCAGGACGTCGGCTACTTCGGCGGCGTGTTCCGCTGCACCGACGGCCTGCAGGCCAAGTACGGCAAGCAGCGCGTGTTCGACGCGCCGATTTCCGAAAGCGGCATCGCCGGCGCGGCGATCGGCATGGCCGCCTACGGCCTGCGCCCGGTGGCCGAAATCCAGTTCGCCGACTACATCTACCCGGCCTACGACCAGATCGTCTCCGAGGCCGCGCGCCTGCGGTATCGCTCGGGCGGCATGTTCAGTGCGCCGCTGGTGTTCCGCACGCCCTGCGGCGGCGGCATCTACGGTGGCCAGACGCACAGCCAGAGCCCGGAGGCGATCTTCGCCCACGTGGCCGGCCTGCGCACGGTCATGCCTTCGAACCCGTACGACGCCAAGGGCCTGCTGATCGCCTCGATCGAGAACGACGATCCGGTGATCTTCCTCGAGCCCAAGCGCCTCTATAACGGTCCGTTCGACGGCCATCACGACCGCCCGGTCACCGCGTGGTCCAAGCATGCCGACAACGTCGTGCCGGAGGGCTACTACACCGTGCCGCTCGACAAGGCCGCCGTGGTGCGCGAAGGCAAGGCCGTCACCATCCTCACCTACGGCACCACGGTGTGGGTGGCGCAGGCCGCGGCCGAGGATGCCGGCATCGACGCCGAGGTGATCGACCTGCGCAGCCTGTGGCCCCTGGACCTCGACGCCATCGTCGCCTCGGTCAAGAAGACCGGCCGCTGCATCGTGCTGCACGAGGCCACGCGCACCTGCGGCTTCGGCGCCGAGCTCGTCGCGCTGGTGCAGGAGCACTGCTTCTATCACCTCGAAGCGCCGGTCGAACGCGTCACCGGCTGGGACACGCCCTACCCGCATGCGCAGGAATGGGACTACTTCCCGGGCCCGGCCCGGGTCATCGACGCGATGCACCGCGTGCTGGAGGACTGAGCCATGGGACACCACGTCATCAAGATGCCGGACATCGGTGAAGGCATCGCCGAAGTCGAAGTCATCGCCTGGAAGGTCGAAGTCGGCGGCACCGTCGCCGAAGACCAGGTCGTGGCCGAGGTCATGACTGACAAGGCCATGGTCGAGATCCCCTCGCCCGTTGCCGGCACGGTTGTTTCCCTGGGCGGCAAGCCCGGCGAGATGATGGCCGTCGGCAGCGAGCTGATCCGCCTGGAGGTCGAAGGCGCCGGCAATCTGAAGGCCGGCGCTGCCGAGCCGGAACCCGCTGCCGCCAAACCTGCCGAACCGAAGGCCGAAGCGCTGAAGGTCGAGGCATCCAAGCCCAACGTGTCCAAGCCGGAGCTCGCGAAGGCAGACGCGGGCAAGAGCCCCGCTGTTTCGAATCACGAATCACCAATCACCAATCACCGCGGCGCCGTCACCAATGGGGTGCTCAACGCAGGTGAAGCGCCGCTTGCCTCGCCGGCCGTACGTCGTCGTGCCTGGGACATGGGCATCGAGCTGCGTTACGTGCCGGCCACCGGTCCGGGCGGTCGCATCCTGCACGCCGACCTGGACGCCTACGCGCAAGCCGGCGGCAAGGCGCAGTCGAGCGGCGGTGGTACTTCTGGCGGTGGCTACGCGCGCCGCACAGGCGAACAGCAGATTCCGATCATGGGCCTGCGCCGCAAGATCGCGCAGAAGATGCAGCAGTCGTGGTCGAACATTCCGCACATCACGTACGTGGAAGAGATCGACGTCACCGAGGTCGAGGCGCTGCGCGCCAAGCTCAACGAACGCTGGGGCAAGGAGCGCGGCAAGCTGACCCTGCTGCCGCTGCTGGCACGCGCGGTGATCCTCGCCGCACGCGACTTCCCGCAGATGAACGCCCGGTTCGACGACGAGGCCAACATCGTCACGCGCTATGAAGGTGTGCAGCTCGGCATCGCCACGCAGAGCGCGGTGGGCCTGTCGGTGCCGGTGATCGCGCATGCCGAATCGCTGGACCTGTGGCAGACCGCTGCCGAGATTTCGCGTCTGGCCGGTGCGGTACGCGACGGCAAGGCCACGCGCGAGGAGCTGTCGGGTTCCACCATCACCATCAGCAGCCTCGGCCCGGTGGGCGGCATCGTCACCACGCCGATCATCAACCATCCGGAAGTCGCGATCGTCGGCGTCAACCGCATCATCGAGCGCCCGATGTTCAAGGACGGACAGGTGGTCGCGCGCAAGCTGATGAACCTTTCGTCCTCGTTCGACCATCGCATCGTCGACGGCATGGACGCGGCCGAATTCGTGCAGGCGATCCGTCGTCGTCTGGAAACCCCTGCGCTGCTGTTCGTGGAGTGAGTCTCTGATGTCCAACACCATCGAAACCCAGCTGCTGGTCATCGGCGGCGGCCCCGGCGGCTACATCGCCGGCATCCGCGCCGGCCAGCTCGGCGTCAAGACCATCGTCGTCGAGGGCGTCAACCCCGGCGGCACCTGCCTCAACATCGGCTGCATCCCGTCCAAGGCCCTGATCCACGCCGCCGAGGAATTCGCCAAGACCGCCGCGTTTGCCGCCGGCACCTCGCCGCTGGGCATCACGGTGCAGTCGCCGGCGATCGACATCGGCAAGACCGTCGAGTGGAAGGGCGGCATCGTCAAGAAGCTCACCAGCGGCGTCAGCGCGCTGCTGAAGAAGAACGGCGCGCAGCTGGTCAAGGGCTGGGCCACGATCGTCGACGGCAAGACCGTCGATGTGGCGGGCGCCGGGGACGACGGCGGCACCCTGCGCATCAAGTGCGAGCACCTGCTGCTGGCCACGGGTTCTGAACCCGTGGAGCTGCCCTTCCTGCCCTTCGGCGGCAAGGTCATCTCCTCGACCGAAGCGCTGTCGCCGACCGCGCTGCCGAAGCACCTTATCGTCGTCGGTGGCGGCTACATCGGCCTGGAACTGGGCACCGTGTATCGCAAGCTCGGTTGCGAGGTGACCGTGGTCGAGGCGCAGGACCGCATCTTGCCGGCCTACGACGCCGAACTCACCAAGCCGGTTGCCACGCACCTGCAGAAGTCGGGCGTCAAGGTGCTGACCAAGCACAGCGTGCTGGGCCTGACCGATGACGGCGCGCTGCGCGTGCGTGATCCGGACGGCACCGAACTGACGCTCGACGCCGACCAGATCCTGGTCGCGGTGGGCCGTCGCCCGAAGACCGACGGCTTCAACCTCGAATCGCTGGGCCTCGATCTCGCCGGCAAGGCGATCAAGATCGACGACCAGTGCAAAACCTCGATGCGTAACGTGTGGGCGATCGGCGATGTCGCCGGTGAGCCGATGCTGGCGCATCGCGCGATGGCGCAGGGCGAACTCGTTGCCGAAGTGGTCAGCGGCAAGAAGCGCCACTTCGTGCCGGCCGCGATTCCGGCGGTGTGCTTCACCGATCCGGAAGTGGTCGTTGTCGGCCTGTCGCCGGATGAGGCCAAGGCGCAGGGCATCGAGATCAAGGCCTCGATGTTCCCATTCGCGGCCAACGGCCGGGCGATGTCGCTCGAATCGACCGACGGCTTCGTGCGCGTGGTCGCGCGTGCGGACGATCACCGCATCCTCGGCTGGCAGGCCGTGGGCGTGCAGGTCTCGGAGCTGTCGATCGCGTTCGTGCAGTCCATCGAGATGGGCGCCACGCTCGAGGACATCGCCGGTACCATCCACCCCCACCCGACGCTGGGCGAAGCCGTGCAGGAAGCCGCGCTGCGCGCACTCGGCCACGCCCTGCACATCTGAGCCACGCCGCATGACCGTAGAGCCGATCCACACCTTCCGCATCGTCCCCTCGCAGCAACTGCGCGAGCAGGCCGATCGCGAAGCCATCCTCGCCGACCCCGGCTTCGGCACGCACTTCACCGATCACATGGTGGCGATCGACTGGACCGTCGACGCCGGCTGGCACGACGCGCACGTGCGGCCCTTCGGCCCGCTGACGTTCTCGCCGGCGGCCGCGGTGTTGCATTACGGCCAGGAAATCTTCGAAGGCATAAAGGCATTCCGCCATGCCGACGGTTCGGTGTGGACTTTCCGCCCCGATGCCAACGGCCGCCGCCTGCAGCATTCGGCGCGCCGCATGGCATTGCCGGAACTGCCGGTGGATCTGTTCGTCGAATCGATCCGGCAGCTGGTCAAGACCGATGAAGCCTGGGTGCCGGGCGGCGGCGAGTCGAGCCTGTACATCCGGCCCTTCATGATCGCCAACGAGGATTTCCTCGGCGTGCGCCCGGCCCGTCGCGTGGCCTACTACGTCATCGCCAGCCCGGCCGGCGCCTACTTCAAGGGCGGCATCAAGCCGGTCTCGATCTGGCTCTCGCGCGACTACGCACGTGCAGGCCGCGGCGGTACCGGTTCGGCCAAGTGCGGCGGCAACTATGCCGCCTCGCTGCTGCCGCAGCGCGAGGCCGTGGCCAACGACTGCGCGCAGGTGCTGTTCCTCGATGCGGAAACGAACACCTACGTCGAAGAACTCGGCGGCATGAACGTGTTCCTTGTGCAGAAGGACGGCAGCGTCGTCACGCCGGCGCTCACCGGCAGCATCCTGGAAGGCATCACCCGCGACAGCGTGATCCAGCTGCTGCGCGACCGCGGCCACACCGTCACCGAGCGGCGCGTGGAGATCAGCGAGTGGATTGAGGGCGTGCGCTCGGGGGAGATCGCCGAGGTGTTCGCCTGCGGCACCGCCGCCAGCATCTCGCCGATCGGCGTGCTCAAGGGCAGCGACTTCAGCGTGGGCGATGCCGACGCGCAGCCGGGGGAGGTGACGATGGCGATCCGCAAGGACCTGCTCGACATCCAGTACGGCCGCGTGCCGGACCGCCATGGCTGGCTGACGCGGCTGGTATGAGCCGCGCGATACGCTGACAGACACACGGCCCGCATTGCGGGCCGTTCTGTTTCCGGCGCCCAGCCTGTCGCCGTTTGATCGCAGCTGCCGCAGTTCGGCGCGTGAGAAGCGCCTATCCCCTTTTCGCGAACGCCCGTCGAAACAGCAGACGTGCACCGCGCAGCGCGATTACGACGATGACCGCGCCTGCCACCCAGTCGGGCCACGCGACGTCCCAGACCAGCACAAGCGCGCCCGCGGCGAACACACAGGCGTTGATGGCGAAGGTGTCGAAGGTGAAAACCTCTGCAACCTGCAGGCTCAACGAGTCGGAGCGTTCGCGCCGGATCCGTCGAAGGCACCACAGATTCACCAGTGCGCCGAGTACGGCCAAGGCCATCATGGCGCCGCCCACCGGTTCCCCGCCATTCTCGAAATGGCGCGCGATCTGCGCGAGCACGCCCAGGGCCAGCAGCACGAGCAGAATCGCCGACCCCACGGTGATCCACCGTTGCCAGCGGCGCGCGCGTCCCACGGCCCAGAAGGCCAGCGCATAGGCGATGACATCCGAGCCCTTTTCGAGCGTGTTGGCGAGCAGCGCATCGGATTCGGCCGTCTGGCTGGCCACGGCGAGCAACGCGGTCATCACCAGATTCGCTGCGAGCACCTGCCCCAGCAGGACGCGGTGCGAATGTACGTCGGGGGCGGCCGCCTGCTGCCCGCCGCGATTGCGATGGCGCATGGTGCTTCGTCATTTGGGGGCCGGCCACCCTAGCGTCCGCACGGTCGGTAGCGCGTCATGCGCACGGCGTCGTGGCAGTGCGCAGATCGATCAAGGGTTGCCCGCGCCTCGAATCACCGCATACGCGGCCGTCGGCGGCGAGACGCCTCAGCCAACCGGCAAACGTCCCAAGTTGCGCGCCGTCTGACGCTCAGGGCGGGCGGCGGCTGCGCGGCCCGCAGACGCGAAACGGACCGACCAGCGCGAAACGACCAGCGAACACCGCCAAGCGGCGCGCGTCGTCCTCACGACGCCTCGTCGTCGCCTTTCGAGTCGCCCTTGGTTTGCGCGTCCTGCTTGTCTTTTTTCGCCTGATCGTGGTGCCACTTGATGGCGAAGAACATGCCGGTACCCAGTACGACGGCCTTGAACGCAAAGAACACGATGGGAAACCAGTCGTACATCGGATGACATCCGGGCAATCACGCGATCGACCTCGCCCGAGGCACGCGCATCACCGCACAAGGCTGAAGTGCAAATTGTAATGGCGCAATGCTGCACGGATGCCTGCAAACACCCGCATGCGACAAAGAGCCGCAGGCGTTTCTGCAAGCTCCGGGGGGCTTTTCCTGCCCTGCCGAACACTGTCCCCGTATTGGCGATTAGGGCCGAAGCGGGACGCGAGCGCGGTTGGCGTCTCGAGGGAATGTCACTGGGAACGCCCCGACGTGGACGCGACCGCCTTCCAATGCGTGTCCCGCTGCGCCAGGCCTGCAGCTCTTGCGCAGCGGCTGTCGAGAGCCGTACGAAGGCATCGATAGGTGTTATGTTATATCAACCGAGCGGGCGTAGAGGGATGGCACCCGTTCCCGCATTGCGAACTGCGACAAGCGCGCTGACACGCAGCGTGCTTGGGGTATCGCGCGCCTCGTGATGCGCTGCCCGCGCCTCGCGAGGCGCACTCCGAACACGTTCGATTGCCGTCGTCGCCCGACTCCCGGCGCGAAGGCTGTCGCTGCGTGCGCCGTCCTCCAAGTCGATCGACCGATCCGTGTCCGCCCATCGAACGATGCGGGTCCCAATCGCGCGAGCTGACATCACCTCACCTGCAAAGAACGCCATGAGCCCAACACCGACGCGACGCCTCCTCGTCCTCGCCATCGCCAGCCTTCTGATCTCACCTGCAGTCGCGTTCGCCCAGACTGCGGCCCACTCTCCCATCGAGCTCGACCGGCTGCTCGTCACCGGAGAGCGTGCGAGCGCGCCCACCCGCAGCCTGCTGCCGGTACAGGTCCTCAGTGGGGACGCCCTGACGCATCGCCGCAAGGGGGGCCTGGGCGAGACGCTCGACGGCCTGCCCGGCGTGCATCTGGACAACTTCGGCGGCGGCGCCTCGCGTCCCGTCATCCGTGGCCAGACGCTGCCGCGCATCGAGATCCTGTCCGACGGGGCAACGGTCTTCGACGCCTCGGCGGTGTCGCCCGACCACGCCGTCGCCACCGACCCGATGCTGCTGGACGCGATCGAAATCATCCGCGGCCCCGCGGCCGTGATCTACGGCGGCAACGCGATGAATGGCGCGGTCAATCTGATCGACGGCCGTATTCCGAAGCGCTTGCCCGAGACCGGCATCACCGGCGCGGCGGAAGTGCGGCTGGGCTCGGGGGATCGTGAACGCACCGGCGTGGGACGCGTGACGGCGGGCGTCGGCGAGATCGCGCTGCACGCCGAAGTCGCGCGCCATCTGAGCGAGGACTACGACATTCCCGGCGGACGCCTGTTCGATTCGTTCGCCGAAGGCACCACCGCATCCTTCGGCGCCTCGTGGGTGACCGAGCGCGGCTACATCGGCGCCGCACATACCCGCCAGGAAAGTGCTTACGGCCTGCCGGGGCACTCGCACAAGAACGGCGTCTGCCACATCCACGGACCCGATCCGCATTGTGTGGCGCACGGTGGATTCGAGGACCCGTTCGGCTCGTCCGACGATCACACCGCCTGGATCGACATGCGCAGCGAGCGCACCGATGTCCGCGCCGATTACGACAATCCCCTGCCCGGCCTTGCGCATGTGCGCCTGCGCCTGACGTCGACCGACTACGCCCACAACGAGATCGACGGCCCGGCGCTCTTCAACCGCTACACCAACGATGTCGACGATGTCCGGCTGGAAGTCACGCACGTGCCACTGCTGGGGTTCACCGGCGTGTTCGGTGTCCAGTTCACCGACGGCAGTTTCAGCGGCCTCAACGTCAACAATCTGCACGTGCCCTTCCCCGAGAACGGCTATGGGCTTGAGCCGCCGTACTTCCACAACACGAAGAACATCGGCGTCTTCTTGAGCGAGCAGCGGACGTTCGGCAACGTCGACCTTACGGTGGCTGCGCGCAAGGACTGGCGCGACATCACCGTGCCGGCGCCCGAATTCCGGCACCTGCTGTCGGACGAATACAAAGACCTGTTCACCGAGTGGTACGGGCCGAACTGGGAAGAGGTCATCCGCGATGAAGAACTCGATGCGTTCTTCGCCCGCAACCCGGACTCCAAGGTCAGCCCGGTGTCGGCCTCGATCGGTGCCAACTGGAGATTGGGCGGCGGGTATTCGACCGCGCTGTCGATCGGTCGCACCCAGCGCGCACCGAGCGTGCGCGAGCTCTACGCCTACGGCAATAACCTCGCCGCCAACAGCTACGAAGTAGGACTGGTGCGTTCGGGCGGCGTCTCGCCGACCTTCCCCTCGAGCAGGCCGGACCTGCTGGAAACCACCCGCTCGGCCGACCTGAAGCTGCGCAAGGTCGGCGGCCGCGTTGAGTTCGAGGTGGGCGTGTTCCACCAGAACATCGACGACTACGTGTTCGCACGCCTGTTCGGCACCGACAGCGAAACCGGTGTGCCGCACAAGTTCCTGGTCTACACCGCGGCCGACGCCACCTTCAACGGCCTCGACGGCCAGGTGAGCTTCCGCCTGGCGCCCGCGCACCAGCTGACCGTCTTTGGCGATTACGTGCGCGCTTCGCTGCGGAGCGAGGACGACAACCTGCCACGCATCCCGCCGGCCCGGCTGGGCGCCCGCTACCAGTGGACGAACGGGCCCTACACCGCCGATGCCGAGTACTACCGCAATTTCTCGCAGGACCGAATCGCGTCTTACGAGACCGAAACCGGCGGTTACAACATGGTCAACGGCACCCTGGCCTATCGCCTCGACCTCACCGCGCGACAGCAGGCCGAGTTCTACCTGCGCGGCACCAACCTGCTCAACGAAACCGCGTACGTGCACACCTCGTTCGTCAAGGACCAGTCGCCGTTGCGCGGACGCAGCCTGACGATGGGCCTGCGCTACACGTTCTGAAGCAGGCATAGCGCCGTTCGTTCTGGATGGCGGGGGATCGCGGAGGTGCATGCGCCTCCGCGATCCCCCGCCGCGCCGCGGGCGCGATGCGCTCGGTGGCGGGAGGTTTCGCAGGGCAGACATCAGGAAAAACCGATCACCATACTCCCTTGCCTCAATATTTCGACTATTCTAGAAATATGGAACACGCAGCCGCGACGAATGCCCTATCCGCTCTTGGCCACACCACCCGGCTTTCCGTGTTCCGGTTGCTGGTCCAGGCCGGCCGCAGTGGACGCCTGCCAGGCGACCTCGCCGAGGCCTTGGACCTGCCGGGGGCCACTCTCTCCTTCCATCTCAAGGCGCTCGCCGCCGCCGGACTGATCACCAGCGAGCAGCGCGGCCGGACTATCCGGTACCAGGCCGACTTCGACGCGATGACCGCGCTGGTCGCTTATCTCACCGAAAACTGCTGCGCAGGTGATGGAAGCGACTGTCCGCCGTCTGCAAGTTGCACGTCCTGAAGTCGTCCGGCTGCCCACTTTTTCTTCCATCAGCGAGCCTTCCCATGACCCGACGCGTCCTTTTCCTGTGTACCGGCAACTCCGCACGCAGCGTGCTGGCCGAAGCCACCTTGCGCGCCTGGGGCGTGGGCCGTTACGAGGCTTACAGCGCCGGCAGCCAGCCGGCCGGCCGGGTCAATCCGTTCGCCATCGAGCAGTTGCAGCGCGAAGGTTTTCCCACCGACAACCTGCGCAGCAAATCCTGGGACGAGTTTTCGGCGCAGACCGCCGCACCGATGGACCTGATCGTCACCGTCTGCGACAGCGCCGCCAACGAGACCTGCCCCGTCGTCCATGGCGATTTCGTGCGCGTGCACTGGGGCCTGTTCGACCCCGCCGCGGTGACCGGCAGCGATGCAGACAAGCGCGCGGCATTTGCGGACGCCCACGCAATCATCCAGAAGCGCATGCGCGCCTTCCTCGACATCCGTGACAACGTCTGGGCCGACAAGGCCGCGGTCAAGGCGCTGCTCGAACCGATCGCCGACGTCGGATGAGTACGCCCGCCCCTGTGGCCGCACCGGGTCGCCTGTCATTCCTCGACCGCTGGCTCACCCTGTGGATCTTCGCGGCAATGGCGCTGGGCATCGCACTGGGTGCACTGTTCGACGGCCTGCCCGCCGCGCTCGATGCGATGAAATGGGGTACGACCAACATCCCGATCGCGATCGGGCTGATCCTGATGATGTATCCGCCGTTGGCCAAGGTGCGTTACGCGGAATTGCCCAACGTCTTCCAGGACCGCCGCGTGTTGGCGCTGTCGCTGGTGCAGAACTGGCTGATCGGCCCATTCCTGATGTTCGGGCTGGCGGTGCTGTTCCTGCGCGACTATCCCGAGTACATGACCGGCCTGATCCTGATCGGCCTGGCGCGCTGCATCGCGATGGTGCTGGTGTGGAACCAGCTGGCGCGGGGCGACAACCAGTACGTCGTCGGCCTGGTGGCGTTCAACTCGGTGTTTCAGATCCTGTTCTTCAGCGCGTACGCGTGGTTCTTCCTGAGCTGGCTGCCGCCGGTGTTCGGGTTGCAGGGCAGCGTCATCGACGTGCGCACCTGGACCATCGCGCAGGCGGTGCTGATCTATCTCGGCATCCCGTTCCTCGCCGGCTACCTCACCCGGCGCTGGCTGGTGAAATCCAAGGGCGAGACCTGGTACGAAACGACGTTTCTGCCGAAGATCAGTCCGATCACGTTGGCCGCGCTGTTGTTCACCATCGTCGCGATGTTCAGCCTCAAGGGCGGCGACGTGGTGCGCATCCCGATGGACGTGGTGCGCATCGCCATCCCCCTCACCCTGTACTTTCTGATCCAGTTCGCCGTGAGCTTCTGGATGGGCAGGCTGATCGCCAAGGACTATCCGCGCACTACAGCAATCGCGTTTACGGCCGCGGGCAACAACTTCGAACTCGCGATCGCCGTAGCCATCGCCGCGTTCGGACTGGCATCGCCCGTCGCCTTTGCCGCGGTGATCGGTCCGCTGGTCGAAGTGCCGGTGCTGATCGCGCTGGTGCATGTGGCGTTGTGGTGGCAAAGGACGCGCCGCTGGAGCAGCCGGGGCTCGTAACGCTGCGCAGCCCCGCCGTAAGAGCCCCCACGGGCGAACGTGTTCGGCCGCAGCGCGGCGTCGCAACACCTGTCGGTCAGCTGCGCAGCGTCAGCACCGGATGTTCGTCCAGGGTGCCGTCCTCGAGTATCACGACATGGCGCGTGCCCTCCCGGTCGAACAGCACCGGGATCGGCGCCTGGAACAGCGGACGCCGCACAAAGGCCAGACGCCAGCCGAAGATCTCCAACGCTTCCGTCGTGACGAGCTGGGCCGATGTCAGTCCCTCGCGCAGCTGCGCCGCGTCGGCTGGAGGCGCGACCCGGCGACGCTCGGGCGTGCGGCGCGCTTTGAAATCGGGCTGGGCCGCCCAAGGTCCGGCGACGACGGTGGAGTGCGCGGTTTGAGACATGCGGGTGCTCGGAAAACGGGTCACGAATGTGTTCATGCAAATCCCGTGCCGGAACTGCACCGACCTGCCAGCCGCTTATTCCCGGACTAGGCGTGGCGCGTCGAAGCGTTTTGCACCCTTACCCTGTGGGCCGGTGCAAACCGCAATCAGGTGCAGATTTACAAGCCTGATCGCGTACATGAGGCCCGAATGCCTGGATTGCCTTGCACTCGCGCCGACCTTCGACGTTTCTTCCGTGCCAGGTTTATGCTCGCTCCGCATCGGATCGCGTCGCCGATCCTGCGCAGCCGACATGCCCCTTTGATAGGAACCGTTGATGTCTTCCGGAATCACTCGTTGGTTGGACGCCCCGCGCATCGCCGATCCGGTGGATCGCCGCAACGCGCCAATGCTGCAGGCTGTGCTCGGTCTGCTTGCGATTCTTCCGCCGTTGCTGTGGTTGTACCGCGGAATCGGAACTGATCTGCCATGGAAGCCCGGCGAAACCGCATCGCTCGTGACCAGTCTGGTGATCAGCGCTTTGGCGCTCTGGTCGCTGCTGCTTATCCGCAAGGGAAGATTCCAGTGGGCGGTCCGCCAGATGCTGGCCGTCGTGGCCGCCATGATGTTGGTGTCCTACAGCATGGCCGGATTGATGTCGCACACCTTCGAGCAGCCGATCCAGGTGATGTGGCTGCTTGTCGCAGGAATGATGATTGGCCGGCGCGCGCTCTGGGGGATGTATGCAGTTCTGGTACTGGCCATGGTCTTGGGCGCACATACCGATGCGAACCGAACGGGCGAACCGCTTGGAGAGGCACTCGCGGATGTTGGTGTGCGCACGGTTATGTTCCTGCTGATCACGTTCGTGGTCGATCGCACGTCCGCCGCACTTCGGGGCAGTCTGAGCGAAGCAACGCGCCAGGCCGCTTCATTGGCTGACGCCAACAAAGCTCTGTCTGAAGAGATCGCCGCGCGCGAGCGCGCCCAGGCCCAATTGCTGCATGCACAGCGCGTCGAGGCAGTGGGTCGCATGGCAAGCGGGGTGGCCCACGATTTCAATCATCTCTTGACCCTGATGCTCGGCTACGTCGACCGTGGTCGTCATGCCGAGAGTCCACAGGAGCTGGATGCCGTCCTGAGCGGGATCGACATGGCGGTTCGTCGGGCCACGGCGATCACGCACAAGCTGCTGCGCTTTGCACGCGACGATGTTCAGCAGCTCGAACGGTTCGATGCGTCGGACACTGTTCGAGAGATCGTGCCCATGTTGCGTCAGACACTGGGGCCGCGCGTTTCGCTGGTGCTGGATGTAACCGAGCGGCCCTGCCCCATCGTGTTCGATCGTGCGCAGTTCGCGCTGATGCTCCTCAACCTCACCGCGAACGCGGCCCAGGCAATGCCGGAGGGCGGGCGCTTCCAGTTGCGGGTGAGTCGTTCGGCCACCGATGATGACGTTTCGATTGAAGTCAGCGACAGCGGGCATGGCATCCCCGCCGATGTCTTGAAACACATCTTCGATCCGTTCTTCACGACCAGGCCAGCGGGCCAGGGGACCGGCCTTGGGCTCGCGGTCGTTGCAGGTCTGGTGGCTGACTCGCAGGGCACGATTGCCGTGGACAGCAGACCAGGCAAAGGCGCCACGTTCGTGATCCGATTGCCGACGTCCAAGGAAGAGCAGCAGAAAAACGGACGAGCGGCCTGAGCGGCCAGCGCGAGCTCCATCGGCTTTACACGCGAGCAACACGAATCAGGTGTTCGCGCGGAAGTTGCGACGCCTGCCGGCGTCGGCCGGCAGGCGTCGAACTGGCAGGTAAGCGTGGTCAGTAGCTGCCCACGAAGTTGATATAGAAGCCGCGGTGGTCGTAGTCGAAGTCGGTCAGGTCGTCACTGAAATCGGTGAAGTTGTAGCCCACACCGACCCGGAAATTGCGGCCGATGTCGCGGTCCACGCCGACCATCCAGCCCTGGCGGGTGCCGCCGTCGTCGACGTCGAGCCAGCGGTACTCGGCCAGCGCATGCCAGCGATGCAGCAACTCGTAGCGCAACTGGGTGGCCGCAAAAGTCGTCGCTGAATCGAACCATGCGCCGGTCCCACGTCCGTAGCGCGCTTCGCCCTCGCGCCGCGCCACCTTGCCGGCCAGCTCCCAGTGATCGTCGAGGCGGTACACGCCCTCCAGTGACAGCACCTGGGACTTCTGGTCGTACTGCGCGCCGCCGATCTGGCCCAGCGTCGCCAGGTCGTAGAGGTAGGTGTAGCGGCCGAACAGGCCCCAGCGCGAGCTGTCCCACGGCCGGAAGGCGAAACCGAGGTTGCTCTCGATGAACTTCGCGCTGGCCGCCGGGTTCAGGTCGTCCTGGGTATCGGCGTAGTTGAAGCGGGCGGCCACGCGCCAGCTTTCGTTGAGGCGATGCTGCACCCGGTTGGTCGTGACCCACTGGGTCCGCCGCTCCACGCCGCTGTCCTCGCGCCACTCGATCTTGCTCTGCCAGTCGGTCCTGGACGAGGTCCGCCCGCCCGACACGCTGATCGCGCGCCGGTCGATCTGGCCGCCATCGCGGTTGGTCAGATCACCGTCCGACAATGTCAGGCCGAGGTTCCAGCCGATCGCCGGGTAGAAATCCATGCCGTAGGTATGCGCCAGGCCGGACTCGTAGCGGGACTTGAGGAACTGGCTTTCGTTGAACAGGTTGACCTGGTTCGACAGCCGCCAGCGCTGGCCCAGTGTCCAGCCGTTCTGCTGCGAACGGTTGAACAGCGGGTCGTACTCGGTGGTATCGGTCGAGTAGGTGTATGCGCCGTAGAAGCTGTGCTGCGGGGTCAGGCGGTACTCGCCGTTGATCTGCGCCGCGTCGCCGCGATCGCCGGTCGTGACTTCGGCGCCCACGTTCGACAGGTTGGCGAAGTTGTAACGGCCGCCCAGGGTGTAGGCATCGTTGTCGGCGTAACCGCCGTCGTCGTCGAGCGTCAGTTGCGCGGTGCCGAAGACGTCCAGCGCGGTGCCGAAGCGGTGTGTGTAGCGCAACGCACCGAGCACACCGGTCGCATCGCCGCCAAGGCGGCCTTCCTCGACGCGGCGGATCTCGGCGGCAAGCGCGTTGACATCCGACAAGCGCCACTCGGTCACTGCCTGGGTCTGGGTCAGGGTCTCGGCACCGCGCTCGGCACAGCTGTAGCGCGCGTAGAAGCCGACATCGCGACCGAACTCGCCCAGCACCTCGGCCCCGTACTCCTCGACATCGGCGCCGATGTCGAAGCGCGCGACCGAAAAGCCGGCATCCACGCGACGCCACCACGCACCGGTGCTCCAATCGCTGGTGGTCCAGCCGAGCTCGCGGAAGTTCGCGCGGGCTTCGACCGCGGTGGCTTCGCCCTCGCGCGGGCCGACCGGATTGAGCTGCTCGAACGTCAGGCCGCCGTCGCTGGAGAAAAACACCGGGGCGCTGGTCGCCTCGGTGCGGCTGTGCTCGATCTTGAGGTAGGTGCCCTTGCCGGCCTGCAGCGTGAGGTCGGCCGACATCAGCGTGTAGTCTTCGCCTGCCCGGCTTTCATCGACCCAGGTCGCACCGACGCCGACGTGATTGCCGAACCAGTGCTTGCCGCGCAGGCCGGCGGTGATCTCGTCGGGGTCGAATCCGCTGGGCACCCACTCGTAGTCGACGAGCATGCGCACATCGAAGCCGTCGAGCGGCTGGTCGCGGATGATCGTGGGCAGGTTCTCGCGGCTGACCTGCGAGAGCGGACGGGTCAGCATGATGCGGCCCTGCAGCTCGTTGATCTCGTAGTCGGCGCCGCGCAGCAGCACCGTCCGCGCTTCGACACGGCCGGTGGTCGGATCGCGGACCTCGACCACGACCTGCTCCGAGCCCGGCAGCACGTCGGTGTGGCGCAGGTAGTACAGGCTGCCGCCGGTACCGGAGAACTCACTGTGGCCCGGCGCGGTCTGCGCCTCGGACACGAACGCACGCAATTCGGTCCCCGGATCGCCCCAGGCATTGGCCATGCGCGAGCGCCAGGCCAGCGCGGCGCCGTAGAGCGCTCGCTGGTACTGCCCGTACTCGGTGCCGGTGAAGCCGGTCGAGAAGTTGCCCCACAGTGCCTGGTTCTTGTCCCAGTCCATGCGCACGTAGAACCGGCCCATGGTGTCGACATCGCGATAGGTCGTGGAGTCGTCGCCGTAGGTCGGGTAGTACAGGTCCGGATCGACGCGGCGGAAGATGTCCTGCGGATCGGCCGATGTGAAGCCGTCGAACAGGTCACTCAGCGGCCGGTTCTGGGTGTCGGCCTGCGCAGTGATCAGGTACTTGCCGGCGATCTTGCCCTTGCCGTAGAACGCCAGGCGCCCATCGCTGAGGATGTCGTCCTCGCGCCCGGCCATCGCCATCTCGCGGCCGGGGCCGCTGGCCTTGTTCTGATAGACGGTGACGTCGGCGATGCCGACACCGAAGAAGTAGCGACCGCTCACGTCCACGTCGAGCGCGTGCTCCGACACTTCGCCATCGCGGCCACGCAGGCCGATGTCGAAGCGGTGCCGGCCGACCGGCATCAGATACTCGGCGACGAACTTGCGTTCCAGATCGACCGGGTAGCTCTCCCCGTTGATCAGCAGCACCTGCCCTTCGGGCAGGTTGCGGCCGGTGATGCGCACGCGCGAGCCGTACACCGGGATGTTCTGCTGGCGCAGGCCATTGCCCGAGAACACGTTGTCGATCAGCGCCTGCGCGGCCGCCTGATCGGCGCCAAGCGACATGCCCAGACCGCGCTCGGTGCTCTGGCGCAGCATCTGCGCGCCGCGTTCGGCTTCGGCCGGCGTCACCAGTTGCAGGCGCTGGACAAACGTTTCGTCGAAGTTGCCGGCCGCGTCATAGGCGCGCAGCACGTACACCAGCTCGTCGCCGGTCCGGTACTGGCGGCCTGCGGGCAGCGTGCCGTCCCACTCGGCGTCGGAGACCGTCGAGCGCGGCAGTTCGAACTGCGCGATCGGCTCGATCAGATCGGCATCGGCGGCGCGGTAGAGCGTCAGCTCCAGCCGCTCGACGAAGTCGATGTAGTTGCTGCGCGCGAAGAAGCGCACCGGCTTGACGATGCGGCCATCCTCGAACGGCACCATCGTCGGTGCCGACACCGACAGCTCCGGCTGGCCGAGATTGGGGTCCTCGGTCGCCCAGACGGCGCCGCCACCGGGCAACTGCACCGAGAACTGGCCCACCGCGGTCGCGCGGCCGGGCTGTTCCAGCGCGACGCTGACGCGGCGATCGGGCTGCAGCGCCTGAGACGAGGACGCCTCGCTGGTGCCGCGGGTGACCGGCTGATCGTAGCTGCGCGTGCGCAGCCGGAACAGCAGGTCGCCGTCGCTGCGGCAGCCGTCGGCATCGCAGTCCATGGTCGCGGCGCCAGCGGCGCCCGCATCGGCGGCCGGCGCCGCGGGGGCGCTCTGCGCCGTCGCGGTCGTCGATGCCATGCCGGCCAGCGCGGCCAGCAGCGCTGCGTCGAGCAGCTTCCTCTTCATGATCCGGTCCCCTTTCACTTCCGTGCCTCCCCGACAGGAGCGGCCGGATCCCTGCTTGCTTCCACCCGGGTCTTGGCCCGGACCTGGGGGCTCAGACGTCCCGAGAGCGCATCGAACACCGACTGCGCGCGGCGCAGGCCCAGCTCGACGTTGTAGGCGTGTGAACCGCGCACGTCGGTATGGCCCACGATGCCGACCGTCCCGCCACCCAGCGCTTCGAGGCGGTGGGCGACTGCGTCGAGCAGCGCTTCGAACTCCGGCCGGATGGCCGACTTGTCGGTGTCGAACAACACGGTGCCCAGCAACACGCCGCCGTTACCGACGCCGGCCACCATCGCGTGCGGATCTTCGACCCGCGTCCGCATTTCGACGGTCAGCGCGGCCGCCGCGTCCGGTGCGAGTCCCGACTGCAGTGCATCGCGGACCGCCGCCGCCCGGTCGAAGGCGAGCGCTTCGTGCTCGCCCTCACCGATGACGACCACCCGGCCACCGCGGTAGCGGTCGATTTCCCTGGCCATCGTCTCGAGCGCCGGCAGATACGCCTCGCGCAGTTCGCTGCTGTCCGGGGCGAAGAACACTTCGCCCAGCTCCAGCTCCACCGCCTCGCGGCCACCCTGCAGTTCGATCACCGGCAACTTGACGCCGAAGTCGAAGCGCACCGGCAGACCCGGTGTCACGCGCCGCACCAGCGGATTGGCGGTCGTGAACTCGGTGCCCGGCGGCAGCGTGACCGGATCCACCTTCAGAATGAAGTTGCGCCCGTGCATCGCGTTGCCGCCCGGCACGTCGACCAGATGGTAGCGGCCGTACTGGTCGGTCTCGATCAGCAGACCTTCCACCGACGCGATCCGCACGCCCGGGATGCCGCGCTCATCGATCCCGGTGTTGGCGATTACGTACTCGACCACCAGGCCATCGGCGTCCTGCATCACGCGTCGCGTGACGGTCGGCTCGGCCGCGGACAGGCCCTTGGCCGCCTCGCCCTCGCGTTCCACCTGCGTGCTGCCGTCGGCTGCCATGCGCACCGTCACACCCTGGGCGCTGGTAAGCACGAAGTCCCCGGTGAACGTCGCCGAGCGCAGACGCTGACGAATGACCACTTGGTGCGCCTCGACCGGATCACCGACCGACTGCCGGCCTGTGATCGTGCCCAGCGCCATCCCGTGCAGCAGCGGCGCGCTGGCGTCGGCGACCGGCTGCCGCCCTTCGCCACCGTCGATCGTGGTCGAGCCGGCAACATAGGCCTCCGGCGCGAACCCGCCCTGCACCCGCACATCGGTCAGCACCGCACTCGCCTGCCAGCCATCGCCATTGCGATCGTCGAACACCGTGCCGAACACCAGGCTGTCGTCGAGCAGCGGATCGAACGCGGTCCCGACCTGGGCGGTGGCGATGTTCGACAGCGGCACGCCGCTCTCGCTCTGCGTCACGGCCTGGTTGATGTGGGAACCGGCACGGATGCCTGCACCTACACGCAGCAGGTAGCTGATGCTCATGGTGTCGCCCGGCGCAAGGTCGAGGCTGGAGATGCGGATCGGGTTGTGGCCCGACACCGCCAGCGCCCGGCCGTCGCCACTCGACAGCGAACCATCGACGTAGCTGAAGCCCTGCGGCGGCGTATCGAGGACATGCGCCCCGGTCACCATCGCGTTGCTCACGTTCTCCACCGTCAGCGTGTAGCGCACCAGATCGCCGACTTTGACCTCGCGCACGGCCACCGACTTGGTGATGCGCAGCGGGGCCTCGCCCTGGACCGTCACCGTCACCGTCGCGGTGTCGCACACCGGCGCCGGGTAGGAGGTGTCGCAGACGCGGTACACGAAGCTGTCCTCACCGTTGTAGCCAAACGCCGGCGTGTAGTAGCAGGTGCCGTTCGCACAGCTCACCTGACCGTGTTGCGGCGGGGTCAGGATGGTCACCGAGCCCGGATCGAGCGGCGCCCCCGTGCTGGTGTCGTTGTCGACCACCACCACCGGCGTCGGCACGCCCGGCTCCGCCGTCCCGGCATCGTCATCGATCGCCTCGACGATATTCGGACGCACCGTGACCGTCACCGTGGCCGTCGCGCAGTTGTCCGGGTTGGTGATCTCGCAGATCCGGTACTCGAAGCTGTCGTCGCCCGAGAAGCCGGGATTGGGGGTGTACACCACCGTTCCGTCGGGATTGATCACGATGCTGCCGTTCGCAGGCGGCGTGAGCACCACGACCGTGACGTCGTCGGCATCGACAGGCACACCGTTGAGAGTGTCGTTATCGAGCACCGGGATCGTGACCGGCGTGTTCTGGTCGGTCGTCGTGCTGTCGTCGACAGCCGTGATCTCCGGCGCCTCGATCACCACCGTAACGCTGGCGGTATCGCAGTTCTCGGGATTGAGCACCTCACAGATCGTGTACTCGAAGCTGTAGCTGCCTGCCGGAGTACCCGGCGTGACACCGACCACACCCGTCGACGGATCCACCACGATGCCCGGAGGCACCGTGCCGACCGTGAGCGTCGCCGTGTCCGGCGTTGCGGGGACGCCGTTGAGCGTGTCGTTGTTCAGCACGTTGCCGAGCGACAAATCGCCCGTCGCACCGTTGACCGGACCGTAGCTGTCGTCGTTGGCGACGATCTCAGCCGCCTCGACCACCACCATCACCGTCGCGGTGTCGCAGTTGTCGGGGTTGAGCACCTCGCAGATCGTGTATTCGAAGGTGTAGCTGCCTACCGGCGTGCCAGGCGTGACGCCGACCACACCCGTCGACGCATCCACCACGACGCCCGTGGGCAGCGTGCCGAGCGTGATCGTCACCGTGTCCAGGGTCGCCGGCACGCCGTTGAGCGTGTCGTTGTCCAGGATGTTGCCCACCGACGGATCGCCGGTGGCACCGTTGACCGGGCCATAGTTGTCGTCGTTGGCCACGATCTCAGCCGCCTCGACTTCCACCGTCACCGTCGCGGTGTCGCAGTTGTCGGGGTTGAGCACCTCACAGATCGTGTACTCAGAGGTGTAACTGCCCGCCGGCGTGCCCGGCGAGACGCCGACCACGCCCGTCGACGGATCCACCACGATGCCCGGAGGCAGCGCGCCAAGCGTGATCTTCACCGTGTCCAGGCTCGCCGGCACGCCATTGAGTGTGTCGTTGTCCAGCAGGTTGCCCACCGACGGATCGCCGGTGGCACCGTTGACCGGACCATAGCTATCCTCGTTGGCCACGATCTCCGCCGCCTCGACTTCCACCGTTACCGTCGCGGTGTCGCAGTTCTCGGGGTTGAGCACCTCACAGATCGTGTACTCAAAGGTGTAACTGCCCGCCGGCGTGCCCGGCGAGACGCCGACCACGCCCGTCGACGGATCCACCACGATGCCCGGAGGCAGCGCGCCAAGCGTGATCGTCACCGTGTCCAGGGTCGCCGGCACGCTGTTGAGCGTGTCGTTGTCCAGGATGTTGCCCACCGACGGATCGCCCGTCGCGCCGTTGACGGGGCCATAGCTGTCATCGTGGGCCACGATTTCGTACGGCGTCACGTCGATGGTGACCGACGGCTGACAGGCGGCGGACGTATCGCCGGCCGGGCAAACCGCCGGTTCATCGGTGGTGATGACGGCGGTGTTGACCACCTGGCCGGCATTCACGTCAGCCTGGGTCACCACGTAGGTGCCCGTCAGCACGCAGCTCGCACCGGGGGCCAGGTTCGTGCAGACCAGGTTCGACGGCGTGATGCGGTCGTCCCGCACCTCCACATTGCCCAGGCTCACCGTGCCGGTATTGGTCGCGGTGATGGTGTAGGTCAGCGTGTCACCGAGGGTGACGGTGCCGCTGCCATCCTCGTCGGCGTTGTCGGCCAGCGCCTTGTTGGTCGCCATGCCGGGGTTGCGTTCGATGGTGACGTCTTCCTCGTCAGGCGGGCTGATCGTCGTGCCGCCACCCGGCGTAATGCCGGTCGCGGTCGCGGTGTTGAGCACTTCGCCGGCATCGACTTCCGCCTGCGTAATCGTGTGCGTGCCGGTGCAGGTCGTGCTCGCACCCGGCGCCAGCATCGTCACCGGGCACACGGCCGCGGCGTCGAGCTTGTCATCGTCGATCGCGATATCGGCAATCGTCACGTTGCCGGCGTTGGTCACCTGGAACGAGTACGCAATCGTGCTGCCGGCGGTGTTGCCGCTCGGCGTACCTGCGGTCTTGACCACCGTCAGCGACGGCCTGGTCTCGAGCGTCACGTCCTCTTCGTCCGGCGGGCTCGTCGTCGTGCCGCCTCCCGGCGTCGTGCCGGTCGCGGTCGCGGTGTTGAGCACTTCGCCGGCATCGACTTCCGCCTGCGTAATCGTGTGCGTGCCGGTGCAGGTCGTGCTCGCACCCGGCGCCAGCATCGTCACCGGGCACACGGCCGCGGCGTCGAGCTTGTCATCGTCGATCGCGATATCGGCAATCGTCACGTTGCCGGCGTTGGTCACCAGGAACGAGTACGCAATCGTGCTGCCGGCAGTGTTGCCGCTCGGCGTACCTGCGGTCTTGACCAGCGTCAGCGACGGCCTGGTCTCGAGCGTCACGTCCTCTTCGTCCGGCGGGCTCGTCGTCGTGCCGCCTCCCGGCGTCGTGCCGGTCGCGGTCGCGGTGTTGAGCACTTCGCCGGCATCGACTTCCGCCTGCGTAATCGTGTGCGTGCCGGTGCAGGTCGTGCTCGCACCCGGGGCCAGCGTCGTCACCGGGCACACGGCCGCGGCGTCGAGCTTGTCATCGTCGATCGCGATATTGGCAATTGTCACGTTGCCGGTGTTGGTCACCAGGAACGAGTACGCAATCGTGCTGCCGGCGGTGTTGCCGCTCGGCGTGCTTGCGGTCTTGACCACCGTCAGCGACGGGTCGGGAGTCTCGGTGGGAGTCTCGATCGACGGCTGGCAAACGGCGGCGGTTGAACCGGCCGGACAGACCTCGGGCGTGTTGGGCGTGGTGACGATCGCGGTATTGCTAACCGTACCTGCGTCCGCGTCGGCCTGGGTCACCGTGTAGGTGCCGATCAAGGTGCAGCTGTCACCCACCGCCAGCGGTGCGCAAGTGATGCTATCCGGCGTGATGCGCGCGTCGGCCACCGTCACGGTGGGCAGCGTGACGTTGCCACTGTTGGTGACCGTCACGGTGTAGGTCAGCACATCGCCCACTGCCACCGGGCCGGCCGGCGTCGCGCCATTAACCGCCGTCAATGCCTTGGTCGAGGTGACCGCCGGCTCGACGTCGATCAGCGTAGTTTCGTCGCAGTCGTTACCCGCCACCGCACAGTCGATGCCATTGACAGTGACCGAGTTGACGATCTGGTTGACCGTGGCGGGTGTGCCGACATCGATCTGCACCACGAACGAGAACACGGTGCTCTGATCGGCCAGCACATTGCGCGACTCGGTGTTGACGCAGTTGGCGCCGGTACAGGTGAAGTCGTCCGCCGTCGCGCCATGCAAGGTATTGGCCGGCAAGGTCTCGACGACATCGCCCGCGAACACGGTCGCGGCCTGGGTGCCGCCGACGTGGCGGACCTCGATCGCATAGCCCAGCAGGTCGCCCGGCACAGCCGGTTCGTCCGCAGCAACGGGCAGGCCGTTGCGAGTGATCGAGGCCAGCGTCTTGGTGACCTGCAGCTGTGCAGGAGCGATGGTCGGGAAGCTGCACGACGCGAGGTCGCGGCCTGCCCCGCTGGCCGATGCGCCGACCTGCGACATCGTGCCATTGGTCAAATCCATTGCGTAATAGGCGCCAGTCGTGTTGACGACTACGTAGAGCAAGCCGTCTGCACCGAATGCCGCGCCTGCGTAGTTCACGCCCGACGGAGCGCCGGTGAAGGTCTGCTGGCGGGTCGCGGTGCCCGCGTCGACATTGACGCGATACAGGTCGTTGCCGGCCACCAGCCAGCCGACACCCGCGTTGTCGAACGCGATATCGCCCGAACCGAAGTCGCTCGGCGCCACGTCGTAGGCGAGCGTGCTTTGCCCGGCGAGCCGATAGCCGTAGTCGCCCTCGCGCTCGATACGGTACATCTGGGCCGTCGCCCCAGCGCCTACGCGAGTCGCGGCCGTGATCAGATAGCCCACGCCGGCCTGGGTCATGCCCGCACGCGGCAGGTTGGCGCTGATCGTCACCCCAGTGCGATACCAGCCTGGGCTGGTGGGATGCGTCGGATCATAGGCCCAGAGCGCGTTGCCGCCCGCCTGATGGAACAGCAGACGGTTCCGGCCGGTCGGATCGACCATCAACGCATTGAGGTCACCGGGGACCGCGAAGTCCAGACCGGCAACACGGGTGTCGGCGGCCGATTCCGGCGAGTACTGGTAGATGCCGACACCGTTGACGATATTGAAGAAACCGCCATCTGCCGGGCAGAAGCCGATGTCCTCGGCCGACGGGACAACCGGGCCGATCACATTGGCGTCCGCCTCGCCCTCGACATCCTGCGGCAGGGGCACGGTCTGAGCGTTGTGGCGCACCGAAACGACGTTGCGGATGAACTCACCAGTTGGCGTCGCAGTATCGACACGCACGCGGAACGACATCTGTGCCGATTGAGCCGGCGAGAGCATGCCGCCCGACGAGCCTGTGGCACCGGTGCCGATCCGGAACACGACGCGATTATTGACGACATCGAACTCGGCGATGTCGTCGCCCGCCGCATCAGACATGTTGCCAGTGGCCGCATCGGCCGCATTGGTGAGCACCCGCAACGAACCCGGCACATAGCTGGTGTTGGCCGGAATCGGGTCGGTGACGACCACGTTGGTCGCGCCGTCCTGACCATTGTTGGTAAACGAGACGATGTACTCGACCTCTTCGCCCTGGCGGACTTCGCTGGTCGGCCCGAGCACCTCCCCCGAGGGCACGCGACGCGCCTGCTTCGTCAGCGAGGTGACAAGGTCGGGGAAGAAGATGTCGGTCGCGAAGACCAGCGCATGTGGGAAGTAGGCATCCTGGCTGCTGGTGAACTCCAGCGTTGCGCCGGTGGCACCGTTACGCAGACGCGGGCGGCCGGAGTTGGCAGCTGTGTTGGAGATGTCGACGAGCTTCAGATCGACGGCGAATTGGTTGACGTAGTCGGGATTCTTGGCGGTAAAGCGCTGGCCCAAGCGGCTGATGCCGCTATTCCAGAAGTTGTTGGCCGGACTCTGCGCATCGCTGAGCGCACCGGGGTTGAGCACGTCCGCGCCGGTGAGCCGGAACTGGTCGCCGGCGATGCCGCCGTCGCCTTCCCAAACCAGTGCCCCCATGTAGGCGGTGAACTCGCCGCTTTGTGGGGTCAACAGGCCGGCAACCGTGACCGACTGCGGGTTGGTGCCATTGACGTAACCGGCATCGCCATCGAACACCATCAGACGCCGATAGGGCTTGCTGTCGTGCTCGTAGAGCACGATCAACGCCCAGCCGCCGTAGTTGCCCAGACCGCCGCCGTTGTTGTTGCCGCTCACGTCCGAGGTCAGTCCGCCCGCGGCATACGTGCCCGCGCCTGCGGCTGCGACTAGCGCGGTGACGTCGCGATAGGCGGTGTACGGACGGCTGCCCGCATCGCCCTGGCTGGGGAAGGTATTGAGGTCGCTGGCGCTGATCGACCGGTAGCCTCCGTTCGGGGGGCGGAACTGCAGCGTGCCGCGGGCCGCGTTGTTCTCGCCCGACCGGCCGCCCCAGTAAAGGCCAGCCGAAAGCACACGCGCACCGGTGGGCAGGCTCAGAGTCGCGGTCGAGGAGTTCTGCGGCACGGCGGCGGGCAGTTGGCTACCCTCGACGTTCACAAACCGCATCGCCATCGACGAACCGTTGTTGAGGCCGGTGTTGGACTGGTCGCAGCTGGCGCAGGTCAACAGCGCGTTGCCGATCATCTCGACGTCGCCCCGCACGTTGAAGCTGTACCGTTCGTTGAGCTGCGCCTGTGCAGCCGCAGACACGAGCATCAGTAGCGTTAGCAGCAGACACTGGCGACTTCGGCCGATAAAGGCGCGGAACGCCCGTGTCGAGATAGTTGGACCTGTTAGCCCTTTCTGCTGGCGCATGCCTGCTCTCACCCTCATGACCTGTGTCCTCGCCCTGCGTACCGGCCCAGCTGCGCACACACGCGCGCACGCAGCTCCAGCCGGAAGGCACAGGCCTTCCGCCTTGGGCGGCATCAGTGCGGACATCGAAAAAGGCGCCGTGAGACGGCGCTCCCCAAAACAGCGGCGGGATTAAAGCAGAAAAATTTTTGTGACGCACGCACGATTTCTCACGAAATCTTGCATGGCCTCCCGGGCGCTCGGCTGCAGGCTTCGCAGCCTGAATCAGCCGAAACGCCCCCTTTCAAGGTGCGGGCAGTCGACAGAGCTGGCGCAGCCGAGGGCTACCGCGCCAGCAGGTAGCCGACTCCACGGACGGTGCGGACAGGCAGTTCTTGTCCGGTCTCTTGAAGGCACTTCTTGCGAAGGCGATGCACGATCATCTCCAGGCGATGGGGATCGAACGCGTCGGAATCCTCGCCGAGCGCAGCAATCAACACCTCGCGCTCCACAGGTGTACCCGGACGCTTGGTCAGTTCGGCCAGGAATGTCCGCTCTGACGAACCGAGATCGAGCGCCCGCCCGCCCGGGGACACAAAGCGCCATCCAGGTTCGTCGAATGTCCAGGTTTGCGAAGGCGCTTCCGGCGGGTCGAACTCGAGCCGTCGTGCCAGATTCCGCAGCGTGGCGATGACAGTTGCAACGTCGACTGGCTTGCCGAGATAGGCATCCACACCCGCCTCGAGCCCGCGCAGGCGGTCCTGATCAGACACGAAGCCGGTCAGCATGACCAGCCCCATTCTGGGCAGCGCCAACCGCAGGTGCTGCGCAATGGCAAACCCGTCCTCATCTGGCAGACCGACATCGAGCAGGATCAGATCGAACCGGGTTGCGACCATCTCGCGATACAGCGCCAACGCGTTCGGCACGCCCGTTGCCTCGAAACCCGATCGACGCAGCGCGGGCACCAGGATCATGTCACGTAGCTCTGCGTCGTCCTCGACAACTGCGACGCGAGCGATGGTTGCAGCAGCGTCTTCCACACCCGGCCTCAAAGTTTCACCAGACGAAAGTGGCCCAAGTGCTGTCTCAGGATCGCTCGCAGCGAGTCGGGCCGACAAGCGCCGTATCTTAACGCCGCTCCGGGCGCCGCCATGGAGGCGAAAGAGACTGTGGATGCCGATGGCGCGGGGACCTTCGCCCTCCCCTCCGCTCGAGCTCGCAGCCTATGGTTGTCCCATGCCAACGCGCCTTGCGGCCGCGTCACGCAAATGTAATATCGGCCACAGGACGTGGGGATGCAGACAGGGAGTTCGGCGATGATCGCGAGCCACTCGAAAAGCATGCGCCTGTACGGACAGCTGCGGCGCGCAGTGTTGTGTGGGCGGTTCACGCCAGGACAGCGGCTCGAGCCCGCAACGTTGGCCCACGAATTCGATACCAGCCTCACGCCTGTCCGGTTTGCGCTGTATCGGTTGAGCGGCGAGGGTCTGGTTAATGACCAGGCGCGTGACGGGTTCTACATGCCGCTGCCCACCGAGGCCATGCTGCGTGATCTCTACGAGTGGATGGAACATCTCCTGCTCATGGCCTGCGATCGTGGCGCAACGCCGAACGGCCGAGCCCACATGTCAATCGAATCGGATGCCGGCACGGCCAAGGCGACATGGCAGCTGTTCGACAGCATCGCGCGCCGCACGCCACAACGGGCGCTGCATCACGCAGCAAGACGCACGAATGACCAGCTGGCACCAATTCGCAGCGCCAAGCGTTCGCTGGTGCCGGATGCGGCGGCAGAGTTCGCCGATCTCGCGCGTGCCTGGGAGCGCGCCGACATCGAGAACCTGAAAGCCGCCCTGCGCGCATACCACGCGCGCCGCCGCCAACTGGTGCCCACCATCGTCGACGTGTTGAACCAAGCCCGCGACGCGCTGCACTGAGCTGTCGCATCCGCGGGCGAGGATGCGCGCAATACGCATCACACTTCCAGGTAATTCTCGAAGTACACAACAAGAATTATTTGAAAATCCAGCTCCAGGGTTTCAAGACTGCAAGTGCCACGGGACGTCCGTGGCATAACCCGAGGAGGTTGAGATGGATACGAACGACAACACCACCCGCGCCCCGGCGCCGGAAGCGGTCATCGAGCTCGGCGTGGCCAGCTTCGAGACCAAGGGCCCCGCAGGTATCAACGAGTTCGTCGGTACCTTGATGGGCTCCGGAATTTCCGACGAGTGACCAACCTGGGCGCATCGAAAGATGCGCCCTTTTCGTTGGTGGGAGCATTCCGATGCATTACGAGCTCAACGACGACATTTCCTGCTGCCAAGTCGATGGCCGACTGCTCTTTCTGGATATCGCGAGAGACCTGTATTTCCAGATCGACCGAGCGAATGAGCAGCAATATCTTGCACAGCTCGATCAAGTGACCGCGGCAAGTGATGGTCCATCGACTCTTGGCCACGTCCGGCACCACGTCGGTGCGCACACCGTTACTCGAAAGCCGTCCATCGCGCCGCGGACCAGTGCCTTGGAGCAGCCACCGTCTGCAATCCCACTGACACCAACGGTCCTTTTGGAAGCCACCTGGAGACTGCTGGTGACGCGCCGCAGGCTTCGTACACGGGGCCTCAAAGCTGTCTTGAACGAAGCATCGAATGTCCGAAGACGCCTGTCGGCCATCGATCAGAGCAGCCCGACCGAAGCGAGCACTGCCGCGCTCACATTCCGCCGTGTCCGGCCCTACGTCCCCATAACGCCAGTCTGCCTTCCGGACTCCATCGCCCTGCTCCACTTTCTGGCACATAGAGGCGTGCCTGCAGACCTTGTCTTCGGCGTGACGGGCGCGCCGTTTTCGGCGCACTGCTGGCTCCAATCCGGCAGTGCGGTTCTCAACGACACGCTCGGCAATGTGGAGTCATACACGCCGATACGGGTGATCTGATGGCCTACCGCTACATCGTGCTTGTTGACGCACCGACACGCCCTGGCTCTGCGGACGAGGCGACCGAGGACACGCGGTTCGCCTATCTCGGATTAAGTACATGTATCCGACTGGGCCGCTCCGCGATCCATCTTTCTGCCGACACGCCGTTCTGCCAGCTTGCGGACGGCAGTGTGGTCGTCGGCCATCTCTTCGCACGCACGGGAGTGACGCTGTCGGACGTGTTGGACGATGCGACCTGCAGCTCGAGTAAAGCCTTGCGCAGCGCGATTCTCGAGCGTTGCTGGGGCGACTACCTGTTGCTGCAGAGAGAGGAAGAGACCGGACGGCTTTCGACCTTCCGCGATCCATCGGGCGGAGTTCCCTGCGTCTACCGGGTCGACGACGGTTCAACCTTCATCACCTCGGACATCTCCCTGGCGATCGCGCTTGGCCTGTACACGCGACAGGTGGATTGGGACTTCATCGCGCATTGGCTTTCCTTCCCAACCACAAGGCGACAAGGTCTGGACTGGAGGGGATCAGCGAGCTCCCGCCCGGTTGCACACTGACATTGGATGGTGCCCGGTCTTCCATGACCTCCGATTGGAATCCATGGCGGTTCGTGGCCCATGATGCCCGGTATGACGATCACGCCGAGGCGGCCCGCACGGTTCGTGAAGCGGTCTCCTCGACGGTCAACACATGGGTGGATCTCGACCATTCGGCGCTGGTGGAACTGTCCGGCGGCCTCGATTCGTCCATTGTCGCCATATCGCTCCAGGGGCGCGATTCGCATGTCGCCCTGTGTTCGCTGAAGACGCCGATTGCGGGAACCGACGAGCGGATCTACGCGCAACAGGTGGCGGATCAACTGCAACTCCCGCTGGACGTCCTCGATCTCGGGGTCGAGGACGTCACCGTCGATCCTCTACCCCCGCCGAGCTCCGTCGCACCCCGCATGGGCGTGCTCCAACACGCTGTCAGTGACGTGCTGGCGGCCGCCGGCAAGCGCCATCAGGTGAACAGCCATCTATCAGGGGCCGGCGGCGACACCGTGTTCTGCTATCTCAGCAACGCCAGCCCAGCCGTCGATGCGCTGCGCACCCGAGGTCTGGCTGCCTAGGCCAGAACGGTCAAAGACCTGGCTGCCCTGCACAACAGCACGTTCTGGCAGGTAGCCGGACTGTCCTTGAAGAAGCTGCGGTCGCCGCGTGCGCCGCTCCTGCGGCCTGACCTTACCCTCGTCAATCCATCAAGCGTGGCCCACACGCCGGAGCGCCACCCATGGTTCGATATACCGCGGGGCGTGTTGCCCGGTGACCGGGAGCGCGTCATCGGGCTTGCTGGCACGCAGATTTTCCGGGACATCACACCGCGCAGCGGCGGTCGTCCCGTCCGCATGCCCCTCCTCTCTCAGCCTGTGATGGAGGCTGCGCTCAAAACACCCACCTGGATGTGGTTTGCCGGTGGTCGCAACCGTGCAGTCGCGCGTGACGCGTTCGCGGATGTTTTGCCTGCGCGCGTACTTGAGCGGCGTAGCAAGGGCACGTTTGCGGGCTATCTCGGCGCGATCTACCAGCGGAACCGGAACGAGATCCGCACGCTGCTGATGTCAGGTCATCTGAGGGAACGACAACTGCTGGATGCGGGTGCACTGGAGCGCGTTCTGTCCGAACAGGCACCGCCAAAGGATCAGCAGTACCTCCGAATCCTGTCGTTGTGCATGGTGGAAAGATGGATACGCCATCAGAACTGACGACCTGCTGCACTAACGCGTCGCCGCCAGCGCCTTGGCGTCCCGCATCGAACGCCACACCTCGTACTGCGCGTGCTTGTCCGGATCCGCGTCTTCTTCACCCAACAGCCAGAACCGGAACCAATCGAGATTGCGTTGGTTGGCCGCCAGCAGGTGGCGCGGCTGGAACTTGAAATGCGCCTCGTGTGGAAAGGCGTAGACGTCCGCCCGCTTCTCGCGGATCAGCGGAATTGCGTAGTCCAGCGCCCACAGGTATTCCTGCTCGGGCATCTGCATCAGGATCGGCGCGTCGATCCTCTCCAGGTTCAGTTCGGGTGCCAGTGCCTGCCATTGCGCGGGCGTGTCTTCCGGCGCACCGGACTGCCAGGTGCCTGCCAGCCCTTCGTAAAACGCCTGGCCTTTGAGACTGCCGTGCAGATACATCGTGCGCGACAGCATCGGCGACGTGGTTGATGCGGCTGAAAGCAGCGCCGAGTGCATGGCGGTCCACATCGTCACCTCGGTGCCGAAGCTGAGGCCGCCCATCCCGACCCTGGCCGGATCGATCTCCCCCTTGGCACCCAGAAGCGCAACTGCCGCTTCGACGGCGGCCAACCCTGTCGAATACCGGTCCACGGCCGTGGCCTGAAACGGCGCCGCATTGATGCACAACGCGGCGATTCCCTGGGCCGCAAGCGCAGCCAGCGGCCACTCATCGCCATAGCCGCCGCGTTGAAACCCCGGACATTTGTAGTAGGTGACGAACAGAGGCGGCGGCTTGTCACCCTTTGCCTTAGCGGGAAAAAATTGTCCCGAGAAGCGGTTGCCCTCGGCATCGGCCCACTGCAGCAGCCATGGCGTGCCGCTGGCAGCGACGGCTCGGGCCAGCGATGCGTTCGGATCGAACAGCAGTCGGCGCGCGCCCGTGGTCAGATCGACATGCTCCAGCCTGGGCGGTGTGCCTGCGGCCGCAGCCACACACACGAGCGCGTCCGCGGACACACCGCATGCACTGCGCTCATCGCGACCGCCGCTGAGCAGACCATCAGCCCGCGTCACCAGGTGCACGGTGCCGGTCTCGAGGTTCCATCGAAAGATGGACTGCGCCATTCCCGCTTCCGCATCGGTCACGGTAAACACCACCTCGTCGTGATCAGGCCGCCATTGCAGATCCGTGATGTTCTGGCCGGTGCAGAGATCGGCATCGCACACGGCAGGCTTCGCAGCGGACAGCGCCTGCGCCGCGACAAGCCGGATTTCGCGCCCTCCTTCCGACGCACTGCGCCTGGCCAAGAATGCGACGCGCCTGCCGTTCTGCTCGCGCGCCACCTTGAACGGCTCGCCCCAGATTTTCGGAAGCTCAGAAAGCGCGGGTGTGCTCTGAGATGCGGGTGCCGCGTCGAGGTGCTGCTTCTCGCCGGAGCCGGGATCCATCTGAACCCACTGGACCGGCCTGTGCGCCAACAGCGGGACACGATCGAACCAGAAGCCGAGACGTTGGGTGGCCAGTCGTCCTTCCGTCAGCCCGGACCGAAAGAGGTTCTGACTCGTTGGCGCATTCGCGTCGATCCGGATCCCGCGCTCGTATTCACCCTGCTCCGCCGCGCTCACCTCCGCCCGGGCTGGCCCCACGCTGTACGCCAATCTGTCATCTGCCAGTAATTGAAAGGCCTGCACGTCGGCCGGATCCAGCGTGAGCGGTGTGGTACCCGAGCCATCGGTCGCGGCACGCCAGACATCGATACGCCCGTCGATCAGCGCCCGGTAGTAGAGCCAGCGGCCGTCGCCCGACCAGACCGCGGATGCTGGCACCGGCAAGCCGGCGGAATCCCGCAACGGCACGCCGCCCTCTGCGACCCGCACAGGAAGCGATCCGTCGTCGAGCCGCTGCACGTACCACACGGTGTCGTAGGTATTGCGCTCGATCGACGGCCGTTCCACCCGGAACGCCACGCGATCCCCACCGGGCGACAGGCTCGGCGAACCGATATCGACTGTTTCGACGAGCTGCCGCGGGGAAATTGCACGTGCGTCGCAGACGCAGCAAATCGTGATCACCAGCAGCAGTGACCAAGGAGAAATCTTCATGGAAAGTCTCGCTTGCAGTTCAGATTGAACGCAGCGACGGCACATACATGCCGTCGCTGCGGCACGCTCACCAGCGCTTCGACAGCCCCAGGCTCACGAAGCGGCCGACCGCCGAGTAGTTGGTGGCGTCGTAGGGAAGCGAGAAGCCAGGCAACCACGCGATGCTGTAGGGCGGCGCCCGATCGAACACGTTCTGGGCCGAAAGCGACACTTCGGTGCCGGACAGCAGCCCGCGCGGCTGCGGCGCTGCATACCGCAACGCGACGTCGAAGGTGGTGTAGGACGGCGTGCGCGCGTCGTTCAATACGTCTCTCAACGGGTCCTTGTAGTTCGCGAACAAGGAGGCGGAGACACCGCCCTGATTCCACACCGCTCCCGTGCGCGCCTGGAACCTGGGCGGGTTGTGCAGCGTGCCCGAGAGATCAAACGGCATCTGCAGGGCCGTGCTTTGCTGCGTGCTATCCAGCCAGCTTGCCGAACCCCGCAGCGTCATCTGGCCCGGGCCGATATCCGTCCGGTATGTGCCGGACAGGTCCAAACCGCGGATGCGCTGGCGCGCCACATTCGTGTACTGCAGGTTGACCAGGGCCACCACGTCGTCCGGGTTGTAGGGGGTTCCCGCGAAGTTGTAGAAGATCGTGGATCCGGCCACGCGCTCGGCCTGATCCTCGCCGCTGGGGTTATCCGTGATGAACTGCCGATAGATTGGGTTGCTCAGCGCCTCGGCGAAGTTCGTGATCGGTTCCAGGGCACGGCCCGTGTAGTCGATGTCGAACCATGTGGCTTCCAGGTCCAGCCCCGGAATCGACACGGGGTGCAGCGCCAAGGACGCCGTCCACGTGGAGGCCCGTTCCGCCTCCAGTTCGCGGTTACCACCGCCGATGGCCAACACCGTGCTGCCGTCGGGATAGCCGCTTCCACCAAAGTACGCCGGCTCGGTCAACATGGCGTACGGCGCAAAGAAGCGTTGATGCAACGTCGGCGCCTTGAAGGATTTGCCCCATGACGCCTTCATCGTGAGATTGGCCCTGGGGGCGTACACCAGCCCCAACTTTGGCACCGTCACGCTACCGAAGCTGTGGTAGTCCTCGGTGCGCAGCGCTGCCGTCAGCGCCAGGTGCTGTCCACCCTCCCCAGCATCAGCATTCCCCAACAGCGGTAAGCTGAGCTCCGCGTATGCGAAGCGACTGCTTTCGCGGCCTTGCGTCGTCGCCGCGTCGGCCAGGTAGTTGAAGTGCAGATAGTCGTTGCTTCGATAGCCCACCCCCGCTGCTGCCCGAACCTCGCCGCCTGGCAGTGCAAACAACGGCCCTTCCCCGCCCAACTCGTACACGGTGCTTTCGTTGCACAGGCAGTCCTGCACCGACGGCGTGGCCACGCCCGTCTCGACGATCTCCCAGCGCTGGTACTGGAGATGCTCGCTTCTGGCGCGCGAACCTCCAAGCGTGAGCGACCAATCGCCCGGCAGGAAGAACTCCACGCTTGGCGACAACAGCGTGGTGGCCGTCTCCGAGTTGACGCGGTTGATCCGCCCATCCGGTGAGAACAGGTTGTAGGCCTGGTCGCGCTCCGTTCGCAGCACGTCGAAACGGGCTTCGACATGGGCACCCAGCGCCTGATTCACGCTGAGCAGGCCGCTATCCAGATCGCTGCCCGGATACAGCGTGGTCGGGTGCGTCATGTGGCGGGTATAGCGGCGCTGCCGCGCGTAGATCGGATCCACGCTGCCCGTCTTGAAGGTTGCCAGCAGGCCGCCAGTGGCCCAAGCCGTACCGGCGGTAGCGGTGTACTCGCGTGTGGCAAGCCCACCGGCCGTTGCGCCGCCAAACCGCGCGCCGACCGCAACGCCTTCGAAATCCCGTCGCAGGATCACGTTTCCTACCCCACCCACCGCATCGGACCCATAGATCGCGGACGCACCATCCGCCACGATCTCGATACGCTCGACCGCCTCCACCGGAATGGCGTCGATATCCACCGCCTGCGTCATGCCCCCATAGGCCATGCGCTTGCCGTTCAACAGGGTCAGCGTGGCATCCGGCCCCAGCCCACGCAGATTCAGCGCCGAGCCGCCGGTGATGTTCTGGTTCTGCATCCCGGCACCGGAGTAGCCGAGACTGGGCACACCGGGGTTCTGGCCTCCAGAGAAGTTCTGGGGCACCGCTCGAATCACCTCACCGAGATCCCCGAAGCCCTCGGCGCGGATGTTGTCGATACCAATGGAGACCACCGGCGATGGCGTCGTGCCGCCCCGGATGCGCGTGCCGGTGACTTGAATCGTGTCGAGTTGAACAGCCTGGGCATCGCTACTGGGCCTGTGCGTAGATCGCTCAGAACTCGGCTTCTCGGCCTGCCCGGAAGGCGCGGCCCGCGCTGTAGAGAGCGCCGCGGTCCCTGCTGCAGTAGCAAGCAGAACGACGGAAATTGCTTGCTCTAGCTTACGCATCTTCATGCTGTACCCCCTTCTCCCTAGGTGCCGCTCGGCGGACGCGGCTTAGCCCCCAACCGACACGGAATGGTTTCCGCACGAGACCGATGGCCCCGTCGTTCGTTGCGCCCCTTCACGCCTCTCTGCTCCCGTTACCGGGTCTTAGTGCAAGACTTCTCATCGCTACGATAAACGTAGCCCCATGAACACTACGTATTACGTAGTATCGATGTCAAGCGCTGGTCCGGATCCTCGTGCAGACCGGAAACAGACCTGTGCGCATGAGCGACGAACGACCGGGCACCATCTATGGGCGCCGCCTACGCGAGGCACGGGAGAGCTACGGCTATTCCCAGACTGACCTTGGAATTGCGGCGGGACTCGACGAATCGGGCACTGGCTCTCTCATCAGTCGATACGAGAACGGCATCCATCTACCCCGTGTGGATAGACAGAAGCTTCTCGCGAAGACTCTGGAGCTACCACTGACGTACTTCTACACAGAGGATGACGACGCAGCGCGGCTGATCGCTGCCTCGTCGCGCAGTGAGAAGCCGGTGAATAAACTCATTGAAATCAAGCGCAAGAGAAAGCGGAAGTAGCTTTCGAGCCGCGGGAGCGGATAGCGCTACAGCAGCTTCGAGCCCTGGAAACGTACAGCACACTCAAAGCAAGAAGCGATGACTTCGCTTGTCAGACCGCGGCTGACTCTGCATTACTGCAAAACCTCACGCAGCAGCGCATTCCTACGTTTTACGTAGTATCGGGATAGTGCTCGTATGCGGAAGCTTCCTGCATGGAAGTTCTGGATACATACGGCCGTGGCTGACAAGGGACCACTCCCCGTCTACAGCCGACGTTTGCGTGAGGCGCGCGAAGCGCACGATCTCTCTCAACGTAACTTGGGCATTAAGGCCGGTCTCGACGAATTCGTCGCCAGCACACGCGTCAACCGCTACGAAACCGGTGTACATCAACCGGACCTGCAGACCCTGCAGCGGCTCGCAGAGGTTCTTGATCTTCCAACGGCCTACTTCTATGCCGAGGACGACGATCTCGCGCAGTTGATTTCGGACTTCAAGAGCAAGCGTAAGCGCAAGCGTTGAGAAGCTGAGCAGAACAAAGCCCCGCTAGCGGGGCTTTGGTCGTCGGTTTTTGTAAGGGGAGCAAGGCTACTTTGACCACACCTCAGAGAGGGTCTCAGCTTGCTTGAGAACGAGCTCCACTGCATCAAATTGCTTATCAGGGGGATACTTCCAGCGCTGTAACGTACGCCGTACCAGAATCCGCAGCTTCGCGCGCACGCTTTCGCGCACTTGCCAATCCACCGTGGTGCTGTTGCGCAGCTTCTCGGTGATCTCGACGGCGATCTTCTTGAGGGTGTCGTCGCCCAACTCGCGCACGGCGCTTTCGTTGTTGGCTAGCGCATCGTAGAAGGCAATCTCATCCGGGTTCAGCCCCAACGCGCCTTCGCGTTCCAGCGCAGCCTGGAAGTCCTTGGCCATCTGGATCAGTTCCTCGATGACCTGCGCCGTCTCCACCGCCCGATTGTGGTATTTGCGCAGGGTTTCCAGCAGGCGGTCGCCGTACTTCTTCTCCTGCACCACGTTGTTGCGCGCCCGCGCCTTGATCTCGTCACGTAGCAGCTTTTCCAGCAGTTCCACCGCCAGATTGCGGGTCTTCATCTGGCGAACGTCTTCCAAGAACTCTTCCGACAGCAGGCCGATGTTGGGTTTGTCCAGGCCCGCTAGGGCGAAGATGTCCGCCACCCCATCCGCCACGATGGCGTTGTCCAGAATCTGCTTCAGCGCGCTGTTTCTGCCCGCGTCGGAACGCTTGCGATCCACCGTGGTGAACTTGACGATGGCGGCCTTGACGGCGGCGAAGAAGGCTATCTCCGTGCGTAGGGCGGCAGCTTCGTCCAACGTGCTGCACAGGGAAAAAGCCTTGCTCACCGCCAGCATGGCATCGAGGAAGCGCTGCTTGCCGTCTTTCAGCCCCAGGACATGGTTGGCCACCGGCACCAGCAGTTTCATTGCTTCGGTTTCGAATCCGCTGTAGTCGAAGCCGTGCATCAGCCCCCGCACAATGTCCAGCTTCTCCAGTAGCACCGCCAGGGCCTCGGCCGCGTTGTGCGCCGGGTCGCCCTTGCCCTTGGATTCGGTGTAAGTCTTGAGCGCCGCTTTCAGTTCGTTGGCGATGCCGATGTAGTCCACCACGAGGCCGCCGGGCTTGTTGCGGAACACGCGATTGACGCGGGCAATGGCCTGCATCAGGTTGTGCCCCTTCATGGGCTTGTCCACGTACATGGTGTGGCAGCAGGGTGCGTCGAAACCCGTCAGCCACATGTCGCGCACGATCACCAGCTTCAACGGGTCCGCCGGGTCTTTGAAACGCTTTTCTAGGCATTTCTTCACCTGCTGGCTGTACAGGTGCGGCTGCAGCAAAGGCTTGTCCGCTGCCGAGCCGGTCATGACCACCTTGATTGCGCCCTTTTCCGGGTCGGCGTCGTGCCAATCCGGACGCAAGGTGACGATGGCGCTGTACAGCTCGGCGCAGATGTCTCGGCTCATGCAGACAATCATCGCCTTGCCTTCCAGCGTGGCCGTGCGTGTCTCGAAGTGCTGCACCAAGTCGGCAGCCACCTGCTCCAGACGCGGCTGCGCGCCGACCAGCTTGGTTAGCGCAGCCCAATCGCTCTTGGTCTTCTCGCGAGCGGTGATGTCTTCCTCGTCCTCGATAACCTCATCTACCTGAGCATTAAGTGCCTCGATCTCAGCCTGGTTCACGTCCAGCTTGGCCAGGCGGCTTTCATAGAAGATTGGCACCGTGGCGCCATCGTCCACCGCATCCTGGATGTCGTAGATGCTGACGTAGTCGCCGAACACCGCCCGCGTGTCCTTATCTTCCAGGGCGATGGGGGTGCCGGTGAAGCCGATGAAGGTGGCGTTGGCCAGCGCGTCGCGCATGTGCTTGGCGTAGCCAAATACGTACTTGCCCGTCTTGGTATCCAGTCGCCCTCTCATGCCGTACTGGCTGCGGTGCGCCTCGTCGGAAATCACCACAATATTGCTGCGATCCGACAGCAACGGGTGCTGCTCCTCATCGTCCAGCAGGGCGAACTTCTGCACCGTGGTAAAGATGATGCCACCCGCCTCACGCGAGGCCAGCATTTCGCGCAGCTCTTCGCGGCTACCGGCCTGTACTGGCGTCTGCCGCAGCAGGTCTTCGGCGGCGCAGAAGGTGCCGAACAACTGCCCGTCCAGATCGTTGCGGTCGGTCACCACCACCAACGTGGGGTTTTTCATCTCCGGCTGCTGCAACAGCTTGCCCGCGTAGCAGGCCATGGTGATGCTCTTGCCAGAGCCTTGCGTATGCCACACCACGCCGGCCCTGCGGCTACCGGGCTGCACTTCCTTGCCGTAGGTGGTGCGCGGCTCCTGCACTTCCAGCATTCCCTTGTTCGGGTTGCTGGCGGCGATCACCGAGGCCTTTACCGCTTCGCGCACCGCATGGAACTGATGGTAGCCCGCGATCTTCTTGATGATCTGGTCGGCATCCTGCTCGAACAGCACGAAGTGGCGCACATAGTCCAGAAACAGCGTCGGCTCGAAGAAACCGCGCACCAGCGTTTCCAGCTCGAATTCCAGCAGAGGCCGATCGTCCTCGTTGGAAATCGCCCGCCAGGGTTGCATGCGTTCCTGGTTGGCCGTCAGGGAACCCAGCCGCGCCGTGAAGCCGTCGCTGACCACCACCGCCACGTTGGTGTTGAACAGGTCGCTTATCTCATCCTTGTAGGTCTGGATCTGGTTGAAGGCATCCCAGATGTCGGTCTGCTCGTTGGCCGGGTTCTTCAGCTCGACCACCGCCAATGGCAGGCCGTTGACGAAGGCCACCAGATCGGGACGGCGCGGCTGCTTGGTACCGGCCACTGTGAATTGGCTAACCAGCAGCAAATCATTGTTGCGAGGGCTGGCGAAGTCGATCAGGTTGACCAAGTCGGTGCGCTTTTCCTCGCGCTCGGAGAACTCGACGGGGATGCCGGATAGCAGCAGCCGATGCACGCGGCGGTTGCGGGCGATCAGCAGCGGTTCGCTGACCGTCAGCAGTTCGTGTGCTGCCTGCTCCAGCGCCGCGGTGGGAATGTGAGGGTTGATGCGGGATAGTGCCGCAAGCAGGCGTTCTCGCAGTACGGTCTGGCGATAGTCAGTACGGGCTGGGCTGTCGCTATCCGGCGCAATTTCCAGACCATTGAAATATTGCCAGCCCAATTCGCCAAACCAGGCGATAGCGGCGTCTTCGAGTTGCTGTTCGGTAATGCTCATATCGTCCGTTCTTCCGTATCACCTTTTAGCAGCATGAAGTACTCGATCAGCCGCACCGTCCGTTCCTTCTGTGCGGGCAGCGGCGCTTTCTTGGCAGCGGCTTCCGACTGAAATGCCATTAATCTGCCTTCTCCAAGCTTGGCTCTACAGCATCTTTTGCCACACTGGCATAATGGAATTTTGTAAGTTCAGAGGTTAGGAAGTCATCCATTAATACCTTGATGAACAAGTCCTTGGAAACTTTGGTATCAAGTATAACTTTATTGCCTTCTTCATTAAATCGAACCCGACCGACTAGATGGGGAAATGTCTTGCAAAACTTGACAACGCTTTCCCCTGAAATGCCAGCTTTAAGTACAGGGGATGCCTTGGCAATCTTGGTGAGGCGACGAGCATATTTCACATCATCGACAAGCTCTCGCAAGACATCCGGATTGGTCATTAACGCTGCTGAGACAATGGCATCAATGCCCAATGCGGCCTCCTTTTTGATCACATCGTGAAACCCGAAGTTATGCTCCAGTGCTTCAAGATTCAGCACCAGCAAAGCATCATTAATTCGCAACATCTGAAAACCAGCACTGACGCGCAGAAATTCGTCATTCAGCTGTTCAAGTCGACTCTCATGCTTGCGCAGAAAAAAACTCGATCGACCAAAAATATTGACGGGAGCCATAGTCTTGTACAACACCAACTGGACGATGTCGTTGCCCATTTCGATGAGTAGCGCCTTGATCGAAGACAGGCTTTTTTCATTCAAATCCAGCGTGGGCAGATTATCTTGAGCAATAACAGCCTCAAGTGATGTCAGCTCCTCGGGAATGTCGAGATCGTAAACATAGATGGCATTGACTCGCTCATCCGCACTGGACAAGGCAAGGACCGACAGTTCCTCTTTGCTGGAAATTTCGTCCCGCAGGCTTTGCAGGAATAAGGCCTTGAGTCCAGCCTCTGCATTGGCTTCAATGTCCAGCTTGAAGGGGCCGGGATTCTCAGCATCCTTCATCAGCGCATACACACAAACGCCGATATTGGCCTGATCGTTATAGTAGGCCTGCAAGGTCGTTTTCAGTTCCTCGGCGTTCACTTTATCCTCCTGACGTAGTAGATTCGATCATCCAGCTTTATGTAAGAAACTTTTTGGTTCTCCGCCAACCGTTCACGACAAATCAGTGTGATGCCTTCCCGCTCGCCATTCTTGAAATGACCGCGGGCACGGTAGATGTGAAACCCAAGAAGTGCCAGAGATGGGTTGGCGTAAAACAGATCCGTTTTGATGTAGATGACCCCCATCACCACCAGCAGCAACGTCAGCACAATCATCTGTCGGCCACTGCCAAAATCGAAGCTGATGAGTGGCACCACATAGGTGGCAAGAAATGTTAGGTGCTCATAGTTGATGTTTTCCAGCCTCTTGACTTCAAAAGGTATCTCGTTAGCGCCTTTCAAATCGAAGTCAAAGCGAATGTATGCAAACAGGCAGTAAATCAGCCCCAATATCGAAACCACGGGCAAAGGGTTGTCCACCACAAGGGCTTTCCAGCTCCCCATATCCTTGAAAGAAAAGGAAGAGGCTGGAGGCTCCGCCGCAATAATGACAAAAAAGACGAACAGCAGCCCGAGAGAAAGGATGTAAAGGTCCACTTTCCGGCGTACGTTTGTCATGGTCACTCCGCCTCCGTAATGCGTTCAGTATCGGGAACACGCAACTCGCCGGAGAGGAGTTTGGGGAGGAGGGTGTCGCGGAGGCGGGCCAATATGCTGGCCCCTTCACGATTCAGAATTATCTTTTCCATCATGGACGCAACAGTCATAGAGTACTGAGAGATGGCCTCATCATTAGCGGCGAATACGCGAATATCTGCGAGTTGCTCTGGTTTGACGCGCTGATGGCTATTTGACGTGCCTGTCACAAGTTGCCGCATGGCACTGTTGAACGCCGGAGAAGAGGCAAGCCCGTACACAAAAGCGTTGTTTGCTGGTGCTTTCGGCGTCCACACAATAAATTCGGTTGAGCACACTGCGCGTTCTCCTGGTCTTCCAATCAACCAGATACGGGGAATGTGCGGATTAAGTTTCGATACGAGAACTGCGCCATCCGCCACAGGTGTCTTGTTGCTCTTGATGGACTCGCCAGTCTCGACGATGGGGAGCCGTGAGGCATCAAAGGCGGGCAAGCTGTAATGGGTGAACAGTTCTTTCGGTAAAGTAGCGGGATTCACCGTACCCTTGGCCTGCTGCGCCACATCGCCAAAGCAGAGTTCACTCCACCCCTTCGGAATCTCCCCCAACTCTGACTCCTGCATGGCATCGGGGAACAGCGCGGCGGTGGCGGCGAGTTGGTCGTAGTGCTCGCGGGGCATCAGGTCAAGCTCGGCATCGGTCTTGCCACTGATGGCGCGCATGGCGGCGCGCAGCGGGTCTTGGCCTTGTTCGATGGCGGCGATCTTGGCCTTGACCGGGTCGAAATCGACAAACCAGGACTTGAAGATGGCTTGCGCCATGGCTTCCAGGGTTTGGTTGATGCGGCGGTTGAGAGCGATCTTGTCGTCGAGGGATCTCAACACCTTTGCCAAACCACGTTGCCTGTCAATCGGTGGTAGCGGAATCTTCAATTCGGCTAACGCCTTCCCCGTCAGATGCTTGATGGTCGTCCCGGTGAAATACGGTTCAAGCGCTCCGGTCTTGCTGGCATGCAAGAACCAATAGTAAAGAAAGTAGTTGTCGAGGCCGTCCTTCACCCTGATTCTGTGCAGCGCCTTTTGAATCTTGATGTTGGGCACTTCACCTTGCCAGATCGCACACCGCCCTGGCTCTCCTCCCTCGCAAACGACTAAATCACCATCACGGAGTCCGTACCGCTCTTCTTCTTGCTGTTCAAAGCGCATTATTGCAAGGTCTTGAAGATCGAACGCTCCCCATCGCACGTTGCTGTTCCCAAGATAGGGCTGAAAGGCCCCACGATTCTTCTGGGCGTCTAGCATCTTCCCCAGGCACGCTTCCACGTAATCCCCAAGACGTACCAAAGGGTCGTTAAAACCCATAACCCAACCCCGCCAAATTCTTCTTGATCTCCTCCTCTAGCTTGGCGCTCTCGGCAAACCGCTCCGCCAGTTGCGTCGTCAGCCGCTGCATCTTTTCGGCAAAAGGTTCGCCATCGTCTTCCTGTTCCGTCGCGCCCACATAGCGCCCCGGCGTCAGCACATGCTCATGCTTGCGCACGTCTTCCTGCTTGGCGGAATAGCAGAAGCCCGGCACATCCTCGTAACCCTTGCCCTGCTGCCATGCATGGAAGGTATCGGCGATTTTCTGGATGTCGTCCAGGGTAAAGTCGCGCAGCACGCGGTCCTTCATATAGCCCAACTGGCGGGCGTCGATGAACAGGAATTCGCCGCGCCGGTCGCGCTTCTTCTTGTCCAGTGCGAAACCGTTCTGCTTGTCGCGGGTCAGGAACCAGATGCAGGCTGGAATCTGGGTGTTGGTGAACAGCTGGCCGGGCAGCGCGACCATGCACTCCACGTAATCGTCCTCGATCAACCGCTTGCGGATTTCGCCTTCGTTGTTGGTGTTGGAACTCATGGAGCCGTTGGCCAGCAGCAGCGCCATGCTGCCGGTGGGCGCGAGGTGCCAGAGCATGTGCTGCAACCAGGCGAAGTTGGCGTTGCCCTGCGGCGGCGTGCCGGCGATCCAGCGCGGGTCGGCGGCCAGCTTTTCATTCCACCATTCCTTCATGTTGAAGGGCGGGTTGGCCATGACGAAGTCGGCGCGCAGGTCCGGGTGCAGGTCGTTCAACAGCGTATCGGCCGGGCCGGGGCCAAAGTTGAAGTCGATACCGCGAATGGCCATATTCATCGCGGCCAATCGCCAGGTGGTGGGGTTGCTCTCCTGCCCGTAGACGCTGATCTGCCCGCTCTTGCCGTTGGCGGCTTTGCCGCCGTGCTGTTCGATGAACTCCTCGCTCTGCACGAAGAAGCCGCCGGAGCCCATCGTTGGGTCATAGACGCGGCCCTTGAACGGCTGGAGCATTTCTACGATCAGGGTGACGATGCTCTTGGGCGTGTAGTACTGGCCACCCTTCTTGCCTTCGGCCAGGGCGAACTGGCCGAGGAAGTATTCGTAGACGTGGCCGAGGATGTCCTTGGATTTCAGGTCCAGCGGCTGGCCCTTGTATTCCTTGGCACTGAAGTCGGTATCCGAGAAGTGGCTGATCAGCCCGGCCAGCTTGCTGGAATCGAGCTGCACGCGAGCGAAATCCTTGTTGAGCACGTTCTTCAGGCGGGCATTCTCGCGCTCGACAGCTTCCATGGCGTTGTCGATCAGCCAGCCGACCGAGCGCATTTCCTCCGGCTCGTCCTTGCCGGGCTTGTTCCAAGGTAGAGTGGCCTTGGGCGGCAGTTGCGCGCAGTCACGCAGGGTTTGCCAACGGGCTTCCAACGGTACCCAGAACACGTTCTTCTCGGTGTAGTAGTCGCGTTGCTCCAGTTCGGCGCTGAGATGTTCTTCGTACTCGCTGGCGTCACCGTCGCCGTATTCGGCCGGGTCCATGTAGTAGTCATGGTCTGGATCGGTGAACTGTTCGCGCAGTTCGCGTTGCCGTTCTTCGAAGGCGTCGGAGACGTACTTGAGGAAGATCAGCCCGAGCACAACGTGTTTGTACACCGCCGCATCGAGGTTGGAGCGCAGCTTGTCGGCGGCGGTCCAGAGCTTTTTCTCCAGGTCGTTAAAGAACTGCTGCTCATGAGACTTCATAATTGATCTGACCTACTGAGATAAGTTCGCTTACTAATTTCGTTATCAATCGCCAATCGCCAAAAACCAGACCGGTTGTAACGGCAGACGCGCGCGAGCACCTTCCTCGAGCTGGACGTAGTGCGAGGCCCACAGCTCCAGCAGCTTTGGCGCGTCGATCAATGTGATGCGCCGATGCGACTGTCGCGCTTCGTAATCGGCGTCCTTTGTGAAGCCCGACAGGGCGACGAACAGACCGACATCGCCCTCGCCGAGCACCGCCATGAAGCTGCGGAGGCCCATGACATCGATCCGCGCGGAGTTGGCATTGCGCTTGACCTGCACTTTGATGCGCGGCGGGCGCGTGCCGAGCGGATCGTTGTAGGCAATGATGTCGGTGCCGCCATCCTTGCCAGGCGGTGCTACCCAAGCGACGTGGTAACCCATCGCCCGCAGCAGCGATGCCACAAGTTCCTGGAAGTCATAGGGTGGCATGGCAGCGAGGTAGGCCTCGATCTCCGCCCACGCCATCTCTTCGGCTTCCTCCAGCGTGATGTTGGCCGATTCCTCGGTGAGTTCGCCTTCGGGATCGTCCACTTCGTCTGGGACGGGCTGGGCGCTCTTCCATTTTTTGTACAGCTGCCCTACCGCGCGAATGAACTGCTCAGGATCCGGGTAGGCATCCAAGGCTGCTTCGCCCTCTGGCATGAGGGTCCAGATACCTTTGTCCTTGACCAGCCAGCCGGCCTTGACCGGCGCAACAGTGCTGAAGCGCACGATCTTCTCGAAACGGCGGCCGCCGGTTTCGTAGTCGCCGGCCTCGTACTCGGTAAGCACAACCTGCTTCTCAAGCGCGGCAAGCGCATCCGACGCACGCATGCCTTCCGGCTGGGCCTTGAGGATATGGAACAGCGAACGCGTCAGTTCACCCGTGCGGCGCCTGCTGATATTGGCCATGGGTCCTCCCCTGGACTGGCGAGCTAATCGATGTCGAGCCCAATGATAGTCATCCAGTCAATGGAGTAAGAGCTTCTAACGTGGTCCTCGAGCGCGTCGGCCTCGATTCGCAATGTCAGCGTTGAAAGGCGCAGCCCCAACCTTCCAGCATCAATCCGAACGGGCTTCCCCCCGAGCGCGTCAAAGAAAAGCCCGCACGTGGCGGGCTCATCTGCTTCACGGCTTTTGCAGCTGGGACGCCACTCACTCCCACTCAATCGTCGCCGGCGGCTTTCCGCTGATGTCGTAGACCACGCGCGAGACGCCGCGGACTTCGTTGATAATCCGGTTCGAGACGCGGCCCAGGAAGTCGTACGGCAGGTGTGCCCAGTGGGCGGTCATGAAGTCGATGGTCTCCACGGCGCGCAGCGAGATCACCCATTCGTAGGCGCGGGCGTCGCCGACGACGCCGACGGACTTGACCGGCAGGAACACGGCGAAGGCCTGGCTGGTCTTGTCGTAGAGGTCGGCGCGGCGCAGTTCTTCGATGAAGATGTGATCGGCTTTGGCGAGGATCTCGGCGTATTCGGCCTTGACCTCGCCGAGGATGCGAACGCCCAGCCCCGGACCCGGGAACGGATGGCGGTAGACCATCTCGCGCGGCAGGCCGAGTTCGACGCCGAGCCTGCGCACTTCGTCCTTGAACAGCTCGCGCAGCGGTTCGACCAGGCCCATCTTCATGTGCTCGGGCAGGCCGCCGACGTTGTGGTGGCTTTTGATGACGTGGGCCTTGCCGGTCTTGCTGCCGGCCGACTCGATGACGTCGGGATAGATGGTGCCCTGCGCGAGCCACTTGGCGTTGCTGAGCTTGTTGGACTCTTCGTCGAAGATCTCGACGAACAGGTTGCCGATGATCTTGCGCTTGGCTTCCGGGTCGCTCACGCCGGCGAGCGCGCTGAAGTAGCGGTCACGCGCGTCGACGCGGATCACGCGCACGCCCAGGCCGTGCGCGCTGGAGGCATCGGCGAAGGTCGCCATGACCTGGTCGCCCTCGCCCTGCCGCAGCAGGCCGGTATCGACGAACACGCAGGTCAGCTGCGTGCCGATGGCCTTGTGCAGCAGCGCGGCGACGACGGACGAATCCACACCGCCCGACAGGCCGAGGATGACCTCGTCGCTGCCCACCTGCTCGCGCACGCGCGCGATCTGGTCCTCGATGATGTTGGCGGCGGTCCACAGCGTGGCGCAGCCGCAGATGTCGACGACGAAGCGGCGCAGCAGCGCCTGGCCCTGCTTGGTGTGGGTGACTTCGGGATGGAACTGCACGCCGTACCAACGCTTGTCCTCGTTCGCGAACGCGGCCACCGGCACACGATCGGTGCTGGCGGTGACGGTGAACTCGGGCGGCGCCGCGCTGACGTGGTCGCCATGGCTCATCCACACGTCGAGGCGCTGGGCCCCGGCGTGATCGCTCAGTCCTTCGAACAGGCTGTCCTTGGCGACGATGGCGACTTCGGCGTGGCCGTACTCGCGCGCGTCCGCGGCTTCGGTCTCGCCGCCCAGCTGCTTGGCCATCGTCTGCATGCCGTAGCAGATGCCCAGCAGCGGCAGGCCGCTGTCGAAGACCTCCTGCGGTGCGCGCGGCGAGCCGTACTCGGTGGTCGATTCCGGGCCGCCCGACAGGATGATGCCCTTGGGCGCGTACGCGGCGATCTCGGCCGGATCGTGGTCCCAGGCCCAGATTTCGCAGTACACGCCCAGCTCGCGGATGCGGCGGGCGATCAGCTGCGTGTACTGCGCGCCGAAGTCGAGGATGAGGATCTTGTCGCGGTGGAGGTCTGCGGTGGGTGATTCGGAAACGCCGGTCATGTGTGCCTCAATTCAAGCTGATGTTTGTCGAATCACGAACTGCTACTTGGACGCTTCCGGATCGTCCCTACCGTCATTCCCGCGAAGGCGGGGCTTTCAACGGACGGATGTCCGGTCATCCATGGACGTTGCGTGCGGGGTGATCGATAGCGTTTCACTCGGGTAGGGCGAAAGTCCATGGATTCCCGCTTTCGCGGGAATGACGGGTCATAGGAGGCGGACCGACGAATGGATCTGCCTGTCCAAATCCCCAATCCCGAATCCCCAATCCCGACTCCCCAATCTCGCCAGGCCGGCTTAACCGGCCTGGTAGTTCGGCGGCTGCTTGGTGATTGTGACGTCGTGCACGTGGCTCTCGCGCTGGCCGGCGCCGGTGATCTTCACGAACTTCGGCTGCGTGCGCATCTCTTCGATGGTCGCGCAGCCCACGTAGCCCATGGTCGCGCGCAGGCCGCCGGCGAGCTGGTGGATGATGCCGCCCAGCGCGCCGCGGTACGGCACGCGGCCTTCGATGCCTTCGGGCACGAGCTTGTCGGCGTCGGACGAGTCCTGGAAGTAGCGGTCCTTGGAGCCCTGCTCCATCGCGCCCAGCGAGCCCATGCCGCGGTAGCTCTTGTAGCTGCGGCCCTGGAACAGTTCGACCTCGCCCGGCGATTCCTCGGTGCCGCCGAACAGGCCACCGATCATCACCGTCGACGCGCCGGCGACCAGCGCCTTGCCGATGTCGCCCGAGTAGCGGATGCCGCCGTCGGCGATCAGCGGAATGCGGTCCTGCAGCGCCTCGGCGACCATGTCGATCGCGGTGACCTGCGGCACGCCGACGCCCGCGACGACGCGCGTGGTGCAGATCGAACCCGGGCCGACGCCCACCTTCACCGCGTCCGCGCCGGCGTCTTCGAGCGCCTTGGCCGCGTCGCCGGTGACGATGTTGCCGCCGATGACCTGCACCTGCGGGTAGGTCTTCTTGACCCAGTTCACGCGGTCCAGCACGCCCTGCGAATGGCCGTGCGCAGTGTCGACGATGATCACGTCTACGCCGGCGGCGACCAGCAGTTCGACGCGCTTCTCGGTGTCCCCGCCCACGCCCACCGCGGCGCCGACCAGCAGCTGCTCGTCGGCATCCTTGGCGGCGTTGGGGTTGTCCGACGCTTTCTGGATGTCCTTGACGGTGATCAGGCCGCGCAGTTCGAACGCGTCGTTGACCACCAGCACCTTCTCGATGCGGTGCTTGTGCAGCAGGGCCAGCACTTCGCCGTCACTGGCGCCTTCGCGCACGGTGATCAGACGGTCCTGCTTGGTCATCACGTTGCGGACCGGATCGTCGAGCTTGGTCTCGAAGCGCATGTCGCGGCCGGTGACGATGCCGACCAGTTTGCCGCCGTCGACCACCGGCACGCCGGAGATGTTGCGCGCGCGGGTCAGGCGCAGGACTTCGCCGATGGTGGTGTCCGGGCCCACGGTGAAGGGCTCGCGGATCACGCCGGCTTCGAAGTTCTTGACATTGGCCACTTCCGCGGCCTGGCGCTCGGCGCTGAGGTTCTTGTGCACGATGCCGATGCCGCCCATCTGCGCCATCGCAATCGCGAGGCGGGCTTCGGTCACGGTGTCCATCGCCGCCGAGACGATCGGCAGGTTCAGGCGCAGGTCGCGGGTGAGCCGGGTGGCGAGCCGGACGTCCTTGGGCAGGATCGTCGAATGGGCGGGAACGAGCGAGACGTCGTCGTACGTGAGTGCTTCGGCCTGGATGCGCAGCATGCGGGGTGCCGGGGAGGAGGAAGCGCGCCATTCTAGCGCGTTTGCCCCCGCCACGCAGGCAACGCAGCGGTCCGCAGACGCGTTCCAGGCGGTCCTCAGCCGGCGGCTTCGGCGGCCTCGATGGTGTTCTGCATGAGGGTGGCGACGGTCATCGGCCCCACCCCGCCCGGCACCGGCGTGATCCAGCTGGCCCGCTGTGCTGCGGCCTCAAAACCGACATCGCCGACGAGGCGGCCGTCCTCGGTGCGGTTGATGCCTACGTCGACGACGACCGCGCCCGGCTTGACCCATTCGCCGGGAATCAGCGACGGGCGGCCCACGGCGACGACGAGGATGTCGGCCTCGCCCACGTGCCGGCGCAGCACGTCCGGCGGCGTGAAGCGGTGGCAGGTGGTGACGGTGCAGCCGGCAATCATCAGTTCCAGTGCCATCGGCCGGCCGACATGGTTGCTGACCCCGACGATGGTGGCGCTGGCGCCGCGCACCGGGCGATCGGTATAGGCCAGCAGCGTGGTCACGCCGCGCGGCGTGCACGGGCGCAGGCCGAACTGGCGCAGCGCGAGGCGGCCGACGTTCTCGGGATGGAAGCCGTCGACGTCCTTGCGCGGATCGATGCGGTGGATGATGTCGGTCGCGTCCGGAATGCCCGGCAACGGCAGCTGCACGAGGATGCCGTGCACGTCGGGGTCGGCGTTGAGCGTGTCGATCAGCGCGATCAGTTCGGCATGCGTGGTGCCAACCGGCAGGTCGTAATCGAAGGCCTGGATGCCGACCTTCTCCGCCGCGCGGCGCTTGTTGCGCACGTAGGACTGCGAGGCCGGGTCGCCCCCGACCAGCACCACTGCCAGGCCCGGCCGCGACTTGCCCGCCGCGACGCGCGCGTCGACCCGCACGCGCAGTGCGTCGAGCAGGGTGTCGGCAATGCGCTTGCCGTCGAGGATGCGGGCCGGGGTGGGAGCAGCGGCAGTCATGCGGGGCGGCTTCGTTCGAAACGGGGCGCGTATTGTCACCGATTCCGTCGGTGACGCGGCCCGCCCGCGACGTATCCGCCGAGTCCCCTGTAGGAGCGCGCTTGCGCGCGATGGGGTTTGACCGGGAACGCCTATCGCGCGCAAGCGCGCTCCTACACGAGGCGCGTGCGCCGCGGCCATCGGGCACACAACGATGTTGCGGCTTGCGGGCGTGCCATGGCGCGCCGATCCTGTCGCCTGACCTTCGCTTTCCGGAGTCCCCATGACCGACGCCACCCCTGCCCTGCCCGACGACGCCCGCACCCGCGTCGAAGCGGCCGCCTTCCGCCGCCTGCTGTCGCACCTCAATGAAGCGCGCCCGGACGTGCAGAACATCGACCTGATGATCCTCGCGGGCTTCTGCCGCAACTGCCTGGGCGACTGGTATCGCGACGCGGCTGCGGACGAAGGCGTGTCGCTGGACAAGGACGCCGCGCGCGAGGCGGTCTATGGCATGCCGTTCGCGCACTGGAAGGCGCAGCACCAGAAGACGGCGACGCCGGAGCAGCTGGCGGCGTTCGAGGCGGCGCAGAAGAAGCACGCTCGCTGAGTCGGATTTCGCGGTGATCCGCCCTTCCCTGTGTACGGGGGACGAGAGCGAGCTGCTCGCGCGGCACCACCGCGCGGTTCGATCAGATGGAATGCCCGGCGTGCTTCGCCGGGCCGGACGCGCTGAGATGGGCCGGAAGGGGGCGGATGGGGCGACAGGCTGAGGTGGGCCGGACGGCCCGCCTCTGAACTGGTCACGGATGTTTGAACACGACGCCCGGTTGATTGCGCTCGCGACCTGACGCATTGCCCCCACCCACCCCTCCCCCGCACGCGGGGGAGGGCTAAAGAAAATCCGCACGTCCCTGTAGGAGCGCGCTCGCGCGCGATGAGGCTCCACCCGCGATGCCCTGGCTCCCTGTAGGAGCGCGCTTGCGCGCGAGAGGCTTCACCGGCAATGCCCATCGCGCGCGAGCGCGCTCCTACATAAACGAAAGCCCGCCTTGCGGCGGGCTTTCGTATCAACGCGGGCCGGCGGTTCAGGCCACGATGCCCTGCCGCACCGAATCGCGGCTCGGCGGTGCGTTGCGCAGCGAGGCGATGCGCTCTTCCAGCGGCGGGTGGCTCATCAGCAGCTTCTTCAGGCCGTGGCCGACGCCACCGCTGATGCCGAACGCGGCGACCTGCTTGGGCAGGGTGTTCTGGCCGTAGGTCTGCGCCAGACGCTCGAGGGCGGCGATCATCTTCTCGCGACCAGCCAGTGCGGCGCCGCCTTCGTCGGCGCGGAACTCGCGATAGCGCGAGAACCACATCGCGATCATCGACGCGAACAGGCCGAAGATCATGTCCAGCACGAACACGATGGCGAAGTAGGCGATGCCGCCACCGCCGTTGTCGCGGCCGCCGCTCAAATAGCCGTCGATCGCGCGGCCGACCACGCGGGCCAGGAAGATCACGAAGGTGTTGAGCACGCCCTGCAGCAGGGTCATCGTCACCATGTCGCCGTTGGCGACGTGCGCGACTTCGTGGCCGAGCACGGCTTCGGCTTCGTCACGGGTCATCGAGCGCAGCAGGCCCGTCGACACCGCGACCAGCGCGTTGTTGCGATTGGCGCCGGTGGCGAAGGCGTTGATCTCGGGTGCGTCGTAGATCGCGACTTCCGGCATGCCGATGCCGGCCTGCTGGGCCTGACGGCGCACCGTGCTGACCAGCCAGCGCTCGATCTCGTCCTGCGGCTGCGTGATCACGTGCGCGCCGGTGAAGCGCTTGGCCGACCACTTGGAGATCGCCAGCGAGAAGAACGCGCCGCCGAATCCGAACAGCGCTGCGAACACGAGCAGTCCGCCGTAGGTGGACGGGTTGATGCCGAAGATCGCCATGACGATGCTGACGAGCGCCAGCACGGCCAGGTTGGTGGCAATGAGAAGTGCGAAACGCTTGAACATGATGGATACGAGTCCGGATGACGCCCAGGCCAGGCGGAAGGTGAAACAGTTGCGACAATCTGCGTGTACAGCCGTGCGATTTCAATTCAGCCACGTGGAAGGCGCAGTGCCCCACCCATGACAGTTCACGATCCAGACAGTTTGCCCCGCTCTGCGCCTACGGGCTATCGCGGCCGGTTCGCGCCGTCGCCGACCGGACCATTGCATGCAGGTTCGCTCGTGGCCGCGCTGGGGAGTTGGGTGATGGCGCGCCAGGCCCGCGGCAGCTGGGTGGTGCGTATCGAGGACGTCGACCGCCTGCGGGCCCTGCCCGGTGCTGCGGACGCCCAGTTGGCGACGCTGCGCGCAATAGGGCTGTCACCCGACGGCCCGGTATGGGTCCAGAGCCAGCGCAACGCGCGCTACGCCGAAGTGCTGGAGCATCTGCTTGCCCGCGGTCTTGCCTTCGTCTGCCATTGCAGTCGCGCCGATCTCGCTGCGACCGGCGGGCGGCATCTAGGGGCGTGCCGCGCGACGTCGACCCGGCCCGATCCCGCGGTGCGCCTGCGCGTGCCCCCGGGCACACGGGTCGCGTTCGACGATGCGATTCGCGGCTTGCAGTCGCAGGACGTCGACACGGAAGTGGGCGATTTCGTCCTGCGGCGCGCGGACGGGTTCTGGGCCTATCAACTGGCGGTCGTCGTCGACGATGCCGACCAGGGCATCACCGATGTCGTCCGCGGCGCGGACCTGCTCGATTCCACCGCGCGGCAGATCCTGCTCCAGCGCATGCTCGGCCTGCCGACCCCGCGCTACGCGCATCTGCCGCTGCTGCTCGATGCACAGGGGCGGAAGCTGTCCAAATCCGCCGACGCGCCTGCCGTCGACGCACACGATCCGATGCCGGCACTGCGCTTCGCCTGGCGCGTACTCGGTCAGGCACCGATCGTGGCGATGCAGCCTGCGGACTTCCTGTCCGAAGCCGTCGAACGATTCGAAATCGCGCGCGTCCCGAGTCGCAATATCGCGATTTGTGCGTTGCACAATGAGGCTGTCACCAGCGGTGCATAGACTCCCCTTTCCTGCTGCCACGACGGCGGCGCCCCACACAGACGAGGACGGCATGAGCGGACGCGTGGCACTGGTTACCGGCGGAACCGGCGGCATCGGAACGGCGATCGTCAAACGACTGGCCGACAACGGCTATCGCGTGGCCACCAACTACCGCAATGCCGAGAAGGCGCAGGCCTGGCAGACGCAGATGCGCGAGGCCGGTTACGAGATCGCGATCGCCGCAGGCGACGTGTCCGATCATGAGCAGGCCGAGAAGATGGTGCGCGATGTCGAATCCCAGCTCGGGCCCATCGACATCCTTATCAACAATGCCGGCATCACCCGCGACGGCACCTTCCACAAGATGCACGCGCTGCAGTGGCAGGACGTCATCAACACCAATCTCAATTCGGTCTACAACGTCACCCGCCCGGTGATCGAAGGCATGCGGACACGCAAGTGGGGCCGGATCATCCAGATCAGCTCGATCAACGGGCTCAAGGGCCAGTACGGCCAGGCCAACTACGCGGCGGCAAAAGCGGGCATGCACGGCTTCACGATTTCGCTGGCGCGCGAGAACGCCAAGCTCGGCATCACCGTCAATACGGTGTCGCCCGGCTACGTGGCGACCGACATGGTGATGGCGGTGCCCGAGGACGTGCGCGCGAAGATCGCGGCTGACATTCCGACCGGGCGTCTGGGACGTCCGGAGGAAATCGCGTATGCGGTGAACTTCCTCGTCGCCGACGAGGCCGCCTGGATCACCGGCTCCAACCTCGACATCAACGGCGGCCACCACATGGGCTGGTGACGCAGGCCGCGCAACGCGGACCTGTCGGCACGTGCCATACGTGTGCGGACGGTCCGCGATGCAGCGGCAGGCGCACGTATTCAGCCCTTTCGTCCAGTTGCGCCCCCTATTCCGCTGCGCCATGCTGCGCAGCATCAAGGATCAGAGTGTTGGCTTCATGAGCAGTGCCGTGCGCATCATCAAGAAGTACCCGAACCGTCGCCTCTACGACACGGAAATCTCCAGCTACATCACCATCGAAGACGTGCGCCAGCTGATCGTCGACGGTGAGGACTTCGAAGTCCGCGATGCCAAGAGCGGCGACGACATCACCCGCTCGGTCCTGTTGCAGATCATTTCCGAACACGAATCCGACGGCGAACCGGTGCTGTCGACCCAGCTGCTGAGCCAGATCATCCGCTTCTACGGCGACTCGATGCAGGGCTTCATGGGCAACTACCTCGAGCGCTCGATGCAGGTCTTCCTCGACCAGCAACAGCAGTTCCGCCAGCAGATGGGCGGCCTGCTCGGCCAGACGCCGTGGACCATGATGAACCAGCTGACCGAGCGCAATCTGGAGATGTGGAAGGAGTTCCAGAAGACGATGGTCGGCGGCGTGCCGGGCGCAAAGCCGGCCGATCGCGAGCCGCCCAAGCGCGGTCGCTGAGTTTCTCGGCCATCGGCCTTCCGCGGCGTTTCTGAGGTCGTCATTCCCGCGCAGGCGGGAATCCAAGGACTTTTGCGAAGATCGCACAATCCCGAAATTTCAACGGATTGCCGCACGCGGAGTCGTGTCCGTGGCGGGAAGCGAGAGGCAAAGTCCATGGATGACTCGCCATTCGGCGGTTGAAAAGCGCATTCCGCCTTCGCGGGAATGACGGAGTCGGGTTTTCAGTGGTCCGAAATACTGGCTAGCGCACGCACACCGGATCCGCCAGGAGATCACCCCCATGACCACTTCTCTCCGCATCGCCCTCGTCACCGGCGGCCTCGGTGGCATCGGCCGCGCGATCTGTCGTCAGCTGGCAGCTGACGGCGCGCACGTCATCGCCGCCGATCTGCCGGCCGAAGCCGCAAGGCTCGATGCGTTCACCGCTGGGATGGACGGCCTGCCCGTCGAGACACGCGCGCTCGACGTGGGCGATGCGCAGGCCTGCGCTGCCGCCGTTGCCGATGTTCAAGCGCGCCATGGACGGCTCGACATCCTCGTCAACGCCGCGGGCATCACCCGCGATGCGACGCTGCGCAAGATGTCGGCCGAACAGTGGGACGACGTGCTGCGCGTCAACCTCGACAGCGCGTTCCACCTGTGTCGCGCGGCGGTCGAGAGCATGGTTGCGCGCGGCTTCGGGCGCATCGTCAACATCAGTTCGGTCAGTGGCCAGACCGGCAACTTCGGCCAGGCCAACTACGCCGCGGCCAAGGCCGGCCTGCATGGGCTGACCATGTCGCTGGCGCGCGAGGTGGCGGCCAAGGGCGTCACGGTCAACAGCATTTCGCCGGGCTACGTCGAAACGCCGATGACCGCGGCGATGCCGCCCGAGGTGCTGGCGCGCACCGTCGCCAGCGTGCCGGTCGGACGCGTCGGCCAGCCCGACGACATCGCGCGGGCGGTGGTGTTCCTGACCGCCGACGAGGCCGGTTACATCACCGGCATCAACCTGCCGGTCAACGGCGGCCTGCTCATGGGTTTCTGAGGGCGGCGGTCGCCCCGCCCTGCGCGTCCTCGCAGAACTTCGCCCGGTATTCGAGCGCCTTGGGCATCAGGGCCTGCAGGTTCTGGATGCGCGTGCCGGGGTTGGGATGCGTGGAGGAGAATTCCGGCGGCGCCTCGCCACCGCTTGCCGCCGACATCCGCTCCCACAGCGGCACCGCCTCGTGCGGGTCGAAGCAGGCCGCCGCGGCGAGCATCAGGCCGATGTTGTCGGCCTCGGTCTCGTGCTTGCGCGCGTACGGCAGCAGGTAGCCGTACCCCATCGCGGCCATCGCCATCTGCTGTTGCTGCGGATCCATGCCGCTCATCGAGCCGGCCATCTGTCCGATCTGCGTCAGTCGCTGCTGGGCCATGCGCTGGGCGCCGTGGCGCAGCAGGGCATGGGCGATCTCGTGGCCCATGACGATGGCCAGGGCATCCTCGTTCTCTGCAACCGGTACCAGCCCGGTGTAGACCGCCATCTTGCCGCCGGGCAGGCAGAAGGCGTTGGCCTGTTCGGACTGCAGCACGTTGACCTCCCATTCGAAGGTCTCGGAGAACCGGGTCGGCGCAAGACCGTGTTCGCGCGCCAGTTCGGCTTCGACCACGTCGACTTTCGCGATCAGGCGCTCGGCGATCAGGCGTACGTCCTTGGACAGCGGATCGTCGGGATCGAGCGGTTGTTCCTGGCCCAGGATTTCCTGGTACGCCTCCAGCCCCAGGGCTTTCTCCTGGCTGACGTCGAGCGTGCGATCGATCAGTACCGTCTCGCCGGTGACCGGGTCGACGCTGCGATTGGAGAACCAGTAGTAGGCGCCGTAAGCGGCGAACGCCAGCACGATGACGAACCGCATATTGAAGCCGCGGCGCGGACGCCCCGGTTGCCCGCGCCGGTCGCCACGCCCGAACGGATCCTGCCTCATGACACCCTCCAGAAAACGGCCGCAGGCCGTTGGTCAAAGTTCCCGCACGACGCGGAAGCCGAGTCTGGCATTGGTCGTGTCAACCTGGGCGAGTGCACGCCAGCTGGCGCGTGTCTGGGCGGGCGAACTGGCCCACGAGCCGCCCCGAATCACCTGGTTGCGGCAGCCGGGATTGACCCAGGCCGAGCCGTCCGTGGGCGCGCGACGGTAGTTCTCGTGCCAGCAGTCGGCCATCCACTCGCTGACGTTGCCGGCAAGGTCGTGCACGCCCCAGGTGTTGGGCGAGAACGTGCCCACCGGGGCCGGGCCCCAGTAGCCATCGCCGTAGTCGGGAAATGCGTTGCCCCAGCGGCGGCCGCCAGGCGAGCGGTCGAGCGCGCCGGTCATGTTGCCGGCGCCTTCGGGCGGCGTGCCCTCGCCCCAGGGATAACGCTCCGAGCTGCCGTTGCGGAAGGCGTACTCGAACTCCGCTTCGCTCGGCAGCCGGTAGCGCTGTCCGCTCTGCGCCGAGAGCCACTCGACGTAGGCCTGCGCGTCCTTGGCGCTGACGTGCAGCACCGGCATGGTGTCGCCGGCAGGCCGGCCAACGTAGTCCGAGCGCCAGTCGACATTGCTGCGCCGCAGGAAGTTGCCGGTGCGCTCGTCGTAGGCCATCGAGAAGCCGCGGCGCACCGCGCGCGACTGGAAGCCGGTGGCGTCGACGAAACGACGGAATTCGCCCACCGACACCTCGCGTACGCCTATCGCGAAGCCACGCTCGAAGCGCACGCCGTGGCGCGGTTTTTCGTTGTCGTTGGCATCCTCGTCGCCCGGCAGCGCGCCCATCATGAAACCGCCGTGCGGCAGCACGACCATCTGCGGTCCGCGTGCGCCGCCCTCGAGCGCGTCGGTGAACACTTGGCCGGGCCGGAAGTCGCCGTAGTGCACGGCCTGGTCGATGCGCTGACGCAGATCGTTGGCGACCGGATCACCCGGCTCGGCGATGTCGATGATCCTTGCCAGGCGCTCGCGCGCGATGTCGGGGCCCCGGATCTGCGGCAGCGCCGCCACACCCTCGTCGCGCAGGCGTCGGATATGCGCATCGCGCCGCCGCTGCAGGCGCTGCTCGGCATCGGCAACGGTGGGAAATCCCGGGCGGATCTTCGCCGCGTGCGCCAGCCAGCGCGTCGCGCCGCGGTAGTCGGCCTCGTCGGTGGCCAGCTCGGCGCGGCGGATCAGTGCGCTCTCCACCGCGGCCATGCCCTGCAGAGCGCGCGGATGGTCCTCGCGCAGCGTCGCCGCCGCGCGGAATGCCGCCAGCGCGCCACCGCCGGTTTCGCCGAGCTCGCCGGCCTGCAATGCCAGCTCGCCGTTCCGGTTGAGCTCCCACAGGCGATCACTGGCATCGACGCCTTCGAGATAACGCAACACCGCCTCGTCGCCGGGCGCCAGATAGCGCGCCACGGCAGCGTAGTCGTGGGCCGCGCGCAGGCCCGCAATCGAATCCTGCGCGTCGGCTTCGGCCAGTGCCTGGGTGCCGAGCGCCAGCAGCCGCGCCTGGGCACGTTGCAGCCCCCTGCGCGCGACGCGCTCGGTGTCCGGGCGCTGCGCCAGCGCCAGGTACAGGGGAATCGCCGAGTCGGCGGTGGCGTAGAGGTCATCGGCCTGCAGCGCCTCGCGCGCGCGGTCGACCGCCTCGGCCACCGCGTCCTCGTCATCCTCGGCGATCGTCACCGCAGGCGGCGTCCAGTTGAGCGTGGCGACAATCGCATCGTCGCCGCTGATGGTCACGGTGCCATCGCCGGGTGCAGCCACCTCTTCGACCGGCTCCTCCCGGCAACCGGCGAGCAGGACCGTCGTGAGCAGACAGACGGCGACGATGCTGCGCAAACCGGGCTCCGTGGACGGCATCGCGTCAGATTAAGCCATCGCGGCCACCACGGCGATGCATCGCGCGCGGCGATTGCCGGCACCGGCGCGCGCCGCTAGGCTCTGCGCGCATGTCATCTCTCAACTCTTCCTGGATCGACGATCCGGCGGTGCTGCGTGCACGCTTGCCGGTCGCCCCCTGCCGCATCGGCCTGGACACCGAGTTCATCCGCGAGCGGACGTTCTGGCCGCAGCTGGCCCTGGTGCAGATCGCGATCGAAACCGCCGACGGCATCGAGGTATTGCTGGTCGACCCGCTCGCGCCGGGCATTCCCGATGTGCTGCGGCCCATGCTCGCCGATCCGGCGATCCTCAAGATCATGCACAGCGCCAGCGAGGACCTGGTGGCCTTCGGGCACGCCTGCGGCGCGGTGCCCGCGCCCCTGTTCGATACGCAGATCGCGGCCGCGCTGGCGGGTATCGGCGCGGGCATGGGCTATCAGCGCCTGGTGCAGGACACGCTCGGCATTGCACTGGCCAAGGGCGAGACGCGCTCGGACTGGCTGCGCCGGCCGCTGTCGGCCACGCAGCTCGAATACGCCGTCGACGATGTGGCCCATCTGTTCGCGCTGCACGATGCGCTGGCCGCGAAGCTCGACGACCTCGAGCGCGCCGACTGGCTGGCCGAGGACTGCGCGCGCCTGGTGGCGACGGCCGGCAACATGGAGGGCGAGCGCTGGCCGCAACTCGGTGGCCGCGCGGGCCTGTTCCTCGACGCCGATGCGCAGCGCCGGCTGGCGCGCCTGCTGCGTTGGCGCGAGCAGTACGCACGCCAGCACGATAGGCCGCGCAGCTGGATCCTCGACAACGAGCTCGCCACCCTGCTCGCGCGGGATCCACCGGCTGACATGGACGGCCTGCAGCGCCGGCTCGACGCGCACCCCAAGGCGCCGCGCAAGCTGGGCACCGCGATCTGGCAGGCGCTGACCACCGAACTGCCTGACGAGTCCGAGATGCCGATCGCACGCGCCGAGGAGCCCGATCGCAAGCAACTCAAGCGCCTGCAGCAGGCGGTTGCCGAACGCAGCGCAGCGCTCGGTCTGCCCGACGGCGTGCTGGCCTCGCGCAAGTGGCTCGAACCGCTCGTCGAGGGCGCCGACTGGCCAGGTGCATTGTCGGGCTGGCGCCGGGGTCAGCTCGAGCCGGTGCTGGCGCCTTTGCTCGAAAGGGTTGGCGAGCCCGCGCCGGGATCCGTATAATCGCCACGCACCATGTGGGGCCATAGCTCAGCTGGGAGAGCGCGTCGTTCGCAATGACGAGGTCGGGAGTTCGATCCTCCCTGGCTCCACCACTTGGATACCGCCGGAAAGCCAGGACACGCGTCCTGGCTTTTCTGCTTTCCGGGCCCCGCTCAGCGGTATTGCTTCTCTTCGACGAAGCGCGAGCCGGCCAGCCGGTTGATCTGGTTCTTGACCGCGACGCGGTCGCCGTTGTGTTTGGCGACCGCACGCGCGAGCATGATGAACGCGTCGCCGAAATCCTGCGCCGCTTCCTTCGCGCGCAAGGCGTCCTGCACGTCCCACATCCGTGTATTGGCCTCGCGCAGGGCGAGTTTCAGTTCCGCCAGCTCGGCATGCCCATCGGCGATCGACGCCCACAGCGGCAGCAGTCCATCGAGTTCGGTGCGCACGTTCTGCAGCTTCTGCGGATCGTCGATGCGCTCGGCCTTGATCTCGAGGATGGTGATCTTGTCGGCGAGTTCGCCGATCGATACCGGGGCCAGGATGGTGCTCACGGGGTGTCCTCTTCGCGCATGACGTGGCGCGCATGGTAACGCGCGCATCGGCGCAGGCCGGCATCGGGTGAGGGTGTGCGCGGCGTAGAATGCGCGCCGGCGCGATCGGCGCCGTCGAGGGGACCGCGCGTGCGTTTCAAGGACCGCCTGCCCGTGTGGCTGCACGACTGGCTCGACATCGTCATCCCGGTCGGCCAAATCCTGCTGATCTTCCTCGTGGCATGGCTGTTGCGCCTGCTGGTCCGCAGACTGATCGAACGCATCGGGAACCGCTACACGCTGCCGCCCGAGGCGGTGGTCGGCGGGCGTCGTATCGCCTCGTTCCTGATCTATGCCGCCGCGCTGCTGCTGGTACTGGAACGCATGGGCGTATCGGGCACCGTGCTGTGGACGGCCTTCACCGGTTTTGCCGCGGTTGCGGCGGTGGCGTTCTTCGCTGCGTGGAGCGTGCTGTCGAACATCTTCTGCACGATGCTGATCCTCACCACGCGCCCGTTCCGGCTCTACGACCACGTCGAGCTGCTGGAAAACGGCGATAAACCCGGGCTGCGCGGCCAGGTGGTCGACATCAATCTCGTCTACACCACGCTGCGCGAAACCGATGAGGGAGATGGCGCGGGCACCTGCCTGCAGATTCCCAACAGCCTGTTCTTCCAGCGGGCGCTGCGCCGCTGGCGTGGCGGCGCCCTGCCCGCCCAGCGCACGGGCGCGGCCGGCCACGACCCGCTCGACATCTGAGCCATTCGCGCGTTCGGTGCCCGAGCGTCAGCTGTTCTCGCCGGGCACCGACACGTTCTCGCCCAGGGTCTCGCGCACGTAGAGCTGCTTGACCAGCACGTAGAGCACCACCGTCAGCGGCGCTGCGAGCAGCAATCCGGCCGCGCCCTGCAGACTGCCGAACACCACGAGCGAGAACAGCAGCAGCGCCGGCGGCAGTTCGACCGCCCGCTGCTGGATCAGCGGCTGCAGGATGTTGCCTTCGATCTGCTGGATCACCAGGTACAGCGCCGCGGTCGCGAAGCCGGTCTGCGGATTCACGGTGAAGCCGAGCAGGATCGCCGGGATTGCAGCGGCTATGGGGCCGATGATCGGCACGAAATCGAACAGGAACGCGATCAGCGCCAGCGCGAACGCGCCGGGCACGCCGAGCAGCCACAGGCCGATGCCGGTGAGCACGCCGACCAGCAGCATCGCCACCAGCTGCCCTCCCAGCCACAGGCGCAGGGCGCGCCCGCTCGCATCCAGCGCGTCGGCGGCGACGGCGCGCACGCTGCCGGGCACCAGCAGCAACAGGCCGTTGCGATACAGCTGCGGCTGCGCGGCGATGTAGATCGCGCCGACGATGACCAGCAGCAGGTCGACCAGCCCACCGGACACCGTCATCGCGATCGCGCCGGCACTGGTGACCATGCGACCGATGTTGTCGCGCAGCGAATCCAGCTGCTCACCGACCAGACTGCCGACGCTGGTGCTCTCGAGCCAGCGTTCGAACTGCGTATAGGCACCGGGCAGCGCTTCGGTGAGCGCCGACAGTTCGCCCGCCACCTGCGCGCCGAACAGCCACATCAGCAACGCGAAACCGCCGGTGAGCAGCACCAGCACGATGGCCAGTGAAATGCCCGGCGACAGCGGCGCGACGCGTTGCAGCAGATGCGACAGCGACAGCAGCAGAGCGGCGAAGACAATCGCGCCGAAGACGATCATGAAGACCGGCAACAAGGCCCAGGCCAGGACCAGGACTGCGACGAGAGCGAGGACGATCAGGACCTTGCGGGTGAATGGAACAAGATCCTGCGACGCTGGCATGCACGGCTCCGGGACGAATGTTGACCCGCCGGCTGGCGGGCGCACCTTATCCCACGCGTCGCGTCGAGACGCGGTGCACGTCGCATTCAGCGCAACTGGCTGTCCTTGCTGCCGCGGCGGTTGTAGCCGCTGTGTCCGTCGGCATCGTCGTGCGCGGCTTGGCATTCGACGCACAGGCGCACCCCGGGCACGGCGCGACGGCGCGCCTCGGGAATCGGGTTATCGCATTCCTCGCAGTGCGTGAGTCCCGGCCCGCTGCGCAGTTGGCTGCGCGCGCGCTTGATCGCGTCGCTCACCGTGGCGTCGATCTGATCCTGTACCGCGCCGTCGCCGGCCCAACCGGTCGCCATGACGGACTCCTGCATCGCTCTGTTGAAGTGCCGCGGAGCCTAGCAACCCCCGCGTTGCCGGGGCATGAGCGGCGCCGCGGTCATAATGCGCGCACTTCCCCCGGAGGATCTCCATGGCCCTGACCCTGCTGCTGCGCTGCACCGACCTGGAGCGGACCGCCGCGTTCTATGCCGCACTGCCCGGCTTCAAGGCTTCGGCCTCGAATGGCGACACCCTGACCGTCACCGGCCACGGCGCGCGACTGGTGTTCACCGCCGCCGACCTGTGGAACCGCGCGCCCACGCTCACCGGCACGCTGTACTTCACCGTCGCCGATATCGAGGCCACGTTCGCACAGGCGCAGGGCCGCGCATCGCTGGCCTGGACGCTGCAGGACATGCCCTATGGTGCACGCGAGTTCGGCATCGTCGACTGCAACGGTTACGTGCTGGCGTTCCAGCAGGGCCATTGAGGTGTCGCAACCACGTCCCTCGCGGCTCGCCATCGTCGGTGGCGGGCCGGCCGGCCTGTTTGCGGCCGAACGCGCGCGTGCGGCGGGCCTGGAGGTCGACCTGTTCGATGCCAAGGGCTCGGTGGGGCGCAAGTTCTTGATCGCGGGCAAGGGCGGGCTGAACCTCACCCACTCCGAGCCACGGCCGGACTTTGATGCGCGTTACGGCACGCAGGCGACGACGGTGACGCGCTGGCTCGACCGGTTCGATGCGCAGGCGCTGCGCGCATGGTCGTCGGCACGCGGCGTGCCGACGTTCGTGGGCAGCTCGGGGCGCGTGTTTCCCGAAGATCTCAAGGCCGCGCCCCTGTTGCGCGGCTGGGTGCGCCAACTGCGCGAGGACGGTGTGCGATTCCACATGCAGCACCGCTGGTGTGGCTGGAATGCCCAGGGCGCGCTTCGGTTCGAGACGCCGGACGGGCTGCAGGTACATGCAGCCGATGCGACGCTGCTCGCGCTGGGCGGCGGCAGCTGGCCGCAGCTCGGCAGCGATGGACGCTGGCAGCCGTTGCTCATCGAGCGCGGCGTCGACGTCGCACCGCTGGTGCCGGCCAATTGCGGCTTCGACATCGGCTGGAGCGCGCACCTGGCCGAGCGCCATGCGGGCGCGCCTCTCAAGCCGGTGGTGCTGCACTGGACCGATGCCGATGGCGCCGCGCGCAGCCTGCAGGGCGAATGCGTGCTAACCGCAACCGGCATCGAAGGCAGCGCGATCTATGCGATCTCCGGCGCGTTGCGCGACGCGATCGCACGGCACGGCAGCGCGCTGCTGGAACTCGATCTCGCGCCCGGTCGGGACCTCGAGCGCCTGACGGGCGAGCTGTCGCGACCGCGCGGACGCCGCAGCATCGGTGAGCACCTGCGTCGCGCCAGCGGACTCGACGCCGCCAAGAGCGCGCTGCTGTTCGAGGTGCTCGCACGCGACGCGTTCGATGACCCGGCGCGTGTCGCCGCGGCGATCAAGCGCCTGCCGCTGCGGCTCATCGCGCCCCGCCCGATCGAGGAAGCCATCAGCAGCGCCGGCGGCGTGCGTCTCGACGCGCTCGACGACGGCCTGATGCTCGACGCGCTGCCGGGTGTGTTCGTCGCCGGCGAAATGCTGGACTGGGAGGCGCCGACGGGCGGTTATCTGCTCACGGCCTGCTATGCGAGCGCGGCAGTGGCCGTGGACGGCGTGCTGTCGTGGCTGCGACGCGAGGCGTCGGCAGCCTGAGCCGGGCTAGCGGCGCCCGGTCAGCGCGAAGCCTGATTCGAACACGCGCGCACGGCCATCGAGCGGGTCATCGAAGGCGAGCCGGCGCGCCAACAACTGCAGCGGGCCTGCGGGCGCGTCATCCGCTTCGCGCAGTACCGGATACCAGGGATCGTGCAGGATCGGCGCGCCGAGCGCGGCCATGTGCACGCGCAACTGATGCTTGCGCCCGCTCACCGGCGATAGCGCATAGCGCCATGTGTGGACATCGCGCGCCAGTACGTCGACGTGCGTTTCGCTGTTGGGCGGGCCGTCGGCTTCGCGCATGCGGAAGAACGGCTCGCCGCGCTCGATGCGGCTGCACCGCGTCAGTGGAAACGCAAGGTTCGGCAACGGCGGTGCCAGGGCTTCGTAGGTCTTGACGATTCGCGACTCGCGAAACAGCGCCTGATAGCGCGCGCGACTCGCCGGATCGGCCGAGAACAGCACCAGGCCTGCGGTTCCGCGATCGATGCGATGCAGCGGCACCAGGTCGGGATTGCCGAACCGCGCGATCAGCCGCGTGAGCAGCGTCTGGGTGACGAACGTGCCAGTCGGTGCGACCGGCAGGCCGTGCGGCTTGTCGGCAACGACCAGATGCGCATCGGCATGCACGATGCGCTCGACCGCCTCGATCACTGGTTCGTCGTCGACTTCCCGGTAGTACCCGATCTCCGCGCCCACGCGGTACGGCGTGTCGAGCAAGATCGGCGCGCCATCGGCATCGAGCACCCTGCCCCGCTCGATGCGAGCGCGCCATGTGGCCTCGGACACCTGCGGGAAGCGCGCGACCAGAGCGTCGAGCACCGTCGCCCAGGGACCGGGCGGCAACTGGAGCCGACTGGCCGGTACGCCATCGCGCACCGGAAACCGGAACCGTGTGTGTGGCCGCGCCGGATCAGTCGGCCGCATCTGCCTCGTCGCGCCCCTGCTGGCGGATCACCGCTTCCTGGCGCGCGTCCTCGATCGACCACAGCACACCGCGCGTGTCGGCCCTGCGGGTGTCGAACACGAAACGTCCGGTCAGCGGCGTGTCGGCCTGAAGCGCGCCGGCCTCGTAGAGCTTCCACATTTCCTCGCCGTAATGCGTGTCGGCCAGCTCCGGCGCGAAGCGCGCGAGCGTGTCGCGGATGTTGTGCACGTCGCGCAGCAGCATCTCGCGCGCGGCGTTGTTGCCGGCGGCGCTGACGACCTGCGGGAAATCGATCAGCACAGGGCCGTCCGGCGTGGCCAGCACGTTGTACTCGGACAGGTCGCCGTGGACCATGCCCAGCACCAGCATCCGCGCGACATCGCGCACCAGCTGCGCATGCCAGTCGCGGGCCACTGCCGGCTCCAGTTCGACTTCGGCCAGCCGCGGCGCGCTGAAACCCTCGGCATCGGTGACCAGATCCATCAGCAACACGCCGTGGAAAAACCCGTACGGGCGCGGCACATGCACACCGGCGTCGAACAACGCGTACAGCGCATCGACCTCGGTCGTCTTCCACGCGGCTTCCTGCTCGCGGCGGCCGAACTTCGTCGCCTTGCCTATGGCCCGCTGCTCGCGGCTGCCGCGCACCTTGCGGCCTTCCTGGTACTGCACCCGCGCCTGGAAGCTGCGCTGGGCCATGTCCTTGTAGACCTTGGCGCAGCGCACCTCCTCGCCACAGCGCACGACGTAGACCGAGGCCTCCTTGCCGCTCTTGAGCGGGCGCAATACGGCGTCGACGATGCCGTCGTCGATCAGTGGTTGCAGTCCCTGCGGGATCTTCATGGCGCCTCGCGCATCGTCCGGGCGGGCATTGTGCGGCCAATCCCGCTTCCGCAGCCGAACGCCGGCAGACCGACGTCCGGCCGGGCGATCAGCGGGCCGGCACGCCCATCTCCTCCAGCAGCGCCGGCGCCGGATACACCTTGTCCATCAGCCAGCGCATGTAACGCATGTCGACGTGGATCGCACGCTTGTAGCGCGGGTCGAACCACCAGCTGGCACTGACCGATTCCCAGTTGCTGTCGAAGTTCAGACCCACCAGTTGGCCGCGCGCATCGAGCACCGGCGAGCCGGAGTTGCCGCCGGTGGTGTCGAGGTTGGTCAGGAAGTTCACCGGCTGCGCGCCGAGCGTGGCGTCGGCGGTGCCAGCGAAATCGCTGCGGGCGATGGCGTCGAGCAGCGGCTGCGGCGCATCGAACGGCACCTGGCCGGTGTGCTTCTCGACGATGCCGGCCACCGTGGTCACCGGCGCGTAGGCCACCGCATCGCGCGGCGCGAGTGCTTCCACGCGCCCGTAGCTCACGCGCAGGGTGCCGTTGGCATCGGGGTAGACCGCCCGTCCCTGCTGCGCGCGCCATGCGAACAGCGCCCGCATGTAGGCCGGTCGCAGGCGCAACTGCTCGCCGTCGCGGGTCTTGCGGGCATCCTCGGCGTCGAGCTGCGCGGCGACGATCTGCGCGGCCAGGGTCAACAGCGGGTCCGCGGCGAGCGGACGGCCGGCGCGCGCGTCTGCCAGGCGCGACAGGCGCTCGTTTTCATCGCCCAGTCGGGTGCTGGCATAGACCGTGTCGAGCGCGGCGGCCAGCGACTCGGGCGTGCGGCCGAACGCGGCATCGAACGCCGGCAGGCGCTGGGCGTCGGGCAACTGCTGGTAACGCGAGACCAGCACCTGCAGCAGCGCCTTCTCCGCCGATGGCGCATAGCGGCGCTGGGCCTGACGCAACACGCCTTCGATCAGCGCATGGTCGCGCTGCTGGTAGCCGGTCTCGCGCGACGCGTCATCGGACTTGGCCGATTCGATGCGCAGGCGTTCGAGCAGCAGCGCCGAGCGCAGCAGCTGGGTCTGGCTCGCGACCAGGCCCAGCAGCAGGTCGCGACCACCGGCGTCACTGGATTGGGCAAGGATCGCCTGCAGCCTGGCGATGTCGGCAGCATCGTTGCCGTCGGTTGCGGCCAACATCGCCGCTTCGTCTTCGCTGCGCAGTCGCACCGCGTCGCTGCGCTGCAGGCCTTCGAGCTCACCGGCGGCGCGCTTGCGATTGTTCTTCAGCGACTGCAGTTGCGAGGCGTAGCGAGTGCGGATGTCGGCATCGTCGTGCCCTGCCGCTTCGACCGCCTCGATCAGCGCATCGAACACCGCCACGCGCTGCGGCAGCACGCGATTGACCTGGGCGTCGAATTCGGCCGCAGTGCGGTGGCGGAACGTGGTGCCGGGATAGCCGGCCAGCATGGCGTAGTCGCCGGCGTGCAGCCCCTCGCGGGCCACCTGCAGGTGCGCCGGCGGCGTGTAGGGCACGTTGTCGGCATCGAAGTCCGCCGGCTTGCCGTCGCGCCCCACGTAGGCACGCAGCAGAGTGAAGTCACCGCTGTGGCGTGGCCACATGAAGTTGTCGATCTCGTCGCCAAAATTACCGATCGCGCGCGGCGGCGCGTAGACCAGGCGCACATCGCGCAGTTCCAGCTGGCGGATGCGGTAGAAGTCGGTGCCGTAATACATGTTGGCGACGCTGCAGCGCACGTCGCCATCCTGCTCGCAGTCGGCGACGATGCGCTTGGTCGCGGCGTCGACCGCATCGAAATACGCCCGCCCCTCCTTGCCGCGCGCATCGGCCAGCACTTCGTCGGTGACCTTGTCGAAGCCGACCGTCACCAGCACGCGGAAATCGGGATTCGAGGGCCGCTCGTCGCCACGGCCGTCGGCGATGAAGCCGCCGTCGATGATGTTGCGCTCGGGGCTGCTGTTGTACTGGATCACCCCGTAGGCCACATGGTGGTTGGTCAGCAGCAGGCCATCGCCCGAGACGAAGGCGCCGGTGCCGCCGCCGACCTTGACCACCGCGCTGAGCGGCGGCGCGGTGACATCGGCCAGCGCATCCGCGCGGCCACGAAAGCCCGCTTCGCGCATCGGCTTGGCGATCTCGGGCAACTGGGTCGGCATCCACATGCCTTCGTCGGCATGGGCGATGGCGGACAGGGCGAGACTTGCTGCGAGCGCGGCGAGAACGGGACGGCGGAAGGATCGGGTGAACATGCGGCAACCGGTGCGACGGGAACAGCCCGCGACCCTAGCCCGCAGGGCCGGCCGGAGCAACGGCCACAGGTCACGCGCGCCGACGCTGGGTCGCGCAAACCCGAGAGCTTCAAGCCCTCCCCCGCGTGCGGGGAGGGTCGGGTGGGGGCAAACGGTCAGGCGCCGCAGGCCTCGATTCGTGCGCCGACTCGGCGCAGGAACGGTCGCAACGAAACCGAGGAGCCGCCCCCATCCCAACCTTCCCCCGCAGGCGGGGGAAGGCGTCGTGTATCGCGACGATGAGCCAACTGGAGCGTCAGCCCTGTGCCGCTCGCTTCCGCCAGCTGGGCGTCATCGCGATGGTGGCCGACTCGCTCATCAGCTGCAGTTCGCCGTCCTGGATCATGGCCGTCAGGCGCATGCTCCGCTGCAACAGCGTGACCGCCGCTTCGATCGAATCGGGATCGAAGTCGACGACGGTCAGGTTCTTCAGGCGGCCGAGCGCATTGGCGTTCTTGTCCCACCAGATCGCCGCCGCGTTGCCGCTGTAGTTCACCACCACCACCTGTCGCGCCCGCGCGCAGGCCTTGCGGATCCGGCTCTCGTCGGGCTGGCCCAGATCGATCCACAACTCCACATCGCCGGTGTAGTCGCGCAGGCACAGGTCCGGCTCGTCCTCGTTGCTCAGCCCGCGCCCGAATTCCAGCCGCTCGTGCGCGAAGAGCGCATAGGCGATCAATCGCGCCATCAGGCGCAGTTCGGTTTCCGACGGGTGCTGCGCCAGCACCAGGTCGTGCTGGGCGTAGTAATGCCGATCCATGTCGCTGACTTGCAACTCGGCTTTGAAAACAGTGGCCTTGGGCGACATGGGCGGACCTGCACGGGAAAGGCGGCGATTGTAGGTTAGAAAACCGTGAAGCACCGGCGGGGTCGCCGCCCGGCGCGGCGGTCACGACCACATCATTTCGCGCTTGCGAGCATGCGCGGCATGCCTGATCCAAGACGAACCGCCCCCGCCCCGCTGTTCTCCGACACCACGCCGCCCGCGCTGCTCGAGCGCCACGACGCGTGGGACCTGGCCGTCGCCGACGGCCCGGTCATCGCCACCGCCATCCACGACGGCCACACCCTGCGGCCGTCGTTGCGCGAGCGCGTCGCGCTCGACGACGACGCCCGCTGGCGCGAGGAGGACCCACTTACCAGCCTCCTGACCCAGGTCGGCGACACGCGTCTGCGCGTGCGACGTTCGCGCTTCGAGGTCGATCTCAACCGCCCGCGCGCCGAGGCCATCTACACCGGGCCCGAAGCGGCCTGGGGACTGGAGGTCTGGAAGCAGCCGCTCGACGACACCGAACGCGAAACCTCGCTCGCACTCTACGACCGCTTCTACGACACCATCGGCGAACTGCTCGACCGCACCGTGGCCCGATGGGGCAGTGCGTTGCTGATCGACATCCACAGCTACAACCACCGCCGCGATGGCGCCGAGGCCGCGCCCGCCAGCCAGGACGGCAACCCGGACATCGAACTGGGCATCACCACCCTCGACCCGGACCGCTGGGGTGACACCGCGAAGCGTTTCGCCAACGTGCTGCGGCGTCACCCGGTGCGCGGCGCCCTGCCCGATGTGCGCTGCAACGTGCGTTTCCCCACCGGCGGGCATTTCCCCGAGTGGGTCTATGCGCACTGGGGCGAGCGCGTGTGCACGATCTCGCCCGAGTACAAGAAGATCTTCATGGACGAGTGGACCGGCCAGGCCGACATCCCGGCGCTCTATGCACTGCGCGAGGGTCTGCACCACGCGGTGGACGCGGTGCGTCCGGAGTTCATGCGATGAGCGCGGTGATGGCCGAACGCCCGGTCGCCCGCCCGCTGCCGGATGTCGCCGCGCGCGTGGACGAGGCACTGGCCACGCTCGATGCGCGCCTGGACTGGCTGCTGGCGTTGTCGCCGCTGGACGGTGTCGGTCTGTGGAAAGCCTTCGAAGCCTCCGGTCGCAGCGTTGAACCGACCATGCGCTACGTCGATCTCGAGGTCGACCTGCAGGCCACACGCAAGGCGCTCGACGCCCTGCCCGTCGCCGAGATCGGTCCTCCTGCCCTGCAGGCGCTGCTGGCCGAAAAACAGCGCGAACTCGGGCGCATGATCGACCTGGTCGAGCAACGCGACCGCCCCGGATTCGTGGAGGCCAGCGTCGCGCTGTTCGGTGCGGTCGAACCGGAGCTGGTCGAGGTGGCCGAACGCATCCTTGCCGGCGTCGGCAGCGGCGAGCCGCTGCCTGCCGATTGCGGCATCGATGAAGTGCGCAGCCAGGTCGAGGACGAGATCGACTGGTACCGCGCACAGGCGCCGGACTTCCATATCGATGTCGTCATCGACACCGACATCAGTTCGATGCTGATGGTCTCGCACGGCACCTTCTACATCGACGGCAACATCCGTTTGCCACGCGCGCGCGTGCAGCCGCTGATCCAGCACGAGATCGGCACCCATGTGGTGACCCGCCACAACGGCCGGCAGCAGGCGCTGCGCCAGCTCGAGGTGGGCCTGGCGCAGTACGACCCGACGCAGGAAGGCCTTGGCGTGCTCGGCGAGTATCTGTCCGGGTATCTGCCCGGCGAGCGCCTGCGCATCCTCGCCGCGCGCGTGGTGGCCACCGCGATGGCCGCCCGGGGCGAGCAGCTCCCGGCAATCTTCGCCTGCCTGCACGAGACGCACGGCATGCCCACCGACGACGCGTTCGACGTTGCGGTACGCGCCCGCCGCGGAGGCGGACTCACCAAGGACGCGGTCTATCTGCGCGGTCTGCGCGATCTGCTGGCCTATCTCGATGCCGGCGGCGAGTTCGACGCGCTGTTTCTCGGCAAGTTCGCACTTGCCCAGCTCGAACTGCTCGAAGCCCTGGTCGACGACGGCTGGGTCGTCCCGCCCGCCCTGCTCCCGCGCTACGCCGCCGACGACAACTTCCATACCCGGCTCGAGGCCTGCCGTCGCACGCCGGTCGAAGAGCTTTTCCAGACGCACCGCCCTCAGGAGCACACTGCATGACCGACGGCCACCCCGTCCGCCTCGGCTTCGTCGTCAACGACGTCGCCACCGAAGAGGACAACTACACCACGATCCGCCTGGCCCGCCGCGCGCTCGCACGCGGCCACGAGGTCGCGCTGACCGGCCTGGCCGATTTCACCTACGACGCCGACGGCACCGTGCGGGCCTGTGCCCACATGCCCTGCGGCGACGACTATGCCGACGACGCGGCGCTGCTCGCCGACCTGCAGTCGTCGGAGTGCCCGACCGAACACATCTCCGTCGACGACCTCGACGTGCTGATGTTGCGCAGCGATCCGGCCGACGAGATGGCCGAACGGCCCTGGGCACCGGGCAGCGGCCTGCTCTTTGCGCAGCTCAGCGCGCTCAAGCGGGCACTGGTCGTCAACGACCCGACCCATCTCACCGACGCCTCGAACAAGACCTATTTCCAGCATTTCCCCGAGGAAGTGCGTCCGGTGACGTGCATCAGCCGCGATGCCGACCAGATCAAGGCCTTCATCGAGAATCGCGGCGGTTACGGGGTCATCAAGCCGCTGCAGGGTTCCGGCGGCCAGGGTGTGTTCGTGGTGACACCCGACAGCGGTGGCAATCTCAACCAGATGATCGATGCGGTGCTGCGCGACGGCTACGCCATTGCCCAGGAATACCTGCCCAAGGCCAAGGACGGCGACCTGCGCCTGTTGATGCTCAACGGACGCCCGCTCGAGGTCGATGGCACCTATGCCTGCATCCGTCGCTACAACGACAGCGGCGATGCGCGCAGCAACATCAGCGCCGGCGGCAAGTACGAGATGGCGGTGCCCGATGCCGACGCGCTTCGGCTGGCCGAACTGGTGGCGCCCAAACTCATCCGCGACGGCATGTACTTCGTCGGTCTGGACATCGTCGGCGACAAGCTGATGGAAGTGAACGTCGATACGCCTGGCGGCATTAACATGATCGAGGAGCTCACCGGGCTCGATTTCGCCGGCCGCATCCTCGACGATCTCGAGCGCAAGCTGCGTCTGCGCACGCATTACGGCAAGACACTCAGCAACGTCGAACTGGCGATGCTCTGATCGAATCGTCCGGTGCCGGGCTGCTGGTCGCGGCCCGGCATCGTGATTTCCTGTCGAGAGCGGCGCTGACGTGCGTCCCGAAGCGAAGGCGCGCACGACCTCGTCGCCTCGGAACTTTTGTCACAGCGCGCAGCCGTGACGTGCGCAAGTGATCGGGCAATTGACCGGGCCGGCGACACGTCTGTCGCCGGCCCGTTTGCGTCAGTCCGGCGCCGGTCCGGCCGGAACCGGCGCGTTGCCGCCCCGCTCCACCCGCACCGGAATCGACTTGCCGGCCGGCACATGGCTGTCGATGGCGTGGTGCGACACGGGAATCAGCGGATTGCATTCGGGGTAATACGCAGCAATGCAGCCACGCGGAATGCGGTACGGCACCGCGCGCAGGCCACCGACCGCGCGCACTTCGTCGTCGTCGAAGTCGGCCACCAGCGTGATCTGTTCGCCCTCCTCCAGACCGAGATCGGCGATGTCGTCGGCATGCATCAGGGCGACGCGGCGCGTGCCCTCGATGCCTCGGAAGCGGTCGCGGTAGCCGTAGACGGTTGTATTGAACTGGTCGTTGCTGCGCACCGTCAGCAGACGAAAACGGCCGGCGCGGTCCTCGAAGCCGGTCGCGGACATGACCTCGGGCACATGGAACTCCGCCTTGCCGCTCTCGGTTTCCCAGCGACGCTCGCGCGCCGCAATCGGGCGCGGAAAGCCGCCGGGCGTATGCAGGCGCGCATTGAAGTCGCGGAACTGGTCGGGATAGGTGGCCTCGATCGCATCGCGCACCTGTGCGTAGTCGGCAACCCAGTCATCCCACGGCACGCATGCGGCGCGTTCGGGCGGCAGGATCGCCTGCGCAAGGCCAGCCACGATGGCGGGTTCGGAGCGGAGCATGTCGCTGGCCGGTGCACTGGTGCCGAAGGAGGCATGGATGCAGGTCGTGCTGTCTTCGATGCTGACGCGCTGCGCCACGCCGTTCTGCACGTCCTCCTCGATGCGCCCGAGGCACGGCAGCAACAGCGTCTCCCGACCGCAGAGCAGGTGATTGCGATTGAGATGCGTGGCGACCTGCAGACTGAGTTGGAGCTGGCGCCAGGCCGGTTCGAGTCGTGAGGTGTCCGGCGCGGCGCGCGAGAAATTGCCGCCCAGGCCAATGAAGGCCTCAACGCTGCCATCGAGAATGCCTTCGACCGTGCCGACGGTGTCGAGCCCCTTCTCGCGCGGCGGCTCGAATCCGTACTGCGCGGCAAGCCGGTCGAGCGGCACCAGTTCGGGTTTTTCGGAGATGCCGACCGTGCGCTGACCCTGCACATTGGAGTGCCCGCGAACCGGGCAGATGCCCGCGCCCGGCTTGCCGACGTTGCCGCGCATCAGCGCGAGGTTGCACAGCATGCGTACCGTGTCGACGCCATGGCGATGCTGGGTCAGGCCCATGCCGTACACGAGAATCGCCGCATCCGCCTGTGCATAGACCGCGGCCACCGACTCGATGTCCGCACGCGAAAGCCCGCTCTCGGTTTCGATTTCGGACCAGTCGCCCGCACGCAGCCAGGCTTCGAACGCTTCGAACCCGTTGGTGTGGGTTTCGATGAAGTCGACATCGAGCACTCGCGCGTCGCCCTGCGCCTGCGCGGCGTCGTCGAGAGCGAGCAAGGCCCGCCCGAGGCCCTTGATCAGCGCGATGTCCCCGCCGGGCAGCACGGGGAAGTAGGCGTTGCTGATGCGGGTCGACGTGCCGGTGGCCATCGCCAGCGGCTCCTGTGGGTTGGTGAAGCGCTCCCAACCACGCTCGTACAGCGGATTGAACGTGATGATGTCGGCATCGCGCCGCGCCGCGCCCTGCAATGCGTGCAGCAGGCGCGGGCTGTTGACGCCGACGTTCTGGCCGAACGACAGGATGCAGTCGCAAGCGTCGAAATCCTCCAGCAGCACCGTGCCGACCGGCACGCCGATGCTGCGCGGCAGCCCCACGGACGTGCTTTCGTGGCACATGTTGGAGCTGTCGGGCAGGTTGTTGTTGCCGTAGAGCCGCGCCAACAGCGCGTACATGTACGACGTCTCGAGCGACGCACGGCCCGACGCATAGAACACGGCGCGTTCGGGTTGCATGTCGCGCAGCACACGGCCGGCGATGGCGAACGCTTCTTCCCATGAAACGGGCACGTAGCGATCGCTGCCGGCGTCGTAACGCATCGGCTCGACCAGACGGCCCTGCGCTTCGAGATCGTGATCGGACCAGGTCAGCAGTTCGCTGACCGGATGCTCGGCAAAGAACCCGGCATCCACGCGACGCTCATCGAGCTCCCACATCGTGGCCTTGGCACCGTTCTCGCAAAATTCGAAGCGATGCGGTTCCGCGGGCTTGGCCCACGAGCAACTGACGCAGGCGAAGCCGTCCACCTTGTTCTGGCGCTGGAGCTGGCGCGTGCCCTCGACAGTGGGCGTTCCATCGCCGAGGCCATGGCGCATGAGCGAGCGAACCGACCCCCATCCGCCCGCGGGGCCGTCGTACTCGTCATAGGTGGGATGCGGATGCGCCATGGCGGACTCCGGGCTGTGGCAGGAATTCCTACCGTGGCCGATTGCGCCTGCCCGTCACGTGAAACGGGCACTGCACGGCACGCGCATTGCGACACGCGTTGCTTACGTCAATACGGATTCGACCGACGCCAGATTCCAGAACGTCTGCACCAGCGGCGCGGCCTCTTCCCACGTCACCTCGGGATCGCGGCGAAGACGTAGCCAGCCCTCACGCAACTGCGCTTCGCATTCGCTCCACGTGCGCTCTCCGAAATACTCACGGGACATCTGCCCGTAGATCCGACACAGCTCGACATCGTCGGTGTTCATGCCGCAATCCCTTGTCGTGACGTAAGACGGGCCACCGTTCAGCACGCAACAGGTTCTGAATGCGATTCAAATAAGTCTGTGCGAAACCGAACTCAGGCTTGCATCCGTATGCGCGCTGCCGCACATACGGATGCGCATTCAGTCGCGAAAATCCTGACCTGTTCATCTGATGGATCGTTCACCGAGCATGAAGAGGAAAGCGCCGTGGGCGCCGCTCAACGGATTGCTGCAGGACCTTCCCGAGGACGTCTGTGACCGCCTCGACGATGAGCTGCAGCTCGTCGATCTGCCGGCCGGCAAGGTGCTGCATGAAGCACATGTGGCGCAGACCACGATCTACTTTCCGCGCGAGGGTATCGTTTCGCTGATGTACGCACTCGAGAGCGGCGACACCAGCGAAGTGGCGATGATCGGCAACGAGGGCGTGGTCGGAATCGGCCTGTTGACCGGCGCGCGCAGCGTCCCCACGCGTGCGGTGGTCAAGGTCGGCGGCGAAGCGCTCGCTATGCGCGGCGAGTTCGCGTTGCGGGAGTTCCAGCGTGGCGGCGGATTCCAGGAAATCCTGTTGCGCTACTTCCAGGCATTGTGGACGCAGACCACGATGACCGGCGTCTGCAACCGGCATCACACGGTCGACAAGCAGCTCTCTCGCTGGTTGCTGCTGGTCAACGACCGCGTGGGCTCGGCCGAGATCAAGATGACCCAGGAACAGATCGCGCACCTGCTGGGCGTGCGCCGCGAGGGTATTACCGAGGCGGCGCGACGCCTGCAGGAGGAAGGCTGCATCCGCTACAGCCGCGGCGTCATCCAGGTGCTCGATCGCGAATGCCTGGCCGCGCGCGCCTGCGAGTGCTACGCGGTGGTTCGCAACGAGTACGACCGGCTGCTGCGTCCCGCTCTGGAAGGCTGAGCCCGTCACCGGGCGTTGCCACGAGCGGCGGCAGCATCGGGCGCCTTCCCTGACGGAGCCGCCGGATGAGCCAGACACCTCCACGCCTCGTGACCAGCCGCGAAGACGTCGACCGGCTCGAGCGGCGGATTCTCGAATGCCATGACGAGGCGATGCTGCGCATCACGATGGACGACGACAGCGTGTTCGAAGGCACGGTCTCGGTGCGACCGACCGTCGAGACGTTCCGCAACGCCGCGGGCGATGAGGGTCACAATGCGCTGCTGCGCCTGGCCGATCTCGAAGATCCGGCCGTCCCCCACTACATCTGGCTCGACGGCGTACGCAGCATCGAACGACTGGGCACGGCCTGATTGCCGGCCGGCCAGTCGTCGCGTTCACGCGGCAGGCGGCGGACTTGCACCCTCCACATTGCCCGGTTCACCGCCCTCCGGCACTGACGCGCCGTCCGCACCGGGGGCCGGTTCCGGTTCCGAAGGGGGCAGTGGCGCCGGCATCGATGCCGGACGCGCGCAGCCGCGGAACGGGCCGGTCCCATCGATGCTCAGCATCGCAGTCATCGGGAAGCGTGCGCCGGACATGTCGTCCTCGCAGCCGAGCCTGCGGACTACGAGCACGATCTCGCCTTCCGCATCGGACGCATGCAGGCGGCGCCCACCGGCAGTCATCGAGGCACGTGCCGCGGTGAAGTGACGCTCCACGCCCTCGAGGCCGCGCAGGACGACCCTGTCCCCGTCCGATCGGGCCTGCCAGAACGGCTCGTTGGTCGACACGATCACATCATCCTCGGGGTCCGGCGCCTCACCCGATCGCATCGACGTGCTCTCGTCGGCGGGCGCAGACGCGGACGGCGTCGAAGGCGCACAGCCAGCCAGCAGACAAAGCCACGACAACGAACAGGCGGCGAGCGTAAAGCGGCGCATGCGGATTTCCGATCGAAGGGGAGCCCAGCCTGCCCTGCCGCGTGTTCAGATTCGGTGGTGACGACGGGCACGGACCGCAACCGCCTGATTGTCCAGCGGTTTTCCGCTGCGACGCAGCAATGCGGCGTGCGTCGAGAAAGCGTCAAAATATCGAATATTTTCAATATGTTATAGTTCGAGGCCTTCGTCGCTTGCTCTCGGAGGCCGCCATCGCCGTCGTCCGCCCCCTCGCCGCCCTTTTCGCCGGCGTCGCCCTGCTGCTGATGGGCAGCGGCCTGCTCGGCACCCTGCTGGCGGTCCGCGGCAGACTCGAGAATTTCGACGACCAGACGATGGGCCTGATCATGTCGGGCTACTTCGTCGGCTTCTTCCTGGGTACCTATGCCGCGCCTGGACTGATCCAGCGCATCGGCCACATCCGCGCCTTCGCCTTCTATGCCGCGCTCGTGGCTGCGGCGATCCTGCTGCATCCGGTCTTCGTCGATCCATGGGCCTGGGGCCTGCTGCGGGTGCTGACCGGCATCGGTCTGGTCGGTCTGTACACGGTCATCGAAAGCTGGCTCAACGTACAGGCGCCGCCGGACAAGCGCAGCCAGGTGTTTGCGGTCTACATGGCGGTCAACCTGTTGGCGCTGGCGGCCGGGCAATGGCTGATCGGCCTGCAGGATCCGGCCTCGTTCGTACTGTTCAGTTTGGTGGCGATCCTGGTCTGCTTGGCGGCGCTGCCGGTCGTGGCCAGCCGCATGGTCCAGCCCACCCTGCCCGCCGTCCCGCGCCTGGCGCTGGCTGCCTTGTGGCGCGCGGCGCCCGCGGCAGCCACCGGCTCGCTGCTCGCTGGCCTGGCGATGGGCGGGTTCTGGGGCATGGGCGCGGTCTACGCGACCGGCCTCGGTCTGGACCTGCAGGGCATCGCCGCGCTGATGAGCGCGACCATTCTCGGCGGTGCCCTGCTGCAGTGGCCGATCGGCCGCGCGTCGGATCGCGGCGACCGTCGCACGACGCTGGCGATCATCTGCGGCATCGCCGCATTGATCGGCGTGGCGATGGTGTTCACCGCCGCGCATTCGCAGCTCGCGCTGTTCGGCCTGTTCTTCCTGTTCGGTGGCGTGGCGTTCGCGATCTATCCGCTGTGCGTTGCCCACCTGCTCGATCACCTGCCGCCGGAAGACACGCTGTCGGGCTGCTCGAGCCTGCTGCTGCTCAACGGCGTCGGCTCGGCGATCGGGCCCGCGCTTGCCGGCGCGGCGATGGTGCGGTTCGGGCCGTCCGCGCTGCCGGCATCCTTCGCGATCGTGCTCGGCGCGCTCGCCCTGATCGCCACCGGCCGGCGTCTGATGCGCCACCGCGACCGCGATCATCCCGCGCACTTCCATCCGATGCTGCGCACCACGCCCTCGGCGCTCGAACTGCTGCCCGAAACCGGGCCGGCGCCCGAGGGGCCCGACCTTTCCGATCCACATCACAAGGACCCGCGTTGACTTCAGAGAACCCCGCCACACACGACCTCACCCCCGCCAATACCCCGTTCGTGCCGCGACTGATGCTCGCGACCGACCTCGACGGCACCTTCCTAGCCGGATCCCCCGCGCACCGCCAGCAGCTCTACCGCCTGGTCGACCGCCATCCCGAGATCCGCCTGACCTTCGTCACCGGCCGCGGCCTGGAAGCGGTCATGCCGCTGCTGTCCGATCCCAGTCTGCCCCGCCCCGACTACGTCATCTGCGACGTCGGCGGCACGGTCGTCGACGGCCGCACGCTGCAACCCATCCAACCCCTGCAGACGCGCATCGACCGCCGCTGGCCCGGCGAGCATGCCGTCGCCGAAGCAATGGCCGGATTTGCCGGCCTGGTGCGGCAGGACGTGCCGCAGGAACGCCGCTGTTCCTACTTCTGCGAACCCGAAGCGCTGGCCGCGGTGCGCGGCGAGATCGAAGCGGTCGCACGCAAGCTCGGCTGCTCGGTGCTGTATTCGGCCGACCGCTACCTCGACATCCTGCCGCCCGACACCGACAAGGGCCGCACCCTCGCCGCGCTCGCCGAACACCTGGAGTTGCCGCGCGAGCGCGTGCTCGTTGCCGGTGACACGCTCAACGACCTGTCGATGTACACCTCCGGTTTCCAGGGGGTGTGCGTCGGCGAATCGGAACCCGCCCTGGTCAAGGCGACCGATCAGTTGTCCAACGTCTTCCACGCCCAGGCGCCCGGCTGCGGCGGCATTCTCGAAGCGATCACCCACTTCGACCTGCTCGATGCCGACGACCCGCACCTGCGCTACACCGCCGAACCGATGACCGGCCAGTCGGACCTGGTGATGGTCTACCACCGCCTGCCGTACGAGGAATACGTGGAGGACGGCGAGCGCAAGCGCCGGCGCCCGACCTCACCCAACGGCATCATCCCCAGCCTGCTGGGATTCTTCGGCAGCGGCCAGAAGGGCTCGTGGGTGGCGTGGAGTGTCGACGACCCCAAGCTCGGCAAGTTCGAGACGCGCACGCCGGTCGATGCGGACGCCTATCCCGATCTCACGGTGGCGCGCGTGCCGCTGTCGAAGACCGAGGTCGATGCGTTCTACAAGCGCTTCTCCAAGGAAGCCTTCTGGCCGATGCTGCACACGTTCTGGGAACGCGCGCGCTTCAGCGAGGACGACTGGAACATCTATCTGCGCGTGAACCGCAAGTTCGCCGAGGCCACGGCCGCCGAAGCCGCGCCGGGCGCGACGGTCTGGCTGCACGACTACAACCTGTGGATGGTGCCGGCCTACCTGCGCGAACTGCGGCCCGACGTGCGCATCGCGTTCTTCCATCACACCTATTTCCCGTCGGCCGACGTGTTCAACGTGGTGCCGTGGCGTCGGGAGATTCTCGGCAGCCTGCTGCAATGCGACTACATCGGCTTCCACATTCCGCGTCAGGTGGAGAACTTTGTCGACGTGGTGCGCGGCGCCATGCCGACCGAGGTGCTCGAGCGCGAAGGCTGCGCGCCGCGCTTTCTGACCTACGGTTGTGCCGTGGGTCTGGACGAGGCGACCACACGCATCCGCGTCGGCGACCGTGTCGTGGGCCTTGGCGCGCACCCGGTCGGCACCGACCTCAAACGCATCGAGACCGGTCTGGCACATCCGCGGGTGCGCGTGCGCCTCGAACAGATCCGCCGCGAGTTCTCCGGCCGCAAGCTGGTGCTGTCGGTCGAGCGTCTCGACTACACCAAGGGTACGCTGGAAAAACTGCTGGCGTTCGAACAGCTGCTCGAGCGCGAGCCGTCGATGCGCGGCAAGATGACCCTGCTGATGGTCTGCGTGCCCGCTGCGCGCGAAATGACCGTCTATCAGGAACTGCAGACCCAGATCGAACAGGCCGTCGGCCGTATCAACGGCCGTCACGCCATGCTCGACTGGACGCCGGTGCGCTTCTTCGCCCGTGGCCTGCCGTTCGAGGAAGTGCTGGCGCACTACGCCGCGGCCGACGTGATGTGGATCACGCCATTGCGCGACGGACTCAACCTCGTCGCCAAGGAATTCGTCGCCGCGCACGGCATCGAGGGCTCGTCGGGCACCCTGGTGCTGTCGGAATTCGCGGGCGCCGCGGCCGAGCTCAAGGGCGCGGTACTGACCAATCCGCACGATCAGAATGATCTGGTCGCCGGTCTGCGGCAGGCACTGTCGATGCCCGAGCACGAGGCGGTCGGGCGACAGCGGCAGCTGTTCGACATCGTCCGCTATTACGACATCGAACGCTGGGGCCGCGATTTCCTCGAAGCGGTCGCGGGTGCGGGCAGCGGCGCCGACCAGCACCGCTACGCCATGCGTGGCCTGGCCGCCTGACGGCGTGGAGAATCCGCCCCGCATGCCGGGGCGGATTTCACGCACGGTCGCGTCTGCATCGGCAGTACGCGCCACTTCGCGTTCACGAGGTTTTGCCTAGCCTGCATCGCCACGCCGGCTTCGCCCGGCGTCCCTGACGAGGATCTTCCGCATGCGCGCAGCACCTGCTTCCGCCTTCCTGCTCACGCTCGCCCTGGCTGCCTGTGGCGCTGAAGCGCCGTCGCCGTCCCCGGCCACCGATGCACCGCCGCCTCCGCCCCCGCCGGCCGCCGCCGAGGAAGCGCCGGTGTCCGGTTCGCTGGCGGCACGCGAGGCCGAAGCCGAGCCGTCCAACACCCGGAACTACGACTGCGAGGGCTTGCGCATCACGCTCGCCGAAGAAGGCGAAGGTGACGAGGCGCGCGTCCGGTTCGTCGTCGACGGCGTCACCCTCGACCTGCCGCGCGCCGAAAGCGCCCAGGGCGACCGCTTCGCGGACGCGCAAGGCAATGCCTTCTGGCGTCACGGCAGCGACGAAGCGCGCCTGGCGCTGGAGGGTCAGCACGAACGCAACTGCGCACGCGTCTACTGACCTTGCGCGCGGTTCGCGCATTCAAGCCGCCTGCGCGACCTCGTCGTATGCTGGCATCGCCCCCCGCGTCGCTTCGATCCCACCAAGGCAAGGAGACGACCATGCGCTGGTTCACCCCTGTGCTCACTGCGGCATTCGCCTGCTCGCTCGCGGCGTGCGCGCCTGCCGAGGCGCCGCCGGACGACACCGTGACACCGCCCAACGCCGACGCTGCCACACCCGACACCGCTCCTGACGCACCTGCGATGCAGGACGCGGGGCAAAACCGGGTCGTGCATTACGACTGCGAAGGCACGCCGGTCGATGCGACGTTCGACGGCCACGGCCAGGTCAGTGTCGCGGTCGATGGCGCAACGATGGTGTTGCGGTCCGAAGAGTCCTCCAGCGACCGCTTCCACGACGAGGCCGGCAGCGAGCTGTGGATGCGCGGCGAAACCACCGCGCTGCTCAAGCGCCCCGATCGCCCCGATCGCACCTGCGAGGGCATGCCCGCAGCGATGTAAGCGCACATGCGTCGGTGCGGAGCGCACGCATCCGGGTGTCGCGCCAGGCGTGATCACCTGCGTTCGTGATCTGCGAAGACCCTCCGACTCCCCGCCGCGCCGCCATCGGCGCGGCGTTCTTCTGTCCGCTCAGTCGGCGTGCCGCTCGGCGATCCTGTCCAACCGCGCATCGAGGACTTCGCGCGTCCACCAGCGGCCGTCGGCCATGACGCCCATCGGGTTGCGGACATGCGTCAGATCCTCGCGCGGGTCGTCGGCCAGCAGGATGAGGTCGGCGCGACGGCCGACTTCGATCGTTCCGAAAGCGTCCGGCGTACCGAGCGCGTGCGCCGCGTTGCGCGTTCCGGTGACGAGAACCTCGTAAGGCGTCAGGCCGGCGGTCTGCATCGAGGCCATCTCGCGATGGATCGAGAAACCGGGCACGTTGAAGAACTGCGGCGCATCGGACCCGAGCGCGATCGGCGCGCCGCCATCGTGCAGCGCCTTGAGCAGATCGCGCCTGAGGGCCACCAGCGCCCCGGCGGCTTCCGGCTGGAACGTGTCACGCGCGGCGTACTCGCGTTTGGCACGCCGCCAGCGTTCCCGCTCCGTGGCCGGCACGTAGCGCATTTCCGGCCACTGCAGCATCGATTCGGCCGACTCGGGGGATGCCATGTGCTCGACCAGGGTCAGCGTCGGCACATTCCAGGTGCCCGCCGCCACGGTGCGCGATACGGCTTCGCCGATGCGTCCACGATCGACCCACTGCACCCAGCCGCTTCCGAACCAGCCGGCATCGCGCTCGCCGGTGTCGGTGCCGGGCGGCACGAGGAACTCGACATAGCGGTCGAAGTGGTCGATCGACGCCTGCCGCGCCGTCAGTGCGTCCTGCAGCGGCACGCCGTCGGGAATGTGTCCGGCGAACGGCATCCCGACCTGCCCGGCTGTTTCGACCATGCGCGGCCAGGCCTGAACGGGAATATTGCCGAGCTTGAGCAGATCGAAGCCGGCAGCGTGGTGCGCGCGGATTTCGCGCGCGACCGCATCCGCATCCTCGCCGCGCAGCCATGGGCTGGCGAGGACGAGATTGGGGCCGTCGAGTTCACCTGCCTCGATTCGCGCACGCAATGCGGGGTGCGAGGGATCGCCGGCCATGTTGCGGACGAGCGTGACGCCGTTGGCCAGATACAGGATCAACGTGTCTTCCACGTACGCCGGATCGTCTCCACCGGGCACATGCCCGTGCATTTCGGCCAGGCCCGGCATCAGCACCCGCCCCTCGCCGGCAATGCGCGTCGCATCGGCCGGAATCTCGACCGTGTCCTGCGGCCCGACGGCAATGATGCGTCCGTCGGCCACGACGACCGTCTGGCGCGCCAATCGATGGTCGCGATCCATCGGCAGGACATCGACGCCCACGAACGCGTGCGTCCCCTGTCCGGCAGCCGCGTGCGCCTGCACGCTCGCGACGCACAACGAAGCTGCTGCGAACAGCGCCCGTAGCCACCGGCTCATGACTGTGGATGCGCGTGCAGCGCGACGTTGAGCTGGTCGATGACCACGATCCAGTCGGCATCCTCGAGCCGCTCCTCGCGCAGCAGCCTGGACTGTGCCGGCGTCCAGAACGGCGCCTCCTCCAGGCGCATGTCGTCGGGCAACGGCGCATGCTCGGCGATGAAACGGCGGATCGAGGCTTCGTCGTCCGGCAGGCCCAGCTGCGCGAACAGTTCGGAAAACGGGTGGACGGTCGATTCCACGGCAGGCTCCACGGTGATGTGGAGCGAGCCTAACGCGCGCCGCGTCAATGGGCCTGCACGCGTGCGCGGTACATCGAAGTGCCCGGATACGCGAACCGCCCGGCAATGCGGGCGGTTCGTCGGTGTTTCTCTATCAGCGGTGGAGGTGCTAGCGGGTGACCTTCTTGGCAACGGTCAGTCCCAGCACGAACAGCACCACGGCGATGATGATGGCAGCCCAGAACAGGAACTTGGCAATACCCATCGCGCCGCCGGCGATACCGCCGAAACCCAGCGCACCGGCCACGAGACCGATGATGGCGAAGATGATGGCCCACTTGATCATGTCGACTCCTCGTACAGCGAGAGCGTCACAACGCGCTCTCAGTGGCCGGAAGTCTCTGTCGCTCGGAGTGCCGGACGCGTGAAGCGCGTGCGCGATGCGAGTGCGCGTACGGCGCACAGCATCCACAGCAGGATCATCGCGATCACCGTCTTCTGCGCCAGTCCGCGCGGCGCCTCGCGCCACGCCGCCAGAATCCACACCGATGCAAAGCACAGCAGTGCGCCGGGCAAGGCCCAGCGCGCCGAGCGGCGCCAGGCCGGATCGCGCAGGAAGCCGAGCGACTGCACCACCATGCCGGTGGTGGCGCACAGGAATGCAGCGGTTGCGGAGAGGCCGTGCACGAAACCTTCGAACGAACGGTCGACGCCGGGCAGGTCCATCCACGCATAGGCGGTGACGGTCAGCGAGACGCCCGCGAGCGCGAACAGCAACAGGGCCGCGGCGCTGCGTGCCTGCGGCGCATGGGCCGCGCGCAGTCCCCACCCCAGCGCCACCATCCCGACCGCGAGTGCCACGTAAGCCGCCTGCAGCAATGGCCCCCATGCGCCGATGAGGTAAAGGCTCATCTGGCTGGCCACCGGGTCGAGATCGGGCCGCAGGCCGTGCAGCACGACGGCAGCGGCGAAGAAGATCGCCAGTGCAGATGCTGCGAGGCGATTGGCGCAACGCGCGGCGTGCAGCGTGTCGGCGGGAATGACGGCGGACATCGGCAAGGTCGGCGACGGGGGCGGACATGCTACCGGAGCCGTCACGGCGCGCTGCGGCCCGCGCCGCGACGATGTCGCATCCCCTGTTGGCGACGCCGACATGCCCCGCGACCCACGCACCCGACACGCCGCTGTCCATCTGCCCGGGCTCCGCATCGACAGCTGCAACCTCGCCCTGCGCGATCCCGACGGCGACGGATTTCTCGGCGACCGTGCAAGTCAGACCGCGTTCCGGCGGTATCTCGACGCCAGGCGACGGCGACACTTCACCGGCAAGCGCGACCCGTTCGGACGCATCGCCACCGACTCGATCGCCAAGCGCGAGATCGACCTGGTGCTGGTCGGCGGCGATGCCGATGCCGCGCACCTGGTACACGCAGCCGTGGAGGACCACGCCCACCAGCTGGCCGGCGTGGTCCGCGCCTTTCTGGCCACCGAGGAATGGCGTGGCGTGCGACGCATCGTGATCGGCGGCGGGTTTCCCGGCAGCCGGGTCGGCGCCTTGTCGGTCCGCCGCGCGGCAAGGCTGCTGAAACTGCAACGCAGCGGCGTGGATCTGTGCCTGTTGCGCCACGACGGTGACGACGCGGGCCTGCTGGGATGGGTGCCGCTGGCGCCGGCCTCGACCCATCGCCATGACGCCTTCCTCGCCGTCGACATCGGCGGTACCAACATCCGTTGCGGCATCGTCGCGCCACGGCTCGACACGCGCGCCGACGGTGCGCGCGCGAAGGTGCTCGAGCGCAGCCAGTGGCGCCACGCCGGCGACACGCCCGATCGCGACGAAGCCATCGAGCGCATGGCCGCCATGCTCAACGGGTTGATGGCGCATGCGCGCACGCTGGGTTTGCGCCTGGCGCCCTTTGTCGGCATCGCGTGTCCCGGCCAGATCGACATCGATGGGCGCATCGAGCACGGTGCGCAGAACCTGCCGGGCGACTGGGAAGCGATCGACTTCGACGTCGCATCGGCCCTGGGCGCGCGGCTCGATCGGATCGGACGCAGCGCGCCACGCGTGCTGTTGCACAACGACGCCGTCGTCCAGGGGCTCAGCGAACGCCCGCGCATGTCCGGTGTGACGCGTTGGGGCGTGCTGACCATCGGCACCGGCTTGGGCAACGCCAGCTACACCAATCACCGCGGCTGAACCGCCAGGCGGGTCCGTCCGGGGCCCCGTGCGATCGGGTGCTATGCTCGCACCTCGGGTATGCGCCCGATCCGTGCGCTCCGCGCGACCTGAGCCGTCGCCCGCCTCGCTTCCCCTCCTGCGTGACCGCCCATCAGGGCTCCGCTCTCGAAGGAGGCACCGTGCCCGGTTATTCCACCCGAATCATCACCGCCAGCGTCGGCAACCACGCCTACCGGCTGCGCGTACTGACCGACCTGCAGCAGTTCGCCGACCCCGATGGCCACGGCGCCCAGCCGGGCATCTCGTCCGCACAATGGTCGCTGTTCGGCCAGCTCTGGCCGGCCGGGCGCCTGCTCGCACAGGCGATGGATCGGGCCGATGTGGCCGGCAAGCGCATTCTCGAGACCGGGTGCGGCATCGGCCTGTCGAGCCTGGTGCTGCAGCGTCGCGGCGCGCGCGTGGTGGCCTCGGACATGCATCCGCTCGCCGAGCCGTTCCTGGCCTACAACGCCGCGCTCAACACGCTCGACGCCGTGCACTACCGGCAGATGCGCTGGGACGTGCCGCTCGATTCGCTGGGCGCGTTCGACATGATCATCGCCAGCGACGTGCTCTACGAGCGCGCGCATGCCGCGCTGCTGGCCGACGTGGTCGCCCGCCATGCGCTGCCGCGGGCCGAGGTCGTGGTCAGTGATCCCGGGCGCGGCAACAGCGCGGCCTTCAGCCGCCTGCTCGCCGCGCAGGGGTTCACCCTGCAGCAGATCCATGGCGGCCTCGACGACGATGCGGACGCACTGCCGCGCGGACGCCTGCTGCACTATCGCCGCGACATGCTAGTGCTGCAGTGAGCGGCGAGCCGGCCGATTGCGGGCGCTGCGACGCCGTGTGCTGCCGGTTCCCGGTGCTGCTGCAGCCCGGTGACGACGTGCCACGGCGGTTCACCGACGTCACCGACGCGGGCCTGGCCGTGATGGCGCGCGACGAAGAAGGCTGGTGCGTGGCGATCGACGCAGCCCGAATGCGCTGCTCGATCTACGACAGCCGCCCCGACGTCTGCCGCCGTTTCGCGATGGACGGCCCCGACTGCCGCGAGATCCGTGCCGATTACAACAGGCGCGGCGCGCGCGGCATCCCACTGGTCATGTATTGAAGGAGCACGCCCCGATGCCACGAGCCAAGACCCCAAGTCCCGCCGCGACCACCGCTTCGCAGTCCCCGGCGCCGTCCGATACCCGTCACCTGTTCGCCGGTCCGCGCAAGGCCAACGAGCGCGGCGCCTCGGTCACCAGCGAGCGCATCGCCCACGACCTGGCGCAGTTCCGCAAGTCCGGCGGGCGCATCGAGGTGCTGGGCACCACGCGGACGCTCACGCGTGTGGATGCGCCGGTCGCGGAGGCCCCGACGCCTGCGCCGCGCAAGCGCAAGGGCGGCTGAGGTCTCGACCCGGCGTCGATGCCTGCGCTGCGACACTCGCCGGCCGTCCTCGCGAGGTGTTGTCCATGCCGCTCACGCCCCCCATCGAAGCATTCGATCACGCGCCGCTGCACGACCGCGTGGTGCTGGTGACCGGCAGCGCGCAGGGCATCGGCCGCGGCATTGCCCAGGCCGTGCTTGGCGCCGGCGGGCGCGTCGCGATCGGTGATCTCGACCGCGATGCCGGACGCGCTTGCCTGGACGAGTGGGATGTCGGTGACCGCGCGCGCTTCTGGCATCTGGACGTCTCGCGCGAAGCTTCGGTGCGCACGTTCGTCGAGCGCACACACGAGGCGTTCGGGCGTCTCGACGGTCTGGTCAACAACGCCGGGCCCGCCGCACCGGACATCGACCCGCTGCCGACGCTGGAGCTCGCGCAGTGGCGACGCTTCATCGATGCGCATCTGACCGGCACATTCCTGTGCGCCAAACATGCGCTGCCGGCCCTGCGACAGGCCCGCGGCGCCATCGTCAACATCGCCTCCAGCCGGGTGTTGCAGTCCGAGCCCCACACCGAAGCCTACGCCGCCGCCAAGGGCGGAATCGTGGCGTTTTCGCATGCGCTGGCGATCAGCGAAGGACCGGCCGTACGTGTCAACGCGATCAGTCCCGGATGGATCGTCACCGACGCCTGGCGCAAGCCGAGTGCCCGGCGCAAACCCGCGTTGTCGCATGAGGACCATGCGCAGCATCCGGTCGGTCGCGCCGGCACGCCGGACGACATCGGCGCATTGGCCGTGTATCTGCTGTCGGAAGCGTCGGCTTTCGTGACGGGGCAGAACATCGTCATCGACGGCGGCATGTCCCGGAAGATGCAATACGCCTGACCCTGCACGCCGGGCTCACGCTGCGCCCCACGCGCTGAATCGTCATGCGCCTGCGCAGAAGGTTTCACCGTCGGTTGGTCGCGCGCCTGCAAGCATCGGCATCGGTTTTTCGCAGGAGAGTAGCCATGAAATCCATCCGTACCCTCGCCGCCATCGGTGCCCTGACGCTGGCCGGCACCACGCTGGCGCATGCGCAGAACTACGGCCCGGAGGACGAAGGGCGCCGGTTCAATGACGGAAGCCGCGTCGTCTGCGAGGACGTCGAAGTCCAGCGCAACAGCAGCGACCCCAACCGGGTCGGTGGCACCGCAGCCGGTGCGGTCATCGGTGGTCTGGTCGGCAACCAGATCGGCAGTGGTAGTGGACGCAAGCTCGCGACCGTGGGCGGCGCCGTCGCCGGTGGCGCCATCGGCCGCAACGTGCAGGGCAACCGTCAGGAAACCACCGGCAACCGGATCGTCGAAACGCGCTGCCAGCGCGTGTATCGCTAATTTGCCAGGCACGTCGCGTCCATCGGACGCCACGCGATCGATACGCCTGAACGTAAAACGGGCCGGCTCATGAAGCCGGCCCGTTTCGTGTGTGTCGGTCACGGATGCCGCGCTGCGGCCTACCAGATCAGATCATCCGGTACCGCGAATCGCGGATCGTCATAGCCGTCGCCCGAGGGCGCGCTGTCGTCGACGTCACCGTGGTCCACCACGATCGCCTCGGGATCGCGCTCGCGCACACGCGCGGCCAGCGCACGCGGCAACAGCACGTAGCCCCCATCCAGCCGGGCAATGACCAGCCCGCCGGCTGCGAGTGCCCGGGCATGCGCGTTGTCGACGTGCACCGTGCGGATCGCGCCGTCGGCCTGGAAGCGGTAGTCGCGTTCGCCTGCGGGCGCCACGCGCCCATCGGCGATCAACTGCCGCGCCTGCGCCCGGCGCTCGTGCGCGCGGGCTTCCTCGTTGCGGGCCTGCGAAAGTGCGCGGTCCCGCTCGGCCTTCTCGCGACGCGCGCGCTCGGCCTCCTGCTGGGTTTCGCTCGGCGCGGCCGGCTGTTTTCCGTGGCGCGCCCTGGCCTGTTCCCGCGCGACTTCGGCCACCTTGCCCTTCTTGACCAGGCCGGCCTTCAACAGCTGTTCCTGCAGCGGATTGCGCATGCGACATCGTTCCGGTGTACGTGGCCGGGATGATACCGGCTGCATCGCCGGCACCCGGCCGCTATCGTGCCGCCATGGATCCCCTGCCCTATCTTCGTGGCTATCCCGACGCGCTCCAGACGCAGGCCCGCGCCCTGCGTGACAGTGGCCGCCTGGGCGATTACCTCGCGCGCCGCTATCCCGACCCGCACGCGATCCGCAACGACCGGCAGCTCTACGACTATGTCCAGTCCCTCAAAGAACGTCATCTGCGCCAGTCCGCGCCGCTGCACAAGGCCCTCTACGACGGTCGACTGCAGGTGATCGGGCATGCGCTGGGCACGCACACTGCCATCTCGCGTGTGCAGGGCGGCCGGCTGAAGGCCAGCCGCGAGATCCGTATCGCCAGCGTGTTCCGGGATGCGCCGGCGGCCTTCCTCGAAATGATCGTCGTGCACGAACTCGCGCACCTCAAGGAGCGGGAACACAACCGGGCCTTCTACAAGCTCTGTACCCACATGGCGCCCGACTATCACCAGTGGGAATTCGATCTGCGGCTGTATCTGATGCATCGCGACCAGGCCGTCGCGCAGCCTGAATGAAGTTCACCAGCGCAACGATCCTTCCCGGTGGTCCGGGTCGTTCCATCCATGATGCGACGCCAGACTTGCCGGCGGGTCGAGAACCGGTCCCGCCTTCCTCAAGCCAGAGTCGCCGCCATGTCCAATGCCTTCATCACCGCTGCCACGCGCCGCCGCAGCCAGTACGCCCTGAGCCCCGAGCTTCCGCTGTCGCAGGCCGACACCACCGCGCTGATCCAGGAGGCGGTGCGCCAGGCGCCGTCATCGTTCAACTCGCAGAGCTCGCGCGCAGTGATCCTGTTCGGCGACGAGAGCCGCAAGTTCTGGGGCTTCGTCAAGGACGCACTGCGCGCGATCGTGCCTGCCGACGCCTTCGCCCCGACCGAAGCCAAGATCGACAGCTTCGCTGCCGGCGCCGGCACGGTGCTGTTCTACGAGGACAGCGTGCCGGTGAAGGCGCTGCAGGAGCAGTACCCGCTGTATGCGGACAACTTCCCGGTGTGGTCGGAGCATTCGACCGGCATGGCGCAATACGCGGTGTGGACCGCACTGGCCGAAGCCGGCATCGGCGCAAGCCTGCAGCACTACAACCCGCTGCCCGATGCGGCGGTGGCGGCCGAATGGAATCTGCCGGCAACGTGGACGCTGCGCGCGCAGATGCCGTTCGGCGCACACGCCGGCGAGATCGGCGCGAAGACCTTCATCGACGACGCGATGCGTTTCCGCGTCCACGGCTGACAGGCGCATCCGGCGCAGCCTGAAGACGGGCCCTGCGTAGAATCGCAGGGTCCGCATCTACAGGAGTGTTTCGAATGCGCCATGCCGTGCGTCCCGTTTCCATCGCGCTGGCGATCGCCTGCGCAGGCCTGCTGGGCGCCTGTGCGTCGGGTACTCCGTCAAACGATGCGCGCGCCGCCGAGCCTGCAACTGCGGACTCGCAGGCGTCTGCATTCTTCGCGCGCTTCACCGACGACTGGATGCGCCGCCAGCCGTCCGCGTCCACCTCGAGCCGCTACTTCGGTGACGCCGAACAGGCGCGCATGGACCGCGAACTCACGCCCCTGACCCAGGCACATCGCGCCGGCACACGTGCGCTTGCCGAGCGCGGACTGCGTGAACTGGCCGCGCTCGACCGCAATGCGATGACCGACACCGAGCGCGTATCGGCCGAGCTGATGGACTGGCAGCTGCGCAGTCTCGTCGAGGGCGATCGCTGGGACGACTACAGCTTCCCGCTGCAGCAGTTCAGCGGTGCCAATGTCGGCCTGCCCAATCTGATGACCGTGGTCCATCCGCTGCGCACCGCTGCCGATGCGGACAGCTATCTCGCACGTCTGGGCCAGTTCGAGGCACGCATGGATGAGGCCACCGCGCGTGCGACCGATCTTGCGGCGCGCGACATCCTGCCGCCGCGTTTCATCGTCGAGGCGACCATCGCCCAGATGCAGCGCTTCATCGCCGACCCGCCGGCACGCAACCCGCTGGTGGCCACGTTCGCATCGCGTCTGGATGGCATCGACGGTCTGGACGATGCCACGCGCACGCGGCACGTGGAGAGCGCGACCCGACTCGTGGCCGACGCGGTCTATCCCGCGTGGACACGCGCGATTGCCGAACTGCAGTCGCAGCTGCCGCGCGCAACCGACGATGCGGGTCTTTGGCGCTTCGCCGACGGCGCCGATGCCTACGCATTCCAGCTGCGCCGGTTCACCTCGACCGCGCTGAGCGCCGAGGAAATCCATCGCATTGGCCTGCGCGAGGTGGCACGGATCGAAGGCGAGATGGACGCGATCCTGCGTTCGATCGGTCGCAGCGATGGCAGCGTCGAAGACCGCGTGCGCCAGCTGCGCACGGATCTCGCCTATACCGACGACGACACCGGACGCGCGGCGATCATGGCCGACATCGACACGATGATGCGCGACGCCGAACGCCGCAGCGATGCGCTGTTCGACATCCGTCCGCGCTCGGCGGTGATCGCCCAGCCCTATCCCGAATACCGCTGGGACAGTGCGGCGGCCAGCTATACCGCGCCGCCGCTCGACGGTTCGCGGCCCGGCGTCTACCAGATGCCGCTGCGCAAGGACCGGCTCACCCGCTTCGGCCTGCGCACGCTGGTCTATCACGAGACCGTGCCCGGCCATCACTTCCAGGTGGCGCTTTCGGTCGAGAACACCGCGTTGCCCAAATTCCGCCAGACCCGCGCGCTCGGCGGCATCTCGGCCTTCAGCGAAGGCTGGGCGCTGTACGCCGAACGCCTGGCGACCGAGGAAGGCTGGTATGAAGGCGACCCGGAAGGCCTGCTCGGCCAACTCGATGCCGAACTGTTCCGCGCGCGCCGTCTGGTCGTCGACACCGGCCTGCATGCCATGCGCTGGACGCGGCAGCAGGCGATCGACTACGGCATCCCCGCGTCCGAGGTCGACCGTTACGTCGTGATGCCCGGCCAGGCGACGTCGTACATGATCGGCCAGCTCGAGATCATCCGCCTGCGCGACAAGGCCCGCGACGCGCTGGGCGACCGCTTCGGCCCGCGCGCCTTCCACAACCGCGTGCTGCTGACCGGCGTGGTGCCGCTGGAACTGCTGGAGCGTGAGGTGGATGCGTTCATCGCGCAGGCGCGCGCCGGGAGCTGATGTCGCAGCTGCCGGTGCGCGTGGCCGGGGTTGTTAGACTGCCCGGCCACCCGCACCGGCAGGCACGATGACCCCATCCCAGGCGGCAGGCCCCTCGTCCCCTCCTCCGCGCAGCGCGATCACGCGCCTGCTCAACGTCGTCGAGTGGCTCGGCAATCTGCTGCCGCATCCGGTCACGCTGTTCGCGTTGCTGTCGGTGTTGATCGTGCTGCTGTCGGGGGTATTGGGTTACTACGGCGTGTCGGTGCCCGATCCGCGGCCCGAGGGCACGGCGGGACGCTCGGCCGACGGGATCATCCACGTGGTGAGTCTGGTCGACGCGGAAGGGCTGCGCCGCATCGTGACCGGACTGGTCACCAACTTCACGTCCTTCGTGCCGCTGGGCACGGTGCTCGTGGCAATGCTGGGCGTGGGCATCGCCGAGCGATCGGGCCTGCTGACCGCGGCCATCAAGCAGCTGGTGCTTGGTGCGCCGAAGAACCTGGTGACGGTGGTGATCGTATTCGCCGCGATTCTGTCCAACACGGCCTCGGAAATGGGCTACGTGGTGGTCATCCCGCTGGCGGCGGCGATCTTCCATGCACTGGGGCGGCATCCGCTGGCCGGCCTTGCGGCCGCGTTCGCCGGTGTCTCGGGCGGCTACAGCGCGAACCTGCTGATCGGCACCGTCGACCCGCTGCTGGCCGGGATCACCCAGGAGGCGGCGCGGCTGATCGATCCCGCGTATGAAGTCCACGCCGCGGTGAACTGGTACTTCATGATCGTCAGCACCTTCGTGGTGACGGCGCTGGGCTGGTTCGTGACGACCTATATCGTCGAACCCAAGCTCGGACCGTACGATCCGACCCAGCTCGATCCGGACGCCGAGCCGGTGAGCATGGCGCCGCTGGAAGCGCGCGAACGTCGCGCCCTTTGCTGGGCTGGCGTGGCTGCGGTGCTGGTGGCTGCAGTGGTCGCACTGCTGGTCGTGCCGGCAGGCGGCGCGCTTCGCCTGCCCGGCGTCGACGATACGCTCGGCAGCCTGCGGCCGTTCCTGACCGGCATCGTGGTGCTGGTGGCGGTGTTCTTCGGCGTCGCCGGCATCGTCTACGGCGCGGTGACCGGCAGCATCCGCAACGACCGCGACGTCATCGACGCGATGGCCAGGTCGATGGCCACGCTGAGCCTTTACGTGGTGCTGGTGTTCTTCGCGGCGCAGTTCGTCGCGTTCTTCAACTGGAGCCAGCTGGGCCAGGTGCTCGCGGTGCTGGGCTCGAACCTGCTGCAATCGATCGGCCTCACCGGCCCGCTGGTGTTTTTGGCCTTCATCGCGATCTGCGGGCTGATCAATCTGTCGCTGGGTTCGGCATCCGCGCAATGGGCGGTGACCGCGCCGATCTTCGTGCCGATGCTGATGCTGGTCGGCTACAGCCCCGAGGTGATCCAGGCGGCGTATCGCATCGGCGATTCGGTGACCAATCTGATCACGCCGATGATGAGCTACTTCGGCCTGATCATGGCCTTTGCCGCGCGTTACCAGCGCAACCTGGGTGTGGGCACGCTGATCGCGATGATGCTGCCGTACACGGTGGTGTTCTTCGTCGGCTGGACGGCGCTGTTCTTCGTGTGGGTGTTCGCGCTGGGCCTGCCGGTCGGCCCGGGCGCACCGACGTATTACCCCGCCGGGTGAAGTGCCAGCGTCGGGCGCCCGCGCCCGCACCATCGCGCAGGTGCGCGACTGCAGGATACGAAAAAGGCCGGGAATTCCCGGCCTTTTTCGTGGCGCACAGAAGGTGCGGATCACCAGATCCGGACGCGATCCTCCGGTGCGATCCAGTGCGCGTCCTGCTCGGTGATGCCGAACGCGTCGTACCAGGCATCGACATTGCGCAGCGGCGCGAACGCACGGATGTGGCCCGGCGAATGCGTGCCGTTGACCAGCTGCTGACGCAGTGCGTCGTCGCGCCACAGCGTGCGCCACACCTGCGCCCAGCCCATGAACAGGCGCTGCTCGCCGGTGAAGCCGTCGATGACGGGTGCCGGCTGGCCGTCGAGCGAACGCCGGTAGGCTTCGAGCGCGATCGTGATGCCGCCCAGGTCGCCGATGTTCTCGCCCATCGCCACCTTGCCGTTGATGTGCATGCCCGGCAGCTGCGGGAACTCGTAAGCCTCGTACTGGGCGCCGAGCTTCTCGGCCTGAGCCTCGAACTTGGCCGCGTCCTCGGCCGTCCACCAGTCGCGCAGCACGCCTTCACCGTCGGACTTGCGGCCCTGGTCGTCGAAGCCGTGGATGATCTCGTGGCCGATCACGCCGCCGATGGCGCCATAGTTGACCGCCGGATCGGCGTCCGGATCGAAGAACGGCGGCTGCAGGATCGCGGCCGGGAACACGATCTCGTTCTTGACCGAGTTGTAGTAGGCATTGACGGTCTGCGGGGTCATGCCCCACTCGCCCTGGTCGACTTCCTTGCCCAGGCGGTTGCGGCGGTAATCCCACTCGAACGCCATCGAGCGCTCGGCATTGCCGAACACGTCGTCGGCGCGGACGTCGAGCGCGCTGTAGTCGCGCCATTCGTCGGGGTGACCGATCTTCAGCCCGAAGCCTTCGAGCTTCTTGCGCGCCTCGGCCTTGGTGTCGGCGCCCATCCAGTCGAGCTGGTCGAGGCGCGCGCCCATCGCCACCTTCACGTTGGCGACCAGCTCGTCCATCTTGGCCTTGGCATCGGCGGGGAAATACAGCTCGACGTAGTCGCGGCCGATCGCCTCACCCATGGTGTTCTCGGCAAACGCCACGCCGCGCTTCCAGCGCTCCTGCTGCTCGGGCTGGCCGGACAGGAACTTGTTGCGGAACTCGAAGCGCGCATCGGAGAACGCCTTCGACAGCAGCGGCGCGGCGTTGTCGATGGTGTGGAAGGCCTGCCAGGCCTGCAGCGTTTCGATATCCGTCTGGGCGAAGATCGCCGCCATCTTCGGAATCGCCGTGCTCTGGCGCACGACCGCGCGCGGCGCCTGCGGCACGCCGGCCGCGGCGAAATACGTGGCCCACGGGAAGCCGGGCGCGGTGGTCTCGAAGGCGGAGAGTTCGACCGGGTTGTAGGTGCGGTCGCGGTCACGGCTTTCGGCGCGGGTCCAGTGCGCTTCGGCGATCTGCGTCTCCATCGCCAGGATGGCTTCGGCGTTCTGCTGCGGGTTGTCCCAGCCGCCCAGCTCGAGCATCTGCGCGACGTAGGCCAGGTAGCGCTCGCGCTGCGGCGCGAAGTTTTCGCGCAGGTACATCTCGCGATCGCCCAGGCCCAGGCCCGACTGGCTCATGTACAGCGTGTAACGGTCGGGATCGCGCTGGTCGTCGGACACGCCCAGGCCGAAGAAGCTGCGACCGAAGTCGCCCTGGCTTTCGCCCATCAGCGTGGCGAGCGCCTCGCGGTCATTGGCGGCGCGGATCGCGGCGAGCTTGGGCGCCAGCGGCTGCGCGCCGAGTGCCTCGATGGCAGCCTCGTCCATGAAGCCCGCGTACAGCGTTGCGACCTTCGCGCGATCCGGATGCGCGGTATCGCCGGGCTGGTAGCCCTCGACCAGCTGGCGCACACGCGCCTCGGACAGGTCGCGCAGCACCAGGAACGCGCCGTAGCTCGACTTGTCGGACGGAATCTCGGTGTTCTGCGCCCAGGTACCGCTGACGTAGCGGAAGAAGTCCTCGCCCGGACGGACGCTGGTGTCCATGCCGGCGGTGTCGATGCCCCAGGTCCCCATGCGCTGCGCGGTGACCGGTGTCTCGGCGCTGCCGCCGGCGCCGGATTCGGCCTGGAACAGGGCCTGCAGCTGGCACAGCTCGTCAAAGCAGGCGTGGTCGTGGTCGTGGGCGGCGGCGGACGAGGCCGCCATCGTCAGCGCGAGCGCCGTGGCTGCGGACAGCAGGGTCTTCTTCAAGGTCGATCTCCGAAAATGTCGTGTCGGTCCGGCCTGCGGTCATGCAAAACCGGCCGGCCAGCATACCGGCCCGGGCAGGCGCGGTGCGGACCGCCGGCCCCAACCAATGGCACTCGCGTGGCGAGGTCAGTCGAGCGGCTGCACTTCGACGCGCTGGGAGAGCACGTGCTGCGCGCCGGGGGCAAGTCGCACCGTGCCCGGACCGGCATTGGCCGCCTCCAGGCACACGAAGCCGCGCCATGCGCCCGCGTTCATGTCGCTCGAACGCTCGGCCGACGCCTCGCCCGGGTTCCAGACCACCAGCGTCCCGCTGCCCTGCGTCTGCAGGTCGATCCGCCGGCCCAGGCCCGGATCGTCGAGCCGGTAGCGGCCACCGGCGCCGGTATAGATGTAATCGCTGCGGCCCGGGTCACGTGCGTCGTCGAGGCGCCATGGCCCCTGCTGCCGATGCACGTCGTAGCCGTCGTTCTTGTCGAGGAAGTCGAGGCCTTCGAGCCCGTCGACGTGGACGTCGTGCACGTCCGAGACACGGAAGTAGGTGTGCAGCGCCTGGCTGAACACCACCGGCGCCGCGCCGGTGTTGCGGGTCGTCAGCGACTGCTCGAGCGTCGCGCCGATGCGCAGGTCCATGCGCAGTTCCAGATCGAGTTCCGCAAATGCGGGCGGCGCCAATGCCAGCGTCATCGTGCCGTCGGCTTCGCGTGCGGCGTGAACGAGCTGCCAGCGCATCGTGCGCACGAAGCCGTGCGACGGCACATCGTCGCCCTGCCCCTGGCGCCCGAAATACGGCCACACCACCGGCACGCCGCCGCGGATGGGCGCCGGCGCGGCCGCCACGCGCGGCGACAGCCACAGCAGATCCTCACCGCCCGCCGGCACGTAGGACAACAGATGGCCTCCGTGCAGCGCGACCGCGGCAGTGGCGTGCGGCGTGTCGACCAGCAGGGCCGGCATGCCGGCGAACGTCCCCAGGCGTAGACCTGCCACGGCGGGCACGGCGTCGTGTGCGGTGTCGAGACGGGCGACGGCATCGATCGCGTCGGCATAACCGGCCGGGGTGCGGAAGCGCGTTTCGGTAGCGGATTCGGTAGCGGGTTCGGACATGACGGCCTTCTGGTCGGAAGCGGATTCCACGACCGGCGCACCGACGCAGGCCGACAGCAGCAGCGCCAGACAAGGGGCGAAACGCGTGGGCAGCATCTGTAAATCCGGTCGGCGAAAGGCTGCCTAGCGTAGCGGAGGCGTCGCGACGGACGCTCGGCCCGATCAGGCGTCCGCCGCCCATGGCGCCTGCGCCAGCCGGCGAGCCAGATGGTCGATCAGCGCCTGCACGCGTGCAGGACGTCCACGCCCCGGCGGCATGACCACATGCACCGCGATCTCGGGCGGTTGCCAGCCCGGCAGCGCGATCTCCAGGGCGCCGCGCTTGAGCTCGCGCCAGACCAGGAATTCCGGCTGCAGTGCGAGCCCCTGCCCGGCCAGCAGGGCCGGGGTCAGTGCTTCGGCGTTGTTGGCGCGCAGCACCGAGGGCACGCCGACCGAGTAGTCGCCGTGCCGCGCATGATGGAAGCGCCAGGCCGCGCCCGAGCGCGCGTAGGCGTAGGTCAGGCCGCGATGGGTGGCGAGATCACGCGGATGCTTCGGTCGGCCTTCGCGCTCCAGATAGGCCGGCGCGCCGACCAGCAGGATGCGCACCCCGCACAGTCGGCGTGCGAGCAGGCTGGAATCGTCGAGCATGCCGATGCGCAGGGCGAGATCGAAACCGCCACCGACGATGTCGACGGTTTCATCGCTGAGCGCCAGCTCGATGGTGACATCCGGAAACTTCGCCATGAAGGCCGGCAGCAGCGGTGCGAGATGGGCAACACCGAACGACATCGGCGCTGCCATGCGGATGTGTCCGCGAGGGCTCACCGCCTGCGCGGTGACGGCCGCCTCGACCGCCTCGCCTTCGGCCAGCAAGCGTGCCGCGCGCTCCACTGCCGCGTGCCCTGCCGCGGTCAGCGTCATGCGCCGCGACGTGCGGTGCAGCAACGGTGTGCCGATGCGCTTCTCCAGCCGTGCGATCGCCTTGGACACCGTCGGCTGGGTGATGCCCAGCGCCTCGGCGGTGGCCGCGAACGAGCCCAGCTCGGCCACGCGCGCGAAGATTGCCCAGGCTTCGAGGTCGGGAAGCTGCATGACGTTGATATCGGAATGAATGGTTTTCCATTCTTTCCTTTCCTTGTGTGCAGGGCAAGGCGTAACGTGGCGCCATTCCCGCAACGCACTGGAGAACGACATGATCGAACGCCGCCCCTTCGACACCCTCGGCGCCGCCAACCACGGCTGGCTCGATGCCCACCACCATTTTTCGTTCGCGAGCTATCACGATCCGGCACGAATGGGCTGGGGCGCGCTGCGGGTCTGGAACGACGACCTCATCGCGCCGCGTACCGGCTTTCCGCCGCACCCGCATTCGGACATGGAAATCATCACCTACGTCCGCGAGGGCGCGATCAGCCACAAGGACAATCTGGGCAACGCGGGCCGCACGGCTGCCGGCGATGTGCAGGTGATGAGCGCAGGTACCGGCATCCAGCACGCCGAGTACAACATGGAGGACGCGCAGACCCGGATCTTCCAGATCTGGATCATCCCCGACGCCCGGGGTGGCGCGCCGACCTGGGGCACCAAGCCGTTCCCGAAGGACGCGCGCAGCGGCGGCTTCGTCGCCCTGGCCAGTGGCATCGACGGCGACGAGGACGCATTGCCGATTCGCGCGGCCGCCCGCGTGCTCGGCGCAACACTTAAGGCCGGCGAGAGCGCGGAATACGTGTTCGGCGACGACCGGCTCGGCTATCTGGTGCCTGCGTCCGGTGCGGTCGAGATCAACGGCACGCGTATCGAGGCGCGTGACGGCGCGGCGATCCGAGGCGAGTCGACGATCCGCGTGACCGCGCTCGAGGATGCAGAACTGGTGCTGGTCGACACCGCACCTTGAGCCGCTTCCGCCGTGCGGTGAGGCTTCTGATCAAGACAGAAGCCGACGGCCCCCGTTGCTGCAGATGCAGCAACGGGGGGGCTCGTCGTAGGCGTCATTTCACGCGATTTGAACAGGATTCCGTGACCTCCTGCCCCGAATGCGACATCGGCGACCCGCGCCTTTGACAGCGTTGTCAACCGACGGCAGCGTCGAAGACGGCCCAGGACAGGGGTGGGCCGACCCGTCATCACGCAAGGAGCCCACATGGATCGCACGACCCGTTCCGCTCTGTTGGCCGCGGCCTGTCTCGGCGTCGCCGCTCTGTCGGCCGCGCCCGCCGCGCAGGCACAGACGCCAGTCTGGGAAGAAAACTTCGAAGGCAACTCGATCGACGGCAATACCTGGACCTTCGATGTCGGCACCGGCTGCCAGATCGGTATCTGCGGCTGGGGCAACAGTGAGCTGCAGTACTACACCAGCCGTCCGGAGAATGCGCGCGTCGAGAACGGCAATCTCGTCATCGAGGCACGTCGCGAACAATTCGAAGGCAGCCCCTTCACCTCCGCGCGCCTGAAGACCGAAGGCCGCGTGCATTTCAAGTACGGCACGCTCGAAGCGCGGATCAGGACGCCTGAAGTGGGCAACGGCCTGTGGCCGGCGTACTGGATGCTCGGCGCGGTCGGCGTGTGGCCGGATCGCGGCGAGATCGACATCATGGAGATCGGCCATGTCGACGGCATCGCCGCGGGCGTGGCCAACCGCCGCGTCGGCGGCGCGGTGCACTGGAACTACGGCGGCGGCCATGCGAGTCACGCCGACCACCTCGATTTCCCGGCCGACCTGCATGACGACTACCGCATCTATCGGATGACCTGGGACCCGGACTTCATCCGCGTCACCGTCGATGGCGTGCAGTACTTCGAGATGGCGATCTCCGACATCGAAGGCGCTTCCCTGCACGAGTTCCATCAGCCGCACTTCCTGCTGCTCAATCTCGCTGTCGGCGGCACCTATACCGGCATCTTCGATCCGAACGGCATCAGCGCGCCGTTGCCCGGTCGAATGCTGGTGGACTGGATCCGCCTGTATCAGGACCATCCAGACAGCGAGCTGCACATCGGCGGCGACACCGCCGTACCGGCCGGCCGCTTCGGTGTGTTTTCCGAACAGAGCGGGCTTTCGGGCGCGCTGGATTTCGGCAGCGACGCGGATCTGTTCGTCTGGAACAACATGACACCCATCGCGGCGGCACCATTCGAAGGCAATGAACTCATGGCGTTCCGCGCCAGCGCCGGGGAGTGGTTCGGGCTCGGCATTCTGACCGACTACCGCAACATGAGCGCCTACGCCGGCGGGGCGCTGAAGTTCCGCATGCGCACGACGACGCAGGCGACGTTCAAGATCGGCATCAACACCTCATTCGGCGACAGCTGGGTGGACTTCGTTGCCGGCGGGTCGGGCTACGGGCTGGTGCGCGACGGCAATTGGCATGAGGTGACGCTGCCCTTCAGCGCGTTCTACGACCTGGACCTGCACGCAGTGAAACAGATGTTCATGGTGGTCGCCGACCCGCCCGCGCAGGATGTCGAAATCTTCATCGACGATGTCTACTACCAGAGCCCCTGAACGTAGCGGCCGGGTGCGAACGACGCACCCGGCTCAGAACACCGACAAGCCCGTCATGCGCGTGAAACGGTGCAGGGCGTAACCGCCGAGCAGCGAGTTGCCCTTCTCGTCGAGCCCTGGCGACCAGACACACATGCTCAGCACGTTGGGCACCACGGCGACGATGCCGCCGCCGACGCCGCTCTTGGCCGGCAGACCGACGTGGAACGCGAACTCGCCTGCGGCGTCGTAGGTACCGCAGGTCATCATCACCGCATTGGTGCGCCGTGCGCGCTCGATGCTGGTCACCTGCTCGCCCGATGACGGACATTTCCCGCGGTCGGCGAGAAACTGCACGCTGCGCGCAAGATCGATGCAGTTCATCTGCAGCGCGCACTGGAAATAATAGAAATCGAGCACCGCCTGCACGTCGTTCTCGATGTTGCCGAAGCTGCGGATGAAGTTGGCCAGCGCCACGTTGCGGTACCCGCTCTTGCGTTCGGATTCCCAGATCTCGTCGTCGCGTCCGATGTCCGGATTGCCGGCGCGGTCGCGCATGAAAGCGAGCAGCGCGGCTTCCGGATCGTCGTAGTGCGACAGGATCACGTCCGAGACCACGATCGCGCCGGCATTGATGAAGGGATTGCGGGGAATGCCGTTCTCGTGTTCGAGCTGGATCAGCGAATTGAACGGATCGCCCGACGGCTCGCGGCCCACGCGCCTCCACAGCGCGTCACCGGCCATGTCCAGCGCCAGGGTCAGCGTGTGCACCTTGGAGATGCTCTGGATCGAGAACGGCGCATGCGCCTCGCCGACGGTGTGCACGTCACCGTCCAGCGTCACCACGGCCATGCCGAAGTCGTCGGGCGATGCCTGTGCGAGCGCCGGGATGTAGTCGGCGACCTTGCCCTTGTGCGAGCCGGCGCGCTCGCGGACCTCGGCGTGGATCGTCTTGAGCATGTCGCCGATGTCGTGGCGGCTGAGGTCGTGCGGATTCTGCGGAGGATTGCGCATGATGAGGGGCTCGTCGGGGGCGTGCAGTCTGGATACGGCGATGTGACCGGCGAGTCCACACGCGCCGTACGGGGACGTGTCGTTCACTGCATCACCGGGATGCTGACCGGCAATTCTGCACACGAGGACGCATCGATGGGCATGCTGGTCGAAGGCATCTGGCACGACGACGATTCGAAGCTGGTGGACGATGCCGGCACGCTGCAACGGCCGCAGTCGGCATTCCGCAACTGGATCACACCCGATGGCGCGCCGGGGCCGACGGGCGTGGGCGGGTTCGCTGCCGAGCCGGGGCGATACCACCTCTACGTCGCGCGCGCCTGTCCCTGGGCGCATCGCGCCACCCTGTTCCGCGAACTCAAAGGGCTGCAGGCGATGATCGGCCTGTCGGTCACGCACTGGCTCATGGCCGAGGACGGCTGGACGTTCAAGCCCGGCCCCGGCGTGGTCCCGGATCCGCTGCGCGATGTCGACACGCTCTGGCAGCTCTACGTGCGCGCCGATCGCAACTACACCGGTCGGGTGACCGTCCCGGTGCTGTGGGACACGCAGCGCGAGACGATCGTCAGCAACGAGTCGGCCGACATCATCCGCATGTTCAACAGCGCCTTCGACGATGTCGGTGCCACGCCCGGCGACTTCGCCCCGGCGCACCTGCTCGGCGAGATCGATGCAGTGAACGCGCGCATCTACGACGGACTCAACAACGGCGTCTACAAGGCCGGCTTCGCCACCAGCCAGGCGGCTTACGATGAATCCGTGCGGGGCGTGTTCGAGACGCTCGACTGGCTGGAGTCACACCTGGCCGATCGCGCGTATCTCTGCGGCGAGGCGCAGACCGAGGCCGACTGGCGCCTGTTCACCACCCTGCTCCGCTTCGACGCCGTGTATCACGGCCACTTCAAGTGCAACCTGCGGCAGCTGCGCGACTACCCTGCGCTGTCGGCCTATGCGCAACGGCTTTACGCCGAACCGGCGGTCGCGCCGACAGTCGACTTCGACCACATCCGCCGGCATTACTATCAGAGCCACCGGCACATCAACCCCAGCGGCGTCGTGCCGATCGGTCCGACGCCGCTCTTCGCCGATGGCGCCGGCGGTCATGCCTCGGCGCCTGCGTAGAGCTCGAGCGGCAGGCCGTCGGGGTCGCTGAAGAACACGAAGCGACGACCGGTGTAGGGATCGACCCGCACCGGTTCGAGCGTCACGCCCCTGGCGGCAAGCGCAGCGCAGACGCGGTCGAGATCGTCGACCGCGAATGCCAGATGACGCAGGCCGCGCGCCTCCGGCCACGAGGGGCGCGGCGGCGCGTCGGGGAACGAGAACAGTTCGATCTGTGTCCCGTCGGGCAATGCGAGATCGAGCTTCCACGAGTCCCGGGCCTGACGGTAGTGCTCGGCAATGACCGACAGCCCCAGCGTGTCGACGTAGAACGCCTTGGACACCGCGTAATCGCTGCAGATCACCGCGACATGGTGGATGCCACGCAGCATCGTCATGCGCGCCCCCGCCGCGCGCCTTCGAACGGCACGGACAGTCGCGACCATGGCCGGCGCGCCGCCGTCTCGTCGCCACGCGGTGGTGTCCCGTTGTAACGACCGTGCTCGGTATCGGCAGGCTGGACACACGCGTTGCGGAACGCGATTTCGACATCGCGCTTGGTCGTCCGCGAATCGCCCGATGCCGCTGGCCGTGCCTGCGCGTGCAGGCGGCTCGATGCGGCACGCAGTCCCGGTGCGCCGGCAGTGCGATGCGCACCTGCGGGACCACCGCGCGGTTCGATGATGCGGTGCACCCGACGGTCGAAGCGTTCGCGCACATCGGGATCGAAACCGCGTGTGCTGCGGCGGGCTGGAACGGTCATTGCGGCAATCTCGGGGCGGGCGGATTTCCATCGTAGTGCGTCCTGCGCGCGTCGCACTGCACCGCAACAAAACTTCAATCGAGCGTCGCTAGCCTGCGCACCGGCCACCAGGCCATCGCGTCGCGTGCCTGCTCACGGCGCCTTGCCATCACCGCATCAAAGGGGAAGATCACATGAAGTCCGTCCACCCGGCGCGTCGCGCGCACGGGCCGCGTCCGCGTCGCCTGAGCCGCTGCATCCACCTCCTGCTCGTCGGTGGCGTGACCGCCATGCCGACATTCGCCCTCGCGCAGGACGCGCAGACCGACGCCACCATCCAGGCGCTGGACACGATCACCGTCACCGGCAGCTACAGCCGCAGCCTCGAACAGGCCGTGGACCTCAAGCGCGACAACGTCGGTTTTTCCGACTCGATCGTTGCCACCGATGTGGCGGACTTCCCCGAGCAGAATCTTGCCGAGGCGCTGCAGCGCATGCCCGGCGTCACCATCGAACGCAACAAGGGCCTGGGCTCGCGCGTCAACGTGCGCGGCCTGCCGACCGACTACACCCACGTGTCGATCAATGATCTGGCCACTGCGTCGGGCAGCGGCGGTCGCGAAGTCGAATTCGACATCTTCGCCTCCGAGATCATCCAGCAGGTCACCGTGCAGAAGTCGCCGACCGCGGCCGATGAAGAAGGCGGCATTGCCGGCTCGGTGAAGATCTCCACCGCACGCCCGTTCGACTACAGCAGCCGCCAGGTGGTGGCGTCGTTCGAGGGCGCGCACAACTCGATCTCCGAGGAAGTCGATCCCAAACTCTCGTTCCTGGCGTCCGATACCTGGGGCAACTGGGGCGCGCTGGTGTCGTTCTCCACCGCCAAGCGCACCAATCGCACCGACGCGACTTCGGGCATCAACTTCCGCCCGATGTCGCGCTTTCTCGGGGCGGGTGGCGAGCGCGCCGCCCAGGCCGAGGCCGTCATCGAGCGCGATACCGGCCGCCAGATCACCGATCGCACCGACAGCGCCGAATCGAACCTGATCGTGTTCCAGGACAAGGTCGGCGACCGCGTCTTCGTCAACGAGCAGGACAAGTGGGGCGCGACGGCGTCGCTGCAGTTCAAGCCCAGCAACACCTTCAGCCTGACGTTCGATGCGCTGGTTGGCGGCTACGACACCACCGAGGACGAATACGACGCGGCCGCGTACTCGGCCTCGAGCCGCAGCACGCTCGAAACCATCCACGACTACGACGCCACCACGCTCGCCGAACACGGCATCCTGGTGCTGCGCGATGTCTCCTACACCGCCACGCAGCACGAGTTCCTCAGCAAGGAACGCATCGGCGATACCGATTTCCGCCAGTACAGCGCGGCGATGGACTGGCGTGCCGGCAGCTGGGATGTCGACGCCCTGCTCGGCTGGTCGGGCGCGCGCAAGGCGCTCGACTACGCCAATCTCAAGCACGTGGCCTACGCACCGTCGCGCACGCGCTGGACCGCGCGCAGCGGCGAGACCGTCCCGAGCGCCTCCTCGGCTGGTTTCGACATGTACGACTCGCCCGAGGCCTTCCTGTTCGAGGCCTACGAGACCACGCGCGAGCGCATCAGCGACGACAAGTACGCAGGCCAGCTCAACGTGCGCAAGCACTTCGATCTGGGCTTCTTCCCGGCCTTGCGCGACGTGCAGTTCGGCGTGCGCCACACCGACAAGACCAAGGAGCGCGACTACGGCGAGGCCAAGATCGGTGGCCCCTCGGCCGGCGACAACAGCTGGGTCAACACCCGCACGCTGGCCGACAGCCCGCTGCGCCCGATCGGCGACATCGTGCCCGGCGGCGGCTTCGAGGCCCGCGACCTCGACTGGCGCATGGTCTCCAACGCCTATGCACGCGACACCTTCCGCTACCCCGGCTTCTCGACGCCGTTCGACGATGCCCAGTACTACCGCGTCGAAGAGCAGGCGACGGCCCTCTACGCGATGGCCAACCTGGCTTTCAACCTGATCGCGGTACCGGTGACCGTCAACGCCGGCGCCCGCTACATCGACACCTCGGTGACCTCGTCGGGCTACCACCCGGTGCAGAACCCCGATGGCAGTACCGGCTACACCGAAAACCCGGTGTCGATGGACGGCAGCTACAGCGACGTGCTGCCCAGCCTCAACATCACCGCCGAGCTGCGCGACGGTCTGCTGCTGCGCGCCGCCGCGTCGGAAACGTTCATCCGCCCGGCGATGAGCGACATCGCCTACAAGCGCACGGCCAGCTGGAGTTCCTACCGTTTCACCGACGGCAACCCGGCGCTCAAGCCGACCTATGCCGACCAGTGGGAGATCGGTCTGGAGCAGTACCTGTCCAACGGCGGCCTGCTGGCGGCCTCGTACTTCCGCAAGAAGATCGACGGCGTGGTGATCAATGCGCTCACCGGTGTCGTCGAGGACGTGCCGGTCTACAACGCCAACGGCACGCTCAACGGCATCTACGATTTCGACGTCTACCAGCCGGTCAACGCCGATGGTGCGTACGAGGTCGACGGTGTGGAACTGATCGCACAGCTGCCGCTTGCGACCTTCCACCCGATGCTCGAGGGCTTCGGCATCAGCGCCAACTACACGATGCTCGACAGCTCGCTCGCCGGCGAATCCGATCTCGGCATCCAGACGCCGATGCCGGGCCTGGCCGAGAAGACCTGGAACCTCACCGCGTACTACGAGAACGACCGCTTCGACGCGCGCGTGTCCTACAACCACAAGAGCGAGTACGTGGAATCGATCGGCTACAACATGTATCCGATCTACCGCGACGGCTACGGCCAGCTGGACGTGTCGATCGGGCTGCGTCTGGCCGACAACGTCAAGCTCAGCCTCAAGGGCATCAACATGACCGACGAGGCGACGACCGGCTACACCATGGATCCGTCGTTCCCGACGATGTACGAGCTCTCGGGTCGCCGCATCTCGCTGGGGCTGCGCGCGGACTTCTGATCCGCGTCCCTGTCGCAACGGAAGAAGGCCACCGCATGCGGTGGCCTTCTTCATTCGAACGCGGACTCAGCGATGCGCCAGCGCGTAATCCAGCGCCGCGACGATCGATGCGACCTGCGCTGCATTGCACTCGGCCGCAGATGTGCGCGGGCTGTCGGGATAGACCTCGGTGGTGGTCACATAGCGCGCGCCGGTGATACCGGCGCACAGGCCGAGTTCGGCCACCGGATACCGGATGACGCCGTGCGCTACGACCGGCGAGCCGATCATCTCGCCGTCGGCGTCGGCCGGCGCGATGTGGGTCACGCGCTCGACCGCTTCGATGACCGCCTGCTGGAAGCCCGGCTGCGGGTGCACGCTGTCGTCGACGAGGTAGAAACCATCGGGAATGCCGCCCGGCTCGAACGACACACCGTCGCGTGCGGCCAGTGCCGGACGGAACTCCGATTCGTCGGTATCGGTGGTTTCGTGCAGGTCCACGTGCACCAGCACCCGGCCGCGCAGGGGGGCGAGCAAGGCGACGAGCGCGGCCGCTTCCGGCGCCGGGCTGTCCGCGCGGAACGTGCGGTTCGGGTCGATCGCCTCGATCGTCCAGCGCTCGATGTGCTCATAACCCCAGGGGCTCACGCAGGGCACGACCAGCAGGTTGAGCCTGCCGGCATATGCGCCTGCCGACTGCTCGAGAAACTCCAGCGCGCCCACTACGCCGCTGGTTTCGTAGCCGTGCACCCCACCGGTGACGACTGCGACCGGCAATTCCGGGTTCCAGTGACGGCTGCGGACCGCCAGCAGCGGATACGACGCGCCGCGTGCGTCCAGCGTGCCGTAGGTCTCCACGTCGAAGCGGTCGCGCAATGCATCGATGCGGGTGACCACGTCGTCGGCATGGCTGCGGCTGCGGACCTGGCGTGCACGCCAGGCCGCGCGCTCGGCCTCGCCCCAGGGTTGCCCGGGCGTACCGATCGGATAGGACATGTGCGATTGCATGCGGCGACTCCTCGAAACGAAAACCGCCGGCACTCTAGCATCGCGAGGCACCGCGGCTGCTCAGGCCGGCGCGGGTCGACCGTACAGATAACCCTGGCCGTAGAGGCATCCCAGCTCGTCGAGCATGTCGCGCTGCGCCTGCGTTTCCACGCCTTCGGCGATCGTGTCGATCCCCAGCGTCGCGGCGAGCGCGAGAATCGCGCGCACGAGCGCCAGGCTTTCGGCATGCAGCTCGCTGCCCAGGCCCTGGACGAAGCTCTGGTCGATCTTCAATGCGTGGATCGGGAAACGGTGCAGGTAGGACAGCGCTGAGAAGCCGGTGCCGAAATCGTCCAGCAGTGCATGTACGCCACGTGCGCGCAGTGTGCTGAGCGTGCGCAGTGCGCGTGGCGCATCATCGAGCAGCGCGACCTCGGTGATCTCGATGCGCAGTCGTGAGGGGTCGGCGCCCGCCGCGTCGAGCAGCTGCAAGAGCCGTTCTGCAAAATCGTCGGAGCGGAAATGCCGCGGCGAGACGTTGATCGACACGTAGCCCTCGCCATGCGAGGAAGTCATCAGTCCGATCACCCGGCGGTACATCAGCCAGTCCACCTGCTCGATCAGACCGCTGTCCTCGCCCACGCCGATGAACTCGGCAGGCGACAGGATGCCGTGCAGTTCATGCCGCCAGCGCAACAGCGCCTCGTGGCCGATCACCTGACCGTCGGCCAGGCGCACGATCGGCTGGAAATACGGCTCGAATGCATCCTGCAGGATGGCGCGGCGCAGGTCGGCTTCCAGGTCCAGCAGCCGCGTCGCCTCGGCACGCATCGCCTCGTCGAAACGTTCGCTGCGATCGCGTCCGCAGGCCTTGGCGCGGTACATCGCCGCGTCCGCGTCGCGCAGCAGGCCGTCGCCATCGGCGCCCGGGTGCGACATCGCGATGCCGATGCTGGCCGACGGATAGAGTTCACGGCCGGCCACCCACATCGGCCGCGCCAGCGTGGCGAGCAATGCAGCCGCCATGGTGTCGGCGATCGCCGGGTCGTCGACACCGCCCAGCACCACCGCGAACTCGTCGCCGCCCAGTCGCGCGGCCATGTCCTGGGGCCCCAGCAGCGCGGCGATGCGCTGCGCCACCTCGACCAGCATGGCGTCACCGGCGGCATGCCCGACGCTGTCGTTGACCAGCTTGAAGCGGTCGAGATCGAGGAACAGCACCGCGAAGGGCTCCTGCCGGCTCTCCGACGCGGCCAGCGCGGTATTGAGACGCTCGAGCAGCTGGACGCGGTTCGGCATGCCGGTCAGAGGGTCGTGACGCGCCTGATGGACCAGACGCTGCTGCGCGCGCACGCGCTCGCCGATCTGCGCGCGCAGTTCGCGATTCGCCTCCTCGAGTTCGCGGGTGCGCGCCTCGACACGGAACTCCAGTTCGGTATGGGCGGCGCGCAGCGCGTCCTGTGCACGCTTGCGCTCCAGTGCGCTGTCGATGTGATGGGCCACGAAGGTCAGCAGGGCCTGGTCGCTGTGGCTGAAACTGATCTGGGGGTCGTAGCTCTGCACGGCGATCGCACCGATCGCGCGGCCGTCGCGGGTGAGCGGCACGCCGAGCCAGCACTGCGCATGCGTGCCCCGGCTCGACAGCTCACCGCTGGCCTCCAGCAGCCGGATGCTCTCGCGCCGGGCCAACAGCGGTTCGCCGCTGTCGATCACGTACTCGGTCAGCCCGTTGCCGCGCGCCCGCGGCAGACGCGCGGCATCACGCTCGTCCACCGAATACGGAAACTCCAGCCGTTGTCCGTCCTGGCTGAGCATCGCGATGTAGAAATTCCGCGCGTACAGCAGCTCGCCCACGATCGCGTGCAGGTCGGCGTAGAACCGCTCCAGGCTGCCGGCGGTGACCGACAGTTCGCTGATCCGGAACAGCGCCCGCTGCAGACGTTCGGCGCGGCCGCGCTCGACGATCTGCGCCTGCAGCCCCAGATTGGCCACCTGCAGTTCCTGGGTGCGCGCATCGACGCGGCGCTCGAGTTCGGCCTGGGCCTGCTTGCGGTCGAGCGCGGTGAGGATGTGCTGGGCGACGAATTCCAGCAGCGCCCGGTCCTCGTCGCTGTAGCGACCGGGCACGTCGTAGCTCTGCACCACGATCGCCCCGCAAACGCGTCCGTCACGACGCAGCGGTACGCCCAGCCAGTCCGCGGAATCGGGGCCATGGCTGTGGTCGCCGTCGGGCACGCCGTGCAGGCGCCGCAACTGCGCCGACGGCCCCAGCATCGGCTGCCCTTCCCGCAGCAGCGCGATGGTCAGACTGTTGGGCATGTCCTGGACGCGCAGGTCGCGTTCGGGCTCGGCGACCCACGGGTCGAAGCGGTCGACGAAATACAGAAAGCGCAAGGTCTCGCTGAGATCGTCGTACAGCACGATGTAGAAATTCTCGGCCGTCATCAGCCCGCCGACGACGGCATGGATGCGCGAGAGCACATCGTCCATCTCCAGCGCCGAGCCGGCCAGGTCGGCGATTTCGTACAGCGCCTGCTGCAGGCGTTCGGAACGTCTCAGATGGGCGACCACGTGCTCGGCGGTCAGTGCGTCCAGCGCGGTCAGCAGGGCGTCGGCGGCGAGTTGCGCCCAGGCCGCACAGATCGCCGCGTCGTCATTGTCGACACCGACGGCGACGGCAACCCGGGTGTCGCCGCGTGCCGCGTGGCGGATGCAGACATGCGCAGGCGTCCCGCTAGGGTCATCGAGCGCCCGCATCGCCACGTCGCGCAACGCGGATGCATCAGACCTCGCGGTTCCGGCGCGCGCGCCACGCGGCGCCTGCCACGCGATCGCGACATCCAGCTGCGTCGGTGCGGTCGCGATGATCGCATCGGCACGCGCCGCCGCATCCACGTGCTGGGCATGCTGGCGGTCGTGGTGTTGGCGGTCGGGCACGGAAACTCGCGGGCTTGGGCTGCGGGCAGCATAACCAAAACTTCACGGCTTCCCTGCGCCTGACCCCGGCCTTGCCGGTGGTGCGTTCGCCACGACCATGCACGCTTGCCAGCCCACGCTCTTTCCGGACATCGCCGCGCCACGTAACCTGCCGGCCATGCCCGACATCGCCAGCCAGCAGGCGTCGCTCGGCGACGATGCCCTGATGCAGGCATGGGTCGCGGGCGACGCGCGCGCCTTCGAAACCCTGTACCGGCGGCATCGCGACAAGCTCTACCGCTTTCTTCTGCGGCAGGTGCGCAGCGGTGCGCTGGCCGACGAGATCTTCCAGGACATCTGGCAACGCGTGATCGCCGCGCGGGCCGACTGGCGCCCCGAGGCACTGTTCACCACCTGGCTCTACCGCATCGCCCACAATCGGCTCGCCGACCACTGGCGCGCCGCGCAACACCGGCCGCCCGCGCCCGAGGACGCGGATCTGCGGACGGCGCGGATCATCGATCCGGACTCGCCCGAACGCCGGTTTTCCGAGTTCGAGCAGCGCCGCCAGCTGCAGCTCGCGCTGGAGGCATTGCCGGTCGAGCAGCGCGAAGTGCTGCTGCTGCGGCTCGAACACGAACTCACACTGGAGGAAATCGGCGCGATGACCGGAGTGGGCCGCGAAACGGTCAAATCCCGGCTGCGTTACGCGATGGACAAACTGCGCACCGTGCTCGTCCCATGACCGCAACCGACCGCGAACCGCTGACGCCCGAAGAACGCCTGCTGGCCGATCGCCTGGCACGCGATGGTGCGGGCGCGTCGCCGTCGGCGGCGCTCGATGCGGCGATTCTGGGCGCTGCGCGCGCCGCGGCCTCAGGCCGCTCGTCGGTGCACGTCGCCGCCGCGCCCCGCCGTGATGTCTCCCGTGCACGCCGCTGGCCGCTTGCGGCCGGCATTGCCGCCTCCCTGGCGCTCGCGGTCGGCATCGCCTGGCAGTTACGCCCGGCGCCCGGAGACGAGCCGCGGCCGGGTGCCGAGGCGCCTGC
>NTJI01000003.1 GCA_002307375.1 Lysobacteraceae bacterium NML93-0399 | reverse complement strand
GGCTGCAGGCGCGGGCGGTGCGAACAGGCTGCGCAGCCACCCTATGAAGCCGCCCGACGACGGCGGTGCGACCGCTGCGGGCGTCGGCTGCGGCGCGGGCGCTGCGACCGGCGCCACCGGTTCCGGGCGCGGCTCGCGAACCGGCGCCGGCTGCGAAGGCCGCACATTGGTCACGGCCGGCGGCGGCACATTGAGGTTGCTCTTGTTCAGGGCGATCGTCGCCACGCGACGCGGGGTGCCGCGCTGGTAGCTCGGCCGGCTGGTTTCCTCGCCCAGCTCGTTCTCGCGGATGCGCGAGACCTCGTAGTGCGGCGTATGCAGTTGCTCGTCGGCGACGATGATGATCGGCGCGTCGTGGCGCTTCTGGATTTCCTCCAGCGCGCTGCGCTTTTCATTGAGCAGGTAGTTGGCGATCTCCACCGGCGCCTGCACCAGCACCTGGCCGGTGTTGTCCTTCATCGCGTGCTCTTCGGCGACCCGGATGATCGACAGCGACAGCGACTCGATGCTGCGCATGCGGCCGTGGCCTTCGCAGCGCGGGCAGACGATCTGGCTCGACTCGCCGAGCGAGGCGCGCAGGCGCTGGCGGCTCATCTCCAGCAGGCCGAACTTCGAGATGCGGTTCTGCTGCACGCGGGCACGGTCGTACTTGAGCGCGTTCTGCAGCTTGTTCTCGACATCGCGCTGGTGCTTGTTCGACGACATGTCGATGAAGTCGATCACCACCAGGCCGCCCAGATCGCGCAGGCGCAGCTGGCGGGCCACTTCCTCGGCCGCTTCCAGATTGGTGTTGAACGCGGTCTCTTCGATGTCGCCGCCCTTGGTGGCGCGGGCCGAGTTCACGTCGATCGCGGTAAGGGCTTCGGTCTGGTCGATGACCAGCGCGCCACCGGAGGGCAGACGCACGGTGCGCTCGTAGGCGCTCTCGATCTGCGACTCGATCTGGTAGCGGTTGAACAGCGGCACATCGTCGGTGTAATGCTTGAGCTTGCGCAGGTTGTGCGGCATGACCTGCTCGACGAAGTCGCGCGCCTCGGCGTACATCTCCGGCGTATCGACAAGGATCTCGGCGATGTCGGCGCGCATGTAGTCGCGCAGCGCCCGGGTGATCAGACGCGATTCCTGATAGATCAGGAACGGCGAGGGCTTGCTCAGCGCGGCCTCGGCGATCGCGCGCCAGATGCTCAGCAGGTAATCAAGGTCCCACTGCAGCTCTTCGGCGTCGCGGCCGACGCCGGCGGTGCGGATGATCACGCCCATCTCGTCGGGGATGGTCAGCGCGTCCATCGCTTTCTTCAGCTCGGCGCGATCCTCGCCCTCGATCCGGCGCGACACGCCACCGGCGGTCGGCGAGTTGGGCATCAGCACCATGTAACGGCCGGCCAGCGAGATGAACGTGGTCAGGGCCGCGCCCTTGTTGCCGCGCTCTTCCTTGTCGACCTGCACGACCACTTCCTGGCCTTCGCGCAGCAGCTCCTTGATCGAACCCTTGTTCGGGTCGACGCCGGACTGGAAATAATCGCGCGAGACTTCCTTGAGCGGCAGGAAGCCGTGGCGGGCGGCGCCGTACTCGACGAACGCGGCCTCGAGCGAGGGCTCGATGCGGGTGATGCGGCCCTTGTAGATGTTGGACTTCTTCTGTTCCCTGGACGGCTGCTCGATATCGATGTCGTACAGGGTCTGACCATCAACGATGGCGACGCGCAGTTCTTCTGCCTGCGTCGCGTTGATCAGCATGCGCTTCATGGTTGCGTTTCCTTGCGCGCTCTCACGCGCGGAACGCCGGGGCGTTTCGCCTGGATGAAGCCTGGCGTCGCCGCGCATGCGCAGCGACGCACCGGATTGTCCAGCGCTACGACACCACGGCGGGCCGCGGGAGCGCTTGTTCTTGTCTGGGTGTTGCAGGCCGCGGACCGCGCGCGGCCGCGCTCAGGGCGGCCGCACATGTCCCGCGGGACGTGTTCAACGCCGGTGCCAGGCACCGGGCGATGGCCGGTACTGCCGTTCAGCCGCTAACATGGCCGCCCCTGAGGCGGTGGCCGCGCACTGTCCGGATGCCTTTGCAAGGCGGGCTTTTGGCCCGGGTTCTTTCAAAGAAATCAGCACCTTAGATCGCGGCCCGAGTGTAACAGATAAATAAGCGACGATGACTGACAACGGATCCGGCAACGCCGGCGGTGGCGTGCGGCTGGTCCGGGTCCCGGACGACCGCGACGGCCAGCGCCTCGACAACTTCCTGCTCGGCCAGCTCAAGGGCGCGCCGCGGTCGATCGTCTACAAGATCGTGCGCAGCGGCCAGGTGCGGGTGAACGGGGGGCGCGCGAAGGCCGAGCGCAAGCTCGAGGCCGGCGACGAGGTGCGGATTCCGCCGGTGCGGCTGGAGGCGCCAGGCGAGGCGGGCACGCCGTCGAAGGGCCTGCTGGCGGCGATGGACGCGAGCATCGTCTTCGAGGACGCGCGGCTGCTGGCGATCAGCAAGCCCAGCGGCATCGCCAGCCACGGGGGCAGCGGGATCAGCTTCGGGGTCATCGAGACCCTGCGTGCGTTGCGGCCGAACCAGTCGCTGGAGCTGATCCACCGGCTCGACCGCGACACGTCGGGCCTGATGGTGCTGGCCAAGAAGCGCTCTGCGCTGACCCAGCTGCAGGCGCTGCTGCGCGAGGATCACGGCGCCGGCATCCGCAAGCGCTACCTCACGCTGCTGGCCGGGCGCATGCCCGATGGCACGATGAGCGTTGATGCGCCGCTGCACGTGGGACTGCGCCAGGGCGGCGAGCGCCACGTGCAGGTGAATGCGGCCGGCAAGACGTCACTGAGTCACTTCGGCGTGCTGGAGCGGCGCGGCGGGCAGTCCTACTGCGAAGTGCGCATCGAGACCGGCCGCACCCACCAGATCCGCGTACATGCCCAGCACATCGGTCACCCGGTGGCAGGCGACGACAAGTACGGCGACGCCGAGGTCAACAGGCGCCTGCGCGAGCAGATCGGGCTCAAGCGCCTGTTCCTGCACGCCGCGTCGCTGGAATTCACCCTTGACGACGGCGAGGCCTACATGCTCAACGCGCCGCTGGCCGAGGACCTGCGCGCAGCGCTCGACCGGCTGCGTTGAGCCAACCGCCGGGTCAGTCTCCGAACTGCACCGGGATCCGTACCACGCCCGGCGCCGCCTGGCCGTCCTGCAGTGCCGGTCCATAGGTCCAGCCTCTGGCCGCCTTGACCACCGCGGCATCGAGCATCGCGTGGCCGCTGCTCGTGTCCACCGAGACGTCGACCACATTGCCGGCCGCATCCACGTCGACGTGTACGACCGTCGTGCCGCTGGCGCCGACGCGGGCGGCCTCCATCGGATAGGTCGGCGGACGCGTGTTCTTGCTGCGCATGTCGACCCAGGCGCCGTGGTCGGGCTCGTGCGCACCTGCGCCGGCTGCTGCACCGCCAATGGCCAGTGCAAGGGCGCATGCCGCAGCATGCAGGCGTAAGCGGGTGCGGGCGGACGAGGGGCGGCTGTGCGTGGTCGTCATCACGCCACAAGCCTGTCGGCCTTGGCCGCACAGATGAAGTCGTTCTCGCTCAGACCGCCGACATCGTGGGTGGAGTAACGCGCTTCGACACGGTCGTAGTGCACGCCCAGATCCGGGTGATGGTCTTCACGATGCGCGATGTAGGCCAGCGCGTTCACGAAGGCCATCGTGCGGTGGTAGTCGTCGAAGCGGAAGGTGCGGGTGAGGGCGCGTCCGTCCTCGGCCAGCGACCAGCCCGGCACCTGCGGCAGCAGTTCGCGCACGCGGGCCTCGGGCAGGCGGTGCTCGTCGCCGCGTCGCGGAATGCAGTGGGCATCGGCGAGGGGGATCAGGTCGGACATCGGTGGACTCTCCTTGGCGTGGGGGCCGTTCATGCGGCAGTACGGCGACCGGCGCGTGCCCGGGCGCGGGGCCGCTAGAATACGCCGCATGATCAACATCTCCGAAAACGCGCAGACGCATTTCCGCAAGCTCATCGAGCGCGAGTCGCTGCCGGGGCTCGGCGTGCGGCTGTCGGCCGTGCATGCGGGCACCTCGCGTGCCGACGTGCGCCTGGAGTTCGCCGACAGCGGCGACCTGCAGGGCGACGAGTGGGCGATCGACTGCGAGGGCTTCACGCTGTGGCTCGATGCGCCGAGCGTGCCCTACCTCGATGGCGCCGAGATCGACTATGAAACCCGCGCCACCGGCGGCCAGCTGCAGATCCGCGCCCCCAAGATCAAGGGCGAGGCGCCGCCGGAGGCCGCGTCGCTGGTCGAGCGCGTGCGCTGGGTGGTCGAGAACGAGGTGAATCCGCAGCTTGCCCAGCACCGCGGCCACGTCACGGTGCAGGAAGTGACCGCCGAGGGTGTCGTCGTGCTGCGCTTCGGTGGCGGCTGCCACGGTTGCGGCCTGGTCGACGTGACGCTCAAGCAGGGCATCGAGAAGACCCTGATGGAAAAGGCGCCGGGGGTGACCGCGGTGCGCGACGCGACCGACCACGATACCGGCGACGCGCCCTACATGCCGCGCGACGCGGCCTGACGTTTCCCACAGCGGCGGCCGCCACCGGATGTTCACCGCTTCCGACCTGATCGAAGTGCTGCGCCGGCGACGGCGTCGCTCGATCCGGCCGGATGCGCCCCCCGAAGGCTTTCCCGAAGGCTGGACGCGCTGGTTCGCGTCAATGCGTGCTCGCGCCGATGCGGTCACGGGGGCGAGCGCGGCCGCCATCGTCGCCGTGCTCGCTGCGCGTCCGGCGCCGCCGCGGCGCAAGGGGCAGGTGCCGAGCAGTGCCTGGGCGGTCTGGGCCGGTTTGCTGCTGCATCCGTCCTGGGAACCGGCCGCGCGTGATCATCGCGGCGCGCGGCGCGTCTCCATCGCGACCGCAGTGTTCGTGCAACTGGTCTGGGTCGGTGGCCTGCTGTTGCTGACCCAGCCGTATTTCGCATTGCCGGCGCCGGCTGCCGAGGGCGACACGCACGTGGTGCAGGCGGTCTTCATTGGAGACGGCACGCCCGAGGATGCGGGCGGTGGCGAAGAAGGCGGCGCGCCGACGCCGGTCGTGGCGGCCGCACCGGTGCCGCCAACGTCCGCGCCATCGGCCGAGCCCGCGCCTGCGCCGAGTGCGCCACGCGACACGTCGACGATTCCCGAAGCCGCGGTCGCCGACCTGCCGGCCGAGCCGCCGCCGCAGGTGCTCGAGGTCACGCAGGTGCCGGCACCGGATATCGACTTCACCCTGCCGCCGCCGCGCCCCGGCGCGGTGCCGGATATCGCCGTGCGCGAGCGTCAGGTGCCGGATGCGCGGCTGCAGGCGGTGGAGGTGCCGACGCTGCGCACACCCGCGCCGCTTGCCGATGCGCCGCGCGAGCAGCGTGCGGTGGAGGTCGAAGTCCGCGAGCGCAGCGTGCCGCAGCCGGTCGAGTCCTTGCGCTTGCCTGCGCGTCAGGCGCCGCAGGTCGTGGTCGATGCGCCCGAGGTCCCGGTCCGCGACGCGGCCGAGATCGCGATACGCGAGCGCGCAGTGCCGATGCCCGAAGCGCCGCCCGCACCTGCGCCCGTGCCGCAGCCCCCCGCGGCGTCGACCCCGGTGGCCGCCACGCCGACCACGCAGCCGCCCGGCAACGCATCTGCGAACCGCGGCAGTGGCACGCCGTCCGTCACCCGCACGCCGGGCGCAGGCACAGAGGCCGGCAATCCCCCCGGCGCGGCGCCGTCGACCCGCGCCGCCGACGACTGGGGCGATGCGGCGACCGCGCGCGACGGTGGACAGCCCGGCAGTCCATCGGGTCTGTTCGGCGCCGATGGCCGGCCGCGCCTGGCGGGCGACGGGCGCGTCGGCGGCGGCCTGCCGCCGGGTACCGTCACCGAAGACTTCGCCCGCATCGACCGTGAAGGTACGTGGCTGCGGCGTCCGCCGACCGATTACGAGCCGACGAGTTTCGACCGGTTCTGGGTCCCCAGCGAATCGCTGCTCGAAGAGTGGGTGCGGCGCAGCGTGCAGACGGTGATGATCCCCATCCCCGGCACCAGCAAGACGGTGCAGTGCAGCGTCGCACTGTTGATGTTCGGCGGTGCCTGCGGCATCACCGATCCGAACATGCAGGACATCGAAACAGACGGCCGGCCGCCACCGGACGTGCCGTGGAAGCCCGAGTTGCAGGAAGACCAGGACAGTCTCGGCGGCTGATTGAGCTCGGCGCAGTGTGTGTGCGGGCGCGCGGTTGGCGTTCCGGGTTCGCCATTCCTGGGCGGACGGGAGTCCAGAACTTTGCGCCCGGCGTTCGTCTCTGTGTGGCCCGGGTTTGCTCGGGCTTCGGCTGTTCTCATCGAGCTGAGAGCGGGCCGGGCCTTGCAGGGCAGCGCGGGCGGGACCCGAACCTGCTGCGCTCGGCCTTTGACCGCTCTTCCGCCACGCCGGGCGTCGGTGCGCGGCTCGCTTTGCGGCTCGAAATTCGAAATCTGAAAGGCAAAGCCTGCGAAAACAAAAGCGGATCAACCGTGTTGATCCGCTTGGCAAGGCATCGAGTTGGAATGCGATGGAAGGCGGAATGGGCCCGCCTGCTCACCGATCGCGGCGACGCTCAGTTGTCGTGCACACCGCGCAGATCGCGCAACTGGCTCGGCTGCGCGGCGAAGTACGCGGCAAGGTCGGCGATCTGCTGATCGCTCAGACCGGTCGCCTGTTGCGACATCAGCGCGTGCTCGCGGTCGCCGTCGCGGTAGGCCTGCAGGGAATGGGCCAGGTAGTCGCGGAACTGCCCTCCGATCTTCGGATAGGTCGGATCGATCGGGTCGTTGCCGGCCGCGCCGTGGCAATCGAGGCAGGTCTGGCCGGTCGCGGCGCTCTTGAGGTTGGCGGCCTGTTCGCCGGCCTCCACCGTACCGGCCGGCAGGCCCGCCGAAGAGGTGCTACGCATCGGCTGGGCGTCGGGATCGTCTTGGCTGCCGCAGGCAGCCAGCAGGCCGGCCAACAGGGCGGTCGCCACGAGGCGGTGGCCTGGCAGGAACGGACCGGTCATGGCGTGAGCTCCGAGAGGAAGGCGGCGATGTCGGCGATGTCCTGGTCGGTGAAGCTCTGCGCCTGGGCCTCCATCGTCGGATGCCGGCGCGTGCCGCGCTTGTATTCGTGCAGGGCGTTGACGAGGTACTCGGTCGACTGGCCGCCGATCTTCGGCACGTGGTAGTGCGGATACACGTTGCGGTAGCCCTCCACGCCGTGGCAGCCCTGGCAGGTGTAGGTGAGCTGCCGGCCGGTGTCGGCGTTGCCGATCAGCGGGGCGTTTGTCGTTGCCACATTCGCAGCCTCCGTCGGCGGCGCTGCAGGAACTGCGGGCGGGGCGTCGGGCGCGGTGGCGTCCTGGGCGGCCGCGCCAGGGAGGACGAGCGCAAGGCAGACAAGCATCAGCAGTCGCGTCATCGGGGTATCCGCAATCCTGAATGGCTGGAAAGGCTGTCGGGGAAGCGTGATGCCGCTGTACTTCGGCGCAGCAGCTGCGACAGCTTGCATGAACCGGTGCACAACGCGGCCAGTATAGCCATGGCCGCCACCCGAACCCAATGCAGCGCACCATCGCCCGTCGAACCAACCCGAAGGACACCATGACCAATGGCCGATGGACGTCATGTTCGGGTGATATACCTTGCTACCACACCGTAGGGGTCAATCGAATCCACATGTCCACACCGCATGCCTTCGCGTCCAGCGGACGCGTTCTGACCGGCGCCATTCTCGTGTCCGCCGCCCTGGTTCTGTCCGCATGCAAGGGCGGGGGAGACGCCCAGGCCAAGCCCGGTGAGGCTGCCGCTGCGCCTGTGCCGGTGGAAACCGAAACGGTCGCCCGGCGCAGCGTGGCCGCCAGCTATGTCGGCACTGCATCGCTCGAGGTGCCGAGGGGCGCGGACGTTGTTGCCAAGACCTCGGGCATCGCACTCGATGTGCTGGTCGAGGAGGGCGATACGGTGCGCGCCGGTCAGCCGCTCGTGCGGCTCGATCCCGACCGCGCGCGCCTGGCGGTGCAGCAGAGCCGCGCGACGATGGGCAAGCTGGAGAACAGCTACCGCCGCGCGCAGCAGCTCGTCGGCCAGCAGATGATCAGCGCCAACGATCTCGACCAGATCAAGTTCGATCTCGACACCGCGCGCGCGCAGTACGAGATGGCGCAACTGGAACTGTCCTACACCACGGTGACCGCGCCGATCTCGGGCGTGATCTCGCAGCGGATGATCCGTACCGGCAACTTCGTGCAGATCAACACGCCGATCTTCAGCATCGTCGACAACGCGCGCATCGAAGCCACGCTCAACGTGCCCGAGCGCGAACTGCGCGTGCTCAAGCGCGGCCAGCCGGTGCACCTGCAGGTCGACGCGCTGCCGGGCGAGTCGTTCCAAGGTGTCGTCGAGCGCGTGGCCCCGGTGGTGGAATCGCGCAGCGGCACGTTCCGTGTGGTGACCGCGTTCGAAGGCAACGAGGCGCTGCGCGCGGGCATGTTCGGGCGCATCCGTATCGATTACGACCAGCGCGCCGATGCGCTGGTGATTCCGCGCGCGGCGCTGCTCGACGACGGCGACGAAAGTGCGGTGTTCACCGTGCGCGAGGGCAAGGCCATGCGCGTGCCGGTGGAGCTGGGCTACGTCGATGGCAACGTCATCGAAGTGCGCAGCGGTCTGGAGGATGGCGCGCCGGTGGTCACCGCCGGCAAGGTGGCGCTGCGCGAGGGCAGCGCGGTGCAGGTGATCGGCGAAGCGCCGGTTGCGGCAGCGCCTGCAGCAGATGACGCCGCCCAGGGCGACGCGCAGTAATGGCCGGCCCTTCGCATCACGGCCCCGCCGGCGACGGCCCGGCCGCGGATCCGCACGCCGCCCCGGCGGGTCGCTTCGATCTGGTCGAGTTCTCCACCCGGCGCCGGGTGACGGTGTGGATGGTCGCGATCAGCCTGATGCTGTTCGGCCTGATTTCGCTGGGCAATCTCAAGGTCAACCTGCTGCCCGACCTCAGCTATCCCACGCTGACCGTGCGCACCGAATACACCGGTGCGGCGCCGGCGGAGATCGAAACGCTGATCAGCGAACCGGTCGAAGAAGCGCTGGGCGTGGTCAAGGGCGTGCGCAAGCTGCGATCGATCTCGCGCACCGGTCAGAGCGACGTGGTGCTGGAGTTCGCCTGGGGAACCGACATGGACCAGGCGAGCCTGGAGGTGCGCGACAAGCTCGAAGCGCTGCAGCTGCCGCTCGAAGTCACGCCACCGGTGCTGCTGCGCTTCAACCCGTCGACCGAACCGATCCTGCGCCTGGCGCTCACCGCCGGCGACAAGGGCGATGCGGTCGACGAACTCACGCGCATGCGCCGCTATGCCGACGACGATCTGAAGAAGAAGATCGAACCGGTCATCGGCGTGGCCGCGGTGAAGGTAGGCGGCGGCTACGAGGACGAGGTGCAGGTCGAACTCGACCTGCAGCAGATGGCACGCATCGGTCTGCCGATCGAGAACGTCATCCAGCGCCTGCAGCAGGAGAACATCAACCTGTCGGGCGGACGCCTCGACCAGGGCACGCAGCGGTATCTGGTGCGCACGGTCAACCAGTTCGCCAGCGTCGAGCAGATCGGCGAGATGCTGGTCGCCACGCAATCCGGTGGCGACGACAGCGCCGCGAGCGCGGCGCAGCAGATGGCGGCGATCGCCGCGGCAAGCGGCTCGCAGGCGGTGCTCGCCGCAGCGGCCTCGGTGCAGAGCGCATCGGGCGCCGGCAGCACGACGATCGCCGGTGGCCGCGCGATCCGCCTGCGTGACATCGCCACCGTGCAGCAGGGTTTCAAGGAGCGCGAGAGCATCATCCGGCTCGGCGGCGCCGAGGCGGTGGAGCTGGCGATCTACAAGGAAGGCGACGCGAACACCGTTTCGACCGCCGATGCGGTGCAGGCGCGGCTGGACATCATCCGCAAGGACCTGCCGCCGGACATGACCCTGACCGTTGTCGACGACCAGTCGAAGTTCGTACGCGCGGCGATCAACGACGTGCGCACCGACGCGCTGATCGGGGGCACGCTGGCGGTGCTGATCATCTTCCTGTTCCTGCGCAACGGCTGGAGCACGCTGGTGGTGAGCCTGTCGCTGCCGATCTCGATCATCACCACGTTCTTCTTCATGGACCAGCTGGGGCTGAGTCTCAACGTGATGTCGCTCGGCGGCCTGGCGTTGGCGACGGGTCTGGTGATCGACGATTCGATCGTCGTCCTCGAATCCATCGCCAAGGCGCGCGAACGGGGCCTGGGCATACTCGAGGCGGCGATCACCGGCACGCGCGAGGTCGGCATGGCGGTGGTGGCCTCGACGCTGACGATCATCGCGGTGTTCCTGCCGCTGGTGTTTGTCGAAGGCATCGCCGGTCAGCTGTTCCGCGACCAGGCGCTGACGATCGCGATCGCGGTGGGCGTGTCGATGTTCGTGGCGCTGACGCTGATTCCGATGCTCGCCTCGCTCAAGGGCCGCCCGCCGATGGCGTTCCCCGAAGAGCCGCCGCATCCGCAGTGGCGGCCCGAACGACGCTGGCAGAAACCGCTCGCAGCGACCGGCCGCGGCATCGGCGCGGGCGTGCGCGGTGCACTGTTCGGCGTGACCTGGCTGGGCGTGCGCGGCTGGCGCCTGGTGGCGCGTGGCTCGGGCGGCGTGATGGGGCGGGCCAGCGATCTTGCAATGGCGCCCTACCACCGCGCCGAGCGCGGCTACATGCGCATGCTGCCCGCCGCACTCGGGCGCCCGCGGCTGGTGCTGGGCACGGCCACCGTCGTGTTCGTGCTCAGCCTGCTGGCCGTGCCGCTGCTGGGCACCGACCTGATTCCGCAGCTGGCGCAGGACCGGTTTGAAATGACCGCCAAGCTGCCGCCGGGCACGCCGCTGCGCGAAACCGATCGCATCATGCGCGAGGTGCAGCAGGCGCACGGCGACGACGACGGTGTGGAGCTGCTGTTCGGTGTCAGCGGAAGCGGCACGCGGCTCGACGCCAATCCGACCGAGAGCGGCGAGAACATCGGCAAGCTGAGCATCGTCATGAGCGGTGGCGGCAGCCGCGAGTTCGAGGCGCAGCAGACCGAACGCCTGCGCGAGACGATGACGCAGTATCCCGGCGTCGCCGTGGATTTCGCACGGCCGCAGATCTTCAGCTTCTCCACGCCGCTCGAGATCGAGTTGCGTGGCCAGGACCTCGATGGTCTGGCCCGCGCCGGGCAACGCATGGCCGAGCTGCTGCGCGGCAACCCGCACTACGCCGACGTCAAGAGCACGGTCGAGCAGGGCTTTCCCGAAATCCAGATCGTGTTCGACCAGGAGCGCGCAGGCGCGTTCGGCCTGACGACGCGGCAGATCGCCGACGCCGTCGTGCGTGCGGTGCGCGGCGAGGTGGCCACGCGCTACAACTTCCGCGACCGCAAGATCGACGTGCTGGTGCGGGCGCAGGAAAGCGAACGCGATTCGGTCGATCGCATCCGCAATCTCATCGTCAATCCGGGCGGCGCGGCCCCGGTTCGACTGGACGCTGTCGCCGATGTCGTGGCGACCATCGGTCCCAGCGAGATCCATCGCGCCGACCAGGTGCGTGTGGCCGTGGTGTCGGCAAACCTGCGCGGCATCGACCTGGGCACGGCGATGAACGAGGTGCGGCAGATGGTCGCCGAACATCCGCTCGGCCCCGAGATCGGCCTGCACATCGGGGGTCAGGGCGAGGAACTGGGCGAATCGATGCGCTCGCTGCTGATGGCATTCGCGCTGGCGATCTTCCTGGTCTATCTGGTGATGGCCTCGCAGTTCGAGTCGCTGCTGCATCCCTTCGTGATCCTGTTCACCATCCCGCTGGCGATAGTCGGCGCGATCGGCGCCTTGCTGCTCACGGGCAACACGATCTCGGTGGTCGCCTTCATCGGCCTGATACTGATGGTCGGCCTGGTGGTGAAGAACGCGATCATCCTCATCGACAAGGTCAACCAGCTGCGCGAGGCCGGCGTGGCCAAGCGCGATGCGCTGGTCGAAGGTGCGCGATCGCGCCTGCGTCCGATCATCATGACCACGCTGTCGACGCTGTTCGGCTTCCTGCCGCTGGCGCTGGCGCTGGGTGACGGCGCGGAAGTGCGCTCGCCGATGGCGATCGTGGTGATGGGCGGCCTGGCGGTGTCGACGGTACTGACCCTGCTGGTGATTCCGGTCGTCTACGACCTGCTCGATCGGAAGTCCGATGCGCACTACGCCGAACGTGGCCGTCGCGCGAAGTTCGCTGCCGACGACGCAGCACAGGCCACAGCGCCATGAGCATCGCCGAGCTCAGTCTGCGGCGCCCGGTCACCACCATCATGTGCTTCATCTCGATGGTGGTGATCGGCCTGATCGCATCGGTGCGGTTGCCGCTGGAGGCGTTGCCGGACATCTCGATGCCGATCCTTTTCGTGCAGCTCCCCTACACGGGTTCCACGCCTGCAGAGGCGGAGCAGAACCTGCTGCGGCCGGCTGAGGAAGCGCTGGCAACGATGAGCGGGATCAAGCAGATGCGCGGAAACGCTTCTGCCGATGGCGCGGGCGTGTTGCTGATCTTTTCCGACTGGGATCGTGACATCGCCATCAGTGCATCCGAGGCGCGCGAGAAGATCGACGCGATCCGCGGCGAGCTTCCCGACGATTTCCGTCGCTATTTCGTCCACAAGTGGACGAGCAGCGATGAACCCGTACTGCGCCTACGTCTGGCGGCGAACGTGGATCTGTCGGGCAGTTACGAGATGATCGACCGCCAGCTCAAGAGCCGTCTGGAGCGCGTGCCGGGCGTGGCGCGGGTCGAGATCAGTGGCGCGGCGCCCAACGAGGTCGAGATCGCGGTCGATCCGGACCGATTGACCGCGCACGACATCGGTCTCGACGAACTGGCGACCCGCCTGCGCACGCTCAATTTTTCGGTGTCGGCCGGGCAGATCCTCGAAGGCAACACGCGGCTGCGCGTTCAGCCGATCGGCGAGATCCAGGATCTGCAGCAGTTCCGTGAGCTGGTCATCAATCAGCGCGGCTTGCGCTTGGCCGATATCGCCGACATCCGATTCAAGCCGCAGCGCATGGACTACGGGCGACGTCTGGACGGTCGCGCGGCTGTCGGCCTGGAAATCTACAAGGAGCGCGACGCCAATCTCGTCGAGGTGTCGCGCCTCGTGCTGACCGAGGTCGAAGCGGCGCGCAACGAGCCGGGCCTGGAGGGCATCGACGTCAAAGTGACCCAGAACATGGGTGAGGACGTCACCACGTCCTTGATGGAGCTGGTCGAAGCCGGCGCGATCGGCCTCGTGCTGTCGATCATCGTGCTGTATTTCTTCCTGCGCCACTGGCCGTCGACGCTCATGGTGACGTTGGCGATTCCGATCTGTTTCATCATCACCCTGGGCTTCATGCATTTCTTCGACGTCACGCTCAACGTGCTGTCGCTGATGGGTCTGCTGCTCGCGGTGGGCATGCTGGTCGACAACGCGGTGGTGGTGGTGGAGAGCATCTACCAGGAACGCGAGCGCATGCCCGACCAGCCCTGGCTGGCCTCGGTGCTGGGCACGCGCCATGTCGCCATCGCACTATCGGCCGGCACGCTGTGTCACTGCATCGTGTTCGTGCCCAACCTGCTGGGCGAGACCAACCAGATCAGTATCTTCATGACCCAGTTGGCGATCACGATTTCGGTGTCGCTGCTGGCCTCATGGCTGGTCGCGGTGAGCCTGATTCCGATGATGTCGGCACGCATGAAGACGCCGCCCGCGGTCGCCAATCCCAATGGTCTGATTCCCCGCATGCAGCGCGGTTACGCGCGTCTGCTGCGTTGGACGCTGCAGCATCGCGGCTGGAGTGTGCTGGGCATCATCCTGGTCGTCGCGGTCAGTTTCGTGCCCATGACCGGCATCAAGTTCGAGATGTTTGGCGACGGCAGCGGCGGCAAGGAAATCCAGCTCTATTACCAGTGGAAAGGCAGCTACAACCTGCAGCAGCGCTCGGACGAGGTGCGACGCTTCGAGGCCTTCCTCGACGCGAACCGCGAGCAGTACCGGATCCGCCAGCTCTACTCATGGTTCGGCGAAGGCGGCGACTCCGGCACGATGATCACGTTCGAGGACGATGTCGGCGATACCAAGCCCTTGTCCGACGCGATCAGCGAGGCGTTGCCGAAGTCCGCGCGTGCCGACGTGGGCGTGCGCGGCAGCGCCGGCCAGGGCGGGGGGGGCGGTCAGGGCAATCAGGGTGTGCAGGTGCAACTGGTCGGCGATTCGAGTCAGATGTTGCGCGAGATCGCAGACAGCGTGATCCCCCTGCTCGCGGCCAACCCGGCACTTCGCGACGTGCGCGTGGAAGCCGGCGATCTGAATCAGGAACTCAGCATCCGTGTCGATCGAGATCGCGCGGCGGCATTCGGTTTCAGTGCTGACCAGGTGTCGAACTTCATCGGGATGGCGCTCCGCGGCAGCCAGTTGCGCGAATTCCGGCGTGGAGAAGACGAAGTTCCGGTGTGGGTGCGATTCGCCGGTGCCGAGCAGTACAGCCAGGCGGACATCGCGAGCTTCATGGTGCGGGCACCCGACGGCCGCAGTGTGCCGCTGACGAGCCTGGTCGAGATGCGCGTGGTACCGGCGGCCAATCGCATCACGCGCAGTGACCGGCAGACCTCGCTGACGCTGCAGGCCAACCTGGCCGGCGAGACCACGATGCCCGATGCGCGCAAGGCGCTCGAACAGACGCTCGATCGGGTCGAGTTCCCGGCCGGCTATGGCTACACGTTCTCCGGAAGCGGTTTCGAGGACGACGCGGCCGCGAGTCGGCAGATGATGTTCAACCTGCTCATCGCGCTGATCATGATTTATGTGGTGATGGCAGCAGTGTTCGAGTCGCTGGTGTTCCCGGCCGCCATCATGAGTTGCGTGGTGTTCTCGGTATTCGGCGTGTTCTGGCTGTTCTGGCTGACCGGCACCTCGTTCACGGTGATGGCCTTCATCGGCATCCTGGTGCTGATGGGCGTGGTGGTGAACAACGGCATCATCATGGTCGAACACATCAACAACCTGCGCCGCCGCGGCATGCCACGTCTCGAGGCGCTCGTCGAAGGCAGCCGCGAACGCCTGCGCCCGATCATGATGACGATGGGCACGGCGATCCTGGCGATGATCCCGATCTCGCTCAGCGATACCGTGGTGCTCGGCGGCCTGGCGTACTCACCGATGGCGCGTGCGGTGGCCGGTGGCCTGGCGTTCTCGACGGTCGTCAGCCTGCTGTTCCTGCCGACGATCTACGCGATCCTCGACGATCTTCGGCACGGCAGCGCCCGCCTGATCCGGCGGGCGCGGGGTGTGCAGGGTCCGGCTGCTGCTGCAGGCTGAGTCGTGTTTTTGGCATCCGGCGCTCGATCGGCGCCGGATGTTCTATCCGTTGTCACTCGGGAGCTCGGGAGAGGGGTCGCTGGTTGTGCGTGCCGCGGCACCGTTACGGCCGCGCCGGACTCCGGTGGTGGACTCGCTTTACGGCTCGATACGTCAAGAGCAAAAGCAAAGGCAAAGGCAAAGGCCAAAGGCCAAAAACCGAAGCCAAAGCCGGAGCAACTCGATGCCAATTCGAAAACGCCATCGACGCGGTGCCGATCAAGCAAATCGACTTTTGCGCGTCATTCCCGCGAACGCAGGAATCCAGCGACTTGCTTCCGCATCGCCCTGGAACAACTGGAGTCACGCTTTCGCCGGAATGACGGACTCCAGCGCACGCGAGTTTCCGAAACGCGACGCAGCGTCGTCAGGTCAACACTTTCCCGGCAATCCGCAAGCCTGCCACCCACACGCCAATGCTCGACCCGATGTTGGTCAGCAAGAAGCTCAGCAATGTCCGCGACACGCGATTGCGATACCAGCCGCGTAGCGTGCCGGCGTCGTCGCGCAGCGAGAGGAAATCCCCATAGGCCGGCTTGCGCATGTAGGCCTCGACCAGGCCGCTGAACAAGCCGGGCGAAACCCCGGGCGGGCGGATCGGTTTGAGCGGCGCGGCGATCGCGGCGGCGAGGATGCCCAGCGGATGCGACAGCGCTGCGGCCGCGCCCAGGGCAGCGAAGCCGGCGGTGATCAACACCCACTCCTGCACCAGCTGGCGGCCGAGCTCGGCGCCGCCCTGGTAGTAGCCCCAGGCGATCATCGCCAGGATCAGCACGGTGATCAGCGACATCACCCACTTGAGGCTGCGGCCGGGCGGGGCATGTTCAAGCTCGGTGCGGGTGGCTTCGGGCGCCTGCGCATCATCGGCGAGGTGACGCGCGAGCCCGGCGAGATGACCGGCGCCCACCACCGCCAGCACCTCGCGTGCATCGCCGGCCTGCTCGCGCAGGCGCGCGGCCATGTAGCGGTCGCGTTCGGCGATGATGGTGTCGTAGAGCTGCGGGCTGCTCTTGGCGAACTCGCCGAAGCTCGATTCGAGCATGTCGCCCTGCTTGAGCTTCTCGATCTCGTCCTCGCCCAGTTCGTCGGACGCCATCAGCCCGCCGAGCAGGCTGCCGATCAGCTTCATGCGGCCGAAGAAGCCGAGTTTCTTCGAGGCGCGCTTGAAGGTCAGGCCGACATCGCGGTCGATCAGCGCGACCGGCAGATCGCGCTCGTTCGCCAGCGTGACCGCGCGCTTGAGTTCGGCGCCCGGCTCGATGCCGAGCTGCTCGGCAAGCCGACGCTGATAGGCGGCCAGCGCGAGGTTCGCGGCGAACAGCGCCACACGGCCCTTGCGGATCACGTCGACGAGGTTGAGCTTTGCCAGCGCGTCTGGATCACTGATCGCCTGCAGGCGCTGCGCGTCGAGTTCGACTGCGACGGCGTCGAACGCACCGCTGCCGATCGCATCCTCGACCGCTTCCACGCTGACGCGCGAGACATGCGCGGTGCCCAGCAGGGTGTAGCGCACGCCGTCGCGCTCGACGATCGCATGCGGCTGGGACTGCCACGCGGTGGTGCCGGAGGCGGTGATGTCGCCTCGTGTCGTCTCGGTCATCGGATCATTCGTCATTCGGAGGCGTAGCCGCACCTTCGCCCAAAGCGCGCTGCATCAGGATGGTGTCGAGCCAGCGGCCGTGCTTGCGGCCCGAACCGGGCAGTACGCCCACGGTTTCAAAACCCAGGCGCTGGTGGAAACGGACCGACGGACCGTCGGCCGGCGGGCCGATGACCGCCATCATCTGCCGGAAACCGCGTTGCGCGCACACGTCGATCAACCGCTCCATCAACTGGCGGCCGATGCCGTGGCCATGCTGGGCGTGTTCGACGTAGACCGAACTCTCCACCGTGAAGCGGTACCCGATGCGCGTGCGGAATCCGCCGGCATAGGCGTAACCGGCGAACACGCCGTCTCGCAACGCCACGATGTAGGGATACCCGGCCTCGCGCAGCGCCGACCAGCGCCGCCGCATGTCCTCGACATCGGGCGCGTCGTATTCGTACGTCGCCACGCCGCCGGCGACTTCGCGTGCGTACAGCGCGGTAATCGCGTCGAAGTCGGCCTCGACGGCGTCGCGGAGCTCGAGCGTCATCGAGTCAGTCGATGTAACGCTTGAGCAGATCGCCGTAGGCGTCGATGCGGCGGTCACGCAGGAACGGCCAGATCCGGCGCACGTGCTCGCTGCGGCCCAGATCCACCTCGCAGGTCAGCAGCGTCGGATCCTCACCGGCCTGCGCGAGAAACTCGCCCTGCGGCCCGAGTACATGACTGTTGCCCCAGAAATCGATGCCGGCCGCGCCCAGCGGTGAAGGCTCGTGGCCGACGCGGTTGCACGACAGCACCGGCAGACCGTTGGCCACCGCATGACCGCGATGACTGAGGATCCAGGCATCGCGCTGACGGGTCTTTTCGTCCTGCGCGTCGGTCGGGTCCCAGCCGATGGCGGTGGGGTAGAGCAGAAGGTCGGCGCCGGCCAGCGCCATCAGGCGCGCGGCCTCGGGATACCACTGATCCCAGCACACCAGCAGGCCGAGACGGCCCACCGAGGTGTCGATCGGCTTGAAGCCGATGTCGCCCGGGGTGAAGTAGAACTTCTCGTAGAAGCCCGGGTCGTCGGGGATGTGCATCTTGCGGTACTTGCCCGCCAGGCTGCCGTCGGCATCGAAGACCACGCCGGTGTTGTGGTACAGGCCCGCGGCGCGGCGCTCGAACAGCGAGCTGACCACGACGATGTTGTGCTGCTTCGCCAGTGCGGCGAGGCGCTCGGTGCTCGGGCCGGGAATGGGCTCGGCGAGGTCGAACACATCGACATTCTCTTCCTGGCAGAAGTACGCGCCGTTGTGCAGTTCCTGCAGCAGGACCAGCTTCGCGCCCTGCCTGGCGGCCTCGGCGACGCGCGCTTCGATGACCGACAGGTTGGCGTTGGCGTTGTCGGCGCCGCGGTCGATGATGGCGCGCTCCTGGATCAGCGCGACGGGCAACGTGGTCTTGCGGGACATAGGGGCGGCGGCACGAGTCGAAACGGGTGCACATGCTAACGCGGATGGTGCATCGCGCCGCGTGTGGCCCCCGGGCCGTTCAGAGCGCATCAAAGCGCGCGAGAGAGCGCGATGACGTCGGCGGGGAAGGCCACGTAGTCCAGCGCAGGTGCGTGCGGCGTGTCGCGGCGGCGGATCTGGCGCACCGCGACGAGCCGCTTCTCCGGAACGACCACGATGTACTGCCCGAGAAAGCCTTCGGCCGAGTAGGCGACGACCGGACCGAGTGCCTCGTCGAACAGGTCACTGCGAACCAGTCCGCGCGCGCTCACCTCCTGGGTGTAGATCTCGATCCAGTCCTCGCCGAGCGTTTCGGCCATCGCGCGGCGCAGGCCGTCCGCGCCTTCGAGACGGCGTCCCTGGAGCGCTTCCAGAGCGTGGATCCAGCGCGGATCGGCGTCGCGCGCGCGGGCTTGCGGAAGTGCATCGCCTCGCAACGTCAAGGTCTGCCAGGCCGGCACCCGCCACCACAGCAGGCCGACGCGCGGCGAACGCGGACCGGGCGTGTACAGCGCTTGCACGAAGCCCTCTGGCAGCAGGCGCGTCCCGTCCGGTGCGACGCCGTCGTCGAGCAACAGCTGTCCGATGGCCGCAGCATCGCGGGCGGTCAGCGGAAGTCCCGCCATGCCGTGCGGATGCCCGGCAGCATCGCGGTACCAGGGCCCCGGCACGATGCCGAGCGGCCGGAACAGGCGCTCGTTGATGTAGACGTCCATCGGCTTGCCCGAGGCCTTGGCGATGACGCCGGCCAACAGGTTGGTCGCCTTGTTGTTGTAGGCGAACACTTCGCCGGGCGTGCTGCTGAGTTCGGCAGCCAGCGCGAGTTGCACCGAGTCGGGCGCCGGGTACAGCTCCTCGCCGGCGTTGACTACGTTCTGCAGCCCGGATGTGTGATCGAGCAGCATGCGCACGGTTACGGCCCGTTTGCGGCCCTGCGCCCATTCGGGGAAGAACGTATGTACCGGCGTATCGAGCGAGGCAAGGTGGCCATCGGCCAGCAGCAGCCCGATGCCAAGTGCCACGACAGACTTGGTCGCCGACATCAGCTCGATGGGGGCGCGCGTCTGATCGGTACTGGCGTCGAGCAGGACGCGGCCGTCGTGGACCACGTACACCGCGTCGGACTCGGCCGTCGCCGACGCGGCGCGCAGGTGCTCGAGCGCGGCAGCGACCTCATCGGAAGGCACGGTCGCGACGACCGCGTTGTGAAACGCCAGGGTGAGAATCGATGTGAGCAGGAGGCGGCGCATACAGGCGTTCCAGACGGCGGGCCAGCATGACTACATCTGTAGTCATGCGCTTGGGCCATCGGTCATGCCGCCTGCGCCGCGTGCGCAGGCAATCCACGTCAGCGCGCGAGGAGACCTTCGGGCAACTGCATGGTGATGCAGTGCAGACTGCCGTTCTGCCAGATCAACGGACGGCAGGGCACCTGCACGATCTCCCGGCCGGGATACGCCTGCGCGAGCACGGCTGCAGCCGCGTCGTCGGCACGATCGCCGTAGGCGGGCATCAGTACCGCGTTGTTGAGGATCAGGTAGTTCGCGTAACTCGCGGCGAGGCGGCGACCGTCGTCGAGGATCGGCTGTGCCCACGGCAGCGGAAACAGGCGGTATGGAGCGCCGTCGCGGGTGCGCAACGCCGCGATCTCGTCGGCCATCGTCTGCAGTTCGGCGTAGTGCGGATCGCTGGCGTCGTCGCAGGCCTGGAACACGATCGCGTCGTCCGGCGCGAAGCGCGCGAGCGTGTCGATGTGCGCATCGGTGTCGTCGCCTTCGAGATAGCCGTGGTCGAGCCACAGCACGCGGCTTTGAGCGAGCCAGCCCGAGAGCTTGGCGGTCAGGTCTTCGCGCGAGGTGTCTGGATGACGCTCGTGCAGACAGCGCCAGGTGGTCAGCAGCGTGCCCGCACCGTCGGTCTCGATCGCACCGCCTTCAAGCGCGAAATCGATCTCGCGGCGCTGCGACTCGTCGGTGAACACGCCGGCGCCGTGGAGATGGCCAACCAGCAGGTCGTCGCGGCTCGCGTCGAACTTGCCGCCCCAGCCGGTGAAACGGAAATCGTTGAGCAGAAAGCCGCCGTCATCGCGACGCAGCGAGATCGGGCCGGAATCGCGCAGCCATGTGTCGTCGTAGGCCGCTTCGACGAAGCGCACCCGCGCCATATCGATGCGGTTCGACGCCAGCCGCACATAGGCGTAGCTCTGGATGTCCTCGTCCGGTACGCAGATCACCACCGGCTGGAAACGGGTGATCGCCGCGACCAGTGCGATGTAGGTGTCCTCGACCTCGCCCAGGCGTGGCGCCCAGTCGGTGTCTTCGGTCGGCCAGGCGATCAGGATCGCAGACTGGGGTTCCCACTCCGCGGGGAAGCGCATTGCGTGTTCGGTCATGGACTCAACGGATAGCGGGCTTGGGGCCGATCTCCGACGCCGTGGCACGGTTGGCGACGGTGTCGATGACCCGGTTGCGCTCGAAATAGACGGTAAAGGTGGGATAGACCCAGCGGTTGATCGTCGGCCATTGGCGCTTCTCACCGCCGCGCGGGTCGAGCCGTTCGCTGGGCACGCCGAAGCGGGCCTCGACATCGGCCATCGACATGCCGCGCGTCGGGACATCGGTGCCGGCGGGCTGCTTGGCGCGATCGACCAGCAGGGTGTCGGCCGAGGCCGGCAGGCTTGCGGACAGTGTGCAGGCCAGCGCAGCGCCGGCGAGGATCGAAGCGAAGGAACGCGACATGATGGAACTCCCGGACGGACGACAAAGAAGGGCGGGGCGCCCGTGGGCGCGTCACGCTATTTAACAGCATCGATGCGACGGCGATGCCGTGTGTCGCGGACGGTCGCCTCAAACGAAGAAAGGCCGCATCGCTGCGGCCTTTCTCGCGTGCCTGCCGCTTGCGCGGCGGCAACGCGTCTCAGCGCTGGCGCGCCTTGAAACGCGGGTTGGACTTGCAGATCACGAAGACCTTGCCGCGGCGACGCACAACCTTGCAATCGCGGTGGCGGGTCTTCGCCGACTTCAGGGACGACAGGACCTTCATGGTGAACCTCTGGGATGGGATACGAGCAGCAAGCCCGCTATTCTAGCGGCTCTTTTCCCCACGATTCAAGCGCTTGGCGTCGCCGGATGCCGGGCCCCTGCGCAGGAGACGCAAATGACGGCCACGGTGCCCGTTCTGACGATCGACGGACCTTCGGGTTCAGGCAAGGGCACCATCAGTCGCGCGGTCGCGCAGCGGCTGGGTTGGCATTATCTCGATTCCGGTGCGCTGTATCGCGCGGTCGGTGTGGCGGCAGGCTGGGCCGATCTGGATCTCGACGACGCCGGTGCGCTGGTGCGCTGCACGTTCGACACCACGATCGCCTTCGACGAAACCGGCGACGAGCTGCGGGTGCTGGTCAACGGCCACGACGCCACCGACGAATTGCGCACCGAGACGGCAGGCGCTGCGGCATCGGCGATCGCCGCGATTCCCGAAGTCCGCGCCGCGCTCAAGGACCGGCAACGCGCGTTCAGGGTGACGCCCGGCCTGGTCGCCGACGGCCGGGACATGGGCACGGTGATCTTTCCGGATGCCGGCTGGAAGGTGTTCCTGACCGCGAGTGCCGAGGAGCGGGCCGAACGCCGTTATAAGCAGTTGAAGAACAAGGGGGTTTCGGTGACAATGGACGGTCTGCTGCGCGAGATCCTCGCCCGCGACGCCCGCGATGCCAACCGCACGGTGGCGCCGTTGCGGCCGGCCGAAGACGCCGTCCGCATCGACACCACCGGTCTCGGTATCCAGGCCGTTGTCGAGCAGGTGCTGGCGCTGCTGCCCGCACGCAGTTGAGCCGGTCCGGCCATTCCGTCACGTGCGGGGGCCGGCCCGGGTCGCTTCGATGTTGTTCCTGTTGCACGCACCACCGCTGTACCCATGCCGGCTTTCCGGAATCCTCCGGGCGCCGGTTCCATCCACCTCAACACTCACGGCCCTGCAATCCCGCGACGGCCGACCAACGGGTGGACTGCCGGCATCCAGCGCACACGCGCCGCCTCGCAGTCTGAGTCAACCAGGTATTTACCAATGACCGAATCATTCGCAGAACTGTTCGAAGCCAGCCAGACCAATCTGGCCAAGCTCAAGCCCGGTGCCATCGTCACCGGCGTCGTGGTGCAGGTCCGCACCGACGTCGTCGTGATCAACGCCGGCCTGAAGTCGGAAGGCATCGTGCCGATCGAGCAGTTCCGTAACGACGCCGGCGAGATCGACGTTGCGGAAGGCGACACCGTCAAGGTGGCGCTGGACGCGCTCGAGAACGGCTTCGGCGAGACCGTGCTGTCGCGCGAGAAGGCCAAGCGCGCCATGGTGTGGGACGAGCTGGAAGAAGCGCTCGAGAAGAACGAGACCATCACCGGCCGCATCAGCGGCAAGGTCAAGGGCGGCTTCACCGTCGACATCAAGGACGTCCGCGCATTCCTGCCGGGCTCGCTGGTCGACGTGCGTCCGGTCCGTGACCCGGTCTACCTCGAGGGCAAGGAACTCGAGTTCAAGCTGATCAAGCTCGACCGCAAGCGCAACAACGTCGTCGTTTCGCGCCGCGCAGTCGTCGAGAGCGAGCACTCGGAAGAGCGCGAGCAGCTGATGGAGAAGCTGGTCGAAGGCGCCGTGCTCAAGGGCGTGGTCAAGAACCTCACCGACTACGGCGCGTTCGTGGATCTGGGCGGTATCGACGGCCTGCTGCACATCACCGACATGGCCTGGAAGCGCGTGCGCCATCCGTCCGAAGTGGTGGAAGTGGGCCAGGAACTCGAAGTGCGCGTGCTCAAGTACGACCGCGAGCGCAACCGCGTTTCGCTCGGCCTCAAGCAGCTGGGCGAGGATCCGTGGGACAACATCGCCCGCCGCTACCCGTCCAACACCCGCGTGTTCGGCAAGGTCTCCAACGTCACCGATTACGGCGCGTTCGTCGAGATCGAGCCGGGCGTCGAGGGTCTGGTGCACGTGTCCGAAATGGACTGGACCAACAAGAACGTCAACCCGTCCAAGGTGGTGCAGGTCGGTGACGAGCTCGAGGTCATGGTGCTCGACGTGGACGAAGAGCGTCGCCGCATTTCGCTGGGCATCAAGCAGGTCACCTCGAACCCGTGGGAGACCTTCGCGGCCATCCACAAGAAGGGTGACAAGGTCGACGGCCAGATCAAGTCGATCACCGACTTCGGCATCTTCATCGGTCTGGACGGCGGCATCGACGGCCTGATCCACCTGTCGGACATCGCGTGGAACTCCACCGGCGAAGACGTGGCCCGCAACTTCAAGAAGGGCGACACGGTCGAAGCCGTGGTGCTGGCGGTCGATCCGGAGCGCGAGCGCATCTCGCTGGGCGTCAAGCAGCTCGAGCAGGACCCGATGGGCCAGTTCATGGGCAACAACCCGCGCGGCTCGAAGGTCTCGGGCACCGTGAAGGAAGTCGACGCCAAGGGTGCGGTGATCGACCTGGGTGACGGCGTGGAAGGCTATGTGCAGGCGCGCGACATCAGCGACCAGCGCATCGACGACGCCAGCCAGCACCTGAAGGTCGGTCAGGAGATCGAAGCCAAGTACTTTGGCGTCGATCGCAAGACCCGCGTGCTGCAGCTGTCGATCAAGGCCAAGGACGAGGCGGAAACCGCCGAAACCCTGGCCGAGTACAACAAGCAGGCATCGGAAGCCTCCAGCGGCACCACCAAGCTGGGCGCGCTGCTGCGCGAGCAGCTGGGCAACAAGGGCGAGTAAGCCCGTGCGACGCCGGCCCGGGTTCGTCCCGGGCCGGCGTTGTTGCATGCGCAAGAACGAGACATGACGAAGTCGGAACTCATCGAACTGCTGACCCAGCGCCAGGCGCACCTCAAGGGCGAAGACGTCGACCTTGCGGTCAAGGCCATGCTCGAAATGATGGGCGGGGCGCTCGCGGCCGGCGACCGCATCGAGGTCCGCGGCTTCGGCAGCTTTTCATTGCATTTCCGTCCGCCGCGCACCGGGCGCAACCCGAAGACCGGCGATGCCGTCGCGCTTCCGGGCAAGCATGTGCCGCATTTCAAGCCGGGCAAGGAGCTGCGTGATCGCGTGAGCGACGTGCAGCCGATGCCGGCCGAAGACTGACCGCTCCACGCGGTCTCTTACTTTTCCGCATGCCGTCGCGGCGCGTCGCGACGTTGGCGTGCAGGATCGGCAAGCGGGTAGGATCGTCGACGCACCGTCGGCGCTGCGCGCAATGCGCGTTCGCGGCCGATCCAACGATGGAGCGTGATCCATGGCGTTTGTCACCGAGTGGTTCTGGTTCTTCCTGCTGCTGCCCATCGCGGCGCTCAGCGGCTGGGTGATCGGCCGTCGTGGCGGCGAGCGTCACAGCGACACCCAGGTCAGCCGCCTGTCGACGACATATTTCCGCGGCCTGAACTATCTGCTCAACGAGCAGCCCGACAAGGCGATCGAGCTGTTCCTGCACATCGCCGAACTCGACAAGGACACCTTCGAAACGCAGGTCGCGCTGGGACATCTGTTCCGGCGCCGTGGCGAAGTGGATCGTGCGATCCGTCTGCATCAGGGCCTCGTGCAGCGCCCCGACCTCAACGACCAGCAGAAGGTGCAGGCGCTGCTCGCGCTCGGCGAGGACTACATGAAGTCGGGCCTGCTCGACCGCGCCGAGACCGTGTTCACCGACCTGGCGCGCATCGACCAGCGTGCCCCGCAGGCGCTGCGCCACCTGATCGGCATCTATCAGGCCGAGCGCGACTGGCAGAAGGCCATCGAGAACGCCACGCGTTACGAGGCGGCGACCGGTGAGCCGATGGGCAAGCTGATCGCCCAGTTCGAGTGCGAGCTCGCCGATCGATTTAGGTCCGCAGGCGATCACGACGCGGCGCGCGCGGCCGTGCAGCGCGCCTACGCGGCGGATTCGGGTTCGGTCCGTGCCGGCATTCTGGAAGGCCGCATCGAGATCGATGCCGGCAATGATGTCGCGGCGATCCGCGCCTTCGAACGCGCCGCGCGCCACGACGCCGATTTCCTGCCCGAGGTGCTGCCGCCGCTGCTGGCCGCCTACGAACGCGTCGGCGACGTGCCGGGCGCGCGCAATTTCCTGTCGCAGATGACCGAGCACTACAAGGGCGTGGCGCCGGTGCTGGCGTTGACGCGACTGGTCGAGCAGGACGAGGGCGTGCATGCCGCGCGCACCTATCTGACGCGCCAGCTCAAGGACCGGCCTTCGGTCCGCGGCGAGGCGGCGCTGATCGATCTGACGCTGGCTGACGGTGTCGATCATGTGGGCACGCTGCAGGAGCTGCGGCTGATCACCGAGCAACTGCTGGTGCGCAATCCCAGTTATCGCTGCAAGCAGTGCGGTTTCGGCGCGCGCAGCCATCACTGGCAGTGCCCGAGCTGCAAGGAGTGGGGCACGATCAAGCCGCTGCTCAACTACGCCGTGGTCTGAGTGGAGGTATCACTGGGATTCGGGCTCGCGCTGTGTGCGGGGGCGTGTGTGGCCGTCGCAGCCCTGACCGCACTGGCGCGCCGTTATGCGCTGGCCCGGCAACTGGTCGATGCACCCGGCGAGCGTCGCAGCCATGTCGTTGCCACGCCGAGGGGCGGCGGCGTCGCGATCGTCGCGGTCGTGTTGCCGGCAATGGCGTGGCTCGGCCTCAGTGCGGATGCGCACGCGCCGATCCTGCTGGCGGCCGCCTGCGGTCTTGCGCTCGTCGCTGCGATCGGCTGGCTCGACGACCACCGCCCCTTGTCGCCATTGCTGCGCCTGGGCGTGCACATCGTGGCCGCGGCCCTGCTCGCGGTGGCTGTAGCGTGGTCGGGCGCTCCGGCGTGGTGGGTCCTTGTGGTGTTCGCGTTGTCGCTGGGGCTCATCAACGTCTGGAATTTCATGGACGGGATCAACGGCATCGCATCCATCCAGGCGGTGCTGGTCGCGATCGCCTGCCTGTGCCTCGGCGCGCGGGGCGATGTCGCGCTGCTGTCGGGCCTGCTCGCAGCCTGCTGCATCGGCTTTCTGCCGTTCAATTTCCCCAGTGCGCGTATCTTTCTGGGTGATGTGGGAAGCGGCGCACTCGGCTATATCGTGGCGTGCCTGATTGCGCTGGCGCCGGTTGCCGACCCGGTCGCGGCATTGCCCTGGCTGCTGCCGCTGTCGGCATTCCTGATTGACGCCGCATTGACATTGCTGTCCCGCATCATTCGCCGCGAACGCTGGTGGACGCCGCATGTGCAGCACATGTACCAGCGCTGCGTACAGGCCGGTCATTCGCACGCTGCCGTGGCTGGCGGTTATGCGGTCTGGACGCTGATCTCGATCCTGTTTGCGGTCTGGGTGGCAGGGGCGCCGCGACCCGTTATCATCGGAGCCTTCGCCACGTGGTATCTCCTCGGTGTCGCCATCTGGCTCAATTTCCGTATCCGGCATGTACGTCGGATGCGTTCGTCGTAGGGAAGCGGCTGGATGACTGAGCTCAAGGCCAGGGTCGGCATTTTCGGCCCGCGGGTGGCCGTGATCGTGCACGACCTGGCGATGGTGTGGCTGTGCTGGATCGGCTTGCACCAGTTCCGGCACTCCGTCATGGAGAATGCCCCGCCGTTCTCGTTCTGGTCGGCCGAAATCGCACTGATCCTGCTCGCGCAGGGCCTGATCTTCTGGCGTGTCGGGCTGTACCGCGGTGTCTGGCGTTTCGCCAGCGTGCCCGACCTGCTCAATATCGTGAAGGCGGCGGTGCTGGGCCTGCTGACGATCATGCTCGCGCTGTTCGTCTACAACCGCCTGGATCTGGTGCCGCGCACCGTTCTGGTCACTTATCCCTTGCTGCTCGCCGCGCTGCTGGGCATGCCTCGGCTGCTGTACCGGGCCTGGAAGGATCACGGCATGGTGCGGACGAGCCAGTCCGCGGTGCGCGTATTGATTCTCGGCGCGGGGCAGGCGGGCGAGACGCTGGTCCGCGACCTGCGCCGGACCGGCGCCTACGACCCGGTCGGATTCCTCGACGACGCGCCGAAGCTTCGTGGCAGCCAGCTGCAGGGCGTACCGGTGCTGGGACGCATCGAGGATGTCGACAAGGTCGCGCCGGAAACGGCGGCCAAGCTGCTGGTCATCGCGATGCCATCGGCCGACGCCGCAGCGATGCGGCGCGTGGTGGCGGCCTGTGAGCGGACCGGTCTGCCGTTCCGCACGGTGCCGCGGCTCGACGATCTGCTCGAAGGGCGTTCCCTGCCGGGCGAGCTGAAGGAAGTCGCGATCGAGGACCTGCTCGGGCGCCAGCCGGTGACACCCGACTGGAAAGCCATCCGCGGCTGGTTGCGTGGCCGCAGCGTGCTGGTGACCGGTGCCGGCGGTTCGATCGGTTCGGAATTGTGCCGACAGTGCGCGCGCAACGGCACCGCGCAGATCGCGCTGGTGGAGATGGACGAGCTGGCGCTGACGCGGATCGAAAGCGAGCTGCGCCGCGACTTTCCACGCATCGAACTGTTGCCGGTGCTCGGCGACTGCGGCGATGCCGCCGTCATCGGCCATGCCATGCAGCTCGCGCGACCCGACGCGGTCTTCCACGCGGCGGCCTACAAGCAGGTGCCGGTGCTCGAGGCGCAGTTGCGCGAGGGCGTACGCAACAACGTGCTCGCCACGCGTACGGTGGCCGATGCGGCGGTCGCCCACAACGCGGGCACCTTCGTGCTGATTTCGACCGACAAGGCAGTCGACCCGGTCAACGTTCTTGGCGCCACCAAACGGCTGGCGGAAATGGTCTGCCAAAATCTGGCCAGGACGACCTCGACCAGCTTCATCACCGTGCGCTTCGGCAATGTGCTCGATTCGGCCGGCAGCGTCGTCCCACTGTTCCGGGAGCAGATCCGCCGCGGTGGCCCCGTCACGGTCACCGATCCTGAAGTCACCCGCTACTTCATGACGATTCCCGAGGCCTGCCAGCTGATCATGCAGTCGGTGGCGATCGGGGCCCCGCAGGCGGTGTACACGCTGGACATGGGCGAGCCGGTCTCGATCCGCCTGCTCGCCGAACAGATGATCCGGCTGGCCGGCAAACATCCTGACCACGATATTGCCATCGTGTATTCGGGGCTGCGTCCGGGCGAAAAGCTGCACGAGACGCTGTTCCACGCCGACGAGCGTTACCGGCCGACGACGCATCCCAAGATCCTGCTTGCCGAAGCGCGCATGGTGCACGCCGAAAAGCTCGCCATCGCGCTCTCGAAACTCGCCGACGGCGTCGCGCGTTACGACCTCGAGCTGCTGGCGGCGTCGCTGCGCGAGGCCGTGCCCGAATTCGCGCCCTTGCAATCGCCTGCCGCACACAACAGTGGTGCGACGATTGTCGCGTTCCCCCCACGACACGCGAGACATACATGACGCAGAGGATTCGCAAGGCGGTGTTTCCCGTTGCAGGACTCGGTACGCGCTTCCTGCCCGCCACCAAAACGGTGCCCAAGGAAATGCTGCCGATCGTCGACCGGCCGCTGATCCAGTACGCGGTGGACGAAGCGATCGAGGCGGGATGCGACACGCTGGTGTTCGTCACCAATCGCTACAAGCACGCGATCGGCGATTACTTCGACAAGGCCTACGAACTCGAAGACCGTCTCGAGGCTGCGGGCAAACACGAACTGCTGGAGAAGGTGCGTCGTCCCTTGCCCGATGGTGTGCGTGCGATTTTCGTGACCCAGCCCGAGGCCCGGGGTCTGGGCGATGCGGTGCTTTGCGCGCGGCCCGTCGTCGGCGACGAGCCGTTCGCGGTGATGCTGCCCGACGATCTGCTGTGGAACCGCAACGGCGCCGGCGCGCTGCGACAGATGGCCGATGCGCACGAGGCCACCGGTGCCAGCATGATCGCCGTGCAGGATGTCGAGCGCGAGCAGACGGCCAGCTACGGCATCGTCGCCACCGACGCGTTCGACGGACGCCATGGTCGTATCAACGCGATGGTCGAGAAGCCCAGGCCTGCGGATGCGCCCAGCACGCTCGCCGTGGTCGGACGCTACGTCCTCGACGGGCGCATCTTCGGCCTGCTCGAGCGCACCGCGCCTGGCGCCGGCGGCGAGATCCAGCTGACCGATGCGATCGCGGCGCTGCTGGCCGAGCAGCCGGTCCATGCCTACCGCTTCCAGGGCGTGCGTTTCGATTGCGGCACGCACCTGGGGCTGATCGAGGCGACGATCCGTTACGCGCTCGACAATGAGGCGCTCAGCGAGCCGGCGGCCGCGCTGATGCAGAACGCGCTGCAGGAACTGGGCGTACGCGAGCTGGAATAGGTCGCGCGGCTACAGGTCGGCTACGGAGAACGCCCCGGCATCGTCGGGGCGTTCGTGTATGGGCACGTGTCACGGACGTCAGGCCGGCCAGGCGCCGGGCCATCGAGCAAAAAAAACGCGCCCGGCAAGGGCGCGTCTTTCCGCCTGCGGCGCGAGGCGCCGGGGCAGGGTGAATCAGGCCAGGCCGGCCTGCTTCATCACTTCGGCGGCGTAATCCTCGACCACCTTCTCGATGCCCTCGCCGACGGCCAGACGCTGGAAGCCGACGACTTCGGCGCCGGTAGCCTTGAGCACGGCCTCGACGGTCTTGTCGGTGTCGAGCACGTAGGGCTGGCCGTACAGGGTGACCTCGTTGACGATCTTGTTGATCTTGCCGCTGATGATCTTCTCGAGGATGTCGGCCGGCTTGGCCTTGTCCTTCTCGGACATCTTGGCCAGCTCGATTTCCTTTTCCTTCTCGACGAAGTCGGCCGGAACGTCGCTCGCCTTGTTGTAGGGCGGGTTCATCGCCGCGACATGCATCGCCAGGCCGCGCGCCAGGTCGGCATCGCCGCCCTTGAGCTCGACCAGCACGCCGATGCGGCCGCCGTGGACGTAGGCGGCCACGTTGTTCGCGCTTTCGATGCGGGCCACGCGACGGACCTGCACGTTCTCGCCGACCTTGGCGATGACGGCGGCGCGGGTTTCCTCGATGGTTTCGCCCGACTCGATCTTGGCGGCCTTCAGCGCCTCGGCATCGGCAGCGCCCGACGACAGCGCGGTCTGCGCGACGGTGTCGGTGAAGCGCAGGAAGTTGTCATCCTTGGCGACGAAGTCGGTCTCGGAGTTGATCTCGACCAGCACGGCGGTGCTGTCGTTCTGCGCGGCGGCGATGCGGCCTTCGGCGGCGACGCGGTCGGCCTTCTTGTCGGCCTTGGCCAGGCCCGACTTGCGCAGCGCCTCGGCGGCGGCGTCGATGTTGCCGCCGGTTTCGCTGAGCGCCTTCTTGCACTCCATCATGCCGGCGCCGGTGCGCTCGCGCAGTTCCTTGACCAGGGAAGCGGTGATTTCCATTGGGGACCTCTGAAATTCGGGGGATGTCGGCGGACACGGATGTCCGCCCGGATGGGATCGACGCCGACGGCACGCAGGTCCGTGTCCGGCGCGATGCGCGCACCGCCAGCATGGGCGGTGCGCATGTCGCGACGATTACTCGGCCGCAGCGGCCGGCGCGGCGTCTTCGGCCTTCTTGCCGCGCGGGGCGCGGGCCGGCTTCTCGCCTTCGACGAAGTCTTCCTCGCGCACGGTCGCGGCGCTCGGCGCGGCGGCCTTGCCTTCGAGCACGGCGTCGGCCGCGGCGTTGGCGTACAGCTGCACGGCGCGGATGGCGTCGTCGTTGCCCGGGATCGCATAGTCGACCAGCGCCGGATCGTAGTTGGTGTCGACCACCGCGATCACCGGAATGCCGAGCTTCTTGGCTTCCTTGATGGCGATGTCTTCGTGGCCGATGTCGATGACGAACAGCGCGTCGGGCAGACGGTTCATGTCCTTGATGCCGCCGAGCGAGGCTTCCAGCTTCTCGCGCTCACGGCGCAGGCCCAGCACTTCGTGCTTGACCAGCTTGTCGAACGTGCCATCGGTCTCGGCCGCTTCCAGCTCCTTCAGGCGCGACACCGACTTCTTCACCGTGGCGAAGTTGGTCAGCGTGCCGCCGAGCCAGCGCTGGGTCATGAACGGCATGCCGCAACGCTCGGCTTCTTCCTTGATCGCTTCGCGGGCGCTGCGCTTGGTGCCGATGAACAGGATCATGCCGCGCTTCTGCGCGATGCCCGAGATGAAGTTCATCGCGTCGTTGAACAGCGGAACCGTCTTCTCGAGGTTGATGATGTGGATCTTGCCGCGGGCGCCGAAGATGTACGGCGACATCTTGGGGTTCCAGTAGCGCGTCTGGTGGCCGAAATGGACGCCGGCTTCCAGCATCTGGCGCATGGTGATCTGGGGCATTGATGACACTCCTGACAGTGGAACCGGCCGCCACGAAGAGGATGATGGGCGGTAGCGCCGCACGAGGCGGGCTGTGGTTCCGGGGTTGGGCCTCCCTGTCGCCGCCGTGACCGAACCTCTTGCGAGGCACCCCGGCACGGGTTGTTGCGGCAGGTGTGGATTTACCGGTGACGCCCGGCATCGGCGGCGGGCGGACCCGCACAGCAGCGGAAGTGTAGCAGGCGCGCCGGTCCGGCGCGAGTCGCCGGTTGTCTCGCGTCAGTAGGTCACCGTGACCGTGATGGTATCGGCGTAGCTGCCGGCTGGAACGACCTGTCCGGCCGGCACCCGGCCGTAGACGGTGACCGACTGGGCGGTGCCGGTTCCCGTGCCGGAGGTGGTGTCCGCGCCGGCCGTGGTGCCCCAGCGCAGGTTGCGGGGCGCGTCGCGGTAGAGCTCGTAGCGGACGTAGTCGGCGCTGGTGCCGCGGCGCATGCGGCGGACCGGCCCGTCGGCGTGCAAGCCATTGTCGAGGCCGACATTCCAGGCCGTGCGGCCGGTGCAGGTGAAGGTGACGGTCGAGGTCTGGTCCCGGTCGCTACTGATCGCGCCGGGCACATTGCCGAAATCGAGATCGGTCGCGCTCGACAGCGTGCACCGGCTGGCGACGGGCGCGGAAGCTGTGAAATCGTATCCGACCGTACGTCCGCCGATGCCGCCGCTCAGGCACGACGCCGGCCACGGGGGCGTCAGCAGCAAGGCTTCCGCATACCGGTAGGTCAGTGTCGCGTTGCCCGGATTGAACACATTGACATACGTGCCGGACGCAGCGCCCGTCTGGGCCGGCACCCGCCCATAGGCCGTGAACGTCGTCGTGCCCGTGCCACCCAGCACGGGCACCGGATACTCGAGGTCGATCTGCATCGACGTCGGATTGGATGGGGTCGCCAGGCCGCCCCAGGCGAGTGTGCGGCCGGCATTGCGGTAAATCTGGAACTGCAGGGGATCACCGAAGGCGTTGCGCATCAGCCGTGGCGTGATCTGTGCCGGCGCGGCGCTACCCCCGTCGAGGCTCAGACACACCCTGACCCTGGCCGTGGCGACCAGCGACAGGCCGAACGTGTTGCAGGTCACGGTGACGATAGAAGCGCTGTCGACCTGCGCGACGCCGGCAGAGGGAAAGAGGAGCGGCGTTGCCGTTGCCGTGCACTGGGTGACGGCCTCGGCCTGGCGCACCGGCCAGACTGTGCCCAAAAGAAGCAGCAGGACGCACAACGCGCGCGTCATGGCGCGGGCTCCCCCACGCAGCGCAGCGGCCCGATGCGCGGTATCGAATCGGTCTGGCGCGGCGCTTCGAACCGTACGCTGCAGTCGCCGGCGTCGCTGCGCACTCGCAGGTGGTTGGTCTGCGACAGGCCTTCGACGTAGGCCTCGCCATCGAAACCGACCACGGCGGTCACGCCATCCACGTCACGGCTGCCCAGGACCGTCGCCCCCACCGGCAACGGCGCTCCATCGGCGTCGTGCAGCACCAGCAGGGCGGCGCGTACCTCCCGCAGCTGGAAGCCCACCGTGGTGCCGGCGCGGTCGCTCGGCGTCGCCGACAGAGCGATGTCGTCGATCCGCACATCGGCGGGCAGGTCCATCGGGTCCACGCCGACGCGGTTGGACTGCCACGCCCGCAGCGGTGTCACCAGCAGACGTCCCCGCGCATCCGTCTGGCCCACGGTGCGGTTCTCCAGTTGCACAGGTACGTCGGCCAGGCCGTCGGTCGTCACCACCGCGAAGGCGTCATCGATGCGGCGCGCGGTGAACAGGCCGCCGCCCATCCAAACCAAAGCGCCATCGGCCTGGGCGTACGCCTGCGTGCGCTCGCCGTAGCGGCCTGCCCCCAGCTGCAGCCTGCCGTGATCGTGCATCCATCCGAACTCGCCTGCCGCGCCGGCCTCGGCGCCGAGACGCGCCTGCACACGCCAGCCGCGTCCGCCATCGCCGGGGATCGGCTGCGACAGGTCGGCCAGCACGTCCGTCGCGCCGCCCTGGTGCTGGGCCGACACGTTGAACTGCCGGTTACGACCGAGCGGCACCAGAACGCCGACGTAGAGGCTCCGGTCGTCGCGGTCCTCCAGGCCCTGGTTGATGCTCAGGTTCGCCGACCACCCGCGCTCGAACGTCCGGCTCCAGAACGCGCCGACATAGCGGGCGGGGGCCATTGCCGGATCGTCCTGCTCCAGCCGCAGATGGCTGAGGTTGAAGCTGCCGGCCCGCGGGGCGAGATAGCCGACGAGCGCGCGCTCGATCCGCGTCGCAGGCGCAGGACCGTAAAGGGACGCGATGTCGCGGTAGTCGCCCTGCGTGTACTGGCCATCCAGCGCGAGGTTCAGGCGTCCGGGTTGCCAGGTGTAGGCCACGGCGCTCTGGCTGCCGCGCAGCTCGCCGAGCGTGCTGCGGACATGGGAGGCACTGAGCACGCCAGCCGAACCCAACTGCCAGACACCTCCCAGGCCCGCGTTCCGCAGCCCACCGCCGCCTTCGGCATGCGCCTCCAGCGTGAAACGGTCGCTGAGGCCATAACGGATGCTGGCGCTGGCGACGGTGTCGGGATAGTAGGCGAACGATCGCAGCCCATACGCCTCACGAACGCGGCCGGCCGCCAGCGACCAGTCCCGACAGGCCGGCAGCGAGCAGGCGCTGGGTGGCGTAGAACGGGAAGTCCAGCGTCCGCGTGCGCCCGAACGCATCGGTCAGCACCACCTGCGCGGTGTCGGCGCCGGTGACGCCAGGCAGTGTGGTCATCTCGAACGGTCCGACCGGCAGCTGGCCTTCGTACTGGCGCAGGCCATTGACGTAGAGCTCCACGGCCGAGGGCACCGCGACCTCGCCCAGGAACGCCGGCACCGGCGTGGTGACGCGATAGGGCTGCAGGCCGAAGTTGCGCCCCACCTGGATGCCGCCCAGTCGCACCGGCCGGCTCCAGTCGAGAAAGCCGGCCAGGCTATCGCCCAGCGTGACCGAGACCGCCCGGGCGGGAAACGCGAAATCCCAGCGCGTGTCCAGGCGGACCGATTCGCGCCGCCAGCGGCGGCCGTCTTCGCCGCCCGTGCCGCCATCGCCGCGCCCGGTGCGCAGGAGTGCTGTATTCGACAGCACCCCGGGGCCGACGCCGAACATCCGCAGTTCCGTTCCCGCGCTGAGCTGGCTGCCGCCGTCTGCCTCGCTGGCGTAGACGTCATAGTTCAGCAGCAGGCCCGGACTGCTGTCGGCGGCCACCGGTGCGGGCACATCGGTCTGTCGGCCGGCGCGTGTCGTTTCGAGCGAGAGTTCGGAGAGCGGCGCATCGATCGACACCTGTTGCGCGGCGCTGTCGTAGCGCACCTGCACGCCGGGGATCGCATCGAGCGCGACCGGGCCGCCGGCGCCCGCTGCGGCTCTGAGGAACCCCAGCGACTCGAGCGTCTGCGGTCCGGCGTAAAGTCGGCCCTCGCGCAGCACGAACGGCAGCAGATGGGGGAAGGGCGTGTGGTTGCGCGTCACCGCTAGATACAGCGGCAGATCGGCTTCCGGCGCAGGCGGCGCGCGATCCAGTGCATGGGCGGGCAGCGCGGCTGCGCCGTCTTCGGCCCACGCCGGCGTCGCGATCACGCCCAGCAACACCACATCAGCGATCCGGGGCCAGCGCACGCGCCTGCGGCTCGCCGTTGAGCTTGGCCTCGATGCGCCCAGTGGTCGGCGTGCCTGCGGGCAGCGGCCATTGCCGCGTCTGGCCCGGCATCACATAGCCCGACAGACCTTCGGCGATCACATGCGCGCGCCCGGCTGCGTCGACCATCGACAGGTCCGCCAGCTGCGCGGTGCCGTCGCCGGCATTATGGATTTCGACGACAGACCCTTCGGGACCATTGCGCACCTGTGCGTGCAGGACGCCTTCGGGGGTCGCGACCGCCGTGCCGTGCACGAAGACCGGTATCGAATACCGCAACGCGAACCGCAGGCCGACGCCTGGGCGCTGCGCATCCTGAAGCGGCAGCTCGTCGACGATCACACGATAGGTCGCCTCACCATCGCTGGGGGCGGCACTGGTGTGCACGATGCGCACCAGCTGTTCGGCACCGGGCGCGAGCTGCAGCATCGGCGGACTGACGACGAGCGCATCGGTTGCCTCGAGCATGTCTTCGCCCCCGTCCTGCCACCAGCGGAACACGCGCACCTGGACGTGGATCGGTTCGGCGCCGCTGTTGGACACTTGCAGGCCACCCGCCCCTTCGTCCGCATTGATGGCGATGCGCGTCGGCGCGACCTGCAGGCTCGTCGCCAGCGCAGCAGGCCCGCAGCACAGGCCCAGGCACACACCGAGCAGCCAGCGATGCAAGCGCCGCCGTGGCGCCCGCCCGGCCAGGCGAGCCGCCATCAATAGACGACCGTGGCGGTGACGACGTCGAAGTAACTGCCGGTCGGGAAATTGGCGCTCGGCACGCGGCCGTACACCGGAATCGTCTGCGGGCCGCCGGTGCCGGTGCCGACCACGGTGTCGGTATCGAGCGTGAGCCCCCAGACCAGGGTGCGGCCCGGGTCGCGGTAGAGCTGGTAGGGCACCAGGTCCGTTCCGTTGCTCATGTTGCGCTCGGTGATGCCGCCGGCGCCGGCGTTCTGGCCGGCATCGAGCGTGATCTGGTAGGCCGTGCCGGGCGTGCACGACACGGTCAACTCACCATCGGCATCGACATCGGTCGCGGTCGAAGGCTGATCGCCGAAGTCGATATCGGTGGCGGCGGGTGCGGTGAACGCTTAGACGATGCTGATCGACATGCGCACCTGGAACGTCGCGCTGGTGGATTGGGCAGCGGCGGGCAGGGCCGCGCTGGCAGCGGCGGCGATGGCGAGGCAGGCGGACAGGCGGAACGGATGCATGGGCGTCTCCGACGGGGGTTCGTGCGATCGGCGCGCAGGCGCTGTGCAATCCGTGGGTCTGCGATGTCCGATCGCTGGGCGGTCCCTTCGACCGCGGACCCAGTGTGGAAATCGCTGACGTGCCAGGTCCGTGAAACCGGCCGGTACATCCGGGAATATCAGACGATTCTCAAGGCCCAGCGACCACGCGCTCGGGCGTTCGCCAATGCGCCGAACCAGCCGCCAGAGGCCACTCCAGCCCGCCCGGATCGCCGGAGAATGTCGATTCGGCGATAATGTCGTGATGAGCATCCATACCAAGACGCCCGAAGAGATCGAAAAGATGCGCATCGCCGGCCGCCTGGCCGCCGAAGTGCTGCAGATCGTTGCCCCGCACGTGAAGCCCGGTGTGACGACCGACGAGCTGGACCGTATCTGCCACGACCACATCGTCCGCGTACAGGGCGCGATTCCGGCCAACGTCGGCTACAAGGGCTATCCCAAGACCACGTGCATCTCGGCCAACAACGTCATCTGTCACGGCATCCCGAGCGATTCGAAGGTGCTCAAGGACGGCGACATCATCAATATCGACGTCACCGTCATCAAGGACGGCTGGCACGGTGACACCAGCCGGATGTACTTCGTCGGCACGCCGTCGGTGATGGCGCGTCGACTGGTGGAGGTGACGCGCGAGGCGATGTGGCGCGGCATCCGTGAAGTGAAACCGGGCGCGACGCTGGGCGACGTGGGCCATGCCATCCAGAAGTACGCCGAAAGCCAGCGCTTCAGCGTGGTGCGCGAGTATTGCGGCCACGGCATTGGCAAGGTCTATCACGACGAGCCACAGGTGTTGCACTACGGCACGCCCGGCGCGGGCGTGGTGCTCAAGGAAGGCATGACCTTCACCATCGAGCCGATGATCAACGAGGGCACGCGCTTCACCAAGGTGCTGCCCGACGGCTGGACCGTCGTCACCAAGGACCGCAAGCTCTCGGCGCAGTGGGAGCATACGGTTGCGGTCACCGCCACCGGCGTCGACGTGCTGACCCGTATCCCGGGCGACGACAACGACGCGTTCCTCTGACGTGGGCGAGCGCACCGTCACCCAGGTCCCCGGCGCCGATTGCGGCGACACGGCATGGGTGGCGGAAGCGCGTGCCGCACTTGCGGCCCACGATGCGCGACTGGCGCAGGGTTTTGACGCCGGCCAGCACATCGACCGCCTGCTGGCCGCGCGCGCGAACGCGGTGGACGGCTGGGTGCGCAAGGCCTGGGCGCGCAGCATTCCCGGTGATGCGCCGCTGGCGCTGTTCGCCGTCGGTGGATACGGACGTGGCGAACTCTTCCCGCATTCGGACATCGATCTGCTGGTCATCGGCACGTCCGAGGCCCAGGCCGAGCACGCCGAGGCGTTGGGCCGCATGCTCGCACTGCTGTGGGACTTCGGCCTGCCGGTCGGCCACGCGGTGCGCAGCTTTGAGGAGTGCACGCGCGCCGCCGAGGATGTGACCGTGCTGACCGCGCTGCTCGAAGCGCGTCCGCTGCTGGCGAACATCGGCGAGGTGCGCGCACTGATGGATGCGATCGCCGACACCCGCGTCTGGCCGGCGGACGATTTCTTCCACGCCAAGCGCCGCGAGCTCGAAACGCGACACGCGCGATTCGGCGACACCGCCGACAACCTCGAACCCAATATCAAGGACGGCCCCGGTGGGCTGCGCGACGTGCACAACCTGCGCTGGATGGCGCGGCGCGTGCTGGGTGTCTACGGCACCGAGGAACTGATCGCGCTCGGGCAGCTGGGCGTCGACGAACACGCCACGCTGGAGCGCGAGCGCCGCACGTTGTCGCGGTTGCGCTTCGGCCTGCACCTGGTCGCGGGCAAGGCCGAGGAACGTCTGCGTTTCGATTACCAGAAGGCGCTGGCCGCGCGCCTGCATCATGTCGAAGAGGCCGACAACCCGTTGGTTGAAAAGATGATGCAGGAGTTCTACCGCAGCGCGTCGGTCGTGCAGCGCATCAGCGAACGCATGCTGCAGCGCTTCGAGGAACAGATCGAAGGCGAGGGCACGCTGCAGCCGCTCGATGCCGAATTCGGCAGCCAGCGCGGGTATCTGGTCGCGCGCGACGACGTGTGGCCGGGCGGCGACATCGGCCGCGTGTTCGACCTGTTCGCGATGTGGGCCGATCACCAGGAACTGCGTGGCCTGCATTCGCAGACCGCACGCGCGCTGGCCGAATCGCTGCATGCGCTGCCGTCATGGCGCAACGCATCGAAGGATCTGCGCGAACAGTTTCTCGGGCTGCTGCGCGGACCGATTCCGGTGCGCACGCTCGAACGCATGGCGCGCCTGGGCGTGCTGGGCGTGTGGATTCCCGAGTTCGCCAACGTCACCGGACGGATGCAGTTCGACCTGTTCCACGTCTACACGGTCGACCAGCACACGCTTGCCGTCTTGCGCAACATCGCCAGTTTCGCGTCCGAAGCGCCGGACGAGCGTTTCTCCAGTGCGCACGAAGTCTGGCCGCAACTGCGCAAGCCCGAACTGCTGTTGCTGGCCGGCCTGTTCCACGACATCGCCAAGGGCCGCGGCGGTGATCACTCCGAACTCGGCGCGATCGACGCGCGCGAGTTCTGCGAAGGCCACGGCCTGGGCGACACCGATACCGCGCTCGTCGAATGGCTGGTGCGCCGGCACCTGCTGATGTCGACCAGTGCGCAGAAGCTCGACATCTCCGACCCGGCCGTCATCCACAAGTTCGCCACCGAAGTCGCCGACCGCGAGCGTCTCGACTACCTCTATCTGCTGACCTGCGCCGACATCGCCGGCACCTCGCCCAAGCTCTGGAACGCGTGGAAGGACCGGCTGCTGACCGACCTGCGCAGCGCGACGCGGCTGGCGCTGCGGCGCGGGCTGGAAAACCCGGTCGCCGCCGTCGAGCGCATCGCCGAAGCCCGCGATCGCGCGCGCGGATTGCTGTCCGCGCACGGTGTGGACGATGCGGAAGCCGACGCGCTGTTCGCGCGCATTCCGCAGGAAAGCTTCCTGCGCGGACGGGCCGACCAGGTGGTCTGGCAGGCACTGGGCCTGCGCGACACCGTCGACGGCGATGTGGTCGTGCGCGTGCGCCGGCTTGCCGCGGGCGCGCAGGCGCTGGAAGTGTTCGTACATTCGCCCGACCGCGACGGCCTGTTCTCGGCCATCGTCATCACCCTCGACCGGCTGGGTCTGGTGATCCAGCAGGCCCGCGCGCTGGACGGCCCGGGCGGGACGATCTTCGACGTCTTCCAGGTGCTGCCCGCCGATCCGCGCCAGCAGATCGAACTGCCCGCCGTCGAACGCAAGCTGGCGACGGTGCTCGAAGGCACGCTGGATCTGCTGCCTGCGCGGCGCACGCAGCCGCGTCACCTGCGCCACTTCCGCGTGCCGCCGCGCATCGAGTTCAGCACCTCTGCCAGTGGGCGCCGCACCGTCTTCAGCCTGGTCTGCACCGACCGTCCGGGGCTGCTGGCCGATGTCGCCCACGTGCTGCGCGCACACGACGTGCGCGTGCACGACGCGCGCGTGGCCACGTTCGGCGAACGCGTGGAGGACGTGTTCCGGCTCAGTGACGCCGATGGGCGGCCGTTGGACGACAGCGCGCAGGCGGATCTGCGCGCGGCCTTGCTCGCCTCGATCGACGGCGACATGGCACGATAGCGCCCCTTTTTCGCGCGAAGTTCCGTCATGACCCAGGCCCTGCAGACCACCATCGAAGACGCGTTCGAGCGTCGTGCCGAGCTGAGCGCGGCCGAGATCGGCGATGTCGTCAGACCGGCGGTCGAGCAGGCGATGACCGGACTGGAATCGGGCGATCTGCGCGTTGCCCAGCCGGACGGCAACGGGGGCTGGCAGGTCAACGAGTGGCTGAAGAAAGCGGTGCTGCTGTACTTCCGCACCAACGACATGGCCGTGGTCGACGCGCAGCCGGCGCCGTTCTGGGACAAGGTCGAGGCCCGGTTCGCCGGTTACGACGCTGCGAAGTTCAAGGCCGCCGGTGTGCGCGTGGTGCCTGGCGCGGCCGTGCGCCGCGGCACGTATTTCGGCCGTGATGTCGTGCTGATGCCGAGCTTCGTCAACATCGGCGCGTACGTGGGCGAAGGCACGATGGTCGACACCTGGGCCACGGTCGGTTCCTGCGCCCAGATCGGCAAGCACGTGCATCTGTCGGGCGGTGCCGGCATCGGCGGTGTGCTCGAACCGCTGCAGGCCAGCCCCACGATCATCGAGGACCACTGCTTCATCGGCGCACGCTCGGAAGTGGTCGAGGGCGTCGTGGTCGGCCATCACAGCGTGATCGGCATGGGCGTGTTCCTCGGCCAGTCGACGCGCATCTACAACCGCGCGACCGGCGAGATCAGCTACGGCTATGTGCCGCCGGGCAGCGTGGTGGTGTCGGGCCAGTTGCCGGCCCAGGACGGGTCGCACTCGCTGTACTGCGCGGTGATCGTCAAGCAGGTCGACGAGAAGACGCGCAGCAAGACCAGCGTCAACGACCTGCTGCGCGGCCTGGCGGACTGAGCGTCATGACTGCCACCGTCTACGGCCTGAAGAACTGCGACACCTGCAAGAAGGCTTTGAAGTGGCTGGACCGCTTCGAGGTCGCCCACACGTTTGTCGACTATCGCGAACACAAGCCCGCGCCCGAAACGCTGGTCGAGTGGGCCGGCAAGCTCGGTGGCTTCGAGGCGATGGTCAACAAGTCCTCGACGACCTGGCGCCAGCTGCCCGACAACCGCAAGGCCGCAGCCAGCGATGCGGAGTGGAAGCTGCTGCTGCGCGAGTATCCGCAGCTGATCCGGCGTCCGCTGGTGGTGACCGACGACGGCGAGATCTCGCAGGGCTTCAGCGACAACGGTTTCAAGAAGCGCTTCGGCCTGGATTGATGCGCATGTTCGCGCTGCAACGCCCTGCAGGAGCGCGCCCCGGGTACAGCCACATCGCGCGCAAGCGCGCTCCTACAGAGTTTAGAAATTTTCCGTGCCGCCTGGAGTCGCCATCCCATGTCCGACGTCCTCGATCTCACCCGTGAACTGATCGCCCGCAAATCGGTCACGCCCGACGATGCCGGCTGCCAGACGCTGATCGCAGAGCGCCTGCAGGCGGCGGGTTTCGCGCTCGAATCGCTGCGCTTTGGCGAGGTCGACAATCTCTGGGCCACGCACGGGCAGGGCGCGCCGGTGCTGGTGCTGCTCGGCCATACCGACGTGGTGCCGAGCGGTCCGGTCGAGAACTGGACCTCCGATCCGTTCGTGCCCGAGATCCGCGACGGCCTGCTCTACGGTCGCGGCGCGGCCGACATGAAGAGCGGTGTCGCGGCGTTCGTCGTCGCGGCCGAGCAGTTCGTCGCCGCGCATCCGCACCACACCGGCACGCTCGCGCTGCTGTTGACCTCGGACGAGGAAGGCGCGGCGATCGACGGCGTGCGCCGCGTCGCGCGTACGTTCGCCGAGCGCGGCACGCGTATCGACTGGTGCATCACCGGCGAACCCTCATCGACCGCCGAACTCGGCGACCTGCTGCGTGTCGGCCGGCGCGGGAGCCTGTCGGCGACGCTCACCGTGCGCGGCGTGCAAGGCCATGTCGCCTACCCGGACAAGGCCCGCAACCCGATCCACGACGTCGCGCCGGCCTTGGCCGAACTCGTGGCGCGCCGCTGGGACGCAGGCTACGAATCCTTTCCGCCGACCAGCCTGCAGATCAGCAACATCGAGTCCGGTACCGGCGCGACCAATGTCATCCCGGGCACCGCGACAGTGCAGTTCAACCTGCGCTACACGCCGCACTGGGACGCGCCGAAGCTGGAGGCAGCGGTCGCCGCGATCCTCGACGGGCACGGTCTGGATTACGCGCTCGACTGGCACCGCAGCGGCGAACCGTTCTATACGCCCGAAGGTCCGTTGCGCAGCGCCGCGCGCGAGGTGCTGGCCGCGCATCTGGGGCGCCCTCCGGAAGAGAGCACCGGCGGCGGCACATCGGATGCGCGCTTCATCGCGCCGCTAGGCGCGCAGTGCATCGAAATCGGTCCGGTCAACGCCAGCATCCACCAGGTCGACGAGCACGTCCGCGTTGCCGATCTCGAAGCGTTGCCGGATGTCTACGGCGCGCTGATCGCACGCCTGCTGCCCGACGCCGGCTGAGCCGGCGGGTCGGCTCAGACCCAACCGGTGAGGTAATACAGCGCGATCACCGCAAACACCGCGGCAGTGCTGATCAGGGTGATCGCGAAGATGTCCTTGTAGGACTGGCGGTGGGACAGGCCGGTCACCGCGAGCAGGGTGATCACCGCGCCGTTGTGCGGCAGCGTATCCATGCCGCCCGACGCCATCGCCGCCACGCGGTGCAGCACGTCCATTGGAATGCCCGCCGCCTGCGCGTTGGCGATGAAGCTGTCGGACATTGCCGCCAGCGCGATGCTCATGCCGCCCGAGGCCGAGCCGGTGATGCCGGCCAGCGCGGTGACCGTCACCGCTTCGTTGACCAGCGGATCGGGGATGGCATTGAGGCTGTTGGCGACCAGCAGAAAGCCGGGCAGGGCAGCGATCACTGCGCCGAAGCCGTATTCCGATGCGGTATTCATCGACGCCAGCAGCGCGCCGCCGACGGCGGTCTTCGTGCCTTCGGCAAACTTCGCCCGCACCGGGGCCCAGGCCAGGCACAACACGGTGAGAATGCCCACCAGCAAAGCGCCCTGCACGGCCCAGATCGCCGCCACCTGCGAGACCTGCTGCACGACGGGGGCGGCGCCTGGCATCGAAGACGACGCGAAGCTGTGCGTGCTGCCGTAGATGCGCGGGATCAGCTCGGTGAACAGTTTGTTCGACACACCCACGAGCAGCAGCGGCAGCAGGGCAACCAGCGGGTGCACAAGACGTCCGCCTTCGAAGGGCTCGGGCTCGTTGCGCAATTCGGTGCCGTAGCCTTCGCCCGCGGTCGCCGCGCGTCGGCGTCGCCATTCGAGATACAGCATGCCGAATGCGAAGATCAGCACCGAGCCGATCGTGCCGAGCACCGGTGCGGCCCACGAGTCGGTGCCGAAGAACGCAGTGGGAATGATGTTCTGGATCTGCGGCGTGCCGGGCAGCGCCATCATGGTGAAGGTGAACGCGCCCAGCGCAATCGTGCCTGGAATGAGCCGCTTGGGAATGTCGCTCTGGCGGAAGAGTTCAGCAGCGAACGGATACACCGCAAACACCACGACGAACAATGACACGCCGCCGTAGGTGAGCAAGGCGCAGACCACGACGATCGACATCAACGCCTGCTTCGGCCCGAACAGGCGGATCGTCGCCGCGACGATCGACTTGGAAAAACCCGAGATCTCGATCAGCTTGCCGAATACCGCGCCGAGCAGGAACACCGGGAAGTAGAGCTTCAGAAAGCCCACCATCTTGTCCATGAACAGACCGGTGAACATCGGTGCGACCAGACTTGGATCGATCAGCAGCACTGCGCCCATCGCCGCGATCGGCGCGAACAGGATCACGCTGTAGCCGCGGTAGGCGACCACCATCAGGAACACCAGCGCGCCCAGTACGATCAGAAAGTCCATCGGGTTCCACGATTGCGGCGGCCGCACGGCCGGACGGTGGGCAGTGTCGGCAGCGCACCGGAATGCGGCCATTGTCCGAAGGTACGATGCCGCCGCGCGACGGCACTCCCTACTCTTGCGATCGGGCGGCACCGTGCCGCACGACTTTGCGACCCGTGGGAGGGGACACATGAAGCGCAACACGATCCGCTACAGCGCGCTGGGGCTGGCCGTCGGACTGGGGCTGGCGATGACCGCCGCCCATGCACAGTCGACGCAGGCGCAGGCCGGCGTCACGCCGGCGAGCGAGGCGACCACGCTCGACTCGATCACCGTGACCGCGCGCCGCCGCAGCGAATCGATCCAGGACGTGCCCGTCGCGGTCAGCGCCTTCGGCGAGGAACAGCTCAAGGACCTGCAGGCCAACAACATCGACGGCCTGCAGGGCGCGGTGCCCAACCTCAACATCGTCCAGGGCCGCGGCTCGGCCAACAGCGTCAACGCCTTCATCCGTGGCATCGGCCAGCCCGACGCCCTGCAGACCTTCGATCCGGGCGTGGGTCTGTACGTCGACGACGTCTATTACTCGCGCATCAACGGTGCGCTGTTCTCGCTGTTCGACGTGCAGCAGGTCGAAGTGCTGCGCGGCCCGCAGGGCACGCTGTACGGCAAGAACTCGACCGGCGGCGCGATCAAGGTCACGACCAAGAATCCCTTCGACGACACCGGCGGCGCGGTCGAATTGACCGGCGGCAACCACGGCCGCGCGGAGGGGCGCTTCTACGTGTCCGGTCAGCTCAGCGACACCGTCGCAGCGAGCGTTGCCGGCGCCTGGCTCACCCACGACGGCTTCATCGAGGACCGCATCAGCGGCCGGGACTACAACGACGACGACACCCGTGCGATCCGCGCCAAGGTCGCGTTCCAGCCGACCGACGAATTCCGCGCGACGCTGTCGATCGACCACACCAGGCAGGACGCCTCGCTCTCGCTCGGCCGACCCACTGCACCGCTGCGCCAGACCGATCTGGTTCTGGGCACGGTCGTGCTGCTGCCTGCACCGGAAGGCGAATTCGACTTCACCGCGCGCACCTCGTTCCGGCCCGACCAGGGCCAGGAACTGAAACATTCGGGCATCTCGCTGGCCGCCGAATGGGAACTCAGCGACGCCGCGCTGTTCAAGAGCATCACCTCGTATCGCCAGCTGGAAACCAGCTCGTTCATCGACATCGACGCGTCCGAGTTCGAACTCGGCGACGTGCTGGTCGCGCTGGACCAGGACCAGGTCAGCCAGGAGTTCCAGCTGCAGCTCGACAACGGCCGCAACCTGCAGTCGACGTTTGGCGTGTACTACATGAAGGAAAACGTGCCGTCTTACCAGGAGGCCTACGCGGACGACCTGTTCGCCGCCGCCGGCACACCGATCTCCTTCCTGCGCACCATCGACGATGATCTGACCACCGAAAGCATCGCCGCATTCGCGCACGCGAACTGGGAGTTCGTGCCGACCTGGACGCTGGCCGCCGGCCTGCGCTGGACGCGCGATACCAAGGCATACGACCGCAGCACCAGCACGTTCTGGGGGCTGCCGGGCCTCGACGAGACCGTCGCCTTCAGCGCGAAGAAGAGCTGGACAGCGTGGACGCCTTCGGTGAGCCTGCAGAAGGCGTTCTCCGACAATCTGATGGGCTACGTGTCGGCGAACCGTGGCTTCAAGTCCGGCGGCTTCAACGGACGTGCGAACAGCGCCGCCGACGCGGCAGCGCCGGACTTCGATCCGGAGTTCGTCTGGACCTACGAACTCGGCATGAAAGGCAGCTCGTCCGACAACCGCCTGCGCGGCAGCGTTGCCGCGTTCTGGAGCGAGTACAAGGATTTCCAGGCACGCGTGTCGCAGGACGTGGGCACCTTCCCGGTGCTCAACGCCGCCGAACTCGAGATCAAGGGCATCGAATTCGAAGGCACGGCGCTGCTCGGCGAGACCACCACGCTGAGCGGCCAGCTGGGCTATCTGGACGCGCAGTACAAGCGCTTCGACGATTTCCGTCTCGATCCCGCGTATCCGGGCTTCGACCCCAACGTCAACCACGACCACGTGCCGTTCTCGCCCGAGTGGACCGCGCGCATCGCCCTGCAGCATGGCTTTCCGCTCGCCAATGGCGGCATGGTCAGCGTCGGCGGCGACGTGTCCTACCGCAGCGACACCTGGCTGTCGGTCGACAATCGCGACGCCCTCAGCCAGGACGCGTACACGCTGGTCGGCGCCTACGGCGTCTGGGATTCGCCGCAGTACACCTGGCAGGTGCGCGCCGGTGTGCGCAACCTGACCGATCGCACGTACAAGGTCGAGGGACAGGAGTTCGCCAGCGTCGCCAACATCCAGACCGCGTATTACGGCTGGCCGCGCAACTGGTACGTGTCGGTGCGCTACAACTTCTGAAGTGGCATTGACGCGCGTCATGCGAAGGCCGCCTCCGGGCGGCCTTTGTGCGTCCGGAGCGGCGTCGATGCTGCGCTATGCTCGCCGGCGATCGAAGGGGAGCCATTTGCCGTGATACCGGCCTCGACAACACGCGCGTGGTGTCCGGCGTGCTGAGCGCGGGCACGGTGGTGTTCGCCGTCGCCGTGTGGCTGGCAGCGATGTTCGCCGCCGCGGTCTACGGTGAGCGGCGCCCCGATGCGTTCGCGCGGCGTTGGCGGCACGTCTATGTGCTGTCGCTGGCGGTGCACTGCACCTCGTGGACGTTCTACGGCACCGTTACCCAGGCCGCGCGTTACGGTTGGCCGCTCCCTCCCACCTTTCTGGGCGCGATTCTCTTCCACCTGCTTGCCTGGCCGGTGCTGCTGCGCCTGATGCGGCTGGCGCGCGACAGCAATGCGACTTCTCTGGCCGATCTGATCGCCTCGCGCCTCGGGCGCGATGCCTGGCTCGCAGCGACGGTCACGCTGGTGGTCGCGCTCGGCCTGGTGCCCTACATCGCGCTGCAGCTCAAGGCGGTGGCGATGAGTTACGCGACGCTGCTGGGCCAGCCGCAGGCGGCCGTCGGAACCGGCGCGCCATGGCACGACAGCGCGCTGTACGTGGCGCTGGCGATGGCGCTGTTCACGATGCTGTTCGGTACCCGCCACGCCAGCGCCGCGGGCCACAACCGTGGTCTGGTGCTGGCGATGGCATTCGAGTCGCTATTCAAACTGGCGGCGATGGGCGCGCTGGGCCTGTTCGTGTGGTTCGGCCTGCGCGGGCCGCCCGAGGTGGCGCAGATGCCGGCGCCGGCGACCGGTGGTTTTGTGCCGCTGGCACTGCTGGGCGCCGCGGCGATGTTCATCATGCCGCACCAGTTCCATGTCGGCGTGGTCGAGTGCCGCGACGAATCGCACATCCGCAGCGCACGCTGGCGTTTCCCGCTGTACCTGGTGCTGATCGCGCTGCCCATGCTGCCGCTGGCGCGCGCGGGCACGGCGTTGCTCGGCGATTCGGTTTCCTCGGACATGTACGCGCTGGCGCTGCCGCTGGCGATGGGTCAGGAGGGCCTGGCCCTGCTGGTGTTCCTCGGCGGCTTGAGCGCGGCGACCGGCATGGTCATCGTCAGCACGCTGACGCTGAGCCTGATGATCGGCAATCACTGGTTCGCCCCCGGGCTGCTGCGCGGCGCCTGGTCGCGGGGCGATGTCGACGACCATCGCGGCGCGCTGCTGTTGATGCGACGGGCGGTGATCGTGGCGATCATGTTGCTGGGCTGGAGCTACAGCCGCATGGTCAGCGGCAACGACGCGCTGGCCGATGTGGGCGCGGTGTCGTTCTCGGCGCTGGCGACGCTGGTGCCGGCGCTGGGCTTTGCGGTGCTGCGGCCGCAGACGCCGCCGTTCGCGGCGCTTGTCGGCGTGCTGGCCGGCTTCGCGGCCTGGGCCTGGGTGATGCTGCCGCCGATGCTCGCCGGCGACACGGCCGGCTGGCTGCAGACATGGCCGGCCGCGCTGGTCGGGCTCTCGCCCGATGGCCTGTTCGGTCTGACCGGCTGGAGCCGGCTGGGACGCGCGGTCGGCGCGAGCCTGTTCGTCGGCACCGGCGTGACGCTGCTGCTGTCGCTGCGTATCGCGGCCGATGACACCGCGGCCCGGCGCCGGGGTCCGGGCGCAAGCCGGCAGACGCTGGCCAACGCCGGCCGGCGCTTCCTGTCGGCCGCGCGCGTCGATGCGCTTCTGCAGGGCGCGCCGGCGCAGGGGCCGGTGCCGCGTCGCATGCAGGCACGCCTGGAGCGCGAACTGTCGGCGGTGCTCGGCGCGGCCTCGGCACGCCTGCTGCTCGATGCCGCGCGACGCGACGCGGGCCCGGACTTCGACACCGTGGCGGCGATCGTCGATGAGGCCTCACAGGATCTGCGCTTCAACCAGCGCGTACTCGAAGCGGCGCTGGAAAACATGACCCAGGGCATCAGCGTCGTCGACGAGCAGCTGCGCCTAGTGGCGTGGAATGCGCGCTATGCCGAACTGTTCGGCTATCCGCCGTCACTGCTGCGCGTGGGCGTGGACGTGGCCGCGCTGGTACGTCACAACGTCGACAGCGGTCTGATCGGCGCGGTCGACGTCGAGTCCGAGGTCGCCAAACGGCTGCGGCACATGCGTGCCGGCACGCCCTACGTTGCCGAGCGTCGCCTGCGGGGCGGGCAGGTCATCGAGATCCGCGGCAATCCGATGCCCGGTGGCGGATTCGTAGCGACCTTCACCGACGTCACCGCCTTCCGTCAGACCGAACAGGCCTTGCGGCTGTCGAACGAGACGCTCGAACAGCGCGTCGCCGAGCGCACCGACAGCCTCGACCAGGCAAGGCGCGAGGCCGAACGCGCCAACCTGGCCAAGACCCGGTTTCTGACCGCCGTCGGCCACGATCTCATGCAGCCGCTGCACGCCGCGCAGCTGTTCACCGACGCGCTGTCGCAGCAACTGCCGCCGACCGTGGCGCCGCGCCTGCGGCAGATCCGTGGCGCACTCGATTCCACCAGCGATCTGCTGACCGGCCTGTTCGACATGTCGCGTCTGGAAGCCGGGGGCCTGGTGCCGCAACCCCGCGCGTTTCCGCTGTCGGATGTGTTGGAACCGCTGGCTTCCGAGTTCGCCGCGCTGGCCGCCGAGCGGAAGCTGGACTTCCGCTGCGTGCCTGTACGCGTCTGGGTCGACAGCGATCCGCAACTGCTGCGCCGCGTGCTGCAGAACTTTCTCGGCAACGCGGTGCGCTACACGCACGCCGGCAGCGTGCTGATCGGCGTGCGTCGACAGGGCGCGCAGGTGTGCATCGAAGTCCACGACACCGGCCCCGGCATCGCCGTGGCGCAGCAGGCGCTGATCTTCGAGGAATTCCGCCGCGGCGACGGTGCGGCCGGGCAGGGACTCGGCCTGGGGCTGGCGATTGCCGATCGCATCGCGCGGTTGTTGCGTGCGCCGATCACCCTGCGCAGCCGGCTGCACAGCGGCACCGTGTTCTCGATCGCGGTGCCGCGGGCCGTGGCCGCTGGTGCCGACCTCCCCGTGACGCGTGCAGGTCTCACCGGTGCGCGCGTGCTGGTCGTCGACAACGACCCGGCAGCGCTGGCCGCGATGGCGACGTTGCTGCGTGGCTGGGGCTGCGCGGTCGACGCGGTTACCGATGGCGCGGCTGCGGCGGCCGCCATGGCCGCCGCGCCAGCGGACCTGTGGGTGTTCGACTACCACCTCGACGACGGCGACACCGGCATCGCCCTGCATGCACGGCTGTGCGCGCGCTTCGGTCCGCACCCGACGCTGATCGTCAGCGCCGACGACACCGGTGTGGTGCGTGGCGATGCGCTGGAGACGGGGCTGTCGCTGCTGCCCAAGCCGGTGCGGCCGCTGGCACTGAAGTCGGTGCTCGACCGCATGCGCGCGATGCGCGGCTGAACGCTCTCGCGGGTTCCACGGCGGCTACCGGCGTTGCCGGCGGGTGCCACGTGGCGACTCCGTATCGCCGCCACGGAGCCCGTCGGGCGGCTCGCTACAATGCGCGGCCTTCGTCGCCGCCGGATCTGCGCAATGCCTTACACCCCGATCGTCGCCACCCTCGGCTACGTGCTGTCGCCTGATCGCCGTCGGGTGCTGATGATCCATCGCAATGCGCGGCCGGGTGATCATCACCTGGGCAAGTACAACGGCCTGGGCGGAAAGGTGGAACCGGACGAGGACCTCGTGGCCGGCATGCGCCGCGAGATCATGGAAGAGGCCGGCATCACCTGCGGGGCGATGACGCTGCGCGGCACGATCAGCTGGCCGGGTTTCGGCAAGCATGGCGAGGACTGGCTGGGGTTCCTGTTCGTCATCGAAGCCTGGAGCGGCACGCCGATGACGTCGAACCCGGAAGGCACGCTGGAGTGGGTGGACGTCGACCGCATCCTCGAGCTGCCGTTGTGGGAGGGCGACCGCCAGTTCCTGCCGCTGGTGTTCGACGGCGACCCGCGCGCCTTCCATGGCGTGATGCCGTATCGCGAAGGCCGCATGCAGTCCTGGTCGTTCTCGCGGCTCTGAGCGCGCTGTGCAGGCGCCCACGCAGGCGCTGACTGCGATGGCGCTCAGGCCAGGCTGCGGGCGTGCGGATCTCGCTCCAGCACATCGATGAAGGCCTCCACGAGGCCGCCGTCGAGGCGTCGGCCGGCATCGCCGCGCAGCCTGCGCACGGCTTCGTCGTGCGCCAGGGCGGCGCGGTATGGGCGGTCGCTGGTCATCGCGTCGTAGCCGTCGACCACGGCGAGGATGCGCGCCTCCACCGCGATGGCATCGCCGGCCAGGCCGTCGGGATAGCCGCTGCCGTCGATCGCCTCGTGGTGGGCGCGGATGATGCGCGCCACGGCCATTGCATCGTCGCGTCCGGTGGCCGCGAACACGCGCGCGCCGCGGACCGAGTGGCTGCGCATGATCTGCAGCCGCTCGCCGTCCAGGCGCCCCGGGTGCCGCAACACGTGATCGGGAATGCCGATCTTGCCGATGTCGTGGAAGCGGGCCGCGAGCGCCAGATGCGCGCTGCGCGCGGCGTCCAGTCCGACGTATGTGCCAAGTTCGACCGCGTACCGGCCGACACGGTCGCAGTGCCCGTGCGTATAGCTGTCGCGTTCGTCCAGCGCCACCGACAGGGCGTGCAGCGATGCGGCCAGATCGCCGGGCAGGGCGACGCCCTCGCTCATCGTGTATTGCCCGGCGCCAGCGCGATCAGCAGGCCGCGTGCAGCCTGCAGGCGCGTTTCGGCGTCGGGCAGATCGAGCGTGATGCGCAGCATGTCGGGCCCGTCCATGCGATAGCGCTGCGGCTGGCCCTGCACCAGGCGGATGACCGCCATCGGGTCGACCTTCGGCTTCTCCACGAACTGCACGCGACCGCCGGCTTCGCCCAGATCGAGTTTGCGGATGCCCAGCGCCGTGGCCTGCATCTTCAGGTCGGCGATGACGAACAGGTGCTTGGCCGGATCGGGCAGCAAACCGAAACGGTCGATCATCTCGACCTGCAACTCGCGCAGCTTCTCGACATCCTTCGCACCGCTGACGCGCTTGTAGAGCATCAGGCGCGTGTGGACATCGGGCAGGTAGTCCTCGGGAATCAGTGCCGGCACATGCAGCTCGATGTCGGCGCCGCGCGCCTCGACCTCGTCCACATCGGGCAGCTTGCCCTGGCGGATGCTGCGCACCGCGCGCTCGAGCAGCTCGGTGTAGAGGCTGAAGCCGACTTCGGCCATCTGCCCGCTCTGGCCCTCGCCCAGCAGTTCGCCGGCGCCGCGGATTTCCAGATCGTGCGTCGACAGGGTGAAGCCGGCGCCGAGTTCGTCCATCGAGGCGATCGCGTCGAGGCGCTTCTTCGCGTCGCTGCTGATCGAACGCTGGTCGGGAATCACCAGATACGCATACGCGCGATGGTGCGAGCGGCCGACGCGGCCACGCAGCTGGTGCAGCTGGGCCAGGCCGAACTTGTCGGCGCGGTTGATGATGATGGTGTTGGCGTTGGGGATGTCGATGCCAGATTCGATGATCGTCGAGCACAGCAGCACGTTGAAGCGCTGCTTGTTGAAATCGAGCATCACCTTTTCCAGCTCGCGCTCGGGCATCTGGCCGTGGGCGATGCCGATGCGCGCATCGGGCACGAGTTCTTCAAGCTCACGCTGCATGCGGCCGATGCTTTCGACGTCGTTGTGCAGGAAGTAGACCTGGCCGCCGCGGCTGAGCTCACGCTGGAAGGCCTCGCGCAGCTGCGCATCGTCCCAGGGCACGACGAAGGTCTGCACCGCCAGGCGGTGCGCCGGCGGAGTGGCGATGATCGACAGATCGCGCAGGCCTGCCATGGCCATGTTGAGCGTGCGCGGGATCGGTGTGGCGGTGAGCGTGAGCAGATGCACGTTCGCGCGCAGGGCTTTGAGCGCTTCCTTCTGGCGCACGCCGAAACGCTGTTCCTCGTCGACGATGACCAGGCCCAGTTCCTTGAAGCGCACGTCCTTCTGCAACAGCCGGTGCGTGCCGACAATGACGTCGATCTGGCCTTCGGCCACCTTGTCCAGCGCTGCCTTGATCTCCTTGGTGCTCTTGAAGCGCGACAGCACCTCCACGCGCAGCGGCCAGTCGGCGAAACGGTCGCTGAAATTGCGGAAGTGCTGCTCGGCCAGCAGCGTGGTGGGCACCAGCACCGCCACCTGCTTGCCCGCGGCCGCAGCGACGAAGGCCGCGCGCACCGCGACCTCGGTCTTGCCGAAACCGACATCGCCACAGACCACGCGGTCCATCGGCTGACTGCTGGAGAGGTCGCGGATCACCGCCTCGATCGCCGCGTGCTGGTCGGGCGTTTCCTCGAACGGGAACGCGGCCGCGAACGGCTCGTACATCGCCCGGTCGACTTCCAGCGCCAGACCGGCACGCGCCTGGCGCTTGGCCTGGATTTCGAGCAGTTCGGCGGCGACGTCGCGGACCTTGTCGGCAGCCTTCTTCTTGGCCTTGGTCCAGGCCTCGCCACCGAGCGAATGCAGCGGCGCGGTTTCGGGCGATGCGCCCGAGTAACGGTTGACCAGATGCAACTGCGCGACCGGCACGTAGAGCCGGTCGCCCTTGGCGTACTCGATGTCGAGGTATTCGCCCGGCTGGCCGCCGGCCTCGAGCACGATCAGGCCGCGGTAGCGGCCGACACCGTGGTCCTCGTGAACGATCGGCGAACCTTCGCTGAGTTCGCCCAGGTCGCGGATGATGGTTTCGGGATCGCGGCCGGCGCGCTTGCGGCGACGCGGCTGCGCGGCGCGTTCGGGGAACAGCTGGCGTTCGGTGAGCAGGGTCACCTGCGGCGTGTCGAGCGAGAAGCCGTCCTCGAGCGGCGCGACCGCGATCGCGAACCGCGCATCGCCGTCGAGGAAGGCCTGCACGTCCTGCAGCACGGCGGGCCGCAGTTCGGCGGCGTGCAGCACCTCCAGCAGCGCTTCGCGCCGGCCGGCGGTGTCGGCGGCGATCAGCACGCGGCCCGGGTAACTGCCCAGGAACGACGACAGGGCCGCGCCGGGGGACTGATCACGCGCGGCGACGGGCAGTTCCGGCGCGGGTTGTTCACCGAGCGCACCGGCCTGCTCGAAACGGGCATGCGTGGCGTCGCAGACTTCGACGCGCACGCTCTGGTTGAGCCGCTCGCGCAAGGTATCGGGCGGCAGCCACAATTCGGCCGGCGGCAGCAGCGGACGCTCGATGTCGTGGCGCAGCTGGTCGTAGCGGTGGGCGATCTGGTCCCAGAACTGGTCGCTGCACGAGGCCGCACCGGCATCGAGCACGGGCAGGGTCTCGGAGGGCAGGTAGTCGAACAGCGTCGCGGTCGAGACGGCCGTGGCATCGCGTTCGGCGAGTGCCCGACGCGGCGCCTCGAAGAACAGCGGCAGGTAGTACTCGATGCCCGCCGGCGTCGCGCCGGCCTTGAGATCCTGATAGAGGCCACTGCGGCGGGTGTCGATGTCGAAGCGCTCGCGCAGCGCGTCCATCGCGCGCGTGGTGGCGGCCTCGTCCAGCGGCACTTCGCGTCCCGGCAGCATGCGCAGCGCCTCGATCTTGTCGAGCGAGCGCTGGGATTCGGGGTCGAAGGCGCGGATGGTCTCGATCGCATCGTCGAACAGTTCGATGCGGTAGGGCTGGTCGGCGCCCATCGGATACACATCGAGCAGGCCGCCGCGCACGGCGAAGTCGCCCGGGTCGTGGACCTGCGGCACATGGGCGTAGCCCGCGCTTTCGAGACGGCGCTTCTCGGCATCGAGATCGAGGGTCTGGCCGACGGTCAGATCGAAGCTCGCGCCGGCAATGTGCTTCACCGGCGCCAGGCGCTGCATCAGTGTCTGCACAGGCACCACGACGATGCCGCGCTTGAGCGACGGCAGCCGGTGCAGGGCCGCCAGACGCTGGGAGACGATGTCCGGGTGCGGGCTGAAGCGGTCGTAGGGCAGGGTCTCCCAGTCGGGGAACGGGACCACGGGCAGCGCGGCAGTGCCGGCACCGAGCGTGCGCAGGTCATGCTCGAGCTGGTGCGCGCCATGGTTGTCGCGCGCGACCAGCAGCACAGGTCCGGCATGCACGCGCGCCGCCTGCAGCACCGCCCAGGCGAGCGCGCTGCGACTGGCCGGCGCGCGCCACCAGGCGCGGGCGTGGCCGGCGGTCGGCAGGGGAGGCGGAGCGGACACGGCGTCGGGCATACAGGGGTTCCGGTAGATTGCGGCACGCAAAACGACGACAGCGCCGAAAGCCAGAGGCCGGCGCGCAAGAGGTGGAAAGTTTAGACGACCGCGTCGCAGCGCTTGCGACGCGGCCCGCGGCGCCGCACAAGGCGGCGCGCCCGGTCAGCCCAGGCGGACGTTGGGCACGGTGTCGATGACCTGCTTCTTGAGCTCCAGCGACACCCGGATCATCCCCGGCGTTTCGATCGGCTGCAGCTGGAAGCTCAGTGATCGCGCCAGTGCCAGCATCGGCTCGTTCTCCTCGAGCACGTCGCCGAAGATCCGCTCCAGGCGCTTGCCCTTGGCCCAGCGCACCAGGCGCCGCAACATGTGACGACCCAGGCCCATGCCGGCGACGTAGTGGCTCACCAGGATGTGGAATTCGGCCTGGCGCGTGCCCGGCAGCACGGCCGCGCGTGCGACCGCGCCGACCAGGGCGTCACCCGGGGTGTAGGGCTCGGCGGCGACCAGCACGAACTCCGACTTGGGATTGGGCTGGGTCAGGCGGTTGGCCGTTTCCGGGGACAGTTCGGTCTTGGCATACAGAAAGCGTTGCCGGACCTCGTCGGGTTCGAGCAGCGCGAACGATGCGCGGAGCGGCTCGGCGTCGGCGGGCCGGATCGGGCGGATCAGCACCTGGCGACCGTTGGCGAGGCGGATTTCCTCGTGCCAAGGCGGGAGTCGGTTGCGTGCGGTCATCGAGGGTCGCGATTGGACGGTGGGGCCGACCATACCCGGGCGGTCTATTCACGAACCGTGAAGGATGACGACTAGGGGCATACGTCCGCGTATTCATCCCCGAACCGCCTGGCGCGCCTCAGGTCGGCTCGCGAATCCAGTGCAACCGGGTGTCGGCACCGGCCTCGCCGATCGCCCCGCGCAGGGCTTCCAGGGCAGGCGCCAGAGCGGTGGCCAGCTGCCAGGGCGGATCGAGGATCAGCAGGCCGCTGCCGTTCATGCGCAGCGGCGAGTCGTCGGCACGCACCAGCAATTCGACGACCAGCGTGGCCCTGGTCTGCAACTTCGCCGCCTGGCGCATGAAGGGCGTCAGCGTGCGGCGCTGCTTGATGGGATACCACAGCATCTGGATGCCCTGCGGCCAGCGCGCCAGTGCGTCGCGCATCGCGTAGAAGGCGGTGTCGAATTCGGCGATCTGCGCCTCGTAGGGCGGGTCGATCAGCACCAGTCCGCGATTGAGACGCTGGGCGCCGTGGCGCGGCGGCAGCAGCGCCTTCATCGCGCCATAGCCGTCACTGCCGTGGATGGACACGCGGTCGTCGGCGCCGACTGCATGTCGAAGCGCGCCCGCGACCGCGGATTCGGTCTCGCAGCAGGCGATGCGGTCCTGGTCGCGAAGGGCGTGGGCCAGCAGCCACGGCGAGCCCGGATAGGCGTCGGCGCCATGCACGGCGCGGCAGGCGGCCACCGCGGACAGATAGCGCGCGACCAGCGGCTGCCGCGGCGCGCTGGCCTGCAGCAGACGGATGCCGTCATCGGCCTCGCCGGTACGCCGCGCCTGCTCGCCACCCAGGTGATAGACGCCGGCGCCGGCATGCGTATCGAGCGCGAAACAGGCGGCCGGCTTGATCGTCAGTGCATCGCAGATCGCGAGCAGCACCACGTGCTTGAGAACGTCGGCGTGGTTGCCGGCATGGAACGCGTGCTGGTAATTCATTGCGATAGCGTAGCCGGCCACGCCCCGGCAGTCCGAAGAACTTCCAGATCGATTCAAAGACGCCCTGACGCACCGGGTGTGAGCACCGCTGCAGCCGCTTCAGCGGCGGGTCCTCCGGGCACCGTCATCCATCGGTGCCGCGCATGATCCCGTCGCCGGTTCAGGCGTGACAGAATTCGCGACGCCGTTCCTCTCCAGCGCTGTCCGCCCCATGAAACGCATCCTGCTGGTCGAGGACGAGACCGCGATTGCCGACACCGTGACCTACGCGTTGCGGGCCGACGGCCATGAGGTGCGCCATTGCCTGGACGGAGGGGCCGCGCTGCAGGCGATGGACGACGGTGCGTTCGACCTGGCGATCCTCGACGTGGGCCTGCCGGACATCAGCGGTTTCGCCTTGTGCGGCGAGTTGCGGCGGCGTGCGCCGCTGCCGGTGGTGTTCCTCACTGCGCAGGCCTCGGAGGCGGAGCGGGTGCTCGGCTTCGATCTGGGCGCCGACGACTACATCGCCAAACCGTTCTCGCTGCGCGAGCTGCTGGCGCGCGTGCGCGTGGCCTTGCGGCGGGCGACGCCGCCGGCGCACGAGACGCCTGCAGCGCCCGGCGGGTTCGCGCACGACGTTGAAGGACGCCGCATCCGTTACCACGGCCACCCGCTCGACCTCACGCGCTACGAATACGGCCTGCTGGCGGCGCTGCTCGCCCGGCCCGGTGCGGTGCTGACGCGCGCGCAACTGATGGACCGTGTCTGGGGCGACGCGCTCGGCAGCGGTGATCGCACGGTCGACACCCACGTCAAGACGCTGCGCGGCAAGCTGCGCCAGATCGCCCCGGGGGCCGACCCGCTGCGCACCCATCGCGGCATCGGCTATTCGCTGGACCTCGACTGACGTGCGGATCGGCCTGCGCATCCTGCTGGGCTATTTCCTGATCGTCGCGCTCGCGGCGTTCCTGCTGATGCGCGTGTTCACCCAGGAGATCAAGCCCGGTGTGCGCCAGGCGATGGAAGACACCCTGGCCGATACGGCGAACGTGCTCGCCGAACTGGCCACCGACGACTTTCTCGACGGCCGCATCGACGATGGCCGCTTCGCCGCGCGCGTGCGGGCGCTGGGCGCGCGCGAGATCGGCGCGAACATCTGGGGCTTCTACAAGGCGCAGGCCGACTATCGGGTCTATGTCACCGACGCCGACGGCGTCGTGGTCTTCGATTCGGCCGGCCGCGACCTCGGCCGGGATTTCTCGCGCTGGAACGATGTCTATCTCACCCTGCGCGGCCGCTACGGCGCCCGCTCCACGCAAAGCGATCCGGGCGACGACCGGAGCTCGGTGATGCATGTCGCAGCGCCCATTCGCGATGGCAATCGCATCGTCGGCGTGTTGACGGTCGCCAAGCCCAACAGCGCGATCGCGCCCTTCATCGCGCGCAGCGAACGCACCATCCTGCGCTGGGGCTTCGTGCTGCTGGGCACCGCGCTGGCGGTCGGCTTGCTCGCATCGTGGTGGCTGTCGCGCCAGCTCGTCGGGCTGCGCCGCTACGCCGACGCGGTCACCGCGGGCGAGCGCGCCAGCCTGCCGCGCGCCGCAGGCGAGTTCGGCGATCTCGGCCGCGCGCTGGAAACGATGCGCGAACGCCTCGAGGGCAAGCAGTACGTCGAGCGCTACGTACACGCACTGACCCATGAGCTCAAGGCGCCGCTGGCGGCGGTGCGCGGCGCGGCGGAGTTGCTGGAGTCGCCGCTGCCCGAGGCCGACCGGGCCCGCTTCGCAGCGAGCGTGCGCGAACAGAGCGAGCGCATGGCGCAGATGATCGACAAGCTGCTGGCGCTGGCCGCCGTCGAACATCTGCAGCGGATCGAACAACCCGGCGATGTCGGCCTGGCCGCATTGCTGGACGCGGCCGCCACGCCGTTCGCCGAACGTCCGGTGCGCGTGCGCTGCACGATCGAAGACGGGCAGGGCGCCCTGCAGCTGCGCGGCGACCCCTTCCTGTTGCGACAGGCGCTGAGCAACCTGATCGACAATGCCTGCGATTTTTCGCCCGCCGGCGGCGTGGTCGAGGTCGACGCATGTCTCTCGGAGTCGGGGGTGGCGATCACCGTGGCCGATCGCGGACCGGGCATTCCCGACTACGCCCGCGACCGCGTCTTCGAGCGGTTCTATTCGCTGCCCCGGCCCGGCGGCCGCAGCCGCAGCAGCGGGCTGGGGCTGGCGTTCGTGGCCGAGGTCGCGAGCCTCCACGGCGGCCGCGTCCAGCTGATGCCGCGCGAAGGCGGCGGCACGCGGGCATTGCTGCAACTCCCGCTGCCTTCGGTCGCCTGAGACTTCGTCTTCGCTTCACACAGCCCACCGCGTGTCGCCACCGACGGGATGCAGCCTGCGCGCTCCCTTAGCGAGGAGCGTCGCGATGCGACTGATGCTGAAGATCCTGGTCGTCGCCGGGCTGAGCCTGGCGATTCTGATACCACTGGTGCTGATCCGCGCCGTCATCCACGACCGCGAGCAGCATCGCCAGGCGGCGGTCGCCCGGATCGCCTCCAGTGAGGCCGGTGCACAGACCCTGGGTGCGCCGGTGCTGATCGTGCCCTACACCGAGCGCGTGGAGGTGGAAGACACCGACGCCCAGGGCCGGCCGGTGGGTCGGGTCTGGCGCGATCGCAGCGGCACCTGGACATTCTTCCCCCGCACGATGGACATGAGCGGCACGCTGTCGCCGTATCTGCGCCATCTGGGCCTGCACGAGGTGCGCATGTACGCGCTCGGCGGACAGGTCGCGGCGGACTTCGACGTGCGCATACCGGCCGATGTCGACGGCGCGCCGCCGCGCACGATCGGCACGCCCTGGATCTCCTACAGCATCGCCGACGTGCGCGGCCTGCGCGGTACGCCGCGCCTGCGCGTCGACGGTGCCGGAGTCGCGCTCAAGCAGGGCGCGATGAGCGACGGCGGCAGCGGCCTGCACGCTCCGATGGCGCAGCCCGTGCGCGCCGGCGCGGCTCTGCGCATGCGCTCGGTGCTGGATTTCGAACTCACCGGCGCCGAATCGCTGGCCGTGCTGCCGCTGGCAGACGAAAACCGCGTGTCGCTGGATTCGGCTTGGCCGCATCCGCAGTTCAACGGCCGCTTCCTGCCTCGCAGTCGCGAGGTTCGCGCCGATGGCTTCAGTGCCCAATGGACGGTGTCGTCGCTGGCCAGTGATGCACAACTGCAGTATCGCAACGGCACCCGCGCGCAGGCCCACACCGCGGCCATGCTGCGCGGGCAGGGCGATGTCGGCATCGACGTGCTGGGGATTTCGCTGGTCGATCCGGTCGATGCCTATACGCGCGCCGACCGTGCCAGCAAGTACGGCATCGTGTTCGTGCTGCTGACCTTCACCGCCTTTTTCATGTTCGAGATGATGCGCGGCCTGCGCATCCATCCGATCCAGTACGGCCTGGTCGGGCTGGCGCTGGCGATCTTTTTCCTGCTGCTGCTCGGGCTGTCGGAGCACGTCGCCTTCGCCTGGTCATATCTCGCAGCCAGCGTTGCCTGCATCGGCCTGATCGGCGTGTACCTGTCGGCAGTGCTGCGCAGTCGCCTGCGTGGCTTCGGCTTCGCCGCCGGCCTGGCGTTGCTGTATGCGGCGCTCTACGGCCTGCTGGTTTCCGAGGACAACGCACTGGTACTCGGGGCCGGCCTGCTGTTCGTCTGTCTTGCCGCGATCATGCTGGTGACGCGCCATGTCGACTGGTACCAGGTGGCCGCCACGTCGGCATCGACGCCGCCTCCACTGCCGAAGCACTGAGGCTTCATTCGCGAAACGTTCGACGTCATTCCCGCGGAAGCGGGAATCCAGTGCCTTTCGCTTCGAAGGTCTGGAGTCGCTGGATCCCCGCTCTTGCGGGGATGACGTCGTTCTTGGGCAATCTTGCGAAAGTGCCGTGTGTGGAGGCGGCCCGACCTTTTCTCGAAAGCAGGGGAAGGGAAGCGCCACGTCCCGGGCTCCGCTGCCACGCTGCGTTCCGCGCCCGCGACGGATGTACGACGGCACGCATGCCAGACTTCCCGCATGAATCCGCAAGCTCCCACCGTGCGTGCGCTGTCGGGCGAGGCCATGCAACCCTGGCTCGAATCCGTCGCGCAGTTGCGCATGACCGTATTCCGCGACTGGCCCTATCTCTACGCCGGCGATGCCGCTTACGAACGCGACTATCTCGCCGCGTATGCGCGCTCGCCGCGCAGTGTGTTCGTGCTCGCCTTCGATGGCGACACCGTCGTCGGCGCCTCGACAGGCCTGCCGCTGGCCGACGACGCGGCCGAGTTCCAGGCGCCTTTCGCGGACCAGGATGTGGCCATCGACCGCGTCTTCTACTTCGGCGAGTCGGTGTTGCTGCCGCAGTGGCGCGGGCACGGTATCGGCCACCGCTTCTTCGACCTGCGCGAAGCGCACGCCCGCGCACTGGGCGGCTTCGACATGACCGCCTTTGCCGCAGTCGACCGCGCGCCCGACGACCCGCGTCGTCCGGCCGGACATCGCGACAACGACACGTTCTGGCACAGGCGCGGCTACGTGCGCCAACCCGGCATGACGATGCTGCTGCGCTGGAACGAGATTGGCGCCGGCGAGGTGCTGCATCCGCTCACGTTCTGGACCCGGCCACTGGAGAACGAAGCATGAGGATCGCCGCCGCCCGGTATGCGATCGGCATGCCGCCCGACTTCGAGGCCTTCGCCGCCCATCAGCGCCGCCTGCTCGGCGACGCCGCCGCTCAGGGCGCCCAGGTCGCCGTGCTGCCCGAATATCTGGCGCTGGAGCTGGCCGCGACCTTCGACGAGGCCGTGCGCCGCGATACCCGCGCCCAGCTGGCCGCAATCCAGCGCTATCGGGACGACTGGCTGACGCTGTTTGCGGGCATCGCGCGCGATACTGGCCTGCACATCGTCGCCGGCTCGTTCCTGGTCGACATCGGCCAGGGCCGCTACCGCAATCGCAGCGACGTGTTCTCCCCCGACGGCGGCCACGGCTGGCAGGACAAGCTGCAGCTGACCGGCTTCGAAAAGCAGACCGGCGTCATCGAGCCGGGCGATGCGCTCAAGGTCTTCGACCTGGGTGGCGTGCGCACGGGCATCGCCATCTGCTACGACATCGAATTTCCGCTGCCCGTCCGCACGCAATGGGAAGCCGGCGCACGTCTGCTGCTGGTCCCCAGTTGCACCGACACCGACGCCGGCGCCACCCGTGTGCGCACCGGCTGCCTGGCCCGCGCGCTGGAAAACCGCTGTTTCGTCGCCCAGTCGGTGACCGCCGGCGAAGCCCCATGGACGCCGGTGCTCGACATCAACACCGGCACGGCCGGCATCTTCGCGCCGATGGATGTCGGTTTTCCGTCCGATGGCGTGCTCGTCGACAGTGGCGATACCGATGTCTGGGCCATTGCCGACATCGACGTCGACGCGCTGGAATCGGCGCGGGCGGGAGCGCAGGTCGACAACGATCGCGACTGGCCGGGCCAGAACCGGCCCGCGCTGGCGCGGGCGGTGGTGTCGGCTTTCGAGTGATTCACGTGTAGTGGCACTGCGTCGGCACAGCCTGTTCTTGATCTTCGTGACGGCGCACCGCCGCTCGAACACCCGAAGGGCGGCGGGCATGGATGCCCGCCGTTTTCCGACCGAGCCAGGATGGCGAGTCGGAAAATGCCGGGACGAACGACGGCTGGGGCTGCTTCGTCGGGGAGGCCCTTTCTTTTGCTTACTTTTCTTTGGGCCAGCAAAGAAAAGTGAGTCGCTCGCCGACAGGCGAGTGAAAGCACTGCATTTCGCTTGCGTCGCAGGAAGATCAAACGCTTTCGTCCGCTGACGCGGCCGAGTTCATTTCTTTTGGTAGACACCAAAAGAAACGGAACCAAAGAAAAACGTCTCCCCGACGAAGCTCACCCGGCGATTTATCCGTTCCGGGATTTTCCGACTCGCCATCCTGGCTCGGTCGGAAAACGCCGGCCATCCATGGCCGGCGCCCTCCGGGTCTGCCAGCCTTGAGGCGACGATGCGTTTCATGCGGAACAAGAGCAACGGCAACCGCAACCGCATAGGCAACGGTGACGACGAAGCAGGCGAAGGCGCCGGATCAGATGATTCCGACCACCCACAACGAGGTCGCACCCAACCCGCTGCCGATCGCCGTCGCCGCCAGCACATCGCTCGGATAGTGCAGCCCCAGCACCACGCGCGAGGCCGCGACGCTCGCCGCGAACGGCACCAGCAGGCCGGCCAGCATCGGGTACCAGGCCACCGCGACGATCGCGAACGACACCGCGTGCAGGGTGTGGCCGGATGGGAAGCTGAACTCGTCGAGCGGCGCGACCCAGGCGCGGATACGGCCGTCGGCCGCGAACGGGCGGGGGCGCCGGGTCCAGCGCTTGAGGGACTTGTAGAGCAGCAGGGCGACGCCGCCGGTGAGCAGCATATGGGCGGCCGCCATGAGGCCTTCGAACCCGTCGAGGATCACCAGCACACCCATCAGCCCGTACCAGAACACGCCGTCGCCAAGGCGGCTGACAGCGGCGAAGTAGCGGCGGATCCAGCGATAGGTGCAGGCGCGGTTGGCCCGCAGGCACCAGCCGGTGTCGTGATGGAGCAGTCGGCTACGCGGCGTGGCGTGCATCGGCGTCCTCGGCATCGGTTTTGACTGGAAGCGCTGCGCACACGCCGGCGTCGCGGCCGCGCAGGCCGGTCAGCAGCGCGTCGAGATCGTCGGCGACGTGCGCGGGCGTGAGCCGGCGCATGGCTTCGCGTGCGGACAGGCCCATCACGCGACGCGTTGCGGGGTCGCCCGACAGCGCGACTGCAGCGGCGACGAAGGCGTCCTCGTCGTCGCCGGCGATGCGCGCGCCGTGGTGGCCGTCGCACAGGTGCTCGGTGGCCGCGCCGTGGTCGAAGGCCACCTGTGGCACGCCGCAGGCCATCGATTCGAGCACCACGTTGCCGAAGGTTTCGCTGCGGCTGGGAAACAGGAACAGGTCCGCGCTGGCGAAGTGGCGGCCGAGGTCGTCGCCACGATGCGGGCCGGTGAAGATGAAATCGGGATGGGCCGCCTGCAGCGCCGCGCGTTCGGGTCCGTCGCCGACGAAAACCATGCGCGCGTCGGGACGTTCGAACTGCAGGGCGCGGAATGCGCGCACCGCCAGGCCAAGGTTCTTCTCCGTGGCGATGCGGCCGACGTGGATCGCGACGAGTCCGTCGTCGGCGGCGCCCCACTGTGTACGCAATGCGGCGTCGCGGCGTGCCGGATCGAACTGCGCGCAGTCGACCGCGCGCGACAGCACGACCGGATGGCCGATGCCGGCCTCGCGCAGCTCGGTGGCCAGGGCCTGGGTCGCGACCAGGGTCGCGTCGGCACGGGCGTGGAATCGGCGCATCCACGACAGCGCCGCCGGTTGCAGCCAGGGCACGCCGTAGGCGGACATGTAGAGGTCGAAGCGCGTGTGCAGGGCGGTGACGACCGGAATGTCGAGCGCCTGCGCCGCGTTGAGCGCCGACCAGCCCAGCGGACCCTCGGTGGCGACGTAGATCGCATCGGGTCGTGCGTCGTGCCAGCGCTGTCGCAGGCGCTGGCCGGCCGGAAAGGCGAGCCGCAGGCCGGGATAGCGCGGTACGCGGATGCCGCGGACACGCAGTGTGCTCGCATCGCCGCCGGACGGTTCGCCGATGCGGGCCGGGCGGATCACCTCGACCTCGTGTCCGCGTGCGCGCAGACCGCGAACGTAGGACTGCAGCGTCAGGGCCACCCCGTTGATGTCGGGCGTGTAGGTATCGGTGACGATCGCGTAGCGCATCGTTCGGTCCGGTCGCTGGCTGGACGCAGCTTGCGCGCCGACGATGCCGCTCCGATGACCGCGGCTTGACGCTTCGGTGACAGCGCCGACGCCCTGCGTGCCGCCTTCACAGGCGCGCAGGTGCGCCCGGCAGAGCGGCGTCAGTCGGCGCTGAGCACCAGCGTGATGCCCAGAGCGCTCATGTCATCGGGCTCGCCTTCCAGATCGGTGCGCAGCAGCGGGCGTGCGTCCAGCCACTGGCGGGAGAACCGCAACCGCAGCATCGGGCCGTCGGCGACGGCCTCCAGTCGCGGGATCTCGTCGACTTCGTGACTGCGGTGCAGCAACACCGCCAGCCGCAGCAACGCCGCGGTGCGGCGGGCCTGCTGGAGCAGACGGTCGGGCAGGGCCTCGAAGGCGGACTTGCCGACCTTGCGGCGCTGGCAACGCACGAGCGCCGCGAGGAACTGCTGCTCCTGGCGCGAGAAGCCGGCGATGTCCGAATGCTCGAGCAGATAGGCACCGTGCACGTGGTACTGGCTGTGGGCGATGACCAGGCCCAGTTCGTGCACGCGCGCCCCCCAGGCCAGCATGCGCAGATCGTCGCCGTCGAGATTCCAGCTGCGCGCAACCTGGTCGAACAGGCGCAGCGCCGTCGCTTCGACACGCGCGGCCTGTACGTCGTCGATGCCGTAACGCTTGCCCAGCGCCTCGATCGAAGTCTCGCGCGGGTCGTCCTCACCGCCGCGGCCGAGCATGTCGCGCAGCACGCCTTCGCGCATGGCGGCCTTGCTCACGTGCATGCGCTCGATACCCAGCACCTGGAAGGCGGCTTCGAGCACCAGCACGCCGCCGGCGATGATCGGACGGCGGTCGTCGGACAGACCGGGCAGCGCGATCGCATCGATGTGACCGGCCTGCAGCAGGGTGTCACGCACCACGGGCAGTGCCGGTGCGGTGACCGCGCCCTTGGTGAGCTTCATCGTCGCGCAGATCTCGGCGATCGCCTTGTTGGTGCCCGACGCGCCAACCACCTCCTGCCAACCGAGCGCACGATAGGTGCTGGCGAACTGCTGGAACTCGGCCGACACCTCGGCCAGCGCTTCGCGCCAGCGCTTCTTCGACAGCTTGCCGCCGGGAAAGAAGCGCCGCGTGCTCGCCACGCAGCCGATCTGCAGGCTCTCGCGCTCGAGTGCATCGAAGCCGCTGCCGATGATGCATTCGGTGGAACCGCCGCCGATGTCGATCACCAGCCGGCGCTGGCCGGGCTTGGGCGGCTGCGCATGCGACACGCCCAGATAGATCAGGCGCGCTTCCTCGCGGCCCGAGATCACTTCGATCGCATGGCCCAGCGCGGTTTCCGCCGGCACCAGAAAGGCCTGCGGCGCAGCGAGGCGGCGCACGGTATTGGTGGCCAGCGCGCGCACGCGCTGCGGCGGAATGTCGCGGATGCGTTCGCCGAAACGCGACAGGCATTGCAGCGCACGCTGGCGCACATCGGCGCTCAGGCCGCCGCGGCCGTCGAGACCTTCGGCCATGCGCACGGTTTCGCGCAGACGGTCGACGACGCGCAGCTGGCCCAGCGTATAGCGGGCCACGATCATGTGGAAGCTGTTGGAACCCAGGTCGATCGCGGCGAGCATGTCGCCGTCCTCGATCGGTGCGGTCAGGGCCTCGGCGAGCGCGAGCGTGTCTTGGCCGGTCATGGCGATCCTGCGGGGCGCGCAGCGCACGAGCGCCGACGCCGGTGGGGGAGCGCGCATGTTAATGCATGCCGCGCAGACGCCTCAGCCACACAGATGCGCGAGCAGCCAGCCCTGCGCCGAATGCGGCATGGCGCCGTCCTCCGGCACCAGCTTCTCGTAGCGGCCGTCCTCGCGCAGCATCCAGGCGTTGAGGTTGTCGGCCAGGTAATTGTCGAGCGACTCGGTCTTCACCCGTGTGGCGATGTCCGGGTCGAGGATCGGGAAGCCGGTCTCCACACGCCGCAGGAGATTGCGTTCGAGCCAGTCGGCGCTGGCGCAGAACAGATCCGGTTGCCCGTCATTGGCGAACCAGTAGACGCGGTGGTGTTCGAGAAAACGGCCTACGATCGAACGCACGCGGATGTTCTCCGACACGCCCGGCACGCCGGGACGCAACGCACAGGCGCCGCGCACGATCAGGTCGATCTGCACGCCCGCCTGCGAGGCTTCGTAGAGCGTACGCATGACCTGCGGCTCGTTGAGGGCGTTCATCTTGGCGATGATGCGCGCCGGTCGACCGGCGCGTGCGTGTGCGGTCTCGCGCTCGATGCGCGCGATGACACCCGCGTGCAGCGTGAAAGGCGACTGCAGCAGGCGCTTGAGACCGATCGCCGGCGCCAGCCCGGACATCTGCTGGAACAGCAGGTGCACGTCGTTGCCGATGTCCGGGTCGGCGGTCAGCAGGCCGAAGTCGGTGTACACCCGCGCGGTGCCGGCGTGATAGTTGCCCGTACCCAGGTGCACATAGCGGCGCAGCTTGCGGCCTTCGCGGCGCACGACCAGCAGCATCTTGGCGTGCGTCTTGAACCCGACCACGCCGTAGACCACCTGCACGCCGGCTTCCTGCAGGCGGTCGGCCAGACCGAGGTTGGCTTCCTCGTCGAAGCGCGCACGCAACTCGACGACGACGGTCACGTCCTTGCCGTTGCGCGCCGCCTGCACCAGATGCTCGACGATCGCCGAGTCCTTGCCGGTGCGGTAGAGCGTCTGCTTGATCGCCAGCACGTTCGGGTCTTCGGCCGACTGCTTGATCAGCTCGAGCACCGGCGCGAAGGAGTCGAAAGGATGGTGCAGCAGCATGTCGCCGTCGGCGATCAACTCGAACATCGCATCGGTGCCCTTGGGCACGCGCTGCTGGAAGGTCGGAAACTTCAGGTCGGGGCGCTGCACCAGGTCGAAGATCTGGCTGATGCGGTTGAGATTGACCGGGCCGTCGATGCGGTAGACCGCGTTCTCGGGCAGGTCGAAGTTCTGTAGCAGCGTGCGCACGATGGGCTTGGGGCACTTGGCCGAAATCTCCAGGCGCATCGCCCGCAGGTAGCCGCGCCCGGCGAGCTCGTCGCGCAGCGCCAGCGCCAGATTCTCCACTTCCTCCTCGTCGACGATGAGCTCGGAGTTGCGGGTGACGCGGAACTGGTAGGCGCCCTTGACCTCCATGCCGGGGAAGAGCTCGTGGACGAACTCCGACAGCACCGCCGACAGGAACACGAAGTCGTACTCGCCGCCTGAAATGCTTTCGGGCAGCTGGATGATCCGCGGCAGCGAACGCGGTGCGCGCACGACCGCCAGATTGCCCACCCGGCCGAACGCGTCTTTGCCCTTGAGCACGACGACGATGTTGAGCGACTTGTTGAGGATCTTCGGAAACGGATGCGCCGGGTCCAGCCCCAGGGGCGAGAGCACGGGCATGACCTCGTCACGGAAATAGGCGCGCAGCCAGCGCGTCTGCCGCGCCGTCCACTGGTCGCGCCCGAGCACCCGCACGCCTGCGTCGAACATGGCCGGACGCAACACCTGGTTCCAGCACGAATACTGGCCCTCGACCAGCTCGGCGGTGCGTTCGTGGATGCGCTTGAGCACGGTGGCCGGGGTGAGCCCGTCGGGCGGCAGCGGCACACCGAAATCCTGCGCATGGCGCATGGTGGCGGCGCGGATTTCGAAGAATTCGTCGAGGTTGGTGCAGGAGATGCACAGGTACTTCAGGCGCTCGAGCAGCGGCACCGATTCGTCCTGGGCCTGCGCCAGCACGCGGAAGTTGAAGTCCAACTGCGACAGCTCGCGGTTGAGATACAGCGCCGCATCGCGCAGCGGATCGCCCGCGCCTTCGCCGGCGTCGGCAGCAACGGGCGCGCCGCGCGAAGATTTGGCGGCCTTGCGGAGACGGGAAGAGGCGGCGCTCATGCGGTGGCTCCGGAATACTGGGAATCGCGGGCGCGCACGCGCTCGGCGGTGAAATGGCAGGCGAAGCGGCTGCCGCGACCGACTTCACTGTCGATCTCCAGCCGTGCCTGGTGCAGATGGAGAACGTGCTTGACGATCGCCAGGCCCAGACCCGTGCCGCCCGATTCGCGCGAGCGGCTGGTGGACACGCGATAGAAGCGCTCGGTGATGCGCGGCAGATGCGCGGCGGGAATCCCGTAGCCGGTGTCCTCGACCGACAGCATCACGCCGCCGCCTTCCAGCGCGCCGTAGCGGATGGTGATGCGGCCGCCGTGCGGCGTGTAGCGCGCGGCGTTGCTGACGAGGTTGGAAAACGCGCTGTGCAGCTCACGGGTGGAACCGACCAGATCGGTCGACGACGCGTCCTCGATTGCGATCGTGTGCCGGCCCTGGCTGAGCACTTCCAGTTCCCGTCGCAGTGTCGCGAGCATGGACGCCATCGAGACGACCTCATCGCCGATGCTCTCCTGGGCCTCCAGACGCGAGAGCGTCAGCAGATCCTCGACCAGCTGGGTCATGCGCTGCGACTGGTTCTGCATTTCCGACAGCATCGGCGCCCAGTCGGGTTGTTCGGCCGGGTCGAGCATTTCCAGATAGCCGTGCACGACGGTCAGCGGCGTGCGCAACTCGTGCGAGACATTGGCGACGAAGTCGCGGCGCATCTGCTCGAGCTTCATGATGCGGGTGACATCCCGGGCGAGCAGCAGCCACAGATCCTCGGAGTAGGGGATCAGCCGCAATTCCAGTCGTGTGCCGGACGAATGCGGCGAGGGCACATCGAGCATCGGTTCGGCGCGCCGACCCTGTGCCAGCCAGTGCGCCACCGGCAGCGGCTGCAGTGTGTCGCCGACCGGCTTGCCCACATCGCGCGGCATCTGCAGGCCGAGCAGGGTGGTGGCCGCCTTGTTGAACCATTGCACCCGCTGGCTGTTGCGATCGACCACGACCACCGCATCCGGCAGCGCCGCAGCCACCGCGCGGTAGGCGCGCAGCATTGCGATCAGGCGCCGCTTGCGCGCGCGCATGTCCTGTTGTCCCCGGTGCAGCATCCGATCGGTCTCCTGCCACACGCCGTCTCCTTGCGGCGGCGGCACACGGCTGCGCGAGGTCAGCCGCGTCAGCAGGTCGTAGAGCTTCCAGTAATGCCAGGCGACGACACCCAGCGCAGCGATGGCCAGCGCCATCCAGGCATGTCCGAGCAGTACACCGACGATCGCAGCGACGCCGAGCACGGCGAACAGCTGCAGCAGCGTGCGGGTCCAGGCGGCATGGATACGGGGTGGCATGTGGGCGAGTCTAGGCAAGGTCGGGTGACAGATTGACGTATTGGAGCAGGGGGCGCTTGTGGGTGCGCATGGTGATGTCGCGTGCGTTGTTGCAGTTGCCGTGGCTCCGCTTCTTCTCAGCAAACGCCACGCCGTTGTGCAGTCCGCGGACCCGGAGGGCGCCGCACATGGATGTGCGGCGTTTTTCGACCGAGCCAGGATGGCGAGTCGAAAAATCCCGGAACGAATGAAGCGCCGGGTGAGCTTCGTCGGGGAGACGTTTTTCTTTGGTTCCGTTTCTTTTGGCGTCTACCAAAAGAAATGGACTCGGCCGCGCCAGCGGACGAAAGCATTCGATGTTCCTGCGACGCAAGCGAAGTGCAGGGCTTTCACTCGCCTGTCGGCGAGCGACTCACTTTTCTTTGTTGGCCCAAAGAAAAGTAAGCAAAAGAAAGAGCCTCCCCGACGAAGCTCACCCGGCCAGTCACTCGTTCCGGCATTTTTCGACTCGCCATCCTGGCTCGGTCGGAAAACGGCGGGCATCCATGCCCGCCGCCCTCCGGGTGTGCAATCTGTGGCACGCCGTCTCGAAGATCAAAAGCAAGCGTGCGACTTTTGGACCGATGACGTCAGACCGACGCCGAGAACCGGTACCCCGACCCCCGCACCGTCTGCACCATCCCGTCCAGCCCGCTGGGTTCGAGCGTCTTGCGCAGCCGGCGGATGTGCACGTCGACCGTGCGCTCCTCGACGTAGACGCTGCCGCCCCAGACGTGGTCGAGCAGCTGCGAGCGGCTGTAGACGCGTTCGGGGTGGGTCATGAAGAAGTGCAGCAGGCGGTACTCGGTCGGGCCGATCGTCACCGGTGCGTCGCTGGCGAATACGCGGTGGGCGGCGCCATCGATGCGCAGGGCGCCGACGCTGACGCTGCCGTCCTCGTCGTCGTCACGGGCGCGGCGCATGACCGCGCGGATGCGGGCCAGCAGCTCGCGCGCCGAGAACGGCTTGACGACGTAGTCGTCGACGCCGGCTTCCAGGCCGCCGACCCGGTCGTTTTCCTCGCCGCGGGCGGTGAGCATGATGATCGGGATGTCGCGGGTCAGCACGTCCTTGCGCCAGCGCCGGGCCAGGTCCAGGCCACTGGTGCCGGGCAGCATCCAGTCGAGCAGGATGAGGTCCGGGACGCGGTCGACGATCGCCGACTGGGCTTCGCGGGCGTCGCCGGCGTGCATCGGCTCGAACTCGCCCTTGCGCAGCGCGAACGCGACCATGTCGCGGATCGCCGGTTCGTCGTCGACGATGAGAATGCGTTTCTGCATGGATCGTTCCGTGGCCCTGTCTGGGTGCGATCCATTACACGACAGTTTTGTGACGGTTTGGCGACATCAATGCCGCCGCATGCAATGCGGCCGGCTTATGCAGCAGCCGGGCATACGACCGGCACATGACGGTCCGATGGCGGCATGCGGTCAGCGGCGCCGCAGGTCGTCGTCGCGGATGCCCTGGCGATGCAGTTCGAGCACCGTGGGCGTGATCGATGCGATGCGCGCATCGATCCGCGCCCGCGCGTAGTAATCCAGGTCGTCGCGTTTCTTGAGGGTGTTGAGCTGGATCAGCGCCTGTTCCGGCCGGCCGCCGAGAAAGGCCGCCTCGGCCCACGCCTCGCCGGCCCGCACCGCGTCGCCGGCCATCTCGCTGGCGCGGGCGAAGGCGCGCTGGAAAGCGGGGTCGCCACCGGAGGAGTTGAGCAGCGGACGCAGGATCTCCTGGGCGCGTTGTCCGGCCTGGGGCGTGTTGCGTTCGGCCAGCGCGTTCGCGTAGGTCAGTACGACCGCCGGGTGGCGCGGCATGCGCTCGATCAGGCGCTCGAAGCGCAGATCGGCCGCGGCGGTGCGGCCGGCGCGGGTGTCGGTTTCGGCCGCGCCGAGCGTGAGCCAGGCATCGCCCGGATGCTCGGCCAGCAGCGCGGTGAAGAGTTCGGCGGCGGCGTCGAGCTCGTTCGCGCGTTGCCGCGCCACGGCCAGACCGTAGCGCTGGGCATCGGTCAGCGCGCCGGTGCGCCGCATCGCCTCGTACTCGCGGATCGCCTGGCTGGGGGTGTTGGCACTGAGCACGCGCAGGCGCTCACGTGCCCAGCCGAACTGGGTGCCATCGATGCCCGACAGGGCACCGGGCGGCAGACGCAGTGCCAGCGGCAGCATGGGATTGTCGAACGCGCGCGTGGGCGTTTCGTAGCCGCCGTCGACCGGAACGCGCTCGGTGCGCGTGCCTTCCGGCGTCGAGGTGGTGACCTGCACGGTGTCGCGGCCCATGCGCTCGGCGCGGTCGCGCGCCTCGCTGATGCGGGTCGTGGTGACCGGATGGGTGCGCAGGTAATCGGGCAGACGCTCGCGGTCACCGCCCTGGTTGGTGCGCGACACGGCCTGCATGCGTTCGAACATCGACGCCATGGCGTCGGGGTCGTAGCCGGCGCGCGAGAGCGTGCGGATGCCGAGGCGGTCGGCCTCCGATTCGTTGGAGCGGGTGTAGTCGATCTGCCGTTGCAGGGCCAGGCCCTGGGCGCCGGCGATGACCGCCATGGCCGCATCGTCCGACGAATTGCTGCCGCTCTGCGATGCCACCGCGATCGCGCCGAGCATCGCCAACAGCATCGGCACCTGGTCGCGCTGCGCGCGTTCGACACCACGCAGCACGTGCGACTGGGTCACGTGCGCCACTTCGTGCGCCAACACGGCGGCTACCTCGTCCTCCGACTCGGCCGCGAGCACCAGACCGGCATTCATGCCGACGTAGCCGCCAAGGGTGGCGAAGGCATTGATGCTGCGGTCGCGCATCATGAAGAAGGTGAAAGGCTGCTGTGGCTGATCGCTCGACGCTGCCAGGCGGTTGCCGGTGGTGCGCAACCAGCCGTCGACCAGCGGATCCTCAAGCACGTAGTCGTAGTGCCGCAGCTGGGCCAGGAGCATCTGGCCGTATTCGGACTGCTTGGCCGGGCTCAGCACGCTGCCGGCCGACGAACCGATATCGGGCAGCCGCGTGTCCTGGGCCGGTGCGCCCACTGTCGCCATGGCGAGGCCGCCTGCCACGAGCAGCGGCAGCAGTCTGGGGCGGGCGGGGAGGCGAGAGGACGTGACTGGAGACATCGTTTTTAGGGCGAGGCGAGTGCGCAGCATGCCGGCGGCCTGGAGCCGAGGCGTGAACGCGATGTTAAGCGGATGGCGGCGTCCGGCACCGAAGCGTTGCATGGAATTCCCACGCGTGCGCCCCCATCTGACCGACAATCGCCGCACAAGTTTCCGGAGATGCCAGTGAACCCCGATTCCCCCGATTCCGTCCCGACCGGCAGTGCGCCGGAAATCGTGATGTACACCAGCGCGATCTGCGGCTACTGCGTGGCTGCCAAGACCTTCCTCAAGAGCCAGGGACTGGCGTGGCGCGAGGTACGCGTCGACCTCGATCCGGCCGAGCGCGAACGCATGATGGCGCGCGCCAGGCGCACCAGCGTGCCGCAGATTTTCGTCGGCGACACCCACGTCGGCGGCTATGACGACATGATGGCGCTGCACCGTCAGGGCGGTTTTCTGCCGCTGGTCCAGGGCGCGGCATCGTGAGCGGCGCCGACGAGGGCGATCGCATCGCCGAGTTCACCGCGTTCCGCAAGCGCATGAACGAGCGCATCCTGGCCGAGCCCAATCAGGTCGTGCGGCGTTTCTTCGCGCTCGACACCCAGACCTACCAGGCCGGCGCGCTCGATGTGAAGACCAAGGAGTTGCTCGGCCTGGTCGCATCGCTGGTGCTGCGCTGCGACGACTGCATCAGCTATCACGTGGCCCAGTGCAAGGAGGCCGGCGCCAGCCGCGAGGAGATGTTCGAGACCTTCTCGGTGGGGCTGGTGGTGGGCGGCAGCATCGTGATTCCGCATCTGCGCCGCGCGGTCGATTTCCTCGACCGGCTCGAGCAGGGCGACGCCGGCGCGCCGGCCGCACACGCGCACGAGTGACCATCTTCGCGTACCGGCGCCGCGCCTTCTGGCGGGCTGCCGGCGCGCCGCATGCCGTGCCCCGGTTTGGGGCGCGTCAGGCGCATCGGGCATAATGCGATGGTTTCCCTTTCAACTGACGGCGGGCTAGGCGCGTCGTCCCAGCGCACGGAATCCCTCCCCACATGACGCACACCATTACGGTCATCCGCGGCGACGGCATCGGCCCGGAGATCATGGACGCCACCCTGCACGTGCTCGACGCGATGCAGCTGGGCCTCAAGTACGAAGACGCGGACGCCGGCCTGATGGCGCTCGAGAAGCACGGCGAGCTGCTGCCGGCCGCGACGCTCGATTCGATCCGTCGCAACAAGATCGCGCTCAAGAGCCCGCTGACCACGCCCGTCGGTGGCGGTTTCAGCTCGATCAACGTCGAACTGCGTCGTCAGTTCGACCTCTACGCCAATGTGCGTCCGGCGACGTCGTTCCCGAACACGCGCTCGCGCTTCGCCGATGGCGTCAACCTGATCACGATCCGCGAGAACACCGAAGGCTCGTACATCAGCGAAGGCCAGGAAGTGTCGGCCGACGGCGAGACCGCGGTGTCGATCACCCGCATCACCCGCAAGGGTTCGGACCGCATCGTGCGCTATGCCTTCGAGCTGGCCCGCAAGACCGGCCGCAAGAAGGTCACGATCGTCCACAAGGCCAATATCCTCAAGAGCACCTCGGGCCTGTTCCTGAAGATCGCCCGTGAAGTGGCGGCCGAATATCCGGACATCGAAGCCAACGAGATGATCGTCGACAACACCTGCATGCAGCTGGTGATGCGCCCCGAGCAGTTCGACATCATCGTGACGACCAACCTGTTCGGCGACATCATCTCCGACCTGTGCGCCGGTCTCGTCGGTGGCCTGGGCCTGGCACCTGGCGCGAACATCGGCGCCGATGCGGCGATCTTCGAGGCCGTCCACGGCTCGGCGCCCGACATCGCCGGCAAGGGCGTTGCCAATCCCTGTGCGCTGCTGCTCGCCGCCGCACAGATGCTCGACCATCTGGCGATGCCCGAGCAGGCCGAGCGCCTGCGCAAGGCGATCGTCGCCACGCTCGATGCCAAGGACGGCGTGACGCCGGACCTCGGCGGCACCGGCAACACCATGGCCTTCGCCAAGGCGATCGCCGCGCGCCTGTAACGTGCCGCCGCGTCAGCGAGTGGAACCAGACGGGACGCTTCGGCGTCCCGTTTTTCGTATGCGAGCGTCCCGTCCGTCGCCATGACGTGCACCGGCGACGTGCGCACAATGCCCGCCCACGTCGAGGTGCCCGAACGATGACCGTCCGCCCCAGCGCACTCGCGCTGACGCCGCTGCTGCTGTTCCTGGCGCTGTTCTTCGGCGCGGGCCTGTATTTCACCGCGCAGGGCGAGGCGATGGGCTTCTACCAGCTGCGCGCGCCGGTCGCGATCCTGCCCGCCATTGCGCTGGCGGTGTGGCTCGCGCACCGCAAAGGCCTGCCGGGCGGAGACCTGCTGCTGCGGGGTATGGGCGATCCGGACATCGTGCTGATGTGCCTGATCTATCTGCTGGCGGGCGCTTTCGCGTACGTGTCGAGCGCGATCGGCGCCGTGGATGCGGTCGTGGCCCTGGGATTGTCGAACGTGCCGGCCGCGCTGATTCTGCCGGGCCTGTTCGTGGTCTCGGCGCTGATCTCGCTGGCGATCGGCTCGTCGATGGGCACCATCGCCGCGGTGGTGCCCATCGCGCTGGGCGTGGCGGATGCCTCGGGTCTGGATCGTGCGCTCGTGGTCGGCGCGGTCATCGGCGGTGCGATGTTCGGCGACAACCTGTCGGTCATCTCGGACACCACGATCGCCGCGACCCGGACCCAGGGCGCCCAGATGCGCGACAAGTTCCGCGAGAACCTGTGGATCGCGTTGCCGGCTGCGCTCGCCACCCTGGTCGTGCTCGGCCTGCTGGGCAGCGCGTCACCGGTCGAGCCGGTCCAAGGCGCCTCGCCCTGGCTGGTGTTGCCGTACGTGCTGGTGCTGGTGCTCGCCATCTCGGGCGTGGACGTGCGCGTGGTGCTGGGCCTGGGCATCGTGGTCGCCGGCGTGTTCGGTGCGCTGTTCGCCGATGCTTACGGGCCGGTGGCGCTGGCGGGCGATGTCTGGAGCGGCTTCGAAGGCATGTTCGAGATCCTGCTGCTCTCGCTGCTGATCGGCGGGCTCGGCGCCCTGACCAAGGCGATGGGCGGGCTCGACTGGCTGGCGGCGGCGATCGCCCGGTTCGCGCGCGGCCATCGCGGGCGCCGGGCGGGTGAGATCAGCATCGCCGGACTGTCGGCGGCCACTGACGTGGTCACTGCCAACAACACTGTCGCGATCCTGGTCAGTGGCAGCGTCGTGCGCGACATCGCCGGCAAGCACGGCATCAGCCCGCGGCGCGCGGCGAGTCTGCTCGACATCTTCGCCTGCGTCGCCCAGGGCGTTCTGCCCTATGGCGCGCAGATCCTGCTGGCGGCTTCGCTCGCCTCGGTGTCGCCGCTGGCGCTCGCCGGCAGCGTGCATTACTGCTGGCTGCTGGCGATCGTGGCGATCGGCTTCATCGTCTGGCCGGGGCGGAGCAGGGCGCCTGCGGCGCCAACCTGAGGCACAGGGACTGTGTGGCGTCGTGCGGCCGCGATGAGGGTGCTGGCTGCAATGCCCCTGAAGCAGATACAAAAAAGGCGCCTTGCGGCGCCTTTTTCTTTAGCGAGCCGGGTGCGCTCAGCGCTGCTGCAGCTTCGACAGCAGGCGCAGGAACTCGATGTACAGCCACACCAGCGTGACCATCAGGCCGAACGCGCCGTACCACTCCATGTACTTCGGTGCGCTCTGCTCGACGCCGGTCTCGATGAAGTCGAAATCCAGCACCAGGTTCAGCGCGGCGATCACCACCACGAACAGGCTGAAGCCGATGCCGACGATGCCCGATTCGTGGATCAGCGGGATGGAGACGCCGAAGAATCCCAGCACGATCGTCGCCAGATACACCAGGGCGATACCGCCGGTCGCGGCGACCACACCCAGCTTGAAGTTCTCGGTCGCCTTGATCATGCCGCTGCGGTACGCGAACAGCATCGCGAACAGCGTGCCGAAGGTCAGCATCACCGCCTGCAGCACGATGCCCTCGTAGAGATGGTTGTACATCGCCGAGATCGCGCCGAGGAAGAAGCCTTCGACGAGCGCATAGGCAGGCGCGGTGACTGGAGCCCATTGCTTCTTGAAGATCGTGATCAGCGCGAGGATGAAGCCGCCGATCGCGCCGCCCCACAGATAGATGCCGAAGCCCGGCTGCGGACGACCGTCCACACCGAATTCGACCTGCGACCAGGCGAATGCGGCTGTCAGGACGGTCAACAGCAGCAGAAAGCCGGTCTTGTTGACGGTGCCGTTGAGCGTCATCGCCTCGCCGTCGCGCGAGACGACGCAGCCGCTGGCCAGATCGAGGAAGGTGGATTCCTTGAGTGCGGGATTGCCGCTGCGCATGAGTGAGTGCCCCTGTTTGTCCGTGGATTTCGAACGCCGGGAGGATACACGCCACGCCGTATGCTGCACTGCATTGACACGGGCGCCGCCGATCCCGACAATTGCGCCCTTCGTACGGCCCAGGCCGTTTCGGGGTCAGGTTCGACCGCTCGTTCCGGCGGGGTATAGCGCAGTCTGGTAGCGCGCCTGCTTTGGGAGCAGGATGTCGGGGGTTCGAATCCCTCTACCCCGACCATCGGGTTGCCAGTCGCGTTTATCATCGAACGCACCGGCGCCCGTAGCTCAACCGGATAGAGCACCGGCCTTCTAAGCCGGGGGTTACAGGTTCGATTCCTGTCGGGCGCGCCAATCCCGCGTACGAAGTGCGGTACGAGATATGTTTTTGTGGTGGCTGTAGCTCAGTTGGTTAGAGTACTGGATTGTGATTCCAGTGGTCGGGGGTTCGAATCCCCTCAGCCACCCCACCGTTTCACCGGGTCGCACCCAAAAGGTGTTGCCCAAGCGCGCAGAGTTGCATTACAATGCGCGCCCGCTTCATCGGGCCGTTAGCTCAGTTGGTAGAGCAGTTGACTCTTAATCAATAGGTCCAAGGTTCGAATCCTTGACGGCCCACCAGTTACACGAAAGCGCCCGGCACTGCCGGGCGTTTTTCGTTTCCAGCGATGTCACGCAGGATTCGAACCTGCGGTTCGCCCGCTGCGCGGGTCCGGCCATGCGCAGCGCGCATGGCGTTCGCCCGGGCGCGAACCTATGGTTCGCGAGCGGCCGGGCTCACCCTTGACGGCCCACCAGTTACACGAAAGCGCCCGGCGTTGCCGGGCGTTTTTCGTTTCCAGAGATGTCACGCAGGATTCGAACCTGCGGTTCGCCCGCTGCGCAGGTCCGGCCATGCGCAGCGCGCATGGCGTTCGCCCGGGCGCGAACCTTCGGTTCGCACGCCGCCCGGGCTCGCCTTTGACGGCCGATCGGCCCGACGGGCTTCCGGCATCGGAGGGGATTCTCCTTTGCGCGTTGATCCGGGCTTCCGCGATTCGGAAGGTGTCTGGCCTGCGCCGCTGCCGCGCGCCGCGTTCGGGGCGCGCAGGGTGCCCGTTGATGGACTAAGATGCGCCGCCGGCGAAGGCCGGTGTGATCGCGAAAGTGGCGGAATTGGTAGACGCCCTGGTTTTAGGTACCAGTGCCGCAAGGCGTGGGGGTTCGAGTCCCCCCTTTCGCACCAGCAAGCTTGCAGGCGTGGGTTGGCCATGGCGCGGAGTCTGGCACTACCCACGCGCACGCTCCCCGGTGGCGGCCTCCGTACGACGCTTTGATTCGCGGCGCAAAGCCGCACTGCACACGCGCGCCGTCTCCGGCACCTCCTGTGGGCCAGCGGTGGCGGCCGCGCCCCGAATCGGCCAAACTAGTCCGTTCCGTCGCCTGCCGCTGGATTGCGACAGGCGGCCGGCGGATGCCACAACCAATTCCCAACAAGTCAGATGTCTGCGGCACGGCCGCATGCGCAGGAGTGGATATGCAAGTTTCGGTCGAATCGCTGGGCAACCTGGAACGCAAGATGACGTTCCGCGTGCCATCCGAACGCCTCGACACCCAGGTCGGTGGCCGTCTGCGCGAGATCGCGCGGACCACCCGCCTCAAGGGCTTCCGTCCGGGCAAGGTGCCGGCCAAGGTCGTCGAGCAGCGTTTCGGCGAGCAGGTCCGCGCCGAGGAGCTCGACCGCCTGCTGCGCGAAGGCTTCGACCAGGCCGTGCGCGAGAATTCGCTGCAGATCGCCGGCGCCCCGCGCATCGCGCCGGAAGGCGAGGCGGGCGAGGGCGAGCTGGCCTTCACCGCGACCTTCGAGATCGTGCCGGACTTCGGCGACATCGATCTGGAAAAGCTGGAAGTCGTGCGTCATACGGCCGAAGTGGCCGAGGACGACATCGATCGCATGATCGAGAACCTGCGTCTGCAGCGTCGCAGCTGGAGCGCGGTCACGCGCGGCGCCGCCAAGGGCGATGCGGTCGACGTGGAAACCTGGTCGCAGATCGGCGATGAGCGCCTGCCGGCCGAAGGCGCCGAGCGTGGCGTGACGGTGCTCGGTTCGGGTGCGATGTATCCGGAGATCGAAGACGCCCTGGTCGGCATGGCCAAGGGTGAGGAGAAGGCGCTCGACGTGACCTTCCCGGCCGACTGGCGCGTGCCGCAGCTGGCCGGCAAGCAGGCTACCGTGCACGTCAAGGTCGAGCAGGTCTCCGAGCAGCAGTTGCCCGAGGTCGACGGTGCGTTCATCCGCAGCTTCGGCGTCAAGAGCGGCGAGATGGCGCAGTTCCGCACCGAGATCCGCAGCAATCTGGAGCGCGAGCTCAAGGGTGCGCTGATGAACCGCCTGCGCCGCGAAGTAGGCGAGCAGCTGGTGGCCGCGTTCGCGCACGTCGAACTGCCGCCCAAGCTGGTCGAGTCCGAGGCGAAGTCGCTGCTGCGCCAGACCATCGAGCAGGCGCGTCGCAACGGCCAGAACCCGAATGTAGCCGAGGACGCGCACAACGATTTCATGGAGCCGGCACGCAAGCGCGTGCTCGTCGGCCTGCTGGTCGGCGAAGTCGCCCGACGCAACCAGCTCAAGCTCGATCCCAAGCGCGTGAACGAGACCATGCGTCTGATCGCCTCGACCTACGAGGAGCCGCAGCAGGTCATTGAGATGTACCGCAACGACCCCCAGCTGATGTCGGGTCTGCAGAACCGTGTGATGGAAGAGCAGGTGATCGACTGGATCGCCGAGCGCGCCAAGCACACCGAGCAGTCGCTGAGCTTCCAGGACGCGATCGGCCCGCAGGGCTGAGTCAGGCGCAACCCGTCCGGCCCATCGGGGCCGGACGCTCCACCGACGGGAAAAGAGTGATGAGCATCGAGACGAAGGCCCTCAACATGGTGCCGATGGTGGTCGAGCAGACCAGCCGCGGCGAGCGCGCGTACGATATCTATTCGCGCCTGTTGAAGGAGCGCGTGATCTTCCTCGTCGGCGGCATCGACGACCACATGGCGAACGTGATCGTCGCGCAGTTGCTGTTTCTCGAGGCGGAGAATCCCGAGAAGGACATCAACCTGTACATCAATTCGCCCGGCGGCATCGTCACCGCCGGCATGGCGATCTACGACACCATGCAGTTCATCAAGCCCGACGTCAGCACGATCTGCATCGGGCAGGCGGCGAGCATGGGCGCGCTGCTGCTGTCGTCGGGTGCTGCCGGCAAGCGCTACGCGCTGCCCAACTCCCGCGTGATGATCCATCAGCCGCTGGGCGGCTTCCAGGGTCAGGCGACGGACATCGACATCCATGCCAAGGAAATTCTGTCGATGAAGCAGCGTCTCAACGAGATCATGGCCCACCACACCGGCCAGCCGTTCGAGACGATCGCCCGCGACACCGAGCGCGACAACTTCAAGAGCGCGCAGGCTGCACGCGAATACGGCCTGGTCGACCAGGTGCTCGAGCGTCGTCCCGATGAGACGATCACCCCGGCCTGACGCCCGCTAAACGCTTGATCCAACAGGCATTCGTGACACCGCGCGCTCCGCTTGGAGGCGCCGGACGCTGTGCTATTCTCGAAACGTAACCGCAATACAGATTTGGCCAAGGCATGAGCGAAGACCGTCAGGGTCGTTCCGGCGACAGCAACAAGATCCTCTACTGCTCCTTCTGCGGAAAGAGCCAGCATGAGGTGCGCAAGCTGATTGCGGGTCCCAGCGTGTTCATCTGCGATGAGTGCGTCGAGCTCTGCAACGACATCATTCGCGAGGAACTCGAAGAGAAGGCACAGTCGGCACGCAGCTCGCTGCCCAAGCCGCGCGAGATCCTCGAGGTGCTCGACCAGTACGTCATTGGTCAGAAGCGGGCCAAGAAGACGCTGGCGGTGGCGGTCTACAACCACTACAAGCGTATCGAGAGCCGGAGCAAGAACGACGAGGTCGAACTCGCCAAGTCGAACATCCTGCTGATCGGCCCGACCGGTTCGGGCAAGACGCTGCTGGCCGAGACGCTGGCGCGCCTGCTCAACGTGCCGTTCACGATGGCCGATGCCACGACGCTGACCGAAGCCGGTTACGTCGGCGAAGACGTCGAGAACATCATCCAGAAGCTGCTGCAGAAGTGCGACTACGACGCCGAGAAGGCGCAGCAGGGCATCGTCTACATCGACGAGATCGACAAGATTTCGCGCAAGAGCGAGAACCCCTCGATCACGCGCGATGTCTCGGGCGAGGGCGTGCAGCAGGCGCTGCTCAAGCTGATCGAAGGGACGGTTGCGTCGGTGCCGCCGCAGGGCGGGCGCAAGCATCCGCAGCAGGAGTTCCTGCAGGTCGACACCAAGAACATCCTGTTCATCGTCGGCGGCGCGTTCGCGGGCCTCGACAAGGTGATCCAGGCGCGCAGCACCGATGCCAGCGGTATCGGTTTCGGTGCCAAGCTCAAGAGCGCCGAGCGCAAGACCGACACCGGCAAGGTGCTGGCCGATGTCGAGCCGGAAGATCTGATCAAGTTCGGCCTGATCCCCGAGTTCGTCGGCCGCTTGCCGGTCGTCGCGACGCTCGAGGAGCTTGACGAGGCCGCGCTGGTGCAGATCCTCACCGAGCCCAAGAACGCGATCAGCAAGCAGTTCAAGAAGCTGTTCGAGATGGAAGGCGTGGAGCTGGAATTCCGCCAGGACGCGCTGTCGGCGATCGCCAAGAAGGCGATCAAGCGCAAGACCGGCGCACGCGGTCTGCGCACCATCGTCGAATCGGTGCTGCTCGACACGATGTACGACCTGCCGTCGCTGGAGAATGTCAGCAAGGTGGTCGTCGACGAGTCGGTCATCGAACACAAGTCCGATCCGTATCTGATCTACGAAACCCCCGCGACCGAGCAGAAGGTCGCCTCGGGCGACTGAGCCTGCAGCCGGAACGAAACGTTCCGGCGCTGCATCATTCAGCGCCTTTGGGGGCGCCGGTCCCGCCACGACGCGCCGCACGCCGCAAGGCCTGCGGCGCGTTCGTGTATGGCGGTCCGGATGCGCTTGCATCCCGGCCGGGGGCGCCCCATAAACGGAGCCAGGGTGGCCGCGCGGCCGCCGATGTCGCCCCGCCGGGCGGCGCCAGACGAGGAATGACGATGCCCCCACGCAGCACCCCCGAAACCCACGAACTGCCGGTCCTGCCGCTGCGCGACGTCGTCGTGTTTCCGCACATGGTCATTCCGCTGTTCGTCGGTCGCGACAAGTCGATCAAGGCGCTGGACCTGGCGATGGAAGCCGACAAGCGCATCCTGCTGGTCGCGCAGAAGTCGGCCGAAACCGACGATCCCGCCGCCGAGGATCTCTACCAGATCGGCACCCTGGCCACCGTGCTGCAGCTGCTCAAGCTCCCCGACGGCACGATCAAGGTGCTGGTCGAGGGCACCGAGCGCGTCAGGCTGCGCGACATCCGTGAGGACGACGGCGCGCTGGCCGGCAGCGGCGTGGCGATTCCCGCCGTCGAATCGCGCGAGCCGCGCGAAGTGGAGGCCATCGCGCGTTCGCTGATGAGCCTGTTCGAGCAGTACGTCAAGACCAATCGCAAGCTGCCGCCCGAGCTGCTGCAGACGCTCGCCGGCATCGACGAGCCCGGTCGTCTGGCCGACACCATTGCCGCGCACCTGGGCGTGCGCCTGGCCGACAAGCAGCGCCTGCTCGAGTCGACCGACACCGCTGATCGGCTCGAGCTGCTGGTCGGTTTCGTCGACGGCGAGATCGACGTGCAGCAGATGGAGAAGCGCATCCGCGGCCGCGTGAAGTCGCAGATGGAGAAGTCGCAGCGCGAGTACTACCTCAACGAGCAGATGAAGGCCATCCAGAAGGAGCTGGGTGAGATCGACGACGCGCCGAACGACATCGACGAGCTTGCGCGCAAGATCGCCGAGGCCGGCATGCCGAGGGCGGTCGAGACCAAGGCCCGCGCCGAATTCAACAAGCTCAAGCAGATGCCGCCGATGTCGGCCGAAGCGTCTGTGGTGCGCAACTACCTCGACTGGCTGCTGGGCGTGCCGTGGAAGAAGCGCAGCAAGGTGCGCAAGGATCTCAAGGCCGCGCAGGACACCCTCGACGCCGACCATTACGGTCTGGAGAAGGTCAAGGACCGCATTCTCGAATACCTCGCGGTGCAGACGCGGGTGAAGCAGATGAAGGGCGCGATCCTGTGTCTGGTCGGCCCGCCGGGCGTGGGCAAGACCTCGCTCGGCCAGTCGATCGCCAAGGCCACCAACCGCAAGTTCACCCGCATGGCGCTGGGCGGCGTGCGTGACGAGGCGGAGATCCGCGGACACCGTCGTACCTATGTCGGCTCGATGCCGGGTCGTATCGTGCAGAGCATGAACAAGGTTGGGACCAAGAACCCGCTGTTCCTGCTCGACGAGATCGACAAGATGTCGATGGACTTCCGTGGTGATCCGGCGTCGGCGTTGCTGGAAGTGCTCGACCCCGAGCAGAACCACACCTTCAACGACCACTACCTCGAGGTCGATCTCGACCTGTCGGAAGTGATGTTCGTCGCGACGTCGAACTCGCTCAATATCCCGGGCCCCTTGCTCGACCGCATGGAGGTGATCCGCATCCCGGGTTACACCGAGGACGAGAAGCTCAACATCGCCACGCGTTACCTGCTGCCCAAGCAGCTCAAGGCCAATGGTCTGAAGGCCGAAGAGCTGAAGGTGTCGGAGGGCGCGATCCGCGACATCGTGCGCTACTACACGCGCGAGTCGGGCGTGCGCAATCTCGAGCGCGAGATCGCCAAGGTATGTCGCAAGGTCGTCAAGGAGATCGCACTGGCCGGTCCGGTGGTGGGCAAGGGCAAGGCCAAGGGCATCAAGTCGGTCAAGGTCACCGAGAAGAACCTCGATACGTATCTGGGCGTGCAGCGCTACGACTTCGGCCGCGCCGAGCAGGACAACGAGATCGGCCTGGTCACGGGCCTGGCCTGGACGGAAGTCGGCGGCGATCTGCTGCAGATCGAAGCCACGCAGGTGCCGGGCAAGGGCCAGCTGACGCTGACCGGCCAGCTCGGTGACGTGATGAAGGAATCGGCTTCCGCGGCGATGTCGGTGGTGCGTGCGCGGGCCGAACGCCTGGGCGTGGAACTGGATGTGCTGCAGAAGCACGACATCCACGTGCACGTGCCCGATGGCGCGACGCCCAAGGACGGCCCGAGCGCAGGCATCGCGATGGCAACGACGCTGGTGTCGCTGCTGACGAAGATTCCGGTGCGCGCGGATGTGGCCATGACCGGCGAGATCACCCTGCGCGGACGCGTGACGGCGATCGGCGGCCTGAAGGAGAAGCTGTTGGCCGCGCTGCGCGGTGGCATCAAGACCGTGATCATCCCGGAGGAAAACCGCAAGGATCTGGCCGACATTCCGAAGAACGTCACCGAGGGCATGCAGATCGTGCCGGTGAAGTACATCGACGAGGTGCTGGATCTGGCGCTGGAGCGACCACTGCCGCCACCGCCGGGCCAGAAGGCCGACAAGCGCAAGGCGGCCCGCAAGGTGCCGCCGCGCGCGGAAGGCGCGAAGCGCGCGCGGATCAAGCACTGAGGATCCGCTGGCGAGACTGCGAAGGGCTGCGAATGCAGCCCTTCGTGCTTTCTGTAGGAGCGCGCTTGCGCGCGAGGCGCTGTCCCGGTGAGGCCCGATCGCGCGCGAGCGCGCTCCTACAGTGGGGATCTCTGGATTACGGATGCCATCCGTGCCGGCAGGAGTACGAGTGCGACACGACCGGGAAGTGGCGCGCCTGCGGTGGGCGCAGCGTCGGGTGCATCAAGCATCAAAGACCCGTTTGCGATGGTTCGTGCTTCGTGTAGGAGCGTGCTTGCGCGCGAGGCGCTGTCCCGGTGAGGCCACATCGCGCGCGAACACGCTCCTACAGCGGATACGGATCGGTGCACCGGTCGATGGATCAGCGACGGGGACGCAGCAGGACCAGCACTGCGCCCCTGCCGCCCTGACCCCCGGGCGCGCTGTGGAAGGCCTGCACATCGGCGCGCTGACGCAGCAGTCGATCCACGAGGTTTTTGAGAATCGGCGCATCCGGTGAGGAATTCAGCCCCTTGCCGTGAATGATGCGCACGCAGCCGATACCGGCATCGACCGCATCGCGCAGGAACATCCGCAGCAGCGTCGTCGCCTGCTGCGCGTCGCTGTGATGCAGGTCCAGTTCTTCCTGCGCGGCATATTCGCCTCGCCCCAGGCGCCGCAGTACCCGCGGCGAGATCTCGTCGCGGCGGTATTGCATGGTGTCGCCGCCCTGCAGCAGCGGCCCGTCGAGCAACTGCCTGAACTCGCTGCGCGCCTGCGCATCGTCGCGCTCGGCCATGCGTGTCGACGGACGTGGCTTAGGCGTCTGTGGCGGAGGCGCGGCCGCCGGCAGTTCACGCACCGGGCCGATCGCGCTGCGGAACAGCGCGGCATCGTCGTCGTCGGGAGGCGGCGAAGGATCGGAGTGTGGGCGGCCACGGCGCATGTCACTAGGTTAGCGATGCACGCGCATGCGTGCAGCGTCGCGATGCATCGAGGTGGGGCGGGGCAGGCGCTTCCGCTATCATGGCGGTCTTGTCGGACGGCTCGGGGCCTCTAGAACGATCCATGCGTGTACTGGTCAGCAACGACGACGGCGTCGACGCCCCCGGCATCCGGATTCTCGCCCAGGGCCTGCGCGATGCCGGCCATGAGGTGCTGGTCGTCGCCCCGGATCGCGATCGTTCCGGCGCGAGCAACTCGCTCACGCTCGACATGCCGCTGCGCACGGTGCAGATGGATGCGCAGACCTGGCGCGTGCACGGCACGCCGACCGACTGCGTGCACGTCGCGATCACCGGCCTGCTCGATGTCGAGCCCGACATCGTGGTGTCGGGTATCAACAACACCGCTAATCTCGGCGACGACGTGATCTATTCGGGCACGGTCGCTGCGGCGATGGAAGGCCGTTTCCTCGGTCTGCCCGCAGTGGCGATGTCGCTGGTTACGCGCGACCACGTCGGCGAGCATTACGAAACGGCCGCCCGCGCAGCGGTGGAGATCGTCGCCCGGCTCAAGGCCGACCCGCTGCCGGCCAACACCATCCTCAACGTCAACGTGCCGGACGTGCCCTGGGACGCGCTCGAAGGCTTCGAGGTGACCCGTCTGGGCAATCGCCATCGCGCCGAACCCTGCACCTCGCTCGACGATCCGCGCGGGCGCACCTGGTGGTGGATCGGCGCGGCCGGTCCCGAGCAGGACGCCGGCCCCGGGACCGATTTCCACGCCGTGCGCACGAAGCACATTGCGATCACGCCGATCCACGTCGATCTGACGCGCTACCAGGCACTCGAACACGTCGCCAGCTGGGTCGGCGGGCTCGAAGCCGACCTCAAGGCCACCCAGTCGTGATGGCGCGGTTGCGCCTGCAGCCCGAGGCGATCGGCGTCGGGATGACCTCGCAGCGCGTGCGCGACCGGTTGATCGAGCGCCTGCGCGATGGCGCGCATCCCGGTGGCGGCATCAGCGACGAGCGCGTGCTCAACGCAATCCGCACCGTACCGCGCCACCTGTTCGTCGACGAGGCGCTCGCCACGCGCGCCTACGAGGACACCGCGTTGCCGATCGGCCACGGCCAGACGATCTCGCAGCCGTGGGTCGTGGCGCGCATGACCGAGGCGCTGCTGGCCGATGGCATGCCGGGCAGGGTGCTCGAAGTGGGTACGGGCTCGGGCTACCAGGCCACGATCCTGGCCGCGCTCGGGATCGAGGTGCACACGGTCGAGCGCATCGGTGAACTGCTGCGTGTCGCCCGCAAGCGCTTCCGCTCGCTGGGGCTGAACGTGCGCAGCAAGCATGACGACGGCCGCATCGGCTGGCCGGAGAACGGGCCCTTCGACGGGATCATCGTCACCGCTGCCGGGCCGGCGCTGGTCGAGGCGCTGACCGATCAGCTCGCACCGGGCGGTACCTTGGTGGCGCCGGTCGGGGCGCCGGGCGCGCAGCGCCTGCTGATCCTGCGCAAGGACGCCGACGGACGCGTCGAACAACAGGATGTCGCGGCGGTCGCGTTCGTGCCGCTGCTTTCGGGATACGTCGACTGATGCAGCTGTTCGCAAGGATGTACGACACCGTGATCGGCTGGTCGCGGCACCGCCACGCGCCGCGCTATCTCACTGCGATGAGTGCGGCCGAGTCGGTGATCTTCCCGATTCCACCGGACGTGATGCTGGCACCGATGTCGCTGGCCCGGCCTGCACACTGGTGGCGTTACGCGCTGCTGTGCACGCTCGGTTCGGTCGCCGGTGGTCTTCTGGGATACATCGTCGGCCACTTCGCGCTGGACCTGGCGTGGCCGTGGATCGTGCGCATGGGGTGGCAGCCTGCGTTCGAGCAGATCCAGGCGCTGTTTCTCGAACACGGCATGCTGTTCGTATTCCTCGCTGCGTTCACGCCGATCCCCTACAAAGTATTCACGATCGCGTCGGGTTCGCTCGGCGTGGGGCTGTTACCGTTCATCGCCGGCTCGCTGATCGGACGCGGCGCGCGTTTCTTTCTTGTCGCCGGGTTGATGGCCTGGGGCGGGCCGAAGCTCGAACCGGTGCTCAAGCGCTACATCGAGTGGCTGGGCTGGCTGATGGTGGGCCTTGTGGCCGTTGGATTGATCTGGATGGAGATGCGCGGATGAGGAAGTTGGGGGTGTTGCTCGCGGTGGGCCTGTTGACGGCCTGCGGCACCAGCACGGTGATCCGTGAGGGTGGCTCGACGCGACCCGCCTCGACGCCCAAGCCGGGGCAGTCGGTGACCGTACAGCGCGGCGACACCGTCTACCGCATCGCCACCAGCAACGGCATCAGTGCGCTGGACCTGGCGACCTGGAACAACATCCGCGCGCCGTACACCATTTATCCCGGCCAGCGCCTGCGTCTGTATCCGGGCGGCGGCACCGCAGCCCCGGCGCGCCCGGCATCCTCCTCCACCGCGAGTGCCCAGCGGCCCGCCGTGCGCCCGACCCAGTCGGCGCCGCAACCGGCCGCCGCACCGCCGGTGAGCAGTCCGTTCCGCTGGCAATGGCCGACGGCGGGGCAGGTGGTCGGCCGCTACGTCGCCAACGATCCCACCAAGCAGGGCGTCGACATTGCCGGCACCGCGGGCCAGGCGGTCAACGCCGCCGCCGATGGCGTGGTGGTGTATTCGGGGGCTGGTCTCGTCGGCTATGGCGAGCTGATCATCGTCAAGCACGACGAACAATGGCTCACCGCGTACGGCCACAACCGCACGCGCAAGGTCAACGAAGGCGAGCGCGTACGCGCCGGCCAGCAGATTGCCGAACTCGGCCGCACCGGCGCCGCGCGCGACATGCTGCATTTCGAGATCCGTTACAACGGCAAGCCGGTCGATCCGCTGACGTACCTGCCGGCGCGCTGAAGGGTCGCTGCGCCCGGACGGGCGGATCCCCGGCCCGGCGCAGCACGCCGGGCGTTCGTCGAAGCCGCGGTCCGCTGGACCGCAAGCGGCCTCGTCTCACCACTCCAACGGCAAAGCCGGTCGATCCTTTGACTTACCTGCCGGCGCGTTGACGCGTTGCGGCGCCCGGATTGGCGGATCTCCGGTCCGTCGCAGCCACGCCGGCGTTTGGCTCGGCCCTCCAAAGGCGTACGCTCCGCATCCTTTGATGTCGGCAGATTTGCGGCGCCGGTTCCCCTGCGGATTCCCACATGCGCTGCGCATTCTCCGGCCGGTGACGACGCCGGCGGCATGCTGACGCCCTGGCTTGCAGGCGAGGTCCGCATGACGGATGAAGGCGTCATGCGCGTGTCCCGACGGGTGTACGACGAAGAGTACGTGTGGCTGGGGCCCGATGACCTGACCGCTGCGCCGCTCGAAGGTCGCATCACGCTGGTCGCGTTCTCCGACGAAGCCGGTTAGCGCCCGTCAGCCCGGTATCGCGTCGCTCCGCAGCACGAACGCCGCCACAACCTTCCGGCCTTCGCCCGCCAGCACATTGAACGTTCGTGCGGCGGCGGCGTTGGTCATTGCCTCGAGGCCGATGCCGCGCGACAGGCAGGCGGCCATCGTCGCCGGTGGCGGGAACGCCTGGGTGTCGCCGGTGCCGAGCAGGATCACTTCCGGTCCCAGTGCGAACACCGGGGCGAGGGTGTCGACATCGAGATTGCGCACGTCGGTCGCAGCCCAGTCATCGATGAGATTGCGCGGCGCGATGATGAAGCTGCGATCGATCCGACGGTCGTTGACCAGCGCCTGGCGGCCGTCTGCGCCGCGCAGCACGTAGTCGAAGTCGGGCGATTCGAGATTGAGCTGCATGCCGGCGCCCTGGCAATCAGGCCCGTGGCAGCACGATCTGGCGGCGGTCCTTGCTCTGGCGATACAACACGGCGACATGGCCGATGCGTTGTACCAGTGCCGAGCCGGTGCGTTCGGCCAGGTCGGCGATCATCGCGTCGCGCTCGTCGCGGTCTGCGGCACCAACCTTGACCTTGATCAGCTCGTGGTGTTCCAGCGCGCCGTCGATCTCGGCAATCAGCGCATCGGTGATGCCCTTGCCGCCCACCTGCAACATGGCCTTGATGCCGTGGGCCTGGCCGCGCAGAAAACGGGTCTGGGCAGCGGTCAGGGCATTACTCATGGATGAACCGATCGGGGAATGGATGCGGCGGGCAGGATATCATGGGCCTCGGACGCACCCGTTCCGCTTTTCGAGCCGTCCATGGCCTCCCGCAGCAAAAGCAGCCAGCGCTGGCTGAAAGAACATTTCTCCGACCCGTTCGTGAAGAAGGCCCAGGCCGAGGGCCTGCGCTCGCGCGCGGCCTACAAGCTCGAGGAGCTGGTCGAGCGCGACCGCCTGCTCAAGCCGGGCATGGTCGTGGTCGATCTGGGCGCCGCGCCCGGCGGCTGGTCGCAATGGGTGCGCCAGGCACTCGGCGACTCGGGGCGGGTCATCGCCCTGGACATCCTCGACATGCCTTCGCTGGCCGGGGTCGAATTCCTTCACGGCGACTTCCGCGAAGATGCGGTCCTCTCTGCGCTCGAAAGCGCGCTGGACGGGCAGCAGGTCGACCTTGTGTTGTCCGACATGGCCCCCAACAAGAGTGGCATCGATGCCGTCGACCAGCCGCGCGCCATGCATCTGGCGGAACTGGCGATGGACTTCGCCGACAACCACCTGCGCACCGGCGGCACGTTCCTGATCAAGCTGTTCCAGGGCACCGATTTCGATGCCTACGTGCGCGACCTGCGCAAGCGTTACAGCAAGCTGTCGATCCGCAAGCCTGCGGCTTCGAGGCAGCGTTCGCCGGAAGTCTATGCCCTGGCGCAGGGCAAGCTGGCGACGATGAAGTAGCATGGCCCCGATGCATCACACGCTCCACGCAGTTCAATCCGAGAACCCCGAAACATGAACGATCTGGTCAAGAATCTGTTGCTCTGGGTGGTCGTCGCCGTCGTGCTGATGGTCATCTTCCAGAGCTTCAGCTCCAGAACCGGTGCTGGCGGCCAGGACGTCCAGTACTCGCAGTTCATGGAGCAGGTGCGCCGCGATCAGATCAGTTCGGTGAAGATCGCCGAGGACGAACGCACGATCACGTTCCAGACCCGGGGCGGCCAGAGCGGCACGGTGATCGCGCCGCGCCGCGACGACCGCATGATCGACGATCTGATGAACCACAACGTGGCGATCGATCAGGCGCCGCCGTCGAGCGGCATTTCGCTGGGCTACATCCTGATCCAGCTGTTGCCGGTGGCGCTGATCATCGGCTTCTGGTTCTTCATGATGCGGCAGATGCAGCAGGGCGGCGGCAAGGGCGCGATGTCCTTCGGCAAGTCCCGCGCCAAGCTGTTGAACGAAGAGCAGACCAAGGTCACATTCGCCGACGTCGCCGGTTGCGACGAGGCCAAGGAAGAAGTGTCGGAGCTGGTTGAGTTCCTGCGTGATCCGTCGAAGTTCCAGAAGCTCGGCGGCAAGATTCCGCGTGGCGTGCTGATGGTGGGTCCGCCCGGCACCGGCAAGACGCTGCTGGCCAAGGCGATCGCCGGCGAGGCGAAGGTGCCGTTCTTCTCGATCTCGGGTTCGGACTTCGTCGAAATGTTCGTTGGCGTGGGTGCAAGCCGTGTGCGCGACATGTTCGAGCAGGCCAAGAAGCAGGCGCCGTGCATCATCTTCATCGACGAGATCGACGCGGTCGGCCGCCATCGCGGTGCCGGCCTGGGCGGTGGTCATGACGAGCGCGAGCAGACCCTCAACCAGCTGCTGGTCGAGATGGACGGCTTCGAGGGCGGCGAGGGCGTGATCGTGGTCGCCGCGACCAACCGTCCCGACGTGCTCGATCCGGCGCTGCTGCGTCCGGGCCGTTTCGACCGTCAGGTCGTCGTGGGTCTGCCGGACGTCAAGGGCCGCGAACAGATCCTGAAAGTCCACATGCGCAAGGTGCCGCTGGACGAGGACGTGCAGCCGCTGGTCGTCGCCCGTGGTACGCCGGGGTTCTCGGGCGCGGATCTGGCGAACCTCGTCAATGAGGCGGCGTTGTTCGCCGCGCGCGAGAACGCGAAGGAAGTCCGCATGGACCACTTCGACCGTGCACGCGACAAGATCCTGATGGGCGCCGAGCGGCGTTCGATGGCGATGAGCGAAGACGAGAAGAAGCTCACCGCCTACCACGAGGCCGGCCATGCGATCGTCGGCCGCCTGGTGCCCGAGCACGACCCGGTCTACAAGGTCACGATCATTCCGCGCGGTCGCGCGCTCGGCGTCACGATGTACCTGCCCGAGGGCGACAAGTACTCGATGAACCGCGTGGCGATCGAATCGCAGCTGTGTTCGCTGTATGGCGGCCGCGTGGCCGAGGCACTGATCTTCGGCGAAGACAAGGTCACCACCGGTGCGTCGAACGACATCGAGCGCGCGACCAAGATGGCCCGGAACATGGTCACCAAGTGGGGCCTGTCCGATGAACTCGGCCCGATCGCCTATGGCGAAGAGGACGACGAAGTGTTCCTCGGCCGTTCGGTTACCCAGCACAAGTCCGTGTCCGACGACACCGCCCGCAAGATCGACGAGGTGGTGCGCACCATCCTTGACCGGGCCTACGAGCGCACGACGACGATCCTCACCGAGAATCTCGACAAGCTGCACACGATGAGCGAGCTGTTGCTGCAGTACGAAACCATCGATGCGCCGCAGATCGACGCCATCATGGAGGGCCGCGACCCGCCGCCGCCGATGGGCTGGGGCAAGTCGAATGCCGGCAAGGGCGACGACGGCGGCGACAAGGACGGCAATCGTCCGCTGCAGCCGCCGATCGGTGGCCCGGCGGAGCAGGCCTGAGTACGTCCGAGTAGGGATCCGCAAAGTCGGGATCAGAGCGGCGCCGGAGACGGCGCCGCTTTCTTTTGCCCGGCCGTTACGCACAATGCAGTGCAGTGCCAGCCTGAAGGTGAGTGCCCCGGCAAATCCCGGCCGCCAGGCAATCGATCACATAGCTGTCGCCAATCCCCATTCTCCGATCCCGGATTCCCGATGTTCGACACCGCCCCCCAACTTGACTGCAACGGCCGTACGCTGCGGCTCGACCGCCCGCGTGTGATGGGCATCGTCAACGTCACGCCCGACTCGTTCTCCGATGGCGGCGCGCACGACACCGTCGATGCGGCAATCGCGCATGGCCTGCGTCTGGTCGACAATGGCGCCGATGTGCTCGATATCGGAGGCGAGTCGACACGGCCCGGTGCGTCCGAAGTGCCGGTCGACGAAGAACTGCGTCGAGTGGTGCCCGTCATCGAGGGGCTCGCGGCGCGTACGTCATTGCCGATCAGCGTCGACACCTCCAAGCCCGAGGTGATGCGCGCCGCAGTCTCGGCGGGCGCCGGGCTGATCAACGACGTCTACGGACTGCGCCGCGACGGTGCGCTGGACACTGCCGCTGCACTCGGCGTGCCGGTCGTGCTGATGCACATGCGCGGAGAACCGCGCGGCATGCAGGAAGCGCCGGACTATGACGACGTCGTCGGCGAGGTGCATCGTTTCCTGGCCGAGCGCGTCTTCGCCGCCGAGATGGCCGGCATCGCGCGCCGGCACATCGTCATCGATCCGGGCTTCGGTTTCGGCAAGACCACGGCGCACAATCTGGCGCTGCTGGCGCAGCTGGCGCGTTTCGTCGAACTGGGCGTGCCGGTGCTTGTGGGCCTTTCGCGCAAACGCAGCATCGGTGAGCTGACCGGACGCGAGGCGCCGGGTGGGCGTGTCGCCGGTTCTGTCGCCGCCCACCTGATCGCCGCGCAGCGCGGCGCGCGCATCCTGCGTGTGCATGACGTGGCCGAGACAGTGGATGCGCTCAAGGTGCTCGCCGCGGTCGAAGCCGTCCCGCGTGTGCGCGCCGTCCCTGCTTCGCCGGCGATCGACTGGCCGGGCGACGCCTGAGACATCGTGCGCGGCAGGCCTTTTCGATGCCGCAGCGCCGTCCGGGCAGAAGACACCCGGACGGCGCGAAATGGCGTTCAAGCATCCGCGTGCGCATCGCAAGCGCTCGGCCGTGGGCAAACCTGGAGTGCCGCGCCTGAGGTCGATGCCTGAGGCAGTCCTCGCAACGCGAGCGTCTGTGCAGGAACGGCGCGCGGGCAGCCGGGAGGTCCCGCATACGCCGGATTGACCGCGCGGCCTCGGATGAGGCCCGCGGGTAGCAGGACGGCGCTCGGGGGCGTCCCGGCAAGCGCGTCGAGTGCGCCCGATGGGGGCGGCGCGGACAGGGAGTTGCCGCAGCGTGGCCGCAGCTGCATGGCGGGGTCGAGCGGAGGCGGTCGATGCCTGGCCCGGCAGCGCCCGGGCTCGGTCTGCCGCAAGCGATGCGATACCCTGTGTGTTCCGATTTCCGCGCCGCCCGCCAGGGCGGTCCGTCGTTTCAGGAAGGGGGTTTCCAAGCAATGATGACTGCCAGTACGCCGCTGATCGTGACCTTCGTGGTCTACCTCGTCTGCATGGTGTTGATCGGCGTGGTGGCGTGGCGTTCGACCAAGAACTTCGACGACTACATCCTCGGCGGCCGCAAGCTCGGTCCGGGCGTGACCGCCCTGTCGGCCGGTGCGTCGGACATGAGCGGCTGGCTGCTGATGGGCCTGCCGGGCGCGCTCTACATCGGTGGCGTGTCGGAGTCGTGGATCGCGATCGGACTGATCGCCGGCGCCTACCTCAACTGGCGCTACGTCGCCGGCCCCTTGCGCGTGTACACCGAGCGCACCGGCAATGCACTGACGCTGCCCGATTTCTTCACCCATCGCTTCGAGGACCACAGCCGCCTGCTGCGCGTGTTCTCGGCGCTGGTGATCCTGGTGTTCTTTGCCGTGTACTGCGCCTCCGGCGTGGTCGCGGGCGCGCGGCTGTTCGAAAGCGTGTTCGGTCTGCCCTATGCCCAGGCGATCTGGTGGGGCGCGGCGGTCACCATTCTCTACACGCTGATCGGCGGCTTTCTCGCCGTCAGCTGGACCGACGTGGCGCAGGGCACGCTGATGCTGTTCGCGCTGCTGCTCACGCCGGTCATCGTCTACATGAGTACCGGTGGCTTCGAGTCGAGCATGGACCTGATCCGCAGCGTCGATGCCACGCGCCTGTCGTGGACACGTGGCGGCGAACTGGGCGTGATCGGCATCGTGTCGCTGCTGGCCTGGGCGCTGGGCTATTTCGGACAGCCGCACATTCTCTCGCGCTTCATGGCCGCCGGCGGCGTCGAAACCATTCCGGCTGCACGCCGGATCGGCATGAGCTGGATGATCCTGTGTCTGCTCGGCTCGCTGACGGTCGGCTTCCTCGGCATCGCGTATTTCCAGCAGCATCCCGAGCTCGCCGGGCCGGTGACCGAGAACCGCGAACGGGTGTTCATCACCCTGGTCGAACTGCTCTTCAACCCGTGGGTGGCCGGTGTGATTCTGTCGGCGATTCTCGCGGCGGTGATGAGCACGTTGTCGAGCCAGTTGCTGGTGTGCTCGAGCGTGCTGTCGGAGGACTTCTATCGCGGCTTCCTCCGGCCGCAGGCCGGTCAGCGCGAGATGGTGTGGATCGGCCGTGCGAGCGTGCTGCTGGTGGCGCTGGTCGCGCTGTGGCTGGCGCGCGATCCCGACAGCCGCGTGCTGGGGCTGGTGTCGTATGCATGGGCCGGGTTCGGCGCCGCGTTTGGTCCTGTGGTGCTGCTGTCGCTGTTCTGGCAACGCATGACCCGCAATGGCGCCCTGGTGGGCATGGTGCTGGGCGCCGTAACGGTGGTGGCGTGGAAGCAGATCGCCGTCGAGCGCCTGGGCTCGGGGCTCTACGAGATCGTGCCTGGCTTCGCGATCGCCACGCTGGCCATTGTGGTGGTGAGTCTGCTCGGCGCCGCGCCCTCGCAGCGCGTGCAGGCCACGCACCAGCAGGTGCGGCTGTCGCTGCGCGAAACCGGCTACTGAAAGCCGCAGACCCGCGTGGGGACGTCGACCTCGTGAGCCAGCCCCAGGCGCTGCGCGCCATCGCCCTGATGGGCCCGACCGCGTCGGGCAAGACCGCGCTCGCGCTCGACTGGGCCGAGCGCTTCGGTGGCGAGATCGTCAGTGTCGATTCGGCGCTCGTCTATCGCGGCCTCGATATCGGCGCTGCCAAGCCCGACGCCGCCGAACGCGCGCGCGTGCGGCATCACATGCTCGATCTGCGCGATCCCTGGCAGACGTATTCGGCCGCCGAGTACGCCCGCGACGCGCGTGCGGCGGTCGAAGACCTCCTCGGCCGCGGGCGTTTGCCGATTCTTGCCGGCGGCACCGGCATGTATTTCATGGCCGTGCTCGACGGTCTGTCGCCGATGCCCGAGGCCGATGCCGACACGCGCGCGGCGATCGCCGCCGAGGCCGCGACCGTCGGCTGGCCGGCCCTGCATGCGCAGCTCGCACATCTCGACCCCGAGGCCGCTGCGCGCATCAAGCCTGGCGACGCGCAGCGCATCCAGCGGGCGCTCGAAGTGCACCGGCTCACCGGGCTCCCCATCAGCGAGTGGCAGAAGCGGCCGAGCTTATCGCCGCCGTTTCCGGCGCAGGTGCTGTCGCTGGCGATCGCGCCTCCCGAGCGCGAAGCCCTGCATGCCCGTATCGCCACGCGCTTCGATGCGATGCTCGCTGCCGGTTTCCTCGACGAAGTGCGGGCGCTGCGCGCGCTTCCCGAGCTGCAGGCGCATCCGGCGCCGCTGGAGTTGCCCGCCATCCGCGCCGTCGGCTATCGCCAGGCGTGGGAGTTCCTGGACGGGCAGGGCAGCGCGGAGGATTTCCGTGTCCGCGGCATCGCCGCGACCCGGCAACTGGCCAAGCGCCAGTTCACATGGTTGCGCGGACGCAGCAGCGCGCACTGGTTCGATCCGGCCACGCAGCGCGAAGCGCTGGATGCCCATGTCGCCGCCTTCCTGGATGCGCGGCAGCCCTCGGCTTGAAGCCTGTCGCCGGCTAGCCCGGACACGCGCGTTTCGACGGCACCCCGATCACGAATCCCCGATCCGGCACAGCGTTCGGGCCGGTGGCGGCCACCCGGATCACACGTGGGCCGTGTAACATCGGCCGGTCGTCGTTCCGGGGAGCGGACGACGGCCCGGCCAACAGGTCATCAGAACAACAACCACGCTGGGGAAACACCATGTCCAAGGGGCAATCCTTGCAGGATCCTTTCCTGAACGCACTGCGCCGCGAGCGCGTGCCCGTCTCGATTTACCTCGTCAACGGCATCAAACTGCAGGGCACGATCGAATCGTTCGACCAGTTCGTGGTGCTGCTGCGCAACACCGTGAGCCAGATGGTCTACAAGCACGCGATCTCGACCGTGGTGCCGGCCCGCAATGTCCGCGTCGCGCCGGGTGGCGGATTCGTCCAGTCGTCGGAAGGCGAAGAAGGCGACGAGGCCGCCGAGACCAACGACTGATACGAGGTGTGACCCCCTTTGTTCGAACGCTCCCGCAAGGGTGAAAACGCGCTGCTGATCCAGCCGCATGCGCATGGTCCGGCCGACGAAGGCGCGCTGGAAGAGTTCTCGGAACTCGCCCGTTCGGCCGGCGCGCGCGTCGCGGCGGTCGTCCCGGCGCGCATCGACAAGCCCAATGCCGCCACGCTGTTCGGCAGCGGCAAGCTCGACGAGATCAAGACCGCGGCCGATGCGACCGGCGCCGATCTGGTGCTGGTCAATCACCGGCTCACGCCGGGTCAGGAACGCAACCTCGAGAAGTTTCTCGAACGCCGCGTCGTCGACCGCACCGGCCTGATCCTCGACATCTTCGCCCAGCGCGCCCGCAGCCACGAAGGCAAGCTGCAGGTCGAGCTGGCGCAGTTGCGGCACATGGCCACGCGCCTGGTCCGCGGCTGGACCCATCTGGAACGCCAGCGTGGTGGTTCGATCGGCCTGCGCGGCCCCGGTGAGACCCAGCTCGAAACCGACCGCCGTCTGTTGCAGAAGCGGCTCGAACAGCTGCAGGCGCGGCTCGACAAGGTGGAAGTGCAGCGCACCCAGATGCGCCGTGCGCGCGTGCGCAGCGAGCTGCCGCGTGTGGCGCTGGTCGGCTACACCAATGCCGGCAAGTCCACGCTGTTCAACACGCTGACCGGCGCCGATGCCTACGCCGCAGATCAGCTGTTCGCCACGCTCGATCCCACGGTGCGCCGCGTCGACCTGTCCGGCGGCAGCATCGTGCTGGCCGATACCGTCGGCTTCGTCCGCGATCTCCCGCACGAACTCGTCGCCGCGTTCCGCTCCACGCTGAGCGAAGCGCGCGAGGCCGATCTGCTGCTGCACATCATCGACGCCGCCGATCCGCTGCGGAACGAGCGCATCGCCCAGGTCGACGCGGTGCTGTCGGAAATCGGCGCCGGCGATCTGCCGCAGCTGCTGGTGTTCAACAAGATCGACCGCATCGAAGGCGCCGAGCCGCGCTACGACCAGGACCCGAACGCGCTTGCCGACGACGCCGTGCGCGAGAGCGTGTGGATTTCCGCGCGTGACGGGCTGGGTCTGGATCTGCTGTCGCAGGCGCTGGCCCGTCGGTTGGGCATGCGTCGCGTGACCGGCGAAGTGCGGCTTCCACCCGAGGCCGGACGATTGCACGCGCGCCTGCATGCGCTCGAAGGCGTCCGGCAGGAAGTCGTCGATGAGTCCGGCTGGCTGCTGCAGGTGGACCTGGCCCACGCCGATGCCGCGCGTCTGGCCTCGCAAGCCGACGGCGCACCGCTGCGTCCGCTGCTGCCGCCGGATGAGGACGATCACTTCTGAGGCGCAGATGCGCTTGCGTGGTGGAAGTTTCCCGGCAATGCCCATCGCGACCAGGGCCGCGCCAGCACGAAGCACTCCCCCTGTAGGAGCGCGCTTGCGCGCGATGGGGTGTTCCGGGAAAGCCTGTCGCGACCGAGGTCGCTCCTACACGAGGCGTGTCCCTGTAGGAGCGCGCTTGCGCGCGATGGGGCGTTCCGGGGAAGACCTGGCGGGGCCGAAGTCGTGCCTGCGCGGGACGTGCAGGCACAACTGCTCGCACCGGGATGACGGCTCACGCGGTCGAGCGGCTCGGCGGTTCGGGTTCTCGGACCGCAAAACCGTCCGAACACCGCCCCTGCGAGCGGCGTCAGCCGGTTAGACTATGCGACCCCCGCGCCGCCGCCGACGCAGGCTGCGCGCCCGAAACTGGAGCAGGCATGGCCTGGAACATTCCCGGCAACAACAAGGACAACGATTCTCCGGACCGCAAGCCGTCCGGCGATCAGGGTGAACGCAATCCGTGGCCGCCACGCCGCACCGGCGGTGGTGGTGGACGGGGTGGGCGCGGCGGTGGCGGAGGCGGCTTCGACCGCATCCTCGACCAGTTCCGCGGCCTGTTCGGTGGCGGCATGGGCGGCGGCAATCCGCTGCGCTGGATCGCCGTCGTCGTGGTCATCGTGCTGCTGCTCAACTGCTTCGTGCTGGTGGGTGAAACCCAGCGCGGTGTGGTGCTGCGCTTCGGCGAGACGGCGCGCGTCATGCAGCCGGGCCCGAACTTCAAGCTGCCGTGGCCGATCGAACGCGTGATCAAGGTCGACGCCACCACCGTGCAGTCCTACAGCAACACGGTGCCGGTGCTGACCCGCGACGAAAACATCGTCGTCGTGTCGTTCAACGTGCAGTACCGCGTCGGCGATGCCACGCAATATCTGTTCGGTACCCGCAATGCACGCGAGATGCTCGAGCAGACCGCGCTCAGCGCCGTGCGCGAGCAGATCGGCCGTGTGAATCTGGATGCCGCGCTCAACGCGCGTGGTCCGATCTCGACCGCGGCGCAGACTTCGCTGCAGGCCTCGCTCGACAGCTACCGCACGGGCCTGTTCGTCAACGAACTCAACCTGCAGGACGCGCGCCCGCCCGAAGAGGTCAAGGCCGCGTTCGACGAGGTCAACAGCGCGCAGCAGATGAACGAGCAGCTGGTCAAGGAAGCCGGCGCGTACGCGGCGAAGATCGTGCCCGAGGCGCGAGGCGAGTCGGCCCGCATCCGGGCGCAGGCCGAAGGCTACAAGACTGCCGAGATCGCCCGTGCCACCGGTGACGCGCAGCGCTTCTCGCTGCTGGTCGAAGCCTATGCGGGCGCGCCCGATGTCACCCGCAAGCGTCTGTGGCTCGAAACCGTACAGCAGGTGCTGGCCGACAACCGCACCGTGGTCGGTGGCGACGGCCGCCAGCTGATCTACGTGCCGATGGGCGGGCAGGGCGGCAGCGCTTCGGCTGCGCCGTCGCTGATTCCGCCTGAAGTCCTGTCGCCGGCCGTCGAGGCCACGCGCGGCGGCAATACCAGCAACGCTGCGCCGGCGCAGGCCGCGCGCAACCTGCCGCGCCCGCCGCGCGATGGAGCGAGCCGATGAGAATCAACTTCGTCATTCCCCTGCTGATCATCGTGCTGCTGGGCCTGATGGGCTCGGTGTACGTGGTGCGCGAGGGGCAGGTGGCCCTGGTGCTGAACCTCGGCCGCGTCGCGCGGACGGACATCGGCCCGGGTCTGCACTTCAAGGTGCCGCTGATCGAATCGGCGCGCATCTTCGACCGCCGCTTCAACGCCAGCGCGTTCTCGCCCGAGCGCTCGCTCACCTCCGAGCGCAAGGACGTCAGCGTGGACTTCGTGGCCATCGTCGCGATCAGCGATGTCGCCGCGTTCTACCGCGCGACCTCCGGCAACGAGGCCGATGCCAACCTGCGCCTCGAGCCGATCATCAAGAACTCGCTGCGCAACGAGATCAACGCCAACACCCTGACCGAGCTGGTGTCGGGTAACCGCTCGGAGTTCGTCGAGCGCCAGTTGCCCGGCATCAACGAGGCGGCCGAGTCGCTGGGCATGCGCATCATCGACATCCGCCTCAAGCAGATCGACCTGCCTACCGACAGCCAGGTCATCCAGCAGGTCTACAACCGCATGCGCGCCGAGCGTCAGGAAGTGGCGACGCGTCTGCGCGCCGAAGGTGAGGAACGTGCGCGTGCGATCCGCGGCGACGCGGATCGCCAGCAGACCGTGCTGCTGGCCGAGGCCGAGCGCGACGCCCAGACCCTGCGCGGTGAAGGCGATGCCGAGGCCACCCGCATCTACGGGCAGGCGGCCAACCGCGATCCGGCGTTCTATGCCTTCCAGCGCAGCCTGGAGGCCTACCGCGCCGCGTTCGACAAGGGCGACAACGTGATCGTGCTCGAACGCAACGACCCGTTCCTGCAGTACATGCGCAGCGACCGCTGATGTCCGACCTGTGGGCGGCGCTGTGCCTGGTGTTCGTACTCGAAGGCCTGATCCTGTTCGCCGCCCCGGGTTTCTGGAAGCGCAACGCCGAGCAGATGCTGTCCATGCCGGCCACCACGCTGCGCCGTATCGGCGCAGCTGTGCTGGCGGTCGGGCTGATCGCCCTGTATTTCGTGCGCGGCTGAACTCCCTGTAGGAGCGCGCTTGCGCGCGATGGGGCGTTCACGGTCAAGCCCATCGCGACCAAGGTCGCTCCTACAAGAAAAGCGCGTCGTGTCCCTGTAGGAGCGCGTTTGCGCGCGATGGGGCTTTCACGGTCAAGCCCGTCGCGACCGAGGGCGCTCCTACAAAAAGCGTGTCGTGTTCCCTGTAGGAGCGCGCTCGCGCGCGATGGGGCTTTCACTGTCAAGCCCATCGCGACCGAGGTCCCTCCTACAAAAAGCGTGTCGTGTTCCGTGTAGGAGCGCGCTTGCGCGCGATGGGGCGTTCACGGTCAAGCCCATCGCGGCCGAGGTCGCTCCTACATGGCGTGTTGTGCGGGGCTCGGACGGGGGGCTAGCCGATGCGCCTGCGTCAACCGCCGCCCCATGAACACGCTGCACAAACCGGTGGCTCCCGTCACCGGTTATCCGGATAATGCGGAAAAGCCGGACGGGCCATCTCGCACGAGAGGACCGCCGGCTTTTTCCGTGTCCGGCCCTGTGCGGCGGTCGTCTCCCCGATGGAGCGGCCATCCACCGGACGGGGCAGGCCGGTCCCTCCCTGCGGCCCCGATGGCCGCAACGCAATGCAGGAGTCATCCAAGATGGGTCAGTCAGTCGTCGTCATCGGCGCCCAGTGGGGCGATGAAGGCAAGGGCAAGATCGTCGACCTGCTCACGCAGGACATCGGCGCCGTCGTGCGCTTCCAGGGCGGTCACAACGCCGGCCACACGTTGGTCATCGGTGGCAAGAAGACCGTTCTCCACCTCATTCCGTCCGGGATCCTGCGCGACGACGCGTTGTGCCTGATCGGCAACGGCGTGGTGCTGAGCCCGGCGGCGCTGATCAAGGAGATCGGCGAGCTCGAGGCGGCCGGCGTCGAAGTGCGCTCGCGCCTGAAGATCAGCCCGGCCACGCCGCTGATCATGCCCTACCACATCGCGCTGGATCAGGCCCGCGAAAAGGCGGCCGGCGGCAAGGCCATCGGCACCACGGGCCGCGGCATCGGCCCGGCGTACGAAGACAAGGTGGCCCGTCGCGGCATCCGCGTCGCCGACCTGCATTACCCCAAACAGCTCGAAGAGCTGCTGCGCACCGCGCTCGACTATCACAACTTCGTGCTGACGAAGTATCTGGGCGTCGAGGCGGTCGACTTCCAGAAGACCTACGACGAGGCGCTGGCCTTCGGCGAATACGTCGAGCCGATGAAGAGCGACGTCGCCGGCATCCTTCATGACCTGCGCAAGCAGGGCAAGCGCGTGCTGTTCGAAGGCGCGCAGGGCGCGCTGCTCGACATCGATCACGGCACCTACCCCTACGTCACCAGCTCCAACACCACGGTCGGTGGCGCGCTGGCCGGTACGGGCGTCGGTGCAGACGCGATCGACTACGTGCTCGGCATCGCCAAGGCGTACGCGACACGCGTCGGTGGCGGTCCGTTCCCGACCGAGCTCGACGACGAGGTCGGGCAGGGCATCCGCGACCGCGGCCAGGAATACGGCGCGTCCACGGGGCGTCCGCGTCGCTGCGGCTGGATGGACATCGTCGCGCTCAAGCGCGCGGTCGCCATCAACGGCATCTCCGGCCTGTGCATCACCAAGCTCGACGTGCTCGACGGCATGAAGACGCTGAAGATCTGCATCGCCTACGAATACCGCGGCAAGCGCACCGAATACGCGCCGCTCGACGCGGCCGGCTGGGACGAGTGCACGCCTGTGTACCTCGAGTTCCCGGGCTGGGAAGAGACCACCCACGGCATCACCGAGTGGGAGCAGCTGCCTCCGGCTGCGCGTGCCTACCTGCGCGCGCTCGAGGAGCTGGCCGGTTGCCCGATCAGCATCGTCAGCACCGGCCCCGATCGTGCGCACACGATGGTGCTGCAGGATCCGTTCGCCTGACCGATGCGTTGTCGATGACATGAAAAGCCCCGCGAAAGCGGGGCTTTTTATAGGGCGGGCGGGAAGGCCACGGTCTCGTTCGGAATATCGGCAGTGGCGTCGTCCAACGCTGCGCCCGGGCGCAGGCTGTCGGCTGACGTGCATCATCTGACGCGCCTGGTCTGGGAATCCGGCGTGCGCTCGGATCCGTAGCGCTTGCGCAGCTGGGCGAGAAAGTATCGGGCGGGCCAGTGACGCAGCGCTGCCGGCAGGGCCCAATACACACGTGGTGCCAGGCGCGTGAAGCGTGTCCAGTTGCGTGCGTCGCGTGCGTCCCAGGGCAGGGCGAAGAGTTCGCGCAGACGCGGGGGCATCAGGCCGCGGGTATTGTTGCCCAGCAGTGTCTCGTAGAGCGCCAGCACGTCTGGGTCGTTGGAGAACATGATGTGCCCGGCGTGATCGAAGCGGAATCCGTGGTCGTCGATCGAACGGCACCAGCCGCCCACGCTGGCCTCGCGCTCCACCAGCACGCTGCCCTTGCCGCAGTGGTAGGCGGCCGAGAGCCCGGTCCGTCCGGCGCCCAGGATCAGGCACTCGATCGGCGGCTCCGGCAGGGCCACCACACGCCCGCCGTCGAGGTAGGCGCGTGCGCGCGGATTGAGTCCGCGCGACGCCGCTTGACGGATCAGCACGGTCATCTCCTCGACCGTCGCGTCCCAGGACACCGCACGGGTCAGCGCGTCCTGCGTCCGGATACGCGCCTGCGCGGCCTCATCGGTCTCGTCCAGCGCGTGCTCGCACATGGCGATGAACTGCGCGTGGTCCTGCCCGATCGACACGCCAGCCGCGTACAGCCGCTGCACGTCGCGGATGGCGGTGCTGACGACAGGTTTGTGCGCAGCCATGTACTCCAGGGTCTTGGTCGGGCTGATGAAGGCGGTCGAGGCATTCAGGGCGAACGGCATCAGGCAGACATCCCAGGGGGCGATCGTCGCCGGCAGATCGGCATAGCTGCGTTGTCCGGGGTAGTGCAGCTGTCGGCGCGCGGCAGGCTGGCCGGGTCGATCTTGACGACCGGGCCGACCAGTTCGATCTGCCAGTCGGGATGCGCCCGCGCCAGCGTCTCGAGCAGTTCCAGGTCCAGGCGCTCGTCGATGACACCGAAGAACCCCATGCGCACCGGCGCCGTCGAATCGGGCGCGCGCCGGTCGCGACGACCAGCCGCGAAGTGCGCGGCGTCCACGCTGCTCGGGAAGCAATGCGCGCTCGGATTGATGCGCGCCTTGGCGTCCTGCAGCGAGGGACCGCCGGTGAACACCAGGTCGGCGACCTCGAGCAAGGTCTTTTCCCGGTCGATCAGGCGGTCGGGCGCGTTCTTGAACGCACTCAGCTGGTCCATGCAGTCGTAGATCACGAGCGTCGGATCGAGCTTCTGGATCAACGGCAGCGCCATCGGCGTGTACAGCCACACCCCCATATCCGCCTGGCCGTGGGCGGCCAGCCAGGTCTTAAGCAGTTCGTCGAGCACCGGGAACTGGGCGTCGGCGAAGCCGGGCGCGTCCACGTCGGTGTGCGGGCGCAGCACCGTGACGCCGCTGCACGGATGCGACACCTCCAGCCACGCCGGCCGGCTCTTGTCGAGGACCGGTTCTTCGAAGAACACCACATCCCAGCGTTCGGCCAGGCGTGAGAGCAGATGCTGCGGCCGCTGGTAGACGAAGTCCCAACGAAGATGGGAAAGCACGAGGAGCTGGCGCATCGGGGGAGCTCCGCAGTCGAGAGGAAGGGGGCGTGCGAACAGGCGCCGGGCATGGGCATAAGCGCGGACGTAAGGGCGGCAGAGAACGGGCGGCTGGTGCGGGGCGGCCGGATCGACGTCCCACAGCCCGCTGCGGTGCCAGTGGCTGCCGTCGTCCCAGTCCGGGCGGTCGACGACCGGGTAGAGGCAGATACTTTCGACCTCGACGCCGTCGTGCTGGGCCAGCCGGACCTGCCGCGAGACGTCGGTCAGCCAGGGCGCGCGGCCTTCGCCGACGTGACTGGTCTCGCTGATGCTCAGCGGCAGGCCGTAGCGTTCGTGCACCTGCCGCAGCAGCCGCGACAGCGGCAGGCGCCGCGGGTGCGCTTCGTGCCAGGGCAGGCTCGACGGCGTGCCGAAGTCCCACTGGTTGCCGTGGTAGTAGTTGAGTCCGACCAGGTCCACGCAGGCCTTCGAGCCGCCGAGCGCCGGGTGCGTGCGGCCCGTGAGCATGTCGACGACTTCGAATTGCGCGGCGTGGTGGCGCGCAGCGTCGGCGAACAGGTCGGGGCGATCGGGCGGCGCGGTGACGTGGATCAACGGCTCGACCCACATCATCCGGGCATCGGGGTCGACATCGCGGATCGCCGCGCAGCCGGCCAGTGCGGCCTCGACCAGACGCAGTTTCAGGGCGGCGGCTTCGTGGGGGCGGTCGCCGACGTGCGGATGGAACAGGCCGGTGGAACTCGCGCCCCAGCTCAGGAACGAGATCTCGTTGATCGGGGTGTAGATGCGCGGCGCATCGCTGTGGTATGACGCAATCGCCCGCGCCGCTGCGGCGCAGAAGCGCATGAAGCGCATCACGAAGGCCGACGTGTCGGGATCGAGCAGGTCCAGGTCGGCCGGCACGCCGTAGTGCATCAGCGTCCAGCGGATGCGCAGCCCGTGGCGCGCGGCCGCCTGCGCGCGCAGGTGCAGGGTGTGGAAGTCGAATCCGCCATCGCGTTCGCTGACGCGCCAGCCCACGCTTTCGCGCACTTCGGTGAAACCCAGCCGACGCACGCGTGCGTAATCGAGGTCGAGCCGGGCCAGATGGCCGCTGTCATGCGGCATCGACAGGGCGACGTTGCGTCCGTTGACGTGGTCGGCGCCCTCGAATCCAGCAATCCAACGCATGCGCGGCGCTCCGGTCTGGGCCGTCGGACAGCGGGCGGCACGTGAGGTGCACGTCGCGCTGCGCGTGGCGTGGACAGGACGGGCGGGACTGTCGGATCGGTACGTCATCGAAGCTGCGCCGCGGATCGTCAGGCGCACGTGAGTGCCCGCGGTTGTCCGGCGTGCGCAGCTGCGATGGCAATCCCGCGATCGGAGAGCCACGCGGCTGTGCGGCACGAAGACCGCGTAACTCGCGCGACACGCGCGTCGTATTCACCGGCTCTTGCGGCCCGATGTACGACTGTTGCCGCCGCATCGCGTGCGACACGCCACGTGGTGCTGCCCGCCGATCACGAGAGTTCCCATGCATACACCGCCTGTCGTCGCGACGCAGCCGCACCGGCCGCTGCATCCCGTGCACATGTTGCTGGTCACCAGCGCATTTCCCCTGTTCCTCGGCGCCCTGCTCGCCGACATCGCCTATTCGCGGACCTATGAGATCCAGTGGACCAACTTCGCCTCCTGGCTGCTGGTCGGCGCGATGGTGTTCGCGGTGATCGGCCTGGTCTGGGCACTGGTGTCGCTGGTCACACCGACCGCACGCACCCGCACGCGTTTCATCTACGTCGGCCTGCTGGCGTTGACCTGCGTGCTGGGCTTCCTCAACTCGCTGATCCACGCGATGGACGCCTGGCAGAAGATGCCGCAGGCCCTGGTGTGGTCGGTGCTGTGCGTGGTGTCGATCGGCGCGACGCTGTGGTTCGCGCTCGGCGGCACCCTGCGTCGCCGGGAGGTGCTGGTATGAAGACGTCCAACACGAAACGCTCCACGCCCGCGTTGCTGACGCGCGCTCTGGTGCCCGCTCTTGCGATCGCACTCGCGGCCTGCAGCGGCACGCCGGACGAAACCTACGTCGGTCCGTCGCCGGATCTGCCCAAGCCGCAGCGCGGCCTGTTCCCGACCCTGAAGGTGTCCACGCCGACGGCATGGGGCGACGAACTGCCGACCGTGCCCGAGGGCTACGAGGTCGCAGCGATCGCCGACAACCTGCTCATTCCCCGGCAGATGCTGGTGCTGCCCAACGGCGACATCCTGGTGGCCGAAGGCCGCGGCGGTCGCGCGCCCAAGCTCACGCCCAAGGACATCATCGCCGGCGTCATCAAGGCCCGGGGCAATACCCAGGTCGAAAGCGGCGACCGCCTGACCCTGCTGCGCGACGCCGATGGCGACGGCGTCTACGAAGGCCGCTCGGTGTTCGCCGACAACCTCGACGCCCCCTATGGCCTGGCCTACGGCAACAATTCGATCTACGTGGCGACGCAGGATGCGCTGCTGCGCTTCGACTACACCGAAGGTGCGGTCAATGCGTCGGGCGCGCCGCAGGAGATCACCAGGCTGCCGGCCGCCATCAACCACCACTGGACCAAGGCCCTGACCATCAGTGCGGACGGGCGCTACCTGTTCGTCGGCATCGGCTCGGACAGCAACATCACCGAGCGCGGCCTGGCGGTCGAGGAGAACCGCGCGATGGTCTGGCAGGTGGATGCGCAGACCGGTTTCCACCGCGTCTTCGCCACCGGCCTGCGCAATCCGACCGCGCTTGCGATGCAGCCGGGCATGGACCAGCTGTGGGCGGTGGTCAACGAGCGCGACGAGATCGGTGACGAGCTCGTGCCCGACTATCTGACCAGCGTGCGTCCGGGCGGCTTCTATGGCTGGCCCTACAGCTACTGGGGTCAACACGTCGATGACCGCGTGCGCCCGCAGAAGCCCGAGCTGGTGTCGCGTGCGCTCACCCCGGACTTCGCCCTCGGCTCGCATGTCGCAGCGCTCGGCCTGGCGTTCTCCAGTCCGGTCATGGGCGCGCAATTCGCCAATGGCGTATTCGTCGGCGAGCACGGTAGTTGGAACCGCAATCCGCCGTCGGGCTACAAGGTGTCGTTCGTGCCGTTCCGCGACGGGCGGCCGTCGGGCGAGTCGATCGATTTCGCCACCGGCTTTCTGGGCGATGACGGCAAGGCGCGCGGGCGTCCGGTCGGCGTGACGGTCGACCCACGTGGTGCACTGCTGGTGGCCGACGATCTGGCCAACACGATCTGGCGTATCACGCCGACTGGCGGCACGCAGGCCGGAGCCGGCGCGCCGCCTGCGGCGCCCGAGCGCCCTGACGCCACGCCGGCGCAGGCACCAGCCACCGGCGCAACGCCACCGGCCGGCTGAGCCGCTTCGAGGCGCGATCACGCAGACAGGGCCCATTGGGCCCTGTCTGCTGTCGGCTCCGTGAAATCAGACCGCGCTGCCGGGAAGCTTCGCGATCACCTTGATCTCGAAATCGAAGCCCGCCAACCAGGTCACGCCCACGACCGTCGCGGTCGGAAATGGCGCCTCGCCCCAATACTCCGGCACGACGGCCCAGGCACGTTCGAAGCGCTGGGCCGGGTCGATCATGAAGACCGTCACGTCGACGACATCGTCGAAGCTGCAGCCCGCCGCGGCGAGTACCGCATTGAGGTTCTCGAAGGCGCGGCGCACCTGCTGCTCGAAGTCCGGCTCCGGCGAGCCGTCCTCGCGGCTGCCCACCTGGCCGGCGACGAACAGGAAACCATCGGAGCGGATGGCCGGCGAATAGCGGTGTCTGGCGTAGAGCGCATGGCGCCCCGCGGGAAAGACGGCATCGCGTGTGTTCATGGGAGATCTCCTGCCGGTCGTGCCGACCGCTGTTGGACGATGACGCGAGTCTGCGTGCCGCCGCCCGGGCGATAAACACGCAGATCCATCCAGCACTGTTCGTAGAATCCGAACAATCCCAGCTGCCGGGCCACCGATGGACCGTTTCGATGCGATGCAGGCCTTTGCCCGCGTGGTGGAGGCTGGCAGTTTCACCAGAGCCGCCGACACGCTGCACATGAGTCGTGCCACGGTCACCCAGCTTGTCCAGCAGCTCGAGGCGCGGCTGCGGGTCAAGCTGCTCAACCGCACGACGCGGCGTGTGCATCTGACCGCCGACGGCGCCGCCTATTACGAGCGCGTGGTGCGCTTGCTGGCCGACATCGACGATGCGGAGACCAGCCTGTCGAGCGCGGCCCGGGCGCCGCGCGGGCGGTTGCGCGTGGATGTGCCCAGCCCCTTCGCGCGGATGCTGCTGGTACCGGCGCTGCCGGATTTCCACAGCCGCTATCCGGAGATCCAGCTCGACCTGGGCGTCAGCGACCGTCGCGTCGATCTGCTGGGCGAGAACGTCGACTGCGTCGTGCGTGGCGGCACGATCACCGACCAGTCGCTGGTCGCCCGACATGTCGGCGATCTGCGCCTGGGCGTGCACGCGTCGCCTGCATATCTCGAACGCATGGGCAGGCCGGCGCATCCGCGCGAGCTGGAGGACACGCGGCACCGCATCGTCGGTTACCTGTGGGCGCGCACCGGCAAGCCCTTGCCCTATGCGATGCAGCGCGGGGACGAGCGGCTGGAGGTGCAGGGGCGCTACGTGGTCGCGCTCGACGACGGCAACGCCTATCTCGCCGCAGGACTGGCGGGCCTGGGCGTGCTGTGGTTGCCGGACTACATGTCGCGCTCGCACGTCGCGGCCGGCGAACTGGTGCCGCTGTTCGAGGACTGGACGCTCGAGACGATGCCGATGTCGATCGCGTTTCCACCCAACCGCCATGTCAGCGCCAAGCTGCGCGTGTTCATCGACTGGATCGTCGAACTGCTGGAAACGCACGCGCCACGGGTGCGCTGATCGGCGTGGCGCTGCCGGCACCGGCAAGCCGGCGCCTACGCCGCCGCGTCGACAGGTGCCGTGCAAGATGTGGACTTTCCGCCGGATCCCACCCGATGGCTCTCGACGACCGCCACCACCAGATGTTCCCGGTGCTCGACACCGCCCAGGTGGCGACTGCGCGCCGCTTCGCCAGCGGACCGCCCAGGACCTGCGACGCCGGCGAGGTGCTGTTCGACGTCGGCGACTGCGACGCACCGGTGTGGCTGGTGCTCGAAGGCGCGATCGAGGTCGTGCGTCGCGACGGCCTCGGGCACGAGAAGCCGATCACCACGCAGGGCGCAGGCCAGTTCACCGGCGAGGTCAGCCAACTTGCCGGACGCGCCTCGCTGGCGGCCGGGCGCGCGGCCGCCGACGGCTGCACGGCGGTGCCGATCGACGCCGCGCACCTGCGCGCGTTGGTGGTGGGCGCGGCGGAACTGGGCGAGCTGGTGATGCGGGCGCTGATCCTGCGGCGCGTGGGCCTGATCGAGGGCGACGCTTCTGGCTCGGTGCTGGTCGGCCTGAGCGACGATGCACATCTGACGGGCCTGCAGGGCTTTCTGACACGCAACGGATACCCGAACACCCTGGTCGATGCGCAGAGCGGAGAGGGGCGGGAGATCGTCGAGCGTTTCGGACTGCAGGCAGACGATCTGCCCTTGATGATCTGTCCCGACGGCCGGCTGCTGCGTCGGCCGGGCAACGCCGAAGCCGCGGCCTGCCTGGGCATGACGCCCGAACTCGATCCCGACGCGGTCCACGATGTCGCCATCGTCGGCGCCGGACCGGCCGGTCTGGCTGCGGCGGTCTACGCCGCGTCCGAAGGTCTGTCGGTGCTGGTGCTCGACCAGCGGGCGATCGGTGGCCAGGCCGGCGCATCGGCGCGCATCGAAAACTATCTCGGCTTTCCGACGGGCATCTCCGGGCAGGCGCTGGCCGGACGCGCCTACAGCCAGGCCCTGAAGTTCGGCGCCGAACTGGCGATTCCGCTGGAGGTCGCGCGACTCGATTGCGGTGGCGGGCAGACCGGCAATGGCACCGACACGCCGGACCTCCATCACCTGCATCTGGCCTCCGGCGAGGTGCTGCGCGCACGCACCGTCGTCATCGCATCGGGCGCGCGCTACCGGCGGCCGGAGATCGACAATCTCGCGCAGTTCGAAGGCGCCGGCGTGTCCTACTGGGCCTCGCCGGTGGAAGCGCGGCTGTGCAAGGACGAGGACGTCGCACTGGTCGGTGGCGGTAATTCGGCCGGCCAGGCCGTGGTGTTCCTCGCGCCGCGGGTCAGGACCCTGCATCTGATCGTGCGCGGCGACGGGCTCGAAGCTTCGATGTCGCGCTATCTGGTCGATCGCATCGCCGCGCTGCCGAACGTGGAACTGCATCGCCACACCGAACTCGTCGGACTCGAAGGTGACTCGAGCGGCAGCCTGGTCGGCGCGGTCTGTCGTGACCGCAGGTCCGGCCGCACCCGGCATTGCGCGCTGCGCCACGTGTTCCTGTTCATCGGCGCGGACCCCAACACCGGCTGGCTGCGCGATTGCGTGGCACTCGACCACGCCGGCTTCGTGACCACGGGGCTCGACGGGACGCGACCCGGAGACTCGACATCGCTGCAGACCGATCGCGCCGGCGTTTTCGCGATCGGCGACGTGCGCGCCGGCTCGGTCAAGCGCGTTGCGGCGGCCGTGGGCGAGGGCGCCGCGGTGGTCGCGCAGATCCACCGTTATCTCGCCGGGCCCGGTGACAAGCCGCGCGATGACGATGCGACCGCGAGCTGACGCGCACGCCTTCCGGCCGCGTCGGCGTCTGCGTGCCGCCCGTTTCACGGCGGCGGGCGTAGCGTCGCGGACCACTTCCACGAGGACGCCGCGATGACACAGAAGACCTACGACGCCGGGCTGGACGACATCACCAGCACCGATCCGCAGCCCGATCCGAAGAAGGGCATCGACAGCGAGGTCGGCGATCTCGACGACACCGATGCCGACGGCGACGACTCGGATGGCGACGACGCACTTCCGGGGCACGCGGGCGGCGGTTTGGCCGGCGCCTGACGCGCGTCGCGCTTGCCTTGATCAGAACCCCGCCTGCGGCGGGGTTTCTTTTTTACGCCGGGACAGCCTCCAGGCGCATGAGGACTCGGCCGCGTTCGCGTCGCCACACGCGATGCGCCGACGGGCCGAGCTTGAATCCGCGCCTGCGCCTGCGCCCGCGTCGCGCGAACGCGGGTTCGCGCCCCATTGACGACATGCTGGCGACCCTGCAGTGCACTCGCACTGGAGGGTTTTGCATGCTGCAGTTTCGTCACGGCTCGCAGTTGTTCTGCCACGTTCGCGGCGTGAGGCGTTGACGGTGGCGCGTCTTCGTCATACCGACTGGCCGGACCGCCTGTGGGTGGTCCGGCATGGTCAGAGCGCCGGGAACGTCGCGCGCGACGCTGCCGAACTCGCGCAGGACCATCTGATCGACATCGATACGCGCGATGCGGACACGCCACTGTCGGACCTCGGACATCGCCAGGCGCAGGCGCTGGCGCAGTGGTTCCGCGCGCTGCCGGATGATCAGCGCCCGAATGTGCTGCTGACCTCGACCTTCGTCCGCGCGCAACAGACCATCCACGCCGTGGCCGACGCGCTCGGCATTGAACGCAGCGAGATCGGTGTCGACGAGCGCCTGCGCGAGAAGGAATTCGGCATCCTCGACCGCTACACCGTTGCCGGCATCAGGGCGACCTTTCCCGAGCTGGCCGAGCAGCGCGCGGCGGTAGGCAAGTTCTACTTCCGGCCGCCCGGTGGCGAGAGCTGGTGCGATGTGATCCTGCGCCTGCGCAGCGTCACCGAGGTGCTGCGACGCGATCACGTCGGCGACCGCGTGCTGATCGTGGGCCACCAGGTCATCGTCAACTGCTTCCGCTACCTGCTCGAGTGCATGGACGAGGCGGAGATCCTCGGTATCGATCGCGCGGGCGATGTACCCAACTGCTCGATCACCGAATACGCGCTCGACCGCTCCGACCCTGACGGCCGCTTCCAGCTGCAGGTGGCCAATCTGGCCTTGCCGCTCGAAGAGGCCGGCGCACCGGTGACGGCCGAGGCCGATCGGCCCGCCGGTCCGCGATGAGCGCCGCACGCAGCCGGGCACGCCGCACGGCGTCGACAAACGTGCGCCGGATCGATGCGGCCCTGCTGCGCGCCTGGCCATTGCCCGACCCGCACGACTGCAGCAGCAAGGAGGATCGCGGCCGGGTGCTGATCGTCGGCGGCAGCGTCCAGGTGCCCGGCGCCGCGATGCTGGCCGGCATCGCCGCCCTGCGGGCCGGCGCAGGCAAGCTGCAGATCGCGACCGCGATGCCGGCGGCGCTGCCGATGGCGATGGCGGTGCCCGAAGCGAAGGTGATCGGCTTGCCGGGCGACACCGGCGGCGCGATCCGCACGCTTGGACGTGCAGGCACCCAGGCCGTGCGCCATGCCGACGCCGTGGCCGTGGGGCCGGGCATGGACGCAGGCGCCGACGCTCGCCGTGTGGTTGCGGCGGTAGTGGAGGCGGCGCAGGGAACCGTGGTCCTCGACGCTGGCGCGCTCGATCTTGCAGCGCTGCGCGCGGTGCGCCGTCGACGCGGCGACACGCCTTTGATCTTGACGCCACATGCGGGCGAAATGGCGTCGCTGATCGATGCCGACGAGGCGCAGATCGCGGCCGAACCGGCGCGTATCGCCTGCGCCTGTGCGCAGGCCTGGGGCGTCGTGCTGGTCCTCAAGGGTGGCGTCACCCACATTGCAGCGCCCGATGGGCAGCTGTGGATCAACACCAGCGGCAGCGTGGGACTGGGCACGTCCGGCTCGGGTGATGTGCTGGCAGGCCTCATCGCCGGCCTGGCGGCGCGCGGCGCTCCACCGGAGCAGGCGGCAGTCTGGGGCGTGCATCTGCATGCGCGGGCCGGCGCGCGGCTGTCGCGGCGCATGGGGCTCGTGGGATTTCTCGCACGCGAGATCAGCGGCGAAATACCGGGGCTCATGCCGTGAGCGCGCGGCGGGCACCGCGTAATCGAGGCGCATGGTCATGCATCTGATCCAATTGTTCCTGCCGCTGTACGACAACGACGGCCAACGCTTCGAGCGCGGCCTGTTCGATGCGGTGCGTCGCGAACTCACCGAGCGCTTCGGCGGCGCAACCGCGTTCACCCGCGCGCCGGCACTTGGTGAGTGGGCCGACGATGCGGGTGAGGTGCAGCACGACGAGGTCGTGCTGGTGGAAGTGATGAGCGAAGCGCTTGATCGCGACTGGTGGGCGGGCTATCGGAAACAGCTCGAAACGCGCTTCCGCCAGGACACCGTGCTGCTGCGCGCGGTGCAGGTGGAGATGTTGTGACGTGGAAATGCGGACCGTGCGCGAGGCGCTGCGGTCGCACCGGGATTGAATGCCACCGTATCGGGACCGGATGTTCCCTGTAGGAGCGCGCTTGCGCGCGAGGGCGTTCCCGGTAAAGCCTCATCGCGCGCAAGCGCGCTCCTACAGGGGGGCGCGCGCTCAGAAAGAAGAACCTTGTCTGTGTAGGAGCGTGCTTGCGCGCGAGGGCGTTTCCGGTAGAGCCTCATCGCGCGCGAGCGCGCTCCTACAGGTGGGTGTCGTCGGCACGTGTAAGCAGCCGCAGCGCTCAGGCCACGTCGGGCAGGCCCTCGATCAATTTCTCCAGGGTGATCGGGTACTCGCGCACGCGAACGCCAGTAGCGTTGTGAATCGCGTTGGCGATCGCCGCGGGCACACCGCACAGGCCGAGCTCGCCGACGCCCTTGGCCTTCATCGGGGAACTGTCGGCATCGGCCTCGTCGAGAAACAACACCTCCTGCCGCGGCACGTCGGCGTGCACCGGCACTTCGTAGCCGGCGAGATCGTGGTTGACGAAGAACCCGATGGTGTCATCCACCGCGAGCTCTTCGCAGAGCGCCGCGCCGATGCCCATCGTCATCGCGCCGATGATCTGGCTGCGTGCCTGCTTCGGGTTGAGGATGCGGCCGGCCGCGCATACCGACAGCATGCGGCGCACGCGCGTCTCGCCGGTCATCGCATCGACGCCGACCTCGGCGAAATGCGCGGCGAATGTGCTGATGGCCTTCTGCTTGTCGAGATCGCCGAACTCGATCGCGTCCTCGACGACGATCTGGCCGTCGCCCGCGGCGTCGGCCAATGCGAGCGAACGCCCGTTCGCCGTGATCCGACCGTCCGCGAATTCCGCGGCCGCCGGATCCAGCTGCAGGCGTGTGGCGACCACCTCGCGCAGCTTCATGCAGGCCGCATAGACGCCGGCCGTCGCGCTGTTGGCGCCCCACTGGCCGCCCGAGCCGGCGGAGGCGGGAAAGTCCGAATCGCCGAGCTTCACCTCGACCCGGTCGACGTCCACGCCCATCACCTCGGCAGCCGTCTGGGCAATGATCGTGTAGCTGCCGGTGCCGATGTCGGTCATGTCGGTTTCGATAGTGATGCGGCCATCGGAATCGAGACGTGCGCGCGCGCCCGACTTCATCACCGGTGCGCCGCGGAATCCCGCGGCCATGCCCATGCCCACCAGCCAACGGCCGTCGCGCACCGTGCCGTGCGGCTTGCGTGCCGCCCAGCCGAATCGCTCGGCACCCTGGCGCAGGCATTCCACCAACTGCCGCTGCGAGAACGGCCGCTGCGGATTTTCCGGGTCCACCTGGGTGTCGTTGCGGATGCGAAATTCCACCGGATCGATGCCGAGCTTGTCGGCCATCTCGTCCATGGCGATCTCGAGCGCCATCATGCCGGGCGTCTCGCCGGGTGCACGCATTGCATTGCCTTCGGGCAAGTCCAGCGTGGCCAGGCGCATGCGGGTGATGCGGTGCTCGCCGGCGTAGAGCAGACGGGTCTGCTGGACCGCTACTTCCGGCCCGCCGCCTTCCAGATCCCCGGACCAGCTTTCGTGGCCCATCGCGGTGATGCGGCCGTCCGGCGTAGCGCCGATGCGGATGCGCTGCCGCGTCGCCGGACGGTGCGTGGAATTGTTGGCGATCAGCGGCCGCTGCATCGCGACCTTGACCGGCCGTTTCGCGGCACGCGCGCCGAGCGCGGCGAGCACCGCGTCGGCGCGCACGAACAACTTGCCGCCGAAGCCGCCACCGATGAAGGGCGACACCAGCCGCACCTTGTCCGGCGCGATGCCCAGCGTGCGTGCGACATCGCCCTGGCCCCAGGCGATCATCTGGTTCGAGGTCCAGATGGTGACCCGGTCGCCGTCCCACTGCGCGAGCGAGGCCATGGGCTCCATCATCGCGTGCGACTGGTCGGGCGTGGTGTAGCGCGCGTCGAGCTGCACGGGCGCGGCCGCGAACGCCGATTCGAAATCGCCGACTGCAGTGTCGTCGTTGTCCTCGCCCTTGGGCTTGACGGCGTTGTCCAGCTCCCGTTCCAGCGAGAACCGCCCGCGGCTGCGGGTGTAGGCCACGCGCACCAGCGAGGCGGCGGCGCGCGCCTGCTCGAAGGTCTCGGCGACGACCAGTGCGATCGCCTGGTGGTAGTGCTCGATCTCCGGACCGCCGAGCAGGGTGGCGGTGTTCATGCGGCCCTTGCCGAGTCCGCCGGCATTCTGCGCAGTGACCACGGCCAGCACACCCGGGGCGCGTTCGGCGGCGCTGGTGTCGATCGAAGCGATACGCCCCTTGCCGATACCGGCGCCGATGATGTGGCCGTATGCGGCGCGTTCGGTGGCCTCGTGCCACTCGTAGGCGTACCTGGCGGTTCCGGTGACCTTGCGCGGGCCGTCGATGCGGTCGAGCGGCTGGCCGACGACGCGCATCCGGTCGATGGGGTTCTGTCCTGCGGGCGTGTCGAACTTCATGCCGCGGTCTCCTGTGCGTCGGCCAGCGCGGCGGCGATGGTCCGCTCGGCCAGCACCAGCTTGAAGCGGTTGTCGTCGGTGGGCGTCGCGCCTTCGAACAGGCGGGCGGCGACGGCCTTGGCCCCCTGCGCGAGCGCCGCGTCGGCTTCGGCGCGGCGCCACGGCTTGTGCGCCACGCCGCCGACTGCAACGCAGCCGCTGCCGTCGCGCTGCACGATCGCCGCCACCGACACCAGCGCGAACGCGTACGAGGCGCGATCGCGCACCTTGCGGTAGACCTGCACGCCGCCGACCGGCGGTGGCAGGACGACCGCGGTGATCAGTTCGCCGGCTTCGAGCACGGTTTCGCGGTGGGGCGTCCTGCCCGGCGCGAGGTAGAAATCGTCGAGCGCGATACGGCGTGTGTCGCCGCTTGGCTTCACGGTTTCCACCACGGCGTCGAGGGCGCGCATGGCGACTGCCATGTCGCTGGGATGGGTGGCGATGCACGCCGGGCTGGTGCCGATGACCGCCAGCTGGCGGCTGTAGCCGTCGAGCGCGCCGCAACCGCTACCCGGCAGCCGTTTGTTGCAGGCCTGGTCGGTGTCGTAGAAGTAGGGGCAGCGCGTGCGCTGGAGCAGATTGCCGGCAGTGGTCGCGCGGTTGCGCAGCTGCCCCGATGCACCGGCGAGCAGCGCGCGCGACAGCAGCGGCCAGTCCGCACGCACGCGGCGGTCGGCGGCCAGATCGGTGTTGCGCACGAGTGCGCCGATGCGCAGGCCGCCATCCTCGGTGTTTTCGATGGTGTCGAGCGACAGACCGTTGACGTCGACGAGGTGTGCCGGCGTCTCGATCTCGAGCTTCATGAGGTCGAGCAGGTTGGTGCCACCGGCGATGAACTTCGCGCCGGGTGTGCGTGCGGCAGCGGCCGCGGCCTCGGCGGGCGATGCCGCGCGTTCGTAGGCGAAGGCCTTCATGCCGAGGCCCCCTTGCGCACACCGGCGACGTCCTCGATCGCGTCGAGGATGTTGGCGTAGGCGCCGCAGCGGCAGAGATTGCCGCTCATGCGTTCGCGGATCTCGGCCGCATCGAGCGCGGGTCGCGCGCTCAAGTCGCCGGTGACGTGGCTGGGAATGCCGTCGCGGATCTCGTCCAGGACCGCCACCGCCGAACAGATCTGTCCGGGCGTGCAGTAGCCGCACTGGTAGCCGTCGTGCTTCACGAATGCGGCCTGCATCGGATGGAGATCTTCGGGTGTGCCCAGGCCTTCGATGGTGGTGACCTGCGCACCTTCGTGCATCACCGCCAGCGACAGGCAACTGTTGATGCGGCGGCCATCGACGAGCGTGGTGCAGGCGCCGCACTGGCCGTGGTCGCAGCCTTTCTTGGTGCCGGTGAGCTGCAGGTGCTCGCGCAGCAGATCGAGCAGGGTGGTGCGGGTGTCGACCTCGCGTTCGACGCGCTGGCCGTTGACCTCGAGGGTCACGGTCTGCCGGACGGGCGCGCGCGCGGGTGTCGGGGCGGTCGCCGACTGTGCGACCTGGGCAACGCCGGGCATCGCGACCGCGCCGGCGGACGCAGCGCCGGCTTTGAGCAGTTCCCTGCGGGTGAGGGGCGGCATGGACATTCCTCTTGGCTGGCTCGCTGGCTGGCGGGAGACGGCGCATGCGGACATGCGGACCGCGAGGATGCCGGGGCGCATGTTGCCGCGCGGTCAATAGATCGCCGCGTCGGCGTCAGGCCGACCGGTCGAGCAGCGCCGCCTGCGCGCCACGCCACTGCTGCAACTGCGTGGCGATGCTCAGTGCGATCGCCTCGGGTCCGCGTCCGCAGCCGGGCACACCGATGGGGGCGTGCAGGCGTTCGGCCAGAGCGTCGCGATCAGCCGGCCGCAGCAGCTTGAACAGATCGTCGCGCCGGCGCCGCGGCCCGAGCAGGCCGATGAAGGGGATCCGCGACGCGGCCAATGCCTCGAGCGCCTCCCGGTCGGCCTCGAAGCCGTGATGCATGACCAGTGCGACATCCGCTTGTGCGCGTGCGGCGACGGCATCGTCGGGATGCAGATCCAGCACACGGGTGTCGGGGGCGACTGCGGCGCGCCAGCGTGGCCGGCGCTCGACCACGGTCAGCTGCCAGCCGAGCTGTCGCAACAACGGAACCAGCACCGGCGTCTCCGGGCCTGCCCCCAGCAACAGAGCCTCCGGCGGGCGATGGAGCACCAGCACATGGTCTTGCGGTTCGGGCGGCGACGAGAGGGCGGGCAGGGTCCATGACCAGGCCTGGCCGTCGAGCCCACAGCGAATGACACCGTCGGCGTGCAGCCACACGCGCAAGCTGCGATCGCCTTGCAGCCAGGTGCGCATCGCCTCGTCTACACCCTTCAGTGCGGCCAGCGGCACCAGCGCAAGCAGCTGCCGTCCGCGGCAGCCGGTGGCCGAGCCCATCAGCATCGCGGCATCGTCGGTGGTGTCGAGATCGAGCCAGGCCAGCGCGCGTTCCCGGGCCGCATGCATCGCCGTGCGTGCGATCTCCGGCTCGAGACATCCGCCGCTGATCCAGCCCAGCTGCGCGTCGTCGTCGAACAGCGCGAGCGTGCCGGTGGTGGCATACGTGGAACCCTCGGTAGCCACGACCACCGCCAGCACCGGTGTTCGGCCTGCATCGAGCGCTTCGAGCGCGGCGCGGAATACGGCGCCCGGGTCACCACTGGCGAATCGTCGGGGAACTGGGGCGGCGCTCGGCATGCAGATGTTCGATGGGAAGAAGGTCGCGCGGATCGGCGCGCGAGGAGGGTGACGACGGCGTCGTGAGCGCGCCGTGCAGCGATGTCCGCCGTGTCGCCGTGCGCGTGTGGGGCGAACGCGGCATGCTTGCCGGTCCCGTGCGCTGCGTGCGGGCTCAAGTCCACATGCCAGGAGCTGCTGATGTCCCATGCCGTGCGTCGTCGTCCGATGCTGTCCCGCCTCGTGCTGTCCGTGTCGCTCGCGATGGGATTCGCGGCGCCTGCGCTTGCCCAGGACACACCAGCACCCGCGCTGGCGCCGCCGGCCAACGCAGCCGAATCCGCGTTGCGCGCGCTCTACACCGCCGAATGGGAATGGCGCCAGACCGAGTTCGAGCGCGAGCGCGTCAACGGGCGTTGGCAGTCGGGCGCGCGCATGCCCTCGGTGACACCCGAGGCCTGGGCACGCCGCGCGGCGTACTGGCAGCGCACGCTCGAAGCACTCGACGCCATCGATACCGCACAGCTCGGACGCGAGGAGCGCATCAATGCGGCCGTCTTCCGCACCTCGCTCGAAGCCAGCGAGGCCAATGCGCGCTGGCGGACCTACGAGGCACCCTTCAACAGCGACAGCTTCTTCTGGGGCTACATCAATCCCAACCAGCCGTTCCAGACCGAGGCCGACTGGCGGCGCTTCATCGGCCGGCTGTCGGACGTGCCGCGTTATTTCGACGAGCAGATCGCCAACATGGAGCGCGGACTGGCACGCGGCTGGAGCGTGCCGCGCGCATCGCTGGACGGGCGCGACGACACGATCGAGCCCTACGTGCAGGGCGGCGACGACAATCCGTTCCTGGTGACCTTCGACCGGATCCCGCGCAGCATTCCCGAACCGGTCCGTGCGCAGCTGCGCGAAGAAGGCCGCCGCGTGGTGCGCGAGCGCACGATGCCCGCCTACGCGAAGCTGCTCGATTACCTGCGCAGCGACTACCTGCCGCGGACGCGCTCCACCATCGCCGCCAGCGACCTGCCCGACGGCGAGGCGTTCTACCAGAGCCAGATCCGCGAGTACGTCACCCGCGACATGAGCGCGCGCGAGATCCACGACCTGGGCCTGCGCGAAGTGGCGCGCATCACTGCCGAGATGGAAACGGTCATGCAGCGCGCCGGCTTCGACGGCACGCTGGCCGAGTTCATCGAACACCTGCGCAGCGATCCGCAGTTCTACGCGACCACGCCGCGCCAGTTGCTCGGTGAGGCCTCGCTGATCGCCAAGAAGATCGACGGCCAGCTGCAGTACGTCGTCGGCACGCTGCCGCGCTACCGCTTCACCATCCTGCCGGTCGCTGACGACATCGCGCCGATCTACACCGCCGGCCGCGGCGGGCTGGATGCGTGCTACTTCAACACCTACAACCTGCCCTCGCGCCCGCTCTACAACCTGCCCGCACTGGTGCTGCACGAGTGCGCGCCGGGCCACAGCTTCCAGGCAGCGCTCGCGCTCGAAGCGCCTGCGAGGCCGGATTTCCGCCAGCAGACCTACTTCTCCGGCTATGGCGAAGGCTGGGGTCTGTACACCGAATGGCTGGGCACCTCGATGGGCATCTACGACACGCCCTACACCGAGTTCGGCCGGCTGACGTTCGAGATGTGGCGCGCCGCGCGTCTGGTCATCGACACCGGCCTGCACGCCTACGGCTGGTCGCGGGAACAGGCGATCGACTATCTCGCCAGCCATACCGCGCTGGCGCGGCATGACGTGGAGACCGAAGTCGACCGCTACATCTCCTGGCCCGGCCAGGCGTTGTCGTACTACATCGGCTATCGCACGATCCTCGACCTGCGCGCCGAGGCCGAACGCGAACTGGGCGATCGCTTCGACCAGCGTCCCTTCCACGACACCATCCTCAATCTCGGCTCGGTACCGCTGCCGGTGCTGGAAGAGGAAGTGCGACGGTTCATCGCCGAACGCAAAGCGGATACGGCCGCAACACGCTGAGCCACGGCAGGGCGGAGCTTCCGGCGTCCGATGCGCCGGCCGCTCCGCTCGCCGCGTTGCGCAACGTGGGGGCGCCATCGAAGGCGTGGTCTCAGCCGGCGAGACGCGTTTGCGCAATCCTCGAGCGATGTCACGTCGCAGCGGCAGCGCCGATCTTCCTCTCCACGGCGGGCGCGTGCCCGCCTGGCTCGGGCAGCGGATGACGCGTCTGGGCGCGGTGTTGTGCGAAGCGATCGTGCTCGAATACGGCCGCGCCGAACTGCTGCGGCGGCTGTCCCACCCGTTCTGGTTCCAGAGCTTCGGCGCGGTGATGGGGATGGACTGGCATTCCTCGGGCATCACCACCAGCGTCATCGGCGCGCTCAAGCGTGGGCTGGCGCCGCTTTCGGGCGAATTGGGCATCCACGTCTGCGGCGGCCGCGGTCGACATTCGCGGGCGACCCCCGACGAGCTGCACGCTGTTGGCATGCGTACCGGGCTCGATGGCGCGGCGCTCGCGCGGACCAGCCGCCTGGTGGCCAAGGTCGACAGCGCCGCGGTGCAGGACGGCTTCGACCTCTACCTGCACGGTTTCATCGTCGCCGACGACGGCCAATGGGTCGTCATCCAGCAGGGCATGGACGGCGCGCGGCGGCAGGCGCGTCGGTACCACTGGTTGTCCGACGGACTGGAGAGCTTCGTCGATGCGCCACACGCGGCCATCGATGGGCCGGGGCAGGGGCGCATCGTCAATCTGGCCGATCGCCGCGCCGCCGCGGCGCGCGCGGCGCAGATCGCCCTGCTGCAGGCCGAAGGGGCAACCCGGCTCACACGCACACTGCAGACGCTCGAAGGGGTCGCCGCGCCTGTGTCGCCCCCTGCGAGCGGCGATCTGTTCGCTACAGCGGTTGCCCAGCCGCACCTGTCGTTGCCGGACCACCATGACGTCCGACCGGCCGACATCGTGCTGCGTCGGCTGCACGGCGCCCTGGCTGCAGCGGCCGAGGCCGGTCCGCGCGATTTCGCCGAACTGCTCGAGGTGCCAGGCGTGGGCGCGCGCACGGTGCAGGCGCTGGCGACGGTCGCCGAGGTCGTGCATGGAACGCCGTGCCGCTTCAGCGATCCGGCGCGTTTCTCGCTCGCGCACGGCGGCAAGGACGGCCATCCGTTTCCGGTGCCGACGCAGGTGCTCGACCGCACGATCGGCGTCCTCAAGCACGCCGTCACCCGGGCCAGGCTCGGCAACGAGGATCGCCTGGCTGCATTGCGTCGGCTGGACGCGCAGGCGCGTGCGCTGGAGGCGAATGCGGACGGGCCGTCGCTGCTCGCATTTCTCGAGCAGGAGCGACGTGATGCACACCGCTACGGGGGCCGCAGCGTGTCCGGTTGGGCGTCCGCGCCGGATGCGGTGCCGGATTTGCACGCCGCGCAGGACGTGGCCTGAGCGAAGCGGCACCCGGTGCGGTGCGGCGACATCCACCCCGTCCGGTTGAGCCGGACGCGCCGCCCGACGAGAATCCACGCATCGACCGCGTGCTCGCGGCGCACACGGAACCGGCCATGCAGAACCTTCGCGTCTCAACCGTCCAGGGCGCCACCGTGTGGCACGACCCTGCCGCCAACCGCGCCTACTACGGCGATCTCATCGCGCCCCTGCACGGCCTGACCGACCTCGTGGTGCTGCCCGAAACCTTCACCAGCGGCTTCAGCAACGATGCGATCGACCGCGCCGAGGACATGGATGGCCCGACCGTTGCCTGGATCCGCGAACAGGCCGCGGCGCTCGATGCCGTGGTGACCGGCAGCGTGCAGCTGCGCGACGGCGACGGCGTCTACAACCGCATGCTCTGGGCCACACCCGATGGAGCCCTGCTGCACTACGACAAGCGCCACCTGTTCCGCTACGCGAACGAGCACAGGCGCTATGCCGCCGGGCGCTCGCGCATGACGGTCGAGTGGAAGGGCTGGCGCATCAATCCGCAGGTCTGCTACGACCTGCGTTTCCCCGTGTTCTGCCGCAACCGGTTCGATGTCGAACGCAAGGACGGCCTGGATTTCGACCTGCAGCTGTTCGTCGCCAACTGGCCGGCGGCACGTGCGCACGCGTGGAAGACCCTGCTGCGCGCGCGGGCGATCGAGAACCTCTGCTACGTGGTGGGCGTCAACCGTGTCGGTACCGACGGCAACGGCCTGGCCTATTCGGGCGACAGCGTCGTGCTCGATTTTCTCGGTCGCCCGCTGAGCGAATCGACCGACATGGAGGTGGTGTCGACGACGACACTGTCTGCCGAGCAGTTGCAGGCGCACCGCACCCACTTCCCGGCAATGCTGGACGCGGACCGGTTCGAGATTCTCTGACGCCTGGGCGAGCGTCTATGGGCGCGGGTTCGCATGCGAGAAGCTCGAGCGCGCGCACGCCTGATCGGCGCAAGCCTCTGCCCGCGGCAGGCGCGTTCGCCTAGCGCGAACCCTTGATCTTGCCGATCGCATGCGCGCCACGCAGCAGCATGCGGATCATGTGCGAGAGGTCGTCGATCAGGGCTTCGTCGCGCTCGGGCGGCGAGTCGAGGGCGGTGCCGCCCATCGCGAACACCAGCCGCGTGATCGCCCGCGCAACCAGGCCCGGTTCGTGGAACGCGATGCCCTGGGCGGCGGCGATGCGGACCAGGTCTGCGCGCAGTTCGTCCTCGAAGAAGTGCAACTGCCGGTCCACCGCGCGCTTGAACGCGTCCGAGCCCACGGTGCCTTCGCGCAGCAGCACGTGCAGCAGCTTGTCGTCGGCGCGCAGGCGTTCCATGAACGCCTCCAGGGAGCCGCGCACGATGCTGCGCCCGGCGACCGCACGCTTGCGCGCGTCACCAACGATGCGGCGCAGCGATTCGCCGGCCATGTCGATGAGGGCCACGGCCAGTTCGTCCATGTCGTGGAACTGGCGATAGAAGCTGTTCGGTGCGATGCCGGCCTCGCGGGCGACCTCGCGCAGGCTCAGTGTCGACACGCTGCGATGCGCGCCGGTCAGGCGCAGGGCAGCGGCGATCAGATCCTCGCGGACGATCGTGGGCTTGCGTCCTGCCTGGCCGTCACTGGCGACGGACCCGGTTGCGCCGCGGTCTGGCACGAGGGAGGAAGCGGTCACGGGCGGCTGCCGGCGAGGGGGAGCGACAGCATACCAGCGGCCATTAATGTACAAGTGTATACACGGATGTGCGGATGGGTGTACATTGCCCTGTATGTCGACCGTCCATCCCATGAAGCCAATCCGCCGCAGCCGTCTGCGTCGTATCGCCAGTCCGTTCGTGGCGCCGCCGGTGTTCGATTTCTGGGCGCAGCGCCTGCACCCGACCTGGAGCTGGGAGCGTCCGTTGGCGCGGGTGGTCGACCACGCGCCTGCGTCGTCGAACGCGGTCACCCTGACGCTCAAGCCGAACCGGCACTGGGCCGGCGCCCAGGCGGGCCAGCACGTCAACCTCACCGCCGACATCGACGGCGTGCGCATCACGCGCAGCTACAGCCTCGATGCACCGGTCGCCCGCGACGGGCGCATCAGCGTGACCGTCAAGGGTGTCGACGGCGGGCGCATGAGCGCGCATCTGCTCCAGGCCGCGCGCCGCGGCGAGGTGTTCGACATCGGCCCTGCATTCGGTGATCTCGTCCTGCCGGCCAAGGTCGAAGGCGCTTGGGCGTTTCTGGCTGCGGGCAGCGGCGTAACGCCGCTGATGGCGCTGGTGCGCCAGCTGGCCGGGCAGGGCATGCCGGTGCCGGTGACGCTGGTGTACTGGGCCCGCACGCGCGCCGAATTGTGTTTCGTCGAGGAACTGCGCGCGCTTGCCGCCCGGTACCCGGCCTTCGATGTGCGTTTCGTGCTCACCCGCGAGGCCGCCACCGCTGCCGACGAGGCCACCGGCCGCATCGACGCTGCACCGCTCGATGCGCTGGTGCCCGATCTCGCGACGCGTCAGGTCTATGCCTGCGGTCCTGGCGGTTTCGTCGCCACGGCCACTGGCCTTGTCGAAGGTCGCGTGCCGCTGCTGCGCACCGAAGCGTTCACGCCGCCGCCGCGTCCCCAGACTGATGACAGCGGCACGGTCGAAGTGCGCCTGGCACGCAGCGGACGCGCACTGCAGCTGCCGCGCGGCGTCGCCCTGCTCGAGGCGCTCGAAGCCGAGGGCGTGAAGCCGAAGTCCGGCTGCCGCATGGGCATCTGCAATACCTGCGCCTGCGGCAAGTCCGCTGGCGCCACGCGCGATCTGCGCACCGGTACCGCCAGTACCGAATCGGCATCGGCGTTGAAGCTGTGCATCAGCAGCGCTGTATCCGACCTCGTCCTCGATCTGTGATCCACGGGAATTCCATGTCCAAGCTCACCGACACGCGCCGCCTCTCCGCCCAGGAACTCGATGCCTTCGGCGCCGAGCTCGATGCGCTGCACACGCGCACCATGGCCCAGGTCGGCAAGGTCGATGCCAACTACATCCGTCGCGTCGTGCGCTGGGTGCGCTACTGCGCCGTGCTCGGCCGCGGCCTGCTGTTCGTCGGCGCGATCGGCGGCGCTTTCGTACCCTGGCTGCTGTGGCCGGCCTGCATCGCCGGCGTGCTGTTTCTGGCGCTGGCCAAGATCCTGGAAAACATGGAAGTCGGCCATAACGTCATGCATGGCCAGTACGACTGGATGCACGACCCGGACCTGCACAGCAACAAGTACGAGTGGGACATCGTCGCCACCGGCGACAACTGGCGCCATTCGCACAATTTCCGCCACCACACCTACACCAACGTCCGCGGCATGGACGACGACATCGGCTACGGCCTGCTGCGCATCTTCCCCGAACAGCGCTGGCGCCCGTTCTACCTGATGCAGCCGGTGATCGCGGTGGTGTTCGCGCTGTACTTCCAGTGGGGCGTGGCGATCCAGGAACTCAAGCTCGGCCGCTGGTTCGCCGGCAAGATGCCCAAGGGCAAGCTCAAGCGCGACTTCGCGCCGGTCGGCCGCAAGATGGGCAAGCAGCTGCTCAAGGACTACATCGTGTTCCCGCTGCTGGCCGGCCCGTTCTTCCTGCCGGTGCTGCTGGGCAATCTGGTCGCCAACGGCATCCGTAACGTGTGGACGTACGTGGTGATCTTCTGCGGCCACTTCACCGCCGATGCCGAGACGTTTCCGAAGGAATCGATCCGCAACGAGTCGCGTGGTCACTGGTACATGCGCCAGTTGCGCGGCTCCTCGAACATCGGCGGCGGCAAGGTCATGGATCTGCTCACCGGCAATCTGAGTCACCAGATCGAGCACCATTTCTATCCGGATGTGCCCGCGCACCGCTACGCGGCCATCGCGGTCGAAGTGCGGGAGATCTGCCAGCGCTACGGTCAGCCGTACAACACCGGCTCGCTGCCGCGCCAGTTCGCCCAGGTGAGCTGGCGCATCCTGCGCCACGCGTTCCCGAGCCGTCCGCGCCGCACCGCTGCGACGCGCAGGCTGCAGACCGCCTGAGTTCCGCCATCGTGGTACCGCAACGCGCCCCTCGTGGGCGCGTTTTTGCATGTGTCGCTCACGGAACGGCGATGACAACGCCTGTAGGAGCGCGCTCGCGCGCGATGGGCTTCACCTGGAACGCCTTCGCGCGCAAGCGCGCTCCTACAGGGCATGGCGCGATGCAGGAATACCGGCGCGTTTTCTTTGATGATGACGGTCACCTGCGCCGCGTACCTGCTTGCGTAGCAGCACGCTCGCGCGCGATGGACTTCGCCTGCGACGCCGTCGCGCGCAAGCGCGCTCCTACACGGAAAAGCGCGACGCCTGAAACGCACACGGGGCCCGAAGGCCCCGTGTGTCGGATCATGTACAACGCAGGCGATCAGCGGCCGCCACCACCGCCGCGCGGGCCACGGTTGCCGCCGCCCGGCGGGCGAACACCCGGACCACGTCCACCGCCCGGACCACCGGGACCGCGACCGCCGGGACCCTTCGGACCACGATTGCCGCCCGGACGCGGGCCACGCGGGCCGGCATTGGGATTGAAGCTGCCGGGATTGGCGTGATCGGACGGGAAGCTCGGTGCACTGTCGGGATGACCATAGGGCGCCCGCGGACGACCCGGACCACCACCACCGCCCGACGGACGCGACGACCACGGCCCTTGGCCGCCACTGCCACCCCGCGGCCCGCCACTACCAGCGCCACGCGGGCCCTGGCCCGCGCCGCCCGGACCACGCTTCTTCGGACCCGCGCCAGCACCCGCGCCGCCCCAGGGCTTCTTCGGGCCACGGCCATCGGCATTGCGGTGGCCGGTCGGGCCGGTTTCCACGCCATCAGGCACGTACCAGGTGCGGAACGCGGCCGGATTGCCTTCCGGCAACGCGCCCTTGTCCTTGCGCTGCTTGAACGGCTTCTGCGACTGCTTGGCCGCCGCGTCACCGCTGACCGTCAGGCCGCCGTGCGGCTTGCGGGGACCGCCACGACCGCGACCACGATCCTCGCGCACGTGGTCGAAGCGACGTAGTTCACGCCCTTCGTCGGCACCGCTGTTCTGGCCGTTGACGTAGGCCTTGCCTGCGCCCTTGCCCAGGTGCACGGTCGACTTGGCCGCCTTGCGCTGGCCGATCACCGGCTGCAGCGTCAGCGCCGGCGGCGGACCTTCCTCGAGCTTGAGTTCCTTGCGCAGGGCTTCGACCTGCGCGTCCGGCAGCTCCTGCGACTGGCCGCGCAGCAGCGGCTGCGGCAACACCACGTTGCCGTAGCGCACGCGCTTGAGGCGGCTGACCTGGCAGCCCTGCGATTCCCACAGCCGGCGCACTTCGCGGTTGCGGCCTTCCTTGAGCAGCACCTGGAACCAGTCGTGCGATTCGGTGCCGCCGATGCGCTCGATCTCGTCGAACTTCGCCGGGCCGTCCTCCAGCGCGACGCCGCGCTTGAGGCGGTCGACGATCTTCTCCGACACCACGTCCTCGCCCTCGGGCGCGCGCACGCGGCACACGTATTCGCGCTCGACCTCGTAGGAGGGATGCATCATCGCGTTCGCGAGTTCGCCGTCGGTGGTCAGCAGCAGCAGACCGGTGGTGTTGATGTCGAGGCGGCCGATGGCGATCCAGCGCGCCCCCTTGAGCGCGGGCAGGGCGTCGAAGATGGTCGGCCGACCTTCGGGATCCTCACGCGTGGTGACCTCGCCCTCGGGCTTGTTGTAGATCAGCACGCGCGCCGGTTCGGTCAGCGCGCTGGCGACGAAGGTCTTGCCGTCGAGTTCGATGCGGTCGCCGCCCTTGATCGACATGCCGGTCTGGGCGGTCTCGCCGTTGACCTTGACCAGGCCGTCGGCGATGCGCTGTTCGAGCGCGCGGCGCGAACCCAGGCCCGCCTGGGCCAGCACCTTGTGCAGGCGCTCCTCGAGGCGGGGCGTGTCGTCGGCCGGCGCGTCGCCGCGCTTGAGCGAGAGGGTGCGGGCGGGTTTGTCGGTGTTGCGTTGCTGCGTCATGAATGGCTCCGGTCGCTGTCGCCGTCTGCGGCGAGGGCGGTGTCTGGTTCGGTTGCTGCGGTGTCGTCGTCGGACGCGGTGTCCGGCGAAATGGAAGTGGCGGTGGCGTCGTCGACGTCAGCGCCGGTGTGGGGCGTGGAATCGCGGTTGGAATCGGTCTCGCCAGCCGGGGCGTCATCTTCGTCGCCGGCCGGCGGGGTGGCATCGTCGTCACCGGCCGCCCGGTCGGCATCGGGTCCGGGCGTCGTATCTTCCGGCCCGGCAACGCCGCCGACGCTCCGGTCGTCCGGATCGGCGTCGCCCGTCTCGTTGCCGGCGAAGCGCAACTGTGGATCGAGTTCGGCGAAATCCTTGAGTTCGGACAGCGGCGGCAGGTCGTCGAGGCGCTTGAGCCCGAAATAGTCGAGAAAGCCCTTGGTGGTACCCAGCAGTTCCGGCCGGCCGGGCATGTCGCGATGGCCGACGACGCGGATCCACTCGCGCTCCTCGAGCGCCTTGATGATGTTGCTGTTGGTCGCCACGCCGCGCACCTGTTCGATTTCGCCACGGGTGATCGGCTGGCGGTAGGCGATCAGCGCCAGCGTCTCCAGCGTGGCGCGCGTGTAGCGGGTCTGGCGCTCGGTCCACAGCCGCGCGACCCAGCCGTGCACGTCGCCGCGCACCTGGTAGCGCCAGCCCGAGGCCAGTTCCACCAGTTCAACGCCGCGGCCTTCGCATGCGGCCTGCAGATCGACGAGCGCCTGCTTCAGGCTGCCTTCCGGGGCGGGCTCGTCGAGCGTGAACAGCGTTTCGAGCTGCGACAGGCTCAGCGGGTGAGAAGAGGCGAGCAGGGCGGCCTCGACGATGCGATTGATGAAGCTCTGGTCCATCGGTTTTCTGGATCGAAGTCGGTGGTCAGGACGATTCGGGGACGTCGTCGTCGAACTCGCTGGAGAACGCCGTGGGGGGCGCGGCTCCGTCGGCGTCGGCGAGCGACTTGATGTAGATCGGCGCCAGCGGCGCTTCCTGCACGATGTCGAGCAACCGCTCCTTGGTCAGCTCGAGAATCGACAGAAATGTCACCACCACGCCCAGCCGGCCTTCCTCGGCTTCGAAGAGCGTTTCGAAACGGTGGAAGTGCCCGCCGGCGAGCCGGGTCAGCACCTCGCCCATGCGCTGGCGCACGCTCAGTGCGTCACGGCGGATCGCGTGGCCGGTGAACAGCTCGGCGCGCTTGAGTACATCGTGCAGCGCCAGCAGCATCTCGCGCAGATCGACGGCGGGCGGCTCGCGGTTGACCGGCTGTTCGGGAAGGGCCGCCTGCGCCGGCGCGGTATCGCGATCCTGGCGCGGCAGCCGGTCGATGTCTTCGGCCGCCTGTTTGAAGCGTTCGTATTCCTGCAGCCGGCGCACCAGTTCGGCGCGCGGATCGCCCTCGTCGCCTTCCTCGGCCGGCGGGCGCGGCAGCAGCATCCGCGATTTGATCTCGGCCAGGATCGCGGCCATCACCAGGTATTCGGCAGCCAGCTCGAAACGCAGTTCCTGCATCACACCGATGTAGTCGACGTACTGCCGGGTGATGTCGGCCACCGGGATGTCGAGGATGTCGAGGTTCTGGCGGCGGATGAGATAGAGCAACAGGTCGAGCGGACCTTCGAACGCTTCGAGAATGACTTCCAGCGCATCCGGCGGGATGTACAGATCCTGCGGGATCTGCAGCACCGGCTGGCCGTGCACCAGCGCCAGCGGAAATTCCTGCTGCTGCGGCGCGGCGGCATTGGCGGACGCACGGGCGTCGGAAGCAGGCTGTGTCATTCGATGTGCGACGGCGGCAGGGCGCTCGGGCGCGAGGTTCGGATCACGGTCGGTGGATCGCAGGCAGGGCGGGGCGACGGAACGGCGGGCCGCAGTGCGGAACCGGTCGGTTGCGCGGCTCCGGCCGGCGCGGAAAAACGGTGCTACGGAAACGTCTGTGTCGGTCGGCGCCATACGCGACAGCCGTCTGCAGCCGGGGCAGGCGCGTGGATCGAGTGGGCGTTGGACCGGGCCGGTGGGAGCCGCGTGCGGCGGCCCTGTGCGGGTGCCACGCGGAGAAACTGGCCGAGGTGCTGGGCGACAGGGTACGCGGACGCGGGCGCGGCTGTCCAGCAGGCGGGCGCTACACTCCGCGGCCCAGCACGACGGAGCAGCGCCATGTGGTACGCGATCGAAGGACATGACGGACAGGACGTTCTGACGCGTCGCCTCGAGGCGCGTCAGGCGCACCTCGCGCGCCTGCTGGAACTGCGCGATGCCGGTCGGCTGCTGGTGGCCGGACCGTGCCCGGCGGTCGATGCCGAGGATCCCGGTTCTGCCGGCTTCTCGGGGAGCATCGTCATCGCCGAGTTCGAGTCCCTGGAGGCCGCGCGGGCCTGGGCGGATGCCGATCCCTATGTGGCCGCCGGCGTCTACGTGCGGGTGGACGTACGGCCGTTCCGCAGGGTGCTTCCGTAAGTCGGCTCCGCGCAGGATCGCCGGAAATCGGAGCTGTTCGTCGAATTTATGTGGCAGTGCAGCATGATTTGCCGGTTACATGCGGTTTACATGACACGCTGTAAACGCTTACAGTCCGCCACAACGCGGTAGCGCGGAGGTGCGGGTGAGCGTCACGATCAAGGATGTGGCCAAGGCGGCAAGTGTGTCGGTGGCGACGGTCTCGCGCGCGCTCAACGGCCACCAGAACGTCGCTGCCGCCGTTCGCGAGCGGGTGCTCGCCGTGGCCGCCGAGCTGCGCTACAGCCCGCATCATGCCGCCCGCAGCCTCAGCAGCCGTCGGACGCAGACCGTCGGCGTCGTGCTGCCCGATCTGCATGGCGAGTTCTTTTCCGAACTCATGCGCGGCATCGATCAGGTGGCCCGCACGCGCGGCCAGCACCTGCTGGTGTCGAGCTACCACGGCAATCCCGAAGAGCAGGGCGCGGCGCTGCGGGCGATGCGCGGCCGCGTCGACGGCCTGCTGCTGATGTCGCCCTACGTCCACGACGCCGATTTCCTGGCCCGCAATGTGGATGCAAGCCTGCCCCTGGTGCTGATGAACGCCGGGCAGGGCCGCCCGCAGGCCTCGATCGGCATCGACAACTATGGCGGCGCACGCGCGATGGTGGCGCACCTGGTCGAGTCGGGCTACACGCGCATCGCTTTCATCGGCGGGCCCCAGGACAACGACGATGCCAGCGAGCGTCGACGGGGCTATCGCGACGGGCTTGCGGCCGCCGGCCCGGGCTACGAGCCCTGGGAACTGCCGGGCCGGTTCGACGAGGACTCGGGCCATCGCGCCGGTCAGGCGTTGCTCGCACTCGACGTCCGTCCCGACGCGGTCTTTGCGGCGAACGACATGATGGCGATCGGCTGTCTTTACGCGCTCGGTCGCGGCGGCGTACGCACGCCGGCAGACATTGCGGTGGTGGGTTTCGACGATATTCCACTTGCACGCTACGTTCACCCCTCGCTAACGACGATGCGCGTCGACATCGCTGAACTGGGCGCACGTGCGTTGAAAACGTTGCTGGACATCGAAGCGTCGGGGGCGCGCGCGAATGTGAATGGCGCGCTGATCGAGCCGGTGCTCGTGCTTCGTGATTCGAGCGCGTCCGCGTCCAGTCGAGAGCCGACGATGCGGTCCTGACCGTCATCGCCGTCAGCGCCTTGGGAGGGGTTGCATGACACCGAGTTCCGAACCGACCACACGCCGCGCGCAGGGGAGCGCGGCCTGCGGCGTGGTTGCGGGGCGCAGGTGCAGGTGAAACCTGCCATTTGACGTTCGAGATGCCGCAACCGCATCGCCACCCCCGTGGCGGTGCACCGGACAGCCGCAATGCCGTCCGTATCAAATCCCCTGAAGAACAGAGATCGACGACATGACACCCACTTCCTCACGTACGCGTCCGCTTGCGCGCTCGTTGCTGAGCCTGGCGCTGGGCGGTTGCCTGGCGATGGCCGCCCCGGCCCTGATGGCCCAGTCCACCGCCGCCACGATCCGCGGCCAGGTGATGGTCGATTCGGCGCCCGCGACCGATGCGCGCGTGACCGCGGTCAACACCGCGACCGGCCTGTCGCGCAGCGTGCAGGTCACCGGCAACGGCAATTACAACCTCGCGGGTCTGCCGCCGGGCACCTATCGTCTGCAGGTCGAAGCCGGCGGACAGAGCACCTCGCAGACCGTGACGGTGGCCGTGGGCCAGACGGCAACGCTGAATCTGGGCGTGGGCGGTGTCGCCGAAAGCGCGCCCGCCGGCGAGGCGCAGGATCTCGATGCAGTCCGCGTGACGGCGACCTCACTGGTCGAAACCCGCACGTCTGAGGTCGCGACCTACGTGTCGCAGAAGCAGATCGAATCGCTGCCGCAGGGCACGCGCAACTTCCTCGCGTTCGCCGACACCGTGCCGGGCATGGTGTTCCAGCAGGACGGCAACGGAAACAGCAAGCTGCGCTCGGGCGGCCAGTCGGCCAACAACATCAACGTCTTCATCGACGGCGTCGGCCAGAAGAGCTACACGCTGCCGGGCGGCGTGCCGGGTCAGGATTCGAGCCGCGGCAATCCCTTCCCGCAGTCGGCGATCGGTGAGTACAAGGTCATCACGTCGAACTACAAGGCCGAGTTCGACCAGATCAGTTCGGCGGCGATCGTGGCGGCCACGCGCAGCGGCACCAACGAGTTCGAGGGCAGTTTCTTCTGGGACCGCACCGCCAGCGAGTGGCGTGCCCGCACGCCGGCCGAACTCGACAACGGCACCAAGGTCGATTCGAAGGAAGAGCAGTACGGCGCGAGCTTCGGAGGCCCGATCCTCGAAGACCGTCTGCACTTCTTCGTGGCCTACGAGGCCAAGGAATACGCGACACCCAAGACGCTGGAGCTCCTCGACGACAGTCGTTACGACCCAGCCGACGTGCCGGCCGAACTGGTGGCGGGCATCGGTCCGAGCAACTCCCCGTTCAAGCAGGACATGTACTTCGGCAAGCTGAGCTGGTCGGTCGACGACTTCAACCTGGTTGAACTGTCGGCGCAGATTCGCCGTGAGGAAGAAACGATCCGCAACGATGGCGCGTTCACCATCGATCGCGCGAGCTTCATCGACAACGACGTCAGCCGTTACGACCTGCGCTGGCAGTACAGCGGCGAGCGCTGGCTCAACGACATGCACCTGACGTATGAAGACTCGGCCTGGGAGCAGGCGCCGCTGGTCGGCGGCAACGGCTACATCCTCACCGTCTCCGACTACAGCGACACCACGGGTTTGCGCGAGGTCGTGGGGAACATCGTCAGTTCCGGTCCGGGCTCGGGCAATCAGGACAAGGGACAGAAGGGCTGGTCGTTCCAGAACGACCTCACCTTCAGCGGCTGGGACGGCCACACCCTCAAGATGGGCGTGAAGTACAAGCAGGTCGACCTGCTGTCGACCGAGCGCAACTTCACCAATCCGCAGTTCTACTACGACATCAACCAGAGCGTGGACCAGCCCTATCGCGCCGAGTTCGGTCGTCCGATCCCGGGCACCGCAGGCGGTGTGACCAGTTCGGACAACAAGCAGTTCGGCATCTACATCCAGGATGACTGGGAGATCACCGAGCGCTTCACCCTGAACCTGGGCGTGCGTTACGACTACGAAACCACGCCGGCCTACGAGGACTACGCGACGCCGGCCGCCCTGGCCGCGAACCTGCGTGAGTGGCCCAACCTGCAGAACTCCGATATCGACATCGAGAACTACATCAGCAACGGCAGCAACCGCAGCGCCTACAAGGGCGCATGGCAGCCGCGTCTGGGCTTCTCGTACGACTTCGGCGGTGACCAGCGCCATGTGCTGTTCGGTGGCGCGGGGCGTTCGTACGACCGCAACCTCTTCACCAACCTGCAGAAGGAAGAGCAGACGACGTCCTACGCATCGCCCTACCGTGTCTGGTTCACCGATGTCGATGGCGAATGTCGCAACGGCAGCGGTTGCGTCGACTGGGATCCGGTGTATTTCACCGAAGCCGGGCGCGACACACTGGTCAACTCGGGTCAGGTCTCGCGCGAGTACTACCTGATCAACAACGATCTGAAGGTGCCGTACTCCGACCAGTTCAGCCTCGGCATCCGCAATGCTTGGGACTTCGGCGAAACGACCTGGAACAGCGAGTTGGCGGTGGCCCACATCCGCAGCCGCGACGGTCTGGCGGTTCGTCTGGGCAACCGCCGCCCGGATGGCAGCTTCTTCGAGTCGGGCTCGAACTTCGGCCCGCCGTGGGATTTCGACGCGCCGTTCGGTCGCCTGATCCTCCTCGACAACGGTCTGGAAACGCGTACGAACACGCTGCTGGCGAAGTTCGACAAGCCCTACACGAATGCGTCGGGGTGGGGCGTCACGATGGCCTACACCTACACCGATGCGGAGCGGAACTCGAATGAGGACGGCTCGGGCATTTTCGACTGGCCCTACGCGGGCTATTACGGCTTCCTGCCGGTTTCGCAGGTGCCCGAACACCGCTTCGTCACGACCGGTATTTACGACGGCCCCTGGGGCGTGACGTTCTCCGGCAAGCTGACGCTCGAAAGCCAGCGCGAGCGCGTGGGCGTCAATCGCACCGGCGACGATCCGTTCTTCGACTATTACAAGCCCGACGGCACCTTCGGGCATTTCCAGCTCGATCTCGCCGCGCAGAAGGTCTGGCAGGCATCGGATGACATCAGTTTCCGCATCCGCGCCGACGTGCTGAACGTGACCAACCGCCACAACTGGGAGTCGTACAACGACGACTGGACGTCGGACGAGTTCGGCCAGCACCAGTTGGCGATCCGGCTGCCGCCCCGCACGTTCAAGCTGTCCTTCGGCATCGACTGGTAAGTCGCAATCCACTGCCGGTCCCCGTCGGGTGACCGGCAGTTTTATACTCACCCCTGTAAACGATTTCAGCGCGAGGTCTTCTTCACGATGCAATCCCGTCTGCGTGCGTTCCGACTCCTGATTCCCGTCGCGCTTGCCGCGTTGTTCGTGGCCGGCTGCGGCAAGCAGGAGCCCGCCGAGCCGACCGTGCCGCCGCCCAAGCCGGGGCCGATCGAACAGGTGCCGGAGCCCGAGCCCGTGGTCGAGGAAGAGCAGGGGCCGCCGGAGCTGCCGCCGCTGTTCGCCGACATCGAGCGCCGGACCTTCCAGTACTTCTGGGACACCACCAACGAGGTCAACGGGCTGACGCCCGACCGCTTTCCCTCGCGCCCGTTCTCGAGCGTGGCGGCAGTGGGTTACGCGCTGACGGCGTATCCGATCGGCATCGAGCGCGGCTGGGTCAGCCGCACGCAGGCGGTGGATCGCACGCTGACGACGCTGAAGTTCTTCAACGACGTGAAGATGGGCCCGCAGGCGACCGGCACCGGCGGCCATCAGGGCTTCTTCTATCACTTCATCGACATGCAGGACGGCCACCGCTTCGAACCGTGGGTGGAACTGTCGAGCGTCGACACCGGCCTGATGATGATGGGCGTGCTGTTCGCGCAGTCGTACTACGACCGCGACGACCCGCGCGAGGTCGAGATCCGCGAACTGGCCGACAAGCTCTACCGCAACGTGCGCTGGCCGTTCCTGCAGCAGCGCAAGCCGCTGATCTCGATGGGCTGGTATCCCGAGAGCGGCTTCATCGAGCACGACTGGACCGGTTACGACGAGGCGATGCTGGTCTACATCCTCGCGCTGGGTTCTCCGACGTATGCCGTCGAGCCGGAAGCATGGGAAGTGTGGACGCGTACCTACGACAAGTTGTGGGGCGTGTTCCGCGGCCAGGAATACCTGAGCTTCGCGCCGCACTTCGGCCACCAGTACACCCACGTGTGGGTCGACTTCCGCGGCATCCGCGACGACTACATGCGCCGCCGCGGCATCGACTATTTCGAGAACAGCCGCCGCGCGACCTATGCTCAGCGCCAGTACGCCATCGACAATCCGATGGGCTGGAAGGAGTACGGCGAGAACGTCTGGGGCCTGACCGCCAGCGACGGCCCGCAGCGCACAGATCAGGACTTCAACGGCGAGCAGCGCGAGTTCCGCCATTACAGCGCCCGCGGCGCGGGTCTGGACGTGGCCTTCGACGACGGCACGATCGCGCCGACCGCAGCCGTGGCGTCGATCGCGTTCGCGCCGGAGATCGTGATTCCCGCAACCGAGGAGATGCACCGCCGCTACGGCGACTACCTGTACTCGAGCTATGGCTTCCTCGATTCGTTCAATCCGAGCTTCAACTACGAGGACGTGCCGCTCAAGACCGGCCGTCTGATTCCGGGGCGGGGCTGGGTGGCGAGCGACTACATCGCCATCGACCAGGGCCCGATCCTGGCGATGATCGCCAACTACCGGAACGATTTCGTCTGGAACGTGATGAAGAAGAATCCGTATATCCGCACCGGTCTGGAGCGCGCAGGCTTCACCGGCGGCTGGCTGGCCGGCGAGGACGAGCCCAAGGATTCGGGCCCGCCGGACGCGGAGGCGGCGATGGCACGTTCGATGGGGATCGCAGAATCGCGCGCCGCCAATCCGCAGCCGCGCCGCGACGCGCCGGCCCCGGCGCCCGCGCCCACGCGCGCGTCCGAACCGGTTCCGGCGGAGTAGGCTCTTGCGCGCAGTCCCGAGCTTGGCCTGCGGCCGCCGCGTCCGAGCGGGGCTGCGCCTGTGCGCCCTGTTGCTGGTCGCATGGCTGCTCGCGGCCTGCGCGCGCGAAGACGATCAGACCGTCGTCCGCTTCTGGGCGATGGGCCGCGAGGCCGAGGTCGTCTCCGAACTGGTGCGCGACTTCGAGCGCGAGCATCCGGACATCCGCGTCGAGATCCAGCAGATTCCCTGGACATCCGCCCACGAGAAGCTGCTGACCGCGTTCGCGGCCGATGCGCTGCCCGACATCTGCCAGCTCGGCAATACCTGGGTGGCGGAGTTCGCGGTGCTCGGCGCGCTGGAACCGTTGCAGTCGCGCGTCGATCGTTCGTCGTTCATCGACGAGGCGGATTACTTTCCCGGCATCTGGCACACCAACGTCGTCGACGACACGCTGCTCGGCGTGCCGTGGTACGTCGACACGCGTCTGATCTTCTATCGCAAGGACATCCTCGCCGCGGCCGGCGTGAACACACTGCCGCGCACCTGGGCCGAGTGGGAAACCGCGATGGCCGCGGTCAAGGCGCACGTTGGCCCGGACCGCTACGCGGTGATGCTGCCGCTCAACGAATTCGAGCAGTTGCTGTCGTTCGGCCTGCAGCAGGATGACCCGCTGCTGCGCGACGACGAGAGCCGCGGCAATTTCTCCAGCCCCGGTTTCCAGCGGGCGCTGGGCTTCTATGCCGGCATGTTCGACAAGGGCTGGGCACCGAAGATGTCGGAGACGCAGATCTCCAACGTCTGGGACGAGTTCGGTCGTGGCTTCTTCTCGTTCTACGTGTCCGGCCCCTGGAACATCCGCGAGTTCCGCACGCGTCTGCCTACTGAACTGCAGGACCAGTGGGGCACCGCGCCGCTGCCCGGTCCCGACGGTCCTGGTGCGGGCATCGCCGGCGGCACGTCGCTGGTGATGTTTCGCGACTCGCCGAACAAGGACGCCAGCTGGCAGCTGATGGAATTCCTGTCGCGGCCCGACATCCAGCAGCGCTTCCACGCGATGATCGGCAACCTGCCGCCGCGCCGCAGCACCTGGGAGTTCCCGCAGCTGCGCGAGGATGCATACGCGCAGGCCTTCCGCGACCAGCTCGAGCGCGTCGAGCCGACGCCCAAGGTGCTCGAGTGGGAGCGGATCGTGCAGGAAATGCGTCTGATGAGCGAGCGTGTGGTACGCGGCGGCATGCCTCAGGAGCAGGCCCTGCGCGAGCTGGACGCGCGCGTCGACACGCTGCTGGAAAAACGCCGCTGGGTGCGCGAACGCGAAGCCGAAGAGACTTCCACTGTAGGAGCGCGCTCGCGCGCGAATGGCGCTGCCGGGAATGCCCCGATGCGCGGGAGTAGTTCGAACGGGAACGCTCCGCCGCGCGCGAGCACGCTCCTACAGGGGGTTGCCCATGCGCGCTAGTACCGCCGGCTGGATCTTCGCCGGGCCCGCGCTGATCCTGCTCGGCGTGTTCTTCGGCATTCCGGTCGCGTCGGCCCTGCTGCTGAGCCTGACCGACTTCGACCTGTACGCACTGGCTGACATGTCGAACCTGCGCTTCGTCGCACTGGGCAACTATGTCGACCTGCTGCAGACGCCGCTGTTCTGGAAATCGCTCGGCAACACGGCGTACTTCGTCGTCATCGGCGTGCCGCTGTCGATCGGCGTGTCGCTGGGCGCCGCGCTGCTGCTCAACGCCAAGGTCGCACGCTTCAAGGGCCTGTTCCGCACCGCGTTGTTCGCGCCGGTGGTGACCACGCTGGTCGCGGTCGCGGTGATCTGGCGCTATCTGTTCCACACCAGCTACGGGCTGGTGAACTGGGCGCTGGGCCACATCGGTATCGCGCCGGTCGACTGGCTGGGCGATCCGACCTGGGCGATGCCGACGATCATCCTGTTCGCCGTGTGGAAGAACTTCGGCTACAACATGGTGATCTTCATCGCGGGGCTCGCCGCGATTCCCGAAGACCTCTACGAAGCCGCGCGCATCGACGGCGCCTCGCGCTGGCAGCAGTTCCTGCACGTGACCCTGCCGATGCTGGGACCGGTGCTGCTGGTGGTCGCGGTGATCACCGTGTCGGGTTATTTCCAGTTGTTCGCCGAACCCTACGTCATGACCCGCGGCGACCCGCTGCAGAGCACGGTCAGCGTGCTGTACTTCATGTACGAGGAAGGCTTCATGTGGTGGAACCTCGGCCGCGCGTCGGCGGTGGCGTTCCTGCTGTTCCTAATCATCCTCGGCGTCACGACGCTGCTTTTGCGCGCCGGTCGCCGGCGGGAGCTGGTATGAGCGCGGTGGGCACGTATCGCGAAGTCGGCGCATCGCGCTGGTCGGCGTGGCTGGTCAACGGCGGGCTGGTCGCGCTGGCCGTCGTCGCGCTTGCGCCGCTGGCCTGGATGCTGTCGGTGTCGTTCATGCCGACGGGCGAGGCCAGCGGTTTTCCACCGCCGCTGCTGCCGTCCGCGCTGACGTTCGACAATTACCAGCAACTATTCGCGCGCGCGGGCATGGGGCGCTACTTCGCCAACAGCCTGGCGATCTCGGGCGCGATCACCTTCGGCGCGCTGCTGATCAACACCATGGCCGGCTACGCCTTCGCCAAGCTGCGTTTCCGTGGCCGCGAACGGCTGTTCCAGATTCTGCTGGCGGCGTTGGTGATCCCGGCGCAGGTCGCGATGCTGCCGCTGTTCCTGATGATGAAAGGCATGGGCCTGGTCAACAGCTTCGGCGCGGTGATCATTCCGGGCCTGGCGACAGTGTTCGGTATCTTTCTGGTGCGTCAGTACGCGCGCTCGATTCCCGACGAGCTGCTGGAGGCCGCGCGCATCGACGGCGCCGGCGAGCTGCGGATCTTCTTCCAGATCGTGCTGCCGATGCTCAAGCCGGTGCTCGTCACGCTGACCATCTTCACCTTCATGGCCGCGTGGAACGACTTCATGTGGCCGCTGATCGTGCTGACCGACCAGACCAACTACACGCTGCCGGTGGCATTGGCGGCACTGTCGCGCGAGCACATCCAGGACGTCGAGATGATGATGGCCGGCGCCGTCGTCACGGTGATTCCGGTGCTGCTGCTGTTCCTCGCGCTGCAGCGCTACTACATCCAGGGATTGCTGCTGGGAAGTGTGAAGGGGTGAGGACGCGCGTTTGCGCGGCACTGCCGCGCGCGCGTTTCGAACGTCCGGTCATGGATGGCCGGGCAGGGCGTTCCGAGCCGATCGTGTTGCGCCATGGAAGGCTGAGTTGCATTGCGTGAGGGCGCATTCGCGCGCGCGAGGCTTCACCGGTAGAGCCTTTCGCGCGCAAGCGCGCTCCTACACCAGCAAAGCGCCACATCGTCGATACGAACCACGGAGCCAACGCACCGCATGAAGACCCTCGACACCCGCGCCAACTGCGCGCCTGCCGACACCGACATGACGCCTGCCGGCGCATTCCGTCCCGGTCATCTCGCACGCATTGGCGGGCTCGCCACGCTGGCCGTCGCGCTCACTGCCTGCAACGTTTCTCCGGCGCCCGATGGTGCTTCATTGACCGCGGGCAATGACCGCGCCGAGGTCCGCGTGCTCGACGCCTTCGACGATCCCGCCGCCTGGACCGTCGTGACCTCCAACCAGGTCACCGGCACGCTGCGCCAGATCGATGCCGACGGCGGAAAGGCGCTGTGTCTGGACTACGACTACAACGGCGTCTCCGGACACGTCGGCATCCAGCGCACGCTGCCGATGCAGTACCCGGAGAACTACCGCTTCGCATTCCGCATGCGCGGCGAATCGCCGGCCAACGATCTGCAGTTCAAGCTCATCGACGCCAGCGGCGACAACGTGTGGTGGGTCAACCGGCCGAAGTACGACTTCCCGGAAGACTGGACCGACGTGCGCTATCGCAAGCGCCACATCGACAAGGCCTGGGGACCGGACGAAGACAAGACGCTGCGCGCCAGCGAGAAGATCGAGTTCACGATCTACAACAACGCGGGCGGCAAGGGCACGGTCTGCTTCGACCAGCTGACGTTCGAAGCGCTGCCGGCCGACGACACCTCGCCGCTGACCGCGAGCGCGGCCTCCACGACCACGTCTGCCGACGTCGGCAATGTCGTCGACGGCAACGCCGAAAGCGCGTGGGTCACGCCGGCCGCGCCGCAGAACCTCGTGCTCGATCTGGGCAAGACCCGCGAATTCGGCGGTCTGCGCCTGCAGTGGCAGCCGGGCCGTCACGCTTCGGCCTACACGGTCTCGCTGTCGAGCGACGGCGAGACGTGGACGCAGGTCCGCGAGGTCACCGGGGGCAACGGCGGCGTCGACTGGCTGTCGCTGCCGGAAGCCGAGGCGCGCTACATCGGTCTCGATCTGCGCGCAGGTCCGGGCGACGGATTCGCGTTGAATGAAGTGGCCGTGCAGCCGCTGGCGATGTCCGAGCATCCCAACGACGTGCTCGAAGCGGTCGCGAAGGATCGACCCAAGGGCCAGTTCCCGCGCGGCTTCAGCGGCGAACAGGCCTACTGGACCATTCTCGGCCTCGATGGCGGTTACGAGCAGGGCCTGATCGGCGAGGACGGCGCGATCGAGGTCGCTGCCGGCGGATTCTCGATCGAACCCTTCGTGCGCGTCGGCGATGCACTGGTGACCTGGGCGGACGCGAAGATCGCACAGATGCTGCAGGACGACTATCTGCCGATCCCGAGCGTGGACTGGACGCACGAGGCATTGAATCTGCGCGTGACCGGCTTCGCGAGCGGCACGCCGAAAGATTCGCAGCTGGTCGCGCGCTATCGCCTGAGCAACCCCGGTACCGAGGCGCGCGACTACCAGTTCGCGCTCGCGGTGCGACCGATGCAGGTCAATCCGCCGACCCAGTTCCTCAACATCACCGGCGGCGTGAGCCCGATCCGCCAGCTCGCCGTGAGCACCGATGGTGTGCGCGTCGACGGCAAGCCGCGCGTGTTCGCACGCCAGCCGGCGCAGGCCGCGTTTGCGACCACGTTCGATGCGGGCATGGAGGTCGAGCACATCGCGACTGGCGTCTGGCCGACGACGACCGAGGTCGAGGATCCGCAGGCGCTGGCCTCCGGCGCGCTGGTCTATGACGTGCGTCTGGCACCGGGCGAATCGCGCGAGTTCGATCTGCTGATCCCGATGGACGGCGACATGACCGCGCCAGGCAACTGGAATCCGCAGGCGATGCAGGACGCGGTGGCGCGCGAGTGGCGCGGCAAGCTCGACGAAGTCGGCTTCGACGTGCCGGCCGCCGGCAAGGATCTGGCCGACACGCTGCGCACATCCCTGGCGCACATGCTGATCTCGCGCATCGGACCGCGCCTGCAGCCGGGCACGCGCTCGTATGCGCGCAGCTGGATCCGCGACGGCGCGATGATCTCCGAGGGCCTGCTGCGCATGGGGCGCCCGGAAGTCGTCAAGGAGTACGTCGAGTGGTACGCGCCGTACCAGTTCGACAACGGCAAGGTGCCGTGCTGCGTCGACGATCGCGGCAGCGATCCGGTGCCCGAGAACGACAGTCACGGCGAGCTGATCTTCAACATCGCCGAGTACTGGCGCTACACCGGCGACGAGGCCTTCCTGCAGGCGATGTGGCCGCACGTGCTGGGCGCCTACACCTACATGGAAGAACTGCGCGCCAGCGAGCGCACCGAAGAGAACCGTGCACTCAACGCGGCCTTCTACGGGATGATGCCGGCCTCGATCAGCCACGAAGGCTATTCGGCCAAGCCGATGCATTCGTACTGGGACAACTTCTGGGCGCTGCGCGGCTACAAGGATGCGGTGGAGATCGCCGAGGCTCTCGGCAAGAGGGACGATGCCAAGCGCATGGCCGCCTCGCGTGACGAGTTCCGCGTCGATCTCGACGCATCCCTGCGCAACGCCGCCGAGCAGCACGGCATCGACTTCCTGCCTGGCGCCGCCGAACTCGGCGACTTCGATGCGACCTCGACGACGATCGCACTCGCGCCCGGTGGCGAGCAGGGCCGTCTGCCCGAGCCGCTGCTGACCAATACCTTCGAACGCTACTGGACGAAGTTCGCCGGCCGCCGCGACGGCACGGAAGAATGGAAGGACTACACGCCCTACGAGTGGCGCAACGTCGCCGCGTTCGTGCGTCTGGGCTGGCGCGAGCGTGCCAATGAAGTGCGCGAGTGGTTCTTCGGCCACCGCGCGCCGCAGCCGTGGAACCAGTGGGGTGAGGTGGTGACACCGACGCCGCGCAAGCCGTTCTTCCTCGGCGACCTGCCGCATGCCTGGGTCGGCTCGGACTTCGTGCGCTCGGCGCTGGACATGTTCGCCTACGTGCGCGAGGTCGACGGCAGCCTGGTGCTCGCTGCCGGTGTGCCTGCCGCGTGGCTGGACGAAGGTGTTGCACTGCGCGGCATGCGCACGCCGCAGGGCACGGTGGGGTATTCGCTGCGCCGCGACGGTGACGCGCTGCTGCTCAATGTCGCAGCCGGCAGCGGTCTGCCCGAAGGCGGTCTCGTGCTGCAGTGGCCGTATTCGAGCGTGCCGGGTGCGACGACGATCGACGGCCAGCCGGCGCAGTGGCAGGGCAACGAACTGCGCATCACGCGCGCCGGCGCCAGGGTGCGGGTCGCCGGCGCGGGTTGAGTTGTGACGCCCGCCGGCGCGCGCCGGCGGGCCATCGATGTGTAGGAGTGCGCTTGCGCGCGAACGGTTTCGCAGTGAGAGCCGCTCGCGCGCAAGCGCGCTCCTGCAGGTACATCTTCTGGGGGAGGGGCATTCGATGGAAACCGGTTTCCCGATGCGCATGCTGGCATGCGCATTGCTCGCGGCGATGCCCGCATTCGCGCAGGACGCACCGGCCACGCAGCCGTGGATGGATGTGACGAAGTCGCCTGACGAGCGCGCCGCGCTGTTGGTCGCGGCGATGACGCAGGACGAGAAGTTCGCGCTGATCCGCAGCCGCTTCGCGATCGGCGAGAAGAAGCCGGCCGAAGCGCTGGTCGCCGCCGGCTACGTCGCGCCGATTCCGCGTCTGGGTATTCCATCGCAGGGGCTTGTCGATGCCGGCCTCGGCGTCACCAATCCCGGCGGTGCACGCGAGGGCGATCACGCGACGGCGATGCCGTCCGGTCCGATGACCGCGTCCACCTGGAGCCGCGAGATCGCCTTCAAGGGTGGCGAAACCATGGGCCGCGAGGCCTGGCGGCAGGGCTTCAACGTGCTGCTGGCCGGCAGCGTCAACCTGCAGCGCGATCCGCGCAACGGCCGCAACTTCGAGTACGCCGGCGAAGACCCGCTGCTCGCCGGCACGCTGGTCGGCGAATCGATCCGCGGCGTGCAGTCGCAGCATGTGCTGTCCACGATGAAGCACTACGCGCTCAACGATATGGAGACCGCGCGCAACTTCCACAGCGCGGAGATCGGCGACCGCGCGATGCACGAGTCCGACCTGCTGGCCTTCCGCATCGCCATCGACATCGGCCAGCCCGGCTCGGTGATGTGCAGCTACAACCGCATCAACGGCACCTACGGCTGCGAGCACGAGGAACTGCTCAATAACGTGCTCAAGCGCGACTGGCGCTATCCCGGCTACGTAATGTCGGACTGGGGCGGCGTGCACAGCGCCTCGAAGGCCGCGAACGCCGGGCTCGACCAGCAGTCGGCCGGCGAGGTCTTCGACAAGGCTGTGTATTTCGATGTGCCGCTGCGCATGGCAGTCGGCGCCGGCACCGTGCCGCAGGCGCGGCTTGACGACATGGTCCACCGCATCCTGCGCAGCTTCATCGCGGTGGGCGCGTTCGAACATGCGCCGCAGCGCCAGCCGGTCGACGACGCGCTAGACGCGATCGGCTTCGACGTCGCCCAGCGCACGGCCGAAGCCGGCGCGGTGCTGTTGCGCAACGAGAATGCGACGCTGCCTCTGGCAAAGACCGTGCGCCGCGTCGCGGTGATCGGCGGGCACGCCGACAAGGGCGTGATTGCCGGTGGCGGTTCCTCGATGGTCGGCTGGACGTCGCGCGGGACCTCGGCCGTGGACGGCATCCAGCCCACGACATGGCCCGGCCCGGTGATGATCCAGCCCTCGTCGCCGCTGATGGCCTTGCGCGACGCGCTGCCCGAGACGCGCATCGACTATGCCGACGGCCGCGATCGCGTCGCCGCCGCACGCCTCGCTCGCGAGGCCGACGTCGCCATCGTATTCGCCACGCAATGGGCGGCCGAGTCGGTCGACCTGCCCGACATGCGCCTGCCCGACGGCCAGGACACGCTGATCGCGGCCGTCGCCGCGGCCAACCCACGCAACGTCGTGGTCCTGCAGACCAACGGCCCGATCGAGATGCCGTGGATCGACCGCGTGCCGGCCGTGCTGCAGGCCTGGTATCCGGGTATCCGCGGCGGCGAGGCGATCGCGCAGTTGCTGACCGGTGCGGTGAACCCGTCGGGCCATCTGCCTGTGAGCTGGCCGGTCGATGTGTCGCAGCTGCCGCGGCCGTCGATTCCCGGCCTCGGCTTCAATCCTGCGCAGAAGCCCGACGACACCATCGACTACGACATCGAAGGCGCCAACGTCGGCTACCGCTGGTTCGCGGCCAAGGGTCTGACCCCGCGCTACGCGTTCGGCCACGGCCTGTCGTACACGACGTTCGCGATGTCCGATCTCGCCGTGCGCAGCGAAGGCGAGCGCATCGTTGCCAGCTTCCGCGTCCGCAACACCGGCGAGCGCGCCGGCGCCACCGTGCCGCAGCTGTACGTGCATCTGCCCGAAGGCCACGCGACGCCGCTGCGTCTGGTCGGTTGGCAGCGTGTCGAACTACAGCCCGGTGAGTCGCGCGATGTCGAGGTCGAGCTTGCGCCGCGCCTGTTTGCCGACTACGACCCCGACGATCGCAGCTGGCGGATCGCGGCCGGCGACTATCGCGTCGTGCTGGGCCGTTCGGCGCACGACGCAGGCACGCAGGTATCGCTGACACTGCAGGCGCGTCGCCTGGATTGAAAGCCGGGGTCGGCGCGCCCGGACACTTTAACGGCGCCCTCGGGCGCCGTCGGATCGGAGCCTCGTTGTTGCCGTTCGGCACCGCCCGGGCGGTCTGCGGCCCTCTGGTGGAGGCCTGAGGCGGGCATCGCAACGATGCCCGCCGGACAGCGATCAGGCCGGCCGGGCCTCGCGCACGATCTGCGCGGCACGCGCTGCGGATTCGCGGACGCGTCCATAGTCGCCGACTTCGAGCCAGCCTTTGTCGAGCATCCACGAACCGCCGATGCACAGCACGTTCGGCTGCGACAGGAACTCGCCCGCGTTGCTTTCCGAAATGCCACCGGTCGGGCAGAAGCGCATGTCGTGCAAGGGGCCGGCCAGGCCCTTGAGCATCGCCAGTCCTCCGACGGCGCTGGCGGGGAAGAGCTTGCAGTTGCGGAAACCGCGCTCGCGCAGGGCCATGAACTCGGTCGGCGTCGCAGCGCCAGGGACCACGGGAATGTCGGCCTGCGCCAGTGCGTCGGCCAGCATCGGCGGCGTGCCGGGCGTGACCAGGAAGTCGGCACCCGCGTCGATGGACGCGCGGATGTTGTCGGCGTTGAGCACCGTGCCCGCACCGATGACGATGTCGGGGCGCTCGCGCTTGAGCATCGCCAGTGCATCGATGGCGATCGGCGTGCGCAGGGTGAGTTCGAGCGTGTTCAAGCCGCCTTCGAGCAGCGCGTCGGCGATCGCGCGCGCCTCGTCGAGCGTGTGGACGGTGATGACCGGCAGCACGCCGGCGGCGCGGAGCAGATCGGCAGCGCGCTGCTGGCGCTCGGACATCGGGGAAACGGTGGGCATCGGGTCAGTTGTCCTTTTCTTCGTGCGGTGCTTTGGCGGCCCCGGCATCGGCGCCGAGATCGTACTCGGCATCGTAGTCCCACTCGGCGCCATCAGTGGTGGCGGGGCCGCAGCTGATCGACAGCGCGCCCTGGTCGGCGGGCGAGACATTGGCGCGGTTGAAGCCGAACAGGTTGCGGCCGTAATCGGTCGCCGCCGGTGCGGTGTCTGCCGCGGCCGTGCGGCGTTCCCACTCGGCCGCGTCGACCAGCGCCTCGAGCGTACCGGCCTCGCCATCGAGGCGGATCATGTCGCCCTCGCGCAGGAAGGCGAGCGGGCCGCCGCGCGCGGCTTCGGGCGTCATGTGGATGGCTGCGGGAATCTTGCCCGACGCGCCTGACAGACGGCCATCGGTCACCAGCGCCACGCGCCGGCCCTGGTTCTGCAGCATGCCCAGCAGCGGGGCCAGCGAATGCAGCTCCGGCATGCCGTTGGCCTTCGGGCCCTGGTAGCGCACGACGGCGACGAAGTCATGCGGCAAGGCGCCGGCGGCGTGCAGGCGGTTGAGCGCCTGCGGGGTATCGACGACAACCGCGGGGGCCTCGATCGAACGGAACTCTTCCTTGACTGCCGAGAGCTTGATCAGCGAACGGCCGAGATTGCCGCGCAGCAGACGCAGGCCGCCTTGGGCCTCGAACGGCGCCGAGACGGGGCGCAAGACCTTGTCGTCGGCGCTGACGGCCGGGCCGTCCTCGTAGCGCACGCGGGTGCCGTCGAGCTTGGGTTCCTGCGCATAGAGCGCCATGCCGCCTTCGACGATCGTGCGGATGTCGCCGTGCATCAGGCCGGCGTCGAGCAACTCGCGGAACACGTAGGCGTTGCCGCCGGCAGCGTGATAGCGGTTCACATCGGCCTCGCCGTTGGGATACACGCGCGCCAGCAGCGGCACGACCTGCGACAGCGCGTCCATGTCGTCCCAGGTCAGCACGATGCCGGCGGCACGCGCGACAGCAATCCAGTGAATGGTGTGGTTGGTCGAACCGCCGGTTGCCATCAGCATCGCGACGGCGTTGACGATCGCACGCTCGTCGATGAGTTCGCCGATGGGGCGGTAATCCTCGCCGAGCGCGGTGATCGACAGCGCACGTTCGATCGCCTCGCGGGTGAAGGCCTCGCGCAGCGGCGTGCCGGGATTGATGAAGGCCGCGCTCGGCAGCTGCACGCCCATCGCCTCGAGCATGGTCTGGTTGGAATTCGCCGTGCCGTAGAAGGTGCAGGTGCCGGCCGAATGGTAGGACTGCGCCTCGACCTCCAGCAGTTCCTCGCGCGTCGCCTCGCCCGCGGCGTAGCGCTCGCGCACCTCGGCCTTGGTCTTGTTAGGGATGCCGGGCGTCATCGGCCCGCCGGGGATGAAGATCGCCGGCAGGTGGCCGTAGGCGAGGGCGCCGATCAGCAGGCCGGGCACGATCTTGTCGCAGATGCCCAGATACACGCTGGCATCGAACATGTCGTGCGACAGCGCGATGGCCGTGGCCTGGGCGATCACGTCGCGCGAGAACAGCGACAGCTCCATGCCGGCGCGGCCCTGGGTCACGCCGTCGCACATCGCCGGCACGCCGCCGGCCACCTGGGCGGTGTGGCCTAGGCTGCGCGCGACGTCGCGGATGAATTCGGGATACACCTCGTAGGGCTGGTGCGCCGAGAGCATGTCGTTGTACGCGGTGACGATGCCGAGGTTTGCGGTCGGCGCGCCGCGCAGACGCTGCTTGTCGACCGGCCCGCAGGCGGCGAAGCCGTGGGCGAGATTGGCGCAGCTCAGGCGGCCGCGCAGCGGGCCTTCATCGCGCATGCGCGCAATGCCTTCGAGATAGGCACGGCGCGAGGCGGCGCTGCGCGTGACGATGCGTTCGGTAACGGACTGGACGACGGGATGCAGGCTCATGGGCGGCGGCGATGAGATCGATGGGCCCCGGCGCAGGGCGCGGGGCGGGCGGGAAGGCGGGACAGGCGTCCCGATGCGCGCAGGCGGCGCGCGGACTCGGCAGGGCGGGGGCGGCGCGACGGCGTCATTCGCCGGTCAGGGGCACCAGTGCACGTGCAATTGGGTGCCCGGCGTGGTGAAGGCGATGCGAGCCGGAAATTCGGTGGCATCGTCGCTCTGCAGCAGGCGGTCGAGCAGGGCACGCTTCTTCTCGCCGCGGATCAGCAGGATGCGCGTATGCGCGGGCGCCAGGCCCGCCGGCGTCAGGCTGATGCGACGCTGCCACTGACCGGCGCCGGGGCTGCCACCGGCATCGACGCCGACATACGGAGAACGCGCGGACAGCGCGCCTTCGAGATCGACCATGCCGGGGAACAGCGATGCGGTGTGTCCGTCATCGCCCATGCCCAGCACCACCACGTCGGCCGGCTGGCGTGCATGCAGGTTGGCGGTCGAGACGGCCTCGTCGAAGGGACGCCCGGCGCGGGTGATGGTTTCCAGCCGCGCCTTGAGCGCCTTGTTCTGGATCAGCGTCTCGCGCAGCAGACGCGCATTGCTGTCGGGATCGTCGGGCAACAGCCAGCGTTCGTCGACCAGGGCCACGTCGACACGGTCCCAGGCCAGCGGCGATTTCGACAGCGCCGCGTACACCGGCCCGGGCGTCTTGCCGCCCGAGAGCAGCAGGCGCACGCGCGGCTTGTGCTCCAGGTCGCGCGCGATGGCGGAAGAGATGGCGATCGCAGCGCCCCAGGTCCACTGGGTCGCTGATTCATAGGCGTACAGCTGCATGCGTGCATCGTCGCCGATCGCGCCGGCGATTCCAAAGGGCGGACTCATGCGACGGCCCTGCGTGAGGCGATGGCGGCTGCACCGAGCAGGCCGGCGTGCGGATGCAGCACCGCCAGACTCGGCACCCGGCCCATGTTCGGCGAGAACCGGCCCTTGTGTTCGAAGCGTTGACGGAAGCCCGAGTGGCGGATCGAATCGAGCATCTTGGGCACCAGGCCGCCGGTGAGGAACACGCCGTCCCAGGCGCCGAGGGTGAGGACGAGGTCGCCGGCGATCGCGCCGAACACTGCGCAGAACACGTCGACGGCGCGGCCGCACAGCGCATCGCCGGCTGCAGCGCGGGCGGTGATGTCGGCCGGCTGCATCGGGCCGGGGTCGACGCCTGCGATCTCGCTCAGCGCCCGATGGATGTTGACCAGGCCCGGGCCGCAGATCAGCCGCTCATTGGACACGCGGCCGAACTGCGCCGAGAGACGCTCGAGAATCGCGGTTTCTTCCGGCGTGCCGGGCGGAAAACTGACGTGACCGCCTTCGGTTTCCAGCGGATAGTGCTTGCCGTCGCGGATCACCAGGCCGCCGACACCCAGGCCCGTGCCCGGGCCGATGACGGCGTAGGTGCACGGCCCGTCGGGATCTGCGGGCACCGACCACGGCACACCACCGATCGGCGTGTAGTCGCCCGGCTGCAGCAGCGAAATGGCCATCGCCTGGGCGGCGAAATCGTTGATCAGCACGACATCGTCAATATCGAGCCGCTGCTGCATGCGCGTGCGCGAGATCACCCACGGGTGATTGGTGATGCGCGCATCGTCGCCGTCGACGCGTCCGGCGACCGCCATCACGGCGCGTGGAATCGCCGCCGCCTGGCCGTCGTGACCGATGTCGTCGAGATAGTGCAGGGCCGCATCGGCCAGCGACGGGAAATCGGCGACCGCGAAGCCGCGCACGGTGTCGAGCTGCAGGGGCGTCGGGCAGGTGGTGTCGGCCAGCGCGAACCGTGCATTGGTACCGCCGATGTCGGCGAGCAGGGCAAGCGCGGCCGTCACGACTTGCGCCCGTTGTGCGTGGTCAGGGTGCGCGGCAGGAACGGCTGCGCCTCCGCCGGCCCCCAGCTGCCGGCAGGGTAGTCGCGCACCGGCGTGCCGGCCTCGCGCCAGGCGGCGCTGACGCTGTCGATCCAGCGCCACGCGGCCTCGACCTCGTCGTCGCGCACGAACAGCGTCTGATCGCCCTTGAGCGCGTCGATCATCAGCCGCTCGTAGGCGATGCGGCGCTTGGGCGGCAGCATCGCCAGGTCCAGCGACATCGGCTGCAGTTCGTTGGCCGCCCATTCGGAGGCTGCCAGGCTGCCCATCAGGCCGAGCTCGATGGTCTCCTCCGGCTGCAGACGCACGCGCAGCTGATTGGCGCGCGCGCGCTTGCGCTCATTGGCGCCGAACAGCCAGTGCGTGACCGGCTTGAAGGTCACCACGACTTCGGTCGTGCGCGAGGGCATGCGCTTGCCGGTCACCAGACGGAAGGGCACGCCGGCCCAGCGCCAGTTGTCGATCCACGCGCGCAGGCCGACGAAGGTCTCGACGTCCTCGTGCCCACCGTGGTTGAAGCCCTTGGCCGCCTGGCCGTCGACGACGCCGGCGGTGTAGCGGCCGCGCACACTGTCCGCGTCCGCATCGGCGGCGCTCATCGGACGCAACGCGCGCAGGACCTTCTTCTTCTCCTCGCGGATGCTGTCGGTATCCATCGCCGCCGGCGGCTCCATCGCGATCAGCGCCAGCAGCTGCAGCATGTGGTTCTGCACCATGTCGCGCAGCGCGCCGTAGTCGGCGTAATAGCCTTCGCGGCCGTCCACGCCCGCGGTCTCGGCGACGATGATGTCGACCGATTCGATCCAGCGCCGCTCCCAGGTCGCTTCGAACAGCGTGTTGCCCAGACGCAGCGCGAGCAGGTTCTGCACCGGCGCCTTGCCCAGGTAATGGTCGATGCGGAAGATCCGCGACTCGTCGAGCGCGGCCTTGAGCGTCGCATCGATCTCCTGCGCGCTGGCCAGGTCGTGGCCGATGGGTTTTTCCAGCACCAGGCGCGATGGCGCTTCGAGCAGGCCCGCGGCCTTGAGTCCGCGACACGCCGAGGCGAACAGATTGGGGGGCGTCGACAGATAGCTCACCGCCGGACGGTCGGCGAAGCGCGACAGCGATGCGGCCATCGAGTCGGCATCGCTCAGATCGACCGGCACGTACTGCACGCGGCGCAGCAGTTCGTCGAGCTGGCCGGCTTCGTAATCGTCGCCCAGGCGCTCGCGCAGCCAGGCGCGGAAACTCGTGTCGTCGTGTTCGCTGCGCGCAATTGCGATGACGCGGAAATCCTCCGGCAGCAGCCGGTCGCGCAGCAGGTGCAGCAGGGACGGAAACAGATAGCGTTGCGCCAGGTCGCCCGTGGCGCCGAACAACAGCAGGGAATCGTGCATGGGCGCCGGGTCTGCCTCGGGTTCAGGATGGGAAAGCATGGAGTGTGTCGCCGGAGGCGTGATCATCGCAACGGCCATCGCCACTGTCTGCCGCGTTCGACCGTCCGATGACGTCAGCAGATGGCGGAATTGGAGGATCGCTGCGCGACATGGCGCCTTCCACCGCGATGTCGACTGGTTTGAAAACGATTACATGCCAGAATAGCGCAATTGCATGTCGGCGCACGGTCCACGGACGCGTCGGCACGATGCGATTCGACGCGGCAAGCGAAGACGGGAGCGTGCATGGCACAGGTGCGGTTCGACGCGGTACGGAAGGTTTATCCCAACGGGTTCGTGGGCGTGGCCGGGGCGAGTTTCGAGGTCGCCGATGGCGAACTGCTGGTGCTGGTCGGCCCGTCGGGCTGCGGCAAGTCCACGCTGCTGCGCATGGTCGCCGGACTCGAAGCGATCAGCGACGGCACGCTGACCATTGGTGAGCGGGTGGTCAACGACGTGGCGCCGAAGGACCGCGACATCGCGATGGTGTTCCAGAGCTATGCGCTGTATCCGCACATGAGCGTGGCCGAGAACCTCGCGTTCGGGCTGAAGCTGCGTGGACAGTCGAAGGCGGACATCGCCGCGCGCGTCGCCGAGGCCGCGCAGGTGCTCGAGCTGGACAAGGTGCTCGACCGCAAGCCCGGCCAGCTCTCGGGTGGACAGCGCCAGCGCGTCGCCCTGGGGCGTGCGCTGGTGCGCCAGCCGCAGGTGTTCCTCCTCGACGAACCCTTGTCCAATCTCGACGCCAAACTGCGCAGCGGCATGCGGGTCGAGATCGCGCGTCTGCACCGCAAGCTCGGCACGACGATGATCTACGTCACCCACGACCAGATCGAGGCGATGACCCTGGGCCAGCGCATCGTCGTGCTCAAGGACGGGCAGATCCAGCAGATCGACACGCCGATGGCGCTGTACGAGCAGCCGGCGAACCTGTTCGTGGCGACCTTCCTCGGCAGTCCGGCGATGAACGTGTTGCGCGGCATGCTGGCGCAGACCGCGGCCGGCTGGCGCTTCGATGCGGGCGAGGGCATCACGCTGGCCCTCGGCGATGCCGGCTTCCCGACGGACTGGAATGGCCGCACGGTCGATCTCGGCATTCGTCCGGAACATCTGCTACCCGCGGCTGAGGCCGAGGCGGCGCTGTCGCCTGTGGTCGAAGTGGTCGAGCCGGTGGGCAGCGAGGTGTTCGTCAACCTGCGCCTGGGGCCGCATGCGCTCGTGGCCCGACTCCCGCCCGACCGTGTGCCGGTCCCGGGCGAGTCCCTGCCGCTGTCGATTCCGCCCGGACGCGTGCACGCGTTCGATGTCGAGACCGGTGCGCGGCTCGTGCCGACGGCCTGACCTGTCTGTAGGAGTGCGCTTGCGCGCGATGTGGCCTTGCGGGAGCCAGAGCGCCCCTCTGTAGGAGCGCGCTTGCGCGCGAGAAGCTTTACCGGTCACGCCTCATCGCGCGCTAGCGCGCTCCTACAGGGGCGGCGCGGTCGCCCGCAGGCGGCGCCGGGCCTCGCTATACTGGTTGCTTGCGCGTACAAGCGGCCTCGCACCTTTTGGAATCAATCCGTTGCGGTGCGGATCTCGCGTAGCGCGTGACACGCTGTCCGTCATCCATCGCGCCGCACAGGCGCCAAGAGGCCACCGACGCCCGCATGCGCCTGTCCACGATCAAGCTCGCCGGTTTCAAGTCCTTCGTCGACCCGACGACGCTGCACCTGCCGACCAACATGACCGGCGTGGTGGGGCCGAACGGCTGCGGCAAGTCGAACATCATCGACGCGGTGCGCTGGGTCATGGGCGAGTCCTCGGCCAGCCGCCTGCGCGGCGACTCGCTGACCGACGTGATCTTCGCCGGCTCCACCGCGCGCAAGCCGGTTTCGCAGGCGATGGTCGAGTTGATCTTCGACAACAGCGACCACACGATCGCCGGCGAGTTCGCGGCCTTCAACGAAATCTCGGTCAAGCGCACCGTCAGCCGTGACGGACAGAGCGGCTACTACCTCAACGGCACCAAATGCCGTCGCCGCGACATCACCGATCTGTTCCTGGGCACGGGCCTGGGCCCGCGCAGCTACTCGATCATCGAGCAGGGCATGATCTCGCAGGTCATCGACGCCAAGCCCGAGGAACTGCGCGTCTATCTGGAGGAAGCGGCCGGCATCTCCAAGTACAAGGAGCGCCGCAAGGAAACCGAGACCCGCATCCGCCACACCCGCGAAAACCTCGACCGCCTCAACGATCTGCGCGAGGAAGTCGGCAAGCAGCTGCAGCACCTGGCCCGCCAGGCCAGACAGGCCGAGCAGTACACCGCGATCCAAGCCGAGCGCCGAATTCGCGATGCCGAATGGAAGGCCCTCGAATGGCGCACCCTCGATTCACGGCTGCGCGCGCTGCGCGAGGGGCTGGCGCAGGAAGAAACCAGACTCGAACAGCTCATCGCCGAACAGCGCGAGGCCGAGCGCGAGATCGAGACCGGTCGCGAACGTCGCCACGAGGCCAGCGAAGCGCTCAACCATGCGCAGGCCGAAAGCTACGAGGTCAGCGGCACGCTGGCGCGTATCGAGCAGCAGATCCAGCATCAGCGCGAACTCTCGGCGCGCCTGCTCAAGGCCCGCGACGAGGCCCAGGCCCAGCTGGCGGAAATCGGCGCGCATATCGATCAGGACCAGCTGCGGCTCGACACGCTGCACGAAAGCATCGCCGACGCCGAGCCCCGCCTGGCCCAGCTGCAGGACGAGGACGCGATCCGTCAGGACACGCTGCGCGAGGCCGAAGACGCGCTCGCCGACTGGCAGATCCGGTGGGAGGCGCACAACCGCGAGCAGGGCGAGGCCGCGCGTGCGGGCGAGGTCGAACGCACCCGGGTCGAGTATCTCGACCGCCAGTCGCTCGAGGCTGAGCGGCGGCGTGAGCAGCTCGAGGCCGAGCGCGCCGGGCTCGACGTCGACGCGCTCAGCGAAGCCTTTGCCGATCTGCAGATCCGCCATGAGGAACAGAAGGCCGCGCTCGACACGCTCGGCGACGATCTCGAAGCGCGCAAGGCGGCTGCGGTCGAACTGCAGGACGCGCAACGCGCCGCGCAGGACGAGATCTCCGGCGTGCGCAAGCGGGCGCAGGAAGCGCGCGGCCGGCTGTCGTCGCTGGAGACACTGCAGAACGCGGCGCTCGGGCAGGAGCAGGGCGCGGCGGTCGAATGGCTGCGTCAGCGCGGGCTCGATTCTGCGGCCCGCGTGGGCGAGACGCTCCGGGTGGAATCGGGCTGGGAATTCGCGGTCGAGAGCGCGCTGGGACAGCTGATCGAGGGTGTGCTGGTCGACGGCGATGGCGTGCCGGCCGAGCTGGTCGACGCGCTCGGCGAACTGGGCGAAAGCCGTCTGGCGCTGGTGTCGGCCGAGACCGGCGCCGAGACCTTCGTGCCGACCTCGCTCGCCGCCAGGGTGGAAGGCCCGCTGGCGATCCGGCGCATGCTCGCCCGTCTGCACGTGGCCGAGACCCTGGCCGAAGCGCGTGCGCTGCAGGCCGGTCTGAGCGAGAGCGATTCGGTGATCACCCGCAGTGGCGAGCGCCTCGGCGCCGGCTGGGTGCGCGTCTCGCGCTCGGGCGCGGCCAAGCAGGGCGCGCTGCTGCGCGAGCGCGAGATCCAGTCGCTGCGCGAGGAGATCGCGGCGCTGCAGGCACAGGAACAGGCACTCGAAGCGCGCATCGCCCAGGGCCGAGAGCAGCTGCTGGGCGTCGAGCAGCAGCGCGAGGAGGCGCAGCGGGCGCTGTATGTCGCCCATCGCAGCGTGTCCGAACTCGCCGGCCAGGTGCAGAGCCAGCAGGGACGCGTGGAAGCGGCGCGCAATCGCCTTGATCGGGTCGATGCCGATCTCGCCCAGCTGCATGAAACGCTCGACACCGCAGCGCAGCAGGCACGCGAGGCACGCGGCAAGCTCGAGGACGCGGTCGAGCGGATGGGCGAGTTCGAAGCCGCCCGCGCCGCGCTCGAAGCCCAGCGTCGCGGGCTGATGGAGGCGCGTGACCAGGCGCGTTCGGGCGCACGCGAGTCGCGCGACACCGCACATGCGCTGGCTCTGACGCTGGAATCGCAACGTGCGCAGATCGAATCCCTGACCCAGGCCCTGGCGCGCATGGGCGGCCAGCGCGGACAGATCGACAATCGCCTCGGCGAACTCTCGGCGCAGCTGGCCAGCGGCGACGCTCCGGTCGACACGCTCGAACAGCAACGCCAGGTCGCGCTCGAAGAGCGGGTGCGCACCGAACACGCACTGGCGCAGGCGCGCTCGATGCTCGAAGGCATCGACAATGAACTGCGCACCTTCGAGCAGGTCCGCCAGCAGCGCGATGCGCAGGCGCTCACCCAGCGCGAGGCCATCGGCCAGCGCCGGCTCGACCAGCAGGCGCTGGTGATCGCGGCCGACCAGCTCGCCGCGCAGGTGGTCGAGGCCGGCTTCGTCGTCGACGATGTGCTGAGCGGCCTCGACGACTCGGCCAACGCCAAGGCCTGGGAGAAGATCGTCACCGACTTCGACGCGCGCCTGCGCCGCCTGGAGCCGGTCAATCTCGCCGCGATCGCCGAGCACGCCGAGGCCGCGCAGCGCAAGGAATACCTCGACGCGCAGGATGCCGACCTCAACTCGGCACTCGAAACGCTCGAAGAGGCGATCCGCAAGATCGACCGCGAAACCCGCGGCCGTTTCAAGGACACCTTCGACAAGGTCAACGCCGGCGTGCAGGCGCTGTATCCGCGCCTGTTCGGCGGCGGCCATGCGTATCTGGAACTCACCGGCGACGACCTGCTCGACACCGGCGTGGCGATCATGGCGCGCCCGCCGGGCAAGCGCGTGTCCAACATCTCGCTGCTGTCGGGCGGCGAGAAGGCCATGACCGCCGTTGCGCTGGTGTTCTCGATCTTCCAGCTAAACCCCGCGCCGTTCTGTCTGCTCGACGAGGTCGATGCCCCGCTCGACGAGGCCAACGTCGGTCGCTTCACCGCGATGGTCAAGGAGATGAGCGAGGCCGTGCAGTTTCTGTTCGTCAGCCACAACAAGGCGACGATGGAGGCCGCATCGCAGCTCAGCGGCGTTACCATGCGCGAGCCGGGCGTCAGCCGCCTGGTGTCCGTCGATCTTGCCGAGGCCACGCGACTGGCCGGCGCCGCCTGAGAGGAGTGTTCTACGAATGACCGACGAGTGGATGTTGCGGATCGGGATCATCGTGGCCGGCGGCCTGCTGATGATCGCGATGTGGTACTTCGGCACCCGCCCGCGCAACGGGCAGGGCCGCCGCGTCGCCAGCAGCGACGAGCGCGAACAGCGGCTCGAGCCCACGCTGGGCGCCCAGCTCGAACAGGATATCGGTGAAGCGGGTGTGCCGCGCGCCGAAGGCGATACCCAGGCGGTGCAGGCCGAGATGGATCTGCTCGATGCCACTGTCGGCGCCGTCTCGCCCAACAGCGAGCTGGGCAAGCGCAACACCGAGGATTTCGACAAGATCGTCACGCTCTACATCGCCGCGCGTGCCGGCAATGTGCTGCGCGGCCCGGACATTGTCGTCGCCGCCGAGAAGACCGGCCTGACTTACGGCCACATGAACGTGTTCCACCGCCTCGTCGACGGCCATCCCGAGCGCGGTCCGATCTTCAGCGTCGCCAACATCCGCAGCCCCGGCAGCTTCGACATGAGCGAGATCCAGACGCTGGAAACCCCTGCGATCGCATTCTTCCTGACCCTGCCGGCCCCGGTCCGCGCCCTCGATGCCTGGGACGCGATGCTGCCGACCGCCGAACGCATGGCCGAGCTGCTCGACGGTGTACTGCTTGACGAACAGCGCAACGCGCTCGGCCGCCAGCGCATCGCCGGCCTGCGCGACGAACTGCGCAGCTGGGACCGCGAGCACGAAGTCCCGCCGGTGACACGCAGCCCGCGCTGGTGAATCCGGCGCGTCTGCTGGTCGAAGGCCTGGGCGCGCGTGGGTCTACGACAGCGGTGACCGGTCGCTTTCTCTGTCGCGCGAGAAGTTCTTCATGCTCGGTGGGGTGTGGATCGCGACGATGGAGGGCGATCCGCTTCGCGGGCGCTCGTTTGGCCATGTCGCGTTTGCGATCGACGCAGAAGACCTGCCGGGATACCGCGCGCGGCTCGAAGCGCTGGGTGTGGAGATCCGCCCGCGGCGGCCGCGGATCGAAGGCGAGGGTGCATCGCTCTATTTCTACGACTTCGACGACCATCTGTTCGAACTGCATGCCGGCACGCTGGACGAGCGGTTGGCTGCATATGCCCGCGTGTCCCTGTAGGAGCGCGCTGGCGCGCGAGGGGTGTTGTCGGTAGAGCCCATCGCGAGCGAAGGGTTCATAGGTAGAACTCATCGCGCGCAAGCGCGCTCCTACACGAGGCGAGGCGGACGCAGGCTGGATCGACACCGGTCACGCTCCGGCCGCGGGAGCTTTCGTCGGAGTCGCCATCCCCTGTAGGAGCGCGCTTGCGCGCGAAGGCTTTGCCGGTAAGGCCCATCGCGCGCAAGCGCGCTCCTACACGGGGCACCGGCCGGAGCCGATCCCTACGCGCACGCGAGCGCGTCCGGCGCAAGCGCATCATGACGGGCTCGGCGTCCTACAATTCCCGCATGTCGAAGCCATCCCCCGCCGATCGCGTCGCCGAGCTGCGCGCGCGGATCGAAGACGCCAATCACCGCTACTACGTGCTCGACGATCCGTCGATTCCGGATGCCGACTACGACGCGCTGATGGGTGAGCTCGAAGCGCTGGAAGCCGGCCACCCCGAGCTCGCCAGCGATGACTCGCCGACGCGCACTGTCGGCGCGCGGCCGGAGGGCGGCTTTCCCGAGGTGCGCCACGCCATTCCGATGCTGTCGCTAGCCAATGCCTTCGAGACCGCGGGCATCGCGGACGAGGCCGATGACCGCGCGCGCTATGCCGAGGTCGCGGATTTCGAGCGCCGTATCGAACAGAAGCTGGGCATCGATGCGCCGGTGTTCTCGGTCGAACCCAAGCTCGACGGGTTGGCGATCAGCCTGCGCTACGAGAACGGGGTGTTCGTCCAGGGCGCCACGCGTGGCGACGGCGCGACCGGTGAGAACGTTACCGCCAACCTGCGCCAGGTCCGCGCGGTGCCGCTGAGACTGCGCGACTCCGGCATGCCGCCACCCGCGGTTCTGGAAGTGCGCGGCGAAATCTTCATGCCGCGCCAGGCCTTCGAAGCGTGGAACGCGAAAGCGCTCGAGAACAACGAGAAGCTGCTGGCGAATCCGCGCAACGGCGCGGCCGGCTCGTTGCGCCAGCTCGACCCCGCCGTGACGCGCCGTCGTCCGCTGGCGTTCTTCGCCTACTCGGTCGGCGAGGTGCGCGGATTGGAGCTGCCCGAAACGCACTCCGAGACACTGGCGCTGCTGCGCGGATTCGGGTTTCCCGTCGCGCCCGAAGTCGACACCGCCACCGGCTTCGACGGCCTGATCGCCTACTTCCGTCGCATCGGCAAGGCGCGCGACAGCCTCCCGTACGACATCGACGGCGTGGTCTACAAGCTCGACGACTACGACCAGCAGGCGACGATGGGCTTCGTCTCGCGCGCGCCGCGCTGGGCGCTCGCGCACAAGTTTCCCGCGCAGGAACAGTCGACGGTGCTGCGCGCGATCGAGGTGCAGGTCGGCCGCACCGGTGCGATCACGCCGGTCGCTCGCCTCGAACCGGTACAGGTCGCAGGTGTCACCGTCACCAACGCCACGCTGCACAACGAAGACCAGATCCGCCGCCTCGATGCGCGCGAGGGCGATACCGTCATCGTGCGCCGCGCCGGCGACGTGATTCCCGAGATCGTGCGTGTGATCGAGGAGCGACGTCCGCCGGGAACCGTCGAGTGGACGATGCCGGCGACATGTCCGGTCTGCGGCTCGGACCTGGTGCGCGAGGAGGGCGCGTCGGCCTGGCGTTGCACGGGCGGGCTGACATGTTCGGCGCAGCGCAAGGAGGCCGTGCGCCATTTCGCCTCACGTCGCGCGATGGACATCGAGGGTCTGGGCGACAAGCAGGCCGAGGCGCTGGTCGAGTTCGGATTCGTGCATTCGCCGGCCGACCTGTTCGCGTTGACGGTCGAGGACCTGGTGCGCATGAAGACCGCGCTCGATGCCGCGACCGCGGCCGACTTCGCGCAGGCGATCGCCGACAGCAAGGGCGCGCTGGCACTCGATGCCGACGGTGAAGCGGTGCTCGCGCAGGAGCTGCCGGTCTGGAAGGACGCTGCATTCCTGCGTGCGCATCTCGCCGTCGACACCGGCGGCAAGCTGGCGACGAAGTGGGCGGAGAATCTCGTGGCCGGCATCGGCGCCAGCCGCAACACGACGCTGCCGCGCTTCCTGTTCGCGCTCGGCATTCCGCACCTGGGCGAGACGACGGCCAAGTCGTTGGCGCAATGGCTGGGAACGCTGGACTTCGTGCGCACGACGCCGGCCGTTCTGCTGCAGGCCCTGCCCGACATCGGCGGCGAGGTCGCGCGTTCGATCGCCACGTTCTTCGAGCAGCCGGGCAACATCGAGGTCGTCGATGCCCTGCTCGCGGCCGGCATCACGTTTACCGACGAGACCGCACCGTCGGCCGCGCTGCGCGAGCGTCTCGGGCTGGCGCATCTGTTGACCACGTTGCCGGTCGACAAGCTCGGCGGCAAGAGCGCCGAGCGACTCGCCGACACCTACGGCACGCTCGATGCGTTGTTGCGTGCAAACGCCAGCGGCTGGACCGGCGCCGGCCTGTCGAGCGCGGGCGCGGACAATCTTTCTGCGTATCTCGCCGACGGCGAAGCGTTGAGGCGCCTGCGCGACACGGATGCCGCGATGCGGCGTCTGCTGGACGCAGCGCCCGCCCGCGCCGCGAAGACCAGCGGGCCGCTCGACGGCAAGACCGTGGTGCTGACCGGCAGCCTGGAGGCGATGACCCGCGACGAGGCCGGCGAGCGGCTCGAGGCGCTGGGTGCGAAGATCGCCGGCAGCGTTTCGAAGAAGACCTCACTGGTCGTGGCGGGCGAAGCCGCAGGTTCCAAACTGGCCAAGGCGCAGAAACTCGACATCGAGATCTGGGACGAAGCGGCGCTGCTCGCGTTTCTCGAGGCGCAATCGTGAGCATGACGATGAGCCCCTCGGCCGGCTTCGACGCGCTGCGTCTGCGCGCGCGTCTCAATGGCGCGCTGCGTGGCTTTTTCGCCGAACGCGGCGTGCCGGAAGTCGAGACGCCGATGCTCTCGCAGGCCGGCAACACCGATCCGAACGTCGCCAGTTTCCGCACCACATTCGGCGGTCACGTCTCGGCCGGTCCGCGCACGCGCTGGCTGCGCACCTCGCCGGAGTTTCCGCTCAAGCGTCTGCTGGCCGCAGGCTTCGGCGACTGCTACGAGCTCGGCCGCGTGTTCCGCGACGGCGAGGCCGGTGGCCGCCACAACCCCGAGTTCACAATGCTCGAGTGGTATCGCGTGGGCTGGGACCAGTTCCAGCTGGCCGACGAAACCGTGGCTCTGGTGCAGGACGCGCTCGCGCTCGTCGAGCGGCGTGCGGAAGTCGTGCAGACCAGCTATCGCGCGCTCTACCTCGACACGCTCGGCATCGATCCGATGACCGCCGACGAAGCGATGCTGCAGGCCGCATTGGGCGACGTGCGGATCGATCCCCAGGGGCTTACGCGTGACGACTGGCTGGACCTGCTGATGACCCATCGCATCCAGCCGTCCAACCCCGACAACCGCATCCTCGTCGTGCACGACTACCCGGCCTCGCAATGCATGCTGGCCCGCGTCGTCGAACGCGAAGGCGTGCCGGTCGCCGAGCGCTACGAGTTGTACCTGGGCGCGCTGGAGCTGGCGAACGGCTATCACGAACTCGCCGACGCGCCCGAACAACGCGCCCGGTTCGAGCGCGACCACGCGGTGCGTACCGAACGCGGAAGCGATCTGCCGGCGATCGACGAGGCCTTGCTGACCGCGCTCGATACGGGCTTCCCGGATTGCGCGGGCGTGGCGCTCGGGGTGGACCGGTTGATGATGGCGATGCTGGGGACCGGGCGGATCGGCGATGTCATCGCGTTCGATTTTTCGCGTGCGTAGCGAGTGAGAGCGATGTCGAGCGCACGCCTAGGCAGCGAGCGCTGCTTCGCTGGTGGCGATGCCGTTGCTGTTGCTTGCTCTGGCTCGTTGCTGCTGTGCATGAGCGCAGAAGCCACTGCCAAGGCAAGTGCAGGGCTTTCGCCCGCTACGCGTGCGAGTTCCTTTTGGAGGGACCCAAAAGGAACCAAAAGGTCCTTTCGCCGGACACGATCCGCCGCGATACAGCCGCGGCGGTCCCCTGCGCTTCTCGGACGACGGGGCCCGCAGCCCAAACTCGCTGCGCTCAGACATGGGCTGCTCTTCGACCCCGTCGTCCTGCGATGCTCGGCTCGCTTTACGGCTCGCAGATCAAAAGCTGGAGGCCAAAGCCAAAGCCAAAGCCAAAGCCAAAGCCAAAGCCGAAGCCAAAGCCGAAGCCGAAGCCGAAGCGAAGCCAAATCCGAAGCCAAAGCCGAAGCCAAAGCCGAAGCCAAAGCCAAAGCCGAAGCCGAAGCCAAATCCAAATCTGAGCGACGGGAATCGCAAGCGACGGCAGATCGAGCCGCGCAACAGCAATCCAGCGCCCCCGAATTACAATAGCTCCATGAACACCTCCCCCCTCGATTTCGACCGCTACGACCACATCCGTCCGATCCTGTGGACCGGCGACACGCTCGAACTGCTGGATCAGCGCAAGCTGCCCTTCGTGGTCGAGCACGTCACCTGCACGACCAGCGATGAGGTCGCCGAGGCGATTCATGCCCTCACCGTGCGCGGTGCGCCGGCGATCGGCATCGCGGCGGCGTGGGGCGCGGTGCTGGGGGCCCGGGATATCGAGGCCGAGAACGGCGAAGCGGCGTTGATGAAGCTCGAGCCAGCGCTGCAGCGGCTCAATGCGGCGCGGCCCACGGCCGTCAACCTGGCCTGGGCGCTGGCGCGGATGCGGCGGGTGCTGGCGACGTCGGGCGCGGACTGGCGCGAGGTGCTGGCGCGCGAGGCGCAGGCGATCGCCGAAGAAGATCTCGCAGCCAACCGGCATATGGGCGCGTTGGGTGCCGATCTCATCGCGCCGGGCAGTGGTGTGATGACCCATTGCAACACAGGCTCGCTGGCGACGGCAGGGTTCGGCACCGCCCTGGGCGTGATCCGCGCCGGCATGGCGCAGGGCCGCATCGGCAAGGTCTTCGCCGGCGAGACACGGCCGTGGCTGCAGGGCGCGCGGCTGACGGTGTGGGAACTGCAGCAGGATGGCATCGATGCGACGCTGATTGCCGACTCCGCCGCCTCGCACCTGATGAAGAGCGGACTGGTGCAGTGGATCGTCGTCGGCGCCGACCGCATCTGCGCCAATGGCGATACCGCCAACAAGATCGGCACCTATCAGCTGGCGATCGCCGCGCGCCACCATGGGGTGAAGTTCATGGTCGTCGCGCCGTCGTCGACCGTCGACATGGACACTGCCTCGGGCGATCTGATCGAGATCGAACAGCGCGACCCGGGTGAACTGTTCGGCGTCGGCGGCAGTCGCACCGTGGCCGAAGGCATCCAGGCGTGGAATCCGGTGTTCGACGTGACGCCGGGCGAGCTGATCGACGCGATCGTGACCGAACAGGGTGTGGTGGAGCATCCGACCACCGAATCCATGCGCAAGCTGTTCGCTTGAACGCGGGACCTCCGAAGACGGCGACTCCCGTGTAGGCGCGCGCTTGCGCGCGAAGGCTTCCTCGGAAGACCCTGTCGTGCGCGCGCTACTGCAGGGCGTTCACGCACGCGGTGCCCGCTGGCGCCAGTCGAAATGCGGACGTCGCATGCCCAGTCGGACGCCGATCGTCGCCGAGGGCAACAGCGCGAACGCGATGAACTGCAGTGTCTGCAGGCCCTCCACGGCGAAGTGCGGCGTGGCCAGCGTCTGCGTCGTTGTCATCCATGCGAAATGGATGCCGATGCACGTCCAGACATTTCCGGACAACGCGCGGGCGTAGCCGAGAATCAGCGCGAAGCCGGGGATGAACATCCATTGCCAGGGCGAGTGCAGCGCGCCAATCACCCAGGCGAATGCGACGAACAAGGCCAGTTGTGCGAGCAATGCGATCCAGGCCGGGTGGTGCTGCGCGACTGCGCCCTGCATGAAACCCCGGAACAGGAGTTCCTCGGGCAGCGCCTCGATCAGCATGACGCCCAGCGCCACAGTCGATGCCGCGAGGATCAGCGCGCCCAGGGACGCGCGCACTTCGATCGAGGTCCAGCCGAGCGCCATGCAGACGGTCGTGCCCAGTGCGGCGGGCACCAGCCACAGACCAGCGCCGAGCAGGCAGGCGCGCAGGTTCGACGCTGTGTCCTGCATGCCCATCGAGCGGCCGAGCCGGGTCGTGCGTGCGCGCAGCGCCGCAATCAGTGCCAGCACGCCGAGCGTGACCACCGCGCCCTGCAGGATGCGGTTCCAGAGCGGCGCGGTGTCGAAGACGCGAAGCAGCAGTGCGCCGCGCCACAGCAGCGCGGCGCCGACCGTCACCAGTGCAAGCCTCGCTGCGATCGGCAGGGTCGCCATGCGCATCTCCAGCGAACGATGCGCGATTGTCGACCGTCCGGGCGCGGACCGGAACTGACGTCTGTCATCCGGCGGAGTGTGTGCACGCAAGTGCTTGTTTTTGCGGTGGAAAATGCTGGATTAAAACCGCCTTTCGTGCTACGCTCGACGGTCTGTTTCCGACGGGGCTGTCAGGCCCCGTCGCCACGTTCCGGGGCCGGCTGCCGCAGGTGTCGTCCGGTGCGGGAGCAGACTTCGAACAACCAGGATGCAAGCGCCGTCGATGGTCGAATCCGCGAAAGAAATCATCCCCGTCAACCTCGAAGACGAGATGCGCCGCAGTTACCTCGATTACGCGATGAGCGTGATCGTGGGGCGTGCGCTCCCCGACGTCCGCGATGGCCTCAAGCCGGTGCACCGGCGCGTGCTGTTCGCGATGAACGAGCTCGGCGCGCACAGCAACAAGCCGTATTTCAAGTCGGCGCGTATCGTCGGTGACGTCATCGGTAAGTACCACCCTCACGGCGACCAGTCGGTCTACGACACGCTGGTGCGCATGGCCCAGCCGTTCTCGCTGCGCTACATGCTGGTCGACGGGCAGGGCAACTTCGGTTCGGTCGACGGCGATTCCGCTGCGGCGATGCGATACACCGAGGCGCGCATGTCGCGGCTCACGCATGAGCTGATGGCCGACATCGACAAGGAAACCGTCGATTTCCAGCTTAACTACGACGAAAAGGAATACGAGCCGTCGGTGATGCCGACGCGCTTTCCGAACCTGCTGGTCAACGGTTCGGCGGGTATCGCGGTGGGCATGGCGACGAACATCCCGCCGCACAACCTCGGTGAAGTGGTCGATGCGCTGATCGCGCTGATCGACAACCCCGAGATCGACATCGACGGCCTGATGGAATACATCCCCGGCCCCGATTTCCCGACCGCGGGCATCATCAACGGCGTGGGTGGCATCCACCTGGCCTACCGCACCGGTCGCGGCCGTGTGCGCATGCGCGCCCGCGCCGAGGTCGAGGTGGCCGACAACGGCCGCGAGTCGATCATCGTCACCGAGATTCCCTACCAGGTGAACAAGGCGCGGTTGATCGAGAAGATCGCCGAGCTGGTCAAGGAGAAGAAGCTCGAAGGCATCAGCGAACTGCGCGACGAGTCCGACAAGGACGGCATGCGCATCTACATCGAGGTCAAGCGCGGCGACTCGGCCGAGGTCGTGCTCAACAACCTCTATTCGCAGACGCAGATGGAGTCGGTGTTCGGCATCAACATGGTGGCGCTGGTCGATGGCCGCCCGCAGCTGCTGAACCTGCGCCAGATTCTCGAGGCCTTCGTCCGCCATCGCCGCGAAGTGGTGACGCGCCGGACGATCTTCGAACTGCGCAAGGCGCGCAGCCGCGCCCACATCCTCGAAGGCCTGACGGTCGCGCTCGCCAACATCGACGAGATGATCGAGCTGATCAAGACCTCGGAGAATCCGCAGGTCGCCAAGGAGCGGATGCTCGCCAGGCGCTGGGAAGCCGGTCTGGTCGGCGCGCTGCTGGCCGCCAGCGGCGCCGAAGCCTCGCGTCCCGAAGACCTGCCCGACGGCGTGGGCCTGATCGACGGGTTCTACCAGCTCACCGACACCCAGGCCCAGCAGATCCTCGAGATGCGCCTGCATCGCCTGACCGGGCTGGAGCAGGACCGTCTGACCGAGGAATACAAGCAGCTGCTCGAAACCATCCGCGGCCTGATCGAGATCCTCGAAGATCCCGAGGTGCTGCTGGAGGTGATCCGCACCGAGCTGCGCAACGTCAAGGAAGAGTTCGGCGACGAGCGTCGCAGCGAGATCCGCGCCAGCGAAGAAGACCTCGACATCCTCGACCTCATCGCGCCTGAAGATGTCGTGGTCACGCTGTCGCACCTGGGCTACGCCAAGCGTCAGCCGGTCAGCGCCTATCGCGCGCAGAAGCGCGGCGGCCGCGGCCGCAATGCGGCTTCGACCAAGGACGAGGATTTCATCGAACAGCTGTGGCTGGTCAACACCCACGACACGCTGTTGACCTTCACCAGTGCCGGCCGCGTGTTCTGGCTGCCGGTGCACCAGTTGCCCGATGCCGGACCGAATGCGCGCGGCCGTCCGATCATCAACTGGATTCCGCTCGAGGCCGACGAGAAGGTGCAGGCCGTGGTGCCGGTGCGCGAGTACGTCGACGGCCAGTACGTGTTCTTCGCCACGCGCGCGGGCACGGTCAAGAAGACGCCGCTGACCGAGTTCGCCTATCGCCTGGCGCGCGGCAAGATCGCCATCCGTCTGGACGAGGGCGATGCGCTGATCGGCGTCGCGCTCACCGACGGTGACAAGGACGTGCTGCTGTTCGCCTCCAACGGCAAGACGGTGCGCTTTGCCGAGGATCGCGTGCGCTCGATGGGCCGCACGGCCGCAGGCGTGCGCGGCATTCGCCTGGGCGCGGGCGAACAGGTCGTCAGCCTGATCGTCGCCGAGAGCGCCGGTGGTGCGGAGGATGCATCCGACGACGCCGGTGAAGACATGGCTGCCGAGGCGGGCACCGAGGTCGTGGTCGAGACCGGTGCCGGCGACGACATTCCCTACATCCTCACCGCCACCGAGAACGGCTACGGCAAGCGCACGCCGCTGTCGGAATACCCGCGCAAGGGCCGCGGCACGCAGGGCGTCATCGGCATCCAGACCACCGAGCGCAATGGCGCGCTGGTCGGCGCGGTACTGCTGCGCAACCACGACGAGGTGCTGCTGATCTCCAACGGCGGCACCCTGGTGCGCACGCGCGCCTCGGAGATCGCGCGCGTGGGTCGCAACACGCAGGGCGTCACCCTGATGCGCGTGTCCAAGGACGAGCGTCTGCAGGGCATCGAGCGTGTGGACGGCTCGATCGACGATGCCGACGAGCTGATCGACGCGCCGCCGCCCGGCGATGCGCCGGCGACGGAAGCACCGACCGCATCGCCCTGATCCAGCGGCGACGCAACAGAAGGAGGGCCGGCATCGCCGGCCCTTTTTTTTTGCGAAGCGATCCGGCCCGTGTCTGCGGATTTCGGCAAGCGATGCCGGTTACGCGGGCGGGAGCGGCAGCGGTTCGTTCGCGCGCCGACGCGAAGCGAGGCTTGCGGATCGGCCGAACCCACGACGCGGACGCGATCGGCAGCGCTTCAGACGGTCACATTCTCGCCTCGCGGAACCATGTGACGCGGAAGCGCGCGCAGGCGCCCACAGCCGGAAGTTGCAGCGGCCTATACTCGCGGCCTTCACCAGCGGAGCACAGCGGATGTCCTTCGAACACTCTCGCGCGTCGCGGCGCCTGCGCGGTCTGATGACGGCGCTCGTCTGCCTCGTGCTGGCCATCGGTGCAGTGGGCTGCAAGCGCGACGCGACCGGGCAGACGCCGGGCGTCAGCGGCGAGGCGATCGCCACCGAGCGCGAGACGGTCGAAGGCTTCGGCCTGGTGCGCGCGTTTCCCGATCAGACCGACGGCGCCCTGTCGCTGGCGCTGGAGTTCTCGGAAGCCCTGGTCGGCACCCAGGATTTCGACGCGCTGCTGACCTTCACCGACGGCACCGAGCGCGAAGGCAGCTGGACGCTCGACGACGAAGCCCGCGTGCTGCGCTTTCCACACGTGGAGGCCAACCGCGAATACACGATCCGGATCGCCGGCACCCTGGCCTCGGCCGGTGGCGATACGCTCGGCAGCGACATCGAGCGCAAGGTGTTCACCGGCGAGCTCGACCCTGTGGTCGGCTTCGCCTCGCAGGGCAGTGTGCTGCCGGCGCGCGAATCGCGCGGCCTTCCGATCGTGTCGATCAACGTCGACGAGGTCGATGTCGAATTCCTGCGCGTCGATGATGAAGCGCTGCCGGCGTTCCTGGCCCAGTACCAGCGCGGCGGACGGCGCGGCAGCTGGGAACTCGACAACCGCTGGGGCAACAGCACGCCACTGTCGAAGCTGGCCACGCCGGTCTACGTGAACCGCTTCGCCATCGATGGCGCGCGCAACGAACGCGTGCTCACCTATCTGCCATTGCAGGACATCCGCGAGCTGCAGCAGCCCGGCCTGTACTTCGCGGTGATGAAGCGTACCGGCGCGTTTGCCGACCAGTACGAGACCGCGTACTTCACCGTCAGCGACATCGGCCTGCACGTGCGTGCCTACGGCGAAACACTGTTCGTACACACCGCGTCGCTGCAGAGCGGCGCGCCGATCGGGAGCACCGAGCTGCGCGTGCTCGATGCCAAGGGCGCGCCCGTCTATCGCGCCAGCACCGATGCGCGCGGCAGTGCGATGCTCGACTACACCCTCGACGCCGGCCACGTGCTGGTCGCCAGCCGCGGCAGCGACGTCTCGCTGCTGCCGTTCAACCAGCCGGCGCTGGATCTGTCGGAGTTCGCGGTCAGCGGGCGCGAGCAGGCCTGGTTCGATGTCTTCGCCTGGTCGGGACGCGATCTCTATCGCCCCGGTGAGACGGTCCGTGTCTCGGCACTGCTGCGCGACCAGGATGGTCGTCCGGTGCAGGCGAAGAACGGCCGCTCGCAGGCGCTGTTCGCGCGCCTGCGCCAGCCCGACGGCAAGACGTTCCATGAAACCCGCGTCGAGCCGGGCGAGGGCGGCTACTTCCGTTTCGAACGCGAGATTCCGGTCGATGCCCCGACGGGCAGCTGGCGCGTCGAATTCCGCACCGACCCGGCCGCGCGCGAGGCGGTGCAGGGCATGACCCTGCGCATCGAAGAATTCCTGCCCGAACGCATGAAGCTCGATCTCGACGCGCAGGCGGTGCTGCGTCCGGACGAGCCGTTGAAGTTGCAGGCGACCGGCGCCTATCTCTACGGCGCGCCGGCCAGCGGCAACCGCTTCACCGCGCGCCTGGCACTGGCGGTGGAGCGTTCGCCGGTCGAAGGCCTGCCGGGCTTCGTGTTCGGCGACGCGACGGTGGATCTGCCGCGCGTGGCCAAAGACGTCGCCGACGGCAATTTCGATGACCAGGGCCGGTTTAGCGCCGACATCCCGCTGCCCGAGGAAGCGAAGCCGACCACGCCCATCGCCGCCATCATCAGTGGCAGCCTGTACGAAACCGGCGGTCGCAGCGTCAACCGCACGCTCAAGCGCGTGCTGTGGCCGGCCGATGCACTCGTCGGCGTACGTCCGCTGTTCGAGCCGCAGGACGGCGCCGACCCCAACACCAATGCGCGTTTCGAACTGGTCCGCGTCGGCGCCGACGGCAAGTCGCGGCCGCAGGCCGGCCTCAAGGTCTCGCTGATCCGCGAACACCGCGACTACCACTGGCGCAACGACGACGCCGGCTGGCGCTACGAGTTCACCCGGCGCTTCGAGACCGTCGAGACGCGCACGCTCGACGCCGGCAGCGATGCCACGCGTTTCGATGTTCCGGTGGAGTGGGGCGAGTACCGCATCGATGTCGAGGACCCGGCGACGAAGCTGGTCTCGCGCTACCCGTTCCGCGCCGGCTGGAGCTGGGACGACGGCAACCGCGGTCTCGACGCGCGCCCGGACAAGGTCAAGGTCGCGCTCGACAAGGCCGGTTACCGCGCCGGCGACACCATGCGCGTGACGGTGACGCCGCCGCACCCGGGACGCGGCCTGCTGATGGTCGAAAGCGACCGCATGCTCTACATGCACGAAATCGATGCGAAACCCGGCAGCACCTTCGAGATTCCCGTCACCGAGGATTGGGAGCGGCACGACGTCTACGTGACCGCACTGGTGTTCCGCGGCGGCAGCGCCGCCAGCACGGTCACGCCTGCGCGCGCGGTCGGCGTGTCGCACGTGCCGATGGAGCGGCGCGACCGCCGCGTCGCCGTCGGCCTCAAGGCGCCGACTATGGTGCGTCCCGAGACGCCGCTGCAGGTGACCGTCGCCGCGCCCGAGCTCGCCGGTCAGGAGGCCTGGGTGACGGTGTCGGCGGTGGATGTCGGCATTCTCAACATCACCCGGTTCCCGGTGCCCGATGCGTGGACGCACTTCTTCGCGCAGCGCCGCTTCGGCGTGGATGCCTACGATCTCTACGGTCGTGTGATCGAGAGTTTCGAAGGCGGCACCGCGCGTTTGCGTTTCGGTGGCGATGCACCGCTGGCGGCCCTGCCGCAGGCGCGGCGCCCCACCGCGCGCGTGCAGACCGTCGACCTGTTCGCAGGGCCGGTGAAGCTCGACGCGCGCGGCAACGCCCGCGTACCGCTGCAGTTGCCCGATTTCAACGGCACGCTGCGGGTGTCGGCCCTGGTGTGGTCGGCCGACCGCTACGGCAGCCGCGATGTCGAAACCGTCGTGCGCGCGCCCCTCGTGGCCGAAGCGAGCATGCCGCGGGTCTTGGCGCCGGGCGACACCAGCACGGTCACGCTGGATCTGACCAACTTCAGCGGACGTGCCGGCAGCTTCGATGTCCGCGTCGATGGCATCGGTCCGGTCGCGGTCGGCGAGGGCGCGCGTACGGTGCAGCTGGCTGTCGACGGCAAGACCACGCTGAACTTTCCTCTGACCGCGCGCGAAGGCCATTCGGTGGCCAAGGTGCGAGTGCGCGTGTCCGGCCCCGGCGTGCGCGTCGACCGCAGCTACGATCTGCCCGTGCGCGCGGCCTGGCCTTCCGTGCTGCGCTCGAGCACCCGGGTGCTCGACGGCAGCACGCCGGTGACGCTCGACGCCGGCCTGATGGATGGCCTGATGGAGGGCTCGGTCAACGCCCGCTTCACCGTCAGTGCATTGCCGCCGATCCCCTTCGCCGCCGCGATCACCGGCGCGCTGTCGTATCCCTACGGCTGCGCCGAGCAGACCACCAGCCGTGGCTATGCGGCGCTGCAGCTCGACGATGCCACGGTATCGATGCTGGGTATCGAGGGCGTGGATGCGGGCAAGCGCCGGCAATTCGTCGAGGCGGCGTTCGGCCGACTGGCGTCGATGCAGGTGGGCACGGGGCACTTCTCGATGTGGGGCAGCGACGGCTACGTCAATCCGATGCTGACCCCGTACATCGTCGAGTTCCTGCTCGACGCACGCGACGCCGGTTTCGCAGTGCCCGATGCGGTGTTGCAGAAAGCGCTCGAACGACTGGGCGAGGACCTGCTGTCGGGCGGCCACGCGTTCTACGGCCAGAACGAGCGCGAGCACCTGCGCTTCGCCTATCGCGCCTACGCCGGCTACGTGCTCGCACGCGTGAACCGTGCGCCGCTGGGCACGCTGCGGGCGATGTTCGACAACGAGCGCGGCAGCACGCGCACCGGTCTGCCGCTGGTGCACCTGGGGCTGGCGCTGTCGCTGCAGGGCGACAAGGCACGCGGCGACAAAGCGGTGCAGGCCGGTTTCGATTTCCGCAGCGACCGCCCGGGTTACCTGTGGGATTACGGCACGCCGCTGCGCGATGCCTCGCTGATGGTCGCGCTGACGCACGAGCGCGGGGTGGCCAAGGCCGCGTTCGACGCCCGCGCGGTCGACATCGGCCGCGAGGTCGATGCGCGTCGCAACCGCGGCTGGATGTATCTGAGCACGCAGGAACAGATCGCACTCGCGCGCCTGGGCAGTGCACTGTCGTCCGACCAGCGCAAGCGTGTCGGCGGCACGCTGCGCGAGGGTGATGTCGAGGAAGCGGTGCCTGCGGCCACGATGGTGGGTCGCAGCTACGACGAGGCCGGCCTGCGCCGCGGCGTGCGTTTCATGCCCAGCGGCGAACCGCCGATGTACGCCAACATCGACATCGCCGGCGTGCCGCGCGGCGCACCCACGGCGGATTTCAGTGTGCTCAAGGTCGAGCGCAGGCTCTACGGCACCGATGGCAAGCCCTGGACGCCGGCACCATTGAAGGAAGGCGAGGCGCTGATCGTCGCGGTGTCGGTCGTATCGGATCGCGACATGCCCGACGCCCTGCTGACCGACCTGCTGCCGGCGGGGCTGGAGGTGGAGAACTTCAATCTGTCCGATGCCAAGCAGTGGGCTGACGTCGTCGTCGACGGCGTCCAGCTCACCGAACGCGGCGCTGCGGCGACGGTGCAGCACGAGGAATACCGCGACGACCGCTACGTCGCCGCGCTCAAGCTCGACCGCGGCCGCATCGCGCGCGTGTTCTATCTCGTGCGCGCGGTCAGCCCGGGCAGCTACACCGCACCTCCGCCGCTGGTCGAGGACATTTACCGCCCGCAGCTGCGCGGCGTGGGCACCTCGGTGCCGACGCGGATCACCGTGGTGCAGCCGTGAGCGGGCCCAGCTCTGCAGCGGAGCGCTCGATGGAGATGGGTGCAATGGTGGAGACGGTTCGCGTCTCCACTGCGTAGGCCGGGCAGGGCGTGCCCCACGACACCGTGCGATCGCACGCGATCAGCGCGCGCATGGGGCGCGCGTGGCGCGTCGTGGCGCCGTGGCTGCGCTGGGGGACGGTCGTCGTCCTGCTGACGCTGCTCGCGCTCGATCTTGCGTTTCCGCCACAGTTGCCGGCGCGCGCCGATACCAGCGTGGTCGTGGTCGCGCGCGACGGCACGCCGCTGCGCGCATTCGCCGATGCCGACGGCGTGTGGCGGCATCCGGCGACGCCGGACAGCGTGTCGCCGCTGTATCTGCAGGCGCTGCTGGGCTACGAGGACCGCTGGTTCCGCCGGCACCCGGGCATCAATCCGCCGGCGATGGCGCGCGCCGCGTGGCAGTGGTTGCACGGCGGACGCATCGTGTCGGGCGGATCGACGCTGACGATGCAGGTTGCACGGATTCTCGACCCGCAGCCGCGTGGCCGCACGCTCGGCGCGAAACTGGTGCAGATGCTGCGCGCCGTGCAGCTCGAGGTGCATCTGTCGAAGGACGAGATACTCGCGCTGTATCTCAACCGCGCGCCGTTCGGCGGCACCATCGAAGGTGTCGAGGCGGCGAGCTGGGCATACCTGGGCAAGTCCGCCACCGACCTCTCGCATGCCGAGGCCGCGCTGCTCGCGGTCCTGCCGCAGGCGCCCAGCCGCCTGCGTCCGGACCGCGCGCCCGAGGCCGCCCGCGCGGCGCGCGACAAGGTGCTCGACCGCATGGCCGTGCGCGGCATCTGGCCGCAGCATATAGTCGACGATGCCAAGGTTGAGGCGGTGGTCGCACGCAGTCTGCGCACGCCGTTGCATGCCGCGCTGCTCGCCCAGCGTCTGCGCGACGAAGCACGGTATGCGGCCCGCATCGTGTCGACGATCGACATGGATCTGCAGCGCGTACTCGAACAGCGCCTGGCCGGCTACTTCTCGCAACTGCCCGAGCGCACCTCGGCCGCGCTGCTCGTGGTCGACAACGACACGCTCGAAGCGCGTGCCTACGTCGGCTCGGTCGCGTTCGGCGATCGCGCACGGCTGGGGCATGTCGACATGGTCCGCGCGTGGCGCTCGCCGGGCTCCACCCTCAAGCCGTTCCTCTACGGCATGGCGCTCGACGACGGACTGATCCACTCGGGCAGCCTGCTGGTCGATGCGCCGCAGTCGTTCGACGGCTACCGGCCGGGCAACTTCGATGCGGCCTTCAACGGGCCGGTCGGTGCCGACGATGCCTTGCGCCTGTCGCTCAACGTGCCCGCCGTCGATCTGCTCGACCGCGTCGGCGCGGCGCGATTCGCGGCGCGTCTGGACAATGCCGGGGTGACGCTGCGTTTTCCGCGCGGCGCGGTGCCCAACCTGTCGCTGATCCTCGGCGGCACCGGCGCGACACTCGAACAACTCGTCGGCGCACACGCCGCGCTGCATCGCGCCGGCATCGCCGGCCGGGTGCGCCTCACAAGTGATGCGCCCCGGGTGGAGCGTCGGCTGATGTCGCCGGGCGCGGCGTGGATCGTGCGCGAGATTCTCGAATCGAATCCGCGTCCGGGCGAACGCGCGGACACCTTTGACACCGGCGGCCGTCCGCGCGTGGCCTGGAAGACCGGCACCAGCTACGGCTATCGCGATGCCTGGGCGATCGGTGGCACGCGTCGCTACACGGTCGGTGTGTGGGTGGGGCGGCCGGACGGCACGCCGTTGCCGGGCCAGTACGGCGTGGTCACCGCATTGCCCTTGCTGTTCGAAACCATCGACAGCCTGCCGCGCGCGCGCGGGGATGCAATGCGTACGCCGCCGCCACGCAACGTGCGCGAGGCCGCGGTCTGCTGGCCGCTCGGCACCGCAGCCGATGCGCAGGACGCGGCGCTGTGCCAGCGCCGTCGCGATGCCTGGACGCTGGACGGCAACGTGCCACCCACGTTCGCCGAACGCGATGCGCGGCGCTGGGGCAGCGGGCGCGTGCGCTTCGACGTGGACGCGGACACGGGGCGACGGCTGTCGCCCGATTGCAGTGCGCCGCATGTGCGCCGTACGCGCGAGGTCGCCCGGTGGCCGGCGCTCGCAGCACCCTGGTTGCCCGCGGCCTTGCGTGAGGCCTCACGCCTGCCGATGCTTGCCCCCGACTGCGCGCCCGATGGCCGCGACGCGGTCGAAGTTCTGCACATCGAGGGACTTGCGCCCGGCACGCTGCTGGCGCGTCCCCCCAACGCCGCACACGGCGTGCGGCTACAGCTGCGCGCACTCGGCAGTGACGGTCGCGTGCAGTGGCTGCTGGACGGGCGCTGGATCGGCGAAACCCGCGGCACGCAATGGCTGCGCCACGAGTTCGACACGCCTGGCGCGCATACGCTGACCGCGCTGGCAGACGATGGCGCCTGGCGCAGTGTGGAGTTCCGCGTGGCGGAGTAGGGGCGGCACATGCAGGAGCGCGCTCGCGCGCGGTGGGGCCTGACCGGCAACGCGCCATCGCGCGAGCGCGCTCCTCAGTGGGCGGGAGCTCAGTCCAGATTCGCCAGCACGTGCTCGGCCGACGACACCTTGAACTCGCCCGGCGCCTCGACGAACAGTTGCTTGACCACCCCGTCGTCGGCGTACAGCGCGAACCGCTTGGCGCGCAGTCCCATGCCGTAGGCGCTTGCGTCCATGGCCAGGCCCATGGCCTTGACCAGGTCGCCGTTGCCGTCGGAGATCATCTTCAGGCCATCCGGCACGCCGACGCTGTCGCCCCAGGCCTGCATCACGAACGGGTCGTTGACCGCGACGCAGACCACGTCGATTCCGCGCTTGCGGAAACTGTCGAAGTGCTCGACGAAGCCGGGCAGGTGATGTTCCGAACAGGTCGGCGTGAACGCACCGGGGACCGCGAACAGTACGACCTGCTTGCCGGAGAACAACGTCGGCGTATCGATGACGCGCACGCCATCGTGGATGTGCTTGAGCGCGACTTCGGGGATGGTGTCGCCGATCTGGATGGTCATGGCGCGGGCTCGTGGGGATGGTGAACAAAGTCTATCCGGTCGTGCAGGCGCTGGCGGGTGATGCTTGAAAGCGTGTCGTGGGGACCTACGTCTGCGCCATCGCGGCCGTGGCGCCGCCCCAAGTTCGGAGTTCTTCCCATGCGTAACGAAGCACTGCGTCCCGTCGTCCGTCATCCTGCCCGTGTCGAGCGCGGCAACAGCCTGCACGACGAGATGCGCCAATTGCTGAGCCAGTTCGTGCACGGTGAATCCGCGGACGCCTCGTCGGTGGTCACCAGTCAGTGGACACCCCGCGTCGACATTCGCGAGGAGCGCGACCGGTTCGTGATTCTGGCCGATCTGCCCGGTATCGAGCCCGGCGAGGTCGAGGTCTGGATGGACAAGGGCGTGTTGAGCCTCAAGGGCGAGCGCAAGGCCGCCGGCGGCGAGTCGAGCGAAGGCGAGGGCGGCGAAGTGCGGTTCTCGCGCATCGAGCGCAGCACCGGCCGCTTCCATCGCCGTTTCACCCTGCCCGACAGCGCGGACGCCGACGGCGTCACCGCCAGCGGCCACAACGGTGTGCTGCAGATCAGCATTCCCAAGCGCCCCGAAACCACCCCGCGGCGCATCCAGGTCGACGGCCCCGCTGCGCCGACGCGCCAGTAACCGCCGTCCGTTGGCCGCGCTTGAGCCAACGGACACGACGCCGCGCCGGCCTGCAGGTATCCTGCGGGCCGGCGCCATTTCGGCGAACCTCCTCCGGCGTTTCATTGCTCGCGGGCGCGCTGCCCGCATCGGACATTCGCAGATGCAGTTCAAGGATTACTACGGAATTCTCGGCGTGGAGCCCAACGCGGGCGACGCCGAGATCAAGACCGCGTATCGGCGCCTGGCGCGCAAGTACCACCCCGACGTCAGCAAGGAGCCGGGCGCGGAAGACACCTTCAAATCGGTCAACGAGGCCTACGAGGCGCTGCGTGATCCCGAGAAGCGCAAGGCCTACGACGGCCTGCGCGCGCGCGGTTACCGGCCCGGCGATGATGTGCAACCGCCGCCTGGTGGCTTCGGCGGCGGCCCGGGGGGCGTCGATTTCGACGAGATTTTCGCCAGTGGTGGCGCGGGCGGCGGCTTCAGTGACTTCTTCGAGCAGATGTTCGGCCGTCGGGCCGGCGCGGGCTACTCGGGTGGTCCGGGGCGTGGCGGTCCGCAGCCGCGCGGCGACACGCGCGCACGACTGGCGGTGACGCTGGAGACAATCTATCGCGGTGACAGCGTGCGCGTACCGGTACTGGGCAAGACGTTCGAGGTGAAGATTCCGCGCGGGATCCGTCCCGGCCAGATCGTGCGTCTGCCGCGACAGGGCCAGCAGGGCGGTGACCTGTTGCTGGAAATCGAATACGCAGCGCACCCGGACTTCGAGGTCGACGGCCGCAACATCATCCACACCCTGCCGATCGCCCCGTGGGACGCCGCGCTGGGCGCGACGCTCAGCGTGGCGACGCTCGGCGGACCCGTTGAGTTGAAGATTCCGCCGAGCTCCGAAGCCGGGCGCAAGTTGCGCCTGCGCGGTCGTGGTCTGCCGGGCAACGGTGGGGCGCCGGACGGCGACCAGCTCGTCGAACTGGAAATCCAGGCGCCGGTGGCACGCGATGCGAAGCAGATCGCGGCCTATGAGGCGCTGCGCGACGCGTTTGCCGCGCAGAAGGCCTGACCGCGTCGAAGATCGTGGCGTCGGATCTCAGGCGGCGGGCTGTGCGCCGCCGCCGATCGTCTTGAGGATGGCCTCGGACAGTTCGACTTCGCTGAAAGGCTTGGTGAGATAGGCCTTCGCACCCTGACGCATGCCCCAGACGCGGTCGGTGTTCTGGTCTTTCGTGGTCACCAGAATCACCGGGATGTGGGCGGTCGTCGGCTCGCGGGTGATCGAACGCGTCGCCTGGAACCCGTTGAGGTTGGGCATCACGACATCCATCAGGATCAGGTCGGGAAGCTCGCGCTTGGCTGCTTCCACACCGGCCTGGCCATCCTCGGCGGTCAGTGCCTGATGGCCGAGTTTCTCGACGATGCGTCGGATGCCCATCAGCTGCGACGGTGAGTCGTCGACGATCAGAATGCGTGCCATCGTGTGTTCCCCCTGCTTGCGAGACGCGATTCTAGCGAGGCGCCCGGCACGCCGCCTATGTGGCCGTGATCAAATCGTGACGACAGTCCGCGCCTGACGCGAGGACGCGGCGCGGCGACTGCGCATTGCACACGGCCCGCGCGGCAGCAGCCTCTACTTCAACGCGCTGCGGCGTTTCTCGTCGATCCACTTTTCCGCGCGCGCCGGCGTATAGGCCTGCATCCACGCGAGCATCTGATCGATGTCGCTGCCGTACCACAGGTCGGCGCGCTGGTCGGGATGCAGGAAGCGTTCTTCGACCATGCGGTCGATCATGCCGATCAGCGGCGCGTAGAAACCGTCGATGTCGAGAAACGCGCAGGGCTTGTTGCCGATGCCGAGTTGGCGCCAGGTCAGCATCTCGAAGATCTCTTCCATCGTGCCGAAGCCGCCGGGCAGGGCGACGAAGGCATCCGACAGTTCGAACATGCGCATCTTGCGGGCGTGCATCGAATCGACGACCTCGAGTTCGGTCAGGCCGCGGTGCGCGACTTCCCAGTCGGCAAGCTGCTGCGGAATGACGCCGGTCACTTCGCCACCCGCCTCGAGCACGGCATTGGCGACGGTGCCCATCAGGCCGACATTGCCGCCGCCGTAGACCAGGCGCAGGCCGTCCCTCGCGAGGCGATCGCCCAGCGCGGTCGCGCGTTCGGCGTAAACGGGCTTGCTGCCGGCGTTGGAACCGCAATAGACACAGATGCTTTTCATAGGGAGCCGTGATTCGTCATTGGTGATTGGTGATTCGGAAAGGCAAACGCCGGGCATGGCCCGGCGTCTGGGATCAGTGACTGGTGGCGACAGCGCTCTTACGAATCACCCATCACACATCACCAATCACGGCCAACGTCAGTTGGCTTTGTGGATCGCGCGCTTGTCGACCGCCATCGCGGCGTCGTGCACCACTTCCGACAGCGACGGATGCGCGTGACAGATGCGGGCGAGGTCGTCGGCCGAACCGCTGAACTCCATCGTCAGCACACCTTCGTGCACCAGTTCGGACACGTTGACGCCGACCAGATGCATGCCCAGCACGCGATCGGTCTCGGCGTGCGCGAGCACCTTGACGAAGCCTGCCGGCTCGCTCATCGCCACCGCACGGCCATTGGCTGCGAACGGGAAGCTGCCCGCCTTGTACGGAATGCCTTCGTCTTTCAGCTGCTGCTCGGTCTTGCCGACCCAGGCGAGTTCGGGCTCGGTGTAGATGACCCACGGAATCGTGTCGAAGTTGACGTGACCCGGCAGGCCGGCGATCAGTTCGGCCACCGCAACGCCTTCCTCGAAACCCTTGTGCGCCAGCATCGGGCCACGCACGCAGTCACCGATTGCCCAGACGCCGTCGACGCCGGTGTGGCAATGCGCGTCGACCTCGATCTGGCCGCGGTCGGTCAGCTTCACGCCGCTGTCTTCGGCCAACAGGCCACGGCTCGCGGCCTTGCGGCCCACGGCGACCAGCAGCTTGTCGACGGTGAGCGTCTGCTCGCCGCTGCCGTCGGTGTAGCTGACGACGACTTCCTTCTTCTTGCCCTTGCCGGTCACTTCGGTCTTGGAGACCTTGGCGCCCAGCTTGATGTCGAGACCCTGCTTCTTGAATTCCTTGAGCGCGGCCTTCGCCGCTTCGGCGTCGGCGGCGGCGAGGAAGTCGGGCAGGGCTTCGAGAATCGTGACCTCGGCGCCCAGACGCTTCCACACGCTGCCGAGCTCCAGGCCGATCACGCCGGCGCCGATGACGGCCAGGCGCTTGGGCACTTCGGTGAAGTCAAGCGCGCCGACGTTGTCGACGATGGTGTCGCCGTCGAACTTCGCGAACGGCAGTTCGATCGAATCCGAACCGGCGGCGATGATGACGTTGGTGCCGGTCAGTTCGACTTCCGAACCATCGTGCTGCTTGACCTTGACGAGGCGGTCGGCGTGCAGCGTGGCGAAGCCGTAGTAGGCCGCGACCTTGTTCGCCTTGAACAGCATCGCGATGCCGCCGGTGAACTGCTTCACGATCTTGTCCTTGCGGCCGACCATCGCTTCGACGTCGATCTTCGCGTCTTTGAAGCTGATGCCGTGGTCGCCGAAGATGTGGCCCATGTTCCAGAACTGGCGCGAGGAATCGAGCAGCGCCTTCGACGGAATGCAGCCTACGCGCAGGCAGGTGCCGCCGAGGGCCGGCTTGCCGTCCTTGCCCAGCGCGGCGTCGATGCAGGCGACGGTCTTGCCGAGCTGCGCGGCGCGGATGGCGGCGTGGTAACCGGCCGGGCCGGCACCGATGACGACGACGTCGAATTGTTGCGGTTCGCTCATTTCATTCGCTCACGTGATTCGTGATTGGTAATTCGTGATTGGAAGGAGCAGAGCTCCGGTTCGTGAGGTGACCCGCTGTTACGAATCACCAATCACGAATCACCAATCACGGCACGGCCTTACATCCCGAGCAGCATGCGGTGCGGATTCTCGAGCTGGTTCTTGATGTCGACCAGGAACAGCACCGCTTCCTTGCCGTCGATGATGCGGTGGTCGTAGGACAGCGCGAGGTACATCATCGGCGCGGCGATCACCTGGCCGTTCTCCACGATGGCGCGCTCCTTGATGGCGTGCATGCCCAGGATCGCCGACTGCGGCGGGTTGACGATCGGCGTCGACATCAGCGAGCCGAAGGTGCCGCCGTTGGTGATCGTGAACGTGCCGCCCTGCAGATCGTCCAGGCCCAGCTTGCCATCGCGCGCCTTCTTGGCGTAGTCGGCGATGCCCTGTTCGATCTCGGCGAAGGACTGGCGCTCGACGTTGCGCAGCACCGGCGTCACCAGACCGCGATCGGTCGAGATGGCGACCGAGATGTCGGCGTAGCCGTGATAGATGATGTCGGTGCCGTCGACCGAAGCGTTGATCACCGGGTACTTGACCAGTGCATTGGCGGCGGCCTTGGCGAAGAAGCTCATGAAGCCGAGCTTGATGCCGTGGTCCTTCTGGAACTGTTCGCCCAGTTCCTTGCGCAGCGCCATCACCTTGCCCAGGTTGACCTCGTTGAACGAGGTCAGCATCGCGATCGATTCCTTCGACTGCATCAGGCGCGCCGCGATGGTCTTGCGGATGCGGGTCATCGGCACGCGCTCTTCCGGACGTGCACCGCCCGAAACGCCCTTGGTCTTGCCCGAGGCGTAGTTGAGCAGGTCTTCCTTGGTGACGGCGCCACGGCGCCCGGTGCCTTCGACCTGCGAGGCATCGATGCCCTTGGTCTCGGCAGTGAAGCGCGCGCCCGGCGGCAGATTGTCGTTCTTGCCCGAAGCCTGCGGCTTGGTCGAGGACGGCGCCTTGTCGTCGGCCTGCTTGGCCTCCGCCTTGGGCTGCACTTCCTCGGCGCCGGCGGCCGGCGCCTGCTTGTCCTGGTTGCCCGATTCGGCGGCCGGTGCTTCGGCGGCGACGCCTTCCTCGATGATCGCGATGACCTGCTGGCTGTTGACCGTCGCGCCTTCCTCGAACTTGATCTCGCGGATCACGCCGTCGACGGTCGAGGGCACTTCGAGGACGACCTTGTCGGTCTCCAGGTCGACGATGTTCTCGTCGCGCTTGACCGCATCGCCGGCCTTCTTGTGCCAGGTGGCGATGGTCGCGTCGGAGACGGATTCGGGAAGGACCGGGACTTTGATTTCAGTGGCCATGTGGCTTCCTGGAAAAGCGTTGAATGTGGGAATGAGAACGGGAGTGCGGCGCGATTACTCGGCCAGGACCTTGCCGGCGAGATCGTTGACCAGCGCATCGGCGATGAGTTGTTGCTGCTCGGCGACGTGATCGTTGAAGTGACCGACGGCAGGCGAGGGCGAGCGCGAACGACCGGCGTAGTGCAGCGACTGCTTCGCGCCCGAGCAATACTCGAGGTGGTGCTTGATCTGGTACCACGCGCCCTGGTTTTGCGGTTCTTCCTGGCACCAGACAACCTCGGTGGCCTTGGAGAAGCGCTTGAGCTCGGCGGTCAGCAGTTCGCGCGGGAACGGGTAGAGCTGCTCCACGCGGACGAGCGCGACGTTGTCCAGTTCCTGCTTGCGCGACTCTTCGAGCAGGTCGTAGTAGACCTTGCCCGAGCACACGACCACGCGCTTGACCTTCTTCGGGTCGGCAGCGTCGTCGGGGATCAGGTGCTGGAACTCGCCATTGGCCAGTTCCTCGAGCGTCGAGACGGCCAGCTTGTGGCGCAGCAGCGACTTCGGCGTCATGACGACCAGCGGCTTGCGCGTGGTCATGCACAGCTGGCGGCGGATCATGTGGAAGGCCTGCGCCGGCGTGGTCGGCACGCAGACCATCATGTTGTCGAGCGCGCACAGCTGCAGGAAGCGCTCCAGACGCGCCGAGCTGTGCTCGGGGCCCTGGCCCTCGTAGCCGTGCGGCAGGAACAGCGCCAGACCGCACAGGCGCTCCCACTTGGCCTCGCCCGACGACAGGAACTGGTCGATCACGACCTGGGCGCCGTTGGCGAAGTCGCCGAACTGGCCTTCCCAGATGCACAGCGTGCCCGGCTCGGACGACGCGTAGCCGTACTCGAAGGCCATGACCGCTTCTTCGCTGAGCAGCGAGTCGATGATCGTCGCGTCTTCCGGGTTCTGCACCAGTTCGCGCAGCGGCATGTAGTTGTCGCCGGTCTTCTGGTCGTGCAGCACCGCGTGGCGATGGAAGAACGTGCCGCGGCCCGAATCCTGGCCGACCAGGCGCAGGCGATTGCCGGCATCGAGCAGGGTGGCGTAGGCGAGGTTCTCGGCAAAGCCCCAGTCGCCCGGAATCTCGCCGGCGGCCATCTTGCGGCGGTCGTCGTAGATCTTGGCAACGCGCGCCTGCAGGCTCAGCGACTCGGGCAGGGTGGTGATCTGCGTCGCCAGCGCTTTGAGCTTGTCGACCGACACGGTGGTGTCGAGCGTGTCGGTCAGGCGGCCGGCCAGATACGGATCCCAGTCGATCGTGAGCTCGTAATCGCTCGGCTTGCTGTCGGCCAGTTCCACCGTGACTTCGCCGGCATCGAGCTTGTTGCGATAGCCGTCGACGATGGCCTTGGCCGCGTCTTCGGTGAGCACGCCTTCGGACACCAGCTGCGCGGTGTAGAGCTCGCGCGGGGTCTTGTGCTTGCGGATCACCTGGTACATCAGCGGCTGGGTCGCGGCCGGCTCATCGGCCTCGTTGTGGCCGTGGCGGCGGTAGCAGACCAGGTCGATGACCACGTCCTTGCCGAACTGCTGGCGGAAGTCGTAGGCGAGTTCGGCGCAGAACACGACCGCTTCCGGATCGTCGGCATTCACGTGCAGGATCGGCGCGCCGACCATCTTGGCCACGTCGGTGCAGTAGAGCGTGGAGCGCGAGTCCTGCAGGTCGCTGGTGGTGAAGCCGACCTGGTTGTTGATGACCACGTGCACCGTGCCGCCGACCGCGAAGCCGCGGGCCTGCGACATCTGGAACAGCTCCATGTTCACGCCTTGGCCGGCGAATGCCGCGTCGCCGTGCAGCAGCACCGGCAGCACGACCTTGCGCTCGGTGTCGCGGCGGCGGTGCTGGCGCGAACGGACGCTGCCGGCAACCACCGGATTGACGATCTCGAGGTGCGAGGGGTTGAACGCCAGCGCCAGGTGGACAGCGCCGCCGGGCGTGGCCAGATCGGCCGAGAAGCCCATGTGGTACTTCACGTCGCCGGTGTGGGCGCGATCGTTGTCGTGGTGGTCGAACTTGCCCTCGAACTCGTCGAAGAGCTTGCGCGGGTTCTTGCCGAGCGTATTGACCAGCACGTTGAGGCGGCCGCGGTGGGCCATGCCGATCACGATGTCCTTGACGCCTTCCTTGCCGGCGCGCTGGATCACGCTGTCGAGCAGCGGAATCAGCGCATCGCCGCCTTCGAGCGAAAAGCGCTTCTGGCCGACGTACTTGGTGTGCAGGTAGCGCTCGAGACCTTCGGCGGCGGTGAGCCGCTCGAGGATGCGCTTCTTTTCCGTCTCGCTGCGCGCGAAGCGGCCACCGGCCTTCTCCAGGCGCTGATACAACCAGCTGCGCTGTTCGAAATCCGGAATGTGCATGAACTCCGCGCCGATCTGGCTGGAGTAGGTGGTCTTGAGCAACGCGAGCAGGTCGCGCAGCTTCATGCGCGGCTGGCCGCCCACGCCGCCGGTGCTGAACTCGTCGTCGAGATCGGCATCGGTGAGCTGGTGGAAGGGCAGGCCGAGATCGGGCGGGTTGACCGGCGGCGAGAGATCGAGCGGGTCGAGGCGGGCGCCGAGGTGGCCGCGCGAGCGGTAGGCGGTGATCAGCCTGCCGACATGGCGTTCGCGTTCGTCGCCCGAGCCGCCCGCCTGCGCGGCGACCACGCCGCGTGCCGCCTTGCGTCCGGCTTCGGCGACCGAAGACAGCACCGCGGAGTGCGGCACATCTCCGGCCTCGCGGCCCTTGAAGGCATCGAACCACCGTTTCCAGTCCGTCCCGACGCTGTCGGGATCGACGAGATACTGCTCGTACAGATCTTCGATAAAGGCGGCATTGGCGCCGAACTGGGAGGACTGCGCAAACTGCTTCAGGAGACTGTCCACGTCGGGTGATTCGGACTCTTTGGGAAGGGGCGGGGCCGCACCCGGCAGAATGACCGGAAAAACAGGTCGGATCTGGCGCGAAACGACGTTCAACAGTATACGCGCGTCGTTCGCCGCGATGCACCATGACGCCGGTGCGGCCAGGCGAACGATGCATCCCGGCGCGTGGACACCACGTCGGTGCGACGCCGCGCTAGATGCCCAGTGCGCGGAACTCGCTGCACACGCGTGAACGCTCCCACACCGGCGCGAACTGCTGCGCCAGCTGGCGCGCGCGACCGGGCAGGTCGGTGGCCGCCTCGCCGTCGAGCCGGTGGCCCAGCGTGCGGACATGGAAGCCGCCGACATCGTTGGCGAGAAAGGCGCCGGCGAACTCGCGATCGACCGGGTCTTCCACCGCGCGGATCGCGAATGCGCTGCTCAGCCGCTGCGACAGCGCCAGCAGGGCCGAGCCGCGACGCTGCACGGTGAGCGGATCGTGCAGCAGGATCTGCACCTGTGCGCCACGGCGGCCGGTGGCGAAACCGCGCAATGCCGCGAGGACATCGGGATGGTCGTAGAGCCCCGGATCGAGATCGCGGGTACGCAGCCACAGGGCGCGACGGGCGCAGGCCACCAGCGTCACCGTCGCATCGACGGCATGGTCGAGGTCGTCCACCGGGAATGTTGCCGCGGCGGTCCGGCGCATCGTGCGGTGGCGAATGCCGGCCTCTTCGAACACCGGCCCTTCGGCGACGAAGCCGGCGCGGGCGTACAGCGACATGGCCTGCAACTGCGCGTGCAGCCAGGTCTGGCGCAGGCCTGACCGGCGCGCCGCGTCGAGCAGGGTGTCGAGCATCGCAGCGCCAACGCCGCGGCCGCGATGATCGGCGTGCACCGCGAGCCGGCCGATGCGGCCATCGGGCGTCAGGCGACCTGCGCCGACGACGGTGCCTGCGGCATCGCGCGCCAGCACATGGGTGCTGACCGCATCGAGCGCGTCACGTTCGAGTTCGGGCGGCACGCCCTGTTCGTCGACGAAGACGCGGGTGCGCAGGGCGTGCGCGACAGCGAGATCGTCGGCATCGACGACGACCTGCACCGTGACCGGCGCCGCGCCGCTCATGCGGCGTCGGGCTCCGTGAGGACGTAATGGCCCTGGGCCAGCAGCTCGAGCACCGCCTCGCGCGCGGCTTCCGACAGCGCGCCGTAGGCATCGCCGTCGAGTTGCGCGCAGGCGGCCAGCATGCGCGCATCAGTCGCCGGCATCGGCCATGCGGTGCCCGAAGCGAACAGACGCGCGCCGTCGTGCGCGCGGCGCCAGGCCATGCGCGTGAACGGATTGCGCTGCAGCGCCGCCTGGCCCTGCGACAGCAGCCATTCGAGTTCGATCCGCGGCGGCGGCGCTTCCCCGGCCACGACCTGCTGCGCATTGCGGTAGCCGGTGATGAAGCTGCCGAACCAGTCGCCGAGCCGCTCGGGATCCTGCATCCGCATCGCCTCGATCGCCTCGACCACGCGCGTCATCGCGCCGTCGTCGATCTCGTAGGGGTCGGCCGGCAGCTGCAGGTCGGCATCGCGATAGCGCACCGATTCGTCGGTTTCGGCAGCCAGCGTGTCGACGTAGTCGCCCATCAGTTCGCTGACCGACGGCGCGCGCATGCCCACCGAGAACGTCAGGCAGGGGTCTTCGGCGACACCGTGGTGCGGCACCATCGGCGGCAGATAGAGCATGTCGCCGGGGCCGAGCACCCAGTCGTGGGTCGGCGTGAACTCGCGCAGCAGCTTCAGCTCGACATCGTCGCGGAAATCCTGCGGCGGCACGCCGCGACCCATCGCCTCGGAGGCGTCGATCTGCCAGCGGCGGTGACCCTGGCCCTGCAGCAGGAATACGTCGTACTGGTCGACGTGGGCGCCGACCGAACCGCCGGTCGCGGCGAAGCTGACCATGATGTCGTCGATACGCCAGCGCGGCAGGAATGCGAACTGCGGCAGCAGCGCGGCGACATCGGCATCCCACTTGTCGACGTCCTGCACCAGCAGCGTCCAGTCGCGCTCCCCCAGACCGGGAAACAGGTCTTCGTCGAAGGGGCCGGTCTCGACCTGCCAGCCATCACGGCTGCGGTCGTGGCGGATCAGCCGCGACAGCGCGATCTCCTCACAGGCCAGGCCGGCGAGGTCTTCGGGCTGCAAAGGGGAGTCGAATTCCGGAAATGCGTTGCGGATCAGCAGCGGACGCTTCTGCCAGTAGTCGCGCAGGAACTGTTCGGCGGGCATGCCGAGCGGGCCGCCGGCCTGGGCGGCATCGATTTCGAAGGGGAGGGGGCGTGTGCTCATGGGCGGGGAGCCTACGCCAAAATCCGGTGGCCGCGTCGCCTTGCGCGGCCCGCGGGGGCATCAGGTGCGCGTGGCGATGGCGTCGTAACCGCGGCCGCTGAACTCGATGAGGCACCAGCCGTGCCCGAAGGGGTCGGCCAGTTGCACGATGCGTCCGAAGGCTTCGTTGCGAACGTCGCCTTCGCAGACGAATCCGGCGACCTGCGCGCGCGTCAGCGCCGCATCGAGATCGTCGACGACGACATCCAGATGCACCGGACACCAGTGCCGCGCGTAGTCACGCGGCGCAATATCCGCGCCGATGCTGCCGGCCGGCTTGTGCAGCAGGTACAGCCGCACCGGCAGGCCGGTCAGCTCCACCACCGCGTCGCCGAAGCGGCGTTCGACCGTCAGGCCGAACGCCTCGACATACAGCGCCTCGGCGCGGGCGAGGTCCGGGACGTCGAGATTGACCAGCAGGTCCATGTCGCGTCCCGGTGCCGAACGTCAGATCGCGCGGGCGAGCTGTTCGGCCAGGCCGGTGTAGCTGCCGGGCACCAGTTCGCGCAGGCGCGCCTTGTCTTCGGCCGGCAGCTCGAGACCGTCGACGAAGTCGCGCATCGACTCGGCGGTGATGCCCTGGCCGCGGGTCAGCGCCTTGAGCTGCTCGTAGGGATTGGGCAGCCCGTGGCGGCGCATCACCGTCTGCACGGCTTCGGCCAGCACTTCCCACGAGGCGTCGAGATCGGCGGCGAGGCGCTCGGGATTGGCGCTGAGCTTGGCGAGGCCGCGCTGCAGTGCATCGAGCGAGATCATCGTGTGGCCGAACGCGGTGCCCAGCGCGCGCAGCACGGTGGAGTCGGTCAGGTCGCGCTGCCAGCGGCTGATCGGCAGCTTGGCGGCGAAATGTTCGAACAGCGCATTGGCAATCCCGAAGTTGCCCTCGGCGTTCTCGAAGTCGATCGGGTTGACCTTGTGCGGCATCGTCGAGCTGCCGACTTCGCCTTCCTTCAGCGCCTGCTTGAAGTAGCCCAGCGAAATGTAGCCCCAGATGTCGCGGCACAGGTCGATGCCGATCGTGTTGATGCGCTTCTGCACGTCGCTGATCTCGGCCACGCAGTCGTGCGGCTCGATCTGGGTGGTGTAGGGATTGAACACGATGCCCAGTGATTCGACGAAGCGCTGCGAGAACGCCGGCCAGTCGACGTCCGGGTAGGACGCCACGTGCGCGTTGTAGTTGCCGACCGCGCCGTTGATCTTGCCGGTCAGCGCGACGTCCCACAGCAGCTCGCCCTGGCGCTGCAGGCGCGCGACGACGTTCGCCAGCTCCTTGCCCACCGTCGACGGCGACGCGGTCTGACCGTGCGTGCGCGACAGCAAGGGCAGCGCGGCATGGTCGTGCGCCATCGTGCGCAGGGTGCTGATCAGCGTGTCCAGCGCCGGCAGCAATACGTTCTGGCGCGCCTCCGACAGCATCAGCGCGTAGGACAGGTTGTTGATGTCCTCGCTGGTGCAGGCGAAATGCACGAATTCCAGCGACGGCGACAGCGCGGCGTCGTCCTTGAGCTGCTCCTTGATGAAGTACTCGACCGCCTTGACGTCGTGGTTGGTCGTGCGTTCGATCTGCTTCACGCGCGCCGCGTCGGACACCGAAAAGTCCTCGGCCAGGGCTTTGAGACGCGCACGCTGGGCGTCGTCGAAGGCCGGCAGTTCGGCGATGCCCGGCTCGTCGCCCAGCGCCAGCAGCCATTCGATCTCGACGCGTACGCGGGCGCGGATCAGGCCGTACTCGGAGAAGATCGGACGCAGCGCATCGACCTTGGTGGCGTAGCGGCCGTCCAGCGGCGACAGGGCGAGCAGGGCGGCTTCGGTCTTCTGGGAGTCGGACATGAGGTCTGCGGTGCGGCGGGCGAAGTGGTCATTTTAGCCTGCGGCCGCCTCGCGTATCCTGATCCGCACGACGCCAGCGCCTTCCGCCAGCCGGATCTTCCCCCGTTCCGCCGTCGTTCCAACGCGCCACGCACACGGCCTTCGCCGGAAGATCACCTCATCGATGCCCCGCGTCCGCGGGCCGCGGTCTTCCCCGATTTTCCGGAGCCGGTCACATGAGCAAGCTTCCGAACGCCGCGGCGTTCCGTACCGAACACGACAGCATGGGCGAACTGCAGGTGCCCGCCGACGCCCTCTGGGGCGCGCAGACCCAGCGCGCCGTGCAGAACTTCCCGATTTCCGGCCGGCCGATGCCGCGCGGCTTCATCCGTGCGCTGGGTCTGGTCAAGGCCGCCGCGGCCGAGGTCAATGCGGGCCTGGGCCTGCTGCCGGAGCAGGCCGGCAAGGCGATCCGCAGCGCTGCGCTGGAAGTCGCCGAAGGCAGGCACGACACGCAGTTCCCGGTCGACATCTACCAGACCGGCTCGGGCACATCGTCGAACATGAACGCCAACGAGGTCATCGCGAACCTGGCCTCGAATGCACGACAGAAGATCCACGCGAACGATCACGTCAACCTCGGGCAAAGCTCCAACGACGTCGTGCCGACCGCGATCCGCGTGTCCGCGCAGCTGGCCGTGGTCGAAGATCTGCTGCCGGCGCTCAAGCATCTGCGCCGCACGATCGACAAGCGCGGCCGCAGCCTCCGCAAGGTGGTCAAGACCGGGCGCACGCATCTGATGGACGCGATGCCGCTGACGTTCGCGCAGGAATTCGGCGCGTGGTCGTCTCAGATCGTTTCCGCCGAGGCCCGTCTGGCCGATACGCTCAAGCGTCTGCGCCGCCTGCCGATCGGCGGCACCGCGATCGGCACCGGCATCAATGCCCATCCCCAGTTCGGCAAGAAGGTGGCCAAGGCGCTGTCGACGCTGAGCCGGGCCCGGTTCGAGTCGGCCGAAGACAAGTTCGAGGGCATCGCCACGCAGGACGACGCGGTCGAACTGTCGGGTCAGCTCAATGCGCTGGCGGTCGCGCTGATCAAGATCGCCAACGACCTGCGCTGGATGAACTCCGGACCGCTCGGTGGCCTGGGCGAGATCGAACTGCCGGCGCTGCAGCCGGGCAGCTCGATCATGCCGGGCAAGGTCAATCCGGTGATTCCCGAGGCGACGGTCATGGTCTGTGCGCAGGTCATCGGCCACCACACCGCGATCACCGTCGCCGGGCAGACCGGGAACTTCCAGCTCAACGTCGCGCTGCCGCTGATCGCGGCGAATCTGCTCGAATCGATCCAGCTGCTGTCGAACGTCTCGCGCCTGCTGGCCGACGACGCCATCGCCGGGCTGAAGGTGCGGCGCGACAACATCGACGCCGCGCTCGCGCGCAACCCGATCCTGGTCACCGCGTTGAACCCGATCATCGGCTACGAGAAGGCCGCGGCGATCGCCAAGCGCGCCTACAGGGAACAGCGGCCGGTGCTCGATGTCGCGCTGGAAGACAGCGGGCTGTCGCGCGGCGAACTGGAGGCGGTGCTCGACCCGGCCGAACTCACCCGTGGCGGCATCCACGAAGGCGCGGGTGGGGGCGGCTGAGTCGGGCGCAGGGGCGATCCCGCAGGCGATCGCCTCGCGTGCCTGCGAGAGTGCGCGCGACAGGCCGTCTCGGTAGAGCGCCTCGCGCGCAAGCGCGCTCCTACAGAGAGAAAGGCGGGCGCGGGCACAGCCGCTGCGGCCGTCGATGCGAGATGCGAAGCAGGCCGCTCCAGGCCGTGCCCCCGGGGTTTTTGTAGGAGCGCGCTTGCGCGCGAAGGGCCTTCTAGGTGACGCCCCTCGCGCGCAAGCGCGCTCCTACAAAAACAATGCGAGCGCGGCGCCGTCCCGAGCGGCGGTCAGCGCGAAATGCGGGACAAGCCTCGGAGAGGCTCCCTCCTCCTGTAGGAGCGCGCTTGCGCGCGAAAGGCTTTCTCGGCGAAGCCACTCTCGCGCAAATGCGCGCCTGCGAGCGACGTTCCGCGTCGTACGGACCGCCTTTCCCCTATCGCGAAGCCATTTCCGTCGCCGCGTCCGCCTCGGCAGCGGGGTTGTCGCCACTGCCGGCATCCTTTCGGCACTCCTCGACGTCGCCGGCATCCATCGTCGCGTAAGGCCGGAAGGCGGGCAGCGCGGCAGCGAGCGCCTGCTGGGAGGCGAGCAGGTCGGGCAGGTGGCCGCAGAGTGTCTGTGCTTCGGCTTCGATCTTCTTTGCTTCAGCCTGCATGCGCTGTTCGAACGCTTCGGCATTGCCGGCCAGCAGGCTGGTGACAGCGCCCCTCGCAGCCTCTGCGCCGAGCTGCGCGCCCTGCACGCCGATCACGATGCCGGCTTCGGCGATCGCGACGATGTTGGCGCGATGGGCGAGCAGCAGGTCGCGCTGCGCCGTGTCGACGGTGACCGGTTCGCCATCGATGAGCAGGTCGCCGGCAGGACTGATCTCGGCCCTGGGCAGGCCGGCGGTGCGCGCGTCGTTGCCGCCGAAGCGGAAGCCGTTGACGTCGAGGCCACCGCTGCCGGTGCCGCCGACGCTGATGTTCTTCTGCGCCAGGTCACGCCGTGCGCTTTCGAGCGCACGGCGGGTGGAGCGGGCGATGAAGCCGTCGTCGGCCGCCTCGGCCGACTGTGCGTCAGCGCCGGCCTCCGGCGCCGGGGCGTCGCGACCGCAGGCCGTCAGCGTGGCGAAGCTGCAGATCGCCAATGCCAGGACGAGGGGACGAAAGATGGGCTTGCGCATGTTCGGCTCCGGAAAAAAAATTCAGCGGCGGCGGGGCAGGCTGATGTCGCCGCGGACGTCGCGGTGGGAAATGTCGCCGCTGCCCTTGGAGTCGACCTGCAGGCCGCCGTCCACGTCGCGCACGTCGAGGTCGCCGGAGCCGATCGAGCCCACATGCACATTGCCGCGCACTGCACGCAGGTCGATGTCGCCCGAGCCCAGGCTGCCGATGCGGACATCGCCCGCGGCGCCGTCGACCGCGAGATCGCCCGAGCCGACGCTGCCGGCCTCGACCGGACCGCGGACGTTGCGTGCTTCGACATCGCCCGAGCCGATCGAGAGCACCTTCAGCGCGCCGACCTCATCGACGGTGATGTCACCCGAACCGACTTTGAGCGTGGCGCGCCCGGCGATGCGGCGCAGTTCGGCGTCGCCCGAGCCGACATCGGCGCTGGCCGCGGCCACACCCGTGACCCAGGCGTCGCCCGAGCCGATCACCGCCTGTACCAGCACGTTCGCCGGCACCTGGCCGGCGAGATCGAGGTAGGCGTACTGGTTGCCCATCCAGCCGCTGGTACCGGTCGGACGACGCATCGTGACGTGCAACGTGTCGCCATCGCGCCGCTGCTCGAGGACCAGCGCGTCCAGTCCCGATTCGGTCGACGCGCAGGCGCGGCCGCGCAGCACGGGATCGGCGTGCGAGGCACCGTCGACGCGCAGCTTGCTGTTGCCGATGTCGAAACGGACCGTGCGCACGCCGTCGAGCTGCAGTGCGAGTTCTCGGGGCTGGCTGTGGCGGCATTGCGGCCCGTTCTGTGCACTGGCCAGGAGCGGTAGCGCGGACAGGGCGGCCAGTGCGAGCACGAAAGGACGACGGACGAGGGCGGAAGACGGCATCTGGCGAATCTCCTCGAAGTGCGGCGTTGTCGGGCACGGGCGCCCGTGCGTGAACGGTCGAAACGGTCGGCCTAGGCGTGACGCGAAGGTCCTGTCCTGAGCATCAGGAACGGGCGAACTGCTGCCGGACCTCGCGGACGCAGCGCTCGCCGTCGCTGGCTTCGATCCGCGCGTAGGGACCGAACTCCGGGACGCTGGCGGCGAGCTGCTGCTGCGAGGCGTGCAGGGCCGGCATGGCCGCGCAGATCTTCTCCACGCCCGGCCCCACGGACTGCATCACGGTTTTCTGCACCTGCCGCTGCACGCTGCCGGTCATCGAACCGACGATCAGCGAGCCCAGTCCACGATCGACCGAGTCCACGGCGGCCAGCGCCGCGATCTCGCCGATGTCGATGCCGGCGCGGGCGACCGCGATCACCTGCTCGCGGTAGGCCTGCAACTGGCGGCGTTGCGCGGCATCCACCTCGACCGCGGCGCCGTCGATCAGGAAATCGCCTTGCGGCGTGATCTCGGCTTTCGGCAGCACGGGGCGGGCATCGGCATCGGTTCTGCGCCGCGCCGACCCATTGAATTGCAGGCTGTTGGACACGTCGAGGTTGTCGATGTCGAGCCGGGCACGGGATCTGGCGATGTCGGCGCGGATCTCGCGCCGCGCCTCCTCCATGTCACGGGCGATCTCGGCGCGCACGCCGCCGTCGTCGGAAGCGGACGCCCAGGCGGACGTTGGCAGACACAAGGCGAAGGCAAGCGCAGCAATTGCGGATTTCATCTGCGGATCTCCGAGAAGACGGGCGGGTGGGCTCAGCCTTCCTCGCGCCAGCGGCGCAGGCGGATGGCGATGGCGATCATCACCGCGCCGACGGCCATGCCGATCCACATCGAGGGCTCGGCGAAGTTGCTGTAGAAGGCCTGCACGGTCATCAGATCCAGCGGTCGGGCGCCCGATTCGATCGCCTCACCCAGGGCGTTGAGATCGCTGCCGGTCAGCGGCGCGGTGCCCAGCAGCATGCGCGTGATCACGTTCGGCCACAGCCAGTGACGCTCCAGTCCGAAGACCTGCAGGATGCCGGTCATCGAGGTCGCCACGCCCAGCCCGACCGGGATCAGCACCGCCCACAGGAACGGCTTGCTCCTGGCCCATGCCGAACACATCAGCAGCCAGCCGACTGTCGGCAGCGCCCAGCATGCGTAGACCGGAATCACCGCGAACATCACCATCGCGAACCGCACGAAGACGCCATTGGTCCACAGGAACGGCAGCGGATTGGCGCCGTGCGCGGCGATCGCGATGCTGAGCATCAGCAGAAACAGGAAGGCGGTCAGCACAGCGGCGACCGTGGCGACGATCGGGATGGTCAGCGTAGCGGTGACGACCTTCGACAGCACCGTCGAGGTGTCGGAGATCGGCAGCGATTTCCAGAACAGCACACTGCGGTCGCGGCGGTCGTCGTACAGCGCGCCCAGGCAATAGAAGAACGCGACGAAGATCATCACCAGCCAGGGCCAGCTGGCCGACAACAGCAGGGTGGCGGCGAGGCCTTCGCTGATCTGGCGGATGTCGTCCTGGCTCATCAGTTGCGCCAGGCCGGCGAGATCCAGCCCGTTGAGGCTGACCCCGTTGTGCTGGATCGTGCCGCCTTCGGCGACCGACTTGTGTGCGAACCAGATGCCCGCGATCAGCAGGCCGGCCGAGAGCAGGGTCGACACCAGGCCGGCAATGATGGGCGCCCACAGGATGCCGCCACGGTGCTCCCAGTACTCGCGCCGCAACAGCAGACGGAACCGGTGCGTGGCATGCGGCGGCGTGCGCGTGGGCGCGGCCACGTTCACCGAATCGATGGAGGCATTCATGCGTAGGCTCCTTTCATCGTGGCCACGAACAGGTCGGCCAGGCCCGGCGTGCGGGTCTCGCCGAACGCCGACAGGGTGGTGACGGGCACGTTGTCGAACAGCATCACGGTCTTGCCGAAGGGCAGGGCGCGCTCGTCGATCGGGCGGTGGGCGCGGGCGGCCTCGAGCTGGTCGGCGTTGACCAGCACTTCAACGAAGCGGTCGCCGACCTCGTCCATCGGCGCGTCGAGCACGATCTTGCCGTTCTGGATGAAGAGCACGTCGGTGAGGATGTGCTCGATCTCCTCGACCTGGTGCGTGGTGACGATGATGGTCTTCTGCTCGTCGAAGTAGTCCTCCAGCAGACGCTGGTAGAACTGCTTGCGGTAGAGGATGTCGAGGCCCAGGGTCGGTTCGTCGAGCACCAGCAGTTTGGCGTCGATCGCCATGACGAGTGCGAGGTGCAGCTGCACGATCATGCCCTTGGACATTTCGCGCACGCGCTGCTTGGGCGACAGCTTGGTGTTGGCCAGGAAGCGCTCGCAGCGGGCACGGTCGAAGCGGGGATGCACGCCCTCGACGAAGTCGATCGCATCGCGCACCCGCATCCAGCGCGGCAGCACCGCGACGTCGGCGATGAAGCAGACATCGTTCATCAGCGCGTCGCGCTCGGTGCGCGGGTCACGGCCGAGTACCGACATGTCGCCATCGAAGCGGATCAGGCCCAGCAGCGCTTTGAGCGCAGTGGTCTTGCCGGCGCCGTTGGGGCCGATCAGGCCGACGATGCGGCCGGCCGGGATCTGGAAGCTGGTGCCGTCGAGCGCGCGCGCGCCCTTGTAGACCTTGGACAGATTGCGCGCGGTGATCACCGGAACATCTGGGACGGCGTTCATTCGTTGGCTCCATTGCCGATGGACTGCAGCAGATCCCGGGCCGACAGCCCCAGGCGTTCGATCCGTTCGACCACCTGCGGCCACTCGTCGGTGAGGAAGCGCTCGCGCTCGCTGCTGCGCAGCTTCTTCGACGCTTCCTCGGTGACGAACATGCCCAGGCCGCGGCGCTTCTCCACCAGCGCCTCGTCGGCGAGTTCCTGGTAGGCGCGGGACACGGTGATCGGGTTGAGCTGGTAGTCGGCGGCCACCTGGCGCACCGAGGGCAACGCGTCGCCGGGTTTGAGCACGCCGTCGAGCATCATCGCGATGACGCGCTCCTTCAACTGCCGGTAGATGGGAGCGCCGTCGCTCCATTCGATATTGGCCATGACCTCAGCTCCTTCCACCAGCGCCCCGGGCGAACGAGAAATAGGGCAGGGCGAAGCCGCTTCGGGCACGTCGGGCGCGCGGGCGCGGGGATTCGACCTCCGCCTCGGTGGTTGCCGATGGGCGTTCGGTCTGGACTCGGGTCTTGGCGACGGCGGCCGCGGCGGCCGGCGCGACACCGCTGCCGGACAGTACAGGGGCGGCGAACAGCAACCCGGCCGACAACGCCAGGGCCGCGGCGGTGCATGCGATGATCGGGGTTTGGAGCCTGCGGTTCATGGGACCGTCCTGCTCTAGTGGGTAGGTGTTGTAGGCAACTATAACACCACCGCAGCGGGTGTCAACGCGCTCGACCAGAAAATCCACCCAACTGATGGCACGGGTCGTCCACCCGGCCGGGAGCGTCCAACATGGTGTGCAGGTTCCGATCCGCGTCCCGTCTGGCAGGCACCGCGCTGGCGCTGGGGCTGACGCTCCTGGCTGGCATGGCGCTCGCGCAGCAGTCGCCGACCCGCGGAGACGTGCTGGATCACACGTACCGCCAGCTGGCTGCGCGCGAGAACGTCAACCTTCGCCAGACCTATGGCGGCGACGTACTGCTGATCGTCAACACCGCCAGCAAATGCGGGTTCACGCCGCAGTACGAAGCGCTCGAAGCGATGCATGCGCGTCTGCGGTCGCGGGGCTTCGCAGTGCTCGGTTTCCCGTCGGGCGACTTCAAGGACCAGGAATTCGAGGACGAGGCGGCGATCCAGGAATTCTGCACGCTGACCTATGGCGTCAAGTTCCCGATGTTCCAGCGCGTGCACGTCACCGGGCCGGACGCCACGCCCTTGTACCGCCAGCTTGCCCAGGCGACCGGGCAGGCGCCGCAGTGGAACTTCCACAAGTATCTGGTGGGGCGCGACGGACGGGTGCTGGGCCAGTGGGGCAGCCGCACGGCGCCGGACGATCCGGCGATCGTCGCCGCGATCGAGCGCGCACTGGCCGCGCCCAGGCCGGCCACGCGCTGAAGGCCGCTTGCGCCGCGATTGCTCCGCCGCCGCGCGGCCGCGACAATAGCCGGCTGCATCGCCCGGCCCCGGGCAGGAGACCTATGCGGATGTTCAATCAGATGCGCGCCGCCGTGCTGGCCCTGCTGCTGGCACCCGTCGCCGGCATGGCGATCGCTGCCGACGATGCCGATCGCGACACCAGCAGTTATGTGGTCGGCATGGACATGGCCGCGCAGCTGGCGCAGGTCGCGCCGGATCTGGATCTGGCCGCGTTCGAGGCTGCTGTGGCCGATGCGCTTGCCGGCAAGCCGCCTGCGCTCGACCAGGCCCAGACCCAGCGCCTCGGCCAGGCCCTCGCGCAGCGGATCGCCGCACGCAGCGGCCGGCCGGTCCCGGGTCTGCCGCCGGGCAGCGAGGCGCCGGAGGTCGATCGCGTCCAGGTCGGCCGCATGATCGGCGCCGACGTCGGCCGCTCGTTGCTGGCGATGCGCGAGGAGATCGCGCTCGCGCCATTGATGCGCGGCGTACGTGATCGTGTCGAGGGCAGGGCGCCGACGCTCGACGAGGCCCAGGTCGCACAGGCGCGACAGGCGATGATCGCCCGCGGCCAGGCCCGCGCTACGCGCGTGGCCGACGACAACCGTCAGGCCGGCATGGATTTCATGGCGGCCAACCGCGGCAAGCCGGGCGTCTTCGCGACTGCGTCGGGCATCCAGTACAGCGTCGAGAAGCAGGGCCAGGGCCCGCGTCCGCGCGCCAGCGACCGGGTGCGCGTGCACTATCGCGGCACGCTGCTCGACGGCACCGAGTTCGACAGTTCCTACAGCCGCGGCGAGCCGTCGGTATTCGGCCTCGACCAGGTCATCGCCGGCTGGACCGAGGGCATGCAGCTGATGCCCATCGGCGGCAAGTACCGGTTCTGGATTCCCGGCGAGCTGGCCTACGGCGTGCGCGGCAGCCCGCCGAACATTCCGCCCAACGCCACGCTGGTCTTCGATGTCGAACTGATCGATATCCTCTAGGCCCACCGTTTCACCGACCGCGCCGCGGCCGGTCACCCCGAAACCCTTCGATCCCGGAGTTGTCCCGTATGAAGAACACCAAGCGCATCGCCGTTGCCGGCCTCGTCGCCGTCCTGCCGCTGGCGATGATCGCCTGCAAGCCGATCGACAAGGAGACCGGCAAGCCGGTCGAAGGCGCCGCCGCCGAGACGTCCGCCGAAGGCGGCAACGAGATCGCCGGCCTTGAGGGCGAGCGCGAGCAGATCAGCTACATCATCGGCAACCAGATGGGCGAGCAGCTCAAGCAGATCAAGGACGAGATCGACGTCAAGACGCTGCAGCGTGCGATTTCCGAAACCCTCGACGACAAGGCCATCGAGATCTCCGACGAGCAGGCCATGGGCGTGATGCAGAAATTCGGCGAACGCATGCAGGCCAAGCAGATGGCCGAAATGCAGGAGCAGGCCAAGACCAACGCCGCCGAGGCGGAGAAGTTCCTGGCCGAGAACGGCAAGCGCGAAGGCGTGCAGACCACGGCGTCGGGCCTGCAGTACCGCGTCATCACCGAAGGCACGGGTGCCAAGCCCGGCCCGAACGCCACCGTGCGCGTGCACTACAAGGGCACGCTGCTCAACGGCGAAACGTTCGACAGCTCCTACGACCGCGGCGAGCCGGCGCAGTTCGCGCTCAACCAGGTCGTGCCGGGCTGGCAGGAAGGCCTGCAGCTGATGAGCGTCGGCAGCAAGTACGAGCTGTGGATTCCTGCCGCGCTGGGTTACGGCGAGATGGGCTCGGGCCCGATCGGTCCGAACCAGGCGCTGGTGTTCGAGGTCGAGCTGCAGGACATCGTCGAGTAAGACCCTTGTGGCGCGCCGCGACGTCGCGGCGCGCCAGCCGATCGGGAATGCAATGAACGACACCGGACACGACGCGCTCGAAGCGCGCGTCACCGAACTGGAAATGCGCTTGTCATTCCAGGAACAGACCATCGGCGAACTCAACGACGCGCTGACCCAGGCCCGGCTGGAACTGAGTGCGCAGACCGGCCTGTTGCGCCGGGTGATGGACGATCTACGCCAGGCGCGCACCGTGCATTTCCCCGATGCGTCGGAAGAACCGCCACCCCCGCATTACTGAGTACGCGCAATGACCGATTCCCTCCGCGACCAGCTGCTCGGCCTCGGATTCAAGGCGCCGACGCCCGCCGCGCCCAAACCGCGCCGTGACGAGCGTCGAGGCCCGCGTCCCGATGACCGTCGCGGCCCGCGCAATGCAGACCGCAAGGGCGGTGCACCGCGTGGCGACAATGCGCAACGTCCGCAGGCCCGCAACAGTGGTGCGCCGCGCGGTGACGGCAAGTCGCGTGCGAACGACCGTCGTGGTGCGCCCCCGGGCAAGCGCCCACAAGGCGACATCGATCTGGCCAAGGCCTTCGCCATCCGCGCCCAGCGCGAGAAGGAAGAGCGCATCGAGGCCGAGCGCGTGAAGCAGGAAGAAGCCCGGCTGCGCCGCGAGGCGCGTGCGAAGCTCGAAGCGTTTCTCGCCGGCAAGTCACTCAACAAGCCCGAGGCCGAGATCGCCCGCCATTTCGAATACGGCGGCAAGATCAAGCGCATCCACGTCGACGAAGACCAGCTCAAGGCGCTCAATGCGGGTGAGCTGGGGGTGGTCCAGCTCAATGGCCGCTACCTGCTGGTCATGGCCGAGGTACTGGCCGAGGCCGAGACGATCTTCGCGCCATCCGTGGCGCTGCGCATCGACCCCACGGCGCCGCCCGCCGACGATCCGTACAGCGATCCCAAGTACCAGGTGCCGGACGATCTGGTCTGGTGAACGCGCTCGTTTCCGCGCGGTTCGCCACGCGTGTCGGCGTATTGGGTCTGCTGCTTTGCGCGTGCACGAAAGCGTGGGCACAGGACGCGGCCGACGTGGAGTTCGACCGGCCCGGCATCGGGTTCTCGCCATCGGTCCTTGCGCCCGGACAGATCGCCTGGGAGCAGGGCCTGCCGGACATCGCCCGCGACGACAGCGACGGTGTGCGCAGCACGCGCTACGCCGCCGCGAGTCTGCTGCGTATCGGCCTGGGCGCGGCGCTCGAACTGCAGCTCGACAGCGACAGCCACGTGTGGGAACACACGCGCAGCGGGGATGCACGCGAACGCGTGCACGGCGGCGGCGACAGCAGCGTGGCGCTGAAGTGGGTGCTGCCCGGTTCCGACGATGACATGCAGTGGGCGCTGCTCGCGCGCCAGGGCGTGCTGACCGGTGCATCCGACATCCGCGCCGGACGCGCGCAGCAGGATCTGGGCGTCAGTCTCGCCACGGGTGACGTCGCGTTCTATGTCAATGGCACGCGCGACGAAGACGGCACCGGCTGGACGCTTTCACCGAGCTGGACATTCGTGTCGACCGACTCCATCGGCGCGTACCTGGAAGCGGGGCTGGGCACCGGTGCGCAGCGTTCGCGCGCGCTCGGCACCGGCGTGACCTGGCGGGTGGCGCCCGCGGTGCAGCTCGATCTGTCGGTGTTGCGCGGCTTCGCCGACGACGAGGACGACTGGTCCGGCGGCTTCGGCGTGTCGTTTCTGTTGCCCTGAGCCGGTGGCCGAATCGCGACCCGCGCCGACGCGCGGGTCGCGACTTTGTTTCGATCAGTCGCGTGCCTGCGCGTCGTACTCGGCGACAGGGCCCGCGACCCTGCGGCCGGCCTGCCACACCGCCTCGATGCTGCGGGTGTTGCGGATGTCTTCCAGCGGGTTCGCCGACAGCACGATGAAGTCCGCACGCCTGCCGGGCTGCAGCACACCGCGGTCGTCGAAGCGCAGCAGCTGCGCGGCGGCGCTCGTTGCAGTCACCAGGGCCTGCTCGGCGGTGAAGCCTGCGCCATCGACCATCAGTTCCAGTTCGCGATGCTCGGCGAAGCCCGGCACGCGGTGTGGCAGTGCGCCGGCATCGGTGCCGAAACCGATGCGCACGCCGGCCTCGCGCAGCGTCGAGAGATTGGCGAGGTTGGTGGCAAGTGCGTCGCGATGGTCCTGCGTCGCAGGGTCGGCGAGCTTGTTCTCGCGCCACGCCGCGTCCGACCATTGCGCCAGCACCGAGGCGGGCAGGGCGTTGCGCAGGAACGGCGTGTCCAGCCAGCCGGGTTGTTCGGCATAAATGTAGTTGGCCTCGTCGATCTGCAGGGTCGCGATGTAGCCGGTGCCGGCACTACGCATGTCGTCGACGAGATCGTCGCCGATGGCCTGGTCGCGGATGCCGTGCGCGAGGATGTCGACGCCGCTGGCGACGAGGTCCGCGGCCGGCGCCAGATCGTGGATATGCGCGGCGACGAGCAGATTGTGACGGTGCGCTTCTTCGATCGCGGCCTTGTAGATCTCCGGCTGCATCTGCGGCGCCTTGCCGCCGAGGTCGTCGACCCAGAGTTTGATCATGTCGACGCCGGCTTCGGCCTGTGCGCGCACGGCGGCGCGTGCGGCCTCGGCATCGGCGGGACGCGCGACGGGATCGTCCTGCAGCCCCATGTTCGCAGCCGGCGGCGCACCGTCCGGCGTGCCGACGCCGCCTCCGGCGCCGAAGAGCTGCGCGCCCTGCATTGGATCAGCGTTGACCGCGTTGCGGATCTCGCCGAACGCGCTGCCGTTCATGCCCAGGGACACCACCGTGGTCACGCCATAGGCCTGGAACTGGCGCAGGTCGGCGGACACCTGGTCCTGTGTGTAGAAGCGGTCGCCGTGTTCGGTGCCGCGTGTGTTACCGACGTGGGCATGGTCGTTGACCAGGCCGGGCATGATGAAACGGCCGCGATGGTCGATGCGTTCGGCGCCTTCGGGCAGATCGTTCGCGCCGGCATCGGCGACGCGTTCGATCAGGCCATCGCGGATCACCAGCGAGACTTCGCCCAGGTCGCGTTCGCCATCGAACACGCGGGCGTTCTCGATGATGGTCACGCCTGCCTCGGGTGGAGATGGCGTGTCGGCGCCACCGGTCGTGGACGTGGGGGCGGTGCCGCCGCAGGCGGCCAGGCAGACGGCGCTGGCGAGCGCGGCGGTGGAGCCGAGACGTCGGAACATGCGGGAGTCCCTGCATTGAAAAGGACGCGCCAGCATAGCCGCCATGGCGTGGCGGCTTCGTGTCGACGCGGCTATTCGGGGTCGTAATCGAGGTTGGACGCAAGCCAGCGTTCGGCCTGCGACAACGGCACGTTCTTGCGCTTCGCGTAGTCCTGCACTTGTTCCTTGGACACGCGCCCGACCACGAAATACTGGCTCTTGGGATGGCTGAAGTAATAGCCCGAGACGGCCGCGGTCGGCAGCATCGCGAAGCTTTCGGTCAACGTCATGCCGGCGTGCGTACCGGCATCGAGCAGTTCGAACAGCGTGCCTTTCTCACTGTGTTCCGGACATGCGGGATAGCCCGGCGCGGGGCGGATGCCGCGGTACTTCTCGGCGATCAGCGCGTCGTTGTCGAGTGACTCGTTCGCATCGTAACCCCAGTAGTCCAGACGCACGCGCTGGTGCAGCCGTTCGGCCAGCGCCTCGGCCAGGCGATCGGCCAGAGCTTTCAGCAGGATCGCGTTGTAATCGTCGTGCGCAGCTTCGAAGCGGGCCACGTGCGCATCGATGCCGATGCCGGCCGTCACCGCGAACGCGCCGATCCAGTCCTGCTTTCCGCTGTCCTTCGGCGCGATGAAGTCCGCAAGGCAGAAATCCGGGCGCTCGACCGGCTTGTCGACCTGCTGGCGCAGGAAGTGCAGCGTGGTCTCGCCGCCCGCGTGCTGCAGCACCACATCGTCGCCGACGCTGTTCGCCGGCCACAGGCCGAACACCGCCTTCGCGGTCAGCCACTTCTCGTCGACGATGCGCTTGAGCATCGCCTGGGCATCGCGGAACAGTTCGCTGGCCTGCGAGCCGACGACCTCGTCGGTGAGGATGGCCGGGTACTTGCCGAACAGTTCCCAGGCATTGAAGAACGGCGTCCAGTCGATGACCTGGAGCAGATCCTCGAGCGGCCAGTCTTCGAACACGTGCAGGCCCGGCCGGTTCGGCGCAGGTGGCACGTAGGTGCTCCAGCCGCCGTCGAACTTCTGGGCGCGCGCCTTGGCCAGCGACACCAGCCGCTTGGCATCGCCGCGGTTGGCATGGCGGGCGCGGATCTCGGCGTAGTCGGCATCGTTGGCGGCGACGAAAGCCCCGCGCAGTTCCGGACTGATCAGCGACTGCACGACACCGACCGCGCGCGAGGCGTCCTTGACCCAGACCGTCGGCGCGCCGTAATGCGGCGCGATCTTCAGCGCGGTGTGCGCGCGCGAGGTCGTCGCGCCGCCGATCAGTAGGGGCGTCTCGAATCCCTGGCGTTTCATTTCGCGGGCGACGTGGCTCATTTCTTCCAGCGATGGCGTGATCAGACCCGAAAGGCCAATCACGTCGGCCTGCACCTCGCGCGCCTTGTCGAGAATCGTCTGCGTCGGCACCATCACGCCGAGGTCGACGACCTCGAAGTTGTTGCAGGCCAGCACCACGCCAACGATGTTCTTGCCGATGTCGTGCACGTCGCCCTTGACCGTCGCTATCAGCACGCGACCGTTGTTCTTGCCGGCGTCACCGGTGCGCAGCTTTTCGGCCTCGATGTAGGGCAGCAGATACGCGACCGCCTTCTTCATCACGCGCGCGGACTTGACCACCTGCGGCAGGAACATCTTGCCGGCGCCGAACAGATCGCCGACCACGTTCATGCCGGCCATCAGCGGGCCTTCGATGACGTCGAGCGGGCGCGCAGCGGCCTGGCGTGCCTCTTCGGTGTCGTGCTCGACGTACTGGTCGATGCCGTGCACCAGCGCATGGGTCAGGCGCTGCTGTACCGGTGTCTCGCGCCAGGCGAGGTTCTCGACCTTGGCCGCGCCCTTCTTGCCCTTGTAGCGCTCGGCCAGTTCCAGCAGGCGTTCGGTCGCGTCGCTGCGACGGTTCAGCACCACGTCCTCGACGCGCTCGCGCAGCTCGGGGTCGAGATCGTCGACGATCGGCATCGCGCCGGCATTGACGATGCCGAAATCCATGCCGGCTTCGATCGCATGGAACAGGAAGACCGCGTGGATCGCCTGGCGCACGACCTCGTTGCCGCGGAACGAGAACGACACGTTGGAAACACCGCCCGACACATGACAATGCGGCAGCGAGGCCTTGATCTCGCGCGTCGCCTCGATGAAGTCGACCGCGTAGTTGTCGTGCTCGGCGATGCCGGTCGCGATGGCGAAGATGTTCGGGTCGAAGATGATGTCTTCGGGCGGAAAGCCGACGACTTCGGTCAGCAGCCGATAGGCGCGCGTGCAGATCTCGACCTTGCGGTCCTTCGTGTCGGCCTGGCCGACCTCGTCGAAGGCCATGACCACGACGGCAGCGCCGTAGCGCAGCACTTTCCGCGCCTGTTCGAGGAACGCCGCTTCGCCTTCCTTGAGCGAGATCGAATTGACCACGCCCTTGCCCTGCAGGCACTTCAGACCCGCCTCGATGACGCTCCATTTCGAGGAGTCGACCATCACCGGAATGCGCGCGATGTCGGGCTCGGCGGCGATCAGGTTGAGGAAGGTCGTCATGGCCTGCTCGGAATCGAGCATGCCTTCGTCCATGTTGACGTCGAGGATCTGCGCGCCGCCTTCGACCTGCTGGCGCGCAACCTCGACGGCCTCCGGATAGCGGTTCTCCTTGATCAGCTTGCGGAATGCCGCCGAGCCGGTGACGTTGGTGCGCTCGCCGACATTGATGAAGAGCAGCTCGGGCGTGACGACCAGCGGTTCGAGGCCCGATAGGCGGGTGTAGCGGGTCATGGGGCGAAGCCTTTGTCTGCCGAGTCAATTCCGGCGCAACGCCGCTTTTCTGTAAGAGCGCGCTCGCGCGCGATGAGGCGTTCCCGGTGCAGGCCCTTCGCGCGCGAGCGCGCTCCTACAGGGGGAACTTGCGTCATCGCGACGATCACGCCGCTGTCTCCATGTCGCGCCCGGGCACCCGCGGCGCGACATCGCTGACCGCCGCGGCGATCGCCTGGATATGCGCCGGCGACGTACCGCAGCAGCCACCGACGATGTTGAGCAGACCGGCGGTCGCGAATTCACGCAGCACTTCGGCCATATCCTCCGGCGTTTCGTCATAGCCGCCGAAAGCGTTCGGCAGGCCGGCATTCGGATGGCAGGACACGGACGTCTGCGCGACCTGTGACAGGGTCTCGACGTGCGGCCGCAGATCCTTGGCGCCGAGCGCGCAGTTCAGGCCCAGCGCATGCGGACGCGCATGCTGCAGCGAGTACCAGAAGGCTTCGGCGGTCTGCCCCGAGAGCGTGCGGCCGGACGCGTCGGTGATCGTGCCGGAGATCATCACCGGCAGTCGGCCACCGCGCTCGTCGAACACGGTCTCGATCGCGTACAGCGCGGCCTTGGCGTTGAGCGTGTCGAACACGGTTTCGACCATCAGAATGTCGGCGCCGCCATCGATCAGGCCGAAGCTCGCTTCGCGGTAGATCGCCACCAGCTCGTCGAAGGTCACCGCGCGGTAACCGGGGTCGTTGACGTCCGGGCTGATCGAGGCGGTGCGGCTGGTCGGGCCGAGGATGCCGGCAACGAAGCGCGGACGCTCGGGGGTCGCCGCCTCGGCTTCGTCGCACGCCGCGCGTGCCAGTGCGGCACCTTCGCGGTTGAGCTCCTGTACCAGATGCTGCAGGTGGTAATCGGCGAGCGACACCGCCGTCGAGTTGAAGGTGTTGGTCTCCACGATGTCCGCGCCGGCGGCGAGATACTCGGCGTGGATGCCGCGGATGATGTCCGGCCGCGTGAGCGTAAGCAGATCGTTGTTGCCGCGCTGGTCGTGCGATTCGCAGCCGCAGTCCGCGCCGTGGGCGTGCCCCTGAGCTGCATGCAGCGCGTCGTATCCGCTGGCGAAGCGCTCGCCACGATAATCGGCCTCGGTGAGACCGAAACGCTGGATCATCGTGCCCATGGCCCCGTCGAGGACGAGGATGCGCGTGGCCAGCGCACGCTCGAGCGCCTCGACCCGTGCCGGATGCAGCCACGTCGTCACGGCTTTCTCGCGATGATCGAGATCACCTGGAAATGCGGGGGGCGCTTCTCGCGGGTCACGGTTTCGGCGCTGTGGATTTCCAGGCCTGCCTTCGTGACGAAGCGGCGCAGTTCCTTGTCGGTGAATCCCAGGTTGGCGTGGCCATAGGCCTGCACCGCGGCTTCGTGGCCATGTTTGTCCAGGCTCGAGAGCAGCAGGCGGCCGCCGGGGCGCAGGACGCGCGCCGCTTCATTGACCGCCTGCGCCGGCCGCGTGGCGTAGGTCAGGGCGTGCATCAGCACGACCAGGTCGAAACTGGCGTCCTCGAAGGGCAGGGCATGCATGTCGCCCTCGCGCACTTCGACGTTGGAGAATCGCTTGAGCCGCTCGGCGGACGCCGCGACCACGCGGCGGCTGGCATCCAGGCACACATAGTGGTGCGCATGCGGCGCCAGCAGCTCGGCCAGCACGCCATCGCCGGACGCGATATCGAGTACGTCGCCGGTTTCGAGCAGCGGCAGTGCCGAACGCGCGAGCGCCTCCCAGGTCCGGCCGGGCGAGTAATGCCGCTCCATGTCACCGGCCACGGTGTCGGCCCAGCTCTGGTCGGCGGCGCGCATCGCCAGCACCGCCGGCACGCGCTCGGCATCCTGGCGCAGCAGCGGATCGTCGCTGCCGGTGCTCAGCGCCTGCCACAGCGCACGTTGCGCGGGGTCGAGCGCGGCATGGTCGAAGCGGTAGTAGGCCGAGACACCGGCGCGGCGGTCGCGCACCAGGTTCGCGTCCTTGAGGCGGGCCAGGTGCGTGGAAACGCGGGGCTGGGCGAGCCGGGTGATCGACGACAGTTCGGCGACCGTGAGTTCCTCGACTTCGAGCAGCGCGAGCAGGCGCACGCGGGTGGGATCGGCCAGCACCTTCAGGCGCGCGGACCAGGCCTCCAGATCCATGAATATCTCCATATCGCGATGCAAGGATGAATTGTCGGCGCGGCCGTGGAGAGGGTCAAGGCGGCGAATTCACGGCGTCATGCAACGGTCACGCCGGGAGGTGGCCGAGCCCCGTCATGTTGCAGCGCGGGAACGACTTTGCGGGTCTTTCGCGCGGGCCGACGCTACAATTGCCGGATCGTTTCCGCACAGAGGTTGTAGCCCGTGGAGTTCGGTTTCAGCGAAGAGCAGTTGATGATCCAGGACATCGCGCGACGGATCGCACAGGAACGGATCGCCCCCAGCGCCGAACACCACGACCGCACCGGCGAGTTCCCCGTCGAGAACATGAAGGTCCTCGGCGAGAATGGCCTGATGGGCATCGAAGTGCCCGACGAATACGGCGGCGCCGGCATGGACCCGGTGTCCTATGTGCTGGCGATGGTGGAAGTGGCGGCGGCCGATGCCGCGCATTCGACGATCATGTCGGTCAACAACTCGCTGTTCTGCAACGGCATCCTGACCCACGGCACCGAAGACCAGAAGCAGCAATACCTGCGCGCGATCGCGGAAGGCCGCGAGATCGGCGCCTTCGCGCTGACCGAGCCGCAGTCGGGTTCCGACGCCACGGCGATGAAGTGCCGCGCGGTCAAGCAGGCTGACGGCAGCTACGTCATCAACGGCAAGAAGAGCTGGATTACCTCCGGCCCCGTCGCCAGGTATTTCGTGCTGTTCGCGATGACCGACCCCGATCAGGGCGCGCGCGGCGTCACCGCATTCGTCATCGACGGCGAACGCGCCGGGTTCCACCGTGGCAAGACCGAGCCCAAGCTCGGCATCCGCGCCTCGGCCACCTGCGAGATCGAGTTCCAGGACTACGTGGCGCAGGCCTCCGACGTGCTCGGCCAGGAAGGCCAGGGCTTCAAGATCGCGATGGGCGTACTCGACGCCGGCCGCATCGGCATCGCCTCGCAGGCGATCGGCATCGCTCGCGCCGCGTACGAGGCCACGGTCGGGTACGTCAAGGAGCGCAAGGCCTTCGGCCAGCCGATCGGCGCGTTCCAGATGACCCAGGCCAAGATCGCCGACATGAAGTGCAAGCTCGATGCGGCGTTGCTGCTCACCTTGCGCGCGGCCTGGCTCAAGGGCGAAGGCAAGCGTTTCAGCAACGAGGCCGCGATCGCCAAGCTCACTGCGTCGGAAGCCGCGATGTGGATCACTCACCAGGCGCTGCAGATCCACGGCGGCATGGGCTATTCGAAGGAAATGCCGATCGAGCGGTATTTCCGTGACGCCAAGATCACCGAAATCTATGAAGGCACCAGCGAGATCCAGCGGCTGGTGATCGCCCGCAACGAGACCGGCCTGCGCTGATCCGCATGCCGTGTCTCCACGCCAGCACCGCGCGTGTCCGCCGCCTGCGTCGCCCCCGTGGGCACGCGGCGTCCGTTCTGCCCGACCCGGTCGGCCGTCCGGCCGCACCGTCGTGCCCATTCCTTTCCCGTCGGCCCGCGTGAAAACGCGGGCCTCATTGCATCGGACCGTTTGTCGCCATGACCTCATCCCGCAAGACCGGTAAAACCGCGCCGGCGAAATCGACCAAGACCGCTGTCTCTTCGAAGAAGAAGGGCGCAAGCGCCAGCGCCCCCAGCGCTTTGCTCGCGCCGATCTTCGACGCCGTCCGGCGCCGCGCCGGCAAGGGTGCGCACGAGGACGCCAGCGCGTTCGCACAGGCGTTCTACCGACGCATGACCGAAGAAGAGCTGCCGTTGCACAGCGCCGATGGCTGGGCAGCGCTCGCCGCGGACCTGTTCGACTTCGCGAGCCGGCGCAAGCCCGGCACGGCGAACGTGCGCCTGTTCAATCCGGCGATGAAGAGCCACGGCTGGGAATCGCCGCACACCGTGCTGCAGATCGTCAACGACGACATGCCGTTCCTGGTCGATTCGGTGACCATGGCGCTGGCCGAGCAGGGCATCGGCGTGCACGTGCTGGGCCATCCGGTCCTGTCGATCACGCGCGATCGCGCCGGCCGTCTGGCCGGCGTGGGCGAGGGCGAAGCCGAGTCGGTGATGCACCTGGAGATCGATCGCCAGACGCCCGAAGAGAACGGCCGCATCGAATCGCTGGTGCGTCGCGTGCTCGACGACGTGCGCGTGATCGTGGCCGACTGGCGCGACATGCGCGGCGCGATGGAAGGCGCGGCCGAGGCGCTGGTCGCCCAGCCGAGCCCGGTCGCCGAGGACAGCCGGCGCGAAGCCCAGGAGTTCCTGCGCTGGGCGGCGGATGACCACTTCACGTTCTTCGGCTACCGCGAATACCAGGTGCGCCGCAAGGGCGGCGACGAGGTGCTCGAGGCGGTGCCCGACAGCGGCCTCGGCCTGCTGCGCACGCCGGGAACGGTGAAGTCACGCCCGCTCAGTGAGCTCGGCGCGGACGCGCTGCGCCGCGCCGGCGAGGTCGACGCGCTGATCCTGACCAAGACCAGTGCGCGCTCGACCGTGCACCGGCCGGGCTACATGGACTACATCGGCATCCTGCGCTACGACGCCAAGGGCAACGTCGTCGGCGAGCAGCGCTTCGTGGGCCTGTACACGTCCAGCGCCTACACGCGGCGGCCGTGGGACATCCCGCTGGTGCGCGAGCGTTTCGAGTACGTGATGCGCGAATCCGGGCTCAAGCCGACCGGCCACAGCGGCAAGGCGCTGCGCCACCTGCTGGAGACGTTGCCGCGCGACGAGCTGTTCCAGTCGACGTCCGACGAGCTGTTCCGGCTCGGCACCGGCATCCTCGGCCTGCAGGAGCGTGTGCGCAGCCGGCTGTTCCTGCGCAAGGATCGCTACGGCCGCTTCTACTCGGTGCTGGTCTACATCCCGCGCGACCGCTTCAATACCGACGTGCGCCGGCGCATCGAGCAACTGCTGCGCGAGGTCATGCACGCCGACCACGTCGACGCGAACGTGGTGCTCGGCGAATCGCCGCTGGCCCAGTTGCACCTGATCGTGCGTCCGCGCGCCGATGCGCAGGTCGACGTCGACGTCGGCGCGCTGGAACAGGCGCTGCAGGCGATCGTGCGCAACTGGCAGGACAACCTGCGCGACGAACTGGTCGCGCGGCACGGCGAAGGCGAGGGCCTGCGCCTGGCCGGGCGGATCGGGCGGATGCTGTCGCCGGCCTACATCGAGCAGGCGTCGCCGGCCGTGGCCGCGACCGACGTCGAGAAGCTGGCCGCGCTGGCGTCGTCGGAGACGCTGCAGCTGAGCTTCTACACCCGGTCGTCGGTCGATGACGGCGACGACGTGCTGCACCTCAAGCTCTACCGGCGCGGCAACGACATCCCGCTGTCGGACGTGCTGCCGGTGATGGAGAACCTCGGCCTGCGCGTGCTCACCGAGCATCCCACGCGCATCGAGGTCGACGGCACGCCGCTGTACATCCAGGACTTCCATGTCGAGGCGCTGACCGGCGCGATCGACGTCGAGGCGCGCGCGGCCGCGTTCACCGAGGCCTTCGCGCGCGCGTGGCAGGGCGACGCCGAGAACGACGGCTTCAACCGCCTGGTGCTGGCCGCGGATCTCGACTGGCGCCAGATCGCGATGCTGCGCGGCTACTGCAAGTACCTGCTGCAGGTCGGCGTGCCGTTCTCGCAGGCCTACGTCGAGGACACCCTGGGCCGCTATCCGCTGCTCGCGCGGCTGCTGGTCGAGGTGTTCGAAGCGCGCTTCGATCCCAGGACCGGACACGAGAGCCGGGCGCAGATCGACGCCGGTGCCGAGGCGCTCGCGACCCAGCTGCAGGCGCTGTCGTCGGGTGACGAGGCGACGTGGTCGCTGCTGCAACCGGTGGTCGCCGCGCGCGGCAAGGCCCGCGGCACGCAGTACGACGCCGCGCGCGACGCGCTCAAGGGCCTGCTGGACCGGGTGTCGAGCCTCGACGAGGACCGCATCCTGCGCAGCTACCTCGGCGTCATCGACGCGACGCTGCGCACCAGTTACTACCAGCGCACGATGTCGGGCAGCCTGCTCGAGACGATCAGCTTCAAGTTCGACTCGGCGCGTGTGCCCGACCTGCCCAAGCCCAAGCCCTACCGCGAGATCTTCGTCTACGGCCCGCGCATCGAGGGCACGCACCTGCGCTTCGGTCCGGTCGCGCGCGGCGGCCTGCGCTGGTCCGACCGCCGCGAGGACTTCCGTACCGAGGTGCTGGGGCTGGTCAAGGCGCAGATGGTCAAGAACACCGTCATCGTGCCGGTCGGCTCCAAGGGCGGCTTCATCGTCAAACGGCCGCCGGCCGGCGGCGACCGCGACGCGCTGTTCGCCGAGGGCGTCGCCTGCTACACGCTGTTCATCAATGGCCTGCTGCAGATCACAGACAACATCGTCGACGGCGAGATCGTGCCGCCGCGCGACGTCGTGCGCCACGACGACAACGACCCCTATCTGGTCGTCGCCGCCGACAAGGGCACGGCGACGTTCTCCGACACCGCCAACGGCATCGCCCGCGAGCACGGCTTCTGGCTCGACGACGCGTTCGCTTCGGGCGGCTCGGTCGGCTACGACCACAAGGGCATGGGCATCACGGCGCGCGGCGCGTGGGAGTCGGTCAAGCGCCACTTCCGCGCGATGGGGCGCAACTCGCAGACCCAGGACTTCACCTGCGTCGGCGTCGGGGACATGTCCGGAGACGTGTTCGGCAACGGCATGCTGCTGTCCGAGCACATCCGCCTGGTCGCGGCGTTCGACCACCGCCACATCTTCATCGATCCGGACCCGGATGCCGCGCGCTCGTTCGTCGAGCGCCAGCGCATGTTCGCGCTGCCGCGCTCGAGCTGGGAGGACTACGACCGCGCGCTGATCGCCAAGGGCGGTGGCGTGTGGCCGCGCAGTGCGAAGTCGATCGCGCTGTCGAAGCAGGCCAGGGCCGCGCTCGGCATCGACGACGCCGTCGATGCGATGAGCCCGAACGAACTGATGTCGGCGATCCTGCGCGCGCCGGTCGACCTGCTGTGGAACGGCGGCATCGGCACCTACGTCAAGAGTTCGGGCGAGAGCAACGCCGACGTCGGCGACCGGGCGAACAACCCGCTGCGCGTCGACGGCCGCGACCTGCGCTGCAAGGTCGTCGGCGAGGGCGGCAACCTCGGCATGACCCAGCTTGGCCGCATCGAGGCCGCGCTGCACGGCGTGCTGCTCAACACCGACTTCATCGACAATTCGGCCGGCGTGGACACCTCGGACCACGAGGTCAACATCAAGATCCTGCTCAACGCCGTCGTGCAGTCGAAGAAGCTGACCGTGCCGGCACGCAACAAGCTGCTGGCGTCGATGACCGACGAGGTCGCCGACCTGGTGCTGTGGGACAACTACCGCCAGAACCAGGCGCTGAGCCTGATGGAGCGGATGAGCGTCACCCGGCTCGGCTCCAAGCGGCATTTCATCCGGACGCTCGAGGCGCAGGGCCTGCTCGACCGGCAGATCGAGTTCCTGCCGTCGGATGCCGAGATCTCCGAACGCAAGGCCAAGGGCCAGGGGCTGACCCGGCCGGAGCTGTCGGTGCTGCTGTCGTATTCGAAGCTGGTCGCGTTCGACCAGATGCTGGCCTCCGACATCCCGGAAGACCCGTACCTGTCGCGCGAACTGCAGCGCTATTTCCCGCAGCCGCTGCAGAAGAAGTACGCCGCGTTCATGGAGGACCACCGCCTCAAGCGCGAGATCATCGCGACCGCGGTGACCAACCAGATGATCAACCGCATGGGCGCGACGTTCCTGATGCGCATGCAGGAGGACAGCGGACGCACGCCGGGCGAGGTCGCCAAGGCGTTCACGATCACCCGCGAGACGATCGAGGCGCGCACGCTGTGGAACCGCATCGACGCGCTCGACGGCGCGGTGCCGGAAGCGGTGCAGGTCGATGCGCTGCAGGTGATCTGGAACCTGCAACGTGCGTTCACCCGCTGGCTGCTGGCGCGCCCCGGCGCGATCCCGGACATCACCACCGCGGTCGAGCGCTACCACGACGGCTTCCACGCGATCCGCAACGGTCGGCAGATCATCGCCGACGGCCAGCGCGCCGCGCACGATGCCAGCCTGCAGACCTGGCGCGACAAGGGCGTGCCCGAGGATCTCGCGGGGCAACTGGCCGCACTGCCGTATCTGGAGTCGGCCTGGGACATCATCGAGGTCGCCAGCGAACGCCGGCAGAAGCCGGTCGATGTCGCACGGCTGTACTTCCGCCTCGGCGAAGCGCTCAACCTGCCGTGGCTGACCGAGCAGATCGACGCGCTGGAAGTCGACGGCCGCTGGCATGCGGTCGCGCGCGGCGTGCTGCGCGAGGAACTGGGCCAGCAGCACCGCGCCCTCGTCGGACAGGTGCTGTCGATGCCCGGCGCGACGCCCGAAGCCAAGGTGCAGGCATGGCTGGAGCGTGACGATTCCATCCTGCGTTTCACGCTCGCGATGCTGGGCGAACTCGCCGCGCAGAATTCGCTGGACTACCCGACCGCATCGGTCGCGGTGCAGCGCGTCTCGCAGCTGGTACAGCGCAGCTGACGGCAGGAGAGGGCGCGTGCGCGCCCTCTCTTCCAGCGCAGGAACACGGTGCAATCCCATCCTTCTGTAGGAGCGCGCTTGCGCGCGATCGAGCTTTCCCGCTAAGGCCCCATCGCGCGCAAGCGCGCTCCTACAGGTCATGTCATTGCCGGAAGCGGCTTCTCTTTTCCGGTTCGGAATCGTGCACGCCGTATGGTTCGAGCACGTCCTTCTGTAGGAGCGCGCTCGCGCGCGATCGAGCTTTCCCGACAAGGCCCCATCGCGCGCAAGCGCGCTCCTGCAGGTCATGTCATTGCCGGAGCAGCACCTTTTTCTTTTCTGGTGCGGAATCGTGCACGGCGTATGGTTCGAGCGCGTCCTGCTGTAGGAGCGCGCTCGCGCGCGATGGGGCTTTCCCGACAAGGCCCCATCGCGCGCAAGCGCGCTCCTACAGGTCAGGTCATTGCCGGATCAGCGCCTTTTTCTGGTGCGGAATCGTGCACGGCGTATGGTTCGAGCGTGCTCTTCTGTAGGAGCGCGCTTGCGCGCGATCGGGCTCTCCCGACAAGGCGCCATCGCGCGCAAGCGCGCTCCTACAGTCGCCGCCCAGCGCGTTCGCATTCGCACCCCCGGACCACACGCGTCGTGCGGCCGCCTGCGCTAAGCTGCGCGCCGACGTTCACGCACCGGCCTGCCGATGACCGCAACGCCCCGCATCGCCTTCCTCGCCAGCCAGGCCGACGCGGCGCAGCGCGCCCTGTCCGAGTTGACCGCGCTGCACGGGCAGTGCGAACCGGAGCATGCCGACGTACTGGTGCCGCTGGGCGGCGACGGTTTCATGCTGCAGACCCTGCATCGCCACGGCCAGCTGGGCAAGCCGGTCTACGGCATGAAGCTCGGGACCGTGGGGTTTCTGATGAACCAGCATCGCCTGCAGGATCTGCTGTCGCGCATTGCGCGCGCCGAGCCTGCGGTGCTGCGTCCGCTGGAGATGACGGCCGAAACCGAATCGGGCACGTCGATCACTTCCCTGGCCTACAACGAAGTCTCGCTGCTGCGACAGACCCGTCAGGCCGCGCATCTGCGCATCGATCTCAACGGCATCACCCGGCTGGAGGAACTGGTCGCCGATGGCGTGATCTTGTCGACGGCCGCGGGTAGCACCGCCTACAACTTCTCCGCGCACGGACCGATCCTGCCGCTGGGCGCGGGCGTGGTGGCGCTGACGCCGATCGCACCGTTCCGTCCGCGGCGCTGGCGTGGCGCGATCCTGCGTGCCGACACCCAGGTGCGTTTCCGCGTGCTCGACCCCTACAAGCGCCCGGTCAGCGTCACCGGCGATTCGCATGAGGTGCGCGACGTGGTCGAGGTCACCATCCGCGAATCGCGTGAGCGCACGGTCACGCTGCTGTTCGATCCCGAACACAATCTCGAAGAGCGCATCCTCAGCGAACAGTTCGTGGCCTGAGCGGCGTCAGTCGTCGAGCTGCCGGCCGTCGCCGGCTGCTACCGCCAGCGGGCGCACGTGCGTCACCAGGGCCATCAGCGTGCGGCCGGGCTCCTCGATCGGCGCGAAGTGCGCCGAATGCTCGAACCAAACGCCGCGTTTCGACGGCGCCTGCACCGAGGCGAGCCAGTCGGCCACCGGCTGCGAGGGGGTGGTGTAGTCGTGACGGCCCATCAGCATCAACACCGGCGCCTCGACCCGGCGCAGACCGCGGAAATCCACGGTGTTCCACTGTCCGAGGATGCGGTCCAGCGTCAGCGCGCTGCCCGCTGCGATCGCGCGACGGTCTGCGGGCGTGTAGTCGGGCGACAGCCGCTGCGCGCGGAAATAGTAGTCCGAATTGTCGCGGTAGGCGCTGTGGCCGCCGTAGTGGATCACCCATTTGCGCTGCGCATCGATGCGTCCGCCGCGCAGGTCGTCGCCGGGGTAGGGCATCAGCGCTTCGAGCTCGCCGATCGCCACTGCGTTGCCCTCCGCGCGCGCGGCGTCGAGCGCATAGTCGTAGCCGACGCGCTCGTCGGTCCAAGGGTGGATGATCTGGCCAATACCGACGTAGGCATGCAACAGGTCGGGGCGTTCGGCCAGCACGCGCATGCCGATGACGGATCCCCAGCTGTGGCCGACCAGCACCACCTTGCGCTTGCCGTAGGCGCCGCGTAGCCACTCGATCAGTTCGATCGCATCGGCGACGTAGCGGTCGATCGCGATCGTCGGTGCGACCGCATCGGGATCATTGGCGCGCATCGTTCGCCCTGCGGCGCGCTGGTCCCACTGGACCACGGTGAAGAAATCCTCCCACGGCTTCTGGAATGTCCAGGACGCCGGCATCATCGGTGCGGCCGGACCGCCGTGCAGATACAGCAAAACCGGGTTCGCGTGATCCATGCCGCGGACCGTCAACGTCTGCTCGAGCCCGCCGATCCGCAAGGCGTGCGTATGTTGTACACCGGTCGGCGCGACTACACGTTGCACGTTGCCGATGATGGCGCGGCCGATGTCATCCGGCACGAAGCCCGGCGTCGATGCTGCCGCGTGCGGGACGCCGGTGACGAGCAGCGCAGTGACAAGCAGTCGGAACAGGCCCATCGACGACTCCGGAAATACACATGTGGACGGGCACCAGTCTCCCCGGATGCCAGTCGAGGAGCCATCACGTCGTCTGCCTCTGCAGGCCATGCCGCACGGATCGCGCATAATCTAGGCCATGCGACGCCCGGCGCGTCCGTTTCCGAACTCCGCCACGCCATGCCTGATCTGTCCGTTCCCACGCTGACCGTCGCGATCACCTCGCGCGCCCTGTTCGATCTCGAGGACAGCCATGCGCTGTTCGAAAGTGACGGCATCGATGCCTATTCCGAACACCAGCGTGCCCATGAGGACGACATTCTCGAGCCGGGCATCGCGTTCCCGCTGGTGCGCAAGCTGCTGGCGCTCAATGTCGATGCCGCGCCCGAGGCGCCGCATGTCGAGGTGATCCTGCTGTCGCGCAATTCCGCCGACACGGGCCTGCGCATCTTCAACTCGATCCAGCACCACGGTCTTGCGATCAGCCGCGCGACGTTCACCTCCGGCGAGCCGACCTGGCCCTACATCAAGCCCTTCGGCACGCAGCTGTTCCTGTCGGCCAATCCCGATTCGGTGCGTCGTGCGCTCGAGCACAACATCGCCGCGGCGACGATCATCCCAGCACGCGCACCCGCGCACCGCAACGACCAGCTGCGGATCGCGTTCGACGGTGATGCGGTGATCTTCGGCGACGAGGGCGAGCGCCTGTCGCAGGAGGGCGGCCTCGACGCCTTCCACAAGCACGAGCGCGAGCGTGCGCGCGAAGAGATGACCGGCGGGCCGTTCCGCGGCTTCCTGTCGGCGCTGCACGATCTGCAGGCCGCGTATCCGGCCGGCAAGGACGCGCCCATCCGCACCGCGCTGGTGACCGCGCGCTCGGCGCCGGCGCACGAGCGGGTGATCCGCACGCTGCGTGCCTGGGGTGTGCGTCTGGACGAGGCGCTGTTTCTCGGCGGGCGCCCGAAGGGGCCGTTTCTCGATGCCTTCGGCGCCGACATCTTCTTCGACGATTCGCAGCACAACATCGAGTCGGCGCGCCCGCACGTCGCCGCCGGCCACGTGCCGCACGGCTGGTCGAACCGCTGAGCGTGGCGCGCTGGCTCGACCGCCTGCTGGGACGCGACCGCGGACCGCGCAAGCCCTACGTGCGCCGTCACGATGGCCTGGTCTCGCTGCAGTTCGTGCGTCGGCAGACCCAGAGCCGCATGGTCGACGGCGACCCCGACCGCCTGCTGATCGACTACACCCGCACCATGTTCGCCGCGCTGTTGTGGCAGCCGGCGCCCGCGGTGCTGGGCATGGTCGGACTCGGCGGTGGTTCGCAGACGAAGTTCGCCTACCGGCGCCTGCCGGGTACGCGCATCGAAGTGGTGGAGAACAATCCGCACGTGGTCGCATTGCGCGGTGCGTTCGGCATTCCCGACGACGATGCGCGGCTGGCGGTCACGGTCGATGACGGGGTGCGTTTCGTCGAGGCGCACTGCGGCCGCTTCGACGTCCTGCTGGTCGACGGCTACGACGAGCATGGCATTCCCGCCGAGCTGTCCACGCAGACGTTCTACGATGCCTGCCGCGATGCGCTGACCGAGCGGGGCGTCGTCGCCTGCAATCTCTACGTGCGCGACCCCCAGGTGCACGTGGCCCGGCTGCAGGCCGCATTCGGCGCCGACCACGTGCTGGTCGTCGACGAGCCGAAGATGAGCAATCGTGTGGCGTTCGCCTGGCGCGGCGCGCTGCCGGCACTGGACGCCGAAGCGCTCGCCGAGCGGGTGCCGATCGGCGTGCGGACATTGCTGCCGGAAGTGTTTTCCCGGATCGCGGTACGGATCATCCGGCACCGGACGCTCGCCGCACGCTAGCGGCGCGGCAAGCCCGGATCTGCCGACGCCGTTGCGTCTGCGCGCCGTCCCCTGCACAGTCGCCGGTCGACTGCACACGTCCACGGGGGACATCGAATGCACGCTTGGTTCTGGAAGCTCGCCTGCGCGCTGGCGCTTGCGACGGTGGCGCCGTTCGCGACGGCCGCGAATGGGGGCATGACGCTCGAGCAGGTCGCGCAGACGCGCACGGTCACACAGGCGCAGCTCAGCCCGGACGGCGGCGAGGTCGCCTACGTGCTGTCGGTGCCGCGTGCGCTCGGGGTCGACCCCGACGGACCGGCCCGCACCGAGCTGCACGTCGTCGATCGCAGCGGCAACAGCCGCGGTTTCATCACCGGCAACGTCGCCGTGGCCTCGCCGCGCTGGTTGCCCGACGGGCAGCGCGTGGCCTACCTGTCCAAGCGCGAGGGCGACGAGACCCGCGGCCTGTACACGATTCCCCTGCGTGGCGGTGAATCAACGCGCGTGGCCAAGCTGGCCGGCGACATCACCAGCTACGACCTGTCGCCGGACGGCCGGCGCGCCGCACTGCTGTCGGCGCAGCGCGAGAGCGCCGCGCGCAAGGCGCTGCGCGAGAAGGGTTTCTCGCAGAAGGTCTACGAGGAAGACTGGCGTCCGGTCGAACTCTGGATCACCGAACTCGGCAGCACGTCCGAACCGCGCAAGGTCGACATCGACGGCAGCGTGCAAGCGGTGAAGTGGAGCCCGGCCGGAGATCGCCTGGCGGTCGTGGTCGCCCCGCGCCAGCTCACTGACGACACCATGGTCGAGGCGCGCGTGCGCATCTACTCGGTCGAAGGCCGCGAGCTGGGTCGTGTGGACAATCCCGGCAAGCTCGGCGACATGGCCTGGAGCCCGGACGGCGCGCACCTGGCGATCATCTCGGCCGAAGACGAAAACGACCCCAGCGAAGGTCGCCTCACGGTGGTGTCGCGCGACGGCGGCGCGCAGCGCGACCTGTTGCCCGGCCTCGATGGCCACGTGCGCAACGTCGCCTGGCGCGATGCGACGACGCTGGTGTTTCTCAGCCACGAGGGCGTGTACAGCCGCCTGGGCGAAATCCAGGTGGACGGCAGCGGCCAGCGCACGCTGCTGCCGGCGGAAGGAGCCGTCCACATGGGCCTGAGCGTGGCGCCGACGGGCGACGTCGCCCTGGTCGGCAGCACGCCGGCGCATCCGTCCGAAGTGTTCCATCTGCCTGCGGGGGGCAGCGAGGCTCGTCGCCTCACCGACAGCAATCCGTGGCTGGCCGACGTCCGCCAGGCCCGTCAGGAAGTGGTGCGCTACAGCGCCCGCGACGGGCTGGAACTCGAGGGCCTGCTGGTGCATCCGCTGGAACGCCGCGGCAATGCGCGCGTGCCGCTGATCCTGGTGGTGCATGGCGGCCCGGAGGCGCACTTCTCGCAGAACTGGCTGACCGGCTATTCGCAGCCGGCCCAGGTCGCGGCGGCGCAGGGCTTCGCGCTGTTCTTCCCCAATTACCGGTCGAGCACCGGGCGCGGCGTGGCCTTCTCCAAACTCGGCCACGGCCGGCCGGGCATGGAAGAGTTCGACGATCTCGTCGACGGCGTCGACCACCTCGTCGAAATGGGCCTGGTGGATCGCGACAAGGTCGGCATCACCGGCGGGTCATACGGTGGCTACGCCAGCGCCTGGGGCGCGACGTATTACAGCGAGCGCTTCGCGGCCTCGGTGATGTTCGTCGGCATCTCCGACCAGGCCAGCCTGGTCACCACCGGCGACATTCCCTGGGAGCAGTACAACGTGCACATGCAGACCTGGCCGTGGGAAAGCCCGGACATGTACCGTCAGCAGAGCCCGATCACGCATGCGCAGAAGTCGAAAACGCCGACGCTGATCCTGCACGGCGAGGCCGACCCGCGCGTGCCGGTGATGCAGTCCTACATGCTCTACCGCTATCTGCAACTTGCCGGGCAGGCACCCGTGCGTCTGGTGCTCTATCCCGGCGAGGGCCACGGCAACACCCGCGGCGCGTCGCGCTACGACTATTCACTGCGCCTGATGCAGTGGATGACGCACTACCTGACCGGACCGGGCGGCGAGCCGCCGGCGTATGAGATCGACTACGGATTGCCGGAGAAGACCGAGGCGCGCTGACACGCGCCAGGGCATTCGACAGGCCGCGCCGGACCTTTCCGGCGCGGCCTTCTTGTGTGTGTTCGCCCGCGTGCCCGCTGCGGCAGGGTTGGCGCCGCATGCGCGCGTGTCACGCGCACGACTAAGTCTGGAAGCGAGGGCGCACAGAGACCGCTGCGCGAGTCCGCCACGCGCATTCACGCCGCCGTCGCCTGCGCGTCACGCCTCGTTGCGCGCCGCGTCGATAGGGTCGTGCCCATCGATCCGCACCGCCACTCCAACGGCTGTCACCGGCGCCGTACCGCCGGTGCGAGGTGCCCAGGACGATGCGGCAGGCACCGCGCCTCCGCCCGGAATTTCCCCGCACAACCCGACTGGAGAACCCCATGTCCAACAAGACCGCGCACACCCTCAACGACCTCATCGCCATCGCCCGCGACGGCAAGGACTTCTACGAGGAAGCCGCGCAGAAGGTTGAAGACACCGAGCTGCGCACGCTGTTCGCCCGCATCGCCACGACCAAGGCGCAGATCGTCAACGACCTGAGCGCAGCCGTGCAGTCGGCCGGTGGCAAGCCCGAAGATTCCGGCACCTTCGTCGGCAGCATGCAGCAGATGTACGGCAAGATCCGCGCCACGCTGGGCGACAAGGAATATGGCTACGTGGCCGAGCTGGAGGAGTCGGAAGACCGTCTGCTCGAAGCCTTCGACGAAGCCTCGCGCGATGCCGACACTCCGCCGGCTGCCCGCGAGATCGTCGTGCGCCTGCTGCCGGAAGTTCGCGCCTGCCACGACGTGATGCGCACCCGCAAGCACGCGATGAAAGACGCCAAGTAAGCGGCGCGCCGCGTCTGCGGCATCATCCGATATGCAACGGGCCGGTCTTGTACCGGCCCGTTTTCACGTGTGGCGTGCCATGTGCCGGCTTTCCGGCCGCTAGACTGGCCGCCCGTTCTGGCGGAGCCCTACGATGCACCACTGGATGCTGCTGAGCATCGTCGTCGCCCTGCTGGTGGGCATGCTGCTGCCGCTGCAGGCGCTGCTCAATGCGCGCGTCGGCGCGCTGACGCAAGGGCCGCTGTTCGCATCTTTCCTGTCGTTCGCTGTCGGCACGGTCGCACTGGCGCTGGTGCTGCTGGTCACGCGCACGCCGATACCGTCTGTGCGGACCCTCGCCACGCTGCCGCCGTGGCTCTGGTGCGGCGGCCTGATCGGCGCGGTGTTCGTGTTCTGCGGCACGCTGCTGGTGCCGCGGCTGGGGGCCGCGGGCATGATCTGCCTCGTCGTTGCCGGACAGCTGGTGGGCTCGCTCGCACTCGACCACTTCGGCGTTCTCGCCGAGCCGCGGCCGGTCAACTGGATGCGCCTGCTGGGTGCGCTGCTGGTGGCGGTGGGCGCATTGCTGGTCGTCCGGCCGTGGCAGGCGGGCGGCGCATGAACGCCGCTCACGACGCAGTGGCCGAACTGCCCGCGCCGATGCGCGAGGCGCTGCAGGCCGCCTACCAGACGCCGCCGCGGGCGTATCACAACTTCGCGCATGTCGAGGCGGTCCTGGGCGTGTTCGACGACGTCGCGCAAGGGGCAGGGTGGGCCCAGCCGCGCGAGGTGCGGCTGGCCATCCTGTATCACGACGCGGTCTACGACGCCCGCGCCGGCGACAACGAGGCGCGCTCGGCGGATCTGGCGCTCGAATCGATCGCTCGATGGCTGCCCGAAGCCGGCATCGACACGGCACGCGTTGCCCATCTGATCCGGCTCACCGCACGTCATGGACAGCTCGGGCCGGACGACTTCGCCGACGATCCGCATCCCGACGATACGCGTCGCTTCCTCGACTGCGACATGGCGATCCTCGCTGCCGACGACGCCACGTTCGACGCCTACGACCGCGGGATCGCCGCCGAGTACCGCCACGTGCCGCGCTGGCTCTACGCCGTCAACCGGCGCCGGTTCCTCAAGAGTCTGCTGGCGCGCCCCCGCATCTTCCTCGATGAGGGCTTCCACGCCCGGCTCGACACGCGGGCACGCCACAACCTGCGGCGCGCCGTCACGACCAAGCGCTGACCTGCTTCTGCAGGCGCGCGCTCGCGCGCGATTGCGCTTTACCGGAAAGACCGCTTCGCGCGCAAGCGCGCTCCTACAGAAAGCATCTTCGGAATGGTCCGCGCGCCAACCTGCTTTTGTAGGAGCGCGCTTGCGCGCGATTGCACTTCACCGCGAAGACCATTTCGCGCGCAAGCGCGCTCCTACAGAGGGCGGTCTGTCGAGGCGCAGCCGTCACCTGCGCGCGTCGCCTGATGCCGACCGGTATGATCCGCGCCATGGCGAAACTCCTGCTCAATCTGCGCTACGTGCCCGAAGACGAGGCCGCCGACGTGCGCGCCTTCCTCGACGCCGCGGGCATCGACTGGTACCAGACGCGTCCGAGCCCGTTCGGCATCTCGCAGGGCGGCATCTGGCTGCGCGAGAACGACGATCTGCCGCGCGCGAAAGCCCTGATGGCCGACTACCAGCGTGACCGTCAGGCCCGGGCGCGCGCCGAGCAGGCGCAGGCCGAGCGTGAAGGGACCGCCGAGACCTTCGGCGACATCGTCCGCGCCGATCCGATGCGCGTGGTGCTGATCGTCGTCGCGATCATCTTCCTGATCGGACTGATGGCCGTTCCGGGCTACATGCTCTCGCGCTGAACGCGCGGCTACGCGTCGCGTCACATTGGCGCGATGCAGGCTTGCGCAGGCTCGAAATTCGCCGCTGACCGTTCGCGCCGCCACCCAGTCGCGACCGGGCGGGCAACCAGCCGCTCCAGGTACCTGCATGCCGACCACGCCCAGCCGCGCGCACCCCAGACCGAAGACCAAGCCGTGGACGCGCCCCAATCCCAAGCCGCCTGCGGCCCGGGGACATCTGACGACCGCGCAGAAGCAGGCCGCCCAGCAGCGTGCCGAGAACGCCGGGCGCCGTTATCCGAATCTCGTCGACAACATGTGGGCCAGCCGCCATCTCGCCAAAGATGGTTCGCCGAAGAACTAGGCGCGCACACCGCCCGGCACGCAGCCGAGGCGCCGGCTGCCTGAGAGCCCGTGCCGACTGATGCGAGTGGCATGTGCAGGCTTCACGGCCCCGTCCGGGGAGCAGCGGGGGCGCAGGCACGGCTGCAGGTGCCGCCGGGCTTGGTAGAGTCGTCGGTTGCCGCGCTCGCGCGGCGGACCCTGCCATCGCCCGGAGATTCCATGCGCCGTCCTCGCTCGTCCCAGTTGCTCGCCCCGACCCTTCTCATCGCCGCATTGGCGGCCCTGCCGGCCGCGGCTCAACGCGACGTCCGCTTCGAGGCGGCCCACGCGCCGCAGAGCGGCACGCTCGTGCTCGCAGTGCCGGAAGCGGCGTCGGGGGCATCGCGCCAGGGCGCGTTCGCGCAGATCGATGCGGCCAGCCAGGGCGCGCTGTCGCGGGCGATCGTCGCCGCAGGCTTCAGCGGCAAGGCCGACAGCCAGCTCGACCTGCCGGGCATCGCCGGCTTCGATCGCGTTCTGCTCGTCGGCACCGGTGCAGGCGCGCCGGATGCCCGTCGCATCGAAGACATCGGAGGCCACATCGGTCGTTTCGCCGCGCGCAGCAAGGCGCCGCAGATCGACGTGCTCTGGGAGGGCGCCGAGGCGGGCGCCGCGGCGCAGCTCGCGTTCGGAGCAACGCTGGGCCAGTACCGTTTCGACAAGTACCGCACCACGCGCAGCGACAACGACGCCGCCGGAACCGGTACGCTGGTCGTGCGCAGTCCGGCCGGCGCGGATGCGGCCGGCGCATGGGACCGCGACTGGAAGGCGGTGGCCGACGGGGTGAAGTTCGCCCGCGACCTCGTCACCGAGCCGGCCAATGCGATCTATCCCGAAACCTTCGTCGAGCGCACCCGCGAAGCCTTCGCCGGAATGGCCAACGTGAGCATCGAAGTGCTCGACGTGCCGGCAATGGAGCGCCTGGGCATGGGCAGCATCCTGGCCGTGGGGCAGGGCAGTGCACGACCGCCGCGGATGATGGCGATCCGCTACTCGGGCGGCGCACGCGGCGAGGCGCCGGTCGCTTTCGTCGGCAAGGGCATCACCTTCGATACCGGCGGCATCTCGATCAAGCCCAGCGAGAACATGTGGCGCATGAAGTACGACATGACCGGCGCGGCGAGTGCGACCGGCGCCGTGCTCGCGCTGGCCGGCCGCAATGCGCAGGTCAACGCGGTGGCGATGGTGGCGCTGGCCGAGAACATGCCCTCCGGCACCGCGGTGCGCCCGGGCGATGTGATCCGCACCGCGGCCGGCAAGACCTACGAGATCATGAGCACCGATGCCGAAGGCCGCATGGTGCTGGTCGATGCGCTCTGGTACGTACAGCGCCAGGACAATCCGCGCGCGATCGTCGACATCGCCACGCTTACCGGCGCCATCGTCACCGCGCTCGGCAATGACTACGCCGGCATGTTCACGCGCGACGACGCGCTGGCCGCGCAGCTGACCGCCGCGGGCGAGGCCGCGGGCGAGCCGGTGTGGCGCATGCCGCTGCACCCCGGCTACGGCAAGCTGCTCGAATCTCAGATCGCCGACATGCGCAACGGCGGCGGCCGTCCGGGCTCCGGCACCGCGGCGCACTTCATCGGCGAGTTCATCGATGAAGGCCGCGCCTGGGCCCATCTCGACATCGCCGGCATGGCCTGGCGCGACGGCAACGAACTGTCGACAACGCCGGCCGGTGCATCGGCGTACGGCGTGCGTCTGTTCGACCGCTTCGTGCGCGAAAACTACGAGCAGTAATTTCCCCGCGCGCGCTGGATGCGCGCAACAAACGGCGCCTTCCCCCCGCGAGCGGGGGAAGGTCGGTGTGGGGGTCCGATCCGATCGTCCGGGTTGCGTTTCGTGCGGGCGACTTGCACGTCCGCCTTGCATTTCGACCAGACGGCTCGCCTCTTCAGACCCGCCGGGCCCGGCGAAGCGCGTAGGCATTCGGAATGCTTCGCTCACCTGCACGCCTGGCCTGTCCAAGAATCTCGAAACATCTCGTCATCCCCGCGGAAGCGGGGATCCAGCGCCGTTGAGCCTTTGAGATGCAGAGTCGCCGGATCCCGCGCTCGCGGAATGACGATCGGAAGATTGGCAGATCCGGCTTCTGCAAAGGTGCGGCATGCAGGGTCGGGCTTCAAAGCGGAGGCCGGGCAGCCGGCACCGCTACAATTGCGCCCATGATCGACAACTTCGCCGCCTACCACTTCGTCGCCATCGACGATCCTGCCGCCGTCGCTGACAGGCTGCGCGCGTTGGCCGAGGCCGGGGATCTGCGCGGCACCGTGCTGGTGGCGCCCGAGGGCATCAACCTGTTTCTGGCGGGTCGCGTCGAGGCGATCGACGCATTGATCGACGCGGTCCGGAGCGACGCGCGTTTCGCGAGCCTGCAGGTCAAGCGCAGCCGCAGCGAATCCGTGCCGTTCGCTCGGCTCAAGGTGAAGGTCAAGCCCGAGATCATCAGCTTCCGCAAGGCCGAGGCGATGCCGCTCGAGGCGCCGGCGCGCGCGCCCGATGTCGCCCCGGAAACGCTGGCGCGCTGGATCGCGCAGGGGCACGACGATGCCGGCAAGCGTCTGGTGCTGCTCGACACGCGCAACCGCGAAGAGTTCGGTTTCGGCACCTTTGCCAATGCGCTCACCTTGCCGATCGACAACTTCACCGAACTGCCCGATGCCCTCGCACCGCACCGCGAAGATCTGCGCGATGCCACCGTGGTGAGCTTCTGCACCGGTGGCATCCGCTGCGAGAAAGCCGCGCTGTGGATGCGTGCCGATGGCATGGACAACGTGCTGCAGCTCGATGGCGGCATCCTCGGCTATTTCGAACAGGTCGGCGGTTTCGGCTACGAGGGCCGCTGCTTCGTGTTCGACGAACGCGTAGCCCTCGATCCCCGGTTGCGCCCCCTGCACGATGGCGTGCCCGCATGAGCTGGCTCGGCTTCGTTCTCGTGATCCTCGGCATTTGGCTGGCCTTCAAAGTCGCCGGTGTGGTGCTGCGGCTGATCGTCACCGTGCTGATCGTCATCGCCGCCTACTGGTGGCTGGCGCCGTACTTCGGCTGGCCGACGTTGGGGGAACTGTTCTACGTGCTGGGTCCGGACGTGCGCGTGCCCGAAATCGCATTGCCGGACATCGAATTCCTGTAGGAGCGCGCTCGCGCGCGATGGCGCTCTCACGGGAATGCCCCATCGCGCGCGAGCGCGCTCCTACAGGGGACGGTCAGCCGAACTCGCGCGACGGCAGCACGAAGCGCCGGTCGGGGCGGCCGACGAGATCGAGGAAATTGTTGAACACCGCTTCGGCCTGCGCCTGCATCGGGGCGATGTGCTGCTGCGTGAGCGTGCGGATCGCGGCGTCGTCGTGCGGCAGGCCCGAGGCCGCCAGCTCGGCCCGGTAGGCCGGCGTGGCCAGCCAGCGCTCGATCAGCGGGCGATCCATCTCCAGGTGGAACTGGAAGCCGTAGGCGTTGTCGCCGTAGCGGAAGGCCTGTTGCTCGCAGCTGTCGGTGCGGGCGAGATGCACCGCGGTCGACGGCACTTCGAAATGCCGGCCATGCCACTGGAATACGGGTGCGCGCGCACCGAGCGGTGCGAGCACCGGGTCGAGTCGGCCGGCGTCGGTGGTCAACAGCGGATACCAGCCGATCTCGGGGCGCTCGATGCGCCGCACCGGCGCGCCCAGCACGTGCGCCAGCAACTGCGCGCCGAGGCAGATGCCGAGCACAGGGCGGCCGAGTTCGAGCATGCGCTCGATCGCGAGCAGTTCGGTCATCAGGTGCGGCCGCGCCTCCCGCTCTTCGACATTCATCGGTCCACCGAGCACGACCAGGCCGCGGTAGCGGTCCACGTTCGGTTGCGCGTCCGGCTCGCGCTCGAAGTTGACGAAGCGGATGCGATGCCCGCGCCGGCGGATCAGCGGATCGAGCGTGCCCAGCGGCTCGGCGGCGACGTGCTGGAAGACGAGGATGCGGGGCATGGCCCGATTCTAGTGCGTCGGCCTTTCCGGGCATCCAGCCGCCCCGTCATTCCGGCTTTCGCCGGAATGACGGGAGAAAAACACCTGTGACCGATGGATTTTCAGCGCGGATCGCGACGCGGCGGACCCTTGCGCGGGCCGCCCGGCTTGAAGCCGCCCGGCCGGTTGCCCGGCTTGGCGCCGAACGGACGCTTGCCGCGTGGCGGAGCGGCGACCATGTCGGCGTCCTCGGCGCGGCGCATGCGGATCGCCTGGCCGGCAACGCGCACCTTCTTCAGATGCTCGAGCAGCTCGCGCGGCATGCCTTCGGGCAGGTCGACCAGGCTGTAGTCGTCGCGGATGTCGATGCGGCCGATGAACCTGCTTTCGAGATCCGCCTCGTTGGCGATCGCGCCGACGATGTTGCCCGGCTGCACGCCGTGCTGGTAGCCGACCTCGATGCGGAACGTCTCCATGCCCACGTCCGGCTCGCGCGGGCCGGTGTCGGCGCGCGGGGCGCGGGGCTCGCGGGGTTCACGCGGCTCGCGTGCGGCGCGCGAGGCGTCGCGGCCGCCGGGGCGCTCGGTGTATTCGCGCTCGAACATCGGCTTCTCGGGCTTGCGCGGCGGCTCCAGCAGCAGCGGCGTCTCACCCTGCACGACCTTCGCCAGCGCCGCGGCGATTTCGGCCGCCGGCACGTTGTGCTCGCGCTCGTAGCGCTCGACGAGGTCGCGGAAGATGCCCAGATCGCTGCCCGACAGCGCAGCGGTGATCTTGTCGAGGAACTTGCCCACGCGCGCTTCGTTGACCGTCTCGACGCTCGGCAGCTGCATCTGCTCGATCTTCTGCCGCGTGGCGCGCTCGATCGCGCCGAGCATGCCGCGCTCGCGTGGGGCCACGAACAGGATCGCCTCGCCGCTGCGACCGGCGCGGCCGGTGCGACCGATGCGGTGGACGTAGCTTTCGGTGTCGTAGGGAATGTCGTAATTCAGCACGTGGCTGATGCGCTCCACGTCCAGGCCGCGCGCGGCCACGTCGGTGGCGACCAGCACGTCGAGGCGACCGTCCTTGAGGTTCTGGATCGCGCGCTCACGTTGCTTCTGGTCGAGATCGCCGTTGATCGCCGCGGCCGACAGGCCACGCGCCGACAGCTTCTGCGCCAGTTCCTCGGTGGCGAGCTTGGTGCGCGCGAAGATGATCATCGCGTCGAAGGGCTCGGCTTCGAGGATGCGCGTCAACGCATCGAGCTTGTTGACGCCGCTGACCATCCAGTAACGCTGGCGGATGTTGGCCGCCGTCGTCGTGGTCGCCTTGATCGCGATCTCGACCGGCTCCTTGAGATACGTCTGCGCGATGCGCTTGATCTGGCTTGGCATCGTGGCCGAGAACAGCGCAACCTGGCGCGTCTCGGGCGTCTTCTTCAGCACGGCTTCGACGTCGTCGATGAAGCCCATGCGCAGCATCTCGTCGGCTTCGTCGAGCACCAGCGCGCGCAGCTCGGACAGATCCAGCGAGCCGCGCTCCAGGTGATCGATCACGCGGCCGGGCGTGCCGACGATGACCTGCACGCCGCGCTTGAGCGCGGAGAGCTGCTGGGCATATCCCTGGCCGCCGTAGATCGGCAGCACCTGGAAGCCCGGCATGTGCGCGGCGTACTTGTGGAAGGCCTCGGCGACCTGGATCGCCAGCTCGCGGGTCGGGGCCAGCACCAGTGCCTGCGGCTTGCGCGCGGCCGGATCGATGCGGGCGAGCACCGGCAGCGCGAATGCGGCGGTCTTGCCGGTGCCGGTCTGGGCCTGGCCCAGCACGTCGCGACCGTCGAGCAGCGGCGGGATCGTCGCGGCCTGGATCGGCGAGGGCGATTCGTAGCCCACAGCGGCGAGCGCGCGCAGCAGCGGCTCGGGCAGGGCGAGATCGGTGAACTTGGGGGATTCTGCAGGCGTGATGGGCGACTCGGCGCTCATGATGCGGTCTCTCGTAGCGCCGGCGGTGGCCGGTCGGGGAACCGCATAGTGTAAACCGCCGCGCTTGTCGCCAATTTTGACATGCAGAATCGGCCGTCGTTCCGATGGCTGGCGTTCACGTGCGAGGCGCATCGCAGGCGCAGGCTGTTCGACCCATCGCCGCCAACGCCGTCCCGGTCGGCGCCCTACGAGACTTCTGCATGATCCGCGTGCATCACCTGAACAATTCGCGCTCCCAGCGCGTGCTCTGGCTGCTCGAAGAGCTCGACCAGCCCTACGAGGTCGTCCGTTACATGCGCGACCCGAAGACCATGTTGGCACCGCAGGCACTGCGTGACGTCCATCCGCTGGGCAAGTCCCCGATCCTCGAGCTGGACGGCCGTCGGCTCGTGGAGTCGGGCGCGATCATCGAAACGCTGGTCGATCGCTTCGACGCCGGCCACGTGCTCTCGCCCGCACCGGACGACGAGGACGAGCAACTGCGTTACCGACAGTGGCTGCACTACGCCGAAGGCTCGGCGATGCCGCCGCTGCTGCTGTCGCTGGTGTTCAACCGACTGCGCAGCGCGCCGATGCCGTTCTTCGCCAGGCCCATCGCCCGCGGCATCGCCGACAAGGCCATGCAGACCTTCATCGGCCCGCAGCTCAAGACACATCTCGAGTACGTCGAACACGAACTCGGCGCCTACCAGTGGTTCGCCAGCGACCGATTTACTGCTGCCGACATCCAGATGAGCTTCCCGCTGGAGGCCGCCGTCGCGCGCGCGCGCGACCATGTCGGGCCCAACATCCGTCGATTCGTCGAGCGCATCCACGCGCGGCCGGCGTACCGGCGGGCGCAGGAAACCGGCGGGCCGTTCGAGCTGGGCCGATGAGCACGTTTCCGACCGTCGCGCTGGACCTGGGGCTCGCTCTGGACAATCGATTCGTCCGCAGCCTGCCGGGCGATTCCGAGACCGGTTCGCGGCGTCGCCAGGTGGAAGGCGCGCTATGGTCGCCGGTACTGCCGACGCCGGTCGCAGCGCCCCGCGTGCTGGCGCATTCGCCCGAGATGGCCGACGCGCTCGGCCTCGATGACGCAACCGTCGCGTCGACCGCATTCGCCAACGTCTTCGGTGGCAATGCCCTGGCCGCCGGCATGATGCCGTACGCCTCCAACTACGGCGGCCACCAGTTCGGCCACTGGGCCGGGCAGCTCGGCGACGGTCGCGCGATCACCCTGGGGGAGGGCGTCGCCGCGGACGGGCGCCGCTGGGAACTGCAGCTCAAGGGCGCGGGGCCGACGCCGTATTCGCGTACCGCCGACGGTCGCGCGGTATTGCGCTCGTCCATCCGCGAGTTCCTGTGCAGCGAGGCCATGCACCACCTTGGTGTGCCGACCACGCGCGCCCTGTCGCTGGTCGCCACCGGCGATGCAGTCGTGCGCGACATGTTCTACGACGGCAACGCCGCCCCCGAGGCCGGGGCGATCGTCTGCCGGGTCGCGCCGTCGTTCATCCGCTTCGGGCATTTCGAACTGCCGTATGCGCGCGGCGATGTCGCCTTGCTCAGGCAGCTCGTCGATTTCACGATCGCACGTGATTTCCCGCATCTCGCAGGCGAGGGCGAGGGCGAAGCGCTGTACGGCGACTGGTTCGCCGAGGTCTGCACGCGCACCGCGGCGATGGTCGCCGGCTGGATGCGCGTCGGCTTCGTGCATGGCGTCATGAACACCGACAACATGTCGATCCTCGGCCTGACGATCGACTACGGGCCCTACGGCTGGATCGACGACTACGATCCCGACTGGACGCCCAACACCACTGACGCCCAGGGCCGTCGTTACCGCTTCGGCTGGCAACCGCGCGTGGCGCACTGGAACCTCTCGCGGCTGGGTCAGGCGCTGTCGCCGCTGTTCGACGACATCACGCCGCTGCAGGCCGGACTGGATGCCTATGCGGACACGTACGCCCGGTTGGACCGCGGCAATATCGCGGCCAAGCTGGGGCTTCCGGACTGCCGCGACGGAGATGTCGCGCTGATGCAGCGCCTGCATGGATTGCTGCAGGCCGGCGAGGTCGACATGACGCTGTTCTTCCGAGGCCTGGCCGACCTCGATCCGGCCGCGCCGTCATTGGATGTGGTGGCGAGGGCGTACTACGACGCGGAGAAGCGCGACCGTTTGCGGGGCGAGTTCGACGCGTGGCTGCGACACTACGCCACGCGCCTGGGCGAAACCGGCGAATCGGCCGAAGCGCGGCGTGCACGCATGCGCGCGGCCAACCCGCGCTTCGTGCTGCGCAACTACCTGGCGCAGCAGGCGATCGACCGCGCAGAGGCCGGCGACCCCTCGCGCATCATCGAACTGCTCGACGTGATGCGCCGGCCCTACGACGACCAGCCGGGCCGCGAAGCGTTCGCCGCGAAGCGTCCGGACTGGGCGCGGACGAAGGCCGGGTGTTCGATGCTGTCCTGCAGTTCCTGACGGCGTATTGCGGCCCTTGTAGGAGCGCGCTTGCGCGCGATAGGGCTTGACCGGTGAAGCCCATCGCGCGCAAGCGCGCTCCTACAGAAATGCCGGGCGCGTAGCGGGTCGCGCCGTTGCGGTTGGCGGGCCCAGCGCCTGCGGATCAATCAGCTCAGCGCCGCTCTTGCACGCTCGTAGTAGGCCTGACGATCGGCCAGGCCGTTGGTGCCACCATTGATCAGGCGCGTGACCTGGGTGAAGTCGCCGGCGTCGGCGGCGGCATTGATGCCACGGCTCTCCCAGTACCAGGCGGCGATGCGCGCGGCGTTCTCCGGCTGGGCGGCCAGTTCCGGGTTGTTGACCAGGTCCAGTCCGAGCGCGCGTCCGGCCTCGGTGTAGTTGTGGCGGCCGGTCACCTGGATATAGCCGCGACCCTTGTAGCGCTCGCCGTCGCCCGGCTGGGTGTTGCCCAGATCGGTCCGTCCCTCGTAGGCCGCGCCGCTGGCGATTTCCTCCATGTAGTGGAAGCCGCCGCTCTCGTGCGCCAGCTGGGCGATGAACATCGCCTGGCGCTCGGGTGTGTTGATGTTGGCTTCGGCCATCGCGGCGTTGAGATGCGGCGCGACCGCCTCGGCCTTGCTCGCACTGAGCTGGGGCACGATCTGCTGCAGCTGCGCGGCAGTGACGCCACCGGCATCGCCGCCCGGTGCAGCCGGCTCGGTTGCGTCCGGACCCGTCACCGGACCGGTGCTGCCATCGGGCGCCCCGCCGCCATCAGGTGCCCCGGCGCCGGGCAGCTGGATGCGGTCACCGATGAAGATCAGGTCCGGATTGGCGATCTGCGGGTTGGCGGCGGTCAGTGACTGCAGGGACACGCCGTGCGTGCCCGCGATGCCGGACAGGGTGTCGCCGGACTGCACGGTGTAGTCGCCACCCGCATTGCCGCCACCCGCGCCACCCGGGACGTTGAGCTGGTCGCCGGGATAGATGACGTCCGGATTCAGGATCTGCGGATTCGCGGCCAGCAGCCTGTCGAGCGGAACCCCCAGCTTCGCGGCGATGCCCGACAGGGTGTCGCCGTACTGGATCGTCAGGCCACGCGGGGCCTGGGCATCGAGCGCGGGAAGGGAAGGGCGTTCACCAACGGCAGAAATGGCATTCATCGGCGTCTCCTGGGAGGGGGCGGATGGCGGCGCGTGAGGCGCGGGCGACCGGAGTACCCACACTGGATACCCCGATGGGCATGCGGGACCAACTAGGGCCAGCCCTAAGTCGGCGTGCTCCGGCGCGCGGATGTCCGGGAATGCGACGGACGTCCGGTGTGAACAGGGCGCTACACTGTGCGGATGCCTTTGATGACCTTGAATGCCGTCGACTACAGCGTCGGCGGCCCCCTGCTGCTGGACGGTGTCGAGCTGTCGATCGAACGTGGCGAACGCATCGCCCTGATCGGTCGCAACGGTGCCGGCAAGTCCACGCTGATGCGCCTGATCGATGGTGAACTCAAGCCCGACGACGGCGAGATCCGCCGCGAGCAGGGCGTGCGCGTGACGCGCCTGGAGCAGGAAGTGCCCGCCGGTGCGGACGGCAGCATCTTCGACGTCGTCGCCGGTGGTCTGGGCGAGGCAGGCGCGGCGCTGGCCGAGTACCACCGCCTGCTGCATGCCGAGGACTACGACGCGCTGGCCGATGTGCAGGCGCGCATCGAAGCGCTCGACGGCTGGCGCATCGACCAGCGCGTGACCGAGGTGCTCGAGCGCCTGCAGCTCGACGGCGATGCGGCGTTCACGCGGCTGTCGGGTGGCATGAAGCGGCGCGTATTGCTGGCGCGCGCAGTCGTGTCGGCGCCGGACATCCTGCTGCTCGACGAGCCGACCAACCATCTCGACATCGCCGCAATCGATTGGCTCGAAGGTTTTCTCAAACAGTGGGCCGGCGCGATCGTCTTCGTCACCCATGACCGCCGCTTCCTGCGCTCCTTGGCCACGCGGATCATCGAGATCGACCGCGGCAAGCTCACCAGCTGGCCGGGCGACTGGGACAACTACGTGCGCCGCCGCGAAGAACGGCTCAACGCCGAGGCGCAGGAACAGGCGCGTTTCGACAAGCTGCTGGCGCAGGAAGAGGCGTGGATCCGTCAGGGCATCAAGGCCCGCCGCACCCGCGACGAAGGTCGCGTGCGCCGGCTCAAGGCGATGCGTGTCGAACGCGCGCAGCGCCGCGACCTCACCGGCAACGTGCGCATGGCCGCGGCCTCCGCCGGCAATTCCGGCAAGAAGGTCGTCGAACTCAACGACGTGTCGTTCGGTTTCGGCGATCGCCAGCTGATCCGTGATTTCTCGACGACGATCTTCCGCGGCGATCGCGTCGGCCTGATCGGTGCCAATGGCACCGGCAAGACCACGCTGCTCAAGCTGCTGCTCGGCGAACTGCAGCCGCAGGCCGGCGAGGTGCGCTCGGGCACGCAGCTGCAGATCGCGTACTTCGACCAGTACCGCGCGACGCTGCGCGAGGACTGGAACGCGCTGGAGAACGTGGCCGAGGGCCAGGATTTCGTCGAGATCAACGGCACCCGCAAGCACGCGATCGGCTATCTGCAGGATTTCCTGTTCACGCCCGAACGCGCGCGCGCGCCGATCACCCGCCTGTCGGGCGGCGAGCGCAACCGTCTGCTGCTGGCCAAGCTGTTCGCGCAGCCGTCGAACCTGCTGGTGATGGACGAACCGACCAACGATCTGGACGTCGAGACGCTGGAGCTGCTCGAGGAATTGCTTGGCGAGTATCCGGGCACGCTGCTGCTGGTCAGCCACGACCGCGACTTCCTCGACAACGTGGTGACCTCGACGCTGGTGATGGAAGGCGATGGCCACGTCGGCGAATACATCGGCGGCTACGAGGACTGGCTGCGCCAGCGTCCGCAGCCGGGCGAGGCGCTGCCGGCGACCACGCTGGCACCCAAATCCGCGGCGAGCGCGGTGCAGGCCGCTTCGACACCGGCTGTGGCGGAGGCGCCGGTCGTGTCCAAGCGCAAGCTCAGCTACAAGGACCAGCGCGAACTCGAACAGTTGCCCGCGCGCATCGACGCACTGGAAACCGAGATCGCGACGATGACCGGCGAGATGAACGACGCTGGCTTCTACCAGCGGGAACCGTCCGCGATCGCTGCGCACGGCCAGGCGCTGCAGCAGGCGCAGGACGCGCTCGACGCGGCCTACCTGCGCTGGACCGAACTCGACAGCTGACCGCCACGAGCCCGGACGCACCTTCGTGCTGATCACCCAGTCGCTTCCCGCTGACACCGATCTGCTGGCATTGCAGCGCGCCGCACCCGCACGCCACCCGCTGCTGCTGCAGTCGGTCGCGCACGGCACCGCGCACGCCCGTTGGGATCTGCTGCTGGCGACCGACGGCACACGACTGCAGCTCGATGCCGACGGCGTTACCCGCGACGCGACGGGCGCGAGCGTCGATGCGCCGTTCCTCGATGCGCTCGACGCCGCCTGGTCGGCGTTGCGCACGCCACGCGAGGAACCGCGCTGGCCGTTCCGCGGTGGCTGGGCGCTGTATCTGGGCTACGAGCTGGCCGGGCAGGTCGAGCCGGTGCTGGCGCTGCCGCACGCGGTCGGTGGCCTGCCGGTGGCGGTCGCGTGGCGCTGCCCGGCCGCGGTGCTGCGCGACCATGCCACGGGCGAATGCATCGCCGTTGCCGAAGCCGGCACCGAAACCCTGCTCGCCGAACTCGTCGGGGCCGCGCAGGCGCCGGTGGCGGCTCCCGCGCCGTGGCGTGATCCGGCCGCGCTCGAAGAGGACGCGCCCGATCGTTTCACCGACGGCGTGCGCCGCGTGCTCGATTACCTCGCCGCCGGTGACGTGTTCCAGGCCAACCTCTCGCGCGGCTGGACGGCGCGCTTCGACGGCGCGCTCGAATCGGCCGCGCTTTACGCGCGCCTGCGCACGCACAACCCAGCACCGTTCGCCGGCCTGGTGCAGGGCGAGGGCTGGGCGGTCGCCAGCGCCTCGCCCGAACGTCTGGTGTCGGTGCGCGGCGATCTGGTCGAAACCCGTCCGATCGCCGGCACACGCGCGCGTTTCGACGGCGACGACGATGTCGCCCGCGTGCAGGAACTGGTCGGCCATCCCAAGGAGCGCGCGGAGCACGTGATGCTGGTGGATCTCGAACGCAACGATCTGGGTCGCGTCTGCGTGCCGGGCAGCGTCGAGGTCGACGAGCTGATGTGCGTGGAGAGCTACGCGCACGTGCACCACATCGTCAGCAACGTGCGTGGCCGCCTGCGCGAGGACGCGACGCCAGGCCGCACGATCGCCGCGGTGTTTCCCGGCGGCACGATCACCGGCTGCCCCAAGGTGCGCTGCATGCAGATCATTGCCGAACTCGAAGGGCAGGGCCGCGGCGCCTACACCGGCGCGATGGGCTGGCTCAACCGCGACGGCGACCTCGACCTCAACATCCTGATCCGCAGCGCCGAGATCGAGGGCGATGCCGCGCGCTTCCGGACCGGCGCCGGCATCGTTGCCGATTCCGATCCGATGCGCGAACTCGACGAGACCCGTGCAAAGGCCCGCGGCACGCTGCGGGCACTTGGTCTGGCGGGCTGACGCGCGTCCTGTAGGAGCGCGCTTGCGCGCGATTCACGATGTGTCGAGTGCTGATGGTCGCCCGGATCGCGCACAGGCGCGCCCTCGCGTAAGCGGATCCGCCTCCGGTCCGCAGATGCGCGCAGACGTCGGCAATGCATCGACGGCTGTTCGACGCAGGCGAGCCGTGCGGCCAGCCGCGGCGACTGCATGCCGTTCCGCCGGCCACGGTATCCTGCACGCCCGCAACTGCATCGACGGCCACCGCCGCCCATGACCGAACCCGCAACGCCCCGTCCCCGCCGCCGCTTGCTCAAGGTCCTGCTGGCCGGGCTGGTCATCATTGCGCTGGTCGCGTCCGTCGCCGCCTATGTCCTGCATGCGCGCTACACCCGCTTCGCCGATGCGCCGCTGTCGGGCCTGGCGCAGGACGGCACGCTCGTCGTCGCACGGGGTGACTCGTTCGCGCGCGTGCTGTCGCGCCTGCGCGAGGCGGGTGCAGTCGAGGGTCACGAGCTGGAGTGGCGCCTGCTGGCACGCGAGCTGGGCGCCGATGCGCGCATCCAGGTCGGCGAATACCCGCTGGACCCGACGACCACGCCGCGCGACCTGCTGGTGCGCATGCGCGACGGCAAGGTCGTCCATCACCGCTTCACCATCGTCGAGGGCTGGAACATCCGCGAGCTGCGCACCGCACTCGGACGCGCGACGCCGCTGGTGCAGACGCTGCAGGACCTCGACGATGCGGCGCTGATGGACGCGCTTGGCAAGTCCGGCGTGCATCCCGAAGGCCGCTTCCTGCCGGAGACCTACCTCTACACGACCGGCGACAGCGACATCGACCTGCTGCGTCGCGCCAACGAAGCGCTCGAAGCCGCGCTCGACCGGGCCTGGGAGGCGCGCGCGGACGGGCTCGAACTGCGCAGTCGCGAGGAAGCGCTGATCCTCGCTTCGATCATCGAGAAGGAAACCGGCATCGCCGAAGAGCGGCCGGCGATCTCGGGCGTGTTCAATCGCAGGCTCAAGCTCGGCATGCGCCTGCAGACCGACCCGACCGTGATCTACGGCATGGGCACGGCCTACGACGGCAATATCCGCCGCCGCGACCTGCAGACCGACACGCCCTACAACACCTACACCCGCGACGGCCTGCCGCCGACGCCGATCGCGATGGCCGGCGCGGCGGCCATCCATGCCGCCACGCATCCGGCCGATGGCGACGCGCTGTACTTCGTCGCCGTGGGCGACGGCAGCGGGCGCCATGTGTTCTCGCCGACCTACGCCGCGCACAATGTGGCGGTGCGCGAATACGTGCGTCGCTACCGCTCGAAGTTCGGCAGCGGCAATGCCAGCAGCGGGCAGTCGGCCGAATCGGCGGCCGGCGGCGAGGCCGCACCACCGAACGAGGTCGAGGTGGAAACGGCGACCGGCAATGTCGGAGATGCGGAATGAGCGCCCTGGGGCACGCCCTGCGCACGTATCCGCGCTTCGTCACGATCGAAGGCGGCGAGGGCGCCGGCAAGACCACGGTGCTGCGCGCCCTGTGCGACGCGCTGGCTGCGTCGGGCGATGAGGTCGTGTGCACGCGCGAGCCGGGCGGCACGCCGCTGGCCGAGCTGATCCGCGGCCTGCTGCTCGATCCCGGTCATGAGCCCGCGCGTCCTGACACCGAACTGCTGCTGATGTTCGCCGCCCGCGCCCAACACGTGCACGAGACCATCGTGCCGGCGCTCGAGCGCGGCGCCTGGGTCATCAGCGACCGCTTCACCGATTCCAGTTACGCCTACCAGGGCGGCGGCCGCGGCATCGATCCGGCACGGATCGCCGCGCTCGAAACTGCGCACGTGGGCATCGCACCGGCCATCACCTTGCTGCTCGACATCGGTGTGCAGCAGGGGCGCGCCCGCGCGCGGGGCCGCGATGCGACGCCGGACCGCATCGAGGCCGAGCAGGACGCGTTCTTCGAACGCGTGCGCGGCGCGTTCCTGGCGCGCGCGCAGGCCGAACCGCAGCGCATCCGCGTCATCGACGCCACGCGCAGCGCCGAGCTCGTTGCCGCCGATGCGGTGCGGGCGCTGCAGACGGCTCGGGCCGCCGCATGAGCGCGAGCGATTTCGCGCCCTGGCAGGCGCGCATTTTCGAGCAGGTGCGCGGCGCACTGGACGGCGGCAGGCTTGGCCATGCGCTGTTGTTCTGCGGACCGGCGCAGCTGGGGCAGCGTGGCGTCGCCGATGCACTCGCCGCGTACGTGCTCGGCGCCGATCGCGACGCCCGCGTCGCGCAGCTGCTGGCCGCGGGCACGCATCCGGATTTCCATGGCGTGTCCTTCGTGCCGACCAAGGACGGTACGAAGCTGCGCACCGAAATCGTCATCGAGCAGATCCGCGAACTGTCGTCGAAGCTCTCGCTGACTCCGCAGTACGGCAGCGCGCAGGTTGCGATCGTCGATCCCGCCGATGCAATCAATACCGCCGCCTGCAACGCGTTGCTCAAGACGCTCGAAGAGCCGCAGCCCGGACGTCATCTGTGGCTGCTCGCGTCGAACCCGGCGCGGCTGCCGGCGACGATCCGCAGCCGCTGTCAGCGCATCGAATTCCGCCTGCCGCCGCGCGACGAAGCGCTGGCCTGGCTGGTCGCACGCGGTCATCGCGAGAGCGATGCGATCGAAGCGCTCGACGCCGCGCGCGGGCATCCGGGCCTCGCCGCCGACTGGCTGGCCGGCGCGGGCATGGCGTTGCGCCGCGAAGTGGCCAAGGATCTTGCGGGCCTGGCGAAGGGCGAGCTGCCGGTCGTCGCCACCGCGCAGCGATGGGCCGGCGATGAATCGGCCGCCGATCGCATCGCGCACGCCGCCGATCTCGCACTTGCGCGTGCATCCGGCTTGACCGATGTCGCGGGAATCGGGAAGCTGGCCGCGTGGTTCGACGCCGCCAACCGCACCCGCGACCTGCTCAGGACCACGGTGCGCGCCGATCTCGCCATCGCCGAGCTGCTGCTCGCCTGGCGCGGCAGCGTCGCCCGCGCCTGACTTCTCCGCTGGAAACGCAACACATGAGCGCAACTGCTGCAGGCGCGCGCCAGGGCATCCTGTCGCTGGCCGTCAAGGACAAGGCCGCGCTGTACAACGCCTACATGTCCTATCTCAAGCAGGGCGGCATCTTCGTGCCGACGCCCAAGCGCTACTTCCTCGGCGACGAGGTATTCCTGCTGCTGACCCTTCCCGAATCCAGCGACCGGCTGCCGACGGCAGGCAAGGTGGTGTGGGTGACACCGGCGGGCGCCCAGGGCAACCGCACGGCGGGTGTGGGTGTGCAGTTCGCCGATACACCGGAAGGCGAGGCGGTCAAGAACCGCATCGAAACCCTGCTGGCCGGCACGCTGCAGTCCGAGAAGTCGACCCACACGATGTGAGTCGACCCGCATCGTGCGGGCACCCGCTCGGGCCTGTACTCAGCGCGCGTCGTCGAGCATGGCGCGCAGCGCCGGGTGCCGTATTTCCACCACGTCGAACAGGCCTGCAGCGCGCAGGTAGACCACACGCTTGAGCAGCGCGTCCTCGTAACCGCGGCGCAGCGCCTCGTCGTCTTCTTCGGCGATCGCCAGACGCGCCAGCTCGGTGAATTCCTCGATCCAGCCCATCGCCGCATAGGCGTCGGCGCCCATCGGCGCGCGTGGGCGATCGGGCGACACGGTATTCGACGACCCTTGCATCGAGGCTCCTTCCAGCCAACTGAACCGACCGGACGGTATAGTCTAGAATGTCCGGTTTCCGGTCAAGACGTCACGCCATGGTCCGCAAGTCCCGCACCGATGCCCGCGAACGCATCCTCGATGCCGCGCTGGCCGTGGCCGACCGCGTCGGCGCGGCGCATCTCACGCTCGATGCGGTGGCTGCCGAGGCCGGCGTCAGCAAGGGCGGGCTGCTCTATCACTTCGCGAGCAAGGATCTGCTGCTCGGTGGGGTGGTGGAGCACCACATGGAACGTCACCGCGAAGATCTCGCCGCGGCCGAGGCGCTGTTTCCCGCGCACGCCGGTGGCTACCTGCAGGCGTTCGTACATGCGCAAAGACAGGGCATGGAAGCCAAACTCCATGGGCCGAAGGCCACGCAATCCTTCATCGCCGCGGCGGTCAACACCCCCGAGCTGATGGACGCGCCGCGTCGTTACGCCACCGCCCACGTGCAGCGGCTGCGCGAGCTCGGACCGGACTTTGTCGAAGCGCTGCTGGTCACGCTGGCCTTCGATGGCCTGTTCTTCGGCGACGCCTTCGAGATGCTCGACCTGTCGACATCGGAACGCGAAGCGGTGATCGAGGCGCTCCAGGCGCGCGCCGCTACGCTGGCGATGCGCCACTCGGACTGAAGTTCGCAGGCGCCCACCGGAGCGCCTGCGATGGTTGGAGCGGCGCGGATCAGACCGCGCGCGAGGCTTCTCGCAGGGCCGGATTGTCCCAGCCCGGTCGCGGCGCGAAGCGGTCGCCGTGGCGAGCCTGCAGGCCACGCAGACGTTCGACGATGGCATCGGCGCCGGTTTCGCGGATGTACTGGATCGGGCCGCCCCGGAACGGTGCGAAGCCGGTCCCGAAGATCACGCCCGCGTCGAGCAGATCCGCATCGGCGACCACGCCATCGTGCAGTGCCGCCACCGCCTCGTTGAGCAGCGGCAGGATCAGGCGATCCTGCAGGTCGTCCGGCGCCTTGTAGTCCTTCGGCATGTCGGGTTTCTGCGGCTTGCCGTCGGTCCAGGTGTACAGGCCCTGGCCATCCTTCTTGCCGCGCTGGCCCTCGGCCGGCGGCGTCGCCAGCGATGCGGGAATGCGCAGGCCGAGAAAGGGCGCGAGCTCCTGACCGACGCCGGACGCGACATCCAGGCCGACGGTGTCGATCAGCTCGATCGGCCCCATCGGCATGCCGAAATCGACCGCCGCTTTGTCGATCGCCTTGCCCGGAATGCCTTCGGCATACGCGCTGGCGGCTTCGAGCATGTACGGAAACAGCAGGCGATTGACCAGAAAGCCCGGCGTGCCGGCCACGGGCACAGGCAGCTTGTCGAGCGCCTTGCAGAACGCAGCCAGCCGCTGCGTCGTCGCGTCATCGACGGCGTCGTGATGGACGATTTCCACCAGCGGCATCGACGCCACCGGGTTGAAGTAGTGCAGACCGGCGAACCGGCCCGGGCGCCGCACGCCTGCACGCAGTTCGTCGAGCGGAATCGAGGACGTGTTGCTGGTCAGCAGCGCGTCCGCAGGCAGGCGCGGTTCGATGTCGGCGTACAGGCCGCGCTTGGCATCTGCGTTCTCGACGATCGCCTCGATGACCAGGTCGGCATCGGCGACACCCTCACCGGCGAGATCGGAGCGCAGGCGCGCGGCGACTTCGGGACGCTTGTCGGCGTCCTTGACCTTTTTTTCGAAGAGCGTCGCGGCGCGCCCCTGCGCCTTGTCGATGAATGCCTGCTCGCGGTCCTGCAGCGTGACGTCGAAGCCCTTGTAGGCCGACCAGGCGGCGATATCGCCCCCCATCACGCCAGCGCCGACCACGTGCACACGGCGGATCGGCGCCTGACCCCCGGCCGCCTTGCCGCCGAGTCCCTTGAGACGCTCCATCAGGAAGAACACGCGGGTGAGATTGCGCGCACTCGACGTACCGGCCAGCTTCACCACCGACTTGCGCTCGGCGGCCAGCAGACTGCGCGTATCGCCCGACGCGCGTCGCCACGTCTCGATCATCGCGTACGGCGCCGGGTAGTGCTGCTTCTTCGCCTTGCGTGCGACCTGCTTGACCAGCACCGGCGCCAATGCCTGCCGTATCGGCCACAGATTGGTCGCCCAACCCAGCAACCGCTGCTTGAACGGACGCGTTGTGCCCTTGCGGGCCAATGCGATGGCGGCGTCGACGACAAGCGCCGGCTCGACGACCTTGTCGACGAGCCCGATGTTGCGCGCGGCCTTGGCCGACAGCGCGCGACCGGTGAGCATCATGTCGAATGCCGCCGGTGCGCCGACCAGCCGCGGCAAACGCACGCTGCCACCCCAGCCGGGATAGATGCCGAGTTTCACTTCAGGCAGGCCGATCTTCGTCGACGGATCGTCGCTGGCGACGCGGTAGTCGCAGGCCAGCGAAATCTCGGTGCCGCCGCCCATGCAGAAGCCGTGGATCGCGGCGACCGTGGGGCAGGGCAGTTCGGCCAGTCGCTGGAACGTCGTCTGCCCGCGCCGGATCGAGTCGCCGATGATGCCCTTGGCGTCGAACTGCGCGAATTCGCGGATGTCGGCGCCGGCAATGAAACCCTTGGCCTTGGCCGAACGGATGACCAGCGCCTTGGGCGGGTCGAGCGCCAGGCGCTCGAGCAGTGCGTCGAGTTCGATCAGCACGTCCTGGGCGAAGGTGTTGACCGATTCGCCGGCGCGGTCGAACGCGAGCACGAGCACACCGTCCTCGCGTGCGTCGGCTTGCCAATGACTGAAGCGAAGCCCGTCGAGGCCTGCGTACATACGGCACCATTCTTTGGAGTACGGGGAATCCGCCTATGATCCCGAGGATGCGCGAGCGTCGTCAAATCAGCGCTTGAAAGGTGCGCTTGAACTTCATGGCCGGCATTGCACCGGTGTGCGACGACGACATGACTTGCAGGACGCTGTTGCCGCCCCAAGGATGAACGACGGGTGGCGGCGACGATGCCACACCGGCTGTGACGGAACTTTTCGCGCAGCGTCCTGTCTCATCGCCCGGACCAGGTCGGGCCCGAAAGGAGATCCGGCCCGATGGTCGAGCAACGCGACAGCCAGGAGCGGATTCAACTGGACGAGGAACTGGTCAAGCGGGTACAGGCTGGCGATGCGGCTGCCTTCGATCTGCTGGTGCGCAAATACCAGCACCGGATCGCGGCGCTGATCGGACGCTACATATCCGACTGGAGCGAGGTGCAGGACGTCGCGCAGGAAACCTTCATCCGTGCCTATCGCGCGATGGCGAATTTCCGCGGCGACGCGCAGTTCTACACCTGGCTCCACCGCATCGCGGTCAACACCGCCAAGAATCATCTGGTGGCGCACAACCGCCGTCCGCCTACCGACGATATCGATATCGATGATGCCGAGCACTTCGACAGCGGCATCCGCCTGCGCGACAGCGATACGCCCGAACGCGAACTCATGCGTCAGCAGTTGGAACAAACCGTGATGCGTGCGGTCGAAGCATTGCCCGAAGAGTTGCGGGTGGCGATCAACCTGCGCGAGGTCGATGGCCTGAGCTACGAAGAGATCGCCGAACGCATGGGCTGCCCGATCGGCACGGTGCGTTCGCGGATCTTCCGGGCGCGCGATGCGATCGATCGCGAACTCAGACCCCTGATGGATAACGAGAGACAAGTGGAGCGCGTGACCCGATGAACACCGTCGACGATATGGATGCCCTGCACCCCGGCCCGGATCCCGACAGGCTCGAGCGTTTCAACCGCCTGCAGCTGTCGGCGATGCTCGACGGCGAGCTCGGCCAGGACGAAGCGCGTTTCCTGCGCCGTCGGCTCGAACACGATGCCGAGCTCTCCGGTTGTTTCGAGCGCTGGCAGGTCTGCGGCGACGTGCTGCGTGGCCGTCAGGTTTCGTTGCTGCCTCCCGATTTCGCGGACCGCGTCGCGCGCGGCATTGCCGACGGTCATGTGGTGATGGCGCCGGCTGCGGCGGGCCGACGTCCGCGCCTGCTGCGCTGGGGCGGTGGCGCCGCGCTTGCCGCGTCGGTCGCCCTGGTCGCCTTGTTCGTCGGACGCCCCGGTACGCTCGAAGAAGAACGTGTTGCTCCGCCGCTGATGGCCGATATGTCGTCTGTCGCGGCGCCGGCGATCGCGGGCGATGCTGCTGCCGATGCGTCGGCCCTGGTCGAGGGACCGATGGCGGTGGAAGGTACGGCACTCGCCGGCGCGGCAGCGCTGGCGGTGGCCGAAGTGCCACGGCGCAGCAGTGGTGAGCGTGCCTCGCGCGGCCAGTCGCAGCGCGCCGCGTTGCGCGGCGCCCAAGCGCGCCAGGAGTCGGCGACGCGCGTCGCGGCGGCCGGCTCTGGCGGCGCTCCGGTGGCCGGGGGCGGCTCGGTTCCGGCAGGCGCGGACCGGTTGCTGGTCGAGGCCGCTGTGAGTTCCGGTCTGCCGGCGACGGTGGCATCGCGGCCCTGGCCGAAGGCCTCGTCGTTGACCGCCGACAGCAGTTTCTCGGTGCGTTATGGCGAAACGTTCCCGGCGCCGTCGTTCGGCCAAGCGCGCTCGGGTGGCAGCAATGTGCTGCCGGCGTTCCCGGTCGAAGCGCCGCGCCGCCAGCCCTGATTCCGGGCATCTTCGGAGCCTGCGATTGCCTCGTGCGCGCGTCCTCGACGCGCCGCTTCCCCTTGTTTTCCTGTTTGATTGACGCGGATACGCCATGTCCTCGATGAAGAAATCCCTGCTTGCCGTCTCTCTGGTCGCCGTACTCTCGGCGGCCACCACCACCTTCGTACTGCCCAGCGCCACGGCGCAGTCGGGCGCGCAGAGCCCGGCCGATGCCGCGGCCAGCGTGTCTTCGACGCCCGAAGCGCCGCTGGTCACCGGCCTGCCCGATTTCACCCGCCTCGTCGAGCGCGTCGCGCCGGCCGTGGTCAGCATCGAGTCGACGATCGGGGCGCGACAGTCGCGGGGTCAGCAGATGCCCGACGATGCGCAGATTCCGGAAATCTTCCGGCGGTTCTTCGGCCCCGGCTTCGAGATGCCCGGCGGCCCGCGTGGCCCGGGCGGCAATGCGCCGCGCGGGCGTTCGATGGGCACCGGTTTCATTATTTCCGCCGATGGCTACCTGCTGACCAATCACCACGTCGTCGACGGCGCCGATGAAGTCACCGTGCGCCTGTCGGATCGGCGCGAGTTCGCCGCGGAGGTCGTGGGCAGCGATGCCGAATCGGACGTCGCGGTGCTGAAGATCGACGCGGCCGGCCTGCCGACGCTGCGCTTCGGCAATGGCGCGAGCGTCAAGCCGGGCCAGTGGGCGGTGGCGATCGGCTCGCCGTTCGGCTTCGAGCAATCGGTGACGGCAGGCATCGTCAGTGCCGTGCAGCGCTCCAACCAGTACGCCGATCAGCGCTACGTGCCCTTCATCCAGACCGACGTGCCGATCAACCAGGGCAACTCCGGTGGTCCGTTGCTCAACGTGGCGGGCGAGGTGATCGGAATCAACTCGCAGATCTTCAGCAATTCCGGCGGCTATATGGGCGTGAGCTTCGCGATTCCGATCGACCTGGCCGCGAACGTCGCCGAGCAGATCAAGGACACCGGCAGCGTGCAGCGTGGTCAGGTCGGCGTCGAGTTCCAGGCGACCTCGATCACCGCCGACCAGGCCAAGGGCCTGGATCTGCCCGATACCCGGGGCGCGCTGGTCAATACCGTGCTGCCCGGCGGTCCGGCCGCGCGCGCGGGAATCGAGCCGGGCGATGTGATCCGTTCGGTCGACGGCCGCGACATCGTGCAGCCTGCCGAGCTGCCGCCGCTGATCGGCAGCAAAGCGCCGGGCACGAAGGTGAAGCTGGGTGTGTACCGCGAAGGGCGCGTCCGCAATATCGACGTGACCCTCGACCAGCTGGCCGGCGCGCAGAGCGCTTCGACGCCGCGGGGTGACCGGAGCGACGGGCAGCCGGCAGCAGCCAGCGCCAATCCGCTCGGCCTCGTCGGCCGCGACCTCGACGCTGCCCAGCGCCGTCAGTACGGCCTGGGGGCCGATGAAGGTGTGCTGGTCGCCAGCGCTGGCCGCGGCGCTGCTGCAAACGCCGGCATCGCGCCCGGAGACGTGATCCTGCGCGTGGGTCGCACGCCGGTCGGCACCGTGGCCGCACTCGACCGGGCCCTGCAAAGTGTTTCGCCCGGCGACACGGTGATGCTGCTGGTCCGCGGCCGCGGTGGGGCGACGCAATATCGCGCCGTGTCGGTGCCCGAGACGGCAGAGCGCTGAGACGCGCCACGCGGATGAGACGACGGCCCGCTTCATGCGGGCCGTCGCATGTCTGGCTCCGCAGCAGGCGCGTGGAGGCGCGGCCGCCGTTTGCGGCGCGATCCCTGTGCGATAATCGCCCGTTATCTTTTCGACGACGGCTCGGCCGCCGCCCATGACCCACGACCCGATGCGGAACATCCGCAACTTCTCCATCATCGCCCACGTCGACCACGGCAAGTCGACGCTCGCCGATCGCATCATCCAGCTCTGTGGCGGTTTGCAGGCGCGTGAGATGGAAGCGCAGGTGCTCGATTCGAATCCGATCGAGCGCGAGCGCGGCATCACGATCAAGGCCCAGTCGGTCTCGCTGCCGTACAAGGCGCGCGACGGGCAGATCTACCATCTGAACTTCATCGACACGCCCGGCCACGTCGACTTCTCCTACGAGGTCAGCCGCTCGCTGGCCGCATGCGAGGGCGCGCTGCTGGTCGTCGACGCGGCGCAGGGCGTGGAAGCGCAGTCGGTCGCCAACTGCTACACCGCGGTCGAGCAGGGCCTGGAAGTGGTCCCGGTGCTCAACAAGATCGACCTGCCCACGGCCGACGTGGATCGCGCCAAGGCCGAGATCGAGGCCGTCATCGGCATCGATGCCGAGGACGCGGTCGCGGTCAGCGCCAAGACCGGCCTCAACGTGGAAGAAGTGCTCGAAGCGATCGTGCATCGCATTCCGCCGCCGAAGCCGCGCGATACTGATCGCCTGCAGGCGCTGATCATCGACTCGTGGTTCGACAACTACCTCGGCGTGGTGTCGCTGGTGCGCGTGATGCAGGGCGAGATCACGCCCAAGAGCAAGATCCTGGTGATGTCGACCGGGCGTACGCACGACGTCGACAAGGTCGGTGTGTTCACGCCCAAGCGCAAAGAGCTGGCCGCACTCAAGGCGGGCGAGGTGGGCTGGATCACCGCGTCGATCAAGGACGTGCATGGCGCGCCGGTCGGCGACACACTGACTCTCGCCGCCAAGCCTGCCGAGACGCCGCTGCCGGGTTTCCAGGAAATGCAGCCGCGCGTGTTCGCCGGCCTGTTTCCGGTGAATGCCGAGGACTATCCGGACCTGCGCGAGGCGCTCGACAAGCTGCGCCTCAACGATGCCGCGCTGCGCTTCGAGCCCGAAAGTTCCGAGGCGATGGGCTTCGGCTTCCGATGCGGGTTCCTGGGCATGCTGCACATGGAGATCGTGCAGGAGCGTCTGGAGCGCGAATATAACCTCGACCTGATCAGCACCGCGCCGACGGTGATCTACGAGGTGCTCAAGACCGACGGCGAGGTGATGCCGCTCGACAACCCGGCCAAGCTGCCGCAGTCGAACCTGATCGAGGAAGTGCGCGAGCCGATCATCCGCGCCAACATCCTCACGCCCGAGGCCTACATCGGCGCGATCATCAAGCTGTGCGAGGACAAGCGCGGCATGCAGATCGGCATTCAGTACATGGCCAGCCAGGTGCAGATCAGCTACGAGCTGCCGATGGCCGAAGTGGTGCTGGACTTCTTCGACAAGCTCAAGTCCGTCAGCCGCGGCTACGCCTCGCTGGACTACCACTTCCTGCGCTTCCAGGCCGGTCCGTTCGTGCGCGTGGACACGCTGATCAATGGCGACAAGGTCGATGCGCTGTCGCTGATCGTGCATCGCACGCATGCCGAGCGCCGCGGCCGCGAGCTGACCGAGAAGATGAAGGACCTGATTCCGCGCCAGCAGTTCGACGTGGCCATCCAGGCCGCGATCGGCGCGCAGATCATCGCCCGTACCACGGTCAAGGCGCTGCGCAAGAACGTGCTGGCCAAGTGCTACGGCGGCGACATCTCGCGCAAGAAGAAGCTGCTGGAGAAGCAGAAGGAAGGCAAGAAGCGCATGAAGCAGGTCGGGCGCGTGGAGATTCCGCAGGAAGCGTTCCTGGCGGTTCTGAGCACGTCGCGCGAGTCCTGATCCGTGTTTTCATAGCGGCGGCCGTCCGGCCCCGCTCAGCTTAAGGATGCTGCATGAAGTGGTTCGAAACCGCGCTGGTCGTGCTGACCGTCCTGACGGGCGTGATCTGGCTGCTGGACAAACTGGTGCTCGCCAAGGCGCGCGCGCGTCGCGCCGGCCTGCTCGAGGAGAAGGAGCCGATCGTCGTCGATTACGCGAAGGCGTTCTTCCCGGTGCTGTTCGTGGTGCTGATCCTGCGCAGCTTCGTCGCCGAGCCCTTCCGCATTCCGTCCAGTTCGATGATGCCGACGCTGCTGATCGGCGACTTCATCCTGGTCAACAAGTTCAGCTACGGCATCCGTCTGCCGATCATCAACAAGAAGGTCATCGACATCGGCGAGCCCGGGCGAGGTGACGTGGTGGTGTTCCGTCCGCCGCAGCACCCCGACCAGGACTGGATCAAGCGTGTGATCGGCCTGCCGGGCGACACGGTCGAGTTCCGCGACAACCAGGTCTTCGTCAATGGCACGCCGTTCCAATACCAGCGCACGGGCACCTACGAGGGTGTGGGCCGGGGCGCGGAGATGACCGGCGCCTCCGTCTACACCGAGCAGATGCCGGGCCACAGCCACGAGATCCTGCACATCGACCAGGCCGCGCCGTTCCATCTGGGCGAGGGCACGTTCGAGGTGCCGCAGGGCCATTATTTCGTCATGGGCGACAACCGAGACCGCAGTGACGATGGCCGCTTCTGGGGTACGCTTCCCGAGACGCAATTGCGCGGCAAGGCGTTCCTGGTGTGGATGAACGTCGATACCGCGGCGCCGGGCTGGGTCGATTGGGGCAGGATCGGCCAGGGCATCAAGTAACAAGCGGTATCGATCTAGGGGATCGTCATGAGAGACACGCAACGCGGTATCACCCTGCTGGGCTTCATCGTGGTGCTGGGCCTGATCGGGTTCTTCGCCTATGTCGGGATGAAGCTGTTCCCGATGTATTCGGAGTACTACAGCGTCAAATCGGCGCTCAAGGGTTTGTCCAGGGATCAGGCTGCAATCGAGGCGGGCCCTGCGCGCATGCAGGATCTGTTCTTCCGACGGCTGCGCATCGATTACACTGAAAACGTGAAGCCCGAGCACGTCAAGATCCGCCGCGCCGACAACGGCTGGCAGATGGACGTGCAGTACGAAGTGCGCCGCCCGCTGATCTTCAATCTCGACGTGGTGGGCAAGTTCCACGCGACCCAGACGCTGACCCGCGGTGGCGACGGAGTTTGATCGTCAGCAGGGACGGTTCGCCGGATATGTCTTCCGCCAACCCGAGCTGCTGACCCAGGCGCTGACCCACCGCAGCGCCGGTGCCCCGCACAACGAACGTCTGGAATTTCTCGGCGACGCGATCCTCGGCGCGCTGATCGCCGAGGCTCTGTTCGCACGCTGGCCCAATGCCGACGAAGGCACGCTGACCCGGGCCCGTGCCGAGCTGGTGCGCGAATCCTCACTGGCTGCGGTTGCCCGTGAGCTCGAACTGGGCGCGCGCCTGGTGCTCGGCGCCGGCGAGTTGAAGTCGGGCGGGCATCGCCGCGATTCGATTCTCTCCGACGCGCTCGAGGCCGTGATCGCTGCGGTGTATCTCGATGCCGGGCTCGATGCCTGTCGCGATGTCGTGCTCCCGTTGTTCGAAAAGACCTTCGTCGCGCTTGCCGGCGGCCGTGTGGCGAAGGATGCCAAGACGCGCCTGCAGGAATGGCTGCAGGGACGCCAGAAGCCGCTACCGGTCTACGAGCTGCTGTCGGAAAGCGGCGAAGAACATGCCAAGACCTTCCACGTGCGGTGCACGCTGGTGGAGGCCGGGATCGCCGCCGAGGGGCAAGGCAGCTCGCGCCGGGCCGCCGAACAGCAGGCCGCCGAGGCCGTCATCGCCCAGATCGACGTCAACCGTCAGGGCTGAGGGCGCCCCGCGGCGCTGGTCGCCGTCGCGTCCCCGGCATTTCCGTAGAATGCCGGCATGACCGAACCCCATACGCCCCACCACGCCGGCTTCGTCGCCGTCATCGGCCGACCCAATGTCGGCAAGTCCACCCTGGTCAACGCCCTCGTCGGCGCGAAGGTCAGCATCGTCTCCAACCGCCCGCAGACCACGCGCCATCGGCTGCTCGGCATCGCCACGTTCCCCGAAGGCCAGCTGCTGCTGGTCGACACGCCGGGCATCCATCGCGAGCAGAAGCGCGCGATGAACCGCATCATGAACCGCGCCGCGCGTGGCGCGCTCGAGGGTGTCGACGCCGCACTGCTGGTGGTCGTGGCGGGGCGTTGGGACGAAGAGGACAGCCTGGCCTTCGACGCGCTGCGCGAGGCCGGCGTGCCGGTCGTGCTGGTCGTCAACCAGGTCGACCGCGTCAAGGACAAGACCGAACTGCTGCCCTACCTGCAGAAGGTCAGCGAGGGTCGCGACTTCGCCGGCGTCGTACCGCTGTCGGCGCTCAAGCGCAGCGGCCTGCAGCAGCTGGTGTCGACCGTGCTGCCGCTGGTGCCGGCGCAGGATGCGTTGTACGGCGAGGACGAGATCACCGACAAGAGCCAGCGTTTCCTTGCCGGCGAGCTCGTGCGCGAGCAGCTGATGCGCCAGCTCGGCAACGAGTTGCCGTACGCGACCACGGTCGAGATCGAGAGCTTCAGCATCGACGGCACCATGCTGCGCATCGGCGCGGTGATCTGGGTGGAGCGCGAAGGGCAGAAGGCCATCGTGATCGGCAAGGCCGGCACGCGGCTCAAGGAGATCAGCACCAAGGCGCGGCTGCAGATGGAACGGCTGTTCGATGCGAAGGTGTTCCTGGAAACCTGGGTGCGCGTGCGCGAGGGCTGGTCGGATGACGAGGCCGCGCTGAAGGCACTCGGCTACGGCGACTGACTCGAGGCGGATCGATGGACATCGAAACCGGAAGAAGCGACGCGCGCCTGCAGGGCAGGTGTCTGTGCGGCGCGGTGGTGCTGAGCGTGCCCGGCGATGCGCACGAGGTCCACGCCTGTCATTGCGGCGCCTGCCGCCGCTGGCATGGCGGTCCGGCGATGGTGCTGCATGCCGGCACGGACATGCGTATCGAATCGGGCGCAATGCGCATCGGCCGGTTCACCTCCTCCGACTGGGCCGAGCGCGCGTTCTGCAGGGAGTGTGGCAGCGCGCTGTTCTTCCACAGCACCGGCGATGGACAGCATTTCGTCGCCGCAGGCCTGTTCGATGCGATTCCCGGCGCCCGCTTCGAGTCGGAAATCTTCGTCGATGCCAAACCCGACTGGTACGCGCTGGCCGGGCCCGATGAGCACCTGACCGGCGAGGCATTCTTCGCGCGGATCGGCGCCGGCTGAGTCCGCCGCACGCGCATGCGGATCGAAGACCAGCCTGCGTTCGTGTTGCATGCGCGCGCCTGGCGCGAAACAAGCCTGCTGGTCGAAGTCCTGAGCCAGGATCATGGCCGGCTCGGCCTGGTCGCACGCGGCGTGCAGGGGCCGAAGAAGCACGTGCTGCGCGCCGCGCTGCAACCCCTGCAGCATGTGCGGCTCGGTGCGGTCCTGCGCGGTGAACTCGCGCAGCTCCGGTCGGCCGAAGCGCTCGATGCCGCGCCGCGACTCACCGGCGACGCGATGCTCGCCGGTTTCTACGTCTGCGAACTGGTGTTACGGCTTGCGCCGCGGCAGGACCCGGCGCCGGAACTCTACGCCGCCTTCGCCGACGTGCGCCGGCGCCTGGACGAGGCGCCGTTGGCCTGGAGTCTGCGGCGCTTCGAGCGCGACCTGCTCGAAGCGATCGGTCTGGGCCTGGGCTTCGACACCGACGGGGAGGGCGAGGCGATCGAACCGGCCGCGCGTTACCGGCTCGACCCCGAACATGGTCCACGACGGCTGCGCCGCGACGGCGAGGCCGCGGACCGCACCTCGGCTGCGACCGGCGCCGCGCTGCTCGCGCTCGCGGCCGACGTGCCGCCCGAGCCTGCCGACATGGCCAGCCTGCGGCGGGCGCTGCGTGGCGTGCTGGCCTTCCATCTGGGGCCGCGCGGGCTCAAGTCGTGGGAGCTGGCGGCGCAACTGTCCCGGCGCTGAGTGTTCAGGGGGCGCTGGCGCGTGTCGCGTCGAGCGCGTCCAGAAATGCCTGCAGGGCCGGCCGGGAGCCCGGCGCCGCATGCAGAAGACGACCCGCCATACCCAGCCGCTCGGCGCCGACGAAGCCGCAGCCAGCCCGCAGCCGATGCAGTTCACCGCGCAGCGCGGAGATGTCCCCGGCGTCGCTGGCCGCCGCGATGCGCGCGCGCGTCATTTCGAGCTCGCCCACGAACAGATCGCGCAGGCCGTCGACGTTGTGGGCGTTGCCGCCTACGGCAGCGAGGGCGGTCGCCTGATTCCACAACGGGGCCTCGCCGCCGCGCCGTGCTTCGGGCAACGGGGCGTGCCGATCGGCCTGCGACCGGACCAGCACGCGACGGATGGCCCCCTGCCAGGCATCGGCGGCCAGGGGCTTGCTGATCGCGATCTCGAAGCCCTCCGCGCGAAGCGCGTCCAGGGCGCGACGTTCGCTGTTGGCGGTGTGGGCGATCGCCGGCGTATCGCGGCCATCGGCACGCAGCCGCGCGAGCAGAGCCGCGCCACTGCCGTCGGGCAGATTCGCGTCGATCAGCCAGGCGTCGTAGGCATTGACGGTGGCCAGTGCATAGGCCGCCTCGACCGAGTCGGCGATGTCGACCTCGGCGGGGAGCGCCGCGCTGGCGGCTTGCAGGAAACTGCGGCTTGTGGGGTCGTCCTCGACCAGCAGCAATCGATTCATCGCGTCCTCGATGTGGCGGGTATCCTGCGGCGATGCCGCTTCCCGTGCCGTGGATCGTAACCCTGTTCGTGGCCTGCGTGCCCGTGGCCGTTCAGGCGCAGTCGATGCAGGCGCGGATCGAACGCGTCGAAACGGCCGCGGCAACGCTGCGCGATGTCCGGTTGACGCTCGACTGGCCCAGCGCCGCACCCGAAGGCCGCTTACGACTGCAGGCCGACGACGTCGATACCGGCGCATTGGGATGGCGGTTCCGGCGGTTGGAATGGACATGCCCCTTGCGGCGTGAGACGCGCGAAGCCGTTGTCCGCTGGCGTTGCGAAGGCCCCGTGCGCAGCGAGGACGGCGCGGAACTGCATCTGTCGCTCCTGATCGACGGCGGCTCGGTCGATGCGACGCTCGCCGCCGGCCCGGCGCAGGTCGCGTTGTCGCGCCCGGCATCGGCGCCCGAGACCACCCGCATCGATCTGCGCCGCGTGCCTGCTGCATGGGTCGAAGCGCTGGTGCGGGCCGGTTGGCCGAGTGCACGGTTGACTGCCGGCGCACTCGACGGGCCGGTCCGGATCACGGCGTCCACCGACGCGCCGCTGCGCGTCGAGGCCGATCTCGACGTCGACGGCCTCGCGCTCGAAACCGAGGACGGCAGCATCGCCGCCGACGGTGTCGGAGCCGACGTCAGGGTCGCACTCGCCTTGCCGGACGACGCGGTCGAGGCGCACATCGACGGCAGTCTGCGCGGCGGCGACGTGTTGATCGGCACGGCGTACATCGACCTGCCGGATGCGCCGGTCGCGATGGGGCTCGACATCGCGCGCGCCGGTGACGGCGAGTGGAACCTGCAGCGGCTGCACTGGCACGACGGCGACGCCCTGCGCGTGTCCGGCAATGCGCGCCTCACATCGGACCTAGGTATCGGTGCGCTCGATCTCACCCTGCGCAGCGCGGATGCGTCCGCATTGCCCGAGCGCTATCTGTCCGGCTGGCTGGGGATGTCGGGCCTGGCCGGCCTGTCGCTGACCGGGGGCGTGGGGGCGGCGATCCTTCTCGATGCGGGCACGCTGCGCCGGATCGAACTGGATCTTGCGCAGCTCGATGTCGGCGACGCTGCCGGTCGCTTCCGTTTCGATGGGCTCGACGGCGAGGTGCGTTACTCGGCGTCCACGCCGGTCCGCAGCGCCGTTACCTGGCAGGGTGGGGCGCTGTATGGCATGCCGTTCGAGGCGGCGGAGTGGCGTCTGGACAGCGGGCAGGGTGCGCTGCGCCTGCGCGAGCCGGCCGTGTTTGCATTTCTCGGCGGGCGCGTGGGTTTCGAAACCTTGCAGGTGCAACCGCCCACGGGCGCCGCGGGCCTGCAGATGCAGACGGCCCTGCGGCTGGACGCGCTCGACGTGGGCATGATGGCAGCCGCACTCGACTGGCCGGCGTTCGCCGGCACCTTGTCCGGACGCATCCCGACCGTGCGCTATGCCGACAACCGCATCGACTTCGAGGGCGGGCTGACGATGGACCTGTTCGACGGCAGCGTCGAGGTGTCGTCGCTGTCGATCGAGCGTCCATTCGGCGTCCTGCCGACGGTCACCAGCGATCTGGCGCTGCGCGGCCTCGACCTGCACGCGCTGACCGGCGTGTTCGGCTTCGGCAGCATAGAGGGGCGCCTGCACGGGCGGATCGACGGGCTGCGCCTGGTCGACTGGAACGCGACCGCCTTCGACGCCGAACTGCATACCGAGCGCACGCCCGGTGTGCGTCAACGCATCAGCCAACGCGCGGTGCAGGACATCTCCAGCGTCGGCGACGCCTCGTTCGTCAGCACGCTGCAGGGGCGGGCGATCGCCCTGTTCGACGACTTCGGCTATCGCGACATCGGCATTTCCTGCCGCTTGCGCAATGGCGTATGCCGCATGGGCGGCCTGCGTTCACAGGGCAACACCTTTACTATCGTCGACGGCGCCGGGCTGCCACGACTGGACGTCGTGGGCTTCAACCGCGATGTGGACTGGCCGGTGCTGATCGAACGCCTCGCCGCGGCCGCCGGCGGCGACGTGGCCCCGGTCATTGACTGAGTGGTCAACCGATTCCCACAGGAGACTAACAGATGCGTTGGATGGGTTTGCCGGCCGTGGCCGTGCTTGCGTTGACGGCCTGCGTGACGATCAACGTCTATTTCCCTGCCGCCGAAGCGCGCGAGGCGGCGCGCGAATTCGTCGAGAACGTGATCGGCGACGACACACCTGCCAGTGAGACACCGCCCCCGGACACGCCCGGCGGTGGCATGGCCCAGGCCGGTTCCCGCTTCGACCCGTGGATGCTGCTGGGCATCGGCAGCGCCCAGGCGCAGACGCCCGACATCAATATCCGCACGCCGGCCGTGCAGGCGATCCGCACGCGCATGGAGCAGCGTTTCAACGGCACCCTGCGCCCGCATTTCGATTCCGGTGCACTCGGTTTCGGCGCCAACGGCACCATCGTCGTGCGTGACGCGTCGCAGCTGCCGATCAAGGACCGCGTCGCGGTGAACGCGGCCGTGGCCGATGACAACCGCGACCGCCAGGCGGTGTATCGCGAGATCGCGGTGGCGAACGGCCATCCCGAGTGGGAATCGCAGATCCGCGACGTGTTCGCACGGCAGTGGATCCAGAGTGCGCGTCCGGGCTGGTGGTACCAGCAGGGCGGCAGCTGGACGCAGAAATAGGGAACTGCCTCGTCATGGGTCGCGCCGCAGACGGCGCGGTCCAGGGCGCGTTTCAAGGCTTCGCGCCGGGCGCCTCCGGCGCATGATCGGTCCACGGGGCGCATGCCAGGTGAGTGACTTCTGCGACAATACGCGGCCTTTCCGCCCGCAGCTGTCGCCACGTGGCCCGCAAGCGTCTCGATCAGACCCCTTTCCAGGTCGACATCCTCGATCTCACCCATGATGGCCGCGGCGTCGCGCGCCTGCCCGACGGCAAGGCCGTGTTCGTCTCAGGTGCGTTGCCGGGCGAGCAGGTCGTAGCCCGCCGCTTCGCGCGTTCGCGCAGTTTCGACGAGGCGGTGACGCTGGACGTGCTGCGTGCGTCCGAACACCGCGTCGAGCCGCGTTGCCCGCATTTCGGCACCTGTGGCGGTTGCGTACTGCAGCACCTCGACGCCGAGCAGCAGATCCTCGCCAAGGCGCGCGTACTGCACGAGAACTTCGAGCGTATCGGCCATGTTTCGCCGGAGCGCTGGATGGCGCCGATGGTCGACCGCGCCTGGGGCTACCGCCGCAAGGGCCGGTTCTCGGTCAAGCGCGTCGAGAAAAAGGACGCCACGCTCGTGGGCTTCCGCGAGCGCGATCCGCGTTTCGTCGCCGACCTGCAGGAATGCCACACCGTGATCGCGCCGATCGCGGCGATCATCCAGCCGCTGTCGGCGCTCATCGACGCGATGGAAGCGCGCGCGACGATCCCCCAGGTCGAATTCATCGCCGGCGACCCGCGCCCGGATTTCGACGGCATCGCGCTGGTGTTCCGTCATCTGCAGCCGCTGAGCGAAGCCGACACCGCGAAACTGCTCGCATTCGGCCAGCAGCAGCGCATGGCGATCTTCCTGCAGCCCGGCGGCACCGACAGCGTGCATGCCTTGTGGCCCCAGGCGCCGACGCTGGCGTTCCGGCTCGAGGACTGGAATGTCGAACTGAAGTTCCGGCCCCTGGACTTCATCCAGGTCAACGCCGGGCTCAACGCGACCATGATCGCGCGCACGCTCGAACTGCTCGACGTGCAGCCCGACGACCGCGTGCTCGACCTGTTCTGCGGGCTCGGCAACTTCACGCTGCCGCTGGCGCGCCGGGTGCGCGAGGTGGTGGGCGTCGAAGGCGAGGCGGGGCTGGTCGCGCGGGCGAAGGAGAACGCCGCGCACAACGGGTTGGCCAATGCGCAGTTCCATGCCGCCGATCTCACCCAGGATCAGCGCGGTACTGCGTGGATGCGCCAGGGCTTCGACAAGTTGCTGCTCGATCCACCGCGCTCGGGTGCGATCGATGTCTTGCGCCAGCTGCCGCTCGAGCAGTTCGGCCGGATCGTCTACGTCAGTTGTCATCCCGCCTCACTGGCGCGCGATGCCGGGTACCTCGTCAACGAGCGCGGCTGGACGCTGGTCGAGGCCGGCGTGATGGACATGTTCCCGCAGACCGCGCACGTCGAGTCGATCGCGCTGTTCGAGAAGCGCTGAGACCTTGCATGGGCATCGAGATCGAACGCAAGTTTCTGGTGACATCCAGCGCGTGGCGCACGGATGCGCACGCGGTCGTGCCGATGGCGCAGGGCTATCTCAGCGATGCCGCGTCGATCGCCAGCGGCGCGCAGAACGCATCGGTGCGGGTGCGCATCGAGGGCGACGCGGCGTTTCTCAACATCAAGTCCCGCGAGATCGGCCCGGCACGTCAGGAGTTCGAACTGCCCCTGCCGGTCGTCGATGCGCAGGCGTTGCTGAAGCTCTGTGTCGGCGGTCTGGTGGAGAAGCGCCGGCATCTGGTGCGGCACGGCGCGCACCTGTGGGAAGTCGACGAGTTTCTCGGCGACAACGCCGGGCTGGTCGTCGCCGAGATCGAACTCGAGGCCATCGATGCGGCGTTCGCACGTCCGGACTGGCTCGGCGTCGAAGTGACCTCCCAGGCGCGCTACTTCAATCTGGCGCTGGCCGCCCATCCGTTCGCGCACTGGACGGACGACGAGCGCGGCTGACGCAGCCGGGACGGCTGAACACGCGAGGCCATCCGCCCACGGCAGGCGCGCCTGCTTCTGCGACAATGCCGGTCCGCGCATCCCGGTGCGTTCCGTTGGAGACTTCCGCAATGCTCGTGATCGGCATCGCCGGCACCGAACTCACCGCGCAGGAGCGCGACTGGCTGCAGCACGATGCCTGCGCCGGCGTGATCCTCTTCAAGCGCAACTTCGTCTCGCGCGCGCAGGTCGCCGAGCTGTCGGCTGCGATCCGCGCTGTGGCGCCGCGTCCGCAGCTGATCTGCGTGGATCAGGAAGGTGGCCGTGTGCAGCGTTTCGTGAACGGCTACAGCGCGTTGCCTTCGCTGGCGGGTTTCGGCGCGCAGTACCTCGCCGATCGCGCAGGCGCACTCGAGGCCGCGCGTGCGCATGCACGCCTGATGGCGACCGAGGTGCGCGACAGCGGAGTCGATCTGAGCTTCGCGCCGGTGGTCGATGTCGGTCACGACAATCTCGCGATCGGCGACCGGTCGTTCTCGCCCGATCCGCAGGTCGTTGCGGCACTGACGCGCGCCTACGTCGAAGGCATGCACGAAGCCGGCATGGCCGCGACGCTCAAGCATTTTCCCGGTCACGGTTCGGTGCGCGAAGACACGCACTTCGATGATGCGGTCGACCATCGCGATCTGGAGGCGATCCGCGCCCACGATCTGGTGCCGTTCGTCGCCGGTATCGATGCCGGCGCCGATGCGGTGATGCTCGCCCACGTGGTCTATCCGAAGGTCGCGCCCGAGCCGGCCGGTTATTCGCCGCTGTGGATCAACACCATTCTGCGCGAGCAGATGGGATTCCGCGGCGTCGTGTTCTCCGACGACATCGGCATGGCGGCGGCGTTCTCCGCCGGCGGTATCAAGTCGCGCGTCGATGCCCACCTCGATGCCGGCTGCGACGTGGTGCTGGTCTGCCACCCCGAGCTGGTCGAAGAATCGCTGGCCGCGGTCGAAGGCCGCGCCCTCAACACCATGGCCCTGACCGGCCTGATCGGGCGCGGTGCGCTCGGCTGGGACGGCGCACTGGCCGGCGGCGCAACCGCCGGTCGCACCGGAGACATCGCATGACCACGCCACGCCTCGACGACGTGCTCGACACCGCCGAACTGCTGTTCGATCGCGACGCGCTGGAAGACGCGATCGACACGATGGCCGATGACATCGCCGACGATTACGGCGATGACGACACGCCGCCGGTGTTCCTGACGATCATGCATGGCGGCCTGCCGTTCGCCGCGCAGCTGGCGTTCGCGCTCGGCGAGAACGAGGTCGATGTCGAGATGGACTATCTGCACGCCACGCGCTACCGCGGCAACACGACCGGTTCGGGCCTGGCCTGGCTGCATCGCCCGGCAACGCCGCTGCAGGGCCGACGGGTGCTGCTGGTCGACGACATCCTCGACGAGGGCCACACGCTCAAGGCCGTGCGCCAGTGGGTCGAGGACCAGGGCGCGCTCGACGTGCGCGTGGCCGTGCTCGCGGTCAAGGACCATGACCGCCTGGTCGAAGGCATCGAGGCCGACTACGTCGGTGTCGAAGTGCCGGACCGTTACGTCTTCGGCTACGGCATGGACTTCCACGAGCAGGGGCGCAACCTGCCGGGCATCTACGCGCTGGCGGAGTGACCATGGACCTCGACATCGATCTGGCCGTCATCGGCGGTACCGGTCTCTATCAGCTCGCCGACCTGCAGGACGTGGAGCCACACCAGCCGGTGACGCGCTATGGCGCGCTGTCGGGTCCGGTGCGCGTCGGCACCCTCGACGGCAAGCGTGTCGCGTTTCTGGCGCGGCACGGCGAAGGGCACTCGGTGCCGCCGCACAAGGTCAACTACCGGGCCAATCTCGCGGCCCTGCATGCGCTGGGCGCCCGTCAGGTGCTGGCGCTCAACACGGTCGGCGGCATCACCGAGCGGTTCGGGCCGCGCGTGCTGGCGTGTCCGGACCAATTGATCGATTACACATGGGGCCGTGTGTCCACGTATTGCGAGGAAGAGGGCACCGAGGTGCTGCATGTCGACTTCGGTGACCCCTACACGCCGTCGTTGCGCCGGCGCGTGCTCGATGCCGCGGCAGGGGCCTGCGTGTCGTTGGTCGATGGCGGCTGCTACGGCGCGACGCAGGGCCCGCGTCTCGAAACGCGCGCGGAGATCGCGCGCATGCGTCGCGATGGCTGCGACCTGGTCGGCATGACCGGCATGCCCGAAGCCGGCCTCGCGCGCGAGCTCGGCCTCGACTACGCGTGCCTGGCGATCGTCGCGAACTGGGCAGCCGGCGCAGGACCGCAGGTCGACGAAGTGATCACGTTCGAGGATGTGCTCGACAACGTGGCGGCCGCATCGTCGGGCATTCCACCGCTGTTGCGGGCGCTGCTGGCCCGCTGATTGCCAGGTCGCGGTGAGGCTTCGCATACTCGGGCCGTCGCCGCGGCACCTTGCAGACCGCGTCGACGTCCACGCATCCAGACGAGGTCAGACAGTCATGCAGTACGGCACAGTGAAGTGGTTCAACGACGCGAAGGGATTCGGCTTCATCTCGCCCGAGGACGGAAGCGCCGACGTGTTCGTGCATTACTCGGCGATCAGTTCGACGGGCTTTCGCTCGCTGCAGGAAGGCCAGCGCGTGAGCTACGAGCTGACCCAGGGGCCGAAGGGTGCGCAGGCGGCGGGCGTCGTCCCGACGGCCTGATCCCAGCTCCGGTCTCACCGGTCTTCAGAAGAAAGCCCCGCCACGTGCGGGGCTTTTTCGTTTGCCAGCAGGAGCGCATGCACATGACGTGTCGTGCCGGCGAAGGCTGCCGCGCGATTGCTCCTGCACAAGGCCGCAGGCGCCCCGATGGAGCGCCTGAGGCTCAACGCACCACGGGCGCCCAGCGCAACGCGAGCCCGTACTCGCGGCCCGGCTGGTAATACCAGGCGACGGTCTCGTAGTCCCGGTCGAGCACGTTGGTAGCGCGCGCCTCCAGGGTCCAGTCCTGATGGAATGCCCAGGCTGCGCGCAGGTCCAGCGTGCCGTAACCGGCGACGCGAACGGCGTTGGCGGCGTCGTCGTAACGGCTGCTGCTGGCGCGCAGCGTGGTCCCCAGGCGGACGGCGCCGAAGGCACGGTCGATGTCGACCCGGCCGCTGTTGCGCGCGCGACGGGCGAGCAGATTGCCGTTGTTGGCACTGTCGCTGCGGTCGCGCGGGTCGACATGGCTCAGTTCTGTCGACAGGTCGAAGCCGGCAAGCGTGGTCGCGAAGGTCAGTTCGGCGCCACGGATGCGGGCGTCATCGATGTTCATACCGATGCCGAGAAAGTCGGGAGGCGGGTAGACGAACACGATGAGATCATCGATCCGGCTTTCAAACACGTCGAATGACCAGTTCCATGTATCGGCGAACTGAGAAACGCCGAGGTTAGCGCTCTTTGATCGCTCAGGCTTCAAACCTGGACTCTCGGAGCCCGGGTAGTAAAGGTCGTTGAAGGTCGGCGCCTTAAAGCCGGTGCCCAGCGATGCATTGAGGCGTACGCCGCGGGCGAGGTTCAACCCCCACCCAAGATTGCCCGTAGTACGCCCACCGAACTGTTCGTTGTCATCGTGACGCACGCCTGCTTGGACACGATGCGCTCCGAACCGTCCTCGATACTGTGCAAACGTGGCGAAGTTGTCGCGCTGATCGACCAGATAGGCCGTCTGGCCGTCCACCTTGTCGGAGTGCCAGTCGAAGCCGAGGCTGACGCCTTGGGTCGGAAAAATGTCGAAGTCTGCCTGCACCGACGCGGTATCCCGCCGCGTATCAAGACGGCCGATATCACGACGCGTTCCGGTGTCAGCGTCGCGCTGGTAGGTCATGGACTTGTCATATGCACGCCCAGCTTGAGCGGTCAGCCGTGCGACTTCGGAAGCCGCGTAAGTCAGCTTGCCTCCTGCGACCTGTTGCACGTTCTCGGCCTCATTACCGTAACTGCCGTCGTACTCGTTGAAAGCATCTGCGTGCAGTGCATGGCCTTCCAGCGTGAGGCCTTCAGCAAGCTCGGCGCCGGCGCGCAGGTTGAAGGAACGATTGCGGTAACCATCCCGGTCAGGCTCGTCTGTAAAGCAGCCTTGGAAAAGCGCGCCCGAGCCACGACAGGCATCGATGCCATCGGTGCGCTGGAACGCCGCATCGACGCCGAACCAGCCGCGACCGGCGCGGCCACCGATGCCGGCGCTCGCTTCGCGCAGGTCGTGGCTGCCGATGCCCACGCGTGCGTGCGGAGCGACGGCGCCGGTGTGGCGGCGGGTGAAGATCTGGATGACGCCGCCGATGGCTTCGGAGCCGTAGAGGCTCGAGCGCGGTCCGCGGACGATCTCGATGCGCTCGATCTGGTCGACCGGAATGTCCTGGAATGCGGCCTGGCCTGCCGTTGCCGAACCGATGCGCACGCCGTCGACCAGCACCAGCACGTGATCCGATTCGCTGCCGCGCATGAACACCGACGACAGCTTGCCCGGTCCGCCCTGGTTGGCGATCTGGATGCCCGCGCGGCCGCGCAGCAGCTCGGGCAGGTCGCGTGCCTGGGTGCGTTCGATTTCGGCGCGGTCGATGACCTGGGCCGGCGCGATCGTGTCGCCGAGCGTGCCGGGCGCGCGGTCGGCGGTGACGATGACGGTGTCGAGATCGCGCGCGTCGGCGGCGGTCGCGGCATCGGCCAGCGGAGAGGCGAGGGCGGCGACGATCGCCACGGTCAGGGTTCGGAACGGCATTGCGGTCTCCTCGGCGCGCGCACCCGCGCACGCGTGGCGGTGGGAGATCGCGAGCGCGGGCACGGCCACGCCCGACGCACCCGCAGGCCGCCCGCAACGCCGCCGCGATGCCCGCCGCATCGCAATCGTGTGGGCGACATGGCCGGTCTCCGGACTTGCACGTGGGCGTCTTGCCCGGGCGTCGCGCCTTCCCATGCGTCAAGCACAGTGGCGGATGCGACGCTTGCACGTACTCACCGTTGCGGGGGCAGTGCCGGACTGGCGCATTGCGCGTCACCGGCTTCCCGTTTCAACCCGCGCGGCGCAGCCGACGGGTCACCATGAAGCTGGCGCGGATTGTACGGGAGCCGGGGCGCGATCGGCCCTCGGTCATGACGCGATCAGCCGTCGCGACGCTCGAACAGCGTCTCGAATGGCGAATCCGCATCGCCGGTGCCGGGCGGATCGGTATGCGTCGTGGTCACTGGGCCCGCGGCCTGACCTGCGCGTGGGTCGGGCAGCAGGGCCGTCGCCGCCTCGGCGGCTTCGACCAGCTGCAGTCGACGGGCTTCGGGAATCTCCTGCCAATGGCAGTCGCGCAGCGCGCCTTCGAGCGAATAGAGCAGATTGAGGCTGGGCTTGAAGCCGGCGCGGCGCACCTTCACGAACGCGTCGACCGCGCCCGCCGCTTCGAGGTCCTCGCGCGTGCGCAGACCGACCTGACGCAGCCACGCTGCGGACTTGGGACCTATGTTGCGCAGCTTGGCGGTCATCCCAGGCTCTCGATGTAGATGGCGGCGAGCGCTTCGAGACCTGCCTGGTCCTCGAGGTCGAATCGCGCCGGCAGCGGGCTGTCGAGATCGAACACGCCCACCAGCCGCTCGCCGGCGTACAGCGGCACCACAAGTTCCGAGCGCGATGCACTGTCGCAGGCGATGTGGCCGGGGAAAGCATGCACGTCGTCGACGCGCTGGGTGGTGCGCGTGCGCGCCGCAGCTCCGCACACGCCCTTGTCGAGCGGAATGCGCACGCAGGCCGGCAGACCCTGGAACGGGCCGACCACCAGTTCGGTGCCATCGAAGAAGTAGAAGCCGACCCAGTTGAGGTCAGGCAGGGCGTGGTTGACGAGCGCCGAGAGGTTCGCCGCATTGGCGACCGCATCGCGCTCGCCGTGCAGCAGCGCGCGTGCCTGCGCCGCGAGCGCGGCATACTGTTCGGGCTTGGAACCGGCGAGAGGAGAGGACGTGAACATGCCGCGCAGTGTAGCAGTGGCCTTGCCCGCGACCGCCTCGCAGTCGGGCTGCGACGGGCGTGCACGGGCGCTCGCACCGGCGGACGCGCAGGCTTCCCGGTGCCGCCCGACGACGGCGTCCGGATCGTGAGCGCCCGCAGCATTCTGGTGACCGGCACCGACACCGGCATCGGCAAGACCCATTCGAGCGTCGCTCTGCTCGGTGCCTTGCAGCGCACCGGGCGGCGCGCGATCGGCATGAAGCCGATCGCCAGTGGGTGCGATTGGATCGATGGCCGCTGGCGCAATGAAGACGCGCTGGCCCTGCAGGCTGCCAGCATGCCCCGGCCGGCGTACGCCGACATCAATCCGGTGGCCTTGCCCGAAGCGACCGCCCCGACCCTTGCCGCGATCGCCGCAGGCGTCACGGTCGACGTCGCGGCTCTGCATGCAGCGCATGCGCGGCTCGCGGCACTCGCCGACATCGTGCTCGTCGAAGGCGCCGGTGGCTGGGACGCGCCGCTGGCCGAAGGCCTCGAACATCACGACCTGGCCCGGTATCTGGGCGGCGCCGTGGTGCTGGTCGTCGGGCTGAAGCTCGGATGCCTGAGCCATGCCCGGCTGAGCGCGCGGGCGATCGCCGCCGACGGCTGTCGTCTGGTGGGCTGGATCGGCAATCGCATCGACCCTGCGTTCGCGCGTGCCGACGACTACGTGGGCCTGCTGACCGAGACATTGCCGGCACCGTGCCTGGGCGTGTTGCCGTTCGTCAAGCAGGGTGGGGCGGCAGGGGAGCTGTCGCTCGACCCGGCGTGGGTGGCGGCGCTGTAGCGGCGTCGCGCGGCCGCCCTGTGGCGTTGACGGCCGGCGGTGGGATCGCTGCGCGTCAGCGGTCCTGCGCCGGGCATGCCGGGGCCTGCGCCGCTGTGGTCGGCAGTTCGACACACACGCGCAGGCCGATGACGGCGTTGTCAGCGCCGCGGCGATTGGCGAGCTCGAGCCTGCCGCCGTGTGCCTGCACGAGGGCGTCGGCGATGCTCAGGGCCATGCCGATGCCGCCGCCGGCGGCGCGCGCGTCGTCCAGACGCACGAAGGGTTGACGCACGCGGGCGTGCAGCGCCTCGGGAATGCCGGGGCCGTCGTCGTTGATGACGATGCGCGCCCGGTCCGCTTGCGCCGATACCGTCACACGTGCGCGCGCGCCGTAGCGCCGCGTTTTCGACCAGGTTGCCCAGCGCCCGGCGAAGACTCGTCGGTCAGGCCGGCACGACGATTCGGCCACGTCCGTCGATGTGCACCTCAGCGCCTGTCTCCGTCAGGTCGGCGGCGATTGCCACCAGCAGCGCGTCCAGGTCGACCGGTTCCAGTGCCGGCGCGCCGGCACGGCCCTGGAAAAAGTCGAGGATCGAATCGGTGATGGATTGCATCTGCACGATGTCGCTATCGATGCGCGCGCGCAGTGCCGGGTCGTCGATGCGTTCGGCGCGGAGACGCAGTCGCGTCAGCGGCGAGCGCAGGTCGTGGGACACCGCGGCCAACAGCTGTTCGCGGCTGTCGAATTCGGCCAGCAGTTTCGACTGCATGCGGTTGAAGGCGTCCGCGGCGCGCCGCACCTCGCGCGGTCCGTCGATGTCGAGCGGCGGACTGTTGACGTCGCGGCCCAGGGCTTCGGCGGCTTCCGAGAGCCTGCCCGGTGGCCGCACCAGCCAGTGCACGACCCACAGCGACAGCAGCAGGATCAGGCCCATGCGCAGGCCGTAGATGCGCAGTACGTATTCGGCGGTGGCGCGGGTGGACTGCAGATGCATGCCGGCCTGACCGGTGCGGATCGAGACCTGCCACCAGCGCCCCTGCGCATCGGCGAGCTGCAGCTCATAGCGTGCCTCGGGCGAGCGTGCACCGAACACCGCGGCAACGCGTGCCTCGCGGCCGTGATCGTCGTGGAGGGCGACATGCTGCAGATGCACGGTGCGCGGCGCCCCAATCTGCACGGCGATGGCGTCGGCAATGGCGCGTTCGATGGTCGCATCGCGGAACGCCTGCGGGACCGGGTCAGGCGCTGCGATCGGCCGGGCCTCGAAGCCCGGACGGACCTGCACGGCCTTGCTTCCGGCAGGAAGGGGCATGGCTTCGAGTGTGGACAGCCAGCGGCCGATCTCGACGCCGGCCACGCGCGCGGGCACCTCGTTGACCTGGTCGTAGCGCACGTCGAACCAGATCGTGCCGGTCAGCAACTGCGCGAGCAGCATGCCGCCGACCAGCACCAGCACCAACCGTCCGTACAGCGTGCGCGGCCAGCGCCCGCGCCGTGCGACGCCTGCGTCAGGCATTGCTTCGCACATCGGCCGACAGCAGATATCCCTCGTTGCGCACGGTGCGGATCAGCGTCGGATTGCGCGCGTCGTCACACGAGCTGCTGGCGCAGTCGGCTGATGCAGACGTCGATCGCGCGATCGACCGGCGTGCGGTCGCGGCCGTAGACATGATCGATCAGCGTGTCGCGGTCGACCGCACGATTCGGGGACTGCAGCAGAACGTGCAGCAGCCGGTAGTCGGCGCCGCCCAGGCTGACGATGCGGCCGTCGGGCGCGCGCAGCTGCCGCGTCACGCTGTCGAACGTCCAGCCGGCGAAGTGGAGTGTCCGCGCCGGCGTCGCGGCGCCTCCTGTGTGGCCGCTGCGGCGCGGAATGCCGCGAATGCGCGCCAGCAGTTCGCGCGGTTCGAAGGGTTTGGCCATGTAGTCGTCGGCGCCCAGCTCCAGGCCGGCGATGCGATCGATCGCGCGTCCGCGCGCGGTCAGCATGATCACCGGCACCTGGCTGCCGCGACGCAGCTGGCCGCACAGCGTCAGGCCGTCGGTGCCCGGCAGCATGATGTCGAGCACCAGCAGATCCACCGGCCCGGCGTCCAGTCGTGCCCACATCGCGTCGCCGCCGGCCGCGGTGCTGGTGCGCAGTCCGGCCGACTGGAGATAGCCCTTCGATTTCACGCCATCGACGGCGCGGTAGACCGTCAGGCCGGTCTCGGGATGCAGCACATTGGTGCTTTCGGCCAGGCCGTCCTGCAGATTGCGGAACACCGACAGCGAGGAATTGAGCGCGCCGTCGAAAAACTCGCCCTTGATGCCCGCTTCCTGGCTCTTGCCGGTCAGCGGGTCGAGGCGGCGGTCATTTGCATCGCGTACGTCGCCCTGCGGGGTGAAGACGTCGGTATGGCTGGCATAGAGCGAAAAATTCGGGCTGATGTCGTAGACGATGCCCGCATACGGCGTAACCACGTCGCTTTCGCGATCCGCATTGCCGCGGGTGGACGCATTGGCGGCGTCGTAGCTGTCGCGCCAGGTGCGGTACTGGCTCAGGCGTGCACCCACCACGAGATGCAGGGGCTCGGCGAGTTCGAAGCGGCCGGCGACGTAACCGCCGTAGAGCCGGGTGGTGTCGACGTTGCGCGCGTGGGTGCGGAACGTCCGCAGTGCCGGTGCGCTGCCGTCCCAGGTGCGCCAGTCGTCGATCACGTAGGCACCGGCGCGGTACTGGCAACTGCCGGCGTTGTAGGTGGGGAAGCTGCCCATCGCGCAGCTGCACAGCGCGCGGTTGAAGGTGTAGCCGGGCGCCTCGGCTTCGTAGCCGTTGAAGCCGACCATCAACTGGTGTTCGCGGCGGGCGACGTGCAGCGGGATGGTCAGGGTCACGTCGACGTTGTCGCGGACACCGTCGCCCTCGGTGTGGAAGGCGTTGAGATGACCACCGCTGCCGTCCTGGTTCCAGAAGCCGCCGAAACGGCTGCCGCTGAGGTTGTTCGGTTTGACGATGCCGTAATGACCCCAGGCTTCGTTGCGGGTACGGGCGACGTTCGCAGTCAGCGTCCAGCCGTTGTCCCATAGCCGGGTCAGGCCGGCGAATGTCGTGGCGCTGCTGCGTTTGGCCGTGCTCCAGTCGGCGACCGGATTGGTGCTGCGCGGCAGGTCGGTGAGGCTGCCGCCGGAGAACCAGATCGGCACGTTGGCGCCCCAGGACGCGCCGCCCATGCGCGTGGCCTCGGTCTGGTAGCCGGCGTTGAGGCGGGTGCGCTCGCCCAGGTCGGCTTCGAGGTGGAACAGGCCGGCGCGGCGGTCGATGGTTTCGCGGTCGCGGAAGCCGTCGCCGCTTTCGCCGCTCAAGGCCACCAGGGCGCGCACGCCGCCGTCAGCGGTGATCGGCACACTGAGGTCGCCGGCCAGGCGCCTGCGGTCCCAGCGGCCGAAGCTCATCGAGGCGTTGCCGCCGAAATGGCGGTCGGGCCGCTTGCGCGTCAGGTGCACGGTGGCCGAGGGGTCGCCGTTGCCGCCGAGCAGACCATTGGCCCCGCCACGATCTGCACGCTCTCGTAGAGATCCATGTTGAAGGCCTGGCCGGCCCCCGAGAAGTCGCTGCCGCCGGCCAGATCCATGCCGTCGACCTTGTAGTTGCCGATGGCAAAACCGCGGGCGCGGTATTTGGTGCGACCGCCGATGTCCGACGAAGCGCTGGTGATGCCGGGTGCGCCCAGCAGCACGTCGTCGAGGCTCTGGATCCGCCGGTCTTCGATCTGCTGGCGAGTGATGACGGTGATCGACTGCAGGGTTTCACGCAGGCTCAGGTCGAGCCCGGTGGCGCCGTCGCTCGAACGGACGGTGTAGCTGCTGCGGTCGCGGCCGCGTTGGGCGTGGACCTTGAGGGCATCGAGCGTCCGGACCTGCGCATCGCCATCGGCCACGACGGCCGCATGGAGATCGGGAACCAGCCCGGCGGCGACGGCCAGACAGAGAAGGGACGCTCGGGGACGGGTGGACAGAGTGGCATCGGTTGCGAAAAAGAATGATTAACGGTTCGCAGATGTCAAGGATTCCGCTGCGGTCGAGGTCGGTTTCCGGCGCGCGGCAATGTAAGCGCTTGTAACCGCATTCGGCCCGGCGCCGTCCTGACATGCGTGAGGCGGTTGCGCTTCCCGTATCGGCTGGAGCCTCGCCGACACCGCGGGTCGGGCACATAGGCAGACGGGCGCAACCGAAGTCGCGCCCGTCCGGAGGTGACGCCTGACCGATCAGCGCGGCAGCGGTGCCGGTGTCGGTGCCTCGCCCGCATCGTCATGACCTGCATCCTGCTGGCCGACGGCATCGCGGTCGTGGCTGTGGTCGCGGGCCAGCAGCAGGTAGAACGCCGGCAGCACGAACAGCGTGAACGCGGTACCGATCGACATGCCGGCGGCGATCACCAGACCCATCGAGAAGCGCGCGGCCGCGCCGGGGCCGCTGGCGATCAGCAGCGGCACCATCGCGAACACCAGTGCGGCGGTGGTCATCAGCACCGGGCGCAGGCGGATCGCCGCGGCGCGCTCGATCGCTTCGGCCTTCGACACGCCTTCGTTGATCTGCAGCTTGTTGGCGAACTCCACGATCAGGATGCCGTGCTTGGAAATCACGCCGACCAGCGTCACCAGGCCCACCTGGGTGTAGATGTTGATCGACATGCCGGGGAAGGCCTCGATGCCGGCGAACTGCAGGATGCCGGCCAGCAACGCCAGCGCGTTGAGCACCAGCAGCGCGCCGCTGATCGCCATCGGTACGGTGATCAGCATGATCAGCGCGTCGCGGAAGCTCTCGAACTGCGCGGCCAGCACCAGGAAGATGATCACCAGCGCGAACGCCAGCGTGATCAGCATCGTCGTGCCTTCCTGCTTGAACTGCCGCGACTCGCCGGCGTAGTCGACGCTGTAGCCCTGTGGCAGGACCTCGGCGGCGATCTCGTCGAGCACGCGCAGCGCCTCGCCCTTGGTCACGCCCGGACGCGGGGCGAACGTGATGCCGACCGCGTTGAGCTGCTGGAAGCGCTTGAGCGACTGCGGCTGCGCGCTTTCCTTGAACGTGACCACCGTCGACAGCGGGATCAGGTCGCCGTCGCGGGTACGGGTGTAGTAGTTGCCGAGCTGTTCGGCGTTGAGCCGGTCGCTGCGCTGCACCTGCGGGATCACGCGATACGAGCGGTTCTGCATCGCGAAGCGGTTGACGTAGCCGCCGGCGAGCAGGGCGCTCATGTCGGCCGCGAGCGTGCGCATGTCGATGCCGAGCATCGCGGCCTTGTCCCGGTCGATCTGCACCTCGACGCGCGGCTTGTCGATCTTCAGGTCCTTGTCGAGGAAGATGAAGCGGCGGCTCTCCTGGGCACGTGCGACGATCTGGTCGGCGAGTTCGGCCAGCTGTTCCAGCGAGCCGATGCCGCCGATCAGGAATTCACCACCGCCGTCGCCGCCGGCGGAAGGCAACGACGGGGGCACCAGCGCGAAGATGTTCAGGCCGGTGATCTCGGCGAGCTTGGGCTGCAGGTCCTGCTGCAGGATCTGGTTGGTCGAACGGTCGCGCTGGCTCCAGGGCTTCATGACGAAGCCGCCCATCGCGCTGTTCGCGCCGCCCATGCCGCCGAAGCCGCCGTTGAACAGGAAGAAGTCGCCGATCTCGGGGATCTCCTGCACGACGTCGGTTATTTCCTCGGTGTAGGCCTCGACGTAGTCCAGCGTACTGGCCGCATCGGCGCTGCCGATCGCGAACACGAAGCCTTCGTCTTCCATGGGCGCCGGTTCCTTGGGCGCGCCGACATAGAGGAACACGCACGACACCAGCACGATCGCGCCGAACACCAGCAGCACGCTGCGCGTCTGCAGCGCGCCGTGCAGCCTGCGCTGGTAACCGCTCTCGACCGACTCGAACTTGCGGTCGAGCCATTTCTCCAGCCGGCTCTTGCTGCTTTCGCCGTGCGGCTTGAGGATCTTGGCGCACATCATCGGAGTGAGCGTCAGCGCGATCACGCCCGACAGCAGCACCGCACCGGCCAGGGTGAAGGCAAACTCGGTGAACAGCACGCCGGTGAGCCCGCCCTGGAAACCGATCGGCAGATACACCGCGACCAGCGTCGTGGTCATCGCCACGACCGGCCACGCCAGCTCGCGCGCACCCCGGATCGCCGCATCGAACGGCGTCATGCCTTCCTCGATGTGGCGGTGGATGTTCTCCAGCACGATGATCGCGTCGTCCACCACGATGCCGATCGCCAGCACCATCGCAAGCAACGTCAGCAGGTTGATGGTGAAGCCCATCAGCAGCATCAGAAACAGCGCGCCGACCAGCGACAGCGGCACCGTGACGGCGGGAATCAGCACGCTGCGGAACGAACCGAGGAACAGGTAGATCACCACGATCACGATGATCACCGCCTCGATGATCGTGCGGATGACCTCGTTGATGCCGTCCTGGATCGATTCGGTGCTGTCGTAGGGAATCGTCGCCTCGATGCCTTCAGGTAACTGCGGCACGATCTCGTTGTCCCAGGCGCGGCGGACATCGGCGATGACGTCGAGCGCATTCGCATCGGGCGAGACGAAGATGCCCATGAAGGTCGCGGCGGCGCCGTTGATGCGCACCGAGGAGTTGTAGTTTTCCGAGCCCAGCACCACGTCGGCGATGTCGCCCAGGCGAACGATCGCGCCGTCGGCCTCGCGCACGACGAGCGCGCGGAATTCTTCGGGCGTGCGCAGGTCGGTGCGCGCGGTGAGGTCCACCGACACCATCTGGCCCTTGGTCGAACCGAGTGCGGAGAGCACGTTGTTGGACTGCAGCGCGGCGTAGACATCGCTGGCGGTCACGCCGAGCGCGGTCATGCGGTCGGGCTTGAGCCATACGCGCATCGCGAACGAGCCCGGGCCCATGATCTCGGCCCGCTGCACGCCGGGAATCGTCGCGATCTTCGGTTCCACCGCGCGGGTGAGGTAGTCGGTGATCTGGTTGTCGTTGAGCTGTTCACTGGCGAAGGAGACGTACATCGCCGCGACCTGCTGGCCCTGCTGCAGGTCGATGACCGGGTCTTCGGATTCGGCCGGCAGCTCGCTGCGCAGCTTGTTGACCTTGGCCGCGATCTGGGTCAACGCCTCGTTGGGGTCGTAGTCCAGGCGGATGTAGGCCTGGATCACGCTGACGCCGGCCGAGCTGGTCGAGGTCAGATAGTCGATGCCTTCGGCACTGGCGACCTCGCGTTCGAGCGGCGTCGTGATGAAGCCCTGGATCAGGTCGGCGTCGGCGCCGAAGTAGGTCGTGCTGATGTTGACGACCGCGTTCTGCAGCTCGGGGTACTGGCGCACGTTGAGTTCGGAGAACGCGCGCAGGCCGAACAGCAGGATGAAGAGGCTGACGACCATCGCCAGTACCGGCTTGCGGATGAAGATGTCGGTGAATTTCATCGTGTGCATCTCCCCCTCTGCCGCATGCGGACGAGGGTTGGGTGGGGGCGTGGGGGCTGGCGGATCGCGTCAGCGCGATCGATCACCATTCCCATCCTTCGGCTTTGTTTTTCATTCCCGCCTTCGCGGGGATGACAATGAAAAATGTCGTGCGAGACCGGCCACTACCTGTTCTCCGGCTTCGGCGCCTCGTCGGCCGCCGGCTGCACGCGGTTGTTGATCGTCACGACGGCATCGTTGCGCAGCTTGAGCAGGCCGCTGGTGGCGACACGTTCACCCGGCTTGAGGCCGTCGGTGACCGCGATCAGGTCGCCGCGGGTCGCGCCGGTGGTCACGAAGCGCTGGCGCACGGTCAGGGTCGGCCCCTGTTCGGCATCCTCGCCCTCGGGCTTCGGCGCGCCCGGATCGGCCGGTTGCTCCGACACCACGTAGACCGCATTGCCGTAAGGATTGAAGGTCACCGCGGTCTGCGGGATCACCACCACGTCCTGGTCGCCGCCGACCGCCAGGCCGACGCGCGCGAACGCGCCGGGGCGCAGTTTGCCGTCTGGGTTGGCCAGCGTCGCCTGCACCTGGAAGTTGCGGGTGCCGGCGTCGACCGAGGGCTCGATCGCGGTGATCGTGCCCTCGAACGACTCGCCCGGCAGCGCATCGACGACCGCCTGCAGCGTCGCGCCCTCGCGCACCAGCGGCAGCTGCTGCTCGGGCAGGGCGAAGTCGAGAAAGATCGGGTCGAGCTGCTGCAGGCCGACGATCGGCGTGCCCGGCGACACGTACTGGCCGAGATTGACCTTGCGGATGCCCAACACGCCGTCGAACGGCGCGCGGATGGTCTTCTGCGCGATCAGCGCACGCTGCGCTTCGACCTCGGCCAGCGACGTCGCCGCCTGGGTCGCGCGTTCCTCGACTTCGGCACGCGATACCAGCTGGGTTTCGCCCAGTTCGCGCCAGCGGTCGCGCTGCACCACCGCAAGCTTGGCTGCGGCCTCGCTTGCGCGCAGCACGGCGAGCTCGTTGTCGGTATTGAGTTCCACCAGCACCGTACCGGCCTTGACCGGCTGGCCCGGCTCGAAGGCGAGCCTGCGCACGACCCCACCGGCCTCGGTGGTGACGTCGGTGCCGTTGACCGCAACCAGCGTGCCGACCGCCTCGAGCGGCGTCGACCACGACTGCCGCTCGGCATCGAAGGTGGTGATGGCCACCGGCGGCTGCGGCATGTTGTCGAAGAAGTCGTTCATCGCGCGTCCCGAGAGGAACTGCACGAGGAACACGCCGCCGAAGACCACGGCGACGATGATCAGCATGACGAACATGCGCAGCCGCGGGCGCGGTCTGCGTGGGGCTTCTGTGCGGGACATGGGACGGTTCCGTCAGGAGATGGGCAGGGAAGGCGGAAGATCGGGCGTGATCGACGCCCAGTCGGTATCGAACACCTCGCGGCTCACGCGGGCGATCAGTGCATCGAGTGCCGTGTCGTTGTCGGCATCGACCAGCGGCTGCCAGCCGTAGCCGTTGAACAGATACTGCAACTGACGGATCAGCAGGCGGTAGGGATCCCCGGTGACGCCGGCGTCGACCATGCCCTGCTGCTGGACCAGTGCGTGCATGCCGACCGTCATCGCCCAGGGGCCCATCGTCAGCGCCTCGGGCGCCAGGGCCGTCGATGGCAGTTCGCCCCGCGCACGGCCTTCGGCGACGATGCCGTCGATGAGCCCGGCCAGCGGTTCGCAGGCCGCGAGCGCGCGACGCCGGCTCTCGTCCGAGGCAGCCCCCCAGACCACGTCTGTCCACACGAACTGCGCCAGGCGGAAGTGTTCGGGCTGCTCGCGGATGATCAGCAGATCGGCGAGCACGACGGCCAGCATGCGTTCGCGCGTGGGGCCGGGCCAGGTCGCGGCGCGTTCGAACAGTTCGACGCGGTCGAGGCTGTTGCGCGTGGCCAGGGCGACCAGCAGGTCTTCCTTGCTGGCGAAATGCTTGTAGAGCGTGCCGATCGCATAGCCCGATTCGTCGGCCACGCGGGCCATCTGCAGCGACAGCAGCCCGTCGCGCTGGATCTGCGCCTGGGCGGTGTCGAGCAGCACCGCCTCGCGGGCGGCGACTTCGCGTTGGCGACGGGCGAGGGCGGGTGGAAGCGGCGGCACGGGGGCTCGAGCAGAGCGGCGGACGCGCGGAGTATGAACTTGGTTCACATCGTGAGCAAGATTCGCTTTCACCGCCGCAGAGGCAGCTGGCGCGCAGCATTCGCGCTCATGGCCACACCGACGATGACTTCCGTCACGGTGCGAAGTGCGCGCTCAATTAGCTATACTGGCCGGTATAGTAAATCCCGCCACATCTCCTCCCAGGTCCTCCTCCCCATGCGCCGAATCCTTTCCATCGCCGCCCTCGCCGCGGCGCTTTCCGCCTGCGGCAATCAGGAACAGCAGGCTGCGCCGCCACCGCCCGAAGTGGGCGTGCTGACCGTGCAGCCCACCACCGTTGCGCTGGAACAGGATGTTTCGGGACGTCTGGCCGCTTTCCGCACCGCGGACGTTCGCGCTCGCGTCCCCGGCGTGCTCGAGCGCCGGGTCTATACCGAAGGCACGGACGTGCGCGAAGGCGATGTACTGTTCATCATCGACCCGGCGCAGTTGCAGGCTTCGCTGGGAGCCGCGCAGGGACAGCAGGCGCAGGCGCAGGCGCAGTACACGAACGCCAAGGTCGCTGCGGACCGTGCGCGCCAGATCGCGCCCACCAACTTCATTTCCAAGTCGGACCTGGACAACGCGCTGGCCAACGAGCGCAGCGCCGAAGCCGCGCTGCAGGCGGCCCGCTCGGCAGTGCAGACCGCGCAGATCAACCTCGGTTACGCCACCGTGCGCGCGCCGATCTCGGGCCGCGCCGGCAAGCAGCAGGTCACCGAAGGTGCGCTGGTCGGGCAGGGGGATGTGACCCTGCTGACCACGATCGACCAGATCGATCCGCTGTACATCAATTTCCAGATGAGCGCGGCGGACTTCAACCGCATCCGTGCGCTGCCGCTGGACCGCGAGAACGCCGGCCAGGTGCAGATCATCCTCGGCGACGGCTCGGTGTACGAGCAGCCGGCGACGATGGACTTTTCCGGCAACGTGATCGATCCGAACACCGGCAATGTGCAGCTGCGCGCCAGCCTGCCGAATCCGGACGGTCGCCTGCTGCCGGGCAGCTTCGTCTCGCTGCGCGCCAACATGGGTCAGCAGTCGGGCGTGTTCCAGGTCCCGCAGGCCGCGGTGCTGCGCGACGCGCAGAGCGCCTACGTCTATGTGGTCGGTGAAGGTGACGCGGTGGTGCGCAAGAACGTCCGTACCGACCGCGCCGCGAACGGCCAGTGGATCATCGGCGAGGGCCTTGCCGCGGGTGATCGCGTGATCGTGTCGGGTGTGCAGAAGGCGACTCCCGAGGCGGTGGTCAGTCCGGTGCCCTGGCAGCCGTCGACCGCGCCTGCCGCAGCGGCGCCTGCCGTCGACGGCCAGCCGCCGATCGCCGATGGCAGCGCACCGCAGGATGTCGGCAACGCGCAGGACACCACCACCGAGCCGATGCTGACCCCGGATGTGAAGCAGGCCACGCCGGCGCCGACCGAAGCGCAGGACTGATCCGTCATGCCCAAGTTCTTCATCAACCACCCGGTCTTCGCCTGGGTCGTCTCCATTCTGATCTCGCTCGCGGGCGTGATCGCCGTCCTCAACATGGGCGTGGAGTCGTATCCCACCGTCGCACCCCCGCAGGTCACCGTGTCGGCGACCTATCCCGGCGCCAGCGCCGAAACCACCGAAAGTGCGGTCACCCAGGTCATCGAGCAGCAGCTGACCGGCATCGACAACCTGCTGTATTTCAGTTCGACCTCCAGTTCGTCCGGCCGCGCCTCGGTCACCCTGACCTTCGAGACCGGCACCGACGCCGACATCGCCCAGGTGCAGGTGCAGAACAAGGTGTCGCTGGCGACGCCGCGCCTGCCGTCCGAGGTCGTGCAGCAGGGCGTCGTGGTGGCCAAGGCCAACGCCGGCTTCCTGATGGTGGTGGGCCTGCGGTCGAATGACCCGACCGTCACCCGCAACCAGCTCAACGATCTGGTCGGCTCGCGCGTGCTCGAACAGGTCGCGCGCGTGCCCGGCGTCGGCAGCACCCAGCAGTTCGGTTCCGAGTACGCCATGAACATCTGGCTCAACCCGGACCAGCTTGCCGGCTACGGCATGTCGGCCAGCCAGGTGATGGCGGCGGTGCAGGGCCAGAACGTGCAGTTCGCGGCCGGTTCGCTGGGCTCCGACCCGGCGCCGGTGGGTCAGGGTTTCACCGCGACCGTGTCGGCCGAAGGCCGTTTCAGCACGCCGGAAGAATTCGAGAACATCATCCTGCGGTCGGACAACGACGGCGCGACCGTGCGCCTGAAGGATGTCGCGCGCGTGTCCATCGGCGCGTCGGGCTACGGCTTCGACACCAAGTACAACGGCCAGCCCACCGGCGCGTTCGCGATCCAGCTGTTGCCCGGCGCCAACGCGCTGACGGTGGCCGAGGCGGTCAGCGCGCGCATGGACGAGCTGCAGCCGACCTTCCCGCAGGGCATCGAGTGGTTCAAGCCGTTCGACAGCACCACCTTCGTCACGATCTCGATCAAGGAAGTGATCAAGACCCTGATCGAGGCGGTGATCCTGGTGTTCCTGGTGATGCTGCTGTTCCTGCAGAACCTGCGCGCGACGATCATCCCGACGCTGGTCATTCCGGTGGCGTTGCTGGGCACGTTCCTGGGCCTGAGCATGCTCGGCTTCACGGTCAACCAGCTCACGCTGTTCGCGATGGTGCTGTCGATCGGCATCGTGGTCGACGACGCGATCGTGGTGATCGAGAACGTCGAACGCATCATGGCCGAGGAACACCTGCCGCCGCGCGAGGCGACGATGAAGGCGATGGGCCAGATCACCGGCGCGGTCGTGGCGATCACCGTCGTGCTGGCCGCGGTGTTCATTCCCAGTGCGCTGCAGGGCGGCGCCTCGGGCGAGATCTACAAGCAGTTCGCGATCACGATCGCGGTGTCGATGGTGTTCTCGGCGTTCCTCGCGCTGGGCTTCACGCCCGCGCTGTGCGCGACCTTCCTCAAGCAGCATGCGAAGCCGGGCGAGAAGAAGGAGAACTTCATCGTCCGCAACTTCAACAAGTACTACGACCGGATCAACACCACCTACGTCGGCCACATCGGCAGTGCGATCAAGCACGCGCCGCGCTGGATGGTGGTGTTCGTGGCGCTGGTGGTCCTGCTGGGCTTCCTGTTCACGCGCCTGCCGGGCAGCTTCCTGCCCGAGGAAGACCAGGGCTATGCGATGGCGATCGTGCAGCTGCCGCCCGGTTCGAGCCTGCAGCGCACCAATGCGGTATTCGAGGAGATCCGCGGCGCGCTGGAGCAGAACCCGTCCTACGAGTCGATGATGCAGGTCTCGGGCTTCAGCTTCATCGGTCAGGGCGAGAACGTCGGCATGGCCTTCATCCGGCTCAAGGACTGGGGCGAACGCGACGGCGACATCAACCAGTTCCTCGGCGAGGCCAACGGCGCGCTGCAGGGCATCAAGGATGCGTCGATCTTCGTGGTGAATCTGCCGACGGTGCAGGGTCTGGGCCAGTTCGGCGGTTTCGACATGTATCTGCAGGACCGTTCGGGTCTGGGCCATGAGGCGCTGACCCAGGCACGCAACCAGTTGCTGGGTGCGGCCGCGCAGAAGACCGACGTGCTGCAGGGCGTGCGCCCGAACACCCTCGAGGATTCGCCGCAGGTGCAGCTGCACGTCGACCGCCTGCAGGCGCAGTCGATGGGCCTGTCGGTGGGCGATGTCTATGGCGCGATCCAGCTGATGCTGGCGCCGGTCTACGTCAACGACTATGTGTCCGAAGGCCGCATCAAGCGCGTCACGATGCAGGCCGATGCGCAGTACCGCACCGATCCGGGTTCGCTGGGCCGTTTCTATTCGCCCAGCAGCACCCAGACCAACCCCGACGGCACCACCACGATGATCCCGCTCAACACGGTGGTCACGCCGGAGTGGACCACGGCGACACCGTCGCTGACCCGCTACAACGGCTACGCCGCGGTCAACATCGTCGGCTCGCAGGCGCCCGGGCGCAGTTCGGGCGAGGCGATGAACGCGATGGAGGAAATCGTCGAGAACGAGTTGCCGGCCGGTTTCGGCTACGACTGGGCGGGCCTGTCCTACCAGGAGATCATCGCCGGCAACACCGCGACGCTGCTGCTGGTGCTCTCGGTCGTGGTGGTGTTCCTGTGTCTGGCCGCGCTTTACGAGAGCTGGTCCATCCCGGTAGCGGTGCTGCTGGTGGTGCCGCTGGGCATTCTCGGCGCGGTGATCTTCACGATGCTGCGTCCGGGTCTGTCGAACGACATCTTCTTCAAGATCGGCATGGTGACGGTCATCGGTCTGGCGGCGAAGAACGCGATCCTGATCGTGGAATTCGCGGTCCAGCAGCGCGCGTTGGGCAAGACGCTGCGCGAGGCGACGATCGAAGCGGCACGCCTGCGCTTCCGTCCGATCCTGATGACCTCGTTCGCCTTCATCATGGGCGTCACCCCGATGGCGCTGTCGACCGGCGCCGGTGCCAATGCACGTCATGCGCTGGGTACCGGCGTGATCGGCGGCATGCTGTTCGCGACGTTCCTGGGCCTGCTGCTGATCCCGGTGTTCTTCGTGATCGTGCGCCGCGTGCTCGGCGACAAGATGGACGAGCCCGATCCCAAGGCGGTCGCGGCGCTGGAACACAACGTCGATCGCAATGGCGACGACGCACCGCGTCCCGCGCACTGATCGATCGCTGATCGTGTGATGCGAAGGCCGCTCCGGCAACGGGGCGGCCTTCCTGTTTCCGGCGCCCGCCAGGCGCGCGAACGCGGGCATCGAATCGGTAAGCTGGGCGGATGCGCAGGATGCCCACATGAGCCACAGCCCAGCGCGGTTGCGCATCGCGATCGTCGGATACGGCACGGCCGGCCAGGCCGCCGCGGTGCTGCTCGGACGCGACGGCCACCGCGTCGAAGTCTTCGAACGCGCACCCGAGCCCGGCCCGGTCGGCGCGGGCTTCCTGCTGCAGCCCAGCGGTCTGCAGGTGCTGTGGCGCATGGGCCTGCTCGACGCGGTACTCGCGCACGGCGCCCGGGTCGAGCGTCTGTACGGCGAAACCCCGTGCGGCCGCGCGGTGATGGACATGCGCTACGCCGGCCTCGACGCACGGCTGTGCGGCGTCGGCATGCAGCGTGGCGCGCTGTTCTCGATCCTCGATCACGCGCGCGGCGACGACGTCGTGCTGCGCGCCGGCATCACTATCGAAAACCCCGACGCGGACGATCGCTGGTTGCGCGACGCCGACGGCGGCCGGCACGGCCCGTTCGATCTGGTGCTGGTGGCCGACGGCGCGGCCTCGAAACTGCGCGGGGCGCTCGGCGGTGTGCGCCGCGATGCGGTGTATCCGTGGGGCGCGCTGTGGTGCCTGCTGGATGCGCGCGACTGGCCGCATCTGCGCGAACTGCGCCAGCGCTACGTCGCCGCGCGCCGGATGATCGGCCTGCTGCCGGTCGGCACCCGTCCGGGCGATACCACGCCGCGCCTGAGTTTCTTCTGGAGCCTGCCCACCGCCGCGTTCGACGGCTGGCAGGCCGCTGCACTCGACGATTGGCGCGCCAGCGTCGACACAATCTGGCCCGAGGCATCGGCGCTGCTCGACGGCACAACGAGCCATGCCCAGCTGGCGCGCGCGAGTTACCGCGATGTCACGCTCGATCGCTGGCACCACGGCCGCTGGGTGCTGCTCGGCGATGCCGCGCATGCCATGAGTCCGCAGCTGGGGCAGGGCGTCAACATGGCCCTGCTCGATGCCGAGGCCTTGCGCGACGCGCTGCGCACCGAAGCCGCGTTGCCGGATGCAATGGCGGTGTATGCGCGCAGCCGGCGACGTCACGTGGGCATCTACCAGTTCTGGAGCCGCTGGCTCACGCCGGTGTTCCAGTCCGAGCGCGACCTGGTGGCGCGGGCGCGCGATCTCGCCTTCCACCCCTGGGGCGCATGCCCGGCGGGCGCGGACACATGCTGCGCGTGCTCAGCGGCACGCAGCTGGGGGCATTCGGTGCCTTGCCACTGGCGCCGGAATTCGTCGAGGCCCTGGCGGGGTTCGGGGGCGGGGCATCGCTGCCAGCCTCCTCGCTTCCGGAACAACGCGAGCGTCAGCCGTGCCAGTGATGTCGAACGTCGCGCCTGCCCGGCGCGCACGGCGACGCAGCCCTGTGATGTGGAACGCGCGCGGCCTCAGCCGATCGTTGGCGTACATCCGCGCATCGGAGAAGTGCGAGGAACGGCGGCGACGCGTTGATGCCTGATTTCGCTGTCCGAGCGCGCTCGCGCGATTTCCGGACAGGCGAACTGGCACGCTCGCGTTGGTGCAAGCCAAAGCGCGCAGGCAGCGCTCAGTCGATGAACTGCAACTTCGCCAGCTCGGCATAGAGCCCCCCCTGCGCCAGCAGGTCGGCATGCGTGCCCTGGGCGACGATGCGGCCGCGGTCCATGACCACGATGCGGTCGGCCTTGAGGATCGTCGCCAGCCGATGCGCGATGACCAGGGTCGTGCGGCCCTCCATCAGGCGTGCCAGCGCTTCCTGTACGGCGTGTTCGCTCTGCGCATCGAGTGCGGACGTCGCCTCATCGAGCAGCAGCACGGGCGCATCGCGCAGCAGGGCGCGGGCGATCGCGATGCGTTGCTGCTGGCCACCGGACAGGCGCGCACCGCGCTCGCCCAGTTGCGCGTCGTAGCCCTCGGGCAATTCGCGGATGAAGGCGTCGGCCTCGGCGGCACGCGCGGCGGCCTCGATCTCGGCATCGCTCGCGTCCAGGCGGCCGTAGCGGATGTTCTCACGCGCGCTCGTGGCGAAGATCGTCGGTGCCTGGGGCACCAGTGCGAGCTGCTCGCGCAGCGTCGCCGGATCGAGCGCACGGATGTCGACGCCGTCGATCGACACCGCGCCGCCGGCCGGGTCATGGAAGCGCAGCAGCAGCGACAGCACCGTGCTCTTGCCGGCGCCCGAGGGCCCGACCAGCGCGACGGTCTCACCGGGTGCGACGTGCAGGGTGAAATGCTCCAGCGCAGGCGCATCCGGGCGCGAGGGATAGTGAAAGCGCACGTCTTCGAATCGCAATGCACCCCGCACCGGCGCGGGCAGCGTCGTCGGCGCTTCGGGCGCGCGGATGCCGGGGCGTTCCACCAGCAGTTCGCCGATGCGGCCCATGCCACCGGCCGCGCGTTGCAGCTCGTTCCAGACTTCGGCCAGCGCGCCGACCGAACCGGCACCGAACAGCGCATACAACACGAACTGGCCCAGCGTACCGGCGGTCATGCGGCCTTCGATGACGTCGTGGGCGCCGGACCACAGCACGACCGTCACCGCGCCGAAGATCATGGTGATCGCGACCGCGGTGATGATCGATTGCAGACCGATGCGGCGGCGCGCGGTGGCCACCGACTGCGCGACCGCATCGCCGAAGCGCCCGCGCTCCCACGGCTCGCGCGCATGCGCCTGCACGGTGCGGATCGCGCCGAGCGTCTCGTTGGCGAGCGCATTGGCATCGGCCACGCGATCCTGACTCTGGCGGGAGATCTTCTCGAGCCGGCGTCCGCCCAGCACCAGCGGCAGCACGAACAGCGGAATGCCGATCAGCGTGTAGGCGGCCAGGCGCGGGCTGGTCACCACGAGCATGGCCACGCTGCCGATCACCATCACCGTGCTGCGCAGGGCCACCGACATCGTCGAGCCGACCACCGAGCGCAGCAGTTCGGTGTCCGCGCTCAGACGCGAGACGAGATCGCCGCTGCGGGTCTGTTCGAAGAAGCCCTGGTCGAGATCGAGCAGGTGGCCGTAGAGCCGGTTGCGCAGATCGGCGACGACGCGTTCGCCGAGCAGCGACACGAAGAAGAACCGCGCCGCAGTGAAGAACGCCAGCGCGATGGCCACGACCAGCAGCAGCGAGAACGCCGCATCGATCTGGTCGCCGCCGGTGAAGCCGTGGTCGATCATCTGCCGCACCGCCATCGGCAGGCTCAGTGTGGCCGCCGACGACAGGGCCAGCGCAACCAGCCAGGCGGCGAACAGGCCGCGCTGGCGCATCACGAAGGGCCACAGGGTTTTCAGGGCGCCGATGCGCGCCCTGGGTTGGGCGGCGTCAGGCGCGCTACGCGGGGATCGGAATGCCATCAGCCATTGTCGTCGATTCGGACCCGGTCACGGGTGGCATCGCGCAACCGGATTCTCAAGTCGTCGACGCGATCGGCCGGCAATTCCAGCTCCAGCGTCACGCCACGCGTGTCGAAGGTTTCGGCGCGCTTGACCGCATTCGCCGCCGGCAGCGCGGCGTGCACGGCGCCAATGGCATCGAAGGGCGCATGCAGCTGCAGAGTGGCCATGTCCACGAGCGGCTCGCGAGACGCGGTACGCAGGCATTCGGCCGCGCAACCGCCGTAGGCGCGCACCAGTCCCCCTGCGCCGAGCTTGATGCCGCCGTACCAGCGCACCACGACGACCGCGATGCGGTCGAAGCCCTGGCCGTCGATCGCCGCGAGGATCGGTCGCCCCGCGGTACCGGCCGGCTCGCCGTCGTCGCTCGAGCGGTACTGATCGCCGATGCGCCAGGCCCAGCAGTTGTGGGTGGCGTCGGCCACATGCACCTGCTGCATGAAGGCGGCCGCACCGTCGGCGTCGTCGACCGGCGCAGCATGCGCGATGAAGCGGCTGTGCTTGACCTCGAGCATGTGGCTGACCGGGCCTGCGAGTGTGTCGAGCGGCATCAGTCCAGCAACGCGCGCAGGTCGGCCGGCAGCTCGGCCTGCGGATGGCGGCGATGGAACTCGGCCAGGCTGGCGCGTGCTTCGTCGATGCGCCCGCCGTCGAGCAGTTCGCGCACGCGTGCCAGCCACGCCGCGCGCACTTCCGGTGCATCGGCGGTGGCGGGCGGGTCGAGATCGTCGGGGACATCCTCGATCGAATCGATGGTCAGCGCCTGAGCAAGGCGGGCGAGGGCGGGCAGGAATCGGTGCAGGCCGCGCTGGAGACGGCGCTGTCGAAGATCGCCAACCACCCCGTCGCCACGGTGTGTTCGGGGCGCACCGATGCCGGCGTGCACGCGC
>NTJI01000002.1 GCA_002307375.1 Lysobacteraceae bacterium NML93-0399 | reverse complement strand
ATAGCTGTATGGAACCACCCGATCCCATTCCGAACTCGGAAGTGAAACGTACATGCGCCGATGGTAGTGTGCATCTAGCATGCGAGAGTAGGTCATCGCCAGGGTCTTTACCCAAAACCCCCGCCGGATTTCCGGCGGGGGTTTTTCTTTGGGGAAAATCCGGTGCGCGAGTTGCGGGTTGGAGGTTGTATGTCGTTTTCGGAGGGGACGTGCGGGTGCGATTAACCCCCTCACCGGGCAGTCGGCGACGCAGCTGGATATGCGGTCGTGCGCGAGCGCGCTCCTACAGGGGGCGGTTTGCGCAGGTTTGTCGGCTTGGGCGGCTTCGCCTGCCAACGAACCGGCCGCCGGTGGCAGATGGCGGATCGAGGGAAGAGGTGGCGCTTGGTTCGAGGGCCGCGCGGCCTGTCGTCGGTAAAAGCATCGCGCGCGAGCGCGCTCCTACTGGGAGGCGATTGTTCTGTAGGGTCCGGGGAGGTAGAGATATCGGTAAGGAGAGGCGGCTCCGAGATTTTTCTGCGCGCTGCCGATATCTGCGCTCATACGGCACGGCGATGATATTCGGCGCCTTCCAGTTGCTACGATGCGCCGGCGGAATGGGCCTATAGCTCAATGGTTAGAGCAGAGGACTCATAATCCTTTGGTTCCAGGTTCGAGTCCTGGTGGGCCCACCATTCTGCTGATCTGCCGGCTTGCGCGCGAAACCGGGATCCGCGTCATGCATGTCGCCGGGTCGCGCGCGCAACCGTTCGCAAGTTACTTACAAGCGTCCCGTTACATTGCCGCGGACCTGAATGCGAACCGGGGCTTGTGTGCGACGACGTGACGTACTGACGACGATGGCGGTGTCGCCGCTGCTGGCGACCTGGTGGCCTGCGCTTTCGGCTGCCGCCAGCGATGCTACGCCGGAGGCGTTCGATTTCGAGCAACTCGTGCAGCTTGCCCGCGATACCGCGGCAGCCCCCTTCCGGGCTCCGGACACGACGTTGCCGGCTGCGCTTGCGGGCGCCGATTACGATCAATACCGGGATTTCCGCTACCGCGGCGATCAGGCGCTGTGGCGGGACGCGGACGGCGTCGACTTCCAGGCGCAGTTTTTCCACCGCGGGTTCTTGTTCAAGCCGCGAGTCGACATCCATGTCGTGGAAGCGGGACAGGCCCGCGCGGTCGCGTTCTCCACCGCCCTGTTCGACTACAGCCCCAATCCCGCCCCGGATCTGCCGGCAGACACCGGCTTTGCCGGGTTTCGCCTGCACGCGCCCTTGAACGGCCGGACGTACTTCGACGAGTTGTGCGTCTTTCTCGGCGCGAGCTACTTCCGCGCTGTCGCCCGCGGGCTGACCTACGGATTGTCGGCGCGCGGACTGGCATTGGGCAGCGGGGATCCGGGCCCCGAGGAATTCCCGGCGTTCCGCAGCTTCTGGCTGCACCGGCCCGCTCCCGGGGCCGCGGCGATCACCGTCGATGCGCTGCTCGACGGGCCGAGTGTTTCGGGCGCTTTCCGGTTCGAGATCACACCCGGCGACGACACGGTGTTCGACGTGGACGCGCGCCTGTTTCCACGTGTCGATCTGCACAATGCCGGGATCGCGCCGTTGACGAGCATGTTCCACTTCGACGCCTCCGACCGGGTCGGCATCGACGACTACCGTCCCGCGGTCCACGATTCGGATGGCCTCGGCCTGTGGACCGGGACCGGTGAGCAGGTCTGGCGCCCCTTGCACAACCCCGGCGCGGTGCAGCACAGCGGCTTCCAGGACCGCGCGCCCAAGGCTTTCGGCCTGATGCAGCGCAAGCGGAGTTTTTCCGATTTCCAGGATGCCGAGGCCGGCTACGAGAAGCGCCCCTCCGCATGGGTCGAGCCGCTCGACGACTGGGGCGCGGGCGAGGTGCATCTGGTGGAGATTCCCACCGCGGACGAATACCACGACAACATCGTCGCGTTCTGGCGGCCGGCCGCTGCCTTGGTAACAGGCCGCGAGAGCCGCTGGCGTTACCGGCTGCACTGGACGGCATCGAAACGCTGGAATCCCGAGCTCGCCCACGTCGTCGCCACGCGCGTGGGCGCGCGCCCCGGATCCGGCGCGCCGGCGCGGTTGTGGGTCGTGGATTTCGAAGGCGGGCCGACCTCGGCAGAGACGCCCCAACTCGACATTGCCGCGAGCCGCGGCCGCATCGACAACCCGGTGGTCCACACGCGCGCCGAAGGCGGCTGGCGTGTCGGTTTCGAATTCGCGCCGGACGGTGCAAGCAGCGAACTGCGCCTGCGCCTGCATCGCGATGGTGCGCCGCTGTCGGAAACCTGGACCGCCCGGTGGAGCGCGTGAGCGACCTGCAACGGGTTGCGATGCCCCCGCAGTCGCCGGTTTCGATGCCAATCCAGTCCTTGCGCCAAGGCGAGCTGGTCCGCAGACCGCTGCGTAGCGCACCCACGGGCATGGGTTGGCGGCGCGGTTTCATTCTCGCCACGACGGCGGCGCTGACCCTGCTCGCGGCGTACCAGATCTGGTGGCTGTTGCGGATCGGGGGCATCGACCTGCTCGAAGGCTTGCTGCTGCTGGTGTTCGTCCCGCTGTTCGCCTGGATTGCGCAGTCCTTCGCCAGCTCGCTGGCCGGTTTCGTTCTGGTGCTGCAGCGCAGGCCCGCGCGGCTGGGCATCGATCCCCACGCGCCGTTGCCCGAGCTGCACGTGCGCACCGCCCTGCTGATGCCGACCTACAACGAGGATCCCGAGCGCCTGTTCGCCGGTCTGCAGGCGATCTACGAATCCCTGCGTGCCACCGGGCAGGGCGAACATTTCGACCTGTTCGTGCTCAGCGATACCCGCGATGCCGGGCTGCATCGCCGCGAGTGGCTGGCATTCGAGCGGTTGCGCGCGTTCTGCCCGGAGGCGCGCATCCATTACCGGCGCCGCGAGGACAACCACGAGCGCAAGGCCGGCAACATCGCCGACTGGGTGCGCCGCTGGGGCGGGGCGTATCCGCAGTTTCTGATCCTGGACGCCGACAGCCTGATGACCGGCGACACGCTGGTGCGTCTGGCCGCCGCGATGGAGGCCAACGACGATGTCGCCCTGGTGCAGACCTTGCCGGTCATCGTCAACGGCGCCACGGTGTTCGCGCGCATGCAGCAGTTTTCCGGTCGCATGTACGGGCCGGTGATCGCGCACGGCGTGGCCTGGTGGCACGGCGCGGAAAGCAACTACTGGGGCCACAATGCCCTGATTCGCACGCAAGCCTTCGCAGCTCACGGCGGTCTACCCGAACTCAAGGGCACCACGCCTTTCCGCGGCGCGGTGCTGAGTCACGATTTCGTCGAAGCGGCGCTGCTGCGACGCGGCGGCTGGGCGCTGCATATGGTGCCCACGCTCGAAGGCAGCTACGAGGAAGGCCCGCCGACACTGACCGACATGCTCGTGCGCGACCGGCGCTGGTGCCAGGGCAACCTCCAGCACGGCGGCGTGTTGCCGGCCCGCGGGCTGCACTGGGTGAGCCGCTGGCACTTTCTGATCGGTATCGGCCATTACCTCACCGCGCCGCTGTGGGCGATGCTCGTGCTGATCGGCCTGGCGATTCCGCTGCAACACGGTGCCTTTATCGAGGGCATGTCGCCGGCCGGCTACTGGATGGCGATCGACGACGGCCGTTTCCTCGGCGTGTTCGTGTTGACGATGGTGCTGTTGTTTGCGCCGAAGATCTTCGGGTTCATCGCCACGATGGCGAGCCGGCGCATGCGCCGCGGGTGCGGAGGTGCGCTGCGCGGCTTCGTCAGTCTGCTGATCGAGAACATACTGGCGGCGCTGATGGCGCCGATCACGATGTACGTGCAATCGCGCGGCGTCGCCGAAGTGCTGGCCGGTCGCGATTCGGGCTGGGATGCGCAGCAGCGCGACGATGGCCGTCAGACCTGGGGCGATCTGTGGCGCAACTATCGCGGCACGACTGCACTGGGCGCGATCATGGGCCTGGGCGCCTGGATGATGTCGCCGATGCTGGCGCTGTGGATGTCGCCGATGATCATCGGGCTTGTGGGCTCGATCCCGATCGTGCGGTTGACATCGTCACGCAGGATCGGACTGGCCCTGCAGCGTGCCGGCCTGTTCGCGACGCCGGAGGAGCGCGCGCCGCCGGATGTCCTGGTGCGGGCCGGCGAGTTGCGTGGCGATCTGCATCTGGGCGCGCCGGATCCCGAGGCGACGACCGTGCACGGCTGAGGCGATCGCGGCCAGCGCTTACACTGCCGCATCCGCCATCTTCCGCCTGCACATGTCCGACACGACTCCCGCACTGCTCGACTGCATCGAACGCGAAACCGGCCCGTCGCCCGCCTGGGCCGTGATCTGGCTGCACGGACTGGGCGCGGACGGCCATGACTTCGTGCCGATCGTGCCCGAGCTGGTGCGGCCGCAGTGGCCGGCGATCCGCTTCGTGTTCCCGCACGCGCCGGTCCGTCCGGTCACGATCAACAACAGCGTGCCCATGCGCGCCTGGTACGACATCGTCGATTTCGATCTCGCCAACCGCGCAGATGAAGCCGGCGTGCTCGAATCGGTGGCGCAGGTCGAAGCGCTGATCGCACGCGAGGCGGCGCGCGGCGTGCCGGCCTCGCGCGTGATTCTTGCCGGCTTCTCGCAAGGTGGCGCGGTGACGCTGGCCGCGGGCCTGCGGCGTCGTACGCCGCTCGCCGGGCTGGTCGGGTTGTCGACGTATCTGCCCGCCGCCCGGACCGCGGGCGCTGCGCTGGTCGAGGGCGCCTGCGCGCAGCCGGTGTTCATGGCGCACGGCAATCAGGACCCGGTCGTGCCGATGGGCGCCGGCGAGCAGAGCGCCGCGTGGCTGCGCGACGCGGGCTTCGACGTCGCCTGGCACATCTGGCCGATGCCGCACTCGGTCTGCGCCGAGGAAATCGTCGCCCTCGGCGACTGGCTCGAGCAGCGTTTCGCGGCAGGCTGACGCCATGGCGCGCATGGCGCCCGACGGATTGTGGTTGCCGGACCTGTGCCGGCTGCCGCGAGTGCTGGCGATGCTCGGCCTGGCGCAGTTGACCGTCCTCGTCGTGGTGCTCGCCCCGGGCGCCGGCGCGTCCTGGGATCTGTCGGCCTTCGCGTCAGCCAGCGGCTACGCACTGTGGCTGGCGCTGTCGGTGACCGTGCTGCTGTGCGTGAGCCGTCGGCTGCTGGCGCGCTGTCCGGTGCGCGTGGGCGCCGTGGTCGCCGTGGCGCTGGCCATGGTGGTCGCGCTGGTCGCCTCGGCAATCGTCCACGGCCTGTTCGCCAGCGTCGGCGAGGCCGGGGAATTGCCCGGACTCGGCCGCTTCGTCGGCGGCAGCGCCGCGGTGGTGGGCCTGCTGACGGCCATCGCACTGCGTTACTTCTACGTCATCGACCGCTGGCAGGCGCAGGTGGGCGCCCACGCGCGCGCCGAGGCCGATGCGCTGCAGGCGCGGATCCGGCCGCATTTCCTGTTCAACAGCATGAACATGATCGCGACCCTGCTGCGGCGCGATCCCGTCGTCGCCGAGCGCGCCGTACTCGACCTGTCGGACCTGTTCCGTGCCGCGCTGGGCGCTGGTGAAGGCAGTTCCACCTTGCGCGATGAAGTCTCGCTGGCCGAGCGTTACCTCTCGATCGAACAACTGCGTCTGGGCGATCGCCTGCAGGTGCATTGGGAACTGCACGAAGCGCTTCCGTGGTCGCTGTCGATGCCGCGGCTGGTGCTGCAACCGGTACTGGAGAACGCCGTGCTGCACGGCATCTCGCGCCTGCCCGAGGGCGGCACCATCGATGTGCGCGTGTCGTGCGCGGAAGGCCTGCTGGTGATCGAGGTGTCGAACCCGTCGCTACCGCCTGACGACGCCCCGGCGCAGGGCGCCGGCCATGCGCAACGCAGCATCGCGCACCGGCTTGGCTTCGCCTTTGGCCCGCGCGCGCGCATGCGTTACGGCTGGAACGCGGGGCGCTATGCGTGCACCATCGAGCTGCCGGTGCCGATGGACGGCCGCCGGCCGGCACCGGGAGGACACGCGCCATGAAGGTGGTGATCGCCGACGACGAACCGCTCGCCCGCGAGCGCCTTCGCATGCTGCTGGGTCAGCTGGCCGGCATCGAGATCGTGGCCGAGGTGGGCGACGGCCGCAGCGCATTGGAAGCCTGCGCCGCGCACGACCCGGCGCTGGTGCTGCTCGACATCGCCATGCCCGGCATCGATGGCCTGGAGGTCGCGCGTCACCTGAGCGCCTTCGAACCGCGGCCGGCGGTGGTGTTCTGCACCGCCTACGATGCCCATGCGCTCAAGGCCTTCGAGGCGGCCGCGGTCGATTATCTGGTCAAGCCCGTGCGTCCCGAACGTCTGCAGGCCGCGGTCGAACGCGCGCGTACGTTCACTGCCGGCCGCGACGTGGTCGGAGAGGAACACGGCGACAAGCGCCGCACGCACCTGTGTGCAAGGCTGCGCGGCAGCCTGCGGCTGATTCCGGTCGAAGAGGTGCGGTACCTGCAGGCCGAGGAGAAGTACGTCGTGGTGCATCACGCGCGCGGCGAGGATCTGGTGGAGGAATCGCTCAAGTCGCTCGAGGACGAGTTCGGCGACCGCTTCGTGCGCATCCATCGCAATTGCCTGGTGGCACGCCATGAACTGGTCGAACTGCGGCGCGATCTCGACGGCCACGTCCACGCCGTGCTGCGCCACGGCGACCGTCCGCTGGAGGTCAGCCGCCGTTGCGTGCCGCAGTTGCGCGACGCGGTCCGCCAGCTCTGATCCGAGACACGAGCGGCGCCGGCGTCGATCGCCGATAATGTGTGCATGGAACGTCTGCGCATCGCCACCCGCAAGAGTCCGCTCGCGCTGTGGCAGAGCGAGCACGTGGCCGCCGCCCTGCGCGCGTGCCATCCGGGGCTCGAGGTCGAACTGGTCCCGCTGAGTACGCGCGGGGACGAGGTGCTGGACCGGTCGCTGGCCGCGATCGGCGGCAAGGGCCTGTTCCTCAAGGAGCTGGAAATCGCGATGCAGGCCGGCGCGGCCGACTGCGCCGTGCATTCGCTCAAGGACGTGCCGATGGAACTCGAGCCGGGCTTCATGATGCCGGCAATCCTCGCCCGCGCCGACCATGCCGACGGCTTCGTCAGCAACACCTACGAGGGCATCGACACGCTGCCGCACGGCGCACGCGTGGGCACATCGTCGCTGCGCCGCCAGGCGCAGTTGCGCGCCCGGCGTCCGGATCTCGAACTGCGCGACCTGCGCGGCAACGTCAACACGCGGCTGGCCAAGCTCGATGCCGGCGACTATGACGCCATCGTGCTGGCCTGCGCGGGCCTGCAACGACTCGGCCTGGAATCACGGATCCGTGCCCGCCTCGATGCGCCCGACTGGCTGCCGGCGCCGGCCCAGGGCGCGATCGCGATCGAATGTCGCCAGGATGCGCCGCAATTGCAGGCGCTGTTCGCGCCGCTCGACGATGCGCCGACGCGGCGCTGCGTCGAGGCCGAGCGCGCAATGAATCGCGCGCTGCACGGCAGCTGTCATGTGCCGGTCGCCGCGTTCGCGTGGCTGGACGGCGAACGCCTGCGGCTGGACGGGCTCGTCGGCTCGGCAACGGACGGGCGCGCGGTGCGTGCGGGCGGGGAATCCGCGCCGGCCGAGGGCGAGGCACTGGGCGCACGCGTGGCCGCGATGTTGCTCGAGGGCGGCGCCGGCGCGTTCCTGCCGGGCTGAGGCCGGCACGCCGCTCAGAACGTGCGGCGCAGCTTGAGCGAGCCTTCGGTGTCGGTACTGCCGCGGCCGCCGTTGCCGAGCGTGTCGTGACGCAGTTCGAAATCCGAGCGCAGCGTCCACTGCGGAAACAGTTCGTAGTCGAAGGCCAGCGTCTGCCGCAGGAAGGTGTTCTCGCGCCCGGTCTCCACCTGCACCTGCTGGGTGAACGACGCATGCCGGCCGAGTTCCTGTGACAGGCTCAGCTGGCCACGCGCGATCGGGCCGATCGCCGCGGTGCCGAAATCGGTGTAGGGCTCGATGCGCACACCTGTGCCGAATTCCAGACGCAACGTGGTCTCCGGGCTGCGGATCGCTTCAACGCCGTAGCTGGTGTCCCACTTCACGTGGTTGCCGCCCGAGCGCACGAACTCGCGGCTGGAGAACGGCGAATGCAGCGACACGAAGCGGCGGTCGGGCAGGCGCACCAACCCCTGGCTCACGGTTCTGGGGCGCACACCGGGTGCCTTGGGCGCCCAGATTCGCTGGCGCGCCGCGCTTGCCGTCCATTCCGCGTCCCGGCACGACAGGCGGTAGCAGGGACGACGCAAGGGCACCTGTCGCGATGCGACGGCGACGATGGCGGGGTGTTCCGGCGCGGCCGGAAGCGGTTGGGTGTAGATCGGCAGGCCTGCGACGGCCAGCCACCAGCCAGCGAGCATTTCAGCCATTCATGTAAGCGGTTCCAGCTGCATTATGCCCAAGCGTTCGTGGCGGCGGCATCACATGGGCGATACCGTCGAAGCGCGCTTCAGGAAATCGGCGTGGTCCGCTCGGGGACTGCGGCGCCGTCAATGAGAAACAGATGGTGTTCCCAGACTGCAGCCGCCAGCAGCGTGGCGACAGCGATCATCAGTGGCATGCGGGCAGGCAGACCGGTGAGCACCAGGCCCCAGGCGAGCAGGGGGCCGCCTGCCATCAGCAGCACCACGCCGCCGCGCTGCAGCCATGCGCCGTGTCCGCCGATCGCCCGCCAGTACACGCCCTTGCACAGCGCGAGGCAGGCGCCCAGGCCGGCCAGCGTCGCCAGCATCGTGCGACCGTCGGCGGGCGACACGAACAGCCGGTCCATCAGCACATACAACAGCGCAAGGCCGGCGGTCATCGCCAGCAGCAGATGGACCGGCAGCACGAGCGGGTGGCGCCACGCGGCCGGCGCGTTCCCGGCGCCGTGGGCCGCGGCTGCGACGGTGACCGCGCTGAAAGCCGCAAGCAGAAGCAGCACGCCAGAGGCGACCGGCAGCATCGGCATTGCGGTGCGCACGTCCGTTCCGAGCATCAACCACAGGGCCGCGGCGATCAGGCAGCTCGAAGACGTCGCGATCCATACACGGCGAGGCGTGCGCGATGCGCCGCCTGCGAGGCTGCCGAGCACGAGCAGCCCGATGCCGGTCAGCAGGCCGGCGCGCTGCAGCGTCTGCAGCGTCGAGACGCCACCGGGCCGCAGGTGCAGCAGCGCGGTGGTCATGCCGCTCCACATCAGCAAGCCCAACCCGCTGCGCGACAGCGGCGCCGCGACACTGCTCCAGATGCCTCGCATTGCGCACTCCCGTCCCATGGTCGCCGCGCAGGGTGCCACGGCCCCTGCTTGCTGCCCAGTCAGAACGGGAAGAAGCGCGGGATCAGCAGTGTCGCGGTGATCAGAAACACGATGTTGAGTGGCATGCCGATCTTCACGAAATCGCTGAAGCGGTAGTTGCCGGCCGTGTAGACCATCGTGTTGGTCTGGTAGCTGATGGGCGTGGCGAAGCTGGTGGAGGCCGCGAACGCAACCGCCACAAGGAACGGCTTGGGATCGACGCCCAGCGAATCGGCCGTCGCCAGCGCGATCGGCACCAGCAGTACCGCCGAGGCGTTGTTGCTCATGAACTCGGTCAGCGTGGACGTCATCGCGTACACCGCGGCCAGCGTGGCGGTGGGGCCGTAATGCCCGACCAGATTGACCAGCTGGTTGGCGGCGAGCGCGGCGCCCCCGGTCTTCTGCAGGGCGATGCCGAGCGGAATGATGCCCGCCAGCAGCAGGATCACCCGCCAGTCGATGGCCGCGTAGGCCTCGTCGGGGTCGAGCAGGCGCAGCACCACCAGCGCGATGCAGCCCAGCAGCGCCGAGGCGACGATCGACATCCAGCCCAGCGCCGCAACCGCGATCGCCGCCGCCATGACGATCGCCGACAGCGTCGCGCGCGTGGTGTCGACCTTGCGCTGCGCGCGTGCGCCCAGGACGATCAGCCCGCGGTCCACGCGCAGGTCGTCGATCGCCTTCGCCGGCGCATCGAGCAACAGCACGTCGCCCACTGTCAGCGGCACCTGGTCCAGCGGCCGGTGCACGCCCAGATGCCGCCGGTGCAGGCCGTGCACGCGCGCCCGGTAGGTGTGGCCGAAGCGCATGCCCGCCAGCGTGTGACCGATCAGGTGCGAGCCCGGCGCGACCATCGCCTCCACGTGCAGGCGCTCGGCGTGGATGTCGCCGTCGAGGTCGCGCGCGACGTGGTCGAAGCGCAGCTTGAGCGACTTGCGCACGCTGTCGATCTCCTGCCACGGCCCGCGCAGCAGCAGCCGGTCGCCGGCGGCCACGCGCAGATCCGCGCCGCGGGCCGGTCGACCGTCGCGGAGAATGTCGAGCAGCTCCACCCCGCCCGGGCCGTCGCCCAGCGCCGCCGCGCGGGTGCGGCCGACGACGGTGGCGGTTTCAGGCACCAGCAGTTCGGCAACGTAGCGGCCGATGTGGTCGGTCGATTCGGTACCCGGCGTGCCGCGGTCGGGCAGCAGCACGCGGCCGACGGTGGTCAGGTAGAGCATCGAAATGCCGACGAAGACGATGCCCAGCGGTGCGAATTCGAACAGCGTGAAACCCACGCCCGCCGTCTCGCGCGCCATCGAGTCGACCAGCAGATTGGTCGAGGTGCCGATCAGCGTGCACACGCCCGCGGTCTGCGACATGTACGACAGCGGGATCAGGAATTTCGACGGCGCCCAGCGGTTGGCCGTCGTCGCCGCGAGCACCAGCGGCAGGAACACCGCCACCGTCGCGGTGTTGTTGACGAACGCCGCCACGCCGGTGACCAGCGCCATCATCACCAGGCCGAACAGCCATGGCGCGCGGATCCGCGCCAGCAGGTCGCCCGCGGCCACCAGCGCGCCATTGCGCTGCAGGGCGCCGCTGAGCACGAACATCGCCGCGACCATGACCGTCGCCTGGTTGCTGAAACCCGACAGCGCCTCGGGCAGCGTCACCACGCCCAGCACCAGCAGCGCCACCGCGACCAGCAGCGCGACCACGTCCACGCGCAGTTTCTCGGTCACGAACAGGAATATCGCGCCGCCCATCACCGCCAGCGTCAGCCACAGATCCACGTTGCCTCCATCGTCCTCGCCCCCGGCCGCACCGAACGCGGCGCGGCCATGCTGCCTGCGGCGGCGCCGTGGCCGGGTGAGGCCGGGCGCGGCGCCGCAATCGGCCATGGTACGGAGGCCGGTGGGATACTGCGCGCTTCGCCGCTCGCACTGCCAGGACTCTCATGCCCGTGACCGCCACTGCCACCAGCCCCGTGGACATCCTGGTCATCGGCGGCGGTGCGTGCGGCACGCTCGTGGCGCGGCACCTGCTCGACGCCGGCGGTCTGCGTGTGGCGCTGGCCGAGGCGCGGCACGCGCCCGGTCTCGGTGTCGCCTATGCCACGCCGCGGGCCGAGCACCTGCTCAACGTCAACGCCGCGCGCATGAGCGCATTCGACGCGCGACCCGACGACTTCGTCGATTTTCTCGCCCGGCATCCGCAGTGCGCCGGCCTTGATCCGGGCGAGCTGCCGGGCATGTTCGCGCCGCGTCGCCTGTACGGCGCCTACCTGCAGACGCGACTGGACCAGGCACCGGCGGGTGCGTCGCTGATGCGTCTGGGTGATGCGGTCGTCGACCTCGCTCGCGCCGCCGACGGCTGGCTGGCAACGCTGGCATCGGGCGAAACGATCCGCGCGCGCGCGGTCGTGCTGGCCACCGGCAACCAGCCCGGCGTCCTGCCGTGTGTCGAGCCGGGCGTCGACGTCGTCGAGGCCTGGGACTACGCGTCAGTGGCGGCGATCGATGCCGATGCGGCGGTGTGCATCGTCGGCGCGGGCCTGAGCATGGTCGACGTGCTGCTGAGCTTGCACGCCAATGGCCACCGCGGCGCGGTGACCGCACTTTCGCGCAACGGCCTGATGCCGCTGGCCCACGCGCCCGGCACCGTGCCGCAGGCCGGTGGCGTGGACGCGCTGCTGCCGCTCGGCGTGCGTGCACGCATGCGGCTGCTGCGCCGCTGGGCGGCCGAGGCGACCGCGCAGGGCCGCCCCTGGCAGGACGCGCTCGAGCGTCTGCGCCCGCACGTGCGCACGCTGTGGCAAGCCTGGCCCGAGGCCGAGCAACGGCGTTTCCTGCGCCACGCCGTGCGCCTGTGGGACATCCACCGCCATCGCATCGCGCCCGACATCGCCGCGGTGGTCGCGGCGATGTCGGCCGATGGCCGGTTCGTGCTGCACGCCGGTCGGCTGACGCGCATCGCTGCGCATGAGGGGCAGTGCGCGATCGAATGGACGCCGCGCGGATCCGCACCGGCAACGCTGACGGCCGATGTCATCGTCAACGCCACGGGCATGGAAAAAAGGCTCGCGCGCATGCCCGGCCCGTTGTGGGACGCCTTGCGCACGGGCGGTCTCGTCAGGCCCGGACCACTGGGCCTGGGTGTGGCGACGGCGGACGACGGTGCGCTGATCGACGCACGGGGCAGGCCGGTTGGCGGCCTGTGGACCTTGGGCGCCAACCGCATCGGCGATCTGTGGGAAACCATCGCGATGCCGGAACTGCGGGGGCAGACCGCGCGCGTCGCGGCTGCGGCGGCGGCCCACGTCCAGGCGATGTCGTCACACCGCTAGAGACAGAAGCGCTGCAGCCGGCGCACTTCCTCGGCAGCGAGGGCCGGATCGTCGCCGTTGCCGGCATTGGCGATGTTGCGGCGGATCTGTGGGCACGGATCGGTCGTATAGCCCGCGCCGCCCAGCAGCTGGCCGATGCCGCGGACGACGTCTTCGGGCGAGACGCCGCGTCGCATCGCGAACCGGCCATCGGCGGTCGGAGGCACGCGGTGACGCAAGGTGTCGTGGGCAAAATCCACGGCCGGTGTCTGCGAACGGGCCCAGGCGCCAGCCTGTTCGAGCAGTTCAGCGGCGCCGGGTCCGGGCGCGGCCGATGCGGCGGAATCCGACGGCGATGGCGCAACGACGACAGCCTGCAGAGAGCCTCGCAGCGGACGCTCGCGTGAGGGCGCCGGGGGCCTGGCTGCAGCGGCGGGAAAGGCCGGCGCAGGCGACAGGTCTGCCGGAGGCGAGGGCGGCGGCGCACGATCGATCCAGACCACGGTCAGCGCGGCAGGTGCGTGCACAGGCAGCGGGGACCGGAGCGTCCACAGCCACCAGGCGAGCCCCGCGTGCAGCAGCACGGAGGCGGCAAAGGCGATGCCGGCGGTCTTCGCGCGCGCGTCCTGCGTCATGCCGATCCGTGGGTTCCCCGATGCCGGAGTCTAGGCACCGCGCGGAGGCGGGCGCGTTAATCGCCGGTTATCCGCGGCCGGTCACGCGATGGCCGCGCGCCCGCGCCATAATCGGAGCCATGGACCGATACGAACGCATCCTCTCGCTGCACCGCATTCTCAAGACCTCGCGCTACCCGGTGACGGTGGCCAAGCTGCAGGACGAGCTGGAATGCTCGCGGGCGACGGTCTACCGCGACCTGGCCTTCCTGCGCGATGCACTGATGGCGCCGATCGTCGGCGACGGCGATGCCGGTTTCCGCTACGACAGTGACGAGGGCGGGCGTTTCGAACTGCCCGGCCTGTGGCTCAATTCCGAGGAACTGCACGCTTTGCTCGCCGCGCAGCAGCTGATGTCTCGCAGCAGCGGCGGGGTGTTGTCGAGCGCGCTGGCGCCGCTGCAGTCGCGCATCGAAAAGCTGCTCGACGAACATTCGGCCGGCAAGCAGTGGCCAGTGCAGCGCGTGCGGGTGATTCCGCACCGCGGCCGGCGCATGGACGAACACGCGTTCCGCAACGTGTGTTCGGCGGTGCTGCAGCGCAAGCAGCTCGCGTTCGAGTACCGCGCCCGCTCGACCGACGAAAAAACCCGGCGCACCGTGTCGCCGCAGCGCATCACCCACTATCGCGACAACTGGTACCTCGACGCCTGGGACCATGAGCGCGACGCGCTGCGCAGCTTCTCGGTCGACCGCATCGCCAACGCGCGCGTCCTGCCGGCCGATGCGCGCGACATCGATGACGCCGAACTCGACACCCATCTGGCGGGCAGCTACGGCATCTTCTCCGGTCCGCCGAAGGGCGTAGCGACGATTGTCTTCAGCGCCAAGGCCGCGCGCTGGGTCGCCGACGAACACTGGCATTCCCAGCAGCAGGGCCGCTTCCTGCCTGACGGTCGCTACGAGCTCAAGGTGCCCTACAGCGGCGCGCGCGAGCTGTTGATGGACGTGCTGCACTACGGCGCCGATGCCGAGGTCGTCGAGCCGGTCGCCCTGCGCGAGCAGGCGCGTTCGCTGCTGATGATGGCGCTGTCGAAGTACGAGGATTGATCCGCTTCGCGTGCAAACCCCACGTGCGGTTTGCATGCTGGTGCGGTCGCGATGGCCCGTTGCGGGGCACCGAACGCGGTGCCTGCTGACGGATTCCGATTTGCACACCTCTATGCGCTGGGACGGTCTTGCGCCCGATTCCTGCGGTGTCGGGATCGCGCTGCAATCGCAATGCAGAGTGGGCAGGGCAGGCAGCAGGCGCCCGCCCGTACCTGTAGGAGCGCGCTCGCGCGCGAAGGGCTTTGCCGGGAGCGCGCTCCTGCATAGGCCGCCCCGGCGCATGCGTTGCCGCTGGCAATTCGACAGACCCTGTATCGCCGCGATGACGCAGGGCGCATCCGCTGCGCGTCGCCTGCACGCAGCGGATGCGCCATTCCGGGACAGGCAGCGCTTTGCGAACGACATCGCACCCTCAGCCGCGCCAGGTCGCAGCCTGTGAGATGACGGCCGCACACACTGCGCGCCTGCCCAGCCGGGCCATCGATCCACGCGTTCACAGGAGCTGCCGAGATGTCCCGTATCGCCCTTCCGTCCGATGTCGATGTCCACGCGTTCTCCGTGCTGCCGGTCGCGCTGCTGGGGCTTTTATTCCTGGGCGCCGTCGCGCTGTTGTCGTTCCCGGCGTTGCGCAGCGGCGTCACCGCGGTGGGATGGGCGCCGCTGTGGCTGCTCGGTCTGCCGGCGTGTGCCTGGCTCACTCTCGTTCTGCGTCGCCTGCCGCGCCGCCGCAAGCTGGCCTCGTCAGCGGTCTTGCGGCGGCGTCGGCCAGGCCTTGTCCAGGCCCGTCGCCGGTCCGCGCCGCGTCGACGTGCGCGGATCTCGGTGCGCGCGGCGCTGGCCGCGGCCGGCCTGCTGCCGATGTTGCGCTGACGCGACCGGCGGACGGCCGTGGCTGTTCTGTAGGAGCGCGCTTGCGCGCGAGGGGCTTTGCAAGGAGGACCCAGCGCACGCGACGGGCTTTGCAGGGAAAGCCTCATCGCGCGCAAGCGCGCTCCTGCAGGGGGAAATGCCGGCGAGGCATGCAGTGCGCAGTCTTCGCGGATCTCGCTGCGCGCGGTGCTGGTCGCGGCCGGCCTGTTGCCGATGCTGCGCTGACGCGACCGGCGGGCAGCCATGGCTGTTCTGTAGGAGCGCGCTTGCGCGCGAGGGGCTTTGCAGGGAAGACCCCATCGCACGCGGAGGGCTTCGCAGGGAACGCCTCATCGCGCGAGCGCGCTCCTACAGGGGAGATGCGGGCGAGGCGCGCATGCGTGCTGCGGACGCGTGTGCGCGGCGCCGTGACTTTGGTCATGCGGCCCGCAGTGGCGCTGCGTGCTAGCGTTGGGCGGTTATCCGTCCAGGCACCATCGGAGTCGCCATGTCCCAACTGTCTAAGCTCTGCCTCGCCGCCGGGATCGCCGCCGGTCTGTCGATGGGCGCCGCATCCGCCCAGGAGGCCGCCATGTCCGATCCCCACCAGTGGCTCGAAGCTGTCACTGACGAAAAAGCACTGGACTGGGTCCGTACCCAGAACGCGCAAGCCGAGGCCGAACTGGCCGCCACGCCGGAATTCAAGCAGCTCGAATCCGATCTGCTGGGCATCTACGACTCCGACGACAAGATCCCCGCCGTCTACAAGCAGGGCGAGTGGTACTACAACTTCTGGCGCGACAGGAACCACGAGCGCGGCATCTGGCGCCGCACCACGCTTGAGGAGTACCGCAAGCCGCAGCCGCAGTGGGAAACGGTTCTCGACCTCGACGCACTCAACCAGGCCGAGGGCGAAAACTGGGTGTGGCATGGCGCGAGCTGTCTGCGTCCGGCGTACACGCGCTGCCTGATCGCGCTGTCGCGCGGCGGCGCCGATGCCGACGTCACTCGCGAGTTCGATGTGTCGACGAAGTCGTGGGTCGACGGCGGCTTCTTCCGCGAGGAAGCCAAGGGCGCGCTGGGCTGGATCGACCAGGACAACGTCTACGTCTACACCGATTTCGGCGACGGCTCGCTGACCTCGTCGGGCTACCCGCGCATCGTCAAGCAGCTTGCGCGCGGCCAGTCGATGGACCAGGCCACGCTGGTGTACGAAGGTCAGCCCGACGACATGTACATCGCCGCGATGCACGACGACACGCCGGGTTTCGAGCGTGATTTCGTCAGCCGCACGCTGGCCTTCTACAACGACGAGCTCTACCTGCGCGGCGCCGATGGCGCGCTGACCAAGATCGATGCGCCGAACTCGGCGCAGAAGTCGGCCCACCGCGAATGGCTCGGGCTGGAGCTGCGCGAGCCGTGGACGGTCGGCGGGACGACCTACAAGGCCGGTTCGCTGCTGGTGACGAAGTTCGATGATTTCATGGCCGGCAAGCGCGAGTTCGACGTGCTGTTCGAGCCGACCGACACCACCTCGCTCGCCGGTTCGACGTGGACCCGCAACCACCTCGTCATCAACGTGCTCGATGACGTCAAGAACAAGCTTGCCGTGCTCACCCCGGGCGCGGACGGCTGGACGCGCAGCGAGATGACCGGCGTGCCGGCCCTCGGCACGGTTGCCGTCAGCGCGGTCGACAGCGAAGAGTCCGATGCGGTGTGGATGACCGTCACCGATTACCTCACGCCGAGCACGCTGATGCTGGCGGAAGTCGGCAGCGACCAAGCGCCCGAAACGCTCAAGACCATGCCGGCGTTCTTCGACGCCAGCACGCACGAGGTCGAGCAGCACTTCGCCACGTCCAAGGATGGCACCCGCGTGCCGTACTTCCTCGTGCGTCCGAAGGATATGCAGCTCGACGGCAGCAACCCGACGCTGCTCTACGGCTACGGGGGCTTCGAGATCTCGTTGACCCCGGGTTACTCGGGCGGCGTGGGCAAGGGCTGGCTGGAGAAGGGCGGCGTGTACGCGGTCGCCAACATCCGCGGCGGTGGCGAGTACGGCCCGCGCTGGCACCAGGCGGCGCTCAAGCAGAACCGCCACAAGGCCTATGAAGACTTCGCCGCAGTCGCGCAGGACATGATCGATCACAAGATCACGTCCCCGGCGCATCTGGGCATCCGCGGTGGCAGCAACGGCGGCCTGCTGACCGGCAACATGCTCACGCAGTATCCCGAGCTGTTCGGCGCGGTCGTGATCCAGGTGCCGCTGCTCGACATGCAGCGTTACCACCAGCTGCTGGCGGGTGCGTCGTGGATGGCCGAGTACGGCAACCCCGACAAGCCGGAAGAGTGGGAATTCATCCGCACCTTCTCGCCGTATCACCTGTTCGACCCGGCAAAGGACTACCCGCCGACCCTGATCCTCACCTCGACCCGCGACGACCGCGTCCACCCGGGCCACGCACGCAAGATGATGGCGAAGATGTCGGAAGCCGGTAAGGACGTGCGCTACTACGAGAACATCGAAGGTGGCCACGGCGGCGCGGCGAACAACCGCCAGGCCGCGCACATGGACGCGCTCTACCTGACGTTCCTGTGGCAGCAACTGGGCAAGTAATCCGAACACGCACCGGCCGCGCAAGCGGCCGGTGTCTTTTCTGACGTTGCATCCGCAGCGAATGGACCCACCTATGAAGACCTCTTTTCCCCGCATCGCGCTGCTGGCGATGCCGATCCTGACGAGCCTGAGCCTGATGAGTGTTTCTCCTGCCGCCACCGCGGCGACGCCGGTCCCGCCCGACGCCGAACAGCGTCCCCACACCGTCGAGGCGCCGCACGGCGCCAAGCGCGAGGACGTGTATTACTGGTTGCGCGACGACAAGCGCGAAGATCCGGCGATGCTGGCCTATCTCAACGCCGAGAACGCCTACGCCGACGCGATGCTGGCCGCGCTCAAGCCGGTCGAAGACCGTCTGTATGACGAGATCGTCGGCCGCATCCAGCAGGACGACAGCTCGGTGCCGTACCGCGACCGCGGCTACTGGTACTACTCGCGCTTTGAAACCGGCAAGGACTACCCGGTCCATGCGCGCCGCGCCGATGGCACTGGCGTCGATGCCCTGTCGATCCAGGCCGCGAATGCCAAGGGTGATTTCAGCGGCGAGGAAGTGCTGCTCGACGTCAACCAGCTCGCCGAGGGCAAGGACTATTACGCGGTCGGCGACTGGGACATCACCCGCGACAACCGCATCCTCGCCTACGCCGACGACACCAACGGCCGTCGCCAGTACACGGTGCGCTTCAAGAATCTCGAGACCGGCGAGGTCTATCCGGACGTCATCACCGGCGTGTCGGCGAACCTGGTCTGGGCCGACGATAACAGGACGCTGTTCTACGTCGAGAACGATCCCGAAACCCTGCTGACCGTGCGCGTGAAGAAGCACGTGCTCGGCACGCCGGTCGCCGACGACGTGCTGGTCTACGAGGAGAAGGACGACAGCTTCTACATGGGCATCGACCGCACGCGCGACGAGAAGTACATCGTCATCGGCGTCGGCAGCACCGTGTCGAGCGAGACGCGCTACGCGCCGGCCGACAACCCGGAGACCTTCACCGTGCTGGCCCCGCGTGCGCGCGATGTCGAATACGACGCCGATCATTACGGCGACCGCTGGGTCATCCGCACGAATGCAGACAAGGCGACCAACTTCAAGCTCGTCACCGCGCCCAGCAACGCGACCTCGCGCACGCAGTGGACCGATCTGGTGCCGCACCGCGACGACGTCTACATCGAAGGCTACGAACTGTTCGAGGGCTTCACCGCCATCGAGGAACGTGCCGAGGCGCTGACCCGCGTGCGCGTGCTCAAGGCGGACGGCAGCGACGAGTTCATGCAGGCCGACGAGCCCGCGTACGCGATGGGTCTGTCGATCAACTCCGAGCCCGACACCGCATGGCTGCGCTACGGCTACACCTCGCTGACCACGCCGGCGACGACCTTCGAGGTCAACACGCAGACGGGTGAGCGTCGCCAGCTCAAGCAGCAGGCGGTCATCGGCTATGACCCCTCGAACTACGTCACCGAGCGTGTGTGGAGCACCGCGCGCGACGGCACGCGGGTGCCGGTGTCGCTGGTCTATCGCAAGGGCTTCGAGAAGAACGGCACCGCCGCGCTGCTGCAGTACGGCTACGGCAGCTACGGTTCCTCGATGGATCCGGGCTTCTCGGTCACCAACGTCAGCCTGCTCGACCGCGGCATGGTCTACGCCATCGCGCACATCCGCGGCGGCGAGGAGATGGGCCGCGCCTGGTACGACGACGGCAAGCTGCTCAACAAGGTCAACACCTTCACCGACTTCATCGACGTCACCGATGACCTGGTGCAGAAAGGCTACGCCGCACCGGATCGCGTGGCGGCCTACGGCGGCAGCGCCGGCGGCCTGCTGATGGGCGCAATCTCGAACATGGCGCCGGAGAAGTACCGCGTGATCCTGTCGCAGGTGCCGTTCGTCGATGTGGTCACGACGATGCTCGATCCGAGCATTCCGCTGACCACCAACGAGTACGACGAGTGGGGCAACCCGGAGGACAAGCGTTATTACGACTACATCCTCGGCTACTCGCCCTACGACAACCTCGAAGCCAAGGCCTACCCGGCGATGTTCGTCGGCACCGGCCTGTGGGATTCGCAGGTGCAGTACTGGGAGCCGGCGAAGTACGTGGCCAAGCTGCGTGACCTCAACACCGGCGACCACCCGGTCGTGTTCCGCACGAATATGGAAGCCGGCCACGGCGGCAAGTCCGGCCGCTTCCGTCGTTACCGCGAATCGGCGGAGATGTACGCCTTCATGCTCGAGCAGCTGGGCCTGGGCGCGACGCAGGCCGGCGGCTGAGTGCCGGGGCGGCGCCCGCGAACGATTGACGCGGGCGCGGCCCTCGGGCAGAATGCGCGGCTCGTTGCGGATCTGCCCGCACGACCGATGGCTATGTAGCTCAGCCGGTTAGAGCACAGCACTCATAATGCTGGGGTCGGTGGTTCGAGTCCACCCATAGCCACCATGCGAGAGATCAACTAACCCCGCGAATTTGCGGGGTTTTTTTTTGTGCCTGTGGAGCGAAGCATCCAGCGCCCTGTCGTGTTCAGCGGTGGCCCCGTGCCCAGGCCGTGCCCATCTCGTGCCCAGCGAGCGGGCCACATTTCAAACGCCCGTTTGCTTTTGACTCCAGCGCTTCTGTGCTTGCGACCACCCGATTTGCGTTAAGCACACTTCGTTGTCCGAGGCCGGCGCGCACTCCTAATCAGTGCCGGACGCCACCCCACGCCGCGTCCGCAGCCGCCATGGTCGATACCAGCATGGTCCGGGCGCCGGCGGTAAGCGGGCGCGGCGACGAATGCCCACGCCGCGATAAGCTGATGCGGGGACAATCAGGTGGCATCACAGGGGACTCATGACCATTCATACCGGCTGGCTCTCGCCTCCCGTGGCGATTACTGGCCTTGATCATCTCGGCACGCAGACGCCCTGCCAGCTCGTCTACGCCCAGCTGCTCCCCGGAATCACCAACGTCACCGATCGGGCCCGCTACTACTCCCTCTATCCGTGGCTCATCTGGTCGTTCGACCAGCGCTACCCCGATGCGGACTACGAAAGCTTTATCCGCATCTTCCGTCGCGCCGACTTCCTACTGACTCTCATCGCGGAGTTCCATGCACGCGGACTCGGGGAGCCTGACTTCCTGCACGGAGCCGCGATGGCAGGGTGCACCCAGATGTCGACGGCCATGAATATGCTCGCGACCGCCGGCACCGTGAACCTAGATGTCTTCGCCACCCACGAAGACGCTCCGACACGCTATTTCAAACAGCCCTTAGGCGGCCTAGGTCAGTACTACATCGGCACCCTCGTCGAGCTGGGCGTTCTCGATACGAACGTGCGGTCCTGGATTCGGTATTCGGACGAACTTGGCGAGCCTTTGGCTCGGGCCGTCGATGCCGTCGTCCCGGGGAACGCCTTCTGGGACGCCGTTGATGCAGGCGAAGTGACTGACGATGACCTCGAAGGCCTCTCTGCATTTTGTCCCTGTGGCCTCAAGCCTGGCACCGACGAGCATCGGCTTTTGGAAGCCCTGTTCCTCGCAACAGGCGAACACTACAGAGCCACAGGGAAGCAGCGGCAGCTCTCGCTGCAACTGCTTCTTCACCTCGCTAACAGCACGGCAGAGCTTGATAGAGAACTCGACACGGACCTCTTTCGGGCTACCGTTTACTCGTCCCGGCTACCGAACGGCAGCGCATGGCAGCTCCCTGCCCACCTCCATGCCACACGTGCGGCGTGGGCGGTGTATCAGCTCAACGAACTCCTTTCCGTCGCATTCCTGAGCCTGTTCACGTCCACGCTAGACTTCATCTACGAGCGCTACGCCGAAACGGCCCCCTATTTCCGCTCACCGGAGTCGGTTGCATCTGCCGCGGCTGCAGGAGTCTTTGGCAGCGTCGTTGAGCGAGCATATGGGGCGGTTCGGTTCTCGGAATTCCTCAGCAACCTCGAAGCCACTGCCCCGCCAGTTGGGGACTGGACGCACGCCGACCACGAGCACCAGGTGTATCAGCGCCTCCTCGGAATGGCGCGCAATGATCTTTCCCCGGACGATCTGGTACGCGACGCGATTTACCTTCTCGGGTTACTTGCCGTGCGGAGCCGAATCGCAGGGGTCAGCTATGACGGCATCGCCATCACGCGTGACGAGCTCATCCGCTACCCAATCAATCTAGAGAGCTTCGCGAGCCGCACTCAAGTCTGGAGCGAACTGCCTCTTCGGGATGTGGTTCGGGAGATGGTCGACTGGTGCCTTAGCAGCCACTTGACTGTTGCTTTGCGAAAGCTGCGAGACACGAGCCGGTCGACCTTCCGGTTTTACGTCGGTGAGCGCGGAGTTGAACTTGCCGGTGAAGCAACTGTCCCGACGCGAACGACACCACGCTTCAATCAGAGCTTTCAGATTCTCATCGACCTCGGCGCACTTGCTCCAAAAGGCGGCAGTCGCCACGAGGAGGTGTCGCTGACTGACCTTGGCCGCACTTGGATGGATAGCCATGGCGGGTGAACGTATCTCCATCATGGACGCCATTCGGGAAACTGAACAAACCAAGCGCGCCGGGCAGCAGCCGACACTGGACATGGTGTTGTCACTCGGCTCTGAGATCGACGACATCTCACGAATTCTCCCGGCTCTAGAACGCGTCATATTCGCCGGCGATGTGGGCCAGGTACTGCGAACGGCAGTCCAGAGTGAAGAGACCTCGCGCGAGGGTGCGCCAGCCCCACGACCTGAAACGCTGCGAGTAGAACTCGGGCAGGCGCCTGGGCAGCCGAAGAAGTCCCTGTTCGCAGCCTCGCACGATCTCGCACACCTGATTGAGATTCTGACGTACCACATCCATGTTGAGCTCGCACCAGTTCGGCTGACGCTCCACAGCTCAAGCCGCACCGAAGACGAACAGATCGGCCAGGACGACGACGAACCGACGACTGCGTCGCCCGAGCGCAGCGCTGCCGACGCGGAGATCGGTGAAGCAGTCTGTAAGCGCGTTGCCAGGCTGTGCCGGCGCATGCGCCTGGCAGTACAGCAGTCGGATGGGAGTCAAGAAGCGACCGCAACAGTGGTGGTGCAGTTGGTGGCCGTATTGGCGCTTCTTCAGGAATTGCACCGACTCGAGCAGACCGATCGTTGGCACAGGTCAAAGATCGAGCTCTTTTCGGCTGATGACCTGGAGCTGCTATTGGCCGCGGCATTGGACCAGCTCTTCTTGGGTCAAATGCCGATCCGCATTCTCTGGGACTCAGCGCCTCAAGCAGAGATTGGCCATTTGGCCGAGCTGTTGCTCTGGGCCGCTTGGCTGGTGGGCTACGAATGGTGGTCGCCCGGCGCACGGATGGACCCGCTGGCCGAGGTGTCCGCTAGCGTGGACCTCAACGCAAAACTGCTGAATCTTCTAGCTCTGAGCGTCGAAGCCAACGTGTGGGATGCGATCAGGAGCGGTCTGGAGCGCTCCGCGGCTGCAGATCGGCAATTGCTGCAGGACGCCGTCCGGTGGTCTGGCCGGCACGCAGCTGTGGCAAGCGCAGTCGCCGGGTTGAGCCGCGATCAGAACCATGCCGTGCATATTCAACGGCCTGTCGCCCCCGGTGACCTGGTGGACGTTCCAGACGTGATCGACCGATTGGTGGTGGCCTTGAATAACGACGGCCGGTACGTCCGAGTGGGATCCGGCGGCAAGGGTCGTAGCTTCGACGCACGTCGGGTTCGGATCAGGGGAACCGCGTAGTTGTGACCCGTCTTGAACCTGTGGCTGTATGAGGCCATCGGTAAGCGCAGTGCCGGGCCGTTCGCGCCGCTAGCTCAGCGGCGCCACACCGTGGAACGGTGGAAGGCCAGGTACGGCAGGTGCTCAGGCCTAAGGCCGTCCAGCCGGAGGCCGGTCGGCAAGCCCAGTAGGTTGCACGCGGTTTCCGGCGCGCGCGGCAGGCCGATGCCCTGTTCGGCTTCGTCGACGCACTGCCGAGCGATCAGGATGCCCCGCTGGTGGCGGCCGCCGAGCGTCTTGCAGGTGCGCCGACCGTGGACGAGGCCGAACTGGCGCTCGCCAGCCTGACCGGCGAAGTGCACGGCACCGCACGTGCTGCGGCGATGAGCCTGGCGGTGAACGAGGCCCAGCTGTTCGGCGACCGGATCGCCACGCTGGATGCCGACGATGCCGGCGCCTGGACGCAGGCCACCTTTCTCGATGCCGGATTCGAGCGCGACGGCTTCGCGTCGGCCGACGTGCGCCACAGCGGTCTGGCGGTGGGACTCGATCGCGACTTCGGTGGATCGCTCGTCGGCGGGGCCATCGACAGCGGGCGCGGCCGGGGCACGCTCGACGCCCTGGGGGGACGCTATGACAGCGACCGTCTCGGCGCGTCCCTCTATGGCCGCACGCCCTTCTCGGCCGGCTATCTGGCCGGCAGCGTGGGTTTCGCACGACACGAGGTCGAGACCAGGCGCGCAGTGCTGCTCGACGGCGAACTGTCCAATATCGACGGCCGCCACCAGGACCATGTGTGGTCGGCCCGGATCGAGGCCGGTCGGGCCTATCGCGCCTTCACGCCGTTCGTTGCCGGTGGCCTCGTCCGCCATCGCCAGGGCGCGATGCACGAGTCGGGCGGGGCGGGCCTGGGCCTGACGGCGGGCGCCGATACCGCGTCGATCCATTTCGCCGAAATCGGAACCCGCTTTGCACTCGTGCGCGATCGCCTGACCCTGCGCGGCGTCGCCGGTGCGCGGTGGACCGGAGGCGATACCCGCCCCGCCTACCTCGCCGGGTTCACGGGTGCGCCGGATGTGGAGGCCGAGATCCACGGACAGCGTGTGCGCGGTCGCGGGGTGCGCGGCATGATCGGGGCCGACTACCGCTCCGGGCGACATACGGTCTGGAACTTGGGCCTGGCCGGCGAACGGGGCACCGGCGATTCGGACAATGTGTCGGTGAGCGGCGGCGTGCGGGTCAGCTTCTAGACATGATGGCGCGTCGGTGGACGCGGCCGACAATCGCGCGCGACGCGCCGCCGCGTCATGCATGCGGAACGTTGCGAAGGGTCTAATCGGGCGCGTTTCGCAGGACGCGATGCAGCTTGTCGCTCCGGCGTCCCCGTGGCAGAGTCGAAGCCAGTGACGCAAGTCAATCGCATTAGGAGTCCGCATCGTGATCGATCCGGACGGGTTCAGGCCCAATGTCGGCATCGTGCTGATGCGCCCGGACGGACGTGTCTTCTGGGCGCGCCGTGTCAGGCGCGATGGCTGGCAGTTCCCGCAGGGCGGGATGAATACCGACGAGACGCCGCTCGAAGCGATGTATCGCGAGCTGCGCGAGGAAACCGGGCTGTTGCCCGAGCACGTCGCCGTGCTGGGTGCCACGCCGGGCTGGCTGCGCTACCGGCTGCCGCAGCGCGCGATCCGTCGTAACGACCGCATCGTCTGCGTGGGCCAGAAGCAGGTGTGGTTCCTGCTGAAGTTCGTCGGTGAGGAAGACCATCTGCGGCTAGATCTCACCGAAAAGCCCGAGTTCGACCATTGGCGCTGGGTGGATTTCTGGTACCCGCTCGAACACGTGGTGATGTTCAAGCGCGGCGTGTATACCAGCGCCCTGAGTCATCTGGCCAAGTACGCGCGCCAGGTGGCGGGCACGCAGGCCATCCCGCACCCCGCTTTCGATCTGCGCCCGCGCGGTCGCCGCCCCCAGCGTCGCCAGGCCACGCCGGCACTGCGCCGACGCGATGACGGCGCTCCAGCCTGAACAGTTCTCATTTGACACTGATTCTCGTTTGTGGCGGAATGGCGACTCCAGCCTCCGGCCAGGACCGCAGCCTTGTACGTGTGCATCTGCAACGGCGTCACCGATTCCCAGATCCGCCAGGCGGCCGCGAACGGCTGTCGTGAAGTCAGCGAACTGACGATGCGCACCGGCTGTGGTGCCACCTGCGGCAGCTGCCTGGACATGGCCGCCGGACTGCTCGACGACTTTCATGCCGCTGCGCACCGCGCACCGGTCATCGACCTGCCGCTGATCGCCTCGGCCGCCTGAGTCCTCTGCGGCGCTTCGCGCCGAGCAATGCGCACGATTCGCGTTCCGTCACCGCCGGCGACGGAACGCTAGAGTGTGCGCATTCCGCGACACCAGGAGCATCCCTCGATGAAGGGCGACGCGCAGGTCATCCGTTTTCTCAACCAGGCGCTCTACAACGAGCTGACCGCCATCAACCAGTACTTCCTGCACGCCAAGATGCTGAAGAACTGGGGCCTCGACGTGCTCGGCAAGCGCGCCTACAAGGCGTCGATCGACGAGATGAAGCACGCCGACGCGCTGTCGGAACGCATCCTGTTCCTTGAAGGCCTGCCGAATTTCCAGGCCCTGGGCAAATTGCGCATCGGCGAGACGCCGGTCGAGACGCTCGAATGCGATCTGGCGCTCGAACTGGACGGTCTGCCCACCCTGCGCGAGGGCATCGCGCATTGCGAAGTGGTCGGCGACTTCGTCAGCCGCAAACTGCTGGTCGACATTCTCGAGTCCGAGGAGGAGCACGTCGACTGGCTGGAAACGCAGCTCGACCTGGTGGCCCGCATCGGCGTCGCGAACTACCTGCAGAGCCAGCTCGACAACGACTGAGGCGTCTCGCGCCGGCGCTCAGCCGGGCTGGGTGGTGCGGCCTTCGCGCAGCATGCGCCGGGCGCGCGCGAATTCGTTCGACACCAGCGCCACGGCCACGGCCGGCCGTTCGAGGTTACGCTCGCGTGCGCCGGCCTCGATGCGCTTGGCGGCGGCCGACAAGGACATCGCACCCAGATTGGCGCTTGAGGATTTGAGCGAGTGCGCCGCTTCGCGCAGCGCGTCGTAATCGGGCCCGTCGACCGCGTTCTCGAGCGCGTTCAACAGACGCGGCGTGTCGTCGAGGAACACGTCGACGAGCCGGTCGACTTCGTCGCCGAGCATGCTGCGCAGGTCGTCGAGCACTTCGTGGTCGATGACCGGTGGCAGCGGTTCGCGTTCGGCGGCGGGCGGCGTGATCGGGGCAAGGGGCATCGGCGCAGGTTCGGGCAGGGGCGGCAGGACGAGCGCGGGTGCCGGCGCGGCCTGCGCCGGTTCGACCGTCGCGTGGTCCGGCGCGGACGGCGCAACCGGCGCCGGGGCGGCGTCGGGATCCCACCAGCGGTGGATGCAACGCTCCAGCTCGTTGCGCGTGACCGGCTTGGCGAGATAGTCGTCCATGCCCGCGTCGAGACATTTCTGGCGATCGCCTGCCATCGCATTGGCGGTCATGGCGATGATCGGCAGGCGGCGCGCACTGTGTTCGGCCGCTTCGTGCTCGCGCCAGCGGCGGGTGGCGGTGTAGCCGTCCATGACCGGCATCTGGCAGTCCATCAGCACGATGTCGTAACGCGAATCGGCGATCCGCAACAGTGCCGCCTCGCCGTTGCTGGCGGTGTCGCAGCTCAGACCGAGTACGGCCAGCAGACGCTGGCCGACCATGAGATTGACCGGGTTGTCCTCGACCAGCAGCACGCGCGGCTTGCGCGGTGTGGTGGGGCGCGGGGCCTCGCTCGCTGCAGCGAAGGCTGTCGCCGACTCGGCCTGCGCGGGCGCCGAAGGGTCCGGATCGGGCGCGGCGTCCAGCGCATACGCGGCCATCGTGGCATCGACCGGCGGCACATCCGGCGCCCCGCCGCCCGCGTCGTGGGCTGCCAGGCCCGGCGCCGCACTGTGAGCGGACTGACCTGCACCGGCGGTGCCGAGGACGGCTTCGCGCAGGTCGGCATCGGGCGATTGCCGGCTCAGCAGCGTAGCACCCTGACGCAGTTCGTCGGCCACCGGCTCGTCGCCGTACAGACACACCAGACGCAGGTCGCCATACGCGGCCTGGCGGGTGACGTTGCGGTACAGCGCCACGGCCGTGTTGCGCATGCCGGCCAGGTCCGCGACCACCGCCGAGTATGCCCACGGCGCGCCCTGGCTGGCAGCGGTGCGCAGGCGGTCGAGCGCCTCCTGCGTGGTCTCGACCGAACTCACGCGCAGGCCCCAGTTGGGCAGCAGCATGCTCAGGCGCAGACGCAGGCGCGGATCGGCGCTGAGCAGCAGCACGCGGCCCTCGCGCGGTGTGGCGTCCTCCGCCGGCATGTCGCCCTGCGCCTTGAGCAGCGGAATCTCGAACCAGAAGGTCGACCCGGCGCCGGGCTCGGATTCGACACCGATGCGGCCGTCCATCAGCTCGACGATGCGGCGCGAGATCGCCAGCCCCAGACCGGTGCCGCCGTAGAGGCGCGTCGTCGAAGCGTCGGCCTGGCTGAAGGCCTGGAACAGGCGGCTGCGGCCCTCGGCCGAAATGCCGATGCCGGTGTCGCGCACCTCGAAGCGCAGCAGGTGCTGACCGGCGGTTTCGCCGATGCGACGCACCTGTACCGCCACGCTGCCGCGCTCTGTGAACTTCACCGCATTGCTGATCAGATTGCCCAGCACCTGGCGCAGGCGGACCGGGTCGCCGCGTACCGGCAGGCGCACGCCCGGATCGATCTGCAGCCCCAGCCGCAGACCGCGGGTCTGCGCGGCGCGCTCCATCAGCTGGATCACGCCGTCCATCAACTCGCGCAGGTTGAAGCCGGTGACTTCGAGTTCGAGCTTGTCGGACTCGAGCTTGGAGTAATCGAGGATGTCGTCGACGATGCGCTGCATCTGCTGCGCCGACAGATAGGCCGTGCGCACGAGCTCGGCGTGGTCGGGCGCGAGCTTGGCATGCAGCAGCAGGTCGAGCATCGGCGTGATGCCGTTGAGCGGTGTGCGGATCTCGTGGCTCATCGTGGCCAGGAACTCGCCCTTGGCCATCACCGCCGATTCGGCGGCGTTCTTCGCCTGCCGCAGCTCGGCTTCGAGCAGCGTGCGCTCCTCGATCTCGCGCTGCAGTTCGTTGAGGGCCAGTTCGTCCTGACGCAGTCGCTCGTCGGCCGCTTCGAGTTCGCGCACGCTCTGGTGCATCTGCACCGCGACGCCGATCGAAGCGGCCACCGCGATCAGCGACAGCACCAGCGCGAGCACCTGCCACGGCCCGGCGAGGCCGAGCGCGGCCAGGGCCATGGTCAGCGCGGCGCCGCCGGCCGCGCCCAATGCCAGCCAGCGCAGCACCAGGGCGGATGGACGTCGGCGCGCGATCATCGGCCCGGGGCCTTTACAGCACGGAGTGGTGGAAGTCGAAGTCGAGCACGTTGGCCACGCGCTGGACCAGATTGCCCTGGATGAAATCGATGCCGCTCATCCACAGCGTGGCCGCAGCCTGCGGATCCTCGACCTGCTGGCCGATGACCTGCAGCCCGAGCCGGTGCGCGCGCTCCACTGCGCCGCGCATCTCGTCGCGCACGCGCGGCTCGTCGAGCTGCCGCGAGTAGCGGGCCGCCAGCCGCACGAATCCGAGCGGCAACTGCGCCAGCAGCGCATCGGCCTCGTCCCCGGCGCTGTACTGGCCCAGGCACAGCTGCACTCCGGCCGGCACCATGCGGGCGCAGAACTCCTGCAGCGACAGCGCATGGATCAGCGCATCGTCCTGGCGCACGTCGATGACCAGCGAGGTACCGGGCACGGCTGCGGCTTCGATCTGCTTGAGCAGCCAGTCGGCATAGCCGGGCTGGGTCAGGCTGCGCGAGGATTGCGACACGAACAGGCGCATCGGGTTGCCCACGCGCATGCGCTCGACCAGCGTGGTCACCGCCAGCTCGATCACGCGGCGGTCGATTTCCAGCAGCAGGCCTGCCGATTCCGCCGCCGGCAACACCCGCGCGGCCGAATGCAGTTCGCCATCGCGACCGCGCAGACGCAGCAGGGTCTGGTATTGCGCCTCGTCACCACCGGCGACGGCCACGATGGGCTGGAACGCCAGTTCGATGCGTTGTTCGGCCAGCGCATCACGCAGGTCCTCGCCCAGACCGGCCTGGGCATCGCCCGACGGCCCGCCGACCACCGGCATGTGCACGGCGATGCCCACCGGCGTGCCGCGCGAATCGCGCAGCGCCTGTTCGGCGGCGGCGAGCGCGGTGCCGGGATCTTCATACCCGTGCACCAGATCGGCATAGCCCACCAGCGCGCGCAGGCGGATGGTCTGGTCGGCGAGCGGGAACGGGTGGCTGCCGATGCCGTCGCGCAGGCTGCGCGCCCAGGCGTCGAGATCGATGCGCGCGACATCCGGCGCGAACACCAGGAAGGTGTTGTCGTTGAGACGGGTGGCGGCGGCATCGCCGACCAGGCTGCGGAGATGGCGGCCGGCATCGGTGAGGATGGTTTCCAGGCCCGCATACCCGTAGCGGTCGCGCAGGGCGGTGATGCCTTCGACCTCCACGAAGCCCAGCGCACCACGCGGCTGCGCCGGGATCGCTTCGGCCAGACGCTGCAGCAGCTGCAGGCGACTGTTGAGGCCGGTCAGCGGATTGCGGCCCGGATCGGGCATCTGCTGCAGCGCCCGCGCACGGCGGATGCGGTTCTGCACCGCGGCAATGAGATGGCGCGGCCGGACGGGCTTGGTGAGGAAATCGTCGGCGCCGACCTCGAGCATCTCGAACTGGCGCTCGGGATCGGCGTCGCCGGTCAGGAACACCACCGGAATGTGCGAGAAGGCCGGCTGCTGGCGCAGCTGGCCCGTCAGCTCGGCGCCGTCCATGCCGGGCATGTGCAAGTCCATCAGCACCAAGTCGGGCTGGAACTCGGCCAGCGCACCCAGAAACTCGTTGGCGACCGCGACCACGCGCGCCTGCAGGCCGGCGCCGTTGAGCACGCTTTCGGCGAACAGGGCCTGGCTGGGATCGTCCTCGACGATGAGTACGCGGTGCGGCGAGTCGGCAGCAGCGGCGTTCTCGACGGCCGCGGCGGGCGCGTTGCTTTCGGCCTCGGCACGCGCATCCGGCAGCGCAGGCTGGCCGGCGTCGGCGGCCCAGCGTCGCCAATAGGCGGCGGGCGGGAATTCGGCGCGTTGCTTGGTGTCGGCGTCGGACATAGGAGCGGGACTGTGACGCGATGTGGGGGAACAGGCAACTTTAATCGCTGCGTCTTGAATCGCCGCGAAGGCCGGTGCCGGCTAGCCCGTCGTCCCGCTCCTTGCGGCCCTGGGCGCAGCCCGCAGCAGGCGACGCCACAGCCAGGCCACCACGATCGCGCACGGCACCGCGACGACGGCCACCAGGGCGAGCGCCAGCCATGGAAAGGCGAACGCGAGCGAAAGCACGCCCACGGTCAGCACGTCCTCGGTGGTCGAGGCGGCGAGGTTGCTGACCGGTTCGGGCGAGGCATTGAGCAGCAGCCGGCCACCGGCCTTGAGCGCATGACTGGTCAAGGCCACGCCGGCGCCGGTGGCGAGCATGCCCGCACCGAGTTCGCCATCGGGCGAGAGCGTCGCCGCGGCGAGGAAGGCGCCGGCCGGCACGCGCGCGAGCGTCTGCAGCAGGTCCCAGCCCGAATCCACACCGGGGATCTTGTCGGCGAAGAACTCCACCAGCGCGAGCACGCCCGACACGCCCAGCACCCATGGCGAGGTGACCGCTTCGAGTGCGGGCGGCAGATCCAGCCAGCCGAAGATGCCGGCGATGCCGATGCCGAACACCGTCAGATACGCGCGCACCCCGGCCAGCCACGCGAGCAGCACGCCGACCGCAAACAGATGGGCTTCGGACATCAGCGACGCTCCGTCGGAACGACAACGGGTGCACAACGCCGGCGAGTATAGGACCGGCTTCGCCTTGACGCGCCCGCGCGGCGCTGGCTATACCGTCGCGATGACCGCACCGTCTCCTCTTTCCGACTCTCCGGGCCGGGCGCGTCGCAGGCGCGGCCCGCTGGTCCTGCTGGCCGTGGTCGCCGTTGCACTGTTGTTCGGTGCCTGGGGCCTGTGGCAGGTGTTCGCGCCCACGTCCGGCAATCCGCAGCGCCAGCTTGTTGACCAGCAGGGCGAACTCGAAGGCCTGCGCCAGCAGGTGTCGACGCTGACCCGCTCCGACCAGATCAGCCGCGACGCGAACCGCGAATTGCAGGGCACTCTCGCCGAGCGCGACGAGGAGATCGCCGCCCTGCGCGCGGATGTCGCGTTCTACGAACGTTTCGTCGGCGCCACCGCGCAGCGCCGCGGCCTGACCGTGCACGAATTGCGCATGCAGCCGCGCACCGAGCAGGGCTGGCATTACACCGCGACCCTGACCCAGAGCCTGAGCCGCGAGGCGGCGAGCGTCGGCAGCATGCGGCTGTCAGTCGAGGGCACGCGCGAAGGGCGGCTCGAGACACTCGAGTGGCCGGATCTGCGTCAGCGGGAAGACGCCGATGGCGTGGCGTACTCGTTCAAGTACTTCCAGCAGGTGGAGGGCGATATCGTGCTGCCGCCCGGTTTTGAGCCGCTGCGTGTGACCGTGCACCTCGAACCCGAGCGCGGCAGCGCGGTGGAGCGACCGTTCAGCTGGGCCGACGTGACGCCACGTTCCGCGCCCGGCGCTTGAAGCGGGCCCGGTGCACCCCCATCCTGTGCGCCATGAACGACGTGCTCACCATCGAAACCCCCGGATACCAGTCGCTGGAACGTCCGCTGGACTTCACGCCGGCAGCCGCGGCGAAAGTGCGGGAGCTGATCGAAGGTGAGGGCAACCCGGCGCTCAACCTGCGCGTCTACATCCAGGGCGGCGGCTGCTCGGGCTTCCAGTACGGCTTCGAGTTCGATGAGCAGCGGGCGGACGACGATCTGGCTGTGGTCACCGACGATGTGACCCTGGTGGTGGATCCCTTGAGCCTGCAGTACCTGATGGGCGCTTCGGTCGATTACGTCGAAAGCCTACACGGCGCGCAATTCACCATCCGCAATCCGAACGCCAAGTCGACCTGCGGGTGCGGCAGCAGCTTCACCGTCTGACCGTCTGACCACCTGCACGAAGCCGGACGCGGCCGTGCGTCGCCCGGTCGGTTCCGCGTCTCCACCCGGACGCTTGGACAGATCCCGTTGCCCGCAAGCCGGGCCCGATTCGCAGGCGTTCCGACGACACGCTCACGCGCGATAATCGACCGATGGACTTCAGCTTCGTCGATGCGCCGCTCGATCGCGCAGAACATCTCCGTACCGATTCGGCCGCGTTGGCCGGGCTGTGGCCCGAAGCGCGCGTGCTCGTGCTCGATGCCAAGGGCGATGCCGGTGTCGACGATGCCGGCCTGCCGCCCGAACTCGACGGCAGCGTGGTCGGCGCGCGGCCGGCATCGGCGGTATTTCTCGGCCTGCACGGTGACCAGGGCTGGTTCGCTCTGCCCGCAGCGGACGCGCCCGCGACGCTGCACATCCCCGCAACGATCGATCTGCGCAGCGCGGCCGCGCAATGGCCGGTGCGCGAGGCGACCGCGTTCGCGCAGGCGCGCGCGGTCCTGCACTGGCGCGATCGCCACCGGTTCTGCGGCGCCTGTGGCGCACCGCTCGAATATGCGCGTGCCGGCTGGCTGGGGCGTTGCACCGGCTGCGGCATCGAGCATTACCCGCGCACCGATCCGGCGGTGATCGTCGCGGTCACCGATGGCGCACGCCTGTTGCTGGGCCGGCAGGCGGCATGGCCGGCCGGACGCTATTCGACGCTGGCGGGCTTCGTCGAACCGGGTGAGACGCTCGAGCAGACCGTCGTGCGCGAAGTGTTCGAGGAAAGCGCGGTGCGGGTGACCGGCTGCCGCTATCTGGCCTCGCAGCCCTGGCCGTTCCCGGCCTCGCTGATGCTCGGCTTCGTCGCCGATGCCGCGCCTGACACGCCGCAGGTCAACGACGAACTCGAAGACGCGCGCTGGTTCGAGGCCGAGGACATCGGGCTGGCCCTGCGCGATGCGCATCCGACGCTGAAACTGTCACCGAAATCGTCGATCTCGCGCTGGCTGATCGACCGCTGGCATGCCGCGCACGCCGGCGGCACCGAGGCGCATCGACAGACGCCCGGCGGCTGACTCAGGCGCGGGCCGTTCGCGCCGAATTGGACGCGATGATCGAGGACACCACCGCCGTCGCGATCCAGCACAGCGGCCAGGTCACGAAGCCGATCAGTACCAGGCACAGCAGCAGGTTCACGACGGCCACGGCCCAGTAGCCGAACATGAAGAGCAGCCCGATGCCGACGTTGCCGGCGTAGATGTGGCCGATGCCGAAGGTCTGGAACAGGGCGCCGGGCAGCAGTTCGAGCAGCACGGCCGTTCCTGAGGATTTCACCGGGACATAGTGGTGGTGGATGTGCTGCACCTGCGGCGGTGCGACGGGGTCTGCGGACATCGGACGGGTCCCTGTGGCCGGTGCGCGCGGCCGTTCGACCGCTGAATGCGCACAGGATACCCGACGGACCGGCTATCCCGCTGGGCTCAGGCCGCGGGCGCGAGCAGCACGAACGGCCACCACGGCAGGTTGCGCGCGAGCCAGTAGGCCAGTACCAGCGCGACCCAGGGCCGCCAGTCGGCGGCCACGCGCGCGGCCCGATGCAGCCACGGAGGCCGCCAGCCGACGTGCCAGGCGACGAACAGCGGCGCAAGACCGAGCAGCACGAACAGCAGCGGGTTCATCGAGAATGCGCGCGGCAGATCGCCGTGGACAAGCGCGTGCAGACACCGGGTTAGGCCGCAGGCCGGGCAATGCCAGCCGGTGGCGCTGTAGAACATGCATGCCGGAAACGGATTGCCGGGCGCATTGGGATCGAAAGTGCGCAGCAGCCACGCGCCGGTCGCCGCAATCGCCACGCCACCGCCCGCGAGGGCGATGGTCGAGGCGCGCAGGCGACGCGGCGCGGAGCGGCTGGCGGCCGTCATCAGACGCCCGTCTGGACCTGGTCCATGATCATCTGCCACTGCTCCATGCCACCGCCGAGGGTGAAGGAGTAGATGTTCCACAGCAGGCCGATGATGCACAGGCCGGTCGTGACCCAGCACCAGATCTTGGCGGTGTTGGACGCGCGCTGCGCGCCGGCCAGATCGCCCTGGCCCAGCAGGGTGTTGACCTTGGCGGCGAACACGATCGCGACGATGCCCGGGATCGTGCCGACGATGCAGCACAGGCACAGCGACAGCACGGTCACGATGATCGCCCACGCCAGGTAGTTCGGCACGGTGCCCGGGGCAATCGGGGCATCCGGGGGCGGCGCGCCGTAGGGCGGCGGTTCCGGAGTGCCGTAAGAACCGGGGGGCGGCGGCGGAATCGAACTCATTGAAGATGCTCCTTGTGATGCGGCGGATACGGAATGTCGATCACCGCCATCGGTAGGCGGGGACGCCGTACTGTAGCGCCCGGCATGCGGATGGCGTGATCCGGGCGGAATTTCGCGAACCTTCCCGTTGCCACGTGGGGAACATGTCAGGCCGCGTCGCCGCGCAGCATGCGGACCTGTGCTTCCAGCGCACCGGCATCGACCGATGTGCCGTCCTCGATCCGCGGGCCGGCGACGATGCCGATTTCCGCGCGTGCACGACGCGGCACGCGCATGCGACCCATGCGGGTGTCGCGATGGCTCCACATGCTCGACCACATGCCGCGCAGCGCCATCGGCACCACCGGGACGCGCTGGCCGCGCGCCGCGGCGCGTTCGACAATGCGCTCGACGCCCGACTTGAACGCGGCGATCTCGCCGTCGCGCGTCAGCCGGCCCTCGGGGAAGATGCCGACCAGTTCGCCTTCGGCGAGCGCGGCATCGATCGCATCGAACGCGCGCTGCATCAAGGCCGGGTCTTCCTTGGCGCCCGCGATCGGGATCGCCTTGGCGTGGCGGAAGATCCAGCGCAGACCGGGCACGTTGAAGATGCGGTAATACATGACGAAGCGCACCGGTCGCGGAATGGCCGCCGACAGCAGCAGCGCGTCCATGTAGCTGACGTGATTGCAGACGATCAGCGCCGCGCCGTCGGCCGGCACCGAGGATTCGATGTCGCGCGGACGAAGCCGGTAGAGCACGCGCACCAGCAGCATGCTGGCAAAGCGCATCAGGAATTCGGGCACGATGGTGAAGATCCACAGTGCCACCAGGCCGTTGGCGATCGCCAGCGCCAGGAACACCTGCGGAATGCTCAGGCCCGGCAGCGGGACGCGCACGCCGCCGACGGTGAAGCCGTCCATCTGCAGCAGCACGCCGAGCACCGCGGCGCTGACGATGAACATCGAGTTCTGTATGTTGAGCCCTGCGATGACGCGCGAGAGTTCGGACTTCGGCGAGCGGCTCTGGATCAGTGCGAACAGGGGCACGACAAAAAAGCCGGTACACATGCCGATGCCGGTCAGGTCGATCACGATGCGCCAGCCGGCCCAGTCACCGAGGAACTGCGCGATCGTCAGTCCGGTCGCTGGCGGCGCGCCGGGTCGAGCGAAGTACAGATCCAGCAGGAACGCGGTGATGCCGATCGCGCCGACCGGCACCAGGCCGATCTCGACCGAACGACCCGACAGCTTCTCGCACAGCAGCGAACCTGCGCCCAGGCCGATCGAGAACAGTGCCAGCGCGAAGATGTACAGCGCGGTGTCGTTGGCCACGCCGCCCAGATGCAGCTCGGCGTAAGTGGGCAACTGCGCGGTCAGCACCGTGCCGACGAACCAGAACCACGACACGCCCAGGATCGCGTTGCGCACCGCCAGCTGCCGCTTGGCCAGGCGCATGATCGAACGCGATTCGGGGATCGGGTTCCAGTTGACCTTCAGTTCCGGTGCGCCCGCGTCGACTTTTGGAATCAGGCGCGCGACGAGATTGCCGACCACGGCCAGTGTCACCACCGACAGCGCCGCAGCTTCGGGCCCGTAGCTGCCGGCGAGCTGGAACACCAGGCCGCCGTAGATCATGCCCACGAGGATCGAGATCGAGGTGCCCATCTCGACCAGGCCATTGCCGCCGGTCAGTTCCTCGGGCCGCAGCACCGAGGGCAGGATCGAATACTTCACCGGGCCGAACAGGGTGGACTGCGTGCCGGTGAGGAACAGTGCGACCAGCAGCACTGCCATGTTTTCCATCAGGAAGCCGGCCGCGGCCACCGACATGATGACGATCTCCATCGTCGTCGTGACCACGATGAGCTTCTGCTTTTCGACCTTCTCCGCGATCTGCCCGGCAATGGCCGAGAACAGGAAGTACGGCAGGATGAAGAGCGCCGGGGCGAGATTGGTGTAGAGCGTGCGCTCGGCGGTGCTCACGCCCAGATAGAACAGCAGCGCGATGATCGATTGCCGGTAGACGTTGTCGTTGAACGCGCCCAGCGCCTGGACGGTGAAGTAGGGCAGGAAGCGACGCTGCCGCAGCAGCGCGAACTGGGACTGGCCGGACATGCACGCTCCTCGACGGATGCGCGGAGCCTAGCAGGCTGTCGGGGATGCACAAGGCGCCGAATCGTTCGCGCGCGACACTGATCGCACGGTCTCCAGGCATGCGCTGGATACGAGCCCTCCCCCGCGCTGCGGGGAAGGGTTGGGTGGGGGTGAACGGACCCATCGCGTCGAGGAACCGGCTCTCGGACCGCAATGCCGCACAAGCGCTTCGCTCTCCCCGCGATCGGGCTGTTCGCCCCCATCCCAGCCTTCCCCCCCTTGCGGGGGAAGGGGCGTAACCGGTGCATCCCGTTCCCGAAAAGGTGCAATGCGGGCTGTGTGTCCGCGATACGGGCCCGCGCCCTATCCGCGCCTCCGGATCCGCATGTCATCCCGCGAGAATACGAAGCGCCGCCGTTCCAGCAACGGCGCGAGCGTCCTCGGCGCGTCGTAGTGGCGCGTGCGCGAAACGTCTTCGGGCAGCTCGATGAACTGCACTTCGGCCGCCTCACCGGCGATGTGCACCAGGCCCACACCGTGCCGCCGCGTCTGCGCATAGCGGATCGCGGGATTGCCGTGTGCGACCACCGTGTCGAGCGCCGCGGCCAGGCGGCGCGTGGCCTGCGCCTGGGCGCCGTCACCGGATGCGCTGCGCTCGACGATGCGGCCGATCGTGTCCGACGAGACCGCCGCGGTGGTGAATTCGACGGTGCGTTCGCTGTGCTGGGTGGCGAAGCCGGCATGGATGTCGCCCGACAGCAGGATCGTGCCGCCGGCCGGATCGAACACCTCCGACAGCAGCCGTGCGCGTTCGGTCGGAAAACCGTCCCAGTGGTCGACGTTGAGATACAGGCGGTGGCGCATGGCCTCGGGCGCGTCGAGCGCCGGATTGGCGAGATCGAGCACCAGCGAGGTGAAGGACACCGAGCTGGCGACGACCTTGAAGCGCGCGTCCGTGCCGCGCATGCGCGACTGCAGCCAGGCCTGCTGGTCCGACGCGTACGGCGACTGGTCGCCATCGAGCGCGCGCAGGGCGGCCAGCAGATCGAAGCTCGACTGCACCACGACGTAGCGCGATCCGATATCGGCGAATGCGGTCGTCTTGCCCAGTGCCATCCAGGGCAGGCCGCGCGGCAGACCATCGGCATCGGGCAGCGGCATCCGTGCACCCGCATCGGCGGTCGCGTTGTAGGCCTCCAGCATCGCGGCGAGCACCGGCAGCGCGATGCCATCGGCGATCGCGGCGTCGGCGTAGCGCGCGGCTGCCGCAGGGTCGAAGCCGGCGGCCTGCGCGGCCCGTGTCGCCCCCGCATGTGCGATCGCCCGCAGCGGCGCGGCAGACGGTGCGTCCAGTGGCACGTAAGGCATCAGCGTCGGCAGGACCTGCGCCGGATCGAGTCCCAGGCGCGGCAGACGCGCGCGCAGCGCTGCCTCGTCGAACGCCAGCGCGCCTGGAAACGCGTCCTCGGGAATCGCATGGTCGGGACGCGCGCTGCGGTAGTCGGTGACCAGCAGGTCGAGCGCGCGGCCGAAGCGCAGGCCGCGCCAGATCTGCACGTTGGGGAACAGGCGCTCGCGCGCGACCGGCAGCTGCGCGCCGTCGGCGAGCTCGAGATCGACCGGCAGGTACTCGAAGTAGGCCTGCTCGGCATTGCGGCGTCGCTCGCGATCGCGTTCGTCGCGTGTGCCGTCGTGATAGGTGCCCACGTCCTGCCAGCAGTCGTCGGAGAACTCGTGGTCGTCCCACACCGCGACCAGCGGCGCGCGTTCCAGCAGCGTCTGCAGCGCGGTGTCGGTGCGATAGGTGCGGTGCAGCTGGCGGTAGTTGTCGAGGCTGCGCGCGGCGTAGTACGCACTGTCGCCGCGTTCGAGGCGGATCGCACCGTCGAGGTCGTCGAACGCGATCGCGCGGTCGGCGCTCTGCTGCTGGAACTGCGGATCGCCGGCAGTCTCGTAGATGAAATCGCCCAGATGCAGCACGAAGTCCAGGTCCTCTTCGAGCAGCGGCAGCAGGCTGTTGTACCAGCGGCCGCCGTAGTCCTGGCAACTCAGGAACGCGAAGCGCACCGGCACGTCGGCATCCGGCGCGGGCGCGGTACGGGTGCGGCCGTGCGGCGACGTCGGCGCGTCGGGTGCATCGCCGGCGATGAAGCGGTAGTGGTAGGACGTGGCCGGCGACAGCGACTCGACGCGCACTTTGATGCAGCCGTCGCTGTCGGTGGTCGACGGCAGCTGCGTGTCCACGCGCAGGCGCTCGAACGCCGCGTCCTCGGCCACCTGCAGCCGCAACGTCACCGGCGTGGTGCTCTCCACGCGCGTCCACAGCAGCACGCGATCGGGGCGCGGGTCGCCGGAAGCGACCGACTGCGGAAACAGCGTGCGCGACACGCGCGCGGATGTGGTCGGGTTCGGGGTTGCCGACAACGACGGCAGCACCGTCGTCGAAGCGGCAACGGCGAGCGCGGAAAGAAAGCGGCGGCGCGTGATCGAGAGCATGCGGGTACGGGGCAACGGAGACGCGGGCATCCTCGTTGCCGCGCATGACGCTGCCATTGCGGCGGCGCGCGTCATGCGGATGTCATCGCCGGATCAAGTGCGCGCAATGCGCGCCGATAATGCTGCGCGTTTACCGTCATCTGGGGAAACCGCACCATGCCTGTCCGTCTTCATCCGCTCGTGCCCGCGTTGCTGGCCGGTCTCGCTTCGCTCGCCGCCGCATCGGCCCACGCACAATCGGCGCCTGCCTCGGCGCACGAGCTCGACAGGATCACGGTGACCGCGCAGAAGCGCGAGCAGCAGGTCCACGATGTGCCGATCGCGATCACCGCGTTCTCCGGTGAGTTTCTCGACACGCTCGGCGTCGACGGCTTCGAGCAGCTGGGCCATTACGTACCCGGCCTGCAGACGCAGGTGCAGAGCCCGAACAATCCGGGCTTCGTGATTCGCGGCATCACCTCCGACAGCGGCGATGCGACCAGCGAACCGCGCGTGTCGGTGTTCCAGGACGGCGTGTCGATCAGCCGTTCGCGCGGCTCGGTCGTCGAACTGTTCGACATGGAACGCATCGAGGTGCTGCGCGGCCCGCAGGGCACGCTGTTCGGCCGCGGCGCGCAGATCGGCGCGGTGCACCTGATCCAGAACAAGGCGCAGAACGCGTTCGGTGGAGGTTTCCGCGCGGGCTTGGGCAACTTCGGCGAGACCTACTTCACCGGCCACCTCAACACGCCGCTGGTCGACGACACGCTCTATGGCCGCGTCGCGGTCTTCCACCAGCAGCGCGACGGCACGATCGACAATCTCTCCGGCGGCGACCTCAACGGCCGCGACACCCAGGCGATCCGCGGCGCACTGCGCTGGGATCTCGGCGACGCCGGCCGGCTCGACCTGATCGTCAACCACCAGAAGGACACGCCGCCGGGCACCGCGTTCCGCAGCGGCAACGTTCCCACGCGCGAAGGCCGCACCGACTTCTGGGACAGCGCCGCCGACCTCAACCGCGGCGAAGGCCTGGGCCTGGACCGCACCGTCGACAGCGCCACGCTGCTCGGCGAGTTCCGCTTGTCCGACGACTGGAGCGTTTCGACGATCACCGGCTGGCGCCAGTTCGACTCCACCGAGGAATTCGACGGCGACGGTTCGCAGGCCGACCTGCTGGAATTCGCGGAAACTGCCGAAGGCCGTCAGTTCAGCCAGGAAATCCGCTTCAACTACGACGGTGGTGGGCGTTTCCGCGGTTTCGCCGGCGCCAGCTGGTTCGACGAGTCCGGTTCGCAGCGCGTGCCCTTCAGCACCGATGAGCGCAGTCTCTACGCCTTGCTGTCGCCGACGCTGGCCGACCAGGTCTACGCGCAGCTGTCGCCGCTGCTGGGCGAAGGCGCGCGCGGGCTGCTGCCGGTGGTGCCGCTGCTCAACCCGGACGGCACGCCGAACACCGCGTTGTCGGTGGTCCCGGTCCATCCGATCCTGCAGCAGGCGCTGGGCCTGCCCGCGGCGCTGCCGCTCAAGTCCCGGCATACCGAGGAATACGCGAACTTCGGCGACGTACGCGCACTCGAGGCGTTCGCCGACGGCACCTGGTCGCTGACCGACCGCTTCGACCTGACGCTGGGCCTGCGCTACACGCAGGAGCGCATCCGCTCGGGCTACGAGTCGATGTTCCATGGCGCGCCGAGCGTGCTGGGCCTGTTCCTGCCCTCATTCCCCGACAGCGTGGCGTTTCCCAACGCACTGTTCGCGCCCACCGATGGGCGACTGCAGGCGAAGGACACATTTTCCTCGGTGGTCGGCCGCGTCGTCGGCGGTTACCGCTTCAGTGACACGCTCAACGGCTATGCGAGCATCTCGCGCGGCCGCCGGCCCAACCTGCTGCAGTTCAACGACGATGCGATCGAGGAGGTCGATGCCGAAATCGTGTGGAACTACGAGATCGGCCTGAAGGGCGAGTCCGCAGGCGGCCGCTTCGGTTACGACATGGCGGCGTTCTACTACGACTACAGCAACTTCCAGGCGCAGGTGGAGAACCCGAACCCGCCGCCGTTCTTCATCACCGCCGACGGCGGCAATGCACGCGCGGTCGGCGTGGAAGGTGCGTTCACCGCGCGCTTCAGCGAGCGCCTGGCCGGTTTCGTCAACGTCGGCTGGGTCGATGCGAAGTTCAATGCCGTCGACGACGATGGCAATCCGCAGTCGCTGGCCGGCAACCGCTTCCGCCTGACGCCCGAGCACACCGCGGCGATCGGCTTCGACTGGCAGATGCCGTTCGGCAACGGCCATGCCGCCTACGTGCGCCCGAACTACAACTGGCGTTCGCAGGTGTACTTCGAGGACGACAACAGCCCGGGCATCGAACAGGGCAGCTACGGTCTGCTCAACCTCAATGCCGGCGTCCGCCTGGCCGGTGGCTGGGACCTGCAGGCCTATGTGCAGAACATCACCGACACGCAGTATCTGATCGATGCGGGCAACACCGGTGCGCTGTTCGGCATTCCCACGTATGTGCCGGGCAGCCCGCGGCTGTACGGCGTGCGCGTCGGCTACACGTTCTGATGCACGCGGCGCCGGCGCGACTTACGTGGTCGTGCCGGCGTCCTCGCGTACCGCGCGGTAGCGCGCCTCGAGTTCCTGGCGGATCTCGCGGCGCTGGCGGCCCTGTTCGAACCGGCGCCGCTCCTCGGGCGTCTGCGGATCGCGCGGCGGTACCGGCGTGCTGCGGCCGGTCTCGTCCATCGCCACCATCGTGAAGAAGCAACTGTTGGTATGGCGCACCGCGCGGTTGCGGATGTCCTCGGTGATGACCTTGATGCCGACTTCCATCGACGTGCGACCGGTGTAGTTCACCGAGGCGAGGAAGGTCACCAGCTCGCCGACGTGGATCGGCTCGCGGAACGTCACCTGGTCGACCGAGAGCGTCACCACGTAACGGCCGGCGTAACGGCTGGCGCAGGCGTAGGCCACTTCGTCGAGATACTTCAGCAGCGTGCCGCCGTGGACGTTGCCGGAGAAGTTCGCCATGTCCGGCGTCATCAGCACGGTCATGCTGAGCTGGGCGTTGCCTGGAATCACGGTCGTGGCCTTGATGGTCAGGAAGGGATCAGGCGTCGCCGCGTTCGCGTGCGATCGCGCGCCAGCCGATGTCGTGGCGGTGGAATTCGCCCGGCCAGGAAATGCCGGCGACTTCGCCATACGCACGCGACTGCGCATCGGCAACGCTGTCGCCCAGCGCGGCCACGCACAGCACGCGGCCGCCTGCGGTCACCGCCTGGCCGTGCGCGTCGAGCTTCGTGCCCGCGTGGAAGACCTTGGTGTCGGCCAGCGGCGGCGTGTCCCAGGTATTGATGACGTCGCCGGTGCGCGGCGTGCCCGGGTAGTGCTCGGCCGCCATCACCACGCCGAGCGACGGGCGTGGGTCCCACTGCGCCTGCACGCCATCGAGGCTGCCATCGATCGCGGCCTCGACCAGATCCAGCAGATCGGACTGCAGGCGCAGCATCACCGGCTGGGTTTCGGGATCACCGAAGCGCACGTTGAATTCGATGACCTTCGGCGCGCCGTGGGCGTCGATCATCAGGCCGGCGTAGAGGAAGCCGGTGAACGGCACGCCGTCGGCGGCCATGCCGCGTACGGTCGGCTCGACGACCTCGCGCATGACCCGCGCGTGGATCTCGGGCGTGACCACGGGCGCGGGCGAATATGCGCCCATGCCGCCGGTGTTGGGGCCGGTGTCGCCGTCGCCGACGCGCTTGTGGTCCTGGCTGGTCGCCATCGGCAGCGCGGTCCTGCCGTCGACGATGGAAATGAAGCTCGCCTCCTCGCCATCGAGAAATTCCTCGATGACCACGCGCGCGCCGGCCGCGCCGAAGGCGTTGCCCGACAGCATGTCGGCGATTGCGGCTTCCGCCTCTTCCAGCGACGTGGCCACGATCACGCCCTTGCCGGCGGCCAGGCCGTCGGCCTTGATGACGATCGGCGCGCCGTGCTGGCGCACGTACTCGACCGCGGTGTCGGCATCGGTGAACACCGCGTAGCCGGCGGTCGGAATGCCGTGGCGGGCGAGGAAATCCTTGGCGAAGGCCTTGCTGCCTTCGAGCTGCGCGGCGCCGGCCGTGGGCCCGAAGATGCGCAGGCCGGCTTCGCGGAAACGGTCGACGACACCGGCGACCAACGGCGCTTCCGGACCGACGACGGTCACGGCCACGCCTTCGGACTGCGCCAGCGCGAGCAGCGCATCGATGTCGGTCGCCGACACGTCGACATTGCGGCAACCGGCTTCTTTCGCCGTGCCCGCATTGCCCGGCGCGACCAGCACCTCGCCGACCTGCGGCGATTGCGCGAGCTTCCACGCCAGCGCGTGTTCGCGACCGCCGGAACCGATGACGAGGACCTTCTTCATGCGCGAAAGACCGGTTGCAAAGGGACGCCCAGTTTAAGGCGTCGCGCCCGACCGGGCGACGGACGGCGTGCACCGGCGCTGCGAAAAGCCACGACACCCGCGGATGCTAGGCTCGACCGTTTCGCACGACGGGAACGCAAGCGCCGATGGATCTGGTCCAGCTGATCGAGAACGCCCTGACGCCCGTCGTCTCTGCCGTCAACGGCATGCTGTGGAATTACGTGCTCGTCGGCGTGCTGCCGCTGGTGGGTCTGTGGTTCAGCGCGTCGCTGGGCTTCATCCAGGTGCGTCGCTTCCCGAAGATGCTCTCGAACCTGCTGCGCGGCACCGGCGACGATGCGGCCGGCATCTCGCCGCTGCAGTCGCTGTGCACCTCGCTGGCCTCGCGCGTGGGCACCGGCAATCTGGTCGGCGTGGCGATCGCGCTGGGCGTCGGCGGGCCGGGCGCGATCTTCTGGATGTGGCTGGTCGCGTTCTTCGGCATGGCCACGGCCTATACCGAAAGTGCGCTGGCCCAGCTCTACAAGCGCCGCGACGCGGCCGGGCAGTATCGCGGCGGGCCGGCGTTCTACATGGCATACGGCCTGCGCGCGCCGTGGCTGGGCGCGATTTTCTCGGTCTGCCTGATCCTCGCCTTCGGCCTGGTCTTCAGTGCGGTGCAGGCCAATTCGATTTCCGATGCGGTCACCGGCGCCTGGGGCGTCGATCCGGCGTGGACGGCGGGGATTCTGATCGCACTGGCCGCGCCGGTGATCTTCGGCGGCCTGCGGCGTGTGGCACGCGTGGCCGAGCTGGTGGTGCCGGCGATGGCGATCGGCTACCTGCTGCTCGCCGGCTGGGTCGTGCTCACCCATATCACCGAGGTGCCGGCGATGCTGGCCTTGATCGTACGCAGCGCCTTCGGTCTCGACCAGGCGGCCGGCGGCGTGCTCGGCGGCCTGGCGGTCGCGCTGCTCAACGGCGTCAAGCGTGGCCTGTTCTCCAACGAGGCCGGCATGGGCAGTGCGCCGAACATCGCCGCCTCGGCGACGCCGGTGCCGCACCATCCGGCCAGCCAGGGGCTGATCCAGGCCTTCGGCGTCTGCGTCGATACGCTACTGGTCTGCACGGCCACGGCGCTGATGATCCTGCTCTCGGGCGCGCTGCACGTCGGCGAGGGCGATGGCGCGGTGCTGACCCAGCAGGCGATGGCGGTGCATTTCGGTGGCTGGGGGCCGACGTTCATCGCGGTCGCGCTGTCGCTGTTCGCGCTGACCTCGATCCTGGGCAACTACGCCTACGCCGAGAACGCGATGCTGTACCTGCGCGGCGGGCGTGTCGGCCTGCTGCTGCTGCGCCTGGGGTCGCTGGCGATGGTCGCCTGGGGCGCGTTCGCCAAGCTCGACATCGTCTGGGATACCGCCGATGCGGCGATGGGACTGATGGCGGTGGTGAACCTGGTCGCGATCGTGCTGCTGTCGCGGGTGGCGATCAAGCTCACCCGCGACTACGACTGCAAGATCCGCGCGGGTGACGCATCGCCGCGACTCGACGCGGCAGACTTTCCCGAGCTGGGCGACACGATTGACCGCAGCATCTGGACCGCGAAGAAGACCGTGGCGCCGCAGCCGCGCCCCGACTGAGCGCAGCAACGGCGCCTTACTCGCAGCCGTCGCGCTGCAGCACAGCCGGCACCGTCCAGCGCCCGCTGCCCATGTCGAACGGCACTTGGTGCGTGCGCTCCACGCGTCGGCCGCAGGCCTCGCCGGATTCGCGCACCCGCAGTGGCCAGACGGCAGCGCCGGCATCACGCCGGTCGATCTCGAGCGTGAAACCCAGGTCGTAGCCGGCGTCGTCCGCGCAGTCGCCCCGCTCGGCGCAGGCGGCCATCGCGCCGAGATTGTCGAGACTGCTGCGCAGGTGTGCGGCAAGCCCGAACCCCTCGCCCTCGGGCAGCACGATGGCGATGCTGCCGACCGTGACGCCCTGCGCGGTGAAGCCCTCTTCGACGACGAAGCCGAAGACGCGCGGCCCGAAGCGGCGCACCGAGACGTCCACGACATCGCCGGTGCTGCCGAACGCGTCCATGTGCTGTCGGGCCTCGGCGGCGACGCCGGCGCCCTCGGCGCGCAGCAGGAAGAAATCGGTCAGCGCGGTATCGACATGGCCGGCGCCGTCGGGCACGCCGCATACGGCGACCAGCTCGGCCGGTGCGTCCGGTGTGCCGATCGCTTCGCGCGCGCAGACTTCGCGCATGGCATCGCGCCTGCCCAGGTCCGCGGCCAGCGGCACGCCCGGCCAGTCGCCCTGCAACTGGGCAAGCTCGCCGTACTGGTGCACCAGGAATTGCCGTACCGCGCCGCCGGGCATACCGACGGGCGCGGCGTCGGGGACGGGCGCATCGCTTCGCGCGTCGAACGTGTCCGACGTTGCAGCCGGCAATGCCGCGGCCGCAGGCGGCGCCGATGGCGGGCTGCACGCGACCAGTGCACACGCCACGCACGCACCGGACACCGTGTGCAACCAGCTGGATCGGAACCACGGCATCGGCGCATCCTGCAGCGAAGGTGCGCCGGACTCTAGCAACGCGAACGGCCTGCGCCGTTCACGTCTTCGTGCATGCCTCAGTGGCGGAAGTGGCGCACGCCGGTGAACACCATCGCGATGCCGTGTTCGTCGGCCGCGGCGATGGTCTCGCTGTCGCGCATCGAGCCGCCGGGCTGGATGACCGCCGCAATGCCGGCCTCGGCCGCGGCGTCGATGCCGTCGCGGAACGGGAAGAACGCATCGGACGCCATCACCGAACCGGGCACGACCAGTCCGGCATCACCGGCCTTGATGCCGGCGATGCGCGCCGAATACACGCGGCTCATCTGGCCGGCGCCGACACCGATCGTGCGCTGGTCCTTGGCGTAGACGATGGCGTTGGACTTGACGAACTTCGCGACCTGCCAGGCAAACAACAGGTCGCGAAGCTGGGCGTCGGTCGGCGCCAGCCTGGTGACGACCTTCAGTTCTTCGGTGGTGACTTCGCGGATGTCGGCGGTCTGCATCAACAGGCCCGAGCCGACACGCTTGATGTCGATGCTGTTGCGGCCTTCGCCATGCGGAATCCGCAGCACGCGCACATTGGCCTTCTTGCTCGCGTAGTCCAGCGCGGCGGGCTCGAAGTCGGGCGCGATCAGCACTTCGACGAACTGGCGGTCGAGGATGACTTTCGCGGTCGCCGCATCGAGCGTGCGATTGAACGCGATGATGCCGCCGAACGCGGAAGTCGGATCGGTCGCATAGGCCAGTTCGTAGGCATCGCCGCAGGCCGCGCCCACCGCCACGCCACAGGGATTGGCGTGCTTGACGATCACGCAAGCCGGGGCGTCGAACTGGCGCACGCATTCCCAGGCCGCATCCGCATCGGCGATGTTGTTGTACGACAGTTCCTTGCCCTGCAGCTGGGTGAACGTCGCCAGCGTGCCGGGCACCGGATACAGGTCGCGGTAGAACGCGGCCTGCTGATGCGGATTCTCGCCGTAGCGCAGGTCCATCACCTTGACGAAGCTGCCGTTGCTCTGCGCCGGGAACGGCGCGCGTTGCGCGGCGCCGGCGTCCGACGGTTCGGAGATCGACGAGAGCACATCGCTGATGCGCGCGTCGTACTGGGCGACGCGGTTGAAGGCTGCGACCGACAGCTTGAAGCGCGTGGCGGCCGACAGCGCGCCGTCGCCGGCGTCGAGTTCGGCGATCAGCGCGTCGTACTGGGCCGGATCGGTCGCGACCGCAACGTGGGCGAAATTCTTCGCCGCCGCGCGCAGCATCGCCGGGCCGCCGATGTCGATGTTCTCGACGATGGCGTCGAACGTCGCGTCCGGTGCGGACGTGACGCGCTCGAAGGGATAGAGGTTGAGCACCAGCAGGTCGATCGCGTCGATGCCGTGTTCGGCCATCACCGCATCGTCGGTGCCGCGACGACCCAGCAGGCCGCCGTGCACCTTCGGGTGCAGGGTCTTGACCCGGCCGTCCATGATTTCGGGGAATCCGGTGACGTCGCTGACGTCACGGACCGCGAGGCCGGCCTCGCGCAGTGCCTTGGCGGTGCCGCCGGTGGACAGCAGTTCGACGCCACGCGCAGAAAGGGCACGCGCCAGATCGAGCAGACAGGTCTTGTCGGAGACGGACAGCAGGGCGCGGCGGATCGCGACGGGCGCGCCGGACGGAACGGAAACGGTCATGAAGGTCGACTGCGGGCCAGGGGCCCGGAATTATAACGGCGGCACGCAGGCCGCCCGCAGCGCACTCAGGTGATCCGGTACTCGCGCAGCTTCTTGCGCAGCGTCGCGCGATGGATGCCCAGCATCGCCGCGGCACGGCTCTGGTTGCCATCGCAGAAGTTCAGCACTTCGACGAACAGCGGAATCTCGAGCTCGCGCAGTGCGACTTCGTAGAGATTGTCGGTGTCGTTGCCGTTGAGATCGCCCAGGTAGCGCTGGATCGACGCGGCCACATGTTCCCGCAGGGGCGTGCGCGGCGCTTCGCGCGTACTGCTGTCGGTGCGGTCTGCGTTCAATTCGACTCTCGAAAGCTGCGGCGTCGGCGGCGCGGTCGGCGCGCGGGCGACGACGGTCCGGAAAGCGGGGCGGCAGGTCAGTCTATCGCGGCGGTCTGACCGCTGCCAGCGCGTGCTCAGTCGAAATCGAAGGCGAACGAGACCGCGCGCGCGTCGGGTTCGTGCAAAGCCAGGCGCACCTGCGCGCTGTCGCCGGCGGCCAGTGTCGCGGCCTCGGGCGGCGCGCCCAGATAGTCGGCGGCGGTGAAGACGCGGCTGCCGACGTCGCGCCCGTCGATGTCGGACAGGGTCAGTCGCAGTTGCGGCCAGGCCTGCGCCCAGCGCGCGTCGTTGCGGAAGGTCGCGGTGGCGAGCAGCACGTCGGCGCGCGACGGATCGGGGCGCACGTCGCGGGCGAGCACGGTCAGCGCTGCAGGTTCGCGCCATGGCGGCAGGCTGCAGCGCAGCCCCGTGCACAGCGCGGTCAGCAGCGGGCGCCAGCCGGGATCGCGCGCCAGGCGGGCGCGGTCGGCGAGCAGGATCTGGACGCACAACGACAGCGTCAATGCGCCAGCGGCTGCGACGAGCCAGCGTGTCTGGCGTCGCGCGTGCGGACCGGCGTCGGTCCCTGCGCGACGCCGGGCGAAGCTCGGCGAGGGACGCGGCGGCGGCGCGGCGATCGCCGGCGATGGCGACGGCACGGACGACGCGACGTGCCCGGCAGGCGCGGCGGCAGCGGTGTCCGTGCCCTGCAGCGTCACGGGCGGCGCTGCGATCGGCGATGTGACCTCCGTGTCGCCGGCGGCATCGGCCACGGCGTCCGGCATCGAGGCATCCGACTGCGGCGCGGCATTGGCAGGCGGCGTTGGTCCGGCCGGCATATCGATTGCGGACCCGGCCTGCGGCGGCGGGGCGGGCGCGGGCACTGCCGGCAAATCCCCGGGCTGGGGTTCGACCGTCTCCATCGCCTGCGGCGTCCTGAGCAGCCGCGCCACCGACACCGGCGATGGCGTCGCCGCACTGCGCAGCAGGCCGCGGCAGCGCGGACAGCGCTCGGGCGGCAGGTCGGTCGCCGGATCGGTGGCGACCAGCGTCCCGCAGTGCGTGCAGTTGATGAACATGCGGCTATTGAATCATGTGCTCATGACCCGCGGCCGCGTCGCGATGTGCCGATCAGCCGGCCTTGCGTACGCCGTCGATGCGCACCCAGTCGCCCTCGCGCGCGACCGCAAGCTGTTCGAACCAGGGGCGGTAACGGCGCAGCAGATCTTCTTCCTGCCCGTCGAGGATGCCCGACAGGGCGATGCGGCCGCCCGGCGCGACGCGCTCGGCCAGCGTCTCGGCCAGGGCGTCGAGGGCCGTGGCGAGAATATTGGCCACGACGACCGGATAAGTCTCCTGCGGCGCCTCGGCCGGCAGGTGCACGTCGAGCGCGGCGCCGACCTCGTTGCGATCGGCGTTGTCGCGCGAGGCGAGCAGCGCCTGCGGATCGTTGTCGATGCCGACCGCACGCGCGGCCCCGAGCTTGAGCGCGGCCAGCGCGAGAATGCCGCTGCCACAGCCGTAGTCGAGCACCGACCGGTCGGCCAGCGCGCCCTCGGCGGCCAGCGCGTCCAGCCACTGCAGGCACAGCGAGGTGGTCGGATGCGTGCCCGACCCGAAGGCGAGGCCCGGATCGAGCCGGATCACCACCGCGTCGTCGCCGGCGGCCTCGGGCAGGTCCGCATTCCACGGCACGATCCAGGTCCGCGCGCCGAACTGCAGCGGCGCGTACTGGTCCATCCAGGCCCGCTCCCAGTCCTGGTCCTCGACGATGCGGAAGCTCGCCCGGCTCCAGTCCAGGCCGGCATCGAACGACTCCAGCGCGGCCAGCAGCACCAGCGCGTCGGCATCCGCCTCGAACAGCGCGGTCAGCACGATCGCATGCCACAGCGGCGTTTCGCCCACGCCCGGCTCGAGGATCGCCTGCTCGTCGGACGTGTCGGCGTCGGCATCGAGCATCGTCACCGCCAGTGCGCCGACGTCCTCGAGTGCATGGGCGTAGCGCGGCTGCTCGGTTTCGGTGCAGCGCAGGCTCAGTTCGAGGAAAGGCATCGGACGGTCCGGGGAGGCGGGGGGCCGCGCATCTTGGTGCCCCGCCGGCAGTGCGTAAAGGGTCGCCGGCTCAGCGGTCGACCGGCGGCGGCGTGTCGGCAGCGTCGGTTTCGGCGGGCACGGTGTCCGCAGGTGGCGCCGCGGCGCGGCTGCCGTCGGCGTTGCGCGCGGTCACGCCGGCGTCCGCGTCGGGGCTGCGGTTGATGTCGTCGGAGACCGGCTGGACGGTGTCGCGCGGCCGCTCGGTGGCGGGATCCTCGCGCGGGCTTTCGCAGGCCGACAGCGCAAGGGCGGCGGTCAACAGCATGAGGGTGGACGGCAGGCGCATGGCGGACACTCCGGCGGCGGTGCGGCCACCATGCGCAGGCGCGCGCATGCGGGCCGTCAACGCGGGCGCAGCGCCTTCTGCCGGGCGACGACGTCGCGGGCCAGGTCTTCGCGGGCGCCCAAGACCACGTCGGTGAGCCAGTCGATGAGGTGGCCGGTGTACTGCAACTGGTGGCGCTTCTCGGTCAGCGCGTGGTCCGCGCCGCGGATGACCCGCGTGGTCAGCGAGCGGGCACCGGCGAACGCGGCCTCGAAATTGCGGTGCACCTGCAGCGGCACGATGGTGTCGCGTTCGGCCGCGACCAGCAACACATCGCCGTCGAACTCTGCGGCCGCCCGCAGGGCCAGGTTGTCCCGGGGCGCGATCGCCGACTCGCGGAAGGCCAGCAGGCCCGGATCGGCATTGAGCGCGGTCTTGGGTGCCTCCCAGCCGGGGTCTGGATACAGCGCGGGCGAGCGCAGGGCCAGCCAGCGCACCCGTCGCCGCGTGGTCAGGATCGCGGCCAGGTAGCCGCCGTAGCTGATGCCGACCACGGCGATCGCGTCGGGATCGACACCGGGCACCGCCACCAGCCGGTCGTAGGCGGCGAGCAGGTCGTCGAGATTCTGCGCGCGCGAGACGGTCTGCCGACGCGCGGCGTCGTGCGCATGGCCGCGCAGGTCGAAGGTCATGCAGATGCAGCCCAGGCCCACCGCCTCGCGGGCGCGCACCAGGTTGTGCTGCTGGTGTCCGCCCCAGCCGTGCACGAACAGGATGCCGGGCAGCAGCGGTGCCGGCGCCAGCAGCGTGGCGTCGAGGCGGTCGCCGTCGACCGGAATCTCAAGCGTCGAAAGTCGGGCTTCCATCGGCGTCGTCCATGTTTATGGGCGTGTCGGTGTCGATGCGTGCGTGGCGGAACTTGGTGATCAGCCCGCAGCGGGGATCGTCGATGACACAGTACACATCGGCCTGCGGCGGCACGTGCGTCGGCCCGTGGCGCTCGACCGTCGACGCCAGCACGCGCACCACATCGGGTTCGCGTTCGAGCAGGTCGAACGCGGCCAGTTCCGCCGGTGTCGCGCCGCCGATCCGCCACGACTGCTCCAGCACGCCACCGTGCGGATGGCCGTGGCGGTCGCTGCCCCACAGCACGTCGTAGTTGCGACGCGAACACAGCAGCTGCGGGTACGCCGCCTGCGCTGCGCGGTCGTAGGCGATGGCCAGTTCCACCGTGCGACGCAGGCGGGGCTGGCGGAACACCGCCGGCAGGTCGGCCATGCACCCGCGCACGACGCAGAGCGTGGAGCCGCCGTAGACCGGTCGCCCGTCGCGCCCGGTCGACAGCCCCTGCGTACCCACATAGGCGATGCTGCGTCCGCCCAGGCACATCTCGCCGACGCTGTAGGTCGCCGGTTCGGCGATGTCGGCCTCGACGACGACGCCGGCCTCGATCTGCGCCGGCGTCAGACGCTTGCGCAGCTGCGCAAAAGCCCGTGCATCGCGGGCCACGTGCTGGCCGCCGCCACCGATGCCGTCGGCGAGCTTCAGCCGGATCGGCCCGTCGACCAGGAGCCGGCGGCAGGCTTCGGCCAGGTCGTCGGCATCGAAGGTGCTGAAACCGGGAAACGTCACCTCGCTCAGCTGCGGTGCCAGCGCCGGTTCCCAGCCCGGCGGCGCGGCCGCGCCGGGCGAGACCAGGCCGTGCGTGACCAGCTTGCTGGCCACGAAGGCATGCGGGACCACCCCGCCCAGCAGGTCCGCCGCATCGGCGATGCGCCAGAACCGGGCCGTGTCGACGTGAAGCGTGTCCTGCGGCACCAGGAACGCGTGTGCCGGTGGCTCGGCCAGGGCATCGGCGAATCCCGCGAAGGGCAGGGCGAGAATGCGCGCGACCTGGGCAGCGACCCAGCCCAGCGTTGCGCGTTCATGGCCGGGCGCTGATGCGGTGGCGCCGGGGAGGGCCAGGACATGGGTGAAAGCTCGCGGCGAAGCGGAACTGGACATCGGCCTGCCTGTGTCGTCGGCGCTCCGGCGCCGGCCTCATCCGACGCGCGGATGGCCCGCTCCCGCTGCGGATGCGGGAGGCGCGGCCAAGATCGAGGGCGGGCTGTAGCGCGCCGTGTGAAGCCGGGCAGGTCGGGGCGCTTCAGCGGCGTGGGGACGACGTCGGACGGGCGCCCGTGGACTGCGATGTCACGCGGCGACGCTGCGACGCACGGCAGGCGGCGCCGGGCCGGGCGTCGGCTAGAATCGCGCCGTCGCCACAAGGGCAATGGGCCATGCCGGGCCCGCGCTCCGGTGGCACGCCACCGCAGGATTCCGCGTGACTCGTCGTGTGTGCATCGCCATCGCCCTGCTCGGCCTGCTCGTCGCCACCCTGGCGACGTGGCGTCCGTCCGCGCCCGGCGCGGCAGTCGACCCGGTGGCCGATGACTGGGCGATGCCCGATGACCGATCCGCTGCCGCCCCCTTCGCCGGCGGACCCGGTTTGCACCGCGAAACCGAGCCCTTCGGCGCGCAGGCGCCACGCTCGGCCGTCCGGTTGCAGCGCGAGTTCGAGCGCGCGCCGGACCTGTTCGCGTTCCGCCAGCGTCTGCAGCCGCTGGCGCTGGCCGGCGATGGCGAAGCGCGCTGGCTGCTGAGCCGTGTCGACGAATACTGCGCCGGCTTCGCGCGCGACCCCGCGGGCTTCGGCCGCGACAGCGCACTCATCGATGCGATGGCGCTGGACGCCGCGCGCGCGCTGGGCACGGCGCGTGAGCGCATCGGCACGCGCTGCGGCCGGTTCGCGCCGGCCGATGCGCCGACTTTCGTGCAACTGGTCGAGCAGCGCCGCGATGCGGCCGAGGCCGGCAGTCTGGCCGCCGAAGCCGCGCTGCTGGCGATGGGCACACCGCTGCACGAGGACATGGACTACCGGCGCGATCTGGTCGACCGCGTACAGACCTCACGCGATCCCGAGGCCTTCGTCGCGCTGTCACCGGCGATGGGTGTGGCGGCGAGCGGCGATGTCGCACTCGCCGATACCGTGGCCGGCACCCAGGCCAGCCAACTGGCGTGGCTGCTGGCGGCCTGCGACCTCGGTCTGGACTGCAGCGGCGACGGCGCGCTGATGACCGAACACTGCGCCAATGGCGGCGTCTGCGCGCGCGATGCGCGGCAGGACTTTTCGAGCTTCGTGCTCGACGCGGCGGTGCCGCGTCAGGGCGCCGACGAGATCGACCGCATGAAGAAGACCCTGGTCGAGGGCGCCCCCGCGCCCCGGCAACTGCTTGGAATGGTGATGCCATGAAACGCACGCTCCCCCGCAAACTCCGCTTCTGGCTCTGGGCGGCCCTGTTCGTCGGTTATTCGGTCGCAGTCGCCGGCGTCGTCGTCGACGCGGTCGGCGACAACTACCGCAGGCTCGCCGGGGTCAAGGACACCAGCACGGCCGCGCCACTGGAGCAACGCCAGCTCGGCGCGGCCCAGGTGGCGGCGCTGTACCGCGCGCAGAGCGCCACGCCGTTTTTGGCCCTGCCGCCGGGCAGCACGTTCCGGGTCGTATGGCCGGACGGTTCGACCGAACTGGTCCGCGTGGTCAGCCAGTCCAGCCCGCATGGCGCGGTGCCGGTCGAGGGCAGTCAGATCGAGGCCGCGCCGCGGCTGGACGGGGCGGCGACCGAACTGCGGGTGGTGCCGGTGTCGCTCGCGCCGCAGCCCAGGGCGCCGGCGGCCGAATGAGCGGACGCCGCGGCCGGTCCTAGCGCCGCAACAGACCGTGCCGCGCGGCCAGGGTGATGCGGAAGCACGCACCGCCCGCCGGCACGGCGACATATTCGAGATGCGCCTCGTTGGCCCGGCACAGCTCGTGGGCGATGTAGAGGCCCAGACCCGTGCCGCTTTCGGACGTGGTGAAGAACGGACGGAACAGCTGCGCGGCGACCGCGTCCGGCACGCCGGGTCCGCGGTCGAGCACGCTGAGCGTCGCGCGCTCGCCGCCCGGCTCGATGCGCAGGGTGATGCGCGCCGGTTCGCCGGGCATGCGGCCGTAGCGCACCGCGTTGTTGACCAGCGCGGTGAGCACCTGGTGCAGGTGGCGCGGGTCGAACACCGCGCGCAGCGTCGGGGTGTCGCAGCTGATCTTCAGCTCGGCATTGTCCTCGGCGACGACCAGCCGGTAGTCCTGCACGAAGGCGTGCGCGGCGGCGACCAGGTCCACATGCTCGGGCCGCGCGCGCTCGCGGCGCGCCAGGCCCAGCACGCTCTCGACGATGCCGTTGGTGCGCACGCACTGCTGGTGGATGATCTGCAGCAGGCGACGGTCTGCCTCGCCGATCTGGTCCGATTCCTCGAGCAGTTGGGTCGCATAGCTGATCGCCGCCAGCGGGTTGCGGATCTCGTGGGCGAGGCTGGCCGAAAACCGGCCCATCGTCGCCAACGTCAGCGACTCGGCCCGGCGTGACACCAGCGAGGTGTCGTCGAGGAACACCAGCGTGCTGTCGCTTTCGGCCAGCAGGCGCACGAAGCGCGGCATCACATCGGTGTGCTCGCGCAACGTCAGCGGCGCGCTGTCGGTGCTGCCGCTGCGGAGCCATTCGGCCAGACGCATCGCCAGCGCAGGCGCCAGCTGCGACAGCGTCCGGCCATGCACGCCATTCTCGCCGGGTGTGTCGCTGTCGCCCAGCAGCAGCAACGCCGCCTCGTTGGTCAGGCGGATGTGCCCGGTGCCGTCGACCAGCAGTACGCCGGTCTGCATGCGGCGGATGATCAGCTCGTTGATCTCGGCCAGGTTCGCCACCTCCGCGCCGCGGCGGTCGGCCAGCGCCTGGGTCTCGCGTACCTGCTTGCCCAGCTGACGGGTCAGTGTGGCGGCGGCGAAGATGCCGAGCGCGAACATCAGCATCTCGGCAAACGGCCGGTCGAAGGTGCCAGTTCCCAGCAGACCCACCGCGCGCTCGGCCAGCAGCGCGGCCGACGCGGCCGACGCGATCAGCAGGCTGGTGCGGAGGGTCACGAACAGCGATGCGGCGCCGATATTGAACAGCAGCAGCATCGCGATGCCGGGCGCGACCTCGGGGATGGCGTGCGTGGCCAGCGTGGCCACCGCGATGTCGACGCCGACGCCGACCACCGCATGGGCCGCGAAGTCGACGCCCGGCCTGCGCGCATGCAGCAGCAGGCCGACCGAGGCGACGAGATAGCCGATGCTGACCGAGATCGCCACCGGCGCATCGATCACCTCGCCGAGTGCCGCGCCCCACGGGCTGAACACCAGCAGCGCCAGCAGCGCGGCTTCAAGCACGCGGTAGAGCGCGAACAACGACAGTTCGCGCTGCAGCAGCGACGGGGGCAGTGCGGGGGCTGCGGACAGGGGCACAGGCACGATCCATCGGAGCCGGACGGCCGAGTATAGGCGTCGCCCCGGGGCCCGCAGGGCGGCGGTTTTGCCCGCCGCGGCGGTCTGGGCGAGAATAGCGGACCCCGTCGGCCTGCCGCGCTCCATGCGCCGCCCGCCGGCCGGCGTCATTTCCTTTCCGTACGGACCCCACATGAACTTCCACGAATACCAGGCGAAGCAGTTGTTTGCCGATTTCGGCATCCCCGTGCCGGCCGGGCGCGTCGCGTCCAGCGCCGACGAAGCAGTCGAAGCAGCCAAGTCCCTGGGCGAAGGCCCCTGGATGGTCAAGGCCCAGATCCACGCCGGTGGCCGCGGCAAGGCCGGCGGCGTGAAGTTCTGCAAGACCACCGACGATGTGAAGACCGCGGCCGGCAACATGATCGGCACCAAGATGGCCACCTACCAGTCGGCCGGCGTCGCCCTGCCGATCAGCCAGGTGCTGGTGACCACGGCCGGTGAGATCGTCAAGGAGCTGTATCTGTCGGTGCTGGTCGACCGCGACTCGCGCGCGATCACCTACATCGTCTCCAGCGAGGGTGGCGTGGACATCGAGCAGGTGGCCGCCGAGACCCCGGAGAAGATCCACTCGCTGACCGTCGACTTCGTCGAAGGCTTCCAGCCCTACCAGGGCCGCGACATCGGCTTCAAGATGGGCCTGACCGCGAAGCAGTCGAACCAGCTCGCCGGCATCATGGGTGGCCTGTACAAGCTGTTCAACGCGAAGGATCTGGCCCTGGTCGAGCTCAACCCGCTCGCCATCCTCGACGACCAGAACCTCTACGCGCTCGACGGCAAGGTCAACTCCGACGACAACGCGACCTTCCGCCACAAGGATCTCGCCGCCATGCGTGACACCACGCAGGAAGACGAGGCCGAAGTGCGCGCCAGCCAGTTCGATCTGAACTACGTGACCATGGACGGCAACATCGGCTGCATGGTCAACGGTGCGGGCCTGGCCATGGCGACGATGGACGTGATCTCGCTCAACGGCGGTTCGCCGGCGAACTTCCTCGACGTGGGCGGTGGCGCGACCAAGGAGCGCGTGACCGAGGCGTTCAAGCTCATCCTGTCCTCGGACAAGGTCAAGGCCATCTTCGTCAACATCTTCGGCGGCATCGTCCGCTGCGACATGATCGCCGAGGGCATCATTGCCGCGGTCAAGGAAGTCGACGTCAAGGTGCCGGTCGTGGTGCGTCTGGAAGGCACGAACGTCGAAGCCGGCAAGCAGCTCCTCGCCGACTCGGGCCTGGCGATCACCCCGGCCGACGACATCAACGACGGCGCCAAGAAGGTCGTCGCGGCCGCCGCGTAAGCCCACACATCATCTGTAGGAGCGCGCTTGCGCGCGATGCCTTTTCGTTCCGGTCACGGAGTCGGAGGCATCGCAGCCGGGGCCGCTCCCACGACAGCACAGGATTTCCAATGAGCGTCCTCATCAACAAGAACACCAAGGTGATCGTGCAGGGCTTCACCGGCCAGCAGGGCACCTTCCATGCGACCCAGATGGTCGAGTACGGCACCCAGGTCGTCGGCGGCGTCACGCCGGGCAAGGGTGGCACCACGCACATCGAACTGCCGGTGTTCAACACCGTGCGCGAAGCGGTCGACTCGACCGGCGCCGATGCATCGGTGATCTACGTGCCGCCGCCGTTCGCGGCCGACGCGATCCTCGAAGCGGCCGCGGCCGGCATCAAGGTCATCGTGTGCATCACCGAGGGCATTCCGGTGCTCGACATGCTGCGCGTCAAGAACGTGCTCAAGCAGCATCCGGACGTGGTCCTGGTCGGTCCGAACTGCCCCGGCATCATCACTCCGGGCGAGTGCAAGATCGGCATCATGCCGGGCCACATCCACACCCCGGGCAAGATCGGCATCGTCTCGCGTTCGGGCACGCTGACCTATGAAGCGGTCAAGCAGACCACGGCTGCGGGCCTGGGCCAGTCGACCGTCATCGGTATCGGCGGCGACCCGATCAACGGCCTGAACTTCGTCGACAGCCTCAAGCTGTTCAACGAAGACCCGCAGACCGAGGGCATCATCATGGTCGGCGAGATCGGCGGCGCGGCCGAAGAGGCTGGCGCGGAGTACATCAAGAACCACGTCAAGAAGCCGGTCGTCGGCTTCATCGCCGGTGCGTCGGCTCCTCCGGGCAAGCGCATGGGCCACGCCGGTGCGATCGCCTCGGGCGGTTCGGGCACGGCCGAAGGCAAGTTCAAGGCGATGGAGGCGGCCGGCGTGAAGACCGTCCGTTCGCCGGGCGATCTGGGCGCTGCGATCGCATCGCTGGTCAAGTAAGTCGCGCCCTTCGGGCCGTCGGGAAAAGGCCGCCTTCGGGCGGCCTTTTTCATGCAAGGCACCTGCGGTGTCGTCGGGCGCTTCGGGCAGGCGCGGCTATGATGGTCGCTCCGTTTTGCATGTGATCCGATATGACCGGTCCGCTTCGCATCGCTCTGGCCCAGTTCGATTTTCCCGTCGGCGATGTCGGCGGCAACGCCCAGCGCATCGGCGAGATGATCGCGCAGGCGCGCGACGAATTCGGCGCACACGTGGTGGTGTTCCCGGAGCTTGCGATCAGCGGCTATCCGCCCGAGGACCTGCTGATGCGGCCGACGTTCCTCATCGACTGCGAGGCGGCGCTGGTGCAGGTCGCCAAGGACGTGCACGGCATCGTCGCGGTGGTGGGCTGGCCCGAATCGGCCGGCAGCGTGCTGTACAACTCGGCCAGCGTGCTGCGCGACGGCAAGCTCGAGCGCACCTACCGCAAACGCGAACTGCCGAACTACAACGTCTTCGACGAGCGCCGCTATTTCCACGTCGATCCTGACGGCGAGCCCTGCGTGGTGGATGTGGAAGGCGTGCCGGTGGGCGTGCTGGTCTGCGAGGACCTGTGGTTCCCCGAGCCCCTCGCCGATGCCGCGGCGCTGGGCGCGGCGGTGGTGGTCGTGCCCAATGCCTCGCCCTACGAGCGCGGCAAGCACCGCCAGCGCGACGCCCTGCTGGCCGAGCGTACACGCGAGAGCGGCGTGGCCCTGGCCTACGTCAACGTCGTCGGTGGCCAGGACGCGCTGGTGTTCGACGGCGCCTCGGTCGTCGCCGACGGCGATGGCACCGTGCATCCGGCCGCGGTCGCGTTCGACGACCAGTGGCTGGTGGTCGATTTCGACGCGGACACGCGCGCGTTCACGCCGGTGCTGTGGCGCGACGACGGCGACGAGAGCATCGACGCGCTGGCCTGGCGCGCGGTGGTGCGCGGGACGCGCGATTACTGCCTCAAGAACGGCTTCCAGAACGTGTGGCTGGGGCTGTCGGGCGGCATCGATTCGTCGGTGGTGCTGGCGATGGCGGTCGATGCGCTGGGCGCCGGGAACGTCACCGCGGTGCGCATGCCCTCGCGCTTCACCGCCGATCTCAGCAACGACCTCGCCGCCGAGCAATGCGCGACGCTGGGCGTACGCATGTTGACCATTCCCATCGAAGCGCCGTTCCAGGGTTTCCTGGACGCTCTGTCGGACGCGTTCGAAGGCAAGGACGTCGACGTGACCGAGGAGAACCTGCAGTCGCGCACCCGCGGCGCCATCCTGATGGCGCTGTCGAACAAGCACGGCGGCCTGCTGCTGACCACCGGCAACAAGAGCGAGTACGCGGTGGGCTACGCCACCATCTACGGCGACATGTGCGGCGGCTATGCGCCGATCAAGGACCTCTACAAGACCGAGGTGTTCGGGCTGTCGAAGTGGCGCAACACCGTCGGCGGCGCGCCGGTGATTCCGCCGGCGGTGATCGCCCGGCCGCCCTCGGCCGAACTGCGTGCCGACCAGCTCGACGAGCACTCGCTGCCGCCCTACGACGTGCTCGACGCGATCCTGCGCCGCTTCGTCGACGAGGAGGAGTCGCGCGACGAGATCGTCGCCGCCGGCTTCGACGCGGCCGTGGCCGACCGCGTGCTGCGTCTGGTGCGCATCAGCGAATGGAAGCGCCACCAGGGCGCGCCGGGACCGAAGATCTCCCGCCGCGCCTTCGGGCGCGAACGGCGCTATCCGATCAGCAACCGGTATCCGGGGTGAGCACTCGGGCGGTTCGTGATCCGAGCGGGAGACTGCCCCTTCCCCCGCTTGCGGGGGAAGGTTGGGATGGGGGCGAAGGTTCCGATCGCGGTGAGCACAATCTCCGGCTGGGAGGCCCGCGCTCGTCGTCGGCGTTTTTCTCATCCGACGGATCGCCCCCACCCAACCCTCTCCCGCGGTGCGGGGGAGGGCTTCGACCCGTGGCGCATCCTGCATGCTCGCCCTGATCCAGCGCGTCACCGAGGCGGCGGTCCGCGTGGACGGCGAGGTCATCGGCCGGACCGGTCCCGGCCTGCTGGCCCTGATCGGCGTCGAGCCCGGCGACGGCCCCGCCCAGGTCGAGCGCATGGCCGGCCGTTTGCTGGCCTACCGCGTCTTCGGCGATGCAGACGGCAGGATGAACCGCTCGCTGGCGGATGCCGGCGGCGGGCTGCTGCTGGTCAGCCAGTTCACCCTGGCCGCGGACACGCGCTCGGGCAACCGGCCGGGCTTCAGCACCGCCGCCCCGCCGGATGAGGCTGAACGGATCTTCGATCAGCTGGTGGCCGTCTGTCGGGCACGCCACCGGGGGGTGGAAACCGGGCGATTCGGCGCCCATATGGAGGTCAGCCTGGTCAATGACGGCCCGGTCACCTTCCTGCTCAGGGCATGATCCCGGCCTGGCAGCTGGTATAATTACGGGTTCACTTTGACAACGGTGTGCGCCACATGGCGAATGAACGTCCCGCCCAGCAGTCCGACATCAAGCTCCTGATCAGCAAGGGCCTGGAGCAGGGCTATCTGACCTACGCCGAGGTCAACGATCACCTGCCCGACGACATGGTCGATCCGGAGCAGATCGAAGACATCATCGGCATGATCAACGGCATGGGCATCGATGTCCATGAAGTGGCGCCCGATGCCGAGACCCTGCTGCTCGCCGGCGAGTCCAGCGGCAATCGCGAGGTCGACGAAACCGCGGCCGAGGAAGCCGCTGCCGCGCTGACCTCGCTCGACACCGAAGGCGGTCGCACCACCGACCCGGTGCGCATGTACATGCGCGAGATGGGCACGGTCGAGCTGCTGACCCGCGAAGGCGAGATCGCGATCGCCAAGCGCATCGAGGAAGGCCTGAACCAGATGATGGCGTCCGTCGCCAGCTTCCCCTGGTCGGTGCAGTTGCTGCTCGAGGAGTACCAACTCCACAAGGACGGCAAGAAGCGTCTGGCCGAAGTCGTCGCCGGCTTCAATGACCAACTGCTCGAAGAGCTGGCCGCCGAGGAAGAAGCTGCCGCGGGCAACGCCCCGGCGCCGGCTGCCGAGTCGGACGACGACAGCGACAGCGACGACGACGATTCCGACGACTCCTCCGACGAGGAAGAGAGCACGGGTCCGACCGGCCCCGATCCGGCCGAAGTGCTGCGTCGCATGGACGTGCTGGCCGACCTGTTCAACAAGTTCCAGAAGTCGTACGCCAAGAACGGCGCGACGGCCAAGCCGGTTGTCAAGCTGCGCGGCGAGATGGCCGACCAGTTCATGACCTTCAAGCTGCCGCTGCCGCTGACCGACCTGCTGGTCCGCAAGCTGCGTGAGGTCGTGGGCGAGATCAAGGACCACGAGCGCCGTATCCTCGACCTGTCGACCCGCGTCGCCAAGATGCCGCGCAAGGACTTCATCCGTGCCTGGGACGGCAACCAGACCAATACGGGCTGGGCGGACGAGATGATCAAGCGCAAGCAGAAGTGGTCGTCGGGTCTGAAGGACGTGCGCGACCAGATCGTCGCCGAGCAGGAAGCCACGATCGCGATCGAGAAGGCCATGGGCGTCACCTTGGGCGACCTCAAGGAGATCAACCGCGCGATGGCCTACGGCGAGGCCAAGGCCCGCAAGGCCAAGAAGGAGATGGTCGAGGCCAACCTGCGCCTGGTGATCTCGATCGCCAAGAAGTACACCAACCGCGGCCTGCAGTTCCTCGACCTCATCCAGGAAGGCAACATCGGCCTGATGAAGGCGGTCGACAAGTTCGAGCACCGTCGCGGCTTCAAGTTCTCGACCTATGCCACGTGGTGGATCCGCCAGGCGATCACGCGCTCGATCGCCGACCAGGCGCGCACGATCCGCATCCCCGTGCACATGATCGAAACGATCAACAAGCTCAACCGCATTTCCCGCCAGATGCTCCAGCAGTACGGCCGCGAGGCCACGCCGGAGGAGCTGGCCAAGGAAATGGACATGCCGGAAGACAAGATCCGGAAGGTCATGAAGATCGCCAAGGAACCGATCTCCATGGAGACCCCGATCGGCGACGACGAGGACTCGCATCTGGGCGACTTCATCGAGGACACCAACGTGGAGTCCCCGATCGACGCGACCACCAACACCAACCTGATGGAGACGGTCCGCGACGTGCTCGCCGGCCTCACTCCGCGCGAGGCCAAGGTGCTGCGCATGCGCTTCGGCATCGACATGAACACCGACCACACCCTCGAGGAAGTCGGCAAGCAGTTCGACGTCACCCGCGAGCGCATCCGCCAGATAGAGGCCAAGGCGCTGCGAAAGCTGCGTCACCCCTCGCGCAGCGAGCAGCTGCGGAGCTTCCTCGACGTCGAATGAGTCGAGGCTGCGTAACACGAAAAAGCCCGCCGAAAGGCGGGCTTTTTCGTGGCGGTTTCGGGTGCGCGTTAGACTGCAGCGCTCACTGCTTGCATGGATGCCTGTGGACGATCGCAATCCTTACGCACCGCCGGCGTCGTCGCTCGACACGCGCGCTGCCGATTGCCGGATGGCGCCGATGTTCGGGTATGGCTCGATCGTCGTTGCCACGATCGTCTGATCGGTCTTGGGCGGCGGCCTTCTGCTGGCGATGAATTTCCATGCCTTGCGGCGTGGCCGTCTGGCCGTGGCGACGATCGTCGGCGCGTTGCTGGTATTGGCGGCCACCATGGCTGCGGCTCCGCTTCTGCCTGCCGGGGAGATCGAGGCCATGATGCTTTGGGCCGCATGGCTGGCGATGACGCTTCTGGCGACGGTGGCTCTCCAGTCATCTGCTCTGGCCGCGCGTCGCCATGCGCGCGTCAAGGCGCGACCGGTCTGGCTCGCGTTCGGGCTGGGACTGCTGACGCCGATTGCGCTGATCGCGATCAACATGGGCGTCACCCTGCTTCGGATGACGCTGTAACGATCTGATCGAGCGGCACTCAGAGCACCGTCGGCGTCGGCGTGCCCACGATCACCACATCCGCTTTGCGGCGCGCGAACAGGCCGACGCTGACCACGCCCGGGATCTGGTTGAGCCTGGCTTCCAGTGCCACCGGGTCGGTGATCGACAGGTTGTGGATGTCGAGCACCCAGTTGCCGTTGTCGGTCTTGACCCCTTCGCGCCAGACCGGCTGGCCGCCGGTGGTCTCGAGAATGGTGCGCGCCACCAGGCTGCGCGCCATCGGAATCACCTCGATCGGCAGCGGGAACGCGCCGAGCACATCCACCTGCTTGGCCGGGTCGATGATGCAGACGAACTTCGCACTGGCCTCGGCGATGATCTTCTCGCGCGTCAGCGCCGCGCCGCCGCCCTTGATCAGATGCTTGCCGGGGTCGCACTCGTCGGCGCCGTCGACGTACAACGACAGCGGGCCGGTGGCGTTGAGATCGAGGACGTCGATGCCGTGGGCGCGCAGGCGCTCGGTGCTCTGGTCCGAACTCGACACCGCGCCTTCGATGCGGTGCTTGATGCGTGCGAGCGCGTCGATGAAGAACGCGACCGTCGAGCCGGTGCCGACGCCGACGATCATGCCGTCTTCCACGTATTCGATCGCCTTCTCGCCGGCCAGGCGCTTGCCTTCGCTCATCACTTCTTCTCCAGGGACAACAGCAGTTTCCACTGCGCGGACGACACCGGCAGCACCGACAGGCGCGCACCCTTGCGGATCAGCGCGAACTCCTCGCCCAGCTCGGCCGCGTGTTCGCGGATCTCGCTCAGCGGAATGGGGCGCGCCAGCGTGCGCACATAGCCGACGTCGACCATGAACCAGCGCGGCGTCTCTTCGGTCGCCTTCTCGTCGAAATACTTCGACGTCTTCTTGAATTGCGTCGGATCCGGATACGCGGTGCTGGCGACCGAGGCGATGCCGTAGATGCCCGGCACGTCGGTATTGGAGTGATAGAAGAAGATCTCGTCGCCAACGCGCATCCCGTCGCGCATGAAGTTGCGCGCCTGGTAATTGCGCACGCCCGTCCACGGCTCGGTGCCGACGCGGGCGAGGTCGTCGATCGAGAATTCCTCGGGTTCGGATTTCATCAGCCAGTAGCGCTTGCGGGCAGTCATCGCGTTTCGTCAGGCGGAAAGGGGGGGAGGATCATGCCGGCTTCGGTGCAGACCGCGTCCAGCGGCACGTCCCAGTCGGCGGCATCGAGCGCGTCGACCCGCTGCAGCGCGAACGCCGCGCCGACCAGCATCGGCGGTGCGGACTGGCCGCGGCGGAACGCGAACGTGCGGTCGTACCAGCCGCCGCCCATCCCCAGGCGATTGCCACGGCCGTCGAAGCCGACCAGCGGCGTGACGACGAGCGCCATGTCGCGTGCCTCGAGTGCGGAGGCGGGCTCGACGTCGGGTTCGGGAATGCCATAGCGGTTGGTGACCAGTGCATCGCCCGCGCGCCAGGGCGCGAAGCGCAACACGTCACCGTGCAGGACCGGCAGGCAGTAGATCGCGCCCGGCGGCAGACGCATCTGGAACACGTGCAGACCGATCTCGCCGTCACCGGCCCAGTAGCCGGCGACATAGCCCGACGCCGGCCACTGCGGCAGGGCGAACAATTGCTGGGCGAGCCCCTCGGCCGCGGCGATGCGGGCCGGTGCCGGCAACGCTCGGCGCTGGTCGCGCAGGCGGCGGCGGAGGGCGGAGCGGTCGGTCATGCGGCCGGTCTCGTCGTCGGAAGTGCCGGCGACGCGGCAGGCGGGCAGAAGAATACGTTCTCCGCCGATGTCGATGCACGCGAAACGACCTTGAACCCGAGGTTCAAGTGGGAACGCTGGGATTCCTTCGGGCTTTCCGCTCGAGGGCGGACTGGCACTCCCGGTTTCCTGACATCCCCGGTGTCGTTCTTAAGGGACAAGGCGAATGTTTTGCACGCTGTCGAACACGGCAGAGAACGCAGGCGCAGTATAGCCAAGGTGCACCGATGATGCGTCCCGTTCGTCGGCAGGGGAGGGCGGAAATTCAGTTGCGTGCGCGGCGCGCGAAGGCGCGCGATTCAGCGCGCTTCGGCATCCAGCGCATCGAGCTTGCGATGCAAGGCGGCGAGCGATTCGGACACTGCGCGGTCACCGTGCAGCTGCACGTCGCCCACCTGCTGCAGTTCGTGGGCGAGGTTGAGCGCGGCCAGTACGGCGACGCGATCGACGGCCGCCATGCGGTTGCTGCCGCGGATCTCGCGCATGCGGCTGTCGAGCAGACGCGCGGCGGCCATCAGGCCTTCGCGTTCGCCGGGCGCAACGCCCACGGTGTATTCGCGGTCGAGCACGCGGACGCTGACGGCCTCGGTGGCGCTCATGTGTGCTGCTCCAGGGATTTGAGCCGGGCGATCATCGCCTCCACCCGCGAGCGGGCCTGCTCGTTCTTCGACAGCAGCTGGGCGCGCTCGCCGACGATCGTTTCCTGCTGCTGGCGCAGGCTGCGGTTCTCGTCGCTGAGCACACGGACGCGTTCGATCAGCGTCTCGACGCGCGACGTCAGTCTCTGCAGCTGGGCGATGACGTCGGTGTCGGTCATTTCCGCACGATAGGCAGCGCGCAGGTGGCGGTCAAGGCAGCGCCGGAATGCGTTCGTGGCGCGTGCCCGGCGTGCCCTCGGGGCGCCAGTTGCGCACGAACGCCAGACACTGCAGCGCATCGAGCGGGGGCGAGATCCAGAAGCCCTGGATCTCGTCGCAGCCGCGTTCGGCGAGAAAGCGCATCTGCGCCTCGGTCTCCACGCCTTCGGCCACCACGCGCAGGCCCAGCGAGTGGGCCATGGCGACGATGGTCGGGGTGATGGCGGCGTCCTCCGCGTCGTGCGGCAGGCCGTCGACGAAGGCCTTGTCGATCTTGATCGTGGTGATGGGCAGACGCTTGAGATAGGCCAGCGACGAGTAGCCGGTGCCGAAGTCGTCGATCGCCAGCGACACGCCCAGCGCGCGGAAGGCCTGCAGGCGCGCGGCGGTCTGCTCGGCGTTCGCCATCAGCACGCTTTCTGTGAGTTCGAGTTCGAGCAGATGCGGCGGAATGCCGACATCGGCGAGCACGCGGGCGACCACGCCGGTGAAGTCGCCGCGCAGCAGCTGCAGCACCGAGACGTTGACCGAGACGGTCATTTCGTCGAGGCCGTGCTGGCGCCAGCGCTGCAGCACCAGGCAGGCCTCGCGCAGGACCCATTCGCCGATTTCCAGGATCAGGCCGCTTTCCTCGGCGATCGGGATGAACTCGCTGGGCGGAATGTCGCCGTGTTCGGGGCTCGACCAGCGCAGCAGGGCTTCGACGCCGGTGATGCGCGCAGGCGCCAGCGACATGCGCGGCTGGAACACCAGCCGCAGCTCGCCGCGATCGAGCACCTTGCGCAGCGCGCCCGACACCGTCGCGCGCTGACGCACGGCCAGATCCATGTTGTCGTCGTAGCGCATGTAGGTGCGGCGCCCGGCGGCCTTGGCCTGGTACATCGCGGTGTCGGCCTGCTTGAGCAGCTCGGTCGGCACCTGCGCATGGTCGGGATACAGGCTGATGCCGATCGACGGCGAGATCGACACTTCGCGCCGGTCGTCGAGCTGCAGCGGCGCTTCGAAGGCGTTGATGATCTCGCGTGCCATGCGCTCGGCGTCGTGGGGCTGGGCGAGGTCCTCGAGCACGACGGTGAATTCGTCGCCGCCCAGGCGCGCCACGGTGTGGTGCTCGCCCACGGTCTGCTGCAGGCGCACCGCAGCCGCGCGCAGGATGCGGTCCCCGGCGGCGTGGCCGAGCGAATCGTTGATGTCCTTGAAGCGGTCGAGATCCAGGAACAGCACCGCCAGGCGGCTGTCCTGGCGATGCGCGCGGACGATCGCGCGCGACAGCCGCTCCGACAGCAGCGAGCGGTTGGGCAGGCTGGTGAGCGTGTCGAAGTTGGCCAGGTAGCGCAGCTCCTGTTCGGTGCGCTTCTGCTGGGTGATGTCGTTGAACACGCACACGTGCAGCACGCTGCCGTCGTCGGCGTCGCGCACGGTGCGCAGTTCGAGCGCGGTGAGCAGTTCGTCGCCATCCTTGCGCCGCTGCCAGACCTCGCCGCTCCACTGGCCCTGCTGGGCGGCCTGGACGCGGATCTGGCGATGGAAGGCGGCCTCGTGTCGCGTGGTGTCGACCAGCGAAGCACTGCGTCCGAGCACTTCCGTTTCCGCATAGCCACTCATGCGCAGAAACGCCGGGTTGACCGACACATAGCGGAAGTCGGCATCCAGCACCGCCACCGCCTCGCTCATGCTGCGCAGCACGGCGGCGGCGATCTGCCGCTCGCGCTCGGCCTCGCGCGTGGCGGTGATGTTGAGCGCGGTACCGGCGATGCGCAGCACATGGCCGTGCGCATCCCGCGCAACTGCGCGGCCACGTACCCGCATCCACGCCCAGCCGCCCGCGCCGTCGCGCACACGGACCTGCGCCTGGTAACGGCCGGTCTCGCCATCGAGATAGCGGCGCAGCGTCTCGCGTGCGAGCGGTTGATCGTCGGGATGCAGCAGTGTCTCGACCGGCGCGCTGTCTTCGACCGTGCCTGCGTCGCCGGCCGCGTCATCGATCAGGCGGCGCAGCTGGCCGCTGGCGACGTCGTAATCCCAGTAGCGCTCGCCGGTCGCCCACAGCGCCAGCTTGAGGCGCTCGCGGCGGTCGTCGATCTCGGCCACGTAGGCGCGCTCGCTGCTGCGCCGGCGCAGCAGCACGACCAGGAGCGTGACGATCAGCGCAAGGAGCAGTGCGATCAGCGCGGCGGCGCCGGGCACGTGCACTGGGCTGGGTTCGATCACGCGGAGCGCTCCGTGCCGGAATCGGCGCGAGGAGTGTAGGCGGGCCGCATGCGCAGCAACAAGCCGCGCCAGGGCCCGGTATCGAGGCCATTGGTACACTGGCGGCTTCCGTCCCAGAGCCTGCCACGTGTCCGAAACCCTGCCGAGCCTTGCCGAAATCGATGCCGAAATCCGCCAACTGCAACTGGCGATGCCCGGCAGTGAACTGCATGGCGGCCTGAGCGGCTGGCTGGCCGGCGGCGGCGACGACGTGCCGGGCTGGCTGGCGCCGGTCCTGGCCGATGCCGCAGCGCCCGCACCGTCGCCCGGCAGCGCGCTCGACCGCCTGCGCATGGCCACGGCCGCGCAGCTGGAGGACCGCGATTTCGCCTTCGCCCTGCTGCTGCCCGACGACGCGCAACCGCTGGCAGTGCGCAGCGCCGCATTGTTCGACTGGTGCCGCGGCTTCCTCGGAGGATTCGGCCTGGCAGCCGGGGCACGGCCCTCGCTGTCGGATGAGGGCGGCGAGGCGCTCGCCGACCTCGCGCGCCTGGCCGCGGCGCAGCCGGACGCCGATGCCGAGGAGGACGCGGGCGAGGAAGACGCGCTGGCCGAGATCGAGGAATTCGTGCGCGTGGCGGTATTGCTGCTGCACGGAGATGCGACGCTGGGCCCGCGCCATCGCAAGCGGTTGAACTGACGTGTCCACCATCACCGGCATTACGGCATCCGCCTATCTCAAGCGCCGCCGGCAGCTGATGCGCCTGGCCGGCGACGACGCGATTCTCGTGCTGCCCGCCGCGCCCGAGCGCGTGCGCAGCCGCGACACCCACTATCCCTACCGGCAGGATTCGGACCTGTGGTACCTGACCGGTTTCGCCGAGCCCGACGCGGTGCTGGTGCTCGTACCCGGCCGCAAACACGGCGAAGCCTTGCTGTTCTGCCGCGAGCGCGACGCCGAGCGCGAGGGCTGGGATGGTCCGCGTGTGGGCCCCGAGGGCGCGGTCGAGGCGCTGGGCATGGACGATGCCTATCCGATCGACGATCTCGACGAAATCCTGCCCGGCCTGCTCGAAGGCCGCACGCGCGTCTACTACCACTTCGGCCGCGACACCGAGTTCGACCTGCAGCTGATCGGCTGGCTCAACCAGGTGCGTGCGCAGGTGCGGCTGGGCGCATCGCCGCCGCACGAGTTTCTCGAACTGGGTCATCTGCTCGACGAGATGCGGCTGTTCAAGGACGCGGGCGAACTCAAGCTGATGCGTCGGGCGGCCAGGATCAGCGTCGAAGCGCACGCCGCGGCGATGCGCGCCGCGCGTCCGGGCATCCACGAGTACCAGCTGCAGGCCGAGCTTGAATACGTCTTCAGGCGGCACGACGCGCAGCCGGCCTACGAGAGCATCGTCGGTACAGGCGCCAATGCCTGCGTGCTGCACTACCGCGCCAATGCGGCCCAGGCGCGCGACGGCGACCTGGTGCTGATCGATGCCGGCGCCGAGTACCGCGGCTATGCGGCCGACATCACCCGCACGTTTCCGGTCAGCGGCCGCTTCACGCCGGCGCAGCGAGCGCTGCACGAGCTGGTCGAATCCGCGCTGCAGGCAGCGCTCGCCGAGGCCCGGCCCGGCGTGCCGTACGAGGCCGGACACAACGCCGCGGTCGAGACGCTGACCGAAGGACTGTTGCGGCTGGGCCTGTTGAAGGGCTCTCTTGCCAAGCGCATTGCCGACGGCAGCTACAAGCGTTTCTATCGCCACAAGACCGGGCACTGGATCGGCCTGGACGTGCACGATGTCGGCGACTACCGCATCGACGGCGAATCCCGGCTGCTGGAGCCGGGCATGGTGTTCACGATCGAGCCGGGCCTCTACGTGGCGCACGACGACACCAGCGTCGACGCCAAGTGGCGCGGCATCGGCATCCGCACCGAGGACGACGTGCTGATCACCCGCACCGGGCACGAGGTGCTGACCGCAGGACTTGCACGCACCGCCGACGAGATCGAGGCCTTCATGGCGCGCGACTAGCGCGTCGCATTGCCCGCCGTTCGCGCAGGGGGCACGCCGGGACGGCGCGCCCCCAGGCCGCCCGCTCAGTCCGCGGTGTCGGCCACGTCCTGCGCCCACGCGTCGCGCGTGAGGTTTTCCGGCGCGTCGTCGGTGCAGACCACATCGTCCTCGATGCGGATGCCGCCGTAGGGCTTGAAGGCCTCGATGCGGTCCCAGTCCACGGCATCGCCCTTGCCGGCGCTGCGCAGGTCTTCGAGCAGCATGTCGATGAAGTACACGCCCGGCTCGATGGTCACGACCATGTCCGCCGCCAACGTGCGCGTCAGGCGCAGATACGGATGGCCGTCGGGCTTGGCGATCGCGCCGCCGGTCTCGGCCGCGATGAAGCCACCGACGTCGTGGACCTGCAGGCCGATGCCGTGGCCGATGCCGTGCGGGAAGAACGCAGCGCTCACACCGGTGGCCACCGCTTCTTCGGGCGACACACGCAGCACGCCGAAGTCGCGCAGCACGCCCGACAGGGCCAGATGCGCATCGAGATGGATCTGGCGGTAATCGGTGCCCGCGCGTACCTGGGCGACCATCGCCTGCTGCGCGGTGTCGACCGCGTCGATCATCGACTGGAACTCGCTGCCGGTGTCGGCGGCCCAGGTGCGGGTGACATCCGCCGCATAACCGGCATGGCTGGCGCCGGCATCGATGAGGAAGCTGCGGACCGGGTCGGGCGCAAGGCGACCGAGCTCGGTGTAGTGCAGCACCGCAGCGTGCTCGTTGAGCGCCACGATGTTGCCGTAGGGCAACTCGTTCGCGTCCTGCCCGGCGGCCTGGCAGTAGGCCAGATGGATGCCGAACTCGCTGGCGCCGGCGCGGAACGCGCGTTCGGCCGCCCGGTGCGCGCGCACCGCATGCCGGTTGGCGGCGCGCAGCATCGCCAGTTCGTAGGGCGTCTTGAACGCGCGGTGGTAATCGAGATGGTCGACGACCGCCTGCGGGTTGTTCGGCTTGTAGGCGCCGTACTGGCCCAGTGCGCTCTGCGGTTCGCCCAGGATCGCGCAGCGTGCGGCATTGCGGGGCAGGTGCTGCTGGGCGTCTTCCGGCTTGCGGATCACCACGATGTCGAAGTGTTCGACCCAGTACCCGGACGGTGCATCAGGCACCACGTGCCAGTAGTCGCGCGGCTGCAGATAGATCAGCTTCGGCCGCGCACCCGGCGTCACCACCAGCCAGCTGCCCGGGGTGCGCGTGAGCGGCAGCCAGGCCTTGAAATGCGGATTGACCGCGTACGGATAGTCGCGATCGTCGAAGACCTGGTAGTGCACCGTGCCGCTGGGAATCACCAGATGGTCGAGGCCGGCGCGTTCGAGCGCGGTCGCCGCGCGCGTCTGCAGTGTCGCGAGGTGGTCGGCGTAGAGGCTGGCGGCGGACGGAGCTGGCATGGACATCGCGATCCCGTGTGACGAATGGATCGGCCTATTCTGCCGCATCGCCCCGTTGCTGTTGCCCCGGTCACCTGTCGAGGCGCCGTGCCGGCCATGCATCGCGCTCGATGGCCGTGTTCGGTTTTTCGATGTCGCGGGTGTTGGAGCGAGCGCAATGCCGCGCGGCGGTATCGGAATCAGTAGCCGGCGCGCGCTGCCGGCATGCCGGCAGCATCAGGCGTAATGACTGCCCGGTGCGTTGACCCAGCCCTGCAGCCGATGCGCCAGCGACGGCGTGGTGGCGATGAAGCGGAAGCCCGCCCAGCTGGCGCCGGCGAGCGTCGCATCGTCGAGCCACAACAGGTGCGCGCCGATCTCGACCGGCGCATCGGGTGCGTCGGGCAGGGTGAAGGACAGCTGGTACAGCGCGTCCTCGACGAACGGCGCGCTGGCGATCAGCAGCATGCCGGTCTCCGACAGGTTGCCGATGCGGCCCACCACATGGCCGGTCATCGCGTCGGTCACCAGAATCACGTCGGGCGCCTTGCGGCGGCGTGCGCGGCGGAACTCCTGCATCATGCCGTCGCCTCCGTCATGCGCGCCTCGCCGCGGCCGGCGAAGCTGCGCAGCGCACCCATCGCCGCCTGCCAGGCGCGGTCGACCAGATGACCGCGGTCGGCGGTGACCACGCGCGCATTGCCCGACGCCATCAGACGCGCGACCGCGTCGAGCGACTGCTCGCCGGTGCGCTGGCCGCGCTGGTTGACGAACAGCACGTGGTCGGTCATCGGGCTGTACCACGACATGCGCCGGCGCACGACATCGCCCTGCTGGTTGGTGGTGAATTCGATCCACGTGCCGAACGGCAGCGTGCGCAGGTGGTCGTACTGGGCCTGTTCGTCGGGCGTGCGTGCCGGCGGTTTCTCCCGGCGCACCGCGCCGGCCTCTTCGCCCAGACGCGCGCGGGCCTTGAGCTTCATCGCAAGCTCGGTGCGCGAGGCGGCATCGTCCTCGTCACTGCGGTGACTGGTCAGGCGCTGCGCGATCACGGTCGCCTCCTCGCCGTGATAGCCGACATGGCCGAGCGCGGATTCCACATCGGCCTGCAGCGCCGCGTCGGCAGCGCACGCCGCCTGCAGGGAGGCATCGACGATACGGCGCGTGGTTTCCAGTTGCCGGTCGGTTTCTTCCGACGATTCGCCGTGGCGCAGCAGCGTCAGGGTCAGCACGTCGGCCCAGGCCTGGTCGAGCAGGGCGCGCGAGAACCGCGGCAGGCGGCGATCGCCGACGATGGTCTGCATCAGTTCGTCGGCACGCCCGCGCGCCGCGACCAGCTTCTCGCGCCCGCGCGCGGCTTCCACGTGCCGGCGCTCCTGCAGTTCGGCCGTGCGCGTCTGTGCCTGCAACTGGGCTTGCACGCGCGCGTTGCCCTCGGCGAACACCGACAGGTCGCTCTCGTAGTTGCCCACCACATGGGCCACTGCAGCGCGCAGCGCCGCCTGCACGCGCGGATCGAAAGCCGTGTCGTCGTGCCAGCTGGCCGCACTCTCGGCAACGGTATTGAGCAGCTGCCGCGCCGGGTGCCGCTGGCGGGTGAAGAAGGAATGGTCCTGCAGTGCCGCACGCAGCACGGGAATCTGCAGCTCGCGCACCAGTGGCGCGGCCGGCGCGTCGGCGCGGATTTCCTCCTCGATGTGGCCGTAGAGCATGCCCAGCAGTTCGAAAGCGTCCTCGTCCTCGGGCGCCAGGCTCGCACCCTCGCCGCTGCGCTGACGGGCCTGCGCCAGCAGCGAGCGCTTGATCTCGAGCAGGCCGCGCGCGTTGCGGCCACCGGCGTCGGGCTGCTGCTGGAGCAGGCGCAGGGCGTCGGACACTTCGCGCGTGGCGAGCTGCCGCCGCGGCAGCGGCGTGTCGCCGCGCGGCTGGAACTTGCGCAGCAGTTCGCGGCGGCCGGACATGAGCGCCTGCAGCCGGGCGTAGGCCGCCTCGTGCGCTTTCGCATCCTCGACATCGTCGGTGGTGTCGGGTGCGCCCCAGCCGGTGTAGGGGCGCTGGGCGTCCTCGGCTTGCGGACGCGGTGCGGGCGTCGGCGTCGCAGGCTGGGCGGCGCGCGCGTGCGGGCGCGTCTCGACCGGCTCGGCACGTGCACGCATCGGCACGAAGGTCAGGGCCGGCAGGATGCCGTCCTCGCCCAGTTGCGCATCGAGGCGCTCGAGCACGCGGGCATAGCCCTGCATCACCACGCGGTCGAAGATGCGGTAGAGCAGCAGCCGCGCGTCGTGTTCGATTTCCAGTGTGTGTGCCGCTGTCGCGATCGCGCGGCACAGGCATTGCGGGCCCAGCGGCAGGCGCTCGGCATCGAAGGCGGGCGCTGCGGCGAGCACGCCGAACCGCTGGCCGAGCAGGTGCAGCGACAGGTTCGCCCGCCCCTCCTGGCGGCTGGCGATCTCGCGCAGCACCGTGCCCTCGTCCATCACCGAGTCTTCGACCAGCGACAGCGGGCCGAAGCCGCCGGTATCGAGCGGCGCCGGTGCGGGCGGAAGCGCGGGCGTACGCAGCGTCGCCAGGGCACCTTCGAGCGCGAGCAGAAAGCGCGGTACCAGGTCGGCGCGGTTGGCGCGGAAGGCCCGCAGCGTCGCCATGTAACCCGATTCGAGCCCGGGATTGCGGGCCTGGTCGGCAAGGCGGAACAGCTCCTGTTCGAACTCGGACACCAGGCTCGACAGCCCGCTGTCGAGTTCGGTCGAAACGAACGACAGCGCTCGTTCGAGCGTGCGACGCACGCGCGGCGGCAATCCGGCCGCGGCCAGGGAGCGGGGCGGTGAGGCGGGGTGGGCGGTCGCAGGCATTCCGGTTGCCGAAGTGGGCACAGGTCACATTCTTTAGCACGCCGACCGGGCCGTCACCAGCGATGTGTACGACCGGTTCCGGCAGGCGGGCGACGCGCGTGTCGTCGCCCGGATCGAACGCAGGATGTGCCCCCACGCGGCCACGGCGCGACCGCACCACGGCGGGACCGGCGTGGGCTCAGTCTTCGAGGAACAGCGCCACCACATCGTTGGTGAAACGGCGCCCCAGTTCGGTCGGGACGATCCGGCCGCCGGCGCGGTGCAGCCAGCCCTTGGCGACCGCGGTATCGAGCGGCGCATCGATCGCCGACAACGGCAGGCCGGTGGTCGCGACGAAATCGTCGACGGCAAAGCCGTCGACCAGACGCAGCGCGTTGAGCATGAATTCGAACGGGCGCCGCGCCGGTTCGATGCGCTCGTCGCCGCCGATGGCGGCCGGACTGCCGGCGCCGGCCAGCCACGCGGCCGGATGTCTGGATTTCCAGCGGCGCACGATCGCCTGTTCGCTGCCCAGGGTGAGCTTGCCGTGCGCACCGGCGCCGATACCCAGGTAATCGCCGAAGCGCCAGTAGTTGAGGTTGTGCGCGCAGCGGCGCCCCGGCTGCGCATAGGCCGACACTTCGTACTGCGCATAGCCGGCTTGCGCCAGCAGCGCCTGGCAGCGCTCCTGCATGTCCCAGGCGAGATCGTCGTCGGGAATGCCGCTCGGCGGACGTGCGGCGAAGACGGTGTTGGGTTCGAGCGTGAGCTGGTAGTGCGAGATGTGCGTCGGCTCGAGCGCGATCGCGTGCTGCACGTCAGCCTCGGCCATCGCCAGCGTCTGCCCGGGCAGCGCGTACATCAGATCGAGGTTGAAATTGTCGAAGCCGGCCTGGCGCGCGAGCGCGACCGCCGACACCGCCTGCGCGCCGTCGTGGATGCGGCCGAGCGTCTTGAGCGTGGCGTCGTCGAAGGTCTGGATGCCGAAACTGAGCCGGTTCACGCCCGCGCGCAGGTAGTCCTCGAAACGGCCGTGTTCGGCGGTGCCGGGATTGGTCTCCAGCGTGATCTCGGCGCCGGGGGCAAACCGCAGGCGCGAGGACGCGCCCTGCAGGATCCGTTCGATCGCAGCGGCCGGAAACAGACTCGGTGTGCCACCACCGAAGAACACGCTGTGCACGGTGCGGCCCCAGACCAGCGGCAGGTCCTGGTCGAGATCGGCGAGCAGGGCATCGACGTAGGCGTCGAACGGCGGCGTGCCGCCGCGGAACTCGTGCGAGTTGAAGTCGCAGTACGGGCATTTGCGCACGCACCAGGGCAGGTGCACGTACAGCGACAGGGGCGGCGGAATCAGCATCGGTCGTGGACTCGCTGGCGGTGTGCGTGCCCGGGGCCGGTCAGTGCGCCGGCAGCGCCTGCGCCAGGCGTTCGCGCAAGGCCAGCAGTGCCTGCGCGCGATGGCTGATGCGGTTCTTCTGCTCGGGCGCCATTTCCGCGGCCGTCAGGCCGTGCGCCGGGTCGAGAAACACCGGGTTGTAGCCGAAACCATGGTGGCCACGCGGTGCGTCGAGGATGCGGCCTTCCCACACCCCTTCGGCAATCAGCGGTTGCGGGTCGTCGGCGTGGCGCAGCAGCACGATCACCGCGTAGAAGCGCGCGGTGCGCTGCGCCTCGGGCAGATCGCCCAGTGCCTGCAGCAGCTTGGCGTTGTTGGCCGCATCGTCGGTAGGGCTGCCTGCGTAACGCGCGCTGTAGAGGCCGGGCGCGCCGCCCAGTGCATCGACGATCAGGCCCGAGTCGTCGGCCAGCGCCGGCAGGCCGGTGACCTGCGCCGCGTGCCGGGCCTTGATCAGGGCGTTTTCGACGAAGGTGGTGCCGGTTTCGGGCGCGTCGTCCACGCCCAGTTCGCGCTGCGGCACGATCGCAAACCCGAGGCCGTCGAGCATCGCGCGCAGTTCAACCAACTTGCCCGCGTTCCCGCTGGCCAGTACCAGGCGCGGCGTGTCCATCAGGCCAGTGCCTGACGCTGCAGGGCGACGAGCTCGGCCACGCCGGCTTCGGCCAGCTGCAGCATCGCGTCCATCTCGGTGCGGCGGAAGGCGTGACCTTCGGCCGTGCCCTGGACTTCGATGAAGCCGCCGCCGTCGTTCATCACGACGTTCATGTCGGTGTCGCAATCGCTGTCTTCGGCGTAATCGAGGTCGAGTACCGGCACGCCGCGATAGATGCCCACCGACACTGCCGCGATCGCGCCGTGCACCGGGTCGCGGCCGATCTCGCCGCGCTTGCGCAACGCCGAGACCGCATCGACCAGCGCGACATAGGCACCGGTGATCGCCGCGGTGCGGGTGCCGCCATCGGCCTGCAGCACGTCGCAGTCCAGGGTGATGGTGCGCTCGCCGAGCGCGCGACGATCGACGCAGGCCCGCAGGCTGCGGCCGATCAGGCGCTGGATCTCCAGCGTGCGGCCGCCCTGCTTGCCCCGGGTGGCCTCGCGGTCGTTGCGGGTGTTGGTGGCGCGCGGCAGCATGCCGTATTCGGCCGTGACCCAGCCCTCGCCCTTGCCGCGCAGGAAGCCCGGCACCCGGTTCTCCACGCTGGCGGTGCACAACACGCGCGTGTCGCCGAAGCTCACCAGCACCGAGCCCTCCGCGTGGCGGGTGAACCCGCGTTCGAAGCGCACGGCGCGGAGCTGATCGGCCGCGCGGCCGCTGGGACGGGAGAAATCGGACATGAAGATGCGCCGGAGAAGGGCAGCGAATTCTAGCAGCGGCAGGCTGCAGACCCGGGGGCAGGGTGTGCGGAAGACTGCGGGGCATCGCCCCTGCACCTCTCCGCTGCCGAATCCCCAATCCCGGCCCTCAGGCATACTCGTCCGCCGTTTTTTCCGCAGGCACGCTCCCATGATCCGCAGCATGACCGCCTTCGCCGCCGGCGAGCGCAGCACCGAGTGGGGCACGCTGGCCTGCGAACTGCGTGCGGTGAATCACCGTTTCCTCGAACTGGGTACGCGCATTCCCGACGAACTGCGCAGTGCGGAACCCGCACTGCGTGAGCGTGTCGCGGCAAAGGTGTCGCGCGGCAAGGTGGACCTGAGCCTGCGCCTGCGCAACGTCGAGGGCGGCGGCGAACTGCAGCTCAACCGCGCGCTGCTGACGCAGCTGCAGGGCCTGGCCGGCGAGCTGCGCGGCGACTTCCCCGAGCTGCGGGCCAGTCTCACCGAACTGCTGCAGTTTCCCGGCGTGCTGCAGTCGCGCGGCGTCGATCCGGCAGCGTTGCAGACCGAGGCGCTGGCGCTGCTGGACGAGGTGCTGGCCGACTTTGTCGCCGCACGCGAGCGGGAGGGCGCCAAGCTGGTTGCGGCGATCCTCGAGCGCGTTGATGGCATCGCCGCGATCGCCGCAGAGGTGCGCACGCTGATGCCGGCCATCGGCGAGGGCCAGCGCGCCAAGCTGCAGACGCGGCTGGCCGACCTGCCGCATCCGGTCGAGCCCGGGCGCATGGAGCAGGAACTGGTGCTGTGGCTGCAGAAGCTCGACGTCGACGAAGAACTCGACCGCCTCGACAGCCACGTCGTCGAGATCCGCCGCGTGCTGGCGCAGCGTGAGCCCGTCGGCCGGCGTCTGGATTTCCTGCTGCAGGAGTTCAACCGCGAGGCCAACACGCTGGGCTCGAAATCGGTCGATCGCCGCAGCTCCCAGGCCGCGATCGAGCTGAAGGTGTTGATCGACCAGATCCGCGAGCAGGTCCAGAACATCGAGTAACCGCCTAACCGCCGCCGGGCCAGCGCGCCGGGCGGCGTAAAGCGGTACGATGCGCGGCCCTCGAGCGCCGGAGACGGGCGTGGCCCCCGAATCCCACCATTCTGCGGACACGCCGATGCGCGGCACGCTGTTTATCGTGGCGGCGCCGTCGGGCGCCGGAAAGTCCAGCATCGTCAATGCGTGCCTGGCGAAGGATCCGGACATCGCCCTGTCGATCTCGTTCACCTCGCGCCAGGCGCGCCCGGGCGAACGCCATGCCGAGCACTACCACTTCGTCGGCAAGGACGTGTTCCAGCAGATGATCGATGCCGGCGACTTCTTCGAGTACGCGCTGGTGCACGGCGACTGGAAGGGCACGGCGCGGCAGTCGGTGGAACCGCAGCTCGCGGCCGGCAAGGACGTGCTGCTGGAGATCGACTGGCAGGGCGCGCGCCAGGTGCGCGAGAAGGTGCCCGAGGCGGTGAGCGTGTTCATCCTGCCGCCCTCGCGCGAGGCGCTCGACCAGCGCATGCGCAAGCGTGGCCAGGACAGCGAGGCGGTGATGGCGCAGCGTCTGGCCGCCGCGCAGGAGGAGATGGCCCACTACGAGGAATTCGACTACGTGGTGGTCAACGAGGATTTCGACACCGCTGTGGCCGAAATGTGCGCGATCTTCCGCGCCAGCCGCCTGCGGCGCGAGCGCCAGGCCGAGCGCCACGCGGCCCTGATCGACCGCCTGCTGCGGGAAACGCCGGTGTCTGCGGCATCCGGGGCGGCCTAACTGACTGATTTTTCTGGGCGGCGCTTGCTTCGCCCCGGCGCCGGCGTTAGCATGCGCGACCCTTTTTATTCAATTCGCGCGACCCGTGCCGGTCGCCGGGAGCCCGTATGGCCCGCATCACCGTGGAAGATTGCCTGGAAGTCGTCGACAACCGCTTCGAGCTGGTCATGATGGCCGCGCGCCGCGCGCGCCAGCTCGCCAACGGCGTCGAGGCCCAGCTCGACAACAGCGAGAACGACGACAAGCCGACCGTGCTGGCGCTGCGCGAGATCGCCGCGCGCCGCATCGATCAGCCCTTCATCGACGCGGTCGACAAGTCCGAGCGCGAGCGCAAGGAGCGCGAGGCGCTCGAGTGGGCCGCGGCCGAAGTCGTCGCCGACGAGGACATGGCCAAGGGCGACGACTGATCGTCCGTCCGCGTGCCCTGGGGCATGCGGATCGCAAGGCTTCGACGACCCCGCTCCGGCGGGGTCGTTGCGTTCGGGTGCAGCGCGACGAAGGCGCCGTGTCGCATGCCCGTCACATGGTTCCAAAATCCCGACCTTGTCCGTAGGCTTCGCGGATGACGCCCGCCGCATCCGCCAACGTCCTCGCGCTGCCCGACGTCCCCGACGACGACGCGGTCCCCGACTACGTACGCGTGCTCGAAGCGGCGGCGCTCTATCTGCCCGAAGAGCAGCGCCTGCAGCTGCGTCGCGCCTGGGCGGTTGGCGCGGCGGCGCACGCCGGCCAGATGCGCAAGTCCGGCGAGCCCTACATCACCCACCCGGTGGCGGTGGCGGTGGTGCTGGCCGAGCAGAAGGTCGACGTCGAGACTCTGGTCGCGGCGATCCTGCACGACACCATCGAAGACACCCCGCTGACGCGCGAGGCCCTGGCCTCGGCATTCGGCGAGACGGTGGCCGAACTCGTCGAGGGCGTCACCAAGCTCGACAAGCTCAATTTCGGCAGCCGCCAGGAGGCCGACGCAGAGAGCTTCCGCAAGATGATGCTGGCGATGGCGCGCGACCTGCGCGTGATCCTGATCAAACTCGCCGACCGCCTGCACAACATGCGCACGCTCGGCGCGCAGCCGGGGCCTTCGCGCGAGCGCATCGCGCGCGAGACACTCGACATCTACGCGCCCATCGCCCAGCGCCTGGGCATGAACAAGATCAAGGCCGAGCTGCAGGATCTCGGCTTCCATGCGCTGCATCCGATGCGGCACATGATTCTGGAAAAGCGCATCCGCAACCAGCCGCTGGTGCGGCGCGAGGCGCTGGCGAGCATCGAGGCGCAGCTGGCGCAGCGGCTCACCGGAGCGGGGCTGCAGTACCGCCTGGTCGGCCGCATCAAGTCGCCGTGGAGCATCTACAACAAGATGCAGGGCGAGGGAAAAACCTTCACCCAGGTGATGGACGTGTTCGGCTACCGGATCATCGTCGGCAATGCCGCCGACTGTTACCACGCGCTGGGCATCGCGCATTCGGTGTTCAAGCCGCTCGACGGGCGTTTCCGCGACTTCATCGCCATCCCCAAGGCGAACGGTTACCAGTCGCTGCACACGGTGCTGTTCGGGCCCTACGGGGCACCGATCGAGGTGCAGATCCGCACCGAGGAAATGGACCTGATCGCCGAGCGTGGCATTGCCGCGCACTGGGCCTACAAGCACGGCGGCGACGGTCCCAACAGCGCGCAGTCACGGGCGCACTCGTGGATCTCGGGCCTGCTCGAATCGCAGCGTTCGACCGGCTCGTCGCTCGAATTCCTGGAAAACGTCAAGGTCGACCTGTTCCCCGACGAGGTCTACCTGTTCACGCCCAAGGGCGACATCATGGCGTTGCCGCGCAATTCCACCGCGCTCGACTTCGCCTACGCGGTGCATACCGACATCGGCAACCAGGCGGTGGCCGCGCGCGTCGACGGCAAGCTCGTCCCCTTGCGCTCGGCGCTGTCGAGCGGCCAGCGCGTGGAGATCGTCACCGCCCGGTCGTCGATGCCGCGTCCGCAGTGGCTGGAATTCGTGGTCACCGGCAAGGCGCGCACCGCGATCCGCGCCCAGCTCAAGCACCTGCAGCACGAAGATGCCGTGCAGCTGGGCCACCGCATGCTCGACCGCGCGCTGGAACTGCTGGGCACCTCGCTCGACCGCCTGCCGCAGGAGCGCCTGGACGCGTATCTGGTCGAGGCGAAATATCCGCGGCTCGAGGAGCTGATGGCCGACATCGCGCTCGGCAACTGGATGCCTGCGCAGGTCGCGCTGGCGCTGGCGCAGCACGAAGGCGGCGTGCCGACCGAGCAGATCGCCCGCGCCGGCGAAACGATCCGCATCCGCGGCGACGAGCGCGGCATCATCAGTTTCGCGAACTGCTGCATGCCGATTCCCGGCGACGACATCATGGGCTACCACACGACCGGGCGCGGCATCGTCGTACACCGGCTCGAATGCCCGAACGTCGCCGAGTTCCGCAAGTCGCCCGAGCGCTGGGTCGCGATCGACTGGGACCGCGAGGTGGTCGGCGACTACAGCGTCGCGCTGCGCATCGAGGTGGAAAACCATCCGGGCGTGCTGGCGCAGGTGGCGGCGGCGATCGCGCGCGTGCAGTCGAACATCGACGGCGTCGACTACCTCGAACGCGACAGCACCGTGGCCGCGATCCGCTTCTCGATCGAGGTCAAGGGCCGCAAGCACCTGGCCGAGGTGATCCGCCGGACACGCCGTTTGCCGGTCGTCCACGGCGTCCAGCGGATGTAATCCGACCGTCGGCGATGCAGGCGCCCGTTAGAATGCGGGCTTTCCTGCCGGAGTCCGACGATGCCCCGTACGCCCATTTCCACGCCCGACGCGCCTGCCGCGATCGGTCCGTATTCGCAGGCCGTGCGCGCAGGCGACACCGTGTACTTCTCCGGGCAGATTCCGCTCGACCCGGCGAGTGGCGAGATCGTCGCCGGCGACATCACCGCGCAGGCGCGCCGTGCGTTCGACAACCTCAAGGCGGTCGCCGAGGCGGCTGGCGGCACGCTCGACGACATCGTGCGCGTGGGACTGTACGTCACCGACCTCGGCGAATTCGCGCAGGTCAACGCGGTGATGGCCGAATACTTCGCCGCGCCGTATCCCGCGCGCTCCACGATCGAAGTGCCGGCACTGCCCAAGGGTGCACGCTTCGAGGTCGATGCGGTGATGGTGCTCGGCTGATCGCAGCCGAACGCGCGTGAGCAGGTCCGGCATGGCCGTGCCGACACTCGCCGATGCGGGCCAGGTGCCGGTGTCGGCGCTGTCGGGCGTCGGCCCGAAGGTTGCTGAAAAGCTCGCCGCGCGCGGACTGGCGACGATCGGCGACCTCTGGCTGCATCTGCCGCGCCAGTACGAGGATCGCACCCGCGTCACACCGATTCGCCACCTGCGCGGCGGTGTGCCCGCCCAGGTGGAGGGCGTCGTCGAGGCGGTCGAGAAAGGATTCCGGCGCCGCCCGATGTTGCGTGTCGCCCTGGGCGATGGCTCGGGCGGCACGCTGGTGCTGCGTTTCTTCCATTTCCGCGCCGCGCAGGTCGCGCAGCTGGCGGTGGGCACGCGGCTGTGCTGTTTCGGCACGCCCCGGCCGGGCCAGCAGGGCCTGGAGATCGTGCATCCGAGCTATCGCGTACTCGTCGACGACACGGCGACCGTGCTCGACGACCGCCTCGATCCGGTCTATCCGGCGATCGAAGGCGTGGGGCCGCAGGTCCTGCGACGCCTGGTCGGCCAGGCGCTCGATCGGCTGCCGGCGGATGACGGGCTCGAGCTGCTGCCGCCGGATGTACTCGAGACGCTGGCGCTGCCGTCCCTGCGCGATGCGCTGCTCTACGTGCATCGGCCTCCATGCGATGCCGATCTCGCGCTGCTCGCCGCCGGCCGGCATCCCGCACAGCGCCGACTCGTGCTCGAGGAGATGCTTGCCCACCATCTGAGTCTGCGCCGTCAGCGCATCGCGCTGCAGGCGCACCGCGCGCCGGCACTGCATCCCGGGCCGCTCGCCGCTGCCCTGCAGGCGGCGCTGCCTTTCGCGCTGACGGGTGCGCAGATGCGCGTGCATCGCGAGGTGCTGCGCGATGTCGGGCGACGCAAACCGATGCTGCGGCTGGTGCAGGGCGATGTCGGCAGTGGCAAGACCGTCGTCGCCGCGCTGGCCGCCGCAGCCGCGATCGACGGCGGGCGGCAGGCGGCGCTGATGGCGCCGACCGAACTGCTCGCCGAGCAGCACGCGCACAACCTTCGCGCCTGGTTCGAGCCGCTAGGCGTCCGTGTCGCGTGGCTGGCCGGCAAGGTCACCGGCCGCAACCGCGCCGGCGTGCTGGACGACATCGCCACGGGCGCGGCGCCGCTCGTGGTCGGTACGCATGCGCTGATGCAGGCCAGCGTGGCGTTCCATGACCTGGGGCTTGCGATCATCGACGAGCAGCATCGTTTCGGCGTGCACCAGCGGCTCGCCCTGCGCGACAAGGGCGCCGGCGGCGATCGCGTGCCCCACCAACTGGTGATGACCGCCACGCCGATTCCGCGCACCCTGGCGATGTCGGCCTATGCGGACCTCGACGTGTCGGCGATCGACGAACTGCCACCCGGTCGCACACCCGTGCAGACGGTCGTGCTGAGCAGCGAGCGTCGCGGGGAACTGGTCGAACGCATCCGTCTGGCCTGCACGCAGGGCAGGCAGGCGTACTGGGTGTGCACGCTGATCGACGATTCGGACGAGGTCGTCGCGCAGGCCGCCCAGACCACGTTCGAACAGTTGGCCGCCGCGCTGCCGGAGCTGCGGATCGGCCTGGTACACGGACGCCTGAAGCCGGCCGAGAAGCAGTCGGCGATGCAGGCCTTCAAGGCTGGCGAAATCGATCTTCTGGTCGCCACGACGGTCATCGAAGTGGGCGTGGATGTGCCCAATGCATCGCTGATGGTGATCGAGAACGCCGAGCGGCTGGGGCTGGCGCAGCTGCACCAGCTGCGCGGGCGTGTGGGGCGGGGCAGCACCGCCTCCAGCTGCGTGCTGCTGTACCAGTCGCCGCTCTCGCGAATGGCACGCGAACGTCTGGACACGATGCGCACGACGGCCGACGGCTTCGTGATCGCCGAGAAGGATCTCGCGCTGCGTGGGCCCGGGGAACTGCTCGGCACCCGGCAGACCGGGCTGGCCGAATTCCGGCTGGCCGATCTCGTCCGCGACGCCGACCTGTTGCCGGCCGTGCATCGCCTGGGCGAGACGCTGCTCGAGCGTCATCCCGATCTGGCCGAGCGCGTGGTCGCCCGCTGGATCGGCTCGGCATCGCGATACGCCGCTGCCTGATCCCAGCGAGTCGAAAGCGGGCGCAGCTCTATCTCTTCACTGTTTCATCACTTCGCGGATTTACCGTAGCGATTCGCCGATGGGACGTGCCACCAGTCGCAGTTCCGGACTTCGCCATCGTGCGGCACGGCGGATAATTCTCATCGTGACGGGTCAACCGGCCTTCCAGGCCGGATCCCACGGAGGGAACATGACAGCGCAGCTGCGCATCTTCATCGCGGATGATCATCCGTTTACCCTCGCCGGCGTGCGTGCCGAAATCGAGCGCGCCGGCGACCCTTTCGTCGTTGCGGGCGAGGCCGCCAACGGCCAGGCGCTGCTGGAGTTGCTGGCGCAGGCGCGACCGGGCGACGTCCTCGTCACCGATTTCTCGATGCGTGGCCCCAGGCTCCGGGATTGCGACGGATTGCCATTGCTCCTGACACTGCGCCGCCAGTTTCCGGCCCTGCCGATCATCGTTCTGACCGAGGTGGAAAACCCGGCCATGCTGCGGGCGATGGTCGATGCCGGTGTACGCGGGCTCGTCGATAAGATTTCCGCGCGGCATGAGCTGCTGACGGCGATCCACAAGGTGGCCGCAGGTCGCATCCATTTCTGCCGTGCCATGCGCACGGTGCTCGACGAAGCCGGTGGCCTCGACAAACCGCAGGCCCGCATCTCGCCGCACGAGGCCGAGGTGGTACGCCTGTTCGCAGGCGGGCTGACCGTCAGCGAGATCGCCGTGCGTCTGTCGCGCAGCGTCAAGACCATCAGCCGTCAGAAGAGCGATGCGATGCACAAGCTGGGCGTGGAGAACAACTGCCAGCTCTATGCCTATGCACGCGATCACGGGCTGATTTCCTGACGTCGCCTGCCCGTCGCCATCAGGCGACGGGCGCCGCGCGGCTTGCGCATGCGCGCCGCTGGTCATCCGTCCGGCGTGCTGCGCACGGGGCTGCACGCGCAGGCGGGATGACATTCCGAGCGGTGCGGCAGACCACGTGGTCGCGAATGCCAGGGCCGCGGGCGATACTGTCGCCATGAACGACAAGATCCCGCTCCTGATCGACACCGATCCCGGCGTCGATGACGCCCTCGCGCTGCTGCTCGCTTTCGACGACACGAACCACGACGTGGTCGGCCTCACCATCGCTGCCGGCAATGTCGGCCTGCGCCATACCGTGGCCAATGCGCTCAAGCTGTGCGAAGTGGCCGGTCGCGAAGTTCCGGTGTATGCCGGCAGTCCCTCGCCGCTGCTGCACGCCGCGCCCGATGCCGCCTACGTGCATGGCAACGATGGTTTCGGCGACATCGACTACACGCCTGCCGCCCGTTCCGCCGAGGCCGAGCATGCGGCGCTCGCGATCCTGCGCCTGTCGCACGTGCATGCAGGGAAGTTGGTACTGGTTGCACTCGGTCCGCTGACCAACATCGCGCTCGCGCTGAAACTCGACCCCACGCTGCCCGCGCGCGTGGCGCGTTTCGTGGCGATGTCCGGCGCCGTCACCGGACACGGCAACATCACCCCGAGCGCCGAGTTCAACGCTTACTTCGATCCCGAAGCGGCGAAGATCGTGTTCGATGCATTTCCGCAGTTCGATCTGTCGGACTGGGAGGCGACCGTGGCCCACGGGCTGCCCCATGACGCGGTGCTCGGCTGGATGCAGTCGGGCGGGGAGGTCGGGCGGTTCTACGAGGCGATTTCGCGCAAGACCCGCGAATGGTCGGCCGATCGCCGCGGCGACGACTGGCATTGCGCCGATGCGCTTGCGATGGCCTGGGTTCTCGAGCCCGATGCCGCAATCGAAGTGGAGACGCGTCCGCTCGACATCGTGCTCGAGCACGGGCCGGCGCGCGGTGCGACGGTGGTGGACTGGCAACGCCAGCTGGGGCGGCCTGACAACGCCCGCATCCTGATGCGCTACGACGCCGCGCGGTTCCATGCGCGGATCCGCCGCGCGCTGACGCCTTGAGTCCGCTGTTCCCGCAGCTTGCACTGCGGGCGGAGTGGTGGTTAAAATGCCGCTCTTCCCTTGCGCAACTCTGGTGCCCGCCATGAAGGCCGACATCCATCCCGATTACCGTGAAGTCGTCTTCCAGGACGTGACGTCCGATGGCTTCAAGTTCCTCACCCGCTCCACCCTCGCCTCGACGGCGAAGGAAAAGATCCAGTGGGAGGACGGCAACGAGTACCCGCTGATCAAGATCGAAGTGTCTTCGGCCACGCATCCGTTCTACACCGGCCAGAACAAGATCATCGACACCAGCGGTCGCGTCGACAAGTTCCGCAAGCGCTACGCCAAGTAAGCGCCTGCGCACTGCGCATGCCGGTCTCCGGCATGTCGCTTGCGACGACATTGGCGGCCGCCTCCGGGCGGCCGTCTGCATTCCGGTGCCATTGGCCCGCCGCGTCCACAACGCAGCGGGCCTTGCCGTGTTCGACGATCGTGGAATGCAGCGTGCCGGCGCGTGCCGGGGCGCTATGCGATAATTGACGCGTTGCGGCATGCGCCGCGCCCGCCAGGCCGGATGGCATTGCCATCCGGGAAATGAGGAGCCTCCAGAGTGTCTGAATCCAATTCCAAGCTCGACCAGGTCACGCTCGATGCCGCCGGCAAGACGGTGACGCTGCCCGTCCTGCACGGCACGCTCGGCAATCCCTGTGTCGACATCTCGAAGCTGCCCAAGGAAACCGGCTGCTTCACCTACGACTCCGGTTTCACCGCGACTGCCAGCTGCAAGTCGGCCATCACCTACATCGACGGCGACGAGGGCGTGCTGCTGTACCGCGGCTACCCGATCGACCAGTTGGCCGAGAAGTCGAGCTTCCTCGAAGTCGCCTACCTGCTGCAGGCCGGTGAACTGCCGAACAAGGACGAATTCGCCAAGTTCGAGCACGAGGTGACGCATCACACGATGATGCACGAGTCGCTCAAGAGCTTCCTGCAGGGCTTCCGCCACGATGCGCATCCGATGGCGATGCTTGCCGCGTCGGTCGCGTCGATGTCGGCGTTCTATCACGACACGCTGGACCTGCAGGATCCCGAGCAGCGTCGCCTCGCCGCGATCCGCCTGATCGCGAAGGTGCCGACGCTCGCCGCCGCCGCGTACCGTTACTCGATCGGCCAGCCGATCCGCTATCCGCGCAACAGCCTGAACTACGTCGACCGCTTCCTGCACATGATGTTCGAAGTGCCGAGCGAACCGCTGGAGCTCAATCCGGTCGTCGCCAAGGCAATGGACCTGCTCTTCATCCTGCACGCCGACCACGAGCAGAACGCGTCGACCTCGACCGTGCGTCTGGTCGGTTCGACCGGTGCGAATCCGTACGCCTCGGTCGCTGCCGGCATCACCGCGCTCTGGGGCCCGGCACATGGCGGCGCCAACGAGGCGGTGCTCAAGCAGCTCGCCGAGATCGGCACCGCCGACAATGTCGAGACTGCGGTCAAGCGTGCCAAGGACAAGAACGACCCGTTCCGTCTGATGGGCTTCGGCCACCGCGTCTACAAGAACTTCGATCCGCGCGCCAAGATCATCCGCGAGATGACCCACAAGGTGCTCGGCGAGCTGGGCATCAACGACCCGTTGCTGGACGTGGCGATGAAGCTCGAGGAAGCGGCGCTGAAGGACGATTACTTCGTTGAGCGCAAGCTCTACCCGAACGTCGATTTCTACAGCGGCATCATCTACAAGGCGCTGAAGATCCCGACCGAGATGTTCACCGTGATGTTCGCCATCGGCCGTACCGCCGGCTGGGTCGCGCACTGGCTCGAGCAGCAGGTCGACCCGGAAGCGAAGATCGGCCGTCCGCGCCAGATCTATACCGGTTACGACGTGCGCGATTACAAGGACAGCGCACAGCGCTGACCGTTTCGCACCGCGTTACCCACGAAGGCGGCCTCCGGGCCGCCCTTCGTCGTCTGGTGCCAGCGGTTTCTCCGTTGGAGATCGATGAGGGCTGTTCCGACATGCCTTGTCGGCATTGTCCTGCATCGGCTCGGTCCCATGCGCACGAGACTGGCGGCGGCCCGCTTCGGTATGGACACCATCCGGGGTCGCAACCGTCGCTGTCGGGTCGGCGATCAGGAGATGGGGATGAAATTTCGATGGGGCTGGCTCGGCGCGTTGGTCTGCGGCCTGGCCATGGCGGCAACGTCCACGAGCGCGCAGGAAATGTCGTTCCGCAGCGGAACGGTCACCGGCATCAGTCCGATCCAGGTCGCGGCCACCGCCAGTACCCAGCAGGCAAAGCCCGCGCGCACCACGGGCGCGCTCGGCAGGGCGCTGGGCAACATGGCCGGTCGCGCCGCGTCGCGGGTCGGCGGCGGGTATTCCTACGATGCGTATCAGGTCGCCAGCAGCGCGACCCAGGATGTCGTCGAAGGTGTCGGCACGGCGCCCGCGGCGGGCGGCACGGTCACGGCTTACATGGTGCTGATGCGTTTCGACGATGGCAGCGAGTCCGCCATCCAAGCCGCGAGCGCGGACGGGCTGGCGGTCGGCAAGCGCGCCCGTGTGTTCGGCACCGGCGCCGGCGCGCAGATCGTCGCCGAGTAGGGGCTTTCTCCGGCGCGCGCGGTCAAGGCGCGCGTCGATCCTGGTCGCCGTCGTATTCCACCGCGATCAACCGTTCGAGCTGCGCGCGCGAGGCGCGCTGCATCGGCTTTTCATCGATCGCAGACAGCGGGGCCTGGCGGATGCAGGCCTCGGGCAGGACGGTCGCGTCGAAGCCCAGGCCCTCGGCGGCGAACAGCCAGACGTCGAAATCGCCGGTACGCTGGCGGTCCAGACGCAGTCGCCGCATGCGGCTCTCCGCCGGGATGCCGTGTGCCTCGATGAAGCGGGCGACCGACTCGGGATCGTCGGCGTGCAGGTGCAGCATGACCGCCGAGTGCGCGTCGGCCGTGCCCTCGAGCACCGGGCCCACCAGTCGGGGCGCGAACGGTTCGAAGAAGGCGAGTGCGCGGGCCGCGGCCTCGCGCCGCTCGCGTACCGCGTCCACCTGCCCGGCGCCGACGAACAGCCGCTGATACTCGCGCAGCGCGTCTTCGATCTCGCGGTTGCGGGGCAGCGAGGCATCGTCATGGATGCCGAGTCGGCTGGCGGCCTTGCGCTTGGCCAGGTGGAAGTCGCGGATCCCACCCTCCGCCATCAGGCGGGCGGCCTCGTGCGCGAGGCGGTGACGGCGTTCACGGGCGCGGGTTTCCGCGTGCTGGCGTGCGCGGTGCATGCGCGTCCCCTCGTCGATCAGCTGCGCCGACTCTATGCCACCCTCGTGACGGGTCAATAGACGCATCGAGCCGCGTTGTCGCCGCGTCAGGTCGACGCGATTTCGACATTGCCCAGGCCGCCCGGCCGCGCCGGGCGACGCTTCGATCAGAAAATGTCGAACGCTTCCTCGGCCGGCTGGTCGTCGAACTGCAGGTCGACCTCCGACTCCATGCGCTCGAGGTCTTCCGCCTTGACGTATTCGATGATGCCGCCTTCCGATGTCGACGGCAGCAGTCGCCCGCCGGCCGTGACCGCGACGCGCACCATGCCCTCCGGGGGTTCGTTCGACGCCTCCGGGACGCCGTCGAGTGCCACGCGCATGAAGTCGATCCAGATCGGAAGCGCGGCGCGGCCGCCGTACTCGCGGAAGCCCAGCGAACGGTTGTCGTCGCGGCCCACCCAGACCGAAGTGACCAGGTTGCCGCCGAAGCCGGAGAACCAGGCGTCGCGATGGTCATTGGTCGAACCGGTCTTGCCGCCGACATCCTCGCGCTCGAGGACGCGCGCGGCCGTGCCGGTGCCACGGCGCACGACGTCGCGCATCATCGAGATCATCTGATAGGCCACGCGCTCGTCGATGGCCCGCGGCGCCATGACCGGCTCGGCGCCATCTTCGCGCGGCGCCGGCGCCGGCGGTTCGGCAGCCTGCGCCGGTGTCTGGGTCACCTCGCGCGGCGCGCTGCGGGCCGGGCCGAGATTGAAGCCGTCGACCACCTGGCTTCGCGTGGTCGTCTGCCCGGGCGTGCCGCTGCTGTCGCAGCCGCGGCAGGCGATGGCGGGGTTTTCCTTGAACACCAGCGTGCCGTCGCGGTCGCGGATCTCGTCGATGAACCACGGCGTGACGCGGAAACCGCCGTTGGCGAACACCGCGTAGCCGCGGGTGACGTCGATCGGCGTCAGCGACGGCGTGCCGAGCGCGATCGACAGGTTGGGCGGCAGCTGCGATTCCTCGAAGCCGAAGTGACTGATGTAACGACGGGCGTAGTCGACACCGATCGCATCGAGCAGGCGCACGGCCACCAGGTTGCGCGACTGGACCAGGGCCTCGCGCAGGCGCATCGGCCCGACGAAGCGGCCGTCGGAATTCTGCGGGCGCCAATCCTGGCCGACGCGCATGCGGAACAGCACCGGGGCATCGAGCACGATCGAAGCGGGGTTGAAGCCCTTCTCGAACGACGCGGCGAAGATGAAGGGCTTGAAGCTCGAGCCGGGCTGACGCCGTGACTGCGTTGCGCGGTTGAAATTGCTGCCCGCGAAGCTGAAACCGCCGGTCAGTGCGCGCAGGGCGCCGTCGTCGGGTTCCATCGACACCAGGGTGGCCTGCGCGCGCGGCAACTGGTCGAGCTGCCAGCTGACCACTGGTGGCGGCGGCGCACCTTCCGCATCGGCCGACGCCTTGGCGGGTGTTTCGACGCGACGTACGCGAGTCAGGTCGCCACGCGTCAGGAGCGCAGCCGGGTTCTTGCCGGTCCAGCGGCTCGCTGCGGCGTCGAGGGTGACCGTGCTGCCGTCGGCCAGCACCACATCGGCAGTGCCGCCATCGCTGCGCACGACGATGGCCGGCAGCAGACCACCCTGGGGCGCGACGCCACGCAGGCGCCGTGCCGTGGTGGTGGTGTCCTCGTCGGCAGCCAGTTCGAAGGTTTCGGCCGGTTTGGTCCAGCCGTGGCGGTGGTCGTAGGTCGACAGCCCGTTGCGGACGGCCAGTTCGGCGGCGGCCTGCATCGTGGGGTCGATGGTCGTGGTGACGTGGTAGCCGCGGGTCAGCACATCGCCGCCGTAGCGGGCGACCATTTCCAGTCGCACCATCTCGGCCACGTACGGCGCGTAGACCTCGATCGGACGTTCATGCGGACTGGCATGCATCTCGACCGCGCGCGCAGCCGCCGCTTCCTGCGCAGTGATGAAGCCCAGCTCCTGCATGCGCGCGAGCACATAGACGTCGCGGCGCTCTTTCGCGCGCTCGGGGTTGCTGAGCGGATTGCCGCTGGACGGAAACTTCGGAATCGCCGCCAGCGAGGCCATTTCGTCCAGTTCGAGCTCGTCGAGCGACTTGCCGTAATAGAACTCGGCCGCAGCGGCCACGCCGTAGGCGCGGTTTCCGAAGAAGCTCTTGTTGAGATAGAGCTCGAAGATCTCGTCCTTGCTGAGGTTCTGCTCCATCTTCCGGGCAAGCAGCATTTCGGCGAACTTGCGGGTGAAGCTGTATTCCGAACTCAGGAAGAACTGGCGCGCGACCTGCTGGGTGATCGTCGAACCGCCCGGCACGCGACGGTCGTTGGTGGTCGCGAGCAACCACAGCGCGCGTGCCACGCCCCGGTAGTCGATACCGCCGTGCTCGTAGAAGCGCGCATCCTCGGTAGCGAGGAACGCCTGCTTGAGCCGTTCGGGGACGTGTTCGATCTCGACCGGATAGCGCCGCGTCTCGCCGAACAGGGCGATCAGACGCCCGTCGCGTGCATAGACGTACATCGGCTCCTGCATCTCGATGTCGCGCAGCGCTTCCACGTCCGGCAGCTTCGATGCGACGGCCGCATAGAGGATGCCGCCGGTGATCGCGCCGAGCAGGCCGAGCAGCAGGATCAACGCCAAGGCCCAGCGCAATGCGCGCCGCAGGCGGGACGGACGAGGGCGGGTTTCGCCGGCTTTCGAGGGGGCTGGACTCATGGCGGCGGAGTATAGGGGAGGCGGCCCCGAGGCGCGTCCGATGCCCCGCCGGCATGCCGCTTGCAGGCGCCCGGGCAGGGCCTGCGAAAGGTCAGTCGGCCGTCGCGAAAACGACCGGTTGTGGTTGCCATTGCGGGGAAAGTCCGCTATTTAATGCGCCGGGACACGAGGCGTCGCTAAGCGCCCGTGGCAAAGGGGATATTTCGTGGGGCTCATCACAAAAAGCCAGCCGCCGATCATCGGCGTCGACATCAGTTCGACTGCGGTCAAGCTGTTGCAGCTGTCGCGGCAGGGCAATCGCTATCGCGTCGAGCACTATGCGGTCGAGCCGCTGCCGCCCAACGCCGTGGTCGAGAAGAACATTGTCGAGGTCGAGGCCGTCGGCGAGGCGATCCGGCGCGCGGTGTCGCGCTCGGGCAGCAAGGCCAAGCATGCGGCCGCCGCGGTTGCGGGTTCTGCGGTCATCACCAAGACCATTCCGATGCCGGCCGAACTCGACGAGGACGACATGGAATCGCAGGTCGAACTTGAAGCGGTCAACTACATTCCGTACCCGATCGAGGAAGTGAACCTCGATTTCGAGGTGCTGGGGCCCATGCCCGGCAACACGGAGATGGTCCAGGTGCTGCTGGCGGCCTCGCGCTCGGAGAACGTCGAGCTGCGCGCGTCCGCGCTCGAACTGGGCGGACTGACGGCGAAGGTCATCGACGTGGAGGCCTTCGCGGTCGAGAACGCGTTCTCGATGATTGCCGGCACGCTGAGCATGCCGTCCGACGGTGTCGTGGCGCTGGTCGATGTCGGCGCGACGATGACCACGCTGATCGTGCTGCGCAACGGTCGCAGCCTCTATTCGCGCGAGCAGGTGTTCGGCGGCAAGCAGCTCACCGACGAGGTGATGCGCCGCTACGGCCTGAGCTACGAGGAAGCCGGTCTGGCCAAGCGCCAGGGGGGACTTCCCGAGAGCTACGAGGTCGAGGTGCTCGAGCCGTTCAAGGAAGCGATGGTCCAGCAGGTCAGCCGCCTGCTGCAGTTCTTCTATGCCGGCAGCGATTTCAACCGCGTCGACCAGGTGGTGCTGGCTGGTGGTTGCGCGGCGATTCCGGGCGTGGCGGACATGGTCGAGGAACAGCTCGGCGTGCAGACCATTCTGGCCAACCCGCTGGCCCAGATGACGCTCGGCCCGCGTGTGCAGGCCCATGCGCTGGCCCAGGACGCCCCCGCGCTGATGATCGCCTGCGGCCTGGCGCTGAGGAGCTTCGACTGATGTCCCGGATCAATCTCCTGCCGTGGCGCGCCGAGCGCCGCAAGCAGCGCCAGAAGGAATTCGGCGCCATGGTCGGCATCGCCGCGGCCGTGGGCGTGGCGCTGTGGTTCCTGGTGAACATGTACTACAACGCGCAGATCGACGGCCAGAACGAACGCAACGCGTTCCTGCAGCAGCAGATCGCGGCGGTCGACAGCCAGATCACCGAGATCGAGGCCCTCGAATCCCAGCGCGCGCGTCTGCTCGCACGCAAGGCGGTGATCGAGGAGCTGCAGGGCAACCGCTCGCAGATGGTCCATCTGTTCGATCAGCTGGTGCGCACCATCCCCGACGGCGTGCTCCTGACCTCGCTCAAGCAGGAAGGCCAGAGCCTGACCCTCGAAGGACGTTCGCAGTCCAATGCGCGCGTGAGTACCTACATGCGTTCGCTCGATGCTTCGGGCTGGATGACCAATCCGCAGCTGTCGGTCATCGAGGCCCGCGACGGCGTGCCCGGCCTGCCGTATGCGTTCACGCTCAACGTGCAGCTCTCCACGCCCGCCGCCAAGGAGGCCGCTGCGGCCGATGACGTCGATCCGGCAATGCCGATCGAAGCGACGCCCGACGCTGCCCCCGCCGCTGAAGGAGCCGCGTCGTGAGCAAGAAGAAGATGTCGCTGCGCGAACTCGACCTCAACAACACCGGCAGTTGGCCGCGCGAGTACAAGATCGGCGCCTGTATCCTGGTGGGCCTGCTGATCTTCTTCCTGCTGTGGTACGTGATCACCCGCGAGAAGGGCGACACGCTGACCAACCTCGAAGCGCAGGAGGCCACACTGCGCAGCGATTTCGAGACCAAGCAGGGCAAGGCCGCCAATCTCGAGCCGCTCAAGCAGCAGCTGGCCCAGATGGAACAGCAGCTGCAGCAGATGCTGCGCCAGCTGCCCAGCAAGACCGAGATGCCCGACCTGATCGTCGACATTTCGCAGACCGCCATCGCGACCGGCATCCAGAACGACCTGTTCAAGCCGGGCGAGGAGCTGCCGCGCGAGTTCTACGCAGAGCAGCCCATCGCCCTGCGCATGGTCGGGACCTACCATCAGTTCGGCGCCTTCGTCAGCGGCGTCGCGTCCCTGCCGCGCGTGGTGATCATGACCATGCACGACATCTCGCTGAAGCCGCGCGGCGGCGGCAACGACGGCCTGGCGGCCATCGGCCCCAACTCCAGCCTCGAACTGTCGGGCACGGTGAAGACGTATCGCTACCTCGACGAGGACGAAACCGCGCAGACGCAGGTCACGGAGGGGGCGCAGTGATGACCGCAACGACAGGACCGCTGGTACGCGGCGTGGCACTGGCCGCATGCGTGCTGGCCTTGGCGGCGTGCGGCCGCGGCGTCAACAGCACACCGCGTGATGCGCCGAATCTGGAAGTGTGGGTGGAGGAGGTGCGTCAGCGCCCGGCGCCCGCGCTCGATCCCCTGCCGGTGATGCAGCAGTTCGAAACTTTCGAATACTCCGCCCAGGGCATCCGCGACCCCTTCAGCAATGCCTTTACCGACGACTCGAGCGGCAGCGGTCCGCGCCCGGATTCCAACCGGCGCAAGGAGATCACCGAGCAGTTCCCTCTCGACAGCATGTCGATGGTCGGCACCATCGGAACCGGTGGCCGCATCGTCGGCCTGGTGCTCGCGCCGGACAAGGTCACCTACCGCATTTCGCCCGGTAACTACCTGGGCCAGAACGATGGACGTGTCACGTCGGTCGCCGACAATCGCATCGAGCTCGTCGAGCTGGTGCCTGATGGCGCCGGGGGCTGGCTTGAAAGGCCGGCATCGCTCGCGCTGAACGAACAATGATGAGGGGAAGCAACATGACCGTGAGCAACGCGGGAAGCCTGCAGTCGGGCCGCACGTCATTCGTGCGTGCCGGCGCGCTCGGTCTTGCCATTGGATTGGCCGCAACATTCAGTGGCGCCCACGCCGCGCAGGCGCCGGTGCGTCCGTCGATGCTGCCGGTGCTGCAGGCGGCCACGGCTGCCGCGCAGTCGGCCGGTGCGGTGGCGGTGACCGATCTGGATTTCCGACGCGGCGACGGCGGTTCGGGAAAGCTGGTGCTGCGCTTCGATGGCGACGGCGCAGCGCCCGACCTGCGTACGCAGGGCGGGAACATCGTCGTCAATCTGGGTGGCGCGAGCCTGCCGGCGTCCCTGCAGCGTCCGCTCAATGTCACCGATTTCGCCACGCCGGTGCAGCGCATCGACGCCCGCCAGGACGCGAACGGCACGCAGGTCGTGCTCATTGCGCAGGGTGATTTCGAGCCGATGGCCTACCAGAGTGGTCGCGACTACATCGTCGAGATCGTGCCGCGCAGCGGCCCCGCCGCCGCCGAGCGTGCCGTCGGCGCGGCGAGTACCGTCGCCACGATGGGGCAGTCGGCCATGGCCACGGTCGCCGACACGCGCACCTACAGCGGTGCCCCGGTGACGTTCAACTTCCAGGACGTGCCGGTGCGCACGGTGCTGCAGCTGATCGCCGACGAGTCCGACCTCAACATCGTCGCCAGCGACAGCGTCACCGGCAACGTCACCCTGCGCCTGCAGAACGTGCCGTGGGACCAGGCGCTGGACATCGTGCTGCAGGCCAAATCGCTCGACAAGCGCCGCAGCGGCAATGTCGTGTGGGTGGCGCTGCAGAGCGAGATCGCCGCGTTCGAACAGGCCAAGGAAGACGCGCGCCTCGCGATCGAGGAACGCGCCGAGATGACCACCGAGTACATCCCGATCAGCTACGGCAACGCCGAAGACATCGCCAAGCTGCTGACCGAGGAGAGCAAGACGTCGGTCCGCGGTGGTGGTGGCGGGATGGGAGGCAGCGGCGGTAACCAGCGCGACACGGGTTTCCTGTCCTCGCGCGGCAGCCTGAGCTTCGATCGTCGTACCAACACGCTTCTGGTGATCGATATTCCAAAGCGGGTCGAGGAGATTCGCCGCCTCGTGACGATGCTCGACAAGCCCGTCGACCAAGTGGTCATCGAGGCGCGAATCGTGATCGCGAATGAGAGTTTCGCAAGGGATCTCGGAGCACGTTTTGGGATTAGTGCCACCAAGGAGCGTGTGAATGTAGGGGGCGCGCTCGGTAACGCTGGCGGCGTTCTCACTCCAGGCGGGTTCAACGTGAGTCTGCCAATCGAGGGTAGCGGGCCCACGCTTGGTTTCACGATTCTTGGGCACACGATCGACTGGGCGGTTGAGCTGCAGGCGCTTCAGCAGGAAGGTCGCGGTGAAGTTATTTCCAATCCGCGTGTTGTGACGAGCAACCAGCGGGAGGCTGTGATCAGCCAAGGGCAAGAAGTGGGCTACATCACGGTTACGGGCGGCCAGAGCAACAGCGTTCCGACCGTCGAGTTCAAAGATGTCTTGCTCGAGCTGAAGGTCACGCCGACCATCACAAATGATGGCCGAGTTTTTCTTGCGATGGACATCAAGAAAGACGAGATCGAGGATTACATCGAATACGACGGAATTGGTTCGGTGCCGCTCATCGCGAAACGCTTTGTGACGACGGCTGTATTGATCGATGATGGACAAACGGTCGCGATTGGCGGCGTCTATGAATTTACCGACCGCAATCAGCTCTCTAAAGTCCCATTCCTGGGAGACATCCCGCTCTTGGGTAATCTGTTCAAGAGCAGCCGTCGCACGAAGGGCAAGGCCGAACTTCTGATCTTCGTGACGCCTAAGGTGATGCGGGTCGCGCAGCGTTAGAAACTCGCGCACTCCGACTCCACATCCCGCAACGGGGCCTTCGGGCCCCGTTCGCGTTCCGGGCTCGGCGCCGGGTCCGCTGGGCGTTGAACCAAGACGCCGGGTTCCGGTCAAACTGCAGCCTGCGCGACGGGCGCTTCGAGCGAGGACGGGAATGGATCGGGACGGCGGTGAGCTGCAGACGCTGCATACGCGGTTCATGGCGCTGCGCGCGGCCTTGTCGGACGAGATCATCGGCCAGGCTGCGCTGGTGGATCGGCTGCTGGTCGCGCTGCTGGCAGATGGACACCTTCTGGTCGAAGGGGCGCCGGGTCTGGCCAAGACCACGGCGGTGCGGGCGCTGGCAGCGCGGCTCGATGCGGATTTCGCGCGCGTGCAGTTCACCCCCGATCTGCTGCCGGCCGACCTGACCGGTACCGAGATCTGGCGGCCGCAGGACGGTCGCTTCGAATTCCAGGCCGGCCCGATCTTCCACCCGCTTCTTCTCGCCGACGAGATCAACCGCGCGCCGGCCAAGGTGCAGTCCGCGTTGCTCGAAGCCATGGGCGAGCGACAAGTCACGGTCGGGCGGCAGACCTATCGTTTGCCCGAGCTGTTTCTGGTCATGGCGACGCAGAACCCGATCGAGCAGGAGGGCACATTCCCGTTGCCCGAGGCGCAGCTCGACCGCTTTCTCATGCACGTGCGGGTGGGTTATCCGCAGGCGGACGCCGAGGCGCGCATCCTCAAGCTGGCCCGCGATCGCGCGCTGGCGCACCTGGCCGATGCCGCCGCGCCGCTCGAACGCATGCCGTTGGCGCTGCTGTTCCAGGCCCGGCACGCGGTGCTCGACCTGCACATGGCGCCGGCGGTGGAGCGGTATCTGGTCGAACTGGTGCTGGCATCGCGCGACGCCCGCCCCTACGACGCCGCGCTGGCGGCACGCATCGCCTGGGGCGCGAGCCCGCGAGGATCGATCGCGCTCGAGCGCTGCGCGCGCGCCACCGCGTGGCTCGCGGGCCGTGATTTCGTGACGCCGGACGACGTGCGCGCCGTCGCTCCGGACGTGCTGCGCCATCGGGTGCTGCCGAGCTACGAAGCCACTGCCGAGGGCTGGGACGGCGAGCGGCTGGTGCAGGCCCTGCTCGACCGGGTGCCGTTGCCTTAAGGCTGGGCTGGAACGTCGTGATTCGGGATTCGAAAAACCGGAGCAGCGAACAAGGGCCCGAGGTCGGAGCCGGGATCCGGCCGTCGCTGGCCGAGCTCGTCGCGCTGCGCCCACTCGCGCGGCAGCGCACGCCGGTCCGCCGTGCCCGCAGCGGTGCGCGCGCATTGGCGCCGTCGCCGCATCGGGGGCAGGGCATGGAATACGCCGAGTCGCGCGACTATGTGTCGGGCGACGACGCTCGCCACATCGACTGGCGGGTGACCGCGCGGACCGGGCGCACGCATACCAAGACCTTCCAGCGCGAGCGCGAGCGGCTGACGCTCATCGTCGCCGATACTGCAGCCGCTCTCTATTTCGGCACGCGCGTGCGCTTCAAATCGACGCAGGCTGCGCGCGCCGGTGCGCTGGCGGCGTGGTCGGCGGCTGCCGACGGCGATCGCATCGCAGCCCTGGCCGCCAGCGACGGGTCACTCGTGCCGCCGGCCGGCGGGGGGCGGGGGGCCTTGCGCGCACTGCATGCCCTGGCCCGCTGGTACGCGGCGCCGCCTGCGACCGATCCCGGCCTCGGCGTGGCCCTCGAACACGCGCGCCGTCTGCTGCGGCCCGGTTCACGCGCCCTGGTGCTGGCCGATGCCGCCAGCATCGCCTTGGTGCCCGCGCGTGACTGGGCGGCGATCGGCGCGCACAGCGACGTGCTCGTGTTGTTGCTGGAAGATCCGCTCGAACACGCGCCGCCCCGGGCCCGCGTCGGCTTCGCCACGCCCGGTGGCCGTGTCGATCTGGACCTCGCCGGCGATGCGCAGCGCGCACGCTGGCGTGATGCGTTCGCGCAGCCGCGCGAAGACGCATTGACGCGTCTGCGTGCGGCGCGTATCGGCGTCGAATCGCTTTCCAGCGATGCGGCCAGCGACGCCTGGCTGCCTGCATTCGCCCGGTCGGAAGCGCGGTGATGGCCGCGATTCCCGACCTCGTGCTGCGCGATATCCATCAGCCGCCGGCGCCGCCGTGGTGGCCGCCTGCCGCAGGCTGGTGGTGGTGCCTGGGCATCGCGCTGGCGTGCTGCGCCGCCCTGGGCCTCTGGCTGGCCTGGCGTGCTTGGCGCCGACGCCATTGGCAGCGCGTGTTCGAGCGGGAGATGGAGTCGTCCGCGTCGCCGGCCGAGCGCATCGCGGCGATGTCCGCACTGCTCCGACGCGCCGCGCGTCGGCGCCGGGCGGACGCGGACCGGCTGCGTGGCGAGGACTGGCTGCAGTTCCTCGATGAAGGCGCCGATCGCGGGGCGTTCACCGAGGGTGTCGGACGCGCACTGCACGACGGCGCGTTCCGGCGCGATCCGGGCGCGGTCGATCTCCGCGCGCTGCAGGCCTTGGCGCGCACGCGCTTCGTGGCCCTGATGACGGCACGCCGATGAGTGTCGATCCGGCCAGCTGGTGGCAGCTTGCAGGTGAGGCCTTCGCCTGGCCGTGGATGCTGGCATTGCTGCCCGCGCCATGGCTGGTGCAGCGTTTCGGGCCGGCATCGCGGCGGCGGGGTGGCGCCTTGCGCGTGCCCTACGCAGGGCTTGGTGCGCTCGCGCAGCCGTCGGGCGCCGCGCGCACCGCGGCGCCCTGGTGGCTGTGGCTGGCCTGGTGCCTGTTGTGCGTTGCCGCCGCGCGGCCGCTGCAATGGGGCGAGATCGAGCAGCCCCCGCGCAGCGCGCGCGATCTCATGCTCGCCGTCGACCTGTCCGGCAGCATGAGCGAGGAGGACATGGTCATCGGCCGCCGGTCTGTCGACCGCCTGACCGCCGCCAAGGCGGTCATCGCCGATTTCCTCGAACGACGCGCGGGCGACCGGATCGGCCTGATCGTGTTCGGCCAGCGCGCTTACGCCATGACGCCGATGACCTTCGACCGCATGAGCGTGCGGCAGCAGCTCGATGCCACGGTGGTCGGCTTGGTCGGCCGCGAAACCGCCATCGGCGATGCGGTCGGGCTGGCGGTCAAGCGCCTGCAGGACGCGCCGCGCGGGCAGCGGCTGCTGATCCTGCTGACCGACGGCGTCAGCAACGCTGGTGTGCTCACGCCCGACAAGGCCGCCGAACTGGCGCGCGATGCCGGCGTGCGCGTGCACACGATCGCCTTCGGTAGCGAGGCCGGCACCGGACTGTTCGGGTTCCAGATGCCGTCCAGCGAGCCGGCGATCGACGAGGCCGCGCTGCAGCGCATCGCCGACACCACCGGCGGCCGCGCGTTCCGCGCCCGCGATACCGGCGAACTGGCCGGCATCTACGACGAGATCGACCGCCTCGAGCCGGTGGCGCAGGCCGGTCCGGCGCTGCGGCCCCGCATCGAGCGCTATCCGCTTCCGCTGGCAGCGGCGTGCGTCGTCCTGCTGCTGGCGCTACTGCAACGGACGTGGCCGCGCAGGCGGCGCGAGGCGTCCGTATGACGGACGTGCTGGACATGGTGCAGTTCGCGCGGCCGGCTTGGCTGTGGGCCCTGTGCGCGCTGCCGCTGCTTGTCTGGATCTGGTGGCGCCAACGGCGTGCACAGGGCGCCTGGCAGCAGGCGGTCGACCCGCACCTGCTCGCGCACCTGCTCCAGGCGCGACCGGATCGCCGCGGCCTCATTGGCCTGGCAGGCTGGCTGCTCACCGCATTGCTCGCGGTGCTCGCACTTGCCGGTCCGGGCTGGCGCGAAACCGATGTGCCACTCGAGGCGGCCGGGCCGGCGCCGCTGGTCGTGGCGATCGACCTGTCGAGCGCCAGTACCGCGTCCGACCTGCCGCCGAGTCGGCTGTTGCAGGCGCGCGCCAAACTCGCGCATCTGCTGCAGGCGCGCGACGGCGGGCAGGTTGCACTGGTCGCCTACGCCGGCGATGCGTTCACCGTCGCGCCCCTGACTGATGACGCCCGCAATGTCGCGCTCTATGTCGATGCACTTTCGCCGGACGTCATGCCGGAGGACGGCCAACGCGCCGACCGCGCGATCGCGCATGCGGCGGCGCTGCTGCGGCAGGGGCAGGCGATGCGGGGCGACATCCTGCTGCTGACCGGCGATGCGGACGCGGCGGCGATCGCCGAAGCGGGTGTCGCCGCGCGCATGGGCTACCGGGTTTCGGTGCTGGGCCTGGGCACGGCGGCCGGCGCGGCGTATCGGGACGGCGCAGGCGCGTTGGTTCACGCGCGTCTCGATGCCGCGGCGGTGCAGGCCCTCGCCACTGCGGGCGGTGGCCGGTTCCACGCCCTGTCGATCGACGATGCCGACCTGCAGGCGCTCGGTGTGCTCGATCCCGACCCCACGACGGTTGCCGGAGAGGGGCGAGCAGCGACGACCGGCACGCGACTGCGCGACGAGGGCTACTGGCTGCTGTTGCCCGTCCTGGCCCTCGTGCTGCTGGCGTTCCGGCGCGGGGCGGGGCTCGCCTGCCTCGCCATGTGCGCGTTGCTGCCCGCAATTTTTCCGTTACCGGCGTCCGCCGCGCCGCCGGCCGCCACGCCCTGGCAACGGGCCGACCAGGTGGCCCACGCCCGCATGCAGGCTGGCGCTGCGGCGTATGCGGATGCGCGTTACGACGAAGCACTCGACGCCTGGACGGCATTGCCAGGCGCCGACGCCGCGTACAACCGCGGCAATGCCCTGGCACGCATGGGTCGCTTCGACGCCGCCATCGCCGCCTACGACGAGGCCTTGCAGATGCAGCCCGGCATGGCCGATGCGCAGGCGAACCGGGCGGCGGTCCTGGCCGCGCGCGACCGCAAGCCGCCGCCCGGCCCGGGCCAGGATCCGCGCGCGCCACAGCGCCCCCGATCGGGAGACACGCCCCGGCAAGGCGATACAGGCGACCCGTCAGAGGACGCGTCCGACAGCGGGCAGGCCGCCGGGCCCACGCCCCCGCCCGGTGCCGATGCGCGCGACCCGGCGACGCCTGACACCGATCCGCCCCCGGACGCGCAGGCCCAGCGTGACGCCGACGCCGAGCAACGCGCGCACATGCAGCGCGCCCTCGACGGCCAGGCCGACGCGCCACCCGAGCAGGCGCCTGCGCAGCCCTTGGCGTCCGACACGAGCGGTGACGAACGCGAACAGGCCAACGCCGCGTGGCTGCGCCGCGTGCCCGACGATCCGGGTGGACTGCTGCGGGCCAAATTCCGGCTCGAGCACCAACGTCGCGTACGTGGAGGTGGCCGGTGAGACCGAAGGCGATCGGGCGCTGCCCGACAACGTGGTGGGTGGTGTGTCTCGCGTTGTTCAGTGTGTGCGGCGCGGCGCACGCGCAGACGCGCGCCTGGCTCGACCGCGATCGCATTGCGCTGGGCGAAACCACCACACTCAATGTCGAAACCGATGGCGGCGGCGAGCCCGACTGGACGCCGCTGGCGGGCGACTTCGAGGTCAGCGGCCACACCAGCCGCCGCCATGTCTCGATCAGCAATGGGCGTCAGGTGGCCAGTGCGTTGTTCGGCGTCGCCCTGCAGCCACGCCGCAAGGGCCTGCTGACCGTGCCGTCGCTGCAGGTGGGCGATGCGCGCACCGCGCCGCTGTCGCTGCGCGTGGGGCCGGCGACGGCGCAAGTCGCGCGCGATGGCGCACCGGCCTTCATCGAGGCCGAGCTGGACGTGCAGACCCCGTACGTGGAGCAGTCGGTGGGCTACGTGTTGCGTCTGTTCTATGCCACGCCGCTGGTGTCCGGCAGTCTCGAGCAACCTGCGCCCGAAGGCGCGTCTCTGCAGCGCATCGGTAACGACGTGCAGTACAGCCGCGACATCGACGGCCGGCGCTACAACGTGGTCGAACGTCGCTTCCAGCTGGTGCCCGAACGCAGCGGCATGCTGACCATTCCCGGTGCCCGCTTCGAAGGGCGCGGCGTCGGCGGGGGCATGTTCGACAACGTCTTCAACCGCAGGCCGCGCGAGCTTACCGCCAACGGGCCGCCGAGCGTCGTGGAGGTACAGGCGATGCCGGCCGGCGCGCCACAGCCCTGGCTGCCGCTCTACGGCGTGCAGGCGCGCTGGCTCGAAGCGCCGACGCAAGGGCGTGCCGGTGAGGCCAGCACTTTCGTGCTGGAAGCCGAGTTCGATGGCGCAGTGGACACCCAATTGCCGGACTTCGCGCTGCCGCCGGTTGCCGGCGCGCAGGTGTTCGCCGAGCCGCCGCAGTACGACGAACGCTTCGACGACGGGAGAGCGCATGTGCGGCTCACGCGTCGCTACGCCGTGGTGCCACGTGCCACCGGAACGCTGCAGGTGGCTGGCCCGCGCATCGATTGGTGGGATGTTCGCGCCGGCGCGGCGCGCAGCAGCGCACCGCCACCGGTGTCGCTCGCCGTGGCCGCAGGGGATGCGGCGACCGCTGCTGCGGATGTGACCCCCGCTGCCGGGGCGCTGTCGTCGCCGTCGACAGCGCCCGATTCGGGAGGAAGCGCGAGTCCATGGCCCGCACTGGCGGCAATGTTCGCGGCGCTGTGGCTGGCGACGGCCGTGTGGGCATGGCGACTGCAGCGTCGCGTCGGCACGGCGCTGCCTGTACGCGCCTCGACGACCACGAGCAGCGTCACGGTGTCCGGATGCGGCGAATCGGCGCAGGCGCACCGCCGACTGATGCACCTGTTGCAGACCGGTACGCCCGTCGAGGTCGAAACCGCCCTGCGGCATCTGTACACGCCGCCTGCGCCAAACCTCGATGACCTGGTCGCCAAGCTCGACACCGTCGCGCAACGCGAGGCTGTCGGGCAGTGGCAGCGTGCGCGCTGGCAGGACGGTGATCTGACCGCTGCACGACAGGCGCTGCGCGACGCGTTCCGCAGCCGGCCGCCGCGGCGCACGTCCGCGCCGTCGGCAGGCGAGGGGACATTGCCGCCGCTGTATCCGCCGCGCTGACGCCTGCGGCGCAGACGCGCTCGCCGGACCTTCGCCACAAACGCAAAGCGCCCGGCAGTGCCGGGCGCTCCGTCTGATCTCGAACCGGGTGTTTACTGGAGCAGCGAGCGCAGCATCCAAGCGTTCTTCTCGTGGGTCTGCAGACGCTGGGTCAGCAGGTCCTCGGTCGGGTCGTCGTCGGCATCGTCGGCGACGTCCAGCGCCTTGCGCGCGCTGCGGCAGACGGCTTCGTTGCCGAGGACCAGCTGGCGCACCATCTCACGCCATTCGGGCGCCTTCTCCAGGCCGGGCTCTTCCTTGATCGATGACAGCTGGATGAATTCGCCGTAGGAGCCGGGCGCGTTGTAGCCCAGGGCGCGGATGCGTTCGGCGATCTCGTCCAGCGCGTTCCACTGCTCTGTGTACTGCTCTTCGAACATGGCATGCAGGGCGTTGAACATCGGCCCGGTGACATTCCAGTGGAAGTTGTGGGTCTTCAGATACAGCGTGTAGGCATCGGCCAGGAACACCGACAGGTGCTGGGCCACCGCCTTGCGATCGGCGTCGTCGATCCCGATATCGATGGCGGGCGCCTTGGACTGCGCGTCGGGCGAGGCGATTGCCGGCGCAACCGGCGCCACGGAGGGTTTCTTGGACGATTTCGGCTTGGCCTTGGCCATGACGGGACTCCGCTGTGAGGGACTGCATTCCACAATACGGGCGCAGTCGTTTTCGATGTGTGACTAGAGGGCGTACCGGGCGTGACGCAGCATTCCAGCGAGAAGGTAGTGAACAGCGCGTTGAAGCAAGCCTCGACCGCGGTCGAGGCGGCATGCACGCGCGATCGCGGGCGGCTGCTCGGCCTGCTGGGCCGCTGGCGCAGAGCGCCCGGAGATGCTTCGGCACGCGAGGCGTTCGAGTCGCGGCTGCAGGCCTCGATCCGTCAGCGCGACGCCCGTGCCGGGCGCTTGCCGCGCGCCGAAGTCGACCCGGTCCTGCCGATCGCCGGCAAGGCCGACGAGATCGTGCGGCTGATCCGCGACCACCAGGTCGTCGTGGTCGCTGGTGAGACCGGCTCGGGCAAGACCACGCAGTTGCCCAAGCTGTGCCTGGCCGCGGGTCGCGGTGCGGCCGGCATGATCGGTTGCACCCAGCCGCGCCGCATCGCCGCGCGTACGGTCGCCAGACGTGTCGCCGAGGAACTGCAGGTGCCGATCGGCGGCGCGGTCGGCTATCAGGTGCGCTTCAACGACAACATCAGCGATGCGACCGCGATCAAGTTCATGACCGACGGCATTCTGCTGGCGGAGATCGCATCCGATCGTTGGCTGTCGGCCTACGACACGATCATCGTCGACGAGGCGCACGAGCGCAGTCTCAACATCGACTTTCTGCTGGGCTATCTGAAACAGCTGCTGGGCCGACGCCCGGACCTGAAGCTGATCGTGACCTCGGCCACGATCGACACCGCACGTTTCGCCGAACACTTCGGCAGCGCGCCGGTGGTCGACGTCGAAGGGCGCGGCTATCCCGTCGAGGTGCGTTATCGGCCGCTGGAAGGCGAGAGCGACGAGGCCGGCGAGCGGAGCGTGCTCGACGGCATCGTGTCGGTCTGCGACGAGATCATGCAGCTGCGCGGTACCGGCGACACGCTGATTTTTCTGCCGGGTGAGCGCGAGATCCGCGACGCGCACCAGGCGCTCGAGCGCCGCAAGTACCGGCATACCGAAGTGCTGCCGCTGTACGCGCGGCTGTCGGCCAAGGACCAGGACCGCGTGTTCAATCCGGGGCCGCAGCGGCGCATCGTGCTGGCGACAAACGTCGCCGAAACCTCGTTGACGGTGCCGCGCATCCACTACGTCGTCGATCCGGGCCTGGCGCGCGTCAAGCGCTACAGCCCGCGGCAGAAGCTCGACCGCCTGCATATCGAACCGGTCAGTCAGGCCAGTTCGGACCAGCGCAAGGGCCGCTGCGGCCGCATCGCGCCGGGCACGTGTTTCCGCGTGTTCTCCGAGGCCGATTTCGAATCGCGCCCGCAGTACACCGATCCCGAAATCCGCCGCGCGTCGCTCGCCGGCGTGATCCTGCGCATGCTCAGCCTGGGTCTGGGCGACATCGAAGCCTTTCCCTTCGTCGAGCCGCCCGATCCGCGCGCGGTCGCTGATGGCTGGCAACAGTTGGCCGAACTCGGTGCGATCGACGCCCAGCGCAAGCTCACCGCGACCGGCCGCACGATGGCGAAACTGCCGGTCGATCCGAAGCTCGCGCGCATGCTGGTCGCCGCGCGTCATCACAGCGTGCTGCACGAGATGCTGGCGATCACGTCGTTTCTCGGCATCCAGGATCCGCGCGAGCGGCCGGCCGACCAGCGCGGCGCGGCGGACGCGGCACATGCGCAGTTCGCCGATCCCAAGTCCGAATTCGCCGGCATCGTGAAGCTGTGGGATGCCTACAGGCAGTCGCACGCCGACCTCACCCAGTCGCAGCTGCGCAAATGGTGCGATCGCAATTTCCTCGGGTTCCTGCGCATGCGCGAATGGCGCGAGCTGCATCGCCAGCTGCGGTTGCAGTGCGAGGAACTGGGCTGGACGACCGCGCCCGCGCCACCGCCCGACGGCGATGCGAAGATGGTGGCGCGCGCCGAAGCGAATGCCTACATCGCGCTGCATCGTGCGTTGATCGCCGGCCTGCCGACGCAGATCGGCCATCGCGCCGATCCGGGCGGCGGCGGCCGTTCGACCGGTCAGTTCGAAGGTCCGCGCGGCCGGCGTTTCCAGCTGTTTCCCGGTTCGCCGCTGTCGAAGAAGCCGCCGCCCTGGGTGCTGTCGGCAACGCTGCTCGACACCGAGAAGGTGTGGTCGCTGACCAATGCGGCAATCGAGCCGGACTGGGTGATCAGCGAGCTCGACCATCTGCTCGCCCGGCGCCATCACGATCCGCGCTGGTCGCGCTCGCAGGGCCGCGTGATCGGCAGTGAGCAGATCAGCCTGTTCGGTCTGGTGCTGGCGCCGAAGAAGCCGGTGGATTACGGGCGGCTGTATCCGGAAGAAGCACGCGCGCTGTTCCTGCGCGACGGCCTGGTGACCGGCGAGATCAACACGCGCGCGACGTTCCTCGAGCGCAATCTGCGCACACTCGCACGTGCACGCGAGGAAGAGGCCAAACAGCGCCGCGTGGGGCTGGTGGTCGACGAGGACTGGATGGCGCAGTGGTATGCGCAGCGCCTGCCGGCCGATGTGCTGTCCGCGCAGGCACTGGATGCCTGGTGGCGTAAGGCGCCTGACGCGGCCAAGCAGGCGCTGGTCTGGAGCCGCGACGATCTGCTGGTCGCCGATGGCGTCGATGCCGAGCTGTTCCCGGCGTTCATCGCACTTGGCGATGCGCGGCTGGCGGTGTCGTACCGTTTCGAGCCCGGCGCGGTGGACGACGGCATGACGGTGTCGGTACCGCTGCATCTGCTCAATGCGATCGATGCGGCCCGTCTGTCCTGGCTGGCGCCGGGTTTCGTGGAGGACAAGGCGGCAGCGCTGATCCGCGGCCTGCCGAAAACACTGCGCCGCAACTTCGTCCCGGCGCCGGACTTCGCGCGCGCGTTCGCCGAAGCCTGGCGCGGCGGCGATGCCGACGCATTCACCGGTACGCTCGCGCGTTTTCTGAAGAAGCTCGGCGGTATCGACATCGCGCCGTCGGATTTCGACGAAGCCGCGCTCGAACCACATCTGCGCGCAAATCTGCGTCTGGTCGACACCGGGCGCGACCGCAAGGGGCATGCGGTGCTGGCCGAGTCGCGCGATCTCGACGGATTGCGCCGCACCTTCGGCGAGCGCGCTGCACGCGCGTTCGCCGCGCACGCCGCCGACGGCATGCAGCGCCGCGGGCTGACGGGCTTTCCCGACACGCCCGTGCCGGTGTCGGTACCGGGCGCGGGTGGCCTGCCGGCCTACCCGGCGCTGCAGGACGATGGCGAGAGCGTCTCGCTGGCGGTCCATGCCGATGCCGCCAAGGCGCGTCGCCTGCATCCGGGCGGCGTGCGCCGGTTGATGGCGATCGCCCTGGTCGACCGCCTGCGCCAGGCGCGCAAGCAACTCCCGGTCGCGCCGAAGACGGCACTGCTCTACGCGGCGATCGAATCGGCCGCGCCGCGCGACGGCAAGCCCGGCGACCGCCTGCGCGAGGATCTGGTCGACGGCGCGCTGGCCGCGTTGCTCGCCGAGGGGCTCGAGACGATCCGCGATGCCGACGCGTTCGCCGCCCACCGCGACGCCGTCGGCAAAGCGCTGTTCGGCGAAGCGATGGCGCGCCTGCGCCAGGCCGAAGCCATCCTCGATCGCGTCGCCGAAGTGCGCGCCAAGCTCGAGTCGAAACTGATGGGCTGGGCGCGCGCGAATCTCGACGACATGCGCAGCCAGCTCGATGCCCTGGTGCCACCGGGCTTTCTGCGCACCGTGCCGGCGAGCGCGCTGTCGGAGTATCCGCGCTGGCTGCATGCGCTGGCCCTGCGCGCCGAGCGTGGACAGCGCGATCCTCAGCGCGACCAGCAGCGCATGCTCGACGTCAAACCCTTCGTCGACGCATTGGCCGAGGCGGCGGCGAACGGCCGCAGCGCCGAGCCCGACTGGCAGGCTCTGCGCTGGGACATCGAAGAGCTGCGGGTATCGCTGTTCGCCCAGGAGCTGGGCGCCAAGGGCGGCGTGTCGCCGAAGAAACTCGCCGCGCGGGTGTCAGCGCTTACCTGACCCGCTCGACCCGCACGCGCGCGTTGTAGCCATCGACGCGCATCCACCACCCGCCCAGACGCGCCGGCGTGATCTCCACTGCCGGCGCTTCGCTGCGACCACCCACCTGCGGCGCATCGCCGGACTGCTGCCAGACCTGCCCATTGGCCAGCGTGTAGGTGCGGCCGCGTGCGAAGCCTTCGAATCGCCCTACCAGCGTGCTGTTGACCGGTGTGGCCTCGGCGGCGTCGCGGGCACGCGCATGCCGGCCATCGAACGGCCCCGACACGGGCGCATCGCGCGTAGCCGACTGCTGCGAGGCGATCCACTGCTCGAGCGCGTGCAGTTCCTCGCCATCGAGCTTGTGCAGCCCTGCCGCCTGGAACTGCGCATCGCCCATCCGGGACTGCAGCGTCGCGGTCTGCGCCAGGATGGGCGCGCTCGCAAACGCGCATGCGGCAGCGAGGATCATCGGGACTGTCGTGCGCATCGGCATGCTCCTGGAATACGGGTCAGCGCACGCGCTCGACCTTGGCCTGGGTGTTGTAACCGTCGACCTGCAACCACCACACGCCCATGAACCCCGGGCGCACCCGTACGCCGACATCCTGGCCGCGCGCACCCGCGATCGAGGCGCCGTCGATCTGCTTCCAGACCTGGCCGTTCGACAGCGTGTACTCGCGACCGCGCGCAAAGCCCGCGAATGCGCCGGGCAGGGTGCTTTCGATGGGCTCGCGCGATTCGGCGGTCCGCACGCCGCGCGGGTCGTTCTGCGCCTCGCGGCGACCTTCCTCGCGTGCCTGCGCGATGCGCGCCTCGACATCGGCCGCAGGTGCCGCGGGCGCGGCGACAGCGGCAGGCGCGCCGTCGCGCGCGAGCAGTTCGTTGAGCCGCGCCAGTTCCGCGTCACTGAGTTTGCCCAGTCCTGCGGCGCGGAATTCGGCGGCCGTCAGGCGGTCCTCGATGCGCTCCTGCGCTGAGGCGGGCAAGGCGACGGCGAGCGCCGCCGCGATCAAGACACTGTGGACTGCACGCATGCTCTGTTCCTCCGGTCGGGGCGCGGCTAGTGTAGACCGTCCTGCACGCATCGAGCGGCGCCGTGCCCGAGCGACCGGACAACCTGCGCGACCGCCTGCTGGCGCTGCCGACGACGGCCGCGCCGGGCACGGCTGTGCACGCGCTGCTGGCCCTTCTGCCTGGCGAGGCTGCCTTGCCGGATGCCGACGAAGCCGTGCTCGTCGACACGCTCGGCGCGTTGGCATTGCTGGGGGCGGACACCGAGATCGTGGCGAGCGCGATCGCCGACGCGGTGCCCCACTGGTCTGCACCCCTGCAACGGCAGTTGCCTGCGATCGTGCCGCTGCTCGACGGGCTCGTCGCCGCGCGTCAGGTGTGGTCGCTGCACGCCGAGCATGTGAGCGAAGGCAATCCCGAAGGCCTGCGGCGCCTGCTGCTGGCGCTGATCCGCGACCTGCGCCTGGTGCTGGTGCTGCTGGCACGGCAGCTGGCGCTGATGCGCGCCGCGGCCCGCAGCGACGACGATGCAGCGCGCCGCGCGCTGGCCGCGCTCACGCGCGACATCCACGCGCCGCTCGCCAACCGGCTGGGCATCTGGCAGCTGAAATGGGAGCTGGAAGACCTGGCCTTCCGCTATCTGCAGCCCGAGACGTATCGGCGCATCGCTGGCCTGCTCGACGACAAGCGTGCCGGCCGCGAGCGCTACATCGAGCAGGTGCGCGTGCAACTGGGCGATGCCTTGCGTGCGCAGGGTGTGCACGGCGACGTCGCCGGCCGCCCCAAGCACATCTACAGCATCTGGAAAAAGATGCAGCGCAAGCAGGTGCCGATCGGCGCGCTCTACGACCTGCGTGCGGTGCGCGTGCTCGTCGACGACATTCCGGCCTGCTACGCCGCGCTGGGCGTGGTGCATGCGCTGTGGACGCCGATTCCCAGCGAGTTCGACGACTACATCGCCCGGCCCAAGCACAACGACTATCGCTCGCTGCACACGGCCGTGGTCGGGCCGGACGGCAAGACCCTTGAGATCCAGATCCGCACGCGCGAGATGCACGAGGCCTCCGAACTCGGGGTCGCGGCGCACTGGCGTTACAAGGAGACCGGCGGCTCCCAGCGCTCGTCGTCGGCCAGTGCGGCGGCGCTGGAGCGGCGCATCGAATGGATGCGCCGGCTGCTCGAGGCGCACACCGATCCGGCACGCGACGACGGCCAGGCGCTGGCCGGCGCCCTCGGCACCGAGCTGGTCGAAGACCGGGTGTTCGTGCTCACCCCCAGGGGCGAAGTCGTCGATCTGCCGCAGGGCGCCACGCCGCTGGATTTCGCCTATCAGGTGCACACGATGGTGGGGCATCGCTGTCGCGGCGCGAAGGTCGACGGCCGCATCGTGCCGCTCGACTACGTGCTGCGCAGCGGCGAGCGCGTGGAGATCCTCACCGCCAAGGAGGCCGCACCGCGACGCGACTGGCTGGTGGCGGCGAACGGGTTTCTCGCCAGTCCACGTTCGCGCGAGAAGGTGCGCAGCTGGTTCCACAAGCTCGACCGCGCTCGCAACCTGCAGGCCGGCCGCGAACTGCTCGAGAAGGATCTGCGCCGGCTCGGTGTGCTGCACCACGATCTCGCGCCAGTGCTGTCGCGCTTCAACGTGGGGACGGTGGAGGAGCTGTACGTGCTGGTCGCGCTCGGCGATGTCGGCCCCAACCAGGTCGGCCGGGCATTGCTGGAGCTCGAGCGCGAACGCGACGCACCGGACGACACCTCTGCGCCGGTGCTGCCGCTGCGCCAGCCCCGGCACGTGCCCAAGCCGGTGGCATCGGAATTCCATGTCGTCGGTGTCGACAATCTGCTGGTGCAGGTGGCGCGCTGCTGCCGGCCGCTGCCGGGCGAGCCGGTCGCCGGTTACCTGACCCGTGCGCGCGGCGTCACCGTGCACCGCCGCGACTGCGCCGCCTTCCTGCGCCTGTCGGCACAGTCGCCGCAGCGCGTGTTGCCGGTGGAGTGGGGACGCGCCGGCGGCGGCCACGAATCGGACATCGAGGTCGACGCCCTCGACCGCCGGCACCTGCTCAAGGATCTGAGTCACGTCATCGCGCAGGAGGACGTGCATGTGCTGTCGATCCAGAGCGAGACGCTCGGGCTGTCGCGCGTGCGCCTGCGGTTGCGCGTGCGCGTGACCGACTACGGCCAGCTGGCGCGTGTGCTCGGCAAGCTCGACGACATGCCCGGCGTCGACGCCTCGCGCCGGTGACGCGTCCGTTCAGTACGCGCTTCCATACTGCGCGGCGTGCGACACGGAAACGACATGTCTGAGCCGGGAGAGCGAGCGGCGCGAGCACCGATGGCGCGCGCGCGGCGCCGCCACGCGCGTCCCGGACATGCGCAACGCTGGCGCCTGGCGTGGCTGGCGGGTGGGGTGCTGGTCGTCGTGGTGCTGCTGGTGACGGGCGTGCGGAAGTTCGTGGTCGACCGCTTGTGGCCAGAGGCGCGCGTACAGGCGCTGCTCGACGACGCCGCGGCGGCGACGGCGGCGGGCCGTCTGAGCGCCGACGACGGCAGCGGCGCGCGTGAACTCTACGAGGCGGCGCTTGCGCTCGATCCCGACGATGCGCGTCCGCGTACGGGCCTGGCCGAAATCGCCCGCCGTGCCGTGGCGCAGGCCGCCGCCGCGGTGGAGGCCGGCAGGTACGACGAGGCACATGAAGCACTGCGACTGGCCCGGGCACTGTCCGCGCCGCGCCAGCATGTCGACGCAGTCGCCTCCGCATTGCGCGCGGCGGAGGCCGCCGGCGCGGGGCTCGATGGACTCGTCGAGTCGGCGCAGGCGGCCCACGCCGCCGGACACCTGGATGGCGGTCCGCGCGCGGCCTTGCCGCTCTATCAGCGCGTGCTGGCGCTGCAGCCCGACAATGCGGACGCCCTGCGGGGGCGCGACGATGCACTGGCCACGCTGCTCGAACGCGCGCGCACCGGCCTGCGGCAGGGCGCGCTGCGCGACGCCGCCGCCACGATCGCAGCCGCACGTGACTACGACCCGGGGCACGCCGACCTGCCCGATACCGAAGCCCGCCTGACCGAGGAACTCGATGCGCTGCGCCGGCGCGCCGCCCGCAGTCTCGAGGCCGGGCAGGTCGAACGCGCGGTCGCGCAATGGCGCACGCTGCTGGACTTCGATCCCGAGGATGCACGCGCGCAACGCGGCCTCGAGGACGCGGGCGCGGCCTATGCGGCGCGAGCGGAACGCTTCGCCCGCGACTTCAATTTCGCCGATGCCGACGCCCAGTTGCGCGAGGCGCGCGCGCTGGCGCCCGACAGCAATGCGGTGCGCAACGCCGGTGAGCACATCGAACGTTCGCGCACGCGCCACGCCCGGCTCGGCCCGCAGTTGCCGCCGGCCGAGCGGCGGCAGCGGGTCGAGTCCCTGCTGCAACAGGCGGTCGCGGCCGAGGCGCGCGGCGATCTGCTCTCTCCACCGGGCGACAGTGCCTTCGACAAGATCCGCGCCGCGCGCCTGGTGGCACCGGACGACGCCGCGGTGGCACGTGCATCGGCGCGCCTGCTGCCGTCCGCGCGCCAATGCTTCGACGCCGGCCTGCGCGCCAACAGCCTGGCACGCGCGCGCACCTGTCTCGACGCACGCGCCGCACTGGGCGAAGACCCCGGCGCCGTGCGCGAGGCCCGCCGCCGTCTCGCCCAGCGCTGGCTGGCGATCGGCGACGAGCGCCTGGGCGCAGGCAACCTCGCCGGCGCCCAGTCCGCGCTGGCATCGGCGCGAGAGATCGAACCCAACGTCCCCGGGCAGGCGGAACTCGCCGGGCGGCTGCGGGCGGCGTCGCTCAGCGGGAATTGAGCCGGCTGCGCAGTGCCGAGTCGAGTCGTGCCGCGATCGAGGGCCAGCCGATGTGCGCCACGCGTTCGGCGGACAGGTCGACCCGTGCATCGAGTGCGCCGCCGGCGTGCGCGTCGCGCAACCCGGCCAGGCACTCGACGATCGCGTCTGGCGTATTCCTGCAGTTCCAGCCGCGGCGCAGTCGGTCGATTTCCCCGGACACCACATCGTCGCCCGGCCCCAGGTTCAGCACCGGGCGGCAGGCGCCGAAGTACTCGTTCACCTTTCCCGGGATCTGGGTCATGTCGTCGTTGGAGATGTTGACCAGCACGTGTGCTGCGCGCTGCAGATCGAGGATCGCGTCGTGCGGACGGAAGCCGAGCAGGCGGATGCGATCCGGTGCAGCGCGTGCCGCTTCAAGCACGGCTTCGGGAACGGTGATCGCCGCGATCGTCAGCCGCACGTTAGGTACGCGCAACAGGCCGGCGAGCAGTGCGTCGGGACGTCGGAAGCTGTAGAAGCTCCCCGTGTAGAGAAGTTCGAGCCTGGCGGCGTCGAAGACGCCGTCGGTGGGTGCGGGCGTGCGACGCGGGTCGTGGCCCTGTGGCAGGACCAGCACGTCCGCGTTGCGCGCATGGCGCGTGCGCATCAGCGCCGCGGTCGCCTCGGTCGTGACCGTCAGCAGAGCGGCCTCGCGGCACATGGCCGATTCGATGCGGACTGCACGCGCGCGCCAGCGCGGCGGCGTGTATGAAGCGAGGACCGGATCGCCGATGTCGGCCACCCACGGCAGGCCCCGGCGTCGCGCGCGCAAGGCGAGTTCGATCGTCGTGGCCGGTTCGTGGGAACTGATCACCGCATCGGGCGCGATCGCATCCAGCACCCGATCCAGGCCACGCGCGCCCCAGGGACGCCATTCGCCGCGGATGTCCGGGTAATGGATGAACTGCGCCGTAGCCTGGATGGCTTCCGATACCCGCTGTTTCCAGTTGCGCGGCGGACGGATCGCCGCGGCGAGCGACGGCTGGTCCGCAGCCACCTGGGCTGCATCGACGAGACCGGCTTCGATCTTGCGCTGGCGACGTTTGCGCAACCACGACATCAGTCCGCGGACAGGACCGGGATAGGTGCGGTGTATGCGCACGTCGTCCGGCAGACGCGGCAGCCCCGGGGTCTCGCCCCCCAGATCCGCAGTCAGAACATGGACCTCGTGGCCGAGCAGATGCAGCTCCCGCGCCAGGTAGGTCCAGCGCAGCGACTGCGGCGAGGGTGACGGCGGAAACTCGTAGGCGATCAGCAACAGACGCATCAGGCGGGTGTGTCCAGTCGAAGCGAGGCGATCACGGCTGCTCGCGCTGTGGTTGCGGAGAAATGTTGCGCGACATGTTCGCGGGCCGCATGGGACACCTGCAGCCAGAGCGCGTCATCCGCGTCCAGCCGCGCGATGATTTCGGCGAACGCTTCGGGCGTCTGCGCAATGAAGGCCTGCGCGCCATCGCGCAGGTGCATCCCCTCGGCCGCGCAGGGGGTCACCAGCATGGGCAGGCCGTGAGCCATGCCCTGGTTCACCTTTCCCTTCACTCCAGCCCCGAAGCGCAAGGGCGCCACGCCCACACGCATCTCGCGCAGCAGCGGCCTCAGGTCGGGCACGAACCCGTGGACGATCACGCCCGCCGGCGGACGCGGCACGGCCTTCTCCAGACCTTCGCCCACCAGATGCAGTTCCAGGTCGGGCACCGCCTGGCGCATCGCCGGTAGCAAGGCATCGAGCAGCCATGCGACCGCATCGAGATTCGGCGGATGCGCGGCGCCGCCGACGAATACCGCCCCTCGCCTGTGCTCGGGACCCGGAACCTCAGGTTCCGGATTCTGGATATTGGACACGACGCGCACCTGCGATCCGGGCAGCGCGTGGGCGAGCAATGTCTGCTCCGCCGCGCTGACGACCCATGTGACATCGGCAGCACGGACCGCGGCAAGCTCGCGCTTGCGCGTCATGGCAGCGAGCCTGCGCAGCTTCGGATCATTGCGCTGCTCGCTTTCGCGCAGTTCGCGCAGGTGGTGGAGATCGACGGTGTCAAGAATGCGCCGCGTGGCGGGAGCGATGCGCCGAAGCAGCGGGAAGATCGACTCGGCCAGGTGATAGCGGCTGACGATCACCGCCTCGCACCGGGGCGCGTGGGCACTGAGCCAGCGGATCCGCGCCGACGTGCCGGCCACCAGATGCACCTGCACGCCGGCCGCACGCAGCGCGTCGCTGTAGTGCCCCGCGTCACGGCCGTCATCGGGCAGGAATTCGACCCGGTAGCCCGCTTCGACGAGAAGCGTCATGAGACCGAACGCGCGCACCGATCCGGAGTCTCGATCGGGGCGGGGCGTCGTGACATCGATCATCAGCACGTGCGGTCCGCCGGGAAGATGCGCGTCGGCGAGCTGCGGTCCGCGGTGCACGTGCGGGTCGGGTGCGGTCATCGGCGCGGTCGCACCATGGGCGCCGCCGCGCATGCGCTCGAGCAACCCGCGCCACCCGCGCGCATGCAGCGCGAGCCTGGAGCGATGCAGTCGGGAGGAGAGGCGATCGAGCTGGTAACTGAGAGCGAGCAGCAACGCGCGGTTCCGACAGTCTGAATGAAGGGCGACCCTGTCCCAGGAGCGCGCGGTGACGCTGCGCTAGACTCGCGCCGCTGCCCATTGTCGCACTCCGCGTCGGGCAACTGCGCGTTGGTGCCATGGCCCGGATCGATTACGAAGACGACGACATTGATGATCTGGACGACGGCGCGCCACCGGTCTGGCGGCGGCGTGCGGTCACGGTGGTGCTGGCGCTGGTGGGGCTCGGGCTGGGCTTTCTGATTCCCTACACGGTCTACCTCAACAGTCAGGTCACCGAGAAGTTCGGCGCGCTGACCTGGCAGGTGCCCACGCGCGTGTACGCGCGCCCGCTGCAGATCACGCCGGGCCTGGCGATGAACGCCGCGACGCTCAAGACCGAACTCGACGCAGCTGGCTATCGCGAGGGCGACGGCATCAAGCCGGGCACCTATGCGACGACAGGCGCGCGCTGGACGATCTCCAGCCGCGGTTTCCGCGATGTCGACGGCGTGGTCGCGCCGGGCCGTGTGCAGGTCTCGCTGTCGGGTGGGCGCGTCTCGCGCCTGCGCGACGGCGACGGCGAGCGCACGCTGAAAGTCGCGCGCATGGATCCGGCGCGTATCGCCACGCTCTACGGACAGCGCCAGGAAGAGCGTCGCCTGGTCCGCATCGACGAGGTGCCGCAGCTGCTGACCGACACGCTGCAGGTGGTCGAGGACCAGGACTTCGCGCACCACCACGGCATCGACCTGAGCGGCATGGCGCGTGCGGCCTTCATCAACCTGCGCGCCGGCGAAACGCGCCAGGGCGCGAGCACGCTGACCCAGCAGCTCGCCCGCAGCGGCCTACTGGGCATCGGCCGCGAGCAGACCTACACGCGCAAGTTCAACGAAATCCTGTACGCGATGCTGATCGAGGCACGCTACGGCAAGGGCCCGATCCTGGAGGCCTATCTCAACCAGGTGTATCTGGGCCAGCGCGGCGCGCAGGCGATCCACGGCGTCGCGGCGGGCTCGGAGTTCTGGTTCGGGCGCCGTCTCGACGACCTGGAAACCGAACAGGTCGCGCTGCTGGTCGGCATCATCCGCGGGCCCTCGCACTACGATCCGCGCCGTCATCCCGAGCGCGCGCAGGCACGCCGCGATTTCGTGCTCGGCAAGATGCTCCAGTCCGGGCTGATCGACCAGGCCGCGCACGACCGGGCCATCGCGCGTCCGCTCGGCGTCACCGACACGCCCGGCAGCATTGCCGCCAACCGCTTTCCCGCCTACGTCGACCTGGTGCGGCGCCAGCTGGCGCGCGACTACCCGGCCGGCGAACTGCAGGGCGCGGGTCTGTCGGTGATGACCGCGATGGCGCCGTCGGCCCAGGCCTACGCCGAAGGCGCGACCGTGCGTACGATCAAGGATCTGTCCACCGGCAAGCGGCCGCCGTTGCAGGCCGGCCTGGTCGTCACCGACGTGCATTCGGGCGAGATCGTCGCCGCGGTGGGCAGTCGCGATCCGGTCGAGCACGGCTTCAATCGCGTGGTCGAAGCGCACCGTCCGGTGGGCTCGCTGCTCAAGCCGTTCGTGTACCTGATTGCACTGGGGACCCAGCCGCAGCGCTATTCGCTCGCGAGCTGGGTCGACGATTCGCCGGTCACGATCACCCTGCCGAACGGCCGCTCGTGGTCGCCCGGCAATTCCGACGGCCGCAGTCACGGCACCGTGCGGATGATCGATGCGCTGGCGCGCTCCTACAATCAGGCCACGGTGCGCATCGGCCAGGACATCGGCCCGCATGCGCTGGCCGACATGATCTATCGCCTGGTCGGCGTCCGCGCCACGCCCAACCCCTCGCTGACGCTCGGCTCGATGGACCAGAGCCCCTACGCGATGGCCCAGCTCTACCAGTTCCTCGCCTCGGGCGCCGAGATCCAGCCGCTGCGCGCGGTGCGCGGCGTGATCGACGAGCAGGGTCAGGTACTGAGCCGCTACGACACCGCGCCGCCGCCGGCGCAGGAAGGCGACGCGATCGCCGCGCGTCTGGTGACGCTGGCTCTGCAGCACGCGGTCACGTCGGGCACCGGCCGGCAGCTGGTCAACGACGGACTCGGCCGGCTCAATGCCGCCGGCAAGACCGGCACCAGCAACGACGGCCGCGACAGCTGGTTCGCCGGCTGGACGGGCGACCACCTGGCCGTTGTCTGGGTGGGCAATGACCAGAACGAGCAGACCGGCCTCTACGGCGCCACCGGCGCGATGCGCGTGTGGTCGGGCATCTTCTCGCGCCTGCCCAGTGCGCCGCTCGAAGTCGGGGACGCCGGGCTGGAATGGCAGTGGATCGCGCAATCAAACGCCACCGATGCCGATTGCCCCGAGGCGCGTCGCTTCGCCTTCGCCGCCGGCTACGCGCCGCCCTACCAGCCGTGCCCGAGCTATAACCCCGACCAGACTTTCGTCGACGAGAACGGCACGCTCGTCGATGCGACCGGCGCGCCGGTGCAGCAGGAGGCGCGGCGCGGCTGGCGCGAGTTCTTCGGCTTCGGCCGCGATACGCCACCCGAACCTGCACCGACCGCAGCACCCGCGCCGGAGCCGGCGCCCCCTGTCCAGGAATCGCCCTGATGAAGCCAGTCCACGCCGCCTTCCGCCTGTCCGCTGTCGCGACCGCACTCGCGCTCGCCGCCTGTGCCAGTCAGGCACCGACCGCCGCCGACAGCGCGCCCGCATCGACCATTCCGCCGCAGACGATGGTCCAGGCGATCCGCGCCTCGGCCGGCGATGGCGATGGCGAACTGGCCGTGCAGCCGCTGCGCGACCCGATGGTCGAGGACCTGCGCGCACGTGCGGTCGCACTCGAGGCCCAGGGCGATCTCGCCGGCGCGGTCGCAGCGCTCGACGAGGCGCTGGGCATCGTCGACGGCGATCCGGCGCTGCTGCAGGAGCGCGCCGAGCTGGCGGTGCTGCAGAACGACCTGGTCATGGCCACGCAGCTGGCCGAGCGCGCGTATGCGCTCGGCGCGCAGGTCGGCCCACTGTGCCGGCGCCACTGGATCACCCTCGAGCAGGTGCGCCTGTCGACCGGCGATGCCGAAGGCGCGGCGCAGGCGCGCCATCAGGCCGACGGCTGCCGCGTCGCCGGCCCCGACCGCTTCTGACCACCCCGGCACCCGCCGCCGCGCGCGGCGACCGCCTCGCCGACCGCAGCCGGGACGCGCTCGTCGAGGGCGGTCTGTTGGCCGCGCGCATCGACGCGTTCCGGCCACGCGCCGCGCAGCAGACACTGGCCGGCGCGGTCGCTGACGCCATCGATGCGCGCGCCACGCTCCTCGCCGAGGCCGGCACGGGCACCGGCAAGACATTCGCGTATCTCGTTCCGGCCCTGCTGTCGGGCCTGAAGACCATCGTCTCGACCGGCACGCGCGCGCTGCAGGACCAGCTCTTCCACCGCGACCTGCCGCGCGTGCGCGACGCGCTCGGCAGCGGCCTGCGCAGCGCCTTGCTCAAGGGCCGTGCGAACTATCTGTGTCTGTATCGCCTGGAACAGGCCCGTGGCGCGCCACGCCTGACCTCGCGCGAACAGGCCCACGACCTCCAGCGCATCGTCGCCTGGGCCGGGCGCACGCGCATGGGCGACATGGCCGAACTCGACGGCCTGCCCGAAGACACACCGCTGCTGCCGCTGGTCACCTCCACCGTCGACAACTGCCTGGGCAACGAGTGCCCGTTCTGGAGCGAGTGCTTCCTGGTCCAGGCGCGGCAACGCGCGCAGGCTGCGGATGTCGTGGTCGTCAACCATCATCTGCTGCTCGCCGATCTGGCGCTCAAGCAGGAGGGCTTCGGCGAGATCCTGCCCGGCGCGCAGGTCTTCATCGTCGACGAGGCCCATCAGCTGCCCGAACTCGCCGCGCAGTTCTTCGGCGAAGGCATGAGCGCGCGGCCGCTGGTCGAACTGGCGCGCGATGCGATTGCCGAATGCAAGAATGTGCCCGGCGCATTGCCTGTGCTGCAAGGCCCCGCGCAGTGGCTCGAGGACGCGACGCGCGCGCTGCGCGTCGCGATGGACGGTCTGCCGCCGCGCGGGACGCGGTACCGCGCGCTGTACGAGCCGTCGGTCGAGGATGCGCTGCATACGCTCGACGAGGCATTGCTGCATCTGCGCGATGCGCTGGCGCCCGTGCGCGAAGCCTCGCCGGGACTCGACAGCTGTCATGCGCGCGCGCAGGCCTTCATCACCCGGCTGCGGCGATGGAACGACGGCAGCGCAGCGGCCGACTCGATGTTCGACGAAGCCGAACCGGCGGCCGACGAGGACGCGCCGGACGCCCGAGGCGACGACGGCGTGCTGTGGTACGAACTCACCCCGCGTGGCTTTCGCCTGCAACGCACGCCGCTGGACGTCTCGGCGCCGCTGCGCACCCATCGCGAGGCATCGCGCGCAGGGTGGATCTTCACCTCGGCAACGATGACCGTCGACGGCGACTTCGATCACATCGCCGCGCGTCTGGGCATCGAGGCGCCGCGCACGCTGCTCACGCCCAGCCCCTTCGACTGGGCGCACCAGGCGCTGTGCTATCTGCCGCCCCGGCTGCCGCAGCCGGCGGCGCCGGACTACACGCGGGCCGTCGTCGATGCGGTGCTGCCGGTGCTGCACGCCTCGGGCGGACGCGCGTTTCTGCTGTTCGCCTCGCACCGCGCGCTGCGCGAGACCGCGGCCCTGCTGCGCGACGGCAGTCGCGACTGCCCCTGGCCGCTGTTCGTGCAGGGCGAAGCGCCACGCCACGTGCTGCTGCAGCGTTTCCGCGAATCGGGCAACGGCGTACTGCTGGGCGCGGCGAGTTTCCGCGAAGGCGTCGATGTCGCCGGCGATGCGCTGAGCGTGGTGGTCATCGACAAACTGCCGTTCGCCGCGCCTGACGATCCGGTGTTCGAGGCGCGCCTGGACGCGATCCGCCGCGCCGGCGGCAACCCGTTCCGCGACGAGCAGCTGCCGCAGGCGGTGATCGCACTCAAGCAGGGCGTCGGTCGGCTGATCCGCACCGAGTTCGACCGCGGCGTGCTGGTGCTGTGCGATCCGCGCCTGCTCGGCCGCAGCTACGGCGGGGTCTTCCTCGATTCGCTGCCACCGCTGCCACGCACCCGCGAGATCGCGACCGTTGCATCGTTCTTCGCCACGCCTGCGACAATCGTCCCGGACACGCTGTCCGAATCCCTTCCGAATCCCGACTCCCCGGCCCCATGAAACTGCTCGCGTTCGAAACCGCCACCGAGGCCTGCTCGGTCGCCATCTGGGACAACGGCCGCGTGCTGGAGCGCTTCGAGATCGCGCCGCGCCGCCACGCCGAACTCGCATTGCCGTGGGCCGAGGGCCTGCTCGAAGAAGCCGGCATCGCGCGCAGCCAGCTCGATGCGGTCGCGGTCGGTCGCGGGCCGGGCGCGTTCACCGGCGTGCGCCTGGCGATCGCGCTGGTGCAGGGCATTGCGCTGGCGCTCGACCGCCCGGTCGTCGCCTGCTCGACGCTCGCGGTGCTGGCGATGCGCGCCGATGTCGCCCAAGGCACGCCGGTCCTGGCGGCGATCGATGCGCGCATGGGCGAGGTGTACAGCCAGGCGTTCACGGCGACGGCTGACGGCCCGGTCGCGCTCGGCGAGGCGCGCGTGTGCGGACCCGAGCGCGTCGCGCTGCCGGACGCCTCCGGCCACTGGCATGGGGTCGGCACCGGTTTTTCGGCCGTGGACGGCGCGCTGCAGGCGCGGCTCGGCGCGCGCCTGGCGCATGTCGACGCGTCGGCACTGCCGCGCGCGGGCGATCTGGCCCGTCTGGCCGCGACCGCATTCGCCCGCGGCGAGACGCTGGCGCCCGAGCGCGTGGAGCCGGCGTATCTGCGCGACAACGTCGCCCTGACCCTGGTCGAACAGGCCGCCTTGCGCGCCGCGCGCCGGGCCGCGGAACCCGGCGCGCCCGGACCGGTCTGACAGTCAACCCGCCACGGACGCGCGCATGACTGCAACTTCGACTTCACCGTCTCCCTGGCGCGCCGGCCAGCGCGGCCCCCGGCTGCGGCGCTGGCTGCGTCGCGAAGGCCTGCCGCTGTTCTGTCTGCTCGGCCTGCTGCTCGTCGCACGCTCCTCGCTCGCCAACCACTACCACGTGCCCACCGGCTCCATGGAACCGGCGCTGGTCCCGGGCGATCGCGTCTTCGTCGACATGCGCGCCTATGGGCTGCGGGTGCCGTTCACGCAATGGACGGTGTGGGACGGCGACGTGCCGGCGCGCGGCGATGTGGTTGTGTTCCGCTCGCCATCCGACGGCACGCGCCTGGTGAAGCGCGTCGTGGCCGTGGGTGGCGACCGTGTCGATCTGCTCGGCGGGCGACTGGCCATCAACGGCGCTCCGTTGGCCGTGCAGGCGGGCGGTCCGGAAGACTTCGGCGACGTGCAGGTCACGCTGAATCTCGACGCGGGCGGCGGGCCCGATCTGAAGGCCCTGCGTGTGCCCGATGGCCAGGTGCTGGTGCTCGGTGATCACCGCGGTGCGAGCTTCGACGGCCGCTATTTCGGTTTCGTCCCGGCAGCGGCGATCTACGGCCAGGCGCGCGGCGTGTTCTGGCGCCGTGGCGAGGGCATCGGCTGGCGGCGGCTGTAGGGCGGCGCTCGCGCGACGGGTGGTCCCGCAGCGCCATTCGCGCGCGAGTGCGCGCCTGCAGTGAGCAACGCGCGCTTCGAAAGCGCATCGCGGGTCGGAACCGCGACCCTCAGCGGTCGTCGACCAGCGCGCCGCCGGGCAGGAAGTTCCAGGTGCGGGTCACGTGCAGCACGTCGACCGCATCGCCGGTCGCCGGCAGGGGCGGATAGGGCTCGGCCAGACGCGCGATGTTCAGCGCGGCGTCGTCGAGCAGCGGGGTGCCGCTGCTGCGGATGATGTCGGCACGCTCGACCGAACCATCCCGGCGGATCGCCACGCTGATCACCAGTTCGCCGGCCAGCTGCCGGCGGCGCGCTTCGTCGGGATAGTTGAGGTTGCCGACGCGCTCGACCCGGTCCACCCACTGCCGCAGGTAGGCGGCGTAGGCGTATTCCTGTGTGCTGGCCGAGACGAACTTGCGCTTGGGCCGGCGCGCGTAGCGCTCCGAGCGCATGTGGATCTCGGCCGCCAGGCGCGCCATCTCCAGGTCGCGTTCGATCTTCTCCGGCCCACGCGGCAGCGTCGACGGGTCGGACTGCACGGTCGGGTCTTCGGCCGGCAGCGTGGTGTCGCCGCGCGTGCTCGCGACCACGCGGTCGAGCGGGGCGGGCTGCGCATCGGGCGACTGCGCACGCAATTCCATCGGCGCCACGCCAGTGCTGTCCTGCGGCACCTGGCCGATCTGCGCCTCGCGCGGACGGTTGGTCTGCTCGTGCTCGCCGCCGCCCTGATTGCTGGCCTGGGCGAGGAAATCGGCCTGGGCCTGGGTCAGCGGACTCGTGGTCTCGGTGAGGATCACGTCCAGCGTCGGCATCACGGGCGCGGCGTCCTCGGTGGCGAAACCGATGCCCAGCACCACCAGGCCGTGCACCAGCAGCGACAGCACCAGCGTCGCGCCCAGGCGCGCGCCGTCTTCGATCTGCGGAGGCGGCGCTGCAGCCTGCATCGTCGAATCGCGCGGCGGCGATCAGGCCGTGGGCGCGGGGCCGCGCTCGATCGCGTCGAACAGCAGGCCGGCGATGTTGATGTCGTAGGCGGCGTCGATCTCGCGGATGCAGGTCGGGCTGGTGACGTTGACCTCGGTCAGCCAGTCGCCGATGACGTCCAGGCCGACGAAGCGCATGCCGCGTGCGGCCAGCGACGGGCCGACCTGGGCGGCGATCCAGCGATCGCGCTCGCTCAGCGGCCGCGCTTCGCCACGGCCGCCGACGGCGAGGTTGCCGCGGAACTCGTCGCCCTGCGGAATCCGCGCCAGGCAGTAGTCGACCGGCACGCCGTCGATCAGCAGGATGCGCTTGTCGCCGTCGACGATCTCCGGCAGGTAGCGCTGTGCCATCGCCAGGCGTCGGCCGCCGTCGGTCAGGGTTTCCAGGATGACGTTGAGATTGGCGTCGCCGGCGACGGCGCGGAAGATCGAACGCCCGCCCATGCCGTCGAGCGGCTTGAGCACGGCGTCGTGATGTTCGGCCACAAAGGCCTTGAGCGAAGCCGCATCGCGGCTGACCAGCGTCGGCGGGCAGCACTGCGGGAACGCCAGCGCGCCGAGCTTCTCGTTCATGTCGCGCAGACCCTGCGGATCGTTGACGATCATCGCGCCCTGGCGCTGGGCGATGCTCAGGATCTGCGTGTCGCCGATGAATTCGGGGTCGACCGGCGGGTCCTTGCGCATCAGCACCACGTCGCCGTCGCCGAAGCGGCGCAGGGCCGGCGTGCCGAGGGTGAACCAGTCTGCGGGATCCTCGCGCACGTCCAGCGGCGCGGCACGGGCGACCGCCTCGCCGCCGGCCATCGCCAGGCCGCCCGGCAGCACGTAGTGCAGGCGATGCCCGCGACGCCTGGCCTCGAGCAGCATCGCGAACGTCGAGTCCTTGGCGATCTTGATCGACCCGATCGGATCCATCACCACGACGACATCGAGGGACATGCGAACAGCCTGCAGCTTGAGGGCGCCCGATCTTATCAGGGCGCGCACTGCGCGCCGCCGTCGGCCATTTCGAGGCGCGGCGCACAAAGCGCGCGGAAATCTTGACAGTCCGACATGCCGACGCGGTATAACACCGCCCTGCATCGGCGCGCGAAGTTACCCGCGCCGCGCATCAGGGGAGAACACATGAGCAGTGACGACAAGCCGTCGACCGGCAGCCTCGAAGGCTTGCGGGTGATGGTGATCGACGATTCGAAGACCATCCGTCGCACGGCCGAAACGCTGCTGCGCCGCGAGGGCGCCGACGTCGTCACCGCAGTCGACGGCTTCGAGGCGCTGGCCAAGATCGCCGACCAGAAGCCGCAGATCATCTTCGTCGACATCATGATGCCGCGCCTGGACGGGTATCAGGCCTGCGCGCTGATCAAGAACAACCAGACGTTCCGCAACACGCCGGTGATCATGCTCTCGTCCAAGGACGGCCTGTTCGACAAGGCGCGTGGCCGCATCGTCGGCTCCGAGCAGTACGTCACCAAGCCGTTCACGCGCGAGGAGCTCCTCGACGCCATCCGTACACACGTCACCGCCTGAGCAGGGGAGAGCAGGGCATGGCACGCATCCTGTTGATCGAGGATTCGCCGACCGATACCGCGGTCCTGACCCAGTGGCTGGAACGCCACGGGCATCAGGTGATGGCCGCGGCCAGTGCCGAGGACGGGATCGAGGTGTGCAAGCGCGAGCGTCCGGACCTGGTGTTGATGGACGTGGTGCTGCCGGGCATGAGCGGCTTCCAGGCCACGCGCGCGCTGGCCAAGGACGCCGATACCGCCGGCATCCCGATCATCATCGTCAGCACCAAGGGCATGGAGACCGACCGCATGTGGGGCATGCGCCAGGGCGCCAAGGGCTACATCGTCAAGCCGCCCACCGAGGACGCGCTGATCAGCCAGGTCAACGCGGTCCTGGCCGGCTGATGCCCGCCGTGCAGCCGGGCGACGTGGCCGTGGGCGCCGCGTTCGCGCTTCTCGCCGAATACGAACGCCGCAGTCTCGCGCACAGCGTCGGCCTGCCCGATCAGCTCGACGCGCCGGGCCTGTGGCGCGGCGTCGGCTACCGGATCGGCCGGCGCATGCTCGCGTCCTCGTTCGACGAGGTCATCGAGATCCTCCCGATGCCGCCGGTCACCCCGGTGCCCGGCGCGCAGTCGTGGATGCTCGGCGTGGCCAACATCCGCGGCAGCCTGCTGCCGATCGTCGATCTCAAGCAGTTCCTCGAAGGCGAGCGCACCGTGCTGCAGGAAAGCCAGCGTGTGCTGATCGTGCGCCAGCCCGGCGGCGATGTCGCGCTGACGATCGACGAGTTGTTCGGCCAGCGCAGCTTCCTCGAAGAGGACGAAGTCTCCGCCGATCGCGTCGCTGAAGGCCGCTACGGCCATTTCGTCGACCGCGCCTACGCGCAGGCCAATGCGACCTGGGGCGTCTTCAGCCTCGATCGCCTGGCCCGCACGCCGGAATTCAGACACGCCGCGGCCTGAAGGCCGCCGTCGCACCCAGGATCAGGAAACGGAACGCCCACATGAGTACAGCCGCCGACACCCTCACCGCCAGGCGCCGCACGTTCGGCACGAACTTCTGGGTCGTGCTGCTCGTCATCGCCGGCGCGGTCCTGGTCCTCAACACCGGCTACAGCACCTGGAAGGCCTCGCGCCTGGGCGGCGCGAGCACGGCGGCCTCGAACCTGCGCGTGGACAGCCAGCGCCTGGCCAACCAGGGCACCGAGGCGGTGCGCGGCAACGCGGCCGCATTTGCCGCGTTCAACGCCACGCGCGCGCAGATCGACGGCGACATCCGCCAGCTCAACGACAGCTACGGCCAGACCACCGGCGTTGCGGGGCCGATCGCCACCGTCACCGCCACCTGGGAACCGCTCAACGCCAGCGCCCAGCGTCTGGCCGACAGCGAGGCGGCGGTGACCGCATTTGCCGGCCAGGCCCAGCGCTTCAGCCAGGGCGTGCCGCAGCTGCAGGCGCAGCTCGACGAACTGGTGCGCGCGATGTCGAGCAGCGGCTCGCCGTCCTCGCAGGTCTACATGGCGCTGCGCCAGGTGGTGATCGCCGGCGACATGGCGCGCCGCGTGACCGAAGTGCAGGCCGGTGGCGCCGGAGCGGCGATCGCAGGCCAGGGGCTGCGCCGCAATGCCGAAGATTTCCACCAGGTCATGACCGGCCTGCGCGAAGGCGACCCTGCGCGCGAGCTGCAGGCGCTGACCAACGGCAATGCGCTCGCCGCGCTGACCCGTGCCGACGAAGCCTGGGCGCAGATGCGCGCCGAACTCGAGGCGATCCTGGGCAGCAGCGAGCAGCTCTTCCAGGCGCAGGCCGCAGCCGGTTCGCTGGTGGCCGGTTCCGACCAGCTGCTGACCGACAGCGAGTCGCTGTTCAACGCCTTCACCGCGTTCGGCTCGCTGACCGACCGCAGCATCCTGGGCAACATCTGGATCAGCATCATCGCCGGCCTGCTGGCCCTGGTCGCAATCGCCGGCCTGCTGGTGTCGCTCAACCGGGCGCAGCGCGAGCGGTATGAGACCACGATGGAACTCAACAACCGCAACCAGGAGGCGATCATGCGCCTGCTGGACGAAATGGGTTCGCTCGCGGAAGGCGACCTGACGGTCAAGGCCACGGTCACCGAGGACATGACCGGCGCCATCGCCGACTCGATCAACTTCGCCATCGAGCAGCTGCGCAGCCTGGTGCAGACGATCAACGACACCTCGGTGCAGGTGGCATCCAGCGCGCAGGAAACCCAGGCCACCGCGATGCACCTGGCCGAAGCCGCCGAGCACCAGGCCACCGAGATCAACTCCGCGTCCGACCGGATCAACGAGATCGCGGTCAGCATCGACCAGGTCTCGAAGAACTCCGCCGAATCGGCCGACGTGGCGCAGCGCTCGGTGCAGATCGCGACCAAGGGCGCGGGCGTGGTGCGCGAGACGATCGCCGGCATGGACTCGATCCGCGACCAGATCCAGGAAACCTCCAAGCGCATCAAGCGCCTGGGCGAAAGCTCGCAGGAGATCGGCTCGATCGTCGAACTGATCAACGACATTTCCGAGCAGACCAACATCCTGGCGCTCAACGCGGCGATCCAGGCGGCCTCCGCCGGTGAAGCGGGCCGCGGCTTCGCGGTCGTGGCCGACGAAGTGCAGCGCCTCGCCGAACGCGCCACCAACGCGACCCGCCGCATCGAAACGCTGGTGCAGACCATCCAGTCCGACACCAACGAGGCGGTGACCTCGATGGAACAGACCACGTCCGAAGTGGTCGCCGGTGCACGACTGGCCGAGGACGCCGGCACCGCGCTGGGCGAGATCGAAAGCGTGTCGACCAGCCTCGCCGACCTCATCCAGGGCATCTCCTCGGCCGCGCGCCAGCAGTCGTCGGCGGCAACCAACATCACCGAGGCCATGCACACGATCCAGTCGATCACCAAGCAGACCTCGCAGGGCGCCAACCAGACCGCCGAGTCGATCGGCAACCTGGCGCAGCTGGCGGCCGACCTGCGTCGTTCGGTCGCCGACTTCAAGCTGCCGGCCTGAACCACGGAACGGATCCGATGACCGTCTGCTCCATTGGCGCGCATGCGTGCGGCCACCCCGTCGGCGTCGCGGCATGAGCGTGCTGCGCGATGCCATCGACCACACCATGCTCGGCTGGATCAAACCCGAGCTGGACGAGGTGCTGCGCCAGGCGCGGATCGAACTGGAAGGCTTCGTCGAAGCCCCGGACGACCCGGGCCGCATGCGGCTGTGCGCCGGCTATCTGCACCAGGCCCAGGGCACGCTGCAGATGGTCGAACTGCAGGCGCCGGCGATGGTCGTCGAGGAGATGGAGCAGCTGGCCCACGCGCTGCGCGACGGCGCCGTCGCCGATCGCGATCTCGCCTCGTCCGCACTGCTGCGCGGCATGTTGCTGCTGCCCGATTACCTCGAGCGGCTGCAGGGCGGCCATCGCGACATCCCGATCGTGCTGCTGCCGCTGCTCAACGAACTGCGCGCCGCGCGCGGCGAGACCGGCCTGAGCGAAAGCATCCTGTTCGCTCCGGACCTGGCGCGCAGCGTGCCAGACACCGATGCCGGCACGGACGAGGCCGAAGCGCTCGATCCCGATGCCGCGTTGCGCCAGGTCCGCGTCGCCCTGCAGGCCTGGCCGAGCACCGGCGGTCCCGGTGACACCGACGCCCTCGTCACCGGCCTGACGGCGCTGTCGTTGCACGCCGGCAGCGAATCGCAGCGTCGCATGCTCTGGGTCGGCGCTCGCGTCGCCGAAGCGCTTGCGGATGGTGCGTTCGCCCCGGCCACGCACCCGGCCCTGCGGCAGATCTTCGCCGGTATCGAACGCGAAGTCCGCCAGGTCCTGCAGGCCTCGCCGCTCGATGCGGTGCTGGCCGATGGCGCCCAGGAACCCACGCGCCAGTTGCTCTACCACGTCGCCCACGGCCAGGCCGCGCATCCCGCGCTCGATGCGGTGCGCGAGGCCTTCGATCTCGGCGCGCAGCTGCCCAGCGAGGCCGAACTCGAACACGCGCGCGGCAGTCTCGGCGGCCGCAACCGAGCCCTGCTGGGCACCGTCGCGGCGGCGGTCAAGGAGGACCTGCTGCGGGTCAAGGATGCGCTGGATCTGCACCTGCGCACCGCCTCGACCGACATCGCCAGCCTGCGTGCCCAGGTCGACGTGCTGACCGGCGTTGCCGATACCCTGGGCATGCTCGGGCTGGGCGCGGCGCGCTCGGTCGTGCAGCAGCAGCGCGACGTGATGCGCGGCATCGTCGGCGGCGCGACCGCCGCCAGCGAAGACACGCTGCTCGATGTCGCCGGCGCACTGCTGTACGTCGATGCGACCCTCGACGACCAGGTCTCCCGACTCGGCGCCGACGGCCCGGAGGCTGGCGAAGACACGCTGGCCGTCGAGGCGCAGCAGTCGATGACCGTGCTCATGCGCGAGGCCATCGCCAATTTCTCTGATGCGCGCCAGGCGCTGGTGGCATTCGTCGAAACCAGCTGGGACCACGCCGAACTGCAGGAAGTCCCGCGCCTGCTGGCGGAGGTCGGTGGCGCGCTGGCGATGCTGGAACTGCCCCAGGCCGCCGGCTACCTCGACGGCGTGCGCCTGTACGTCGAGCGCGAGCTCATCGCCCGCCAGCGCGTGCCCAACGGGCGCCAGCTCGACACGTTCGCCGACGCGCTCGCCAGCCTCGAGTACTACCTCGAAGCCCTGCGCGAACAGCGCGCCAATCGCGCCGACATCCTCGACATCGCCCGCAGCAGCCTCGAGGCGCTGGGCTACTGGCCACTGCCCGCAGCCGACGTGGTCACGCGTCGCGATGCCACCGAAACCGCCGACGCCGCAGCGCACAGTGCGCCCGACACCGCGGCGGCGATCGACGTCGGCCAGCTGGCGCGCGGCATCGAGGCCTGGACCCCGCCGGCCGATGCGGCGGCCATCGCGCCGGTCGAAGCGGCGTCCACCGCAGCTGCGCCCGTGGCGGCACCGTCCGTCACGCCGGCCCCCGTACGCAATGTCGCCGGTGGTTTCGAGGACGTCGGCGACGAGATCGACGACGAGATCCGCGAGGTGTTCCTCGAGGAATTCGCCGGCGAGATCGAGAACCTCGACGCCCTGCTGCCGCCGTGGCGCGCGCAGCCGCACGACCTCGAACTGCTGCGTCCGATCCGCCGCGTGTTCCACACGCTCAAAGGCAGCGGCCGCCTGGTCGGCGCCAAGGCGCTCGGCGAATTCAGCTGGTCGATCGAGCAGATGCTTAACCGCGTCCTCGACGGCCGTCCGGCCAGTCCGGCCGTGGTCGAAATGGTCGACCAGGCGTTCTATGCGCTGCCCGAACTGCAGGCCGTGCTGCGCGGCGAAGCGACACTGCGCGCGGACCTGGAAACCATGCAGGCCAACGCCGCGCGCATTGCCGCCGGTGACGACACGCTCCCGGCGCGCCCCGCGCCGCTGATGGTCGCGTCGGACGAAGCCGATGACGAGGCCTCCGCGCAAACGACCGCGCCGTTCGCGCAAGCCGGCAGCGAAGCGCCGTCCGTCGACGCGCCGGCCGGTGCCGTCGCCATGGACGAAGTCACGGATGTGGTCAGTGTCGAGACCGTGCCCGCATCGGTCGACGCCCTGCTGCTGGAAATTCTCGACACCGAGGTCCAGGGCCATCTGCACACTGTGGAGTCCTGGCTGACGGCGACGTCCAATGGTCTCCCGGCCGACGGCGAACGCTTGCTGCGGGCGCTGCATACCATGCACGGCGCATTCGCAATGGCCGAGGTGCCGGCGATCGGCCTGCTGCTCGGCCCGGCCGAGGAGTACGCCCGTCGCCTGGCCGCATCGGACGGCACCCCCGAACCGGCGGTCGCGTCCGTGCTCGAGCGCGTCTGCACGGCGGCGCGCGAGGCCCTGCGCCAGCTGCACGCGCCCGAGCCGCGCATCGCGGTCCACACGGCGCTGGCCGCCGAGGTCGAGGCGCTGCGCGATCGACTGCCTGAAGCGCCGGTCGAGCATTTCGATTTCGACATGGGCGAGGACGCGGAAGAAGCAGCCGACAACTTCGACGAGGCTGCTTCCGACGCGCTGATGCATCCGGAATCCGGGCAGCCCGATGCCGATCTGCGCGACGCCGAACGGGCTGAAGCCGAGCGCCTCGAAGCCGAACGGCTGGAAGCCGAGCGCGTCGAAGCGGAGCGACTTGAAGCCGAACGTCTCGCACAGGAAGCCGCGGCGCAGGCCGAGACGGAACGTCTTGAAGCCGAGCGTCTCGAAGCCGAACGGCTCGAAGCCGAGCGTGTCGAGGCCGAACGTCTTGAAGCCGAGCGACTCGAAGCCGAACGCCTGGCGCAGGAAGCCGCGGCGCGGGCCGAGGCCGAGCGCCTCGAAGCGGAACGTCTTGAAGCCGAGCGCATCGAAGCGGAGCGCGTCGATGCCGAACGTCTCGAAGCCGAACGCCTGGCGCAGGAAGCTGCAGCGCAGGCCGAGGCCGAGCGCCTCGAGGCAGAACGCCTTGAAGCCGAGCGCATCGAAGCGGAGCGCCTCGAAGCCGAACGTCTCAAAACAGAACGACTCGAAGCCGAACGCCTGGCGCAGGAAGCTGCAGCGCAGGCCGAGGCCGAGCGCCTCGAGGCAGAACGCCTTGAAGCCGAGCGCATCGAAGCCGAACGTCTCGAAACAGAACGACTCGAAGCCGAACGCCTGGCGCAGGAAGCTGCAGCGCAGGCCGAGGTCGAGCGCCTCGAGGCGGAACGGCTCGAAGCCGAGCGCATGGAGGCGGAGCGCCTCGAGACCGAACGTCTCGAAGCCGAGCGCCTGGCGCAGGACGCTGCATTGCAGGCCGATGCCGCGCAGCGCGCGCTGCAGACCCTCGGGGCTCTGCGTCTCCAGTCGCAGATCGATGCTGCGGTGCTGTCTGCCGAGCGTGAGCGGTTCGAGCACCTCGCTCGTACGCGTGCGGCGGCTGAAAACGAGGCGCCCGTGGACCCCGAATCGTCGTTGCCGGGCGTGGCGGAAGCGCACGATCCGGTGTCCGAACCCGGTCCGGCCGTCGCGTCCGGGGCCGAGATCGACGACGTTGCGCCCGAACACGCTGCAGCGCCCGGAGCGGACGTGGAGCCGTCCGGCGTCGACACATCCGCGACGGAAGATACGGCGGAAGTGACCCCGCGCGCCGAGCCCGTCGCGGCTGCCGAAGTGGCGGCCGAAGCGCCGATCGAAACGGCTGCGCTGCCGTCGTTGCCGGAAGATCCCGACGCACCGCTGTCGCTCGAAGGGCTCGATCCGGAGCTGGTCGACATCTTCGTCGAGGAAGGCATCGACCTGCTCGACCACGCCGACGGGCTGCTCGCGCAGCTGCGCGAATCGCCCGACGACCGCGACGCGGTCGCCGGTCTGCAGCGCGATCTGCACACGCTCAAGGGCGGCGCGCGCATGGCCGGCCTGATGGAGATCGGCGAACTCGGCCACGCGATGGAGACGCTGCTCGAATCGGTCGCCGAGCGGCAGCGCACCTTGCGCCGCGCGGACGTCGGCCTGCTCGAACGCGGTTTCGACCGCCTGCATACGATGGTCACGCGCGCCGGCGAACGTCGTGCGATCGGGCCGTCGCAGGCGCTGGTCGATGCCTTCAGCGGCACACCGTCGCAGTCGACGCCCACCACCGCGCCGGCGTCCGAACAGGCCGCGCCCGCCGTCACGCTGGCACCGCTGTCGGCGCCGATCGATCTGGACACTGCCGCGCCCGACGACGACGACTCGGCGCTGCGCGGCTCCCAGGAGCAGGTGCGCATCCGCGCCGATCTGCTCGACAAGCTGGTCACCTACGCCGGCGAGGTCGCGATCTACCGCGCGCGTCTGGAACAGCAGCTCGGCGCATTCCGAGGCGCGATGAACGAGCTCGCGCAGACCAATACGCGACTGCGCGACCAGCTGCGCCGCCTCGACATCGAGACCGAAGCGCAGATCGTCGCGCGCTACCAGCGCGAGGGCGACACCGCCGACAGTACGTTCGACCCGCTCGAGCTCGACCGGTTCTCGACCCTGCAGCAGCTCTCGCGCGCACTCGGCGAGACCGCCGCCGACTTCGGCAGCCTGCAGCAGATGCTCGACGACCAGACGCAGCAGTACGAAACCCTGCTGACCCAGCAGTCGCGCGTCAGCTCGGACCTGCAGGAAGGCCTGATGCGCACGCGCATGGTGCCTTTCGACGGTCTGGTGCCGCGGCTGCGCCGCGTGGTCCGCCAGGCCGCGCAGGACACCGGCAAGCCGGTCCAGCTCCGGCTCGAAGGTACCCAGGGCGAGCTCGACCGCAACGTGCTCGAACGCATGGTCTCGCCGCTCGAGCACATGTTGCGCAACGCAATCGCGCATGGCCTGGAATCCGCCGACGCCCGTCGCGAGGCCGGCAAGCCGGAAGAAGGCAGCGTGCGCATCGCCGTGCGCCGCGAGGGCTCGGAAGTGGTGCTGGAGGTGGGAGACGACGGCGCAGGTCTCGACCGCGCGGCCATCCGCCGCCGCGCCGAGGAACGCGGTCTGCTGCAGGCCGGCGCCGAGGTGCGCGAATCCGATCTCGACGCGATGATCCTGCAGCCGGGCTTCTCCACCGCCACCGAGGTCAGCCGCCTGGCCGGGCGCGGCGTCGGCATGGACGTGGTCGCCAGCGAAGTGCGCCAGCTCGGCGGCACGTTCGACATCCACTCGCGTGCGGGCGCCGGCACCACGTTCACCCTGCGCCTGCCGCAGACGCTGGCGGTCACCCAGGCGGCGTTCGTGCGGATCGGCGAGACCAGCTTCGCCGTGCCGATCGCCTCGGTCCGCGGCGTGGGCCGTATCGGCCGCAACGAAGCGACGCCGGGCGCGACCTACCGCTACGGCGGCGAGGACTATCAGCTGCACGATCTCGGCCGCCTGGTCGGCCAACCGGCCGCGCGCGCCGAAGGCCAGCTGCAGATGCCGCTGCTGCTGATCCGTGCCGGCGAACTGCGCGCCGCCGTGGCCGTCGATGAAATCGTCGGCAACCGCGAGATCGTGGTGAAGCCGGCCGGCCCGCAGATCACCTCAATCCCCGGCATCTTCGGCGCGACGATCATGGGCGACGGCCGTGTCGTCGTGATTCTCGACATCGCACCGCTGGTGCGTCGCTACGGCGCGATGCTCGCCGCCCAACCCGAGGTGCCGGTGCAGGCGCCCGAACCGGCGGTCGAGCGGCGTGCGGTGCCGCTGGTGATGGTGGTCGACGATTCGGTGACGATGCGCAAGGTCACCGGCCGCGTGCTCGAACGCCACAACTTCGAGGTCATCACGGCGAAGGACGGTGTCGACGCGCTCGAACGCATGGACGAACGGGTCCCCGACCTGATGCTGCTCGACATCGAGATGCCGCGCATGGATGGCTACGAACTGGCGACGCACATGAAGGCCGATCCGCGCCTGCGTGATGTGACGATCATGATGATCACCTCGCGTACCGGCGAAAAACATCGCCAGCGTGCGTTCGAGATCGGTGTCGACCGCTATCTCGGCAAGCCCTATCAGGAACCCGAGCTGCTGCGGCACGTCTACGCGCTGCTGAAGCTGGAGCGCGACGATGCGTGAGGCCGTCCGCACCGTGGTGCTCGCCCGTGAAGGCGCTGCGCGCGAGCGCGTCATCGAGGGCCTCGCCGAAGCGGGCGCGGACCTGGTGGGCACGCTCGACCCCACCGTGCACGCCCCCGAGGCACTCGAGGCGCTGGCCCCGTCGGTGCTGGTGGTGGTGCTCGAGCCGGCCGACGAGGACCTGCTCGATGCCTTCGAGCCGGCGTTCGTCGTCGACGGCCGTACGGTGATTTTCGAGGAAGCGGCGCTGGTGCTCGAGCGCACCGGCTGGGACGCCGCGCGCTGGGTCCGGCACCTGGGCGCGAAGCTCCGCGGACAGCGTGATGTCCTGCCACCGGCAGCGACGCCCGCGACGGCAGCGGACGACACGATCGAAACCGACGCGACGGCTGATACGTCCGAGGCGGCGGAGATCGGCGAGGCCATCGCATCGCCGGTCGAGTCGCATGCGTTCGACGCCATTGATGGCGATCCGGCGCCGGCTGAAGCCGCACCCTTGACGCTCGCGCCGCTGCCCCTCGAGTTCGATGCGCACAGCGCGGGCGATGCCGGCACGCGCCCCGATGCCGACGCAGACGCAGACTCGAACGCGCAGCCCGTAGAGTTCGGATACGAACGCAAAGCGTCGGACGCGGTTGCCGACGATGCCGATGCCGCAGCTTCCGACGCCGGCGCGCACTTCGCCTTCGATCCGGTCTCGGCCGAGTTCGAGCCTGCGGACGCGCCGGAACACGCAGCGGCACCGAAGGTCGAGTTCTCGTTCGACTTCGAACTCGCCGAGTACGACGAGACGGGCTACACCCCGCCGAGCACACCGCCGGTCGAGGTGCGTGACCTCGACGAGAATCTCGCAGCCTGGTCCGGTGCCGCGGACGCTGCCGATGAAGCGTCGTCGAACGACGCGCCCGCCGCGGCCGATGCCGATGCCGCGCAGGCAGCAACGCCCGTACCGGCTACGGAGCTGACACTGCTCGACGCAGACGCGCTGCCCTCGTTCCGCAATGCCGCCAGCAGTGCCGAAGCCGATGCCGACACCGAGGCCGTGCAACCGGCCAAGACGCTCGAGCGGGATCTGACGGATCTCGAAACCCGGATCTCGGGCCTGAGCCTGGCCGATACCGACAGCTACGGCCACGGCCCCGTCCGGGGCGTGGTGCTGATTGCCGGCGGACTCGGCGGCCCCGATGCGGTGCGCCAGTTGCTCGGCGCGCTGCCCGAGGGCTTCCCGCGGCCAGTGCTGGTGCGCCTGCAGCTCGACGGTGGGCGCTACGACCGGCTGGTGCGGCAGATGGAGCGTGCCACGGCGATGCCCGTGCAGCTGGCCGAAGCCGGCATGACGATGTCGCCTGGCGAGGTCTATTTCCTGCCGCCGGGCCTGCTGCCTGAAGCTGCGGGCGGCGCGCTGCGCTTTGCCGAAATCGACGACGTCGCAGCGTTGGCCGACGCGGTACCGGCCGACGACAGCGCGCTGCTGTTCCTCAGCGGCGCCGACCCGTCGCTCGTCGACGTGGCGATGGGGCCGGCCTGGCAGGGCGCCCTGGTCGGCGGCCAGTCCGAAGACAACTGCTACGACCCCGCCGCCGCACGCGCCGTCGCCGAACGCGGCGGGCCGTCGGGCACGCCGGTCGACATCGCCGACTGGCTCATCGCGCGCTGGATGCCGAGCGCGCGTCGTTTCGATTCGGGAGATCTGTCGCTGTGATTGCACATCATGAGATCCGCGGCGTGCTGATCCGCGCCGGCGCGACCCAGCTGCTGCTGCCCAATGCGACGATTTCCGAGGTGCTGTCGTACTCGCCGCCCGAAGCGGTGGCGAACGCGCCCGACTGGCTGCTCGGCCGCCTGCGCTGGCGCGGCTGGCGCCTGCCGCTGGTCGCGTTCCCGGTGCTGTCGGGCCAGGGCGACGAGCGGGCGGACCTGGCCAGCAAGGTCGTCGTACTCAAGGCGCTGGGCGGCGATGCACGCCTGCCGTTCTTCGCGCTGCTGACCGAGGGCTTCCCGCGGCTGGTGACGATCTCCGACGAACACCTGCTCGACGAATCCGACGGCGATGGCGACGACCTGCCGTTCGCGGTGCGCGCCCGCGTGCGTCTCAACGACGATGTCGCGTTGATTCCCGACATCGATCTGATCGAACAGTCGGTGCGCGAGGCGCTCGCGGCCTGATCGAGCGGCCCGCCGTCAGCCGGCGGACACGCCTGCAAGATCGCCGAACCGCGCCTGCAGCGCCGCGATCGCCGCCATGCCTGCGGTTTCGGTGCGCAGGATCCGCGGCCCGAGACGCAGGCCGCCGAATCCTGCGGCGATAAGGGCCGCACGATCGTTCGGCGACCAGCCGCCTTCCGGGCCGATGGCCAGCACGACGCCGGCCGATGGTGCGGCCATGGTCGCGATGCCCGACGCCGCTTCCGGGTCGAGCAGCCAGCGCGCGCCGTGCGCCGGCAGTCCGGCGAGCGCGGCCGCAAGCGACTGCGGCGGGGCGACATCGGGCACGCGCGTGCGCCAGCTCTGCTCGCAGGCCGACACCACCACGCTGCGCCAGTGCGCGTGACGCTTTGCCGCGCGCTCGGCATCGAGCTTCACCTCGCTGCGATCGCTCGACACCGGGACGAATGCGCTGACGCCGAGCTCGGTCGCCTTCTGCAGGATCCAGTCCATCTTCTCGCCGCGCGCGATGCCCTGCACCAGCGTGATCGACAGCGGCGATTCGAGATCGACGCTGCGCGAGGCGACGATTTCGGCGCTGGCGCCGCGCTTGTCGGCGCGTACCAGGCACGCGTCGTGGTCGAAGCCGTCACCGTTGAACAGCACGCAGGCATCGCCTTCGCGCAGGCGCAGCACGCGGACCAGATGGCCGGCAGCGGATTCGGGCAGTTCGACCGTGCGTCCGGCCGCCAGCGGCAGCTCGACGTGGGCCCGGATCACGCGCATGCGGTCGCCACCTCGATGGCCTCGGCCGTGACCTCGGCCAGCAGCTGCAGCTGCGCCTCGTCAATGCAGTAGGGCGGCATCCAGTACAGGATGTCGCCCAGCGGCCGCAGCAGCACGCCGCGCTCGACCGCATGGCGGTACGCGCGCAGGCCGATGCGCAGCGCGGGATCGAAGGGCGTGGTCTTGTCGCCGTCGCGGGTCAGTTCGAAGGCGACGACCATGCCGGTCTGGCGGGTGTCGGCCACGTGCCGGTGCGCGCCGATCTGCGCAGCCATGTCTGCCATCTTCGCGCTGGTCACGCGGTTGCGCGCGAGCACGTCGTCGGTCTTGAAGATATCCAGCGAGGCCAACGCCGCAGCGCAGGCCAGCGGATTGCCGGTGTAGCTGTGCGAATGCAGGAAGGCGCGTTCGCGCGAGGCATCGAGGAAGCCGTCGTATAGCGCCTGCGTCGCCAGCACGGTCGACAGCGGCAGGAAGCCGCCGGTCAGGCCCTTGGACAGGCACAGCAGGTCCGGTTGGACGCCGGCCTGTTCGAACGCGAACAGCGTGCCGGTGCGGCCGAAGCCGACCGCGATCTCGTCGGCAATCAGGAACACCCCGTGCACGTCGCACAGCTCGCGCACACGCTTGAGGTACACCGGGTCATGCATGCGCATGCCGCCGGCGCACTGGATCAAGGGCTCGAGGATCAGCGCGCAGATCTCGCCGGCATGTGCGTCGAGCAGATGCGCCAGCGCATCGGCCGCGTCCTCGGCATGACCGGCGGCGCTCTGGCCTGGGCGGGCATCAAAGGCGTCGGGCGAGGGCGCGAATACCGCCTCGCACAGCAGCGGCGCATAGACGCGGCGATACAGCGGAATGTCACCGACGGCGAGCGCGCCGAGCGTCTCGCCGTGATAGCCGTTCTGCAATGCGACGAACTTGGTCCGGCGCGGCTCGTCGCCACGGTTCTGGAACCACTGGAAGGCCATCTTCAGCGCGACCTCGACGCCGGCCGAGCCGTTGTCGGCGTAGAACACCTTCGTCAGCGGCGCACGGCCGGGCTCGCGCGGGGCAATGTCGAGCAGGCGTTCGGCGAGTTCGACAGCGGCCGGATGCGTGCAGCCGGCGAGGATCACCTGCTCCAACGTGCGCGCCTGCGTGGCGATGGCCTCGGCAATGCGCGGCTCGGCGTGGCCGTGCAGATTGGTCCACCAGCTGCTGCCCGAATCGAGGATCTTCCGGCCACCGGCCTCGACCAGCCACGCGCCTTCGCCGCGCACGATCGGCAGCAGCGGCTGGGTGTCGGGGTGCTCGCGCATCTGGGTGCAGGGGTGCCAGACCGCGGCGAGGTCGCGGGTCCGCCAGTCGTTGCCGTCGGCTAGAATGGCCGCATCGTGAATCTGTCCAGTCATCCCCGCATTATCGCCCCGCAGTGCCGCCGACGTGCAGGCCGGAGCGCGCGGGCATGAGCAGGACGCTGCCGGTCATCCACGGGGTCACCGAGCACGATGCGGCGCTGTACCGCATGGAGCGGCTCGATCTGGAGTTCTCCAACGGCGAGCGGCGCCTGTACGAGCGCCTGCACGGCCGCGGACACGGCGCGGTGATCGTCGTGGCGATGCGCGATGCCGACACTGTGCTGCTGGTGCGCGAGTACGCCGCCGGCTTCCATCGTTACGAACTGGGTCTGGTCAAGGGCCGCATCGACGCCGGCGAAACCGCGCTCGAAGCCGCGAACCGCGAGCTGAAAGAAGAGATCGGCTTCGGTGCGCAGCGGCTTGAGGCGCTGCGTTCGATTTCGCTGGCGCCGCAGTACATGAGTCATCAGGCGACGCTGGTCGTCGCGCGTGATCTGTATCCCGAACGTCTGGCCGGCGATGAGCCCGAACCGCTCGAAGTCGTGCCGTGGAAGCTCGACGATCTGCACGAGCTGATCCTGCGCGAGGAGTTCTCCGAAGGTCGCTCGATCGCCGCGCTGTTCATCGTCCGCGCCTGGCTGCGCCACCACGGTGGCTGAGGCCGCCGATCCGGTGTCCGCGCCGGTGCGCGAGGGCGTGATCGCGATCGCGCATGCCGCGGCCGACGCCATCCTCGAGGTGTATGCCGAGGATTTCGACGTCATCCGCAAGGCCGACGCCAGCCCGGTCACCGCGGCCGATCTCGCCGCGCATCGCGTCATCGTCGACGGCCTGCAGGCGCTCACGCCCGACATCCCGGTGCTGTCGGAGGAAGCCGCACACACCGTGCCGTTCGAGACGCGTCGCCAGTGGCGACGCATGTGGCTGGTCGATCCGCTCGACGGCACGCGCGAATTCGTCAAGCGCAATGGCGAGTTCACGGTCAACATCGCGCTGATCGAGGACGGCGTGTCGGTGTTCGGCGTGATCCAGGCTCCGGTAACCGGCACGTTGTGGCATGGCGCGCCGGGTGCGGGTGCGTTCCGTCGCGACGGCGGGGCCGACACCGCCATCGGCGTCCGCCGCATCGCCCCGGGCGACGTGCTGCGCGTCGCCGCGAGCCGCTCGCATCGCGACCCGCGCACCGATGCACTGCTCGCGCACATCGGCCATAGCGAGACCATCGCGCTGGGGTCGTCGCTGAAGTTCTGCCGCCTGGCCGAGGGCGGTATGGACGTCTATCCACGCTTCGGCCCGACCAGCGAATGGGATACCGGTGCAGGCCAGGCGATTCTCGAAGCCGCCGGGGGCGTGGTGCTCGATCCCACGGGTCGGCCGTTCCGCTACAACCGGCGCGAGACCATCCTCAACGGCGACTTCATCGCGCTCGGTGACCCCGCGCTGCCGTGGCGGGACTGGCTCTGAGCCGCCGGGCGGACACCCGGGCGCGGCCCGGCCATTCAAGGTGATGCGCAATGGATGAGAACCAGAACGGGCTGACGCGGCTGCTCGGGATCATGGCGCAGCTGCGCGATCCCGAACGGGGCTGTCCCTGGGACCTGCAGCAGGATTTTTCGACGATCGCCCCGTACACGATCGAGGAGGCCTACGAGGTCGCCGACGCGATCGACCGCGGTGACATCGCCGGCCTGCGCGACGAGCTGGGCGATCTCTTGCTGCAGGTGGTCTTCCACGCCCGCATGGCCGAAGAGCAGGGCGCGTTCGCGTTCGACGACGTGGCCAGCGCGATCGCCGACAAGATGGTCCGCCGCCATCCGCATGTGTTCGGCGATGCCGGCGCGGACGATGCCGATGCGGTCAAGCGCAGCTGGGAGTCGATCAAGCAGGCCGAGCGCGCCGCGGCCGGCGACAGCGACACGTCGGCACTGGCCGGCGTCGCCCGCGGTCTGCCGGAGTGGCAGCGCGCGGTCAAATTGCAGAACCGCGCCGCGCGGGTCGGCTTCGACTGGGCCGGGCCATTGCCGGTGATCGACAAGCTGCACGAGGAGATCGAGGAAGTCCGGGTCGAGTTCGCGGCCCTCGCGCAGGATCCGGACGATGCCGCGGCGCAGGATCGGCTGGAGGCCGAGGTCGGCGATCTGCTGTTCGTCGCCGCCAATCTCGCACGTCACGCGAAGGTCGACGTCGGCACCGCCTTGCGCCGCGCCAATCACAAGTTCGAGCGCCGGTTCCGCGCCATGGAGGCGCTGGCCGAAGCGGACGGCACCACGCTCGCCGGCCAGACGCTGGACGCGCAGGATGCGTACTGGCACCGCGTCAAACGTGCCGAGCGCGACGCATGAAGACGCTCGCGCTGTTCGTCGCGACGGCGTTCTTCGAGATTCTCGGCTGCTATCTGCCGTGGTTGTGGCTGCGCCAGAACGGCAGCGCGTGGCTGCTGGTGCCCGCAGCGCTGGCGCTGGCGGCGTTCGTGTGGCTGCTGACCCTGCATCCCACCGCTTCGGGCCGCGTGTACGCCGCGTATGGCGGCGTGTATGTGGCGGTCGCCCTGCTGTGGCTGTGGCGGGTCGATGGCATCGTGCCCAGCCGCTGGGATCTGGTGGGGGCGGCGCTGTGCCTGTGCGGCATGGCGGTGATCATGCTCGCGCCCCGGACCGCCGCGGCCGGTTGACGCGCTTCGGGCACGGTGCGATCAATGCCGCATCGAATGCCAGCCCGGGAGGCCGCATGCGCCGCTTCGCCTGTTTCCGCGAGTTCTATCCGTTCTATCTCGGCGAACACGCGCACCCGGTGTCGCGACGCCTGCATTTCATCGGCAGCTGTGGCGTGCTGGTGCTGCTGGGCGTCGCGTTGTGGCAGCGCAACGGCTGGTGGCTGCTGGCCGCGCTGCTGTGCGGTTACGGCTTCGCATGGGTGGGGCACTTCTTCTTCGAGAAGAACCGGCCGGCGACCTTCAGCCACCCGGTCTATTCCTTCATGGGCGACTGGGTGATGTTCAAGGACATCCTCACCGGCCGGATCCGCCTCTGAAAATTCGTTCCGCCGAGCGGGATGCGCCCACTTTCCTCTCCCTCCGGGGAAGAGGAGGATCACCTGCAGCGCGGGTGGTGGGGGGAGCGCGCTCCGGGTGCAGGACTACTCGAGAAAAATCAGCCACGCGGCGACCACGATCAGCGCAAAGCCTGCCCAGTGGTTCCACTTCAGCGGCTGACCCAGGTACCAGGTCGAGAACCCGGCGAAGACCAGCAGAGTGATGACCTCCTGCATGCCCTTGAGCTGGGGCGCCGAGTAGACCGCGGCGCCGATGCGGTTGGCCGGCACCATCAACAGGTATTCGAAGAAGGCGATGCCCCAGCTGACGACGATGACCGTCAGGATCGGCACGCTGCGGTATTTCAGATGCCCGTACCAGGCGAAGGTCATGAAGATGTTCGAACCCACCAGCAGCAGGATGGGCAGATAGCGCTCGTAGCCGGGCATGACCGCGGACCATTGTGGAGGTGGCGCGCAGAGTAGCGCCGGCCGCGTTCGCACTCCGTTTCCCGTCTGGTCTTCACGGATTCTCGACCGGATGCGTGAGAAATTCACAAAGCTTAATCCACCGCACCCAGCACGGGAGTCGTACATGCGCGCAGGTCAGGAACCCGGAGGCCTCGTCCTCATCGTGGAGGACAACCGCAACATCTCGGAAATGGTCGGCGAGTACCTGGAAGGGCGCGGTTTCGAAGTCGATTACGCGGCCGACGGCCTGGACGGTTACCGCCTGGCCACCGAGAACAGCTACGACGTGATCGTGCTCGACCTGATGCTGCCGCGTCTGGACGGAATCGAGGTCTGCAAGCGCCTGCGCGAGGATGCGCGCAAGTCGACCCCGGTGCTGATGCTGACCGCGCGCGACACGCTCGACGAAAAACTCACCGGCCTGAGCTCGGGCGCCGACGACTACCTCACCAAGCCCTTCGCCATCCAGGAACTCGAAGCGCGCCTGCGCGCCCTGATCCGCCGCGAGCGTCGCCAGGTGGGTTCGGAAGTGCTCAAGGTCGCCGACCTCGTGCTCGACCCGGCCAGCATGCGCGCCACGCGCGGCGGCACCGAGCTGCAGCTCTCGCCGATCGGCATGAAGCTGCTGACGATCCTGATGCGCGAGTCGCCCCGCGTGGTGAACCGCCAGGAGATCGAACGCGAGATCTGGGGCAACAGCCTGCCCGACTCCGACACCCTGCGCAGCCACCTCTACAACCTGCGCAAGATCATCGACAAGCCCTACGACAAGCAGCTGCTGCACACCGTGCAGAGCGCGGGCTATCGCATCGCCGATATCGAGCAGTCGCCGGCCTGATCCGGCGACATCGTTCCAGTCCGATGCCGCAGGGCCTTCCCAATCGCATCCGCGATGCGTTCACCTTCCAGGCGGTCATCGCCGGGTTGACGCTCATCGTGTGCGTGATGACCGCGGCCTTCATCGGCCGCGAGGTCGTGGCCCGCAAGTGGCTGCAGGCCGAGGCCGACGCCTGGTGGCAGGCGCGCAGCTCCGAGGCCGCGTACCCGCCGCCGTTCGGCGTGAACCTGCAGGGCTATTTCGTACCCGATGACGGCGCCTTGCAGGCCATCATCGGGGGCGACCGCGCGGTCGCCTACATGAACTGGTTCCGCGACGCCCCGGTGGGCTTCTCCGCGCGCCGCGACACTGAGGGCGTGCTGCTGGTCGACCGCAGGCCTGGCGGCACGCTGTACCTGGCCGCATCGTTGTCGCTGTTCGACCGGCTGCTCGCGCTGGCGGCCGGGGGGTTGGCGTTGCTGATGGTGGCGACGATCTTCGTCGTCTCGTGGATGACCTACCGCACCTCCAAGCGCATGGTGCTGCCCATCCACCGGCTGGCCGACGAGGTCGGCCGTTGGAACCCCTCCGACGACGACGATGGCGGACCGGCGGCGCTGTCGACGGCCGACGACGCCGGACGCGAGGCCCAGGCGCTCACCACCGCGTTGCATGGCCTGGGCGACCGCATCGGCGCGTTCGTGCGGCGCGAGCGCGAGTTCACCCGCGATGCCAGCCACGAACTGCGCACCCCGCTGACGGTGATCCGCGTGGCCAGCGACATGATCGCCTCCGACCCGGCGACGCCCGCCCACCAGCAGCGTCCGCTGCTGCGCATCCGGCGTGCCACGCAGGACATGGAAGCGGTCATCGACGCGCTGCTGGTGCTTGCGCGCGAGCGCGGGGTGATGCCGCAGAGCGAGATCTTCGAGGTCGTCGCGGTGGTCGAGGAGGAGATCGACAAGGTGCAGGCGCTGTTCGAGGGCAAGCGGCTGTCGCTCGACGTCGACATCCGGGCCCGTCCGCGCCTGGATGCACCGCCGCGCGTACTCGGGGTCATGCTCGGCCACCTGCTGCGCAACGCCTGGGCGTTCACCGAGACCGGCGGCGTCGAAGTCGTCGTCGACAGCGACCGCATCATCGTGCGCGACACCGGCATCGGCATGACCCAGGATGTGCTCAAGCGCGTCTACGACCCGTTCTACCGCGTCGATCCCTTCGCCCAGGCCGGCAAGGGAATCGGTCTGTCGATCGTGCGCCGGCTCGGCACGCGCTTCGGCTGGCCGGTCGCGCTGGAGAGCACGCCGGGCGAGGGCACCACGGTGACGATCGTGCTCGGCGACCGTCTGGCCTGAACTGCCGGCATCCGGTCGCGGGCCGGGAACGAAAACATCGCCGCGCGGTCAACTGCATGCCATGCAGTGCGTTAGCGTGAGCAGTTGCCCAGCCAGAACCGCGCCCATGTCGAGCCGTTCCAAGTCATCCCGCCGCGCCCTGTCGCGCTTCGTTCCCCTCATCGTGGTCGTGGCCGTCGTCGCCGGCGGTCTGTGGTTCTGGCTGCAGCGCAACGCCGCCGGCGCCGAGGACGCCTGGCGCACCACGCCGGTCGAGCGTGGCGACATCCGCGTGGTGATCTCGGCGACCGGCACGCTCAGCGCGACCTCGACGGTCGTCGTCGGCAGCCAGGTCTCGGGCCAGATCACCGAGGTGCTGGTCGATTTCAATGACACAGTGGAGAAGGGACAGGTGCTGGCGCGGATCGATCCGGCGACCTACCAGGCACAGATCGAGCAGGGCTCGGCGCAGGTCGAAAGCGCGCGCGCGTCGCTCGCGCAGGCACAGGCAACGCTGCGCAACGCGCAGCTCGACTACGACCGCAAGGCCGCGCTCTCCGGACAGCAACTGGTCGCGCGCAGCGACGTCGACCTCGCACGCGCCGCGCTCGATCAGGCACGGGCGCAGGCCAACTCCGCGCAGGCGCAGATCGTCCAGCAGACCGCGTCCACGCAGACCTCGCGCATCAACATGGAGCGCACCGTGATCCGCTCGCCGGTCGACGGCACGATCCTGACCCGTTCGATCGAGCCCGGCCAGACCGTCGCCGCGAGCCTGCAGGCGCCCGAGCTGTTCACGATCGCCGAGGATCTGCGCAAGATGCGCATCGAACTGGCGGTCGACGAAGCCGACATCGGCCAGGTGCAGGTCGGCCAACCGGTGACGTTCACTGCCGATGCCTTCGACGACCGCCGCTTCCAGGGCCAGGTCGAGCAGGTGCGGCTGGCGGCGACGACGACCAACAACGTGGTGACCTATCCGGTGGTCGTCGCGGTCGACAATGCCGACGGCACGCTGCTGCCGGGGCTGACGGTCAATGCCGAGATCGAGGTCAGCAATCGCGAGGATGTGCTGAAGATCGCCAATGCGGCGTTGCGCTACCGGCCCGTCGATGCGGCCGGCATCGCTGCGGCCCCGCGCCCCGAGGGCGGTGCGCCGCGCGGTGGCGGTCTCGCCGACGATCTCGCCGCCGCGGCGGCCGCGATGTCGCTCACGCCGCAGCAGCAGGCTGCGTTCGACGCCGCGCTGGCGACGATGCGCGAGCGGCAGGTGCAGGGTCCCGGTGCCGCGGCGGCGGGCGGGCAGCGCGGCAATGCGGGTGGACCGCCGCCGGGCATGATGGTCATGGGGGGCGGTGGCCGCGATCCGAGCGTCCAGGCGCAGATCCGGCAGCGGATGATGGACCGCTTCCAGCAGACCTTCGCGGATTTCACCGCGACGCTCGACGCCAACCAGCGCGCGCAATGGAACCGCACGCTGGCTGCCACCATCGGTGCCACGCGCGTGACCGTCTACCGTCTCGTCGACGGACGGCGCGAGGCGGTACCGGTGCGCCTGGGGGCCAGCGACGGCAGCACGACCGAAGTCTCGGGCGGCCTGTCGGAAGGCGATCTGATCGTCACCGGCGAGCGCGCGGCCGCTCGATGAGCACGATCGTCCCCGCAACTGCGCGGCCGCCGGTCATCGAGACCCGCGCGCTGGAAAAGATCTACTCGGCCGGCACCGAAGCAGAAGTCGTCGCGCTCAAGGGCGTGGACCTGTCGATCGCGCACGGCGAGTTCGTCGCGATCATGGGGCCGTCGGGCTCGGGCAAGTCGACGCTGATGAATCTCGTCGGCTGCCTCGACACACCGACCGGCGGCCAGTACCTGTGCGACGGCATCGATGTCGCCACGCTCGATCGCGAGCAGCTGGCCGAGTTGCGCCGCGACAAGATCGGCTTCGTGTTCCAGGGCTTCAATCTGCTGCCGCGCATGACCGCGCTCGAGAACGTCGCGATGCCGCTCGGCTACGCACGCGTGCCCAACGACGAACGCGCCGAGCGTGCATGCGAGGCGCTGGCGGCGGTGGGCCTGGAGAACCGTGGCACGCATCGGCCCAGCGAACTTTCGGGCGGCCAGCAGCAGCGCGTGGCGATCGCGCGCGCGCTGATCAACCGGCCGCCGGTGCTGCTCGCCGACGAGCCGACCGGCGCGCTCGACACCAAGACCGGCGAGGAGATCCTGAGCCTGTTCAAGCGCCTGCGCGACGACGGCCACACGGTCGTGCTGATCACCCACGATCCCGAGGTCGCCGCGCACGCCGACCGCACTTTCGTCATGCGCGACGGCGAACTGCACGAGGAAGGTCCCTACGACACCCGCGCCGTGCACGCACATTCCGGAGCCGCGCCATGACCTTCCTCGACGTGTTGCGCACCGCGATCTTCGCGCTGCGCGGCAACTGGATGCGCAGCGCGCTGACCTCGCTGGGGGTGATCATCGGCATCGCCGCGGTCATCGTCATGGTGTCGGTCGGCCAGGGCACGCAGGCCGAGATCGACCGCATGGTCTCGGGCCTGGGCTCGCAGCGCCTGGACATCTCGCCCGGTTCGCGTCGCACGCCCGGCGGTGCACGCCAGGCCGGCAGCAGCTTCTTCACCCTGAACGAGGGCGACGCGGACGCGATCCGCGGCGAGATCCCCGAAGTGCAGCTGGTGTCCGGCTCGCTGCGCGGCAGCAGCCAGATCGTGTTCGCCGAGAAGAACTGGGCCAGCAGCTGGCAGGGCGTGCAGCCGGACTTCTTCGAGATCAACGGCTGGACGATCGCCGAAGGTGCGGCGTTCGAACCGCAGGACTACAGCGGCGCGGGCAAGAACGTGATCATCGGCGAGACCGTGCGCCGCGAACTGTTCGGCGAGGACAGCGGCGTCGGCCAGACGGTACGCATCGGGCGCACGCCGTTCGTCGTCGTGGGCGTGCTCAACGCCAAGGGGCAGGGCGGTTTCGGCCAGGACCAGGACGACGTGATGATGGTGCCGCTCGAGACCGGGCGTCGCCGCCTGCTCGGTGCGATGGGGCTGCCGGCCGGGGCGGTGATGCAGATCGCGCTGACGGTCGCCAACGCCGACGACCTGCCCTACGTGCAGGGCGAGGTCGAGGCGCTGCTGCGCCAGCGCCATCGCATCGCGCCCGGTGCCGAGGACGACTTCAGCGTGCGCAACATCTCCGAGATCGTCGCCACGCGCACTGCGACCACGCGGTTGATGTCGCTGCTGCTCGGCGCGGTCGCGACGATCTCGCTGATCGTCGGCGGCATCGGCATCATGAACATCATGCTGGTCTCGGTCACCGAGCGGATCCGCGAGATCGGCCTGCGCATGGCGGTCGGCGCGGGCCCTTCCGACGTGCGCCGGCAGTTCCTCGCCGAGGCGATGCTGCTGTCGCTCGGCGGCGGCGTGCTGGGCATCGCGATCGGCGTCGGCGGTGCGCTGCTGGTCGGCCGCTTCAGCGACCTGCCGACCGCGCTCAACAGCCAGGTCGTGCTGCTGGCCGCCGGCTTCTCGGTCGCGACCGGGCTGTTCTTCGGCTACTACCCGGCACGCAAGGCCTCCGAACTCGATCCGATCGACGCGCTGCGCCAGCAGTGATCGCCGTCCTGCCCCGAATGAACAGGCAGGTGTCTCCAGCCTAGGGTCATTCCCAGATTGAGCGCGGCAGGCGGAGCCGCGAAGGTGGGCACATCGGCCCGACACGCATGCGGCATCGCGCGGGCGACCGGATTCCCATCGGAGATACGGCAATGACCGCAGTAGGTGGCGCAACGCACAACATCGCCTGGGGCGATACGCTGTCCGGGCTCGCGGCCCGGTACGGTACCTCGGTCGACGCATTGATGGCGGCCAACAGCAAGATCAGCAATCCCGACCTGATCTACGCCGGCGATTCGCTGGTCATTCCCGGCCAGACCGGCAACCAGGGCACCACGGGGACGCCGGGGGCGGGACCCGGTGGCGTGTCGGGGCCGGATACGGTCAGCGGCCCCGGCAACGTGACCGGCAACAATGCCGCCGCGATCGCCGAGCAGTTCATCGGCCGCAACGCAGGCGAACTCAAGCACAGCGACGAACTGCCCATGGAGTCGTGGGTGCCGAACAACGTCAACTGCGCGAACTTCGTGTCGGCCTGCCTGCAGAAGGCGGGGCTGATCGATGCGAGCCAGGCCAGCGCATCGGTCGACCAGCTGGCGAGCAACCTCAAGAGCGACGGCTGGCAGACGGTCTCGCTGCAGAACGCCCAGCCCGGTGACGTCGTGCTGATGCAGCGCGACGGCCAGTCGCATGTGGTGCTGTTCGCCGGTTTCGAGAACGGGCAGCCGAAATTCATCGGCTCCAACAACGTCAATGCCGACGGCTCGCAGCGGATCAGCTGGGGCGGCGCATCCGGCAACTACGAGATCATCACCCCGCCGCGCTGATCGAGCGCGGCGTTGTCCCGAGGGCCGGCCTTGTGCCGGCCCTCGGCGTATCCGGGGTCAGAAGCCGAACAGCTGCCGAGGCGCGGCATGCTCGGTCGGCCAGTTCAGCCAGCTGACGTCCGACGGGCCGATCGAATGGTCGACGAGGGTCCACGCCTCGGACGCGGCATCGGCCGCTGGTCCGGGTGCGTCGGACGGGGCGTCTGTACGTGCGTCCGCGGACGCGGCGTTCTCCATGCCGTCCTCCTCGTCGGATGTCGGGGCCGCAGCGGGATCCTGGTCCGGTGCTTCCGCTTCCGCGGCAGCCTGTGGTGCCTGCAGCAGGGCCACGTAGACGTCGGACATGCCACCCTGCGTGGCACGCTCGGCGTAACGGGTGCCGGCGTAGTCCGGTCGACCGCCGTCCGCGTCGCGCAGCGTGCCCTGCAGGAAGGCCCAGCGTCCGAGGCGGTCGAGCCGTTCGACGTCGACCCGGACAGCACCGTCGAATGCGTCCCGGACCGGGGCCGTGGCGGCCGCCAGCAGGGCGTCGTAACCGGGATCACCGGGGTGCTGCGGCGCGACGGTGGACTGGGCGAAGGCAGGCTGCATGGCGGCTCCCGGGATCAACGCGATGAGAATTGCGGCAATGGCGCGGCGCATCGTGGGCGTCCTGCGATGGAGACAGGGCCTCGCAGTGTGGCCAAACGCGGCTTCGTGGCGGGTGAAAGCCGCGTCACCGGACCAGGTGGGGGCCGATGATGTCCCGCCACAGCGCGTAGCCCGCCGCGTTCATGTGCAGGCGATCGGCGATGAACAGGTCCTCGCGCGGCACGCCGCCGGCATCGAGCATCGGCGTGAATACGTCGATGAAGACCACGTCGGTTCGGGTCGCGGCCCAGTCGCGCAGCGCCGCGTTGGCGGCGCGCTGGACGTCGAGCAGCTGCGCCCGTGACGGACTGGGCTTGATGCCGAGCAGCGCGATCGGCGTGCCGGGCCGGGCCGCGTGGATGCGGGCGACGAAGGCTCTGGTGTCGGCGAGTACCTGGGCGGCGCTGCGGCCCTCGGCGACGTCGTTGTCGCCGGCGTAGAGGACGATCTGGCGCGGCCGGTACCGCAGTGCCACCTCGTCGGCGTACCAGACCGCGTCGCGTACCTGCGAGCCGCCGAAACCGCGGTTGAGCACCACGACATCGGGGAAGTCCGCGGCCAGCGTCTCCCACATCCGTACCGAGGAACTGCCGGTGAAGACGATCGGCCTTTCGGGAGGCGGGTTCGCCGCGTCCTCGGTCTCGAACCGCGCCATGTCGGTCGCCCATTCCGGAGAGGACACCGGGTCCAGATTCGCCGGCACGCCGGCACCGCTGGCGCAGCCGACCAGCAGGGCGACGGTGCAGGCCGTGGCCATGAACAGCGCTCGGGTCGTGCGGAAGACCTGGGCGTACACGGGTTCGCACCTCGTCGATGACCGGGCCGACAGTCAAGCAGCCGTCGTCGCGCATTGCAAACCGCGCAAGGCCGTATCGCAAGGGGATGTGTCAGAATCGTGCCTTCGCGATTGACCGACGTGCCGGCCTCTTCCATGTCACCGACTGTTTCGCGGCCCGCGCCAGGCCGCAGCGTGGCGCGCCCCGTGCGTCGTGGCGACCGGCGGACGGGTTGAGCGATGGCCGACGAAACCGGACACCTGCCGCGCGGCTTCGGCCGCATGTTCAAGGCCACGATCTGGTCCTGCCAGGGGCTGCGCGCGGCCTGGCTGCACGAGTCCTCGTTCCGGCTGGAGGTCTATCTGCTCGTCGTGCTCGCGCCGCTGGCACTCTGGCTGGGCGAAACCGGCGTGGAGCGGGCGTTGCTGCTCGGCAGCTGCCTGCTGGTGCTGGCCGTCGAACTGCTCAATTCGGCCATCGAGGCGGTGATCGAACGCTATGGCCCGGAGTTCCACGAGCTTGCCGGGCGCGCCAAGGACATGGGCTCGGCGGCGGTGTTCGCGACGATGATCAACGTGCTGGTGGTGTGGGGCATGATCCTGCTGCCGCGCTGGCTGTGAACGCGTCGGCGCAGCGCGCGCCGACCGAGTCTTCTTCGAGGATGTGTGTCCGATGATGGAATTGCTGACCGACCCGCAGGTCTGGATCCTGCTGATCACCCTGAGTGCGATCGAGATCGTGCTCGGCATCGACAATCTGGTGTTCATCTCGATCGCGGTGTCCAAGCTCCCGCTCGAACAGCGCGAATTCGCGCGCAAGTTCGGCATCGCGGTGGCCTGCATCACGCGCATCGGCCTGCTGCTCACGCTGGCCTGGCTGGCGGGCCTGACCGACCCGCTGTTCGAGGTGCTCGGACGCGGCATTTCGGTGCGCGACCTGATTCTGATCCTCGGCGGTCTGTTCCTGATCGTGAAGGGTGCGATGGAGATCCGCGAACAGCTCAAGGGCGACGACGAGGAAGCGCAGGGCACGGCCGGAAAGGTGACCGCCTCGTTCGGCGCGGTCATCGCGCAGATCGCGGTCATCGACATCGTGTTCTCGCTGGACTCGGTGATCGCCGCAGTCGGCATGGCCGGCGACTACGTGCCGGTGATGGTCTGCGCGATCCTGCTGGCGGTGACGGTGATGCTGATCGCCGCCCAGCCGCTGGGCAAGTTCATCGATGCCAATCCGACGGTGAAGATGCTGGCGCTGGCCTTCATCGTGCTGATCGGCGCCTACCTGCTGCTCGATGGCCTCGGCGTGCACATTCCCAAGGGCTACATCTACGGTTCGATGGGCTTCTCGGCCGCAGTCGAGCTGTTGAACCTGTGGGCCAAGCGCAACGCGATGCGCCAGCGCGGCGAATACACGCCGCCGGTGGACGAGCCGCGCGACCCGATGCCGCGCTGATCCGATGTCGATCATCCTTCACCAGATCGATCCGATCGCCCTCCACCTGCCGCAGGTGGGGGCGTTCCATCCCTCGGTCCACTGGTACGGCGTGATGTACCTGCTGGGCTTCGCCAGTGCGTGGCTGCTGGGCCGCGCGCGGATCCGGGCCGGGCGCCTGCCCGGCGTGGATGCGGAGAAGTTCGGCGACCTGCTGTTCTACGGCATCCTCGGCGTGATCCTCGGGGGTCGGATCGGCTACGTGCTGTTCTACGCGACCGGCGAACTGCTCGCCAATCCGCTGATGCTGTTCAAGGTCTGGGATGGCGGCATGAGTTTCCACGGTGGCCTGCTGGGCGTACTGGCGGCCTCGTGGTGGTGGTCGCGCGCGCAGCGCCTGCATTTCTTCGACGTGATGGACTTCGTCGCGCCGCTGGTGCCGCTGGGCCTGGGGTTCGGCCGCATCGGCAACTACATCGGCGCCGAACTGTGGGGCAAGTACACGCAGGCCGGTTGGGGCGTGGTGTTCCCGACCGACCCGGCGTTCCGCGGCTGGTCGGCCGAGCGCCTGCAGACGGAATTCGCCGCCGGCGCGCTGGACCAGTTCGCCCGGCATCCCTCGCAGCTCTACCAGGCCTTCCTCGAAGGCCTGACGATGTTCGTGCTGCTGTGGGTGTTCTCGCGCAAGCCGCGACGCCGGTACGCGGTCTCGGGTCTGTTCGCATTGCTGTACGGCGTGTTCCGCTTCCTCGTCGAGTTCGTCCGCGTGCCGGATGCGGACCTCGGATATCTCGCATTCGGCTGGCTGACGATGGGCCAGGTGCTGTCGCTGCCGCTTGTGGCGCTGGGCCTGTTCCTGCTGTGGCGCTCGCGCACCGCGCCGGTGCTGACGCCGGTCGTCCCGCTCGCCGGCAAGGCGGACTGACGTGCAGCCCTATCTCGAACTGCTGCGTCACGTGCTCGAGCACGGCAGCGACAAGTCCGACCGCACCGGCACCGGCACGCGCAGCGTGTTCGGCTGGCAGATGCGTTTCGATCTCGCGCAAGGCTTTCCGCTGGTCACGACCAAGAAGCTGCATCTGCGCTCGATCATCCACGAGTTGCTGTGGTTCCTGAGGGGCGAGACCAACATCGCCTATCTCAAGCAACACAAGGTCAGCATCTGGGACGAGTGGGCTGACGCCGACGGCGACCTGGGCCCGGTCTACGGCAAGCAGTGGCGGCGGTGGACGGGCAGCGACGGACGCGAGATCGACCAGATCCGCTGGGTCGTGGACGAGATCGTCCGCAATCCCGACTCGCGCCGGCTCATCGTCAGCGCCTGGAACGTGGGCGAACTGTCCGACATGGCGTTGATGCCCTGCCACACGATGTTCCAGTTCTACGTCGTCGACGGAAAGCTCAGCTGCCAGCTCTACCAGCGCAGCGGCGACATCTTCCTCGGCGTGCCGTTCAACATCGCCAGCTATGCGCTGCTGACCCACATGGTGGCGCAGGTGACCGGGCTGCAGGTCGGCGACTTCGTGCACACGCTGGGCGATGCGCACCTGTACTCGAACCATTTCGACCAGGCCCGCGAGCAGCTCTCGCGCACGTCGCGGGCGCTGCCGCGCCTGAAGTTGAATCCGGATGTCGACGACCTGTTCGCGTTCCGCTTCGAGGACATCGCGATCGAAGGCTACGACCCCCTGCCCGCGATCAAGGCGCCGGTGGCGGTGTGATGCAGGCCGGGATTGGTGATTCGTGATTCGTGATTCGAACGAGCGGGTGTCATCGCACGCATCGACGAGCGCGCAATCGGTCGCGTCTCACCCATCGCCCAGCACCGGTCACGGATCACAGCTGGTCCTCGTCGCCGCGATCGACCGCCAGCGCGGCATCGGTCGCGGCAACGCGATGCCATGGCATCTGCCCGACGATTTCCGCCATTTCAAGGCGCTGACGCTGGGCAAGCCGGTACTGATGGGTCGCAAAACCGCTGAGTCCCTGGGCCGCGCGCTGCCGGGGCGGACCAATCTCGTGCTCACGCGCAGCGGTCGCGTGCCGTTCGATGGCATGCAGGCGGTCGCGTCACTGGACGCGGCGGCTGCGATCGCCGCGGAACAGGGCGTGGACGAGCTGTGTGTGATCGGTGGCGGCGAGATCTACGCCCTGACCTTGCCGCATGCGGATGTCCTGCAGCTCACGCACGTCGATACGTGCGTCGAGGGCGCCGACGCATTCTTTCCCGAATGGGATGCCGCGCAATGGCGCGAGGTGTCGCGCACCTCGCACGCCGCCGATGCGAAGCATGCGTTCGCCTTCGATTTCGTCGAGTACCGTCGCAGCCGGCGGTGACGCGCTGTGGGGACCACGCTCGCGCTTGAGTCCGCTTCACCGAAGAAGAGTCCCGACACGCGCGCGAACACGCGTCCGCTCGTGATACCGCTCAGGCCGGCTTGCGCGGCGGCAGGCCCGAGACGTCGCGTCCGGGCACCTGCACCAGATGCAGGGTCTCGGCATCGAGCTGCAGAGCGGTGAGCTTGCCGCCCCAGACCGCGCCGGTATCGAGCGCGTGCACGCCGTGGCCGATGAACAGTCCGAGTGTCGACCAGTGTCCGCAGGCGATCTTCAGATCGCGCTCGGCGCGGCCGGGCACTTCATACCAGGGATAGATGCCCGGCTGCTGCGTACCCGGCGTGCCCTTCTCCTCGAACGCGATGCGACCGCGCGGCGAGCAGTAGCGCATGCGCGTGAACACGTTGATGATCGCGCGGTCGCGGTCGTAGCCGGTGAGGTTGGGCGACCACGCAGGGCGGTCGCCGTACATGTTGCGCAGCAGTTTGCGATAGCCCGGCCCGCGCAGCTTGTGCTCCACTTCGCGCGCATGGCGCTGCGCGAGTTCGACATCCCAGCGCGGGGCGAGCCCGGCATGCAGCATCATCCAGCCCAGGTCGCGGTCGACGTGCAGCAGCGGGCAGGTGCGCAGCCAGTCGAGCAGCACGTCGCGATCATGCGCGAACAGCACGCCTTGCAGGTCGGCATTGACCTTGCGCTGGTCTTCCTCGCGACGCTCGGCGATCGCCAGCAGCGAGAGGTCGTGGTTGCCGAGCACGCTGACCACGTTCTCGCGCAGCGAATGCACCAGCCGCAGCGTCTCGACCGATTCGCCGCCGCGGTTGACGAGGTCGCCGCAGAACCAGAGCGTGTCCACGGCCGGATCGAAGCGGATCGCTTCAAGCAGTCGTTGCGTGGGGCCGTAGCAGCCCTGCAGATCGCCGATCGCCCAGATCGCCATCAGTGCAGGGTTCGCGGAATCGACAGGGTGAACGGGGGAATGGGCGCATCGAACTGCGCGCCGTCGTCGCCGACCATGTCGTAGGACCCTTCCATCGTGCCGACGGCGGTCGAAAGCACCGCGCCGGAGGTGTAGGTGAACGCCTCGCCCGGTTCCAGACGCGGCTGTTCGCCGACCACGCCGTCGCCGTGCACTTCCTCGATGCGTCCGTTGGCGTCGGTGATGATCCAGTGGCGCGCCATCAGCTGCGCCGGCAGGCGCCCGACGTTGCGGATGCGGATGGTGTAAGCGAACACGTAGCGGTCGTCATCGGGCTGCGATTCCTCGTCGAGGAAGCGCGTCGCGATCTGGATCTCGAGGGTGTAGTCGGCGGTCTCGTCCATGTCCGCGACAGTGTAGCTGGAGGCCATGAATGCTTCGACTACGCCGGCGTACGATGGTTGGCCAGACGCACGAAATCGGCGACCGCGAGCTGCTCGGCGCGGGTTTGCGGATCGATGCCGGCCGCGGTGATCGCATCGCCGTCCATGACGGTCGACAACGCATTGCGCAGCGTCTTGCGGCGCTGGCCGAATGCCGCGCGCACGACATCGGAAAACCGCTGCGCATCGTCGATGCCGACCGTGTGCGCGGGGCGCGGCACCAGCCGCACGATGGCCGAATCGACCTTCGGCGGCGGGCGGAACGCGCCCGGGCCGACGACGAACAGCATCGTCACCTCGCAGTACGCCTGCAGCATCACCGACAGGCGTCCGTAGACCTTGCTGCCGGGGCCTGCCGCCATGCGCTCGACCACTTCCTTCTGCAGCATGAAATGCATGTCGGTGATCGACGCAGCATGTTCGAGGGCATGGAAGAGGATCGGCGAGGACAGGTTGTAGGGCAGATTGCCCACCAGCCGGATCGGCGCGCCGGCCGCGAGTGCAGTGAGGTCGACGTCGAGCACGTTGGCATGGATAAGCGTCAGCGCGCCGTGCGATGCCGCCTGCATGGTCAATGGCGTGAGCAGGTCGCGGTCGAACTCGATCGCGGTCAGCGCACCGTGGCGGTCGAGCAGGGGAAATGTCATCGCGCCCTGGCCCGGACCGATCTCGACCAGGCGCTCGCCCGGTTTCGGATTGACCGCATGCACGATGCGCTCGACCACCCCGCGCTCGTGCAGGAAGTTCTGGCCGAGGGATTTCTTCGGCGGCTCGGAGAACGCGCCGGGCGCGGAGGGATGACGGGTCATGAGGCAGGCGTTACCAGAATCAGAGCAGGCGGGTGCCCGGCGCGACATCGCCGTCGGGCACGCACAGGCGCACGTGTCCATCGGCATCGTGGAAACCGGTGATCAGGCATTCGGACATCACGGGTCCGATCTGCTTGGCCGGGAAGTTGACGACGCCCACGACCAGCCGGTCGATCAGCGCCTCGGGCGCGTAGTGCGCGGTGATCTGCGCGCTGGACTTGCGCAGGCCGATCTCCGGGCCGAAGTCGACCTGGAGGATGTAGGCCGGGCGTCGCGCCTGCGGAAACGGCACTGCCGACACCACGCGGCCGACACGCAGGTCGACGGCCATGAAGTCGTCCCAGCCGATCACGCCTTCGGCGATCATGCGCGCAGTCGCCGGTTGCGGCCGAGCATCGCGCACTGGTCGATCGCCGCGAACAGGCTCGACGGGTCCGCGCGGCCGCTGCCGGCCAGTTCCAGCGCTGTGCCGTGATCGACCGCCACGCGCGGATAGGGCAGGCCGAGGGTGAGGTTCACCGCCGATTCGAAGCCGCTGTATTTGAGCACCGGCAGGCCCTGGTCGTGATACATCGCCAGCACTGCATCCACTTTGTCCAAGCGCGCGGGCAGGAACGCCGTATCGGCGGGAAGCGGACCCTCGAGGTGCATGCCGCGCGCGCGCAGCCGCTCGAGGGCCGGCGCGATCGTGTCCAACTCTTCGCTACCCAGGTGGCCGGCCTCGCCTGCATGCGGGTTCAGGCCCAGCACGGCGATACGCGGCGCTTCGATACCGAAATCCGCACGCAGGGCGGCGTCGAGAATGCCGACCACCCGTTCGAGCAACGCCGCGGTGATTGCATCGGGCACTTCGCGCAGCGGTAGATGTGTGGTCGCCAGCGCCACGCGCAGGGTGGGGTTGGCGAGCATCATGACGACGTCGCAATCGGCGTCGCGGGCGAGCAGTTCAGTGGTGCCGGTGTAGGCCACGCCGCCGGCATTGATTGCCGCCTTGTGCACCGGGCCGGTGACCATGCCGTCGAATCGGCCGTCGCGGCAGCCGGTGGCCGCATGCAGCAGGCCGTCGACGATGCTGTGGGCGTTGCGCGGGTCGGGCGTGCCGAAGGTGGCGGGTACGGCGTGGGGCAACTCGATCAAGCGCAGCGTGCCCGGGGGCACGTCGGCCGCTTCGGCATCGGTGAAAGCGATCGAGAGGTCGATCGCGCTGGCCGCGCGCTCGAGGGCCGCGCGGTCGCCGATGACGACCAGGTCGCAATCGAAGGCGCGCCAGGCGGCACGCACACACAGTTCGGGGCCGACGCCGGCCGGTTCGCCCGGGACCAGCGCCAGCCGCGGTCGCGTCATGTCAGCCGCCGACCTCGGGGTCGCGATTCGGGCCGACGCGGATGCTCACATAGGCCTCGCCGCGCAGCTCGCGCACGTAGCGGTCCCACTCGTCCTCGAGCTTGCGCTGACCGATCGCCTCGCGCGCCTGCGCACGACGGTTGCTGTCGTTGCCGGCGCTCTGGCGCGTGGCCTGGCGCTGGACGATGTGCCAGCCGGCCTGCGTGCGGAAGGGTTCGGAGATGTCGCCATCGCCGATTGCCGCGACCTGGCCGCCGAAATCGGGGCCGAACTCGTCCTGCGTGAACCAGCCCAGATCGCCGCCGCTGTCCTTGGTGGCATTGTCCTCCGAGCTCTCGCGCGCGACTTCGGCGAAGTCGGCGCCGCCGACCAGGCGGGCGCGCAGGCTGTCGGCGCGGGCCTTGGCTGCGGCATCGTCGCCGGGCTGGCTGCGGATCAGGATGTGACGGGCCTGGTACTCGGTGACCGAGCCGGCATCCGCCGTCTGCGCGGCGTCGCGGCGGTCGACCAGCTGCAACAGCTGGAAGCCACTCGGGCCGCGGATCGGGCCGAGCACCTGACCGGGCTGCAGGTCGGTCACCGCGTTGGCGAATGCGGCCGGAATCTCGTCGCTGCGGCGCCAGCCCAGATCACCGCCCTCGAGCGCATTGGGGCTGTCGGAATAACGCACAGCCGCAGCCGAGAATTCCATCTCGTTGCGGTCGAGCAGCGACTTGATGCCGTCGATCTTCTGCTGACCGGTCTGGATCTGCTCGGGCGTCGCGCCCTCGGGCAGCGCCACCAGAATGTGGGCCAGGCGGTACTGCGCGCCGGTAGCCTGCGCCGACAGCGCGGCATCGACCTCGGCATCGCTGACCGAAATGCGGGTCTGCGCAAAGCGCTGGCGCATGCGCTGGATCATCAGTTCCTCGCGCAGCGAGGCACGGAAATCGTCGAACGCCATGCCGTCACCGGCCAACTGCTGGCGCAGCTGATCCATCGTGAAATTGTTCTGCTGGGCGATCGCGGCGATTGCCTGGTCGACTTCCTGGTCGCTGACGCGCACGCCGGTGCGGGCCGCGTTCGCCGTCTGCAGACGCATCGAAATCAGGCGCTCGAGCACCTGGCGCTCGAGAATCTCCTGCGGCGGCAACTGGTCCTGGCGCGTGGCGTACTGGCCACGGATGTTGGCCACGGCGCGGTCGAGCTCGCTGGCGAGAATCACGTCCTCGTCGACGACGGCGGCGATGCGGTCGAGCGGCTGCAGGTCCTGGGCATGCGCGGTCGCGGCGAACAGCAGGGCCGCAGCCGCGAGGGAATGGATCAGTGTCTTCATGGGCTCAGGCCGGGAGGGAGAGTTGCATCGTCGTCGCTGTTGCGCAGCTCCGACGGCGGCACGAGATAGAGGTCGTCGCGGTAATAACCGAGAATAGCACGGCGCAAACGGTCCTCAGTGTTGGGTCCGGCCGAGCCCAGACCCTTCAGTTCAAGTTCGAACATGATTGCGTTGTTCATCTCGCCCTGCCGGTTGCGCAGGTAGCGCCGGGCCACCACGCGTGCCGCCAGGCAGCAGCTGTCCCACTGCACGCCGGCGATGCCCTCGAGCATCCGATGGTCGTTCAGCGAGTAGTAGTACCTGCCGATGAGGCTCCAGGCTGGGCTCACCGGGTACAGGAACGAGAGATCCACCTGCTCGATCAAGTCGCTGCGGCGGCGGTAGCTGAAGTTCGCGATGCCTTCGTCGCCGATCAGATAACGCGTGCGCAGGCTGGCGAGGTCTTCCTGCCTGGTCTTGGGATCCCACTGGTAGCCGGCGCTGACCGTCCAGCGGTCGTTGACCGCATAGGTGGACTCGGCGATCCAGGCCGACCGGCCACGCTCGATCGGTGCTTCGTTGCGAAGCGTGACCCGGGAGTCGTCGAGATAGACGATCTGCCCGACGCTTGCCGAGAGTTTCTCGCGCCCGTCCGATTCGCTGATCAGACGCGAACTCATTGCCAGCGTGATCTGGTTCGCATCCGACTGCCGGTCCGCACCCGAGTAACGGTTGTCGCGGAACAGCTGGCCCCAGGCGAACGTGAGGTTGCGGGTGTCGAAGATCGGAAGGTCGGACTGATCCCGGTAGGGTGTGTGCAGATAGAAGATCCGCGGTTCGAGCGTGTGCAGGTAGTCCTCGCCGCCCCAGCGGACGTTGCGGTCGAAGAACAGGCCGGCGTCGAGCGAGGTGATCGGCACGCTGCGGCTGGGCGAGGTGTTGGGCGAAGCCGCATCCACCTGGCGGGCGAGCTCGTCGGAGAGGTCGTAACCCGTGTAGCGCCACGCCAGCGTGGGACGCACGAACCAGCTGGGTCCCTCGAGCGGCATGCTGATGTACGGCTTGACGTCCAGACGCGCCCCGCCTGGCTTGGCGGTGCTGTCGAGGTGGCTAAAGCGCGCGGCCTCGGCATTGAGTCCGGCGAGGAAACGCGAGCCGACAGGCTGCTCCCAGCTCAACTGCGCATAGGGCAGACGGTGGTAGGCCAGGCGATTCTCGTTGAGGGTGTAATCGGTGAGCTGGTAGTAATCCGCTGCGATCGACGCGTTCCAGTAAAGCCCACGGCCGTACACGCCGAGACGACTGACGGTGGACGTGCTGGAGATGCCATCGATGTTGTTGCTGAAGTCTTCGAGGTAGCGCGGATCACTCATGTGCGTGAGATTGGCGCGCGCCTGCCAGGTGCGGTTGATCGCCTGACGACCCACGTACGAGAACATGTAGCGATCGTCCGCGCGCCGGTTTTCGGCAATCGGTACTTCCTCCAGTTCCAGCTCGCGGTCGTCGCGCGTGAGCTTGTCCGACGGCAGGTAGGCGAAGTCGAACTGGCCATTGCCGCCGCGATTGAGGTAGCGGAACTCTGTCCCCAGCTGCATGCCGCGCCGGCTCATGTATCGCGGCTCGAGCGTTGCGTCGAGGTTGGGGGCGAGGTTGAGATAGATCGGCTGGGTGTAGTCGAAGCCGTTGCGGCCCGACTGCGAGATGCGCGGGAACAGCAGGCCCGAGAGGCGGCGCTCGTCGATGGGGAAGCGGAACCAGGGGACGTACAGCACCGGCACCTTGCCCAGACGCAGGGTCGCGCTGCGCGCGGTGCCCATGCCCATGTCGGTGTCGATGTCGATCTGGCCGGCCTTGAGCTCCCACCAGCGGTCGCTCGGCGGACACGTGGAGTATGTCGAGCCCAGCAGCGCGCCGACGGTGCCGTCCATGCGGATGTGGTCGGCGCCGCCGTTGCCGCGCCGGGCGGTGAGCTGATAGCGCACGCTGTCCATGCGGTAGGACTCGGCGATCGTGTCGCCCTCGAGCCGGTCGGCGATCACGCGCATGCCGCTGTCCTGGTAGCGCACGTTGCCCTGGGCGACGAAGGTGCCGTCGTCCTGTGAGAACTGCAGGTCGTCCGTGCCCAGGAACTGGTCGCCGCGGCGCAGCTTCACGTCGCCGCTGACGTTGCCGCTGAAGTCGCTGTCGATGCCCGACAGGCCGTCGAACTGGTCGCCATCGATGTCGGTCGGCTGGTTCTCGCGATCCTCCACGCGTCCCACCGGCGCTTGGGCGTCGGCAAAGGCCGGCACGGCGTCCTCGATCGGGCACAGCGCCCAGTAATTGGGACGCAGGGTTTCGTCGGCGTGGGCGGACAGCGAAATCGCGATGCAGAACGGAAGGGGGAGCAGGCGGAGGGCTGGGCGCACGGTGGATCCGTTCAGCGGGAAAAACGGGCGCCAGCATGACCGATCCCCCGTGCAGCGGCAATGCGGCCTCTGCACGGTCCGTTCACATGGTTTCGAGGTCGTGCATCGGCGTCGCGAAGCGGCCCGGGCAGCAGCTCAGCCGGCCAGCGCCCGCAGATGCGCGACGCTGCATTCGCGCAATGCCTGGAGGTCGTAACCGCCTTCGAGCATCGACACCAGGCGGCCTTCGCAATGCCGGTCCGCCAGCGTCGCGAGTTCGCCGGTGAGCCAGCCGAAATCCTCGGCATCGAGCTGCAGCTGCGCCAGCGGATCGCGCCAGTGGGCATCGAAGCCGGCCGAGACCAGCAGCAGCTGCGGCGCGAACGCATCGATCTCCGGCAGCAGACGCTCGCGCCATGCCTCGCAGAAGCGCCGGCTGCCGGTGCCCGGTGCCAGTGGCAGGTTGAGGATGTTGCCCACCCCGCGTTCCTCGCGGCGGCCGGTGTCGGGGAACAGCGGCAACTGGTGCGAACTGACGTACTGCACGCGCGGCTCGGCCTCGAAGATCGCCTGCGTGCCGTTGCCGTGGTGGACGTCGAAATCTACGATCGAAATCCGGGTCAGGCCGAACCGGTCGAGCGCGTGCGCCGCGGCGACGGCGATGTTGTTGAACAGGCAGAAGCCCATCGCGATGTCGGCGGTGGCATGGTGGCCGGGGGGACGCACGGCGCAGAACACGCGGCGCTCGCTGCCGCCGAGCACCGCGTCCACGGCCGCCACGCCGGCGCCGGCTGCATGCAGGGCGGCCTGGGCGGACCCGGGCGAGAGCACGGTGTCGCTGTCGAGCGGAATGCGGCCGCTGGGCTGCGAATCGAGCACCGTCGCCAGCAGCGTGGCGTCGTGGACGCGCAGCAACTGGCCGCGCGTCGCCGGCGGGGCCTGGCGCAGGTCGAGATCGGGAAACGCGGCCCGCAGGGCATCGATGACCGCCGCCAGACGTTCCGGGCGCTCGGCATGGCCCGGGCCGGTGTCGTGGTCGAGCAGCGAAGGGTGCGAGAACACCGGCACCCGCCGTGGATCAACGCTGCCGAAGCCGACCGGATGGTGCACGGCTCAGCCCCGCCGCTCTTGGCGCCACAGCACCTCGCCGTGGCCGCTGGCGCGCGCCAACACCCGAGCGAGCACGAACAGCAGATCGGACAGCCGGTTGAGATAGCGCACCGGCTGCGGTCGTACGTGCTCAGCCCGCGACAGCGCGATGGTGTCGCGCTCGGCGCGACGGACGACCGTGCGGGCGACATGGCAGCGCGCGGCCGCTTCGCCGCCGCCGGGGAGGATGAAATTCTCCAGCGGTGGCAGCGCGTCGTTGAAGCGGTCGAGCTGCTGTTCCAGGCGGGCGATGTCGCGGTCTTCGATCGCGGCGTGGCCGGGAATGCACAGCTCGCCGCCCAGATCGAAGAGCTGGTGTTGGATCGATGTCAGCAGGTCGCGCACATCGTCGGGCAGATCGGCCGCGAGCAGCAGGCCGATCGCCGAGTTGGCCTCGTCGACCGTGCCGTAGGCGGAAACCCGCAGCGAGTCCTTGCTCACGCGGCTGCCGTCGCCCAGGCCGGTCGAACCGTCGTCGCCGGTCCGGGTGTAGATCTTCGACAGACGATGGCCCATCGGCGCCGGATCAGTCGATGTGGGCGGCGCGTGCGCCGGCGCCGGTCGTGCCGGGGGTCGGCAGCAGACGGGTGACGAGCACGTGCGCCATCGCGGCGGCGCCGACATACATCGCGGCGCTGCGCATATAGGCCGGCAACCAGTCGCTGTAGTTCTTCCACCAGCCGGCGAACGTCGGCTCGGCCACCGCGGCGCTGATCCAGTAGAAGCTGCCCTGTGCGATGAGATGGCAGACCGCCACCGACACCACGAGCGCCACGATCAGCTGGCCGACCGCGAGCGGGGCGGACGCGGCGAGATGACGACGCAGCAGGCTGCCACCGGCCCAAAGCGCGAAATGCGCCGGCACCAGGCACCAGTACGCCGGCGAGACACAGTAGTGCTCCCAGAACGACACGCCCTGGCCGGTGATGACGAACCAGTCGACGGCCACCGCCAGACCCATCAGGGCCGGAAACGCCCAGCGCTGCCAGGCGGCCAGATAGAAGCCGCCGACGAAGAACACCGCCCACGACGCATCGGGCACCGCGGCGAAATGATGCAACCGGGTCGCGGCCATCGCGGCGGCCAGCAGGGCGAGGATGGTGGCGCGGCGGGCGGTGGCGGACATCGGCAGGCTCCGTGGCTGTGGCGACGGGAGGGACCGGCATTCTAGCCGAGCGCCCGACCGGCGCGCCGGGGCCGGCGCGTATCATCGGCGCATGGCAGATCAACATCCGATACTGATCGTCGGCGGCGGCCTGGTCGGCGCGAGTCTGGCGATCGCACTCGCGCGCGCCGGTATCGACGCGGCACTGGTCGAGGCCTCCGCGCCCGGCGCGTTGCCGGCGGTGTTCGACGAACGCAACCTGAGCTTCGCCGAGGCCACCGTCCACGCGCTGACCGCACTGGGCGTGCTGCAGAAACTCCATGCGCCGGGCGGGGCGATCCGCGAGATCCACGTCAGCCGCGCCGGCGATTTCGGCCGGGCGAAGCTCGCGGCCCGCGATTACGGGCGCGACGCGTTCGGGCAGGTGGTGGTGGCCCGCGACTTCGGCGAGGCGCTCGAGGCGCGGCTGGAAGAACTCGCAGCGCTCGTGCGCTACCGGCCGATGCGCTTCGTCGGCTTCGATGGCATTGAAGACGGCTGGCGGCGGGTGCGGCTTGCCGGACCCGAGGGCGAACGCGTCGCGCGCGCGCGTCTGGTCGTCGGCGCGGACGGCGCCGACAGCGCGGTCCGCAGCGCGTTGGGCATCGACGCCGATATCCACGACTACGCGCAGACGCTGTTCGTCGCGCGTCTGCGCACCGCGCGGGCGCCGGACGGCCACGCCTTCGAACGGCTCACCGCCACCGGTCCGACCGCGCTGCTGCCACGCGGCGACCGCCACTACGGTCTCGTGCACGGCGTCGCCACGCGCGAGGCCGATGCGGTCGCCGCGCTCGACGATGCCGCGTTTCTGGCACGCGTGCAGGACGTGTTCGGCTGGCGCGCCGGCCGCTTTTTGGCGGTCGGCACGCGCAGCCGGCACGCGCCGCGACGCGTGGTGGCGCAGCGCTGTGTCGACGCACGCGCGGTCGTGATCGGCAATGCGGCGCAGAGCGTGCATCCGATCGGCGCCCAGGGCTTCAACCTCGGCCTGCGCGATGCACTGACGCTGGCCGAGTGCGTGGCCGCCGCGGCCGATCCGGGCGCGCCCGAGGTGCTCGCGCGTTACGCCGAGCGCCGGCGTGAGGACCGAACGCGCACGCTCGCCTTCTCCGACGGGCTGGCCCGGCTCACCGCCAACGCCGCGCCGCTCTTGCGCCCGCTGCGCAGCCTCGGCCTGCTGGCGATCGATCGCGACAGCGCGTTGCAGGCGATGCTCGCCGGCGGCGCGATGGGCTATCGCGGCGACGTGCCGGCGCTGTGCCGCGGAGCTGCCGCATGAGCCGGCGCGACCGACGCGATGTCGTGGTCGTCGGCGGCGGCGTGGTCGGCGCCGCATGCGCGCTGGCGCTGGCCGCGCAGGATCTGGACGTGGTGCTGATCGAGGCGCGTACGCCTGCGCGCTGGTCGGCCGATGCGCCGGACCTGCGCGTCTACGCCTTCGCCCACGACAGCGCGGGCCTGCTCGGCGCGTTCGGCGCGTGGGACGACGTGCGCGCGACGCGCGCCCACGCCTACCGGCGCATGCAGGTCTGGGATGCGGGCGGCGGCAGTGAGCTGGCCTTCGACGCCGATGCCCTGGGCATGCGCGAACTGGGCTGGATCGTCGAACACGGCCTGCTGGTCGATCGGCTGTGGACGCGTCTCGCCGCGGCCGGCGTCGACGTGCGTGCGCCGGCGCGGGTCGAGGCGCTGGAGCACGACGCTGACAGCGTGTCGTTGCGGCTCGATGCGGGTGGGCGTGTCGAGGCGCGGCTGGCGATCGCCGCCGATGGCGCCGCGTCCACGCTGCGCACGCTTGCCGGTATCGGCACACAATCCCGCGACTACGCGCAGGCCGGGGTGGTGGGCTACGTCGAGAGCGCGCTGCCGCATCGCGATACCGCCTGGCAGCGTTTCCTGGCGACCGGCCCGCTGGCGCTGTTGCCCTGCGATGGCGGCCGCAGCTCGATCGTCTGGACGCTGCCCGTCGAAGAAGCGGCGCGTGTGCGCGACCTCGATGACGCCTCGTTCGCAGATGCGCTGACGCGAGCGTCCGGTGGACGCCTCGGCAGGTTGGCGCCGGTCTCGGCGCGCGCGGCCTTCCCGCTGCGCCGGCAACTGGCCGACACGCAACTGCAGGGCCGCGTGCTGGTGATCGGCGATGCAGCGCATGTGGTGCATCCGCTGGCGGGGCAGGGCGTGAACCTCGGCCTGCGCGACGTCATCGGCCTGGCCGACAGCGTCGCGGATGCCCGCAGTCGCGGCGCGCGCTGGGACGCTCCGCAGCGTCTCGCACGCTGGGCGCGTACACGTCGCAGCGAAAATGCCGTCGCCGCGCACGCCTTCGAAACGATCAACCGCGTGTATTCGACGGAGGCGCTGCTGCCGGTGCTGCTGCGCAGCCATGCGCTCGGGGTTGCCGGCGCGCTGCCGCCGTTGCGCAACCTGCTGTGGAAGCGCGCGGCCGGCCTGTGAGTCGGATGTCGCCGGGCGTGCGCCTGGTTGCGGCCGTCGTGCTGGCGGGCTTGGCGACGACGGCCTTGGCGACGCAGCCCTGTCCGCCGGAGACGGTCGCGGCGCCGTGGTACGACGCGCTGGGTTACGGCGTGCTGCTGTTGGCGACCGTCGCCGGGCTCATCGTGCCCTGGCTGGCATGGCGCGGAACGCGTCCGTTGCGCCGGGGCGTGCGAGCACTGTTCGTCGCCCTGTCCTGTCTGGTCATGCTCGGCATCTGGGCGGCGGGCCTGCTGGTGTGGCTCGGCGCGTTCGTCCTGCGCTGCTAACCCGGGGGCGGTGAAACGCGCGCGTCGCGCCTTCAGTGCACGGCCGCATCCGGCTTGCCACGCAGGCGCCTGAGCAACGCCACCAGGCCGACGACCACAGCGCCGGCGATGATGCCGGCCATCGCATTGATCAGCGTCGGCGCGATCGCGCCGAGCACGGTGCCGATCTCCGGCAGTGCGCCCAGCCCGGTCGCGGTGTCGTCGATCCAGGTCTGCACGTCATGCACGCCGTGGGTGAGGATGCCGCCGCCGACGAGGAACATCGCCGCGGTGCCGACGATCGCGAGCGCCTTCATCAACCACGGCGCGATCCACAGGATGCTGCGGCCGATCGCCCGCGCCGCGGCGCCCGCGCGTCGGCTCAGGTACAGGCCGGCGTCGTCGAGTTTGACGATGCCCGCGACCAGGCCATAAACGCCCGCAGTCATCAGCGCCGAAATACCGACAAGCACGCCGAGCTGGGTCATGAACGCAGCCCCGGCAACGGTGCCGAGGGTGATGGCGATGATTTCGGCCGACAGGATCAGGTCGGTCCGCACCGCGCCGCGGACCTTGTCGCGCTCGAAGGCCACCGGTTCGACCTCGGCGCCCGCCAGCGCCGCCGTGCGGTCGGGCTTGGCGGCATCGTCATGGGCCTTGTGCAGCAGCTTGTGCAGGACCTTCTCGAAACCCTCGTAGCAGAGGAACAGGCCGCCGGCCATCAGCAGCGGCGTGACCAGCCACGGCAGCCAGGCGCTGATCGCCAGCGCCGCGGGCACGAGGATCAGCTTGTTGCGGGCCGAGCCCTTGGCGACCGCCCAGACCACCGGCAGTTCGCGATCGGCCTGCACGCCGGTGACCTGCTGCGCGTTGAGGGCGAGGTCGTCGCCGAGCACACCGGCCGACTTGCGCGCGGCGACCTTGGTCATCAACGCCACGTCGTCGAGCACGGTGGCGATATCGTCGAGCAGGGTCAGCAGGCTGGACGCCATGCGGGTCGATCCGGGTGGGAGGCGCGCGCAGTATGCGGCGCCAGCGTGGCGCCTGTGTCAGCAAGCGACGGTGCCGCTGTTGCGCTTGTGGAGCGGGCTGGCGAGCTGCCCAGCCGGCACGCCAGCGGCACCGCCGGCGCCGTCACTCCGACGGATGCGGGTGTCCTGTGTCGCGCACGTGATTGCTCCGCCAGGCCCTGGATGACCCGCCATCCGGCGGTCGGAGAGCGCCTTCCGCTTTTGCGGACATGACGACTGGATGCTTCTTCGCCGCGTGCGCGGGCATGCGCACGCGCGCGTTCGGGCCATGGAGGCACCCGCGGCGCCGATGTCGGGTCAGGGCGCCAATGCCCAGGCGGCGAGGCCGAAGGCCAGTACCGCGACGGTGGTCGCGACGATCGCCAGGATCTGCGCCCGAACCAGCCGCCGCTCGGCACGCGCCGCGCCGACCTGCAGGGCATCGAGCGTCTTCTGCATGTCCGCGGCGAGCTTGCCGATCGAGTCGGCGTTCTGGCTCGCCGCATCCTGCAGCTCGACGATCTGCGCGTCGATCAGGTCATTGCGCCGCTGCTGGCCGGCGTCGGGCAGGGCGGGCGGGGCGCGGGTGAAGATCGGTCGCGCGAGACGGACGATCTCCGGCAGGTATGGAGCGACGACGGTGATCCAGGCGGCAGCCATGCGGGGTTCCCGGTGCGACTTATTCGATGCTGGCGTAGACCGTGATCTCCTCACGGTCGTGATAGAGCTGGCGCGCACGCAGAGTGAGCTTCTCGTGCTCGCCGATGTTGTTGGCGAACAGATCCAGTGCCAGCAGCGTTTCCTGCCAGCGCTTCTTCATCGGCAGCTTGAGGTTGAACACCGCATTGCGGCACCAGCCCTCGCGGAACCAGGTGGCCATGCGTTCGGCCACGCGACGCGGCTGCTCGACCATGTCGCAGACCATCCAGTCGACCGGGCCGACGGGCTGGTAGCGGAAGCCGTCGACGCGGTGGTGATCGACCAGGCCGGTGTTCATGAGATCGGCCTGCATCGGCCCGTTGTCGACCGCGGTCACGCGCATGTGCTCGCGCGTCAGCACCCAGGTCCAGCCGCCGGGCGCAGCCCCAAGATCGACCGCCTTCATGCCCGGCTTGATGCGCGCCTTGCGCTCGCGCTCGGTCAGCAGCGCCATGAAGGCTTCTTCGAGCTTCAGCGCCGAGCGCGAGGGCGCATCGGCATGCGTGCGCAGGCGCGGAATGCCGAGTGGCCATGGCGCGCTGTCGCCGACGACGGACTGGGCCAGATACGCGTGCGTGCCGGAGACGAAGAACACGTGCAGGCGCGGGAAGCGTGCCTCGTCCTTCTGGCTGAGGAAGCCGCGCTTGCGCAGCGCCGGACGCAGCGCGTTGCCGAAGCTGCGGGCGAGGCCGGCGAGCTGCCGGCCCTCGTCGGAATCGGAATGCTCGACGATCAGTTCGCCGTGGCGGCCACGGCCGGCGAGCGCGGCGAAGATCGGCGTGATGCGGTCGCTCGGGTCGAGGTCGCGCAGCTCGCCCAGCAGCATCAGCTTCTGGCGCGCGAAGATCAGCTCGGCGAACGGCAGCGCACCGGTCAGCGAGGGGCCGTTGTCGGAGTGGAACAGCACGTAGCCGTCGTTGCGCCTGGTCTGCGCATAGCCGGCCACGTGCACGCCCGCGGCGCGCTCGGTCAGTTCGGCGGCGAGGTCGGGTTCGAAACCCGGGCGGCAGTAGCACAGCAGGCCGCTCGCCGGCTGCACGACATCGTTCGTGTCGGTACCGGGCGTGTCCGAGATGTCGAGAGCGTCCGTGGTCATGTCAGTACTTCGCGCCGTCGGATTCGCCGTAGGTGCGCAGCACCACGCGGGCGTCGTCGCGCAGGATGTCGCGCACCACCTCGATGCCGCGCTGGTTGAGCGCGCCGATCCAGTCGGCCGGCAGCGGACCTTCGTCGAACGGCGTCAGCGCCTCGACATCCTCGCTCCGCGCGCCGATCAGCAGCCGGTCGATGCCGGCCCAGACGGTCGCGCCGTAGCACATGCAGCAGGGCTGGGACGAGGTCGCCAGCGTCATCACACCGTGCTCGTTGAGGCGCGGCGTCTGCAGGCGCTGCTGCGCGAGCATGTAGGCCATGGTTTCGGCGTGCGCGACCGAACACGTATGCGGCATCACCCGGTTCACGCCGACCGAGACGATGCGGTCCTGGCTGTCGAACACCGCCGCGCCGAACGGGCCGCCGCTCTGCGCCTCCACATTGAGACGTGACAGTTCGATCGCGAGCGCGACCTTGGCCGCGTCGCCCGGATAGGCGCGCGACGCGTCGACGTGTTCGTGCACCCACGCGGGCAGGGTCAGGTGGACCTGGGCATACAGCATTCGGGAATTTCCGGTAGAGCGAAAAGAGGATTGAAGCGCGGACGGTTCAGCGCAACACGCCGCCCTGGGCGGACGCTTCGCAGCGCGCATTGACGCAGGCGCAGGACTGGATCTCGACGAAGCCGCAGACGCCGGCGATACCGCGCGCCGCGCAGTCGGCCTGCACCGCCTGCGGATCGACCTGCGCATTCGCGTTCACGCAGGCCGGCTGGTAGCCGCAGCAACTGCCGACGTTCTTGACCGCGCAGTCGGCGTCGACCTTGCAGCTGCGGTCGGGCTGCAGCGCATTCGCCGGCAACGGCGTGCCGTCCTGCATTGGTGTTTGCGTGGCGGCGGCCGGCGCGGACGTGACTGGCGCCGCGCAGGCCACGAGGGCCAGCAGCGCCAGTGCGGCGACGACGGACAGCGGAACGCGGCATCGAAGAGCCATGCTTCCGATCCTAGCGCCGTCCCGTGTCGTCCGCGTGCGCATGTCAGCCCGCGGCGTGGCCGGCGGCCCAGGTATCGCGCAGGGTCACGCTGCGGTTGAACACCGGCCGGGCGGGCGTGTGGTCGACCCGGTCGGCGACAAAGTAGCCGGTGCGCTCGAACTGGAACGACTGCTCGGGCGCGGCCTCGGCCGCGGCCGGCTCGATGTAGCCGGTGACGCTGCGCCTGGAATCGGGATTGAGGTGGTCGCGATAGGTCTGGCCGGTCGACTCGTCGTCGGGCTTTTCGACCACGAACAGGCGGTCGAACAGGCGCACTTCGGCCTCGACCGCATGCGCGGCGCTGACCCAGTGGATCGTGCCCTTGACCTTGCGGTTGGCGCCTTCCATGCCCGGGCGCGACTCGGGATCGAGCGTGCCCTGCAGCTCGACGATATGACCGTCGGCGTCCTTGACCACCTCGTCCACGCGCACGATGCCCGCGCCGCGCAGGCGCACTTCGCCGCCCGGCACCAGACGCTTCCAGCCCTTGGGCGGCACTTCGGCGAAATCGTCGCGCTCGATCCACAACTGGCGTGAGAACGGCACCTCGCGCGTGCCCTGCGTCTCGTCCTTGGGGTGATTGGGGAAGGTCAGCGTCTCGGCGTGGCCGTCGGGCAGATTGGTCAGCACCAGCTTGAGCGGGTCGATGACCGCCATGCGCCGCGGTGCACGCGCGTCGAGGTCGTCGCGCAGCGCGCCTTCCAGCACCGAGAAGTCGATCACCGAGTTCTGCTTGCTGATGCCCACGCGGTCCACCAGCAGGCGCAGGCTTGCCGGCGTGTAGCCGCGGCGGCGCAGGCCCTGCAGCGTGTACATGCGCGGGTCGTCCCAGCCGTCGACCAGTCCTTCGGCGACGAGCTGGGTCAGCTTGCGCTTGCTCATCACCGTGTAGTTGATGTTGAGGCGCGAGAACTCGATCTGCCGCGGTTTGGCGGCCACCACCGGCAGGCCGCGCGCGCTCAGCGAGGCCAGCAGCTCCGGGTTGCCGGCCAGGTCGACGCGGTCGACGACCCAGTCGTACAGCGGCCGGTGGTCCTCGAATTCCAGCGTGCACAGCGAGTGCGTGATGCCCTCGACCGCATCGCCCAGCGCGTGGGCGAAGTCGTACATCGGATAGATCGGCCAGGCGTCGCCGGTGTTCTGGTGGGCGACCTGCTTGATGCGGTACAGCGCCGGGTCGCGCAGGTTGATGTTGCCGCTGGCCATGTCGATCTTCGCGCGCAGGGTGCGCGTGCCGTCGGCGAACTCGCCGGCGCGCATGCGCGCGAACAAATCCAGGTTCTCCTCGACGCTGCGGTCGCGGAACGGCGAGTTGCGGCCGGGCTCGGTCAGGGTGCCGCGGTACTCGCGGACCTGCTCGGCGGTGAGATCGCAGACGAAGGCGTCGCCCTGTTCGATGAGTTTGGTCGCGGCGCGGTAATAGACGTCGAAATAGTCCGAGGCGTGGCGCAACTCGGCCCACTCGAAGCCCAGCCAGCGCACGTCGTCCTCGATCGCGCGGACGAACGCCAGGTCTTCCTTCTCGGGATTGGTGTCGTCGAAGCGCAGGTTGCAGCGGCCGCCGAATTCGGCGGCGATGCCGAAGTCCAGGCAGATCGCCTTGGCGTGGCCGATGTGCAGGTAGCCGTTGGGCTCGGGCGGAAAGCGCGTGCGCACGGCGGCGTGCTTTCCGCTGGCGAGGTCCTCGCGGACGATCTGCCGGATGAAGTCCTGGCGCGCCGGGGCGGCATCGGACGGCGGGACGGCGGATTCGACGGGACCTGCGGAAGACATGGAAGCGCTCGGGTACGGACGGGACAGCCGCGCAGTGTAGCGGACGGCCCGGCGGCACCGTGGCGCGCGTGTACCGCGGCGTGCACACAAGATCTGCGACCTGGTCTGCCATAATTTCGTGATGACGGTACGGAAACCGTGGCACGCGAGTTGCGATGGAGCAGGGACTACAGGGGGGAACAGGGCATGCGCGATCTGGCGCATCCGGGCATCCGGACGTTCGGAATGCCGCCCAGGGCGGTCGACGGGCGCGTGTGCCCATGGAAGTGAACAGCTTCCGCCCGATGCCCGGGCATGGTTGGGTGCTGGCGGCGTGCCTGGTCGTGCTGATGGGGCTGTTCGCCGCGCTGGTATCCAGCACACAGCTGCGTCCGGGCGAGACCCGGCCTGTCGAGGTGCGGGCCTCTGCGACCGGTGTGCTGCCGCTTCACTTCGAACTGCCGCCGCGCAGCGAACAGCGCTGGGCGCTCTGGTTCCCGCGTGAGCCGGTCGATCGCCTGCAACTGGTGGGCGCGGATGGCTGGCGCAGCGACGCCCTGGACTTCTTCGACGTCGGCGAGGAGGAGGGCATCCTGCCCACGGGCTTTGCCGTGCTGCTGTCGCGCGAGGCGCAAGGGCCCATGGTGCTCGAGGCGCAGGTCGACGGTGGGCTGCACGGTGGCCTGCGGCCGGTGCTGGCCCGGGCGGCGGATATCCGCCGCATCGAGCGTTCGGGCGTGGCGCTGGCAGCGGCCGTCTACGGCGGCCTGCTGACGCTGGCGGCGCTGGCACTGGCCTTGGCCTATGCCTCGCGCGACCGGCTGTTCATCGGATTTTTCGGTTTCACCGTGGCTCTGGTGTTGTTGCTGCAGGCGAGCAGTGGCCATCTGTACGGTCTGCCGGGCGTGCGGCTGTTCGGCCTCTGGCGCATGCAGGGCGTGGCGGCCCTGACGCTGATCCACGCGGCGACCACGCTCTGGCTGGTCGAGGCGTACACGATCGCCGGGCGACGCCATCGTCATGCGGGCTTGGTGCGCGGGCTGGGGATCGGGCTGGTGGCGGTCGCGGCGCTGTGCATGCTCAACCTGCCGGGGATGGGGCCGGTCGCACGGACGCTGGCGGCGGTCGGCAGCATGCTGGCCGGCATCGTTGCGCTCGGCCTGCTGGTGGCTGCGGCCCGGCGGGGGGTGCCGCTGGCCTGGGCGCTGACCGTTGCCGGCGCCCTGGCGCTGGCCGCGGGCGCATGGTTGATCGTGGCCCGGCACGGCGGTGTCGACGAGGGCCCGCTGCTGCAGTTCCTCCATCGCGGTGCCTGGGTGACCTTTGCCCTGATCCTGGCGCTCGCGCTCACCCGGCGCATCGGCGATTACCGCGACCAGCGCGATCGTGACCGCTTGGCGCGCCTGGACACCGAACGTCGCATGCGGCGCGAGGCGGCGCGTGCCGATCTCTCGGCCGCCCTCCAGACCCAGCTCAACGGCCTCGATCCGCGGGAGATTCCGTGGCAGGGCTTCCGCCTGCTGATGGATCATCTGCTGCCGCTGGTGCCCACCGAATCCTGCATCGCCGTCCTGCGCGGCTACCAGGGCCGCGACCATCTGCTGGTCGAACCGGCCGATGCGCTGCCCTCGATCGAGCACGAGATCGACCGGCGCGGCCTGATCCTGCGCCGGCAGGCGACTGCCGGGATGGCGCTGCAGCAGCCGGTGCAACCCTCGGCAGGCGGGCCGGTGGTGGCGATGGAAGCGCTGGTGCCCTTCCAGGTGCGTGCGCCCGGCTGGGGGGTGCTGCTGTTGCGCCGGGCCGGTGGCGAGGGCTTCACGACCGATGAAATGTCGGTCATCGGCGAACTGGCGCGCGTGGTGCAGCTGCATGTGGACCAGGCCGCGGCCGCGGTCAAGCTGCGGCGCTCGGCGGAGATGGATGCGCTGACCGGGAGCATGAACCGCCGCACCATCGATGCCTGGATCTCGCGCACGTTCACCGAGGCCGAGCGCACGGGCCGTCCGGTCTCGGTGCTGTTCATCGATCTCGACCACTTCAAGTCGGTCAACGACCGCTTCGGCCATGCCTGCGGTGACGATTGCCTGCGCGCGGTGTCGGCCGCGCTGCGCGGCGTGCTGTCGGACGCCGACATGTTCGGTCGTTATGGCGGCGAAGAGTTCATTGCCGTGCTGCCGGGCCGTGACGGCGCCGAGGCCCGGGCGGTCGGCGAGCGCATGCGCACCGCGGTGGAGAATGCCGAAGTGCGCCACGAGGGCCAGCGCGTGCGCCTGACGGTGAGCATCGGCATCGCCACGCGTCTGCGCGGCGAAGATGCCCCGGCCGCCGCGATCGCACGCGCCGACAAGGCGCTGTACGCGGCCAAGCGCCAGGGCCGCAACTGCGTGCAAGTGGCCCCGGCCGTCTTCAGCTGAGGTCGCTCCGCGCATCGCGGCGCGGGGCGCGCTGCTAGGCTGCGCGTCCCCCACGCGGACACTTTCCATGCACGACACCGCGACCGCACGCACGGCGCTGATCTGGATGCTGTCGGGCGCGGCGCTGATCGGCACCAACGGGCTGATGGTGCGTCTGGCGGCCACGCCGCCGACCGTTTCAGCGTTCTACCGCATGCTGTTTGCCGGTGTGCTGCTCGCTCTGCTGGTCCATGTCCGTCGCGACTGGCGCCCGCTGCCGCGCCGCATCTGGTGGTTGGCCCTGCTGCCGGCCACGGCGTTCGCCTGCGATCTGTGGCTGTGGCACCGGAGCATCCTGCTGATCGGGCCGGGGCTGGCGACGTTGCTGGCGAACGCGCAGGTGTTCTTCATGGCGCTGGCCGGTGTGCTGCTGTTCGGTGAGCGTATCGGCCTGCGTTTCGTCGCCGGCATCGCGCTCGCGTTCTTCGGCCTGTGGCTGTTGCTCGGCGCGGACTGGGCGACGTTGCCGGCCGACTATCGTTGGGGCGTGTGGCTGGGGCTCGGCACGGGCCTGTGCTACGCGGTCTACAACATCGGCCTGCGGCAGGTGCAGCGGGCCGGGGATGCGGATGGGCAGGGGAGGGGCGCGTCCGCGCCGGTGGCGCAGGTGCTGGCGATGGTGTCGCTGCTGTGCGCGGCCTTGCTGGGCCTGGCCGGCGTCGCCGAGGGTGTGTCGTTCGCCATTTCGACGTGGCAGTCGCTGGGCTGGCTGCTGCTGCTCGCCGCGCTCGGACACTGTCTGAGCTGGATCCTGATCTCGCGCGCGATGCAGCAGCTGTCGGTCGCGCTGGTGGGCCTGCTGCTGCTGGTGCAGCCGGTCTGCGCCTTCCTGCTCGACATCGTCGTGCTCGACCGCCAGACGCTGCCGCGCGAATGGCTGGGGCTGGCCTTCACCCTGGCGGGCATCTTCCTCGCCAGCCTGAAGGGGCGCCTGCGTCCATCGGCCGCGCATGACGGCCGGGCTTGAAGCCGCGTTGCCCGCCCGCATCCATTTGCCGCGGCGTTCGGCCGCGATCGGAGAAGCCGCCATGCTCGGAATCGGTGCCTGGAAACAACGTCTGCCGCGTCCGCAGGACGCCTTGCCCGGTCGCGAAACGCCGATGCCGCTGCACAATGCGCACGCGGTGCACGGCCGGCCGCTGCAGGGTGCATTCGAGGGCCTGGAACAGGTCCAGTTCGGCATGGGCTGCTTCTGGGGTGCGGAGCGCACGTTCTGGTCGATCCCCGGCGTGTTCACCACGGCGGTCGGGTACGCGGGCGGCGTGACGCCGAACGCGACCTACCACGAGGTGTGTTCCGGTCAGACCGGCCATGCCGAGGTCGTGCTGGTGGTCTACGACCCGGCGCAGGTGTCGTTCGAGCGGCTGCTGCAGACCTTCTGGGAAAGCCACGACCCCACCCAGGGCATGCGCCAGGGCAACGACACGGGCACGCAGTACCGCTCGGCGATCTACTGCACCACGCCCGGCCAGGCCGCGCTCGCACGGCGCAGCCGCGATGCCTACGCCGCGACCCTGCAGGCTGCCGGCTATCCCGAGATCACCACCGAGATCCTCGATCCGGCGCCGCCGTTCTATTACGCCGAAGACGCGCACCAGCAGTATCTCCACAAGAACCCGGCCGGCTATTGCGGCATCGGCGGGACCGGCGTCTCGTGCCCGGTCGGTGTGGCGCTGTAGCGGCAGAGTGTCCATGGCGTGCGGGGCGCGGACATCCGCGCACCGCACATGCCGCGCTCAGGGCGCGGGATCGATGTCCAGCACGCGCAGCCGTAGCGTCCGGCCGCCGGCGCTGGGCCAGTCGATGCGTTGGCCGGTGGTCAGACCGAGCAGCGCGGTGCCGACCGGCGCGAGGATCGACACCCGGCCCATATCGACATCCGCCTCGTGCGGAAAGACCAGCGTGAGGCTGTGACGGGCATCGGTGGCCTCGTCGATGCAGTGCACGCGCGCGTGCATGCCGACGACCGGCTCGCCGGGCGCACCGTCGGGCAGCAGATCCGCCCGGTCGAGTTCGCGCTGCAGCGCGGCCGCACCGGGGTGCCCGCGGTATGCGGGGGTGTCGAGCAGCGCGTCGAGCCGCGCGAGGTCGCGGGGGCGGATGCGAATGGCTGGACTGGCCGACGGCGGCAGGCCGCTCTGGGATTGCGATGACATCGAAAGACTCCTGTGGTGGCGGGCGCCCGAAATGGCGCATGACAAACGGGCGACGCAATGCGTCGCCCGTGTCGATTGTGCCTCGTTCGATGACGAGGGGCTGACGCCTCAGGCGGCGTCGGGCTCGAACAGCGCCTGGGGCAGTTCGCGCAGCACGCCCGCGAATCGTTCGAGGAATGCATGCATCGCCGAGCTGCGGCGCCACACCAGGGCGATACGGCGCGTGGGCCGCGAATCGCTGAAGTCGATGAGCTTGAGATGCGGCGAGGGCGCGACCGGCGGCTTGGTTGCCAGGGTCGGCAGCAGGGTCACGCCGACATTGGCGGCGACCATCTGGCGCAGGGTTTCCAGGCTGGTGGCGCGGAACTCGGCGTGTTCGCCCGCGCCCGACAGCCGACACACATCCAGCGCCTGTTCGCGCATGCAGTGACCGTCCTCGAGCAGCAGCAGTTTTTGCGACGACAGCTCCTGCAGGCTCAGACGCTCGCGCGAGGCCAGCGGGTGACGGTCGGAAACGGCGAGCAGAAACGGTTCCTCGAACAGGAATTCCGCATGCAGCGTGTCCTCCTCGACCGGCAGCGCGAGGATCGCGGCATCGAGCCGTCCGTCGCGCAGCCGTGACAGCAGCACGTCGCTCTTTTCCTCGACCAGCAGCAGTTCGAGTTGCGGGAAGCGCTCGCGCAGCAGCGGCACGGCGTGCGGCAGGAGATAGGGGCCGAGCGTGGGGAACAGGCCGAGGCGGATCGAGCCGGCCTCGGGATCCATGCTGCGCCGCGCGAGCTCCTTCATCTGTTCGACGTCGGCGACGATGCGGCGCGCACGGTCGGCGACCTGCGCGCCGATGGGCGTCAGCATGACCTTGCGCGGCGCGCGCTCGACGAGCGCGACGCCCAGTTCTTCCTCGAGCTTGCGGATCTGCGTCGACAGCGTCGGCTGGCTGACGAAGCAGGCCGCCGCCGCCCGGCCGAAATGCCGGTGATCGGCCAGCGCGACCAGATAGCGCAGGTCGCGCAGGTTCACGGCGCGAGCCCGCCCATCGCGGACCGCAACTGCGGCGCGAACACGCGTGCAACGCGGGCCGCGCCCGGGATCACGCCGCGACCGCCTCGTCGGCCACCGGAGCCGGCGTGCGGATCAGATAGTCGAACGCGCTCAGCGCCGCGCCCGCACCCTGACCCATCGCGATGACGATCTGCTTGTACGGCACCGTCGTGGCATCGCCGGCGGCAAACACACCCGGCACCGAGGTCTGGCCACGGTCGTCGACGACGATCTCGCCGCGCGGCGACAGCTCGACGACGCCCTTGAGCCATTCGGTATTGGGCAGCAGGCCGATCTGCACGAACACGCCTTCGAGTTCCACGCGGTGGCTGTCGCCGCCGACGCGATCCTTGTAGACCAGGCCGTTGACCCTGGCGCCGTCGCCGAGCACCTCGGTGGTCTGCGCATTGGTCACGATGCGCACGTTCGGCAGGCTGCGCACCTTGCGTTGCAGGACCTCGTCGGCACGCAGCTGTGCATCGAACTCGACCAGGGTCACGTGCGCGACGATGCCGGCCAGGTCGATCGCCGCTTCCACGCCCGAATTGCCACCGCCGATCACCGCCACGCGCTTGCCCTTGAACAGCGGGCCGTCGCAGTGCGGGCAATAGGCCACGCCCTTGTTGCGGTACTGGTCCTCACCGGGCACGCCGAGCTGGCGCCAGCGCGCGCCGGTCGACAGCACGACGGTGCGCGACTTCAGCGACGCGCCGTTCTCCAGCTGGATCTCGACCAGCCCGTCATCGCCGGCCGGCACCAGCTGCGTGGCGCGCTGCAGATCCATGATGTCGACGTCGTACTCGCGCACGTGCTGCTCGAGCGCGGCGGCCATCTTCGGGCCTTCGGTTTCCTTGACCGAGATGAAGTTCTCGATCGCCATCGTGTCGAGCACCTGGCCGCCGAAACGCTCCGAGGCGACGCCGGTACGGATGCCCTTGCGCGCGGCGTAGATCGCAGCGGCGGCGCCAGCGGGGCCGCCGCCGACAACCAGCACCTCGAAGGGCTTCTTCGCGGCGATCGCCTTCGCTGCGCGAGCGCCCGCGCCGGTGTCGAGCTTGGCGACGATCTGCTCGAGCGTCATGCGGCCCTGGTCGAATTTCTGGCCGTTGAGGAAGACGGTCGGCACCGACATGATCTCGCGCGCCTCGACCTCGTCCTGGAACAGCGCGCCGTCGATCGCCACGTGGCGGATGCGCGGGTTGAGCACGGCGGCGAGATTCAGCGCCTGCACCACGTCCGGGCAGTTCTGGCACGACAGCGAATAGTAGGTCTCGAACAGGTACTCGCCTTCCAGCGCCACCACCTGCTCGATCGTGTCCTTCGCCGCCTTCGACGGATGGCCGCCGACCTGCAGCAGCGCCAGCACCAGCGACGTGAATTCGTGCCCCATCGGCAGGCCGGCGAAGCGCACGTCGATGTCGGTGCCCGGCGAGGTCAGCGCGAAGGACGGCTTGCGCGCATCGGTGCCGGCGGTGTCGACCGTGATCTTCGGGCTCGCGTCCTTCAGGTCCTCGAGCAGCGACAGCAGTTCGCGCGATTTCGCGCCGTCATCGACCGAGGCGACGATGTGGATCGGGCGCACCGCGCGCTCCAGATAGGTCTTCAACTGCGCCTTGAGATCGGCTTCCAACATTGCAACGCTCCTGACGACGGGTGGGGGCGTCCGCGACGCGCCGGCGAATCGGGCATCGGGACCGGGAGAGGGGTGGACCGCAGACGGCGTACGCAACGCCGGCTCCGGTCCACCCCCATCCGCAGATACGGGATGGGGGCAGTGACGGCGCGATGTGCTGCGCCGTCGTGTCGCGCAATCGGATCGAAGCGATCAGATCTTGCCGACGAGGTCCAGCGACGGTGCCAGGGTCTTCTCGCCTTCCTTCCACTTGGCCGGGCAGACCTCGTTGGGGTTGGCGGCGACGTACTGGGCAGCCTTGAGCTTGCGCAGGGTCTCGGTGACGTCACGGGCGATCGCGTTGTCGTGGATCTCGAGGGTCTTGATGACGCCCTCGGGGTTGACGACGAAGGTGCCGCGCAGCGCCAGGCCTTCCTCGGCGATGTGCACGCCGAACGCATTGGTCAGCTGGTGGGTCGGGTCACCGACCAGCGGGAACTGCGCCTTGCCGACAGCCGGCGAGGTCTCGTGCCACACCTTGTGCGAGAAGTGCGTGTCGGTGGTGACGATGTAGACCTCGGCGCCCAGCTTCTGGAACTCGGCGTAATTGTCGGCCGCGTCCTCGACTTCGGTCGGGCAATTGAAGGTAAAGGCGGCCGGCATGAAGATCAGCACCGACCACTTGCCCTTCAGCGTCTCGTTGCTGACTTCGATGAACTCGCCGTTCTGGAAGGCGGTGGTCTTGAACGCGGGGACCTGGGTGTTGATGAGGGACATGAAAGCTCCTGGTGACAGGGGAAGGCGGTACGGCCTTGGGACCGCGGGCCGGCGAATCCGGCTGCGCATAGAGTAGGCGTTGCCTATCGATATTAGAAATCGATTATGGAAATTCGATCGATAGGTTATAGCTATTGAATTGCATGGTGCAGGCGACGCTCGCTTGCCACCCGCAAGGGGGCTTGCAATCGCTGCTGCGCTGCAGCAATATCGGGACGAACGGCGTCGCAGTGCGGTTTCGAGCGACGCCCGCGGCCATCAGGTCGCGCACCGAGTTCCGTGTCCGTACCTCCCTCCCACACGCGTCACGGAATCTTCGAAGGCGGCTCCGGCCGCCTTCATTTTGTCCGGGGATCTGTCCCGCGATCGGCACGCTCGATGAATTCCACGATCGCCGGCAGCACGTCGGGGGCCTTGTCCGGGTCGTAGAACGCGGCGGCGGTCACGAAGTGGTTGCCGTCGGCCACGATTTCCAGCGTCGAATCCACCCCGGCCCGGCGCAGGGCGAAGTCGAGCTTGCGACTGTTGCCCACGTCGACGGTGTGGTCCTGATCGCCGTGCACGAGCAGGAACGGCGGCTCGTCGCCGTCGACGAAGTTGAGCGCCATTGCGTCAGGCCACTGTTCGCGCGGTCCGAACACGTCCTCGAGCTTGCCGCTGATGTTGAAGTCGTAGGGGCCAGAGAGGCCGATCACTCCCGCGAGCTGCTGCGGCTGCATACCCACCGTGGCAAGGTGGCGCGCGTCGGTGCCCAGCAGGGCCGCGATCTGCGCGCCGGCCGAGTGGCCGGCAACGAACAGCCGGTCCGGATCGCCGCCGTATTCGCGCGCATGGGCATAGGTCCAGTGCACTGCGCGCGCGGCGTCGGACATGAAACCGGGAAAACCGGCCGCCGGCCAGGTCCGGTAATCGGCGACGATCGTCACCACGCCGTACCGGGCGAGGCGGTCACCGACGAAACGGTACTGGGCGCGCATGCCGTGCTGCCAGGAGCCGCCGTAGAAGAACAGTACTACCGGCGCGTCGGGGTCTGCCGCGTCCGGACGATAGATGTCGAGCGACAGGCCCCGCGGGGCGTCGTAGACCACGCTGGCATCGGGCTGGGCGCTGCCGCGATTGACGATGCCGAAGAACGCGCTCTGACAGGCCGTGACCAGAAGGGCGAGCATGGCGGCGAGACAGGCGCGCAGCGGTCGACGCATCGAGGAACTCCGGCAACAGGAGCGCGCACCATGCACGCGCGGCCCCCGGCTAGGATGTGAAGCGATGGAGACGATCCCAAGACCCGACCTCGACACGCTGCTGCGCGATGCGGCACGCCGCATCGAAGCGACCGACGCGCGCTGGCTGCTCGCGCACGCGGCCGGGCGCACGCAGACCTGGCTGTTCACGCATGCGCGCGACCCGGCGCCGGACGGTGTCTCCGAACGTTTCGAATCACTGGTGACGCGTCGCGAAGCGGGCGAGCCGGTTGCCTACCTCACCGGTTCGCGCGGCTTCTTCGGCCTGGATCTGGCGGTCTCGCCGGCGACGCTGATTCCCCGGCCCGAGACCGAGCTGCTGGTCGAACTGGCGCTGGCGCGCTTGCCCATGGAGGCGCCGCGCATTGCGGACCTGGGCACCGGCAGCGGCGCGATCGCACTGGCCATCGCGCACGCGCGTCCCGATGCGTCGGTGCTGGCAACCGACGCCAGCGACGAGGCGCTCGAGATCGCGCGGGCGAACGCCCAGGCGCTCGGCCTGCCGCAGGTGCGTTTCGCACACGGCGACTGGTACGCCCCGCTGACGGGCCGGCGCCTGGACATGATCGTCAGCAATCCGCCCTATATCGAAGCGGCCGACCCGCATCTGGGTCGGGGCGACCTGCGCTTCGAGCCGCCGTCGGCACTGGCGTCGGGCGCAGACGGACTCGATGCGATCCGTGTCCTGTCCGCAGGCGCGATCGATCATCTCCAGGCCGGCGGCTGGCTGCTGGTCGAACACGGTCTGGCGCAGGGTGCGGCAGTGCGCGCGCTGTTGGAGAACGCCGGCCTCGTCGAGGTCGAAACCGCGCGCGATCTCGAAGCGCGCGATCGCGTCACGCTGGGCCGCGCGCCGGGAGCGGCGGAGGCCGGCTGATAGACTGGCAACCGGTTTTTCCCGGATCTTCGCGCATGCGCCAGCTCTATCCCGCCATCGAGCCCTTCGACACCGGCACCCTCGCCGTCGACGATCGCCATACCCTCTACTACGAGCAGTGCGGCAATCCGAAGGGCAAGCCGGTGGTGCTGCTGCACGGCGGCCCGGGTGGCGGCTGCAGCGAGAAGATGCGCAGCTTCCACGACCCGGCCAAGTACCGGATCATCCTGTTCGACCAGCGGGGCTCGGGCCGCTCGACGCCGCATGCCGACCTCGTCGACAACACCACCTGGCATCTGGTCGCCGACATCGAGGCGCTGCGCGCGCACCTGGGCATCGAGCGCTGGCAGGTCTTCGGCGGTTCCTGGGGCTCGACGCTGGCGCTGGCCTACGCGCAGACCCATCCGCGCCAGGTCACCGAGCTGATCCTGCGCGGCATCTTCATGCTGCGTCGCTGGGAACTGGAATGGTTCTATCAGGAAGGCGCCTCGCGTCTGTTCCCGGAGGCCTGGCAGCACTACATCGCGGCGATTCCCGAAGACGAGCGCGGAGACCTCATCGCCGCGTTCCACAAGCGCCTGACCAGCGACGACGAGGCCACGCGCCTGGCCGCTGCGCGCGCATGGAGCGTATGGGAAGGCGCGACCAGCTTCCTGCACATCGACGAAGACTTCGCCGACAGTCATGCCGACGCCCAGTTCGCGCTGGCGTTCGCGCGCATCGAAAACCACTACTTCACCAACGCGGGCTTCTTCGAGGTCGACGACCAGCTGCTGCGCGACGCCTACCGCATCGTCGACATTCCCGGCGTCATCGTCCACGGCCGCTACGACGTGGTGTGCCCGGTGCAGAACGCGTTCGACCTGCACCAGGTGTGGCCGAAGGCCGAACTGATCGTCACCCCGGCCTCCGGCCATTCGGCGTTCGAGGCCGAGAACGTCGACGCGCTGGTACGCGCGACCGACGGCTTCGCCTGACGCCTCGCCCCCGAGCTCCCCGACTCCCTCAACCAAGCGCGGCGGCAGCTGCCGTCGCGCGCAGGAAACCCCGATGTCTGAAGAAGAACTGGTCGTCAAGGACAGCAACGGCACACGCCTGGCCGATGGCGACGCCGTCACCGTCATCAAGGACCTCAAGGTCAAAGGCACCAGCGTCACGCTCAAGCGCGGCACGCTGGCCAAGAACATCCGTCTGACCGACGACGCCGACCTGATCGAATGCAACGTCGAGAAGGTCAAGGGCCTGGTGCTGCGCACCGAGTTCGTCAAGAAGGCCTGAGCGCTCCTGTAGGAGCGCGCTCGCGCGCGAATCGGCTCTCGTCCGAAAGCCCTGCGCGCGCACGCGCGCGCTCACAGGTTCAGCCAGCTCAGTCGGCCGGCGTACCGTCCGGATTGAAATCCACCATCCACAGCCCGGCCCAGAGCTTGAGATCGAGCTCGTAGCCCTCGGCGTGCTTGCGCATCAGCCAGGCCGGTGCGGTCGCGCGCGGCACGGTGTGGACGATGATCGCCTCGTCATCCACGCCGCCGCCTTCGCCGACGCGAGTCAGATCACGCGCACGCACGAAGGCCACACGCTCGTTGCTCATGCCGGCCGTCGTCGGGCCGGTCAGCAGCACGTCGACCCGACCGGCAGACCAGCCGGTTTCCTCGATCAGCTCGCGGCGCGCCGCGTCCTCGAGCGAGTCGGTGCTGCCGCCGTCGCCGACCAGGCCGGCCGGCATCTCGATCGTGCGTGCGCCCAGCGGCACGCGGTACTGCTCGACGAACAGCACCTCATCATCCGGTGTCACCGCGATCACCAGCACCGCCATGCCATTGCCGCCATGCGTGCGTTCGCAGGCTTCCCACTTGCCGTGGCGGACCAGCCGCAGCCAGTCGCCCTGGTAGAGGACTTCAGTGTGTTCGCGCATCGAGGGATCAGTCATGCGCCGATGCTAACGCGCCCGGCGACCGTCCACAGCCGTACTTACTGCGAAGCCACCGGCGCGTAGTCCAGACCGGCCACGGCGTGCAGGCGGCGGCGCGTCAGCGGACCGAAACGCAGGCGTTCGCACAGCGCATGCAGGGCGTCGGCATCCCCGGCGCGCCGTGCGAATCCGCTGATGCCATCGCCGAGCGGCGCATCGCGCGCGATCGTGGTGAGCTGCCGGTAGAGCAGGGCGGCGCTGGCATGCAGGCGCAGCTTCGGGCCGACCTGGCCGGCACCGCGGAAGCGCAGGAACTGGATCTCCTCGCTGCGTTCGATCAGCGCGTCGAGCGTGCGGAAATGGTGCAGCAGGCTGGCCGCGGTCTTGCAGCCGATCCCGGGCACGCCGGGAATGTTGTCGACCGCATCGCCACACAGCGCGAGATAGTCGGCGAGCTGATGGGCTTCCACGCCGTGGCGGTCGCGCACGCCTGCGGCCGTCCAGCGTTGGCCACGGGCGTAGTCCCACTGTTCGTCCGCGCCTTCGAGCAGCTGCGACAGATCCTTGTCGGCCGACACGATGACGCCGTGGTGTCCGCGCGCGCGACCGGCCTGGAGCGCACTGCCGATCAGGTCGTCGGCCTCGTACTCGGTGTCGGCCAGCACCACGAAGCCCAATGCGCGGCACAGCGCCTTGCAGTCGCCGAACTGGCGCCGCAGTTCTTCAGGCGCCGGCGGGCGGTTGGCCTTGTAGGCGGGATAGATGCGGTTGCGGAAACTGCTGTCGAGCGCCTCGTCGAAGGCGATCGCGATGTGGCGCGGATTCGCCCGTTCGACCAGCTCGGCGACGAAGCGGGCGAAGCCATGCACCGCATTGGTCGGCCAGCCGTCGACGTCGCGGAACTCGTCGGGCATCGAGTGCCAGGCACGGAACACGTAGAGGCTGGCATCGACGAGGTAGAGCGGGGCGGTGGCTGGCGACGCCGGCGCCTGGACCGCCTGCGGCGGCAGGGTCACGGCGCGCGCCAGTCCGTCAGCAGCGCGGCCGGATCGGGTCGCTCACGCTCGGGCGCCTCGATGCGGGGCGTACCGATGTGGATGAACCCGGCGATGCGCTCGTGCGCCGCCAGGCCGAGCAGACCCATCACCTCGTCGTCGAAGGCCGGCCAGCCGGTCAACCACGAGGCGCCGAAGCCCATCGCCTGCGCCGCCTGCAGCAATGCGAAGCACACGCAGCCGGCGGTCAGGTGGCGCTCGATCTCGGGAATCGCGACGTCATCGGCGTCGAGCACCGTCACGACCGCCAGCACCAGCGGCGCATGGGAAAACCGCTTGCGGTCCTTGTCCAGTGCGGCCTCGGCGATTCCGGACTCGCGGGCCAGCGATCGTGCGGCGAGCCGCTCTCCGAGCGCATCGCGGTCCGCGCCGGCGATGCGGATGAAGCGGAACGGCACGCGTTTGCCGTGATCGGGCACACGCACCGCCGAGCGCAGCATGCGCAGCAGCTGCGCCTCGTCGGGGCCGGGCGCATCGAGCTGTCGGGCGGGCACGGAACGACGCGCGTCGAGCGCGGCCAGTGCGTCGTGTTCAGTATTTGCGGAAATCGTCACAGACCTGCCGTCACTGTTCGGGAATCTTATGCGCGGGGCACTCTGCCCCTTCCCCCGATTCTCGCCCAAATGACGCAGCATCACGACATCGGTGCCGGTTCCGGCAGGCGCACGGGACCCGCGCGCGACGCCGCGCGGGTGCTCGAAACCTTGCGCCACGAGGCGGTGACAGCCTTGGGCGGCGTGCTGTCCGGGTTCTGGAGCGCGATCGAGGAGCAGGTGCGGCTGGCCGCCCTGGCCCGGCACGACTACATGGTCGCGCAGGAAGAACGCATGGCGGTCATGGACCTCAGCCAGCGGGCCCTGGAATTGGCGACGCGTTATCGCAAGGCGATCGAAACCGAATTCGATCTCTGGCTGGCCGATCGTCCGGCGCCGCCGAGCACCGACGCACTGACGCTGATGTCCGAGGGCGAGCTCGAAGTGCATCTGGCCGCGCAGCAGATCGTCGAGCTGATGGATCACCAGTTCCTGCATCCGCTGGCCGCGCTCGGCGACCGCTTCGAGGCGCTGGCCGCGCGCTTGGGCATCGAGGGCGTGCACGGCAACCCGCTGCGGCCGGAAGTGCCGGTGATGGCCTTCATGCGCCTCTTCCGCGCCGACGATCTCCCGGCCGGCCTGCGCACGCTGGTCTTCAATCAGTTCGACAAGCGCATGCCCGGCATCCTCGGCGAGGTCTACGCCAAGGCCAACGCCCTGCTCGACGCGGCCGGATTGGGTCCCGGCGCGGCAAGCGCACATGCCGGGCCCGCTACCCCGGCATCCGCCCGGCCCGCCGGCGGACACACGCCGCGCGCTGGGCGCAGCGATCCGGGCAACGAAGGCTGGGTGCCCGAGGGCGGCGTGGTCGAACATGCACCTGGCGCCGCGTGGCACGGGCAGGGTGGCGGCGAAAGCGGTGCCGCGTCCGCGGGCGAAAGCCCGGTCTACGCGCCGCTGTCGGCCGATCTGATGAGCGTGCTCGCCGCGCACGGCCACGCAGCCGCCGGTGCTGCGACGCCACGTGGCTATCGCGAGCTGGTGCGGGCGCAACTGCACCAGTGGCGTGAGCGCAGTGCGCAGGGCCCGGTGACCGGGGCCGACGACGACGGCGCGGGTGGCGATGCGCTGGGCATGTCGCAACTGCTGGGGGTGGCCCGGATGCTGCAGGGCGACGACCCGGCGCCGTTCGCCCGTGCGCTGGTCGGCGACGACCGGCGACGCCTGGGCGACGTGATCCGCGACGAGCTGCAGCGCGGCCTGCGCGAACTCGGTGTGGATCCGGAGCAGACGCCGCTGAGCCGTCAGGACGAGGATGCGATCGATCTGATCGGCATCCTGTTCCAGGCCCTGTTCGACGCCAACGACCTGCTGCAGCAGGCGCGCGACATCTATGGGCGGCTGGTGATGCCGTATCTCAAGGTCGCGCTGACCGACGATTCGATGTTCAACCAGCGTGCGCATCCGGCGCGCCGTCTGCTCGACGCGGTGACCGAGGCCTGCGACGGCAACAGCGGCGAGACGCCGCAGGACCGCGACCTGCTCGACCAGGCCGGCCGCGTGGTCGACCGGGTCGTCGACGAATACGAAAACGATCAGGCGGTGTTCGAACTGGCCGCCGGCGAACTGCGCGAGCGACTCGACCAGCAGCGCCGGCGCGCGGATGTCGCCGAGCGTCGCGCGGCCGAGGCCATTCATGGCCGCGAGCGTCTGTTGCAGGCGCGGCGCAGCGTCGACGACATGGTCGCCTCGCGCCTGGCCGACCGGCCGCTGACCGCCGCCGTCGCCTTCTTCCTGGACCGTCACTGGCGGCATCACCTCACCCAGACCTGGCTGCGCGACGGGCCGGATTCGGCGCGTCACCTGGCGGCGATCAGCACTGGCGATGCGATGGTCCAGGTCGACTACGATGCCGCGCACGCGCTCGGAAGCGCGGTGGCCGACGAGCTGCTGGCGCTGCAGGCGCCGCTGGCCGAGTGCTATTCCAGCTGCGGTCTGGATGCCAATGCAGCCCGCGATGCGGTGGCGCGGATCATCGCCGCGCTGGCCCTGCCGGATACGCCGCGCAGCGTGCATGCGCCGCACGCGCCGGAGCTGGATGACGAGGCGCCCGATCCCGCGCTGCGTCTGGCCGGTGGTCACGACACGCTGCGCTTCGATCCGACGATCGCCGCCCGCATGCGCCAGTTGCGGGTGGGCCAGTGGCTGCGACTGGTCGACGAGCAAGGGCGTGAATCGGCCGCGCGCGTGGCCTGGATCAGTCCGCTGTCCCATCGCCTGCTGATCGTGAATCGGCGCGGCGTGCGTCGCATGGTGGTGTCGCCGGAAGAGCTCGCCGCCCTGGTCGGTGCCGGCCGTGCCGTGGTGCGTTCGGTCGATGCGCCGTTCGACGAGGCGATGAAGCAGCTCTGGCAGCAGCTCAACGCCGCCAACGACGGTGACGAGGCGGCCGCAACCGGCTGAACACGCGGGCGCGTCAAGACGCCAACATCGCGCGTGCGTTATTGTCCGCCGATCTTCAGGGGGACGGAGTGGGCACGATGCCCGTGTCGACACAGGGATCGGGCGAGGCCCTGCGGGCGGAAACGCCTGCGCAACTGATGGACAGCCTGCGGCGCGAGGCCGGGGCGCGGCTGTTGCCGCTGCTGGGTGAGACCCTGCGCCAGGAACGGGCGTATCTGCAGCGCGCGTGCCAGGGCGAAACGCTCGATGCGCAGGCGCGCGCGGCGGCCACGGAAGATCTGGAAAGCCTCACCGTGCTCGCCGCCGAGCTGATCCATCACGAGCACAAGTGGCAGAAGGCGCTCGGGGATGTGTTCGTGGCCTGGCCCGAGCCGCCGGCCGCGCAGGGGCGCAGTGCGTTCTCACTGGTGTCGGATGATGAGCTGCAGGCGCAGTTGATCGGCCAGCCCGTGGCCGAGGCACTCGACCGCCGCTTTGAAAGCCAGCGCGACATCATCGACCGCCGCCTGCATACGCTGGCCGCGCGTCTGCACTACCGCGGCCGACCGTCCAATCCCCTGGCCGCGCGTTTCCTCGTCGAGTGTTTCCTGCGCGCCTTCGATGCCGCCGATTGCGGCCGCCGGCTGCGCACGCAGCTGCTCCGTCGCTACGAACCTCTGCTCGACGGTGCACTCACTGCGCTCTATGGCTGGTGCAACACGCGCCTGGGCGAGGCGGGCTGCGCGCTGGCCGGCGACAGCGACCAGGCCGCATTGATCGCCGGTCTGGGCGGTTCGACCGATGCGCTGCCTGCCAGCAAGACCCGGATCTGGGAGCAGGGCAACGCGGTCGCACAGGCAACGGGCAGCGCGCCCCGGGCGCGTGCCGACGCGCCCCGCGGCAACCTGCTGCGCCGGCATGCACGCCGGCAGCGCGACGCGCGACGTGCCGAAATCGACGCCGCCGAACGCAGCTTTCTCCGCGACGAGTTCATGTCCACGCTGGCATTGCTGCAGGCCGGCCGTTCGCTGCCGCCCGGCGACACGCATGCCGTGCGCCTGCGCGAAGGCCTGTACGCCGTGGCGGGTGGGCTGGGCATCGATCGACGCAAGGTCGCATTCGACGGCGAGCAGGACGAGGTGATCATCGTGACCGGTGCGTTGTTCGACCTGCTCGGTCGGCGCCATCAGCTCACTGCCGAGGCTCGCGAACGGCTCGCCCTGTTGGCCGTGCCCTGGCTTCATCTTGCGCTGGACGACGTCCAGCTGTTCGAGCCCTCGTCTCCGCCGTCGATGCAGCTGCTCTCGCTGCTGATCGAGCTGTGGGATGGTGCGGATGCCGGCGATCCGCATTCGCTGACGCTGCATGCGCTCGCGGATATCGCGGCCGATGCGGTGCTCGAGGCGGCACACGGCGACGGACGTGTGTTTCCGGCCCAGCTTGCGCAGATCGACGCGGCGCTGGCGGCCGGCCGACGCCGCGCCGAAGCGGTGGAACGCCGCACCTGGCAGGCCCTGCGCGGTCGCGAACGTCTCGACGCGGCGCGCCGCTGCGCGCGCCTGGAACTCGAATGCCGCTTCGCCGGACGCGCGCTGCTGCCGTCGGTGGCCGGCGTCCTCGATGGCGAGTGGCGCCAGGCGCTCGCCCAGGCTTGGCTGCGCGACGGCGAGGCGTCGGACCGCTACCGCGAAGTGCTGTCGCTGGGAGACGCGCTGGTCGAATCCGACGCGCTCGCCGCCAACGACGGCGGCAGCGCGGTGGCCGATCGCCTGCTCGGCATCCTGCCGGCGCTGCGCGACTGCTGCGCCCAATGCGGCGTGGATGCCCAGGTCATCGAACAGCGGCTGGCAGCCCTGGTCGCCGAGCACGCCAGCCCCACGGCCCGCCGGATCCACGTGCCGACACCGCCGGGCGACGACGAAGCGCCGCTGTTGCCCGACGACGCGGATCCCGCCGCCGGCTTGGCCGACACCACGTTTGCAGAGGGCCAGCGTTTCGTACGAGCCGAGGCAACGGGCGCCGCGCGCAGCCTGCGTCTGGCCTGGCGCAGCTCGCTCAGTGGCGCCTGTCTGCTGGTCAATCCCGCGGGCGCGCGCGAACTGCTGCTGATGCCCGACGCATTGCACGCGATGGTCGCCTCGGGCGCATTGCAGATGCGACCCGGTGGCGGTGCGGTGTCGGGCGCGCTGACGACCCTGGCCGCGCAGGCCGGCGCGGCCTGATCGCACCGCCGCGCTGGGCTAGGATGGCGACGACTCCAGGGCGAGGGCGGTGTCGATGACGGTGACGATCGGCGTGGCGCGCGAAACCGCGGCCGGCGAACAGCGTGTGGCACTGAGCCCGGAAACCTGCAGGAAATTCGTCGCGGCCGGCGCGCGCATCCGCATCGAACGTGGCACGGGCGCGGGTGCGCACCTGTCCGACGCCGCCTATGCCGAAGCCGGCGCGACCCTGGTCGACAGCGCCGCCGAAGCCGTGTCCGGCGCGGCGCTGGTGCTGTGCGTACGGCCACCGTCGACAGAGCGGCTGCAACTGCTCGATCGCGGCACCGCGATCATCGGCGTGCTGCAGCCCGAAGCCGATGCGGCGCGCGCTGCATGCATCAGCCAGCGGGAGCTGCTGGCCTTTCCGCTCGAACGCCTCCCGCGCACGACCCGTGCGCAGTCGATGGACGTGCTCAGTTCGCAGGCCGGCATGGCGGGCTACAAGGCGGTGCTGATCGGCGCGCAGCTCGCCCCGCGGTTCTTCCCGATGCTCACGACCGCGGCGGGCACGATCCGCCCGTCGAAGGTGCTGGTGGTCGGCGCCGGTGTGGCCGGCCTGCAGGCGATTGCGACGGCGAAGCGGCTCGGCGCGCAGGTCGAAGGCTTCGATGTGCGGCCTGAAACGCGCGAGCAGATCGAATCGCTGGGCGGCCGCTTTCTCGATCTCGGCGTCAGCGCTGCCGGTGCAGGCGGTTACGCACGGGCGCTCACCGACGACGAGCGCGCCGAGCAACAGCGGCGGCTCGGCGAGCACCTCAAAGGCGTCGACGTCGTCGTGTGCACGGCGGCGGTGCCGGGGCGTCGGGCGCCGGTGATCGTCACTGCGGCGATGGTCGCCGGCATGCGGCCCGGCAGTGTCATCGTCGATCTCGCCGCCGAGAGTGGCGGCAACTGCGAGGCGACGCGACCGGGCGAGACCGTCGACGTGGGCGGCGTGATCGTGTCCGGCCCGCTGGATCTCGCCTCGATGGGCGCCACTCATGCGAGCGAGATGTTCGCGCGCAACGCGTTCAATTTCGCCCAGTTGCTGATCGTCGACGGCGCACTGGCGCCGGACTGGAATGACGAGCTGCTGGCGAAAACGGTGTGGCCAGCCAGAGCGGATACCGAGCGACCGTCGGCCTGAGGAAGCCCGCCCGCGCGAGGGATCCGCGCTCCGTGGCGTGCGGACACGCTGGGTAGGATCACGGATCGATCGCGTTGACTCGTGCCGTCGCCCGCAAGCGGGACATTTGCAACGCCTCGCCCGCACGACATCACAACCGTCATTCCCGCGGAAGCGGGAATCCAGTGACTTTGCATTTCAAAGGCTTGAGGTCATCCGATCTCCACATTCGCGGAGATGACGTCATCCTCGGGCAATTTCGCAAAGGTCCCGCAAGCGGGGAAACGCATTTCCCGTCAGCGATCGCCACCGCCGCGCGGCGGTGCCGGGTTTTCCGCCGCCCAGCGCTGCCGCTGCTCGGGCGTCATCTGCTTCCAGCGTTCGCGCAGCGCGTCGCGCTCGGCTTCGGGCAGCGTGCGCAACTTGCTGTAGAGCGCGCGGGCTTCTTCGCGCTGGCGCGGCGGCAGGTGCTTCCAGCTGTGCATGCCGTGGCGAGCCTCGGCACGTTCGGCCGGCGTCATCGTCTGCCAGCGCCGCGCGTGCGCGAGCATGCGTTCGCGCTCCTGTGCATCGGCGCCGTTCCAGCGGTCCCGGACCGGCCCGGTCAACTGGTCGCGCTGGGCGGCGGTGAGCTGGTCCCAGGCCGGCGGCGAAACGGACTGCGCCACTGCCACGGACGCGGCACCGAGCAGCAGAGTCATCAGGCCGGCGCAGGCAAGGATTCGGGAAGAGCAGGTCGGCATGGTCACTCCAGGGCCAGCAGGGTGTCCTCGTTGGCGGCAAGCCAGCGATAGAAGTCGGGGGATTCCTCGAAGCTCGCCAGAGTGTCCTCGACACCGTCGTCGAGACGTGCGGCCTCGTCGGCGGCGGCCAGGATCGGCGTGGCGGCAGGCGCCGGCATCGCGGTGTCCGGCATCAGGATGCGGGCGCCGATCGCGAGCGCGAAGAGCGCGGCAAATCCGCTCGCCAGCGGCAGACCCCAGCCACGTCGCGCCGGCGCGGGCGCCTGCGAAGCGGCATGTCGCGCGCGGTGCAGGCGGGACGTGGTGGCCGGTGTGATGGTCGCCTGCGCCTGCCGGTAGAGCGCGCGCAGGGCCGCTTCGTCGTGCGAGTCCTGGTTCCGGTTCATCGGAACTCCTCCAGTTGCTTCTGCAGCGCCTCGCGGGCGCGGAACAGGTGGGTTTTCACCGAGCCTTCGCCGCATCCCATGATGCGCGCGGTGGTCGGCACGTCGAATTCCTCGAGCACGCGCAGCGTGAACGCCTCGCGCTGGCGCCGCGGCAGCCCCCGCAGCACCTCTGCCAGTCGTCCCCAGGCCTCGCGGCCGTCGTGGTGGCGGGCGGGGTCGGGACCGGCGTCGGCCCAGTCGATCTCCTCGCCATCGGGCATGCGCGCATCGCCGAGCCAGCTCAGACGGAACGTACGCCGGCGCTGCACGTCGATGATCCGGCTGCGCAGCACGGTCCAGAACAGCGGTGTCCACTCAGTCGGCGGCCGCTCGCGGTAGCCGAGCATCTTCGTCATCGCGTCCTGCACCGCATCAAGTGCGTCATCGCGGTGGCGCAGACCGAGCTCGGCGAAGCGGAAAGCGCGGCGTTCGACACTGGCCAGAAAGCCTTCCAGCGTCGTCGGCAGTGCAGGAATGGCGGCATCGGCCGCGGCGGAGAAGTCGGTCACATCGCCAAGCCTACCGTGCGTGGGATGCGCATTCGGGTCGGGGAAGTGGCTGCCATCCATCGTCGCGTCGTCGCCAGTGGCGGGGTGTGCATCGGTCAACGCGTGGCGGCGCGCGGGGTTGACGCGGGCAGGGCCCAGCGTCTGACGCGTCGTTCAACGGCGGTTATGATGCGACGACGGGGCACGGGGAATCGCAATGGTCGATGGTGTCGTGGCGCTGTACATCTTCATGCTGGCGGCGATCGCCGGCCACGTGATCATCGCGCGGGTGCCGGTGATCCTGCACACCCCGCTGATGTCGGGCTCGAACTTCATCCACGGCATCGTGCTGATCGGCGCGATGCTGGTACTCGGGCATGCCGACACCACGCTGGAGAAGGTCATCGGCTTCATCGCCGTGCTGATGGGCGCCGGCAACGCCGCCGGCGGCTATGTGGTCACCGAGCGCATGCTGGAGATGTTCAAGCCCAGCGCGAAGCAGGCGGATCGCCCATGACGGGCACCGGGATTCAGGGGCCGTCGACCCGCATCGTGTCGGCACGCCGCATGTTCCAGTGGCTCAGCTATCTGCAGTATCTGGCGCTGCTCGCGGCGCTGGTTTTCGCGGTCCGCGCCGGTTTTGCAGCGGCGGGCTCGGCGACGAGCGGCTGGGCGCCGGTGTACGAGGCGGCGAACATGGTGCTGCTGCATGCGGGCATCGGAATCGGTCTGTCTTCGCTGCAGGATCCGGGCAAGACACAGAACGCGGTCTCGCGTCGGGCCTGGGAAGATCCGCGCACAGGTCCATGGATGCTGGGCCTGATCGCGGGCTACGCGCTCGGCGCGATGGTGCTGGGACTCGTCGGCGCATACGTGTCCGGCGACCCGCTACTGGGCCAGTTGTCGCTCGGGCTGCTGGCTTTCGGTCTCGGCATGGTCGGCCTGCTGCAGACGGCGATGGAAATGCGCGAGCATCACCGGCTCGACCGTAATCCGCCGCTGGCACACGGCACCGCTGTGGAACCGCTGCGATGAGCGGCTTCGACCTGCGCACCGGCCTGATCGCCGCCAGCTATTTCATCGCCGCCACGCTGTTCCTGCTGGGCCTGCAGCGCATGGCCTCGCCGCGCACCGCGCGCTCGGGCATCCAGTGGGCGGGTGTCGGCATGGTGCTAGCGACGGTGGCGACGTTCTTCGTACCGGGGCTGGAGAACATCGGTCTGATGCTGGTGGCGATCGTGCTGGGCACCGCGCTGGCATGGATCTCCGGCAAAAAGGTGGCCATCACCGACATGCCGCAGATGGTCGCGCTCTACAACGGTCTTGGCGGCGGTTCGGCGGCGGCAATCGGTGCGGTTGAACTGCTGCGCTGGTCCGGCGCGGGCGCCGCGCCGCCGCGGCTGTCGCTGGTGCTGGCGGTGCTGGGTGCACTGATCGGCGCAATCGCGCTGTCGGGTTCGGTGATCGCCTGGGCCAAGCTCGACGGGCGCATGAACAAGCGTTACGTGTTCCCGGGCCAGCAGTTCTTCAATCTGGCGGTATTCGTCTGTGCCCTGATCGCCGGCGCGCTGGTCGTGCACGCGCTGGGCCTGCCGTGGATCGTCGCGTTCTTCGTGCTGGCGCTGGCGCTGGGCGTGCTGATGACGCTGCCGATCGGCGGCGCCGACATGCCGGTGGTGATCTCGCTCTACAACACGCTCACCGGTCTTGCGGTCGCGTTCGAAGGCTATGTGCTCGGCAACGAGGCATTGATCATCGCCGGCACCATGGTCGGCGCGGCCGGCATGCTGTTGACGAAGCTGATGGCGAAAGCCATGAACCGTTCGATCGCCAGCGTGCTGTTCTCGAGCTTCAACGCCAGCGGCAGTGGGGCTGCGATCGAAGGCAGCCAGAAGCCGATCGAGGCGGCCGATGTCGCCGCGCTGATGGCGTACGCCGAGCGTGTGGTCATCGTGCCCGGCTACGGCATGGCCGTGGCCCAGGCGCAGCACAAGATCTGGGAGCTGAGCCAGCGGCTGATCGAACGCGGGGTCAAGGTGCGCTTCGCGATCCATCCCGTCGCCGGGCGTATGCCCGGGCACATGAACGTGTTGTTGGCCGAAGCCGGTGTGCCCTACGACCTGATCGTCGACATGGACGACGTCAATCCGGAATTCCCGAACACCGACGTCGCCCTGGTGATCGGCGCCAATGATGTGGTGAACCCGGTCGCGAAGACCGATCCGCAGAGCCCGATCTACGGCATGCCCATCCTCGACGTGGTCGAGGCGAAGAACGTCGTGGTGATCAAGCGCGGCAAGGGCACGGGCTTTGCCGGCATCGAGAACGCGCTGTTTTACGCCGACAACACCCGCATGCTCTACGGGGACGGCGCCGAGGCTGCCGGGGCGCTGGTCGCCGAACTCAAGGCGCTCGATGGTGGCGCGCACTAGGGGTTATGACCCGGTTCTGAGCACGACACCCGACTTCGGGATGGCAGCGACCTGCCGGCCGGAAGCCGCTCTTCCCTCGGTCAAGGCATCCTGCCTTGACTCGGGCGCGCGCCATCCATGGCGCGCTCGACGCGGCCACCGGCCGCCAGTTCGCTGCGTCGAACTTTCAGACGGTGACTTCGTACAGAAGCCGCACGTCTCGCTCGCCGTAAGAAACTGTGATCTCCAAGCCGCGGCGCGTTGTGCCAGCCGGGTGTTGCGCAGAACGGGCCTAGGATGAGCTGCGGCGGAGAGCCAGTTATGGGTCAGCAGCCAGCGTTTGCGCGGCACCGGCGCGCAGGCGTTGCGAACGCCTGGCGTGCTTCGCCGGGCGCGGGGGGCGTCGCGCAGCAGCGTGCATTGACCGAGCCACGACGTACCCCCCGGACTGTGCAACGCTGTTTCCGAAGCCGAAGTGGTGCGATCGGGTCTCGACCAGCCTCAGCGCGAGAGGACGGCGGCGATCACCAGACCGGCGGCCAGCCAGGCCAGGTCCACCGGCGCATTCGCCAATGACGCCAGCGTCCAGGCGTGGTGCGGGCCGAGCTTGAGGGCCGACTCCCACGGCAGCATGCCCATCGGCCGGGCGAGCTGGGAGGCGACGATGCCGAAGTTGGCGATGACGATCGCGAGTGCCGTCGCCGTCGCCCCGGCGAGTGCGCGGACCGTGCCCGGCCGCGCGCGCGCCAGTCGCAGCAGCCAGGCCGCATCGAGGGCGGCGATCACCGCCATCCAGCTCGACTGGGCGCCGCGCGCGTCGGCAAGCAGAATCCACGCCGCGGCGATGCCGGCACTGCCGAGCAACAACAAAGCGATGGCCAGCGGCCAGCGTCGGGCACGCGCGGGGTGTTGCCTCGACGGCATGGAAGACTGCGTGGCGAAAACGGGCGGTCAGCATAGCGGCCGGCGGCGATACAATGACAGCACTTGTCGTGGCCGCCGTTCGCCACCATTTCCCAGCCCATGTACTCCCGCAGCAGCGAACCCGTCCGTTTCGAGCGCGATTGCGCCGCCGTCCTCGTGCCGGCCGGCGAACACGTGACCCTGCCCGCCGGCAGCGCCGGCTACATCACCCAGGCCCTGGGTGGCAGCTACACGCTGTTCGTGGAAGGCAACCTGTTCCGCATTTCCGGGCGCGACGCCGACGCGATCGGCAAGGAGCCGCCGGTGCCGCTGGAACTGCCCGACGGCGCCGACGATGCCGCCGTCGAGCGCATGGTCTGGAACCAGCTGCGCACCTGCTTTGACCCGGAAATCCCGATCAATGTCGTCGATCTGGGCCTCGTCTACGAGGCCGAAGTGCAGCCGGCCGACGACGGCCAGCGCCGCGTCGAGGTCAAGATGACGCTGACCGCGCCCGGCTGCGGCATGGGCGATGTGCTGGTCGACGATGTGCGCAGCAAGCTGGAATTGATTCCCACCGTCGCCGAAGCCGACGTGGAACTGGTGTTCGACCCGCCGTGGAACCGGTCGATGATGTCCGAGGCCGCGCGTCTCGAGACCGGGATGCTCTGAAGGCCGCCACAGCGCGCGCCTCTGTTCAGCCGGCGTTCGATTCCGAAAATGTGACCCGCATTGTCAATATGTGACGTTGCGCACACTTCTTGGGCGAACTTTCACGTTTTCCGCCATTGCCGGGAGGCCGCACTGTCGCGTAGCGTCAGTTTGCGGTCAGTTTTGTCACGTCCGCATTCGTTGCGGAGCGGGTGTTGCCCGATGTTCAGGCGACGAGTCCGTCTCCGGCCATGCCGCGATCGTGCGGCTCACCCACCGTCTCGGGGGTCCCGAATGTCGAAGCAACGTTTCGCACCGCGCCGGCGCCTGCTCGCCGCCGCCACATCCATCGCGCTCGCGGCCCTTGCGCCGCTGTCCCTCCAGGCCACGGACCGGCTCAATCTCGGCGGACTGCAGTCGGCCGAGAGCCACGACCGCTTCATCGTCAAATATCGCGACGGTTCCAGTGCCCAGGCCGATCCGGCCGTGGTCGATACGGCCTTGCGCAACGTCGCCGGCTCGCTGGCCGTCGGCGGCGGCAAGCAGCTGCGCGTCCAGCACGTGCGTCGCATGGCGCTCGGCGCCGACGTCGTGCGCGCCAGCCGCAAGCTCGACCGCGTGGATGCCGAATCGCTGATGCGTCAGATCGCCGCAGATCCGAATGTCGAATTCGTCGAGGTGGACAAGCGCAACCGAGTCTTCTGGACCCCCAACGATCCGCGCTTCGGCCAGCAATACGGCTTCGGCACCGGGCCGGGCGGCATCCGCGCCACGACCGCATGGGACACCACGCGCGGCGCCGGCACGGTCGTCGCGGTGCTCGATACCGGCATCACCAACCACAGTGACCTCAACGCCAACATCCTGCCCGGCTACGATTTCATCAGCGATCCGGCGATTTCCGGCGATGGCTCCGGCCGCGACGCCGATCCCAGCGATCCGGGCGATTTCGAAGGGCCATATGCGTCCAGCTGGCACGGCACCCATGTCGCCGGCACGGTGGCCGCGGTGACCAACAACGGTATCGGCGTGGCGGGTACGGCGCCGGAGGCGAAGGTCGTGCCGGTGCGCGTGCTCGGCCGCGGCGGCGGCTACGACTCCGACATCGCCGATGCGGTGATCTGGGCCGCGGGCGGCAGCGTCGCCGGCGTGCCGGCGAACCAGAATCCGGCCGAGGTCATCAATCTCAGCCTCGGCGGTGCCGGCAGTTGCGGCAGCGCGATGCAGAGCGCGATCAACAGTGCGGTCGGTCGCGGAAGCACGCTGGTGATCGCTGCGGGCAACAGCAACGCCAACGTCGCGGGGTTCTCGCCGGCCAACTGCAGCAACGTCATCGCAGTGGGGTCCAACACCAGCACCGGTGCGCGGTCGAGCTTCTCCAATTACGGCGCGGGCATCACGATCTCGGCGCCCGGCTCGGGCATCGTCTCGACGCTCAACAGCGGTCAGACCACACCGGGCAGCGAGAGCTACGCGTCCTACGACGGCACGTCCATGGCGGCGCCGCACGTGGCTGGCGTGGTGGCGCTGGTGCAGTCGGTGTCGAACCCGGCGAAGACGCCGGCGCAGATCAAATCGCTGCTCACCAGCACCGCACGTCCGTTCCCCTCCACGCCCTCGCAACCGATCGGTGCCGGCATCGTCGACGCGGCAGCGGCCGTTGCGGCCGCGTCGGGCGGCGGCACGCCAGGCCCCGGTCCGGGGCCTGACCCGGGTGGCGGCGGCCTGCAGAACGGCGTGCCGGTGACGGGCTTGGCAGGCGCGGCCAACAGCGCGCAGCGCTGGACTTTCACCGTGCCATCGGGCGCGCGCAATCTGGTCATCGCGATCTCCGGCGGCAGCGGTGATGCCGACCTGTACGTGCGCCGCGGCAGTGCGCCGACCACGTCCAGCTACGACTGCCGGCCCTATCGCACCGGCAACACCGAAAGCTGCTCGTCCGCCACGCCGCAGGCGGGCACCTATCACATCCTGGTGCGCGGCTACTCGTCGTTCTCCGGCGTCACGCTGCGCGCCAGCCACAACTGACGCGCCTGCGCGCATCGATTCAGGGGGAAGGAAGGGCAGGCGGTGGGCATCGCGATCGTGGTGTCCGGCGCCGGCGGAACACGCCGCTCGCGGTGTGTTCCGTTTTTTCGGTCATCAACGAGGGGTAGGAGCACGATGAAGACACTCATTGCTTGCATCACCGCCGGCACGCTGTCGGTGGGCGCCGCCGCGGCGGCCACACGCGACGCGCGACCGGCCGCATTCGACAACCGCCTGCCGGCCGAGCACACCGTCGAGCTCAAACGCATGCCGGCAGTGGATGCCGCGCGCCTGCGGGCCGAGGACGCCCGTCAGGACCGCGCGTTCGGACTGCGTCCGATCCGGTTTGCGACCCCGCACGCGGTCGATCTCACGCCCAACAACGCCGGCGACTGGGACGAGATCGCCGGCGGCGACCTGGTCTGGCGCCTGCGCGTGGAATCGAAGGATGCGCTGTCGTTGAACTTCGGGTTCTCCGAGTTCCATCTGCCCGAAGGCGCGCGCCTGCTGATCTATCCCGAGGGCCTGGACCGCAACGCCAATCCCGAGGCGATCCATGCGTTCACCTCCGCCGACAACAAGCCCGCCGGCAGCCTGTGGACACCGCTGGTGCCGGGCGACAACGCGGTTATCGAGGTGGTGGTGCCCAAGGCGGCGATGAGCGCGCTCAAGCTGCGCCTGTCCAGTGTCAACCACGATTACGTCGGCTTCGGCCGCCTCGCGCGCGAGGGCGCGCTGGCCCAGACCAAGGGCGTATCGGGGAGCTGCAACGTCGATGTGGTGTGCCCGGACGGCGACGATTTCCGTGCCGAGATTCCCTCCGTCGGTGCCTATACCCGCTTCGGCGTCGAGTACTGCAGCGGCTCGCTGGTCAACAACACCGCCGGCGACCAGACGATGTATTTCCTCACCGCCCACCACTGCAACATGGGCACCGCGGACGCGGCGGCGAGCATCGTCGTGTACTGGAACTACGAGAACTCCACCTGCCGCACCCCGGGCAGCGCGGAGAGCGGCGCGGACGGCGACGGCAGCCTGGCCGAAAACCAGACCGGCGCGGTCGTGCGTGCGACCTACGCCGGGTCGGACTTCACCCTGCTCGAACTCGACGATCCTGCCAACCCGGCCTTCAACCTCAGCTGGTCGGGCTGGGACCGTCGCGACATCGCGCCCTCGGGCGCCACCGGCATCCACCACCCGCGCGTGGCCGAAAAGCGCATCACCCACTCGGACAACCCGCTGCGCGTCGAGGGCTATCTGGGCAACAGCGGCAGTTCCCACCTGTGGGTGCAGTGGAACCAGCGCGGCACCACCGAAGGCGGTTCTTCGGGCTCGCCGATCTACAGCCCCGAAGGCCGCGTGATCGGCCAGCTGCACGGCGGTTATGCCTCGTGCTCGACCACCGGCGACGACCACGTCGACTGGTACGGTCGTCTGTTCACCTCGTGGACCGGCGGCGGTACCGCCGCGACGCGCCTGAGCGACTGGCTCGACGCGGCCGGCACGGGCGCCGAGTTCGTCGACACCCTCGGCGGCGGCGCCAGCGAGCCGGGTGCACCGGTGGCCGGCTTCGACTACACGGTCGACAACGACACCCTGACCGTGACCTTCACCGATACCTCCAGCGACGATGGCGAGATCGTCTCCCATGCCTGGGCCTTCGGCGACGGCACGACGTCGGACGAGGCCAATCCGGTCAAGACCTATGACGCGCCCGGCGTGTACTCGGTCTCGCTGACGATCACCGACGACGCGGGCAATACCCACACCCGCACCCAGCAGGTGGAAGTGGGCGACCTCGGTCCGGACGCGACCGAGCTGCTCAACCGCACACCGGTCCCGGGCCTGTCGGGCGCCGCCGGCGCCGAGCTGCTGTACGCGATCACCGTGCCCGAAGGCGTCGAGGGTCCGCTGTCGATCACGACGTCGGGTGGCAGCGGCAATGTCTCGCTGTATGTCAGCGCGGACGAAGAGCCGACGGCCGAAGCCTACGACTTCGCATCGCGGCGTCCGGGCAACAACGAAGTGGTGCGCATCGCCGATGTCGAGGCGGGCACCTACTACGTGAAGGTGGTCGGCGAGTCGGCGTTCGCCAACGTCACCGTGCAGGCCCGGCATGCCGATCCGGTCGAAACTCCGCCCCCGGGCGATGGCGATCTGCAGAACGGCGTGCCGGTGACCGGCTTGTCGGGTGCAACCGGCAGCCAGCAGTTCTGGACCATCGAGGTACCCGCCGGCACGACCAGCCTGACGGTCGCGATGAGCGGCGGCACCGGCGATGCCGACCTGTACGTGCGGGCCGGCGCGCAGCCGACGCTGTCCAGCTACGACTGCCGTCCCTACAGCGCCGGCAACACCGAAACCTGCACCTTCAGCAATCCGCAGGCCGGCACCTGGCACGTGATGATCAACGCCTACTCGGCGTTCGACGGTGCGCAGCTGGTCGCCACCTGGTGACGTTGACGCGTTCACCCCGGGCTCGCCCGGGGTGGATGCATCATCGACCGATCGCGCGCGACCACCCGTCGCGCGCACGTCCGCGGAGAGGTCGATGACCGGTATGCGAATGTTCTGGACGCGGCGCTTCGGCGCCGCGCTCGTGTTGCCGGCGGCGCTGCTGTGCGGCTGTGCCACCGGTTCGCCGCCCGCAACCGGCCCCACGGAGACCCGCGCCATGGAGCAACGTTTCATCGTCCGTTACCAGGACGACAGCGCGCCGGGCAAGGCGCAGGATCGGGTGGCCGACGCGGTGTCGCAAGTCGGTCGCCAGGCCGGTGTGCTCGACGCGGACAGCTCGCCGCAAGTGACCTGGCTGCGCCGGCTTGCGGTCGGCGCCGATGTGGTGTCGATCACGCCCGCGCTCGATGCATCGGGCGCGCAGCGCCTGCTCGAGGCACTCAATGCCGATCCGGACGTGGTCTACGCCGAACCCGACAGCGTGATGACCATCGGCCCGGGCCCGCGCCGGCCGGCACTCGAGCCGACCGGGGACTGAGCGCGACTCAGCCGATCGGCTCGAACCGGTTGGCCTCGACGTTCTTGCGGACCTTGAGCGGGTCCCAGATGCGGCCGTTCATCGCCACGTAAACGCCCGGCGGCTTGGACTGCACGGCGCCGACAGCGGTACCGATGTTGAACTCGGCGTCCGAGCCGCGGAAGCGCGCCGGGCTCAGCGCGCCCGTGAGCACGATGGTCTTGTCGGCGATCGACGACAGCACGCGTGCGGTTTCGACCATCGAATCGGTGCCGTGGGTGAGCAGCACATGGCGCGCGGACTGCGCGGCGATCGTGGCGCGGATCAGTTCGCGGTCCTCGTCGGTGATGTGCAGCGAATCCTTGCGGATGATCGGAATCACCCGGAAACGGAATGCCACGCCGAGCTCTTCGAGCATGCGGCCGATTTGCGGGTCACCGACCTGGAAGTCCGACTTGTCGTCGAAGTAGATCTTGTCGATCGTGCCACCGGTGGTGACGATCAGCAGCTCGTCCATCGTGATGCGGGCCTGCGCGGAATCGGGAGCGCGCATGATACCGGGGCGCCGGAACGGTCAGGCGCGGCGGCGTGCGAACCGGGCCCGGATGCCCGGCAGGCTGGCCGAAAACACCACCGCCAGCGACAGCGCGATGCTCGCCCACGGCCAGGCGCCCAGTTCGGGATGCGACCAGGCGTACATCACGCCGTGCGAGAACCAGAACAGCGCGGCGATCCCCGACCACAGCGGCGCGCTGCGCAACCCGGCGAGCACGCCGCCGAGCAGCAGCAGGGGCGGGGCGACGAACACGATCAGGGCGGCGAGGAAATGCGGATCGCTCCGGTGCCACAGCAGATACAGCGCCGCCAGGGCCGCCAGCGACAGCGCCAGCACACGCTTCGATGCCGGCCACGCCGCGCTCATGCGCCCAGCTTCGCGGCCAGGGTCGCGATACGGCGGCCGAGCGCGCGCGCCAGCACGGCTTCATCGTCGCTCGGTTGCGGATCATCCTGCTGCCCGGCCACATGGCTGGCGCCGTAGGGCGTACCACCCTCGCGGGTACGCGTCAGGGCCGGCTCGGTGTAGGGAATGCCGGCGAGTACGCAGCCGTGATGCAGCAGCGGCACCAGCATCGTCAGCAGCGTCGCCTCCTGCCCGCCGTGCTGGGTGGCGGTCGAGGTGAACACACCGGCCGGCTTGCCGACCAGCGTGCCGCTGGCCCATTCGGCGCCGAGCCCGTCGAGGAAATGCTTCAGCGGTGCGGCCATGTTGCCGAAGCGTGTCGGGCTGCCCAGCAGCAGGCCGGCGCATTCGGCCAGGTCCGCGCGTTCGACGTACGGCGCGCCGTCCTCGGGCACTGGCGGCGCGGCCTGCTGCGTGACCGCTGCGACCGGCGGCACCGTGCGCAGCCGTGCCTGCATGCCCTCCACTTCGCCCACGCCACGCGCGATCTGCCTGGCGAGACGGGCGACCGAACCGTTGCGGCTGTAATACAGGACGAGGATATCGGGCATGGCGTGGAAGAGGGCGGCACGGAGGAAGTCGCAGTCTGACAGGCCACGCCGATCGTCGCGCGCCCGTGCGCGAAGCGCGTCGAAGTCTTGGCCCGCTGACGTGGCCGGCATCACGACCAGGGCCGCGCGTACACGAAGCGCAGCTTCCCTGTAGGAGCGCGCTCGCGCGCGAAAGGGCGTTGCCGGGGAAGCCCATCGCGACCAAGCTCGCTCCTACACGAAGCGCCACTCTCCCTGTAGGAGCGCGCTTGCGCGCGAAAGGGCGTTGCGGGGAAGCCCATCGCGACCAAGGTCGCTCCTACACGAAGCGCAGCTCCCCTGTAGGAGCGCGCTTGCGCGCGAAAGGGCGTTGCCGGGAAGCCCGTCGCGACCAAGGTCGCTCCCACGAAGCGCAGCTCCCCTGTAGGAGCGCGCTTGCGCGCGAAGCTTTCCGAGGTCTTCGGCGGGCGATGTGCCCAACATCGCGACCAAGGTCGCGCCTGAACGAAGCGCAGCCCCTGCAGGCGCACGCTTGCGCGCGATCGCCGGACTGGCGCGGCGCCGGCGACGCGTCGGCGCCGCGACCTGCGCGAGCACGGCGTTTCTCTCCGACGCTTGCTACGCTGCGCGCAATGGAGCCCCTCGACACCTTCAGCCGCTGGATCGAACGCGCGATGGATCGTGCACGCGCGCTGACCTTCGCAAGATTCCTGTGGCGCCGCTTCCTCGACGACCGGCTGTTCGAAGCGGCCGGCGCGCTGGCGTTCACCACCGTGTTCGCGCTGGTGCCGCTGTCGATGGTCGTGTTCGGTGTGCTGGCGGTGTTCCCCGCGTTCAGTCAGTGGCGCGACCAGCTCAGCGACTACATCTTCTCCAACTTCGTGCCCGACTCGGCGCGCGCGGTCGAAGCAGTGCTGCTGCAACTGTCGACCAACACCGGCCAGCTGACGACGATCGGCGTGATCGCGCTGGTGATCTCGGTGCTGGTGACGCTGCTCAGCGTCGAGACGACGTTCAACCGCATTTGGCGGGTCAAGTCGGCGCGGCCGACGTTCGGACGGTTCCTCGTCTACTGGACGGTGCTGACGCTGGGCGCGCTGGTGGCTACGGCGAGCCTCGCGGTTTCGGCCAGGTTCTTCGCACTGGAGATCTTCAGCACCGATTCGGGCCGCCTGCTGCGCGGGCTGATGTTGTGGGCCGCGCCGATGCTGATCGAACTCGCCGCCTTCACCACCATCTTCCGCGTGGTGCCGCACCGCACGGTGCAATGGCGGCATGCGGTGGCGGGCGCGGCGCTGGCGGTGCTGCTGTCGCAGGTCGTGAAGTGGGCGATCGGCCTATATCTGGGCAGCTTCGACGCCTACGAGCGCATCTACGGGCAGATCGCGTTCCTGCCGATCTTCCTGCTGTGGGTGTATCTGATCTGGGTGGCGATCCTGCTCGGCGCCTCGTTCGCGGCGTCGATCTCCGCCTTCCGCTACCAGCCCGCACACATGCGCCTGCCGCGCGGCTACGAGCTCTACGGCCTGCTGCGCATGCTCGGTCGCTTTGCCGCTGCGCGCCGCGACGGGCGCGGGCTGCACAGCGACGAAATCCAGGCGTTGGAACCGATGCTCACCGACACGCTGGTGCAGCAGATGCTCGCCCAGCTCGAGGAGATCGCCCTGCTGCGCCGCGCCGAGACCGGCGAATGGCTGCTGGCGCGCGACCTCGACACGCTGACCGTCGGCGAACTCTACGAAGCCTGCCACCTGCGCATCCCGGTCGCCGAGGCGCACCTGCCGTGTCGCGACGACGCCCTGGGCATTGCCGCGGCCGGCGCGCTCGATGACCTGCGCATTCCCCTACGCGACCTGCTCAAGAAGCGCGTCGCCAGCCTCTACGATGTTCCGGAGATCTCTGCATGAAACGCCTCGCTGCCTGCGCCACGCTTGCCCTGTTGATCGCTGCCTGTTCGCAGGACGGCCCGACACCGGCCGACGGCACACCCGCGACGGCGACGCCTCCGGCGGCCGAGGCCGGTGCGCCTGCCGTATCCAGGACGCATCCGACGCTGCAGGTGGAGACGCTCGATGGCGACACGTTCGATCTGGCTGCACATCGCGGGCAGTGGGTGGTCGTGAATTTCTGGGCGACCTGGTGCGCGCCGTGCCTGAAGGAGATGCCGGAGCTCTCCGCGCTCGATGCGATGCGCGAGCACGTCCAGGTGATCGGCCTCGCCTACGAGGACATCGAAGCCGACGACATGCGCGCCTTCCTGCTCAAGCACCCGGTGGTGTATCCGATTGCGATCATCGACACCTTCGATCCGCCGGCCGACTTCGACACGCCGCCGGGTCTGCCGATGACCTATCTGATCGGGCCGGACGGCGAGGTGGTCGAGAAGATCCTGGGCCCGGTCACGGCCGAGCGCCTCGAGTCGCTGATCGCAGGCGCGGGCGGGCCGGCGATCGAAGCCTGAGCGGACCTCAGCCCGCGAACGGCGGCAGCGGCGGCAATACGTCGTAACGCTCGGGGCGCGGCTTGCGCCGGAGCGCCGGAAACGCAATGCCCGGCGCGTCGACGTGCGTGTCGGGCAGGCGGTCGAGCAGGTTGCGCAGCAGGGTCAGCCGGCCGCGACGCTGGTCGTTGAAGTCGACCAGCGTCCACGGCGCATGGGCGGTGTGGGTGGCGCCGAGCATCACGTCGCGCGCGGCCGTGTAATCGTCGTAGCGGGTGCGCGCGGCGACATCGACCGGCGAGAGCTTCCAGCGCTTGAGCGGGTTGTGCAGGCGTTCGGCGAAGCGCTCTTCCTGCTGCGCCTGATCGCAGCCCAGCCAGTACTTGAACAGCAGGATGCCGTCCTCGACCAGTTGCTGTTCGAACGCGGGCGTCTGTGCCAGGAATGCGCCGACCTGCTCGGGCGTCGCGTAGCCCATGACCGACTCGACGCCGGCGCGGTTGTACCAGCTGCGGTCGAACAGGGCGATCTCGCCGGCCGACGGCAGATGCGCAACGTAACGCTGGAAGTACCACTGCCCGGCCTCGCGGTCGCTGGGCTTGGGCAGTGCGACCACGCGGCACTGCCGCGGGTTGAGATGTTCGGCGATGGCCTCGATCGCGCCGCCCTTGCCGGCGGTGTCGCGGCCTTCGAACAACACCAGCAGCCGGCGCCCGCTGTGCTGCAGCCAGCGCGCGACCGCGGCCAGCTCCACCTGCATCGGCTCCAGGGCGGCCTCGTAGGCCTTGCGCTTCATCGGTTTCACTGCGGCATCTCCGGGGCCCGGGCGAACAGGTGCCGCGTCCGGGCGAGCGCCATCAGTGCTCTTTCAGGCGCGGGCGGATGGTGGCGAGGTTGCAGGGCCGGGTGCGCGCGTCGAGCTGGTGGCGCACGATCTTCTCCCACGCCGTGCGGCAGGCCGAGGTCGAGCCGGGCAGGGCGAACAGGAACGTCGCATTGGCGAGGCCTGCGAAGGCACGCGACTGCAGCGAGGACGTGCCGATCTCCTCGACCGACACTGCGCGGAACAGTTCACCGAAGCCCGGCATCTCCTTGTCCAGCAGCGGCAACAGCGCTTCGGGGGTGGAGTCGCGGCCGGTGAAGCCGGTGCCGCCGGTGACGAAGATGCCGTCGACGGCGGGGTCGGCGATCCACTGCGACACCAGCGCGCGCATCGCATAGCGGTCGTCGGGCAGCAATGCCCGCGCGTGCACGCGGTGACCTTCGGCGGCCAGCGATTCGGCCAGATACGCGCCGGAGCTGTCGGATTCGAGCGTGCGGCTGTCGGACACCGTCAGCACGCAGATGGCGAGGGAAATGAAGTCGGATTGGGCGGTCATGGGGTGGGAGGGTAGCGCAGGCCGTGTCGGCGGGCGTACGGCTTGAAATGGCGCCAAGAGCGAAGCCCGACTCCGGATGGGCATCGGCCTGCTGGCCGGAAGCCGCTTTTCCCTCGATCAAGGCCGCTTCGCGGTCCGCCCCGGCGCAGCGCGCCGTGCGTTCGTGTGGACGGGCGGCAGTGCCGCGCGAGCGGTCCCCACACCCTGCCTTGACTCGGGCGCGCGCCATCCATGGCGCGCTATACGCGGCCAACGTCCGCCAGTCCGCTGCAGCGAGTGTTCAGATGGTGCTTTCGTGCAGACGCACCACGCGTCGCTTGCTCAAAAGAAGCCGTGATCTTGAAGCCGCAGCGCGTTGCGCCGGCAGGGGGTTGCGGAGAGCGGGCCATGGATGGCTCGCGGCGGCGAGTCGGGCACGGGTGAGCAGCGGCTACTAGCGCGACACTGCCGCGCAGCCGCTGCGAATGACCGGCGTGCTTCGCCGGGCCGGGGAGCGTTGCGTAGCAATGCGTGCTGACCGAACCGAGAAGTAACCCGCGGCCGGCACAACGCCGCTTCCGAAGAAGGGGGCTCTGCCGAAACGCGAAGTCGCGAATGCAAAGCCCCCGTCAGATTGAAGTCCATGGATTCCCGCTTTCGCGGGAATGACCGGCATCCACAGGAGATCGTCAGGCGCCCTGCGTCAGCGCCGCCAGCGCATCGGCCTGGTGTTCCTGCAACAAGCGGTCGACGAGCGCGTCGAGCTGGCCTTCGAGCACGTTGGGCAGGTCGTACAGGGTGAGCCCCTCGACGCGATGGTCGGTGATGCGGCCCTGCGGATAGTTGTAGGTGCGGATGCGCTGGCTGCGGTCGCCGCTGCCGACCTGCAGCTTGCGCACCTCGGCCGTCGCCGCTGCGCGCCGCTCGGCTTCGGCTTCGGCCAGCATCGCGCGCAGGCGCTTCATGGCCTTGTCGCGGTTGGCGTGCTGGCTGCGTTCGGTCTGCGATTCGACGACCACACCGGTGGGCACGTGGGTGATGCGGATCGCCGAATCGGTCTTGTTGACGTGCTGGCCGCCGGCACCCGACGAGCGGAAGGTGTCGACCTTGAGGTCGGCAGGATTGAGTTCGACCGGCTCGCCGGCGTCCTCGATCGGGATGATCGCGACCGTCGCGGCCGAGGTGTGGATGCGGCCCTGCGATTCGGTTTCTGGCACGCGCTGGACGCGGTGGGTGCCCGATTCGAACTTCAGCCGCGCGTACGCGCCGGCGCCGTCGACACTGGCGATGATTTCGCGATACCCGCCGTGTTCGCCAACGCTGGCCGATTCGACCTCGACCCGCCAGCCCTGGCGTTCGGCGTAGCGCTGGTACATGCGGAACAGGTCGCCGGCGAAGATCGCGGCCTCGTCGCCGCCGGTGCCGGCGCGGATTTCCAGGTAGAAGCCGCCGTCGTCGCGCGCATCGCGCGGCACCAGCAGCGCGAGCAGTTCGGTGTCCAGTGCCTGCAGGCGCGCGTCGGCAGCGGCGATTTCCTCTTCCGCCATCTCGCGCATGTCCGGATCGTCGAGCAGCGTGCGCGCGGCCTCGCGATCGTCGAGTGCGCGGCGCTCGTCGGCAAGCGCACTCGACAGCGGCTCGAGCTGGGCGAACTCGCGCGACAACGCACGGAAGCGTGTCTGGTCGGCGACGGTCGCGGGGTCGGACAGCAGGCGTTCGAGTTCTTCGCGGCGTTCGGCCAGCGCCTCGAGCTTACGGCGCAGGGTCGGCAGCATCGGGTGTCCGGGTGTCGGGAGTCTGGGGCGCGGGATCGGGAGGCAGCAGCGCATCGAGGCTGTCGGCCAGGGTGTCGTCGCCGCGCAATGCCGCGTCGCGCAGGGCGGCGGTCGGCACGTGCAGCAGCCGGTTGGTCAGCGTGTGCGCGAGCAGTTCGAGTACCGCGTCGGGCGACTGGCCGGCCGCGAGTTGCTGACGCGCCCGCGCCAGGGCCTCGCCGCGCACCGCCTCGCCATGCGCGCGCAGGCGCTTGACCGGTGCGAGGCGGCCGCGGGCAGCGTTCGATTCGCGGAAGCGGTCGACCTGCAGGTCGATGATCGCCTCGGCGTCGCCCGCGGCCTCGCGGCGTCCGCGACGGTTGTCATCGAGCGTGCGTTCGAGATCGTCGACCGTATAGAGGAACACGTCGCGCAGCTGCGCGACCTCCGGCGCGATGTCGCGCGGCACCGCCAGATCCATCAGCAACATCGGCCGGTGCTTGCGCGCCGCGAGTGCGGCGGCGACCTGTTCGCGCCCGATCACCGGCTCGCGGCTCGCCGTGGCCGAGAACACCACGTCGGCCAGGAACAGGTGGCGGTCGAGTTCGTCCAGCGGCAGGGCGATGCCGCCGTGGCGCGCGGCCAGCTCCTGGGCATGCGCGTAGGTGCGGTTGGCGATCAGCAGGCGCTTCACCCGCGCCTGGGCGAGGTGGCGCGCCGCCAGTTCGATGGTTTCGCCGGCCCCGACCAGCAGCACGGCCGAATCGGCCGGCCGCGCGAACGACTCCTGCGCCAGGCGCACCGCCAGGGACGCGACCGACACGGGGCTGTTGCCGATGCGGGTTTCGCTGCGTGCGCGCTTGGCGGTGACGAAGGCGTGCTGGAAGACGCGGTCGAGTTCGCCGCCGAGCACGCCGGCCGCGCGCGCGCTGGCCCAGGCCTGCTTCACCTGGCCGAGGATCTGCGGCTCGCCGAGCACCAGCGAATCGAGCCCGGTGGCGACACGGAACAGGTGGCGAACGGCGTCGGCATCGCGATGCCGGTAGAGATAGGCCTGCAAGGACCCGCCGGCGACCGCCGCATCGTCGCCCGGATGCGTGGACAGCCAGTGCGCGAGCGCGGTGTCGTCGTCGGCGACCGCGTAGACCTCGGTGCGGTTGCAGGTCGACAGCAGGGCGACCTCGCGCACGCCCGGCAGCCCACGCAGCTGCGTCAGCGCCGCGCCGAGCGTGTCGCCGCCGAACGCGACACGCTCGCGCAGGGCGACCGGCGCGGTCTGGTGGTTGATGCCGAGGGCGAACAGACTCATGGGCGGGCGGGCCTGCAACGGGCAATTTCCGTTCAGGCGCTTGCGATAAGCTGCGGGCGAAGTCGCCCATTTTACGGCCCGGTTGCCCCAGATGCCCGTTTTCCCTTCGTCCCGGACCGCGCGGCTGCGCGCCGCACTGCTCGTTCCTCTGCTTGGCCTGGCCTGCGTGGCCCATGCACAGCGCGGCGACCTCGATCGCAACGATCCGTTGCACGACGATCTGCTGGGCGCCACGCTCGCCGGCGAGTTCGCGGTACAGGCCGGTCGACTCGATGAGGCCGCCAACTGGTATCTCGATGCCGCGCGACAGTCCGACGGCGACGCCGGTCTTGCCGAACGCGCCACCCGCATCGCACTGCTGGCCGGCGACGACCGCCGCGCGGCGCAGGCGCTGGACCTGTGGCGCCACAACGCACCCGGCTCGCTGCCGATGCTGGCGGCGGAGGCCACGCTGTCGCTGCGCAACGGCCGTGACCGCGCCGCCCGGCGCCAGCTCGAGGCGCTGCTGCGCAGCGGCGATCCGGCCGGCTGGCGGCATGCCTTCACCGTGCTGGGCACCGGCGCCCGCGACCAGGCGCAGGGTGCCCGCATCCTCGGCCAGCTCGTCGACGGCGATGCCATTCCCGACGTGCTGCAGGCCTGGATGGCCTTCGGCGGCCTGGCCCAGCGCCAGGGCCGCACCGACCTGACCGAACGCATCCTCGAGAACATCGTCGCGCGCTTCCCCGGCGAGCCGCGGGTGGCGCTGCTGCGGGCCAGCCAGCTGCGCGAGACCGGCCGCACCGACGAGGCGCGCCAAGCCCTGGCTGCGTTGGGTGAGGCAGCCCTGATCGGGCCCGATCTGCGGCTGGCGATCACCGGCGAGTACGAGGCGCTGGGCGATCTGCACCAGGCCGAGCGCACGATGGCGATGGGTCCCCAGGATGGCCGCAGCTACGTGCTGCGTGCCTCGCTGCTGGCGCGGGCGCAGGACAAGGCGGCGCTGGCAGCGCTGTACGACGAGGTCAAGGCCGTGGCGCTGACGCCCAATCCCGCGCAGCGCCTGCTGCTGGGACAGATGGCCGAATACCTGGAGCAATACGACGAGGCGCTGGAGTGGTACCAGACCGTGCCCGGCGGCCCTGAACGCGCGCAGGCGCGGCTGCGCGGCGCGCGCGTGCTGCACGAACTCGACCGTCGCGACGACGCCTGGGCGCGACTGCGCGAACTGCAGACCGACGGCGCCGCCGACGAAGACATGCGGCGCAACGCCTATCTGCTCGAGGCCGAGTTGCGGCAGGGTGGCGACGACCCGGCCGAACTCGACGTCTACAACCGCGGCCTGGCGGCGATGCCCGACGACCCGGCACTGCTGTATGCGCGTGCGCTGATGTGGGAGCGTCGCGACGACATTCCCCGCGCCGAGGCCGACCTGCGCCGGATCCTGGCGATCGACCCGGAGAACGTCGCCGCGCTCAATGCCCTGGGCTACACGCTCGCCGACCGCACCGCCCGTTACGCCGAAGCCCTGGAACTCATCGATCGCGCGCGCGTCGCCGAGCCCGACAACGCCGCGATCATCGACAGCTACGGCTGGGTGCTCTACCGGCTGGGTCGCCACGAGGATGCGCTGGTCGAACTGCGGCGCGCGTTCTCGATGATGAAGGACGCCGAGGTCGCCGCGCACATCGGCGAGGTGTTGTGGGTGATGGGGCGCCACGACGAGGCGCGGCGGTATTTCGACGAGGGGCGCGCGATCGATCCGGAAAACCGCTCGCTGATCCGCGCGCTCGAGAAGACCGGCGCATGAGGCTGCGAACCGTATCGGCCGCGCTCGCGGTCGTGATGCTCGCCGCGTGCACCAGCGTGCCGGTGCGCGCGCCGCTGCAGACCGTGGAACTCGCGCCCGAGGCCCGGGCCGCGGCGCTGGCGCGCCTGGAATCCCGCGAGGCCGCGGTGCAAGCGCTACCTGAGCTTGCGTTCGAGGGCAGGGTGGCGATGTCCAACGGTCGCGACGGTGGCAGTGGTCGCATCGAGTGGCAGCAGAATGGCGCCGCCTACCGCGTCACCCTGAGCGCCCCGGTCACCCGACAGAGCTGGGAGCTGCAGGGCGATGGGTCCGGCGCGCGGCTCGATGGCCTCCAGGGCGGGCCGCGGGTGGACGCCGATGTTGGCGCCTTGCTCCGGGGCGCGACCGGCTTCGAGATTCCCGTCGCTGCCATGGCGGCCTGGGCGGCGGGTACGCGCGCCGACGCTTCCGCAGCCGGTGCGGCCGACATCGCGTTCGATGCCGGCGGCCAACTCGCACGCCTGCAGCAGGACGGCTGGACCATCGACTACGTGGAATGGCAGCCCGAACCGGCCTCGGCCCGCGTTCCGGCCTTGCCGACCCGCATCAACGCGCAGCGAGGCGAGGCGCGCGTGCGCCTGATCGTCGACCGCTGGGCGACGGACGCTGTCGAAAGTCCATGAGCACTGTCGCGCCGACCGGAGGCTGGTCGACATGGCCGGCCCCGGCCAAGCTGAACCTCTTCCTGCGCATCACCGGACGGCGCGACGACGGCTACCACGGGCTGCAGACGGTGTTCCGGATGCTGGACTGGGGCGACACCATCCGGCTCCGGGTCCGCGACGACGGCCGGGTGCATCGCATCGGTGCGTCGGTTCCCGGGCTGGCGGAGGACGATGACCTCGTGGTCCGCGCCGCCCGGTTGCTGCAAAGTGCCGTCAAATGTCGGCTGGGTGCAGACATCGCCGTCGAAAAATGCATTCCGTCCGGAGCTGGGCTCGGCGGAGGCTCGTCCGATGCCGCGACGGTGCTGCGCGCACTCGACCGCCTGTGGAGGCTCGATCTGGGCGAAGGCCGCCTGGCCGAACTCGGCCTGGCGCTGGGCGCCGACGTGCCGGTGTTCGTCCGCGGCCGCAACGCCTGGGCCGAAGGGGTGGGGGAGTCGCTGGCGCCCATCGACCTGGCGCCGGCCTGGTACCTGCTCGCCGACCCCGGCGTGCATGTGAACACCGCCGGATTGTTCCAGTCCCCTGAATTGACGCGAAATGCTGCGCCCGCGACAATGACGGACTTCGTTTCAGGTGCATCGCTCGGCAACGCGTTCGAGCCGGTCCTGCGGCGCCGCGAACCTGCCGTCGAGGCCGTGTTTGCAGCGCTCGCGGAGGTCGGCACGCCGCGCCTGACCGGGACGGGCAGTGGCTGCTTCGTCGAATTCGCCACCCGCGAATCCGCCGACGCCGCCCACGCCCGGGTCGCCTCGCGGGTCCAGGCCCGCGTCGTGGCCGGCGCGATGCGATCTCCGTTGCTGGATGCATTGGAGGCGTGGTGATTCGTAATTCGTGATTGGTGATTCGAAAACGCGGTGTACAGCTGCTTTGCCGAATCACGAATGACCAATCACGAATCACCGCTTTTCAAAGGGGCGTCGCCAAGTGGTTAAGGCACCGGGTTTTGATCCCGGCATTCGCAGGTTCGAATCCTGCCGCCCCTGATTCCCGTGCCGTCGGCATGGCCATTCCTCCATCCGCTCGGTCAGAGCGACGCGGAACCGCAGACATGAAAGAAGAACGCAATCTCCTGATCTTCTCGGGCAACGCCAACCGCGCGCTGGCCAAGGCCGTATGCCGCGAACTGGGCGTGCGCCAGGGCCGCGCGCTGGTGTCCACGTTCTCCGACGGCGAGGTGCAGGTCGAGATCGAAGAGACCGTGCGCCGCCAGGACGTGTTCGTCATCCAGCCCACGTGTGCGCCGTCGGCCGAGAACCTGATGGAACTGCTGGTGCTGATCGATGCGCTCAAGCGCGCATCGGTCGCCAGCGTGACCGCGGTCATCCCGTACTTCGGCTACTCGCGCCAGGACCGTCGCCTGCGTTCGAGCCGCGTGCCGATCACCGCCAAGGTCGCCGCGCGCATCATCACCGCCGCCGGCGCCGACCGCGTGCTGACCGTCGACCTGCACGCCGACCAGATCCAGGGCTTCTTCGACATTCCCGTCGACAACGTCTACGCCTCGCCGCTGCTGCTGGCCGACATCTGGCGCGCGCACGGCACCGACAACATGGTCGTGGTCTCGCCCGACGTCGGTGGCGTGGTGCGCGCCCGTGCGATCGCCAAGCGTCTCGATGACGCGGACCTGGCGATCATCGACAAGCGCCGCCCGCGCGCGAACGTCGCCACCGTGATGAACATCATCGGCGACGTGCGCGGCAAGACCTGCGTGCTGGTCGACGACATCGTCGACACCGCCGGCACGCTGTGCGCCGCGGCCGCCGCGCTGAAAGCGCAGGGCGCCACCAAGGTCGTCGCCTACTGCACCCACGCAGTGCTGTCGGGCGCGGCAATCGACAACATCGAAAAATCGCAGCTCGACGAAATGGTCGTCACCGACACCATTCCGCTGTCGGAGGCCGCGCGCAACTGCGCGCGCATCCGCCAGCTCAGCGTCGCCGAGCTGCTCGCCGAGACGATCCGCCGGATCGCGTTCGGAGAATCGGTCAGTTCGCTCTACGTGGATTGACCTGCTGCAACGTCTCGCCTGGTCGCGGGCGAGACGCATCACCGCCGCGAGGCGGTTTCAACTCAGAAAAAGTGAATACACATGGCTACCACGCATGAAATCCAGGTGCAGCGCCGCGAAGACGAAGGGAAGGGTGCGAGCCGCCGCCTTCGTCACGCCGGCAAAGTGCCTGCCGTCGTCTACGGCGGCGACCTCGCCCCGGTCAGCATCGAGCTGAGCCACAACGATGTCTGGCTCGCCAGCCAGCACGAGTGGTTCTACGCCTCGATCCTGGACCTGAGCCTCAACGGCGACATCCAGAAGGTCCTGCTGCGTGACATGCAGCGTCACCCGTTCAAGCAGCAGATCATGCACCTGGACTTCCAGCGCGTGAACGCCAACGAGGCGATCAAGACCGCGGTGCCGCTGCACTTCGTCAACGAGGACACCTCGCCGGCCGGCAAGGCCGCCGACGTCGTGATCACCCACGAGCTCAACGAAGTCACCGTGACCTGCCTGCCGGGCGACCTGCCGGAGTTCATCGAAATCGACCTGGGCCAGATGGTCGTCGGCGACATCGTCCACCTCTCGCAGATCAAGCTGCCCAAGGGCGTCGAGATCCCCGAGCTGTCGCTGGGTGCGGACCACGACGTCGCCGTCGTCGTCGCCAAGCACGGCCGCGTCGAGGCCGAGCCGGCGGAGGGCGAGGCATCGGGCGACGCGGCAGCCGCCGAGTGATCGTGATGCGGACGCGCCGTGCTGGCGCGTCCGCATCGCCGTTGCGATGGCAGCACTGCGCCTGATCGTCGGGCTGGGCAACCCCGGACCCGAATATGCACGGACCCGGCATAACGCCGGGTTCCGTTTTGTCGACGAGCTCGCCGCGAAAGCGGGCGCGTCGTTCCGGCTCGACAGCAAACTCTTCGGCGAGACCGCGAAGGTCGACATCGCCGGGCAGTCGGTCTGGCTGCTCAAGCCGGCCACCTTCATGAATCTCAGCGGCAAGTCGGTGACCGCCGCGCTGCGGTTCTGGAAGTTCGAGCCCGAGCAGGCGCTGCTGGCCCATGACGAACTTGATCTGCCACCGGGCACCGCGCGGCTGAAGTTCGATGGCGGCCACGGCGGCCAGAACGGCCTGCGCGACACGATGAAATTGCTCGGCCACGGCAAGTTCCACCGGCTGCGCATCGGCATCGGTCATCCGGGCAGCAAGGACAAGGTCACCCCGTGGGTGCTGGGGCGCGCAAGCGCCGACGACGATGTGCTGATCGGGCGTGCGATCGACGACGCCATCGACGTGCTGCCACTCGCGATGGACGGCAACTTCATGGACGCGATGACGCGGCTGCATACGGTGAAGCCGTAATTCGTGATTGGTGATTGGTGATTTGTGGGAGCACGGCGCTGCTGCTCTTTCGAATCACCAATCACGAATCACCAATCACGGATCCCAGATGGGCATCAAATGCGGCATCGTCGGCCTGCCGAACGTCGGCAAGTCGACCCTCTTCAACGCGCTGACCAAGGCGGGTATCGCCGCGGCCAATTTCCCCTTCTGCACCATCGAGCCGAACGTCGGCATCGTGCCGGTGCCGGACCTGCGCCTCAACGCGCTGGCGGGGATCGTCAAGCCGCAGAAGGTGCTGCCGACGGCAGTCGAGTTCGTCGACATTGCCGGTCTCGTCGCGGGCGCGGCCAGCGGCGAGGGTCTGGGCAACAAGTTCCTGTCGCACATCCGCGAGGTCGACGCGATCACCCACGTGGTGCGCTGCTTCGAGAACCCCGACGTCATCCACGTCAACAACAAGGTCGACCCGATTGCCGACATCGAGACGATCGACACCGAGCTGGCGCTGGCCGACCTCGATTCGGTCGAACGTGCGCTACAGCGTGCCGAGCGTTCGGCCAAGACCGGCGACAAGGACGCGAAGGTCCGCGCCGAAGTGCTCGGCCGCGTGCAGAAGGGTCTGGCAGACGGCCAGCCGGTGCGCGCGCTCCAGCTCTCCGACGATGACCGCGCTGCGATCCGCGACCTGTTCCTGCTGACCGCCAAGCCCGTGCTGTACATCGCCAACGTGCTCGAGGACGGCTTCGAGAACAATCCGCACCTCGACGCCGTGCGTGCACGCGCGGCCGGCGAGGGCGCCGAGGTGGTGCCGGTGTCGGCGGCGATCGAGGAAGAGCTCTCGCAGCTCGACGATGCCGATCGCGACGCCTTCCTGGCCGATCTGGGTCTCGAAGAGCCCGGCCTGAACCGCGTGATCCGCGCCGCCTACGGCCTGCTCACGCTGCAGACCTATTTCACCGCCGGCGTAAAGGAAGTCCGGGCCTGGACGGTGAAGATCGGCGCCACCGCGCCGCAGGCCGCGGCGGTGATCCATACCGATTTCGAGAAGGGCTTCATCCGCGCCGAGGTGGTCGGCTACGACGACTTCATCCGCTACAACGGCGAGGGCGGGGCGAAGGAAGCCGGCAAGTGGCGCCTGGAAGGCAAGGAGTACATCGTCAAGGACGGCGACGTGATGCATTTCCGCTTCAACGTCTGACGCGCCGCGTTGGTCGAGAAAAAGGCGCCCTCGCGGCGCCTTTCTCGTGTCGGGATGCGCGTCGAACTGCGTCCGGAGGCCACTGCTCCCAGATTCCGTCATTTCCGCCAAAGCGAGAGGCGCTTGTTCATCAGCCGAAGGCTGGTCATCCAGTGGCTTTGGCTCTCGCGCTCAGGTTGGGGCGCCTTGCCCGGTCGCGGCCCGATATCCGCTTGGTGGCCGCGGCACCCGACAGGCGCTGGACACGATGCGGCCGCGGGTCGGAAAGCGTGAGGCCGCGTTTGTGCGCCGGATCCGCAAAAAATCGAGTGCGAACGATGGCATCCGCGCGCCGCTCCGGTTAAGATGCGCCCCCGCCTGCGCAGGCCGCCTGTCGCGGACGGGTCCGGTGAAATCCGGCGTCATCCGACGTTGACAGGATCCGGAACTGGCCCCAAAATCGCGGGCTGTTTTCACCGGCAAGACGAAAGCGCCGGAGGGATACCCAAGCGGCCAACGGGGGCAGACTGTAAATCTGCTGGCTTACGCCTTCGGTGGTTCGAATCCACCTCCCTCCACCATTTCGGCTCGGTGGAACAATTGCAGTGCGACAGGTTGTAATGCGGTAGGCGGGTCCCGGTGCGGGAGTAGTTCAACGGTAGAACCTCAGCCTTCCAAGCTGATGGTGCGGGTTCGATTCCCGTCTCCCGCTCCATTGAACGTTCCACGCGGCACCCCGGTTCCACATCGTTGCTCACGTAGCTCAGTCGGTAGAGCACCTCCTTGGTAAGGAGGAGGTCGAAGGTTCGATTCCTTTCGTGAGCACCACCTTTTCGCGGTCACCGCCGTTGGTGGGGCCGCTGCACGCAATCACCACTTCACCAGATTTCGAGACAGAGCAGCCATGGCAAAGGGTAAGTTCGAGCGCACCAAGCCGCACGTCAACGTCGGCACCATCGGTCACGTCGACCACGGCAAGACCACGCTGACCGCCGCGCTGACGAAGATCGGCGCCGAGCGTTTCGGCGGCGAGTTCAAGGCCTACGACGCGATCGACGCGGCGCCGGAAGAGAAGGCGCGCGGCATCACGATCTCGACCGCGCACGTCGAATACGAGTCCCCGACCCGCCACTACGCGCACGTCGACTGCCCGGGTCACGCCGACTACGTCAAGAACATGATCACCGGTGCTGCGCAGATGGACGGCGCGATCCTGGTGTGTTCGGCCGCTGACGGCCCGATGCCGCAGACCCGCGAGCACATCCTGCTGTCGCGTCAGGTCGGCGTGCCGTACATCGTCGTGTTCCTGAACAAGGCCGACATGGTCGACGACGCCGAGCTGCTCGAGCTGGTCGAGATGGAAGTGCGCGAGCTGCTGAGCAAGTACGACTTCCCGGGCGACGACACCCCGATCATCCACGGCTCGGCCCGTCTGGCGCTCGAAGGCGACCAGAGCGACATCGGCGTGCCGGCGATCCTGAAGCTGGTCGACGCGCTCGACACCTTCATCCCGGAGCCGGAGCGTGACGTCGACAAGGCGTTCCTGATGCCGGTCGAAGACGTGTTCTCGATCTCGGGCCGCGGCACCGTGGTGACCGGCCGTATCGAGCGCGGCATCATCAAGGTCGGCGACGAAATCGAAATCGTCGGCATCCGTCCGGTGCAGAAGACCACCGTCACCGGCGTCGAAATGTTCCGCAAGCTGCTCGACCAGGGTCAGGCAGGCGACAACGCCGGTCTGCTGCTGCGCGGCACCAAGCGTGACGACGTCGAGCGTGGCCAGGTGCTGGCCAAGCCGGGTTCGATCAAGCCGCACACCGATTTCGAAGCCGAAGTCTACGTGCTGTCGAAGGACGAGGGCGGCCGTCACACCCCGTTCTTCAAGGGCTACCGCCCGCAGTTCTACTTCCGCACCACCGACATCACCGGTGCGGTCGAGCTGCCGGAAGGCACCGAGATGGTGATGCCGGGCGACAACGTGAAGATGGTGGTCACGCTGATCAACCCGGTGGCGATGGACGAAGGTCTGCGCTTCGCGATCCGCGAAGGCGGCCGTACCGTCGGCGCCGGCGTGGTGGCCAAGATCATCAAGTGACGAAACGGCCCGAGCGCGCGAACGCGCGTTCGGCGGCCGTTACGTCATCCCCGCGGTTTTCAACGGACAACTGTCCGGTCAAGCGGGGATCCAGCGCCTTCAAGCTTTAGCTGTAAAGCTCCAAAGTCCCTGGATTCCCGCCTACGCGGGAATGAGGATAATAGGATCCAAGGTCTCGTTCCCGCTGCCGCGGGAATGACGATCAAAAGGGCGGGCCGGTACCCCGGTCCGCCTTCGCCGTCTCGGGACTCCCGATGTCGGCAGCCAAGTTCCAATCCGTACGCCAGTAGCTCAATTGGCAGAGCAGCGGTCTCCAAAACCGCAGGTTGGGGGTTCGAGTCCCTCCTGGCGTGCCATTCGCGGAATCGTCCGCGCGGGTCCGGGCGCAGCACGGTCTGGCCCGTCAACCGAGCAGTCGCAAACCGATGAGTCGCCGGGATTTGAACAGCAGAGTGGAGCAATCGAAAGGCGCGTCCTCCACGGACCTCGCCAAGTACGCCGCCGCGGTTGCGCTCGTCGCCCTCGGCGTATTCGCGTTCTACTGGTTCGAAGCGCAGCTGGCGACGCCGGTGCGCAGCATCATCATTGCGCTCTGCGTGATCGGTGCCGCCGCGGTCTTCCTGACCACGGGCAAGGGTCACAAGACCCGCGAATTCTTCTCGGAGACCCGCTTCGAGATGCGCAAGGTCGTCTGGCCGACACGCCAGGAGGCGATCCGCCTGACCTGGATCGTGATCATCGCCGTGGCCATCATCAGCCTGCTGCTGGCCGGTTTCGACCAGATCATCCAGTGGCTGATCCGCCTCATCCTGAGGCAGTGACGGAGTAACGAATCTGATGGAAACCGAAGGCGTCAAGCGCTGGTACGTCGTGCATGCCTATTCCGGCTTCGAGAAGTCGGTGGCCCAGGCCCTGCGCGACCGCATCGCGCGCACCGGCATGCAGGAGAAGTTCGGCGACGTGCTGGTGCCGACCGAGGAAGTGGTCGAAATGCGCTCCGGCCAGAAGCGCCGTTCCGAGCGCAAGTTCTTCCCCGGCTACGTGCTGGTGCAGATCCTGACCTCGGACGAGGGCGGGATCCCGCGCATGGACAACGAAAGCTGGCACCTGGTCAAGGAAACGCCGAAGGTCATGGGCTTCATCGGCGGCACCGCCGATCGTCCGCTTCCGATCCGCGACGACGAAGCCGCCGTGATCCTCGACCGCGTGCAGGAAGGCGTCGAGAAGCCGCGTCCGAAGGTGCTGTTCGAGGCCGGCCAGATGGTCCGCGTCATCGATGGTCCGTTCAACGACTTCAACGGCGTGGTCGAAGAGGTCAACTACGAGAAGAGCCGCCTGCGTGTGGCGGTGCTGATCTTCGGCCGGTCCACCCCGGTCGAGCTCGAATTCGGCCAGGTCGAGAAGGCCTGAACCCCGGTTCTCGCGCCCTGTGACGGGCGCGCGAAACCCTGCTATAGTGCGCGGCTCGCTGTCCGGCCGCGCCGGGCAATCGTACAGGCCGCCGCAAGGCGGCCTTTCGCGCGAGATGCACAACGTGAAGCCGGGACACGTCAATTCCCGGAAGCGATGGGGAGCCTGAGTCCAGGCGTTTGCACCCGGAGAGAAGAAGACAATGGCGAAGAAAGTCGTCGGTTACATCAAGCTGCAGGTGAAGGCCGGTCAGGCCAACCCCTCGCCGCCGGTCGGTCCCGCGCTGGGTCAGCGTGGCCTGAACATCATGGAGTTCTGCAAGGCGTTCAACGCCGCGACCTCCAAGCTCGAGCCGGGTCTGCCGACTCCGGTCGTCATCACGGCCTACTCGGACCGTACCTTCACCTTCATCACCAAGAGCACGCCGGCATCGGTGCTGCTGAAGAAGGCGGCGGGCGTGTCGTCCGGTTCCAAGCGTCCCAACACCGAGAAGGTGGGCAAGGTCACGCGCGCGCAGCTCGAGGACATCGCCAAGGCGAAGGAGCCCGATCTGACCGCAGCGGATCTGGAAGCAGCAGTGCGCACCATCGCGGGCTCGGCCCGTTCGATGGGCCTGACGGTGGAGGGCTGAGATCATGGCAAAGCTGACCAAGCGACAGAAGGCCCTGCAGGCTGCCGTGCAGCCGGGCAAGAGCTACGGCATCGATGACGCTCTGAAGATCGTCAAGGACCATTGCAGCGCCAAGTTCGCCGAAGCCGTGGACGTCGCCGTCCGCCTCGGCGTCGACGCGCGCAAGTCCGACCAGCAGGTGCGCGGCTCGACCGTGCTGCCGGCCGGTACCGGCAAGAGCGTCCGCGTGGCGGTGTTCGCGCCGGCCGGTGCCAAGGCCGACGAGGCCCTGGCCGCCGGTGCCGACATCGTCGGCATGGACGACCTGGCCGAGAAGATGCAGGGCGGCGACATCAACTACGACGTGGTCATCGCCACGCCGGATGCGATGCGCGTCGTCGGCAAGCTCGGTACGGTCCTCGGCCCGCGCGGCCTGATGCCCAACCCGAAGGTCGGCACGGTCTCCCCGAACCCGGGCGAGGCAGTGAAGAACGCGAAGGGCGGCCAGGTCCGCTACCGCACCGACAAGGCCGGCATCATCCACTGCACGATCGGCAAGGCCGATTTCGATGCCGACAAGCTGAAGGAAAACCTGCAGGCGCTGCTGGCCGACCTGGTGAAGGCCAAGCCGGCCACCGCCAAGGGCCAGTACCTGCAGAAGATCTCGGTGAGCTCGACCATGGGTCCGGGCGTCACTGTCGACCAGTCGACGCTGACCATCGCGCGCTGATCGAAACGTAGCAAACACGCCGGTCCGTTCGCGGAGCGGCGTGATTTTGGGGGCATCGCGCTGGACTTCACGTCCTGCGTGGCGCCGTCAAAGACCGCAGGCGCGGTCGGGGTCGAGGTGGCGACGGGCATCGGATGCTCGAACTGGCAGGGAATCGCCGCCACCGACGGCATCGACCGCTTAATCCGAAGGTGTCCGCACCGAGGGCCTGCGTAGATGGTGATGCCTTTTCGAAGTTTTCTGGCGTACGCACGTTCCGCCAGGGGCGAAAGGCCACCACCGGGATGCTCCGCGCATCCCCGGCGCCAAGGATGGGGCCGCTCAGGACCGCGACCGGCAGGAGCCGCGAGCGGAGTTCACAATGAGGAGTGATTAATGGCTCTCAATCTGTCCCAGAAGCAGGAAGTCGTCGCCGAGCTGGCAGAAGTCGCCGCGAAGGCCCACTCCTTGGTTGCCGTCGAGTACGTGGGCACCACGGTCAGTCAGATGACCGCGATGCGCAAGAAGGCTCGTGAGACCGGTGTGTACTTGCGCGTTGTCAAGAACACCCTGGCCGCTCGCGCCGTGGAAGGTACCGATTACGCGTGTTCGAAGGACGCGCTGGTCGGGCCTCTGCTGTATGCGTTCTCGACCGAGGAGCCCGGCGCTGCCGGTCGCCTGATCAAGGAATTCGCCAAGGACAACAGCAAGCTGGTGCCCAAGGTCGTCGTCGTCGAAGGCCAGCTGTACCCGGCCAGCCACGTCGAAGTCCTGGCTTCGCTGCCGACGCTCGACCAGGCGCTGTCCATGCTCGCCCGCGTGCTCTCCGAGCCCGCCGCGATGTTCGCCCGTGCCGTCAAGGCCGTCGGCGACCAGCAGGGCGGTGGCGAGGACGCGCCGGCCGAAGCTGCGGCTGAAAGCGCGACCGAAGCAACGGCGTAAGCCGGACCTGCCGGTCCAACGAACCCCATCCCAGAAAACTTTTCAAAGGTAAACACAATGTCCCTTACCACCGAGCAGATCGTCGACGCCATCGCCGAGAAGTCCCTGATGGAAGTGATGGAGCTGGTCAAGGCCATCGAAGAGAAGTTCGGCGTCTCCGCCGCCGCTCCGGTCGCCGCTGCCGCTGCCGGCCCGGCTGCTGCCGCTGCCGAAGAGCAGACCGAGTTCACCGTCGTGCTGAAGGCCGCCGGCGACAAGAAGGTCGAGGTCATCAAGGTCGTCCGCGCCATCACCGGCCTGGGCCTGAAGGAAGCCAAGGACCTGGTCGAAGGCGCACCGAAGGACGTCAAGGAAGGCGCCTCGAAGGAAGAAGCCGAGAAGATCAAGAAGGATCTCGAGGCTGCTGGCGCGACCGCCGAGCTCAAGTAAGCAACACCTTGGCATCGCAGCACATGCTGTCGATGCGCCGGGGCCGGGGGCGAAAGCTCCCGGCCCTTGGTCGTTCCTGAAATCGTTCAACCGTTTCAGGGCGGCCTGCGACACGCAAGACGCAACACGACAACTGACGCAGTTGTCAGTGGGTAGTAGCGGGAGATGGCGTGCTGGTGCCGGCAATACCAGCGACTACCCAGTGACAGCTTTCTGTTCCGGATCGCAACGCGATCCCATCGATCCATCGAGGCGTACTCCCCATGACGACGTCCCCAACCGTGTCGAACACGGCCCAGCCGAACTACTCGTTCACCGAGAAGAAGCGCATTCGCAAGAACTTCGGAAAGCGCCGCCAGATTCTCGAGGTGCCGTTCCTCCTCGCCATCCAGGTCGATTCCTATCGTGAATTCCTGCAGGCCGACCGCGACCCCGCCAAGCGCGAGGACCGTGGCCTGCATGCCGCGCTGAAGTCGGTCTTCCCGATCGTCAGCTACAACGGCTACGCCGCTCTCGAATACGTCGGCTACAAGCTCGGCGAGCCGGTGTTCGATGAGCGCGAGTGCCGCAACCGTGGCCTGAGCTACGGTGCTCCGCTGCGCGTGACCGTGCGCCTGGTGATCTACGACCGCGAGTCGTCGAGCAAGGCCATCAAGTACGTGAAGGAGCAGGAGGTCTACATGGGCGAGATTCCGCTCATGACCGAGAACGGCACCTTCATCATCAACGGCACCGAGCGCGTCATCGTCTCGCAGCTGCACCGCTCGCCGGGCGTGTTCTTCGACCACGACCGCGGCAAGACCCACAGCTCGGGCAAGCTGCTCTACAGCGCCCGCATCATTCCCTACCGCGGCTCGTGGCTGGACTTCGAGTTCGACCCGAAGGACGCGCTGTTCACCCGTATCGACCGTCGCCGCAAGCTGCCGGTCAGCGTGCTGCTGCGCGCGCTCGGCTACAACAACGAAGAAATGCTCAACGAGTTCTTCGAGGTCAACAGCTACCACATCCTCCCCGAGGGTGAGGGCGTGCAGCTGGAACTCGTTTCTGAGCGTCTGCGCGGCGAAACGCTGAACTTCGACCTGCTCGACGGCGAGAAGGTCATCGTCGAGGCCGGCAAGCGCATCACCGCGCGCCACGTCAAGCAGCTCGAGGCGTCGGGCATCACTGCGCTCGCGGTGCCGGACGATTACCTGGTCGGCCAGATCCTCTCGCACGATGTGATCGACCCGTCGACCGGCGAGCTGGTCGCGACCGCCAACGACGAGATCTCGCTCGAGACGCTCGAGGCACTGCGCAAGGCGTCGATCGAGAACATCGGCACGATCTGGGTCAACGACCTCGACCGCGGCCCGTACCTGTCGAACACGCTGCGCATCGACTCGACCAAGACCCAGCTCGACGCGCTGGTCGAGATCTACCGCATGATGCGTCCCGGCGAGCCGCCGACCAAGGACGCCGCGCAGAACCTGTTCCACAACCTGTTCTTCACCTTCGAGCGCTACGACGTCTCCAGCGTCGGCCGCATGAAGTTCAACCGTCGTCTGGGTCGCAAGGAGACCGAAGGCGCGTCGGTGCTGTACGACGCGAAGTACTTCGCCGAGCGCAAGGACGAGGACGCGGCGCGTCTGCGTGAGCAGTACGGCCAGACCTCCGACATCCTCGACGTCATCCGCGTGCTGACCGAGATCCGCAACGGTCGCGGCGTCGTCGACGACATCGATCACCTGGGCAACCGCCGCGTGCGTTCGGTCGGCGAAATGGCCGAGAACGTGTTCCGCGTGGGCCTGGTCCGCGTCGAGCGCGCCGTGCGCGAGCGCCTGACGATGGCCGAGGCCGATGGCCTGACCCCGCAGGAACTCATCAACGCCAAGCCGGTCGCGGCCGCGGTCAAGGAATTCTTCGGCTCCTCGCAGCTGTCGCAATTCATGGACCAGAACAACCCGCTGTCGGAAGTCACGCACAAGCGTCGCGTCTCGGCCCTGGGCCCGGGCGGTCTGACCCGTGAGCGCGCCGGCTTCGAAGTGCGCGACGTGCACCCGACCCACTACGGCCGCGTCTGCACCATCGAGACGCCGGAAGGCCCGAACATCGGCCTGATCAACTCGCTGGCGACGTTCGCGCGCACCAACAAGTACGGCTTCCTCGAGACCCCGTACCGCAAGGTCGTCGACAGCCGCGTCACCGACGAGATCGAGTACCTCTCGGCGATCGAAGAGAACGACTACGTCATCGCGCAGGCCAACGCCGTGCAGGACGAGAAGGGCGTGATGACGCAGCAGTTCGTCGACTGCCGCTTCCAGGGCGAGTCGCTGCTCAAGCCGCCGGCGGAAATCCACTACATGGACGTCTCGCCGATGCAGACCGTGTCGGTCGCAGCGGCGCTGGTCCCGTTCCTCGAGCACGATGACGCGAACCGCGCACTGATGGGCGCGAACATGCAGCGTCAGGCCGTGCCGACCCTGCGTGCCCAGAAGCCGCTCGTCGGTACCGGCATCGAGCGTGCCGTGGCGCGCGACTCGGGCGTGACCGTGAACGCCCGCCGTGGCGGCGTGATCGAGCAGATCGACGCCGGCCGCGTCGTGGTCAAGGTCAATGAAGAGGAGATCTCCGGCGAGCACGATGCCGGCGTCGACATCTACAACCTGATCAAGTACACGCGTTCCAACCAGAACACCTGCATCAACCAGCGTCCGCTGGTGAACGTGGGTGACGTGGTCGCGCGTGGCGACGTGCTGGCCGACGGTCCCTCGACCGATATCGGCGAGCTGGCCCTGGGCCAGAACATGCTCGTCGCGTTCATGCCGTGGAACGGCTACAACTTCGAAGACTCGATCCTGCTGTCGGAGCGCGTCGTCAAGGAAGACCGCTACACGACGATCCACATCGAAGAGCTGACCGCGGTCGCCCGCGACACGAAGCTGGGACCGGAGGAAATCTCGGCCGACATCCCGAATGTGTCGGAGAACGCGCTCAATCGTCTCGACGAATCGGGCGTGGTGTACATCGGTGCGGAAGTCCGCGCCGGCGACATCCTGGTCGGCAAGGTCACGCCGAAGGGCGAGAGCCAGCTGACCCCGGAAGAGAAGCTGCTGCGCGCGATCTTCGGCGAGAAAGCGTCCGACGTGAAGGACAGCTCGCTGCGCGTGCCGCCGGGCATGGACGGCACCGTCATCGACGTGCAGGTCTTCACCCGCGACGGCATCGAGAAGGACAAGCGCGCCAAGCAGATCGAAGAGTCCGAGATCAAGCGCGTCAAGAAGGACTTCGACGACCAGTTCCGCATCCTGGAATCGGCGATCTACGCGCGCCTGCGCTCGCAGATCCAGGGCAAGGTCGCCAACGGCGGTCCGGGCCTGAAGAAGGGCGACACGGTGTCGTCGCTGGTGCTCGACGGCCTGAAGAAGTCCGACTGGTTCCAGATCCGCATGAAGGACGAGGACGCGGCCGACGCCATCGAACGTGCGCAGAAGCAGATCGACGCGCACCAGAAGGAGTTCGAGAAGCGCTTCGCCGACAAGCGCGGCAAGATCACCCAGGGCGACGATCTCGCACCGGGCGTGCTGAAGATGGTCAAGGTCTACCTGGCCGTGAAGCGCCGCATCCAGCCGGGCGACAAGATGGCCGGCCGCCACGGCAACAAGGGTGTCGTGTCGACCATCGTGCCTGTGCAGGACATGCCCTACATGGCCAACGGCAACACGGTCGACATCGTGCTGAACCCGCTGGGCGTGCCGTCGCGCATGAACATCGGCCAGATCCTCGAAGTCCACCTGGGCCTGGCGGCCAAGGGCCTGGGCGAGAAGATCCAGCGGATGCTCGACGCGCAGGCCAAGATCACCGAGCTGCGTGCGTTCCTCGACAAGATCTACAACCACGACAAGTCCGTCGCCGCGCAGCGCGTCGAGCTGTCGCAGTTCAGTGACGAGGAGCTGCTGACGCTCGCCGGCAACCTGACCGACGGCGTGCCGATGGCGACCCCGGTGTTCGACGGCGCGGCCGAGTCGGAGATCAAGGCGATGCTCGAGCTGGCGGACATGCCGACCAGCGGCCAGCACCGTCTCTACGACGGCCGCACCGGCGAGACGTTCGAGCGCGAGGTCACCGTGGGCTACATGCACATGCTCAAGCTCAACCACCTCGTGGACGACAAGATGCACGCGCGTTCGACCGGTCCGTACTCGCTCGTCACCCAGCAGCCGCTGGGCGGCAAGGCGCAGTTCGGCGGCCAGCGCTTCGGTGAAATGGAAGTCTGGGCGCTGGAAGCCTACGGCGCGGCCTACACCCTGCAGGAAATGCTGACGGTGAAGTCCGACGACGTGCAGGGCCGCAACCAGATGTACAAGAACATCGTCGACGGCGAGCACGAGATGGTCGCCGGCATGCCCGAGTCGTTCAACGTGCTGGTCAAGGAAATCCGTTCGCTGGCGATCAACATGGAGCTGGAGGAGCACTGAGGCGCAAGGACGTCCGACGCGCGGCGCGCCAGTGCCGCGCGAGACCTGATCCAACCCGCCCCAGGTTCCCCATTCCCGGAGTAAAGACATGAAAGACCTGCTCAATCTCTTCAACCAGCAGCGCCAGATCCCGGACTTCGACGCGATCAAGATCGCGCTCGCATCGCCCGACCTGATCCGTTCGTGGTCGTTCGGCGAAGTGAAGAAGCCCGAGACGATCAACTACCGCACGTTCAAGCCCGAGCGTGACGGCCTGTTCTGCGCCGCGATCTTCGGCCCGATCAAGGACTACGAGTGCCTGTGCGGCAAGTACAAGCGCATGAAGCACCGCGGCGTGGTCTGCGAAAAGTGCGGCACCGAAGTCACGCTGGCCAAGGTGCGCCGCGAGCGCATGGGTCACATCGACCTGGCCTCGCCGGTCGCGCACATCTGGTTCCTCAAGTCGCTGCCCTCGCGCATCGGCCTGATGCTGGACATGACCCTGCGTGATATCGAACGCATCCTCTACTTCGAGGCGTTCGTCGTCACCGAGCCGGGCCTGACCCCGCTCGAGCGCAGCCAGCTGCTCAACGAAGAGCAGTACATGCAGATGCGCCAGGAGCACGGCGACGACTTCGACGCCGCGATGGGCGCCGAGGCCGTCTACGACCTGCTGCGCACGATCGACCTGCAGGCCGAGATGGCACGCCTGAAGGAAGAAATCGCCGCCACGGGTTCTGAAACCAAGCTCAAGCGCCTCACCAAGCGCATCAAGCTGGTCGAGGCCTTCATCGAGTCGGGCAACCGTCCCGAGTGGATGATCATGACCGTGCTGCCGGTGCTGCCGCCGGACCTGCGTCCGCTGGTGCCGCTGGACGGTGGCCGCTTCGCGACCTCGGATCTCAACGATCTGTACCGCCGCGTCATCAACCGCAACAACCGTCTGCGTCGCCTGCTCGAACTCAATGCGCCCGACATCATCGTGCGCAACGAGAAGCGCATGCTGCAGGAATCGGTCGACGCACTGATGGACAACGGCCGTCGCGGCCGTGCCATCACCGGTACCAACAAGCGCCCGCTCAAGTCGCTCGCCGACATGATCAAGGGCAAGCAGGGCCGCTTCCGCCAGAACCTGCTGGGCAAGCGCGTCGACTACTCGGGCCGTTCGGTCATCGTGGTCGGCCCGACGCTGCGCCTGCACGAGTGCGGCCTGCCGAAGAAGATGGCACTGGAGCTGTTCAAGCCCTTCATCTTCGCCAAGCTGCAGCGCCGTGGCCTGGCCACGACGATCAAGGCCGCCAAGAAGCTCGTCGAGCGCGAAGAGGCCGAGGTGTGGGACATCCTCGAAGAGGTGATCCGCGAGCATCCGGTGCTGCTCAACCGCGCCCCGACGCTGCATCGCCTGGGCATCCAGGCGTTCGAGCCGGTGCTGATCGAAGGCAAGGCGATCCAGCTGCATCCGCTGGTGTGTACCGCGTTCAACGCCGACTTCGACGGTGACCAGATGGCGGTCCACGTGCCGCTCTCGCTGGAAGCCCAGCTCGAAGCGCGTGCGCTGATGATGGCGTCGAACAACATCCTCTCGCCGGCCAACGGCGAGCCGATCATCGTGCCGTCGCAGGACGTCGTGCTCGGCCTGTACTACATGACGCGCGCTCTGGAGAACATTCCGGGCGAGGGCATGGTGTTCGCGAACATCGCCGAAGTGCGCCGTGCGTTCGACAACAAGGCTGCCGGCCTCCACGCCAAGATCCGTGTGCGCATCAAGCAGACGGTCATCGGCGAGGACGGTTCGCGCGAGCAGGTGACCTCGATCGTCGAGACGACCGTGGGTCGCGCCCTGCTGCTCGAGATCATGCCCGACGGCCTGCCGTTCGAGCTGGCCAACGTCGAGCTCAACAAGAAGAACATCTCGCGCCTGATCAACGCCTGCTATCGCCGACTGGGTCTGAAGGACACGGTCGTGTTCGCCGACAAGCTGATGTACACCGGCTTCGGCAACGCCACGCGTGCCGGCGTGTCGATCGGCATCAACGACATGACCATCCCGAGCGAGAAGGCCGGCATCCTGGTCGAGGCCGAGGCCGAGGTGCTGGAAATCCAGCAGCAGTACCAGTCGGGTCTGGTCACTGCCGGCGAGCGCTACAACAAGGTCGTCGACATCTGGTCGCGTACGAACGAGCGCATCGCCAAGGCGATGATGGACACCATCGGCACCGAGAAGGTCGTCAACGCCAAGGGCGAGACGGTCGACCAGAAGTCGATGAACTCGCTCTACATCATGGCCGACTCCGGTGCGCGTGGTTCGCAGGCGCAGATCCGTCAGCTGGCTGGCATGCGCGGCCTGATGGCCAAGCCGGACGGCTCGATCATCGAAACGCCGATCATCGCGAACTTCCGCGAAGGTCTGAACGTGCAGGAGTACTTCAACTCCACCCACGGTGCCCGTAAGGGTCTGGCCGATACCGCGCTCAAGACCGCGAACTCCGGTTACCTGACCCGTCGCCTGGTCGACGTGGCCCAGGACGTGGTGATCACCGAGACCGACTGCGGCACGACCGACGGCCTCACCATGACCCCGATCGTCGAAGGCGGCGACGTGGTCGAGCCGCTGCGCGACCGCGTGCTGGGTCGTGTCGTGGCCGAGGACGTGTTCCTGCCGGGCAACGACGAGGATCCGATCGTCACCCGCAACACGCTGCTCGACGAGCAGTGGGTGCAGCGCCTCGAAGAGGCCGGTGTGCAGTCGATCCAGGTGCGCTCGACGATCACCTGTGAAGCGTCGTTCGGCGTGTGCGCGCTGTGCTACGGCCGTGACCTCGGCCGCGGCCATCTGGTCAACCAGGGCGAAGCCGTGGGCGTCGTCGCCGCGCAGTCGATCGGTGAGCCCGGCACGCAGCTGACCATGCGTACGTTCCACATCGGTGGTGCGGCCTCGCGTGCGGCGGCCATCGACAACGTGACGGTCAAGACCACCGGCTCGATCAAGTTCAACAACCTCAAGTTCGTCACCCACGAAAGCGGCAGCCTGGTTGCGGTCTCGCGTTCGGGTGAACTGTCGGTGCTCGACGGTCACGGCCGCGAGCGTGAGCGCTACAAGCTGCCCTACGGCGCGACCATCACCGTCAACGACGGCGATGCGATCAAGGCCGGCCAGACCGTGGCCAACTGGGATCCGCATAACCACCCGATCGTGTCGGAAGTGGCAGGCTTCATCCGCTTCGTGGACTTCGTCGACGGCGTCACCGTCATCGAGAAGACCGACGAGCTGACCGGCCTGGCGTCGCGCGAGATCACCGATCCCAAGCGTCGCGGTTCGCAGGGCAAGGATCTGCGTCCGATCGTCCGCATCGTCGATGCCAAGGGCAACGACCTGTCGATCCCGGGGACCGACCTGCCGGCGCAGTACCTGCTGCCGCCGCGCTCGATCGTCAACCTGCAGGACGGCGATGCCGTCGGCGTGGGCGACGTGGTCACCAAGGTGCCGCAGGAAGCATCCAAGACCCGCGACATCACCGGTGGTCTGCCGCGCGTGGCTGACCTGTTCGAAGCACGCAAGCCCAAGGATCCGGCGATCCTGGCCGAGAAGTCGGGCATCGTCAGCTTCGGCAAGGACACCAAGGGCAAGCAGCGCCTGATCATCAAGGGCGCGGACGGCGAGGATCACGAAGAGCTGATTCCCAAGTACCGCCAGATCATCGTGTTCGAAGGCGAGCACGTGGAGAAGGGCGAGACCGTGGTGGACGGCGAGCCGAGCCCGCAGGACATCCTGCGCCTGAAGGGCGTCGAGGAGCTGGCGTCGTACCTGACCAAGGAAATCCAGGACGTCTATCGCCTGCAGGGCGTGAAGATCAACGACAAGCACATCGAGGTGATCGTTCGCCAGATGCTGCGCAAGGTCGAGATCACCGACGCCGGCGATTCGAAGTTCCTCAGCGGCGAGCAGGTCGAGCGCCAGCGCGTCATCGAGGACAACGCCAAGCTCGGTTCGCGCAACGAGCTGCCGGCGAAGTTCGATCCGGTCCTGCTGGGCATCACCAAGGCCTCGCTGGCGACCGAGTCGTTCATCTCCGCGGCCTCGTTCCAGGAGACCACCCGCGTGCTCACCGAGGCGGCCGTGCGCGGTACGCGCGACAGCCTGCGCGGTCTGAAGGAGAACGTGATCGTCGGTCGCCTGATCCCGGCCGGTACGGGTCTGGCCTACCACGCCCGTCGCCGTCGCGCCGCCTCCGGCCTGACCGAGTCCGAGATGGACGCGCTGGCCGGCGGTACCGTCACCGAGCTCGATGCCGAGGTCGCCGCTGCACCGGCCTCGCCCGAGTCGGTGATGCTCGAAGACGCCCCGGTAACGCCGGCGGCTGACAACGACGGCGAAGCACGCTAAAGTTGCACCCCTTTGGCGGCCCCGCGTGGGCCGCCCAGACTCCGAAAAGAGGCGCAGGACGCGGCTCGTATTCGGTCCAGGACGGACGGGAGAGGTTGTATGCCGGGCTGTGCTCTTCGGAGCGGCCGGCGGCGGTATGACCCGCGTTGACGGTATTCGTCAGCGCGGGCTATACTTTTTCGTCTGACAGGCGGCGATCCCGTCTGTCTTCGTTTTTCACCGGGCCTAGGCCCGAAACCACAGACCCGAGACCTGATGGCAACGATCAACCAGCTGGTGCGGAAGCCGCGCAGCCCCGAAACCTACAAGAGCACTTCGCCCGCGCTGGCGAACTGCCCGCAGCGCCGTGGCGTCTGCACCCGCGTGTACACCACGACCCCGAAGAAGCCGAACTCGGCGCTTCGCAAGGTCGCCAAGGTGCGCCTGACCAATGGTTACGAGGTCATCTCGTACATCGGCGGCGAAGGTCACAACCTGCAGGAGCACAGCGTGGTCCTGATCCGCGGCGGTCGCGTCAAGGACCTCCCCGGTGTGCGTTACCACACCGTCCGTGGTTCGCTCGACGCCGCCGGCGTCGCGAAGCGTAAGCAGGCACGTTCGAAGTACGGCGCCAAGCGTCCGAAGGGCTGAGGAATAGACAATGTCGCGTAAAGGAAACACCCCGCAGCGTTCGGTGCTGCCCGACCCGAAGCACGGCAGCGAGACGATCGCGCGCTTCATCAACATGGTCATGAAGAGCGGCAAGAAGTCGGTCGCCGAGAAGATCGTCTACGGCGCCATGGACGTGATCAGCGAGAAGAACGGCAATGCGCTCGAGCTGGTCGAGAAGGCGCTGGGCAACATCTCGCCGGCCGTCGAGGTCAAGTCGCGCCGCGTCGGCGGTGCCACCTACCAGGTGCCGGTCGAAGTGCGCGCCTCGCGCCGCATGGCGCTGGCGATGCGCTGGCTGATCGAGTCGGCGCGCAAGCGCGGCGAGAACAGCATGCCGCGCAAGCTGGCTGCCGAGCTGATTGACGCAAGCGAAAACCGTGGTGGCGCGATCAAGAAGCGCGAAGAAACCCACCGCATGGCCGACGCCAACAAGGCGTTCGCCCACTACCGCTGGTAAGCGGTCGAAAGCGGGTCCCGGGTTGATCCCCGGGCCCGCCGGCACCATATCCGGTGCCTCCATGCGGTCACAGGCCGCACGCAGGATCCGAAGGCCGCCGCAAGGCGGCATTCGTCCATTCAAGCGATTCCATCCGGAAGGCCCGCCGCGTTGCAGGCTTTCCAATCAAACGAGAGTACTGACGTGGCTCGCACGACTCCCATCGAACGCTACCGCAACTTCGGCATCATGGCCCACATCGATGCCGGCAAGACCACGACCTCCGAGCGCATCCTGTTCTACACCGGCAAGAGCCACAAGATCGGTGAAGTGCACGATGGCGCCGCCACCATGGACTGGATGGAGCAGGAGCAGGAGCGTGGCATCACGATCCAGTCCGCTGCGACCACCGCGTTCTGGAAGGGCATGGACAAGTCGATGCCCGAACACCGCTTCAACATCATCGACACCCCCGGCCACGTCGACTTCACCATCGAAGTCGAGCGCAGCTTGCGCGTTCTCGACGGCGCGGTGTTCGTGCTGTGTGCGGTCGGTGGCGTGCAGCCGCAGTCCGAGACGGTGTGGCGCCAGGCCAACAAGTACCACGTGCCGCGCATCGCGTTCGTCAACAAGATGGACCGTACCGGCGCGAACTTCTTCAAGGTCCGTGACCAGCTGAAGGCGCGCCTGGGCGCAGCTCCGGTGCCGATGCAACTGCCGATCGGCGCCGAGGACGGCTTCGAGGGCGTGGTCGACCTGGTCAAGATGAAGGCGATCCACTGGGATGCCGCCTCGCAGGGTCTGAACTTCGAATACCGCGACATCCCGGCCGAGCTGCAGTCGCAGGCCGAAGAGGCGCGCGCGTTCATGGTCGAGTCCGCGGCGGAAGCCAGCGAAGAGCTGATGGACAAGTACCTCGAGAGCGGCGAGCTCAGCGAGGACGAGATCATCAACGGTCTGCGCGAGCGCACGCTCAAGACCGAGATCGTGCCGATGTTCTGCGGCACCGCGTTCAAGAACAAGGGCGTCCAGGCGATGCTCGACGGCGTGATCAAGCTGCTGCCGTCGCCGGTCGACGTGCCGGCCGTGCGCGGCGTCGACGTCGATGACGAGACCAAGGAGCTGACCCGCGAATCGAGCGACAAGGCCCCGTTCTCGGCGCTGGCGTTCAAGATCATGACCGACCCGTTCGTGGGTTCGCTGACGTTCTTCCGCGTCTACTCGGGCACGCTCAATGCCGGCGACCAGGTCTACAACTCGGTCAAGAGCAAGAAGGAGCGCATCGGCCGCCTGCTGCAGATGCATTCCAACAACCGCGACGAGATCAAGGAAGTGCTGGCGGGTGACATCGCCGCCGCCGTCGGCCTGAAGGACGTCACCACCGGTGACACGCTGTGCTCGCAGGAAAATCCGATCATCCTCGAGCGCATGACGTTCCCCGAGCCGGTGATCTCGATGGCCGTCGAGCCCAAGACCAAGTCTGACCAGGAAAAGATGGGCCTCGCCCTCGGCCGCCTGGCGCAGGAGGATCCGTCCTTCCGCGTGCGTACCGACGAGGAATCGGGCCAGACCATCATCGCCGGCATGGGCGAGCTGCACCTGGACATCATCGTCGACCGCATGAAGCGCGAGTTCAACGTGGAGGCCAACGTCGGCAAGCCGCAGGTCGCCTACCGCGAGACGATCCGCACCGCGGACGTGAAGTCGGACTACAAGCACGCCAAGCAGTCGGGTGGTAAGGGTCAGTACGGCCATGTCGTCATCGAGCTGTCGCCGCTGACGGCCGAGGATCGTGCCGATCCGAAGCTGGCTGCCGATATCAAGGACGACTTCCTCTTCATCAACGACATCACCGGTGGCGTGATTCCGAAGGAATTCATTCCGTCGGTCGAGAAGGGCATCCGCGAGACGATCACCAGTGGTCCGATCGCCGGCTTCCCGGTCGTCGACGTCAAGGTCAAGCTGGTGTTCGGCTCGTACCACGACGTCGACTCGTCGGAGATGGCGTTCAAGCTGGCTTCGTCGATGGCGTTCAAGCAGGGCTTCGTGAAGGCGAGCCCGGCGCTGCTCGAGCCGATGATGAAGGTCGAGATCGTCAGCCCCGAGGAATACCTGGGCGACGTGATGGGCGACGTCAGCCGTCGTCGCGGCATCCTGCAGGGGCAGGACGACAGCCCGTCGGGCAAGATCATCAATGCGATGATCCCGCTGGGCGAAATGTTCGGTTACGCGACCTCGCTGCGTTCGATGTCCCAGGGCCGCGCGACGTTCTCGATGGAGTTCGACCACTACGCGGAAGCCCCGGCCAACATCGCCGAGACCGTCACCAAGAAGTAAGTCGTGGTTCGTGATTCGGGATTCGCGGTCGACCTGACCGCGGGTTCCGCTTCACCCGAATCACCAATCACCAATCACGAATCACGGAGTTTCAGACAATGGCAAAGGGTAAGTTCGAGCGCACCAAGCCGCACGTCAACGTCGGCACCATCGGTCACGTCGACCACGGCAAGACCACGCTGACCGCCGCGCTGACGAAGATCGGCGCCGAGCGTTTCGGCGGCGAGTTCAAGGCCTACGACGCGATCGACGCGGCGCCGGAAGAGAAGGCGCGCGGCATCACGATCTCGACCGCGCACGTCGAATACGAGTCCCCGACCCGCCACTACGCGCACGTCGACTGCCCGGGCCACGCCGACTACGTCAAGAACATGATCACCGGTGCTGCGCAGATGGACGGCGCGATCCTGGTGTGTTCGGCCGCTGACGGCCCGATGCCGCAGACCCGCGAGCACATCCTGCTGTCGCGTCAGGTCGGCGTGCCGTACATCGTCGTGTTCCTGAACAAGGCCGACATGGTCGACGACGCCGAGCTGCTCGAGCTGGTCGAGATGGAAGTGCGCGAGCTGCTGAGCAAGTATGACTTCCCGGGCGACGACACCCCGATCATCCACGGCTCGGCCCGTCTGGCGCTCGAAGGCGACCAGAGCGACATCGGCGTGCCGGCGATCCTCAAGCTGGTCGACGCGCTCGACACCTTCATCCCGGAGCCGGAGCGTGACGTCGACAAGGCGTTCCTGATGCCGGTCGAAGACGTGTTCTCGATCTCGGGCCGCGGCACCGTGGTGACCGGCCGTATCGAGCGCGGCATCATCAAGGTCGGCGACGAAATCGAAATCGTCGGCATCCGTCCGGTGCAGAAGACGACCGTGACCGGCGTCGAGATGTTCCGCAAGCTGCTCGACCAGGGTCAGGCAGGCGACAACGCCGGTCTGCTGCTGCGCGGTACCAAGCGTGACGACGTCGAGCGTGGCCAGGTGCTGGCCAAGCCGGGTTCGATCAAGCCGCACACCGATTTCGAAGCCGAAGTCTACGTGCTGTCGAAGGACGAGGGCGGCCGTCACACCCCGTTCTTCAAGGGCTACCGCCCGCAGTTCTACTTCCGCACCACCGACATCACCGGTGCGGTCGAGCTGCCGGAAGGCACCGAGATGGTGATGCCGGGCGACAACGTGAAGATGGTGGTCACGCTGATCAACCCGGTGGCGATGGACGAAGGTCTGCGCTTCGCGATCCGCGAAGGCGGCCGTACAGTCGGCGCCGGCGTGGTGGCCAAGATCATCAAGTGACGAAACGGCCCGAGCGCGCGAACGCGCGTTCGGCGGCCGTTACGTCATCCCCGCGGTTTTCAACGGACAACTGTCCGGTCAAGCGGGGATCCAGTGCCTTCAAGCTTTACCTGTAAAGCTCCAAAGTCCCTGGATTCCCGCCTTCGCGGGAATGTCGATCAAGAGCGTGAGTCCCGGCTTGCCGGGGTGATGCCTATGCGAACGGACCGGTCTCCCGGTCCGTTCCGCTTTGGGCGGGGCAGGGGCTTGCGCCTGTCCTGCGATACCCGCTAGAATGCAAGACCCCTGCGGAAAAGTCGTTTTCGACGTGTCCGCAGGATCGCGAAATGAGGTGCAGGACGCCCTCGTCTTCGCCAGACACGGAAATGTCGCGAGGCTGCGCTCCACCCGTTCCGAAGGTCTTCGGAGCACGATGGGATGGAGCGGATCACCGCGTCTGCGTTTCTACTGTCTGGGCGGATCGGGCAACCGGTCTGCCTTTCGTGTTTGCAGGGAACGGCCCCGGGGCGCGGGTGAATGCCTCGGATCGCCACGAATCAATGGGGTTCTGCGCACCCAGCCGCAGGCCTGTCGCTCTTTCAACCAAGGATATTTCCGTCATGACGGACCAAAAGATCCGGATCCGCCTCAAGGCATTCGATCACCGCCTGATCGATCGCTCGGCGAGCGAGATCGTCGAGACCGCCAAGCGTACCGGTGCACAGGTGCGCGGCCCGATCCCGCTGCCGACCAAGATCGAGCGTTACACCATCCTGACGTCGCCGCACGTCGACAAGGATGCGCGTGACCAGTACGAGACCCGCACGCACAAGCGCGTGCTGGACATCGTCGACCCGAACGACAAGACCGTTGATGCGCTGATGAAGCTCGAGCTCGCAGCCGGCGTCGACGTCCAGATCAAGCTGACCTAAAGGACCGCACCATGACCGCGAAGATTCATTCGTTGGGCATCGTCGGCCGCAAGGCCGGCATGAGCCGCGTGTTCACCGAAGACGGCAAGTCCGTGCCGGTGACGCTGATCGAGGCGACCCCGAACCGCATCACCCAGATCAAGACCGTCGAGACCGACGGCTACAGCGCCGTGCAGATCACTGCTGGCGTCAAGCGCGCATCGCTGCTCAACAAGCCCGAAACCGGTCACCTCGCCAAGGCGAAGGTCGAAGCCGGCCGTGGCCTGTGGGAGCTCCGCGTGGCCGACGACAAGATCGCCGACTTCAGCGTCGGTGGCGAGATCAAGGCCGACATCTTCGAAGTGGGCCAGATCGTTGACGTCCAGGGCGTCACGAAGGGCAAGGGCTTCCAGGGCACGATCAAGCGCTGGAACTTCAAGATGGGCGACGCGACGCACGGTAACTCGCTGTCGCACCGCCAGCCGGGTTCGCTCGGTCAGCGCCAGACGCCGGGCCGCGTGTTTCCGGGCAAGAAGATGTCCGGCCACATGGGTGCCGAGGTGCAGACCACGCAGCGCCTGCAGATCGTCCAGGTCGACGCCGAGCGCGGCCTGATCGCCGTCAAGGGCGCCGTCCCCGGCGCGCCGGGTGGCGACGTGATCGTGCGTCCGTCGAGCAAGGCATAAGGAGTAGCACGATGGAACTCGCAATCAACAACAGCAGCACGAAGCTGTCGGTCTCCGACGAAGTCTTTGGCCGTGATTTCAGCGAAGACCTGGTCCACCAGGTCGTCGTGGCCTACCGCAACGCCGGTCGCGCCGGTACCAAGGCGCAGAAGACGCGTTCGGAAGTCAACGGCACCACCAAGAAGTCGAAGAAGCAGAAGGGTGGCGGTGCACGTCACGGCGCCCTGACCGCTCCGATCTTCGTCGGTGGCGGCGTGACGTTCGCGGCCAAGCCGCGCAGCTTCGCGCAGAAGGTCAACCGCAAGATGTACCGCGCGGCGATGTCGGCGATCCTGTCCGAGCTCAACCGCCAGGGCCGTCTGACCATCGTCGAAGCCTTCGATCTGACCGAGACGAAGACCAGCGGCATGGTCGCCAAGCTCAAGGAATTCGATCTGGGCAAGCGCCCGCTGATCGTGACCGAAGACGCTTCGGAGCACCTGTACCTGTCGGCACGCAACCTGCCGTACGTCGAGATCCGCGACGTGCAGGGCTTGGATCCGGTCGCGCTGGTCGGCGCCGATTCCGTGCTGATCACCACCGATGCGGTGAAGAAGATCGAGGAGTGGCTGGCATGAACGACGCCAAGCTCTATGAAGTGATCCGTGCGCCGCGCGTGTCCGAAAAGACCGCGCGCCTGCAGGAAGTGTCCAACCAGTACGCGTTCGAAGTGTCGACGGTCGCCACCAAGGCCGACATCAAGGCCGCGGTCGAGAAGCTGTTCGACGTCACCGTCGAAGCGGTCAACGTGGTCAACGTGAAGGGCAAGAACAAGTCCTTCCGTCAGCGCCAGGGCAGCCGCGGCGACTGGCGCAAGGCCTACGTGAAGCTGGCCGACGGCCAGTCGATCGACGTCATGAACGCGAAGGTCTGAGGAAGCCCCGATGCCATTGATGAAGTTCAAGCCCACGTCTGCCGGCCGCCGTTCCGCGGTCCGCGTCGTGCACCCGGACCTGCACAAGGGTGCGCCGCACGCCGCGCTGGTCGAAAAGAAGACCAACACCGGTGGCCGCAACCACCACGGCCGCATCACCACCCGTCACATCGGTGGGGGCCACAAGCAGCACTACCGCATCGTCGATTTCAAGCGGGATAAGGAAGGCATTCCGGCGCGCGTGGAGCGCATCGAATATGACCCGAACCGTACCGCCCACATCGCGCTGCTGTGCTATGTCGACGGCGAGCGCCGTTACATCATCGCGCCGAAGGGTCTGAAGGCCGGCGACCAGGTGATCTCCGGTTCGGACGCCCCGATCAAGACCGGCAACACCCTGCCGCTGCGCAACATCCCGGTCGGCTCGACCATCCACTGCATCGAGATGAAGCCGGGCAAGGGTGCGCAGATCGCGCGCGCCGCCGGTGCCGGCGTGCAGCTGGTCTCGCGCGAAGGCGTCTACGCCACCGTGCGTCTGCGTTCGGGCGAAGTCCGCCGCGTGCCGTCCGAGTGCCGCGCCACCATCGGCGAGGTCAGCAACGACGAGCACAGCCTCGAGAAGCTGGGCAAGGCCGGTGCCAAGCGCTGGCGTGGCGTCAAGCCGACCGTCCGCGGTGCGGCCATGAACCCGGTCGACCATCCGCACGGCGGTGGTGAGGCCAAGGCCGGTCAGGGCAACCCGCACCCGGTTACCCCGTGGGGCGTCCCGACCAAGGGCTACAAGACCCGCCACAACAAGCGGACGCAGCAGTTCATCGTGCGCGATCGCAGGAGCTGATAGACCATGGCACGTTCACTCAAGAAGGGTCCGTTCGTCGACCACCACCTCGTCAAGAAGGTGGAAGCCGCGGGCACCAACACCAAGAAGCCGATCAAGACCTGGTCGCGTCGCTCGATGGTCCTGCCGGACATGATCGGTTTCACCATCGCCATCCACAACGGCAAGAACCACGTCCCGGTGCTGGTCAACGAGAACATGGTGGGCCACAAGCTCGGCGAATTCGCGCTGACCCGGACCTTCAAGGGTCACGGCGGCGACAAGAAGTCGGGCAGGTAAGGAGCGCACAATGGACAAGGCAACGAAAGCCCGCCTCGAAGAGCAGAAGCGCGCTCGCACCGAGGTCAACAAGCGCACCGCGATCCTTCGCACCGCGCGCATCTCGCCGCAGAAGGCACGTCTGGTCGCCGACCAGGTCCGTGGTCTGCCGGTCGAGCGCGCCGTCGGCCTGCTGAAGTTCTCGGACAAGAAAGCCGCTCACATGATCAAGAAGGTCGTCGAGTCGGCCATCGCCAACGCCGAGAACAACGCTGGCGCCGACGTCGACGAGCTGAAGATCGCCACCATCACGGTCGACGAAGGTCCGACGCTGAAGCGCTTCATGGCGCGCGCGAAGGGACGCGGTACCCGCATCCTCAAGCGCACCAGCCACATCACCGTCGTCGTGGGAGAGGGCAAGTAATATGGGTCACAAAGTTCATCCCATCGGCATCCGCCTCGGCATCGCCAAGGACTGGAACTCCAAGTGGTATGCCGGCAAGAAGGAATACGCCGAGTACCTGGCCGCCGACCTGAAGGTCCGCGAGATGCTGCGCAAGCGTCTCGCCCAGGCGGGCATCAGCAAGATCCTGATCGAGCGTCCGGCCAAGACGGCGCGCGTGACGATCCACACCGCCCGTCCGGGCGTGGTGATCGGCAAGCGCGGCGAGGACATCGAGAAGCTGCGCAAGGATGTCAGCGACATGATGGGCGTTCCGGCGCACATCAACGTCACCGAAGTCCGCAAGCCGGAGCTCGACGCACAGCTGGTCGCTGAGTCGATCGCGCAGCAGCTCGAGCGCCGCATCATGTTCCGCCGTGCAATGAAGCGTGCGGTCGGCAACGCGATGCGTCTGGGCGCGCTGGGCATCAAGGTCAACGTCGCCGGTCGCCTCAACGGCGCCGAGATCGCGCGTTCGGAGTGGTACCGCGAAGGCCGCGTGCCGCTGCACACCCTCCGCGCCGACATCGACTACGGCTTTGCCGAGGCGTCGACGACCTACGGGATCATCGGCATCAAGACCTGGATCTACAAGGGCGAGATCTTCGATTTCTCCCAGGTCGGCCAGGAGAAGCAGGACGACACGCCGCGCGAGCGTGGTGATCGCGGTGACCGCGAGCGCCGTGGCCCGCGTCGCGAGCGCGAGGCGAGGGACTAATCATGCTGCAACCCAAGCGAACCAAATACCGCAAGATGCACAAGGGCCGTAATGACGGCCTGTCGTGGAGCGGCAACGCAGTCAGCTTCGGCGAGTTCGGCCTCAAGGCCACCGCGACCGGTCAGCTGACCGCACGTCAGATCGAAGCCGGTCGCCGGACCATCAGCCGTCACGTCAAGCGCGGCGGCAAGATGTGGATCCGCGTGTTCCCGGACAAGCCGATCACCAAGAAGCCGATCGAAGTCCGAATGGGCTCCGGTAAGGGCAGCGTCGAGTACTGGGTCGCGCAGATCCAGCCCGGCCGCATGATCTTCGAGATCGAGGGCGTCGAGGAGACGGTGGCACGCGAAGCGTTCCGCCTGGCTGCCGCGAAGCTGTCGGTCACCACCCAATTCGTGACCCGGACGGTGCGCTGATGGCTACGACCAAGGAACTCCGCGAGAAGTCGGCAGAGGATTTGCAGTCGCACCTCCTCGAGCTGCACAAGGAGCGTTTCTCGCTTCGCATGCAGAAGGCCACCGGCCAGCTGACCAAGACGCACGAAGCCCGTCGGGTGCGCCGCGAAATCGCGCGCGTCAACACCCTGATCGGTCAGAAGAAGTAAGGACCCGACCATGAATACCGAGAAGAAGCAGCGCACGGTGCAGGGCCGCGTGGTCAGCAACAAGATGGACAAGACCGTCACGGTGCTGGTCGAGCGTCAGGTCAAGCACGCCCTGTACGGCAAGTACATCAAGCGTTCGACCAAGCTCCACGCGCACGATGCCGACAACGCCTGCCAGGAAGGTGATCTGGTGAAGGTGGTCGAGATCGCGCCGATGTCCAAGACCAAGAACTGGCGCGTGGCCGAGATCGTCACGCGCGCCGCCGAATAACGAGGAGCTCGAAATGATTCAGATGCAGAGCCACCTCGACGTGGCGGACAACAGCGGTGCCAAGGAAGTGATGTGCATCAAGGTGCTCGGCGGCTCCAAGCGTCGCTACGCCGCGATCGGCGACATCATCAAGGTGTCGGTCAAGGAAGCGATTCCGCGTGGCAAGGTCAAGAAGGGCGAGGTCTACGACGCCGTCGTGGTGCGCACCCGCAAGGGTGTGCGCCGTCCCGACGGTTCGCTGATCCGCTTCGACGGCAACGCCGCCGTGTTGCTCAACAACAAGCAGGAGCCGATCGGCACCCGCATCTTCGGGCCCGTGACCCGTGAACTTCGTTCCGAGAAGTTCATGAAGATCGTTTCGCTCGCGCCCGAAGTGCTCTGAGCGGAGATATCAAGATGTCCAATCGAATCAAGAAGGGCGACCACGTGATCGTGATCGCCGGCAAGGACAAGGGCAAGCGCGGCGACGTGGTGCGCGTGATCGGCGACAAGGTCGTCGTCTCGAACATCAACATCGTCAAGCGTCATACCAAGCCCAACCCCCAGGCGGGCCAGGCCGGTGGTGTGGTCGAGCGCGAAGCGCCGATCCATGCATCGAACGTGATGCCGTTCAACCCTGCCACCGGCAAGGGCGAGCGCATCGGAACCAAGAAGCTCGAGGATGGACGCACGCTGCGCGTGTTCCGCTCGAGCGGTGAGGCGCTCGACGCCTGAGGAATGCAGAAATGACGACCCGTCTGGAACAGTTCTACAAGGATGAGGTGGTGCCGAAGCTGATGAAGCAGTTCGGCTACGCCAACATCATGCAGGTCCCGCGCCTGACCAAGATCACGCTCAACATGGGCGTGGGCGAGGCTGCCGCGAACAAGAAGGTGCTCGAGAACGCCACCGCCGACATGGCCAAGATCAGCGGCCAGAAGCCGCTGGTGACCAAGTCGCGCGTGTCGGTCGCCTCGTTCAAGATCCGTGACGGCTGGCCGATCGGTTGCAAGGTCACCCTGCGTCGCAACGGCATGTACGAGTTCCTCGACCGCCTGATCAACGTCTCGCTGCCGCGCGTGCGCGACTTCCGTGGCGTGTCCGGCCGTTCGTTCGACGGCCGCGGTAACTACAACATGGGTGTGAAGGAACAGATCATCTTCCCGGAAATCGACTTCGACGCCGTCGACGCGATCCGCGGCATGGATATCGCCATTACCACCACCGCGCGGACCAACGAAGAAGCCAAGGCACTGCTCGAAGCCTTCCGCTTCCCGTTCCGCAACTGATGAAGCCGTGATTGGTGATTTGTGGACTGGTGAGTCGTAAGGGCCACGGCCTGCGCGAACCCGCTCTGTCCAATCACGAATCACCGATTACGAATCACGAGGATCCATACATGGCAAAGACGTCCATGATCAACCGCGAGGCCAAGCGTCAGAAGCTGGCCAAGCAGCATGCCGAAAAGCGTGCGGCGCTGAAGAAGATCATCAGCAGCCCGACCGCGAGCTACGAAGACAAGGCCGATGCGGTGGTCAAGCTGCAGAAGCTGCCGCGCGACTCGTCGCCGGCGCGCCAGGTCACCCGTTGTGCGCTGAGCGGTCGTCCGCGCGGCGTGTACAGCAAGTTCGGCCTGGGCCGCAACAAGCTGCGCGAAGCCACCATGCGTGGCGACGTGCCGGGCTTGCGCAAGGCCAGCTGGTAAGCAGAGGCACTCCGGGTCTGGCGTTCGCGCGCCGGACCTGTAGAATACCGCCCCTCACGTTGTACCCCGCCCGGGTCCGGGCGGGTCAAAAACTAGTGTTCGCGAAAGCGGATATCGGTGCACTCAGAAGGTAATCATCATGAGCATGACTGATCCCATCGCCGACATGCTGGTCCGCATCAAGAATGCGGCAGCGGTCGGCAAGCAGACGGTGAAGATGCCGTCGTCCAAGATCAAGGTCGCGATCGCCAACGTCCTCAAGGAAGAAGGCTACATCGGCGACATCCGCGTGACCGAGAACGGCGCCAAGGCCGAACTCGAGATCGTCCTCAAGTATTACGAAGGCCGCCCGGTGATCGAGCGCCTGCAGCGCTTCTCGCGCTCGGGCCTGCGCCAGTACCGCGGCAAGGATGCGCTGCCGAAGGTCCTCAACGGCCTGGGCGTCGCCATCATCTCCACGTCGAAGGGCATCATGACCGACGCGCAGGCGCGCCAGCAGGGCGTCGGCGGTGAAGTCCTGTGCTTCGTGGCCTAAGGGAGTAACGCACAATGTCCCGCGTCGCCAAGAAGCCGATCGCCCTCCCGAAGGGCGTTGAACTCAACATCCAGCCCGAGCACGTCAGCGTCAAGGGTCCCAAGGGCACCCTGTCGATCGACAAGCCGGCCTATATCGATATCAAGATCGAGGACGGCAATGCACTGCTGTCGGCGAACGATCCGTCGCACATCGCGCTGACCGGCACCCTGCGTGCCATCGTCGCGAACATGGTGCACGGCGTGTCGCAGGGCTTCGAGCGCAAGCTCGAGCTCGTCGGCGTCGGTTACCGTGCCGCCGTGCAGGGCAAGGACCTCAATCTTTCGCTGGGTTTCTCGCACCCGGTCGTGTTCCAGGCGCCGGAAGGCATCACCCTGACCACGCCGACGCAGACCGAGATCGTGGTTGCCGGTTCCGACAAGCAGCTCGTCGGCCAGGTCGCCGCCAAGATCCGCGGTTTCCGTCCGCCGGAGCCGTACAAGGGCAAGGGCGTGAAGTACTCCGACGAAACCATCATCCGCAAGGAAGCCAAGAAGGCCTAAGCGTGCACGGTTCCCGTTGACGAAGACCGGCCTGTACGGGCCGGGCTTCGGGCGAAGGGATCACCGGGTACCCGCCTTCAGCTTTCACGAGGTCATTCACCATGAGCATCAAGAACACCGCCCGCCTGCGCCGCGCCAAGAGCACGCGCTCGCACATCCGTACCCTGGGCGTGCCGCGCCTGTCGGTGCTGCGTACCGGTCAGCACATCTACGCCCAGCTGTTCAACGCGGACGGCTCGAAGGTGCTGGCAGCCGCCAACACCACGCAGGCCGACGTCAAGTCGGGCCTGAAGAACGGCAAGAACGCCGACGCCGCCACGGCTGTCGGTCGCGCAATCGCCGAGAAGGCCAAGGCTGCGGGCATCGAGAAGGTCGCATTCGACCGGTCGGGTTACCGCTACCACGGCCGCATCAAGGCGCTCGCCGATGCCGCCCGCGAGGGTGGCCTGCAGTTCTGATCCAGACGCTGTCGATGCCGGGCCTCGCGCCCGGCGTCGCCTGACTCGCCGGCACGAGGTGTGCCGGGCGCCCGCGGCCTTCTGTGCCGCGTCCGCGTTCCACCGGTCCAGACCACAACTCCAAGCGGCCCGAGCCGTACATCTCTCACTACTACAGGCATCCACGATGGCAAACGAAAGGGAAAACCGCGGGCGCGACCGCAATCGCGACCGTGAGGAACTCGACGACGGCATGATCGAGAAGCTGATCACGGTCAACCGCGTCAGCAAGACCGTCAAGGGCGGTCGCCAGTTCACGTTCACCGCGCTGACGGTCGTCGGCGACGGCAACGGCAAGGTCGGTTTCGGTTACGGCAAGGCGCGCGAAGTGCCGGTCGCGATCCAGAAGTCGATGGAGCAGGCCCGCAAGAACCAGAAGTCGGTCGATCTCAACGGCAGCACGCTGTGGCACACGGTGAAGTCGCGTCACGGCGCCGCCAGTGTCTTCATGCAGCCGGCTTCGGAAGGTACCGGCGTGATCGCCGGCGGTGCAATGCGCGCCGTGCTCGAAGCGGTCGGCGTCAAGGACGTGCTCGCCAAGGCCGTCGGTTCGCGCAATCCGATCAACCTGGTCCGCGCGACCGTGAAGGGCCTGGCCGAAATGCATTCGCCGGCGCAGATCGCGGCCAAGCGCGGCAAGAAGGTGGAGGATCTGGTCAATGGCTAAGAACGAGAACACCGGCGGCACCGTCAAGGTGCGCCTGGTCAAGGGCATGCGTGGCTCGCAGGCCAAGCACCGCCTCTCGGTGCGTGCGCTGGGCCTCAACAAGCTCAACGACGTGCGCGAACTGAAGGACAGCCCGCAGGTCCGTGGCCTGATCAACAAGGTCCACTACCTGGTCCGGGTCGAGGAGTAATCGAAATGAAGCTCAACACTCTCAAGCCCGCACAGGGCGCCCGCACCGAGCGCGTCCGCGTCGGTCGCGGTATCGGTTCGGGCCTGGGCAAGACCGCAGGCCGCGGCCACAAGGGTTCGTTCGCGCGTGCCGGCAAGGGCAAGATCAAGGCCGGCTTCGAAGGCGGCCAGATGCCGCTGCGCAAGCGCCTGCCGAAGGTCGGCTTCCGCTCCAAGCTCAAGCTCGACACCGCCGAAGTGATGCTCTACCAGCTCGACAAGCTCGATGGCGACATCGACTTCGCAGCGTTGCGTGCGGCCAAGCTGGTGCCCAGCACCGCCAAGCGCGCGAAGATCGTCAAGAAGGGCGAGATCAGCAAGAAGCTCGTGCTCAAGGGCGTGCTGGCCACGGCCGGTGCCCGCGAGGCGATCGAAGCCGCTGGCGGCAAGGTCGAGGAGTAAGCCTCGATGGCGCGAAGCGGCAGCGCAATGGGTGGCGTCGGCGCCGGGCTCGGTAAGTTCACCGAGCTCCGCCAGCGCCTGCTGTTCGTGCTCGGTGCGTTGATCGTCTACCGCATCGGGTGCTTCATTCCGGTGCCGGGCGTCAATCCCGAGGCCATGCTGCAGCTGATGGAGCAGCAGGAAGGCACCATCGTGGACATGTTCAACATGTTCTCCGGTGGTGCGCTTTCGCGCTTCAGCCTGTTCGCGCTGAACGTGATTCCCTACATCTCCGCTTCGATCGTCATGCAGCTGCTGGTGCAGGTGGTGCCGAGCCTGAAGGCCATCCAGAAGGAAGGCGAGTCGGGCCGTCGCCGGATCACCCAGTGGTCGCGCATCGGCGCGATCCCGCTGGCGATCTTCCAGTCGGCGGGCATCGCGGTGGCGCTGCAGAGTTCGGGTGCCAACAACGGCATTCCGGTCGTGTACGCACCGGGCATGGGCTTCGTGCTCACCGCCATCGTCGCGCTCACCGCCGGCACCATGTTTCTGGTGTGGCTGGGCGAGCAGGTGACCGAGCGCGGCATCGGCAACGGTGTGTCGCTGATCATCTTCGCCGGCATCGTGGCCGGGCTGCCGGGCGCCGTGCTGGGCACGTTCGACTCGCTGCGCAGCGGCGACATGAGCCCGATCGCGGCGATCCTGCTGGTGATCGTGGTGCTGGCGGCGGTGTTCTTCGTGGTGTTCGTCGAGCGCGGACAGCGTCGGATCACGGTCAACTACGCACGCCGCCAGGGTGGTCGCAACGCGTACATGAACCAGAGCTCGTTCCTGCCGCTGAAGCTCAACATGGCGGGCGTGATTCCGGCGATCTTCGCGTCGTCGATCATCATGTTCCCCGCCACCGTGACCACGTGGTTCGGCGAGGCGACGGCTTCGGGCGGCTGGCAGCAGACGCTGCAGCGCGTGGCGCAGGCGATCTCGCCGGGCGAGCCGCTGTACGTGCTGCTGTTTGCCGGTCTGATCGCGGGCTTTGCGTTCTTCTACACCGCGCTGGTGTTCAACAGCCAGGAAACGGCCGACAACCTGAAGAAGTCGGGCGCGCTGATTCCGGGTATCCGTCCGGGCAAGGCGACGGCCGATTACATCGATGGTGTGCTGACCCGTCTGACCGCGGTCGGCGCGGCCTATCTGGTGCTGGTCTGCCTGTTGCCCGAGTTCATGCGTGCCGAGTTCGGCAGTTCCTTCTACTTCGGCGGCACCTCGCTGCTGATCGTGGTGGTGGTGATCATGGACTTCATCGCGCAGGTCCAGTCGCACCTGATGTCGCACCAGTACGAAAGCCTGCTGAAGAAGGCGAACCTCAAGGGTTCGCGCAGCGGCGGCGGCCTGATGGGTCGTTGATGTTCCGCCGGATGGCCTGACGGTCGTCCGGCCTTGGTTCTCCGCGGCACGGGTACTCCCCCTGCCGCATCGCGTCGCCTCACGGGGCGACGCACGAAGTCCGGACATACGCGCCGGGCTTCAGATGGGCGACTCGCGCGGCGGTCTCGTGCGCGGGTGGTCCAGGAAGATCCGCACGCCAGAGTAGCGCGCGGGGCGGGTGAGGGAGTTCTTCCCGAGTCCGCCGGTCCTGGACTGTCGCCGGAGCATGGGCACGCTCCCCATGCCGGGTCTGCTGGCGCCACGGCGCCGCGGGCTTCCTGTACCTACGAGGCCCTGCTATCATTTCATGTTCCCTTTTGCCGGGATTGAACCCCCGGCAGCCAAACCAGTTGGAGATCCGCGCATGGCGCGTATTGCAGGTGTGAACCTGCCTGCCCAGAAGCATGTCTGGGTCGGGCTTCAGAGCATCTACGGCATCGGCCGTACCCGATCGAAGAAGGTCTGCGAAGCCGCAGGCGTCGAATCGACCACCAAGATCCGCGACCTGTCGGAGCCGGAAGTCGAGCGCCTGCGCTCGGAAGTCGGCAAGTACGTGGTCGAGGGCGACCTGCGCCGCGAGATCGGCATGGCCATCAAGCGTCTGATGGACCTGTCGTGCTACCGCGGCCTGCGTCACCGTCGTGGTCTCCCGCTGCGTGGCCAGCGCACCCGGACCAATGCACGCACCCGCAAGGGTCCGCGCAAGGCCATCAGGAAGTAAGGATCTAGACCATGGCCAAGCCTGCAGCAACCAAGAACAAGAAGAAGATCAAGCGCGTCGTCACCGACGGCATCGCGCACGTCCACGCTTCGTTCAACAACACGATCATCACGATCACCGACCGCCAGGGCAATGCGCTCTCGTGGGCGACCTCCGGTGGCGCGGGTTTCCGCGGCTCGCGCAAGTCGACCCCGTTCGCTGCCCAGGTCGCCGCCGAGAAGGCCGGCAAGGCCGCCCTGGACTACGGCGTCAAGTCGCTGGAAGTCCGCATCAAGGGCCCGGGTCCGGGTCGTGAGTCGGCCGTGCGTTCGCTGAACAACGTGGGCTACAAGATCATCAACATCATCGACGTGACGCCGATCCCGCACAACGGGTGCCGTCCGCCGAAGAAGCGTCGCGTCTAAAGGAGCGATAAGAAATGGCTCGTTATATCGGTCCTACCTGTAAGCTCGCGCGCCGCGAAGGCGCCGACCTGTCCCTCAAGAGCCCGACCCGCGCGCTCGACTCGAAGTGCAAGCTGGAGCAGAAGCCCGGCCAGCACGGTGCCGGCACCGGCGCGCGTCGCAGCAAGCTGTCCGACTACGCCACCCAGCTGCGCGAGAAGCAGAAGGTCAAGCGTATCTACGGTCTGCTCGAGCGGCAGTTCCGCAACTACTACAAGAAGGCGTCGAACAAGAAGGGCAACACGGGTGAAAACCTGCTGCAGCTCCTCGAAACCCGCCTCGACAACGTCGTCTACCGCATGGGCTTCGCCGTGACCCGTCCGGCCGCGCGCCAGTTGGTCAGCCACCGTGGCGTCACGGTCAACGGCCAGTCGGTCAACCTGCCGTCCTACCAGGTCAAGGCAGGCGACGCGATCGCCCTGTCGGAGAAGGCGCAGAAGCAGCTCCGCGTGCAGGAAGCGCTCAACGTCTCCTCGACGATGGACCTGTCGCCGTCGTGGGTCGAGGTCGACTCGAAGAAGTTCTCCGGCGTGTTCAAGGCGGTCCCCGATCGCGGCGACCTGCCGGCTGACATCAACGAAGCGCTGATCGTCGAGCTGTACTCGAAGTAATTCAACCAGGTGCCGCCGCGCCCATACGCGCGGCGGTCCTCAGGAGACACACACACATGACGGCAACCGCCAACCAGGTCCTGCGTCCGCGCGGCCCGCAGATCGAACGTCTCGCGGGCAACCGCGCGAAGGTCGTGATCGAGCCGCTGGAGCGTGGGTACGGGCACACGCTGGGCAATGCCCTGCGTCGCGTGCTCCTGTCGTCGATTCCGGGCTTCGCGATTACCGAAGTCGAGATCGACGGCGTGCTGCACGAGTACAGCACCATCGAGGGCCTGCAGGAAGACGTGCTGGAAGTCCTGCTCAACCTCAAGGATGTCGCCATCCGCATGGGCACCGGCGAGAGCGCGACGCTGTCGCTGTCGAAGTCGGGCCCGGGCGTCGTCACCGCCGCCGACATCAAGACCGACCACAACGTCGAGATCCTCAACGGCGAGCACGTGATCTGCCATCTGACCAAGGATGCGTCGATCAACATGCGCCTGAAGATCGAGCGTGGCTTCGGCTACCAGCCGGCCGCCGCGCGTCGTCGTCCGGACGAGGAGACCCGCGCCATCGGTCGCCTGATGCTGGACGCGTCGTTCTCCCCGGTCCGCCGCGTGGCGTATGAAGTCGAAGCGGCCCGCGTCGAACAGCGCACCGACCTCGACAAGCTGGTGCTCGACATCGAGACCAACGGCACGATCGATGCCGAGGAAGCCGTGCGCACCGCCGCCGACATCCTCACCGACCAGCTGTCGGTGTTCGGCGACTTCACGCATCGCGACCGCGGCGCGGCGAAGCCGCAGGCCCCGGGCGTCGACCCGATCCTGCTGCGCCCGATCGACGATCTGGAGCTGACGGTGCGTTCGGCCAACTGCCTCAAGGCCGAGAGCATCTACTACATCGGCGATCTGATCCAGAAGACCGAAGTCGAACTGCTTAAGACCCCCAACCTCGGCAAGAAGTCGCTGACCGAGATCAAGGAAGTCCTGGCGCAGCGTGGCCTCGCGCTCGGCATGAAGCTCGAGAACTGGCCGCCGGTCGGTGTTTCGGCACACGGCATGCTTGGCTGATATACCCGGAAGGCGCGCCCGAGAGCGCGCCTTCCGATCGTCGTGAGACAGGCCTCGAGGCCCGCCACGATTGCCGGTGAAGGACGACCGGTTCCGGACCATCCGCAGTCCACTCTCCAACGCCAGGACGGCGACAAGGCACGACACAGACCCACCATTCCAATCCAAGGATCCATCCCATGCGCCACCAGAAAGCCGGTCGCAAGTTCAACCGCACCAGCGCCCATCGCGAAGCGATGTTCCGCAACATGGCCGCTTCGCTGATCAAGAGCGAACTGATCAAGACCACCCTGCCCAAGGCCAAGGAACTGCGCCGCGTCGCAGAGCCGCTGATCACCCTGGGCAAGGTCGACAGCGTCGCCAACCGTCGTCTGGCCTTCGCGCGTCTGCGCGACAAGGAAGCCGTCGGCACGCTGTTCACCACGCTCGGCCCGCGCTACACCGCCCGTCCGGGCGGCTACCTGCGCATCCTCAAGTGCGGCTTCCGCGCCGGCGACAACGCCCCGATGGCGTACGTCGAGCTGGTCGATCGCCCGCAGGCGTCTGTCGACGCCGAATAATCGCCTTCGTGAGGACCTCCGCCGCGCGCGGAGGTTCGCCTCACCGATGGAACGAAGCCCCGGCCCCGGCCGGGGTTTTTGTTTGCGGGCGCGGACGTGATAATCGCGAGCTTCCCGCTGCCGGTGTGCACATGAATCCTCTCCGCTGGTCGTTCCGCACACTGATGCTCGGCGGCGCTATCGCGTGTTTCGCGTTGATCGGCTTCGCCATCTATTCGCAGCTGCAATGGGGCCTGGAACCGTGTCCGCTGTGCATCTTCCAGCGGCTGGCGTTCGCCGCACTGGGCCTGGTGCTGCTGGTCGCCGGGCTGCACGCGCCGCGTGGCAAGGGCGGGCGGACGACATACGGAGTGCTGGGGTTCGCCGCGGCGGCGGTGGGCATCGGCATTGCCGGCCGTCACGTGTGGCTGCAGATGAATCCTCCCGGGTTCGTGACCTGTGGCGCGCCGTTCGCCTTCATGCGCGAGACCATGGACACCCCCACGCTGATCAAGCGCGTACTCACCGGCAGCGGCGACTGCGGCACGATCGACTGGATCTTCCTCGGATTGTCGATGCCGGCCTGGAGCCTGATCTGGTTCGTGCTGCTTGCCGGTCTTGCGCTGTACGCCGGCCTGCGCCAGCACAGGCGCTGAGCGGTTGCCGGCGTTGTGACGCACTGCCGCAAACTGCGATGATGGCGCCCAGCTTAAGGAACACCCCATGCCCCCCTCCGTCGAACGCGCCCTGCATCCTGTGAACCTGCCCGAGGGCTGGACGCCGGAAAGCTGGCGTGCGCGTCCTGCCAAGCAGCTGCCCAGCTACCCGGACCCGGGCGCGCTTGCGGCGGTCCAGGAGGAACTGCGGGCGTTGCCGCCGCTGGTGACCTCGTGGGAGATCCTCAGCCTCAAACAGCAGCTCGCCGAAGCCCAGGAGGGGCGGCGCTTCCTGTTGCAGGGTGGAGACTGCGCGGAGAACTTCGGCGACTGCACGTCCGAAGTCATCTCCAACCGGCTCAAGGTGCTGCTGCAGATGAGTCTGGTGCTGGTGCACGGCATGCGCCTGCCGGTGGTGCGCGTGGGCCGCTTCGCCGGCCAGTACGCCAAGCCGCGCTCGGCCGATACCGAGACGCGTGATGGCGTCACGCTGCCGTGCTACCGCGGCGACGTGGTCAATGCGCCGGCGTTCACGCCCGAGGCGCGCATGCCCGACCCGCGCCGGATGGTGCGTGCGCATGCGCGCTCGGCGATGACGATGAACTTCGTGCGTTCGCTGATCGACGGCGGTTTTGCCGACCTCCACCATCCCGAGTACTGGGGCCTGGACTGGGTCGGCGAATCGCCACTGGCCGAGGAATACCAGCGCATGGTCTCCGGCCTCGGCGATGCCGTGCGTTTCATGGAAACCCTGGCCGGTACGCAGGTGCACAACCTCAACCGGGTCGATTTCTACACCTCGCACGAAGCGCTGCTGCTGCCTTACGAGGAAGCGCAGACGCGCCAGGTCCCGCGCCAGTGGGGCTGGTTCAACCTCAGCACGCATTTCCCGTGGATCGGCGTGCGCACCGCCGCGCTCGACGGCGCGCACGTGGAGTACTTCCGCGGCCTACGCAACCCGATCGGGGTCAAGGTCGGTCCGACGTCGACCGCCGATGAGCTGCTGCGTCTGATCGACATCCTCAACCCCGACGACGAGCCCGGCCGCCTGAGCCTGATCCACCGCATGGGTGCGACGCAGATCGCCGAACGCCTGCCTGCGCTGCTGGACGCGGTGAAGCGTTCCGGTCGTCGCGTGCTGTGGATCTGCGATCCGATGCACGGCAATACCGAGTCGACCCGCAACGGCTTCAAGACCCGCCGCTTCGACAATATCCGCAGCGAGATCGAGCAGGCCTTCGACCTGCATGCCGCCGCCGGCACGCGTCTGGGCGGCGTGCATCTGGAACTCACCGGCGAAGATGTCACCGAGTGCATGGGCGGCGCGCGTGCGCTGACCGAGACCGATCTCGAGCGGGCCTACAAGAGCCAGGTCGATCCGCGCCTCAACTACGAACAGGCGCTGGAGACGGCGATGCTGATCGTGCGCAAGCAGGTGCAGGTGGGACGCGTGGCGGGGTGAGCGCCTCGCTGTCGGTCCCTGCCGCGAGAGTGGAGGGCTGCGTGCGCGAAATCTCCAGATGCACTTCAGCTTCGGGTGTAAGCGTTCGCTTCGCTTGAGCTGTAGTTTCGCTCCACTCCGGCTTTCCTCCGCAAGCGGGACTTCTGCAAAAACTTTGCCTGCGCACGGTCATGCCGTCATTCCCGCGAAAGCGGGAATCCAGTGACTTTGCGTTTCGTAGACTTGAAGTCATTGGATCCCCGCTTTCGCGGGGATGACGTCGTTCTCGAGCAATTCGCAAAGGTCCCGCAAGCGGGACGAGAGACGGATCCTGCGCGGACGCGACTGCGTGCTTTTCTAGGCCGCAGCGCGCCGCCGGTACAGATCGCGCGCCAGGACCATCACGATCAGCAGATTGAGCACAAACACGCCCCAGGTCATCCAGTCGGGGTGCTGCCACAGCGCGTAGATCTCGATCGGCAAGTAGGCCGCGGCGCCGATGACGCCCAGCCACGAGGCCCATGCACGGTGACGCCACAGTCCCCAGCCTTCGGCCAGGCGTACGGTGGCATAGAGCACGGCCACGCCGATGGCCACATGCAGGGTCTGCGGTGTGATGGCATTGAGCATCGCCGTGCCGGTCCGGTCGCCGTCAACACCGAAGCGCGCGAGCACGCGTTCGAGATCGTGCTGCAGCGCGTCCGGTCCGATCGCGGCGAGCGCGCCGGCGACGAGCAGGGCGACCGCGCCCTTTGCAGCCTCGAACAGCGCGATCGCGCGCAGGCCCTTGTGCGAGTGCATGGTGTCCTCGGGCATCAGAACAAAGCATCCTGGCGCGGCGGTTCGGGCAGGGCGGCGCCGGTCAGCGCCCAGCTGCCGAGCGCGTCGTAGCGACCGCCGGGGTTGAACAACAGCTCGAAGCCATCGACGGCGAGCGGGCCGATGTCGCAGTCGATCGTCTCGAGCCAGGGCTGCGGGGGCAGGCCGCGATCGAGAAACGCCAGCGTCGTGTGCGGGCGGCTCGTGCGATCGGCCGGCGCGATCCCCGCGCGGCGCACGGCGTCGTGGCTGGCGTCGCACAGCGCCTGCAGGGCAGGACAGGCGGCGGGCAAAGCGACGACCGCACCGGACTGCGGCCAGTAGGCGAGGCGGTCGACCCGCCACGCATGTGGCGGAATCCGCGCCGCGGCTGGGGCAAAGGCCGGCGCGAGCACATCCGCAGTTGCCTGTGGCGCCGGCATGTCACCCACGAAGCAGAGCGTGACGTGCCACTGGTCCGGCCGGCGCAGTTGCAACAACGGCGCGCCCTGGGGGCGCGCCGTCTGCAGTCGTTCCACCAGTCGTGCCAGCGCCGCCCGGCCGTCGGCACTGGGCCGCCATGCCGGGAACAGCGCCCGGCTCACGCGGCGCGCGAGGCGCGCTTGCGGTCGCTCTCGGTCAGCAGCTTCTTGCGCAGGCGGATTTCCTTCGGGGTGACTTCCACCAGCTCGTCGTCCTCGATGAAGTCCAGTGCCTGCTCCAGCGAGTACTTCAGCGCCGGGGTGAGCTTGATCGCATCGTCCTTGCCCGAAGCGCGCACGTTGGTCAGCGGCTTGCCCTTGATGACGTTGACCGTGAGGTCGTTGTCCTTGGAGTGGATGCCGACCAGCTGGCCTTCGTAGACGTTGTCGCCTTCGGCGGCGAACAGGCGGCCACGCTCTTCGAGCGGTCCGAGCGAATAGGCCGGGGTCATGCCGGGCGCATTGGCGATCATCACGCCGTTGTTGCGCTTGGCGATCGCGCCGGTTTCCTTCGGGCCGTAATGGTCGAACACATGGAACAGCAGGCCCGAGCCCTGGGTCAGGGTCTTGAACTCGTTCTGGAAGCCGATCAGGCCACGCGCCGGGATCATGTAGTCAAGACGCACACGACCCTTGCCGTCGGGCTCCATGTTCTTGAGCTGGCCCTTGCGGATGCCCAGCTTCTCCATCACGCCGCCCTGGTGCTGTTCTTCGACGTCGACGACGAGCTGCTCGACCGGCTCCATCAGCTGGCCGTCGATCTCCTTGATGATCACTTCCGGACGCGACACGGCCAGTTCGTAGCCCTCGCGGCGCATGTTCTCGATCAGCACCGACAGGTGCAGTTCGCCGCGGCCCGAGACCAGGAACTTGTCGGCGTCCTGGGTCTCTTCGACCTTCAGCGCCACGTTGTGCAGGGTCTCGCGCTCCAGACGCTCGCGGATCTGGCGGCTGGTGATGAACTTGCCGCCGCTGTGCTCCTTGCTGCCGGCGAACGGCGAGTTGTTGACCTGGAAGGTCATCGAGATCGTCGGCTCGTCGACCGTCAGCGCCGGCAGCGCCTCGGGCGTGTCGAGCGCGCAGACGGTGTCGGAGATCGACAGGTCCTGCACGCCGGCAATCGCGACGATGTCACCGGCCTGCGCGTCTTCGACCTCGATGCGCTCCAGGCCCAGGAAGCCGAGCACCTGCACCACCTTGCCCTGACGCTTCTTGCCTTCGCGGTCGACCACGCTGACCGGCATGTTCTTCTTGAGCTTGCCGCGCTGGATACGGCCGATGCCGATCAGGCCGACGAAGTTGTTGTAGTCGAGCTGGCTGATGCGCATCTGGAACGGACCGTCGAGGTCCACGGCCGGCGCGGCCACGTGCTGCATGATCGCCTCGTACAGCGGCGTCATGTCGCCCGAGCGGGCCGAGTCGTCGAGGCTGGCGTAACCGTGCAGCGCCGAGGCGTAGACGATCGGGAAGTCCAGCTGCTCGTTGGTGGCGCCGAGCTTGTCGAACAGGTCGAACACCTGGTCGATGACCCAGTCCGGACGCGCGCCCGGGCGGTCGATCTTGTTGACGACGACGATCGGCTTGAAGCCCATCGCGAACGCCTTCTGGGTGACGAAGCGCGTCTGCGGCATCGGGCCGTCCATCGCGTCGACCAGGATCAGCACCGAGTCGACCATCGACAGCACGCGCTCGACCTCGCCGCCGAAGTCGGCGTGGCCCGGGGTGTCGACGATGTTGATGCGGTTGCCCTGCCAGTTGATGGCGGTGTTCTTGGCCAGGATCGTGATGCCACGTTCCTTTTCCTGGTCGTTGCTGTCCATCACGCGCTCGGCGAGCACGGTGCGCTCGGAGAGGGTGCCAGACTGCTTGAGCAACTGGTCGACGAGGGTGGTCTTGCCGTGGTCGACGTGGGCGACGATGGCGATATTGCGGAGTCGTTCGATGGACATGGGCAAGGCCGCGCCAGGGTCGGAACCGGGGCGCTCAGGGGGCAGTGAATGAAGTCCGCGATTGTACCGTGTTGCGTCGCCGCATGGCGGGGCGGTTGAAACGGCGCGCGTGGGCCGCATGTAGCCGTTTCGCCAGCACACCGGCGCCCCCTTGACCAACCCAGGATTCATCATGTCCCTGAACGCCGTATTCGATACCGACCGTGGCCAGATCACCGTCGAGCTGTTCGCCGACAAAGCGCCGCTGACCGTCGCCAATTTCGTCAATCTGGCCAAGCGCGGCTTCTACGACGGGCTGAACTTCCACCGCGTCATTGCGGACTTCATGATCCAGGGCGGATGCCCGGAAGGCTCCGGCCGTGGCGGTCCGGGCTATCGCTTCGAGGACGAGACCAATAACGGCGTCAAGCACGACCGTGGCGTGCTGTCGATGGCCAACGCAGGCCCGAACACCAACGGCAGCCAGGTCTTCATCACCCACATCAAGACCGACTGGCTCGACGGCAAGCACACCGTCTTCGGCAAGGTCACCGAAGGCCTGGACGTGGTCGACGCGGTCAAGCAGGGCGACACCATCAAGTCGATCCGCATCGAAGGCGATGCCGATGCAGCGCTGGCGGCCAAGGCCGACCGCGTGGCCGAGTGGAACAAGACGCTCGCGGCCTGATTTTCCGCCTGTTGTTCGACGCCGCGGCTCCAGGGCCGCGGCGTTGCTGTTCGCCCCCGCAGTGTTCCGCCGCGACACCGCCGGCAGCCGCGCCCGCCGGTGGCGGCCTGCTAAAATCACCGGCTGCCGCAGCCCGCGTGCTGCCCGACCAGAGGTTCCGCGATGCCCCAGCTCGCCGCGCGCACCGGCCGTGCCAAGCCCAGCGCGATCATGCAGGTCGCCGAGAAGGCCAAGCGCCTGAAGGCCGAAGGGCGGGACATCATCAGCTTCTCGATCGGCGTGCCGAACTTCCTGCCCGGCCCGCACGTCTACGCCGCCGCGCGCGAGGCGCTCGAGCACGACAGCGGCCAGTACGGCAGCAACCGCGGCAGTGATGCGCTGCTCGATGCCTTCATCGGCCACCTCGACCGCATCGGCCTGCCGGGCTACACCCGCGCGCACTGCGCCAGTGGCATCGGCGCCAAGCACATCCTCTACACGCTGGCCGAAGTGCTGCTGGACGAAGGCGACGGCTTCGCGTTCGCCACGCCGTACTGGACGACGTATCTGGACATCGCGCAGATCGTCGGCGCCGACATCCAGTTGCTGCCGTGCCCGCCCGAACAGGACTACAAACTGACCCCCGCGCAGCTCGATGCCGCGCTGGCGCGCAAGCCCAAGGTCTTCCTGTTCAACAATCCGTCCAATCCGACCGGCATGGTCTATACGCAGGGCGAGATCTCAGCCCTGGCGGACGTGCTGGTGCGCCATCCGGACACCTGGATCGTCACCGACGACATCTACAACCGCATGGTCTTCGACGGGGTGGGCTATCACAACGTCGTGCAGGCGCGGCCCGAGCTGCGCGAGCGCACGATCTTCGTCGACTCGCTGTCCAAGACCTACGGCATGCCGGGCTGGCGTGTCGGCTTGCTGGCCGGGCCGGAAGTCGTCGCCAAGGCATTCGCGACGATGAACTCCAACCACATCACCAATGTGCCGGAAGTCGTCACCGCCGCCGCGGTCGCCGCGCTGTCCGGGCCGCAGGACGTGCCGACGGCCAAATGCGCCGAATTCCAGGCGCGCCGCGACGTGGTGATGGCCGCGCTGGCGCAGATTCCCGGCGTGGTGTGCCCGAAGCCGTCCGGCGCGTTCTACGTATTCCCCGACATCAGCGTCGCGTTCGGCAAGTCGCATGGCGACACGCGCATCGGCAACGATGTCGAGCTGTGCAACGCGCTGCTCGAAGCCAAGGGCGTGGCCTGTGTGCCGGGCTCGGCGTTCGGCGAGCCGCGGAGCTTGCGCATCAGCTACACCTGTCCCGAAGCGCAGCTCGCGCCCGGGCTCGACCGCATCCGCGAATTTTTCGCGGAGCTCACCTGAGCCGGCCGGCCTGCGCCCGCCGGTTGCTTTCCACCCACGTACTGTTCGATTCGATACGAGAGGAATGACGATGAAGAAGCCCGTCCGTGTTGCCGTGACCGGCGCTGCCGGCCAGATCGGCTATGCGCTGCTGTTCCGGATCGCCTCCGGCGAGATGCTGGGCAAGGACCAGCCGGTGATCCTGCAGCTGCTCGAACTGCCGATCGACAAGGCACAGGCCGCGCTCAAGGGCGTGATCATGGAGCTGGAGGATTGCGCGTTCCCGCTGCTGGCCGGCACCGTCGGCACCGACGATCCGGAAGTCGCGTTCAAGGACGCCGATATCGCCCTGCTGGTCGGCGCACGTCCGCGCGGCCCGGGCATGGAGCGCAAGGACCTGCTGCTCGAGAACGCCAAGATCTTCACCGCGCAGGGCGCGGCGCTGAACAAGGTCGCCTCGCGTGACGTCAAGGTGCTGGTGGTCGGCAACCCGGCCAACACCAATGCCTACATCGCCATGAAGTCGGCGCCGGATCTCAAGCCGCGCAACTTCACCGCGATGCTGCGTCTGGACCACAACCGCGCACTGAGCCAGCTCTCGACCAAGGCCGGCGTGGCCGTGGGCGACATCGAGAAGTTCGTCGTGTGGGGCAACCACAGCCCGACCATGTACCCCGACTACCGCTTCGCGACCGTCGATGGCGCCTCGCTGAAGGACAAGATCAACGACGCCGACTGGAACGCCAACGACTTCATCCCGAAGGTCGGCAAGCGCGGCGCGGCGATCATCGAAGCCCGTGGCCTGTCCTCGGCTGCCTCGGCCGCCAACGCCGCCATCGACCACATCCACGACTGGGTGCTGGGCAGCAACGGCAAGTGGACGACGATGGGCATCCCGTCGGACGGCTCCTACGGCATTCCGGAAGGCGTGATCTTCGGCTTCCCGGTGACCACCGAGAACGGCGAGTACACGATCATCCAGGACCTGCCGATCGACGACTTCAGCCAGCAGGCGATCGACAAGACGCTGGCCGAGCTCGAGGAAGAGCGTTCGGGCGTGGCGCACCTGCTGAACTGACGGCCGCGTCTTGGAACTCGAAGGGCGGCAGCCCCGTATCGCGGTCCTTGTCCCCTGCTACAACGAGGCGACGACGATCGCGCGCGTGGTGGCGGACTTCGCCGCCGCCCTTCCCGATGCAATCGTCCATGTGTTCGACAACGCGTCGGAAGACGACACGTTGTCGCGTGCGGCCCTCGTGGGGGCCGTGACGCGCTCCGTGCGAATGCGTGGAAAAGGCAACGTCGTGCGTCGGATGTTCGCCGACGTGGACGCCGATATCTACGTGCTCGTGGATGGAGACGACACGTACTCCGCAGCACATGCCGGCGCGCTCGTCGCCGGCATCCTCGATGGGCAGGACATGGTGGTGGGTATCCGGGAAGCAACGGTCGAGGCCGCCTATCGCCCGGGTCACGTGTTCGGCAACCGGATGCTGACCACGTTTCTCTCACGACTGTTCGGCAGCCCCTGTCGCGACATCCTGTCCGGATATCGCGCGTTTTCCCGCAGGTTCGTCAAAAGCTTTCCGCTCCGGGCAGCCGGTTTCGAGATCGAGACCGAGCTGACGGTCCACGCCCTGCAACTGCGCATGCCCGTGGGCGAAGTCGTTACGCCTTACAAGGACCGTCCCAGCGGCTCGAGCAGCAAGCTCAACACGTGGCGGGACGGGTTCCGGATCCTGCGCACGATGGCGGGTCTGTTTGCTACCGAACGGCCTGTCCCGTTCTACGGCGCGATCGGAGGCATCCTGCTCGTGACTGCGATCGTTCTGGGCGAGCCGCTCGTTCAGACCTACCTGCACACCGGGCTGGTCCCCAGATTTCCGACCGCCATCCTCGTCGCCGCGCTTCTGGTGATTTCGGCACTGTCCACCGTCATCGGTGTCGTGCTGGATTCCGTTGCCCGAGGGCGCTGGGAGGTCAAGATGCTGACGTATCTCGGGTATCCCGGACATGCGTGGGTGCGCGCGAAAGACGACCGGCCGAACTGATCGCGACGAGGTTCGCCAGCACGAACCACGGGAACGGATGCAGGTATCGGAACGACACGATGTGGGCGAACAGCAGGTGGTTCGCGACGAGGCCCAGCGACGCGAACGCCAGCAGGAGATAGTCCCGCCGTCGTCCGGTATGCCAACCGCGCAGCGCGGTCAGGATCGCCAGCGGCGCCAAGGCGAACAGGCACAGTGTCAGCCAAGGTGTGGATGAAGCGAAGAAGCGCCGGGCCGGCGTCTCCGTGGCGTCGATTCCCTTGGCGTCCCATCCGGTCCACTCCCGGATGAGTGCGAGGTCCCGATCGATCGGCGCGATGACGCCCTTGTCGTCGAGTATCCGCCAGTGCACACGGTTGCGATCGAAATAGCCGCCCAGCGTGCGGATGTTGATGTCCAGAAGTCCCAACGGGTCGTCGAGCATCGCTCGGCGGGTAATCGTGCGTGCGACCAGTTCGGGTTGGTCCGAATGACGCTGGATGGCGGGCCACAGGCCGTCCGCCTCCCAGATGTGATGGCCGCGCTGCCAGTGGTCGTCGAGAGGCCGCTTCACTTCGGACAGGATGTCTCCGGAGACGCCGGTCCCTTCGAAATGTTCGGCGCGGATCAGTGGGGCCACCAGACCGATACGCATCATGCCGGTGTAAGCGAGGTAGCCGGGAGGGTACTTCGTCGCCCAGCCATAAGCCTGCGTGTAGGCGGTATGGCTTGCCAGGAGAATCACAAAGGCAGCGACGAGCTGACGCAGGCGATGCGGTCCGGACGAGGAGATCCGCCCTGGTAGAAAGGCGTGCGCCAATGGGGCCAGCACTGACAGCCCGATCGCGACCGGCAGATAGCTGGTCCGGAACGCGGCGGCGGCAAGGCCTCCGAGGCAAGCGAGGAGATACCAGCGCAAGCTGCCGGTGGCCAGATAGCGGGAGAACACCAGAATCGTGACCACGAAGGCCAGTAGTCCCAGTGTTTCAGCCATCACCATGCGTTCCATGAACAGCTGGGCGGGCTCGGCGGCCAACACGCAGGCCGGCAACGCCGCGTGCAGGAACGGCGCGCCGAGGCAGTATCGGGTGAAGACGTACAGCGCCATGCACGTCAGCGTCGACCACGCCATCTGCACGACGAGAATCGACTCGGGCATGACGAACGGGAACGCGGTGAACCGGAGCACCCACCCGTAGAGAAACGAACGGCCGCCCGTGCCGGTCAGGTGCGCGGCGGTCTGCAGATAGACCATGGAGTCGCCCATGTACACGCGCAGCGTATGGTCGAGCGCGAACCAGAGCGACTTCATCGCAACCAAGACCAGCAGGACGTAGAGGGCCTGCCGCGGCCAGTCGGAAGTCGGCGGCTTTGGAAGAGATGTCATGGGGGGCCGTGCGTAACGGGAGCAGCCGATTGTAGGGGACGCCGACATCGGGTTCGCGTTGCGACCAAGGTCTCAGGGGAGTCGTGGCAGACAGGCGGCTATGCTCGTGGGCGACATCCGCTGATTCCGGACGATGCTTATGCGATACGACGATTTCCATCGCCGTTCCATCGACGATCCCGAGGGGTTCTGGGCCGAGCAGGCGCAGGCGATCCACTGGCACAAGGCGCCCGAGCGGATCCTCGACTATGCGAATCCGCCGTTCCGCAAGTGGTTCGTCGGTGGCGAAACCAATCTCTGCTTCAACGCCGTCGACCGGCATCTCGACGCGCGTGGCGACCAGCTCGCACTCGTGGCGATCTCGACCGAAACGAACGAAACGCGCGAGATCAGCTATGCGCAGCTGTATCGCGAGGTCAACGATTTCGCAGCGGTGCTGGTGGCGCTCGGTGTCGGGCGCGGCGATCGCGTCGTCATCTACATGCCGAACATGGCCGAAGCCGTGTTCGCGATGCTGGCCTGTGCGCGCATCGGTGCGGTGCACTCGGTCGTCTTCGGCGGTTTCGCCGCGCACAACCTCGTGCTTCGCATCGATGACGCGACACCGAAGCTGCTGATCGCCGCCGACGCCGGCAGCCGCGGCGGCAAGGTCATTCCATACAAGCCGCTTGTCGATGCCGCATGTGCGGAAAGCGCGTCGCCACCGCCGCACGTGCTGATCGTCGATCGCGGCCTCGACACCGGCTACGCCCGCGTCGAAGGTCGCGACGTCGACTACGCGACGCTGCGCGCGCAATACGCCGGTACCGATGTGCCGGTGGCTTGGCTCGAGTCGAACGAACCGAGCTATCTGCTCTACACCTCCGGCACGACCGGCAAGCCCAAGGGCGTGCAGCGCGATGTCGGCGGCTATGCGGTCGCGATGGCGCTGTCGATGTGGTCGGTCTACGACATCAGGCCGGGGCAGGTGATGTTCACCACGTCCGACGTCGGCTGGGCGGTCGGGCATTCCTACAACGTCTACGGTCCGCTGATCGCAGGTGCGACGGTGATCCTCTACGAAGGCCTGCCGACCGCACCCGATGCCGGCATCTGGTGGAAGATCTGCGCCGACTTTGGCGTGCGCACGATGTTCTCCTCGCCGACCGCGGTGCGCGTGCTGAAGAAGCAGGACCCGGCGTTCCTGACGCAGTACGACCTGTCGAAACTGCAGTATCTGTTCCTCGCTGGCGAACCGCTCGATGAGCCGACGGCGACGTGGATCAGCGCGGGTCTGGGCGGCACGCAGATCATCGACAACTACTGGCAGACCGAGACCGGCTGGCCGGTGCTGGCGCTGATGCCCGGTGTGGAACTCAAGCCTGTGAAGTTCGGCTCGCCGGGTCTGCCGACTCCGGGTTTCGATCTGCGCGTGATCGACGAGGCGACCGGCGAGCGGGTTTCGCCGGGGACCAAGGGCGTGCTGGTGATCGAGCCGCCGCTGCCGCCAGGCTGCATGACCACGGTGTGGAACGACGATGCGCGCTTCCTGGCGAGTTATTTCTCGCACTTCAATGAACTGCTCTACAGCTCGCTTGACTGGGCGATCCAGGACGACGACGGCTACACCTTCATCCTCGGGCGTACCGATGACGTCATCAATGTCGCCGGGCATCGCCTCGGTACGCGCGAGATCGAGGAATCGGTGTCCAGCCATCCGGCGGTCGCGGAAGCGGCGGTGATCGGCGTAGCGGACGAGGTCAAAGGGCAGGTGCCGATCGTGTTCGCGACGCTCAAGCAGGCGTCGGCCGATCCGGATGCGCAGCATGCGACGGCGGGCGAGATGATGCGCACTGTCGCCGATCAGTTGGGCGCCGTCGCGCGGCCGGCGCGGGTGTACGTGGTGGGCGCACTGCCGAAGACGCGCTCGGGCAAGCTGCTGCGACGTTCGCTGCAGGCGCTGGCCGAATCGCGCGACCCGGGCGATCTGTCGACGCTCGACGATCCCAACGCGCTGGAAGAAGTGCGCCGCGTGCTGGCGCGCGGCGCCGACGCCGGATAGGCAGCAACACGCGGGCCTCTGCAAATGGCATGCATGATCCACGCGCTGGCTTGTCACGCCGAGATGTGACGCGGTGCTTCGTGTAGGAGCGCGCTTGCGCGCGAGAGGCTGTATCGGAAAAGGCCCTTCGCGCGAGCGCGCTCCTACAGGGGGCACGGCGCGCGGGGAATCACATGCGTAAGTCCTGCGGCGACCTTCCAGGCCGGGACGTATCGCGCTTCGTGTAGGAGCGCGCTTGCGCGCGAGAGGCTGTGCCGGGAAGGCCCTTTGCGCGCGAGCGCGCTTCTACAAAGGACTCGGCGCGCGGGGGGAATCACGTGCGTAAGTCCTGCAGCGACCTTTCAGGCCGGACCGTGACGCGACGCTTCGTGTAGGAGCGCGCTTGCGCGCGAGGGGCTGTGCCGGGAAGGCCCTTCGCGCGCGAGCGCGCTCCTACAGGGGGTTCGGCGCGCGGGGGGAATCACATGCGGCGACGTTTCAGGTCGAGACGTGACGCGCTTCGTGTAGGAACGCGCTTGTGCGCGCGAAAGGCTGTACCGAGAAGGCCCTTCGCGCGCGTGAGCGCGCCTACAACGGGCGCAGCATCAGGATCACTCGGGCGCGGCGCCGGTGTAGTGCGCGCGCGGGCGGATCAGGCGGCCGAGCTCCTGTTGCTCCAGCGCATGCGCCAGCCAGCCGGCGAGGCGGCCGGCGGCGAACATGCACAGCGCGGGCGCGGCGGGCAGGGCGTAGACGAAACAGATCGCGGCAAGCATGCCGTCGATGTTCGGTGCGCGTCCGCTGGTTTCGGCCGCCGAATCGAGCACCGCTTCGACCTGCCGCATGCGCGGGTCGTCCGCGTGATGCATGCGCAGCATCGCCAGCACCTCGGCCGCGCGCGGGTCGCCGTCGGGGTAGAGCACATGGTGGAAGCCGGGCAGGTCGTCGCCACGCTGCCAGCGCTCACTGACGAAGGCGGCAGGCGAGGGCGCATCGCAGGCCTCACGGATCAGCGCATGCGCGCGTGCGGTCGCGCCGCCGTGCCGCGGGCCCGACAGTGCCGCGAGTCCCGCGCAGACCGTCGCATGCAGATGCGCGCCGGTGGAGGCGACCACACGTGCGGCGAAGGCCGACACATTGAGTTCGTGGTCCGCGCACAGCACCAGCGCGGCGCGCACCAGATCCGCGAACACCGCATCGCCGGGGCGCCAGGCTTCGGCCAGCAGGGCGTGCACCGGTCGCGCGTCCGGCTTGCCCGCGATCAGCAATGCGGCGTTCTGGCGCAGCAGCGTCGCCGCGACGCCGCGCTTGGCCGCCGGCGCTGCACTCAGCGACTGCCGCAGATCGGGGGCGAGCAGCGGGATTGCCGCCATCGCGCGTTCGATCGGCGGCAGGGCGAGATCGCCGGCGATCGCCGCGACGCGCGCCGGCCAGTCACCGGCGGCAACTTCGAAGGGATCGGTATCGCCGCAGTCCCACAACAGCCGCGCGGTGTCTTCGAGCGTGGCGCCGTCGCGAACCATCGCGACCGCCGAGCGGCCGCGGTAATAGGGGCTGTCGGGACGGATCAGCGAAATGCGCGTTTCCATCACCGGCAGGCCGCGATCGAGGCTCTGCGCCGCACCGCGCGCCGCACCGCGGCCCGCGCGCTTGCGCTGGGCGAGGCGCTCGACGTCCTGGCGCAGATACACGCGGCTGCGGTGGTCGGCGCCGGGGCGCGATTCCAGCAGCCCGCGGCTGACATAGGCGTACAGCGTTGCGGTGCTGATGCCGAGCGCGGCGCAGGCCTGCGCGGCGGACATCAGGTCGCCATCGTTCGCATTCACAGTGAATTCCGATGCATTGATTGATTCGATCAAGATTGATCAACCAGTCGGATGGTGCCAGATTGCACGCCATCGCGGTACACCGCAGACCCGGAGTCGCATCGATGACCACCTCTTCCGCCGGTGCGAAATTCCGCGCCGCCCTCGCCGCCGAATCGCCGCTGCAGGTGATCGGCGCAATCAACGCCAACCACGCGCTGCTGGCCAAGCGCGCAGGCTTCCAGGCGATCTATCTCTCGGGCGGCGGCGTTGCCGCGGGCTCGTTGGGCCTGCCGGATCTGGGCATCAACACGCTCGAAGACGTGCTGATCGACGTGCGCCGCATCACCGATGTCTGCGACCTGCCCTTGATGGTCGACATCGACACCGGCTTCGGCGCCAGCGCGTTCAACATCGAGCGGACGGTCAAGTCGCTGATCAAGGCGGGCGCCGCCGCCTGCCACATCGAAGACCAGGTCGGCGCCAAGCGCTGCGGTCATCGCCCGGGCAAGGAGATCGTGTCGCAGGGCGAGATGGTCGATCGCGTCAAGGCCGCGGCCGATGCGAAGACCGATCCGGACTTCTTCCTGATCGCGCGCACCGATGCGATCCAGGTCGACGGCGTGGACGCTTCGATCGAACGCGCAGTCGCGTGCGTGGAAGCCGGCGCGGACGGCATCTTCGCCGAGGCCGCCTATGACCTCGACACCTACCGCCGTTTCGTCGATGCGGTGAAGGTGCCGGTGCTCGCCAACATCACCGAGTTCGGCAAGACCCCGCTGTTCACCCGCGATGAGCTGGCCTCGGCCGGTGTCGCCATCCAGCTGTTCCCGCTGTCGGCCTTCCGCGCCGCGAACAAGGCCGCCGAAGCGGTCTACGCCGCCGTGCGCCGTGACGGTCACCAGCAGAATGTCGTCGACACGATGCAGACCCGCGAGGAGCTCTACGAGCGCATCGGCTACCACGCCTTCGAGCAGCGGCTGGACGCGCTGTTCGCATCCAACAAGTAGGAAGCCGCCCAATGCCCTGCTGCGCTTGCCGGCTGGCGCGCGTGCGGTGCTCGGCATGCTCACGTACCGCACGTACGTTGCGCTTCCTGCGCTCCGCCACGCACCACCCGGCTGCGCTCGCGACGGGCCTTGAGCAGCTTCCAAGCGACTCCCGATCTTTCCATCCGTGCCCACGGGCATCCAACGGAGATTCCAGATGAGCGACACCGCCACCACCGCCCCCGGCTTCAAGCCGAAGAAATCCGTCGCGCTGAGCGGCACGGCCGCCGGCAATACCGCGCTGTGCACCGTCGGCCGCAGCGGCAACGACCTGCATTACCGCGGCTACGACATTCTCGATCTCGCGCGCACCAGCGAGTTCGAGGAGATCGCCTACCTGCTGGTCCACGGCAAGCTGCCGACCGAGGCCGAGCTGCGCGGCTACAAGGCCAAGCTCAAGTCCCTGCGCGGCATTCCCGCGGCGGTGAAGTCGGCGCTGGAAGAGCTGCCGCCGTCGGCGCATCCGATGGACGTCATGCGTACCGGTGTGTCCGTGCTCGGCTGCGTCGCGCCGGAGAAGGACGACCACAACCATCCCGGCGCGCGCGACATCGCCGACAAGCTCATGGCCTCGCTCGGCTCGATGCTGCTGTACTGGTACCACTGGAGCCACAACGGCCGCGCCATCGACGTCGAGACCGATGACGATTCGATCGGCGGGCACTTCCTGCATCTGCTGCACGGCTTCGAGCCGCGCGAGAGCTGGGTCAAGGCGATGCACACCTCGTTGATCCTCTACGCCGAGCACGAGTTCAACGCATCCACTTTCGCCAGCCGCGTCGTCGCCGGCACCGGCAGCGACATGCATTCGTGCATCACCGCCGGCATCGGCGCGCTGCGCGGCCCCAAGCACGGTGGCGCCAACGAAGTCGCGTTCGAAGTGCAGAAGCGCTACGACACGCCGGACGAGGCCGAGGCCGACATCCGCGCGCGCGTGGAGAAGAAGGAAGTGATCATCGGTTTCGGCCACCCGGTCTACACCGTCAGCGACCCGCGCAACGAGGTCATCAAGACCGTCGCCCGCGAACTGTCGGACGAAGCGGGCAGCCGCAAGATGTACGACATCGCCGAGCGCCTGGAGTCGGTGATGTGGGACATCAAGAAGATGTTCCCCAACCTCGACTGGTTCAGCGCGGTCAGCTACCACATGATGGGCGTGCCGACGGCGATGTTCACACCGCTGTTTGTCATCGCCCGTACCGCGGGCTGGAGCGCGCACGTCATCGAGCAGCGCATTGACGGCAAGATCATCCGCCCCAGCGCGAACTACACCGGTCCGGAGGACCAGGCCTTCGTGCCGATTGCCGAGCGCAAGTAAGTAGTAGTTGCACGGGTCTTTCCGAATGCAGGGACCCGTTGCTCGTCATTCCCGCGTAGGCGGGAATCCATGGACTTTGGAGACTTCCAGGGAACGTCCATGGATCCCCGCCTGCGCGGGGATGACGGTAGACCCGTCTTCGATTCTTCCAGGCAGCCAGCCATGAACAGCCAGCACCGCAAACCCCTTCCCGGCACGAAACTCGACTGGTTCGACGCGCGCGCCGCCGTCGAGACGCTCGCGCCCGGCGCATACGACCGCATGTCCTATACCGCGCGCGTGCACGCCGAGAATCTGGTGCGGCGCTGTGACCCGGCCCTGCTCGATGACGCGCTGCGCCAGCTGATCGAACTGCGCCAGGACATCGATTTTCCGTGGTATCCGGCGCGTGTGGTCTGCCACGACATCCTCGGCCAGACGGCGCTGGTAGACCTCGCCGGTCTGCGTGATGCGATCGCCGACCAGGGCGGCGACCCGGCGAAAGTCAATCCGGTCGTGCCGGTGCAGCTGATTGTCGACCACTCGCTGGCGGTGGAATGCGGCGGCTACGACCCGCAGGCGTTCACGCGCAATCGCGAGATCGAGGACCGGCGCAATGCCGACCGCTTCCACTTCATCGACTGGACCAAGCAGGCTTTCCACAACGTGGAGGTGATTCCGCCGGGCAACGGGATCATGCACCAGATCAATCTGGAGAAGATGTCGCCTGTGGTCTACGTGCAGGACGGTGTGGCGTTTCCCGACACCTGCGTCGGCACCGACAGCCACACGCCGCACGTCGACGCACTGGGCGTGATCGCGGTCGGGGTCGGCGGGCTCGAAGCGGAGAACGTCATGCTCGGCCGCGCATCGTGGATGCGTACGCCGGAAATCGTCGGCGTCGAACTCGCGGGCCGCCCGGGCCCCGGCATCACCGCGACCGACGTGGTGCTGGCGCTGACCGAATTCCTGCGCAAGTCGAAGGTCGTCGGCGCCTACCTGGAATTCCGTGGCCCCGGTGCTGCAGCGCTGTCGGTCGGTGACCGCGCGACGATCTCCAACATGGCGCCCGAATACGGCGCGACCGCGGCGATGTTCTTCATCGACGACAACACGCTCGACTATCTGCGTCTGACCGGACGCGATGACAGCCAGGTCTCGCTGGTCGAGACCTATGCCAAGGCCGCCGGCCTGTGGGCCGATTCGCTGATCGATGCGCAGTACGTACGTACGCTGCATTTCGACCTCTCGAGCGTGGTGCGCAACATGGCTGGCCCGTCGAACCCGCACAAGCGTGTGGCGACCAGCGAACTGGCCGCCAGCGGTATCGCCGGCGCGTGGGACATGCCCACTGACGGCGGCACCATGCCCGACGGCGCGGTGATCATCGCCGCCATCACCAGCTGCACCAACACTTCGAACCCGCGCAACGTCATCGCCGCCGGCCTGCTGGCGCGCAACGCCAATGCGCGCGGCCTGCTGCGCAAGCCGTGGGTCAAGACTTCGCTGGCGCCGGGTTCGAAGGCGGTCGAGCTGTATCTGCAGGAGAGCGGCCTGTTGCCCGAACTCGAACAGCTCGGTTTCGGCATCGTCGCGTTCGCCTGCACCACCTGCAACGGCATGAGCGGTGCGCTGGACCCGGCGATCCAGCAGGAAATCATCGACCGCGACCTGTATGCGACCGCCGTGCTCAGCGGCAACCGCAACTTCGACGGGCGCATCCATCCCTATGCCAAGCAGGCCTTCCTCGCATCGCCGCCGCTGGTCATCGCCTATGCGATTGCCGGCACCGTGCGCTTCGACATCGAGAAGGACGTGCTCGGCCTCGACCACGAAGGCAATCCGGTCACGCTCAAGGATCTGTGGCCGTCGGACGAAGAGATCGATGCGGTGGTCAAGGCCAGCGTCAAGCCCGAACAGTTTCGCGCCGTCTACGGCCCGATGTTCAAGCTGCACGTCGACACCGGCGAGCGCGTGGCGCCGCTGTACGACTGGCGCGAGATGAGCACCTACATCCGCCGCCCGCCGTACTGGGAAGGCGCGCTGGCCGGGACGCGCACGCTGACGGGCATGCGCCCGCTGGCCGTGCTCGGCGACAACATCACCACCGACCACCTGTCGCCCTCGAACGCGATCATGGCCAGCAGCGCCGCCGGCGAATACCTCGCGAAAATGGGCGTGCCGGAAGAGGACTTCAATTCGTATGCCACACACCGCGGCGATCATCTGACCGCGCAGCGCGCCACCTTCGCCAACCCCAAGCTGGTCAACGAGATGGCGGTGGTCGACGGCGCGGTGAAGCAGGGCTCGCTGGCGCGCATCGAACCCGAGGGCCAAGTGGTGCGCATGTGGGAGGCGATCGAGACCTACATGGAACGGCGCCAGCCGCTGATCATCGTCGCCGGTGCCGACTACGGCCAGGGCAGCTCACGCGACTGGGCCGCCAAGGGCGTGCGCCTTGCGGGCGTCGAAGCGATCGTCGCCGAAGGCTTCGAGCGCATCCACCGCACAAATCTGATCGGCATGGGCGTGCTGCCGCTGGAGTTCCATGAGGGCACCACGCGACTGACGCTCGGGATCGACGGCAGCGAGACCTTCGACGTCGTCGGCGAGCGCACCCCGCGTGCGACGCTGACGCTCGTCATCCATCGCACCGACGGCACCCAGGTGCAGGTGCCGGTGACCTGTCGCCTGGATACCGCGGAGGAAGTGTCGATCTACGAGGCGGGCGGTGTGTTGCAGCGGTTTGCGCAGGATTTTCTGGAGTCTTCGAAAGCCGCATGATCTGAGCCCCTCTCCCCTTGCGGGAGAGGGGTTGGGGAGAGGGGAATGGATCAACGCGCATTCGCCAGAACGCTGCGCCAGACCATGACCGACGCCGAGCAGATGCTCTGGCGTCACCTCCGCGCTCACCGCTTTGATGGGCGGAAGTTCCGCCGCCAACAGCCGATCGGCCCTTACGTGGTCGATTTCGTGCACTTCGGTGCACGCCTGATCATCGAGGCGGACGGCAGCCAGCATTGCGATTCATCGCAGGACGCGACACGTGACGCATGGTTGAAGCAGCAGGGCTTCCGCGTACTGCGCTTCTGGAATCACGACATCCTGCAAAGCCCCGAGTCGGTGCGCGAAGCGATCTGGAATGCATTGCAGGAAGCGCCCCTCTCCCCCGACCCCTCTCCCGCAAGGGGAGAGGGGAGACAAGCAGAATCCGATTCCTCTCCCAAGATCGGGAGCGGCAAGTAGACACAGAGCGAGTGAATTCATGACCTACGCCCCCCAACTCCGAATCCCCGCCACCTACATGCGCGGTGGCACGTCGAAGGGCGTGTTCTTCCGTTTGGAAGATCTGCCCGCTGCCGCACAGGTGCCCGGCCCGGCGCGCGACGCGCTGCTGATGCGCGTGATCGGCTCGCCCGACCCGTACGCCAAGCACACCGACGGCATGGGCGGCGCGACCTCGTCGACCAGCAAGTGCGTGATCATTTCGAAATCGTTGCGGCCTGATCACGACGTCGACTATCTCTACGGCCAGGTCTCGATCGAGACCGCATTCGTCGACTGGAGCGGCAACTGCGGCAACCTGAGCACGGCGGTCGGTCCGTTCGCGATCGCCAACGGCTTCATCGATGCCGCGAGGATTCCGCGCGAAGGCACCGTCGCGGTGCGTGTGTGGCAGGCCAACATTGGCAAGACCATCGTCGTGCACGTGCCGATCCAGGACGGTCAGGTGCAGGAAACGGGCGATTTCGAACTCGACGGCGTGACCTTCCCGGCGGCGGAGATCGTGCTGGAGTTCGTCGATCCGGCGGACGAGGGCGAGGGCGATACGGGCGCGATGTTCCCGACCGGCCATCTGGTCGACGACCTCGAGGTGCCGGGCATCGGCACGCTGCGCGCGACGATGATCAACGTCGGCATTCCCACGGTGTTCGTCGACGCCGCATCGATCGGCTACACAGGCGCCGAACTGCAGGACGCGATCAACGGCGATGCGAAGGCGCTGGCGATGTTCGAGACCATCCGCGCCCATGGTGCGGTCCGCATGGGGCTCATCGCGGACGTGTCCGAGGCATCGAAGCGTCAGCACACGCCCAAGGTCGCATTCGTCGCGCCGCCAAGCGGTCACGTGGTGTCGAGCGGCAAGGCGATCGCGGCCGGCGACATCGATCTGCTGGTGCGCGCGCTGTCGATGGGCAAGCTGCACCACGCGATGATGGGCACGGCGGCTGTGGCGATCGGCACGGCGGCGGCGATTCCCGGCACGCTGGTGAACCTGGCTGCCGGCGGCGGCGCGCGTACTTCGGTGCGCTTCGGGCATCCGTCCGGCACGTTGCGGGTCGGCGCCGAAGCCGTGGAGTCGGACGGTCGCTGGACGGTGGCCAAGGCCATCATGTCGCGTTCGGCACGTGTGCTCATGGAAGGCGCGGTACGCGTGCCGGCCGACGTGTTCGACTGAGGCCGCACGCGAACACTTGACGCGCACGCCGACGCACGGCAGGTGCGTGCGTCATCCACAGACGGTGTGGATGAAAGGCTGACAAGTCTGTGGATAAGCGGCGCAGCGCCGCATCGTCAGCGGCGTGGAAATGGCTGGCGATATTTTCACCAGCCGTGGGCAACGACGGCGACGGCGCGCTTGACCCGCGCACCCGGCTGTGCCGACGGCGCGGTATCGAGGCGAACATCGCCGCGCGCGCTGCGCGCTGCGCGAACGCAGAACGGGGCCGAAGCCCCGTTGGTGGCACACGGCGCGTAGCGGGATCCGCTCAGTCCAGACCTTCGGCCGCCAACGCCGCCTGCACGCCGGCATCGGCGCGCATGCGCGCTTCGAACGCGTGCAGATTGTCGAGCCCGCTCAGGTCGAGCTTCAGGCGCTTGGCCCATTGCAGGGTCACGAACAGATAGGGATCGGCGATCGAGCGCGTGCCGACGAGATAGTCGCGGCCGGCGAGTTGCGCATCGAGACGCTCGTAATAGCCGCGGATCTTCTGCATCGCCTGCGTGCGCGTGGCGTCGATGACGTCCGCGTCCCCCAGATACTTCGTGCTGCCGAACAGCGGATGGAAGGCCGGATGCAGATCGGTATTGAGCAGCGCCAGCCAGCGGTTGACCTCGGCGCGGCCCTGCGGGGTGCCGTCACCGCCAAGGCCTGCCTCGGGATGCGTGTCGGCGAGATATCCCAGGATCGCGGCGTTCTGGGTCAGCACCCAGTCGCCTTCGACCAGCACCGGCACCGCGCCGGCGGGATTGAGTATGAGGAAGGGCGGTTCCTTCATCTGCGTCGCGTCGACGACGCGCGCTTCGAACGGCGCGCCGATCCACCGCAGGACGATGTGATCGGCCAGCGAGCAGGCGCCGGGCTTGGTGTAGAGGGTGCGCATGGCGGTCCGGTATTTGAACAGGGCCGCCATCATGCGCCGGGTGCTGCGGGGGCGAAAGCCACCCGCATGGAACGGCTCAGCCGCGCTCGCTGTCCGCCGTCGAACGTGCCGGGCGCAGCGACTGCACGCGCAGGAAGGTGTGATCGCCGATGGTCGCGACCTGCTGCGCGCTGCGCCACGACGGCGCCGCGATCGCATGCGCCATGAAGTGGCTCGCGCCGGGCACCACCTGGCGACGCTGCTCGGGCGGCAGCGCCCAGTTGCGTTCGGACTCCAGCGCCACGCTGACCGCGCGGGTCCAGGCATTGGTATTGGCCAGGCGCGTGTTCGGCGACAGGATCGTCGGCGCGAACTGCTTGCGCGCGGTGACCACCTCGCACATCGACTCGCCCCACAGCCCGCTCTCCTGGCGGCGCAGTGCGACTTCGGCCACCGCTTCCTGTCCTCGCACGGACTGGTCGCGGGCTTCCAGATACACCGTCGTGCTCAGACAGAGCGAATCGGCGGCGGGGGGCGGCAGCACGGAGGCCAGCCACATCACCCATTCAAGTTTCATCTACGGCTCCTTGCTGCGTTGCGCCGGACCGCACGTCGTCTTCCCCCTGACGGGAGAAACGCGCAACGAATGCGAAAACCGGCATGGCGTATTGGGGAGGGCGGCGAACTCTGTGGTGCGCTTGATCGCCCGGGCACCGAAGTCCGCAGAAGGCGGGTCGGGCCGGTGCGCTGCCGAAGGGGGCAGTGCGAAGTGCGGGCACGGTAGCCCCGGATTTTCGAATCAAACGTGAATACGGGGCACTGGCGCGGCGGGCGGGTCTGTGGCTGGAACTCCCGTTTTTCCAGGCCTATTCAGCTTTATCGCGATCAGGCCGAGGCGTTCTCACGGCATCGCGACGTTGCGGGAGGCTGAACGCGATTGGACTTGCATCACAAATTCGCGGCAAGCCGACTCGCTTGCGCGATTGCCCGCTTGGCGTCGAGTTCGGTCGCGACGTCCGCGCCACCGATCAGATGGACGACTTGGCCGGCCGCCTGCAGAGCAGCGTGGAGCTCGCGGCGCGGTTCCTGACCGGCGCAGACCACGACGTGGTCGACGGGCAGCAGCTGCTCGGCGCCGTCGACGCGGATGCGCAGGCCGGCATCGTCGACACCGAGGTATTCGACGCCGCCGAGCATGGTCACGCCCTTGGCTTTCAGCGTACCGCGGTGGATCCAGCCGGTAGTCTTGCCCAGCCGCGCGCCCGGGCGCCCGGGGCTGCGCTGCAGCAACCAGAGCTTTCGGGCGGGAGGTGCCGGCGACGGCGGCACCAGTCCGCCCGGGCCTTCGAACGTCGGGTCGACGCCCCATTCGCGCATCCAGGCTGCCGCGTCGAGACTCGGCGAGGCGCCGGCGTGCTCGACGAGGAATTCGCCGACGTCGAAGCCGATGCCGCCGGCGCCGATGATCGCGACCCGCTCGCCAGGCACGACACGGCCTTCGATGACGTCGATATAGCCGACGACCTTGGGGTGATCGTGACCGGGAAAGTCCACCGCGCGCGGCACCACGCCCGTCGCCAGTACCACGACATCGAAGCCGGAGAGGTCCTCGGCCGTCACGGGGGTGGACAATCGCAGGTCCACGCCGGTCTCCGTGATGCGCTGGCGGAAATAGCGCAGCGTCTCATCGAACTCTTCCTTGCCGGGAATGCGCCGGGCCAGATTGAACTGGCCGCCGATGTCGGCCGCGGCGTCGAACAACGTCACCGCGTGCCCGCGCTGCGCGGCGACCGTCGCGCAGGCCAGGCCCGCCGGCCCTGCGCCGACGACGGCGACCCGGAGCGGCGCGGCCGCGGGGAAATAGTTGAGCTCGGTTTCCGCGCAGGCGCGTGGATTGACCAGGCAGCTCGCGGTGCGGTTGGCGAACACGTGGTCGAGGCAGGCCTGGTTGCAGGCGATGCAGGTATTGATGCGCTCAGGTTCCCCGGCACGCGCCTTGGCCACCCACTGCGGATCGGCCAGCAGCGGCCGCGCCATCGACACCATGTCCGCGTCGCCGCGGCTGAGGATGCGTTCGGCGACCTCGGGCATGTTGATGCGGTTGGTCGCCACCAGCGGCAAGGTCACGTGGGGCCGCAGCTTGGCGGTGACGCCGGCGAACGCTGCGCGCGGAACCGACGTCGCGATCGTCGGCACGCGCGCCTCGTGCCAGCCGATGCCGGTGTTGATCAGCGTCGCGCCGGCGGCTTCGATCGCGCGCGCCTGGGTCACGATGTCGTCCCAGGCCGAGCCGTCGGGCACCAGTTCCAGCATCGAGAGGCGGTAGACGATGATGAAATCGTCGCCGGCCGCTTCGCGCACGCGGCGCACGATCTCGGTCGCGAAACGCATGCGCTGCGCGGTGTCGCCGCCCCAGGCATCCTCGCGCGCGTTGGTGCGGCGGCTGAGGAACTGGTTGATCAGATAGCCCTCGCTGCCCATGACTTCCACGCCGTCATAGCCGGCCTCGCGGGCCAGCTTCGCGGCGCGGGCGTAACCGTCGATCGTGCGTTCGACGCCGCGCGCCGACAGCGCCCGCGGGGTGAAGGGATTGATGGGCGCCTTGATCCGGCTCGGCGCGACCTGCAGCGGGTGATAGCCGTAGCGGCCGGCATGCAGCAGCTGCAGACAGATCTTTGCGCCGTGCCCGTGCACCGCTTCGGTGACCTGGTGGTGCCGGCGCGTCTCCCAGCGCCACGACAGCTTGCCGCCGAAAGGCTTGAGCCAGCCGGCGATGTCGGGCGAGAAACCGCCGGTCACGATCAGGCCGACGCCGCCTTCGGCGCGTTCGGCGAAATAGCGCGCGAGCTTCGGAAAGTCCGCGGCGCGGTCTTCGAGCCCGGTGTGCATCGAGCCCATCAGCACCCGGTTGCGCAGCGTGGTGAATCCGAGGTCGAGCGGCGCCAGCAGATGCGGGTAGGGCGCGTCGACAGGCTGGCCGGAGGCTGGCGTCATGACGTGGATACGGCTGCGTATGGATCGCGCAGCGTGCCGGGAAAGCCGCGGTCCCGCAAGCGGTCCTGTCAAGAGTTGCCAGCCGCGGGCCGCGCCTTGAACATGGCGCCCCGCTTCCAGGGACGGCCACCATCCAACCCTTCCAGGACTACCTGCGCGACGGCATCGCCGCCGCCGATCTGCCGGACCTGCATCCGCTGCTCGCCGCGCGCGAGCAGATCCGCGCGTTCTCGACGCTGTTCCACGGCGGCGAGGAGATCGTCATGGTGCGCCTGCTGGTGCTGCGCACGATCGGCGCCCGCGGCGATGCGCCCGAATGGTCACCGCAGGAACTGCGCGAACACTTCGCCTTCCTCGATCCGGTGAAGTTCGACACGGTCATCGGCCGCCTGCGCGACAACGGCCTGCTCGCCTGGGACACGCACAGCCAGCGTTATCGCATCAGCCCGGTCGGCCGGCAGGCGCTGTCGGCGCTCGGTCTGCTGCTGCAGTTCAATGCCGAGGGCGACGAACTCGCCTACGTCACCGCGCAGCTCGCGGCCGGGCAGTCGGTCGGCAAGGTCGGGGCATCGGATCTGCAACATCTGCTGTCGCGCCTCAACGAACTGCGCGAGGACTTCGACCAGGCCGTGCTCAGCGGCTCGGAACACCGCATCCGCCAGGCGGCCGACACGCTGCAATCGGTCTGGCACTGGGTGGAGAAGGGCACCGAGCTGATCCGCGCCATCGCGGCCGACGACGATCTCGATGTCGCCACCCATCGCGTCGCCCAGCAGATCGGTCGCGCGCAGAGCGCGATGCTGCGTCAGGCCTCGGTGTTCCAGCGCGCGCTGGGCCAGCTCGACCGCCATCGTGTGCATCTGGGCGCGAGCGGCCTGTCGTCATCCGACGTCACCCGCTTCCTGCGCGACTGCACGCCCGAGGCGCTGGCCGATCTGGCAACCGACGCGCTCACGTTCGCGCCGCAGCCGGCCTTCGTGCTCGGCCCGATCGCGCTCGATGTCGCCGAATACGAACTCGTCGAGCGCGAACGCGAGGCGGCCGACGATGCCGGCATGCCGCCGCCGCGCGAGGCGCCCGAAGACCTGCAGGCGCCTGCCGCCGCCGACGACTACGCGCATGCCGCGCAGTGGCTCGACCAGTTGACCGCGCTCGACACCGCGGCGCCGCTCGGCGACTGGGTGCCGCAGGACAGCTTCGCGGTCAGCGCCTACCGGCTGTCGCTGCTGGGCCTGATCGGCGATGCCGGCGCCGAGAACCGCAGCGGCGTCAGCGCGCAACTCGCGCAGCTGCTGATGCAGTGGCGCGTCGACCCGGTCATCGAACGCATCGACCGCGCCGGCGTGGCCTTGATGAGCCGTGGCCGCCTGCTGCCGGCCGGCGCCGCCGACGAAACGGTCGAGATCGACATGCCCGACATGTCGGCGCACGGCATCGACGTGTCGCCGGCCGGCGAAGCGTCGACCGACACGCCGGCACGCAAACGCCGCGCCCGCACTTCCACGGACACCGGCGATGCGCCGGTGCCCGCACGACGCAAGAAGACCGCATGACCGACACCACCGCTTCCCTGATCGCCCGGCTGTTGGCCGAGCGCTGGTTGCCGCGCGAAGACCGCGCCGTGCGCCAGATGCTCGTCGATGCCGAACTGCGCGACGATCTCGACCGCCGCCTCGCCGCCGCCGGCATGCGCCTGCTCGAACATCCCTATGCGGCGAACGTCGCGGTCGGCATCGCGAAGCAGCACGAAGCCGATGTGTTCGGACACGGCGATGCCTGGGCCGCGAGCAACCTGCAGCTCAGCCGCGACGCGCTGGCCCTGCTGGTGGTGCTGTGGGCGCTGCTGGTGCTGCCCAAGCGCCAGCGCCAGATCGCCCGTCAGCAGACCGATCTCACCCAGGAGCAGGAACAGATGTTCGCCGAGCTCAAGCCGGTGCCGGTGGGCGCGGAAGTGGTTGAGCCGATCAACGAACGCACGCTGCTGGCCGATTTCGGCGCCCAGCTCGGCGGCAAGGGCCGCATCCACATGAATCTCGGCACGCTGCAGCGGCAGGGCTTCATCGTGCGGCGCAAGGAGCGCATCCACGAAGGCCCGCTGCTGGATCTGGCCTTCGACTACGAGCGCATCGCCAGCCGCGTGATGGATGGCGCGCTGGCGCACGTGATCGCCGAGAGCCGTTCGGCCCGGCGCGAGGACGTCGACGAGGCCGACGTGCCGGACGACGACGCCGAGATGACCGCCACCTTGGACGAGGCCCAGGCCGATGTTTGAATTCCGCAGCCTCGAGGTCGTGCACTGGGATTACTGGCAGCGCTATGCGCTGCCGCTGGACGCTTCGATCATTACCGTCGTCGGCCCGAATGGTTCGGGCAAGACCACACTGCTCGATGCGCTGCGCACGTTGCTGGCGATCGACGACCGCGACATGGCGCGCGACTACAAGACCTATCTGCGCCACAACGGAAAGCCGTTCGCCTGGCTGCGCGCGGTGGTCAGCAACCCCGTCGACCGCCGCGGCCGCCGTGCGTTCTTTCCGTGCATGGACGAGCAGGTGACCATCGCCTGCCGCGTGCGCAAGCGCGGCGGCGACTGGACGCGCGATTACCAGATCGTCGCTGGCGACGTGCCGGTCGAACAGCTCGACGCCGGCGGCGAATGGCTGGGCGTGCGCGACTATCGCGTGCGCCTGGCCGGCGCAGGCCTGAGCCGCGCGATCTGCCGCGTGCTCACGCTGGAGCAGGGCGCGACCGACAAGCTCTGCCAGCTCTCGCCGCGCGAACTGCTGCAACTGGTCTTCGACGTGTTCGAGGACAAGGCGGTGATGGACGACTACCAGCGCGCCCGCGCCGAACAGTTCGACATCGACAAGGAGATCGTCGAGCTGCAGCAGGGGCTGGCCGAGCTGCATCTGCGGCTGGAATCGGCGCGCGCCGACGTGCGCTCCTACGAGGACGGCATGGCGCTGCGCAACCAGCGGCAGACGCTGGAGGCGGAGATCGCGCCGAAGGTCGAACTGGCCGATCTGCGCGCGACCATCGACGGCGCGAAGCCGCGCCTGACCGGTCTGCGCCGTGGCCTGCGCGAACGCGAGCGCAGCTATGCCGAACTGCAGGCGCAGGAAGACGCGTCGATCGATGCGCGCAGCGGACTGGGCGCGTCGATCGCCCAGGCGCGCGCCGACCTGAAGGCGGCCGAGACCCGCTTCACCCACGCCCGCGACCAGGCCCGCGATGCCGAACAACTGGTGCGCCGCCACGACGAACTCGCGCGCCTGCAGGCCGAGCGCGGCAGCGCAAACGTCGATGCGCTGAGCCGCGAAGTCGAACAGGGCCGTCGTCGCCAGGCCGAACTGCGTCTCGAAGCGGACCGCGATCGCACCCGCAGCGGCGAGATCGCCGCGCAGGTGGCCGCGCTGCGCGGCGGTGGCCGCGTCGTCGAACCCTTCGAGCGCGATTTCCGCGCCGCGCTCGACCGCGCCGACATCGGCCACGCCGTGCTGACCGAGCTGGTCGAGATCGCCGACCCGCAATGGGCGGTCGCGGTCGAAGCGGTGCTGGCGCCGTACCGGCATCTGCTGGTGCTCGATTCGCCGCGCGATGCGAGCGAAGCCTGGCAGCTCGGCGAAAAGCTGCAGTACCGGCATTTCGTTGTCGCCGAACGTGCGCCCGCCGGGCCAGCAACGCGCGGTTCGCTGCTGGAGGTGGTGCGCTTCAATGCCGACCCGCCGGCCTGGTTGCCGCGCCAGCTCGACCGCGTGCAGCGCGTCGCCGACGTCGAGGCTGGGCGGCGTCTGCCCAAGGGGCAGGACTGGATCACCGCGCAGGGCTATCTGCGCGAACATCGCGGCGGCCGGCACATTGGCGGCGGTCAGCAGCACTTCGGCGCCGGTGCGCGCGAGGGGCGACTGGCCGCGCTGCATGCCGAAGCGGTCGCGATCCAGGACCGGGCGCAGGCGCGCGAAGACGCAATGGCGACGCTGGTGCGCGAGGTCGACGCCGCGCAGGCGCGTCTCCTCGGTCTCGACGCCGGCCAGGAGCTGGTCACGCGCGCGGCCGAATTCGCCGATGCAAAGGCGCGCCTGCCGGCGCTGGCCGAGGCTGCGCAGTCGGCCGCCACCGCGCTTGCCGAGGCACGCAGCGCACTCGACGCACACGAAGCGCAGGACCGCGACGGCAGCATCGCCGCCGCCACGCGCGCCGGAGAACTGCGCGCGCTGGCCCAGGAACTGCGTGACCGCGGCAGCCAGATCGCCCAGGAACGCGTGGGCCTGGTGCACCGCATGGTCGATTTCCGTAGGCGCAGGGCGAAGATGCCGGCCGCGTGGCGTACCCGCGAGGCGCTGCGGGAAGCACGCGAAGCCTACGAGAGCGCCGGCGCCGTGCGCCGGGAACTGGAGCGCATCGACGAACGTCTGGCGCGCGGCAGTTTCGTCGAGGACCCGGCCTGCGTCGCCATGCGCGACAAGTTCGCCGCCGACCACGAGGCGCTCGAAGCGGCCATCGGCAAGCGCGAAGCACACCTGCACCGCGCGCGTCGCCTGACCGAAGAGGCGCGCGGCGCCTATATCAATGTGTTGCGCGCCACGGTCCGCCGCTATCGCAAGAACCTGGCCGCGCTCGGCGAACTGGCCGGCATCGGCGTCGACGTCGAAATGCCCGAACTGGCGAACGAGGACGCCGCGCTTGCACAGGCCGGGCTCACGGTGCGTTTTGACTTCGACCGCAAGGGCTGGATCGGCCTCGACGACGGCGAGGCCTCGGGCGGCCAGCAGGTCATGAAATCGCTGCTGCTGCTCGTCGCACTGCTGCGCGATGAAGACCAGCCGGGCGGCTTCGTGTTCATCGACGAACCCTTCGCGCATCTGGACGTGGCCAACATCGAGAAGGTCGGCCGCTTCCTGCGCAGCACCGATGCGCAGTACATCCTGACCACCCCGATCACCCACAACCTCAACGTGTTCGAACCGTCGGATCTGGTGTTGGCGACCAGCAAGCGGCGCGCCGGCAGCGCATGGGCCGAGCCGGTGGCGGTACTCAAGCGCGATCGCAGCGAAGCCGCCGCGGCCTGAAACGAAGATGCCGCCCGCAGATCTGATCTGCGTGGCAACCCGACGCGTGGTCCGAAGCCCTCCCCCGCGAGCGGGGGAGGGCTGGGTGGGGGCAGGCCATCAGGCCACGCAGATGCTGGAATCAAATAATCCAGCCCCGGCCTTCGCGACGCGATCTTGTCGGTCTCGGTCTCGTCGGGGCATGGGCGCACGCGCATGCCGAAAATCACCGGGTTCCAGATGAGACACGGCGCACCCCAGCCCCTTTGAGCAAAGTAGGGCGCAAGCTCGACGCTACCGGTCACGCCAGGATGCGACGCGGATCAGCGCCCTGGGCGGCGTCTCCGTGGCATCAGGCCGCTTACCAGCCCGACAACGTCAGCTTGCCGATCGTCGCGCCGGACTCGAGACGACGATGCGCCTCGCGCAGGTTCTCGGCGTTGATCGGCGACAGCGTCTCGCGCTGCGTGCCGCGCAGCGTGCCGGCATCGACCAGCTCGGCGACGCCGGCGAGGATGCGGCCCTGCTCGCCCATGTCGGCGGTGCGGAAGCGCGGCCGCGCGAACATCATTTCCCAGTGGATGCCGATGCTCTTGGCCTTGTAGGGGTCGCCGATCTTGAGCAGGCCGCTCGGCTCGACGATCAGGCCGACGTGGCCCAGCGGCGCCAGCAGTTCGCCGAGCTCGGTCCAGTAGCGGTCAGTGTCGGCGAGATTGAGCGCGGCGTCGATGGTCCTGAAGCCCAGTGCCTCGAGCTGCGGCGTCAGCGGCTGGCGGTGGTCGACGACATGGTCGGCGCCCAGCTCACGACACCAGGTGACGGTTTCCTCGCGTGACGCGGTCGCGATCACGGTGAAGCCGGCGCGCTTGGCGAGCTGGATCGCGATTGAGCCGACGCCACCCGCGCCGGCGATCACCAGCAGCGACTTGCCCTTGCCGCCGGTGTCGACATCGAAGGGCATGCGTTCGAACAGCAGTTCCCACGCGGTGATCGCCGTGAGCGGCAGGGCGGCGGCCTGGGCGAAGTCGAGCGAGGCCGGCTTCTTCGCCACGATGCGCGCGTCGACACACTGGAACTGCGCGTTGCTGCCCGGGCGGGTGATGTCGCCGGCGTAATACACCGCATCGCCGACGGCGAATCCGGTGACCTCACTGCCGACTGCGTCGACCACGCCGGCGGCGTCGTAGCCGAGCACCTTCGGCTGGGGTTCGGTCTGCGGTTTCGGTGCACGCACCTTGGTATCGACCGGATTCACCGACACCGCCTCGACGCGCACGCGCAGGTCGTGCGGGCCGGGCTCGGGCAGGGCGAGTTCCACATCCTGCAACGACTGTGGATCGTCGATCGGGAGATAGCGGGTCAGCGCGACAGCTTTCATGCGTGGTCTCGGAGGAAGAAGGCCCTGCATTGTCGGTCCGCGCCGATCCGCGCGAACAGCGATAGGATCGCCAATCACTTTCAAGAGATGCTTTCGAATCGATGGACCGCATCGGCGATATCGCCTTGTTCCTGCGGGTGCTCGACCGCGGATCAATCAGCGCGGCCGCGCGCAGCCTCGATCTGTCGCCGGCATTGGCGAGCCAGCGCATCAAGCGCCTGGAGGACGCGCTGGGCGTGCGCCTGCTGCACCGGACGACGCGTCGCCTGCATCCGACACCCGAAGGTCTGCGCCTGGCAGGGGAGGGGCGGGCGCTGGTCGAAGCGCTCGACGGACTCGCCGGCAGCCTGCGCGAAAGCGGTGGGCAAACTATCGGCGGCACGCTGCGCGTGACGATGTCGGCCTCGTTCGGACGCCAGCATGTCTCCCCACGCCTGCCGCGCTTTCTCGCTGCCCACCCGAAGCTGCAGCTGGCGGTGCACATGAGTGATCAGCAGGTCGATCTCGTCCGCGACGGCTTCGACCTCGCGATCCGGATCGGCGCCCTCGACGACTCCCGCTTCGTGGGGCGCCAGCTGGCTCCCAACCCACGCGTGCTCGTCGCAGCCCCGGAATACCTGGCGCGACACGGCACGCCGTACGGCCCGGAGGATCTCCACGCGCATGCATGTCTCGTGCTGACCGGCAGCCGCGGTCGCCAGGACCGCTGGCGCCTGCGGGACGAGGCGGGCGCAGACACCTCCGTGACGGTCCGCGGGCCTCTGGAAAGCAATCTCGGCGAGGTGTTGCGCGACGCCGCGATCGCCGGCGCCGGCATTGCAATGCACGCGACATGGCATGTCGCCGAAGACCTGCGACAAGGTCGGCTCGTACGCGTCCTGCCCGGGTATGCGCCGCCGCCCACAGGCATCCATGCGGTCATGCCCGAGCGCGCCTACGTGCCTCCGCGCACGCGCGCCTTCATCGCGTTTCTCGAGGACGAATTCCGACGACACCCGCCAGGCGCCGCTTCCGGATACCCGGACGTCCGATGAAGTAGCCGCCGGAAATCGGCCGCACGTCTTGACGCTATGCCAACATCCTCGTAACGACAATCGCGCCCCGTTGGGAGTTCCTGATCAAACCGAAGCCTGGATGAATGGCAGGGGCGACGCCGTAGGAAGCTTTCAACCGTTATGTTAGCGTTAACAACGCCTTCACGCAGCTGACTTTAGGCTATGTTCAAGGCGTGTGCGTTTGACGCCTCATCCGATGCCAAGACGCATTCCCCCTTTTTCCAGGAGCTGAAACGATATGAACAAGAAACTCCTCTGCGCCGCGCTGCTCGGCGGTCTTGGGCTGGCGGGTCACGCCAGTGCCCAGGAGTTCGACGACCGCTGGTACCTGACCAGCTCGGTCGGCTACAACTTCCAGGCTGAAGATCGCCGTACGGACGACACCCCGTTCGTCACGCTGGGCATGGGTAAGTTCATCAGCCCCAACTGGTCGATCGACGGTGAGCTGAACTACCAGAATCCGGGTTTCGACAGCTCGGTCGAAGGTGCGAACAATGACCTGAACTGGAGCCAGTACGGCATTTCGGTCGACTTCCGCTACCACTTCATCAATGAAGCCCGCGCCTGGAACCCGTACCTGCTGTTCGGTGTCGGCTACCAGCGTTCGGAAGAAGAGTTCGACAACTTCCCGAGCCCCGATTCGCCGGGCGAGAACAAGGACGGCAACTTCGCCGCCAAGGTCGGCGCCGGTCTGCAGACCACGTTCGAGAACCGCGTTGCCGTGCGTGCCGAAGTGGCGTACCGCGCCGACTTCAACGACAGCAGCTACGCCGCCAATGGTCCGCGTGATTGGGCCGGTTACCCGCACAACGCCGAAGAAAGCTACTTCGGTGACGTGATGGCTTCGGTCGGCATCGTTGTGCCGCTGGGCCCGCCGCCGGCTCCCCCGGCTCCGCCGGCTCCGCCGCCGCCGCCGCCGGCGCCCGCTCCGGCTCCGCCGCCGCCGGCTCCGATCACCATCGATCTGAATGGCGTGAACTTCGACTTCGACCGTTCGACCCTGCGTCCTGACGCGGTGGCGATCCTCAACGAAGCCGTCGAGATCCTGCGTCGTTATCCCGAGCTGCGCGTTGAAGTCGCCGGCCACACCGACTCGATCGGTTCGGACGCCTACAACCAGCGTCTGTCGGAGCGTCGTGCGCAGGCCGTGTATGACTACATGACCAGCAACGGCATCACCGCCGACCGTCTGGTGGGCCCGGTGGGTTACGGCGAGAGCCGTCCGATCGCGCCGAACACCAACGCTGATGGTTCGGACAACCCGGAAGGCCGTGCGCGCAACCGCCGCACCGAGCTGAACGTCCAGAACTAAGGACGTCCGGTCGTAACACCAGAAAGCCCGGTCTTGTGCCGGGCTTTCTGTTTTGCAGGTTTGGTCCGGCTTTGCCGGCCATGCGAGCGGGAGCCGCGAGGAAGCGGCTGCCCGTGCGTGAATACGCGAATCCAAAATTTCCCTTGTATGGCGGTGACTTGCCGCCTACACTTCAGGCGAATTCGACCCTGGGGACCGTTTCATGCGCGCGACTTTCCTGTTGACTCTGCTGGCGCTGCCGTTCGCAGGCCATGCTGCCGATTGCGCCACGCTCGACAGTCGGACCGCGCAGCCCCTGCAGGCGACGGTGCTCGAACCGGTCTCCCCGGAACTGGTCGCGCCGACCTACCGGCTCGGAAGCGGCGCCGTGCTGTCGCGCGCCTATGACGAAGCGCAGTCCGCCGAGCAGGTCGTGTTGCGGCTCGAGATCGAACAGTGCAAGAACGTCGCCATGGCGGCGCCGGCGGCGGGCGCAGTCAGTGCCAACGACCCGGCGGCCTACGTGAAGCAGACCGAGTTCGACAACACGCCCTACCGTTTCAACATGACCCAGGGCGGCAAGCGCATGACCGCCGACGATTTCGATGCGTGGATCAAGGCCAACGGCTACACCGTCGGCAGCCGTCGCGTCGACCCGAATGCGCCGGTCGTGCCGGCGGTCGAGACCGCGCCGGCCGGTGAGGCGCCGCCGGCCGAGTGATCGCGCGGTGACCGACAGGCGATCGCCCCAAGACGGCCCGCGCAAGCGGGCCGTTCGCATCGCCGGGCCGAACACACCGCAGCCTGTGCGTCAGGCGCGCTACGGGCTTGCACGCGTGCTGTCCAAGCGCGGCCTGTGCTCGCGCAGCGAGGCCGAGCGCCGCGTGCGCGAGGGGCGCGTCCGTGTGGCGGGCCGCGTCGTGCGCGATCCGGAATTCCCCGTTGCGCTCGACGCCGCCGACATCGTTCTCGATGGCGACGCGGCACGCGGCGCGGCCCATCACTACCTGATGCTCAACAAGCCGCGCGGCCTGGTCACCAGCGCCCGGGACGAGCAGGGGCGCGACACCGTCTACCGGTGTTTCGACGGCGCCGGACTCGGCTGGATCGCACCGGTCGGCCGGCTCGACAGGGCCAGCGAAGGCCTGTTGTTGTTTTCGAGCGATCCGGCCTGGTCGGCGCGCATCACCGAGCCGGAAAGCGGCCCGCACAAGACCTATCACGTACAGGTCGATGCGGTACCGGACGCGGATCTGCTGGCCGCGCTGGAGCGGGGCGTCGAGGACGCGGGACAATGGCTGCAGGCCACGTCGGTGCGCATGCTGCGGCACGGCGATCGCAACGCGTGGCTGGAAGTGGTGCTCGATGAAGGGCGTAATCGACAGATCCGGCGACTGACGGCGGCGCACGGCCTGACCGTGCTGCGGCTGGTGCGGGTCGCGATCGGCGAACTCGCCCTCGGCGCTCTCGGCAAAGGCGCGTGGCGGACGCTCACGCCCGAAGAGGTCAGAGCCCTGGCGTTGCCTTCGGATCACGCCAGCGGCTGAGCCGGGTCTGCAGCAGCATGTCCACGACCTCCCGGGCCCGCGCGTCGCCGGGGCCCCGGGCGTCGTGTCCCTTGCCTTTGCCGTGGTTGCAGCGTGCGCAGGCGAGCGCGAGATTGCGTGCGTCGTCCGGGTCGTCGCCGACGCGGGCGGTCAGCGCGCGTGCCGCATTCCGACCGAACCACGCGCGCGGCACGACGTGCTCGAGCGTGAGGGCTCCCAACGCTTCACCGTCCTCGCGCAGCTGCAATGCGCTGCGGCAGTGCAGGCAGCGTGTCGACCAGACACCGTCGGCGAGGATAGCGCTGGCATCGCTCCGCGCCGCGAGCAGCAACCGCCGTCGCAGCGCGGCGCGCATGGATCAGGCCTCGAGCACGCCCAGTTCACGGCCGATGCGGGTGAACGCATCGATGGCGCGATCCAGGTGCTCACGCGTGTGTGCGGCGCTGATCTGGGTGCGGATGCGCGCCTGATCCTTCGGCACGACCGGGAAGAAGAATCCGATCGCGTAGATGCCTTCCTCGAGCAGGCGCTGGGCAAAGCGCTGCGCGAGTTTGGCGTCGTAGAGCATGACCGGGCTGATGGGGTGCACGCCGGGTCGCACATCGAAACCGGCGGCGGTCATCTGCTCGCGGAAGTAGCGCGTGTTCTCGACCAATTTCTCGCGCAGTTCTCCCGCAGCTTCGAGCATCTCGAAGGCCTTGATGCCGGCCGCGACCACGTGCGGCGGCAGCGAGTTGGAGAACAGATAGGGGCGTGAGCGCTGGCGCAGCAGTTCGATGACTTCGCGCTTGGCCGTGGTGAAGCCGCCGAGCGCACCGCCCATCGCCTTGCCCAGCGTGCCGGTGACGATGTCGATCTTCTCCAGCACGCCTTTGACTTCCGCCGAACCGCGGCCCGTCTGGCCGAGGAAGCCGGTCGCATGACATTCGTCGATGTGCACCAGCGCGTCGTATTTCTCGGCCAGTGCGGTGATCTCGTCGAGCGGCGCGATGAAGCCGTCCATCGAGAACACGCCGTCGGTCGAGATCAGAATCGTGTTCGCACCATCTGCGCGCGCCTGCTGCAGCTGTTTTTCCAGATCCGCCATGTCGCAGTTGGCGTAGCGGTAGCGCTTGGCCTTGCACAGACGGATGCCGTCGATGATCGAGGCGTGATTGAGGGCGTCGGAGATGATCGCGTCGCCTTCGCCCAGCAAGGGCTCGTAGAGACCGCCGTTCGCATCGAAACAGGCGGCGTAGAGGATCGTGTCCTCCTTGCCGAAGAAGTCCGCGATCGTCTGCTCGAGCTGCTTGTGCAGATCCTGCGTGCCGCAGATGAAACGCACCGAGGCCATGCCGAAGCCGTGCGTGTCGAGCGCGTCCTTGGCCGCAGCGATGATGTCCGGATGGTCGGCCAGCCCCAGATAGTTGTTGGCGCAGAAGTTCAGCACCGTGCGGCCGTCTTCGAGCGTGATCTCCGCCGACTGCGGGCCGGTGATCACGCGCTCGGCCTTGAACAGGCCGGCGTCGCGGATCTCGTCGAGGGTGTCGGCGTAGCGCTGGGTCGAGGACATGCTGGGGTGCCTGGAGAGAACGAACCCCGAATTCTACGATGCCGGCCTGGCGTCCGCCGTCAGCGCTCTTTGCGCAGCACCTGCTGCTGCAGCCAGTCATGCCAGACAGGCTGCAATGCGCCGATGGTGGACGGCAGATTGTTTGCCGCGCCGTCGCGCGCCAGCCATGCGTCAAAGTCCAGGCCATCGGCAACAGCCCGGCTGATCGTCGCGAGAATCTGCGGATTGCCGCTGGTTTCCGTGAGGAACAGGGCCGTCAGTAGAGACTGCCCGTAGAACGTCTCGATGCCGGGGAAGCTTTGCCCGTTGCTCACCATCATCTGCACACCCGAGTCCGATTTGGGGCCGCGTGCGAGCGCGCGGGCGAGGCCGGCCGAACGTACAGGATGCTCCGCAGAGAGGAAGGTCGCGAGGTCGGGCACATCGCGCGGGCGGCGCTTGGCCACGTCGATGAATGCTGCGAGATGACGGGCCTGGGATTCGGGTGGTTCCATGGCGATCGCGGCGGCTTCGTCCATCCAGTCCGGTGCGGGCGTGCCGTAGCGATCCTGCAACGTGCCCGTTGCATCGGGCCAATACATCGCCGCATACATCGCGTGGCCCACCTCATGTCGCAGGGTGACTTCATCGTCGTCAGACATGCGGGCGAGCGCCTGATTGATGCGCGCGCGATCGAAACGGGCCTGTCGCATTGCACGTTCGGTCATCGCGCGCTTGGCCTTGGCAGGCAACCAGACCTGAGCGAATTCAAGATCGTTGGCCTTCGCGAAGTCCTTCGCTACGACGGGATCCAAGCTCGTGCTCAGGACCAGCATGCCAATCGGCGCCCGCCCGAAGATGCCCGCGTAACGCTGGGAAGCTTCGCCGAGCGCACGCGATGCGGTCTCGGCTTCCTCTGGCGTGTCGGCGTAGGCAAGGCCGTGGGCCGTCGCGACGCACGCGGCTGCGGGCGGCTGATCGACGGCGGGACAGGATTGCGGGCCGCTGCCGAAAACAGTGCCGGCCGTGAGCAGGCCGGCGACCGGAAACATCTGGAGAAAGCGCATGACCATCCTTGGCTGAAAAACGGAAAACTCCGACGCACTCAGCGCCAGTCGAGTACCACCTTGCCCGACTTGCCCGATTCCATCAGGTCGAAACCCTTCTGGAATTCGTCGGCCGGCAACTGGTGGCTGAGCACCTTGCCGAGCGGGAAGCCCGACAGCACGAGCTGGGTCATCTTGTACCAGGTCTCGTACATCTTCCGGCCGTAGATGCCCTGCACGGTGAGGCCCTTGAAGATGATGCGGTCCCAGTCGATGCCGGCGCCCTTGGGCAGGATGCCCAGCAGGGCGACCTTGCCGCCGTGGTACATGCAGTCGAGCATGTCGTTGAAGGCGTGCGGGTTGCCGCTCATCTCCAGGCCCACGTCGAAGCCTTCCATGTGGAGGTCCTTCATGACGTCCTTGAGCGAGGTGTTCGACACGTTGACCACACGCGTGGCGCCCATGTCGGCGGCCAGCTTGAGGCGGAAGTCGTTGACGTCGGTCACCACGACGTTGCGCGCACCGATGTGCTTGCAGATGCCCGCGGCCATCACGCCGATGGGGCCGGCGCCGGTGATCAGCACGTCCTCGCCGACCACGTCGAATTCCAGCGCGCAATGCGCGGCGTTGCCGTACGGATCGAAGAACGCGGCCAGCTCGCTGGGAATCTGGTCGGGAATCGGCCACAGGTTGGTCGCCGGCATCACCACGTACTCGGCGAAGGCGCCGTCGCGGGTTACGCCGATGCCCACGGTGTTGGGGCACAGGTGCGGCTTGCCGGCGCGGCAGTTGCGGCAATGGCCGCAGACCAGGTGGCCCTCGGCCGAGACGCGCTGGCCGATCTCGTAACCGGTGACTGCCGAGCCCAGCTCGACGATGCGGCCGACGAATTCGTGGCCGATCACCAGGCCCGGCTTGATCGTGCGCTGGCTCCAGTCGTCCCACAGGTAGATGTGCAGATCGGTGCCGCAGATCGCGGCCTTCTCGACGCGGATCAGCACGTCGTTGGGGCCCGGCGTGGGGACCGGCACCTCGGCCATCCAGATGCCCTTGGTGGCGTCGCGCTTGACCAGCGCCTTCATTGTCTGGGCCATCGTGTGCTGCCTGCTGTGCGGTCGAAAGAGCCCGCAATTATACGGGCCGGGCATGACCGGGCCGTGCTGCAGCGCAGCTCCGACGGCCTGCAGTGGCGGGAACGGTTGGCTAGACTTGGCGCCCCGCCATGATCTCCAGGACCACCATGCGCCATCCGTTTCTGGCCGCGACGCTGCTGGGCGTCTTCTTCAGCTGCAATGCGCCGGGCGCGGTGGCGGGCGAGGGCATGTGGGTGCCGCAACAGTTGCCGGACATCTCGCCGGCCCTGCGCAAGGCCGGACTGAAGCTGCCGGCCGAGCGCCTGGCAGACCTCACCGGTGACCCCTTGGGCGCGGTGGTGTCGCTGGGGGGCTGCACGGCGAGCTTCGTTTCTCCGCAGGGCCTGGTGCTGACCAATCACCATTGCGCCTACGGCGCGATCCAGCTCAATTCCACGCCCGAGAACAATCTGATGCGCGATGGCTTCAATGCCGCAGCGCTCGAAGACGAGATCTCCGCCGGCCCGAACGCGCGCATCTATGCGCTCGACAGCATCCAGGACGTCACCGCCGAGGTTCGTGCGGCGATCGATGCCGCGCCCGATGGCCTCGGCCGCACGACGGCGCTGGACACGATCGAGAAGACGCTCGTCGCCCAGTGCGAGGCGACGCCCGGCTATCGCTGCCGTCTCTACAGCTTCCTGGGCGGCAACAGCTACCGGCTGTTCCGCAACCTGGAGATCCGCGACGTGCGTCTGGTCTACGCGCCGGCCGGTGGCATCGGCAGCTTCGGCGGCGATGTCGACAACTGGATGTGGCCGCGCCACACCGGCGATTTCGCGTTCTACCGCGCCTACGTGGGTCCCGATGGCCGTCCGGCCGAATATACCGAGGACAATATCCCCTACACGCCGCAGCGCATCCTGCGTCTGGCCGACAAGCCGCTGCGCGAGAACGACTTCGTCATGGTCGCCGGCTATCCGGGGCGGACCAGTCGCTACGCGCTGGCGGGCGAGTTCGCCGAAACCGTCGAGTGGCGCTACCCGCAGATCGGCCAGCACTACCGCGCGCTGATCGACCTGGTCGAGGCCCGTGGCAAGGAGGACCCGGAAACCGAGGTGCGCTACGCCAGCGTGGTACGCGGCTGGCAGAACACGCTCAAGAACTACGAGGGCCAGCTGCAGGGCTTCACGCGCATCGGTGCACTGGCCCACAAGCAGGCCGAAGAGGCCGCGGTGCTCGATTGGCTGCGCGGGCAGGGCGACGCGGGCGCGGCCGCGCTGGACGCACACGCGAAGATCGTCGCGCTCGATGCGCAGGCTCGCGCCACGCGCGAGCGCGATCTGGTGCTGTCGCTGCTCGACAACAGCGGCCTGCTGTCGACCGCGAACCGCCTCTATCGCCTGTCGATGGAGAAGGAAAAGCCCGACGCCATGCGCGAGCAGGGCTACCAGCAGCGCGACCTGCCGGCGATCGAGGGCAGCCTCAAGCAGATGGACCGCCGCTTCGTGCCGGCAATGGACCGCGCGCTCACCCGCTATGCGCTGCTGCAGTACGTCCAGCTGCCGGCCGAGCAGCGCATCGAGGCGATCGATACGTGGCTGGGCGGCCACGACGCCGCGGCGATCGATCGCGCGCTGGACCGGCTCGAGCGCAGCCTGCTGGCCAGCAGCGAAGAGCGCCTGAAGTGGTTCGCCGCCGACCGCCACGCCTTCCTGCGCAGCCGCGACCCGGCGCTGATGTACGCCGCGTCGGTGACGCCGGAACTGCTGCAGATCGAACTGGCGGCCAAGGCGCGCGCCGGCGATCTGCTGCAGCTGCGCCCGACCTACCTGCAGGCCGTGGCCGACTACCGCGCCAGCCAGGGCGGGGCGGTGTATCCGGACGCGAACTCGTCGCTGCGGCTGACCTTCGGCAACGTCATGGGCTACACCAATCTCGAAGGCACCCAGCAGACGCCGTTCACCCGTCTGGAGGAGATCCCGCCCAAGGCCACCGGCACCGAGCCCTTCGACGCGCCCCGCGCGCAGCTCGACGCGATTGCCGCCGGGCGTGACGGTGGCCTCGCCGATCGCCGCCTGCGCAGCGTGCCGGTGAACTTCCTCTCCGACCTCGACGTGACCGGTGGCAATTCCGGTTCGCCGGTGCTCGACGCAGACGGTCGCCTGACCGGTTTGCTGTTCGACATGACCTGGGAGGCGGTGGTGTCGAACTGGGTGTTCGACCCGGCGATGACCCGCACCATCTCGGTCGACCAGCGTTACATCCGCTGGGTGATGCAGGAAGTCGATCCGGCGCCGCGTCTGCTGCAGGAAATGGGCGCCGCGCCGCGCTGAAAACCCTGCACCTGTAGGAGCGCGCTTGCGCGCGATCGGCTTTCCCGAAAAGCCCCCATCGCGCGCCAGCACGCTCCTACAAAAGCGTTCCCTTAGACTGTCGAGCCCCCCGCGAGGAACCCGCACGATGAGAATCCTGCTCGCCCGCCACGGCGAAACTCCATGGAACGCCGAGGGCCGCTACCAGGGGCAGGAAGACATCGCGTTGTCGGGTGTCGGCGAGCGTCAGGCGACGCTGCTCGGCGCCCGCCTGGCCGATGTCCGCATCGACCGCGCGGTGGCCTCGCCGCTGTCGCGCGCCGACCGCACTGCGCGGCTGGCGCTGGGCGAGGCACGCGCATCGATGCTGCGCACCGACGCGGGCCTGGCCGAAATCGCCCACGGCACCTGGGAAGGTCTGCTGGCCAGTGAAATCCGCGAACGCGATCCCGAGCGCCTGGCCGCGTGGCGCGATGCGCCCGACACCGTGCAGATGCCCGGGGGCGAATCGCTGCAGCAGGTGCTGGACCGCGCGTGGCCCGCGTTCGCGCGTGCCGTCGAGGGAATGGGCGCGGACGACACCGCGCTGATCGTCGCCCACGATGCGGTCAACCGCGTGATTCTCTGCCGCGTGCTCGGCATTCCGCTGGCGCGCCTGTGGACGTTCCGCCAGGCGCCGACAACGCTCAACCTGCTCGAGGGGCCGGACGTCGACCATCTCGATGTCGTGCGCCTCAACGACTGCGCGCACCACACCGCGTTCTTCGGCGAGGCCGTGCACCGGGCGCTCTAGAATTCCGCACGCGCATGTCTGCGCCGACCGGATCGCCGGCGCTGCGGACATTGCCGCGAGCGCCGCTCCGAACTGCCTGCCGCCACCCGCTGGCGCCACTCACCGCTTCTTCTGGACCGCTGCCATGAGCAGGACTCTTGCCGACTGGCTCGCGCGCCTCGAAGCGCGTCACCCGACCGAAATCGAACTGGGCCTGGACCGCGTCGGCGCGGTGTATGCGCGCCTGGACTGCGGCCGTCCCGCCGCGCACGTGATCACCATCGCCGGCACCAACGGCAAGGGCTCGACCGTGGCATTCGTCGAAGCGATCGTCCGCGCCGCAGGCTGGCGCGTCGGTGCCTACACCTCGCCGCATCTGCTGGCCTACAACGAGCGCGTGCGCATCGACGGCGAGAACGTCACGGATGCGGCACTGGTCGAAGCCTTCGAAGCGGTCGAAGCCGCGCGCGGCGACACGCCGCTGACCTATTTCGAGACCGGTACGCTGGCTGCGCTGTGGTTGTTCGCGCGCGCGGATCTGGATCTGGTCGTGCTGGAGGTCGGCCTCGGCGGGCGGCTCGACGCGGTCAACATTGTCGAGCCGGACGTGTCGGTGATCACCACGGTCGGGCTCGACCACCAGGACTGGCTCGGCGACGACATCGAGACGATCGGCCTGGAGAAAGCCGGCATCGCGCGTGCGTGGAAGCCACTGGTTCTGGGCGACACCGACCCGCCGGCCAGCGTGCTCCAGCACGCCTACCGCATCGGCGCGGTCGCGATCCGGGGCGGCAGCGATTTCCTGTACGCGCCCACCGGCAATGACACGTGGACCTGGCGCGAGGTGGGTTTCGAGATCGAACTGCCGATGCCGTCGCTGGTCGCGCCAGTCCAACTGCGCAACGCTGCGGTCGCGGTTGCAGCGGTCCGCGCGCTCGACCGCGAGCTGCCATTCGAAGCGTTCGCAGCAGGCATCGCCGGCGCGACGGTCGCCGCGCGTCTGCAGCGTTTCGAGCGGGCGGGCGTGGAGATCGCCGTGGATGTGGCCCACAACCCGCAGGCCGCACAGGCATTGGGGGAATGGCTGCAGGCCGCACCGGTCGAGGGGCGCACCTGCGCGGTCTACGCCGCGCTGGCAGACAAGGACGTCGCCGGCGTGGTCGAGACCCTGGCGCCCTGGATCGCCTGCTGGCACCTGGCCGGCCTCTCCGGTCCGCGCGCGCAGGATGCCGCCGCCCTGCGCGCCCGCTTCCCCGCCGCCGTCGACGCGCAGGCGGTGCTGCACGACGACGTCGCCACGGCGCTCGACACCGCCCTCGCGCAGGCGGCCCCCGGAGATCGGATTCTCGTGTTCGGCTCGTTCCATACCGCTGCCGCGGCGCTCGCCCGGTTGCAGGGCGGTCGTTAAGAAGCGCCGCCTTCACCGCGCGTATAATTCGCGCGGCTCCCGTGTCCGGATCCCGCATGTCGCCTGCATTGAAACAACGCCTGATCGGCGCCGCCGTGCTGATCGCGCTGGCGGTCATTTTCCTGCCGATGCTGGTCAAGGGCCCCGCGCCCGCAAGTGGCCTGCCGGACATGCCCTTGCAGGTGCCCGACGCGCCCGAGGGCGACTACCGCACCGTCGATCTGCCCCTGATCACGCCGCCGCCGGCGCGCGAGGGTGGGGTGGTGGCCGGCGGGCCGCTGTCCGAGGCTGCGGCCGGCACGCCTGCGGCCACTGCCCCCGACGGCGGCGCGCTGCCGACCGTGGACACCGCCGAAGAAGAAACGCCGCTGCCCGCGACCGTTGCCGGCGGTGGCTACGCGGTGCATTACGCCGCCTTCGCCAGCGAAGGTGATGCCGATGCGATCCTGCGTCAGCTCGGCCAGTCCGGTCTGACCGGCTACCGCGAAGCCTTCACGCTCAACGGCAAGCCGGCCCAGCGCGTGCGTCTGGGGCCATATGCCAACCGCGCCGATGCCGAGATCGTCCGCGTGCGTGCCGCGCAGGTGCGCGACGATGTGACCCCGCGCGTGGTCGCGCTCGACGCCGGTGCCCGCCCGGACGTGCCACGTCCCCAGACACCTGCGCCGGCGCCTCGCGCCGCCACGCAGACCCCGGCCCCAGCGCCGGCCGCGCCGCCTGCGCGCGAAACGCCGCGCACACCGCCGGCCGAAACGCCCGCACCGGCCGCCACGCCGCCGGCACCTGCAGCCCAGCCGGCGCCTGCGCCGACGTCGGGCACAGGTTTTGTCGTGCAGTTGGGCGCGTTCGGCAATGCCGCCGAAGCCAACCGCCTGCGCGATCGCCTGCGCGGTGCGGGTATCACCGCGTTCACCGACGCGGTCGATACCGACAAGGGCCGCCTGACCCGGGTCAAGGCCGGCCCGGTCGCCAGCCGCGCCGATGCCGAGCAGCTCAAGACCCGCGCCCGCGCCGCGGTCGGCGTCGACGGCATCATCCGCGCCCATCCCTGAGCGGCGACACCGCCGCTCCTCCCCCTGCGCCCTCGCGCGCTTCTTGCAGACACTGGAAATCGAACATGTGCGGCATCGTCGGGATCGTCGGAACTTCTGAAGTCGCGGGCGCGTTGTACGACGGCCTGACGGTGCTGCAGCACCGCGGGCAGGACGCGGCCGGCATCGCCGTGGCCAGCGGTACGGTCATGCGCGTGCACAAGGGCAACGGCCTGGTGCGCGACGTGTTCGACGCCAAGGCCATGGACCTGCTGCAGGGCCGCGTGGGCATCGCCCACTGCCGCTATCCCACCGCCGGCAGCGAAGGCCACGACGAGGCGCAGCCGTTCTACGTGAATTCGCCCTTCGGCATCGCGCTGGCGCACAACGGCAACCTGGTCAACACCGATCAGCTGCGCCAGCAGGTGTTCGAAACCGACCGCCGCAACGTCAACACCGAGTCGGATTCGGAAGTGCTGCTGAACGTGTTCGCGCACGAGCTCGACCGCGAGAAGGCATTGACGCCGGAAGCCGCATTCCGCGCCGTCGAAGGCGTCAACCGCCGCGCCAAGGGCGGCTATGCGGTCGTGGCCACCGTGCTGGGCCTGGGCCTGGTCGCGTTCCGCGATCCGCATGGCATCCGCCCGCTGGTGCTGGGCAAGCGCGAAACCGCCGAAGGGGTGGAGTACGCGGTGGCATCGGAGTCGGTCGCACTCGACATCCTGGGTTTCGAGCGCATGCGCGACGTCGAGCCGGGCGAGGGCATCGTGATCACCGCGCGCGGCGAACTGCACCACCGCGAGTGCGCGCCGAAGCAGCCGCACGCGCCGTGCATCTTCGAGTACGTGTATTTCGCGCGTCCCGATTCGATGATCGAGAACATCTCGGTGCACAAGGCGCGCATGCGCATGGGCGTGACCCTGGGCGAGAAGATCCTGCGCCTGCGGCCCGACCACGACATCGATACCGTGATCCCGATCCCGGACACCTCGCGCGACGCGGCGCTGGAAATCTCCAACGTGCTCGGCGTGAAGTACCGCGAGGGCTTCATCAAGAACCGCTACGTCGGCCGTACCTTCATCATGCCGGGCCAGGGCGAACGTGCGAAGTCGGTCAAGCGCAAGCTCAATCCGATTCCGCTGGAATTCCGCAACCGCGTGGTGCTGCTGGTCGACGATTCCATCGTGCGCGGCACCACGTCCAAGCAGATCGTGCAGATGGCGCGCGACGCGGGCGCCAAGAAGGTGTATCTGGCCTCGGCCGCACCGCCGGTGCGCTATCCCAACATCTACGGCATCGACATGCCCTCGGTCGACGAGCTGGTGGCGCACAACCGTACCGAGAAGGAAATCGAGGAATTCCTCGGCTGCGACTGGCTGATCTACCAGGACCTGGCCGATCTGGAGTCCGCGGTGTCCGGGCCCAAGTTCCCGGACCTGCGCTTCGACAGTTCCTGCTTCAGCGGCGAATACGTGACCGGCATCGAGGCGGGTTATTTCGAGCGCCTGCAGCAGCTGCGCAGCGACGACGCGAAGAAGAAGCGCCGCGCGTGAGCGCGGCCGATGCGCGCGACCTGCTCGCCGCCGCGCGCCATTGCCTCGATGCACGCGATCCTGACGACAAGGTCGCGCTGACGGCCGCCTACGCGGCGCGTTTCGCGGCCGGCGCGCTGCCACTCGACCCCGATGCACCTGCGCCCGAGCCGATCCGCATGCCCGGGCGGCCCGAGCACCCGAAGCTCGTGCATCCGCGCGACCTGCCGCGTCGCGGCTTCGGCAGCATCGAGGGCCGCGCCGCCTTCATCCACGCGATCGCGCACATCGAACTCAACGCCATCGACCTGGGCTGGGACGCGGTCTACCGCTTCCGTGACATGCCGGCCGACTACTACGCCGACTGGGTGTCGGTGGCTTCCGACGAGGCCCGGCATTTCACGATGTTGCGCACGCGCCTGCGCGCGCTGGGCTTCCACTACGGCGATTTCGACGCGCACAACGGCCTGTGGGAGATGTGCGAGAAGACTGCGCACGACGGCATGGCGCGCATGGCGCTGGTGCCGCGGGTACTGGAGGCGCGTGGCCTGGACGTGACGCCGGGGATGATCGTCAAGCTTCGTTCGCTTGGCGACCCGGAAACCGTCGCGATCCTCGAAGTGATCCTGGAAGAGGAAGTTGCCCACGTCGCCGCCGGCAGTCGCTGGTTTCGCTGGTTCTGCGAACGACGCGGCGTGCAGCCCGAATCGACGTTCCGCGAGCTGCTGTCGGATTACGCGCGCGCCGTGCTGCACGGCCCGTTCAATATCGATGCGCGTGCCGCGGCGGGCTTCAGCGAGGAAGAGCTGGCCGCGCTGCAGGCGGTCGCCGAGAGCTGATCGCAGCGGCGGCCCCGGTAGGAGCGCGCTTGCGCGCGAAGGCTTTTCCGGGACTGCCCCTTCGCGCGCAAGCGCGCTCCTACAGGCAGCCGTCCGCGACGATCAGGATGTCGGCAGCGCCGACAGTTCCAGCCGTCCGTCCGGATACGCACGCAGGACCGAGCCCTGTTCGAACCAGTCGCCGAGCACGATGCGGCGGCAGTCGCGGCCTGCAACCTGCAGCTCATGCACGGCGGGGCGATGCGTGTGGCCGTGGATCATCGTGTCGACGCCGTAGCGCACGAACCATTCCTCGACCGTCGCCGGCGCGACATCAGTGATCGACTCCATCGTGCCGGCATCGCGCAGCGTGGCCGCGCGTGCCTGGCTGGCATCGCGCGCCTGCTGCGCGAATGCGAGCCGTGCGGCCAGCGGCTGGGCCAGCATCCGTGCCTGCCAGGCCGGATTGCGCACCTGCGTGCGCACCGCCTGGTATTCGACATCGCCGCTGCACAGCAGATCGCCGTGGGTCAGCAGCACCGGGCGGCCGTAGAGGTCGATCACCGCCGGGTCGGGCAGCAGCGTCATGCCCGCACGCCGCGCATACCCCTGGCCGATCAGGAAATCCCGGTTCCCGTGCATGAAGGCGACCGGCACGCCGGCCGCCGACAGCGCGGCGAAACGCTCGGCGACTGCGGCGCCGGCGTCGGACGGATCATCGTCGCCGACCCACGATTCGAACAGGTCGCCCAGCACGTACAGCGCGTCGGCCTGACGCGCTTCGGCGTCCAGGAACGACAGGAACAGCGCGGTGATCTCCGGCCGGGCGGGATCGAGATGCAGGTCGGAGATGAAGAGCGTGGTCATGGCGGCATTGTAAGCCGCCCGCCGGGCCCGGCCGGATGCGCCGGGTAGAATGCGCGCTGTTTCCGCACCGAGCGCCCTCGCATGTCCTGCCGCACCCGTTTCGCCCCCAGTCCCACCGGCTATCTGCACATCGGTGGCGCGCGCACCGCGCTGTACTGCTGGCTGGAGGCGCGGCGCCGCGGCGGGCAGTTCGTGCTGCGCATCGAGGACACCGATCGCGAGCGCAGCACCCAAGCGGCGATCGACGCGATCCTCGAGGCGATGGACTGGCTGGGTCTGGGCTACGACGAAGGCCCGATCTACCAGACGCACCGCCTGGAGCGGTATCGCGAAGTCGCCGAGCAACTGGTCGCCGACGGCAAGGCCTATTACGCCTACGAGTCGAAGGAAGAACTCGACGCGATGCGCGAGGCGGCGATGGCCGCAGGCCAGAAACCGCGCTACAACGGTGCCTACCGCGAGCAGAACGCGCCGCGTCGCGACGATCCAAACCGCGTGATCCGCCTGAAGAATCCGCTCGAAGGCACGGTCGTGTGGGAGGACAAGGTGAAGGGCCGCATCGAGATCGCCAACAGCGAGCTCGACGATCTGGTGATCTTCCGCCCCGACGGCTACGCGACCTACAACTTCGCCGTCGTCGTCGACGATCTGGACATGGGCATCACCGATGTCGTGCGTGGCGACGACCACGTCAACAACACCCCGCGCCAGATCAACATCTACCGCGCGCTGGACGCCGAGGTGCCCGCGTTCTCGCACCTGCCGATGATCCTCGACGAGCAGGGGGCCAAACTGTCCAAGCGCACCGGCGCGGCCGATGTCATGCAGTACCGCGACGCGGGCTATCTGCCGCACGCGCTGCTGAACTATCTGGTGCGACTGGGCTGGTCGCATGGCGATCAGGAGATCTTCTCGATCACGCAGATGCAGTCGCTGTTCGATCTCAAGGACGTCAACGCCAAAGCCTCGCGGCTGGATCCGGCCAAGCTCGGCTGGCTCAACCAGCAGTACCTGAAGTCCGACGATCCGGCCGCGGTGGCAGAGCATCTGGAATGGCATCTGCGCCGCGACGGCTACGACCTGTCGAACGGCCCGGCGCCGGCCGACGTCGTGATCGCGCTACGCGATCGCGTGCAGACGCTCAAGGAAATGTCCGAGCGTGCAGCAGTCTGGTATCGCCCGATCGAAAGCTACGACGACAAGGCCGTCGCCAAGCATCTGAAGGCCGAGGCGCGCGCGCCGCTGAGCGACGTGCGCAATCGCTTGGCAGCGCTGACCGACTGGAATGTCGAAGCGATCGATGCGGCGTTTCGCGCCACGGTCGAGACACTCGGACTTGGCATGGGCAAGGTCGCCCAGCCCCTGCGCGTGGCGATCACCGGCACGCAGGTCAGCCCGGACATCGGGCATACGGTGTATCTGGCCGGGCGCGAGGAAGCGCTGGCGCGGATTGATGTGGCGATCGGGATGATTCCGGAAGCGGATGCGGCGGGCTGAGGCCCGCGCACGTTGCGGGGATCTGCTTTGCGTGCCGGTCTGCCGAGCTTCGCACGCTGCCGTGGCTCTGGCTCTGGCTCTGGCGCTTCGCTCGTTCGCAGACCTGACGTCGTCCAGCAGGTTGCAGACCCGTAGGGCGCCGGCCATGGATGGCCGGCGTTTTCCGACCGAGCCAGGATGGCGAGTCGGAAAATCCCGGAACGAGTAACGCGCCGGGTGAGCTTCGTCGGGGCGGCCTTTTCTTTTGCTTACTTTTCTTGGCTCGCATCTTCGATGCTCGCCCCTTCGGGGCCGGCTTCGCCGTTCGCGCTGCACGCGTGGGCCAACAAAGAAAAGTGAGTCGCTCGCCGGCAGGCGAGAGAAAGCTCTGCACTTCGCGTGTTCGGCGGGAAAGATCAAGTGCTTTCGTCCGCTGGCGCGGCCGAGTTCATTTCTTTTGGTAGACGCCAAAAGAAACGGAACCAAAAAAAACGTCTCCCCGACGAAGCAAATCCGGCCTGTCATTCGTTCCGGGATTTCTCGACTCGCCATCCTGGCTCGGTCGAGAAACGCCGCACATCCATGTGCGGCGCCCTCCGGGTCTGCGGTCGCTGCCGGTGCGTCACGGAGGTCACGAGCAACCGCACCGCAGCCGCGGCTTCGCGTGCGAGGGCGGCCCGGAGTGATCTGCAGTGCTGGGCTGCGCCATGTGCACGATCGGTCGGGTCGCAGATCAGTCCGTCGAGACGATATTTCGCTCCGCATCGAGCCTGACGACCATGTCCGCCACACGCGGCAGCACTTTCAAGGCCTGACGGCTCACCCGCTCGTAGTGCTGCACGAACCGTTCGACCTGGGCGCGCGACATGCCCGTGCGGCCAGAGGCTGCGGCTTGCAGTGTCTGCTCCTGCTGCCAGCGCCACGTGGGCACGATCTCGAAGCCCGGCGGCTGCAGGAACAGCAAAGTGTCGATGCCCGCCCACAGTGCCGGGTAATCGCGGACAAGCGCAGTGTTGCACCAGCGGCGCCAGGTGCCATCAGGATCTTCTTCGCATTCGAGCGCATTGATCGGTGCGTCGAGTGCGGCGTCCCCCTCGGCCGTCGCGCCGACACACCAGCCCTCGAACACGAGCAGATCGAGGGCCCCTGCCTGCGGCCACATGTCTTCGGGTAGCCGGCGGTCGCCGAGCTTGTCGAAACGCGGCAGGCGGACCGGCGCGCCTGCGCGCACGGCCTCGAACACCGACAGGCCGAGCGCGACCTCGTGCGTGCCGGGCGGACCGCGCGTGGCGAGCAGGGGATGCACGTCGCGGGCGAGAGCGGCGCGGACGTCGTGGTCGAGGTAGAGATCGTCCAGCGACAGCATCGCGCCGCGCAGGCCGCGTGTGTTCGCGGCGGCGACGAGCTGCGCGGCCAGCGTGGACTTGCCGGTGCCCTGCAGACCGCTGATGCCGAGCACGCGCGGTGATTCGCCCGTGCGCAGGTCACCGAGCAGGGCGGCGACGAGTGTGTCCGGCCACGGGCCAGCGGAGGGTGGGCAATGCATGCGCGACACGATAGCCCCTCGACCCGCACGTGCTGCGCCGCCGTTCGACATCCGCGCGGCCTGCGGCGATCATCGAGGCCATGACCACTGCGACCACCACCCTGCTGTCTGAAGCGCTCGCCACCTTCGCCACCCTGTTCGAAGAGGCCCTCGCGGCCGGCGAACCGGACCGCACCGCGATGACCGTTGCCACCGCCGCGCTCGACGGCCGACCCTCGGCGCGCACCGTGCTGCTCAAGGCATGGGACGAACGCGGCTTCGTGTTCTACACCCATCTCGACGGCCGCAAGGGGCGCGAGTTGCAGGACAACCCGCAGGCCGCGCTGCTGTTCCATTGGCCGCGCGTGCGCAATGGCGTGCAGGTGCGCATCGAAGGGCCGGTGGTGATCGTCGCCGACGAGGAAGCCGACGCCTATTTCGCTTCACGGCCGCGTGGCAGCCAGCTCGGGGCGTGGGCGTCGAAGCAGTCCGAGGAGCTCGAAACCCGCGACACCTTCGAGCAGAAGCTCGTCGAACTCGAACGCGAGTTCGAGGGACGTGACGTGCCGCGCCCGCCGCGCTGGTCCGGCCTGCGCGTGCGCGCCGACCGCATCGAGTTCTGGTACGGCGCGCAGTACCGTCTGCACGAGCGCTGGCTCTACGAATGCGACGTGGCGGGCGACTGCCGCAAGCGGATGCTGTATCCGTGAGCGCCGCGCTGGCATGAAGCGCGGCGCTGCCGTCGATACGCCCGACGCCTACGTCGCCGCGCTCGATGGCTGGCGACGCACCCAGGTGGAAGCGCTCCGTGCGGCGGTGCTCGCAGCCGGCCCACTGGAAGAGCGCATCGTGGGGACATCTGTAACTGCATGACGGGCCGGTGCTGTTGATCCGGGCCGAAACGGCACGCGTGCTGTTCGGTTTCTGGCGCGGCGCGCGTCTACGCGTATTCGAACCGCGACTCGAGGCGGCCGGAAAGTACGAGAGGGCGACGATGACGCTCACCGCGGACACCCGGCTCGCGCCTGCAACCGCAACGCGGCTTGCCGCCGAGGCGAATGCGCTGAACATGAAGCTGGGTGATCCCACCGCGCGTTGAACACGCTGTGGGCGTGTCTGCCCGATCGTCGCCGATGGACTCGAGCGCGATGCCCGGAACAGTGGGTTGCGCGCCCGTTCGCGCGCCCGTGATTGCGGGCGCCTAGCATGGCGCCTCCCCACAGTGCAGGTGCATCCCCCATGCAACGCATCGCCCTTCTCGGCATCACCGGACGCGCGGGCTCGCGCATCGCCAGCGAGCTGCTGGCGCGCGGCCATCGCGTGACCGGGATCGCCCGCAACACCTCCGACACACCGGCGCAGGCCGGGCTGACCCTGCAGTCGGCCGACGCGACACGCAGCGATGCGATCGCGCCGCTGATCCAGGGCCACGATGTGCTCGTCAGCGCGATGCGTTTCGACGGCGGTCCGGACGCGGCGGTGGTGCTCGATGCGGTCCGCCAGGCCGGCGTCGGCCGGCTGCTCGTGGTCGGCGGTGCCGGCAGTCTCGAGGTCGCGCCGGGTGTGGCGCTGATCGACAGCGTGGACTTTCCGGCCGCCTACCGGCCGGAGGCGGAAGCCGGGCACGCGTTCCTGCGCACGCTGCGCGACGTGACCGATGTCGACTGGACCTTCGTGTCCCCGGCGGCGGTGTTCGAACCGGGCGCGCGGACCGGCAGGTTCCGCATCGGCGGTGACGCCTTCATGGTCGATGCCGAGGGCCGGAGCGCGATCTCGATGGAGGACTACGCGATCGCGTTCGCCGACGAAATCGAGCGTCCGGCGCACGTGCGTGCGCGCTTCAGCGTGGCGTACTGAGCATGGCCGCTGCAGGGCGTGGCACCGGTCGCTACTGGGCGCTGGTATTCGCCGGCGGGCTGATCGAGACGGTCTGGGTGATTGGCCTCAAGGCCGCGACCACGCCGCTCGGCTGGGCGGTGACGATCGCGGCGATCGCGGTCAACTTCGCGCTGCTGATGCGCGCGATCCGCTTCCTGCCGGTCGGTTCGGTCTACGCGGTGTTCTGCGGACTCGGCGCGGCCGCATCCGTCGTCGCCGAGACGCTGTGGTTCGGTGAGCCGGTGCAGCCGGTAAAGATCGCGCTGATCGGCCTGCTGGTCGTCGGCGTCGCCGGTCTGAAACTGGTCACGCCGCTGGCGCCGGCCGCCGATGTCGAGGCGCGGCGATGAACGGCTGGCTGTTCGTGTTCGCTGCGGGGCTGGCCGAGGTGGCCGGCGTGGTCGCCATGAACGCCATCAAGCGCAAGCCCGATGCGCTGGCCTACGCGCGGCTGGTCGTGTGCTTCGCGCTGAGCTTCGGTCTGCTGTCCATGGGCCTCAAGAGCGGCATGTCGATCTCGATTGCGTATGCGGTGTGGGTCGGCATCGGCACGGTGGGCGCGGTGGTGGTCGGCATCGCCCGCTACGGCGAGTCGGCGCGGCCGCTGCGCTTGTTCTTCGTCGCCCTGGTGGTGGCCGCGGTCGTGGGGCTCAAGCTCGTGTCCTGAGTGCGTCGCGTCGACGGGGACGTCATGCCTGCGAAACAGGCCGGCGTTTCCAGGATCCAGTGCGTGGAGTCACTGGATTCCCGCGTTCGCGGGAATGACGGATCAAGGGACGTTTGGGGCCTTCAACGTACGCGCGTGTCAGCGCGGGATGTCGCGATTGAAGCGCAGCGAGGTGCGTGCGCCGTCTTCGGCGGTGACCTCGAGTTCCAGGCGCAAGGTGTCCGGCCCCGCAACGCGCGCCACGGCGACATGCTCGACGCCGCTGCCGGTGTCGACCGCATCGAACCGCAACACCTGGCGCACGCCGCGCAGATCGCGCGCATGGCCGCTCACCTGTGCCGGTGCATCGGCATCGCCGCCGCGTGCGGCCACCAGTACCAGCACGCGATCGGCCGCGGGTTCGACGCCGTAGCGGGCAGCGGCGGCGCCGAGTTGCAGGCTCGGCACGACACTCGCAGTCACTTCGATGTCGCCGACGGACGCCTGCGCCGGCATCGCCATGTTCGACGTGGCCGCAGCGCCATTTGAAGGCGCCGCGGGCTCGTGACCGCAGGCTGCCGCCAGCAGCGCGAGCAGGGCCGCAAGCCCCGCGCGTGCAGATTCAGTCATTGGCTGCCGAGAGTTCGCCGCCGCGACGCGCGGCATTGCCGATGGCCTCGGCGACCAGCGTGCGCAGGCCGCCCGCTTCGAACGTCTCGATCGCCGCCTGCGTGGTGCCGCCGGGCGAGGTCACGCGGCGGCGCAGTTCGGCCGGCGCATCGCCCGATTCGACCAGCATGCGCGCCGCGCCCAGCATCGTGTGCTGCACCAGCGTGCGAGCGTCGGCCGGCGCCAGGCCCTGCGCAATCGCGGCCTCTTCCATGGCTTCGGCCAGCAGGAAGACGTACGCCGGCCCGCTGCCCGACACGCCGGTGACCGTGTCCATGCGCGCCTCGTCCTCGACCCACACCGTCGCGCCGGCGCTTTCGAGCAGGGCCTGGGCACGTGCGCGGCCGGCGTCATCGACGCGCGCGTTCGCATGCAGGCCGGTCACACCGGCGCCCAGCAGCGCAGGCGTGTTGGGCATCGTGCGCACCACGGCCATGTCGCCGCCGAGCCAGCGGTCGAGCTGGCCTGCGGTGATGCCGGCCGCGACCGAGAGCACCAGGGGCCGCGCGACCTGGGCCTGCGCTGCGAGCGCGGCGCAGACCTCGCGCATCACCTGGGGTTTGGTTGCCAGCACCCAGGTGCCGGCGCCGTCCACCGCCTCGCGTGCATCGGCGTACGTCGCCACGCCGAAATCGGCTTCGAGGCCGGCGCGGATGTCGGCATTGGGATCGACGACGCGAACCTGCGAGGCCGCGGCGCCGCGGGCGATCAGGCCGCCGACGAGGCTGCGGGCCATGTTGCCGCCGCCGATGAAGACGACGGGCGCGGTGAGGAAAACGGTCGAACGGGTCATGCAGGCACCGGGAAAACGGAACACGCCGGCGATGGTAGCCGACGCATCCGAAGGCCCCGGTCAGCGTGCCGGACGCGCGCCGAACAGCGCCGAGCCAACGCGGACCATCGTCGCGCCTTCGGCGACCGCTAATTCCAAGTCCTCGCTCATGCCCATCGACAGCGTGTCGATGGCCGGATCCTGCCCGGCCAGCGTGTCGAACAGGCGGCGCATGCGTGCGAACGCGTCGCGGCGGCGCGCCGGTTCGGCGTGCGGGGCGGGGATGGCCATCAGGCCCCGCAGCCGCAGCGAGGGCGCCGCGCGCACCGCGGCCGCCAGCGCGGGCACCTCCGACGGCGTGCAGCCGTGTTTGCTCGATTCATCGTCGATGTTGACCTGCAGCAGCACGTTCAGCGCGCCGCGCGCCGGCGGGCGGTGCGCGGCCAGGGCCTCGACGAGTTTCATCCGGTCGACGGTCTGCACCCAGTCGAACACGGCGGCCGCCTGCCGGGCCTTGTTGGACTGCAGATGGCCGATCAGATGCCACTCCAGGCCGCGGCCGGCCAGCGCCTCGATCTTGCCGGCGGCCTCCTGCACGTAGTTCTCGCCGAACGCGCGCTGGCCGGCGTCGGCCAGTGCGGCAATGGCGGATGCCGGGTGCAGCTTGCCCACCGCCAGCAGGCGCGGTGGAAGCGGACGCACCGCCGCGCGGGCGGCGGCGTCGAGGCGTGCGCGCACCGCGTCGAGCGCGGCATGGGAAGGCGTCGAGGACACGGGGGGAAGCGGCTCCGCAGGGGGTGAATGGACTGGTTCGGGTAACAGGGTCCGGGTCTATACTGCCGCCGGGGACAGGGACGGCGCCAGCACACGGCCACGCCGGACCCTGTGCGGACCATCATCAAGGGGTGTTGCATGGATATCGCCGAACTGTTGGCGTTCTCGGTCAAGAACAAGGCATCGGACCTGCATCTGTCCGCAGGGCTGCCGCCGATGATCCGCGTCGACGGCGACGTGCGCCGCATCAACATCCCCGCGCTCGAGCACAAGCAGGTGCACGCGCTGATCTACGACATCATGTCGGACAAGCAGCGCCGCGATTACGAGGAATTCCTCGAGGTCGACTTCTCGTTCGAGATTCCGGGCCTGGCGCGCTTCCGCGTCAACGCGTTCAACCAGAACCGTGGCGCCGGCGCGGTGTTCCGGACGATTCCCTCCGAAGTCCTCACGCTCGAGGACCTCAACTGTCCGCCGATCTTCCGCCAGCTCATCGACCAGCCGCAGGGTCTGATCCTGGTGACCGGGCCGACCGGTTCGGGCAAGTCGACCACGCTCGCGGCGATGCTCGACCACATCAACAAGAACGAGTACGCGCACATCCTCTCGGTCGAGGATCCGATCGAATTCGTGCACACCTCGCAGAAGTGCCTGATCAACCAGCGCGAAGTGCACCGCGACACCCACGGCTTCAACGAAGCGCTGCGCTCGGCGCTGCGCGAAGACCCGGACTACATCCTGGTCGGCGAATTGCGTGATCTCGAAACCATCCGCCTGGCGCTGACCGCGGCCGAAACCGGCCACCTGGTGTTCGGCACGCTGCACACCTCGTCCGCGGCGAAGACCATCGACCGCATCATCGACGTGTTCCCCGCCGGCGAAAAGCCGATGGTGCGCTCGATGCTGTCCGAGTCCTTGCGCGCGGTGATTTCGCAGTCGCTGCTCAAGAAGGTCGGCGGCGGGCGCACGGCCGCGTGGGAAATCATGGTCGGCATCCCGGCGATCCGGAACCTGATCCGCGAGGACAAGGTCGCGCAGATGTATTCGGCCATCCAGACCGGCCAGCAGTACGGCATGCAGACGCTCGACCAGCACCTGCAGGACCTGGTCAAGCGCGGCCTGATCACGCGCCCGGCCGCGAAGGAATACGCGAAGGACAAGCGTCTGTTCGAGTGACCTCGAACAGACGCGAGATTCGGAATTCGGGAATCGGAATTAGAAGAAGCCAGGGCTCGCGATCGGGATGGATTCGCGCATTCGAATCCCCAGTCCCCAATCCCGAATCCCGGCTCCACAGGAGCCACCCATGAGCAGCATCGATTTCACCTCGTTCCTCAAGCTGATGGCCCATCAGAAGGCCTCGGACCTGTTCATCACCGCCGGCATGCCGCCCTCGATCAAGGTGCACGGCAAGATCTCGCCCATCACCCAGAACCCGCTGACGCCGCAGCAGGCGCGCGATCTGGTGCTCAACGTGATGACCCCGCCGCAGCGCGAGGAATTCGAGAAGACCCACGAGTGCAACTTCGCGATCGGTGTCTCGGGTGTCGGCCGCTTCCGCATCTCGTGCTTCTACCAGCGCAATCAGGTCGGCATGGTGCTGCGCCGGATCGAGACGCACATCCCGAGCGTCGAAGAGCTCAACCTGCCGCCGATCATCAAGACGCTGGCGATGACCAAGCGCGGCATCGTGATCTTCGTCGGCGCGACCGGGACCGGCAAATCGACCTCGCTGGCGGCGATGATCGGCTACCGCAACCAGAACTCGACCGGCCACATCATCACGATCGAGGACCCGATCGAATTCGTGCACCGGCATGCGGGCTGCATCATCACCCAGCGCGAGGTCGGCATCGACACCGACAGCTGGGAGGCGGCGCTGAAGAACACGCTCCGCCAGGCGCCGGACGTGATCATGATCGGCGAGGTGCGCACCCGCGAGGGCATGGACCACGCCATCGCCTTCGCCGAGACCGGCCACCTGGTGCTGTGTACGCTGCATGCGAACAACGCCAACCAGGCGATGGACCGCATCATCAACTTCTTCCCCGAAGACCGCCGCAACCAGCTGCTGATGGATCTCTCGCTCAACCTCAAGGGCGTGGTCGCGCAGCAGCTGATTCCCACCCCCGACGGCAAGGGCCGGCGCGTGGCGATGGAAATCATGCTCGGCACGCCGCTGGTGCAGGACTACATCCGCGATGGCGAGATCCACAAGCTCAAGGAAGTCATGAAGGAGTCGACCAACCTGGGCATGAAGACCTTCGACCAGGCGCTGTTCGAGCTCTATCAGGCGGGCGAGATTTCCTACGAGGACGCGCTGCGCTACGCCGACTCGGCCAACGAAGTGCGCCTGCGCATCAAGCTTGCCCAGGGCGGCGATGCGCGCACGCTGTCGCAGGGCCTGGACGGCGTCGAGGTGGCGGAAGTGCGCTGAGCGCAGCTGTCGCGTTTTGGCGCCCGCACGCCCCGCCTCGAGCGGGGCGTTCGCATTCCGGCGCCGCGCGCGGTACGCAACGCACTGTTGCTTCGTGCCGTCATCCCCGGTCGGTATGGTGACCCTGCGTTGTCGCCAACTTGACCCCGGTCGGGGGACAATGGCGCGCATTCATTCCTCAAGGAGATCGCTGATGGCCTACACCCTCCCCGAACTGGGTTACGCGTACGACGCGCTCGAGCCGCATATCGATGCCAAGACGATGGAAATCCATCACACCAAGCATCACCAGACCTACATCAACAACGCCAATGCCGCGCTCGAAGGCACGCAGTGGGCGGACAAGTCGGCCGAGGAACTGATCGCCGATCTCGACGCGCTGCCCGAAGACAAGCGCGGCCCGCTGCGCAACAACGCCGGTGGCCACGCCAACCATTCGCTGTTCTGGACGGTGATGTCGCCCAACGGCGGCGGCAATCCGGTCGGTGATGTCGCCAAGCACATCGACAGCGACCTCGGTGGCTTCGACGCGTTCAAGGAAGCCTTCACCAAGGCCGCCGTCAGCCGTTTCGGCAGCGGCTGGGCCTGGCTGTCGGTCGACAAGTCCGGCGTGCTGAAGGTCGAGAGCAGCGCCAACCAGGACAACCCCCTGATGAAGGGCATCGGCTCGGGCAACACCCCGATCCTCGGCCTCGACGTCTGGGAACACGCCTACTACCTGAACTACCAGAACCGTCGCCCCGACTACATCGCCGCGTTCTACAACGTCGTCGACTGGAACGAGGTCGAGCGCCGTTACCAGGAAGTGGTCAAGGGCTGAGTCCTGCCGTCCTGATGTGTGTTTCCATTCCGGCCGCGAAAGCGGCCGGAATGCTGTGGAAGCGAAAATTCTGGAGCGCGCCGGACCCGCTCTTTCCGCCGCAAGCGGGGGAGGGCTTCAAGCGTTTCGCTTCGCCTTCTCGATATCCCGCATCACCGGGCAATCCGCACGATGTGCGCCCGGGAGATAGCCCAGGCTCATCAGGAACTCGCCGGTGATCTCGCCGCCGGTGAAGCGGAAGGTTTTCTTGAACAGCCTGACCCACGAGGCCTTGTCGCGCGGCACGCCGTCTTCGACCGCATGCGCATCCAGCCACTCGACGAACCCGCCGTGGCTGCGCCGCAGGCCCTGGATCACCTGCGCGTTGTGGATCGCCGCATCGATCTTGAGCCGGTTGCGGATGATCGACGCGTCGCCCAGCAGACGCTGGCGGTCGGCCTCGCCGTAGGCGGCCACCGTGTCGACGTCGAAGCCGTCGTAGGCCGCGCGGAAGCCCTCGCGCTTGCGCAGGACGGTCTCCCAGCTCAGGCCGGCCTGGTTGATCTCCAGCAACAGCCGCTCGAACAGCACCGCTTCCGCGCGTTGCGGAAAACCGTATTCGGTGGCGTGGTAGCCGTGATGGACCGGGTGGCCCGGGGCGATGTCGCAGTAGCCGCTCATCCGCGCAGCATAGGCCAAGGGCCGGGCATGGGGTGCGCACCGGGTTGCGCCTTTCACGCGGGCCGCGCCACCATGCGGCCTGGCCCCTGTCACGGATCCGTCGATGGACATCGCTCCCAGCCGCGTCGCCACGCTGCACTTCACGCTGTCCGACGACAGTGGCCAGCACATCACCAGTACCCGCGGCCACGACCCGCTGGTCTACATGCACGGCAACGGCTCGATCATCAGCGGCCTGGAGGCGGCGCTGGAAGGGCGCAGTGCCGGCGACACCTTCAGTGTCGACATTCCGCCCGAGCGCGGTTTCGGCCCGCGCCACGACAGCCTGGTACAAACACTGCCGCGCACGCTGTTCACCGGTACCAGCACGCCGGCTGTGGGCGAGAAGCTGCGGGCGCAGACCGAGAAGGGGCCTCTCGACGTCGTGGTCACCGCCCTCGATGCCGACAGCATCACCGTCGACGGCAACAACCCGCTGGCCGGCCGCACGCTGCGTGCCGAGGTCGAAGTGGTCGCCGTGCGTGTGGCCACGCCGCAGGAGATCCAGTTCGGGCTGTGAGTTTCAGCGCAGGCGTGCGTGCAGCGCCTGCGCATCGAACGGCGCGTGCACCTTGGCATCGTTGTCGAAGTAGCAGTACACGTCGCGACCACCGCGCGCCACCGGCGCCCGGGGCGCGCTGCGGGCGGCATCGCGCGGCTCGCCACCCGCATGCCAGCGTTCGATGCGTCGCGCCCAGCGATCGAGTGCGAGCTCGCCGTAGCCGCTGGTGTACAGCTCGGTGTCGCCGTGCAGGCGGATGTAGACGAAGTCGGCGGTGACGTCCTCGGTCACCGGATGCCGCCCGGCACTGTCGGACACCACCAGGCCCACGCCGTGGGCCCGCAGCAGCGCCATGCATTCTGCGCATTGGAAGCTGGCGTGCCGGACCTCGAGTGCGTGACGCAGCCGCCGTGCGGGTAGCCGAGGCAAGGCGCTGCGACCGCGCATGCGCGCGATCTCGCGTCGACGCGCGAGCGACAGGGCGGCGTCGGTGTCGCGCGGCAATAGCGACAGGAAGGCGTCCAGCCGCGCTGCGTCGAACTGCAGGTTCGGCGGCAACTGCCACAGGAACGGCCCCATGCGTTCGCCCAGCGCCAGCACGCCGGACGCAAAGAAGTTGGCCAGCGGCGTGTCGATGTCGCGCAGGCGTTTCATGTGGGTGATGAAGCGGGGCCCCTTGATCGCGAAGACGAACCCATCGGGCACGGCATCGCGCCATGCGCGCCAGCTGTCTGGCGACTGCAGCGAATAGAACGAGCCGTTGATCTCGATGCTGCCGAACAGGCTCGCCGCGTAGGCAAGTTCGTCGCGCTGCCGCAGGCCCTCGGGGTAGAAGACGCTGCGCCAGGGCGCGTAACGCCAGCCTGAAATGCCGATCCGGATGGACATGGCGAAGATCGTGGCCATACGCTCGGGGCGCGGTCGTGAATCACTGCGAGGCCGCGTGTTCAGGCGCGAGCCGGTCTCTGCCCCGCGCTCTACGCGGGTGGCGCACGTGACGACCGTTAGAATGAGGGCATGTCGTTCTTCGCCAACCAGATGCTCGTCGCCCTGCCGGCGCTCCAGGACCCGAACTTCGCGCGGGCCGTGGCGCTGATCTGCCAGCACGATGGCGACGGCGCGATGGGCGTTGTGATCAACCGGCCCTCGGAGTACTCCTTCGGCGACTTGCTCGATCAGATGAACATTCCGCTGCTCGACGAGCGCCTGCGTGAGCATCGTGTGCTCGCTGGCGGTCCGGTGCATCCCGAGCGCGGTTTCGTGCTGCACGACGGCGACGGCGGCTGGGATTCGAGCCTGGCGATCGCCGACGGCCTGCACGTGACCACCTCACGCGACGTGCTCGAGGCCATGGCGGCGGGCGACGGCCCGGCTCACGCCACGGTCGCGCTGGGCTGCGCGGGCTGGGGCCGCGGCCAGCTGGAACGCGAGCTCACCCAGCACAGCTGGCTGACCGTGCCTTCGGATCCGCAACTGCTGTTCGAAACACCGCTCGACGCGCGCTGGCAGGCCGCGGCGGGCCGCATCGGTGTCGACATGATGCATGTCGCCAGCCACAGCGGCCGCGCATGAGCGGGGCCATACCCGCGACGATCCGTCGTGACGGCACCGTGCTCGGCTTTGACGTCGGCGCCCGCCGCATCGGCGTCGCGGTGGGCAGCGCGTTCGGTCACGGTGCGCGCGCGCTGGCGGTGATCGACGTCCACGGCGGACAGATCGACTGGCCGGCCGTGGACCGCCTGCACAAAGAATGGCGCCCCGATGGCCTGATCGTCGGTGATCCGCTCACGCTCGAGGGCGGCGACCAGCCCGCTCGCGCCCGCGCGCGTGCGTTCGCACGCGAACTGCTCGCGCGCTACCGGTTGCCGGTGGTGCTGATGGACGAGCGCGCCAGTTCGATCGAGGCTGCGCAACGATTCGCGCTCGACCGCGCCGAAGGCCGTCGCAAGCGCCGCGATGCCGCTGCGCTCGATGCGGTGGCCGCCGCGGTGATCGTCGAACGCTGGCTGGCCGCGCCCGACGACGGCGTGCCGGTCTGACACGCACACTGGCCGCACTCGCCGGATCGCGCGCGCTGCACGACAATGACGACTCCGCCGCCGACCGTGCCTGCGATGACTTCTGCCTCTTCCGCCCAGATCGATTCCGACGGCCGACTGCGCCATCTGCTCACGCTCGAAGGCCTGCCGCGTGCCGCGCTCGACGCCTTGCTCGATCGCGCGCAGGCGATGATCGAGACCGACGAAGTCAATGCGCGCCTGGCCGGGATTGCGGTCTGCACCCTGTTCTTCGAACCGTCGACGCGCACGCGCCTGAGCTTCCAGCGCGCCACGCAGCGACTGGGCGCGGACGTGCTCGGCTTTGATGCCTCGACCTCGTCGACGACCAAGGGCGAAACCGCCCTGGACACCTTTCGCAACATCGAGGCGATGGGTGTGCGTGGCTTCGTCGTGCGCCATTCCGGTGACGGTGCGGTCGCCGAGCTCGCCGCCGCCGCAGCGGCGGGTAGTGCGCTGGTCAACGCCGGCGACGGCCGCAGCGCGCATCCCACCCAGGGGCTGCTCGACATGCTCACGCTGCGCCAGGCCAAGGGCCGGGATTTCTCGACATTGAAGGTCGCGATCGTCGGCGATGTGCGTCACTCGCGCGTGGCCCGCAGTGATCTGCATGCCCTGCGCACGCTCGGCGCCGGCGAGATCCGCGTCTGCGGCCCGGCCTCGCTGCTGCCCGATGGCGACACGCTGGCCGGTTGCACGGTCACGCCGGATCTCGATGCCGCACTCGAGGGCGTCGATGCGGTGATGATGCTGCGGCTGCAGCGCGAGCGCATGGCCGAAGGGCTGGTCGATTCGCTCGAGGACTACCATCGCGACTACGGCCTCGACGCGCGTCGTCTGCGCCGCGCCGCGGGTGACGCCGTGGTGCTGCACCCCGGGCCGATGAACCGCGGCGTCGAGATCACCGACGAGGTCGCCGACGGCCCGCAGTCGCTGATCCTGCAGCAGGTCGCCAACGGTGTGGCCGCGCGCATGGCGGTGCTGGAGACGCTGCTGGGCTGAGCCCGGCACGCCGCGTTCCGCGCGGTGGTCCGCTGGCGACCGGGCAATCCGGTATCGTGCCGCGTCCCCGCGCAGTCCAGTGCCATGTCCAGTCCCGATCCGAACGCTTCATTGCCGGCCCAGGCCGCCACCTCGGCGGCACACGCGCTCAAGCCGCGGCAACTGGTGATGATGGGCCTGGGGAGCGCGATCGGCGCGGGCCTGTTTCTCGGCTCGGGCGTGGGCGTACAGACTGCCGGCCCCGCGGTGCTGGTCTCGTATCTGATCGCCGGCGCGCTGGTGATCGTGGTCATGCACGCGCTGGGCGAGATGGCGGCGGCCAAGCCGGCCAGCGGTGCGTTCTCGGTCTACGCGAGCGATGCGATGGGACCGACGGCCGGCGCGACCGTGGGCTGGCTGTGGTGGCTGCAGGTGGTGATCGTGATCGCCGCCGAGGCGGTCGGCGCGGCCGGCCTGCTGGCGTCGATCTGGCCGCAGCTGTCGGTGCCGGGGCTCGCGCTCGGCTTCATGGTGCTGTTCACCACGATCAACCTGCTGGGCGTGCGCAATTTCGGCGAGTTCGAATTCTGGTTCGCCATCCTCAAGGTGCTGGCGATTCTGGCGTTCATCGCGATCGGCATTGCGCTGATTGTCGGGTTGTTGCCGGCAGTGGCCTCGCCGGGGCTGTCGAACGTGCTGGGACCGGACGGCTTCGCGCCGCGCGGTTGGGCCGGCATCGGCGCAGCATTGCTGGTGGTGGTGTTCGCATTCGGCGGCACCGAGATCGTCGCGATCGCCGCGGCCGAAACCCATGACCCGGCGAAGAGCCTGGCACGTGCGATCCGCACCGTCGCCTGGCGCATCCTGGTGTTCTATCTCGGCTCGATCGCGGTCATCGTGACCGTCGTGCCGTGGGACAGCGCCGCGCTGTCATCACCGTTCGCCGCGGTGCTGCAGGTGGCCGGCATCCCTGGCGCGGCGACGGCGATCACGCTGGTCGCGGCCGTGGCACTGCTGTCGGCGCTCAACGCCAATCTCTACGGCGCCTCGCGGATGATCTGGTCGCTGGGCCGGCGCGGCGATGCACCGGCCCTGCTGGGCCGCAGCGACCGGCGCAACGTGCCGATTGCCGCGGTGCTCGCCAGCGTGGCCTTCGGTTTTGCCGCTGCGGTCCTGGAACTGTTGTTCCCGCAGCGGGTGTTGCCGGTACTGCTGAACATCGTCGGCGCGACCTGTCTGCTCGTCTGGACGCTGGCGCTGGTGTCGCAGTTCATCCTGCGCAGGCGCGCCGATCATGCGGGTGCGCCGCTGCCGTTCCGCATGCGCGCGTTCCCGCTGCCCACGCTCGCCGCATTGGGTGTGCTGGCGGTGATCTTCGCGATGCTGGTCGCTTCGCCGGACACACGCGCGCAGTTCCTGTCGATGGCGGCGTTGACGGCCGCCATCGCAGGCCTCAACGCACTCGCGCAACGGATGCGTCGCGCACGCTGAGCACGCTCAGCGGCGCTGCGCGAACAGCCACGACCACAGGGCCTCGGTGCGGTAGGCCGCATCCCAGCTGTTGTGGTTGGCGTCGGGGAACTCGGTGTAGCGCACGTCGGCGCCGGCATCGCGCAGGGCGGCGTGCATGCGTCGCGATTGCTCGGGCGGCACCACATCGTCCAGCGCACCGTGAAAGATCCAGCTCGGAATGCCGCGCAGCCGGCGCGCGGCTTCTGCGAACGGATCGGCGGCATCGCGCGTGGCGCCGACATAGAGGCTGTCGAGATCGGGCCGGGTGCCCGGCGCGGTGATGCCACCGCACACCGGCACCAGGGCTGCGAAGCGGGCGGGTTCGCGCAGCGCAAGCGACCAGGTGCCGTAGCCGCCGCGCGACATGCCGGTCAGGGAGGTCCGGTGGCGATCGCCATCGAACTCGGCCGTCGCAGCGTCGAGCGCTGCCAGTGCCATCGTTGCGGTGTCGCTTTCCCAGGACTCGCCTTCCGGCGACTGCGGGAACACCACCAGCGCCGGGAAATCCGCTGCATGCGCGCGCACATAAGGACCCAGGCCGGCCTGCGTCTGCTTCTCGCCATCGTCTCCGCGCTCGCCCGAACCGTGCAGAAACAGCACAACCGGCAACGGGCGCGGCAGCGCCGAAGACGGCGCGAAGACTTGGTAGGCATGACGGCGCCCGTTCGACATCACTTCACGGCGCACGAAGCCGCCCGGAGCCAGGGCCGACGATGGCAACGCGCTCGCACATCCGGACAGCACCGCCGCACCCCCGGCCAGGGCGAGGCCGCGCAGCAGGCGACGGCGGGCGGATGAGGCGATCTCGGTCATGCGGGTCTCCAGTGGCGAGTCAGGCGAACGTCCATGCGCCCAGGGCGAGCAGATGCAGCACGATCATGACGGCGAACGCCCTGCGGTAGGTCGGCTTGGCCCGTTTATGGCGCAGCAGCTGTTGCGCGAACCCGGACGCGGGCCACCCCCCGAGCAGTTCGAGCAGATGCAGGTGGGCTTCGGACGTGCGCCAACGTTTCTGCTGCGCCGCGCGCTTGTCGAGCGCGAAGGCGATGAAGGTGAGCGCGTTGAGGCCGACCGCTGCGGCGAGTGCGAGCGGTGGCAGCCGTCCGGACACGTGGGCAGCCGCCAGCAACGCGATCCAGACGATGATCGCAATCCACAGCCCACGCGCACCCGGCGCAGTCGTTGTAGCCGCCAACCGACCGCGTCGCGAACGTGCAGTGCGCGCGCCGGGCGACACGGCCACGCCGACGGCCGCGACACGGATTGCGCGCCAGCGTCCATCGGACTGTCGCTCGGGCACATAGCGCACGCGCGCGCCGACGCTGGGGGGCGCCGTGCTGCGATCGAAGTCGCGGACGTGGAAGAACAGACGTTGTGGTGCGCCGGCGACGGGTTCCTCGGGCGTGATGAATCCGAAGCCACGCGCATCGTCCCAGCGTTCGATCCGACCGAATCCTGCCGCTGCGCGCATGGGCGGTGCTCAGCGCAGCATGATCGCGGTGGCCAGGCCGAGGAAGCTGAAGAAGCCCATGACGTCGGTGACGGCGGTCACCACGACCGTGCCGGCCACGGCCGGGTCCACACGCATGCGCTTGAGAAGCAGCGGTACCAGCACGCCGGCGAGCGCGGCCGAACTGAAGTTGATGACCAGCGCCGTGAAGATCACCGTCGACAGCACCCAGTCGTGGAACCAGACCAGGGCGATCAGGCCGACCAGTCCGCCGATCAGCACGCCGTTGATCAGTGCCACGCGCAATTCCTTCCACAGCAGGATGCGCGCATTGCTCGCGCCGACCTGCCCGAGCGCCAGGCCGCGCACCATCAGGGTGAGCACCTGCACCGCCGCATTGCCGCCGATGCCCGCGACGATGGGCATCAATACCGCCAGCGCGACGACCCGTTCGATCGTCGCCTCGAACTGGCCGATGACGAATGCGGCCAGGAACGCGGTGACCAGGTTGATGCCCAGCCAGACCACACGACCGCGCACGGCGCGCCGGATGGGCGAGAACAGGTCTTCCTCCTCGTCCAGACCGGCCGCCGACAGCGCCTGATGCTCGGCCTGTTCGCGGATGATGTCGATGACGTCGTCGACCGTGATGCGTCCCAGCAGCACGTTGCCGTCGTCGACGACCGGCGCTGAGACCCAGTCGTTGTCGGAGAACTGGCGCGCGACCTGCTCGGCCGAATCGGCGACGTGGATCGAGTCGAGCTCGTCGTCGATGAGTTTGTTGATCGCCGTGGCCGGCTCACGCGTCACCAGATCCTGCAGTGCGACCCAGCCCATCAGCTGGTGACGCCGATTGACGACGTACAGATGGTCGGTGTGCTCAGGCAGTTCGCCGCGCAGGCGGAGGAAGCGCAGCACCACGTCGACCGTGGTGTCGGCGCGCACCGTCACCACGTCGGGATTCATCAGACGACCCGCGGTGTCCTCGGGATAGGACAGCACCTGTTCCAGGCGCTCGCGGTTCTCGCGGTCCATCGACTTGAGGACTTCGTCGATCACCGCTTCGGGCAGATCCTCGACGAGATCGGCAAGGTCGTCGATATCGAGGTCCTCGACAGCGGCGACCAGCTCGTCGGGGTCCATGTCCGCGATCAGGCTTTCGCGCACCTCGTCGCCGACGTGGACCAGCACCTCGCCGTCGTCGTCAGGATCCACCAGACCCCACACGACCATGCGCTTGTCGTGCGGCAGCGATTCGAGCAGGTTGCCGATCTCGGCCGGCGCCAGCGTGTGGACCAGGCGGCGGACCGGCCCCAGCCGGCCGCTGTCGAGCGCGTCTGAAAGCAGACGCAGCTGGCGCGCGGTCTTGTCGGGGCGGACGGCTTCGGCCATGGAGAGCTCCGTTGCGCGTCGCGACAGTCTCGGCGCGACAGGGGTCAGACGTGCATCGCACCATTATCCAAGAAAGCGGCACGCTTCCGCCATCGTCCGCACGCTGCAACACGCTAGACGCACGCAGGCGCGCGTTCGCAGCTGGCGTGACCGGACAGGTCCCGTTGCGCTACCGCCCAAACGAATCGGCCCCGCGCCTCCGCGCACAGCCCGTGTAGGAGCGCGCTCGCGCGCGACGGGCTGTACCGGGAAATCCTCATCGCGCGCAGCCCTGTAGGAGCGCGCTCGCGCGCGATGGGCTTTATCGGGAAATCCTCATCGCGCGCCAGCGCGCTCCTACAGGGCGCGGCCTTTCTAGCCAGCGCGTGTATTGGCCGAATCGCACCAAGGTTCGATCGCGGGCGCGGAGCCGGGCGGGCTTCTCTTGGCGCGCAGCCCCTGTAGGAGCGCGCTCGCGCGCGATGGGCTGAACCGGGAAATCCTCATCGCGCGCAAGCGCGCTCCTACAGGAAAACCGGGACCTTGAGGCCGGCGCGTGCATTGGCCGAATCGCGCCAAGGTTCGATCGCGGGCGGAGCAGGACGGGCGTCTCTTGGCGCGCAGCCCCCCTCTGTAGGAGCGCGCTCGCGCGCGATGGCTGTACCGGCAAACCCTCATCGCGCGCAAGTGCGCTCCTACAGGAACGCGGGCTTTCAGGCCGGCGCGTGTACCGGCTGCACCGAATCGAGCCAGCGTTCGATGCCGGCCCGGTCGCGGGCACGCAGCAGGGCAGGCGCCTTCGACCGCAGGTGACCAAGGTCGAGCGCGCGGATCGCGCGACGCACTTCGAGCAGCGGAGAAGGGTGCAGGCTCAATTCCTCGATGCCCAGCGCCAGCAGCAGCGGCGTGAATCGGGCATCCCCGGCAATCTCGCCGCAGACCGACGCCGGCATGCCACGCGCGCGGGCCACGCGCACCACACCGTGCAACAGCCGCAGCACGGCCGGATGCAGCGGCGAGTACAGCTCGCCCAGCGCATCGTTGTTGCGATCGGCGGCGAGCAGGTACTGGACGAGATCGTTGGTGCCGATCGCGATGAAGTCGAGGTCGCGGGCGAAGGTCGGCAGCGCGATCGCCGCCGCCGGCACTTCGATCATCGCGCCCAATGCGATGCGCTCGGCAATCGCATGGCCTTCGCGCACCAGGTCCTGCTGCACGCGCGCAAGCAACTGCCGCACCGCGATGATCTCCTCGCGGCCGCTGACCATCGGCACCAGGATCCGCACCGGGCCATATCCCGAGGCGCGCACGATCGCACGCAGCTGGGTTTCGAGCAGGCCGGTACGCGCCATCGACAGGCGCACGCCGCGCAGGCCCAGCGCCGGATTGGGCTCATGCCGCAACGCAAGACCGCTCTCGTCGGCCTTGTCGGCGCCGATGTCGAGCGTGCGGATGGTGACCGTGCGGCCGGTCATGCCCAGCACCAGGTCGCGGTAGGCGCGGAACTGCGCGTCCTCGTCGGGAATCTGCCGGCCCTGCAGGAACAGGAATTCGGTGCGGTACAGGCCCACGCCCGCCGCGCCCAGCGCGTGCGCTTCGGCCACGTCCTCGCGCGATTCGGCATTGGCGTAGAGGCGGATGTCGACACCGTCGAGCGTCTTGCTCGGCTCCCGGCGCAGGCGTCGCAGCTGCTTGCGCTCGCGCTTCTCCTCGCGCAGGCGGGCGCGATAGGCGCGCAGGTCCTCGGCGTCCGGTTCGACGACCATCTCGCCCGTAGCGCCGTCGATCACCAGGACGTCGCCGTCGTTGATCGTGCCCAGCGCCTGCGGTGCGTTGACGATCAGCGGCAGATGCAGGCTGCGGGCGAGGATCGCCGAATGCGACAGCATGCTGCCGCCGGCGGTCACGATGCCCAGCACGCCCTGCGCCTGCAGCCGCCCGATTTCCGACGGCGCGATGGCGTCGGTGACCAGGATCTCGCCGGCCACGCCCTGCAGCTCGGCCTCGTGCGCGTGCAGCGCAGCGTGGACGCGGCCGATGACGTGGTCGATGTCCTCGATGCGGCTGCGGAAATAGGCATCGTTCATGCCCTCGAACACCGCGGCCAGACGGTCGCGCTGCAGACGCAGCGCGTAGTCGGCGCCGTACAGGCCCGAGCGGACGAGTTCGTCGAGGCCCTGCAACAGCTCCGGATCATCGAGCAGCAGGGTGTGCAGATCGAGGAACTCGCCGACCTCGTGTGCGAGCGCGCCATGCAGCTGATCGCGCATCGCGCGGATCTCGCCGCGGACCTGGTCGATCGCCGCATGCAGGCGCGCCAGCTCGGCCTCCGCATCCTCGGGCGCGACGCGCGCCTCGGCGACTTCCAGCGCATGCGGTTCGCGTACGCGCGCGCGACCAAGCGCGTTGCCGCGCGAAGCGCCCTGACCCTGGAGCGCCTGCCGCATCAGCCCTCCTCGTCGAACCTGCGCTCGAACAGCGACGCGGCGGCTTCCATCGCGGCCGCCTCGTCTTCGCCCTCCAGGCGCAGCACGACCAGGGTGCCGTGGCCGGCGGCCAGCAGCATCACCCCCATGATGCTCTTGGCATTGACCTCGCGGCCCTTGGCCACGAGCGTGGCATTGCAGCGGAAGCCCGACAGCACCTGCACGAGCTTGGCGGTGGCGCGGGCATGCAGGCCGAGCTTGTTGGCGACGAGCAGTTCACGTTCGATCATCGGGGGAAGTCCTGGTACCGCGGGAAAAGAAACAGGGCTCAGGCGTCGTCGAGGCGGACGCCGTTGCGCGCGCCCGCCGCGGCGGTCGCCGGCAGATCGCCAAGGGCCTGCTCAGGATAGTTCATCACCCGCAGCAGCATCGGCAGGCTCAGTCCGGACACGCGTCGGGCCGGCGTGCCCAGCCGTGCCAGCTGCGCGGCCACGTTGCTGGGGCTGGCGCCGTAGAGGTCGGTGAGGATCAGCACGCCGTCGCCGTCGTCGACGCGCCGCATCGCCGCGCTCGCACGCGGCAGTGCGATGTCGGGATCCTCGTCGAAGGGCATCTCGAAGACATCCGTCTTCAGCGGAAGCTGCTGCAGCAGACGGGTCGCCACCGCAAGCATCGCGGAACCGATTCCTTCGTGGGTCATGAGAAGTACGCCGACGGCCATCGGTGGACGTTAGCAGAGCAGGGGGATGCCCCGGAAGCGCTGGACGCAATGCGTATTTCGTGCAAATGCCCGCCTGCACGCGAGGCGACGTGCGCGTGGCGTCAGTCGAGTTCGCGGTGCCAGGTCGCCACGTCGCGCCAGCCCTGCTCGCGCGCATGGCGTGCCAGCGTTTCGGCCAGGTACACCGAACGGTGGCGGCCACCGCTGCAGCCGAAGGCGACGGTCACGTAGCTGCGCGTGTCGCTGCGCAGGCGCGGCAGCCAGTTGTCGAGAAACTGCGCAACCTGGGCGGCGAACTCGCCCACCTCGCCATGACCCTCGAACCAGGTGCGCACGTCGGCATCGCGCCCCGACAGCGGACGCATGCGCGGATCCCAGTGCGGATTGGGCAGGCCGCGCGCATCGAACACGAAGTCGGCATCGGCAGGCACGCCGCGGCGATAGGCGAACGATTCGAACAGCAGCGAGACCGACTGGTCCTGCGCCAGGTCGAGTTCGGTGACGACGCGCCGGCGCAACTGGTGGACGTTGAGGTCGCTGGTGTCGATGACGAAGTCGGCCAGGCTGCGCAGCGGCCGCAGCAGGTTGCGCTCGAGCGCGATCGCATCGGCCAGCGACAGTCCGACGCGGCTGAGCGGATGCCGCCGCCGGGTGTCGGCGAACCGGCGCAGCAGCACTTCGTTGCCGGTTTCGAAGAACACCAGTCGCGGATCGAGCCCCATCGCGCCGACATCGGCCAGCCAGCCGGGCACTTTCGACAGGTCGGTGTGGCGGTTGCGTACGTCGATGCCCACCGCCAACCGCCGCGGCGGTTCGTCGGCGCGCGTGAGGTTGGCCACGAAGTCGGCGAGCATGCCGGCCGGCAGGTTGTCGACGCAGTAGAAGTCGAGGTCTTCGAGCGTGCGCAACGCGACCGACTTGCCGCTGCCCGACAGGCCGCTGACGACGTAGAACAGAGGCGCCTGGGTCACGCTCATGGCGCGCCCCGCTCGAGGAACTGCGAATGCCGGGCGAGGAACGCCGCCGCCGGATCCAGGCCCTTCGTGCGCAGGATGTGGATGCGCGTCGCCGCTTCGGCGAGCACGGCGAGGTTGCGGCCGGGCATCACCGGCAGGGTGATCAGCGGCACGTCGAGATCGAGCACACGCCGCACGCCCAGGTCGCCGGTGAGCCGCACCATGCCGTCGCCGTCGCCCATCATGGTGTCGGCGTTGGGGCGGCTGAGGTGGATGATCAGGCGAAGGTACTTGTTCCGCTTCACCGCGGTGTCACCGAACATCTCGCGGATGTTGAGCACGCCCAGGCCACGTAGTTCGAGCAGGTCCTGCAGCAGTTCGGGGCAGGTGCCGTCGAGGACATCGGGCGCGATCTGGGTGAACTCGGGCGCGTCGTCGGCGACCAGACGGTGCCCACGCGTGATCAGTTCCAGCGCCAGTTCGCTCTTGCCCGAGCCCGATTCGCCGGTGATCAGCACGCCGATCGAATACACCTCCATGAAGACGCCATGGAGCGTGACGCGCGGCGCAAGTTGCCGGGCGAGGTGGTACTGCAGCAGGTTGAGCAGTTCGTGACCGCGATTGGGCGAACTCCACAGCGGCGTCTGTGATTCCTCGGCGGCCTCGCGCAGGTCTTCGGGGCAGGGCTGGTCCTTGCTGATCACCAGCGCCAGCGGCCGGTACTGGACGATGCGTTCGATGGTTTCCCAGCGCAGGCGCGAATCCAGCCCGTCGAGCCAGGCCAGCTCCTCGGTGCCGAGGATCTGCACCTTGTTGGGATAGATGATGTTGAGGTAACCCGCGAGCGAGGGGCGGCGCGAGATGGTGTCGCCGGCTTCGAGCACACGGCGCGCACCGTGCTGGCCGGCGAGCCAGCGCAGGCCGAGGCGGTCGTGCAGCTGCGAGAAGAGTTCCTGCGCCTGGATGCTCGCGTTCATGCGTCGCGCGCGGTGGACGCGACAGGGGCGAGCAGGCGGGTGCGCAGGCCTGCCAGGTCACGGGCCTCGCGCAGCTCGTCGCGGAACTCGGCGTCGGAGAAATATTCGACCAGGCCCGACAGTGTCTGCAGATGCTGCTCGACCAGATGGTCAGGCACGCACATCGCGAACACCAGGTCGACCGGCTGGCCGTCGGCTGCGCCGAAATCGATCGGGTGCGACAGACGCAGGAACGCCGCGCGCGGTTCCCGGAACGCGGTGCTGCGTGCGTGCGGAATCGCGACACCGCGGCCGATGCCGGTGCTGCCCAGCTGCTCGCGCTCGCGCAGGGCGCGGCCGAGCAGCGGGGTCAGCGTCGGCGAATTGCCGGCGAGCAGTCGCGCGGCCGAATCGAGCACGACATCGCGGGAGCCGGGGCCGACCAGCATCACGATGCGGTCGGCCGAGAGCAGATCGGTGAAGGACATGCCGCGCGGTGCCCGAGGGCGGTTCGTGGGGAGCCGCAGCCTAGCCGAAAGTGCCGTCGCGTGCAGGGCTCTCGCCGCGATGGTGGTCGACGACCTTCTTGCGGTGCTTGACCAGCAGCCGGTCGAGCTTGTCGGCGAGCTGGTCGATGGCGGCGTACATGTCGGACGCACTGGCGTCGGCGTGCAGGGTTTTGCCGGCGATGAGAACCGTGGCCTCGGCCTTGTGGTTGGGCTTGTCCAGGCTGAGCTGGGCGCGCACGTCCAGCGGTCGATCGAAATGCTTGCCAAGCTTCTGCAGCTTGGTGTCCACGTAGTCGCGCAGGGCGGGCGTCACCTCGATCTGGTGGCCATGGGTCTCGACATGCATCGGCAACCTCCTTCTACGGTTGGGAAGGACCCGTCCGCGATCACCGCGGGCGATCGGGTCCAGAGTAGCGCGGCCGGAAAGCGCTGCAAGCGCCGCCGGTCGCATTGCTGGGACCACCGTAGGAGGCGGGAAGTTCAGGCGATGCGAACACGCTCGTGCGAGGACGCGATCTGCATCGCCTCGCGGTATTTGGCCACGGTGCGACGTGCGACCGGCACGCCGGCCGCCTTGAGCAGGTCGGCAAGGCGGGCGTCGGACAGCGGCTTGCGCGGGTTCTCCGCGTCGACCAGGCTGCGGATCATCTGCTGGATCGCAGTGCTCGACGCTTCGCCGCCGCCCTCGGTGCCGACGCCCGAATCGAAGAAGTCCTTCAGCGACAACGTGCCGCGCGGCGTGTGCACGTACTTGCGGGCCACCGCGCGCGAGACGGTGGACTCGTGCATGCCGATCTCGTCGGCCACCTCGCGCAGGGTCAGCGGCCGCAGGGCGCGCTTGCCGAATTCGAGAAAGCCCGACTGCTGCCGCACCAGGCAGCGCACGACCTTCAGCAGGGTCTCGCCGCGGGCCTCGATGTTCTTGAGCAACCAACGGGCTTCCTGCAGCCGGCCTTTGAGATAGCCCGCATCGCTCGCGCCGGCATGCTGGATCAGCTGCTCGTAGCCCCGGTGGATCGTCAGGCGGGGCGCATGCGAACCGGCCAGCGTGACGCGCCAGACCCCGTTGTGGCGGGCGATCACGCAGTCGGGCGTGACGTAGTTGTCGTGCGGAATGGTGCCGATCTGCGCACCGGGGCGCGGGTCGAGGCTGCGCAGCAGCTGCAGCGCGGTGTCGGCCTCGCTCGGTGTGCAGCCGAGCGCATCGGCCAGGCCGCTCGCGCCCAGGCGCGGCAGGCGTTCGATGTGCTCGCGCGCCGCACGCAGCGCCAGCGCGCGGCCGGGCGTGTCGGCGGGCATCGGGTCGAGCTGCAGGCACAGGCATTCGCCCAGGTCGCGCGCCCCGATTCCGACGGGGTCGAAGCGCTGCACGCGGCACAGGACGGCGGCGATCTCGTCGGCGGCAGCATCGATGTCGGGGCGCAAAGTCGCGGCGATGTCCTCGAGCGAGGCGCGCAGGTAACCGTCATCGTCGATGGCATCGATCAGCGCGATGCCGATGTTGCGATCACGCGGCGACATCGTGCTCAGATGCAGCTGCCAGGACAGGTGGTCCTGCAGACTTTCGGACTGGATCATGCGGTCGGCGGGATCGCCGTCGCCGTCGAAGTCGCCACCCTGTCCGCCGCCGCCGCCGCGTTCAGACCAGCCGTCGTCGCCGTCCCAGGCCTGCGTCTCGCCGTCGCGGCTGTCGGCGCCATCGACCTCGCGGCGTTCGGCCTCGCGTGCCTCACGCGCATCCTGGGCGCTGACACGTTCGGACAGCGGTTCGACGCCGACGGGTTGGGGTTCTTCCCAGTCGAGCAGCGGGTTGCTTTCGACCGCGGCGGCGATCTCGGTTTCGAGCTCGACCGTCGACAGCTGCAGCAGATGCAGCGCCTGACGCAGCTGCGGCGTCAGGACGAGGTTCTGTCCCAGTGATGTCTGCAGTCGTGGCTTCATCGTCTCCGGAACTCCCTGACCGGATGCGTGCGCCGACTACAGACGGAAGGATTCCCCCAGGTAGACACGGCGCACATCGGGATTGGCCAGCAGCGCGTCCGGAGCTCCCTGAGCCAGCACGCCGCCATCGCTGAGGATATACGCGCGGTCGCAGATCCCCAAGGTCTCGCGGACGTTGTGATCGGTGATCAGCACGCCGATGCCGCGTTCCTTGAGATGGGTGACGATGCGCTGGATCTCGCCGACCGAAATCGGGTCGACGCCTGCGAAGGGTTCGTCGAGCAGCATCATGCGCGGGTTGGCGGCGAGCGCGCGGGCGATTTCCACGCGGCGGCGTTCGCCGCCCGACAGGCTGGCGCCGGCCTGGTCGGCGACATGGGTGATCTGCAGCTCGTCCATCAGGTCGGCCAGCGCCTTCTGGCGGCCGGCCTTGTCGAGGTCCTCGCGCAGTTCCAGCACCAGCATGATGTTGTCGGCGACGCTGAGCTTGCGGAACACCGACGGTTCCTGCGGCAGATAGCCCACGCCGCGCTTGGCGCGCGTGTACATCGGCTCGGCGGTGATGTCGTGGCCGTCGAGCACGATGCGACCGGCATCGGCCGGCACCAGGCCGACGATCATGTAGAAGCAGGTGGTCTTGCCGGCGCCGTTGGGGCCGAGCAGGCCCACGACCTCACCCGATTCGAGCGTCAGCCCGAATTCCTTGACGACCTCGCGCTGCTTGTAACGCTTGCGCAGACCCTCGGCGACGAGCATCAGCGGCCGCCCTGCGATGCCGGGCGCTGCGGCTGCGCGGGCTGCTGGCCCTGGTTGCGCGGCTGGAACTGCATGCGCACGCGGCCCTGGCCTTCGCCGCCGCCCTGAACCCGGCCGGTGGACATGTTGTAGACGATGCGCTGGCCTTCGATCTTGCCCTGGCCGGGCTGGTTGACCACCGCGTTGCCGGTCAGCACGACGGTGTCGTCCTGCATGGTGTAGTCGGCCTGTGTCGCGCTCGCATCCACCCAGCCGCCGTCGTCCATCTGCTGCTTCATCCGCACCGGGCCACCGTTGAGGATCACGCGCTGGAACTCGCCGCCGCGACGGCGCAGATCGGCACGTGTGGCCTGGATCTCCAGTGTGCCCTGGGTGATCGTGACCCCCTGCGTCAGCAGGCACGGCAGCTGCTCGTTGCTGACCGAGCAGTCGCTGCTGCCGGCCTCCACATCGATGGGCTGGTTGCGATCGGACGATTTCGCGGCCACGCCCAGCGGCGCGACGAGCGCGGCGGCGAGGAGCAGACTAGCGGCGGGCAGTCGGTTCATTGCGGAGTCTCACCTTCGAGAGAAGCTCGATCCGTCCCGAATCGAGGTCGGCACGCATGCCGGTGCCCTGCATTGTAGAGCCGGGCTGTTCGACATCGACCAGGGCGTCGGACGTGGCCTGGTTGCGTTGCGGGAATACGTTCAGTGCGTCGGTACGCATGCGCGTCGGACGGGGACTGCCCTCCGGACTGTCGGCCACGACGTCGCCGCGCAGGCGCACTTCCTCGTTGTCCTCCGACACCCAGCCGGTGCTCGCGCGCACCTGCCAGCGGCCATCGCCCTCGGTTTCGGGGATGTGGAACAGCGGCGTCACCAGTTCGAGCGTGCGCGCCCCGGGGGTCTGCTGCAGTTCGGGCGCCTGCAGCGAGAAGGCTTCACGGCCTTCGCTGTCGAGCGCGACGATATCGAAATCACGCAGCAGGTAGTCGGTGCGGCCGTCGGCAGGGTCGGTGGCGACGATGTTGTCCTGCTGCCGCCACGCCGACCAGCCAGAGACCAGGGCGCCGACCAGCAGAACGACGGTCAGGATCACGCGCCAGTTCACGAGACCCGCCCGTCGGCATGGATGCCGGCCAGCCGCCCCTGCGCATGCAGGATCAGGTCGCACAGTTCACGGCCTGCACCCCGTCCGCCACTGGCGCGCGTGCGCCAGTGCGCGCTGTCGCCGGCGCAGGCGTGCGCATCCGCCGGCGCCACCGCAAAGCCGACCGCGCGCATCGCGCCCACGTCGGCCAGGTCGTCGCCCATGAACGCCACTTCGTCCAGACCGATGCCAAGGGTGCCGCACAGCGTTTGTACCTGGGCGCGCTTGTCGGCGACGTGCACGTGCGCCTGGACACCGAGGTCGGCGGCGCGGCGCTCGACGATGCCGCCCTTGCGCGCGGTGATCAGCGCGACGGCGATGCCGACCTTGCGCAGCAGCACCAGGCCCTGACCGTCGTGCACATGGAAGGTCTTGAGCTCGCGGCCTTCGGCGTCGAACACCAGGCTGCCGTCGGTCAGGGTGCCGTCGACATCGAAGCAGGCCAGGCGCACACGGGCGGCGCGTGCGTGGACGGCGTCGGGGACGTCGGCGAAGGGTAGGGGGGAGGCCGGCATGTGGGCGAAAGTATCGGGCATGGAATGAATGGGCGCCTGCTTCAGACCACGCGGGCGCGCAAGAGGTCCTGGACGTTCAGCGCGCCGACGACGCGTCGCGCCTCGTCGATGACCGGCAGCATGGTGATCTTGCGTGTCTCCATCAGGCGCGCGGCCTCGACGGCCAGGGCGTCGGCGGGAATCGCGATCGGGTCACGTGTCATGACGTCGGCGATGCGCGCATTGCGCACGTCGATGGCCGGATCGGTCAGCGTCCGGCGCAAGTCGCCGTCGGTGTACAGGCCGATCAGCCGCTGCTCGCCATCGACGACCACGGTCATGCCCAGGCGCTTGCGGCTCATCTCCAGCAGCGCATCGGCCAGCGACGCATCCGCCGCTACCGCAGGGATCTCCTGGCCGCCATGCATGACGTCGCGGATGTGCAGCAGCAGCCGACGGCCGAGCGCGCCGGCCGGGTGCGAACGCGCAAAATCGTCGGCGGTGAAGCCGCGCGCCTCGAGCAGGGCGACCGCCAGCGCATCGCCCATCGCCAGGGATGCGGTGGTGCTCGACGTCGGCGCCAGGGCCAGTGGGCAGGCCTCGGCGGGTACGCTGATGTCGAGATGGATGTCGGCCGCCGCGGCCATCGTCGACGTCGCGCGGCCGGTCATCGCGATCAGCGGATTGCCCTGACGCTTGAGCACCGGCAGCAGCATCAGGATCTCGTCCGACTCGCCCGAGTACGACAGCGCCAGCACTACATCGGCATCGGTGATCATGCCCAGATCGCCATGGCCGGCCTCGCCCGGATGCACGTAGAACGCCGGCGTGCCGGTGGAGGCGAGGGTGGCGGCGATCTTGCGGGCCACATGTCCGGACTTGCCCATGCCGGTGCACACAACGCGCCCCCGGCACTCGAGCATGCGCGCGCAGGCGGCGGAGAAATCGCCATCCAGACGCGCGGCAACCGCCTGCAGCGCCTGGGCCTCCACTTCGAACACGCGACGGCCGCTTTCGGCGAAACCGGGCGGCGTGGCGAGGGGGTTGGAGGCGGTCGCGTGCATATCCGGCACAGGGCTTTTCCGTTAGGCTAAGCCGTTCATTTTATGCGCTTCCCGACGTGAATGCCCCGCGAGAGGCGGCGTCGGCGATGACGGCTCATTCGCGCTTCACGCAGCGCGCTGGCGACGTTCTCGGCCGGGCAGCGCGGCCACAGGATCGACTCTTGGATACCCAGACCATCACCGACCTCATCCAGCAGGGTCTGCCCGACGCCGTCGTGCAGGTGCAGGGCGACGACGGCGTGCACTTCGAAGCGCTGGTCGTCTCGCCCGCCTTCGCCGGCAAACTGCCGCTGGCGCGTCACCGCATGGTCTACGCGACGCTCGGCGCGTTGATGGGGCGCGAGATCCACGCGCTGGCGCTGACCACCCGCACGCCCGACGAGCACGCCGCAGGCGCGGGGCAGGGCTGATGGACAAGATCGTCGTCACCGGCGGTACCACGCTGCAGGGCGAGGTGCGCATTTCCGGCGCCAAGAATGCGGTGCTGCCGATCCTCTGCGCGACCCTGCTGGCCGATGCGCCGGTGGAGGTGACCAACGTCCCGCATCTGCACGACGTGCTGACCACGACCAAGCTGTTGTCCGGGCTGGGCGCAGGCGTCGAACATGACGTGTCGCAGGGGCGGGTGACCGTCGATCCGCGCAGCGTCAACAGCCAGGTGGCGCCGTACGAACTGGTGCGCACGATGCGCGCTTCGGTGCTGGTACTCGGACCGCTGCTGGCCCGCTACGGCGCGGCCGAAGTCTCGCTGCCCGGCGGCTGCGCCATCGGCGCGCGCCCGGTCGACCTGCACATCAAGGCGCTCGAGGCGCTGGGCGCGACGATCACGGTCGAGCACGGCTTCATCCGCGCACGCGCCGAACGGCTGCGCGGCGGCCACGTGGTGTTCGAGACGATCAGCGTCGGCGCGACCGAGAACGTGCTGATGGCCGCCACGCTGGCCGAGGGCACGACGCTGATCGACAACGCCGCGCGCGAGCCGGAGATCGTCGACCTGGCCGAGTGCCTGATCGCGATGGGGGCCGACATCCGCGGCGCGGGCACCTCGCGCATCGAAGTGCGCGGCGTGGCGCGGCTGCATGGCGCCACGCACAGCGTGGTGCCTGATCGCATCGAAACCGGCACCTTCCTCGTCGCCGCAGCGATGACGGGGGGGCGCGTGACCGCCGTGGGCGCGCGGCCCGATACGCTGGGCGCAGTGCTCGAACGCCTGCGTCACGCCGGCGCCGTCGTCGAGATCGATGGCGACGGCGTGACCGTCGACATGCAGGGCCGGCGCCCGCGCGCGATCGACATCGTCACCGCACCGCATCCGGGCTTCCCCACCGACATGCAGGCCCAGTTCATGGCGATGAACTGCGTGGCCGATGGCACGGGCACGATCGACGAGACGATCTTCGAGAACCGTTTCATGCACGTCAGCGAGCTGATGCGCCTGGGCGCGGAGATCGACATCGACGGCCCGCGTGCCAGCGTGCACGGGGTGAGCCGGCTGAGCGGCGCGCCGGTGATGGCGACCGACCTGCGCGCATCGGCGTCGCTGATCCTGGCCGGCCTCGTCGCCGAGGGCGAAACCGTCATCGACCGCATCTACCACCTCGACCGCGGCTACGAGCGCATCGAGGAGAAGCTCTCGGGCCTGGGCGCCCGGATCCGCAGGGTGAAGTGACATGGCGTTCCGCGGCCGACTCTCCAACCGGCGCATTGCGCTGTTCGTGACCCTGGCGCTGGTGCTGCTCGCGCTGGGCTGGATGCGTTACACCGGCGCGGCCGCGCTCAGCGGCATGGAGTTCCGCGAGATGGACTGGAATGACGACGGCGAACTGACCCGCACCGAAATCCTGCAGGGCTTCTTCACCGTGCGCGCGGTGCGCACCCGGGACGGCAACCGCAGCTGCGTCGACTACCGCCGGCGCGGCTCGGGCGAGTCGATCCGGGTCGAATGCCGGACCGAGGCCGCGCCGTAAGGCACGCCCGACGCACGTTCCGACGCCGCGTGCGTCGTCCTGACGAGCCCGGCCGCGTCCGGCAATGCATCTAAAAAAGCCCCGCAATGCGGGGCCTTTCCCTTGTGCATCGACTTCGCCGATGGATCAGTTCACCGACTGCAACCGCATGTCGATGTGGTCCTTGCCGTCGCGGCGCTGCAGCAGGCGCGCGGGGACCGGAAGGTCGTCGACGATCCATGCGACGATCTGGCGGCGGCCGTCGGTGCGCACGACCTTGGTGGCTTCCATCGTCTGCCCGCCCACGGTCACCTGCTCGGTGCCCTGGCGCTCGAACACCTGACGCTTGGCACGGCCGTCCTCGACGAGGCGATAACGCAGCGGCGACTTGCCCGCCTGCACGTCGCGCACCAGCACAAGATTCATCAGCATGCCGTCCAGGTCGCCGGCCTGCAGTGTGACCGGGCCACTCTGGCCGTCGCGGACATCGCCGGAGAAACGCGCCTCGCCGCTGTTCCAGTCGTAGGTCGTGTTGAGCTCGCGGTTCTTCATCAGCATCGCCGCGATGCCCGATTCTCCGCGCTGCGAATCGCTGCTCGACACCGGGCGCCACTGCTCGCCATTGGCCTCGAAGACGGTGTTCTGCTCCAGGCGCGCGCCGGCGCCGGCAACTTCCAGCCCGTACTTCCAGCGATTGCCGCTTTCCTGGGCCAGCTGCATGTTGGCCTGTGCGCGCAGGCCCATGTAGTTGGCCTGGTAGGTCGCACTGAAGGGCTCGAGCGCGAGCGCCGGCAAGGCGGCAACCGCGAGCAGAGCGGCGCCGGCGGTGGCAAACATGCGGGGCATGGAGAAACGGGTCTTCATCATGGAACTCCTTGGTATTCGACCAGGCGCAGGTCCACTGCGTCCTCGCCGTTTTCGCGTTGCAGGATGCGCACGGGCGTGGGAACACCGTCCGCGACCCAGATGATCATCTCGTCGTTGCCACCATTGGTCCGTGAAACGCGCAGGGCCGAGTAGCTGATCTCGCCGACCTGCACCAGTTCGGGTTCCGAGGCCGCCTGGTAGGCGTGATCGCGCACGCGTCCACCGTCGACGAAGCGGTACTGCAGAGCGGCATCCGGCGCGGCATCGCGCATCACTGCCAGGTTGATCAGCAGTGCGCTCATGTCGCCGGCCTGAAGCGGCACCGGGTCGCGGCGGCGCTTGCTGATGTCGCCGGTCCAGCGCGCGGTGCCGGCATTCCAGTCGTAGACACCCTCGACCTTGCGGTTGAAGAACACCGCCGCCTTGCGCGTCGTGCTCTGTCGCAAGGGGCGATACGTGTCACCGACGACGTCGAACACCGTGTCCTGTTCGATGTTCAGGCCGAGGATGCCGGCAAAGCCGCGGTTGCCGCGGATGCCCAGATCCACCTGCCACTGCGCGCCCTGCGGCTGCAGGCGCATCGTCGCCGTGCCGGCCTGCTTGCCCTCGTACCAGGCGTCGTAGGTCGCCACGAACGGCTCGAGTTCGGCTGCGCGCGCGGGCGCCTGCCAGGCGGCGGGGACCAGGAGGACTGCAATCAGGGTGAGCAGGCGCATAGGGCCGCCATCATGCGAAGCGATCGGTGGCTGTCAGCTGAAGCGGGGCGGCCATCAGACGACCGTCCGCATGAACGCCTTCTTCATCCCAGCGCACCCGCCCCGAGGCGAGCCGGCGCAGGGTTTCGAGCAGCAACGGATGTTCGCGCGCGAGCACGCGCCCAGCAAGCGTCGATGCATCGTCTCCGGCCAGCACCGGCACGCGCGCCTGCGCGATCACCGGGCCGCCGTCGAGCTCGGCGGTGACGTAATGCACGCTGCAGCCGTGCTCGGCGACGCCGGCGTCGATCGCACGCTGGTGCGTGTGCAGGCCCTTGAACGCCGGCAGCAGCGAAGGATGGATGTTCACCAGTCGCCCGGCACGCGTTTCGAGCACGGCTGCGCCGATCAGGCGCATGTAGCCGGCGCAGACGATCACGTCGGGCTTGGCCGCGTCGATGGCGTCGAACAGGGCGAAGTCGTGCGCGGCGCGGTCCGCGAAGTCGCGCGGGCGGACCGCACGCGTGGGAATGCCGGCATCGCGGGCGCGCACGAGCGCCTGCGCGTCGCTGCGGTCCGACCACACGCCGACCACATCCGCATCGAGCGTACCCGCGCTGATCGCGTCGAGAATCGCCTGCAGGTTGCTGCCGCGGCCGGAGGCGAGGACCGCAAGACGCAACGTCATGTCAGGCCGTCGCGAAACGGGCTTTCACGGCCGGCCGCAGCAGGACAATCAGCGAGCACACGCCCAGCACCGTGCCGAACGGCGCGATCGCACAGCACAGGCCGGCGACAATCAGGCAGGCCAGGTGGTGCCGCCGCTTCGACAGGTTGCGCCCCGTCCAGGCGAGCAGCGCCGCCATGCCGAGCCCGCCGAGGATGAACACCAAGGCAATGCCGACCAGAATCCCGCCAACGAAGCGCGCATCCGAATCGCCGGGCGACAGGTGACCGCTCAGCATGCCGATGCCCATCAGCAGGTGCAGCGTTGGCAGGAGCGCGAACAGCGCCGTGAACGCGGCCAGCACGTAATGGAAGATCGCGAGCAGGCGCAGATGCTCGTCGTCGCGCGCGGCGACGAGCGCGTCCTCAAGCGATGCGGACACGGTCGACTTCGCCGGCGCCCACGACTTCGCCGATCGTCCAGTGCGCCAGGCCCAGACCCTCGAGCGCGCCGCCGAATGCGGCGACGCTGTCGGCCGGTACGACCAGCACGAAGCCGATGCCGCAGTTGAAGGTGCGCCACATCTCGTGGTCGGCCACCGCGCCTTCGCGCTGCAGCCATTCGAATACCGGCGGCTGCGGCCAGGCCTGCGCGTCGATCGTGAGGCCGAGACCTTCGGGAATCACGCGGATGATGTTCTCGGTCAGGCCGCCGCCGGTGACGTGCGCCATTGCGTGCAGCTGCGGGCCGAGTTCGCCGCGCAGCAGCTCCAGCACCGGCTTGACGTAGAGCGTGGTCGGCGCCATCAGCGCATCGATCAGGTTCACGCCGCCGACCTCGACATCGGTCGGGCGCCCGGCGCGATCGAAGATGCGGCGGATCAGCGAGTAACCGTTCGAATGCGGGCCGCTCGACGCGATGCCGATCAGCACGTCGCCGGCCTGCACCTTGCTGCCGTCGCGCAGCTCGGATTTCTCGACCGCACCGACGGTGAACCCGGCCAGGTCGTATTCGCCGATCGCGTACATGTCGGGCATCTCGGCGGTTTCGCCGCCGATCAGTGCGCAGCCCGATAGCTCGCAGCCGCGCGCGATGCCGCCGATGACCGCGGCCGTGGTGTCGAGGTCGAGCTTGCCGGTGGCGAAGTAGTCGAGAAAGAACAGCGGTTCGGCGCCCTGCACCAGCACGTCGTTGACGCACATCGCGACCAGGTCGATGCCGATCGTGTCGTGGCGGCCCAGCTGCTGGGCCAGCTTGAGCTTGGTGCCCACGCCGTCGGTGCCCGAAACCAGCACCGGCTCGCGGTACTTGCCCGACAGGTCGAACAGTGCGCCGAAGCCGCCCAGCCCGCCCATCACCTCGGGCCGGAAGCTGCGCTTGACCAGCGGCTTGATGCGTTCGACGAGTTCGTTGCCCGCGTCGATGTCGACGCCTGCATCGCGGTAGGTCAGGGGAGTGGGAGCGGTCACGGTGGCCTTCGCAAGGCGGGAAGACCGGCGATTTTAGCAGCCGTCCGGCCCGCAGTCGTGCGCGTCGCGGCGGAACGGCCACGTCGTTTGTGGCACCATCGCGCCTCGTTGCCGCCCCGATCCAGGACTCACCGGATGCACCGCCAGACGCGCTTGTTGGGAATGTCGACGTGGCTGCTGGCCGCATTGCTGGGGCTGATGGCCGTCTCCGGCGCGGCGTTCGCGCAGCGCGTCGAAGGCGATCGCGCCGAGGCTGCGGGTATGTATGCCGCCGAGATCACCGTGCGCAGCCAGAGCGAGGCCGAGCGTGAAGCGGGCTTTGCCCGCGCGCTGGCGCAGGTGCTGGGCAAGCTGTCGGGCGACCGCAATGCCGCCCAGCGTCCGGGTGTGTCGCAGGAGCTGCGCCGCGCCGGCCAGTACGTCGAGGGCTACGACTACCGCCAGGACGAGGGCGTGTCCTCACGCGGTTCGCCGACCTTCACCACCAAGCTCGTGGTGCGCTTCCGCCAGGACGATGTCGACGCCGTCGCCGGTGCGCTCGGTCTGCCGGTATGGCCCGACCCGCGTCCCAAGCCCGTGATGTGGCTGGCGATCGACGACGGTTCCGGTCCGCGCCTGGTGGCCCTGCAGCACAACAATGTCGCCCGTCCCACGCTCGATCGCGCGGTCGAACGCGGCTACCGCCTGGGTCTGCCGACCGGCAACGCCGCCGAGCAGGCCGCAGTCGGCGCGATCTGGCGCGGTGACACTGCGTCAATCGCCCGCATCTCGGCCCGCTACAACCCGCCGATGCAGCTGATCGGCAAGCTCTACCGCGACGGCGCCGGCTGGAAGGCCGACTGGATCTTCGTCGACGACGGCCGCGTGCTCGCGCGCTGGAGCGAGACCGGCGAGGACGCACGCCGCACGCTCGCCAGCGGCGCCGACGGTGCTGCCGATGCGCTGGTCAAGCGCTATGCGCGGACCAGCCCGGCAGGCGAGCCGTCGACCCAGAACATCGTGTTCTCCGGCATCAACAGCGGCGCCGACTACATCCGCCTGTCTGCGCAGCTGCAGCGCATGTCGGTGGTGCGCGGCATCCGCCCGGTACGGGCGACCCCGAAGGGCCTGGAAGTGCAACTGGACCTGCTGACCGGCCTGAGCGGCTTCCGCCGCATGGCCGACGAGAACGTCCTGGTCGAAGCGGACGGCAATCTCGAGGGCGTCACGCCCGTGTTCCACCTGCGCTGATCCCGTCCACGCCGTCCTTTTTGCGGACCTGCCGATGCTCCAGACCGATCCCGCGAACGCCGACGTCGCGCGTTTTCTCAAGCGCCTGCAATGGGGTCTGGTGGCCTTCGCGGTCGGCTGGGTGATCTGGCTGCTGGGACCGATCCTCACGCCGTTCGTGCTCGCTCTGCTGCTCGGCTGGCTGGGGGACCCCCTGGTCGATCGCCTCGAACGCCGCGGCCGCTCGCGCGCCGTGGCGGTGACGCTGGTGTTCGCGCTGATGACACTGCTGCTGGCATTGGTGCTGATCATCCTGGTGCCGATGATCGAGCGGCAGATCGTGACCCTGATCGACAGCCTGCCGCAGTACCGCGACTGGGTGATCGGAACGGCGCTGCCGTGGGTCGAACAGCGCACCGGTTACGAGGTGGTGTCGTGGCTGGACACCGAACGCCTGATCCAGCTGGTGCGCGAGCACTGGCAGCAGGCCGGTGGGGTGGCAGCGACCGTGCTGGCCTACGCGTCGCGTTCGGGTTTCGCGATTCTCACGCTGGTCATCAATCTGGTGCTGGTGCCGATCCTGGCGTTCTATTTCATGCGCGACTGGGACCTGTTGGTCGAGCGCGTCGCCGCACTGATCCCGCGCGACCACATCGACACCGCGACACGCCTGGCGCGTGAAACCAGCGAATCGCTGGGCGGATTCCTGCGCGGCCAGTTCCTGGTGATGCTGGGGCAGGGCGCGATCTACGCGGTGGGCATGTCGTTGGTTGGCCTGCGGCTGGGTCTGCTCATCGGCATGGTCGCCGGTCTGATCAGTTTCATTCCCTATCTGGGCGCGACGGTCGGCATCGCGTTGGCGCTGATCGCGGCGATCGTGCAGGCGCAGGGCTTCGACTGGCAGCTGCTGATCCTGATCGGCGTGGTGTTCACCATCGGCCAGCTGGTCGAAAGCTACGTGCTCACGCCGCGCCTGGTCGGCGACCGCATCGGCCTGCATCCGGTCGCGGTGATCTTCGCCGTGCTCGCCGGTGGTCAGCTGTTCGGCTTCCTCGGCATGTTGCTGGCCTTGCCCGTGGCGGCGGTGGCCAACGTGCTGCTGCGCTTCGCCCACGAGCGCTACACGCACAGTCGCCTGTACGCAGGCGACAAGCCGGAAATCGAGATCACCGGGACCGCGCATCGTCCGTCGGTCATCCTCACCGACGCGACCAAGGGCGCGGACGCGACCTGATCTTCCGCATGAGCAGTCCGTCTCCCCAGCTGCCGCTGGCGCTCCGGTATCCGCCGGACCAGCGGCTGGACACCTTCGTCGCCGACGCGCCGGCGCTGCTGCCGCAATTGCGCGACTTCGCCCTCGCCGGCGCGCGGCGCGGTCTTTATGTCGAGGGCGGCCCGGGTACCGGCAAGACCCATCTGGCGATCGGGCTGTGCGCCGAAGCCGACCGGCTCGGTCGGCGCGCGGTCTATCTGCCGCTGCGCAGCGTTGCCGGGCGCCTGCGCGATGCGGTCCAGGGCCTGGAGGCGCACGATCTGGTGGCGGTCGACGATATCGATGCGATCGCCGGCGATCGCGACGACGAGATCGCGCTGTTCGATCTGCACAATCGTCTGCACGATGCGGGGCGCAGCGTGTTCTACACCGCGTCCGCGGCGCCCGACGCACTGACGCTGGCGCTGCCGGACCTGCGTTCGCGGCTGGGCCAGTGCGTGCGCGTGCCGTTGCCCGCACTCGACGATGCCGGCCGCCACGAACTGCTGCGCCTGCGCGCCGAACGCCGTGGCCTGCAGGTCGATGCCGCGACGATCGACTGGCTGTTGCGTCGGGTCGACCGCGACTTGCCGGCGCTGACCGCCTTGCTCGACCGGCTGGACCACGCGTCGCTGGCCTCGCAACGGCGTCTCACTGTGCCCTTCGTGCGCCAGGTGCTGTCGCTGGATTGAACCGCGATGCGCGGCAGTCGAACCGCCGGGCGTGAGCGCCTTGGGTGATGTCGCGATGGCGCGGCCGCCAGCGCCCGGCGCCTGAAGCCGTCCGGCCCGTCAACGCCGGGCTGGGGAACCCAGCGTCGCATCGAGTCGGGCAAGCCGCTCCGGCGTGCCGACATCCGTCCAGCGTCCGGCATGGTGCTCGCCACTGACGCGACCGCGCGCCATCGCCGCGCGCAGCAGCGGGGCAAGCTTGAAACGCGGAGGTTCGGCATCGACGCCGGGCACGTTGCCGACGACCTCGCGCCAGCCCTGGAGCAGACCCGGGCGATAGACGCCGATGCCCGAGAACGTCAGCCGGTCCGCAGCTTCGCCCTGTACGCGCGCGCCGTCGAGCGCGAAGTCGCCGCCAGGGTTGTGCGCGGGGTTGTCGACCAGCACCAGGTGCGCATCGCCCGTAGGTGCGGCCGGCAGGCGCGCGAAATCGAAATCGGTCCAGATGTCGCCATTGACCGCGATGAAGGGCGCATCGTCGAGTTCGTGCAGCGCATGCAGCATGCCGCCCCCGGTTTCCAGCGGCGGCGCGCCCTCGTGCGACCAGTGCAGGCGCAATCCCCAGCGGCTGCCGTCGCCGAGCGCCGGCGCGAACATGCCGGCGAGCCAGGAAATGTTGACCACCACGTCGCGCACGCCGCATGCGGCGAGCTTCTCCAGGTGCCAGACGATCAGCGGCTTGCCGCCTGCGACCAGTAATGGTTTGGGCGTGGCGTCGGTGAGCGGGCGCATGCGCTCGCCCAGACCTGCGGCGAAGATCAGGGCCTGCCGGTGACCGGTTGGCGATGACGACATGTCGGGCGGTCCTGCGCGGCTGGGCGCGACAGCCTAAACGCTGCGCGGCCCGCCGGCGACTGAACGTCCTGCAGTGCGGGGCGTCGGGATGACGGCGGCTGGCGCATGATCGGACGCCCCGACTGCGAATCGCCGGAGGCCGCCGTGGCCCAGTCGTTGCTTCGTCGTACTGTTCTGACCGCCTGCGTCGCGCTGGGCGCCCTGTTCGCCGCCTGCAGCTCCACACCCCGCATGAGCGATGCAGACAAGTACGCGCTCTATGACGCGCACGCCGGCGAGGCGGTCGACCACTTCCGCTATTTCGGTTCGATCAACGGCTGGACACCACTGGGCGACAGCGCGCTCGCGGTCTGGACCCGGCCAAGCGAGGCCTGGCTGCTCGACCTGGCCGGTCCCTGCCAGGATCTCGCCTTCACCAACGCGATCGGCCTGACCAGCAGCATGAGCCGGGTCAACGCACGTTTCGACAAGGTGCTGGTGCGCAATCGCGGATCGATCAGCATTCCCTGCCACATCCGGCAGATCCGCGCCCTCGACGTCAAGGCCGTGCGCGCGGCAGAGCGACAGAACGCCGCCGACGCGCCGCCGATGGATCAGCCGTCCGATTCGGGCACGTAACCGGCGACACGGTCGGTCTGCCGGTCGAACAGGTACGCGCGCATCTGGGTTTCGAGGAACGCGCGGTGCTTGGGGTCGAGCGGCGAAAGCCGGTTCTCGTTGATCAGCATGGTCTGGTGGGCCAGCCAGCGCGCCCAGGCCGGCTTGCCGATTTCGGCGAAGACCTGCTTGCCCAGGTCGCCCGGCCAGGGAATGAAATCCAGACCATCGGTTTCGGTCTGGTCGTGGACGCAGAAGACGCGTCGGCTCATGATCAATCCTCCAGGGCGATACGCGGCGCGAGCAGCAGCGTGCGGATCGGGGCGGGAATGCCGAGCGTCGCGAGGTCTTCGCGTGCCACCCAGCGTAGGGCGTCATTGTCGCGCACGTGGTGACACGCGGCGAGGCCGGCCCAGTGCAGCGGCTGCAGGCGCAGGCGGAAATGGGTGAAACCGTGCTGCACGGGCAGCAAGCGACGCGGCATGTCCAGATCCGCTGCGTCGACCAGGCTCGGCATCTGCGTGCGCAACCAGTCGACGGCAAGCGCGTCGTCGTCAACCTGCGGCAATGACCACAGCGAGGCCCAGATGCCGGTCGGAGGGCGCTTTTCCAGCAGCACCCGGCCGTCGCGGTCTTCGAGCAGCAGCACGCTGGCCTCGCGCTCGGGCAGGGCCTTGGTCGGACGTGGTGTCGGCAGCTCGTCGACACGGCCCTGCGCGAACGCGGCGCAGTCGGCATTCACCGGGCACAGCAGGCAGGCCGGGCTGTGGCGCGTGCACAGGGTCGCGCCGAAATCCATCTGCGCCTGGGTGTAGTCGGCCAGACGCGTGGCCGGGAGCAACGTTTCCGCGATCGCCCACAACTGCTTCTCGATCTTGGGCTGCGCAGGCCAGCCTTCGACGGCGTGACGCCGCGCGAGCACGCGTTTGACGTTGCCGTCGAGAATCGGAAACGCATCGCCCCAGGCCTGCGACAGGATCGCACCGGCAGTGCTGCGACCGATGCCGGGCAGGGCAAGCAGGGCGCCGGGATCCCGCGGCAGATCGCCGTCGTGCAACTCGACGCAGGCCTTTGCCGCCGCATGCAGATTGCGCGCGCGTGCGTAGTAGCCCAGGCCCGACCACAGCGCGAGGACGTCATCCTGCGGCGCGGCGGCCAGGGCGCGTACGTCGGGAAGCGCGGCGACGAAACGTTCGAAGTACGGAATCACGACCCGCACCTGGGTCTGCTGCAGCATGATCTCCGACAGCCACACGCGGTACGGCGTGCGCGGGTGCTGCCAGGGCAGGTCGTGCCGGCCGTGCACGTCGAACCAGGCCAGCAGGCGCGTTGCGTAGTCCGGGTGTGCGATCAAGGCGCCGCCTCTGCGCTGCCGTCGTCGAATTCGATCTCGACGCCTTCGAGCACGGCGCCGGCGACCTCCACGCGCTCGGCCGTCAGCTGTCCGCGCAGCGGCGGCACCGGCGAGCCGGTGGCGATGTCGTCCAGCCATGCCAGCATTGCTGCGATGCGCGCCTCGCCCTCGAAACGGGCCTGCGGATGCGCGATGTGCAGCGCGAGCGGCGCCGAGGCGTCGGCCGGGCCGTCGTAGCGCAGCGAGAACGGCATCGGTACGTCCGCGACGTCCAGCGGCGCAGGCAGGGGCGGCCAGGCCTGCGGCCAATGCGCGAGCCTGCCCTCGAGTGCGGCGTCGACAGCGTCGCCGCCGTAGCGCGCGTGGCCGGCCGCCAGCACGTCGGGCACCACGCCTTCGCCGCGAACGGCGATGCCTAGCGGAGCGAAGCGCAGCATGTCGGGACCTTCGCCGACGCGCAGCGCGCCGTGCAGGCCGAGCACGAACGGCACCGGTGCGGCGTCCGCACCCTGCCAGCGGGCCTGGGCGGCGATGCGCAACGGCGCGAGTGCGAATCCCGGCATGTCGGCGTCGATGCGCGTGCCATCGGCCTGCAGCGTCGTGTCCAGACGACCGGATGCGTGGAGCAGTGCCAGCGTTCCGCGCGCCTGCAGTGCACGTGCGTCGACGGCGCGATCGGCGTGCACGTGCAGATCGAACGGCAATTGCAGGGCTTGGAGATGCGCGGTGCCGGCGAGCTGCGCGTCGATCGCGCGCCCGGCGTGCAGGGCGGGCAGGTCGAGACGCAGGTCATCGACGCGCCAGCTGCCGCCATCGAGTCGCCCGCGCACGATGCGGACCCCGTCGGTGATCGGCGGCATCTTGCCATCGCCGGGGGGGCGTGAATCGAGCCAGTCGAGCAGCGCGGGCAGCTGCACATGCGGCGCGTCGAGCTCGATGCGCGTGACCGAGAGATCCGCACCGCGACTGCGGATGGTCTGCCACGGCAGCGACAGCAGTACGCGTTCGGCCTGCAGCAGCGGGGCGTGGGCGCCCGCCGCGGCCACCGTGACATCGCGCACCACCAGCTGCGGCGTGCCGCGCAGGCGGTATTCGACATCGCCTGTGAACTCGATCCGCACGCCCAGCGTGGGTTCGAGCCGTCCCAGAAGCAGGCGCAACGCGCGCTCGGGCTGCAGCAGGATCTGCACCAGCAACGCCAGCGCCACGAGCGCCACCAGCGCGATCAGCAACAGGCGCAGCCAGCGCTGCCGCCTCGGCACCCGAGCGGCCGGCGCCGGTGCATCGGCGCTCACGCCCCGAGCGTCTCCGGCAGCATCGCGTCGACGAAGGCTTCGGCGTCGAACACGCGCAGGTCTTCGGGACGTTCGCCGATGCCGGCAAAGCGGATCGGAATGCCGAACTCGCGCGCGAGTGCGAACACCACGCCGCCCTTGGCGGTGCCGTCGAGCTTTGTGACGACCAGGCCGGTCACCTGCACGGCGGCGTTGAACTGGCGCAGCTGCGAGAGCGCGTTCTGGCCGGTGGTGCCGTCGATGACCATCAGCACCTCATGCGGCGCGTTCGCGTCGATCTTGCCCAGCACGCGGCGGATCTTGCCCAGCTCGGCCATCAGACCCTGCTGGGTGTGCAGGCGGCCGGCAGTGTCGGCGATCAGCACATCGGTGCCACGCGATTTCGCCGCCTGCAGTGCGTCGAACGCGACCGCAGCCGGGTCGGCGTCCTGGCCCTGGGCGACGACGGCCACGCCGTTGCGTTCGCCCCAGGCCTTGAGCTGGGCGACCGCGGCCGCACGGAAGGTGTCGCCTGCCGCCAGCATTAGGCCGTGGCCCTCGTCCTTGAAGCGCTTGGCGAGCTTGCCGATGGTCGTGGTCTTGCCGACGCCATTGACGCCGACCGTGAGGATCACGAACGGCTTGGCGGAGGCGTCGATGACCAGCGGCTTGGCCACCGGCTCGAGCATCGCGATCAGTTCGCCGCGCAGCGCCTGCAGCAGGGCGTTGGCATCGACGAACGCGCGCGCCTTCATGCGCTTGCGCAGGCTCTCCACCAGTTCAGTGCTGGCGGCCACGCCGACGTCGGCGGTCAGCAGCGCGGTTTCGATCTCGTCGAGCAGATCGTCATCGAGCTTGGGATTGCGAGAGAACAGACCGCCGAAGCTTTTGGCGAACGTGCTGCCGCCCAGGCGTTCGCGCCAGCCCGATTTGCCGGGCGCGGCCGCGGGCATGGTGCTGGCGAAGACGTAGTCGGCAAGCGCGGCGGCCGGGTCGACGAAGGCGGGCGGCGGCGGTGCGGTCGCGGCGACCGGTGCCGGTTCGCTGGAATCTGCGCCCGGCAAGGCCGCAGCTGTGCATTCAGCTGGCGCGCCCGCATCGGAAGACGGCGTCGCGACGGGCGCCGCGGTCTGGCTGCCGGGCGTGGCGACTTCGGGCGGCGCGGATGGCGGCGGCGCCGGAGTCGGCGCGGGTGCGGGCGCTGCAGGCGGCGCGAACGCGGCGGCGATTTCCTCGGCGCTCAGGCGTCGCCGGCCGGTGTCGGCGTCGGGTTTTTCGGAGGATTTGTCGCGCTTGAACCAGCTGACCATGCGGCGGTCGGGACGGGGATGGGGGAGAATGGCGCGCATGGTAGCACCCGCCTTTCAGGCGTCCTGTGTGGACGCACGCCTGTGAACAAGCCCAGGAATGCGCCGCGCGAAGGCGCGCCGGGACGCGTGCGCATCGTCGGCGGACGCTGGCGCGGCACGCGTCTGGACGTGCCCGATGTCGATGGCTTGCGGCCGACGTCCGACCGTGTCCGCGAAACGCTCTTCAACTGGCTGCAGCCTGCGCTGCCGGGCGCGCGCGTGCTCGATCTGTTCGCGGGCACCGGCGCGCTGGGGTTCGAATCGGTGTCGCGCGGCGCCGCATCGGCGGTGCTGGTCGAGCGTGACGCACGCCTGGCCGCGGCGCTCGCGGCGACGGCCGCGCGCCTGCCCGGCGGAGACGTGCTCCAGGTGCGCCGCGGCGATGCCCTGCAGGTCGCGGCCGCGTTGCCCGCGGGCAGCATCGACATCGCATTCGTGGATCCTCCGTTCGCTGCCGGTCTGTGGGACGCGGCGCTCGCCGCGCTGGCGGCGGCGCTCGCGCCACAGGCCTGGCTGTATGTCGAATCGGAAAGCGACCGGCCGGCCACGCCCGACGCGGAGTGGCGGCTGCATCGCGAACTGCGCACGCGCGAGACGCACTGCGCCCTGTACCGGCGCGCCGGCTGATCGCCCCGCACGCCGCTGCTACACTGGCGCCCCCGCGCCGATCCCTTCCGACAGCGAACGCAAGCCATGAGTGCGAGCCGCAACCGCATCGCCGTCTACCCCGGGACCTTCGATCCGATCACCAACGGGCACGTCGATCTCGTCGACCGCGCCGCGCCGCTGTTCGAGACGCTGATCATCGGCGTGGCCGAAAGCCCGGCCAAGCGCCCGGCGATGACGCTTGACGAGCGCGTCGGTCTCGCGCGCGAAGCGGTTGCCCATCACGACAACATCCAGGTGATCGGTTTCGATTCGCTGCTGGCCCATTTCGTCCACGAAGTGGGCGCCGGCGTGCTGCTGCGCGGGCTGCGCGCGGTGTCGGATTTCGAATACGAGTTCCAGCTCGCCAGCATGAACCGGCACCTGATTCCGGATGTGGAAACGCTGTTCCTCACCCCGGCCGAGCAATACGGATTCATCTCCTCCACGCTGGTGCGCGAAATCTCGCGCCTCGGCGGCGACGTGTCGGGCTTCGTGCCTGCCGCGGTCGATCGCGCACTGCGCAAACACTCGCAACGCTGACGTTGCGCTCCAACACGCCTTACCAAGAGGGAAACCCATGAAGTCCATCACCCGTGCGCTGCTGATCGCCTGCCTTGTCGTGCCGGTCGTCGCCTGTGGCAACAAGGAAGAAGAGACCCAGCAGGTCGAAGCCGCGCCGGTTGCGGTGCCGACCACCCAGGACAAGACCGCCTGGAACGCCTATCTCAACGACGTCGCCGGCCGCCACATGGACGGCATCAACAACTCGCCGTACGTCTACCTGGTGCCGCCGGCTGCAGCCAGCGACGCCGCGTCCGCGCCGGCCGAAACCGAAGCCGGCACCGAAACCGCCGCTGCGCCCGCCGGCGATACCGGCCCGACCATGGAGCCGATGGACGGGGACTACGAGCGCCTGCTCGACAAGGCCAAGACCGACGTGTCGCGCGGCATCACCCGCGGCAACCTGCTGATCTTCGCCGGCCTGGATTCGACCCGCACCGCCAACCTCACCGTGGCCTCGTTCGCCGACGTGCCGGAAGGCAGCATGAAGGGCGTGCGCGTGCTGTTCATCGGCGCGGCCGCGGACAACGAGCGCGTCAAGGCGGCCGTCGAGCCGGCGGGCGTCGAGTACGTGTTCGTCGACAACGCGGCCTGATCCATCGCCAGACGCCGACCGGCATCGCCGGTCGGCCCTTGCCCCCGACGCCACCGCGGCCCCGGCCCGGTGGCGTCGTCGTATCCGGGGCGGCGGGGCGAGTTCCACGGATGGAACGCCGACGGGCGCAGGCCCGCATTACAATGCGCACATGTCGCTGAAGATCAACGAGCTTTGCGTCAACTGCGACGTCTGCGAGCCGGCCTGCCCGAACCAGGCGATTTCGCAGGGCGAGACGATCTACGTCATCGACCCGGCGCGCTGCACCGAATGCGTGGGCCATTTCGACGAACCCCAGTGCGTGGTCGTCTGTCCGGTCGAATGCATCGATCCCGATCCCGACATCCAGGAAACCGAGAGCCAGCTGCTCGCCAAGCTGGCGCGGCTGCAGCAGGAATCATCATGACGCGCTTCCGTTCTGCGTTCAGCGGCGCATCTGCGCTGCTGCTGTCGTTGTTGTTGCTGGCCGTCGCGCCCTCGTGCGCGCGCGAGGTGCGGCCTGCCGAGGCCCCGGTCGCGACGACGGCCCAGACCACGCCGCCGGGCAATGCGGTGGCATCGGCGCATGCGCTGGCCACCGAGGCCGGCCTGCAGGTGATGCGCGAAGGCGGCAACGCCTTCGACGCGGCAATCGCGACCTCGGCCGTGCTGTCGGTGGTCGAACCCATTTCCTCGGGCCTGGGCGGCGGCGGTTTCTTCCTGCTGCACGACGCGAAGTCCGGCCGCGACATTTTCGTCGACGCGCGCGAGACCGCGGCGGCCAGCGCGCACTCGGACCGCTATCGCAAGGCCGATGGCAGCTTCGACCGCGACCGCGCCGAGAACGGTCCGTGGTCTGCGGGCATTCCCGGCCTGCCGGCGGCGTTCGTGCACATCGCCGAGACGTACGGCGCGCTGCCGCTGTCGCAGTCGCTGGCGCCGGCGATCCGCATCGCCGAGGAAGGCTTTCCGGTCTATGCGCGTTTCGCGCGTGGCTACCAGTCGCGTCGCGAGGTGATGGAGCGTTACCCGGGCACTCGCGCGGTGTTTCTCGCCAACGGCCGCGCGCCGGAAGAGGGCGACATCTTCCGCCAACCGGAACTGGCGCACACGCTACGGCTGCTGGCCGAGCGTGGCTTCGACGGCTTCTACGGCGGCGAGACCGGCGAGAAGCTCGTTGCCGGGGTCAATGCCGAAGGCGGCGAGTGGACGCTCGCCGATCTGGCCGGCTACCGGGTGGCCGAGCGCGCGCCGATCCGCTTCCGCTATCACGACTGGGACGTGGTCACCGCGCCGCCGCCGTCGTCGGGCGGCATCGCGATGGCGCAGATGCTGCAGATCCTCGAGCCGTATGACCTGAGCAAGCTCGACGATGCCGCGCGTACGCACCTGGTCGTCGAATCGATGCGTCGCGCGTTCCGCGACCGCACCTTCTATCTGGGCGATCCGGACTTCGTGAAGATTCCGCAGCGCACGCTGCTGAGCCCGGACTATGCGGCCGGCCTGCGCGCGACGATCAATCCTGCAAAGGCGACGCCGAGCGACCTGCTGTCGGGCGACCCGACGCCGCTCGAGGACGAGGAGACCACGCACTTCTCGATCGTCGATGCCGCCGGCAACCGCGCTGCGGTCACGCAGACGGTCAACCTGTTGTTCGGCAGCGGCCTGGTCGCGCCCGGCACCGGCGTACTGCTCAACAACGAAATGGACGACTTCGCGCTGCAGCCCGGCGTGCCGAATGCGTTCGGCGTGATGGGGTTCGACGCCAACGCGCCCAAGCCCGGCAAGCGTCCGCTGAGTTCGATGACGCCGACCTTCCTCGTCTCCGACGACCGCGTCGCCGTGCTCGGCACGCCCGGCGGCAGCCGCATCATCACGATGGTGCTGCTGGGCATCCTCGGCTACGACGCCGGCCTCGACGCGCAAAGCGTTGCCGCGTTGCCGCGCTATCACCACCAGTGGATGCCCGACCGGATCCAGGCCGAGTCGGATGCGTTTTCGCCCGACACTGCAGCCAGGCTGCGTGCGCTGGGCCACACCGTCGACCTGCCGGGCGACCGTGCCGCGGGTGGACGTGGCTCCAGCCACGTCTGGGGCAATCTGCAGACGATCGAATGGAACCGCGCGGCCGGTACGCTGACCGGTGGCAGTGACCCGCGCAATTCGGTGGGGTCGGCGAAGGTGGAGGCGACTGCGCGCTGAGGCTTCCGGTGTGCGTTAGACGCACCGGGGAATCGGCCGGTCTTTCGAGAACCGCCGCACCGTCATTCCCGCGAAAGCGGGAAGCCAGCGTCTTTACGTTTGGTCGTCGGCAAGGCACTGGATTCCCGCTTTCGCGGGAATGACGATTCTTCGGCATCGACCTGATGCGTTGCTGCCGTTGCTCTTGCTCTGCTCCGCCGTTCCTGTTGCCTGGCTTTTTCGTTCTCGAAATTCGAGCCTTCAGGCGTGCCAAGCCCGGTCGGCCACTTTGGAGGCGCTGCTGACCTTGTCGGCCGTCGTGGATATCTGTCGCTTCCTCGCCAGGTTGATGCTCGCGGGTGACATGTAGGAGCGCGCTTGCGCGCGATCGGGCATTCCCGGCAAGGCTTCATCGCGCGCGAGCGCGCTCCTACAGGGATGTCGCGCGGTTCGTGTCCGGGGCGGGCTAAGGATTGCGCGCTGTGTTTCGGTCAAGTGTCTCGCGCGATGCTTGCTCCTACAGGGATGTCGCGGTTCGTATTCGTTGCGGGCTAAAGGTTGCGCGCTGCGCTTCGGTCCAGTGGTCTCGCGCGATGCACGTGCCACGCATGTAGGAGCGCGCTTGCGCGCGGTCGGGCATTCCCGGCAGGGCCTCATCGCGCGCAAGCGCGCTCCTACAGGATGTCGCGCGGTTCGTGTCTGAGGCGGGTTGCGCGCTGCTTGACGGTCGGGTTTCTGCCGCGGTTTTCGTGCGGCGACGCGCCGGATTGCTGCACACTCCGCGACATTCCCGCTGCTCAGGTCCACCACGATGACGCCCCGCATCTCGCTGCTGATCGCCGCCCTGCATGTGCTGCTTTACCTGGTGCTCTCCCTGCGCGTAGTTCTGCACCGCAATGTGCACAAGATCGGCGTCGGAACCGGGGGCGATGCCGTGCTGACCCGCAAGATGCGCGTACACGGCAATTTCGGCGAGTACGTGCCGCTGGCGCTGCTGATGCTCGCGCTTCTGGAACTGGCGGCGATCCACACCAAGCTGCTGTGGACGTTCGGCATCGCGTTGTTGCTCGCGCGCGTGCTGCATGCGATCGGGCTCGGCGGATCGGCGGGTTACTCGTTCGGCCGCTTCAGCGGCGCGTTGCTGACCTTCGTCACGCTCGCGGCCATGGCGGGCGTCGGCATCTGGCGCTTCGTTGCCGGGGCGATGCTCGGGGCGTGACATGGAGCGGGTTTGCGCGATGAGGCATTCCGGGTAGGGCTCATCGCGCGCGAGCGCGCTTCTACAGGGGAGACGCGCGGCTCGTGTCCTTGGCGGCCTGGCGATTGCGCGCTGCGAGTTGGCCGGTCTTCTCTTGCGCGATGCGCGTGCCGTGGCGTGTAGGAGCGCGCTTGCGCGCGATGGGGCATTCCCGGTAAGGCTTCATCGCGCGCGAGCGCGCTCCTACAGGGGAGACGTGCGGCTCGTGTCCTTGGCGGCTGGCGATTGCGCGCTGTGCGTTGTTCGGACTTCCGTTGCGATGCGCGTGCTGCGGCGTGTAGGAGCCGCTTGCGCGCGATGGGCATTCCTGGCAAGGATTCATCGCGCGCGAGCGTGCTTCTACAGGGAGGCGACGGGGGCCGTGCAAGGCGCGTTGGGACCTCGCGCGTCGCAGGTCAGTCGACGCGCGTGCCGAAGATCTTGTCGCCGGCATCGCCGAGGCCGGGGAGGATGTAGCCCTTCTCGTTGAGGCGCTCGTCGATCGAAGCGGTATACACCTCGACGTCGGGATGCACGGCTTCCAGCGCCTTCAGTCCCTCCGGCGCCGCCACCAGGAACAGGCCCTTGATCCGGCTCGCGCCGGCGGCCTTGAGCATCGAGACCGTGGCGATCAGCGTGCCGCCGGTGGCCAGCATCGGGTCGAGGATCAGCGCGGTGCGGTCGGCCATGTCGCCGACCAGGTTCTCATAGTAGGGCACCGCTTCGAGCGAATCTTCGTCGCGCTTGATGCCAACCACGCTGACCTTGGCCGCGGGAATGAGTTCCAGCACGCCCGGCAGCATGCCGATGCCCGCGCGCAGGATCGGCACGAGGGTGATCTTGCGGCCCTTGATGCGGCGCACCTGCACCGGGCCGGCCCAGCCGTCGACGGAGGCGTCCTCGGTTTCAAGGTCTGCCGTGGCCTCGTAGGTCAGCAGCGTCGCCACTTCGGCCGAGAGTTCGCGGAAGGTCTTGGTGCTGTTGTCGGCGCGGCGCATCAGGCCGAGCTTGTGCTGTACCAGCGGGTGGCGGACTTCGATGGTCTTCATGTCGGGGGCCATGCGGAAACGATGGGCATAGGATCGCACGCACACCCGCATCGCCCCGACGATCACCAACGAAAAGGGGCCGGACAGGCCGGCCCCTCGGGGATCGCGATCGGACCGATCAGAACTGGTAGCGCACGCCGGCCAGCCAGGAGCGGCCGAAGCCTTCCATTTCCAGCACGCGGTTGCGCTGGCCCTGGTAGCGCACCTGGCGGGTGTCCTGCAGGTTGTTGGCTTCGCCGAACACCGCCCAGCCTGCGCCGAGCTGGTAGCTGGCCGACAGGTCGAGGCTGGCGCGGCCGTCCCAGTACACGTTGAGCGCGGGGTTGCTGACATCGAAGGCCTGGATGAACTTCGAGCGGTAGTTGTAGGCCAGGCGCGCGTTGAGGCCGTACTTCTCGTAGGTCAGGGCGACGTTGTAGTTGGTGCGCGAGGTGCCCGGCAGCTCGGTCTTGCCCAGGCCGAACGGCAGCTCGGCTTCCGAATCTGCATAGGTGAAGTTCGCATAGACGCCCAGGCCGTCGAGCGCGCCGGGCAGCATGTCGAAGGTCTGCTGCCAGGTCAGCTCGGCGCCGAAGATGCGGCCGCTGTCGCCGTTCTCGGCGCGGGTGATGCGCTGGCGGACGTCTTCCAGGCTGCCGTCTTCCTGTGGCACGTCCGGCCACAGCTCGGTGCTGTTGGCGACGAACAGCGGATTCTCGATGCGTTTGTAGAACAGCGCGGCCGAGAGCAGGCCCAGCGGGCGCAGGTAATGCTCGAACGAGACGTCGAAGTTGTGCGCGTAGGCGGCCTTGACCTGCGGGTTGCCCACCTGGATGTCGTTCCAGGGGTTCTCGCCGCCGATCCGGTAGGGCGCGGTGTGCATGAAGTCCGGACGGTTGAGGCCGGTCGAGTAGGACGCGCGCAGGATGCTGTCGGGCGTGAACTCGTAGCGTGCGTGCAGGCTGGGCAGGATGTGGCCGTAGGTGCGGCTGGCGGTCTGCGGCGTGATTTCGAGGATCTCGTCGTCCTCGTCCATGCGCAGCAGGTTGGCCGTGCCTTCGAGCTCGGTGCGCTCGTAGCGTGCGCCGGCCACCATCGTCAGGTTGCCCCAGGTGGCATCCAGGCGCGCGTAGGCGGCGTAGACGTCTTCGGATGCCGAATAGTCGGCGGTGATCGAGTCGGCCTCGAGGCGTGCGTAGTCGGCACTGTCGCGGAGCGGGCCGGTGTACTTGTTGAAGATGTCACGGCAGAAGCGCCGGCCGGTCAGGAAGTAATCGAAGTTGTTGGACACGCTCTCGCACAGCATGTCCGAGTAGCCGATGCCGAGCGCGGCGAAGTCGTCGGCATTGCCGTTGCGGTAGCGCTCGTCGTCGAAGCGCTTGTCGCGCAGGCGTGCGCGCAGCCCGAATTTCAGGTCGCCGGTGTCGCCCACGAAAGCCTGCGCGCGAGAGAAGTCGACGCGCACGCTGTCTTCGGTTTCCTCGCTGTACTCGTAGCGTTCGTTGAGGCGGCGGAACCGGTACCAGTCCTCGGGCAGATTGACGCCCGATGCCGGCGCATCGGCCTGGTCGAGGATCGTCCACACCGGGAAGTCCGGATTGCTGTAGTCGTAGGCCATGCGCGGGCGCACCGACGAACGGAACACGTACTGGTCGCGCGGGTCGGTGGTCTTGGTGGCCTTGCTCTGCGCGGCCTGCCAGTCGACGCGCCAGGCATCACCGATGTAATGCTCGCCGCCGAGGTTGTAGGTGCGGATCGACTTGTCGTAGGTGCGCTCGCGCAGTTCCTTGTCGAAGGTCGCACGGCCGGCGACACCCGTGATTTCGTCCGAGCCGGTCTCGTGGCGCTCGAGTTCGATGGCGAGCGTGTCGCGGAACTCGCGATCCTCGAAGTTGGCATCGGAGGCGACGAAGTACAGCAGGTGGTCGGGGTTGATGCGGTAGTCGAAGCGGCCGGTCAGGCCGCTGCGGGTGCGCGTGCCCTCGTAGTCCTTGATCTCGACGACGGTCGGCAGGATGTCGCCGTCCACGTCTTCGTACAAGGCTTCGACGTTGTCGGTGAAGCGTTCCTGCTTGCTCAGCGAACCGGCGATCAGCACGCCGAAGTTGCCCTCGGGGCCGAAACGGTGACCGACGGTCGCGTTGTAGCGCTCGTTGGCGCCGTCGCCGAGCTGGTAGCGGCCGTTCGCGAGCGAGGCACGCAGGGTCAGGTCTTCGCGGTCGAGCGCGCTCTGGGTGCGGATGTTGATGTTGCCGGCGATCGCGTCGCCGTCCATGTCGGGCGTGATGGCCTTGGTGACTTCGAGCGCGGCGATGACGTCGGCGGGAATAGTGTCGAGTTCGACACCGCGGCTCGATGCATCCGGGTTGGCCAGCTGCACACCGTCGATGGTGACGGTGGTGAATTCCTTGGGCGCGCCGCGCATGGTGACGTAGCGGCCTTCGCCCTGGTCGCGCTCGATCGACACGCCGGGAATGCGCTGCGTGGATTCGGCGATGTTGTTGTCCGGAAACTGGCCCAGCAGGTCGGCCGAAACCACGTTGACGTAGTTGGTGGACGCGCGCTGCTGGTTGAGCGCCATGGCCTGCGCGTCGCGGCTCGCGCGCACCTCGACCATGTCCATGTCCTTTGCCGACACCGTGCTGCGCAGGGTCACCTCCACCTGTGCGCCGCGGGTGTCGCCCACGACCACGTCCGACTGGTGGCGGATGTAACCCAGGTAGTCGACCTGCAGCGTGTAGCGGCCGGGCTCGAGGCCGGTGACGCGGAAGATGCCTTCGCGGTCGGTGCTGACCTGCCGGCCGTCGACGGTGACGATGGCGCCTTCGAGCGAAACGCCGCGCGAGGCCTCACGGACCTGGCCGACGACGCTGCTCGCCATCACGGCCAGACTGTCGGCGCTCGTGGCCTGCGCCAGGACGGGCGTTGCGGGGACGAGCAGCGCTGCAGCGATCGCCATCGCGATGACGGTGTGGTTCGACTTCATGGGAACTCCGGAGATGGACGGTGGCGCGTCGCCGGACCATGCGAGTGCATGGCAACACCGATCTTTCGCGACGGCCGCGGGAAAGCCCGCGCAGTCTCGGGAGGATTTGTTGCGGAATCATGATGATGACGGCGCTGTTTCGAAATGCCGCACATGCAACGTGGCTGTCACCGAACGTCCACATCATGCGCGGCTTCCGCACTTCGGCGCTCCGGCATGCCGGCGTGCGTGATCATCCGAGCCAGTACTTCCCGAGGAAGACATGACAAACCGCACCGCACTTTCTTTCAGGCCGCTGGCGATCGCATCGATGCTGATGCTGCTCGGCGCGTGCGCCGAGACCGCGAATGCACCGGCCGATACGGCTTCGCCTGCTGCCGCGGCGACGGTCGATGCCGATGCCTCCGATGTGCCGGTGATCGAAGAGGCCTTCGTGTCTGCCCTGACACCCGAGGACAACATCGATTCCCCGGCCGCCTGGACCGCGCCCGATGGCGCGACCTGGGTCATCGCGACGGCCAAGTCCACCGACCGGCTGGTGATCTACGACGGGGCGACCGGCGAGACGCTGCGCACCGTCGGCACGGCCGGCGCGGGCGAAGGCGAGTTCGATCGTCCTAACGGCGTGGCCGTGGCCGACGATCTGGTGTTCGTCGTCGAACGCGACAACCATCGCGTACAGGTGTTGCGCCTGCCGGATTTCGACCATGTCGTCACCTTCGCCGCCGACGACCTCGTCAAGCCCTACGGCCTGTGGGTACACAAGGTCGACGACGGCTACACGCTCTATGTCACCGATTCCTACGACGACGGCGAGGACGCGCAGGGCAACGACATCCTGCCCGCGCTGGAGCGGCTCGACCGCCGCGTGCACCGCTATGCGATGCGCGCCGACGGTGCCGGCTTCCAGGTCGAGGCGCTGGGCGCATTCGGCGACGCGACGCCCGAGGGCGCGCTGCGCGTGGTCGAGTCGATCTGGGGCGACCCGGCCCACGACCGCCTGCTGATCGCCGAGGAGGACGAAACCTACGCCAACGAGATCAAGGTCTACGACCTCGAGGGGCGCTTTGCCGGCACCACGATCGGGCGCGACGTGTTCGCCGCACAGGCCGAGGGCATTGCGCTCAAGACCTGCAACGGCGGTGGCGGCTGGTGGATCACCACCGAGCAGGGCAAGGGCCGCACGGTGTTCCATCTCTTCGACCGGCAGACGCTCGCGCAGACCGCGGCGGTCACGGGCGCCAAGGTCGCCAATACCGACGGTATCTGGCTGCACGACGTGGCCGGCACGCGCTTCCCCGACGGCGTGCTGTACGCCGTGCACGACGACCAGGGCCTGGTCGCCTTCGACTGGGCGCAGATCGCGCAGGCCGCCGGCCTGCCGGCATGCGGACGCGGCGCATGAGCGCGCCCCGTCTGATGGGCCTGGCGCTGGCGGTCACGCTGGCGCTGGCAGGGCCGGCATTCGCCAAGGGCGACGTCGAGCCGAACACGCTCGTCGGCGCGGGCCAGGTGCGCTATGTCGCCGACGCCTTCCCCGACCGCATCGTCGCCTCGCCCGCGCAGGACGCCGCGACCGGTTTCTCCGTCGCCTGGCGCACCGCGCCCGGTGTCGAGGCCCCGGTGCTGGAGATTGCGCCGGCCACCGATTCGCCCGACATCACCGATCGCCGCCGCATCGTCGCGCGCAGCGCCGCGCTCGACAGCGACAACGGCCCGGCGGCGACGCACCGCGCCGACATCGACGGTCTGCAGCCCGACACGCTGTACGTCTGGCGCGTCGCCGGCGATGACACCTGGAGCCCGTGGATGCAGACCCGGACCGCGCCGGCACCGGGCGCGCCGCTGACACTGCTGTACTTCGGCGACACCCAGAACAAGAACGCCAGCCTGTCGACGCGCGTGCTGCGCGAAGCGCAGCGTCATGCGCCCGATGCCACGCTGGCCCTGCATGCCGGCGATCTGGTCAGCGGCGGCGACTGCCAGGACGACATCGAATGGGGCGAATGGTTCGATGCCATGGGTCCGCTGTCGACGATGGTCCTCAACGCGCCGGCCACCGGCAATCACGAGTACTGGGAAGAGTTCGAGGACACCCCGCAGGAGCGTCGCGTGCTCGGCGACCACTGGACGCGGACCTTCGCGCTGCCCGCCAACGGCGCGCCGGGCGCCGAATCCACCACTTACTGGTTCGAACACCAGGACGTGCGCGTGGTGATGCTCGACGGCACCTCGGCGCTGGACCTGGGCACCGCGCAGGCGCAGGCGGCATGGCTGGACGCCACGCTCTCGGCCAGCCGCAAGCCCTGGAACATCGTCGTCGTCCACCAGCCGATGTATTCGCCGCGCCAGGATCGCGACAACGTCGAACTGCGAACCCACGTGCTGCCGGTGCTCGAACGCCACCGCGTGGATCTGGTGCTGCAGGGCCACGACCATGTCTACGGCCGCCGCGGCGGTGAAGTCGCCGGACAGGCGACGCCGCAGTACGTGCTCTCGGTGGCCGGTGCCAAACAGTACCGGCTCTCGGACGGCGCGCGGCGCGACATGGATCCGACGGCCGAGGACACCCAGCTGTTCCAGGTGATCCGCATCGACGGCGACACGCTGCATTTCGAGGCGCGCACCGTGACCGGCCGTCTCTACGACGCCTTCGAGCTGTCCGGCACGCCGGGTGCGCGTCGCCTGCGCGAGATCGAGGACGGCCGGATCCCGCAACGCGACTGCGAACGCGCGGCGACGCTCAAGGGCCGCACCGATCGTTGCTGGGAGTAGGGCGATGGGCGTCCCGCATGCGTCAGCGCCCCGTGCCGCCTGCGGCGCCCGGCGGTTCGTATTCCTCGCACTGGCGCTCGTCGTCGCCGGCCTCGTTGCGCCACCGGTGGTCGCCCAGCCGGCGCGCAAGGCCGAGCCGAACACCCGCGTGCCCGACGGCCATCGCGGCCACGCGGCCAGCGTCTATCCAGACCGCATTGCGGCATCGCCGGCGCAGGACGCCGCGACGGCCTTCGCGGTCGCCTGGCGGACCGAGGCGAGCGTCGACGCGCCGACGCTCCAGATCGCCGTTGCCGACGACGCACCGGACATCGGCAATGGCGCGCCGCGCGTGGTGCAGGCCACGACGCGTCCGCTCGACACCCGCAACGGGCGCTCGCACCACCATCGCGCCGACATCGACGGTCTCCAGCCCGACACGCTGTATGCCTGGCGCGTGCAGGGCGCCGGCACCTGGAGTCCGTGGTTCCACTACCGCACCGCGGCCGCGGCCGACGCGCCGCTGACGCTGCTGTATTTCGGCGACACCCAGAACCAGAACACCTCGCTGGTGACCCGCGTGGTCCGCGAATCACGACGCTGGGCGCCGGATGCGCGCCTGGCCCTGTTCGCGGGCGATCTGGTGTCCGGCGGCGGTGCCGGCATGGGCGCCGACGATGACGAATGGGCCGAGTGGTTCGAGGCCGCCAGCGGTCTGCCCGAGGACATCGCGACCGCGCCGGCGGCCGGCAACCACGAGTACCACAAGCTGCACGTGGACACGCCGCAGGAAACCCGCGCGCTGTCGCCGCACTGGCCGGTGAGTTTCGCGCTCCCGGACAACGGCGCGCCGGGTGTCGAGCGCACCAGCTACTGGTTCGACTACCAGGGCGTGCGCGTGGTGGTGCTCGACGGTACCGCGATCCTCGATCTCGAGGCCGGCCCGGCGCAGGCGGAATGGATGGACCGGGTGCTCGCCGACAACCCGCATCGCTGGAGCGTCGTGCAGATCCACCAGCCGCTGTATGCGATGCGCTTCGATCGCGACTACGCGCCGCTGCGCACGCACCTGTCCGATGTGTTGCGCAGGCATCGTGTCGATCTGGTGCTGCAAGGACATGATCACGCCTACGGGCGTCGGCCGCTCGATCCGGGCACCGATACGCCGGTGCTGACGCTGAGCGTGGTGGGCGCCAAGCAGTACCGCACCGGGCCGCAGGCGCGGGCCTCGATGGCGCCGATCGCCGAGGACACGCAACTGTTCCAGGTGCTGCGCTTCGACGGGCCGGTGCTGCGTTACGAGGCGCGGACGGCGACCGGCAAGCTCTACGACGCGTTCGAGCTGCACGACGAGAACGGCCGCAAGCGCCTGGTGGAACGCGAGGACGGACGCATCGACACGCGCTGGTGTCCGCGCGATGCCTCGCTCAAGGGCCGCGCCGACCGGTGCTGGGAGTGATCGGGATGCGCATCCGAATGGCGGGGATGTTCCTGTCGGCGGCGATGCTGTGTGCGCTGTCGTCCACCGCGTTCGCGGCCACGCCATCGGCGTACGAGCGCCAGCCGGCCGATGCGCCGGCCCACGCGATGCTGCAGGTCGAGATTCCGGCCGGCAGCTTCACCAAGTACGAAATCGACGAGGCAGGACACGTCTTCGTCGACCGTTTCCTGTCGATGCCGATGGCCTATCCGGCCAACTACGGCTCGATGCCCGGCACGCTGGCCGGCGACGGCGATCCGCTCGACGCGCTGGTGCTCACGCGCGCGCCGCTGCATCCGGGTGTGTACATCCGCTTCCGCGCGATCGGCGTGCTGCGCATGGTCGACGGCGGCGAGGCGGACGAGAAGATCGTCGGCGTGCCTGCCGACGAGGTCGATCCGACCTACGCCGCCATCCGCACCATCGACGACCTGCCCGCGATCGAACGCGATCGCATCGAGGCATTCTTTCGCGTCTACAAGGAACTGCCCGCCGGTGGAAAACGTGTGGAACTGCACGGCTGGGGCGACGCCGACGAGGCGCAGGCGCTGATCCGGGCCACGATCGACGCGTTCGACACCGACTGATCGCCTGCAGTACCTCAGGTGCAGAACTGCTCGCGGGCAAGCACGGCGTCCTGCAGCAGCGCCAGCTCCCGTGCAGACGGTATCTCCGGCGTCGTCTCGATGAGGCCGTGGATGGCGGGGCAGGGGCTGTCCGTGTAGCCGGGCGGCCACAGGCCGACGAGTTGCGCGAAGCCGCGGACGACATCCTCCGGCGTGACGGAGCGACGCATGCGGAATCGCTCTGGCGATGAATCGAACGCAGTGCGGTAGCGGTCGCGCTGACCCGGAAGACGTTCGGCGAACCTGATCGGTTCGCCCGCTCCCATCAGCGCGCCGTAGTCCAGGCGCCGCGGGTCGTCACCGGCGGGTTCGGGCGGGGGATCGTCGTCGATCGAAGGCGCGGCCGAGATCGTGGTGGCCGAGATGCTGGCGGCAGGCCGCGGCGCAGTCGGAGTCGGAAGCGGAGTCGGCGGCGCGGGCGGGGCAGGCCGAGCCTGCGGTGGCGGTGCGATCCAGGTCACCGCCAACGCGGCCCGGGGCAGGTACGCACGCGTCTGTGACGTCGCCACAAGCCAGTGCGCCACCAGCAGCATGATGCCCAGGGTGAGGCCTGCGGCTATTCCGCGGGCGATGCCATCGACGCCCACCGAGTGGACGTCGCGGCGCGGTCGGAAGCTGCGTCCGTCTGACGCGGAAAGGCTGTCCATGCCGATCTCCATCCATGAGGCGGCAGCATAATTCACCGATGCCGCGCGCCGTGCGGCATGTGCGCGGCGGTGGACATACCGATGCAGGCGACGCCGTCAGCGGGACAAAACCGCTCCCAGCGTGCAGGTGGCCGCTACACCTCGGGCCGATATGCCCGGTGCCCTGCAGGAGCGCGCTCGCGCGCGATCCCGGTGCGGCGTGCAGATGCAGACGTCTGCAGAATCATTGCAGATCGCCAGCGCCTCCCGCCGGAGCGGGAGACGCGTGGATGCGCACAGCGGCAACCGCGCAGGCTGTCTGCGTGGTCAGGCCGCTTCGGCCTCGCTGCGACGGGGCCCTTCGCGCAAGGCCTTGCCGACCATCGACACCAGCAGCTCGATTTCGTCGTCGCCGATGTTGAAGTGCGGAGTGAAGCGCAGCGAGTTGGCGCCGCCGTGGATGACGCCGACCCCCTGTTCGCGCAGCCATTCCTCGGTGGACCCGGCGCCGTAGCATTTGAACTGCGGCGCGAGCTCGCACGAGAACAGCAGGCCGGTGCCCTGGACCTTGGTGATCAGGCCGCCGAGTTCGCGCTTCAGCGCTTCGAGCTTCTGCACCGACCTGGCGCCGGCGTTGCGGATGTTGGCGCGCACCTGCGGGGTGAGCTGGCCGAGCACCGCGCAGGCGACGTCGAGCGCACGCGGGTTGGCGGTCATGGTGTTGCCGTAGACGCCACTGCGGTAGAGCTGCGCGGCGTTCTCGGTCACCGCGAGCACCGACAACGGGTACTGGCCGGCGTTGAGCGCCTTGGAGTAGGTCTCCATGTCCGGCGCGTCGAGGCCTTCGAAACCCGGGTAATCGACCACCGACAGCACGCCGTGCGCGCGCAGGCCGGCCTGGATGGAATCGACCAGCAGCAGGCTGCCGTGGTCGCGGGTCAGCTGGCGCGCCGCCGCGTAGAACTCGGGCGGCAGGGCGCGGCCGGGGTCACCTTCGCCCATCACGGGCTCCAGGAACACAGCCTCGATGAACCAGCCATTGGCATCGGCATCGGCGAACGCCTGGCGCAGCGCGTCGGCATCGTAGGGCGCGACGGCGATCAGCGAATCCTCGTCGCGGAAGCTGGCGAGGAACTTCTTGTAGGTCGCGCGCGTGGAATCGGAATACAGCGCCGGACGTTCGGTACGGCCGTGGAAGCTGCCCTTGACGACGACACGCTTGACCGTGCGTCCGGCATGACGCCCGCCCGGATCTGTCTGGGTGCGGGTGTTGATGTCGGCGATGCGTGCGGCCAGGCCGACCGACTCGGAGCCGGAATTGAGGCACAGGAAATGGCTGAAGGGGCAGCCGCCGCGGGTGTGGCCGATCTCGCGGCGCAGGGCGCGCTCGAGTCGCAGCTGCGACAGGCTCGGCGTCATGATATTGGCCATCGGCACCGGCCGCGCCATCGCCTCGATCACCGCCTCGGGCGTGTGGCCGAAACCGAGCATGCCGTAGCCGCCCGAGTCATGCAGCACCGCGCCCTTCAAGGTCACGATCCAGGGGCCGCGCGCGGCGAGCGCAACGTACGGGTTCACACCGTCACTGGGGTAGAAATTCACGTAGCCGGCCTGGACCGCGCGTGCCTGGGCGTCCTCGTCGAGGTCGAGCAGATCGGCGAACTCGGCCTGGAGCGACGCATGCGCCTGGGCAGCCGCGCGCGCGGCCTCCACCAGTTCGGGATGCGAGGCCTCGAAGCGCGTGAGCACCTCGTCGGACAGGCCGGCGGTGCGGCGGGTGCCAGCGTGGGCGCGCAGCGGCGCGAGAGTCTGGATCACGGACATGCGTATCGCTCCTTTGAACAACGGGGAGGGCAGGCGCCGCTGCGCGTGAACGCGGTGCAACGCCGGCGGACATTCCATTATCTGGACGATTCCGTCGGGCGGAAGCGACGGATCGCCGAAGACGGCCTAGAATTTCGGCAGATCGCCGAAACCCGAGCCCCATATGCCTGTCGAGTCCGCCGACGTTCGCCTGCTGACCCTGCTGCGTGAGAACGCCCGGCTGTCCACCGCCGAGATCGCCCGGCGCCTGGGCCTGTCGCGCACCACCGTGCAGAGCCGCATCGAGCGGCTCGAGCGCGAAGGCGTGATCGGCGGCTACACCGTGCGCGTGCGCGACGACTTCGAACAGGGCCACATCCGCGCGCACATCATGATCACCGTGCGGCCGCGCCAGACCACGCCGGTGGTGACGGCCCTGCGGGCGATCGACGCGGTACGTGCGCTGCATTCGGTCAGCGGGCCCTACGACCTCATCGCCATGGGCGTGGTGCCGACCGTGTCGGACATGGACGCCCTGACCGACCGCATCGGCTGCATCGAGGGCGTGGAGCGGACGACCTCGTCGATCATCCTGTCGACCAAGTTCGAGCGCTAGCGACTGCCGCGTCCCCGCATGCAGGGCCATGCGCGGGCATCGGGCACGTCGTGACGGCGCGCCCTCGGCGCTCAGTGCGCGGGCTTGTCGTGCTTGCTGCCGCCGCGGCAATGCGGGGAATCGGGCACCTGCACTTCGGCCGCCCATTCCGCGGGCGTGAAGGTGTGCAGCGCCAGGGCATGGATCTGCTGCATCTGTTCGCCCAGCGCCCGGTAGACCGCCTGATGGCGCTGCAGCGCGCGTTTGCCGTCGAAGACGGCGCTGACCACGACGGCCTTGTAATGCGTCTCCAGCCCGCGGCTGTGCATGTGGCTCTCGTCCTCCACATCGAGGTGGGTGGGTGCGAGCGCGGCGAGCGCGGCGCGAAGCTGTTCGGCGCGGGTGGTCATGGTCTTTCCTGCGAACGGGTCCGGGTACGTGTCTGGTCAGATGGCGATGGAGGCGGGCTTTCGCAAGCCACGCTCAGCTCGCCGACGTCGGCGCCACGGCGTCTTCCGGCGTGCTGCGCGCGGTCTGCTGCAGGCCCAGCGCGAGCAGGCGTGCCATCAGGTGCTCGCCGATGCCGGATGGATCGTCGAGGCGCATGCGGGCCATGGCCTCGGCGTCACGCGCGGCACCTGCGCGCAGCGCCGCCCAGATCGTCGCCAGTTTGCCGCCGCGCGTGGCGGTGCGGCCACGCAGCCAGGCCAGTGCACGCAGCAGGCGCTGCTCGACGGCATCGAAATCGCTGCCCAGCGGATAGTCCGGCAGGCTGCCGTCGCGCCGCAGCGGTGCGAGCGCCGCGCGCAGGGCGTCCGGTGTGTTGCGTTGCGGCCACACATCCGGCGCCACGAAGCGCGTGCCGAGCTTGCCGACCGCGCGCGCGCGATCGAGCAGTTCTGCCTGGTGCGGCGCTTCGGCAATGCGCACCATCGCGCGCACGCAATCCTCGTCGGTCGCGCCGCGGAGGTCGGCGATGCCGTACTCGGTGATGTAGACGTCGCGCAGATGGCGCGGAATCGTGGTGTGGCCGTAGTTCCAGCGGATGTTGCCTTCGCGGCCACCGCCGGCATCGCGTGCAGCGCGCAACAGCAGCACCGAACGCGCGTCGGGCAGCGCATGCCCCATCGCGACGAAGTTGTACTGGCCGCCGACGCCCGACACCACGCGCCCGTCGTCGAGTCCATCCGAGACCGCGGCGCCAAGCGCGGTCGCCATCATGCAGCTGTTGAAGAAACGCGCGTCGCGGCGCTGCAGGCGCTCGAGACCTTCGTCCAGGCCATAGAGCTCGTTGACCTCGCCGACGCGCTTCATGCCGATGCCGCGCCGGGTGTCGGGGTCGAGACCGCGCAGCCAGGCGTAGAAGTCCGGCGAGCCGAGATAGAACGCGCCGTGCAGGAACTCGCCGTCGCGCTCGATCAGGTCGGCATCGAGCGCGCTGAGTGTGCCGGCATTGGCGCGCCGCATCAGGCTGGCCTTGTCGACGACGCGGCGCTTGATCACGCCGACCTCGACCAGCCGCTTGAAGCCCTCGTTGATCATCTCGCTGCAGCCGTAGAGGCCGGTCTCGAACGGATCGAGCCCGCCGACCGCCTGCACGGTCGGGTGGGTGGCGAGGTCGGGGTCGAGCGCATGCAGCACGCGGCGGTAGGCGGCGTTGTCGGTATGGCGCAGCGCAAGGGCATGGCACAGCGCATCGGCCAGCGCGCCGATGCCGATCTGCAGCGTTCCGCCGTCGCGCACCAGGGTGCTGGCATAGAAGCCGATCGCGTAGTCGGCATCCGAGACCGGCTGGCGCGGCAGGCCGAACAGGCGCGGATACGGCGGCGGTGGCGCGATGACGACATCGAAGAACGCCGTTTCCACTGCCGCCGTGCCGTCGAGCCAGGGCAGGGCGGGGTCGACCTCGCCGACGATCAGCGGCCGCGGATGGCCGGCCGCCACCAGCGCGTCGATCGCGTCGAACGTCAGATCGGTATTGGACGACAGCGAGAAGCGCGTGCCGTCGTCATTGGCCGCGACCTTCTGCACCAGTACATTGACGCCGCGGTCTGCGAGCGCGCGCGCCACGTGCGTGTAGTTGAGGCTGGCGTAGCGGGCTTGCGCCTGTCGCGAACCGAGCATCGCGCCGGACTGCATGTAGAACTCTTCGATTTCGACGTGCGGCGGCAGCGCATTGCGACGCAGTGCATCGACGTACTTCAGGCGCACGAAGTCCTCGCCGAAGTGACGCGCCGCGAACGGGCCGATGAAGCGGCCTTCGAGATCGTCGCCGCCCGACGGCGGGTCCAGAGACAGCGCGGTGTAGAGCGTGAACGGTCGCGTCGGGTCGGCGACGGCGGCATCGTAAAGCGCGTTGAGCAGCCTGTGCGGCTTGCCGATGCCCAGGGGCGCACCGATGTGCAGGGCACCGGTGACATGGCCGCGCACATGCGCGGCTGCGGCTTCGACATCATCGAGAAAAACGGTCATGCGGCAAAGCCTACCCGCGCGGCGCTGAAGTGTCCCCGTCCCGCATCGTGTCCAGCGCCACATCCACCGCGTCGACACGCCAGTGCACCGCATGCGCCGCGTCCCGGATCGAGCGGACGGCATCGGGCGTGAGCGCGCCGTCGTGCAGCGTCACATAGACCACGCCCGACAACCGCAGGCCCTCTTCGTGAAAGCGCAGCCGGCAGTCGGCGACGCCGGGCAGTGCGCGCACCGCATCGACGACTGCAGCGGGTATCGGGTCGTGATCGCTGCGGTCCACGCGTTGCGGGCGCGCATCATGCATGTCGCGCACCGCATTGCGCAGGTTGCGCACGCCGTCGCGCAGCACCTCGACGGCAATGAAGATCGCGGCCGCCGCATCCGCCCACCACAGGCCGAAACCGATGCCGGCCACGCCGACGATGCCCGCCACTGCGGTCAGCCAGTCCGCCTTGTTCATGTCGGCATCGGTGTGCAGCGGCTTGGAATCGAGCGTGCGCGCCAGACGCAGCTTCAGGCGTCCGAGAATCACCGGCGGCACGCACGACACGGCCAGCGCCGCCATCATCACCCAGCCCTGCCAGACCACGGTGTCGCCGAGCACCACGGTGCCGACGACCGGGTGGGTCCGCGTGGCCAGCACGTGCAGGCCGTCGAACACCAGCAGCGCACCCACCGCGGTCAACGCGACCGACGAGGCCAGGAAGGTGATGTCGAACGCGCGCTCGCGTCCGTTGATGTAGGTGCCATCGACACCCCGGCGCCGGAAACGCAGCGCGATAAGGAAGGCGATCGGCGGCAGCAGGCTCAGCACGTCCTCGACCAGCGCGGTCAGCATGGCCTGCGAGCCGCCCATGGTGACCGCCATCATCACCGTCACCGCGCCCAGCAGCGCGATCGACCACCAGCACAGCCGCGCCGCGCGCCGCAGCTCGCGCTCCTGTGCGTCCTGCAGGGGATGCACGTCGCGCGGCGCGAGTGTGGGGTCGCTCATCGCGGCACGCCGTCGTGCGCGTGCAGCCAGTGATCGACCTGCAACTGCCAGGCGTTCTCCGCCGGCGGCAAGGCCAGGCGCCGCGTCGTCGGCCGGCCGCGCGCGTCGGGCACGACGTAGCGACGCGACCAGCTGACATCCTTCCACGGGGACGCTGCGGAATGCCCGCCCACCACCATGTGCAGGCGATGGTCGAGCAGCGCCGTCATCAGCGGCTCGTGGCCGTCGACGACCCACTCCACTTGCAGATGGTGGGCGCGGGCGAATGCCTCGATGAGCGCCGGTTCGGGCCCGCTTGGCGCTTGCCCGGCCGCGGCCACGACATACGGCGGATCGTGACTGACGCCGACGCGCATCGCGGCGTGCGCGCGTTCGCTGCTGTCGTGCGTGTCGCGCGGGTAACCCCCGCAGGCGACCAGGCACAGGCACGGCAGCAGGATGGAAATGCGGGGCATGCGGCTCTTATCTGCGATGTGCGATGAAGGCGCGCTCAAGACGGTCGCGCCGGACTTGGCGGGGCGGACTGAATCTGCGCGAGCCGGACACGCTGGTGCCATGCGATCCATCGGAGCCGGACGCAGGCCCTCGGACGCACGGCGTGGGTCACGACTCGAGCATGTCGGGACGGAACAGGCGTCGGCGCGAGACGTTTCGCTCGCCGATCTTGAAGGCCCCGTCGCCGCGGTAATGCACCGTCGATGGCCATCGGGGCCGCTTCACCGCGTGCGCGGCCCGCACGCGCCAGACGAACAGCGGATAGTCGGCAGTGATGCGCGTCTCGTGCAGCTCGCATTCGAACCGCGCATGGCATTCGCCGATGCCGGGGGCGTCGACCGCGCTGCCCTCGACCGCGGTCAGTCCGAAACGCTCGAACTTGTCGGCTTCGGCGCTGCTGCAGTTGCCGATGCGCACCACGGTGTCGAGCAGATCCTCACCCGGCACGTTGATGACGCACTGGCGGCTGCCGCGTGCCAGGGCGTGGCTGGCGTTGGCCGCCCAGATGTAGGTACCGACGAGGTCGTAGCCGAGCATCATGTGCCAGCCGAGGGTCATGATGCCGCGCGTGCTCCGGTGCGCGGTGGACAGCAGCACCACCGGGCCCGGCTCGAGATGGGCCCGGGTCTGCTCGACGGGAATCGGATGGAGTCGCGGCATCGCGTGTCGGTGTCGGCGGTGTTGTCGCGATTGCCGCACCCGGTCGGTGAACGTCGCGTCGCCTCAGGCCAGCGTGTGCACCACGTCGGCCAGGCGACGCACGTCGTCGGTGGTGTGGCTGACATAGAGCATCGGCAGCCGCACCTCGTCGCGAACGCGCTGCAGCCACGGGATCAGCTCCTCGCGCCGCGCCTCGTCCAGCGCCGACAGCGGTTCGTCGAACAGCAGCAGCGCAGGTTGCGACAGCAGCGCGCGGCCGATCGCCACACGTTGCGCTTCACCGCCCGACAGATTGGCGGTGCGCCGCCGCAGCAGGCGGCCGATGCCGAGCAGCTGGACCACCTGGTCGAGCGCGAACGTGTCCGCGCCGTCGTGATGCCGGCCGTAACGCAGGTTGCGCAGCACGTCGAAGTGCGGGAACAGGCGTGCGTCCTGGAACACGTAGCCGACCCGGCGCCGGTGTGCGGGCACGTCGATGCGCGCCGCGCTGTCGAACAGCACGCGGCCGTCGATCTCGATGCGCCCGGCGCGCGGCTTCACCAGGCCGGCTATGGCATTGAGCACGCTGGTCTTGCCCGCGCCCGACGGCCCGGTCAGCGCGACCACGCGCTGCGTGGCGTCGATGCGGACATGCCGGGCGAAACTGCCGCGGCGCAGGTCGATGTCGACGTGCAGCATCAGTCCTGCACCTCGCCGCGCTGGCGCCGCACCAGCCATTCGCTGGCGAGCAGCGCGGCCAGCGAGATCGCCACCGACACTGCGGCCAGCCGCCAGATGCCGGCCTCGCCATCGGGCACCTGCATCAGGCCGTAGATCGCCGACGAAACGGTCTGGGTTTCGCCGGGAATGTTCGACACGAACGTGATCGTGGCGCCGAACTCGCCCAGCGCCTTCGCAAACGCCAGCACTGCGCCGGCCACCACGCCGGGCCACGCCAGCGGCAGGGTGATGGTGCAGAACACGCGCAGCGGACTGGCGCCGAGCGTGGCGGCGGCCTGCTCGAGACGGCGGTCGACGTTCTCGATCGACAGACGGATGGTGCGCACCAGCAGCGGAAAGCCCATGATCGCGCTGGCCAGCGCCGCGCCGGTCCAGCGGAAGGCGAGCGTGAGGCCGAAGGTGTTCTCCAGCCAGCGGCCGATCACGCCATTGCCGCCCAGCAGCACCAGCAGCGCATAGCCCACCACCACCGGCGGCAGCACCAGCGGCAGATGCACCAGTGCATCGATCAGCGACTTGCCGACGAAGCGCCGCCGCGCGAGCAGCCAGGCCACCGCGATGCCGAACGGCAGGCTGCACAGCGCCGCCACCGCGGCGACCTTCAGACTCAGGCGGATCGCGACGAGTTCGTCGGGCCCGAATGCGAAGAACGAGGACAGCGTCATCGATCAGCGGATCGAGAAGCCGTGCCGGCGGAAGATCGCCGCGGCGGCGTCGCTGTCGAGCCAGCGCACGAATTCATCCGCCTGGCCGTTGCGGCTCGCGGCCACGCGCGCGACCGGGTAGACGATCGGCGGATGGCTGTCGGCCGGAAACGTCGCCAGCACCCGCACCCGCGGCTCGGCTTTCGCATCGCTGCCGTACACCACGCCGAGCGGCGCTTCACCGCGCGCGACGAGGTTCAGCGCCGAGCGCACGCTGTCGGATTCGGCGATGCGCGGCTGCAGCGCCGACCACTGGCCAAGCTGTTCGAACGCCGCCTTCGCGTATTTGCCCGCCGGCACGCTGGCGGTGAGCGCCAGCGACAGCCGACCGCGCGCGCCGAGCAACGGGCGCAGATCGGTGCCGCGTGCCAGCGTCAAAGGCGGTGTCGGTGCATCGGCCGGCGCCACGAGCACCAAGGTGTTGCCGAGCAGGTCGCGGCGGGAACTCGCGTCGATGAGGCCGCGGCCCTGCAGCCAGTCCATCCACGCCAGGTCGGCCGAGATGAAGACGTCGGCCGGCGCGCGCTGTTCGATCTGCCGTGCCAGTGCCGAACTGGCCGCATACGACACGCGTACGCGCTGGCCGGTCTGGCGCTGGTACTGCGCGGCCGCGGCATCCATCGACTCCTTGAGGCTGGCGGCGGCGAACACGGTGACCGGTGCGCGCGCCTGTGCGATGACCGGCAATGCGGCAAGGACGCAAAGCAGCAACGCAGCGGCACGGTGCAGCGACAGGGGCGCGAGACGGAAGCGGGGCATCGGGATTCCAGGCAGAGGGATCAGGGCGCGGCCACGACGGTGATGCGCTCGACCTGGCGCACGCTGCGCGCAGCGCGTGAGTCGTCCGGCACCAGCAGGCGCAGCGGGCCGCTGCTGTCATCGAGCGGGGCGTCGTCGCAGCGGTCGACCAGGTAGACGCCCCGGTTGCCGAGCGTCGCGTCGAGTTCACCGAGCGAGAACACCGCGCGGTAGTCGTCGCGAGCGGTCACCAGAACGTAGCGGTCGAGGTGCGCGCCGCGCAGCGGGGTATCCGGCATCGCGCCGGTGGCCTGCAGCAGCGCGGCCAGCGACACGCCTTCGCAGCGCAGTGTCGCGCCATGCACGCTGGCTTCGACCTGGTGGCGGGTCAGCGTGGCCCGGGCCGCCGGCTCCAGCGACACGACACGCGGCGAGGCATCGGCCGGCGCCGAGGCGCGTGCGTGCGTGCCGTGATCGTGCGCATGGACGGCCGGCAGGCCCAGCAGCAACAGCGGCAGACAGAAACGGATGCGGACCATGGCGCGCCTTCGTTATGAACGGCGGAGCATAACGATGGGGGCGTTCAGTCGACAATCACGCAGCCGCGTCAGAGCGTGTCGATCGGCAGTTTCAGGTAGCGCACGCCATTAGCCTCGGGCTCGGGCAGGGCGCCGCCGCGCAGATTGGTCTGCACGGCCGGCAACAGCAGCGCAGGCATCGCCAGCGTCGCATCGCGGGCCTCGCGCAGTGCGACGAACGTGGCCTCGTCGATGTCGCCGCCAACATGGATATTGTCGGCCTTCTGCGCGCCGATCGTGGTTTCGCAGGCCACGGCGCGCCCATTCGGGCCGTAGTCGTGGCAGACGAACACGCGTGTGGCATCGGGCAGGGCGAACAGGCGCCGGATCGAGCGGTAGAGGGTGGCCGCATCGCCGCCCGGGAAATCGCAGCGCGCGGTGCCGCCGTCGGGCATGAACAGCGAGTCGCCGGTGAACAGCGCATCGCCGATCAGGTAGGCGTTGCTGTCACTGGTGTGGCCGGGCACGGGGAGCACGCGCGCTGACAGGCTGCCGATAGTGAAGCGCGCGTCGGCTTCGAACAGTCGGTCGAACTGCGCGCCATCGGTGGGGACGTGGTCGCCGAGATTGAAGATCGGCCGGAAGGTCTTCTGCACCGTGCGGATGCCTTCGCCGATCGCCAGCTTCGCGCCCGGCAGCTGCGTGCGCAGCCAGTCACCGGCCGACAGGTGATCGGCATGGGCGTGGGTTTCCAGAATCCATTGCACGTCCAGCCCGTACGCGCGGACGTGTTCGAGCACCGCCATGGCCGACAGCGTGGACGTGCGCGCCGAGGCCATGTCGAAGTCGAGCACCGGATCGATGAGCGCCGCGGCGCGCGAGGCGGGGTCGCGGACGACGTAGCTCCAGGTGCCGCTGGGCGGGTGGTGGAACGGCGTGACGTGCGGCTGCGGCATGGCGGTCTCTGCGGTCAGGGCGCGCGGCCGCGTCGCCGTCAGTGGCGCGGCGGCGCGAGTGCGGTGTTGAGCAATGCCGCCAGACGCGCACCGGCGTCGCGGAGCTGCTGTTCGACGCGCGGCAGCTGGGCCTGCACATACGTCTCGTCGATGCGCGCGCGCGGCGGGTAAACGCCCGGTGCAACCGCGACGCGACAGGCCGAGACCGCCCACTGCGCTGCGGGCGGCGGCAGGCGTACCGCGCCAACGGCGTCCGACGAAGGCGCTCGGGCACCGATGCGCGCCAGCCACGCATCGCCGGACAGACGCTGGCTGTTGAGCATGCCGCTGTCCCAGAACGCATGGAGGTTGGTGCCGCGGCCGCGGAAGCTGATCTGTTCGGTGTTGCCGCCGCGGTCGTGCCCGTAGCCGGCATGCATCGGCTGGTGGACGTCGCCGACGAAATGCACGACGAACTTCAGCGCCTGTGCGCGTTCGGCGCGCGGCGCGTCCGGGTCGGCGAGGATCGCGGTCTGTGTCTTCAGGGCTTCGATGACGCAGTCGCCGTCGGGGCAGTCGCGGCGCGCCTCGTAACGGCAATTGGATTCACCGATGTTGACGTAGTGCCACTTGGCCGAACGCCGACCCAGATCCGGGTCGTGCTCGCGCAGTTCGTCGGCCCAGGTGGCGACACCGGCGAGGGTGGGGTCGGGCTCGCCGGCCAGCAGGCGGTCCACTTCAGCACGGGCGGCCGGGCTCAGCTCGGCTTCGGCAATCTGTGCCACCAGACGGTGGCCGAGCTTGCCCCAGGCGTGGGCGGGCAGGGCGGGAAGACAGGCGGCCAGCAGGCCGGCGCACAGGAGGATTCGACGCAGCATGCGCGCATTGTAATCGCCGCGGGCCGGCGCGCGCCCGCGTGGCCGGCCTCAGCCCGATGTCGGCAGCGGCGTTGGCGCCGCGGGCGATGCGCGCGCGGAAGTCATGCGACCTGCATCATGGGGCGCAGACGCGGCCGGCGCGGGTGCGATGTCGAGAACGCGGATGGCGACGGCCGGCAGCCGTCGGCGGGTGAAGTAGCCGTCCTCGTAGTAGCGGATCTTGCGGCAGCGCACGGGGCAGGCGAGCCCTTCATAGAGCACGATCTGGCGCTTGGGCCCCATTGCCTTGAGTTCCTGCGGGAGCATCAATGCGCGTTTTTCGAGCACCTCGTTGTCGGACACGCCGCGGCCTCGACCATGGGCCCGCGTGCGGGCGCGCCGACGCACCGTGGTGTAACCCAGCATTTCCGAATAGTCGTTCGCGTCCTGCTGCTCGCGCGGCGCATAGACGACCTGCAGCGCGTGATTGGTGAGGATGGTGCGCGAAACCTCCTTGCCGTAGACCGCGTCGAGCTGGGCCATCGACTGCACGATCGGCAGCAACCGCAGGTTGTAGCCGGCCATGTAGGCGACGGCGCTGGCGATGATGTCGACCCGGCCGATTGCGGTGAACTCGTCCATCAGCAGCAGGCACTGGTGACGCAGGCCGGCATCGTTCTGCGGCAGCACCCGGGTGTTGACGTTGATCAGCTGGCTGAAGAACAGGTTCACGATCAGCCGCGCTTCGGCCAGCTTGTTGGGCTGGATGCCGACGTAGATCGTCATCCGCCGGCGTCGCACGTCGCGCAGGTCGAAGTCGTCGCCGCTGGTGGCGACATCGAGCACGGGGTTGAGCCAGGGATTGAGCGGCTCGCGGAAGGTGCCGATGATCGAGGCGAAGGTCACATCCGCCTGCGACAGCAGACCGGCGAACGCAGTGCGTGCCTGCGCACCGAGAAAGGGCGCGGCGGCGAGCGTCTGCAGATGCGCGCGCAGCTCGCCGCCATCGCCGGACACCAGACGCAGGATCGCGCCGAGCGTCGGCCGTTCGGACTCGGCATCGCGGTCGGCCCGCTCGAACAGGTAGAGCGCGAACGCGAGGAACGCGTTGCGCGCCTGGCCGATCCAGAACCGGTCCTTGTCGTCGCCGTCGGGGTAGAGCATCGCGGCGATGGCCTGCAGGTCCGACACGCGAAAGTCCGGATCGGCGGACACGTAGGTCAGCGGATTCCAGCGATGCGTGCGCCGGTCCTCGGCGAACGGATTGAACAGATGGATCTCGTGCCCGATCGACGCGCGCCAGCCAGAGGTGAGTTCGAAATTCTCCTGCTTGATGTCCAGCACCACCGCCGACTCGCGGTAGTCGAGCAGGTTGGGAATCACCACGCCCACGCCCTTGCCCGAACGCGTGGGCGCGGCGAGCACGACGAACTGCTGCCCCGACAGCCGCAACAGCCGTCCCCAGTGGCGGCCGACGATGATGCCGTCGTCGCGCCGGCGCAGGAATCCCGCCCGGGCCAGGTCCAGCAGCCCGGCGAACCGTGCGCGGCCATGCAGGTTCCGATGGCTGCGGAGTTTGAACAGCATCACCATCATCGCCAGCCACACCAGCAGCATCAGCGCGCCGGCAAGACCGCCCGCCAACCAGATCCGCCATGCGTACGGCGCGACCTGCGGATGGTCGACGACGCGCACGTAAGCGATCCAGGTGCCGACGCCGAACCCGGCGGTGTCCACTCCCAGCAGTGCACGCACACCGAAGCCTGCGAGATAGAGGGCGGCCACGATCGCTGCGACCGTGCAGATCGCAGCGGCGATCAGGCGGGGACTGGACACAGGGTGTCTCCGATGATGCGGACGCGGGATGGCGAGTTGCGCGCGGTCGCGTTCACGGCGCCACCTGACCGGTGTCGACGAGCACGTACTCGTCGTTGGCCGGCCAGCGACGCAGACCGTCTTCGAGTTTGATGCAGGGCGCGCCGTCGCAGGCGGTGATCGCGACCTGCTGCAGTGCTTCGAGAACCTCCGCGCGCACCGCAGCGCGCTCGGCGCGATCGAGATTGCGCTGGGCGATATGCGCGGTGACGCCGAGGATGGCGGCCGCGGTCAGACCCAGGGCCAGCAGCGCGCCACCGCCGAGCATGCGCGTGCGTGCGCCCAGCCCCGCCTGCGCGCGTTCGAGCGCAGCGCTCACACGTTCAAGCCGCTGCGTTGCGGTATCGGCGCGTGCGGTCGCGGCATCGAGTCCGTCATCGAGTGCGTCCCGGATCGCGCGGCCGGCCATACGCAGCAGGGTTTCGTGATCGGAATCCACCCGCGTGGCGAGGCCGGTCGCGGCCTCCTGCAGGGCCTCGGCGCTCGCGCGTTGCGCGGTGGCGGCCTGCTCGCACTGACGGCTGAGGTGGGCGGCCAGCAGGGCGGCGCTGGCCACGAATTCGTCCATCCGGTCCCGATCCATGAACCTCTCGCGCTCCCCGTGCATGGGTTGGAAGCATGCGGGCTCGAGTGCCGTTGGCGCGGCGTGGTTTGCCGGAGTGACGGGTCAGGAAATGACCTTGCGGCAATCGGCATTCCGGTCCAGTGCGCTGTCGGGCGAGTGGTGTCTCCGGTTGCCACTCTTCCACGCGGGCGCACCGCGAACCACGGTTTTCGCCGGGAGAATCGCGTGATCGACCGGGAAGGCTGCCGCGTCGCGGTGAAGCCGGAAATGCGCCTGCGCATCGCAGACGGGCGCGTTGACGCGTTTTCGGGTCGTCGATAGCGTCGCCCCGTCATCGAGTGCGGGGCGCCGAAGCCTGGGCGCTCGTGTGAGCAGGGATGCGATGCGTCGTCCGCGGTCATGCGGATGGCGAGCGAGATGGTCTATCAGGGGACGGAAACCTTGGACGCCAGCACGAACACGAGGGGAACGCGGATACGCCGGCACCTGCGGGCATGGCTGTGCTGTGTCGGGCTGGCCGCACTTGGCGGATGCGCGACACCGGAGGCCGCCGATCCCCGTGGCAAGTGGCGACCGGTCCACCAGTTCGCCGAGGCGCCGCGGGCACTGCCGTTGCACCAGGCCTACGTCTTCCAGGCGTTCCCCTCCGATCAGACGCTCAAGGCCTTGCTGACGCGCTGGTCGGCCGATGCGGGCATCACGCTGTCCTATCAGCACGGCAACGACTACACCTTGCATGGACCGGTTGCGCAGGTGCGGACCACCAGCCTGGAACAGGCCGCGGCGGCATTGTCGAACGCTTACGCGGCGCAGGGCGTGCTGGTGTCGGCCGAGCGCGGCACGCTCGTGGTCAGCCAGCGCCAGATTGCGCCAGCACCGGGCGCGGGCGCCGACAGTCACTGACGTCGATGTTCAGCAAACGCCGCGAAACGCCGGGAGTCGAACGCGCCATCGCGCACGGCGTGCACTTCGAACTCACGCTCACCGAGCAGATGCGCCGAAGCGAGCGTCGTGCCTGGCAGGTCGCGGCCTGCGCGTTGGTCATGGCGGTACTGCTGGCGGTGGGCTACGCCTTGCTCCTGCCGCTCAAGGAACGCGTGCCCTACCTGGTGATGGCCGATCCCTACACCGGCACGGCGAGCGTCGCGCGCCTGACCGGCAACTTCAACGACCGCGACGTCACGATGGAGGAAGCCATCAACAAGAGCAACGTCGCCCAGTTCGTACTCGCGCGCGAATCCTACGATTCGGGGCTGATCGGTCAGCGCAACTGGCGCACGACGCTGTCGATGGCAGGGCCTGCGGTCGCGCCGGCGTACATCGCGCTGCACGCCGAACACAATCCCGAGCGCCCGTTCCGCCTCTATGGCAACGGCCGTTCGGTCCGGACGCGGATTCTGAGCATCGTGCTGATCGGCGGCGGCGAGGGGCGCCGGCCGACCGGCGCCACGGTGCGCTTCCAGCGCAGTCTGTACGACAAGTCCAACGGACGCAGCGAGCCGATCGACAGCCGGATTGCGACGATGGAATTCACCTACAACGCCGACCTCCGCCTCAGCGAAGAGGACCGGCTGCTCAATCCGCTCGGCTTCCGGGTCACCAATTACCGCGTCGACCTCGATTTCGCCGCAGCGCCGGTGCCCGACCGGGCCTTTCCCGCACTACGGGCGGACGAAGTGCCCGTCCGGACGTCGCGCACGCAGCCCGCGGCCGCATTGCCGGTGTCCGAGTTCGAGGAAGACGCCGATGCCGTCGAGCCCTCTTTGACGACAGGAGCGCTGCCATGATCCGTCGGTCGCGTCCGGCTCTTGCGTTGATGTACTGGTTGCTGGCCGCCTCGATGTGGTCTCCGCGGGCGGCCGCCCAGGTGGTGGAGGAATATGCCTACCAGGCCGACGCCGTCTACCAGGTGCGAACCGGTCTGGGCATCACCACCCAGATCGAGCTCAGCGCACACGAGCAGATCCTCGACTACAGCAGCGGCTTCAGTGGCGGCTGGGAGATCAGCCGCCGCGACAACGTTTTCTACGTCAAGCCGCGGAATGTCGACGTCGACACCAACCTGCTCGTCCGCACCGCCGCGCACGCCTACATCTTCGAACTGAAAGTGGTCGCCACTGACTGGCGTTCGCTCGATCAGGCCCGGCGGGCGGGTGTGCAGTACAAGATCCGCTTCAGCTACCCGGGTGACACACGGTTCACGACGGCGCCGGACGCTGATGCCGATGCGGATGCCGGCGGCGAACTCAGCACCGCTGTCCATCCCGACCGCCATTATCACTTCGCCTACGACTACACCCAGCACCGGCGCACGCCGCACTGGCTGGTGCCTACGACGGTCTACGACGACCGTCGCTTCACCTATATCCGAATGGGCGATCGCAGCCGCTTTCCCAGCGGCAACTTCCCGGCCGTGTTCGCCCGTGACAGCGAGGATGGCGAGGAATTCGTCGTCAACTCGACGGTGGAAGGCGATGTGATCGTCGTCCACGGCACCTATCCCTACCTGCTCGTGCGCCATGGCGCGCACGTGGTCGGCCTGCGCAGGAGTGCCGAGCCTTGAACGCGCATCCGCCCGAACACGATGCCGCGCCGCATCGTTCCGAGAATCCCTACCAGGCGCGCGCCGGTGCCCACCCCGCCGACCTGGATGCCGATGCGCCCGTGTTGCAGTCGGCGGAGATGCAGCGTCTCAATCGGCGGGCCCTGCTGTTCCTCGCCGGCATCGTCCTGCTGCTGGGCGCACTTGCGTTCTGGCTGTTCAGCGCTAGGGGCACTGCGCCCGTCGCGAATCCGGCGCCGCAGGCGGCCGAACGGGTGGTGATTCCGAGCGCGCCGCGCGACCTTCCGGAACTTCCGGTGGCGCGCGAGCCTGTCGAGGTGCCGGAGCTGCCGCCCCTGCCGGTGATCGAGGATCTGCCTGCGCGATCCAGCTCGCCCGGTCGGATCAACGCGCTCCCGGGCAGCCTGCTGCCTGGCGATTCCGCGCTCTCGCTGATCGAGCGCCGCATGCAGGACGTTGCAGGCGTCAGCTCGCCCGGGGGACGGGAGGCGGACATGGTCGGCGCCCCCGGCATGCAGGAGGCCGGCCCGGCGTCGGTCATGCAGGCGCCGGCCGACGGCCCCACGGGCGCCAAGCCGCTCTACAGTCCCGACACACTGCTGCTGCGGGGCACCTACATCCGCTGCGTGCTGCAGTCGCGGGTGGTCAGTGACTTCCCCGGCTACACCTCCTGTGTGGTGACCGAGCCGGTGTACTCGGTGAACGGCCGTCGCCTGCTGCTGCCGCGCGGCTCGAAAGTCATGGGCTTCTACAACGCCGACAGCGTCATCGGCGACCGCGCGGCGATCGTCTGGGACCGCATCACCACGCCGACCGGCCTCGACGTCAACATGCGCAGCCCGGGCGTCGACAATCTCGGAGCCGCCGGTTCGCCCGGGCACTACACCGCGCACTGGGGGCAGCGGATCACCTCGGCGCTGCTGATCAGTATGCTCAGCGACGCCTTCAAGTACGCGGGCGCCGAGTACGGACCCAGCGAGACCAGCTACGGCAACGGCTTCGTCGTCCAGAGCCCCTACGAGAGCAACACAGCCCGCACGCTCGAGCGCATGGCGACGCTCGCGCTGGAACGCAACATGTCGCGGCCGCCGACGGTGACCATCAACCAGGGCACCCTGGTCAATGTCTACGTGGCCCGGGACGTCGATTTCTCGGCCGTGGTGCGGTGACCGCGATGGAGACCTCCGCTTCCCCCGGCACGCAATTGTCGAACCGCTTTCTGGAGTACCAGTACGCGGTACTCGGGATCGGCGACCACATCCAGTCCCCGGAAGTCACCGAGATCTGCATCAACCGCCCCGGCGAGCTGTACCTGGAAACGCGGGAGGGCTGGCAGCGCGACACCGTGCCTTCGCTGACGTTCGAACGTGCGCGCCAGTTCTGCACCGCCATTGTCAACGAGAGCAATACCGGCCAGCGGATCACCGATGCCGACCCCATGGTGTCGCTGACGTTCCCGACCGGTCAGCGTGCCCAGTTCGTGATCCCACCCGCCTGCGACGCGGGCAAGGTCTCGATCACCATCCGGCTGCCTTCGCGTACCGGCCGCACGCTCGACGAGTACGAGCGCGACGGCTTTTTCGCCGACATCCCCGACCAGGCGACCGGCCTGGGCGACCACGATCTGGAACTGCTCGAGCTGCGGCGGGCCCGCGACTACGCAAACTTCTTCCGCAAGGCGGTGCGCTACCGCAAGAACATCGTCGTCGCCGGCGCGACCGGCAGCGGCAAGACCACCTTCATGAAGTCGCTGGTCGACCACATTCCCGACCAGGAACGGCTGGTGACGATCGAGGACGCGCGCGAACTCTTCCTGCGCCAGTCGAATGTCGTCCATCTACTGTATTCCAAGGGCGGGCAGAGCACCGGCAACGTGAGCGCGAAGAGCTGCATGGAGGCGTGCCTGCGCATGAAGCCCGACCGGATCATCCTTGCCGAGTTGCGCGGTGACGAGTCCTTCTACTTCATCCGCAACTGCGCATCCGGGCACCCGGGCTCGATCACGAGCTGCCATGCAGGCAGCACGACGCAGGCCTGGGACCAGCTTGCCCTGATGGTGAAGGCATCGGCCGAAGGCACGGGCCTCGAGTTCGAGGTGATCAAGCGTTTGCTGCGGATGACCATCGAGATCGTCGTCCACATCAAGGCCCATGGTGGGCGGCGTTTCATCACCGGCATCGACTTCGATCCGGAACGGGCACTCGCGGCATGACGTGCTTTACGCCCGCCGCACGCAACAAACCCTTCATGGGAGGACGCCGCTGATGCTGCCCGGTATGGAGCTGATGGGTTGCACCGACCTGGTGGTGCCCGCCGAGGTCATGCACCACGTGGTCGGCGTCGAATCGTCCTTCAACCCGTTCGCGATCGGCGTGGTCGGCGGGCGTCTCGCGCGCCAGCCACGCACGCTCGAAGAAGCGCTGTCGACCAGTCGGATGCTCGAGCGCGAGGGGTACAACTTCTCGCTCGGACTGGCCCAGGTGAATCGTCACAATCTGACGCCGCAAGGGCTGGACTCGCACGAACGGGCGTTCGATGTCTGCGCCAACCTGCGCGCAGGTGCGCGGATTCTGGCCGACTGCCATCGGCGCGCGGGCGGAGACTGGGGCAAGGCCTTCAGCTGCTACTACTCGGGCAACTTCGAGACGGGCTTCCGTCACGGCTACGTACAGAAGGTGATGGCGTCGTGGCAGGCCGGTGCGCCTGCAATTCCGGTCGCGCCAAGGATTTCAGCCGAGTCCTCTGGACAGTCGTCTGGTAAGGCGTCGCTGTCGCGACTGACCCGACGTATCGACGAGGCGGTTGCTGCGCCCAGAGCGGTAGCGCCTGCAGGGCCCCGCTCCGTATCGCTCGAGGGGCCGGACGGGGCGGTCGTAGCGTCCCATGTGAATCGCGCGATTCAGACTCCTGAGGGCAGCGAGGGTCCTGTGCTCGTGCAGCCCACCGGTGCTGCCGCCGCGAATGCGGCACCTCAGAAACGCAACGTGTCCAGCACATCTCATGACGAGGCATTCGTTTTTTGACTGCCCGGATGTCCGATATGCGGGCTCCGGTTTCACATTCGCGACCAGAGGATCTTTCAATGCAGACCACGCCCAAAAACTCGAAAACTCGTGCACGCCGTCGCGGCCGCGCCGGACGCCTCATGTTCGCTGCCGCCTCGCTCGCAATGCCGGCGCTGGTGTGGGCACAGAACGTCGGCGCGGCCACGGAGCGTGTCCGTGGTTTCTTCGATGATGTAACCGGCTTGCTGAAGGTTGCATCGATCGCCGTCGTGACGATCGCCATCATCTTTGCGGGTTACCAGATCGCGTTCAATCACAAACGAATTGGTGATGTGGCGCCTGTGCTCATCGGAGGCTTCCTGATCGGCGCGGCTGCACAGCTGACCCAGATGCTGCTATCGACCGATGACAGCGGCCTCGGCATGGTGTTGACACAGCTCTGGCCAACGTATGCGTAAGAACGTGCTCTTCCGCGGCTGCACACGACCACCAATGTTTCTCGGCGTGCCCTATCTGCCGTTCGCGGCCGCTGCAGGCGCGTGCCTGCTGCTGACCTTCTACATCGACATGTTCTTCCTGGCCCTGTTGCCGGTGGTGATCATGGTGATGCGTCAGATGGCGCGTCGGGACGAGATGATCTTCCGCCTGTTGGGCCTGCACTGGTCGTTCCGGCTCAAGGCGCGCGATGCGCGTCGACATGCCGGCGACTGGGTCTTCACCGCCAATGCCTACCGCGACCGGCCCGCCCCCGGTAGCGGCGCCCCCTGACGATGTCCGCGCCTGCCACGCCCATCGCCGAGTTCGTGCCCCTGTCGGCGCATGTCTCCACGCACGTGGTCAAGACGACGGGTGGGGACTTCCTCCTCACCTGGCGGATGGCGGGACTGCCGTTCGTCGGGCGGGAGGCATGGGAGCTCGAGCATCGCCACGGCAGCTTCAATCGCATGCTCCAGACGCTGCGCGCGCCGGACTTCGTCAATGTCGCGTTCTGGGTCCACGACGTACGCAGGCGGGGGCGAGTCGACATGTCGGGGCGCTTCGCACAGGCCTTCAACCAGACCTTGTCCGACCGCTACAGCGAAACCCTTTCGGCCCAGAAGCTCATGCAGAACGAGCTGTACCTGACGATGCTCTACCGGCCGGTCGTGGGAGGCCGCCGCTTCGTCGAGAAGTCTGCCGATCTGGGGCGTCTGCAGGCCGAGCAGGACCAGGCACTGGCCAAGGTCGAGGAACTGGCCGGCAATGTCGAAGCCGTGCTGCGGGACTACGCGCCCCAGCGCCTGGGCATCTACGAAGGCGCCAACGGCGTGGTGTTCTCGCGTACGCTGGAGCTGTTCGCCTATCTGCTCAATCGCATCGACGAACCGGTGCCGGTCCTGCGCGCGCCGGTGTGCGACTACCTGGCGGTCAGCCGGCACACGTTCTCGGCACGCAGTGGCGATTTCGTCGTCAGCCCGCCTGGCCATGCGCATCGTTACGGCGCGATCCTCAACATCAAGGAATACACGGACGGCACGTATCCGGGCATCCTCAACAACCTCAAGTATCTCGACGTCGAGTACGTCATCACCCATTCGTTCAGTCCGATGGGCCGGCAGGACGCGCTCAAGGTGCTCGACCGCACCAAGGGCATGATGATTTCCTCGGGCGACAAGGCCGTCAGCCAGATCGCCGAGCTCGACCACGCCATGGACGAGATCGCCTCGGGCAACTTCGTGCTCGGCGAATACCATTTCATCATGGCGCTGTACGCCGCCGACCAGCAGGCGCTGGCCCGGCAGATCGCCACTGCACGCGCGGAGCTGTCGAATGCGGGCTTCGTATCGGTCAAGGAAGACCTGGCGGTGGCGGCCTCGTTCTATTCCCAGCTGCCAGGCAACTGGCGCTACCGCACCCGGCTGGCGAACGTGAGTTCGCTGAACTTCCTGGGGCTCTCGCCGCTGCACAACTTCGCCACCGGCAAGCCGGACCGCAACCCGTGGGGCGAAGCGGTCACCGTGCTGCAGACCACCAACGGCCAGCCGTACTACTTCAACTTCCATGCGACCCATCCGGCGGAGGATTCGCTGGGTGAAAAGGCGATCGGCAACACCATGGTCATCGGCAAGTCCGGCACCGGCAAGACCGCGCTCATCAACTTCCTGCTCAGCCAGGCACAGAAGTTCGACCCGGTGCCGACGATCTTCTTCTTCGACAAGGACCGGGGCGCCGAGATCTTCGTGCGCGCCTGCGGCGGGGCCTATCTCGCGCTGGAGAACGGCGCGCCGACCGGCTTCAATCCATTCCACTGCGCGCGTACCGACGCCAACGTGCAGTTCCTGGCCGGGCTGGTGAAAACCCTGGCCGGCAAGGTCGAGTACACCGCGCGCGAGGACGAGGACATCCATCGCGCCGTCGAGAGCATCCTCGACATGCCGCTGCCGCTGCGGTCGATGGGGAACTTCCAGAAGAGCCTGCCCAACATGGGCGATGACGGTCTCTACGCGCGTCTGCGCAAATGGACCTGCGGCCATACCCTGGGCTGGGTCTTCGACAACCCGGCCGATCTGATCGACCTCGAGCGCGCCCACATCATCGGCTTCGACTACACCGACGTCATCGACAATCCCGAAGTGCGCGTGCCGGTCATCAACTACCTGCTGCACCGGCTGGAGGCGCTGATCGATGGCCGGCCATTGATCTACGTCATGGACGAGTTCTGGAAGATCCTCGACGGCGGCGGCGCGCTCAAGGAATTCGCCCGCAACAAGCAGAAAACGATCCGCAAGCAGAACGGCCTGGGCATCTTCGCCACCCAAAGCCCGGAAGACGCACTGTCGAGCGACATTTCCGCCGCACTGGTCGAGCAGACCGCCACGCTGATCCTGTTGCCCAATCCCAATGCCGCGCGCGATGACTACGTCGAGGGGCTCAAGCTCACCGATGCCGAGTTCGATGTGGTGCGCGCGCTGGATGAGCGCTCGCGCAGTTTCCTGGTCAAGCAGGGACATGCATCGACGGTATGCAGGCTCGACCTGCGCGGCATGGACGATGCACTGGCGGTGATCTCGGCGAGCACCGACAACATCGAGGTGATGCACCGCGTGCTGCGCGAGCAGGCGGCCACCCTGGGCGTCGAAGCCGATGCGCTCGCACCCCCGCAATGGCTTCCGGCGTTCTATGCCCATCGCAGGGGCTCGGGTCGCCCGCCGCCCGACGCAGTCGCAGACGCGGCGTCGGCGGATCGGCCGCGCAGCGGATCCCAGTCCTGATTCGAACCGGCTCCATGCACAGGAGGTGCCACATGCCGACCCCCACCTCGCATCACATCACGCGGGCCTGTTTAGCCGACGGCCTGCAGCGCACGTTCGGCGTGCGGCCATCGTGGCCGCGTGCACGCCGGCGATATGCGGTCGTGCTCGCCGCATGGGCGGTGCTGGCCACTGGCGTTGCGGCCGCCGCTTGGCAGGTCCACGACCGCGAAACGCACCAGAAGGTCCAGGAACTGCGCGACCGGATCGGCGGTGGCGGCGGCCGAACCGTGGTCGGTGAACTCCAGAAGGTCAACACGCGGCTCCAGATCCGCCACATACCCGCTGGCGACACCGCAGAACTCTTGCCCACACCGACCGGTACGGCCCGACTCCACCCGACCCAGCCCACCAAGGGCGCGCTGAGCATCGGCCGGCTTTGCCCGACAGGCGTGCGGAATGCGCTCGGGCAGCAGCAGCGTCTGCTGTGCCAGGAAATGATCCAGACCGAGCTGGCGCAGTACGCGTTCGCGATGCGCATGTTCGAGCGTGCGGCCGAACACCACACCCGTCTGGAGGCCATCGAACAGCGGCGCCGCGCGCTCGGCGCCGAGGACTATGCCGATCTACAGTCCAATTCCAACGAGCTGCTGGCCCTGACCGCACTGATGGACAACGACCGCGATCGCTATCAGACCTACATGCGCGCCTACGAGGCGCGGGTGGCGCACATCCGTCAGACGCAGATCGCGCTGACACGGAATGTCTTCAGAGGGCGGGGCGGCGTGGACGTGCCGACCTCGATCTAAGGCTCGAGGACTTCGACATGGACAGTCTGGCCAGCTTTGCCCAATGGGCGTTCTTCGCGCTGATTTTCGAGTTCCTGGATTCCCAGATCAGTTCGTTCCAGAACGGCCTGATCAATCGCGGGACGCAGTTCGTCAGTGGCATGGCCCTGGTGCTGTGCACGCTGTGGATTACGATGCAAGGCTTCATGATCGTCACCGGTCGCAGTCGCGAGTCGATGATGGGTCTGGTCGTCGGCTCGCTGCGCGTCTTCCTGATCGTCTCGGCCGCCACGGCCATGTCGTTCGCCGGCACCAACCTCACCAGCTTCCTGGCCGACGGACTCCCGCGCTCGATCAACACCATCGTCGCTGGCATCGACGAAAAGCCGGAAGACTCCATCGACAAGAACCTCAAGGTCATGGGCCTGCTCTTCGCCCTGGTCGACACGGTGGGCATGAGTGACGACGATCCCCAGAACCAGGTCAGCCAAGACCGCACCGTCACGCTGCTGGGTGTCGGCATCGCGGGTCCATCCGTCGTCGGAGGGGCGATGCTGCTGCTCTACAAGATCGCGCTGGTGCTGTTCGTCGGGTTCGGCCCGCTCTTCATCCTGTGCCTGGTATTCGACCAGACCAAGGATCTGTTCAAGCGGTGGCTGCTGTACGGACTCGGCACCATGTTCAGCCTCGCGGTGCTGTCCTTCATGGTGTCGGTCGCCACCAAGCTGGTGGCCATCAATGCCGCGGCCGTGCTGCTGCAGTACACGCTGATCACCCAGGACGGCTTCGGCATTCCCGGTCTCGTCCCGCCGGGTGGCCTCAATGCCGCTGCGATCCAGCAGGGCGGCATCGGCCTGCTGATGTCGGTGCTGATGGTCATGGCACCACCGATGGCGGCAATGTTCTTCAGCGGTACGCTGGGGCAGTTCGTGGCGAACTCGAGCTTTGGTACTGTTGGGCGTAATAGTTCGGGGCAGGATTCAGATTACCGACAGAAGACTGTTTCCGAGGCCGAACCTACCAAGGGTGGCAGCGACGGAGGAGGGCGTCGATGAACTGGATGAGATGCTTTATGCAGTCTGCAAAAATTCCTGGACTCCTGTTCCTCACTGGATTTTGTACGGTGTTCGCAGTAGCGACGTCAGCGCAGGATCCCAGCTCCCCCGATTACCATCGTGTTTTCTTGCCTGCCCACGGGGTTGGGGATACGCGACAGATAACAGGGCGAAGAGTGTGGGGTGCGTCTGCCGTCTCCGAGCCTGATTCCTCTGGAGTATCTCTTTCTGGTTTTAGCGTCGGCTTTGAGCATGAGCAAGACGCTCGGGACGCAGCTATCACGATGTGCCGGCAGAGGGGAGGGAACGCGTGCACGGTGGAGCTGGCTTTCGCGAATAACTGTGCAGTTGTGGCTGCATCTGACTCTAAAAGTAGCATTAGGCAGGCGAGGCCGCTTCGTCGTGCGCGTAAGGCAGCGCTGGCGGCGTGTGGTCGAGATTGCCGCGTGCTGCACGAAGGGTGCGCGCTGCCCTGAACTTCTTGTCACAGCGGTATGACATAAGCCGCGCCATACACCAGCGGATCCACCTGTGCGCTGCCGAGCTTTTCGCCGTCGAGTCGCACGGAGCTGTCGATATCGATCCAGCGCGCATCGATGCGCAATTTGCCGGGGCCGGCCTGGATGTCGATGCCGGCGTGGAGCGCCAGGCCCCAGGAGTCGCCGAGGTCGAGACGGCTGCCTGCCAGTGCGCCGCGGGTTTCTTCTTCGAAGAACGTCGTGTAGTTCAGGCCCGCGCCGAGGAACGGAGCCACGCGTGCCTGCGGCGCGAAGTGGTACTGCAGGCTGAGGGTCGGCGGCAGGTGCTTCGTGCTGCCGACACGGCCGAGGCCTGCGATGTCGAGGTCGTGACGGAACGGTGTAGCGGCGAGCAGTTCGATGCCCAGCCGGTCACGGATGAAGTACTCGGCCGCGATGGTCGGCCGGGTGCTGCCGCCGATCGTCAGCGGCAAGGTGCCGTCGGCGAGGGTGCCATTGTCGGATTTGGGGTCGACGTGATGGGCGCCGAGCGCGATGGTCCAGTCGCCTGCGGACTGGGCGGCGGCGGGCAGTGCGGGAAGGGCGCAGGCGAGGGCGAGTGCGGCAAGAAGGGTGGGGCGCATCGGGATGTCCGTCGTTCCGGGGTGGCGCCAGTGTTGCGATGGCGTGATGCGGCCGCCTTGATCGCAATCATTGCGTGCGCACAGCGCGGCTGAGCAGGGGCGGTCGTTCGACGGCTGTTAGACTGTGTGGCGCTGTCCGGTTGGCGCCGAGGCGTCGCGCGGTCAGGTCATTCCCATTCATTCCGCGCGTGCGCGCGGCTGCAGGAGTCCGGTTCATGGCGATCAAGGTAGGCATCAACGGCTTCGGCCGCATCGGCCGCAATGTGCTGCGTTCGGCGGTGGAAAACTTCGACGGCGACATCGAGATCGTCGCGATCAACGATCTGCTCGAACCCGACTATCTGGCCTACATGCTGTCCTACGACTCGGTCCACGGCCGCTTCAAGGGCGAGGTGTCGGTCGAGGGCAATACGCTGACGGTCAACGGCAAGCGCATCCGCCTGACCCAGGAGCGTGACCCGGCCAATCTCAAGTGGGACGAGGTCGGCGCGGAGGTGGTAATCGAGTCGACGGGCCTGTTCCTGACCAAGGAGACGGCGCAGAAGCACATCGATGCCGGCGCGAAGAAGGTCATCCTGTCGGCGCCGTCGAAGGACGACACGCCGATGTTCGTCTACGGCGTCAACGACAAGACCTACAAGGGCGAGGCGATCATCTCCAACGCCTCGTGCACCACCAACTGCCTGGCGCCGATCGCCAAGGTCATGCACGACAAGTGGGGCATCAAGCGCGGCCTGATGACCACCGTGCACGCGGCGACCGCCACGCAGAAGACCGTCGACGGTCCGTCGAACAAGGACTGGCGCGGCGGCCGCGGCATCCTGGAGAACATCATTCCCTCCAGCACCGGTGCGGCCAAGGCCGTGGGTGTGGTGATTCCCGAACTCAACAAGAAGCTGACCGGCATGAGTTTCCGCGTGCCGACGTCCGACGTGTCGGTGGTCGACCTGACCGTCGAGCTCGACAAGCCGGCGAGCTACGAGGAGATCTGCGCCGAGATGAAGGCCCAGAGCCAGGGCGCGCTCAAGGGCGTGCTGGGCTACACCGAAGACAAGGTCGTGGCGACCGACTTCCGCGGCGAGACCTGCACCTCGGTGTTCGACGCCGAGGCCGGCATCGCGCTGGACCCGACCTTCGTCAAGCTGGTCAGCTGGTACGACAACGAGTGGGGCTATTCCAACAAGTGTCTGGAAATGGTGCGCGTGGTGGCCGGCAAGTAACCGCCGCGTCGATTCCAGCGATACCCCCAAGCCCCGCACATGCGGGGCTTGTTGTTTTCGGGGCCCCCGCGGGTAATGTGGCGCGGAGCGCCCGCCGGCGCGGCGGAGTGACATGGAAGAACTGCTCGTACTGATCGGACTGGCCCTGCTGGCAGTGCCGCTCCTGCTGGTCGTCACGCTGGTGATGCTGTTCGGCCTGCGCCGGCGCGTCGGCGAACTCGAAGTGCTGACCGAACGGCTGCGTGGCGAACTCGCCGCGCGGACGATGCCGCGCATGGACGCGGCGCCGGCGCAGCCCGACGTGCCGATGCCTGCCGTCTCGCCGCCGGATCGCACGCGTGACGGACTGCCGACGTCCGCCGTCGAACCCGCTCCCGGGGCGGCGGCCGCGAGCACGACGCGCAGGCCGGCGGTCGCGCCGCCGCCATTGCCTTCGGCGCCGCCTGCCATGCCTGGTTCGGGAGATCGCCCTCGTGGTCCGCGCATGCCGCCGCCGACGGCGTCGTCGCAGCCCGATGTGTTCGAACGCGGCCTGCGCCTGATCCGGCAGTGGTTCACCAGCGGCAACGTGCCGGTGAAGATCGGCATGCTGGTGCTGTTCGCCGGCGTCGCCGCACTGCTCAAGTACGCCAGCGACCAGGGCCTGCTGCAGGTGCCGGTATCGCTGCGGCTGGCCGGCGTGTCTGCGGCAGCGGTGGCGGGCCTGGTGTTCGGATGGATGCGGCGCGATTCCCACCGCACATTCGCCCTGAGTCTGCAGGGCGGGATGATCGGCATTCTGCTGCTGGTGGTGTTCGCGGCCTCGCGGATGTTCGGCCTCGTCGATCCGGCCTTCGCCTTCGCGGCCAGCATCGCCCTGGTGTTCGGTGCAGGCACGCTGGCGGTGCTGCAGGGCGCGATCGCGTTGGCGGTGTTCGCGGTGCTGGCCGGCTTCCTCGCGCCGATCTGGTTGTCGACCGGTGGTGGGAATCACGTCGCGCTGTTCGGCTATTACGCTGTGCTCAACGCGGCGATCGTCTCGATCGCCTGGTTCCGGGCGTGGCGTCTGCTGAACCTGCTGGGTTTCGCTTTCACGTTCGGCATCGGGGCCCTGTGGGGCGTGCTCGATTACCAGGCCGCCGACTACCGCTCGGCGCAGGCATTTCTCGCGCTGTTCTTTGCGATCTATCTGGCCGTACCGCTGCTGTATGCGCGTCGCCGGCCGGTGGGGCGGCGTGATCCGATCGACGGCTGCCTGGTGTTCGGCACGCCGCTGATCGCGTTCTCGATGCAGGCCGGCCTGCTCCACGAAAACACGCTGATCCTTGCGTTGTGTGCGCTGGGCATCGCGGCGGTGTACGCAGCGTTGTCGTGGGCGTTGCGGCGGCGCGACCGTCTTGAAGCGCTGCAGCAGTCGTACGCCTTGCTGGCCGCGGGCTTCGCGACACTGGCGGTGCCGCTGGCGCTGTCGGCGCAGGCAACCGCGGCCGTGTTCGCGCTCGAAGGCGCTGCCCTGGTCTGGCTGGGTCTGCGCCAGCAGCGCCGATTGCCGCGCTGGTCAGGCATCGGTCTGCAGGGCGCGGCTGTCGTGGCCTATGCGTTCGCGGCAGGCAATACCGTCATCGACCATGCGCCCTTCGTCCACGGTCTGTTCGTCGGTGCGATGCTGTTCGTCGTTGCGGGCCTCGCGATCGCGTGGACGTACGCGCGAGCGCAGCGGGTAGGCCCCGCGCGCGCCGCTTATGTCTGGGCCCTGGCGTGGTGGCTGGGTGCCTGGACGCTGGAACTGCAGCGCGTGCTGCCCGGCGTCGCGTTCCCCGACGCTGTGCTCGCACTGGCCGCCGTCACCGGATGGTTGGCAGCCGAGCGCAGCCGTCGCGTGTTCGACCCGCTGCTGGCCGCGACGAGCTGTCTCGCCCTGGTCGCCGCGCTGCCCTTGGCGCTGTGGCAGGTCGCCGCGCACCTGCATCCGTTCGCGGGCTCCGGCGTCTGGGCGTGGCTAGTGTTCGCCGCGCTCGGCGTGCGCAGCCTGATGTGCCTGCGCGTGGGTCAAGGCGGTTTCGCGCGCGCCGCGCAGTTCACCTGGTGGCTGCTGTGGCCGTTCGCGCTGTCACTGCTGCTTGTGCAGGTGGTGGGTCGTGCCGTCGGCGGCGATGCCTGGTGGATGGTCGCGGCGATCCTGCCGTGGATGGCGATCACCGCGGTCGCGCTGCTGCGCTGGCCTTGGCTCACGCCGCCACTGGGCGCGGCCTTCGACCCGATGCGCGGCCCGTTCCGCACCGTGTGCTGCGCATTGCTTGCGCTGTGGTGGCTGATCGCGCTGCGCAGTGCGGGCGACGCCGCGCCCTTGCCGTGGATCGCGGTGCTCAATCCGCTGGATCTGGCGCAGAGTGCGGTCTTGCTGCTGCTCGCGCGTTGGCTGTGGCACAGAGATGCGCCCGTCGGCGTGCGTGCCCGCGTGCCGCTGCTGTCGGCCGGCGCGTTCCTGCTGGTCACCGCGATCACGCTGCGCGGCGCGCATCACTGGGGCGGCGCGGCATGGGATGCGTCGCTCGCCGGCAGCAGCCTCGCGCAGACCAGCCTGACCGTGGTCTGGAGCGTGCTCGGCGTGCTGGGCTGGGTGATCGGCTCGCGCCGCAGCCAGCGCGTGCTGTGGCTGGCCGGTGCGGTGCTGATGGGCATCGTGCTCGCGAAACTGGTGCTGGTCGACCGCGGGCATCTCGGCAATCTGTGGGGCATCGGTTCGTTCATCGCCTACGGACTGCTGTGCACGGTGGTGGGCTTCTTCGCGCCCGCGCCACCGCGCGCGGCGCCCCCCGAAACAGCCTCGGAGGCCACGGCATGAGGACCGGTCCGCAACGCGTCCGCTGCGTGCTCCTGCTCGCGCTGGGCATGGCCACGCAGGCCGCAGCCGACGATGCGGCCTTCGTCGCGCAGTGGCCGCTGACCCTGGAGTCGGCAGACGCCGGCGCCCATCAGGTCGAACTCGACGCATCGGTTTATGCCACTGCGGTCTCGCCGCAGCTGCGCGACGTGGTCATCGTCAATGCCGACGGCCGGCAGGTGCCGGCGCTGCTGCAGTCCGGGCCGCCGCCCGCGGCCGAGCGCCGCACGCGCGCGCTGTCGTGGTTTCCGCTGCCCGCTTCGGCGGCGCGGCCGGGCAGCGACATCACCTCGATCAGCGAGCTCGACATCGAAGGCCGCCTGCGCCGGGTCCAGTGGGCACCCGGCGGCGACGATGCCGCGCCTGTGGCGCTGCTGGTCGATGCGACTGCGGCGGACGCACCGGTGGACGCACTCGCGCTGGCCTGGGACCCAAGCGCGGCGCCTTTCGAGCGTGCGCTCCGCGTCGAAGGCTCCGACGATCTGCGCCAATGGCGGCCGCTGCCGGCCGGCGCCCGCCTGCTCGATCTGCAACGTGACGGCGCGCGCCTCGTCGAGCGCCGCATCGTCTTCGACACGCCGGTGCGCGAGCGCTATCTGCGCGTGACGCCCGGGGCCGGCGTCGGCGCGATGCCGACGATCACCGGCGTGTCCGCCGAGTCCACGGTGCCCGGTGCGGCGGCCGAGCTGCAGTGGCGGACACTGGAGGCCGATGCGCAGGCCGATGGAAGCTTCGTCTATCGGCTCGATGCGCGCGTGCCGGTGACCCACGTCGACCTGGGCCTGGCCGGAAACGCGACGGCACGCTGGTCGTTGTCGGCCCGCGATGATGCGCAGACGCCGTGGCGGACGCTCGCCGGCGACTGGCTGGTCTACCGCGTCGGTGCGGATGCGACGCCGCCGCTGGCGCTGGACGCACCGGTGCGGATGCGGGAATGGCGTCTGCAGGCGGAGGCCGCCTCACCGGGCGCACCGCCGGCACTACGGCTGGGGTATCGCCCCGAGCGACTGGTGTTCGTCGCCGAAGGCCCGGGGCCCTTCGCGCTGCGCGCCGGCAGTGCGCGGACCACGCGCAACGACGCCCCGGTCGCGCCCCTGCTGGCCGATCTGCGCGCGCGCAACGGCGCCGACTGGCAACCGGCCGCGGCCACTCTCGGCGCGCGCACCGAACTGGCGGGCGCGACTGCGCTGGACGACACACCGACGCGCGATTGGGGCACGTGGCTGTTGTGGGGCGTGTTGCTGCTCGGTGTGCTGCTGATCGGCGGCTTCGCCCTGAGCCTGCTGCGGGCGCCAAAGTCCGAGTGAGGCGGGACTCCGCGGGAGCGCGAACGAGAGGCGTTGCGGGGGAAGCCCCTCGCGCGCAAGCGCGCTCCTACACGGAGCCGACACCAACCGGGTTCCGATGCCGGCAGGCCGACCGCGTGACACCTCTGTAGGAGCGCGCTCGCGCGCGATGGCATTCCCGGCGAAGCCTTCGCGCGCAGGCGCGCCTGCAGAGGTGATCCGGGATTCGCCCGCCGGCGTGGAGGCTCGCCTGATTCCGGTCCCACGCGCGCTGACGATCATCCACGCGGATCTCCAGTTTGCCTGCGTGCTGGGCGCAACGGACAATGGAACGCTGACGCGCACGCGTCTCCCTTCATTCCAGCGAGCCCAGCGCCCATGACCATCGTCCGCATGACCGACCTCGATCTTTCCGGCAAGCGTGTGCTGATCCGGCAGGACCTCAACGTCCCCGTCGAGGCGGGCAAGGTCACCTCCGACCAGCGCATCACCGCGTCCCTGCCGACACTGCGCGCGGCCTTGGACGCCGGCGCGGCGGTGATGGTCATGTCGCATCTCGGCCGGCCGAAGGAAGGCGCCTGGAGCGAGGCCGATTCGTTGGCGCCGGTGGCCAGGCGCCTGTCGGAACTGCTGGGCATCGAGGTGCCGCTGGTACGCGACTGGGTCGAGGGTGTCGACGTCGCGCCCGGCCAGCTGGTGCTGCTCGAGAACTGCCGCATGAACGTCGGTGAGAAGGACGACGACGAGGCGCTGTCGAAGCAGTACGCGGCCTTGTGCGATGTGTTCGTCATGGACGCCTTCGGCACCGCGCACCGCGCGCAGGCCTCGACGCACGGCGTCATCCGGCATGCGAAGACGGCCGCCGGCGGCCCGCTGTTGATGGCCGAACTCGACGCACTGGCCAAGGCACTCGATGCGCCGGCGCGTCCGTTGCTGGCGATCGTCGCGGGGAGCAAGGTGTCGACCAAGCTCGAACTGCTGTCGTCGCTGGTCGGCAAGGTCGATCAGCTGATCGTCGGCGGCGGCATTGCCAACACCTTCATCGCAGCCCTCGGCCACGGTGTGGGCAAGTCGCTGGTCGAAACCGATCTGCTCGAGACCGCAAAGCAGATCATGGCCGACGCGAAGGCGCGCGGCGCCGAAATCCCGGTGCCGAGCGATGTGATCGTCGCGCCCGCGTTCGCGGCCGATGCGCCTGCAACGGTGAAGGCGGTGGATGCGGTCGAGGCCGACGACATGATTCTCGACATCGGCCCCGACACCGCCAAGCGCTACGCGGCGATGATCGCCGATGCCGGCACGGTGGTCTGGAACGGGCCGGTTGGCGTGTTCGAGTTCGACGCCTTCGGCAAGGGCACTGAAGCGCTGGCGCGCGCAGTCGCGGCCTCGAAGGCATTCTCGATTGCCGGTGGCGGCGACACGCTGGCCGCGGTCGACAAGTACGGCATCGCCGATGAGGTGTCCTACATCTCGACCGGCGGCGGCGCGTTCCTGGAATTCCTCGAAGGCAAGACACTGCCCGCCGTCGCGGCGCTCGACGCACGCGGCGCATGACGCGCACGCTGTTCTTCGACCTCGACGGCACACTGATCGATTCGGAAGCCGGCATTCTCGGCGGCATCGCGCACACGCTCGATGCACTGGGACACCCGCCGCTGACGCGCGCGCAACTGCTGCCGTGGATCGGTCCGCCGCTGCGCGACAGCTACCAGACGCTTTTCGAAGGAGATCACGAGCGCGTCGAGCAGGCGCTTTCGCTGTACCGCGCGCGCTACGACGCCCGCGGCTGGCGCGAGCATGTCATCTATCCGGGGATTCCCGCCGCCATCGCGGCGCTGCAGGCCGATGGCCGCAGGTTGGCCGTGGTCACGTCGAAGAACGAGACATTCGCGCGCCGCATCGTCGACGCGCTGCCGTTCGGCGCCGCGTTCGAAACCGTCGTCGGGGCGAGTGACGACGGCCACCGGCGCTACAAGCGCGAGCTGATCAGTGAAGCGCTGTCACGCCTGCGGGTGTCGGCACCGGACGCGACGATGATCGGCGACCGGCGCTACGACATGGCCGGCGCCGCCCAGCACGGCATGCGCGGTGTCGGTGTGCTGTGGGGGTTCGGCGATGCCGACGAACTGCGGGAGGCCGGCGCCCATGCCGTCGTCGACACGCCCGCCGCATTGGTGGCCGCGCTGCGCTGAAGCGTGCCCCCACGCCGACTCCGTCGCGACTTCGGCAGTGAACCTGTCGAGTGCTTCGGGAGGGGGTGCGCGGATGTTCTGAGCAGCCCGGGATCGGGTTCAAAGCTTTGCCGGATGGCAGGGGCTGCTCGCATCACGAAGCGACGAAGCCCTCGTCGCGCGCCATCGTTCGCACGACCTGGATTGCCGGTAAGCTGCGGCGGGATCTCCCCTCCCGCTAACGCTGCATGCTGCCCCGCAGCATGCGACTGACTACCGGTGGACATTACACTCGGCCCATGACCAAGACCGACCTGCACTCCGTTCCGGCGCACCGCCGCCGCACCCGCATCCTCGCCACGCTCGGCCCCGCGACCGACGCGCCCGGCGTGCTCGACGCGCTGATCGCCGCCGGCGTCAATGCCGTGCGTCTGAATTTCTCCCACGGCGATCCCGAATCGCAGCGGGTGCGCGCCGAAGCCGTCCGCGCGGCCGCCGACCGCGCCGGCGTCGAGATCGGCATTCTCGCCGACCTGCCGGGGCCGAAAATCCGCATCGAGAAGTTCGCCGAAGGGCGCGTGCAGCTGCGGACCGGGGCGCGCTTCGACCTCGTGGCCGATCCCGATGCGCCGCCCGGCACCGTCGACGAGGTCGGCGTGAGCTATCTCGGCTTGCCTGGCGACGTGGAGGCAGGCGATGTGCTGCTGCTCGACGACGGCCTGATGCAGCTGCAGGTCACCGCGGTCGAAGGCGCGCGCATCGTCACCACCGTGCTCAACGACGGCGTGCTGTCCAACCGCAAGGGCCTGAACAAGCAGGGCGGCGGCCTGTCGCTGGGCGCGCTCAGCGACCACGACCGCGCGCTGATCAAGGTCGCGGCCGACATCGGCGTCGACTTCATCGCCGTGTCGTTCTGCCGCAACGCGGCCGACATGGAAGAGGCGCGCTCGATCGCGCGCTCGCACGGCAGCGATGCCGCGCTGGTGTCGAAGATCGAACGCACCGAGGCGATCGAGAACCTGGCCGAGATCATCGATGCCAGCGACGTGGTGATGGTGGCGCGCGGCGATCTCGGCGTCGAAATCGGCGACGCCGAACTGCCTGGCTTGCAGAAGAAGATCATTCGCGAGTCGCTGGCACGCAACAAGGTGGTCATCACCGCGACGCAGATGCTGCAGTCGATGGTCGAATCGCCGATGCCCACGCGCGCCGAGGTGCTCGACGTGGCCAATTCCGTCATCGACGGCACCGATGCGGTGATGCTCTCGGCCGAAACCGCCGCCGGCAGCTATCCGGTGCGCACGGTCGAGACGATGGCGCGCATCTGCGTCGGCGCCGAGCGCCAGTTCGCCCAGGACACCGATTTCGCGGGCGCACAGCGCAATCTCGAACGCGCCGACCATGCGATCGCGATGGCGGCGATGTTCCTGTCCGAGCACATCGGCGTGGGCGCGATCGTGGCCATGACCGAGTCCGGCGGCACCGCACGCTACCTGTCGCGTTTCCGCGGCGGCGCGTCGATCTATGCGTTCTCGCGCCACGGCGGCGCGCGCCGGCGCATGTCGCTGATGCGCGACGTGGTCCCGTTCGACTACGACAGCCGCGGCCAGACACCGCGCGAGGCCGCGCGCGGCAGCGTGCGCCTGCTGGTCGAAGCCGGCCTGCTGGGACCGGGCGAACGCGTGGTGTTCACCAGCGGCGAGCACATGGAAACGCATGGCGCGACCAACACCCTGCGCCTGTTGCAGGTCGGCGCCGACGGCCGCGCCGAGGGGCTCGGCGAGCTGTGATGCGCCTGCTGTAGGGCGCGCTTCTGCGCGAGGAGCGCTTTCGATGCAGCCTGCGCGGTCATGGGCTGCGTCTGCAGGGTTCGTCGACGAAAGGGGGCGGCTCGCCGTCGCGGCGCAACGGAGAAAGCGCTCGCGCGCGAGCGCGCTCCGACAGCGGCAGCCGGGCCTGCAGGTCGCGATCGGGGCGCGGGCTTATACTCGCGGCCCTTACTCCGCAGTCGGACGCAACGCCCCATGAGCATCGAACAGCTTGCCGAAACCGCCCAGGCCATGGTCGCCAAGGGCAAGGGCATCATCGCGATCGACGAATCGACCGCCACGATCGGCAAGCGCTTCGAGCAGGTCGGCATCGCCAACAACGAAGAGAACCGCCGCGCCTACCGCGAACTGCTGCTGACCACGCCCAAGCTCTCGGAGCACATCAGCGGCGCGATCCTGTTCGACGAGACGCTGCGCCAGTCGACGAAGGCCGGCGTGCCGTTCGCGAAGTACCTCAGCCAGAACGGCATTCTCCCGGGCATCAAGGTCGACCGCGGCACGCACGCGCTTGCGGGCTTCCCGGGCGAGGTGGTGACCGAAGGCCTCGATGGCCTGCGCGCGCGTCTGGAGGAGTACTACAAGCTCGGCGCGCGCTTCGCCAAGTGGCGTGCGGTGATCCGGATCGGTGAGGACATGCCCTCGGGCACCTGCATCGACGTCAACGCGCACGCGCTCGCGCGCTACGCCGCGCTGTGCCAGGAGCAGGGCCTGGTGCCGATGGTCGAGCCGGAAGTGCTGCTCGACGGCGACCACGATATCCAGACCGCGTTCGATGTGACCGAGGTCGTGCTGCGCGGCGTATTCGATGCGCTCTACAGCCAGAACGTCATGCTCGAGGGCACGATCCTCAAGGCGTCGATGGTGCTGCCGGGTCAGGACTGCGACGAGGAAGCGGATGTCGAGGAAGTCGCCGAAGCGACGCTGATGTGCCTGAAGTCCTCGGTGCCGGCGATCCTGCCGGGCATCGTGTTCCTGTCGGGCGGCCAGTCCGACGAGCTGGCCACCGCGCATCTCGATGCGATGAACCGCCTCGGGCCCAACCCGTGGCCGCTGTCGTTTTCCTATGGCCGCGCGATGCAACAGGCCGCACTCAAGCTCTGGTCGCAGGACCTCACCGGCAACGTGCGCAAGGCGCAGGACACCGTCTACGCCCGTGCGCGTGACAACGGACTCGCCGCGCAGGGCCGGTTCAACGGCTGATCATGCGTAGGCGTGCATGCACGACGCCGGCCGAGTGCCGGCGTTCGTGTATCGGGGGCCGCGTCAGCCTGGCGGCAGCGTCGCAACAGAACACGAGCGCGAGCGCACCGAAGGCAGTCGCGCTGCGGAACCTCGCCGCGGCAATCACCACGCGGTTAGACGGATTTGCGTAGCCGGCGCAGCGGATCGCCGGAAGCGTGATCGAGCCCGGCGGATGTTGGAGCGCCCTGGACGACGGCGCCGACGTCGACGCCGGTGATCGCCGCCGCGCGTCGATGCCCGGTGAGACGGTCACCACGGCCGCTCGGCTAGGGTGGGCGTGGTCAACCGTCGAGAGGACTGCCATGCCTGCCGTCACCCATGCCAGCCGCCTGCACGTTCCGTTGCCGGTCCACGATGCGCTGCGCCGCGGGCGCATGTCCGAAGCGGTCACCCACCTGCGCGAAGCGAACGCCGGCCTGTCGTCGGCCGAAGCGCGCGATGCGGTGCAGCGCCTGGCCGCAAACCCGTCCGGTGCGCTCGATGCCGACGATCCGTTCCGGCCCAGCGGCGGCGCCGCGCCGCAGGACAGCGGCACATTGCCGAGCGAGGTCGCGGCGAAGCTCGCCACCGGCAATACGCTCGATGCGGCCAGACGGCTGCGCGATGTGAAACCCGGACTGAGCGAAGCGGAAGCCCGCGAGGAAGTGGCGAAACACAGCTCGCCCCTGTTGCGGGAGGCGCGACAGGAGACGGTGGTGCAGGGCGACAGCGGCCGCTACGGCTGGCTGGGCTGGGTGCTGGCGCTGGTGGTGATCGGCGGGGGGCTGGCGATCTGGCTGGGTTGAGGCCGCGCGGCCGGCGCGGCGCTTGATTCGCGCGGGTGCAGGCGCGCTTGGCGCCGTGAGGCATTGTCGCGAAAGCCCTCGCGCGCGAGCGCGCTACTACAGTGCCGCGGACCGCTCGTTCGACTCGCGCTTCAGGCCCAACGTCTGCTCAGGGCAGGCCGGCCAGCCACTCGTCATCCGAGCCTTCGTTGACATCGGCGAACAAGGGGGTTGAGAAGTAGCGCTCGCCGGTATCGGGCAGCATGGTCAGGATCACGTCGCCATCCCGCGCGGTCTTCGCGACTTCCAGCGCGGCCGCGGCGGTGGCGCCGGCAGAGATGCCGACGAAGATGCCTTCCTCGGCCGCGAGCCGGCGTGCGGTTTCGATCGCCAGGCCGTCGTCGATCGACAGCACCTGGGCTGCGATCTCGCGGTTGAGCACCTCGGGCACGAAGTCCGGCGTCCAGCCCTGGATCTTGTGCGGGCTCCAGTCCTTGCCCTGCAGCAGCGCGGCGCCGGCCGGCTCGCAGGCGGTGACCTTCACCTCGGGGCGGGCGACCTTCAGCACCTCGCCCACGCCGGTCAGCGTGCCGCCGGTGCCCCAGCCGGTGACAAAGTGGTCCAGCCGGCGCCCGGCGAAGTCACGCAGGATCTCGGCCGCGGTGGTATTGCGGTGATAGGCGGGATTGGCCGGATTTTCGAACTGGCTGGCCCAGAACCAGCCGTGCTGCTCGGCCAGTTCCTTCGCGCGGCGGACCATGCCGCTGCCGCGTTCGGCAGCCGGGGTCAGGATGACTTTGGCGCCATAGGCGCGCATCAGCTTGCGGCGCTCGATGGAGAAGGTCTCGACCATCGTGGCCACGAACTTGTAGCCGCGCGCCGCGCAGACCATCGCCAGCGCCACGCCGGTATTGCCCGAGGTCGCTTCCACGACCGTGTCGCCCGGCTTGAGCACGCCGCGCTGTTCGGCATCGAGAATGATCGCCAGCGCGAGCCGGTCCTTGACCGACCCGCCGGGGTTGAAAGATTCGACCTTGGCGTAGAGTTCGACGTTCGCCGGTGCCAGGCGCTGCAGGCGCACGACCGGCGTGTGGCCGATGGTCTGGAGGATGCTGTCGTACAGGGCCATGTAGGGTGCCTCGATACGGGCGCGGTGCGCGGTCGGGCCAGACTGGGCCATAACGCGTGAAGCGACCAGCGGTTGACGTGGAACGCTGTTTTTTCACCCCATCCATTGGCACGGTGAACGTCACGGGTCAGCGGGTAAGATCGGGCGGTTTTTCCGTCCCCGCAGGTCGCCTCTTGTCCCAGCATTTTCCCGTCCGCCCCGCGCATCTTCCGCGGGCCTTCGGTTTCCTTTTTGCCGCCGCCCTGACCGCGTGCGGCAGTGGCGCGCAGACGCCTGCCGGCCAGGCCGGCGGGGGCGCGGTGCCGGTGACCACCACCGTCGTCGAAATGCGCCAGTGGAACGACAGCGTGACCGCACTGGGCACGGTGAATGCGCGCGAGTCGATCACCGTGACCTCCAAGGTCAGCGAGACGGTGCAGAAGGTGAATTTCGAAAGCGGCGACGAGGTGGCCGCCGGTGCGGTGCTGGTCACGCTCAGCGGCAACCAGCAGCAGGCGACGCTGGACGCGGCCGAGGCAGCGGCGATCGATGCCGACAGCCAGTACCGCCGCGGCGCCGAGCTGGTCGACAGCCAGCTGATCTCGCGCGCGTCGGTCGACACCCTGCGTGCCGAGCGCGACGCCGCGCGTGCCACGGTCGCCGAGATGCGCGCCAACATCAGCGACCGCACCATCCGCGCACCATTCGCCGGCGTGCTCGGTCTGCGCCAGGTTAGCCCGGGTGCCCTGGTCACGCCGGGCACGCCGATCGCCACACTCGACGACATCGGTTCGGTCTACGTCGACTTCCCCGTGCCCGAGACCCTGCTTTCGCGCGTGGCCCCGGGGCAGACGGTCATCGGTCAGGTCGCCGCGCGTCCGGGCATGCACTTCGAGGGCGCGGTGCAGACGATCGACGCCCGCATCGACCCGGGCACGCGTGCGGTCGTGGTGCGCGCGGCGTTCGACAATCCCGAGCGCCAGCTGCGCCCGGGCATGCTGGTCGAGGTGCGTCTGCAGCAGCAGAGCCGGCAGGCGCTGATGCTGCCGGAGATCTCGGTGATCCAGGTCGGCCGCGACACCTTCGTCTACCGCGTGCGCGAGGACGACACGGTCGAGCAGGCACCGATCACCGTAGGCGTGCGCGAGCAGGGCCTGGTGGAAGTGGTCGAGGGCCTCGAGCCCGGCACACGGATCGTCGTCGACGGCACCGGCAAGCTGCGGCCGGGCATGACGATCACCGAAGGGTCGGTGCAGGAAGCCAAGGCGCAACAGGCCGATGACGCGGCCAGCGGGGACGCCGCGCAATGAAGATGTCGGATGTCTCGATCCGGCGGCCGGTCTTCGCCGTCGTGGTCAGCCTGTTGCTGGTGGTGCTGGGCATCATGTCGTTCAGCCGCCTGACGCTGCGCGAGATGCCCAATATCGATCCGCCGATCGTATCGGTGGACGTGACGTATCCAGGCGCATCGGCGGCGGTGGTGGAAACGCGCATCACCCAGATTCTCGAGGACGCGCTGGCCGGCATCGAAGGCATCCGCACGATCGAGTCGCGCAGCCGCAACGGCCGCTCGGACGTCACCATCGAGTTCAACCTCACCCGCGACATCGAGGCGGCGGCCAACGACGTGCGCGATGCCATCAGCCGCGTCGCCGACCGCATGCCGCTGGAGGCCGATCCGCCGGAGATCTCCAAGGTCGAGGCCGATGCCGACGCGATCATGTGGCTCAACCTGCGTTCGAGCACGATGGATACGCTCGAACTCACCGACTACACCGACCGCTACATCCTCGATCGCCTGTCCTCGCTCGACGGCGTGGCCCGCGTGCAGCTCAGCGGTGGCCAGCGCTATTCGATGCGCATCTGGCTCGACCGCGAGGCGATGACCGCCCGCGGCGTCACCGCTGCCGATGTCGAGAATGCGCTGCGCAGCGAGAACGTCGAACTGCCGGCCGGCAGCATCGAATCGGCCACGCGCGACTTCACCCTGCGCGTGGAGCGCGGCTATCGCGAGCCCGGGCAGTTCGCGCAGATGCCGGTGCGGCGCGGCGACGACGGCTATGTGGTGCGGGTGGGTGACATCGCGCGCGTCGAGCTGGGCCCGGACGAGCGGCGTTCGTACATGCGCAGCAACTCGGTGCCCAATGTCGGCCTGGGCATCGTGCGTACCTCGACCGCCAACGCGCTCGATGTGGCCCGCGCCGCGCGCGCCGAATCCGAGCGCATCCAGGCGACCCTGCCCGAAGGCACCGAAATCTTCGTCGCCGCCGACAACACCGTGTTCATCGATTCGGCGATCACGCGCGTGTACTGGACGCTGTTCGAGGCGATGGCGCTGGTGTTCGTGGTGATCTGGCTGTTCCTGGGCAGCCTGCGCGCGGCGATCATCCCGGCCGTCACCGCACCGGTGTGCCTGATCGCGGCTTTCGTCGCGCTCTACGCCTTCGGTTTTTCGATCAACCTGCTGACCCTGCTTGCGCTGGTGCTGTGCATTGGCCTGGTCGTCGACGACGCGATCATCGTGCTGGAGAACGTGCAGCGCCGCGCCGATCTCGGCGAGCCGCCGCTCGTCGCCGCGCGGCGAGGCACCGCGCAGGTCGCGTTCGCGGTCATCGCGACGACGGCGGTGCTGGTGGCGGTGTTCCTGCCGGTCGGCTTCATGGAGGGCAATTCGGGGCGGCTGTTCCGCGAGCTGTCGGTCACGCTCGCCGGCGCGGTCGCGCTGTCGGCGTTCATCGCGCTGACGCTGACCCCGATGATGTGTTCCAAGCTCGTGCGGCCGCACGGGCACAAGCAGCGCGGCTTCAACGCCTGGATGACCCGTCGGCTCGACGCATTGAGCAGCGGCTACGGTCGCCGCATCGATCGTCTGGTCGCCCTCCGGCCGATGAAGCTGATCGTGGTGCTGACGCTGGCCGTTGCCGGATGCCTGGTCGCGGCGATGCTGCTGTTCTGGCGCGTGCCGGGCGAGCTGTCGCCGGCCGAGGACCGCGGTCGCTTCTTCGTGGGTGTGGACGGCCCCGAAGGTGCCGGCTTCGATTACACCGTCGGGCAGATGCAGCAGGTCGAGGCGATCTTCAACCGCTACCTGGGCGAAGACCAGCCGATCGAACGCGCCAATTCGCGCGTGCCGCGCGGCTGGGGCGGCAGCGCCGACATGCACAACGGCCAGGTCATCGTCTTCCTGCAGGACTGGCGCGACCGCGAGGTCAGCACGCCGGAGATCGTCGACATGCTGCGCGCCGATTTCGCCGAGCTGCCGGGCGTGCAGGTCCGCGCGAACGTGCCCGGTGGTCTGATCAGCAGCCGCGGCCAGCGCTATCAGCTGGTGCTCGGCGGACCGGACTACGCCGAGATCGCGCAGTGGCGCGACCGCATGCTCGCGCGCATGCGCGAGAACCCCGGCATCCAGGATCCGGACTCGGACTACAAGGAAACCCGCCCGCAGATGCGCGTGGACATCGACCGCACCCGCGCGGCCGATCTGGGCGTGTCGGTGCAGGAGATCGGCCGCACGCTCGAAACCATGATGGGCTCGCGCCAGGTCACGACCTTCGTCGACAGTGGCGAGGAATACGACGTGCTGCTGCAGGCCGACCGCGACGCGCGCATGTCACCGGCCGATCTCGCAAGCACCTACGTGCGCGGTCGCAACGATGCGCTGATCCCGCTGTCGAATCTGGTCACGCTGAGCGAAGTGGCCGAGCCGGCGAGCTTCAACCGCTTCAACCGCCTGCGTGCGATCACGATCTCGGCCGGACTCTCCGACGGTTACACCATGAGCGAGGCGCTCGAATGGACGCGTCAGGTCGCGGCCGAGGAGCTGCCGCACTATGCGCAGATCGACTGGAAGGGCGAAAGCCGCGAATTCCAGGAGGCCGGCGGCGCGGTGCTGCTGACCTTCGCGATGGCGCTGCTGATCGTCTACCTGGTGCTGGCCGCGCAGTTCGAGAGCTTCATCCATCCGCTGTCGATCATGCTGACCGTGCCGCTGGCGGTGCTCGGCGCCCTGCTGGGCCTGTGGGCGACCGGCGGCACGCTGAACCTCTTCAGCCAGATCGGCATCGTGATGCTGATCGGCCTCGCGGCCAAGAACGGCATCCTGATCGTCGAGTTCGCCAACCAGCTGCGCGACGACGGACGCAACGTGCGTGAGGCGATCACCGAAGCGGCAGCGGTGCGTCTGCGGCCGATCATCATGACCGCGGCGGCGACGATCGTCGGCGCGGTGCCGCTGGTCGTGGCTGGCGGTCCGGGCTCGGCGAGCCGGGCGACGATCGGCGTGGTGATCATCTTCGGCGTGGCGTTCTCGACCTTGCTGTCGCTGTTCGTGGTGCCGGCGTTCTACGCGCTGCTGGCGCCGTTCACCCGATCGCCCGAGGCGCTGGCGCAGGAACTCGAGCGGCTCGAGGCGGAAACCCCGTCGGTCGGCGGCCATGCCTGAGGCCGGGCGCTGGGACGCCGTGCGTCTCGACGGTGACGGCTTCGTGCTGCGTCGCTGGCGCGCCGACGATCTCGATGCCCTGCTGCGACATGCGGACGATCCGGCGATCGTCCGCGGCCTCAGCGACCGGTTTCCAAACCCCTATACGCGCGCCGACGGCGAGGCCTTCCTGGCCGGCGAGGTCGTCGACCTGAGCCAGCCGGTACTGGCGATCGAGATCGACGGCGAGGCCTGCGGCAGCATCGGCATCCGCGCGCCGGGCAGCGGTGAGCGCGCCCACGCCGCCGAACTGGGCTACTGGCTCGGGCGCGCGCACTGGAACCGCGGAGTGATGCGTCGCGCGGTCTCGCTTTATGTGCCCTGGGTGATGGACGCACTCGCGTTGTCGCGCGTGCAGGCGAACGTGCTCGACTCCAATCCGGCGTCGGCGCAGGTGTTGCTGGCCTGTGGTTTCGCCGAAGAAGGCCGCCTGCGCGCGGCGATCCGCAAGTCCGACGGACTGCACGCCCTGTGCGTGTTCGCACGCCTGCGCGACTGAGCGCAACGCGCTTCGCGTTTCCCGGCGATTGGTGGAGAATCGGTTGCACGTCCGATGCGGACGCGCATGACCGGGGAGTACTGCGTGGAATCGATCGTCAAGTCGCTCAACGACATCATCTGGAGTCCGCCGCTGGTCTGGTTGTGCCTCGGCGCAGGGCTCTATTTCTCGATCCGCACGCGCTTCGTGCAGATCCGTCAGGTCGGCGAAATGGTCCGGCTGATGCTGGCCGGCGGCAAGTCCGAAGCCGGCGTGTCCTCGTTCCAAGCCCTGGCGATGTCGCTGTCGGGGCGCGTGGGTATCGGCAACATCGCCGGCGTCGCCACGGCGATCGCCTTCGGCGGGCCGGGTGCGCTGTTCTGGATGTGGGTGATGGCGTTCCTGGGCGCGTCCACTGCGTTCGTCGAATCCACGCTCGCGCAGATCTACAAGGAAAAGGATGATCAGGGGCGCTACCGCGGCGGCCCTGCGTATTACATCGAAAAGGCCATGGGCCAGCGCTGGTACGCGTGGATCTTCGCGCTGGTCACGCTGGCCGCCACGGGGTTCCTGCTGCCGGGCGTGCAGGCCAACGGCATCGCCTCGGCGGCCGGCACCGCCTGGGGCACCGCGCCGGCGGTGGCCGCGGCGTTCATCGTCATCGGTCTGGGCTTCATCATCTTCGGCGGGGTCAAGCGCATCGCGCGCTTCGCCGAGCTGGTCGTGCCCTTCATGGCGCTGGCCTACATCCTCATCGCGCTGGTGATCATGTTCATCAACGCCGGTGCATTGCCGGAGATGTTCGGACTGGTCTTCCGCAGCGCGTTCGGCCTGGAGGCAGGCATGGGCGCAGTGCTGGGTCTGGCGGTGGAGTGGGGCGTCAAGCGCGGCATCTATTCCAACGAGGCGGGGCAGGGCACCGGCCCCCACCATGCGGCGGCCGCCGAAGTGAGCCACCCGGCCAAACAGGGCTTGGTGCAGGCGTTCTCGGTCTATGTCGACACGCTGCTGGTGTGCTCGGCGACGGCCTTCATGATTCTCTCGACCGGCATGTACAACGTCGTCGATCCCGCCGGCGAAGGCGCGATGCTCTACGAAGCGCTGCCCGGCATCGCGGTCGGGCCGTCCTTCGCCCAGGCCGCGGTGGAATCGGTGCTGCCCGGCTGGGGCGCAAGCTTCGTGGCCCTGGCGCTGTTCTTCTTCGCCTTCACCACGATCATCGCCTACTACTACATGGCCGAAACCAACATCGCCTACATCAACCGCCGCAAGCACCGGCCGTGGATGATCTTCGTGCTGCGCATCGGCCTGCTGGCGGCAGTGACCTTCGGCTGTCTGCGCACGGCCGAGATGGCGTGGACGCTGGGCGACATCGGCGTGGGCCTGATGGCCTGGCTCAACATCGTCGCCATCCTCATCTTGCAGCGCCCTGCGCTCAAAGCACTGCGCGACTACGAGGCGCAGCAGAAGCTCGGCATCGACCCGGTGTTCGACCCCGACAAGCTGCAGATCCGCCACGCCGAACTCTGGAAGACGATCAACCGATGAACGACACACGCAGGCCGCCGGGCGGCGAACGCACCGGCCCCTGGGCCCGCCACGGCGGCGCCGCGCGTCCGCACACGCCGGCCGCCGCCCACCCCGAGGAATCGCGCGCGCGTGCGAGCGAAGACGAACGCCGCGAACTGCGCCTGTATGGCCGCAATGCGATCGAGGCGGTGTTCGCCCGCCGCCCCGTGGCGATTCGCAAGCTGTATCTGCTCGAGGCGCGCATCCCGCAATTGCAGCCGCTGCTCAAGTGGTGCGCGGGCAACCGGGTCGGCTACCGCGTGGTCGGCGAGGACGACCTGCGCAAGCTCGCGGCAAGCACGCACCACGAGGGCATCGTCGCCGACGTGCTGCGCGAGGCGCCGCTGTCGCTCGGCGACTGGTTGCAGGCACTGCCCGACGGTCCGGCGTGTGCGCTGTGGCTCGACGGCGTCGGCAATCCGCACAACCTCGGCGCGATCCTGCGCTCGGCCGCGCACTTCGGCGTCGGTGCGGTGTTGTTGCCGAAGGACGCGCCGCTGGCACTGTCGGGCGCTGCCGCGCGCGTGGCCGAAGGCGGCGCCGAAGCGGTGCGTTTCGTTCGCATGGGACGAGCGGACAACGCGCAGGCACAGCTGCGCAGCGCCGGCTTCCAGCTTGCTGCGACCGTGGTCCGGGGTGGCCAAGACCTGTTTGCAACGCAGCTGCCGCAGCGCCTGGTCTACGTGCTGGGCGCCGAAGGCGAGGGCATGGATGATGCACTGGCGGCGAGCTGCGACATGAAGCTCGGCATCCCTGGCAGTGGTGCGGTCGAAAGCCTCAACGTCGCTTCGGCGACCGCGGTGCTGCTGGCGCAGTGGCGGCAACGCCATCGTTGATGCCGCACTGAAGGCGCACGCCTGCAGGTCCACACGCGCGCAGACAACCACCCCTGACACGCCCCTGTAGGAGCGCGCTCGCGCGCGAAGGCCTCTGCCGGGAAGGCCCTCGCGCGCAAGCGCGCTCCTACAGTTAGGTCGCATCCATCGCTTTTTTTCGCGCCGTGATCGCAGCGCGCGATTCCGGGCGCGACGGAAGCTCGCCGACGTGCTCCGTGTAGGAGCGCGCTTGCGCGCGAAGGGCTTTACCGGGAACGCCTTCGCGCGCAAGCGCGCTCCTACAGGTATGTCGCATGCGATCGCTTCTTTGCGCGCCGTGATCGCAGCGCGCCATTCCGAGCGCGAGGAAGTTCACCGACGTGCCTCGTGTAGGAGCGCGCTTGCGCGCGAGGGGCTTCACCGGGACAGCCCTCGCGCGCAAGCGCGCTCCTACAGGTATCCGCACGCAATCGCTTCTTTGCGCGCCGTGATCGCAGCGCGCGCTCCCGAGCGCGAGGGAAGTTCGCCGAATTGCCTCGTGTAGGAGCGCGCTTGCGCGCGAAGGGCGTTACCGGGAGCGCCGTCGCGCGCGAGCGCGCTCCTACAGTTGGGTCGCATCAATCGCTTCTTTGCGCGCCGTGATCGCAGCGCGCGATTCCAAGCGCGAGGGAAGTTCGCCGAATTGCCCCGTGTAGGAGCGCGCTTGCGCGCGAAGGGCTTTAAACGGGAACGCCCTCGCGCGCGAGCGCGCGCTCCTGGTTCGGGCCTCCGTCGCGTCTTCAGCGAGGGAGCGCCGACGCGGTCGCTCAGTGCGCCGGGGCGTCGCCTTCGGCTTTCGGCGCGCTGCCGAAGCCGCCTTGCGACTCAGCCGCCAGCCACGCGAACACCGCGTACGCGGCCGTGTTCTGCGCGACGGCATCCGGATCCACCTTGTCCAGGGTGTCGTCGGCGTTGTGGTGCAGGTCGAAGTAGTCGGTGCCGTCCTGGCCCAGCCAACCCCAGGCGCCGCCCTTGGCGGCCAGCGGGGAGATGTCCGGACCCGGGCTGCCCTTGTCGGTCAGGTAGTCGATGCCCAGCGGCCGAAGCGCTTCGGCGATCGCATCGCTGGTGGCACGCTGGTCGGCCGGTGCGCTGGTGTTGAAGCCGTAGATGCGGCCGGCGCCGAAGTCGCTTTCCGCGCCGATCACGTGACGGGCGATGACGTCTGCGCCACCGTGCGCGTCGGCGTAGGCGCGTGCGCCGAGCAGGCCCTGTTCCTCGTTGGCGAACGCGACCACGCGCACCGTGCGGCGGGGCCGTTGCGGCAGCTGCGCGATCAGATGTCCGGCGGCCATGGTGATGCCGACGCCGGAGGCATCGTCTACCGCGCCGGTGCCTAGGTCCCAGGAATCGAGATGGCCCGCGATCAGCACGATGTCCTCGGGTGCTTCGCGGCCGGTCAGTTCGGCGATGACGTTCTGCGAGGTGTATTCGCCGTTCCAGCCGCAGTCGAGCGCCAGATGGACTTCGACCGGGCCGCGCGTGAGCAGGCGCGTGAGCTGGTCGGCGTCGGGCAGCGACAGCGCGGCCGAGGGAATCGGCGACACATCGTCATCGAAGCGGGTGATGCCGGTATTGGCGACGCGATGCGGGCTGGTGCCGATCGAGCGCATCAGATACCCGGCCGCGCCCTTGCGCGCCGCGATCGACGGGCCGCGGCTGCGCACCGGACCGGCAGCGCCGTATCCGCTGCCATCGCGCGAGCGCGCCATCGGCACGTCGACGAACACCAGTTTGCCACGCACTGTCGCCGGATCGGCGGCTTCCAGCGCGGCAACGCTGTCGAAGCGCCCGAGTTCGGCGCTGACGTCGCCCGCCGGGCTGCCGCCGAGGGCGGTGATCACCAGCGGCTGCGCATGCGCGCCGACCACGGCCGCATACTCGCTGCGACGTTCCCATTTGGGAAACGTCACCGGCTCGGTCCAGACCTTGTCGTAACCCAGCGCCTCGAAGCGCGCCTTCGCCCACGCGACCGCGCGGGCGTCGGCTTCGCTTCCGGGAAGCCGCGGGCCGATCTCGGTGGTCAGCGATTCGATCAGCGCATAGGCGGTGCCGTCCTGCAGCGCGCGTTCGCGCAGTTGCGCGGCCTGGTCGATCGCCTGCTGCGCGACCGGTGCGGCACTGCGCGTCTGCGCAAACGCGGGCGGCACTGCGAGCAGCGTGGTCGACAGCAGGGCGGCGGCCAACGGCCTGAAGGCGGGGATGCGCATGCGAGCGGCTCCTGAAAGATGGGCGGCAAACGGAAACGGGCCGCGGCATTGTCGCCCGCGGCCCGTCGGATTGCGAAAGCGTTGCTGGAACGAAGCGTCAGGGCTGCTTCTGCAGCGAATCGCGAATCTCGCGCAGCAGCTTCACTTCCTCGCTCGGCTCGGCCGGCTTGGCCGGTTCCGGCGCTTCGGCCTGCTTGCGCTTGAGACGATTGATGAACTTCACCGCAAGGAAGATCGCGAACGCGACGATGGTGAACTGGATGATCGTGTTGATGAAGATGCCGTAGCCGATCACGACCGCGGGAATCTCTTCACCAGTGGCGGCGTCGACCGAGGCCGCGCGCAGGGTGATGGCCAGTTCGGTGAAATCGACATTGCCGATCAGCCACCCGATCGGCGGCATGATGATCTGGTCGACCAGGGCGGTGACGATCTTGCCGAACGAAGCGCCGATGACGACGCCCACGGCAAGATCGATCACGTTGCCGCGGACCGCGAACTCCTTGAACTCGGCCAATATGCCCATGGGTCACTCCTGCGCTGTAGTGGGAAAACGGCGGCGACTATAGCGACGGGGAAGTGATCCGGCAGTGCAGTTCCACCACGTCGTCGAGCCGGGCGATGCAGCGGTCACCCGCTTGCAGCGCCGCCACGCCGGCGGGCGTACCCATGAAGACGAGGTCGCCGGCGCGCAGCGCGAACAGTTTCGACAGCTCGTGCAGGATTTCGGGCACGTCCCAGATCAACGCATCGAGCGTCGAGGACTGCCGACGTTCGCCGTTGACCTCCAGCGACAGCGTGCGCGCGGCGAGCGCGCCGACTTCGGCCGCAGGCACGAGTTCGCCGGCCGGCGCGGAGGCATCGAATCCCTTGGAGACATCCCACGGCAGACCCTTGGCCTTCGCGACGGCCTGCAGATCCCGGCGGGTGAGATCGAGGCCGACGGTATAGCCGAACACCAGCGCCTGTGCGTCCTCGACTGCCAGCACACCCTGCGGCGCGTCGGCGCCCAGTGCCACCACCAGTTCGACCTCGTGATGCAGATCCTGCGTCGCACTCGGATAGGGCACGTCCCCGGAGGTCACGATCGCATCGGCGGGCTTGGCGAAGAACACCGGCGTGCCGCGATCGGCCTTCGAGGCCGGCGCCTGCGCGCCCATTTCCCTGGCGTGGTCGGCGAAATTGCGGCCGACACAATAGATACGGCGCACCGGGAAATGCCCGCCACCGCGCACGGCGATGCGCGTGGGCGGGGGAGCGGGCACGACATCGCGCGCGGGATCGGTCATCGCGGGTCCTCGGCGCGGCGCGCCATCGGGATGGAAGAATGCGCGCGGCGCCGGAGCCGTCGCGGGATCAGCGCAGGGCGGCGTGGTCGCGGTTGCGGACCACGCGGTACTCGGCATCGACGATGGGCGCGTCGCGGCGGGGGGCCGGCTGGCGCACCAGCAGGCGCCGGGCGATGCCGAACAGGATCATCGCAGCGCCGATAAAGACGCCGGCGACCAGCAGCACCGCCAGCATCGCCACGCCGACCAGCCCCAGCGCGATGCGCAGCAGAGGGTGACGCGGCTTGCGCGGCGCGAACATCGCGCGCACGCCGGAGGCGTCGAATCGGGCATGGAGATCGCGGAAGAAGGCGTTGGACATGGGGCTCTTGAACGTCGTGACACAATTGCGGCCTGTCTGGCCGGTCACCAGTATCGGCGGGGCCACGACCGGAGTTGTAATGCAATCGTTAAATTCGCGTGATAACGCTACGTCGCTGCTGGCGCTCGATGCGATCGCCGATGGCGGATTCGCCGAAGTGGAGGCGCGCGTCGACGGCGAAGCCGAATCGCTGGTACTGCATCGCGATGGCATGCGCGTACGGGCGTGGTTGAACATCTGCCCCCACGCCGGCCGTCGTCTCGACTGGGCACCCGGGCAATTCCTCAAGTCCAAGGCGGGCGATCTGGTCTGCGCTGCGCACGGCGCGAGCTTTTCGCTGGTCGACGGTGTCTGCGTCGCTGGCCCGTGCAAGGGTGAATCGCTGCGCGCGGTACCGGTGTCGGTGCGCGACGGCCAGGTGCTGCTCGGCGAAGATTGACCCGCCGAACAGACCGTCATTCCCGCGAACGCGGGCATCCAGCGTCTTCGGGCTCAAAAGGGTTGAGGCACTCGATGACCGCCTCGGCTGTTGAAGAATTTTCCCGCTTTCGCGGCCGTGACGGGCACGAAGAGACGTGTTCCGACGGCCCTCAGAACAGCAGATTGACCATCGCCACGACGATGGCGGTGTAGATCAGCGAAATCGGCAGGCCGATCTTCCACAGCTCTCGCGCCTTGTAACCGGCCGGGCCGATGATCATCGACATCACCGGGTTGGACTGGGTCACGAAGTTGTTGGAGGCCGACAACGCGACGATCAGTGCGAACGCGGTCGGGTTGCCGCCGACCGCGAGTGCGAGATTGATCGCCAGCGGCACCACGACGATCGTCGCGCCGACGTGGCTGATGACCATCGAGAAGGCCGCGGTCAGCAGTGCGACCGCGATTTCCAGCACCCAGATCGGCAGGCCCTGGGGCAGCCGTTCGATCGTGTGCCCCGCGACCCACGCCGCCGCGCCGCTGGAATCCATCGCCCAGCCCAGCGGAATCAGGCAGGCCATCAGGAATACGGTCTTCCAGTTGATCGCGCTGTAGGCCTCGTCCATCTTCAGCACGCCGAACACCAGCATGCCGGCCACCCCCGACATCAGCGCCACCGACGTGGGCACGCGCGAGGACAGCGCGATCAGCAGGGTGACGGCGAAGATCACCATCGCCACCTTGAACTTGTGCGGCCGCTGCTCGCCCTTGGGGTAGTCGGTGACGATGATGAAGTCGAGCGATTTGGCGGTCTTGGCCAGGTCCTGCCAGATGCTGTGCAGCACCAGCATGTCGCCCGCGCGCAGCGGCATGGTGCGGATGTTCTCGCGGATGACCTGCTTGTCGCGGTTGATCGCAAGCAACCGCACGCCGTATTCCTTGCGCAGGCTCAGCTCGGACGCCGACTTGCCGATGAACTTCGAGGTCGGCGGCACCACCGCCTCGGCGATGCCGGCGCGGCTGGGATTGAACAGATCACCGAAGTGGCGCAGCCGCGTGCTCAGGCGCAGGAACTGGTTCTGCGCGAAATCGGCGACCTGCCGCCGCGGGCCCATCGCACCGATCACACTGCCGACCCAGATGCGCGCGTCGGCCGGCGGCGCCAGCCGCGAATCGTTCTCGGACTTGAGCGCCAGCAGCACCGGCGCGTCGTGGATGGCCTCGGCCTCGCCGAAGGTCATGCCCACCAGCGGGCTCTCGGCCGTGACCACCAGTTCGAACACGTCGCCTTCGATGCCGTAGGCGCTGGCGAAGTAGCTCTGCGTGCGCGCCGGTGTGACGCCGTCGCCGCCATCGCCGAGCTCGCGCAGCTGGCGGCTGCCGCGGAAATGGAAGTAGGCAAGGGCCGCGGCCAGCAGGACGAGACCGATCGGCAGTGGCGCGAACATGTTCAACGATTCCAGCGTCGCCGAGCCCGACGGCAGATTGGCGTTGGCCGCGGTCAACAGATCGTTGAGCAGAATCAGCGGCGAGGAGCCCACCATCGTCAGCGTGCCGCCCATGACGATCGCCACGCAGATCGGCAGCAGCATCTGCGCCAGACGCAGGCCCGAGCGCGAGGCCAGACGCGCGGCAACCGGCATGTAGAGGGCCATCACCGACGGGTTCTGCATCACCGAGGAATTGAGGCCGGCGATGCCCGAGGTCAGCATCAGCAGACGGTCCTCGCGCCCCTTCGCACGCCGCAGCAGCCAGCCGGCAAGCCGGTTGAGCGCGCCGGTGCGGTCCAGGCCCATGCCGAGGATCATCGTGGCGATGACGCTGATCGTCGCGTTCGACGAAAAGCCGTTGAACACGTCTTCGGGCGCGACCAGGCCGGTCAGGCCCAGCATCACCAGCACCACCAGCGCGACGAGGTCGGCACGCACGCGCTGGAACACGAACAGCACCATCGTCAGGCCCACCAGGGCCAGGACGATCTTCATGTCGGTGGTGAGCGCGAGCGCGGTGTCCATCAGCGCCGTGATTGGTGATGGGAGATGACCGGATGTGCGTCAGTCGAACGCGGTGATTCGAACAGCGGCTCGACGTTGGAGCCAGCGCCGTGCGCGTGCCGTGATCCGTGCGAACGGCGATTCCCGCAAGTTGCCGGGGGGCCGCAATGCCGCCGTTTCGAATCACGAATCACGAATCACGAATCCCGGTCGTAGATCAGATCCCACACCCCGTGTCCGAGCTTCTGTCCGCGCGTCTCGAAGTGCGTCTGCGGGCGCCAGGGCGGGCGAGGGACGTGGCCGCGCGGGCCGGCGCGGTTGCGAAGCCCCGGGGTGGCGTCGAGCACGTCCCACATCTGCTCGGCGTAGTCGGCCCAGTCGGTGGCCAGGTGCAGGCGGCCATCGGCACGCAGCTTGCGCACCAGCAGGGCGGCGAACTCGGGCTTCACCAGCCGGCGCTTGTTGTGCCGCTTCTTGTGCCAGGGGTCGGGAAAATAGATGCGGATCTCGTCGAGCGAACCGTCGGCGACTTCGCGCTCCAGCACTTCGACCGCGTCGTGGTGGTAGACGCGCACATTGCGGTTGCCGTCCTCGCGCAGGGCATTGAGCACGCGGCCAACGCCCGGCGCGTGCACCTCGATGCCGATGTGGTCGCGCGCCGGGTCCAGCTGCACCGAGTGGCGCAGCGCGGCGCCGTTGCCGAAGCCGATTTCGACGATGCGCGGCGCATTGCGGCCGAAGACCGCGTCGAAATCCTTGGGCTCGCCGGTGTAATCCAGGCCGAAGTGGGGCCAGGCGTCGTCGAACGCGCGCTGCTGGGCGGGCGTGAAACGGCCCTGTCGCAGCACGAAGCTGCGGATCTCGCGCCGACCCTCGGTCACCGTGAACGGTTTGGGCGGGGCCTTGGCGCCTTCGCTGGAAAACGGGTTGGTCATCGCGCGTCGATCAGCCCAGCAGACCGTCGACCGGCGACGAGGCGCTGGCGAAACGCTTGCGCGCAATCCGCCCCGCCAGGAACGCCTCGCGACCGGCTTCGACCGCCTTGCGCATCGCGCTGGCCATCAACACCGGGTTGCGGGCACCGGCGATCGCGGTGTTCATCAGCACGCCGTCGCAGCCGAGCTCCATCGCGATCGCGGCATCGGACGCGGTACCCACGCCGGCATCGACGATGATCGGCACCTTGGCGTTCTCGATGATCTCGATGAGGTTGTACTTGTTCTGGATGCCCAGACCCGAGCCGATCGGCGCGGCCAGCGGCATCACCGCCGCGCAGCCGATTTCCTCCAGGCGCTTTGCCAGGATCGGATCGTCCGAGGTGTAGACCATGACGTCGAAGCCGTCCTTGACCAGCTGCTCGGCCGCTTTCAGCGTCTGCACCACATCCGGGAACAGCGTGCGCTGGTCGCCCAGCACCTCGAGCTTGGTCAGGTTGTGGCCGTCGAGCAGTTCGCGCGCAAGGCGGCAGGTGCGCACCGCGTCTTCGGCCGTGTAGCAGCCGGCGGTGTTGGGCAGGATGGTGTAGCGGTCCGGCGGCAGTACGTCGAGCAGGTTCGGCTCGTTCGGATCCTGGCCGATGTTGGTGCGGCGGATGGCGACGGTGACGATGTCCGCGCCCGCGGCCTCTGTGGCCAGGCGGGTCTCGTCCAGGTCCTTGAACTTGCCGGTGCCGGTCAGCAGGCGGGAACGGTAGGTCTTGCCGGCGACGACGAGGCCGGCATCGGAGCGCGATTCGGTGGTCATCGGAGGATTATCGCTGATGCGGACGTGGTGTGCGGGCATGCGTCAGCGCCTCGTTGGCATCTGGCGTGGATCATCGGCCCGAAGTGTTCGACGGCTGCACGCGATGGCAGGTGCGGCCCGGGATCGACAGCCTCGCGCACGTCAGGCACCGGGTGACCTGGGAGGCGGACGCTCAGCCGCCGCCGAGTGCGTGGACGATCTCCACGCGATCGCCGCCGGCGAGCTGGTGGGTGTCGTGCCGCGCGCGCGGCACGATTTCGCCGTTGACCTCGATCGCGACGCGTCGACCGGCCAAACCCTGGCGTTCGAGCAGCATCGCAAGCGAGCAGGGCGTTTCGATGGCGAGCGGCTCGCCGTTGAGCTGGATGTCCATGCGCCGATTGTCGCCGCTGGCGCGTTGACGTGCACCCTGCGGCGGCGCGGCGTGCGCCGGACGTCCGCTGCGTGGGATCATCCCGCGGTTCGGCCCACGGAGGCCGGACGGACCGGGGGGAACGCGCCGGCCAACGTATCGAATTGAGGAGAGAACCCGATGTCATCCAGGCCCATCCGTGCCGCACTCGCCGTCGCGCTTGCCGCGGCCGCCGCCCTTCCCGCCGTCGCCGCCGAGCCGTTTTCGCGCACGGTCTTCTTCGGCGACAGCCTCACCGACTCGGGCCACTTCCGCCCGGTCGTGATCGGCGCGATCGGCGCTCCGGGTTCGATCCTCGGCCGGTTCACCACCAATCCGGGCCTGACCTGGGCCGAGCACGTCGCCCGCCGCTACGGCACGCGCGCCGATCCGAACGGCAATGGCCAGGGCGGCGACAACTACGCCGTCGGCGGTGCCCGCGTGGGCGTCGACGCGCTCGGTCCGCTGGGTCCGACGCCGTCGCTGGTCAGCCAGTTCGAAACCTATCTGTCGGCGAACGGCGGCCGCGCCGACGCCAATGCGCTGTACACGGTATGGGGCGGCGCGAACGATCTGTTCGCCGTGGCCGCCAATCCGGCGCAGGCCCAGCAGATCATAGGCTCGGCCGTCACCGCGCAGGTCGGCATCGTCGGCGCCCTGCACAGCGCCGGTGCGCAGTACGTGCTGGTGCCGTCGATCCCCGACATCGGCCTGACGCCGCAGTCGCGCGCCGGCGGCGCTGCCGCGATGGGCCTGGCGACGACGCTCGCCACCACCTACAACGCTGCGCTATACGACGGCCTCGCCAGCCAGGGCCTGCGGGTGATCCCGGTCGACACCTTCAGCTTCCTGCAGGAAGTGTCCGCGGACCCGGCGATGTACGGCTTTGCCAACGTCACCTCGGCTGCCTGCCGTCCGCAGCCGGCGCCGGCAGGCGATTCGTCGCTGTTCTGCAACCCGAACTCCTATGTCACGCCTTCGGCGGCCGATACCTATCTGTTCGCCGACGGGGTGCATCCGGCCGCGCGGGCGCACGAGATGATCGCCGACCTCGCAGTGGCGATGATCGATGGCCCGCAGCAGATCGCAGTGCTGCCGCAGTCGGCCGCGATGACCGGCCGCGCCCGCGCCGACCGCATCCACAACCGCCTGAGCCTGGCGCCGGCGCGTGCGGAAGGCCGCAGCTGGTGGGCCGATGTGCGCGCCGACATACAGCGCTACGACCACGGCGACGCCTACGACGGTGTCGGCCCGGCGCTGACCGCCGGCCTGGACTGGACCTCGGGCAACACCACGTTCGGTGGCTTTGTCGGCTACGGCAAGCAGGGCAACGACTGGGGCCTGCGCCGGGGCAGCTGGGACCAGAGCGAAGCGACAGTGGGCGGTTTCGTGGGCTGGCGCGCGGACGGTGGCGCCTGGGTCAATGCGCAGCTCAGCTACACCTGGCTCGACTTCGACATCGACCGCACCGTGCAGATTGGGCCGGCCACCCGAGTGCACAGCGGCCAGGCCGACGGCAGCAATGTGACCGCGGCGATCGGCGCGGGCTGGAACTTCGGCACGGGCGCCCTGCAGCACGGCCCGGTGCTGTCGCTGGTCGCCCAGCGCATCAAGCTCGACGGTTTCGCCGAAAGCGACCCGACGCTGTCGAGCTCGCTGGCGTACCCGTCGCAGGACATCGACTCGCTGATCGGCAGCGCCGGCTGGCAGTTCGCCTATGCCGCCAGCGATGCGTTCCGGCCGTATGCGCGCCTGACCGTGGACCGCGAGTTCGAGGATGCACCGACGCAGGCGTTTGCACAGGCCCAGTCGCTGCCCTCGACGCTGCCCTATGCGGTGCCGGCGCGCGGCTACGACGACAGCTACGCCACGGCGACGCTGGGCACGCAGACCATGCTGTTCGGTCTGGAGGCCAACATCGGCGCCAGCCTGACCATCGGCCAGAAGGCCGGCAGCCACACCACGGCGTTCGCCACCATCGGCGCCGGCTTCTGAGGGAGCTGCAACGGTAGCAGCGCCTGCGCGGCGCCGTTGCCAATGCGCGCGGGGCCGGCATAGACTGGCCGCCTGTCGCGGGTGTAGTTCAATGGTAGAACTGCAGCTTCCCAAGCTGCTAGCGTGGGTTCGATTCCCATCACCCGCTCCAAGATGAGAACGCGCGACATTCCTGCGGCGACACCAGCATTCTGGTGTCGCCGTTTTCGTTGGCGGCCAGGCCCGGTGGTTCGATGAAGCTCGCGATCCTTTCCCGCAACACCAAGCTGTACTCCACGCGGCGACTGGTCGAGGCAGCGCGCCAGCGCGGTCACAGCGTGCGTGTGCTCGATCCGCTGCGCTGCTACATGCGCATCAGCAGCGACGGCTTTGCGATGCACTACAAGGGCAAGCCGATCACCGGCTACGACGCGGTCGTGCCGAGGTTCGCCGCATCGGTGACCCGCTACGGCAATGCGGTGCTGCGGCAGTTCGAGCTGATGGGCACCTATGCGCCGAATCCATCGGCCGCATTCGCGCGCGCGCGCGACAAGTTGCTGTGCCAGCAGTTGCTCGCGGCCGAGGGGCTGGGGCTACCGGTCACCGTGTTCGGCGACAACCCCGACGACACCGACGATCTGCTGGCGATGCTCGGCCCGCCGCCGCACGTCATCAAGCTCAACGAGGGCACACAGGGCGCGGGCGTGATGCTGACCGAAAAACCGTCCGCCTCGCGCGGCGTGGTCGAGGCCCTGCGCGGTCTGTACGCCAGTTTCGTCGTGCAGGAATTCATCGCCGAAGCGCAGGGCGCCGACCTGCGCTGTTTCGTGGTCGGCGACCGGGTCATCGGCGCGATGCAGCGCCAGGCGCCGCCCGGCGACTTCCGCTCCAACCTGCATCGCGGTGGCATCGCGAGCCCGGTCGAGACCACGGCCGCCGAGCGCGCCGCCGCCGTGCGGGCGGCCCAGGTGGTCGGCCTGGGCATCGCCGGTGTCGACCTGATCCGCGCGCATCGGGGGCCGCTGGTGCTGGAGGTCAACGCCTCGCCCGGTCTGGAAGGTATCGAGGCGGCCACGGGCGACGACATCGCCGGCGGAGTCATCGACCATCTGGCCGCGCATGTGTGTGCCCGCTCGCCAGGCAGACGGCCGAAGCGGGCGGCTCCGAACGGAAGTTGAACGTTTTCTTTCCAGATTCCGACGGAGCGCTCGCTAATCTGCACATCCGGAATGCGCTTGCGCTCTCTCCGTCCCGGGCAACCGGGACCGCAGCGGATGACGGCAATCGGGGCAACACTCCTTCGACCCGGGCGGATTCCGTCCGGGTCTTTTTGTATGCGGTGGCGGCTGCGTTGTCCCGGTGCAGTTCCAGAGGCAGAATCAGGTGGCGGTTCAAGCAGGTCCTTCGTCCGTTTACAGGAGTTTCGACATGCGCATGCTGGTGTTTCCCGCTTTGCTGGCCCTGTGCCTGGCGCCCATCGGTAAAGGGGTAGCCTCGGAGCAGGTGTTTTCTCCCGACAAGGGTCTGGACGTGACGCAGTCCTTCGAGGCCCAGAGGAAACTCCTCGTCCAGGCCTTGAACGACGGCGAAACCTACAGCGAGATTTCGCCGGCGGATCTCCAGACAGTGAACACTTCGCTGGCTCGGATGTCGCAACTGCTCGATGGCGTTCAGGACGTGGCGCAACTGCGAGGTGCAGCGAGGGTGGAGCTGTTCAATGAGCAGGAGCAGATCAATACCCTGCTCACGCGCGCACACGACGACAGCCGGATGATTTGCAGGCGTGAAAAGCCCACCGGCTCCAACCGGCCGACGAATACATGCATGACCGTGGCCCAGCGTCGTCGTGCCCGTGACGGCGCGCAGGACACAATGCGATATCACCCGCGCGCGCAGGAGCGCGCGGAAACCCGATAAATGAGGATCTGATGCACATACTCGTCATCGAAGACAACCAGGACATCGCGGCCAACCTCGGCGACTATCTCGAGGACCGCGGACACACCGTCGATTTCGCTGCCGACGGCGTGACCGGTCTGCACCTGGCCGTGGTCCATGATTTCGACGCGATCGTGCTCGATCTCAACCTGCCGGGCATGGACGGTCTGGAGGTCTGCCGCAAGCTGCGCAACGACGCGCGCAAGCAGACGCCGGTGCTGATGCTCACCGCGCGCGACAGCCTGGACAACAAGCTTGCCGGCTTCGATTCGGGCGCCGACGACTATCTGGTCAAGCCGTTCGCGTTGCAGGAGGTCGAGGTCCGGCTCAACGCGCTGTCACGTCGCGGCAAGGGCACGCACACGCGCGTGCTCGATGTCGGCGACCTCGAGTACAACCTCGACACGCTCGAGGTGCGCCGCGGCGGCAAGCTGCTGCAGCTCAATCCGACGGCGCTCAAGATCCTGCAGTCGCTGATGGAGGCGTCGCCTGCTGTGGTGACGCGTCAGGAACTGGAGACGCGCGTGTGGGGCGAGGAGCTGCCCGATTCGGACTCGTTGCGCGTGCACATCCACGGCCTGCGTGCGGTCGTCGACAAGCCGTTCGACACACCGTACATCCAGACCCGCCACGGCATCGGCTACCGCATCGCGGTGCCCGATGCGGGCAGCTGAGCCGACGCGGGTTCCGCCCGCCCGGACGCGCGCGCGCCGCTATCGGCGGCGCCTGCGCAGTCGCATCATCCTGTCGTTCGTCCTGCTCGGCCTCGGGCTCACGACGCTGTTCGCCTTCCTGACGCAGGAAGCGCGCGACCGCGTCGAGAACACGCTGGTCGAGGATCTGATGAACCGCAACATCGACGAGTACGCCCGGCGTTACTACGTCGACCCGTCGCGCAATCCGGCCGCGCCCGTCCAGCAGATCCAGGGCCGGGTGATCCGGCGTGACCGCTTCGAGGAACTGCGCCGCGAGCAGCCGGACTGGTACGAGCTGGGCGACGGCATCCACAACCTCAGCGGCATCGACGAGGATGGCACGCCGTTTTCGTACAAGCTCGCGGTGCGCAAGACGCCCGACGAGTGGTTTTTCCTCGCCTACGACATGACCGAAACCATGCGCGGGGCGACCCAGTTCCAGCGCGCGATCTTCGGCTCGGTCGTGCTGGTGACCTTGCTGTCGCTGCTGATCGGCTGGTGGTCGGCGGCGCGCGTCATGAGTCCGGTGTCGGCCCTGGCCAACCGGCTGCGCAGTTCCGGCGACACCTCGGCGCCCGAAGCGCTGGCACCGCATTTCCCGGACGACGAGGTCGGACAGCTGGCGAGCGCTCTCGACGACTATGCGTTCCGTCTGACCGAAGTCGTGCAGCGCGACCGCGAGTTCAACGCCGACGTCAGTCACGAGCTGCGCACGCCGTTGGCGGTGATCAAGGGCGCGGTGGAACTGCTGCTCTCGCGTCCAGAACTCGACGACAAGACACGCACGCGCCTGCTGCGCATCCAGCGCGCGGAACAACAGTGCACCGACCTGATCAGCGCACTGCTGCTGCTCTCGCGCAACGAGCGCGGGCACGGGGCGACCGACGTTGGACGCGTCGTCGAGCAGCTGTTCGACGCCCATCGCGGGCAACTGGCGGGCAAACCGATCGACCTGCGCTTGGAGGCCGACGACCAGCGTCTGATCGTGGACGCGCCGGAAGCGGCGGTCACCGTCGCGCTTGGCAATCTGGTGGGCAACGCGATCAAGTACACGCAGGCCGGTGAGGTGGTGGTCCGGCTGGGCCAGTACACCGTGGAGGTTGCCGATTCCGGCCCCGGGCTCAGCGCCGAAGATGCCGCGCGACTGTTCGAACGTGGCTATCGGGGGACGCACGCCGAACATTCGCAGGGCGGCGGTATCGGCCTGTCGATCGTGCGGCGGCTGTGCGCCCTGTACGGCTGGCAGGTGCGTGTGGTGCCGGGCGCAACGCGAGGTGTCGTCGCGACGCTGTCCTTCCGCCCTGGGCGCTCGTCCGGGCAGGCGGAGTGAGCTCCTGATCAGCAGCGGACGGTTCGCGCGGCGCGCTCAGAGACTCAGCCACCAGCAACCGACATGCCGGCGCAGCGCGAAGACAGTTTCGATGCGTCCCGTGCCGGATGTGCCGGCCTGATCCACCCGCAGCGACGTGGGCGGCCGGGGCGGGGCCGCCGTCGGGATGTCGCGTGCGCTGACCCAGCCAGTGAAACCGACACGGTCGATGCTCGCCACCGCTTGCGCGGGGCGCTGCGCGGTGATGTCGAGCAATGGGCGCTGCGCGATCGCATCGAGACGTTCGAGAATGCGGTAGCCACCGGCATGACTGATGCCGGTCCAGTGGTAGAGGCCGGCCAGGCGGTTGGTGTCGCGCTGGTGGATGGCGTCGCCCAGTTCCTGGATCAGCCCCCGCAGTTCGCGCTGGCAGCTGATGCGCGGCAATGCCGGTCGAACCTGGCTGCCACGCGCCGGTGCAACGCGCGCGCCGACCGCCTCGCAGCTGCGGTCGGTATAGATCGTGCCCCCGTCGGGCCCGGTGCAGCGCCGGACCTGGGCGTGGAGCTCGGGCGCGTACGCCGCCGGCAGGGCGACGATGGCCAGCAACAGGAAGGCGGGAAGGCGACGCATCGGGGGAGCCTATCCGCTGCGCCGGGCCGTGGACAGCGCGAGCGCGCCGTCAGGACAGACGGGCGAGCACGGCCTGCGTCGGACGCGCGAGATTGAGCGTGTAGAAGTGCAGGGCGGGTGCGCCACCGGCAACCAGGCGCTCGCACAGACGCGTGACGATGTCGGCGCCCAGTTCCCGGATCGCGTCGACGTCGTCGCCGTGCGCGGCCATGCTCCGCTGCATCCAGCGCGGGATCTCGGCGCCACAGGCTTCCGAGAAACGGCGCAGCTGGCCGAAGTTCGAAATCGGCATGATGCCGGGCACGATCGGTACCGTGACGCCCGCCTTGCGCGCGCTGTCGACGAAATGGAAGTACGCGTCGGCGTTGTAGAAGTACTGGGTGATGGCCGCGTCCGCGCCGGCGTCGACCTTGGACTTGAAGTTGCGCAGATCCACGCGCGCATCGTCGGCCTGCGGATGCACCTCGGGATAACAGCCCACTTCGATGTGGAACTGCGCGCCGAACTCGCCGCGGATGAACGCGACAAGGTCCGAGGCATATCGCAGGTCGCCGGCCTGTCCCATGCCCGACGGCAGATCGCCACGCAACGCGACGAGCCGGCGCACCCCGATGGCGCGGTAGAGCTTGAGCAGTTCACGGATTTCCTCGCGACTGCCGCCCACGCACGACAGATGGGGCGCGGCCTCGAACCCGTGCTGCTGCTTGAGGCGGCGTACCGTCTCGGGCGTATGGCTGAGTGTGGAGCCGCCGGCACCGAAGGTGCACGACACGTACTCGGGCGCATGCACGGCGAGTTTCTTCGCGGTCCTGTCGAGCTGGCGCCGCTGCTCGTCGGTCTTGGGCGGGTAGAACTCGAAGCTGATCGGCAGCATGCGCGGCCCCGGTGTGCGGACTGGGCGCATTGTATCGCTTTATCGAGATGCATGAGATGAGCGGGCGAAATGAAAGCGGCGTGGAACGCGCCTTCCCGTCTGCGTGACGGGCCCGGGTTCTATAATTTCACCGTCGCCCGGCACCGCCGGGACCCAGGCCCCGACCGTGGCCCTGCGCCGTGGCATCGGCCGTCCTCCCCCAAGGATTCGCTATGAAGAAGTTTCTCAAGGTGCTCGTCGGCCTCGTCGTCGTGTTGGCGATCGCCGCCGGCCTGTTCCTGTACTGGCCACTGTTCGAAAAGTCGCCGCCCGAACCGGAGAACGCCGAGCCCGTCGATGTGGTGCTGATCGGCGCCGGCGTCATGAGCGTGACGCTGGCGACCTATCTTCAGGAACTCGAGCCCGACTGGCGCATCGAGATGTACGAGCGCCTCGACGGCGTGGCGCTGGAAAGCTCGGACGGCTGGAACAATGCCGGCACCGGCCACTCCGGTTTCGCCGAACTCAACTACACGCCCGAGCGCGAGGACGGCAGTATCGAAACCGCGCGCGCGGTCGACATCGCCGAGCAGTTCGAGATCTCCCGCCAGTTCTGGTCGCACCAGGTCGAGGCCGGGCGGCTGGGCGCGCCGGGCGATTTCATCAACGCCACGCCGCACATGAGCTTCGTGTGGGGCGACGAGAACATCGACTATCTGCAGCGTCGCCATGCGGCGCTGTCGAAAGAACCGCTGTTCCACGGCATGCAGTATTCGCAAGACCCGGCGCAGATCGCGCGCTGGGCACCGCTGATGATGCAGGGCCGCGATCCGGCGCAGAAGATCGCCGCGACCTGGATGCCGCTCGGCACCGACGTCAACTTCGGCGTGATCACCCGTCAGCTCACCCAGGCGCTGCAGCGCAGCCAGAACTTCGGTCTGCATCTGCGCCATGAAGTGCGGAAGCTGCAGCGCGAATCCGACGGCACCTGGACCGTCGCCGTGCACGATCTGGCCAGCGACACGACCCGTTCGATCCGCGCGAAGTTCGTGTTCGTCGGTGCCGGTGGCGCGGCACTGAAGATGCTGCAGCATTCGGGCATTCCGGAAGCGGCGAATTACGGCGGCTTCCCGGTCGGTGGCCAGTTCCTCGCCGCCGACAATCCGGCGGTCACCGCGGCGCACGACGTGAAGGCCTACGGCAAGGCGGAGGCGGGTTCGCCGCCGATGTCGGTGCCGCATCTCGATGCACGCATGCTCGACGGCAAGCCGGTGCTGCTGTTCGGCCCGTTCGCACTGCAGAGCACACGCTTTCTCAAGCACGGCTCGTGGTTCGACCTGTTCTCGTCGGTCAACAACCACAACGTCGCCGGCATGATGCGCGTCGGCGCGGAGAACCGGGACCTTGTCGGTTACCTGATCAGCCAGGCGCGCCTGTCTGACGCCGACCGCTTCGCCGAGCTGCAGAAGTACTACCCCGATGCGAAACAGGTCGACTGGCGCCTGGTCACCGCCGGCCAGCGCGTGCAGGTGATCAAGCGTGATCCGGAGAAGGGCGCGGTGCTGCAGTTCGGCACCGAAATCGTCACCGACGCCGACGGCAGCATCGCCGCGCTGCTGGGCGCGTCGCCGGGTGCGTCGACCTCGCCGAAGATCATGCTCGACGTGATGCGTCGTGCGTATCCGGCGCAGATGGACGGCGCCTGGCGCGAGCGTGTGCAGCAGATCGTGCCGTCCTACGGCCAGACGCTCAACACCGATATCGCGCTGACCAACCGCATCCGTCGCATGACCAGCCGCGTGCTGCAGTTGCCCTACCTCGACGTGCCGGGCGCGGCGGTCGGCGACGGTCAGCCGCCGGCGATGAACGACGAGCTGCATGGTCCCGACGAAGGCCCGGACGAGGCCGAACTCGATCGGCGCATGCAAGCGCTCTGATCGATCTCCGATCGCACGGAAAGGTGGGCCTCTGGGCCCGCCTTTTCGGTATGCGACACACGCGGGTTACCCTGTCGCGCCACCGCCCGCGACCCACCGATGTCCATCGTTCTCACGTCGTTCGCCCGTCCGCGCCTGTTTCCCCGCGTTCCGCGCGGCAACACGATCCAGGACATCACGCCCGAACAGTTCGAGGCACATCTCAATACCGAGACGCCGCATGCGGTGCTCGACGGCTACGCGCCGTTCTGCAAGCTGCACGTGCATCGCAACTGGACCTCGACGCGCTGCCTGACGGTGCCGGTCACCGACGACAACCGGCATCTGCTGCGCTCGGGCTACGAGGCGCGGAATCGCGAGGAACTGCCGGTGCTGGTGCGCTGGTTCGAGGGCGTGGAATCGCCGCGCGCCGAGTACCTGGTGGTGATCCTCTACAGCGCGGAGCAGCTGGCGAAGGAAGGTTCGCCGATCGATGCGGACTGGGGCATCGTCGGCTGCATCTACACCGCCGAACCCGAAGAGATTCCGATGGCGCCGATCACCATGCTGCGCAATGCGCTGGGCGTGGAGGAGGGCGGGTCGGGTGTGCCGCTGGATCGCGAGGCCTATCGGCGCAGCGTCGAATTCTGGGAACGCAATGCGAACTGGCGGCCGTGAGCAGCGTGAAGATTCTTCTAGATACGAGCGCCTATAGACATACCGTTGTGCAAGAAATTGGCGTTTCTGAGCAGGCCGTAGAGATATTCGGCAGGCTGAGCACTGTAAGGATGGTCCAAGAGCGAGCAGTCGAACCAAAGAACGCCAGCGAAGCCGACGAGGTCGAGGCCCTCCGCTCGATTTTCGATCTGGCCCGTGAGTCCAAGAACATCCACTTCGGTGTGAGTTGGGAGCTCCATCAAGAGTTCTTTCACGGAACTCAAAAGTCTCCCGCGCCAGGGGGAGACTTGGCAGAGGGAATTAACTTTGAGGATGTTCCATCGCCGTTGGAGCGCGGAATGTTCTTCTCTTTACCCTTGGATGAGTACGCGAGCAGAGAGGTCAAGAAGGCATTCATTGAGCTAATTTGTCAGTTCGGCGAGAAGCCGGAAGAATTCCCGCGAAGAGGTATTGGCGGCTATGAGCTGAATGAGTACGAGTTAGGGAGCCTGAAGTCACTCGGTCGCTTTGCAAGGGCATGCAAGGTCGTGCCTGATGCTCAATGGTTTGACCTTTTCCATCTTTGGACTGCCGAGCGTGCGGGTTATCAATACTTTCTGACGCGAGACAAGAAGTTCGTCAATCTGATGACTCAGACATGCCGCGTTAAATTCGACGCGTTGCCTGTTACGCCAATCGGACTGTGGAATTTGCTCTCGTCTGGATGAGAAGACGGGCGCCTCGCGGCGCCCGTTTTCCTGTCGGATTCCGCCGAAGCGGATCGATCAGTAGCGGTAGTGGTCCGGCTTGAACGGGCCTTCGACCGGCACGCCGATGTAGTCGGCCTGTTCCTGGCTGAGCTTGGTCAGCTTCACGCCGATCTTCTCCAGGTGCAGGCGCGCGACTTCCTCGTCGAGGTGCTTGGGCAGGAGGTAGACCTTCTTCTCGTAGCTGTCCTTGTTGGCCCACAGGTCGATCTGCGCCAGCGTCTGGTTGGCGAACGAGTTCGACATCACGAAGCTCGGGTGGCCGGTGGCGCAGCCGAGGTTCACCAGGCGGCCGTCGGCGAGCAGGAAGATCGCGTTGCCGTTGCCGAAGACGTACTTGTCGACCTGCGGCTTGATGTTGATCTTCGTAACGCCCGACAGCGCATTGAGCGCGTCGACCTGGATCTCGTTGTCGAAGTGGCCGATGTTGCAGACGATCGCCTGGTCCTTCATCGCCTGCATGTGCTCGACGCGGATGATGTCCTTGTTGCCGGTGGTGGTGACATAGATGTCGCCGCGGCCGAGGGTGTTCTCGATCGTGTTGACCTCATAGCCTTCCATCGCCGCCTGCAGGGCGCAGATCGGATCGATCTCGGTGACGACCACGCGCGCGCCGTAGGCACGCAGCGAGGCCGCGCAGCCCTTGCCGACGTCGCCGTAGCCGCAGACCACCGCAACCTTGCCGGCCAGCATCACGTCCATCGCGCGCTTGAGGCCGTCGGCCAGCGACTCGCGGCAGCCGTAGAGATTGTCGAACTTCGACTTGGTGACCGAGTCGTTGACGTTGATCGCAGGCACCAGCAGCGTGCCGGCCTGGGCCAGCTGGTACAGACGGTGCACGCCGGTGGTGGTCTCCTCTGACACGCCCTTCCACTCGGCGACCGTGCGGGTCCAGAAATCCGGACGCTCGCTGCGCACGCGCTTGAGCAGCGCCTTGATGACCTGCTCCTCGTGGCTGCCGCCGGTGCTGTTGACCCAGCTCTCGTCGCCCTGTTCGAGCTCGTAGCCCTTGTGGATCAGCAGGGTCACATCGCCACCGTCGTCGACGACCAGCTCCGGGCCGATGAAGCCGCCCTTGCCGTCGGGGAAGCTCAGCGCGTCGAGCGTGCAGTCCCAGTATTCCTCGAGCGTTTCGCCCTTCCACGCGAACACCGGGGTGCCGGTCGCGGCGATCGCGGCGGCAGCGTGGTCCTGGGTGGAGAAGATGTTGCACGAGGCCCAGCGCACGTCGGCGCCGATGTCCTTCAGGGTTTCGATGAGCACGGCGGTCTGCACGGTCATGTGCAGCGAACCGGTCACGCGCACGCCCTTGAGCGGCTGCGTGGCGGCGTGCTTCTTGCGGATCGCCATCAGGCCCGGCATCTCGTGCTCGGCGATGTCGAATTCCTTGCGGCCCCAGTCGGCCAGCGAGATGTCGGCGACCTTGTAGTCGCCGTCCTGCGAAAAGGTCTTGGGCTGTGCGTTCATAACGTGCTCCGTAGCGGGAATGCGGCATGCGCATTCGCGATGACGGGCGCCGTTCACGGGACACCGCGCCGAGCCTGGCCGTCATCGGAAGGGTCCCGTGACGGTCGCAGCGCCCCTCGGCGAGGCGGCGGACATTCTATCGCAGCGTCGTGCGGCCAGGCCCTGCCGCAACCGTATCCCTGAACCCCGCTTCAGTCGCGCGACGATGCCTAGGGTCGACCCCAGTGCGCGCGCCCGTGCAGCTGTTGGAGCATGCCGTTCTTGTCGTGACCGGCATCCGCCGTTTGGTCAACGACGCGCATGCCGACACAGGACGTGCCGGATTGGAGGGCCGCGCAAAGCGGCCCGTTTTTATCGCGACGGCCGCGCGGTGCAAAGGGACTGCGCATGTGCGCGCCGCGCGCGCAAGTCCCGTCGGTCCTCTCGCGCACGGGGCGGCAGGGCGGTGCATGGCAGGTATCCTCGAACGTCCGCCGTTCTTCCGGATCCGCCTGCCGATGTCCCGACCGATCGCCCGTCGCCGCCTCTCCCTCATCGTCTCCGCCACGCTGCTTGCAGCCGGCCTGTGCAGTGCGCCTCTGCTCGCGCAGTCCCCGCCGGATGCGACCACCGGACAGAGCAGCGGCTACCAGCTGCCGCCCGAGGCGCTGCGCGTGATCGTCGATGCACCGCGTCCGCCGCGCCTGCTGCTCAGTCCGAAGCGTGACCTGGCCGCGTTCCTGCAGACGCCCGCGCTGCCGTCGATCGCGGAAGTCTCGCAGCCCGAGCTCAAGCTCGGCGGCATTCGCATCAATCCCAGGACCTACTCGGCCAGCCGCGCGTCCTACGTCAGCGATGTCTGGCTCAAGCCCATCGACGGCGGCGACGTGCAACGCATCGCGGGCCTGCCCGAACCGCTGTCGCTGGCCTCGCTGCTGTGGTCGCCCGACCAGCGCCACATCGCCTTCAGCCAGGTCGACGCGCATGCCGGCGAAGTGCAGCTGTGGGTCGTCGACGTCGCCACGCGGCAGGCGCGTCGCCTGCTCGCGCAGCCGCTCAATGCGGTGGTCGGCAACGGCTTCGAATGGATGCCCGACAGCCGCGGCCTGCTGGTACGCCTGCGCCCCGAAGGGCAGGGCGCAGCGCCGCAGAGCGAGGATGGCGTGCCGACCGGGCCCAACGTGCAGGCGACCGGCGAAGGCGGCACGGTCCAGCAACTGCGCACGTATCAGGACCTGCTGCGCAGCGAACAGGATTCGCGCGTGTTCGCGCATTACATGACCAGCCAGCTCGCGCGCGTCTCGCTCGACGGCGCGGTGTCGAACATCGGTGCGCCCGGCCTGACCACCGGCGTGAGCGTGTCCCCCGACGGCCGCCACATCCTGCGCCAGCAGATCGAGCGTCCGTTCTCCTATCAGGTACCGTACTCGCGGTTCCCGCGCCGCATCGAAGTGATCGGCCTCGACGGCCGCGTCCAGCACACCGTCGCCAACCTGCCGCTGGTCGAAGGGCTGCCGGTGGGCAACGACGCGGTGCCCACCGGCGTGCGTTCGGTGTCCTGGCGCAGTGACGCGCCCGCGACACTGGCCTGGGTGGAAGCGCAGGACGGCGGTGACCCCGCGCGCGAGGTCGCAGTGCGCGACATCGTCTACACGCAGGCGGCTCCGTTCGAAGCTGCGCCGCAGGTGCTGGCCGAACTGTCGATGCGCTATGCCGGCACCCAGTGGGGCACGGGCGATCTGGCCCTGCTCACCGAATACTGGTGGAAGACCCGGCAGATCCGCGAATGGCGCCTGCAGCCCGATGGCAATGCTGCACCGGTGAAGGTGCGCGACGGTTCCTACGAGGACCGTTACGCCGATCCGGGCATGGCGGTGACGATGCCCGACGATACCGGCAACAGCCGCCTGCTGATCGCTGCCGACGGCAACAGCATCTACCGCATCGGCGACGGCGCCTCGGAAGAGGGCGATCGCCCGTTCCTCGATCGCCAGAACCTGGCCGACGGCAGCACCACGCGCCTGTTCCATTCGCAGGCGCCGTACTACGAATCGCCGAGCGCGGTGCTCGATGCCGAGGCCACGCGCCTGCTGACTTCGCGCGAGACGCAGACCGAGCCGGCCAACATCTTCGTGCGCCGCCTCGATGCGCCCGATGCCGCGCCGGTCGCGCTGACGACGTTCGAACATCCCACGCCGCAACTGCGCGACGTGCAGAAGGAGCTGGTGCGCTTCAAGCGCAAGGACGGCGTGGACCTGACCGGCACGCTGTATCTGCCGGCCGGCTACGACGCCAGGCGCGACGGCCCGCTGCCGATGCTGATGTGGGCCTATCCGGGTGAGTTCAAATCCGCTGACGCCGCCAGCCAGGTCACCGATTCTCCGTACCGCTTCAACGCGGTGGGCTACTGGGGGCCGCAGGCGTTCCTGGCGATGGGGTATGCGGTGTTCGCCGATGTCTCGATGCCGATCATCGGCGAGGGCACGGCCGAGCCCAACGACACCTACATCGAGCAGCTGGTGGCGAGCGCCGAAGCGGCCATCGACGAGGCGGTGCGCCGCGGCGTTGCCGACCGTCGTCGTGTCGCGATCGGCGGGCATTCGTATGGCGCCTTCATGACGGGCAACCTGCTCGCGCATTCGCGTCTGTTCGCCGCCGGCATCGCCCGCAGCGGCGCGTACAACCGCACGCTCACCCCGTTCGGCTTCCAGGCCGAGGAGCGCAATTACTGGCAGGCCCAGGACACCTACCTGCGCATGTCACCGTTCAATTACGCCGGTGACATCAAGGATCCGCTGCTGCTGATCCACGGTGAGGAGGACAACAACTCGGGCACCTTCCCGATGCAGAGCGAGCGCATGTTCGCGGCCATCAAGGGCCTGGGCGGCAATGCGCGCCTGGTGATGCTGCCCAAGGAATCGCACGGCTACCGCGCGCGTGAATCGATCCTGCACATGTTGTACGAGACCAACGCCTGGCTCGATCGTTACGTCAAGAATCGTCCGGCCGAAGACGCCGCGCGCTGAGCGCAGCGTTTTGCAGGAGCGCGCTCGCGCGCGATGGCTTTCCCGGGTCAAGCCCCCATCGCGCGCAAGCGCGCTCCTACAGGGGTTTGGCGTGACGGAGCGCTGCGCGTGCAGGCAAGCGCTGGCTTCGTGCAGGAGCGCGCTCGCGCGCGAAGGCTTTCCCGGGCGAAGCCCCATCGCGCGCAAGCGCGCTCCTACAGGGATTTGGCGTGACGGAGCGCTGCGCGTGCGGTCAAGCGCTTGCTTCGTGTAGGAGCGCGCTCGCGCGCGAAGGCTTTACCGCAGCAAGCCTCATCGCACGCAAGCGCGCTCCTACAGGGGTTGCCGTGACGGAGCGCTGCGCGTGCGGGCAAGCGTCGGCTTCGTGTAGGAGCGCGCTCGCGCGCGAGGGCGTTCCCGGGTGAAGCCCCATCGCGCGCAAGCGCGCTCCTACAGGGGGCGTCATCGAGCGGCGGGCTGTCGGTGCGGGCCCGCTGGCCGCGGGTTATGCCCAGTCGGGCAGGGGCAGCTCGGCCACCGCGCGGCGCATGCTGTCGTTCCAGTGGTTTCGAATGGACTGCAGATAGGCGTCGCCGTCCTCGAACCGCTGTTGGATCTCGACCTTCAGGCTGTCGCGCCGGTACACCAGCAGGTCGATCGGCGGGCCGACCGAGAGGTTGGAGCGGATCGTCGAATCGAACGACACCAGCGCGCACTTGGTCGCGGTCACCAGATCGGTATGCGAGGTGATCACGCGGTCGAGGATCGGCTTGCCGAACTTGATCTCGCCGGTCTGGAAGAACGGGGTTTCATCCGAACTCTCGATGAAGTTGCCTTCCGAATACACCAGGAACAGCCGTGGCGCCTCGCCGCGGATCTGGCCGCCGACGATGAACGAGCCGGTGGGATCGATACCGCCATCGCGCAGATAGGCCTCGTCGCGGCTGCGGATCTCGCGCATCGCATCGCCGACGACCTGCGCCACCTGGAACATCGACTGCGCATTGAGGATGCCGACGCGGTCTGGCTCGTGACGCGCGCGGTGCTCGATGAGGTTGAGCACGTTCTGGGTCAGCGACAGGTTGCCGGCCGACAGGGTCACCACGACGCGTTCGTCGGTCCGGGCGAAGACGCGCATCTTGCCGGCCCGGCGGATGTGGTCGACGCCGGCGTTGGTGCGCGAGTCGGACGCCAGCACGAGGCCGTCGTCGAGGTTGAGTCCGATGCAGTAGGTCATGTCGTGTCGCGGTACCGCGCAATCGCGGCCGACATTGTGCCCCGCAGCACCGGGCAGGGACAGTTCAGAAGATGTGGGTGCCCTGGGATTGACGCATCGGCGCGCCCTCGGCGGGCGTGGCTTCGACGGTCATGAACTGCCGATGGATCTCCGCGCCCAGGCGGGTCAGCCGGTCCATGGTGTCCTGCAGCCACGGTTCCAGGCCTCCGGCGATGATCTCGTCGATGCGCGCGTAGCGGGCCTGGGCCGCGAGTGCGCCGGCCTGGCGTGCGACCTCCAGCGATTCGCCGCCCGACAGCGCCTGCACGATGCGGTGGATCGAGCCGACACAGGCCTGCAGCGAGCGGGGATTGTCCTCGTTGAGCAGCATCAGCGCCGCCACGCCCGCCGGACTCACCGATTCGCGGTACAGCCGGCGATAGGTCTCGAACGCAGACAGGGCCTGCAGCAACGCGCTCCACTGGAAATACTGCGTCGCATCGCGGGCCTCGCCGGTTTCGGGCAGCTCCTCGTCGCTGCTGATCATGTCGAGCAGACGGATCGACCAGTCGGCACGTTCGATGAAGGCGCCCATCTGCAGGAACCGGTAGCCCTCGCCGCGGCCGAGCGTGCCGATGGTGATGCCGCGGAAGGCCGCAGAACGCGTCTTCACCCATTCGAGCACGTTCGGCAGGCCTTCCTGGCGCAGACGTGTGCTGTCGAGGCGGCGGATGTCGAGCCAGGAGCTGTTGAGGTCTTCGTACATCTCGGCGGTGATCGCCACGCGTTGCGCGCGTGCGTTCTCGCGCGCGGTGCGCAGGCAGCTGTAGATCGAACCGGGATTGTCGGGCGACAGCAGCAGGTGATGGACGACGCCCTCGGCATCGATGCGCTCGTGGTGCTGCAGGAAATCGGGCACCAGCCCCAGCGAATCGAGTGCACGGCGCCACGGCGCGGCCTGCGACTTGCCGCGGTCCAGGCGCTCGGGCAGCAGCGCGATGCGCTGCGCCATGTCGAGCAGGCGCGCGGTGTTCTCGGCGCGCTCCATGTTGCGCGCCACCCAGTACAGATCGTTCGCAGTGCGGCAGAGCATGTCAGTGCCTGTTTGGATGGCCGGCGCGCCGGGCGCCGGTGGAGGTGTAGGCGCGGGCCGGGGAAGGCAGGCGCGGCGTGCGGCTCATGCCTCCATCACCCAGGTGTCCTTGGTGCCGCCACCCTGCGAGGAGTTCACCACCAGCGAGCCTTCGCGCAGGGCCACGCGGGTCAGGCCGCCGGGCACCACGTGGATGCGGCGGCCGGTGAGGATGTAGGGACGCAGGTCGATGTGGCGCGGCGCCAGACCGCTCTCGACGTAGGTCGGGCAGGTCGACAGCGACAGCGTGGGCTGGGCGATGTAATTGCCCGGATCGGCAAGGATGCGCGCGCGGAAGGCCTCGATCTCGGCCCGGGTCGACGCCGGCCCCACCAGCATGCCGTAGCCGCCGGCGCCGTGGACTTCCTTGACCACGAGTTCTGGCAGATGCTCGAGCGTGTATTTCAGATCGTCCGGGTTGCGCAGCTGCCAGGTCGGCACGTTGTGCAGGATCGGCTCTTCGCTGAGGTAGTAGCGGATCATCTCCGGGACGTACGGGTACACCGACTTGTCGTCGCCGACGCCGGTACCCGGCGCATTGGCCAGCGTGACGTTGCCGGCGCGGTAGGCGCCGAACAGGCCGGGTACGCCCAGCATCGACTCGGGCCGGAACACGGTCGGGTCGAGGAAGTCGTCGTTGATCCGGCGGTAGATCACGTGCACACGCTGCGCGCCGCGCGTCGTCTGCGCGTAGACCATGTCGTCGCGGACGAACAGGTCCGCGCCTTCCACCAGTTCCACGCCCATCTGCTGGGCCAGGAAGGCGTGCTCGAAATAAGCGGAATTCGCCGCGCCGGGCGTCAGCACCGCAACGACAGGATTGTCGACGTTCGCCGGCGCGCACTGGCGCAGCACTTCGAACAGCGCGTCGGGGTAGCGTTCGACCGGGGCGATCTGCTGGCGCTCGAACAGTTCGGGCGTCAGGCGCGCCATCATGCGGCGGTTTTCGAGCATGTACGACACGCCCGACGCCACGCGCAGGTTGTCCTCGAGCACGTAGTACTCGCCGTCGCCGGCGCGCACCAGGTCGATGCCCGACACGTGGGAATAGGTGTTGCAGGCGACCTTGAGGCCCTGCATCTGCTGGCGGTATTCGCTGTTGCCCAGCACCAGTTCGGTTGGAATGCGGCGATCGCGCAGGATGCGCTGCTCGCCGTAGATGTCGCCGAGGAAGAGGTTGAGCGCATGCACGCGCTGACGCAGCCCGGCTTCGAGCATCTTCCATTCGTGCGCGGGCAGGATTCGCGGCACGATGTCGAACGGAATCAGGCGCTCGTTGCCCGATTCCTCGCCGTAGACCGAGAAGGTGATGCCGACGCGGTGGAAGGAAATCTCCGCCTCGCGCCGCTTGTGCGCGATGTGTTCGTCGGGCGTGGCCTGCAGCCAGTCGTCGAAATCCCGATAGTGCGGGCGGACGCGCCCGTCGGCGTCGTGCATCTCATCAAAACTGGGCGGCATCGGGGGGCAGGCTCCGTGGGCATGATGCGCACGGAACTGTGCGCCGCTGCCCGCACAGCATGGGAACTGCGCGATGCAGGACGGGTGACGAAACCGTCCCCACGCAGGGCCCGGAATGCAGAACGGGCCGCTTTCGCGGCCCGTCCGGTGCAAGCGCTATCGCAGCGACGCTTACTTGAGCTTGGCGTCCGCACGCAGCGCGTCGGCGCGGTCGGTCTTCTCCCAAGAGAAAGCGGTCGCGGTGTGCTGCGCGCCGGTGCCGTCGGTGTAGCTGACCTGCTGCGGCTTGCGGCCGAAGTGGCCGTAGCTCGCCGTGCGCTGGTAGACCGGGTGGATCAGGTCGAGCATCTGGATGATGCCGAACGGGCGCAGGTCGAAGTGCTTGCGGATGAGCTTTTCGATCTTCTCGTCGGGAATCTTGCCGGTGCCGAAGGTCGTCACCGAAATCGAGGTCGGCTCGGCCACGCCAATCGCGTAGGACACCTGCACCTCGCAGCGGTCGGCCAGACCCGCCGCGACGACATTCTTGGCGACGTAACGCGCAGCGTACGCGGCCGAACGGTCGACCTTGGAGGGGTCCTTGCCCGAGAACGCGCCGCCACCGTGGCGCGCCCAGCCGCCGTAGGTGTCCACGATGATCTTGCGGCCGGTCAGGCCGCAGTCGCCCACCGGGCCGCCAATCTCGAACTTGCCGGTCGGATTGATGTGGAACTTGGTGCCCTTGTGCAGCCACTTGGACGGCAGCACCGGACGGATGATCTCTTCGCGGACGGCTTCGATCAGATCCTTCTGCTTGACGCCCGGCGCGTGCTGGGTCGACAGCACGACGGCGTCGATCGCCGACACCTCGCCGTTCTCGTAGCGCAGCGTGACCTGGCTCTTGGCGTCAGGACGCAGCCACGGCAGCGGCGAGTTCTTCTTCTTGCGGACCTTGGCCTGCTGCTCGACGAGGCGGTGCGAGAGGTGGATCGCCGCCGGCATGTGGCTGTCGGTCTCGTTGGTGGCGTAACCGAACATCAGGCCCTGGTCGCCGGCGCCCATTTCCTCGGGCTTCTTGCGGTCCACGCCCTGGGCGATGTGCGGCGACTGCTTGCCGATGAGGTTGAGCACGCCACAGGTTTCGCCGTCGAAGCCGACCTGCGAGCTGTTGTAGCCGATGTCGAGGATCACCTTGCGGGTCAGGGCTTCGAGATCGATCCACGCGCTGGTGGTGACTTCGCCGGCGACGATCGCCACGCCGGTCTTGACCAGGGTCTCGCAGGCGACGCGGGCGCGCTTGTCCTGGGCGAGGATCGCGTCGAGCACGGCGTCGGAGATCTGGTCGGCGATCTTGTCCGGATGGCCTTCGGAGACCGACTCGGAGGTGAAGAGATAGCTGGACATCAGGCCTATATCCCTATATTCGGATGAAAAGATGGGCGGCAATGATACAGAGCCGGCCGTGGATTTGCATTGTGCCCTGCGTCGGATTGCGCTGCGGTTAAGCGCTTTGCGGCGGGTGTGCCACTGTCATCGCGTTGCAATCGTCGTGCAATCCGCTCGACGCCGCGTGCGCCGAGGCTGCGCGCATCCGCCGCACCCGATGTCGCCATGCTCCGGATCGAGGAACACCTCCAGCGTCGCTGGCCCGACTGGTTCCATGGCCGCCGTGGCCGTCTCACACGTCCATTGCTGCGTGGCTTGAGTCACTGGTCGCGCTTCGATGTCCTCGAATCGTTCCTCGCCGCCAATGCGCAGCGCTCCGGCTTCGACTTCCTGGCCGCGTGCAATGCGCACCTTGGACTGCACGTCGAGGTGGCGGACGCGGACATCGCCCGCATTCCCGCCGGGGGGCGCCTGCTGGTGGTGGCCAACCATCCCTCCGGTGCGCTCGATGCGCTGGCGCTGCTGGCCTGCATCGGCCGGGTGCGCCGAGACGTGCGCATCGTCGCCAACGACCTGCTCGCTTCGGTCACGCCGCTGCAGCCCCTGTTGCTCCCGGTGCGCATCCTCGGTGGCCGGCCGTCGGCGTCGAGCATCCAAGCTGTCGAGACGGCATTGTGTGAGGAGCGCTGCGTGGTGGTGTTTCCGGCCGGCGAAGTCTCGCGCCTGGGGCCGGGCGGCGTGCGCGACGGGCGCTGGCGCCGCGGCGTGTTGCGCTTCGTGCGCAACACTGGCGCGCCGGTGCTGCCGGTGCGTGTGGAGGCACGCAATTCACCGCTGTTCTACGGGGTGTCGGCGCTGTACCGGCCGGCCGCGACCGCCTTGCTGGCACGCGAGATGTACGCGCGCCGCACGCGGGCGGTACGGTTGCGCATCGGGCAGCCGCTGGCCCTGCCGGTCGATGGCGACGGGGATGCAATCCTGCGCGCGTTGCGCCGTCAGCTCTACGCCATCGGCACCCGGCGCGAGGCCTGCGCCGACGGACAGGTGCCGATCGCGCGCCCAGAACCGGTGGCGCGCCTGCGCGCGGCGATCGCGCAGACCGACTGCCTGTGTGCGCTCGGCAGCGGTCAGCAGGTGCGGCTGCTGCGCGGCGATCGTCGCAACGCGGCCCTGCGCGAGATCGGCCGGCTGCGCGAGGTGACGTTCCGGCGGGTCGGCGAGGGCACGGGACGCGCACGCGATCTCGACGCGTTCGACGCGCGTTACGAGCATCTGGTGCTGTGGGACGAGCCGGCGGGCCGGATCGTCGGCGCCTACCGCATCGCACGCGGGGCGCAGGTACTGGCCACGCATGGCCTGGCCGGTCTGTATTCGGCATCGCTGTTCCGATATGCGGAAGCGGCGTTGCCGCGGCTGGCCGAGGGCATGGAGCTGGGCCGCAGTTTCGTGGTGCCCGAGTGCTGGGGCGGCCGTGGGCTCGACGCGCTGTGGCAGGGCATCGGCGCCTATCTGCAGCGCCATCCGCAGGTGCGCTATCTGTTCGGGCCGGTCTCGATCAGCGCTGCCCTGCCACGCGACGCGCGCGAACAGCTCGTCGCCTATTACCAGCGCTATCACGCCGGCGAGGCGATGGCCGAAGCGAGACGCCCCTTCTCCTACTTCGCTGCGCCGCCGGGGTTCGGCGAGCTGGAGGCTGCGACCGCCTACGCGGTGCTCAAGGCCAGTCTGGCCGCGCTGGGCGCCAGCGTGCCGACGCTGTATCGCCAGTACGTCGAACTGTGCGAGCCGGGCGGCGCGCGTTTTCTGGCATTCGGTGTCGATCCCGACTTCGGCCATTCCATCGACGGTCTCGTCGAGCTCGACCTGCATCGCCTGCGTCGCCACAAGCGCCGCAGATACCTTGGCCCACCGGAGCATGCCGCATGAGCGAACCGACCCGACTGCCACCGCCGCGCCCCGTGCACCGTGCGGTCTTCGTTTCCGACGTCCATCTGGGATCCAAGCACTGCCACGCCGCCGAGCTGGCCACGTTCCTCGACGGCCTGCGCTGCGAACGGCTGTATCTGGTCGGCGACATCGTCGATCTGTGGTGGATGGCGCAGCGTCGCGCATGCTGGGGCGCGGCGCAGATCCGCGTGATCGAAGCGCTGCATGCGCTGCGCCGGGCCGGCACCACGATCATCTACGTGCCCGGTAACCACGACCGCGCGCTGCGCCGCATCTGCGGCCTGGCCCTGCCGACGATGCAGGTGCGTCGCCGCACCGTGCACGAAACCGCGGACGGGCGCCGGCTGCTGGTCATCCACGGCGACGACTACGACGGCATCACCCACTTCGGCGGCCTGCAGGAGCGCTTCGGCGACTGGCTCTATTACCGCATCCTCACCGGCAACCAGTGGCTCAACCGCGCGCGCCGCCGCCTGGGCATGCGCTACTGGTCGCTGTCGGAGTTCCTCAAGTCGAAGAGCGGCGCGGCCGAGCGTTACATCGAGCGTTTCATCCAGGCCGGCCTGGACGACGCGCGCCGCCGCGGCCTCGACGGCATCGTCTGCGGGCATATCCACCGCGCGGGCCTGGTCGAACGCGACGGTCTGGTCTACGCCAACGACGGCGACTGGGTCGAAAACCTCAGCGCGCTGGCCGAAGCCCCGGACGGCACGCTGCGGCTGCTGTCGCATCAGGGCGATGTGCTGGCCGCGCTGCCGGCGCGGGCTGCTGCGGATCCCACGTACGGAATCCCGCGCGCCGCCTGACCCGCGCCTTGCCGTGCATGGAGGTGGGCCGCGGGCGATCCGCGCCGGCCGGAGGCGTGGCCGCCCGGGCGGTCCGAGCGAGAACAATACGCGCACGTACTGTCACGCCCGAATGGCTATCCTGTGGCCCGGAGCAGGTGGGGAACAGGAGCGTGTCCGTGGATCATGATCGGCCCGGGTGCCGACGCGCCGGGCGCATGTCGGCCTGGCTGTTGCTGGGAGCGCTGGTCATGCCGGGTGCCGTGGCCGGGCAGGCGCCGGTCCTGAGTTTCGGCGAGGCGAAGGCCCGCCTGGAGCAGGTGTCCGATGCGCTGGCCGCGGCCGATGCCGGCGTACGTCGCCAGCAGGACCTGCAGGACGCGACCGCCTGGCTGCGCGCGCCCGAGATCACCGGCGAACTGCGCCGCATGGAGTTCCAGAAGACGCTGTACATCCCGCTGGGGGAGCTGGGGCCGATCGCGGGCGAGTTCGGCGTGCCCGATCCGCTGCCCATCGGGATCCAGGACTGGCGCACGCGCCCCACAGTCACCGCCGTGCTGCCGCTCTACACCGGCGGCGCGATTCCCGCCGCCCGGCATGCCGCCGCCGCCGCGACCGGTCAGGCGGACGCGCAACGCGAAGGCCAGCGCCAGTCGCTGGCGGTGCAGCTGGTGCAGGCCTACTACGGCCAGCAGCTTGCCGAGCAGGCCGTGCGGGTTCGACGCGACGTGCTCGACGGACTGGAACAGCATCTGCGCGATGCGCTGGCGCTCGAACGCGAAGGATTCGCCACCCGCGCGCAGCGCCTGCAGGCGAACGTGGCGCGCGACAAGGCCGAGCGCGAGTACCGCAAGGCGGAGAACGATCTGGCCACGCTCCGGTCCGCACTGTCGACGCTGCTCCGCAGTGGCGGGCAGGTGCAGCCGGTCTCGCCGCTGTTCGTGTCCAGCACACCGCCGCGCCCGGTCGAGCACTTCGAGCAGGCCGCATTGCGGCAGCAGCCCAAGGTGGCCGAACTGCGGGCGATGCGCGCGCAGGCGGAAGCGGGCATCCGCGTGGAGCAGGCCAAGCTCAAGCCGCAGCTCTACCTGTTCGGGCAGTACGACTTCCGCCGCCGCGACGCGTTGATCAACGATCCGGACTGGGCCTTCGGCGTGGGCCTGCGTTACACGTTCCTGTCGCCCAGCATGCGGCCGTTGCAGATCAGCGCCGCACGCGCGCGCCACGAACAGGCCGAGGCCGGGGTGCGCGAGGCCGAGCACCAGGTGCTGCTGGGCACGCGCCGGGCGTGGAACGAACTCGACAGCGCGCGCCAGCAGTTCCTGCTGCTCGACAGCAGCATCGAGCAGGCACGCGAGAACCTGCGCCTGCAGGCGTTGGCGTTCCGCGAGGGCCAGGCGACCTCGCTGGATGTCATCGATGCGCGCCTGGCGCTGGGAGGCGCCCAGGTCGAGCGCGCACAGGCGGCCTACCAGTACGACGTGGCGTTGGCGCAATTGCTGGAAGTGAGCGGACAGATGGACCAGTACGAGGCATTCGCCCTCGCGGCGGACAGGGTGATCGACGATGAGTGACGGATTGCAGGACGACGCGGCCGCGCCGCTGCCGCCCAAGCGACGGCGCGTGCTGGGCATCGGGGCGGTGTTGCTGGTGGTGATCGTGGTGGTGGGGCTGTGGCTGGCCTTCCGCGCGCCGCCGCAGCAGGTGCAGGGCATGGCCGATGCCGATGTCATCAACGTCTCGGCGAAGATCGCCGCGCGCATCGCCACGCTGGAGGTGACCGAGGGCGACCGGGTCGAGGCGGGGCAGGTGCTGTTCACCCTCGACAGCCCCGAAGTGGCGGCCAGGGAGCGGCAGGCGCAGGCCGCGCTGGACGCGGCACGGGCGGTGGCCGAAAAGGCCGATGCCGGGGCGCGCGACGAGGAGATCCGCGCCGCACGCGCCAACTGGCAACGCGCGCAGGCCGGCGCCGAACTGGCCACCAGCACCTATCGGCGCGTCGACACGCTCTACGGCGAAGGCGTGATGACCCGCCAGAAACGCGACGAGGCCCACGCCCAGGCGCGCAGTTCCGACGCGCTGGCCGAGGCGGCGCGCGCGCAGTACGACCAGGCCCTGGCCGGCGCGCGCCCGGAAGACCGCGAAGCGGCGCAGGCGCAGGTGCGTCAGGCGGAAGGCGCGATGGCCGAGGTCGAATCCGCACGCGAGGAAACGCGCGGGCGGGCACCGGCGACGGCCGAGGTGGGCAAGCGCATGGCCGACGTCGGCGAACTGGTGCCGGCCGGGTACCCGGTGTTCACCCTGGTCGACATCGACCGGATGTGGGTGACGGTGAACCTGCGCGAATCGCAGATGCGCGAGGTACGGCCCGGCCATCGCATGACCGGCGCGATTCCCGCGCTGGACGCGCGGGACGTGGCCTTCGAGGTGTATTTCGTCAGCCCGGCCGGCGATTACGCCACCTGGCGCGCGACGCGCGAATCCTCGGGGTACGACGTGCGCAGTTTCGAGGTGCGGCTGCGTCCGGTGGCGCCGGTGGACGGATTCCGTCCCGGCATGAGCGTACTGTTCGAATGGCCGGAGGGCTGACATCGCGCGAGGGGGTCAGCGCCGCCTGGCGGGCCGAGTGCAGGCACCTGGCGCGCAGCCGCTGGGATCTGGCCTTCGTGACCGTGCTGCCGCTGGCGATCCTGGTCCTTATGGCCTGGCTGCTGTCGGCCGGCGGCATGCGTGCGCTGCCGGTCGCGGTGGTGGACCAGGACCGTTCGCCCGACAGCCGGCTGCTGCTGCGCATGATCGATGCGAGCCCGGGCGTGTCCGTGGTCGCACAGCCCCGCACGCCGGATGCGGCGTTCTCGCTGGTCAGGCGGCTCGACGCGTTCGCGGTGGTGGTGGTGCCGCCGGATTTCACCCGGCGGATGCGTCGCGGCGAGGCGGTGGCGGTACTGGTGCATTACAACGCGAGCTATCTGGCCAGCGGCCAGTCCGCGATGCGCGACATCGACGACGCGGTGGGTGCATTCAATGCACGCATGCTGCCCGAGCGGCTTGGCGCGCAGATCGGGCCAGCGCGGCTGCGGGCCGCGCCCATCACCGCACAGGCCACCGTGCTGTTCAATCCCGGGCGCAGCTATGCGCTGTTCCTGTTGCCGCTGGTGGCCGCCGCGGTGCTGTCGCTGTGCGGCACGCTGGCGATGACGGTCGCGATGGGGCGTGAACTGCGCGACGGCCGCGCGGCCGTGTGGCCGGGTGACCGGCCGCTCGCCACGATCGCCGGCAAGCTGCTGCCCTACGTGCTGCTGTTCTCGGCCTACGGGCTGGCCTTCGCGCTCTGGGTGGCGCATGCGCATGGACATGGGCCGGCCGGCAGCGTGCTGCTGCTGGCACTGGGGCAGGTCTTGCTGCATCTGGCCGGTGGCGGGCTGGCATTGCTGTTCGTGGGCCTGACCCGCGACATGGGCACGGCGCTCTCGCTGGTGGGTCTGATGGTGGGGACCGCGCTGGCGTTCACCGGCACCACGTTCCCGGTCATCGACGCGCCGGTGTTCGTGCGGGTCTGGAGCGCGATGTTGCCGCTGACCGCGTATCTGGACCTGCAGATGCAGCAACTGCTGATGGGCGTGCCGGCCTGGCACGCATGGCGTGCGTTGCTGGCGATGCTGGCGGTGGCACTGGTGGGTGGTGGTATCGGCGCGTGGCGCCTGCGCGCCGCGGGGCGGACGGCATGAGCGGCCTGCGCGCCGGGTTCTCGCAGACGCTGCGGGCCATCGCCGGCGACCGCTACGCGATGGTCGCCATGATCGGCGCGGTGCTGCTGTACTCGGTGTTCTACCCGTCGGCCTACCGCCACCAGGTGGCGGGCAACCTGCCGATCGTGGTGGTCGACCAGGACCACAGCCGTGCCAGTCGCGCCCTGCTGCAGCGGGTGGATGCATTGCGCGAGGTGCGCATCGCCGCTGGCGCCCCCGATCTGCCGGCCGCGCGACGTGCGCTGGAGGCGGGCGAGGCCGAGGCCATCGTGCTGCTGCCCCCCGGCTTCGAGCGCGACATCCTGCGCGGCGGACAGGGGCAGGTGGTGCTGCTGGGCAATGGTGCCTACTTGGGGCGTTCGGCGACCGCGCTGGGGGGCATCGCAGAGGCGGTGACCGCGTACGCGCGCGAGGCCGCCGCCGCCCAGGCCGCCTTCATGGGGGTGCCGGTATCGCCACCGGTGCAGGTGGTGCACCGGCCCCTGTTCAATACCCGCGAGGGTTACGGCAGCAGCATCGTGTCGGGCGTCTCGGAACTCATCGTGCACCAGACGCTGCTGCTGGGCATGGGCGTGCTGCTGGGCACGCGGCGGCAGGCACTGGGTCGGCGCCTGCAGGTCGCCGGGCGCACCTTGCTGGGCATGGCGGCCGCGTTCTGGGTGATCGGGCTCTGCGGACTGCTGTTCTATGCCGGCTTCACTGCCTGGGTGCAGGACTATCCGCGAGGCGGCAGCCTGCCGGGCCTGCTGCTGGCTGCCGGCCTGTTCGTCGCCGCGACGGTCGCCTTCGGCCTGTGCGTGGGCAGCCTGTTCGACACCCGCGAGCGCGCGTTCCAGTACGTCACCGCGGTGTCCATTCCGCTGTTCTTCCTGTCGGGCCTGAGCTGGCCGGCCGCGATGTCGCCGCCGGCGCTGGTGGCGTTGTCGAAACTGTTGCCGATCGCACCGGGCATGAGTGCGGTGGTACGCGCGAACCAGATGGGCGCGACGCTCACCGAGCTTGCGCCGGCGCTGTGGAACCTCGTGGCGCTGACGGTGCTCTACGGGCTGCTCGCCGCCTGGCGCTTCCGTGTGGTCGCACCTGCGGGCGGCATGGCGGCAGGCGGCGCGCGGTAGCATCGGGCAATGGATTCCCTGACCCAGATCGTGCTCGGCGCATCGGTCGCCGCGGCCATCGTGCCCGCCGCCCATCGCCGCGCCGCGCTCGCGGCCGGTGCCGTACTCGGCACCCTGCCGGATCTCGATGGCGTGCCGATCGCGCTGATGACCGACGATCCGGTGCTGCGCATGACGCTGCATCGCGGGCTCACGCACTCCCTGCTGGTGCTGCCGTTCGTCGCGGCCGGCATCTGGTGGCTGTTCAAGCGCTTCGGCAAGGGGCGCGTGGCCGCCTCGCCCGTGCGCTGGTTCTGGGCGATCGCACTGGCGCTGATCACCCATCCGCTGCTCGATGCGTTCACCGTCTACGGCACGCAACTGTGGTGGCCACTGACGCCGCCGCCGGCGATGTGGTCGAGCCTCTTCATCATCGATCCGCTGTACACGATCTGGTTGCTGCTCGGCGTGCTGGTCGCGGTGTTCGCGGGGCCGCGTGTGATCGGCAAGCGCGCGCTGGTGGCCGGGCTCGCCCTGAGTACGGCCTACATCGGCTGGTCGCTGGTCGCCAAGACACTGGTCGACCGCGAGGCCGGACGCGCGCTGGTTGCGATGGGCCTGGGCGATGCGCCGCGGTTCTCGGTGCCGATGCCGGCCAATACGGTGTTGTGGCGCGTGGTGGCGATGACCGAAGACGGCTACGTCGAAGGTTTCCGCTCGCTGGTCGCCGACCATGGGCTGATGCGCTTCACCGCATATCCGTCCGACACCGCCGCACTGCAGGCGAATGCGGGCGTACCGTCGGTGCAGCGCCTGGCCTGGTTCAACAGCGGTTTCATGGGCGCGAGCGTCGTCGACGGTCGACTCGTGCTCAGCGATCTGCGCATGGGCAACGAGCCAGACTATTTCTTCCGGTTCACCGTCGCCGAGCGCGCAGGCGGGGGCTGGGCTGCCGTGCCGCCGGAGCAGGCCGACATGACGCGCGACATCGGGGCGACGTGGAACGCGACCTGGGCGAGGATCTTCCACGCGCCGGATGCGGGCGCAGCCGCCGGCACGCACTGACGTCAACGCGCTTTCGTAGGATGGGCGGAGCGCAGCGAAACCCATCGTCGCCATGTCGCGGATACCGATGCTGACTGACGGAATCGGATGCATGAGGATTCCGCTCGACAGGCGCGACTCCGGTCAACGCCGCGGTGCGCGCGTGCATGGCATGATGGGTTTCGCTGTGCTCTACCCATCCTGCGGACGCACGTGAATCAAGCCGCGAGCGTGGGCCTGATGTCGCCGGCGACCAGCGCGTCGAAGTAGTCGCGGGTCAGCGCGATCTGCGCATCCGCGGTCTCGGCGCGATTGACGACGCTGCGAAAGGCCGCGTTCTCCGGCCGGTCCTTGGCGTACCAGCCCAGATGCTTGCGCGCGATGCGCACGCCGGACACCTCGCCGTAGAACGCGTGCAGCGCGTCGAGATGCCCGAGCAGGATGTCGCGGATCTCCTCGAGCGTCGGCGGCGCCAGGTGTTCGCCCGTCGCGAGGAAATGCGCGATCTCGCGGAAGATCCACGGCCGGCCCTGCGCCGCGCGGCCGACCATCACCGCATCCACGCCGGTGTGCCGCAGCACGGCCAGCGCCTTCTCCGGCGAATCGATGTCGCCGTTGGCGAGCACCGGAATCGACAGCGCCGCCTTGATCGCGGCGATCGTGTCGTACTCGGCCGTGCCGGTGTAGTGCTGGTCGCGGGTGCGGCCGTGGACGGCGAGGGCGGCGATGCCGGCGTCCTGCGCGATGCGGGCGATGGTCGGTGCGTTGCGGTGGTCCGCGCACCAGCCCGTGCGGATCTTCAGCGTCACCGGCACGTCGACCGCGCGCACCACGGCGTCGAGGATGCGCGCGACCAGCGCCTCGTCCTGCATCAGCGCCGAGCCGGCCCAGGCGTTGCAGACCTTTTTGGCCGGGCAGCCCATGTTGATGTCGATGATCTGCGCGCCATGGTCGACGTTGTAACGCGCGGCGTCGGCCAGCATCGCCGGCTCGGTGCCGGCGATCTGCACGCCGACCGGCGCAGGCTCGCCCTCGTGGTCCATGCGCCGCAGCGACTTCTCGGTCTGCCAGAAGCGCGGATCGCTGATCGTCATCTCCGACATCGCCAGGCCCGCGCCCAGCCGCTTGCACAGCTGGCGGAACGGCTTGTCCGTGACCCCGGCCATCGGGGCCAGGACCACGTTCGGTTCGATGCGGTAGGGGCCGATCTGCATGACGGCATTGTCGCCGATCGGCCCACGCGGGCCGAGTGGGGCGATGCGGACGTTCAGTCCGCGACGGTCAGGCGCGGCATCGCCTGCGCCGCGCCGACCTGTTCGGTCGACAGCCCGGCGTAGCGGTTGGCGAAGCGCACGTGCTCGGCGAATGCGCGGCCCTGGCCCTGCGCATAGGCGGCGGCGAGGGCGCCATTGAAGGCATCGCCGGCGCCGGTGGTATCGACCGGCTGCACTTTGTCGGCGGCCACGCGATAGAAGGGCGTGTCGTCGCCGCGGAGCAGGTCTTCGCGATGCGAGACGAACGCACCCGCAGCGCCGAGCGTGATCACCACGGTGCCGCGCGGCAGCAGGGTGCGGCACAGCCGGTGCAACTGCACGTCCGCCGTGCCGGCGATGGCGTCGCTGTCGATGCGGTGGCTGGTGTGGCGTTCGAGCAGGGCGGCGAATTCGGTTTCGTTCGGGGTGAGGATGTCGGCCGCGGCCAGCAACTCGCGCAGGCACTGCGCATTTGCAGGGGCGGGGTTGAGCATCGTCGTGGTGCCGCCGGCGCGGGCCAGGCGCATGGCTTCGAGCACGCTGTCGAGCGGTGATTCGAGCTGCGACAGCAGCACGCGGGCGCCCGCCAGCGCGGTGGCCTGGCGGCTCACCCAGGCGGCGCTGAGGTCGCCGTTGGCGCCGGCGCCGATCACGATGGTGTTGTGGCCGGCCTCGTCGACGTAGATCCCGGCCGTGCCGGTCGGCTGGGCGCTGTCGTGCACGCGCAGCGCGATGCCGTCGGCGTCGGCCAGCGCACGCGCCTGGCGGCCGCCGTCGTCATCGCCCAGCGCGCACAGGAAACCGGTCTGCGCACCGGCGCGCGCTGCGGCGACGGCCTGGTTGAAGCCCTTGCCGCCGGGGCCGGTGTGGTAGTGCCCGCTCAGCGTTTCGCCGCGGCGCGGCAGGGCGGCGCAGTTCCAGACATGGTCGACGTTGAACGACCCGACGACGACGACGTGACTCATCCGCATGTTCCCCTGACCGTCGGTCAGCCCTGCACGCCCGAGAGCACGCCGGCGATGGTCGCGGTCATCATCGTGGCGATCGAACCGCCGAGCACCGCGCGCAGGCCCAGACGGGCGAGATCGGCGCGACGCTCCGGAGCGATGCCGCCGATGCCGCCGATCTGGATCGCGATCGAACTGAAATTGGCGAAGCCGCACAGCGCGTAGGTGGCGATCAGGGCGCCCTGCGGACCGATCGTCACGCCCGGCACGTTGCCCTGCAGGATGTCGCCCAGCTGCACATAGGCCACGAACTCGTTGAGCACCACCTTCGTGCCGATCAGGCCGCCGACGGTCGAGGCGTCTTCCCACGGCACGCCGATCAGCCAGGCCAGCGGCGCGAGCGCCCAGCCGAGCAGGGCGGACAGATCGGTCGGCCGGCCCAGCAGGGTCTGAAGGCCGGTGATTTCGCCCAGCCACACCAGCGGCGCATTGAGCAGCGCGATCAGCGCGATGAAGGCCAGCAGCATCGCGCCGACGTTCAGCGCCAGCTTCAGGCCGTCGGCCGCCCCCGCGGCGGCGGCGTCGATGACGTTGGCCGTGGTCTTCTCGACGTTGACGCGAACCGCGCCCAGCGTCTGCGGGGTGCCGGTTTCGGGCACGAGGATCTTGGCGATCACCAGCGTCGCCGGCGCGGCCATGATGCTCGCGGTGATCAGATGCTTGGCGTAGACCGCCTGCTGGACCGGGTCGTTGCCGCCCAGCAGCAGCACGTAGGCGCCCAGCACGCCGCCGGCGATGGTCGCCATGCCGCCGACCATCAGCGTCAGCAGTTCGGACGGCGTCATGCCGGCGATGTAGGGACGCACGACCAGCGGCGCTTCGGTCTGGCCGATGAAGGCGTTCGCGCATACCGACAGCGTCTCCGCGCCCGACACGCGCATGGCCTTGGTGATCACCCAGGCCATGCCCTGGACGATCTTCTGCATCAGGCCCAGGTGATAGAGCACGCTCATGAAGCTGGCGAAGAAGATGATCGTCGGCAGCACCTGGAAGGCGAACACGAAGCCGAACTTGCCCGCGTCGCTGAAGTCGCCAAAGATGAAGCGCGCGCCTTCGGTGGTGAAGCCCAGCAGGCGCACGAAGCCGCCCGACAGGGCATCGAACACGCCCGCGCCCCACGGGGTCAGCAGCACCAGGCAGGCGATCACCACCTGCAGCAGCAGGCCCATGCCCACCAGACGCCAGTCCACCGATCGCCGGTTGCTCGAAAACAGCCAGGTGATGCCGAGCAGCACGGCAAGACCGAACAGGCCGAAGCCGGCCCGCAGCAGGAAATCCATGGTCGCGTGGCCCCCGGGCCCTTCGTCGAGTCGCGCAGCCTAGTGCAGCGGCCCGGCGGGGGCAACCACGCGTGGCGTGAAGAGCATGTGGTTCAGGCGTCGCGGGCTTCCACCCGGTTGCGGCCCGCGCGCTTGGCCTGCTGCAGGCGGCGATCGGCCGTGCCGAGCAGGGCGGACAGATCGCCACCGTCGACCGGAAACGCCGCCAGGCCCGCGCTGAAGCTCAATGCGATCGCGCGACCCTCGCGATCGACCGCGACCGGCTCGTCCGCCAATGCACGGCGGACCGCATCCAGCCGCTCCCAGGCGCTGCCGGCCGGGCAGCGCAACAGCAGCACGAATTCCTGGCCGCCGATGCGTGACAGCGATTCGCCCTCGGCGAGCATGCGTTGCAGTCGCATGGCGATGCGGCGGATCGCCCGGTCGCCCGCGCGCGGTCCGGCTTCGGCGTTGATCCGGCGGAAGCCGTCGAGATCGAGCAGGCCCAGCGTCAGCGAGCGGCCCTCGCGGCGGGCGTCGGCGAGCTGCCGCGGCGTGTGCTGCAGCAGCCAGGCACGGTTGGGCAGGCCGGTCAGGCTGTCGAGTCCGGACAGATCCACCAGCCGCTGCATGCGATAGACGATGGCGCAGGCCACCAGTGTCATCAGCGCCAGCAGCATGAGGCGCTCGAGCTGGCCGGCAAGCGAGACCACGCCGTATCCCAGCGATGCCGGCCGCGGGGCGTCGCCTGCCATCAGCACCACGACGAGCGCGGCGTACTGCAGCATCGCCAGCGCGCCGGCATACAGGGCCAGGCGCCCGTCGTTGCGCAGCGCGGTGATCGCGATCGCCAGCATGTAGAGATTCCACACCACCACGCTGTTGAGCGCCGCAGCCGGGTCGCGAGCCGCCAGCAGGCCCAGTACCAGCGTGGTCAGGCTGATGTCGTAGCTGGCAGTGGCGTAGGGCAGCCAGCGGTGTCGGCGGCGGCGGCGCGCCAGCGACAGCCATAGCTGCGCCATCAGGTTGGCGAGCGCGGCGAGCGCCAGGCCGCCGACGACGGCGCGGGTGCCCAGGCCGCCCGCTGCGGCGATGACCGGAAGCAACAGAAGCAGGACCGACAGCAGCGCGCGCACGCGTGCGAGCGTCAGTTCGCCGCCTGCCCCCAGCTCCAGCATCACCTCGTCGGCGGGGCCGAACAGCGTGGCGAGGACGCCCTGCCGGGTGCGATGTGGAGCGCGCATCGAAACGGTCCCTGTGGCGGCCGCGGCAGCATAGCGCGGGGCGGCGACGCGGACGCTGCGGGCATACTGGCGGCCTGTAACCGCGTCTTCGGGAGTCTCCATGCAGTACCGCCGCCTCGGCTCGTCCGGCCTGCAACTGTCTGCCCTGTCGTTCGGCGCCTGGGTCACGTTCGGCAGTCAGATCGGCCGCAGCGAAGCGCGCGAACTCATCGCCGCGGCCTGGGACCACGGGGTCAACTTCTTCGACAACGCCGAGGGCTATGCCAACGGCGCCGCCGAGCAGGTGATGGGCGATGTGATCGCCGACCTGCGCCTGCCGCGCGATGGCTACTGCATCTCGAGCAAGGTGTTCTTCGGTTCGGCCGCAGACCCCGCGCCGACGCAACGCGGTCTGTCGCGCAAGCACGTGCGCGATGCCTGCGACGCGGCATTGAAGCGGCTGCGGGTCGAACATCTCGACCTGTACTTCTGTCACCGCCCCGATCCGGACACGCCGGTCGCCGAAACCGTGTGGGCGATGGACACGCTGATCCGCCAGGGCAAGGTGCTGTACTGGGGCACGTCGGAATGGCCGGCCGCGCTGATCCGCGAGGCCGCGCAGATCGCGCGCACGCATCATCTGCATGGTCCGACGATGGAGCAGCCCGAGTACAACCTGTTCAAGCGCGAGCGCGTGGAGCTGGAGTACGCGCCGCTGTACGCCGAACTCGGTCTCGGCACGACGATCTGGTCGCCGCTGGCGTCGGGCCTGCTGACGGGCAAGTACGCAGACGGCGTGCCTGCGGACAGCCGGCTCGCGCAGCCGGGCATGGAATGGCTGCAGAGCAGCGTGCTGGGCGAGGGCGATGCCCGTGTCGCGCGGGCGCGCCGCTTCACCGCCTTGGCGGCCGAACTCGGCGTCGCGCCGGCGCCCCTGGCCATCGCCTGGTGCCTGACCAATCCGCACGTCTCGACCGTGCTGCTGGGCGCGAGCCGGGTGTCGCAACTGCTGCAGAACTTCGAAGCGCTGACGTTGCTGGAGCGCTTCGACGAGAACGTGTGGCGTCGCGTGGAAGCGGCGGCGGCCTGAGAGGGGTGGGGCCACAACGCTCGAACGGGGCGAGGCTTCAAATGACAGTCACTCTTGACTAGCAAATGAGAATCAATATCATCGGAATCCCCTATCGGAGGATCCCGACATGCTCGCGTCCCAGTTCCCGGCATCGCCCGTGTCCCGCGACACCCACGGCGGCGGCAACGTCCATCCCTTGACCCGCGCGCCCGAGGTCATCGAACTCGACAGCGCCCAGCTGCTGCGCGGCCAGCGCGAACTGCGCATCCGGCACGGCAACGAGATCTACCGCCTGCGCCACACGCGCAACGACAAGCTGATCCTCACCAAGTAAGCCCCGAAACGCCCACGGTACGGCCGGACGTCCGAATGGACCCGGCCGACGCCGTGCGGTGCATCGACATCCTCTCCCCAGAGGCTGCCCGCCCGCGCGTTCCTCTCCGTCGCGCCCGCCAGCTCGCCGCTCTCCACTCCCAGCGCGAGCTCCCATGCGTCCCAGTCTGCTGTCCGTGTCACTGGCCCTGTGCCTGTCGTCCGCTTCCGTCACCGCCGCGCCCGATGGCGCGCCCCGCGATCTCGACCAGATCGTCGTCACCGCCACCCGCACCGAGCGTGCGATCGCCGACGTGCCCAACACCGTCGACATGATCGATCGCGTGCGCATGGACACGCTGCTGGTGCGCGACATCGCCGACCTGTTCCGCTACGAGCCGGGCATCACCGTCGGCAGCAGCTTCGGCCGCTTCGGCCTCAACGACATCCGCATCCGCGGTCTGGGCGGCAACCGCGTGCGCATCCAGACCGACGGCATCGCGGTGCCGGACGCGTTCGCCATCGGCAGCTTCTCCAGCGCCAACCGCAACTTCGTCGATCTCGACACGCTCAAGCGCGTCGAGGTCGTGCGCGGGCCGACCAGCGCGCTGTACGGCTCGGACGCGCTCGGCGGCGTGGTGTCCTTCGTGACCAAGGATCCGTCGGACTATCTGGCGGCCGGCAGGGATGCCTACTTCGGCACCCGCATCGGCTTCACCAGTGCCAACGAAGGCCTGTTCGCCGGTGCGACCGCGGCCTTCGGCGGCGAGCGCTGGTCCGGCCTGGTGGCGGTGAGCCACCGTCAGGGCAAGGAGATGGAGAACATGGGCGAGGTCGGCGGTACCGGCGGCACGCGCACACAGGCCAATCCGCAGTCGGCCAATGGGCGCAGCGTGCTCGGCAAGCTCGTGTTCGCACCGGGCCAAGCGCAGCGTTTCAAGCTGACGGTCGAAGGCAACGAGGACGACGTCGAGACCGACGTGCTGACCTCGTACGGCCTGCAGGTCCTGACCGGCGCCACCAATACGCAGGTGCTGGGCGACGACCACCAGTCGCGCGCGCGCATCACCTTCGGACACGAACTCGAAGGCCTGTCGTCCGCGCTGGCCGACAGCATCGACTGGCAGGTCTATCGCCAGGACAGCCGCACGCAGCAGGACAGCGTGGAAGTGCGCCGTGTGCCGTCGGGCGGCACGGTGATCCGCGACGGTCGCGAGCGCGAGTTCCATTTCGACCAGCGCAGCTACGGTATGCAGGCGAACGCACGCAAGACCTTCGAGGCTGGCAGCGTCGAACACGCGATCGCTTACGGAATCGACATCGAGCGCACCGAGACGAAGCAGAAGCGCGACGGCCGCCGCATCTTCCTCGATACCGGCGTCGTCACCAACGTGATGTTGCCCGACGTATTCCCGGTCCGAGACTTCCCGATCAGCGACACCACCAAGGCTTCGCTGTACGTGCAGGACGAGATCGGCTTCGCCGGTGGCGCCTTCCGTCTCGTGCCGGCCCTGCGGGTGGATCACTACAAGCTCTCGCCCCAGGTCGACAACATTTTCCGGGAGGACAATCCGGCCACGCAGGTCGCCGAGCTCAGCGAAACCAGCGTCTCGCCCAAGCTCGGCTTTGTCTGGAAGTTCTCCGACGCCTGGTCGCTGTTCGGCGGCTACGCCGGCGGCTTCCGCGCGCCACCGTACAACGACGTCAATATCGGCTTCACCAACTTCATGTTCGGGTACACGGCGATCCCGAATCCGGACCTGAAGTCGGAAACCAGCGATGGTCTCGAACTCGGACTGCGCTTCGCCGGCGACATCGGTTACGCCAGCCTGAGCAGCTACTACACCGAATACGACGATTTCATCGAGTCGACGCGCTACATCGGCGACGACCCGGTGACCGGACTGATGGTCTACCAGTCGCAGAACGTCGACGACGCGCGCATCCGCGGCGTGGAGTTCAAGGGTGGGCTGTACTTCGACACCTTCGCACCGGCACTCGAAGGCTGGTCGCTGCAGGGCGCGGCGGCATGGTCGCGCGGCGAGGACCGGACGACCGGTGAAGCGCTCAGCAGTGTCGACCCGTTGACCGCGACACTCGGTGTCGCCTTCGAGCGCGACGCCTGGGGCGCCGAACTGATCGGTCGTTTCGCCGGTCGTCGCGACCGCCTGCCGACCGCGCCCGCCGGCAGCGCCTACTTCGAGAGTCCCGGCCACGCGCTGCTCGATCTCTACGCGCACTGGAGCTTCGCGCCCGGCACGCGTCTCAACGCCGGCGTGTTCAATCTCGCCGACCGCAAGGTCTGGCAGGCCGGCCTGGTGCCGGTGGTCTCGGCGACCAGCGCCACGCTCGACCGCTATACCGCGCCGGGCCGCAGCGTCGCGGTCAGCCTGTCGGTCGACTTCTGACCATGGCCAGCATCCTGTCCGCACCCGTCGCCAGCGTCGTCCCCACGCCGTCGCAGCTGGCGTCGCTGGGCACGGTGCTGTGTCTCCACCGTTCGGGCGCGGCCCGCGAACTGGGCGGCTGGTCGTCGGCGTTGCGTGCCGAATCCCATGCCGGTCTCGACGGCGACGGCATGCACGAGAGTCTGTGGTTCTTCGATGCCGACGACGCCTGCTGCTGGCAACTGCATCTGTTGCCCGACAGCGATTTCCTCGGATGGGAATGCCTCTCCGGTCAGCTGCCGCGCTGCAGCGACGTCGCGCCCGGCGGCATCGGCGAGCGCCTGTGGCGCAGTCTCGCGCAGCGCGTGCGCGGCGGCGCGTGGGAGGCCAGCGTGCTGCGCTTCCAGTCCGTCGGCGTGGCTGCGTGCGAGGGCGGCGAGATGCTGGTCGCCTCGCTCGGCACACTGTCGCCGCTCGGTATCGACAGTGCGCGACGTATCGCGCGTGGCCACGGCATCGTCCCGTCGTCCTCGCTAGACGACTGCTGCTGCCGGCGTGCCGCCGCGGCGGCGCGTGCCGCCCCCATCGATCCGGCCGCGTACGACACGCGGATCCGCCTGTCCTGATACCCACCGAATCCTCGAGGTCTCCAACGATGAAACCGCAAGCGACCGCGCTGGCGCTCACCGCACTGCTGGCATCCACCGCCGCGTCCGCCGCCACCCGCCCGCCCGCAGCCCCTGCCGCCGCCGATCGCGCTGCGATCCTCGCGATGCAGGGCGAGTACACCGTGCGCTTCCTGTTCGACGAGACCGTCGTGCTGCGCCCGGAGTACACGCGCAAGGATCCCAAGCGCAGCGGCGGCGACGAGGTCGTCGTCGTCGTCGAGGACACGCCGACGAAGATCGTGCTGCAGCATCTGCTGCTCGACGTCAAAAGCGGTCACGTGATCAAGCACTGGCGACAGGACTGGATGTACGAGGCGCCGCAGCGTTGGGAGTTCGCCGCCGACCAGACCTGGCGCCTGCGCGACGTGCCGGCCGACCGCGTCGCCGGTGGCTGGACGCAGTGCGTGTTCGAGGTCAGCGACGCACCGCGCTACTGCGGCACCGGTCGCTGGGACCACGCCAACGGCACGTCGACCTGGACCTCGGACGCCGGCTGGCGTCCGCTGCCGCGGCGCGAATACACCACACGCGAGGACTACAACGCGCTGGCCGCGATCAACCGCCACACCATCGTGCCCGGCGGCTGGACTCACGAGCAGGACAACCGCAAGGACATCCGCGACGCGACGGGGCCGTCACCGGCAGCATCGTCCGCGAGACCGGCTTCAACGACTACGTGAAGACCGACGCCATCGATTTCACGCCGGTCTACGACTACTGGAAGGCGACGCAGGACTACTGGGCGCGCGTGCGTGCGCGCTGGGACACGCGTCTGGCCTCGCCGGACGGCGTGCATCTGAAGACCAGGGTCGACGGCATGGCGCTGATCGTTCCGTTCTTCGGGCAGGCGCAGACCGTGCAGGACGGGGGCACCGTCAGCGATGCGCAGATCGATGCGGTGTTCGCGGAGTTCGTCGACGTCGCGCGCGACTGAACCCTGCGCTGCGGATTGAGGCCCTCCCCCGCGCGCGGGGGAGGGTTGAGTGGGGGCAAGCCATCAGGCCGCGCGGACACTGGAGCCAGGCATCCCGGTCTCCAGAGTCGCCCCGCGTGCACGCCACCCGATCGTTCGCCCCCATCCGGACCTTCCCCCGCAGGCGGGGGAAGGAGATGAACGCTCACCGGTGTTGCAGATTTTAGAATGCACCACACCCCGGCCCCTATACTCGAAACCAGCGGCATCGGCCGCCCACAGACAGGGAGAGACACATGGGGACCGGACTGTTTCTGGCGGTGGTGCTGGCGTTCGCCGGCGTCATCGTGTTGTTCAAGACCGTGCGCATGGTGCCGCAGGGATACGAGTGGACGGTGGAGCGCTTCGGCCGCTACACCCATACGATGGCGCCTGGCCTGCATTTTCTGGTGCCGATCGTCTACGGCGTCGGCCGCAAGATCAACATGATGGAGCAGGTCCTCGACGTGCCCAGTCAGGACGTCATCACCAAGGACAATGCGGTGGTGCGCGTGGACGGCGTGGTGTTCTTCCAGGTGCTCGATGCGGCCAAGGCGGCGTATGAGGTGTCCAACCTGGAGATCGCGACGATCGCGCTGGTGCAGACCAACATCCGCACCGTCATCGGCTCGATGGACCTCGACGAATCCCTGTCGAACCGCGAGACCATCAACGCCCAGCTGCTGAGCGTGGTCGACCATGCCACCAACCCGTGGGGCATCAAGGTCACTCGCATCGAGATCCGCGACATCCAGCCGCCGCGCGATCTGGTCGATTCCATGGCCCGGCAGATGAAGGCCGAGCGCGAGCGCCGTGCGGTGATTCTGGAGGCCGAAGGTCACCGGCAGTCGGAGATCCTGCGTGCCGAGGGCGACAAGCAGGCGGCGATCCTGCAGGCCGAAGGTCAGAAGGAGGCCGCGTTCCGCGAAGCCGAGGCGCGCGAGCGTCTGGCCGAAGCCGAGGCCAAGGCGACCGAGATGGTGTCCAACGCCATCGCCAACGGCGACGTGCAGGCGATCAACTACTTCGTCGCGCAGAAGTACGTCGAGGCATTCGAGAAGCTTGCCACCGCCCCCAACCAGAAGTTCGTGCTGATGCCGATGGAGACCAGCGGCATCATCGGCTCGATCGCCGGCATCGGCGAGCTGGCGCGCGAAGCGCTGTCGGGCAAGTCGGCGCCGCCAGCGCCGCCGCGCCCGCGCACCGGGGTCTGAGCCATGGACTGGATGCGCTGGGATGTCGCCGGCTGGGGTGCGCTGGCGCTGCTGTTGATGGCCGCGGAAACCCTCGCGCCCGGGGCATTCCTGCTGTGGATGGGATTCGCCGCCGCGGCGGTGTTCCTCGTTGTGCTGTTCGCGCCGGGGCTGTCCCTGCTCACCCAGGTGGTGCTGTTCGTGGTGTTGAGCTTCCTGTCGGTGCTCATCTACCAGAAGTTCTTCCGCAAGCGCGCGCGCCAGAGCGACCAGCCGCTGCTCAACCGTCGCGCCCAGCAGCACGTCGGGCGCGTGGTGTCGCTGGAGCAGGGCATTGTCGCCGGCCGCGGCCGCGTCAAGATCGGCGATGCGTTCTGGGTCGTCGAGGGCCCCGAGCTGACAGCAGGCACGCCGGTGCGCATCGTCGGTACCGACGGCGTGAATCTGCACGTCGAAGCCGCCTGAGTCGCACCGGCTCGTTTCCCCGCACGCGGGGGAACGGTCAGATGGAATCAGCCGACAGATGGGCGATTGCACCGCCAGATATGGAGCCCTCGGCGCGGGCGCATACCTGCGAGCGGTCTCCGCGGCCGAGGTGTCCAACCTGCGATAATCCCGGCTTTCCGCAACGAGCCGGCCAGATGACGCAGAAGACGATCCTCAACGATGCCCACCGCGCGCTCGGCGCGCGCATGGTCGATTTCGGTGGCTGGGACATGCCACTGGCCTACGGCTCGCAGATCGAGGAGCACCACCACGTCCGCCGCGACGCGGGCATGTTCGACGTCAGCCACATGACCGTCGTCGACCTGCGTGGCGCCGGCACCCGCGACTTCCTGCGCAAGCTCGTCGCCAGCTCGGTCGACAAGCTCAAGGCACCGGGCAAGGCGCTCTACACCTGCATGCTCAATGCCGACGGCGGCATTGTCGACGACCTGATCGTCTACTTCATGGCCGAAGACTGGTTCCGTCTGGTCGTCAACGCCGCGACGCGCGAGAAGGACCTGGCGTGGATCGCCTCCCAGGCCGACGGCTTCGATGTCACCGTCACCGAACGCCCGGAACTGGCGATGATCGCCGTGCAGGGCCCGAAGGCGCGCGACATCGTCGCCGGTCTGCTCGGCGAGGCCGACGCCGCGGTGGTCACCAAGCTCGGTCGCTTCGCCGCTGCCGACCTCACCGGCACCGCGTACGGTGACCTGTTCGTCGCGCGCACCGGTTACACCGGCGAAGACGGTTTCGAGATCGTCGTCGGCGAGGCGCAAGCGGTCGCGTTGTGGAACGCGCTGCATGCCGCAGGCGTTGCGCCTGCCGGGCTCGGTGCACGCGACACGCTGCGCCTCGAGGCCGGCCTCGCGCTCTACGGTCAGGACATGGACGACACCGTGTCGCCCTACGAGGCTGCGCTCGGCTGGACCGTCGCACTCGATGAAGGCCGCGCCTTCAACGGCCGCGCGCTGCTCGAATCCCACGCCGGTGGCGCGCCGCGCCAGATGATCGGTCTGGTGATGGACGACAAGGGCGTGCTGCGGCACGGGCAGGTGGTGACCACGGCCAATGGTGCGGGCGAGATCCTGTCGGGCACGTTCTCGCCGACGATCGGCAAGGCGATCGCATTCGCGCGCGTGCCGGCAGGTGAGCCGGGCGAGGTGACAGTCGACATTCGCGGACGTCAGGTGCCGGTGCGCGTGGTGAAGTTCCCCTTCGTGCGCAACGGCCAACCGGCCGACGGCATCTGATGCGCGCGCCGCGCGATCGTCGCTACACTAGCGCCACTTTCCCGACCGAGTCCTTTCCCCGGAGCCGACCATGAGCGAAATCCCTGGCGACCTGAAGTTCCTGAAGTCCCACGAATGGGTCCGCGTCGAAGGTGACGGCAAGGTCACCGTCGGCATTTCCGACCACGCGCAGGGCCTGCTCGGCGACCTGGTCTATGTCGAACTGCCGGCCGTCGGCGACAGCGTCCAAGCCGGCAACGGCGTCGCCGTCGTCGAATCGGTCAAGGCCGCGTCCGACGTCTACGCCCCGGTTTCGGGCACGATCACCGCAGTCAACGCGGCGCTCGCCGACAAGCCCGAGACCATCAACGAAGACGCCTATGGCGAAGGCTGGCTGTTCGTCGTCGAGATCGAGGACCCCGAGCAGCTCAACGAACTGCTGGCGCCCGACGACTACGCCGAGCTGCTCGAAGGCGACGACGACTGAGCGCCTCACATCGCGGTACTTCGACCGGCGCGTTTCCGAAAGGAGCGCGCCGGTTTCGTTTGTGGCCTTCGATGCATGCGACCTGCGTGTGCGAGGCGTGTATCGGCATTGCTCCGAACGCCCGATACGCGTGCGGAAGGCCGCGCATTTTTCGCGCAAACGCATCCCGCAGTCGCGCAAACGTCGTCGTTCCACCACGGCATCGTTTACGTAGCGGTCGGTTGAGTGATGCTTTTTTCACCACGCCCGGAATCATGCGCCGCGCTGCATGCGCGCGCGTCCGGTTTCGATGCGTTTCGGATTTCATGCCTTGTTTTCCAGTGTTTCCGATCGACGCGATGCACGCGCGCGTCGGCGGCGGATGTCGCGTCGGCAGCAATCGCAGGGCAGCACGTGCGTGCGCGACGCGTACGCGCGCGACGATGCGTCGACGCAAAACACCAACACCTGTTGACAGTGGAAAAAACCGTGATTAGGTTTCGCCGCAATACACGTCCGCCCCGAAACGAGTGAGTCGAGCCACGACATCCGCGCGCTGCACAACTCGAACCTCCGCCAGGAACATCACACGGTGGATGCGGGCAGCGTCTCCGCTGCGAAACCAAAGACCCCTAGTTGCCAGACTTCCGCGAACCGATCGCGTCGAGGTCTCCGTTCCACCGGGCGACGTCGTGATGTCGACGACCCACCCTTCGAATCCGGTCCGATGCGCGTTGCGCGTCGGCGGGTGTGCGCGGGTCCGACTCCCGCGCACCGCTTGAGTACTGGGCCGCTGTACATGCAAGTCCACTGACGAGGAGAGCCATCCCATGGCCACGAAGAAAGCCGTAAAGAAAGCGCCCGCCAAGAAGGCGGCCAAGAAGACCGCAAAGAAATCCACTGCCAAGAAGGCGGTGAGCAAGGTCAAGAAGGCAGTGAAGAAGGCGACGAAGAAGGTCGCCAAGGTCGCCAAGAAGTCGCCGGCGAAGAAGACCACCAAGAAGGCTGCCAAGAAGAAGGTCGCGGCGAAGAAGACCGCCCGCAAGACCACCGCCAAGAAGACCGCGAAGAAGGCGACCAAGAAGGCTGCGACCAAGAAGTCCGCAACTCGCAAGACCGCCAAGAAGGCCGCGACCAAGAAGGCTGCGACCAAGAAGTCCGCAACTCGCAAGACCGCCACCAAGAAGGCCGCGACGAAGAAGACCGCGACCAAGAAGGCGGCAGGCAAGAAGACGGCGAAGAAGGCCGCCAAGAAGACCTCGACCCGTACGGCTGCGAAGAAGACCGCAACCCGCAAGGCCGCGCCCCGCAAGGCCGCTGCCAAGACGGCCGCTCCGCAGAAGGTCGCCAAGAAGCGCGCACCTGCCAAGCGCGCCAAGAAGTCCGAGCCTGTCGTGATCCCGACGATCCCCACGCCGCTGATCTGATCCCGGCGCAGGCGTCACCGAAACTCTTCCTCCGCGTGCCCAGGCGGAGGAGGAGTTTTTTTATGGGCCGTCCTGGCTCACCTCGACGCTGCGCAGCTGCGCGCGCGAACGTGCCGCTCGCGTGTTCTGTCGTGACGGAGGGGCGGGTGTGGGCGCGCACGCGCGCCCGGTTTCACTCGGGCGTCGCGACCGCGCGATGCGTGGTGCTGCCGCCCGAGGCCGGCGCGTCCGGATTGCGCGTGCGCTGGGCGTGCATCAGCTCGATGTTCGGATCGACGTCGACCCAGCGCTGCGGCGGCAGGCCGATGGCGCGGTCGAGAATCGTCGGCAGCATGCCCGAGGGCAGGCTGCTTTCGCTGTTCCACAGCACGACCATGCCGAAGTCGCGCCCGGGAATCAGCGCCATCAATCCGCGATAGCCCTGCACGGCGCCGCCGTGGAAGACCACGCGCTCACCGGCATAGTCGTAGACGCGCCAGCCCAGGCCGTATCCGGCGGCATCGAGGCGATCGCGCCGCCACGAGGTGTTGCGCATTTCGGGCGGCGTGCCGACGATCGGTGCCTGCAGTGTCGCCAGCAGCGGTGCGGGCAACACGTCGGGGCGGTGTCCGGTCTGCGCGACCAGCCACTGCGCCATGTCGGAAATGCTGGCGTTGACGCCGGCCGCCGGCGCCAGCCGGTAGTAGGTCGGCTTGGGCATCAGCGAGGTCCAGCCGCCGCCGGCGCGCACGTGCGGTTTGGCCCAGCGCGTGCTCGCCTGGATGCCGTCGAGCCCGTAGCTCGCATCGTTCATGCCCAGCGGCTTGAAGATCCGGCGCGAGACGGCTTCGCTGAAGAACTGTCCCGACGTGGCGAACACCACATCACCGACCAGGCTGAAGGCGACGTTCTGATAGGCGTAGCAGTTGCCCGGCTGGCAGGTCATCGGCAGCGCCGACAGGCGCTGCACGAGGTCGTGGTAATCGGCGTTGCGTTCGATGTCGCGGTCGTAGGCATTGCGTCCCAGGCCGACGCGATGGCTCAGCACATCGGCGACGGTGAGCTGCTGGGCGGCGAGCGGGTCGGAGAACCGCAGCGAGGGCAGGTAGTCGACGACGTGGCTGTCCCAGCGCAACGCCCCTTCGGAGACGAGCATGCCGGTGATCGTGCCGGCGAAGGATTTCGACAGCGAGGCGAGGCGGAACACGGTGTGCGCATCGACCGGCTCGGCCGCCTTGACGTCGGTGATGCCGTAGCCGCGCGCGCTGAGCACCTGGCCCTTGTGCACGATCGCCATCGCCATGCCCGGCACACGCTGGTTGGCGACCAGATCCTGCGCCATCGCCTCGAGCAGGGTGACGTCGAAGGTGGTGGCCAAGGGGCGCGACTGGCCCGGTGCTATCGGCTGCGGCTTGACCGCGTCCTCGCGGCTCACCACCACCGGATGTTCGTCGAGCGGCAGGATGGCGTCGGCGCCTTCTTCGGCAATCTCCTCGACCACCTCGGGCACGCCGGGCGCGGTGGGTGCCTGCGCAGCGGAACCCAGCGCGGCAGGCAACAGCAACCCGATCAGACCCAGCCGGGCGAGCGGCCGGCGTGACGGATGTCGGCTTTTCATCGTGGCTGCCCCCTGCGTATGCTCTGGTGCTGGCGGCGATGATAGCGCCTGTGTTCTCGATTGCATGAACAAGGGGAAGTTTGATGGGTAGCGCATTGATCCTGCTCGTTTTGCTGGTCGTCGTCGCCGCGGGTCTCGCGCTCTGGGGCGTCGGCATCTACAACGGGCTCATCACCGCCCGCAACGCCTACAAGAATGCGTTCGCACAGATAGACGTGCAGCTGCAGCGCCGGTTCGACCTGATCCCGAACCTGGTCGAGACGGTCAAGGGCTACATGCAGCACGAGCGCGAGACGCTCGAGGCGGTGATCGCGGCCCGCAGTGCGGCCCAGGCCGGGTTGTCGGCAGCCAAATCGGACCCGGGCGATCCGGCGGCGATGGCGCAGCTGGCGCAGTCGCAGGGCATGCTCAACGGCGCCCTCGGCCGGCTGCTGGCGGTGTCGGAGGCCTATCCCGATCTCAAGGCCAGCCAGAACATGATGCAGCTGACCGAAGAACTGACCAGCACCGAGAACAAGGTCGCGTTCGCGCGCCAGGCCTACAACGACTCGGTGATGGCCTACAACAACAAGCGCGAGGTGTTCCCCTCGAGCGTGCTCGCCGGCATGTTCAATTTCAAGGAAGCCGCGCTGCTCGACATTCCGGCCGACCGCGCCGAAGTGCGCGACGCACCGAAGGTGACGTTCTGAAGGCCGTGATCGGTGATGCGGGATTGATGATTCGACAACGCTCAGACATTCGCTGCCCGCCCGCTCCTGACCGAGGCGTTGTGGCGGCGTTCTTCGCTTCGCTTGTTCCAGTCACCCGTCACCGGTCACGAATCAACGCCCCCTCATGAACTTCTTCGAGCGTCAGGCCCGGGCGCGGCGCAACAGCTCGCGGCTGGTCGTGCTGTTCTCGCTGGCGGTGCTGGGCATCGTGGTGATGGTCGACCTGGTGGTGCTGCTGGTCGCCGGCCCACAGCCGGGGGCGCTGCTGTTTGCGACCATCGCCACGGTCGGTGTGATCGGGTTGGGCTCGCTGTTCCGGATTTCCTCGCTCAGCAGTGGCGGCGAGCCGGTCGCCCAGCAGCTCGGCGGCGTGCCGGTGGCCGAGGACACGCGCGATCCGCAGCTGCGACGGCTGCGCAATGTGGTCGAAGAGATGTCGATCGCGTCCGGCGTGCCGGTGCCGAAGATCTACGTGCTCGAACACGAGGCGGGCATCAACGCGTTCGCAGCCGGTTATTCGACGTCGGACGCGGTGGTGGCGGTGACGCGTGGCGCACTCGACCGCCTCAACCGCGACGAACTGCAGGGCGTGGTGGCCCACGAGTTCAGCCACATCCTCAACGGCGACATGCGGCTCAACATCCGCCTCGTCGGCGTGCTGTTCGGCATCCTGATGATCGGCATCATCGGTCGCAAGGTGTTGCTGCACGGACGCGGCTTCCGCAACAGCGCAACTCTGGCCATCGTGGGCGCGGCGTTGACGGCGATCGTGGTCGGCAGCCTGGGCATGTTCTTCGGGCGCATGATCAAGGCCGGTGTGAGCCGCTCGCGCGAAGTGTTGGCCGATGCATCGGCGGTGCAGTTCACCCGTCAGACCGCGGGCATCGCCGGCGCGCTGAAGAAGATCGGCGGCCTCGATGCCGGCTCGCGTTTGGCGCATCGCGAAGATGCCGAGGAAGTGAGCCATATGCTGTTCGGCGATGGCACGGGCCTGCGGGGGCTGTTCGCCACGCATCCGCCACTGCTCAAGCGCATCCAGGCGCTCGAGCCCGGTTTCCGGCCCGAGCATCTCTCGCGGTTGCAGCAGCAGTGGCTCAACGCGCCGCCCGATGGTCTGCAGGAAGACGTGGCGCTGGGGCTGGTCGCGCCGGGTGAGGCACTGCCGGGCAGTGATCATGCGCTGTCGGTGACGCCGCCGATGATCGCCGCGCAGGTCGCGCATCCGCACGATGATGATTACGACCGCGCCCACGCGCTGGTGTTGGCGATCAGTGAGCCCCTGCATGATGTCGCCACGCACCGCGAGGCAGCGATGCCACTGGTGCTTGCACTGCTGCTCGATGAGCGCCCGGTCGTGCGCGACCGGCAGCGGGTGGAGATCGTCGCGCGGCTCGGCGCTGCAGTGGCGACCGAAGCGGCGCACCTGCGCGAAACGCATCTGCTGGACCTGCACCCGATGCTGCGCCTGCCGCTGGCGGCGATGGCGTTCCCGGTGCTGCGTCGACGGCCGCGTCCGGAGATTTCCGCCTTTCTCGACACCGTGCATGCAGTGGTGCACGCCGACGACCAGGTCTCGCTGTTCGAGTACTGCCTGGGCCGGCTGCTGGAAGTGCAATTGCGCGAGACGCTCGATCCCGGCCGCCATGCGCGCTTCGGCCGTCGCAAGCCGGGCAGCGTGAAGCAGGAGTTCGCCACGCTGCTGGCGGTCGTCGCCCATGCGGGCAATCCGGGCGATCCCGCCGCCGCGCAGCGCGCGTATCTGGCCGGCATGCAGCGCGTGCTGCCGCGCGACCACGTCCCCTACGCGCCGCCCGCGGGGGGCGTGCAGGCACTCGATGCGGTGTGGGAACCACTCGACGCACTCGATCCGCTGGCCAAGCAGGTCATGGTCGAGGCGATCACCGATGCCGTCAGTCACAACGGCCGGGTGAGCGTGGCCGAGTCCGAACTGCTGCGCACCATCTGCGGCGTGCTGCATTGCCCGTTGCCGCCGACGCTGGAACAGCTGCCGCGCTAGGCCGAAGGTCGCAGTGACACCGCGGTGGCTGCGGCGGACGATTCGAGCATGTCCACACCGCCGCCCGGACCCGACGCCGGCACCGCGCCCACTTCGCAGAGCACGCTCGGCATCGCCTTCGTGCTGCTCTGGTGCACCGGTTATATCGCCGGCAAGGCGATGGTCGAGCATGCCGCGCCCATGACGGCGTTGGTGTGGCGCTTCGGACTGGCCGGTCTGGTGTTCGCGATTGTCGCCCTGGCGACGCGTGCGCCCTGGGGCACACCGCGTGCGTGTGTCCACAGCGCGGTAACCGGTGTGTGGATGCTCGCGCTGCAGTTCGGCGGTGTGTATCTGGCCATGGCATGGGGCGCGAGCGCGGGCGTCGCGGCGCTGGTCATCGGCACGATGCCGCTGGTGGTCGCGGTGCTCACGGTCGCCAGCGGAGACGAGCGCCTGCGGCCAGGGCAGTGGGGCGGGCTGCTGCTGGGATTCGTCGGCGTCGCACTCGTGGTCGCCGACCGCATCGATGGCGTGACCCCATGGCCTGCCTGGCTCGCCCTGTTCGCGGGGCTGGCCGGCATCAGCATCGGCACGGTCTACCAGAAGCGGCACGCCTCGCAGGGCGACCTACGCACGGCGCTCGCGCTCCAGAATCTCGCGGCGACGGCCGTGCTGCTGCCCGGCGCGCTGTGGCTGGAAGGTTTCCGCTTCGCGCACGCGGCCGGTTTCTATGGGCCGATGCTGTGGACGGTGGTGGTGAATTCGCTGGGCGGATTCGCGCTGCTGTTCCTGCTGATCCGCCGCGGTGCAGCCACGCGGGTGGCCGCGCTGTTCTTCCTGATGCCGCCGGTGACGGCGGTCTTCGGGGTCTGGGTGCTAGGCGAACACATCACCCCGCTCAAGCTCGCCGGTTTTGCCCTTGCTGCGCTGGGGGTGTGGCAGGTCACGCGTCGCCGGCGCGCCGGATCAACTCCGCCGCTCGCTCGGCGACCATGATCACCGGTGCATTGGTATTCCCGCTGGGCAGGGTCGGCATCACCGACGCATCGACCACCCGCAGGCCATCGACACCGCGCACCCGCAGTTGCGGGTCGACCACCGCCTCGTCGTCGCTGCCCATGCGGCAGGTGCCGACCGGGTGATAGATCGATTCGGCCTTCGCGCGCACGAAGGCCTCCAGTTCGGCATCCGACAGATCGTCGCGGGCGGGAAAGATCGGCGCGCCACGCACATCGTCGAAGGCGGACTGGCCGAGGATGGTCCGCGAGATCTTCGCGCATTCGACCATCATCTTCAGGTCGAAACCTTCGGCGTCGCCGAGGTAGTTGGCCTGGATGCGCACCCGGTCGCCGACGCGGTTGCTGACCAGCCGGATCCGCCCGCGGCTGCGTGGTCGCAGAAAGCACGCGTGCAGGGTATAGCCGTCGCCAGGCAGACGCTTGCGGCCGTGGTCATCGAGCATGGCCGGCACGAAATGGAACTGCACATCGGGCCGCGCGTCGGGCGCCAGCGGTGAGCGCCAGAACCCGCCGGCCTCGGCCAGATTGCTGGTGCCCGCGCCACGTCGGCCGCGCACGAAGTAGTCCCAGGCCACCGCGGCATCGCTGATGCGGTCGTAACTGATGCGCCGGGTCGATTGGACCAGCGTGCAGATGTCGAGGTGGTCCTGCAGATTGGCGCCCACGCCGGGCGCGTCGTGGACCACCTGCACGCCGTGCCGGCGCAGATCCATCGCCGGACCGATGCCCGAGAGCATCAGCAGTTGCGGCGAATTGATCGTGCCGCCGCACAGCAGCACTTCGCGCAGCGCAGGCTGGTGGAAGGCGCCGCGCCCGGTCGCGTACACCACGCCGGTCGCGCGGCCGTGCTCGAAGGTCACGCGGCTGACGACGGCGCCGGTCTGGATGGTCAGGTTCGGACGGGCGCGGGTGGCGCGGTCGAGATAGGCGGTGGCGGCCGAACAGCGTGCGCCATCGCGCTGGGTGACCTGGTAGAGGCCGGCGCCTGCCTGCGTGGATCCATTGAAATCCTCGTTCGCCACCAGGCCGGCCTGCTGCGCGGCTTCGACGAACATGCGCGAGAGCGGATTGACATGGCGCAGGTCGGAGACGGTCAGCGGCCCGTCCGCGCCATGCAGCGCGTCGGCGCCCCGGACGTTGCCCTCGCTCAGGCGGAACCACGGCAGCACGTCAGCCCACGCCCAACCTTGCGCGCCCTGCGCGGCCCAGTCGTCGTAGTCACCCGGCGCACCGCGGGTGTAGCACATGGCGTTGATCGAACTCGAACCGCCGAGCACCTTGCCGCGCGGCCACCACAGCGTGCGCCCGTCGAGGGCAGCTTCGGGAGCGGTGACGTCGTTCCAGTTCACGTCCGTGCGCTGCACCAGCTTGGCCAGGCCCGCCGGCATGTGGATGAAGGGATGGGTGTCGTTGGGCCCGGCCTCGAGCAGCAGCACACGCACATCGGAATCGGCGCTGAGCCGGTGCGCGAGCACGCAGCCGGCAGAGCCGGCACCGACGATGATGTAGTCGTAGACGGGAGCGGGGCGGGGTGGCATCGGACCGGGCGTTGCAAATGGGCGCCCAGCATATGCGGCCATGCACCTGAGCATGCCGGCGACGTGCTGTTCGCCGTCACGGCGTTGCGCTAACGTGCCGCGGTCCGTCCGGAGCCCGCCATGTGTCCCCCCGCCATGACGCCCCCACGCCCGCGGCTGCGTGCCGCGCTGGCGGAGTCGCCGCCGTTGTGGTGGGCGCTGCTGTACTTCTTCTGTCTGCTGTGTGGCTACTACGTGCTGCGCCCGGTGCGCGACGCGATGGGCGCATCGTCCGACGCCGCCGCGGTTTTCCCGGCCTTCCTGCTCGATTGGGCCGCAGCGCGCGGCATCGCGCTGGGCGAGTTGACGCTGCAGGCATTGTTCACCGGCACCTTCATCGTGATGCTGCTGCTGCAGCCGCTGTACGGCGCGCTCGTGTCGCGCTATCCGCGGCGCGTGTTCCTGCCGGTGGTGTATGTGTTCTTCATCGTCTGCCTGCTGGGGTTCCGCTGGGCATTCGATACCGATCTGTCCGGGCGCGGGGCGGCGTTTTTCATCTGGATCGCGGTGTTCAACCTGTTCGCGGTCACGGTGTTCTGGAGCTTCATGGCCGACGTGTTCGACAGCGAACATGCCAAGCGCTACTACGGCTACATCGGTGCGGGCGGCACGATCGGTGCTTTCGTCGGACCGTTCCTCACGACCATGCTGGTGGGCCGCATCGGCGTGGCGAACCTGACGCTGGTGTCGGTGGGCTTTCTGTGCGTGTGCCTGCTGTGCATCCTCAAGCTGCGCGGCTGGGCGCGGCGCAACGAGGCCCTGCGCGCATTGCGGGACGAGCAGGCAATCGGCGGTTCGATCTGGGCCGGTCTGCGGCTGATCGCCGCCGACCCGCTGCTGCGCGGCCTGGCGATGCTGATGTTCTTCGGTGTCGGTGTCGGCACGCTGCTCTACAACGAGCAGGCGGCGATCGTGCGGCGGCTGTATCCCACGGCCGAAGCGGCAACCCGCTACTACTCGATGATCGACTGGGCGGTCGCGGGGCTCACAATCGCCGTGCAGTTGCTGCTCACCCGCTGGCTGCTGCGCCGTTTCGGCGTCGCGCCACTGCTGTTGTTGCCGGCAATCGCGATCCTGATCGGGTTCTCGCTGCTGTCGGCCTCGCCGTATCCACTGCTGATCGCGGTGGTGCAGGTGGTCACCCGCGCCGGCGAGTTCTCGCTGGCCAAGCCCGCGCGCGAGACGCTCTACACCCGCGTGGACCGCGAGTCCCGCTACAAGGCCAAGGCGGTCATCGATACGGCTGTTTACCGAGGTGGCGATCTCACCTTCGTCTGGGCGCACAAGGCGCTGGCGACATTGGGTTCGCAGCTGGTGTTCGTGGCCGGCATCGGCATCGCGCTGGGCATGACCTTCGGCGCATGGCGGGTGATCCGCGCCGAGCGCAGTCTCCCGGAACAGCCGGCCGCAGGCCGGTCCCCGGAGCACGCCCATGGCAAGCCGTCGTGAGTTCCTCGCCCACAGCCTGACCGCCGCGGCGCTGGCGGCATTGCCGGCATCGGTGTTCGCCGCCGATCGCGCCACGCCGCCGCTGAAACTACTGGTGCTCGGCGGTACCGGCTTCCTCGGTCCGCACTTCGTCGAACGCGCGTACGCGCGCGGACACACGCTGACCCTGTTCAACAGGGGGCGCAGCAATCCGACACGGTTCGACGGGACAGCCCTTGCCGGCATCGAGCAGCTGCGTGGTGACCGCAAAGACGATCTGATCGCACTCGAGGGCGACCGGCGCTGGGACGCGGTACTCGACACGTCCGCCTACTTTCCCGCCGACGTCGCGCGCAGCGCCGGTCTGCTCGCCGGGCGTGTCGGGCACTACCAGATCATCTCCTCGATCTCCGTCTACGCCCGCAACGACATTGCCAACGACGAGAACAGCCCGCTGGCGACGCTGGACGATCCGCAGACGCGCACGATCACCGGCGACACCTACGGCGGGCTCAAGGCCGCGTGCGAACGCGCAGCGCAGGCGGTGATGCCGTCACGGACTTCGGTCGTGCGGCCGGGCCTGATCGTGGGGCCGGGCGACACCACCGACCGCTTCACCTGGTGGCCGGCGCGCGCGGACCGCGGCGGCGAGATCGCCGCACCCGGCACGCCGGACGATCCCACCCAGTGCATCGACGTGCGCGATCTGGCCGCGTTTCTGCTGCATCTGATCGAGCACGGCACCACCGGCGTGTTCAATGCCGACGCAGCGCCAGGCACGCTGACGATGGGGCGTCTGCTCGAGAGTTGCGTACGGCAGGCGCGCGCGGCGGGCGGCGCACCGGACGCCCGACTCATCTGGTTGCCGGCGGATTTCCTGGAGTCGCAAGACGTCGACGCATGGTCGGACATGCCGGTGTGGATTGCGCCGGTTGGCGATTACGCCGGATTCGGACAAACCCGCGTCGATCGTGCGCTTGCGGCAGGCCTGCGCCATCGTCCGATCGACGACACCGTGCGTGACACGCTGGCATGGTGGCGCGCGCTGCCTGGCGAACGGCGCGCAGCGCCAAAAGCTGGTCTGACGCCGGCGCGTGAAGCCGAGGTGCTGGCCGCGTGGCACGCCTGTGGCTCGTGAGCTGACGCCAGGGCTATGACGGTACGGCGCGTGCGGCCGCAGCCGTGAACAGCAGTGCGCCGACCAGGAACGCCACGCTCAGACCGTGGACCAGCGGATGATGCACGCGCAGCCACACGCCCTGCAGAACCAATCGCAACCACCAGAAGCCAGCCACACCGCCGAGCACCGCACGTCCGAGGTATGAGCCGGACAGGGTCTCGGGCATCGTCACGCACAGCAGGGCGATCGCGGCGAACACGTACACCAGCTGCGCGTTCGCGATCTGCACGATGGCGCGGTTCGCGTGCGTTGTGGCCTGCAGGGTGCGCGGCCAGTCGAACAGCCGCCAGAAGCCGAGGTGGAACACGGCGAACGCGGCGCTGTGCAGCGCGCACGCGAGGATCAGCCAGTTGGGGTCGGTCAGCATGGTCATCCTCAACGCCTACGGACTGTTGCCCACGTCGTCCAGTTGATGTCCTGAAGCTGCGGGAAGCCTTCATGCAGAAACGACAACGGCGGGACTTGCCCGCCGTTGTCGATCCCGCGTGTCGCCTCGATCAGGCCGCTTCGCGCGACCGGTCGCCCTCGGCCCGGGCCGGTGCACGATAACCGGCCGACCGGAGTTCCTCGGTGTCGAAGTCATCGACGGTGATCGTGTCGAGCGTGATCTCGCGCAGCTCGGCCAGCAGCGTCCGTTCCTCGGCGGTGATGTGGCCTTCGCGGACCGCTTCGTCGAGCTGGGCGTCGTAGTCCAGCGCCTCGATGCCCTTGGCCTTCAGCGCCTTGAGGAACTTGCGCTCGACCGGCTCGGCAGCGATCGCCTTGGCCAGATAGCTGTCGATGCGGCCGCCGGGGTTGTTCTCGCACGGCGTCAGGAACACGCCCTGCGCCAGACGCGACCGGGCTTCGTTCGGCGCCATCAGCAATGCGGCCACACGGCGCGACAGACGGTCGCCCGGCGCTTCGGCGCGGCGGCCCAGAGGGAAGATCAACGCCCACATCAGCCAGCCCACCGGACGGATCGGGAAGTTGCGCAGCGCGTCCGACAGCGCGGTCTCGATCTTGTGCACGCTGTCGTGGAAAGCCCAGGCCAGCAGCGGCTGGTCGGCCTGCGGCGCGCCCTCGTCGTGATAGCGCTTGAGCATGGCGCTGGTGATGTAGATGTGGCTCAGCACATCGCCCAGACGTCCCGACAGCGACTCCTTGAACTTCAGCTTGCCGCCGAGCATCAGCATGGACACGTCGGCCATCAGTGCCAGGTTGGCGGAGTAGCGGTCGAGCTTGCGGAAGTAGCGACGGGTGTAATCGTCACCGGGGGCGGCACCGATCTTCGCGCCGGTCAGCCCGAACCAGATCGAGCGCACGGCATTGGAGATCGCAAAGCCGATGTGGCCGAAGAGGTTGCGGTCGAATGCCTCGAGGCCGCGCTGCTCGTCGGGGTCCTGCGCCGCCTTCATTTCCTGCATCACCCACGGGTGGCAGAGGATCGCGCCCTGGCCGAAGATCAGCAGGCTGCGCGTCATGATGTTCGCACCCTCGACGGTGATGCCGATCGGCGCGGCCTGCCAGCCGCGTCCCGCAAAGTTTTTCGGCCCCAGGATGATGCCCTTGCCACCGATCACGTCCATGACGTCGCTGATGACCTCGCGACCCATCGTCGTGCAGTGGTACTTGGCAATCGCCGACGGCACCGACGGCACGTCGCCGCGATCCACCGCGGCCGCGGTGGCCTGCGACAGCGCACTGATCGCGTAGGCCTTGCCGCCGATGCGCGCCAACGCTTCTTCGACACCTTCGAAACGGCCGACCGACAGCCCGAACTGCTTGCGGATGCGCGCATAGGCGCCGGTCACGACCGCGCCGGCCTTCGCGCCACCCGAGGCGGTTGAGGGCAGGGTGATCGAACGACCCACGGCGAGGCATTCGTTGAGCATGTTCCAGCCCTTGCCGGCCATCTCGGCGCCGCCGATGAGCTGGCTCAGCGGCAGGAAGACATCCTTGCCGTGGATGGGGCCGTTCTGGAACGGCGAGTTGAGCGGGAAATGACGACGGCCAATCTCGACGCCCGGGGTTTCGCGCGGCAGCAGCGCCAGGGTGATGCCGATGTCCTGCTTGTCGCCGAGCAGGCCGTCGGGGTCGTACATCCGGAAAGCCAGACCGATCAGCGTCGCGACCGGCGCGAGCGTGATGTAGCGCTTGTCGAAGGTCAGGCGCACGCCGAGTACGTTGGCGCCATTCCACTCGCCCTTGCAGACGATGCCGTAATCGGGAATCGACGTGGCGTCCGACCCGGCGAACGGACCGGTGAGACCGAAGCACGGGACTTCCTGGCCCACCGCCAGGCGCGGCAGGTAATAATCCTTCTGCTCGGTCGTGCCGTAATGGTTGAGCAGTTCTGCCGGGCCCAGCGAATTGGGCACGCCGACCGTCGAGCTGACCACGCTCGAGATCGACGCCAGCTTCTGGATCACCTTGTGATGCGCCAGCGCCGAGAAACCGAGCCCGCCGTAGGCCTTGGGCACGATCATCCCAAAGAACTTGTTCTCCTTGATGTAGTCCCAGAGCTCGGGTGGCAGGTCGGCATGGACGTGGGTGATCTCCCACTCGTTGATCATGCCGCACAGCGTCTCGACCGGGCCGTCTAGAAAGGCCTGTTCCTCGGGCGTGAGCTGCGGCCTGGGATAGTCGAGCAGCTTCTGCCAGTCCGGATCACCGGTGAACAGTTCGCCCTCGAAGCCGACCGATCCCGTTTCCAGTGCAATGCGTTCGGTCTGAGACAGCGGCGGCAGCACCTTGCGGAAGAACTTCAGCAGCGGGGCGGTGACCAGCGCCTTGCGGATCGGCGCGATCAGCAGGGGCAGGGCGATCGCGGCGACCAGCAATGCGGCGATCAGGGTGGCGGTGCCATTGGCGCCCAGCAACCAGCACGCGAGCAGCACCGTGACCGTAATCGCCGCCCAATACGCAAGGCGGAGCCGGTGATAGGCGGCAAATGCGCCCACCAGGAGAAAAGCAATAAAGGGAATCGCGACGCTCATCATCAACTCCGACAGTCGGCGTGGCAGAAAACGGATCGACACCGTTGCGGCGTCGACTGCATGGGCGGGCCCCGATGCAAACCGTACGGTCGAGTATGGTGACCGGTTCGTGTCGTGTCAATGCTGCCAGCGCATCCGTATCGGGCGTGTCGATACTGTTGCGGATGGAGGCGTATGGATAGACTGTAGCGATGAATCGAACCGCCCCCACCGCGGCGCCGACGCCGTCGCCCGAGCCTGCGCGCAATGAGCGCCCCGGCCGCTTGAGTGCCGACGACTGGGCCCAGGCCGCGCTCGACCTCATTGCCGAAATCGGCGTGCAGGCCGTCGCCGTCGAGCCGCTGGCGCGGCGCCTTGGTGTGACCAAGGGCAGCTTCTACTGGCACTTCCCGTCTCGCGACGCCCTGCTGCAGGCCGCCCTGGAGCGCTGGGAGAACGTGGAGCAGGAAGCCCTGTTCGGCGCGCTCGAGAAGGTCCCCGACGCCCGCGAACGCCTGCGCGCGTTGTTTCACATGGTCGCGCGCGAGTACAAGTCGCACGTGATCTACAGCGCGCTGCTCAAGGCGCAGGATCACGCGACCGTGCACCCGGTCATCGAGCGCGTCTCCAAGCGCCGCCTCGACTACCTCACCGCGTCGTTCCGCCAGGCAGGTCTCGGCCGCGAAGACGCCCAGCACCGCGCACGCCTGACCTATGCGGCGTATGTCGGTTTCCTGCAACTCAATCTGCAGCTGCACCAGGCACGCATGCAGCAGGACGAGTTCGACGCGTACGTCGAGCATCTGGCGCAGACGTTGGTTCCCGCCTGAGCGGACCGGCTGGCGCGAGTGCTTGCCCCGTGATCGCACGTACGCGTGCGCCGGGTGCCTCCGGAAATGACACCGGTGACTGACGCAGCGCAGCGCGACTGGTTGCAGCGGTGACGAATAGACTGCGGCGACATCGCTCGCCGGGAGTCGCCATGAACGCAGTACTCGAACTGGACGCGGCCGCGCCAACGTCGCTTTCCACGCTTGCGTCATGGGTAGAAGAGGTTGCCGCACTGACCTGTCCCGACGCGATCCGCTGGTGCGATGGCAGCCAGCGCGAGTACGACGCGTTGCTTGCCGGAATGGAGGCTGACGGCACTCTGATCGCGTTGAACCCGGACACGCATCCGGGGTGCTGGCTGCACCGTTCCGATCCCGAGGATGTCGCCCGCGTCGAACACCTGACGTTCGTCTGCACGCGTGACGCCGAGGCCGCGGGTCCCAACAACCAGTGGATGGCGCCCGATCAGGCGCACGGCAAGATGGATGCGCTCTTCGCGGGCTGTATGCGCGGTCGGATTCTGTATGTCGTTCCCTACTGCATGGGCCCGATCGATTCCCCTCTGTCCCGCTGCGGCGTGGAAATCACCGATTCTCCATATGTTGTCGCCAACATGCGTCTGATGACCCGAATGGGTGCGCAGGCGCTGCAGCGCATTGAGCGGGAAGGGCACTTCGTCCGGGGACTGCATTCGCTGGGCGAACTCGATCCAGACCGCCGTTTCATCATGCATTTCCCCGAGGAACTCTCGATCCAGTCCTACGGGTCCGGCTATGGCGGAAACGCTTTGCTGGGCAAGAAGTGCCACGCGTTGCGTATTGCGTCATGGCAGGCGCGCGAGGAAGGCTGGCTGGCCGAGCACATGCTGATCGTCGGCATCGAAAATCCGCAGGGCGACACCCATTACATCGCCGCTGCCTTCCCGAGCGCCTGTGGCAAGACCAACCTTGCCATGCTGGTGCCGCCGCCCGCTTACCGTGAGGCTGGATGGAAGGTCTGGACGGTCGGCGACGACATCTGCTGGATGCGCCCCGGCCCCGACGGCCAGCTATGGGCCATCAATCCCGAGGCGGGCTATTTCGGCGTGGCACCGGGCACATCGGCGAAGTCGAACCCGAACGCGTTGGCGATGATCCAGCGCGACACCATCTACACCAACGTCGCGCTGACCGATGACTGTCAGCCGTGGTGGGAGGGGCTCGACGACCGTGCGCCCGCGTTCGATTGGCAGGGGCGCCCCTACGATCCCGCGAATGGGCCGGCCGCCCATCCGAATGCACGGTTCACCGTTGCCGCGCGCCAGTGCCCGAGCTGGTCACCGCGCGCGGAAGACCCCCAGGGCGTGCCGATCAGCGCGATCGTCTTCGGCGGCCGCCGGGCCACGACCATGCCGCTGGTCTTCGAAGCCCGGGACTGGCGCCATGGCGTGTTCGTCGGTGCCACGATGGCCTCCGAAACCACAGCCGCCGCCACCGGCCAGGTCGGCCTCGTCCGCCGCGACCCGATGGCGATGAAGCCCTTCTGCGGCTACCACTTCGGCGATTACTTCGCCCACTGGCTGTCATTCGACGAGCCGGGCGCGCGGCTGCCGAAGATCTTCCACGTCAACTGGTTCCGCAAGGATGCGGACGGCAACTTCCTGTGGCCGGGATTCGGCGAAAACCTGCGCGTGCTCGAGTGGATCATCGCGCGGGTGGAGGGAAGGGTGGGCGCGGAGGACGGGTTGCCGGGATTCATGCCGCTTGAGCATCATTTTGCCGAAGGACTCGGAGTCGATCCGGACAGAGTCGCACTCGCATTGCAGGTCGATCAGGGCGAATGGGCGATTGAACAGAGAGCTCAGGATCAGTTCTGGGCAGAATCCCGCGATCGGTCAGCTCGCTTCGACGCTTCCGCTCCTTCGTCCGAGGGCGAAGAAGCAACAGAGTTGTGACCGTTCGGTCGACCGCCCAGGTTGGCGATTGATACCCGTGGAGCGAGGGCGAAATCCTGAGCACACATTTTTGTGCCTCGGCATTTTTTCTCAGCGCACGAACGACCGCACTGTCCTTCCGCGTATCAACCGATGAGGGGGGGCGACGTCGATCGCCCGCGCTCTTGATCGTTGTCGCCGTGCGTCGCCGAAACCGGCACTGCCGCTTCCGGGCATCGCCGCCGCAGTGACGCTTCATGTGTCTGCGCAGAATGGCGGGGCCGGGTGCGGATATCCAGGCGTCCGGGCTCCGAGCGCAGCCTGGGGCTGGCGTCGACAGAGCCGCCTATCAACGGAACAAGACTGACAGCCTCGGCCGTGTCGCATGTGCCGGTATACCGACGGCGCAAAAAACTACGGCCCCGAAGGGCCGTAGTTCCAAACCGCCTATGCAACCTTCGATCAGAAGTTCTGCTGATACTTCATGAAGAGGAAGCGACCATTGTCGAACCCGCCGTAGTAGGAGAAGTTCGAATTCGCCTGGCGGTACCACGGTGCGGCTTCATGGTTGAACACGTTGTTTGCGCCGATCGAGATCTTTGCATCCCATGGTGCGCTGTAGGTCACCTGCACATCATGGAACGTGTTCGCGCCGAGATCGTTCTGCGGCGAGATGCGGCCCTGAGTGTCAGGCGCTGCGTACTGCGGGCGGCTGCACAGCTCAGGTGTCGTGTTGTAGCAGGACTCCTTCGAGCCAGAGAAGTAGCGCACTCCCCAATTGACCGACCAGTCGTTCAATGCCCAAGTAAGGCTGAGGTTCGAGCGGACACGGAAGTAGCCGGCGAAGCCGACATACTGGGACGGTACTGCGGTTGCATCGTTGGTGGCCCGTGCTTCGTAGAGGCTGACATACGTCGTCATCCACTTGCCGCTGAAACGACCGTAGTCAGTATTCATGTTGTACGAGACATCGAAATCGTAGCCTTCGGTGTCCGTATAACCCGCATTCCGCATGCCGTAGGTGAGGTCATTGACGATGCCGGTGACCGGATCGCGCGAGAAGCCCGCGCAGCGAGACTCGATTAGCGTCACGTAGCAGTCGCTGAGCATCGTATTCGGAGAATCCGATACCACGGTGTTCTCGATCCGGATATTCCACCAGTCCAGTGCGAGGCTCAGGCCCTCCACGAAGTTGGGGCTGTAGACAAGCCCGAGGGTCTTCGAGACGGAGGTTTCCGGCTGAAGATTCGGGTTGGATCCGCTGGTGAAAGGCACCGGCGTCTGAGCCGCGGCGCTGTCGGTCGGGACGAAGCCCTGCTGCAGCTGGCGATAGTTGGCGGCGACATCCTGCAGACAGCGAGGGGTACCGCGCGCGACGCCATAGACGCTGTCGCAAGGGTCGACAAACCCGGTGGTGAACGTCTGTGAGCCGCCGCCGAAGAGGTTGCCGATCGTCGGGGCCCGGAAGCCTTCCGACCAGGTGCCGCGCACCAGCAGATCGTCGATCGGGCGCCACTTGAAGCCCGCCTTGCTGTTTGTCGTGTCGCCGAAAGTGTCGTAATCCGAGTAACGGCTCGCGACGTTGATGCTCAGTTCGCGAGCGCCCGGCAGATCGGCCAGAAGCGGCACTTCAAGCTCGGCGTACACCTCGTCCAGCGAATAAGAGCCGAAGGTCGGGCCCGACGCGAGATTTGTGGAATTACCGGACTGCGCGATAGCGTCAGGGTAGTAGCCGCCCTCTTCCTTCCGGTGCTCGACGCCCACGGCAAAGCCGAGATCACCAGCGGGAAGGGTGAACAGCGAGCCCGAAAGGTTCGCGAAGTAGTTGTTCGTCGAAGTATCGCCCAGCGCATGCTCGGCGCGGAAGAACTGCGCACGTACCGCCGGATCATCGAGCGAATTGGCGACTGCGCCGGTACCGAAGCCGGCGAAGGGGTTCCACGGCACGCATTCGGTCAGACTGATCGGGTTCGCGGCCGAGCCGCACTGGACCACGCCCTGGTCATTCAGGAAGGACGGCCCGACGGCAGCTTGAACGGCGGGGATGTAGAAATTGCCGTTGTTAATCGTCTTCTGCTCGTTCTGGGTGTACATGTAGCCCACATCCCAGTCGAAGAAACGCTCGCCGATTTCGAATGCACCCTCGAGCGCTGCGGTGAACCGCCATGTCGTCACGGTCGTGTCGGTCGTACGGGGCACTTCCCATCCACGCCGGCGCCAATCGACCTGGGTGCCGGGGATCGGGTTGAAATAGCTATCCGGCGACATCGGGGCGTCAATCGCGGTGGACTGGGTCGGATAGCCTGCGATCTGTCGATTCGACTCACGACGCATATAGCCCAGGTCGCTCGTAAAACGAACGTTGTCGGTGATGTCGTAGTTACCGTTGACGTAGAGCGAGCGGCGCTGCAACGGTGTCAGAAGGTGCATCTGATCGTTAGAACGGCTCGTGTCCGCACTGGTCTGCGGATGGAAATCACCGGCGCCAAGTGCATCGCTGCCACGATTCGGGGCGAACCAGGGTGCGGTGGTCGGCGCGCCCGACTCGCGCCAGTTGCCCCACTGGCCGACGGTAGTCAGGCTGGCTGCGGGGAAACCCGGAGCGGTATCGGCGGAGTACCAGCGGTCGCGCGCCCAGATCGCATCTTCCTTGTGATAGTCGGCGCCGATGGTCAGCGAACCTCGATCGCCGGTGAAGCCCATCATGAAATCGAAGCTCTGCTTGGCGCCGTCACCTTGGCTGAACTGCCCGTAGTAGGCGTTAGCCTGCGCACCTTCGAAATTCTTTCGGGTGATGATGTTGATCACGCCGGCCATTGCGTCAGATCCGTACACCGCCGACGCGCCGTCTTTCAGCACTTCCATGCGTTCGACCATCACCATGGGAATGGCCGAGATATCCTGATAACCATTCGGGCTGATGCCCAGACGCTTCCCGTTCACCAGAACCAGGGTGCGCTGGGCGCCGAGGTTACGCATGGAAATGTACTGGCCACCCGCCTCCTGGTTGGAGGTAAGCGGAGAGGCGCGGCTGAACGTCGGCGAGCCTGCGGCCGAGATGTTCTGCAGAACGTCGGCGATCGTGCTGAAGCCCTGTGCTTCGAGCTCTTGGCGGGAGATGGCAAGAACCGGCTGGGCGGTCTCGACATCGACCTGGCGGATACGCGAACCCGTAACTTCGACGCGATCAAGCGTTGTCGCTTCATTCGTGCTCTGGGCGAACGTCGAGCCCGTGAACGAGGTAGCGCCTGCAACGATTGCGAGGCTGATCGCATCGCGCAGACGGTTGGACTTCAAGGTCATCTCTCTCTCCGGATGTAATGAGGGCAAGCCCTCGTCGGTTCCCTGTGCGGATGGCGACAAAAAAGACGCCAAGATCCGCAAGGTCGGACCGATACTAGCGGTGTTGCGGATGAAATTAAAGACTCGTTAAGGGCGGTTGTGGTGGCCTGCCGTATTCACCTGCGAAGGGTGGAGTGACGTCTGCTGGCCGCGGGTGAGGCCGGTTGTTACCCGGGAGGGCCGAGCGGATCTTGAGGAAGAAGTACTTCCGATCGCAGTAGCAGGACGCGCGGCGCTTGATGATTCTGACGGTGTTGTTGACGCTTCAAGATGCCTAGTATTGAGCGGGTGCCTGCAACGCGACAGGATCCCTTGCAGAGGGCATTGAACTTCAGTCCGAAGTGCGCCAAGGCAGCGATCCCGCTGCTTCGGGCTGCTCCAATCAATGACTTCAAGCGCACTGGACGTTGTCGGGCCGCGTAAATCACAGTTGCTGAGTGCGTCCCCATCACATGGCAGTGGGCAGGGGCTGGTTGACTTCGAGCAGCTCATCGAGCCGCACCTGCTGGCCGTGATCCAGATTTGTCCTATTCGCAGTAACAGCCATCAGCTGGACTTGATGACGAGGCAGGCGGGCGTTTCGTGGTGCAGGTGGTTGGCCTGATCGACACGGACCTCTCGCCGATGACCTGCCGGCGGTAGTTGGCCACGACGTGGAAGACGTCGTAGACGATCTCGTCGCTGGGGCAGTGCGCCTGGCTTTCGATCTCACAGGCTGTCGTCATGTCGATGGCTACGGTCTGGATCTGTTCGGAAGCGCCCTCCTGCAGCTGTTCGAAGAAGGCCTGGGCGGTCTTCTCTCGCATCCGGCGCGGGCGCGTTTCTTGCACCTGTCGGCATCCACTTCGCCGCAGTGTTGGCAATACGTCGTGCGGGCTGGCGGCTTGAGGTGGCTCGTGACCGCGCGGCAGTCGTCCACCAGCTTTTCAAGCCGCTCCACTCGATAGCTCTCCCAGTCAGCCAGCTTCGAGATCATCTTCCCGTCGGGCTTGTCGCCACCTTCAGCCTTGGAATCAGGCTTCAAAGGTGACGGCGGCCAGTAAAGCCTCCCCGGAAATCTGCGGAGCACCAAAGAAGACGGCCCCGAAAAACGGGGCCGTCGATTGGCGAGCTCGATCAGAAGCGCTGCTGGTACTCCATGTACATGTAGCGGCTGTTGGGAATGTCGTACTGGTAGTCGTACGAGTTGGCGTAGGCCTGGGTTGCGAACGGCGGGTCCTTCTTAAAGATGTTGTTCGCGCCCAGCTTGACCGTGCCGTTCCACGGCAGCTCGTAACGCACCTGCACATCGTGGTAGGTGGTCGCACCCAGACGGTTGCGAGGCGCGGCGCCTTCCTCGGTCCGGCGACCTTCGTCGGTGCAGACGCCGGCGCCGGGGATCGCGCAGCTCTCGTTGAGCCCGGACATGTAGCGGGCCATCCAGCTGGCAGAGAAGTCGCCGTAGCTCCAGTCCAGCGACGCGTTCGCACGCAGACGCCAGTTGGGATCGCTCTCGTAGTAGTTGCCTACTGCGCTTTCCACCGAGGATTCGGGGGTGAACTGCGATTCCCACTTCGACACGTACGAGGTGTCGAGCATGAAGCCGAAGCGGCCGAAGCTCGTCTCGGGCATCTGGTAGGAGATGTTCACATCCCAGCCCTCGACCTCGGTCACGCTGAGGTTCTGCGGAGCGAGCAGCATGTAGTCGATCTGCGAGTCGTTCGCGCGACGGCTGAACAGGTCGCACCAGGCCGAGTCACCCTCCACGTAACACTGTTCGAGGATGTAGGCCGCCGACGGCGTCGACAGCGCGTTCTCGATCTTGATGTTCCACCAGTCCACGCTGATGTTCAGCGAATCGATGAACGAGGGGCTGTAGACAAAGCCCGCCGTCTTGGATACCGAGGTTTCAGGTCCGGCCAGGGGATTGCCGCCGACCGAGAAGGGGAAGATGGTCTGGCCGAAGTAGCCGTTGCCGGTGTTGGTGCGCTGGATGAAATCGACCGGCACGCCGTCGGCGAGACAGTTTGCGGCGATGGTCGGCGTGCGGCCGGCGTAGTCGGCTGAGCAGATGTCGCCGAACTGGGTGTACGAATCGGCCAGGCCGCGGAACAGCGTGGAAATCGGCGGCGCACGGAAGCCTTCGGCCCAGTTGCCGCGGACCAGCAGGTCACTGAAGGGCTTCCACTTGAACCCGGCCTTGCTGTTGGTGGTATCGCCGAAGTTGCTGTAATCGGAGTACCGGCTCGCCAGGCTGACCTCGAGCAGCTCGGCGCCAGGCACATCGGCCAGGACCGGCAGCAGCACCTCGGCAAAGATCTCGTCCAGATCGTAGGCGCCCTGGGTCGGCTGGCGGCCGTTGCCGGATGTCAGGCCTGCGGCGACGAAGGCATCGGGAGAGTCGAAGCCGCTCTCGCGACGAGACTCGATACCCAGCGCGAAGCCGGCGGTGCCACCGGGCATGGGGAACATCTCGCCGGAGATATTGGCCGTGATGCTCTCGCTGCGATTCTGGTAGACGTCCTGCGCGGTGAACAGGATGTAGTCGAGCATTTCCTGAGTCACGCCACCGGCGGGTGAGAGCGGATTGAACGGCACGCAGCCATCGATGATGTCGCCACCCGGCGCGGTCACGCAGACCACGCGGCCGTCACGCAGCTCGGAGGGGCCGACGCCCAGGGCGACGTTGAGCATGTTGGCGTCGCCGATCTGCCGGTCGGTCTGGTCGGACTTGTTGAAGTTGTAGCCCACATCCCAGTTGAAGAAACGGTCTGCAAACTGGAAGTTGCCCTCCAACCCGACATAGGTATGGAAGGTTTTGACGTTCTGGTCGTAGACGCGAGCCTGCTCGGTCAGGCGATGACTCCACTCGACCGCGCGGCCGTCACCGCCGTAGGCAGGGTTGTAGGGGTTGAAGTAGCTGAAGGGGCTCATGGCCGCCTCGGGATCACCGAACGAGGCACCACCGGTGAGCGGGAAGCCGGCCAACTGCTGCTGGGAGCGCCGTTCGTTGTACATGGCCTCCGCGCGGACCTGCATGTTGTCGGTCAGGTCGTAGCGGCCCTTGGCATAGGCCGACGTGCGGGTCTGGGGCGTCAGCAGATAGTTGTCGGCAGCGTAGTTGTAGGCGAAGGACGCGGCGCTCCACGGGACGGTCTGGTCGAGCCCGTAGCGCTGCTGGCCGTCAGGGCCGGTGCCCACTGCGCCCGGCGGGACAATCAGGTACTGGCTCCAGCCATCGTCGCCATCGTCGAGCGGGCCCGCGTTCCAGATCTTGCCGTTGGACGAGTAACCGCTGTACTGCGATGCGCCCAGGCCACGTACGGGGTCGCGCGAGAATGCGCGGGCACCCGCCATGACGGCCTCTTCCTCCACACGCGAGAGGCTCAGCACGACATTGCCGCGGTCGTTGCTGCCGCCGATCGTGAGATCCATCGACTTGCGCTCGCCGTCACCCTGGCTGAATTGGCCGTAATGGGTGCGGAATTCGGCGCCTTCGAAATTGTCGCGGGTGATGATGTTGATGACGCCGGCGATCGCGTCCGAACCGTAGATCGAGGAAGCGCCGTCCTTCAGCACTTCGACACGCTCGATGATCGCGGCCGGAATGGTGTTGAGATCGACCGAGCCGGAAAGCGTCGACACCCAGCGACGCCCGTCCACGAGCACCAGCGTGCGCGCCGATCCGAGGTTGCGCAGCGAGACCTCCGCTGAGCCGTCGCCGCCGTTGTTGAACGTGCGATTGAGTGCAGCGCCGTTCGACGACACGCGCTGCAGGACTTCCGCGACCGAGGTCAGACCCTGTTTCTCGATGGTTGCGCGGTCGATCACCAGGACCGGCTGGGAGGTTTCCGCATCGACCGAGCGGATGCGCGAGCCGGTGACCTCAATCCGGTCCAGCGTCGTGGCGCCGCCCTCGGACTGCTGGGCGCTGGCCGCGCCGGTGACGCAAAGCGAAGCACTGCCTGCCGCAAGCGCGCACACGACGGCGTCACGCAATCGATGGGTTCTGTGGTTCATCTCTCTCTCCGGAATAGGTCGGGGGATACAAAGCCTGTTGCCGTTGTCGGCAAATTGAAAAGACAAAGTCGGCAAGGCCGTCCCGATATTAGCGAGAGAAATCCTGAAATTACAGCGGCGTTAAGCCGAGCCGGAATCGGCCGCCGGCCGGCACGGCGCGAGCATGCGTCGGATTGGATGGGAGGCAGGCGCGCTGCGCCCGTGGGGCGCATGACCGGCATACGAGGCGCCACCGTGCTGCGGCGGCGGAGGCTCAGAGGTCCTGCTGGTACCGGATATAGGGCACCGCACCCTCGTCGTCCGCGCTCTCGGTCATTTTCGAGAACGGGTTCTTGCCGCGGGTGATGACGTTGTCGGCGCCAACGGTGAGCTGGCCGCTCCAGGGGGTGCGCCAGCTGACGCCCAGGCCCACGCCTTCCCATTTGGGCAGGCCGGGGGTGTCGACGACCTGGCCGACGATGTTGGCGCTGAAGCGGCCGATGCCTCCGCCCACGCTGAGGCTGCGGCTGGTCCAGTTGTCACTGAACGTGGCGGGCGCGGAGGCGCTGGGGATCAGCGTGGCCTTGGCCAGGGTGCCGGCCAGCGAGACGTAGGCCTCGTCGCCGACATCCTTCTTGGCGAAGACGGTCAGGTCGTGCACGTCCACTTCGCCGGCCGAAGCGCGGGAGGGGCTCAGCCAGGCGGGCAGGGTGTCGCGGCCCTCGCCCAGCTTCAGGCCGATGCCGCCGCCGGGGCGACTCATGCTGGCGGTGGCGCTGGCACGACGGCCGGGAATACCTTCACCCACCGAGGCCAGCTGGCAGTTGCGGGCCAGGCTGCTGACCGCGCCATTGAAACTGCTGCCGGGGCTGCACAGCAACGCCAGCGAGCTGCCGGCGTCGAGGCCGAATGCGGCGTCGAACTGGTTGTCGCCGAACCGCCAGCGACGGGCTGCCTGGTTGGCACTCGCCGGTTCGAGGACAAGGAAGGCTTCGACCTTGCCGGACGTATCGAGCACGGGAAGCACCGTCTGACTGCGCTTTTCCTGCGCGGACGCGCCCGCGGCCGCCGCGAGGGCGAGGCCGAGAGCAAGCATCAGGCGCGTGACAGGCGGTCGCATGGCCGGTGTGACCCCGGCGTTGCCGGGAAGTTCCCCAATCGTGAAGATCTCGAACTCTATAACATTTATGTTTCTTTAACAATCCAGCGCGGCCGCCCGGTGCGTACCCGTTACTGCAAACGCTCCGAAGCCTCGACATCGGCGGCGGGAGTTTCCAGCAGGCGTTCCACATCCTCACCGGTGAAGCTGTAGTTGCGCCCACAGAACTCGCAGGTCACACGCGCCTCTCCATCGACGACCGCCGCGCGGGCTTCTTCGGCACCGAGGGAAGCGAGCATGTCCTCCACGCGGGCCCGCGAACACGAACATCCGAACGCAAGTGGACGCTCGCCGAGCAACTGCGGTGCATCTTCGGGAAAGAGGCGCGAGAGCAGCGTCTCGGTGGGCCATCGGAGCAGTTCGCTCGTCGAGAGCGTGTCAAACAACAGGCTTGCACGGTTCCAGCCATCGTCGTCGCCGTCATCGCCGGGGAGTTTCTGCAGCATCAATCCGGCGGCCTCGCCATCCTCGACCGTCAGCAGCACGCGCGTGGGCAGCTGCTCGGACTGGCGGAAATAGTCCTCGAACGCGCCTGACAGCGACTCGGCGGTGAGCCCGACCAGCCCCTGATAGCGATTGGGTTCGCGATGGGGCGTGGGGTTTTCGATGGTGATCGCCAGCAGGGCCTCGTCGCCGAGTGCGCGCAGATCGCGTGACACATCGGTGCCCTCGTCGTAGCGGGCAATGCCCCGGATCGTACCGGCGGCGGTGCACTCGGCGAACAGGGTGCGTAGCGGACCGGGCGCGCGAAGCTGGACCGACAGGCGTCCGTCGACCTTGGCATGACCGGTGAACAACGCAGAGGCCACGCAGGCTTCGCCGAGCAATTCCTCGATTGCAGGCGGATAGGGGCCATTCCTGCGAACCTCGGCCCACGCATCGCGCAGATGCACGCGCACGCCGCGCACGCCGGCGGTCTGCAGCAGGAAGCGGGACAGGCGATCGCTGTCGGGCGGTAAGTCGGTCATGAGGGCTCGCTGGATTGAACGATTGGCGATGTCGGGGGCGACCGATAGAGTGGCCGCCATGAAGCATCCGGATTCCTCACATGGGGGCGCCAGCGGCGCCCCGCAAGCGCGCCCGTCGTTCGTCCGCCGCTGGCTGCGGCGACTGGCCTGGCTGGTGGTCATCGCGATCGTCCTGCCGGTATGCCAGGTCGCGGTGCTGCGCTTCGTCGACCCGCCGTTCTCGACCTTCATGGCGATCCGCCAGGTCCAGGCGTGGACGGGCGGCGAGGACGATTTCCGCCTTTATTACCAGTGGCGCGATCTCGATGCGATCGCCTCGTCGCTGCCGGTGGCGGTGATCGCGGCCGAGGACCAGAACTTCGCATCGCATCGTGGCTTCGACCTCGACGCCATCGAACAGGCGCGCGCGCACAATGCGCGCGGCGGCCGTATGCGCGGCGCCAGCACGATCAGCCAGCAGACGGCGAAGAACCTGTTCCTGTGGGGCGGGCGCAGCTGGATGCGCAAAGGACTGGAGGCGTATTACACCGTGCTCATCGAAACGCTCTGGCCGAAGACCCGCATCCTCGAGGTCTACGTCAATGTCGCCGAATTCGGCGACGGCATCTACGGCGCGCAGGCGGCGGCCAGGCGGCATTTCGGCAAGGATGCCGACCAGCTGACGGCGGCGGAAAGTGCGCGCCTGGGCGCGGTGTTGCCCAGCCCGACGCGCTACAGCGCGTCGCGTCCGGGACCTTATGTGCAGCGTCGCGCGCAGTGGATCCAGCGCAATGCCCGGCAGATCGGCGGCGAATCCTATCTGGAGACGCTGCGTTGAGCGCGCATGACCGGCTGACCTTCGTGATTGCGGCGTACGAGGAAGAAAACGCGCTTCCCGTGCTGCATCCGCGCATTGCCCGCGTCATGGACGCGCTCGCCGCTGACGGCATCAGCTCGCGAGTGCTCTACATCGACGACGGCAGCGGCGATGCAACCTGGAGCGTGCTGCAGGGCATCGCGGCTGGCGACGCACGTGTGGGCCTGCTGCGCCTGTCGCGCAACTTCGGCAAGGAAGTCGCCTTGACTGCCGGACTGGACCTGGTGACCGAGGGCGCGGCGATGATTCTCGACGCCGACGGCCAGGACCCGCCGGAATTGGTGCCCCAGTTCGTCGCACACTGGCGCGCCGGCTACGACGATGTCCACGGTACGCGTCTGAGCCGGGATGGTGAAGGCTGGCTCAAGCGCGGCACCGCTCATGCCTTCTATCGCGTCATGCAGCGCCTGGCGAAGACGCCGATTCCTGCCGATACCGGCGACTACCGGCTGCTATCGGAACGCGCGTTGTCGGCACTGCGGCAGGTCCGTGAGCGCCACCGCTTCATGAAAGGCCTGTTCGGCTGGATCGGTTTCAACCGCATCGCCGTGCCGTACGCGCGAGAGCGGCGCATCGCTGGTCGGACCAAGTTCGGGTTCTGGCGGCTGTGGAACTTCGCGCTCGATGGCATCACCAGCTTCTCGACCGCGCCGTTACGGCTGGCGACCTACGTCGGTGTCTTCACCGCGTGCGGGGCGTTCGCCTTCGCGCTGTACGTGGTGGGCAAGGCAATGCTCTATGGCGACCGCGTTGCCGGCTGGCCGACGATGATGGCGGTGATCCTGTTCCTCGGCGGCGTGCAGCTGGTCGCGCTGGGCGTGATCGGTGAATACCTCGGCCGGCTGTACGAAGAGTCCAAGCAGCGCCCCCTGTATCTGGTCAGTGCCTGGCACCCGGCGGCGGACGCAGAGCAGCGTTGAGGTTTACCTCGCGTACTCACCGCCGCAGCGGCTGTCTTCGCCGCCGCCGAGCTCCAGAGTGGCAAGCAATGCTGCGGGTGGGGTGATCGATCCGAGCGCGATTGCGAGTGCGCCACGCAGCCCCAGGCGGCCCAGATCGGGACGGAAGCCCGGATCGGCGAAGGTCCCGTCGATCGTCAGCGGCGTGCGCAGGGCCAGGATGCTGCGATCCTTCGGACGCGGGCGCAGCAGCAGGTCGAGCTGTTCGTCTCGCAGGCTGATCGTGCCTTCGCCGATGATGATCGTATCGGTCGTGTCGAACGCCAGCGCCCGCGACTCCATCACGCCCTTCTGCACGCCGAAATCGGCGAATGCGCAGTGCACCGGAATCTGCTTGTCATTGCCGATGAGGTATTTGAGCGCTTCGTAGATGTCGATTCCCGCCAGTTCGACCAGCAGATTGCTCACCCGTCCGGCCCCCATGCCGACCGCGACATCGCCGTTCGCACTGCCGAGCATCGCGGCGATGGAGTTGCCGGTGCCGGCGAGATTGATGTCGCCGCCGATACGGCCGACCGCGTCACCGATCAACGTATCGGCCGGAAACAGCCCGCCCAGGTCGATGCGCCGCACCGATGCGGTGAGGCGGGTGTCGATGGTGTCCTGGCGGGCGTCGAGACGGATGGTCGAGCGGATATTGCCGCCGGCGACACCGAAGTTCAGCGGGTCGAGCCGCAGCAGCCCCGCTTCCAGCAGCAGGTGCGCGTCCATGTCTTCGATCGGCAGGTTCGGCGCATTGATACGCTGCGCCCGCAGGCGGACGTCGGCATCCATCGAGCGGAGCTTGGTGAGATCGTACGGCGTCTCGGGCAGCACGCGACCCTTGGCGGCCAGGGCCTGTTCGCGGGCGACGAGTTCGGGGTCGAGCGCTTCGCCGTCTGCATCGGGCGTGCCGCCGACGAATCCGGCAAGGTCATCGAAATCCAGGCGCTTCGATACCAGGTCCGCCTTCAGGGCGGGGCGGTCACCACCGAGCGTGACCGCTGCCGAGCCGCCGAGATCGCTCTGGCCGACCTTGCCGGTGAAGGCGTCGTAATGCCAGGTGTTGCCGGGTGCGTCGCGGGTCAGGCGGCCATCGAGCGCGTAGGGCGGCGTGTCGGGCAGGGCGACGCCGACGAGCGGATAGAGATCGGCCAGATTGCGTCCCGAAAGCGCGAACTGCAGGTCGAAATCGCGCAGCTGCAGAGGCGCGACCAGCGAGCCGCGCACGTGCGCGCGGGTTGCGCCGGCGCGGGCGCGCAGGTCGATGCGGTAGGGCTTGTCGGTGTCCTGCAGCGCAAGCGGCGATTCGGCGACGCCTTCGAGTGTGAAGGCATTGCGTGTCCAGTTGCCGCCGCCCTCGATCACGATCGCCGGCGCGGCATCCTCGCCGCCTCGTGATTCGCGACTCGACAGGCGTACGTCGATGTCGGTCTGGCCGGCCACGTCGAGGAAACGCAGACGGCCTTCCTCGACCCACAACCTGCGGATCTGCGGCGGCGGGCCATCGCCGCCGTCGCCGAACGCGATGTCCCAGTTGGCGGCGCCGCCGTCGGGATTCGTTTCCAGCCGCAGGATCGGCTTCACCAGCCGGATTTCCGGCAGCCGCACTTCCTGGCGGAACAGCAGCGGGAAGACTTCGAACTGGATCTCCAGCCGATCGGCCGACGCCATCGTCTGCGAGTCCGACCAGTCGGCGTTGGCGAACCGCAAGACGTCGGCGCGCACGGTGGTCGTGCGGCCCAGGTCGACATCGAGATCGCCGCCGATGACCAGCGTGCGTCCCGTGCGCGCTTCGACGACACGTTCGACGGGGCCCTTGAACCAGTTCCAGTCCCACAGCAGCACCAGCAGGACGATCGCCACCAGCAGCGCAACGGCGGTGATGCGGACCGGGCGCGAGCTGAGGCGATTGCGGACGCGGAGGCGGGGGGCTGCGGGCGGCGATTCGGTCGGCGTCATCGGGGGATCCTGTTCGATCCCACCATCGACGCGCTCCGGTCAAATGCGGGTGAACATGCCGTTGCGCACGCCAGCCGCCCAGGCGCCGGTCAGGCCGGGTCGAGCGGCAGGGCCTCGCAGCGCACCGTGCGCCCGCTGTCCTGCGAGAGCTCACCGCCGTCGTCGATGGTGAGGAACTGCAGACCGACCTCCGACCACACCGGCGGCTGGCTGCCGCGGATCACGCCGAGGTTCACGGTACGGCCGTCGGTCATGCGCAGACGTGCGAAACGACCGTCTCGGATGATCTCCACGACGGCCGCACCGGGGCAGTCATAGCGCGCGGTGACCGTCTCCGGTGCAGGTGGCGGCGTGGAGGCCGGCGGCGCGGCAGGCGCAGAGGGGGCGGGCGGCGGGGTGTCGGCTGCGCAGGCGCTCAGCAGCAGCGCAGCGAAGGCGAGTGCGGGACGGAGATGACGCATGCGGGACTCCAGAGCGGCAGACCGCCGGATGATAGTCGCCGCGCGCGACGCCACGCTCAACGCGCGGGCACCACCTGCGCGAGCACGGCGACGTAATGGCAGATGCTGCCGCCGATGCAGAACAGGTGCCAGATCGCGTGCGCGTAGGGAATCGAGTCGCGCATGTAGAACACCGTGCCGAGCGTGTAGAACAGGCCGCCAGCGATCAGCCAGCTCAGGGTCCAGGTGTCGAGCGCGGCGGCGACCGGGCCGATCGCGATGACCACCAGCCAGCCCATCGCGACGTAGATCGCCGTCGATACACCGCGAAAGCGTCCGGTATAGAACAGCTTGAAGACCACGCCGGCCAGGGCCAGCGTCCAGATGATGCCGAACAGCCACCAGCCCAGCGTGCCGCGCAGGCCGATCAGGGTGAACGGCGTGTACGTGCCGGCGATCAGCAGGTAGATCGCGCAGTGGTCGAACACCTTCAACCGGCCCTTGGCGACCGGGTGGTTGACCGCGTGATACAGCGTCGAGGCCAGGTACAGCAGCAGCAGAGAGACACCGAACACGATCGAAGCGGCCAGTTGCCAGCCGTTGCCGAACAAGGCTGCGAGCGTGATCAGCACCGCGCCGGCGGCGAGCGCGGCGGTGGCGCCGAGTCCGTGGGTCAACGCGCTTGCGAGTTCTTCGCGCTTCTGGCGCAGCGTCAGCGTCGGGGCGTTCATCGGTGTCCGGGCGGGGGAGGGGACCCCGCGATTATGGCCAGACACCGGCCGCCTGTCAGACGCGTTCGTGCTCAGCCCGCGGCCACCGCGTGCGCATGCTCGCGCGTGGCGAGGAATTCGACGCCCGGCGCGCGTTCCTCGGCCAGCTGCAGGTTCACGCGTGTGGGCGCCAGATAGACGAGCTGGTCGGCGGCATCGAGCGCGAGGTTCATCGCGTGCTTGTCGCGGAAGTCCTCGAGCTTCTTCGCATCGCTGCAGCGGATCCAGCGCGCCAGGTTCACCTGCACCGGTTCGAACGTCGCATCCACGCCGTACTCGTCCTTGAGCCGATAGGCGACCACGTCGAACTGCAGCACGCCGACCGCGCCGAGGATCAGGTCGTTGCTCATCAGCGGCTTGAAGAACTGCGTCGCGCCTTCTTCCGACAGCTGGGCCAGGCCCTTCTGCAGCTGCTTGAGCTTGAGCGGATCGCGCAGGCGCGCGCGGCGGAACAGTTCCGGCGCGAAGTTCGGGATGCCGGTGAAGGCGATGTTCTCGCCTTCGGTGAAGGTGTCGCCGATCGAGATCGTGCCGTGGTTGTGGATGCCGATCACGTCGCCCGGCCAGGCTTCGGCGGCGATCTCTCGATCGGACGCCATGAAGGTCAGCGCATTGGCGAGCTTGAGCGGCTTGCCGGTGCGCGGGTGGAAGGCCTTCATGCCGGCCTCGAAGCGGCCCGAACACACACGCATGAAGGCCACGCGGTCGCGGTGCATCGGGTCCATGTTGGCCTGGATCTTGAACACGAAGCCGGTCAGCTTGTCTTCCTGCGGCGCGACTTCGCGCGTGGTGGTCTCGCGCGGCTGCGGCGGCGGGGCGTGTTCGACGAAGAAGTCGAGCAGCGGCTGCACGCCGAAGTTGTTGACGCCCGAGCCGAAGAACACCGGCGTCTGCGTGCCGGCGCGGTAGGCCTCCAGGTCGAAGGGATGGCTGGCGCCCTGCACCAGTTCCAGTTCGTCGCGCAGCTCGGCCAGCATCTTCTCGCCGATCTTCTCGGCCACGCCCGGGGCGTCGATCGAGGGAAAAATCGTCGAATCCTGGCGGGTGAAGTTGCGGCCCGGCTCGTAGAGATGCACTTCGCCGGTCACCAGGTGCACCACGCCTTTGAGACGCTGGCCCATGCCGATCGGCCAGGTGACGGGCGCGCACTTGATGCCGAGCACGGTTTCCACTTCGTCCAGCAGCTCGACCGGGTCCTTGCCCTCGCGGTCGAGCTTGTTGATGAAGGTCATGATCGGCGTGTCGCGCAGCCGGCAGACTTCCATCAGCTTGATCGTGCGTTCCTCGACGCCCTTGGCGACGTCGATGACCATCAGCGCCGAGTCCACCGCGGTGAGCACGCGATAGGTGTCCTCGCCGAAGTCGGCGTGGCCGGGCGTGTCGAGCAGATTGACGATGCGGCCCTCGTAGGGGAACTGCATCACCGAGCTGGTCACCGAGATGCCGCGCTCCTTCTCCAGCGCCATCCAGTCGGACGTCGCGTGGCGCGCGGCCTTGCGGCCCTTGACCGAGCCGGCCATCTGGATCGCGCCGCCGAACAGCAGCAGCTTTTCGGTCAGCGTGGTCTTGCCGGCGTCGGGATGCGAAATGATCGCAAAGGTGCGGCGGCGGGAGCTTTCGGTGGCGACGTCGGGCATGCGGGCGCGCACGCGGGGCGTGCGGTCTCGGAAATCGGGGAGCCGGCGATTATACGCCGCCGCGTCGGCCGGCTCAGGGGGCTGCGGGCGCGGCCTCGGCGTGCACCTGGCCGAAGCGCAGCGGGCCATCCGGGCCCGTCATCCGGAACGGGATCGATTCGAGCCGCATGCCACGGTTCACCTGCACCACGAAATGCAGGTGCGGGCCGCTGCTCAGGCCGGTATTGCCGGAAAAGCCGATGACCGTGCCGCGGCGCACACGCGCACCCGGCGCGACCACGACGCCCCCGTGCTGCAGATGGGCATATAGCGCCATCGTGCCGTCGTCGTGGAGGATGCGGATGAAGTTGCCGCGCACGCGGTCGTCGGCCGGGTCGAAGACCTGGCGCGGGTCGAGGCGCGTGGTCGCGCCTGATTCGACCTGCATCACCTGGCCGTCCCGCGCAGCGAGCACCGGTGTGCCGGCCTGCACCGCGAAATCGACCGCGTGCAGGTTCTCCGCATCGGTATGGCTGAAGCCGCCGCCATAGCCCTGCGCGATGCGCAGGGGCGCCTCGCGGAACGGATACAGATAGGCGACATCACGCGGACGCGCGGATGGCAGGCCCGGCACCGCCGGTAAACGCAGACGCATTTCCGAGCCGCCGACCGGAAGCCGCGCGAGCACGACGCTGGCGCCGGCAGGCACCGTCGTTCGCAGCGGCAGCGCCGGCGTCGCGCCGAAGGCCGGGCCATCGGCGAGCAGCGTGACTTCGACCGGGCCGGCGAGCCGATTGACGGCAATCGCATCGATGCCGGCGCTGTCGGGCCGAAGGTGCAGGTCGACGCGCGGCGTCGCCTGCGCCTGCGCCTCGGTCTGCGCATCGCCGCTTGCGACGTGGGGCGCAGCTGGCGTGCTTCGCGGCCACGCGATGTCCTGCCGGCTCTGCGCAGCGGCGCTCGAGGCGCAGATCACGAGCAAGGCCATGGCCAGAACGGAACCCGGCGATACCGCGGAACGGCCCGGCGCACGCGGTTCGCGTCCGTTGCGATGGCCACGTCGAGTGAGCCGGATACGGTCCCGCCACGCGCGTGGCACGCACGGCGATGTCGGGCGATCCGCCTCAGTTGGCGCTGCCGGAACAGTCGAGAAGGTCAACATCAATGGTGTCGGGTGTGGTCCGTCGGGCCGAAGCGCGCTCGGATCGCGCTGCACGCCGCCCCTTGCACGCTGCGAGCGACCGGACGTCGGTCGGCGCCACCGCCTACGCCCTGAAACTTTTGCCCGGTGGGAGCCGGATGGCGAGCAGTGCCCGTGCATCGTCCCGAGGCGCGTCCGCGGAACAGATCCGGTCGGCGCTCGTGAGCCGGGCGATGTGTTCGGCCCGGACCTGGGGCAGCAGTGCGGAACGCGAAACGAGTGGCGCTGTCGGCCCACGGGGCGGCAACGGGATGGGCAATGCGCATCGCCGGATTATGCGATGCGCGCTACACGCGCGGCGGCCCGGTTGCAGATGAAATGATTTATCGCTGCATCCGGATGAAGCGATTGACACTGCTGCGGCGCGCTGGCAATCTGCGCGGCATCCATCGAGATCCGGCGGAGGGACAGGCCCTTTGATGCCGGGGCAACCTGATGGGATCCGCGCCTCGCGCGGCGTCCATCGCGGTGCCAAGTCCTGCGGGGACCTGCGTGTCCACCGGAAGATGGTGATGCGGCATCGGCTCCGGCCGATGGCGTGTTCCGCCCCGAGGCGGCTTCCGGCATACCCCGCGCGACGCGATGGCCCCGTCCATCCGGAAATGCCGCGCCATGAGCCTCGTCGATACCGCCGTCCACCGTTCCGAAGCGCCACCCGAATCAGGGTGGAGCGCCGTGTTTCCCGTCGAGACCGCGCACGCCGCATCCATGCGTGGCGAACACGCGGTCGTGCTGGCGACGCGCCATGCGGGCGAACGCCACGTCACGCTGCGCTACGAACTGCAGGGCACACGCGGTGCGCCGGTGGTGTTCGTCGCCGGTGGCATCTCCGCGCACCGGCATCTGGCCACCAACGCCGCCGATGCGTCGGCCGGCTGGCTCGAAGGCCTGGTCGCGGGCGGGCGCACGCTCGACCCGGCGCAGGTTCGGCTGTTGTCCTTCGACTTCGTCGGCGCGGACGGCATGCTCGATGCGCCGATCGACACCGGTGACCAGGCCGATGCGATCGCCGCCCTGCTCGATGCGCTCGGCATCGCATGCCTGCACGCCTTCGTCGGCTACTCCTACGGCGCGCTCGTCGGGCTGCAGTTCGCTGCCCGCCATGGCGATCGCCTGCAGCGCCTGGTCGCGATCAGCGGCGCGCATCGCGCACATCCCTATGCCGCCGCGTGGCGCGCACTGCAGCGGCAGACCGTGGCGCTGGGCCAGCTGCAGTGCGCCGAGATCCAGGGCCTGTCGCTGGCCCGCCAGTTCGCGATGCTCAGCTACCGCACGCCCGAGGAATTCGCTGCGCGCTTCGACGCGCCGTCTGAAGTCGTCAACGGCCGCGTGCGCGTGGCCGCCGAGGACTACCTCGACGCCGCGGGCGCTCGTTACGTCGCACACACGCCGGTCACCGCGTGGCTGCGGCTGTCGGAATCGATCGATCTGCACCGCGTCGACCCGCATGACATCGAGGTGCCGACGACCGTCGTCGCAGTCGAAGGCGACCGCATCGTGCCGCTGTCGGATGCGGTAACGCTGCTCGAAGGCCTCGGGCCCAACGGCCAGTTGCGCGTGTTGCGCTCGCCCTATGGACACGATGCCTTCCTCAAGGAAACCGACCGCATCGACGCACTGCTCGCAGCCGCGCTGCGCGCCCCCACGTCCGGAGAACCCGCATGAGCATCCACGCCGCCGACTCCATCACCTGCCGACCGGCGACCCGCGCCGTGCGCGCCGGCATCGACCGCGATCCGGCCTTCGGCGCAGTCACGCCACCGCTGGTGCTGTCGAGCAATTTCAGCTTTGCCGGCTTCGGTGAGAAACGGCAGTACGACTACACCCGCAGCGGCAATCCCACGCGCGACCTGCTGGGCGACGCGCTGGCCGAGCTCGAAGGCGGCGCCGGCGGCGTGGTCACCCCGACCGGCATGGCCGCGATCACGCTGGTGCTCAACGCGCTGCTCACGCCCGGCGACCGCCTGGTCGTGCCGCACGATGCCTACGGTGGCAGCTGGCGGCTGTTCGATGCGCTGGCGCGCAAGGGCCATTTCGAACTGGTCACGACCGATCTGACGGATCCACGCGCGCTGGCCGACGCGCTGGCGACGCGGCCGAAGGCGGTGCTGATCGAAACGCCCTCCAATCCGCTGCTGCGCATCACCGACCTGCGCTTCGTCATCGAGGCCGCACACCGGGCCGGCGCGATCGCCGTCGTCGACAACACCTTCCTGTCGCCGGCGCTGCAACGCCCGATCGAATTCGGTGCCGACGTGGTGCTGCATTCGACCACCAAGTACATCAACGGCCACAGCGATGTCGTGGGTGGTGCGGTGATCGCGCGCGATGCCGAGCTGCACGCGCAGCTCGCGTGGTGGGCGAATGCGCTCGGCATCACCGGGACGCCGTTCGACAGCTTCCTGACCCTGCGTGGCCTGCGCACGCTGGATGCGCGACTGCGCGTGCATCAGGAGAACACCGCCGGCGTGGTCGCGCTGCTCGACGCGCACCCGGCCGTGTCGCGTGTGCTGTATCCGGGCCTGGCCGCGCACCCGGGCCACGCGATCGCCGCGCGCCAGCAGTCCGGCTTCGGCGCGATGCTTTCGTTCGAACTGGCTGCCGCGCCCGGCGTCGCGCAGCAGGACGTGGTACGCGCCTTCGTCGAGGGGCTGGCCCAGTTTACGCTGGCCGAATCGCTGGGCGGCGTCGAAAGCCTGATCGCGCATCCGGCAACGATGACGCACGCGGCGATGTCGCCGGCCGCGCGCGCGGCGGCCGGCATTTCCGACGGTCTGCTGCGCGTATCGGTGGGCATTGAGGCACTCGAGGACCTGCTGGAGGATCTCGAGACGGGCCTGGCCCGCGCGGCCGCGGTGCTCGAGCGCGCCGCGCGCCCGGCGCGCGCCGGAGTCGAGGCGTGAGCGCGGTCGTGTCCCTGCGTCAGGGGCGTCGAAAGCAACCGGTGCCGGCGCGGCTCGCATTGCTGGGCACCGGCACGGTCGGCTCGGCTTTCGTCGCCCGCTATGCGCGTCTGGCCGCGCAGGGCGTCGCACTGCCCGAGGTCGCATGGCTGTGCAATTCGCGCACGCAGGTGTCGGGCGGCGACGATCTGCATGCTGCACTCGCCCAGGCGCGTGGCGCCGCACGTCGCCTCGGCGGGTTTCCGCCGTGGGCGGAGGGCGAAAGTCCGCGCCCGGGCGACATCATCGTCGACGCGACCGCCAGCGAGACCGTCGCCGACTGGCATCCCGAATGGCTGGCTCGCGGCGTGCACGTGGTCACGGCCAACAAGCTCGGGACCGGGGGAGACCTGGGACGTGCGCTGGCGATCGGCGATGCGCGCGCGACGGGTGGCCGCTACGGCGACAGCGCGACCGTCGGCGCCGGATTGCCGCTGCTGCGCAGCCTGCGCGCGCTGATCGACGGTGGTGACCGGATCCATGCGATCGAGGGCGTGCTGTCGGGCTCGCTGGCCTGGCTGTTCGGCCGCCACGACGGCAGCGTGCCGTTTTCCGCACTGGTGCGGCAGGCGCGCGCGGCCGGCTTCACCGAGCCCGATCCCCGCGTCGATCTGTCGGGCGAGGACGTGCGGCGCAAGTTGCTGATCCTGGCGCGCGCGTCGGGTATCGCAGTGCCGGCGCACGAAGTCGAGGTCGAGTCGCTGGTACCCGAAGCGCTCGCGCGCACGGACGACGCAGCGGTCGATGCCGCACTCGAATCGCTCGATGCCGATCTGGAAGCGCGGCGCGCGCACGCCGCCGCGCAGGGCCTGCGCCTGTGTTTCGTCGGCCGCTTCGATGTGCATGGCGCGCGGGTCGGCCTGCGCGCACTGCCGGCCGACCATCCGCTGTGCGCCGGCAGCGGCACCGACAACCGCGTGGCGATCCACAGCGACCGCTACAGCGACCAACCGCTGGTCATCCAGGGGCCGGGCGCAGGGGCGGACGTCACGGCTGCGGCCCTGCTCGACGATGTGCTCGGCATCGCCAGCGCGCAGGTCGACTGACACGCGCGCCAGGATAGTCAGGCACCCGGTCGGACACGCAGATGTGGGGCTCGGGGGCCGTGCGCGGTAGACGCTGTGGCCCGGCGGACAGGTCCCGCCGGTACAGTTGCGAAGGCCGACGAGACCCGATGTCGGCTCGGCCGGCGGTCTTGCACGCAGCGATGACCATCCCGGGCGCATCAACGCCCGAATCGACGGACGGCCCGATCAGTCGCTGTCGGACTGCTCGCCGGGTGCGCGCCCCTGGCGCCAGGGCAGACGGCCATCGATCTCCAGATGCAGCGCGAACACCAGGAAGGTGCGGATCAGCACCATCGCGCCCAACATCAGCAGGCTCTCGACGCTGTACTCGACGACGATCGTGCGGATGATGTCGCCGGCGACGAGAAACTCCAGCCCCAGGATCAGCCCGCGTACGCTGTGCTTGCGGTAGGCGAGATAGGCGCCCTGCGTGCCGCGCTCGCGCAGTTCGCGCGGCCAGCGGATCGTGGCGAATATGAAGCCGCCCAGGATCACCGCCACGCCGATCAGCTCGAGCGCCTGCAGGCTCCAGCTCACCCAGTCGACCAGCGGCGCGCTCAGCGTCACCATCGGTTCAGCACTCGATGACGTTCACGGCCAGGCCGCCGCGCGAGGTTTCCTTGTATTTGTCGCGCATGTCGCGGCCGGTGTCGCGCATGGTCTTGATGACCTTGTCGAGGCTGACCTTGTGCTTGCCGTCGCCGCGGAAGGCCATACGCGAGGCGTTGATCGCCTTGACCGCGCCCATCGCGTTGCGCTCGATGCAGGGAATCTGCACCAGCCCGCCGATCGGGTCGCAGGTGAGCCCGAGGTTGTGTTCCATGCCGATCTCGGCCGCGTTCTCGATCTGGCTGGGCGTGCCACCGAGCGCGGCGGTGAGGCCAGCGGCGGCCATCGAGCACGCGACGCCCACTTCGCCCTGGCAGCCAACCTCGGCGCCGGAGATCGACGCGTTCTCCTTGTAGAGAATGCCCACCGCGGCCGCGGTCAGCAGGAAGTCGAACACGCCCTGTTCGGTGGCGCCGGGAATGAAGCGGTCGTAGTAGTGCAGCACCGCCGGCAGGATGCCCGCCGCGCCATTGGTGGGAGCGGTGACGACGCGGCCGCCGGCGGCGTTCTCCTCGTTGACCGCGAGTGCGTAGAGGTTGACCCAGTCGAGCGTCGTCAGCGGGTCGCGCATCGCCGCTTCGGGCTTGGACGACAGTTCGCGATACAGCGCCGGCGCTCGCCGCGTGACGTGCAGGCCGCCGGGCAGGGTGCCGCTCTGGCGCGTGCCGCGCTCCACGCAGGCCTGCATCGCCTGCCAGATCTCGCGCAGGCCGGCGCGGATCTCGTCCTCGCTGCGCCAGACCTTTTCGTTCTCGAGCATCAGCCGCGCGATGCCCAGGCCGCTGTCCTGCGCGCGCGCGATCAGCTCGTCGCCGCTCGTGAACGGATACGGCACGTCGGTGGTATCGGCGACGATGCGGTCTTCCGCAGCCTCGTCCTCGTTGACCACGAAGCCGCCACCGACCGAGTAGTAATCGCGCGTGGCGATCACCGAATCGTCTGCGGCGTAGGCGGTGAAGCGCATGCCGTTGGTGTGGAAGGGCAGCTTCTGGCGCTTGTTCATCACCAGGTCGCGCTTTTCCTCGAAATCGATCTCGTGGCTGCCGCCCAGACGGATGCGCCGCGTGCCGCGGATGCGCTCGAGCGCGTCGGGGATGATGTCCGGGTCGATGGCGTTCGGCATGTGGCCTTCCAGGCCCATCATCACCGCCTTGTCGGTGCCGTGGCCGCGGCCGGTCAGCGCCAGCGAACCGAACACCTCGGCGCGGATGCGCGTCACGTCGGGCAGGCGCCCGGGCACCTCCAGCCAGCGGCGCACGAAGCGCGCACCGGCGCGCATCGGCCCGACGGTATGCGAGGAACTCGGCCCGATGCCGATCTTGTAGAGGTCGAAGGTGCTGACTGCCATGCGGCTATTCTACGGGCCGCTTCCGACCCTTACCTGACGCGACGCGGCATGACAGTTCCGGCCCCGATCCTGTACCAGCGCGACGACTGCCACCTGTGCGATCTGGCGCTGGCCGTGCTTGCCGCCGCCGGCGCCCCGGAGTTCGAAAGCGTCTTCATCGACGACGACGCGGGTCTCGAAGCGCGCTATGGCAGCCGGGTGCCGGTGCTGCGGAGTCGGGGCGGCCGCGAACTGGATTGGCCGTTCGATGTGCAAGGTGTGCGGGGCCTGTTGCGCGATTGAGATCGCCGGGTGCGCTGTTGGCGTTGGTTGCTGTTGCTGTTGCTTTGCTGCTGCCTTTGCTTTGCTTTGCTTTGCTTTGGCTCTTGCTTTCCGCTGTTGACTGCGAGCCGTAAAGCGAGCCGAGCATCGCAGGACGGCGGGGTCGAAGAGCAGCCCATGTCTGAGCGAAGCGAGTTTGGGCTGCGTGCCCCGTCGTCCGAGAAGCGCAGGGAACCGCCGCGGCTTCATGCGGCGGATCGCGTCCGGCGAAAGGACCTTTTGGTTCCTTTTGGGTCCTTCCAAAAGGAACTCGCACGCGACAGCGGGCGAAAGCCTTGCACTTTGTCTTGGCAGTGATTTCTGCGCTTGTGCGCAACAGCAAGAAGCGAAATCAAAATCAAACCCAGAGCTTCCACGCGCTTCGCGCGCGGCTTACTTTTGTCTTGTCAAAAGTAAGCAAAACCGCTTTCGCCGGACGCGAGCCGATGCGATGAAGCCGCATCGGTCCCCTGCGCTCCTCGCCTGACGCGGCACGCAGCCCAAACTCGCTGCGCTCAGACATGGGCTGCTCTTCGGCCGCGCCAGGCTGCGGTGCTCGGCTCGCTTTACGGCTCGGCAGATCAAAAGCTGGGAGCCGAAGCCAAAGCCGAAGCGGAAGCCAAAGCCCAAGCAAAAGCAAAAGTCGAAGTCAAAGCCAAAGCAACGGCAACTGCAGAGCCACCGGGCTCGGCGGAAGCCGGCGAGGACTCGCCGGCTGAACGCATCCGAGCGAACTCAGTTCACCGGCTGCAGATAGACCCGCGTGCTGACCGCGATCTCGTTCGGAATGGTGCCGGTATCGGCCCAGTCGCCGCCGCCGACGTTGAAGTCCAGACGCCGCACCGTGGCGCGACCCGAGAGCAACGGTCGGCTGCCCGGCGTCCAGGTGAAGGTCAGGGTGACCGGCTTGCGCAGGCCGCGCAGTTCCAGCGTGCCGTCGGCGGCGTATTGGCCGTTGCCGAGATCGCGGAAACCCGTCGCGGTGTAGGTGGCCTGGGCGAACCTCGACGCATCGAAGAACGCGGCGCCGCGCATCTCGGCATCGTAGTCGTCGTTCTGTGTGGTGGCGGTGGCGAGGGGGATGCTCACCGACAGCCTGCCTGCGGCGAGGTCTGCCGGGTCGAAGCTGACCGTGGAGCGGAAGCCCGGGAACGTGCCCGAGAAGGTCTCGCCCTGGTAGGTGCCGGCAAAGGCCAGCGAGGAGCCGGGCGCCTGGGTGTAGTCGGCGGCGAAGGCGGGCAGGGCTAGGACGGTGGCCAGGAGGCCGGCGGCGAACAGGCGGGGCGTGCGCATGGGGGTCAGTCCTGAGTTCGGGTGGAGGATGCGCCGGCACGCAGCCAGCCGCGGGGCAACATGCGCGCGAGGGTGTCGTCGCGCAGGATCAGGTGGTGATACAGCGCGGCCGCGGCGTGCAGCAGCGCGACGACGACCAGAAGCCAGAACAGCCATTCGTGGACGTTGCCCGCAAGCTGGCGCAGGTCGGCATCGCGGGCGGTCAGGGCCGGGAGGTTCACCAGCTTGAACCACTGCAGCGGATAACCCGCGGCGGAGTTGAAGGTCCAGCCGCTGAGTGGCAGCGCGAACAGCAGACCGTAGAGCAGCCAGTGGCTGGTGGCGGCGGCGCGATGTTGCCAGCGCGGCGTGCCGGGCGGCGGCAACGGCGCACCGGCGCCGGCGCGCCAGACCAGGCGCAGCGCCGCGAGGGCGAGGATCGTCAGGCCCAGCGACTTGTGCAGCGCGTAGATCTCGATCTTGGTCGGGCTGTTGCGCATGTCGCCCATGAGCAGACCCATGACGCCGGTGGTCAGGATCAGCGCGACCACCATCCAGTGCAGCAGCTGGCTGACGCCGCCCCAGCGCGTGGCGGTGTTCCGCAGCTTCACTGGCCCGCTCCGGCGGGCGGTACAGGGGGCGCGGCGTCATCCACGTCCACGTCGGGCGCAGGCGGGTCGGCATCGGGCGCATCGGATGCGTCGGCCTCGTCTGTCCCGTCCATTGCGTCCGTTGCGTCCGCGTTGCCGCGGCTGCGCGTGGCCTCCACTTCGAGCCGCAGTTCGACCGCATCGCCGATCATCGATTTCCAAGCATCGACGCCGAACTCGCTGCGCGAGAGCATGGCGGTGACCGAAAACCCGACCGTGCGGCGGAACGGCGGCAGCGGATGGCGCTTGAGCGCGTTGAGCACGACCTGCAGGGCCACCTCGCGCGTCTCGCCGCGCAGGGTCAGATCGCCATGGACGATGGCCCGTTGCGCATCAATGGGTTCGATGCGCGTCGACACGAACGTCGCCACCGGATGCCGTTCGGCATCGAGCAGCCCGCGCGCCAGCGTGGCCTGGTTCCACTTGTCGTCGCCCAGGTCGATGCGTCCGATCGGGATCGAGACTTCGACGCGCGCGCTCTGCCAGTCCTCGGGATCGAACACCAGCGTCCCCGTGCTGCCCGACACGGTGCCGATGGCCTTCGAGAAACCGGCGTGGTCGATCGCGAACTGCACCCGCGTATGCACCGGGTCGAGGGCGTAGTTGGCAGGTGCGGCAAGCGCGGGCACGCCGACCATACACAGGAGCAGGCTGGAGCAGAGCGGGCGCAGCAGTCGCATCGGAGGTTTCGCATGGGCGCCCGGTGGGCGTCGGCTCGATTCTAGGCGCGGCCGGCAGCGCTCGTGCAACTTGCGGTGTCACCGTCGCGTTGCGACGATGCTTGCGGGAGCGCGCGCTGGCGCGGCGCAGCAATCGGGGAGCGGGATGCGTCTGGCAGGGATCGCCCTGGTATGGGTGTGGTGCAGCCTGTGGGCCTGCACGGTGTTCGCGGGCGATGCGGCGTTGACCGCCAGCCTCCCGCAGCCGCGCCAGATCGGCGTGCTCGACGGACTGCCGTCGAACCGGGTCAATTCGATTGCCGAGGACCGGCAGGGGTACCTGTGGATCGGAACCCGTGATGGTCTGGCGCGTTACGACGGCGTCGGTTTTCGTGTCTGGCGGGTCGAAGACGGGCTGCGGGACAACTTCGTCTGGGCGGTGCATCTCGATGGGCAGGATCGGGTGTGGATCGGAACGCGCCGCGGCGGGCTGTCGATGCTTGACACCGATCGCACCACGTTTACCCACTACAACAGCGCCTCTCACCCGCAGATACGCGGCGACGACGTCTGGTCGATCCTGTCCACGCCCGATGGCGCGATCTGGTTCGGCTCGTCCGACACCGGACTGCATCGTCTCGCACCCGATGGAAGCATTCGGCGATTCGACAGTGTCGGAAACGACTCTCAGAGCCTGCCGTCCAGTTCGGTCGGACACCTGGCCGTGTCGCCCGACGGCCAGCTGTGGATCGGCACGAAGGATGGCGTTGCCCGGTGGACAGGGACGGGTTTCGAGGCGATCGAGCTGCCGCAGGGCGCGTCTACCAGCGTCAACGGGCTGGTCTTTGATGCCGACGAGAACCTGTGGATCGGCGCGCTCGGCCAAGGCCTGGTGCGTGGTCGCGACGGACACACTACGCTCGTGGGACTGCGCGATCCGGTTCTGGGAATGCCGGCATTGCAGATGCTGGTGCAGGATCGCTCGGGTACGCGTTGGTTCGACACGCGCAGTGGGCTGGCGCGCGAAGTCGACGGCAAGCTTGAAGACGTGCCGCTCTACAGCTATGCCAGCCGGGGCGCAGTCCGCCCCTCGTGGTCGCTGGGCTACGAGGATCGGGAAGGCGGGCTCTGGTTTGCAAGCGTCGATGCAGGGCTATGGCACCTGCCGGCGAACTGGCGCAATTTTACAGTGTTGCAGCGGCGCCTTTCCGACCCATCCACGCCCGGCAATGCATTCGTGCGGGGGGTCGCGGCCGCCAAGGATGGAGGGTTCTGGCTCGTGGGCACCGGCGGGGTGCTCGATTATCTCGATCCGGTGACCGGTCGGATCGAACATCGTCTGACGGGTGTCTGTGGCGACGTGGTCAACCGCAGCGTCCACGAATCGGCGAGCGGTTTCATCTGGGTGGGCTGCATGCAGCAGCTCGCCCGGTTCGATCCGCGTTCCGGCGACGTGCGGCACTGGCACGGGCACCATCCGACCGATCCGGCTCCTACCGGCGAAATCGACCATATGGCCGAGGGCGCTGACGGGAACTTGTGGCTGGCGAGCGATGGAGGAATTCAGTCGCGTACGCAGGATGGCCGCATCATCGAGGCGCTGCGGTCCGGGGAGCGGCGTGGCCTTCCGGCGTCGACGCGCCCGCTGCGTTTCGTCGACGTGACCGGCGAGGGCATCTGGATCGGCACCACCAGCGGCATCTATCGCTTCGATCCGCGGGAGCGTGCGTTCAAGGCCGTGCCCGGAGGGCCGGCAGGTGCGGTCAACGCGATCACGCGGCAGGCGGACGGCACGCTGTGGGTGGCGGGGCCCGGTCGGCTGGAAGCATACCGGCTCGATGGTGACGGCTTGGTCCTGCTTTCGCGCTTCGGGACCCGCGACGGCCTGCCCTTCGTCACGCCGGGCGGCATGGCGGTCGACCGCACCGGCATCGTCTGGATCACGACCGTGCGCGGCCTGTTGCGATTCGAGCCGCGTACCTCGCGTGTGCGCATGTACAGCATGCTTGACGGGCTGCCCAGCCAGGAGTTCAGCGAACAACCTATCAGTGTCTCCAAGGACGGCCATTTCGCGGTGGGGACGGCCGAGGGATTGCTGTTGTTCCACCCTGACCACGTGCACCGACGCGAACGCACCCCGCCCCTTGTGATCGGCTCGCTGGATGTGCGTCGAAACGACGACACGTTCGAACTGCCTGTCGATGCACCCATCCGGCTGCGCGACGGGGACCGCGACCTGCGGGTGACGGCCCGGCTGCTTTCGTTCACCGACGCGCACGCACATCACTACCGGTTCCGTCTGGAGAGTTACGACCCGGACTGGGTCGATGCGGACGCGTCTGGCGAACGCGTGTTCGCGAGGCTCGATCCGGGTGCCTATCTGCTCCACGTGCAGGCCCGCACCGAAGACGGGGACTGGACGGCGCTGGCGCCGATCGAGATCCACCAGGCGCCGCCATGGTGGCGGACGGTCTGGGCGATCCTGGCGATGGTGCTGCTCGGCGCAATGGCGCTCGGCCTGGCCGCGGGCGCCTATCGCGAGCGCCTGCGCAGGAAGGCCGGCTGGCAGCTCGCCGAGCACAAGCGCGAGCTGGCCGAACACGCATCCCAGGCCAAGACCCGTTTCCTGGCGACGCTCGGCCACGAGGTCCGCACGCCGATGACCGGCGTGCTGGGCATGAGCGAACTGCTGCTCAACACCGAACTCGACCCGCGCCAGCGCAGCTATGCCGAGTCGATCCGCCGGGCGGGCGATCACCTGATGCGCCTGGTCAACGACGCGCTCGACCTGGCCCGCATCGAGGCCGGCCGGCTCGAACTCGATCCGCAGCCCTTCGAGCCGGTCCGTCTGGCCCAGGACGTGGTGGCGCTGTGCGCACCGATGGCACGCAACAAATCGCTGCAATTCGATACCGCCATCGATGAAGGCGTGCCGGCGCGGGTGCTCGGCGATGCCGGGCGCGTGCGCCAGATCCTGTTGAATCTGCTGGGCAACGCGGTCAAGTTCACCGAACGCGGAAACGTCGGCCTGCGCCTGGGCGTGAGCGCCGAGGGTGCGCTGGTGTTCACCGTCAGCGACACCGGCCCGGGCCTGAGCGCCGAACAGCGCGACCGGCTGTTCCGGCGCTTCGAGCAGGCCGAGGGTGTGCGCACCGCGTCGCGCTACGGCGGCAGCGGGCTGGGCCTGGCGATCAGTCAGGAGCTGTCGATGGCGATGGGGGGCCGCATCGACGTGGAGAGCACGCCGGGTGCGGGCACGCGGTTTGCGGTCACCTTGCCGCTGCCCGCCTCGGAAGGCGCAGCTGCGCCGCGCGTCGAGGCCGAGTACCAGCGCATCACCGCCGCGGTCGGGCTGGAGGTCCTGCTCGTCGAGGACGATCCGACCGTGGCCGAGGTCATCGCCGGCCTGTTGCAGTCGCAGGGACACGAGGTGGTGCACGCGATGCACGGCCTGGCGGCGCTGTCGGAAATCAGCGTGCGCAGCTTCGATCTGGCCCTGCTCGACCTGGACCTGCCCGGTATCGACGGGCTGGCGCTGGCCGGCATGATGCGCGCGCACGGCTTTGCCCAGCCGCTGGTCGCGGTGACCGCGCGGGCCGATGTCGATGCCGAGGCCGCGGCGCGCGCGGCCGGTTTCGACGGCTTCCTGCGCAAGCCGCTGACCGGCGAGATGCTCGCCGACACGCTGGCAGGCAGCTGGCGGCCGAGTCGCGAGGGCGGGGCGTCACCGGAGTTCTGACGCAAGGCGCTGCGCCCGTCGCGGGATCCGCGACGGGCGCGGCGCAGGCTTGGCATCTCATGCACAGGCCCGACACCAGACTGCGCCGATGTCGCCCACATCGCACGACCTGATCCAGCTGCGGCCCGAAGGCCTGTACTGCCCGGCGGGCGATTTCCACATCGATCCGTGGCGGCCGGTGCCGCGCGCTGTGATCACCCATGGTCACGGCGACCACGCCCGCCTGGGCATGGGCGCCTATCACACGACGCGCGAGGGCCTGCCGATCCTCGAATGGCGCCTGGGCGAGCAGATCTACATGGCTCACGAGTACGGCGCGCCGTTCACAATGGGTCGCGCGCAGGTGTCGCTGCATCCGGCCGGCCACGTGCTCGGTTCGGCGCAGGTGCGTGTCGAGGTCGACGGCGAGGTCTGGGTGGCCTCGGGCGACTACAAGCGCCAGCACGATCCCACCTGCGCGCCATTCGAGGTCGTGCGCTGCGACACGTTCATCACCGAGGCGACGTTCGGCCTGCCGGTCTACCGCTGGCCCGACACGTCCGAGGTCGCGCGCGAGATCGTCGCCTGGCGCGACCGCTGCGGCGAGCGCGGCGAGGCGGCCATCCTTTACTGCTACGCGCTGGGCAAGGCGCAGCGGGTGCTGGCCGAAATCGCGGCGCACACGGACGATCCCGTGCTGCTGCACGGCGCGGTGCAGGCCGGCGTCGAGGTCTATCGCCGCGCCGGCATCGCCATGGTCGACACGCTCCCCGTCGCCGATACCGACAAGGCGACCGATTACGCCGGCAGGCTGGTGCTGGCGCCGCCGTCGGCAGCAGGCAGCCCCTGGATCCGTCGTTTCCGGCGCGCCCAGCAGGGCTTCGCCTCGGGCTGGATGCGTCTGCGCGGCAATCGCCGGCGCCGCAATTACGACCGCGGCTTCGTCGTCTCCGACCATGCCGACTGGCCCGACCTCATGCGCACCGTGCGCGAAACCGGGGCATCGCGGATCATCGCCACGCACGGCAACACCGACGCGATCATCCGCGCGCTCAACGAGGACGGCATCGCCGCCGAGGCCTTCCGCACCGATTTCGGAGGCGAGGAATGACGCCGCGACGCGCGCTGCCTCGCAAAGGGCGCCCGGCATGAAGCGTTTCGCACAGCTCTATCGCGAGCTCGACCAGAGCACCGCCACGCTCGACAAGCGCGCGGCGCTGATTCGCTATTTCAACGAGGCGCCGCCACGCGATGCGGCTTGGGCGCTGTACCTGCTGTCCGGCGGCAAGGTGGCGAGCGCGCGCAAGAAGATCGCCAACACCCGCGAATTGCGCGAATGGATCGGCGCCGAATCGGGCCTGCCCGACTGGCTGGTCGACGACAGTTACGACCAGGTCGGTGATCTGGGCGAGACGCTTGCGCTGCTGCTCGACGACCCGGCCGAGGCCGCGCCCGACATCGCCCTGGCCGACTGGATCGAGCAGCGCCTGCTGCCGGTCGCCAACCAGGATGTCGAGTTGCGCCGCGCGGTGATCGTGGACGCCTGGCGCACGCTGCGCTTCGACGAGAGGCTGTTGTTCAACAAGTTGCTGACCGGCGCACTGCGCGTCGGCGTGTCGCAGCGACTGGTGCAGCAGGCGCTGGCCGAACTGACCGGCATCGACATCGCCCGGCTCGCGCAGCGCATGCTCGGCAACTGGGCGCCGACGCCCGAATTCCTGCGCGACCTACTCTCGCCCGATGAACTGCCGGGTGATCGCCAGCAGCCGTATCCGTTCTTTCTCGCCTCGCCACTGGAATCGGCGCTGCGCGCCGAAGCGGGCCTGCCGGACGCGGCGCCGAACGAGGGACAAGCGCCGGCACCCGACGTCGTCGCGCTGGCCAACGACCCTGACGCCGTCGCGCGCGCGCTGGGACCGATCGACGACTGGCTGCTGGAATGGAAATGGGACGGCATCCGTCTGCAGCTGCTGCGACGCGATGGCGAGGTGGCCCTGTGGTCGCGCGGCGAGGAGCGCCTGGACGGACGCTTTCCCGAGATCGAAGCCGCGGCGCTGTCGCTGCCCGACGGCACCGTGCTCGACGGCGAACTGCTGGCCTGGCGCGAAGGCGACGCCTCGCCACTGCCGTTCACCGCGCTGCAGACACGCATCCAGCGGCTCAAGCCCGGGCCCAAGACGCTGGCCGACACGCCGGTGCGCATGCAGGTCTACGACCTGCTCGAACTGGGCGGCGAAGACTGGCGTGCGCGTCCGCAGCACGAGCGCCGCGCGGCGCTGGAAACGCTGGTCGCAGCGCACGCCGATCCGCGGATCGTGCTGTCGCCTCGCGTCGAGGTCGCAAGCTGGGACGATGCGGCGAGACTCCGCGAACAAGCGCGCGACCGCGGCGTCGAGGGCCTGATGCTTAAGCGCGCCGGCGCGGCGTACCAGACCGGCCGGCGGCGCGGCGACTGGTGGAAGTGGAAGATCGACCCGCTGACCATCGATGCGGTGCTGCTCTACGCCCAGGCCGGCCACGGGCGCCGCAGCACGCTGTACACCGACTACACCTTCGGCCTGTGGGACGGCGACACGCTGGTGCCGGTGGCCAAGGCCTATTCCGGGCTCGACGATGCCGAGATCCTTGCGCTGGATCGCTGGATCCGTGGCAATACGCTCGAGCGTTTCGGCCCGGTGCGCTCGGTCCGCGCCCACCACGTGTTCGAACTCGGCTTCGAAGCGGTCAATGTCTCCAAGCGGCACAAGTCGGGCATCGCGGTGCGCTTCCCGCGCATCCTGCGCTGGCGACAGGACAAGCCGATGGCCGAGGCCGACCGGCTGGAGTCGCTGAAGGCGCTGGCGCGGTGAGTGTCATCCAGAGCAATTCCGCGCAGGGTTGTGTGGCCTCGGGGACGCGTCGATGCGCTGGATTGCGAGCCCTCCGCTGCGCAGCGGAGGAAGGCACTTGGTATGCCTCGTTCCCCTCGCACGCGTGCAGCAATCCCACAGTCACCGCCCTGTGTAGGAGCGCGCTCGCGCGCGAACCCGCTCTACCGGGACGGCCTCATCGCGCGCAAGGGCGCTCCTACAGGGGGCTTCTGCGTGAGCCGGCGCCGCTCCTGCATGTCGGGTTCCGCGCGCAGGCGTGCAGCGATCCGACAGTCACCGCTCCGTGTAGGAGCGCGCTCGCGCGCGAACGCGTTTTACCGGAACAGCCACATCGCGCTCGATCGCGCGCCTGCAGGTACCGCACGTGAAGCGCCTGCGCGGTCCCGATGCACCGTTGCGCGCCTGGTTCGCGTCCCAGGGCTGGACCGCCGCGCCGTTCCAGCGCGAGGTGTGGAAGCGCTACATGGCCGGCGAATCGGGCCTGCTGCAGACGCCGACAGGCAGTGGCAAGACGCTGGCCGCGTTCGGCGGACCGTTGCTGGAGGCCTACGCGCAGAAGCCGAAGCGCGCGGAGAACGCCAAGCCGCGCAAGCGTCCGCCGCCGCGGCCACCCGGCAGTCTCAAGGTGCTGTGGATCACGCCGCTGCGCGCGTTGGCGGTCGACACGGCGCGTGCGCTGCGTGCGCCGATCGAGGCGCTGGGCCTGGACTGGGTGGTCGCGATGCGCACGGGAGACGCCAGCGCACGCGACCGGCGTCTGGCCCGCAGCGGGCAGGCGGATGTGCTGGTCACAACCCCCGAATCGCTGTCGCTGCTGCTGTCCTATGCCGACACCGCGCCGCAGCTCTCGCAGCTGCAATGCGTGATCGTCGACGAGTGGCACGAACTGCTGGGCAACAAGCGTGGCGTGCTGCTGCAACTGGCGCTGGCGCGTCTGCGCCGGCTCAATCCGGCGCTGCGGATCTGGGGCGTGTCGGCTACGCTCGGCAACCTCGACGAGGCGCGCGATGCATTGCTGCCGCATCTGCCCGATGCACCGCTGGTCGCGGGCGTTGCGCCCAAGCGCTTCACCCTCGACACCCTGCTGCCGGGCGAGGACGAGCGCTTCCCCTGGGGCGGACATCTGGGCCTGGCGCAGTTGCCGCGTGTGCTCGAACGGCTGATGGCGATGCGCACCAGCCTGCTGTTCGCCAATACCCGCTCGCAGGCCGAGCTGTGGCATCGCGCGCTGACCGCGGTCTGGCCGGAAGCGCCGGAAACGCTGGCGCTGCATCACGGCTCGCTCGATCCCAAGCTGCGCGCCGCCGCCGAAGAAGGCCTGCGCGACGGCAGCATCCGCTGCGTGGTCGCCACCTCGAGTCTCGATCTCGGCGTGGACTTTCCGGCCGTCGACCAGGTGCTGCAGATCGGCAGCCCCAAAGGTGTCTCGCGCCTGCTGCAGCGCGCCGGGCGCGCACGGCATCGTCCCGGCGAAGCCGGGCACGTGGTCTGCGTGCCGACGCATGCGCTGGAACTGGTCGAGTACGCGGCGGCGCGCGAGGCGGTCGCCGAGGGCACCATCGAATCGCGGCCGCCGCCGGTGCTGAGTCTCGACGTGCTGGCCCAGCACTGCGTCACGCTCGCGCTGGGCGGCGGCTTCGAGGCCGATGCGCTGTTCGACGAAGTGCGCGACACCCATGCGTTCCGCGCGCTCGACGCCACGGCCTGGCGCGCGGTGCTGGATTTCGTCGTGCAGGGCGGCGCGGCGCTGGCGCACTACCCGGATTTCCGCCGCGTCACCCGCGATGCCGACGGCATTTACCGCGTCGAGGACCGGCGCATCGCACTGCGCCATCGCCTGTCGATCGGCACCATCGCCAGCGACGGCTCGGTGCGGGTGAAGATGATGCGCGGCGGTGGGCTGGGCTCGGTGGAAGAGAGCTTCATCGGCCGGCTGCGGCCGCGCGACCGTTTCCAGTTTGCCGGCCGCACGCTCGAACTGGTGCGGCTGGAGGACATGACCGCCTACGTGCGGCTGGCGAAGTCGGGCAGCGGCACGGTGCCGAAATGGTCGGGCGGTCGCATGGCGCTGTCGGGCACGCTGGCGCACGAGGTCGAACGCCTGTTCGAGGCGCCGCGCGACGTGCCCGAACTGCGCGCCATCGGCCGTCTGCTCGATCTGCAGCAGCGCCTGTCCGCGCTGCCGGCGCCGGGTCGGCTGCTGGTGGAATGGATCCACGTCCGCGGCGGACGGCATCTGTTCGTGTATCCGTTCGCCGGGCGTCTCGTGCACGAGGGGCTCGCCGCGCTGTGGTCGCTGCGCTGGGGGCGGTTGCACCGCAACAGCTTCACCTTCGCCGCCAACGATTACGGCCTGGTGCTGTCCCCGGCGCAGGACGTGCCGCTGGAGGTGGCCGACATTCAAGCGCTGCTGACGCCCGAATCCCTGCTCGAAGACCTGCGTGAGAGCCTCAATCTCGCCGAACTCGCACGTCGCCAGTTCCGCGACATCGCGCGCGTCGCCGGTCTGCTGCCGCCCTCGCTCCCGGGCCGTGCGCCGCGTTCGATGCGTCAGCTGCAGGCCTCCAGTGGTCTGCTGTTCGACGTGCTGCGCAGGCACGATCCCGACCACATGCTGCTGGCGCTGGCCGAACGCGAAGTCTTCGCCGCGCAGCTCGAAGTGGTGCGCCTGCGCGAGACGCTCGAGGATTGCAGCGGCCGAACGCTGTCACTGCATGCGCTCAAGACCTTTACCCCGATGTCGTTCCCGTTGTGGGCCGAGTCGCTGCGCGGCCAGCTCAGCACCGAGGACTGGAAGACCCGTGTGCAACGCGCGGCCGCGCAACTGGAGAAGCGCAACCGTGGCTGAGCGGCTGGACACGTGGCTGGCCGGCGAGCAGGTCGTGCTGTATGCCGAACGCGCGCTGTACTGGCCGCGCATGCGCACCCTCGTCATCGCCGACCTGCATCTGGGCAAGGCCGACCACTTCCGGCGTGCCGGCATCGCGCTGCCGGTGGGCGGCACTGCGCTCGATCTCGAGCGCCTCGACGGCCTGCTCGCGGCGAGCGGCGCTTCGCGGCTGCTGGTACTGGGCGATCTGCTGCACGGTCAGGTGCCCGATGCGCCGTGGCTGGCGCGCTGGCGCGCGTTCCGTGCGCGCTGGTCACAGGTGGCCGTCGAACTGGTGGCCGGCAACCACGACCGCGCCCTGCGGCGGAGCCCCGAGCGCGTCGACGCACTCGGCATCGTCATGCACACGCCGCTGCTGCACGAAGCGCCGTTCGTGTTCGTGCACGCGCCCGAGGACGTGCCGGCCGCGCAGGCCGGCTATGTGCTCGCCGGGCACCTGCATCCGGTGCTGCGTCTGCCGGGGCTGTCGCGCCTGCCGGTGTTCCGTTTCGGCGCGGTGGGCATCCTGCCGGCCTTCACCGCGTTCGCCGGCGGCGCGCGCTTCGAGCCGGCGCCGGACGAACGCGTGTTCGTCTGCGCGCCGGGCGCGTTGGTCGAGGTGGCGCCCGGCGCCTGACCGCAGTCGCCCCATGCGCCGACTTGGCGCCACAATGCCGGCATGGACTCCGTGCCCGGCCTCGACCTCGACCAGTCGCCGTTCGACCTGCTCGACGACTCGGGCCGTGCGCGTCTGCAGGCGCGTGTCGATGTCGGCTTCCACGCCGGCGGCACCACGCTCATCGAAGCCGGTCGTGCGTCGCCGCATGTATACGTGATCCTCAAGGGACTGGTGCACGCCTACGCGCGCGACGTGGACGGCATCGAGCAGCGCTTCGCCGATTACGGTCCGGGCGACGTGTTCGGTGCCTGGGCGGTGATGGCGGGGCGGGCGCGGCTGTCGTATCGCACCGACGGCGATTGCCTGAGTTTTCTGATCCCCGCCGAGGTGTTCCGCGGCCTGATCGCCGACAACCCGCGCTTTGCCGCGTATTTCAACGAAGGCCTCGCCACCAAGGGACAGCTGTCGAGCGCCGGCGACGGGCACCGCGAAGCGGCCGAACTGATGGTCACGCGCGTCGACGAAGCCCAGCTGGCGCCGGCGGTGCGGGTACCGGCGACGGCGACGATCGCGCAGGCCACGCAGCGCCTGCGCGATGCCGGGGTCGACTGCCTGCTGGTCGACGATGTCGCGCATGCCACGCCCGGCATCGTCACCCGCACCGACCTGCTCGACGCCATCGCGCTGCAGCGACTGGCGCTCGATGCGCCGGTAGGCCCGCTGGCGAACCGGCCGCTGGTCTGCGTCGACAGCGCCGATGTGCTGTTCCAGGCGCTGATCGGCATGACCGAACGGGGCATCGAGCGCGTCGCGGTGCGCGGACGCGATGGCGTGATCGCCGGTACGCTGGGGATGGCCGAAGTGCTGTCGCATTTCGCCAGTCACTCGCACCTGATCAGCCTGCGTCTGGCGCGGGCGTGGTCGCTGGAGGACATCGTCGCGGCCGCCGCCGACACCACCGGCCTGGTCCGCAGCCTGGCGGCGCACGGCGCACGCATGCCGTATCTGACCGGCCTGGTCAGTGCACTCAACGAGCGCGTGATGGCGCAGATCTTCGACCTGCTGGTGCCGGCCGAGCACCGCGGGCGGATCTGCCTGCTGGTGATGGGCAGCGAGGGGCGGCGCGAGCAGTTGCTCAAGACCGACCAGGACAACGCGTTGATCGTCGACGACGGTCTCGACTGGCCGGCGCTCGACGATGCGATGTCGCGTTTCAGCGCGGCGCTGGCGCAGGTCGGGTATCCGCCGTGCCCGGGGCGGGTGATGGTCGACAACCCGCACTGGCGCATGACCACGTCGCAATGGCGGGCGCGCATCGCGCACTGGCGCTCGGTGTCGGGCGGGGAGGCGGCGCTGGACCTGTCGATCGCGCTCGACGCGCGACCCGTCGCCGGCAACGCGGCCCTGTTCTCACCGGTCAAGCAGGGGCTGATGGCGCTGGGGCAGGACGAGATCCGCATGCACCATCTGGCCGCCGGCGCGCTGGACTTCGGCCCGCCGCTGACATTCTTCGGCCGCATGCGCGACGAAGCGCAGGGCATCGACCTCAAGAAGGGCGGCATTTTTCCGGTGGTTCACGGCCTGCGATGTCTGGCACTGCGCCACGGCATCGAGGCGACCAACAGCCTGGAACGCTGCGAAGCGCTCCAGGCGCGTGGCGCGTTGCCCGGCGAGCTGGGGCGTGACCTGCCGCAGGCGTTGAACGTCTTCCAGCGCATGCGGCTCGAAGCGCAGCTGGCCGCGCTGGCGCAGGGCCGCGTTGCCGACAATCACATCGACACGCGCGCCCTGCGGCATCTGGACCGCGAACTGCTGCGCGACGCCCTGCACGTGGTCAAGGCGTTCCGCGAACACGTGCGCCGCGCCTTCCACGTGTCCGGCTGAGCGCATGGCGGCACTGCGGCGCTGGTGGTTGCGGCAGCGGTACGGGCAGGGCCCGTGGAGCGCCTTGCTGCAGCCGGCGCCGGCCGGCGAATGGGTCAGTCTGGACCTGGAAACGACCGGCCTGGACCCGCGCCGGGACCACATCCTGAGCCTGGCCGCGGTGCCGGTCCGCGACGGGCGCGTCTGCGTGTCGGAACGGTTCGAGCGGCGCGTGCGGCCCGATCGCGGCTTCGACATCGATTCCATCCGCCATCACCACATCACCCCGGCCGAAGCGGCCGACGGCATTTCGGTGACCCCGGCGGTCGAGGCGTTCCTGCACTGGCTCGGCCCACGTGCATTGCTGGGCTACAACCTCGGCTTCGATCTGGCGATGCTGGCACCGCACGTGCGCGGCCTGACCGGTTTCGCGCTGCCCAATCCGCAGGTGGAGCTGGCGGACGCCTACGCCGCACGCGCGCGCCGCGCCCGCCCCGACGTGCCGCCCAATCTGGAATTTGCCCACATCGCCCAGGCGCTCGGCGTGCCCGTGCTCGGCCGCCACAGCGCGCTCGGCGATGCGACGACCGTCGGCCTGTGCTGGCTGGCGCTACGGCGTCCGCGTGGTTGAGCGGTGCGACAACTGTTCGCATCACGCCGCGTCCGAAGCGAGTCCGCGCGGCAACGTTTGACTCCGGGAGTCGGGCACCCGGCGGCAGGCGCGCGAGACGGGGTCCGCTGGGAAAGCTTTTCGCGCGCGAGCGCGCTCCTACATGAGCCCGGAAACCGGGGGATCGACCGCGTCTGTAGGAGCGCGCGCGCGCGATGAGGTTTCACCGATGAAACATGCCGGCCCCGACGCGCTGCTGCCGGCGACGCGATCAGCGCGCGCTGTAGGCGTGCACCTCATCGACCAGCACGCCGACATGATCAGGATTCATATCCGGCGACATGCCGTGGCCAAGGTTGAAGATGTGGCCGTCGCGCGAGCCGCCGTTGCCGTCGCGGTAGCTGTCGAGCGCATCGCGGACTTTCGCGCGGATGGCGTCGGGCGATCCATACAGCGTCGCCGGGTCGAGGTTGCCCTGCAGGGCGACGCGGCCCTGCGTGCGGCGCGCGGCATCGCCGAGGTCGATCAGCCAGTCGACGCCGACGCCCTCGGCACCCGTACGCGACAGCTCGTCGAGATACGCGGCGTTGCCCTTGCCGAACAGGATCAGTGGCGTGCGGTCCGCACCTTCACCGCGCTGCAGTTCCTGCGCGATGCGGGTCAGATACGGCAGCGAGAACTCGCGGTACATCGCCGGGCTGAGCACGCCACCCCAGGTGTCGAACACCTGCAGCGCCTGCGCGCCGGCCGCGCGCTGCGCGGCGAGATACGCGATCACCGCGTCGGTATTGACCGACAGCAGCGCGTGCAGCGCCTCGGGATCGTTGAGCGCCATCGCCTTGATACGGGCGAAGTCCTTGCTGCCGCCGCCTTCGACCATGTAGCAGGCCAGCGTCCACGGGCTGCCGGAGAACCCGATCAGCGGCACGCGGCCATCGAGTTCGCGGCGGATCGTGCGCACCGCGTCCATGACGTAGCGCAGCTCGCCTTCCATGTCCGGCACGCCGAGCTTCGCAATGCTGGCCGCGTCGCGCACCGGGTGGCGGAACTTCGGGCCTTCGCCTTCGACGAAGTACAGCTCCAGCCCCATCGCATCGGGAATGGTGAGGATGTCGGAGAACAGGATCGCCGCGTCGAGATCGAAGCGCGCCAGCGGCTGCAGCGTGACTTCGCAGGCGAGCTCGGGGTTCTTGGCCATCGCCAGAAAACTGCCGGCGGCCTTGCGCGAGGCACGGTACTCCGGCAGGTACCGGCCGGCCTGGCGCATCAGCCAGACGGGCGTGCGGTCGACGGGTTCGCGGCGCAGGGCTCGGAGAAAGCGGTCGTTCTTCAGGTCGGCGGGCATGTGCGGGTTCGGTGGCGGAGGACGAGGCTCAGGACAGCGCCGGGGCGCCGAGGTCGGCGACGACTTCGAAGCCGCGCTTGAGCTGCGCGTCGCGCGCGGCTTCGAGCGCGGCGAGCGCGGTGGGCTGGTCGGGATGCAGTTCGCGGCGCAGCGTGGTGCGGCCGCCGATCTCGCCGCGTTCGCGCAGCAGCAGCCAGCCGCCGAACAGGTCCGGCTGCAGGCTCAGTTGCACGAAACGCGGCGCTTGATCGCCGCCGGGGGCGTGTCGCAGGAACAGATGCATGCCGCGATTGTACGCGGCGCGTGTCGTCGCCTAGCGCAGGACCGACAGCACGGCCGACTCGGGTACGTCGCCGAGCACTTCCGCTCGCCCGGCGCCGCGCCAGACGATGAAGCGCAGCCCGCCGGCGGTGGCCTTCTTGTCCAGCCGCATGTGCGCGAGCAGGCGCTCGGGATCGAGGCCGGCCGGCACGTCGACCGGCAGTTGCAGGCGCTGCAGCAATCGGCGCAGGCGCTGCGTGTCGGCCGCCTTCGCCAGGCCCAGCGTTTCGGACAGGCGCGCGGCCAGCAGCATGCCCACCGCGACCGCTTCGCCGTGGTTGAGCCCGCCGTAGCCCTGCTCGGTTTCGATCGCGTGACCGAAGGTGTGCCCGAGGTTGAGCAGGGCGCGCTCGCCATGCTCGAAGGGATCGCGCGCGACGATGGCCGCCTTGTGCGCGCAGCTGCGGGCGATGGCCTCCCCCAGCGCCGCGTCGTCCATCGCCAGCAGCGCGTCGGCGTGGTCGTCGAGCCAGTCGAGGAACTCCGCATCGCCGAGCGCGCCGTACTTCACCACTTCGGCCAGGCCCGCACGCAGTTCGCGCGGCGGCAGGGTGCGCAGCGCGGCGGTATCGGCGATCACCGCACGCGGTGGATGGAAGGCGCCGACGAGGTTCTTGCCCTGCGGCAGGTCGACCGCGGTCTTGCCGCCCACCGAGGAATCGACCATTGCCAGCAACGTGGTCGGCAGCTGCACGCAGTCGATGCCGCGCATCCAGCAGGCGGCGGCGAAGCCGGCCAGATCGCCGATCACGCCGCCACCGAGCGCGAACAGCGTCGCGTCGCGTCGCACGCGCGCCTCGGCCAGTGCCGTCGTGACCCCGGCGAAATGTTCCAGCGTCTTCGAGGCCTCGCCCGGCGGCAGCACGTGGCGATGGATGCGCAGGTCCGGCCGTGCCGTCTGCAGGGCGGCGGCGACACGGTCGGCATACAGCGGCGCGACGTGCGTATCGCTGACGAGCATGGCCTCGCGACCGCGCACGGTTCGCGCCAGCAGCGCGCCGTCGTCGAGCAGGCCGGGGCCGATATGGATGGTGTAGGGCGTATCGCCGGCAACGGCGACTTCACGGATGGGGGGCGTCATGCGATCTGTGCTGCGGAGTGGAGGAGGGCGCGCTCAGGGCGCGTGCGGCGTGGCGACGTCCGCTGCGCGCTCGGCCCACGCGTCGTCGTCGCCAGGCGGCCGCCAGTGGGCTTCGATCAGGTGTCCCAGTTGCACGGCGGCCTCGTTGCAGGCGTGGGGGCCGGTGTCGAACTGCAGATGGGCGGCAGCGGCGTAGAGCGGCGCGCGTTCGGCCGCGAGGCGCCGGAGCACGTCGGCGCGATCGTTGCCGGCCAGCAACGGGCGGGTGCGGTCGCGTGCGAGCCGTGCCAGCTGGGTGTCCACGTCGGCGTGCATGTGCACGACGAAGCCGCGCGCGCGCATCGCCGTGCGGTTCTCGGCATCGAGCACCGCGCCGCCGCCGCTGGCGATGACCTGGCGGCTGCCGGCGAGGATGTCGCCCAGCGTGGCGCGTTCGCGGGCGCGGAAGCCGGTCTCGCCCTCGCATTCGAAAATGGTGGCCACCGTGGCGCCGGTGCGGACCTCGATCTCGTGGTCGACGTCGACGAAGGCCACACCGAAGCGCGCCGCGAGGCGGCGGCCGATCGAGGACTTGCCGGCGCCCATCGGTCCGACGAGCACGAGGTTGGGAGCGAACTGCATGGCCGAATGCTAGCAGCGCCGCAGGGCCTGCATCGGCGCCTCGGCTTGAGTCCACGTCGCGCCGCACCCATGATGACCGCATGGCCCAGCACGACCACCCCTGCACGGATCCGCACCATCACGTCGACGACGCCGAAGGCTTCATCGCCGCGGTCGAGCGCGCCTGCAGCGAGCGCGGCCTGCGCCTGACGCCGATCCGCGCGCACGTGCTCGGTCTGATCGCCGCGGCCGCCAAGCCGCTCAAGGCCTACGACCTGCTCGACATGGTCCGCGAGGGCGACGGCCCCGGCGCCGCTGCGCCGCCGACCGTCTACCGCGCACTCGACTTCCTGCTCGCCAACGGCTTCATCCACAAGCTGCAGTCGGTCAACGCCTTCGTGGCCTGCCATCACCCGAGCACCGCCCAGCATTCGGTGCCGTTTTTGATCTGCGACCGCTGCCACAGCGCGGTCGAACTCGAGGACGAGGCCGTGGTCGCATCGCTCGACGAGCGCGCGCGCGCGCTGGGTTTCGTGCCGCAGGCGCAGACGCTGGAAGTCCACGGCCTGTGCGCGCAGTGCGCCGGAGCGGCCGCGGCGCATTGACGCGAGTTGCCGGCTGGCAGCGTGAGCGGCCTCGATCCGTCCGTTGTTCCGTGATGGTCTTGCTTGCGGGGCCCGGTGCGTGCTGGAGCGCGCTTGCGCGAGGGGCTTTGGTCGGGAAGGCCCGATCGCGCGCGAGCGCGCTCCTACAGGGTCTGTTGCAACGATGAGAACCGGCGCCCGTGACCCGCACAGGCCGGTGACGGCGCACGGCGCGGGACGCCACCCGCCCCGTGTAGGAGCGCGCTTGCGCGCGAAGGCTTTGGTCGGTGAGGCCGCATCGCGCGCGAGGGCTTTCACGGTCAGGCCCATCGCGACCAAGGTCGCTCCTACAGGGAGCGGCGCATCCGAAGCACGCCGCACACAGAAACGCCCCGCACCGGAGACCGGTGCGGGGCGGTGACGACGCGCGTCACTGGAGAGACGGCGCTCCGATCGGCAGGGCCGGTCAGAAGTAGACGCGGATGCCGCCGGCCACGGTGCGGCCCGGCAGCGGCGCGTAGTCGCGCAGCAGCGAGGTGTGCGGACGCGCTTCGCGATCGGTCAGGTTGCGGCCGTCGAGGAACAGCTCCCACTGCGTGCCGTCCGCTTCACCGACGCGCCAGGCGACACCGGCATTGACCAGCGTGTAGCCGGGGCTCGGCGTTTCGAGTTCAGCCACGCGGTCCTGCTTCTGGTAGCGCACCGCGCCGACGTTGGCGCGCCAGCCGCCGGCCGTCCAGTTGAGGTCGGCGCCATAGCGCGCGGGTGCGATGCGCGGCAGGTTGCCCCCCAGCGGGATGTCGGCGTGGTAGTGATGGCTGTGGTCGCCATGCGGCACGTCGAAATGCACATGGCGGGTGCCACTGCCGTCGAGGTCGGCACGCACGATGTCACCGAACACGCGCAGGTCGAAGTCGCCCGCGTCCGACTGCACCAGATGCACCTTGGCCTCGGCTTCGGCGCCGCGGAAGGTCGCATCGCCCTGGGTCCACAGCCGCACCGGGAAACCCTGCTCGGCCACGCCGGTGTCGGCGAGATAGGTGAAGCGCTTGAACTTGGTCTGGTAGACGGCGGCCTTGAACTCGACGCGGTCGGTGTGTGCATGCAGGCCCACTTCCAGACGCTGGCCGCGTTCGGTGTCGAGGTCCGCATCGCCGATCTCGATCGACCGCGTGGCGATGTGCGGGCCGGCGGCGAACAGTTCCTCGTTGGTCGGCGCACGCTCGGACACGTCAGCGCCGAAGCGCAGGTCGAACACGTCCGACAGGTGCCAGATCGCCGCACCCGAGAGGCTGCTGGCGTCGAACTTGCGCGATTCACCGGCGACCGGGTCGATCTCCACGCGTTCGTGGCGGCCGCCGAATTCCAGCTTCACCGGGCCGAATTCCTTTTCCTGCACCGCGAACAGGCCGATGGTGTCGGTGACGCTCGGCGGCACGAAGGCTTCGGCGCCCACCGCGCTGAAGTCGACGTGGCCCACCTGCAGGCCGAACGCGCCGTGCCAGCCGGCGATCGGGGTCTGCACCGCTTCCAGGCGCGCCTCGGTGCCCTTGTTGGTGAAGCGGGTCGCCGCGGTGCCGCCTTCGAGTTCGACGTGCTCGTAGTCGTTGTAGGCCGCGCGCAGGTTGAGCGCGCTCAGGAACGGCAGCGGGTCGTAGATGCCGCCCTTCACGTCGACGCGGTTCTGGACCATGTCGATGCGGACCGACCCGTGATCGTGCGCGTGGTCGTCGCCGCCGTGATCGTGGTCATGGTCATGCCCGTGGTCATGGTCATGGTCATGGTCATGATCGTGGCCGTGGTCATGGCCGCCTTCGTCCTCGTCGTGCGCGTGCACGTGCGCGCCGTCGGGCAGGCCGTAGTTGGTGCGATAGGTGCTCAGCGCCACGCCGAGATGGCCGCGCTCGCCGAACCAGGTGGCGCCGACCGCGCCGGCGCGGGTGCGGATCGAGCTGTTGGGCAGGGTGCCGTAGGCCGGTTCCTCGTCGGAATGCCCGTGGTCGTGATCGTGGTCATGATCATGGTCGTGGTCGTCCTGGACCTGTGCGAAACCGGGGATGTCGAAATCACCGGTGTTGCGGATCAGGCCGTCGACGTGCAGCACGAGGTTGTCGCCGCTGACGCCATCGAGGCGGAACATGCCACTGCGCTCGTCGTTGCCGCTGCCGGCGCGCAGTTCGGCGCGGCCGCTGAGCGGACGGTCGGGCACGGCGCGGGCGATGCGCCCGTCGACGACGTTCACCGCGCCGCCGATCGCGCCGCTGCCGTAGAGCAGGTTGGCCGGGCCCTTGAGCACCTCGATCTGGTCGGCGAGGAAGGGCTCGATGCTGACCGCGTGGTCGGCGCTGACCGTCGAGGCGTCCATGCTGCCGATGCCGCCGGAGAGCACCTGCACGCGCGGGCCTTCCTGACCGCGGATGATCGGCCGGCCGACGCCGGTGCCGAAGAAGCCACTCTGCACGCCCGGCAGGGAAGACACCGTGTCGCCGAGATTGCCGGCCTTGCGGTCTTCGAGCGCGTCGCCGTACAGCACCTCGACCGGATGCGCGAGGTCCTCGGCATCGCCGCCGAGCGGCGTGGCGGTCACCTGGACGCGGTCGAGGGTGGTCGGGTGCGCATGGGTCTGGGAACCGGACTGGGCGAAGGCGGCGGCCGGCAGGACCATTGCCAGAGCGACGGCAAGGCGCGTGGGCGCGGGGAGGGAACGGCAGGTTCGAGTCATTGCGGATGCATTACACTGGTGGGCGAAGAGGGAATGTTATAATGTCACGCAAATCCCCGCATCCCCCAAAAGACATGGCTGCACACGATTCCGCCCTACAACGCGCCGACCGCGTCGGTTTCGCCGCGTCGTTCCTGTGCGCGGTGCACTGCGCGCTGCTGCCGGTGGCGCTGGCGTTGCTGCCGGCGTTCGGCCTCAACGTCGGTGGCTGGGTCGACATCGACCAGGCGTTCGTCGTATTCGCCACGCTGCTCGGTGCGACCACGCTGACGCTCGGCTGGCGCCGGCATCGCGCGTATCGCGCCTGGGCCCTGCTGCTGCCGGGCCTTGCGCTGGTGTGGGCGGGCTCGTTCACCCATCTGCACGACCATTCGATCACCCACGTGGTGGTCATGGTCACCGGCGGGCTCATGCTGGCCGGCGCGCACCTGCTGAACCTGCGCCTGACCCACGCCGCACGCGCCGGCTGAGGCGCCGTCCACCGCCGGGCCGCATGCTAGACTCCGCGGTCCCGTGCGCCCCGAGTGGGCGCACGTTCGCGTCCACGCAATCAACACGCAGCATTCCAGGAGCACACAATGGGCAAGGGCGACCGCAAGACCCTCAAGGGCAAGCGCTACAACTCGAGCTACGGCAACAGCCGCTCGAAGGGCCTGGTCAAGGCCACCGGCACCGCGACCGCACCGGTCGTGAAGAAGACCGCCGGCAAGACCGTTTCCAAGGCACCGGCCAAGAAGGCCGTCGCCAAGAAGGCCGCGCCGAAGGCCGAATAAGCCGCCGGCAGCCGCCTGACGAAGAGCCCCGCATCCGCGGGGCTTTTCCGTTTGCGGCGCCGGGTGCCGGTACCGCGCTCAGGCCACGCGTCGGCCGTTGGCGAACGCCATCGCCAGCAGCGGTCCGCCGAGCCAGTACGCAAGCTCCGCCGGCCGGGTCACGTGCCAGCACACGAAATCGGCGCGCTGTCCGACCCGCAGGCGGCCGCGGTCACGCAGATCCAGCGCACGTGCCGCGTGCACCGTCGCGCCGCGCAGTGCCTCTTCGGGCGTCAGCCGGAAGTGCGTGCAGGCCAGCTGCATGGCCTGGCGAAGCGACAGCAGCGGCGAGGTGCCGGGGTTGCAATCGGTTGCGACCGCCATCGGTACGCCGCTTGCGCGGAACGCATCGAGCGGCGGCAGCGTGGTTTCGCGCAGCACGTGAAACGCGCCGGGCAGCAGCACCGCGACCGTACCGGCAGCGGCCATCGCGGCGACGCCTTCGGGCGAGGTGTGTTCGACATGATCGGCCGACAGCCCGCCGAACTCGGCGACCAGCGCCGCGCCCGCACCGTCGCTGAGCTGGTCGGCATGCAGCTTGACCGGCAGCCCCAGCGTGCGCGCAACCTCGAACACGCGCCGGGTCTGGTCGGTACTGAAGGCGATGCGCTCGGCGAACGCATCGACCGCGTCGACCAGGCCTTCGGCGTGCAGGCGCGGCAGCCAGTCGCAGACGGCGTCGATATAGGCATCGGCGCGTCCGGCGAACTCCGGCGGCAGGGCGTGCGCGCCGAGAAACGTGGTGCGCACGGTAATGCCCAGCACCTCGCCGATGCGGTGCGCGACGCGCAGCATCTTGCGTTCGTTGTCGAAGTCCAGGCCGTAGCCCGACTTGACCTCCAGCGTGGTCACGCCGTCGGCCAGCAGGGCCCGCGCACGCGGCAGCGACTGCGCCAGCAGCGTGTCCTCGTCGGCCGCGCGCACCGCGCGCACGCTCGAGACGATGCCGCCGCCGGCGCGCGCGATCTCCTCGTAGCTCGCGCCCTGCAGGCGCTGCTCGAACTCGCCGGCGCGGTTGCCGGCGAACACGGCGTGGGTGTGGCAGTCGATCAGGCCGGGCGTCACCAGACCGCCGGTTTCGATGACCTGACCTGCGGTTTCTTCCGCGCCGTCGGGCAGGCCGCTGCGCGGCCCCGCATAGACGATCACGCCATCGCGCCAACCCAGCGCGCCGTCTTCGATGAGCCCGTAACCGGCCTCGCCGTCGAGTGTGGCCAGGGTGGCGCCCAGCAACAGGCCGTCCCAGGTGTCAGTCGCCATTGCCGCCTCCCTTGCCGGCGCAGGCGTCGACGTTGTCGCGGGCATGTCCGCGCCGCGCCGCGTCGCGACCGAAGCACGCCTGCGCGCGTGCGGATGAGGCAATCGGTCCGGCGGCCCCGGCATGCAGCGCGCCCGACCGCGCGATCGAAATTGGAGGCATCGGATGTTCCCGCGCGGAAGACCGGCTAGCCTACCGCACACGTTTTCGAGGAGCCGGTCCGATGCACGATGTCCCTGCGATCCATGCCGAGCGCACGTCTGCCGGCTGGCGACTGCCCGGCATCGCCAATCTGCATTCGCATGCATTCCAGCGGGCGATGGCGGGACTGGCCGAGGTGCAGACCGATCCGGCCGATTCGTTCTGGACCTGGCGCGAGACCATGTACCGCATGGCCGGGCGCTTCGATCCCGACACATTGCGCGCGGTGGCGACCCAGCTCTACGTCGAAATGCTGGAGGCCGGTTACACCCGCGTCTGCGAATTCCACTACGTGCATCACGCGCCCGACGGCAGCGCCTACGCGCCGGCAAGTGCGATGAGCGATGCGCTGATCGAGGCCGCGCGCGTCACCGGCATCCGCCTGACCCTGCTGCCGGTGCTGTACATGCGCGGCGGTTTCGACGGCAGCGCCCTGGGCGAGCGGCAGCGGCGCTTCGGTCACGAGGTCGACGCCTACCTGCGGCTGTTGGCGGATCTGCACGCGCGTCAGGACGATGCGCTGCGCGTGGGCTGCGCGCTGCACAGCCTGCGCGCGGTGCCGCCGGACGCGATGGACGCGGTGCTCGCCGCTTTGCCCGACGACGCGCGCGTGCACATCCACATCGCCGAGCAGGTGCCGGAAGTCGACGAATGCATCGCGGTGCGCGGCGCGCGCCCGGTCGCCTGGCTGCTCGAGCATGCGCCGGTCGACGCGCGCTGGACCCTCGTGCATGCCACGCATCTCGATGCCGCCGAAGTCGCCGGCATCGCACGCAGCGGCGCCACGGTCGCGCTGTGCCCCACGACCGAGGCGAACCTCGGCGACGGGCTGTTCCCGCTGCGCGATTACCTCGACGCCGACGGCGCCTGGGGCATCGGCTCGGATTCGCATATCTCGGTCTCGCCGGTCGAGGAACTGCGCTGGCTCGAATACGGCCAGCGCCTGGTCACGCGCCGGCGCAACATCGCGGTGCGTGCATCGACACCGAGCGTCGGGACGACGCTGTTCGCCGGCGTGCAGGCGAGCGCGGCGGCATCGACCGGCTTCGATGCGACGGACGATGCGGTGACGCTCGATGCCGATGTGCCGCTGCTGGCGGGCGCGACCGCAGACGATGTACTGGATCGCTGGGTGTTCGCCGGCAACCGGCCGCTGGTGCGCGAAGTACATGTCGGCGGCCGACAGGTCGTCTCCGAAGGCCGGCATGCGCTGCACGAAGACGCGGCGCGCGACTACGCGAGCGCGATGCAGCGCCTCCTCGCCTGACCTGCAGGCGCGCGCTTGCGCGCGGGCGGCTTTCCGGGACGGCCTCTCGCGCAAGCGCGCGCCTGCACGTGGGACGCGTGCCTGCGATCAGGCGTTTCATCCGCCGGATCGGGGGGTTCGTCGCAAAGCCCGGCACGGCAGGCGCGCGGCGCCCAGCATGGCACCATCCCGATGGAAGGAGATCCGCGATGCTGCCCAACGCCCTGACGCTCGCCGCGATGCTCGCCTTCAGCAGCAATGTCGCTGCGATGGACGACGCGACGCTTGCCCGCACCGTCGATGCACGCCTGTCCGGCGACCGCACCGGCGCCTGCTTCGCGGTTGCGGTGATCGAGCGCGACCATGTCGCCCGCACCTTCCGCTGCGCCGACGACCAGGACGCGCCGCGCATCGGCCCGGACAGCGCGTTCGAGATCGGTTCGGTCAGCAAGACCATGACCGCCGCTCTGCTGGCGCGTCTGATCGCCGATGGCGAAGCCTCGCTGGACGATCCGCTGGCCGACTACCTGCCCGCAGGCACGCCGGTGCCGGCGTTCGAAGGCCAGCCCATCCTGCTGCGCCACATCGTCACCCACACCTCGGGCCTGCCGGCGCTGCCCGCGCGCATGCCGGTCACCGATCCGGCCGACCCGTACGCGGCGCTCACCGACCAGGCGCTGCTGGCCTCGCTCGGCGACGTCACGCTCACGCGCGCGCCGGGCGCACAGTTCGAGTACTCGAACTTCGCCTCGATGCTGCTGTCGTACGCGGTCGCGCGCCGCGCCGGCCAGCCGTTCGAAACCCTCATCCGCACGCAGCTGTTCGCGCCGCTCGGCATGGAGCAGGCCTACATCGCCGACCGCCCCGACGGCGTGCGCGTGGCCGCGGGGCATCTGCCGAACGGCCACGAAACCGCTGCGTGGACGTTTCCCGCCGATCTCGCCGGCGTTGGCGGCGTGCGCGCCACGCTGGAGGACATGGTGCGCTACACGCAGGCGCAGCTCGGCCAGCGCGAAGTGGCCGCGCCGGTGCGCACCGCGTTGCAGATGACCCGGCAGCCGGTGTCCGAAACCCCGCCGATGGCGATGCACTGGATGATCGCGCCGCTGGCCGGGCGGCAGGTGCTGATGCATGAGGGCGGTACGGGAGGCTTTTCGTCGCTGGTCGGCTTCGACCCGGCACGAGGGCGCGGCGTGGTGGTGCTGTCGGACACCGCACTGACCGCGCTCGGCGGGCTCGGCAACCTCGGCGCCCACCTGCTCGATGCCTCCGTGCCGCTGGGCAAGCCACGCAGGGTCGCAACCCCGCCGGCCGAACTCGTCGATGGCCTGGTCGGCAGCTGGCGCCTTGAAAACGGGCTGCAGGTCGAACTGGCGCGAAAGGGCGACACGATGACGCTCCATCCTGCCGGCCAGCCGGTATTCGAACTGGGCTACGACGATGCCGGCGACTTCTATCCGCAGCAGTTCGACGCGCTGCTGTCGCCGCAGCGCGCATCGGACGGCAGCTGGACCTTTGTCTGGCGCCAGGGCGGCGGCGCGTTGCCGGCGGTGCGCGCGGACGCAGCGGCCGGGCACGCGGAGGCGGCGATACTCGATGCGGCGACGCTGTCGCAGTACGCGGGCCGCTACACGCTGATGCCGGGTTTCGTACTGACGATCGACGCTGCCGCCGGGCGCCTGCGGGCCCAGGCGACAGGGCAGGGCGCATTCGCGCTCGACGCCAGCGGTTCCGATGTCTTCGAGGCCGCCGCTTTCGGGATCGAACTGCGCTTCCAGCGTGACGCCGAGGGTGAGGTGACTTCGCTCGAACTGCACCAGGGCGGCCAGGTGCTGCGTGGCGTGCGCGGCTGAAGCTCCGACGATGACCTCGCACCGCGACGCGCTCCATCAGCCGCTGCCGGACGACGTGGCCGTCGGTGGCGATTACCTGTGGACGCGCTACCGACGGTATCCGGTGTTCAGCGCACGCTGGCTTGCCGGCCGCACCTTGCTGTTCGGCAGCGTGATCCTCGGATTCTCGGTGCTGACTTTGCTTGCGATGCTGGTCAGCCCGGCCACGACCGCCGGCGCGTTCACCGCCAGCGGCTACTCGTTCGTCGCGTTCCTGCTGATGACAACGGCCGGGCCGCTGTGCGCGACCCTCGTCCGGCATCGTCGCCTGCCGCTGCGGCGCGAACGCGTGCTGGTGGTGCTGTCGCTGTGCGCGGGCATCGTGATCGCGTATGTGGCTGATCGGTGGGCAAGCGGCGAGATCAACGCCTTCATGGAAACGCAGATGGGGCAGCCGAGCTACGACATCGAAGCGATCCGTGCGCATTACGAGTCGGATGCGGCGCGGCGATGGGCGGTCGCCATCCAGCTGCTGTTCCTCGCCGGCGTCTACGGCATGATCGGCGGCGGCATGGCGCTGCAGGCGTACTTCGGCGAGCAGCGGCGGCTCGCCGACAGCCGGCATCGCAGCGAACTGGCCGCCGCGCAAGCGCAGCAGCGCGAATCGGAACTGCGGCTGGGCGCGCTGCAGGCGCAGGTCGAGCCGCACTTCCTGTTCAACACTTTGGCCTCGGTGCGCGCGCTGGTGCGGCAGGAGCCCGCGCGCGCGGAAGCCACGCTCGATGCGCTGGTCGACTACCTGCGGGCAACCATCCCGCGACTGCGCGACGGCGGCGCCAGCCTGCACTCGACGCTCGGGGAACAGCTCGACCTGTGTGCGCGCTATCTCGAGCTGATGCGTCTGCGCACCGCTGACCGCATGCGCTACGAGATCCATGCCGAGCCCGCATTGCGCGCGCTGCCGTATCCACCGCTGCTGTTGATCACGCTCGTCGAGAACGCGGTCAAGCATGGCATCGAGCCCAAGCCCGGCGCCGGCTGCGTCACCCTGCGCGCCTGGCAGGCCGACGGCCTGCTGCACGTGGCAGTGATCGACGACGGCGTCGGCCTGCAGCCGGGCGTGGGCGGCGGCATGGGACTGGCGAACGTGCGCGAACAGCTCGCCACGCGTTACGGCCCGCGTGCGAGCCTGCGCCTGACCGGTGCGGCCGGTGGCGGCGCCAGCGCCGAGATCCTCATTCCGATGGGCACGCCATGAGCGGCGCGGTCACCGCGCTGATCGCCGAGGACGAGGCGCCGCAGCGCGCCGCGCTGCTCGACATGCTGCAGACCGTATGGCCGGCGCTGCACGTCGTGGCGGCCTGCGAGGACGGCATTGCCGCGTTGCAGGCCGCGGCCGAACATCGGCCGCGCGTGGCCTTTCTCGACATCCGCATGCCGGGCGTGAGCGGCCTGGATGTCGCGCGCGCCGTCGTCGCCGGCGGCGGCCTGTTGGTGTTCACCACTGCCTACGATGCGTACGCGATCCGCGCCTTCGAGGCCGGCGCGGTCGACTACCTGCTCAAGCCGGTGACCGAGCCGCGGCTGCGGCTTGCGGTCGAGCGCCTGCAAAGTCGCCTGCGGCATTCGCCGGGCGAGGATCTGCAGGCGCTGGTCGACAATCTCGAAGCCCGCCTGCGCCCGCAGGGCGAGCGCCAGATCCGCTGGATCACGGCCGGCGTGGGCGACCACGTGCGCATGATCGGCATCGACGAGGTGCTGTTCTTCCAGGCCCAGGACAAGTACGTGCGCGTCGTCACCGCGGATGGCGAGGCGCTGATCCGCACGCCGGTCAAAGACCTGTTGGCCGGGCTCGATCCGGACGTGTTCTGGCAGGTGCATCGCGGCACCGTGGTGCGGGTGTCGACGATCGACCGCGTGCGCCGCGACGAACTCGGCAGGACGCGCATCGCACTGCGCGGCCATCGCGAGACGCTGCCGGTCAGCGCGGCCTTCGTGCACCGTTTCCGCGGCATGTAGCCGGCACGGCTTGATCCTGCGCAAGGCGTGCGCGTGTCGCGCCGGTATCCTGCACGCCTTGTCGTCGGGAGCAGCGCATGCAGGTCGATATCGCCATCGTCGGAGCCGGACCGGTCGGATTGTGCTTCGCGCGCGCGCTGGCGGGCAGCGGGCTGAAGGTCGCGCTGTTCGAACGGCAGCCGCACGCGGCGATCGCGCAGGCGGCGTTCGATGGCCGCGAGATCGCATTGACCCACGCCTCGCGCGACATCCTGACGCGGCTCGGCCTGTGGGCGCGCTTCGCCCCCGAGGATGTCTCCGACCTGCGCGACGCCCGCATCCTCGATGGCGCGCGCGAAGACGGCCTGACGATCAGCGCCCGTGACGGGCGCAGCGCCCAGCTCGGTTGGCTGGTGCCCAACCAGCGCATCCGTCAGGCCGCATTCGACGTCGTCGCGCATGTCCCCGGTATCGCCCTGCATGCCGATGCCGCGGTCCGCGACGTCGTCCAGCGCAGCGGCGGCGTCACGCTGACGCTCGAGGACGGGCGATGCGTCGATGCGCGTCTGCTGATCGCCGCCGACAGTCGCTTCTCGGCCGTGCGCCGCATGCTCGGCATCGGTGCGCGCTCGCGCGATTTCGGCACGCGCATGCTGGTGTGTCGCGTCGCCCACACCCGTCCGCACCATCACGCGGCGTGGGAGTGGTTCGATCACGGCCAGACACTGGCCCTGCTGCCGCTCAACGGCGATCGCGCCTCGGTGGTGCTGACCCTGCCGCCGCAGGCGATGGCCGAGGTCGAAGCGCTCGACGATGCCGCGTTCGCCGCCGACATGCAGCGCCGCTTCCGCGACCGGCTGGGCACGATGACCACGATCGGCACCCGGCATGTCTATCCGCTGGTCGGCGTCTACGCCGACCGCTTTGTGGCTGGTCGCGCGGCGTTGCTGGGCGATGCCGCAGTGGGCATGCACCCGGTCACCGCGCATGGCTTCAACCTCGGCCTGCAGGGCGCCGACCGGCTGGCACGCGCGATTGTCGAGGCGCACGCCGCCGGCCGAGACATCGCCGGTACCGGGCTGCTCGAGCGCTGGGCGCGTGCGCATCGCGCGGCGAGCTGGCCGCTGTATGCCGCCACCGGGCTCGTCGCCAGTCTCTACACCGACGACCGCGCACCGGCGCGCCTGCTGCGCAGCGCCACCCTGCGCGTGGCCCAGCGCTTCGCGCCGTTCCGGCGGATGATTGCCGGGCATCTGACGCAGGCGCGGTAAAGGGGAGCTGGACGCTTGCTGGCGTGGGACAGGCACGCCGCTGAGCGATTGCGCGGCATCGGTGAAGCTCATCGAGCGCGAGCGCGCTCCTACACGGGGCACGGCTGCGTTTTTGTCGTGCAAGGCGGCGCCGCCGCGCGGCCGGGATTGACCACGCGCCTGTAGGAGCGCGCTTGCGCGCGATGAGGCGTTATCGACGAAGCCCCATCGCGCGAACCCGCGTCTACAACAGCGGATTCGCACGCGGCAGGGCGCCTTCGAGCGTCAGCAGAAAGGTCTTGGTCGACAGTCCGCCGCTGAAACCGGTCAGCGCCCCGCCGGCGCCGATCACGCGGTGACAGGGCACGATGATCGACAGCGGATTACGCCCGTTCGCAGCCCCCACCGCGCGGCTCGCGGTCGGCCGGCCGAGCATGCGCGCCAGTTCCACGTAACTGGCCGTTCTGCCGTAGGGAATCCGCACCAGGCCGTCCCAGACCTGTTTCTGGAACGCGGTGCCGCGCGCGGCGAGCGGCAGATCGAAACTGCGACGCGTGCCGGCGAAGTACGCCTCGAGCTGGCGCGCGGTGTCGTCGAGCAGCGCGTGTGCGCCGGCGTGCCAGCCGTCGCCGCGCGGCACCGGATGCCGCGGTGATGCGAATTCGACCGCATGCAGGCCGGCATCGGAGGCAGCCAGGCACAGCGGCCCGACCGGGCTGTCGAAGGTGCGGGTGAAGACCTGTGGCGAGGCGAGCTTCATGGCGACGGATTCCGTGGAATGCGCGTACGCGTGCGCGGTGTGGGGGCAGAACGGGCGATGGCGCTGGCCTCGCGCCACAGGTGGAACACCGCATACCCGCGCCACGGACGCCAGGCTTCGGCGTGCGCGCGCAGGGCTCTGGCGCTGAGCCGCGTCCGGTCCGTCGGCAGCGTCTTCTGCAGCACCAGATCTTCGGCAGGGAACGCATCGGGATGGCCGAGTGCGCGCAGCGCGATGTAGTGCGCCGTCCATGGCCCGATGCCGGGCAGGGCGGTCCAGCGGGCGACGAAATCGTCCAGCGTGCGGGCGCGATCGAAATCCACGCGGCCTTCGAGCAGCGCCGCGGCGATGCCGCGGATGGTCGCGATGCGGCTGCCGATCAGGCCCAGTCCGTCGAAGTCGCCTTCGACCAGCGCCTCGGGCGTGGGGAACAGATGCGCGAACCCCTGCGCGGCGAATGCTTCCGGCAGCGCGACGCCGAAGCGCTGCGACAGGCGCGCGGTCAGCGTGCGCGCCGCGGCCACGCTGACCTGCTGGCCGATCACCGCACGCACCGCGATCTCGAATCCGTCCCAGCCACTGGGCAGGCGCAGACCCGGCCGCGCGTGCAGCAGTGGTGCGAGCCGCGCGTCGTGCGATAGGTGCGTGGCGATGGCGTGCGGATCGGCATCGAGATCGAACATGCGGCGCACGCGCTGCACGGTGTCCTGCAGGCGCGCGGGCGGGCAGCCGTGCAGCTGCAGGCGAAGCGCCGCGGGCGCCGTCTCGCCACGCGTCGATGGCCATGCATCCACACGCAGCCAGCCCGGCGCCTGGGCCGTGCCGATCACCCGGGTGTAGGCGACATCGTCGACCTGCTCGATGCCGGGCAGCGCACGACCGCGCAGGAAGTCGAGCATCGTGGACAGATCGAAGGGCGGGCGATACCCGAGACGCAGCGTCAACGCATCGCCCGTCACCTCGCGCGACGTCCTGCGCAGATCGCGCGGCGGCATGCGGTAGGCGTTCTGGAAGACCGCGTTGAAGCGCCGCACGCTGTTGAAACCCGCCGCCAACGCGACCTCGGTGACCGGCAGCGCGGTTTCGCTCAGCAACTGCTTGGCGAACAGCAGCCGTCGCGTGCCGTGGACGCCGATCGGTGCGGCCCCCAGGCGCTCGACGAACAGGCGCCGCAACTGCCGCTCGCCGATGTGCAGGCGTGCGGCCAGCGCCGACAGCGGCGCCGCGTCGAGCGCCCCGGCGTCGATCAGCGCCAGAGCGCGGGCAACGAGATGGTCACCGCGGTGCCAGTGGCCGTCGCCCGGCGACAGCTCGGGGCGACAGCGCAGGCAGGGCCGGAACCCCGCGGCCTCGGCCGCCGCCGCGTTCGGGTAATAGACCACGTTGCCCGCCTTCGGCGCCGGCGCCGGGCATACCGGCCGGCAGTAGATGCCCGTCGTGCGCACCGCAGTGAAGAACACCCCGTCGAACCGCGCATCCCGGCTCAGGCGCGCCTGCTCGCAGGTGGCGGAATCGGGCAGGGCAGGCGAGGACGACATGCCGGCAGGCTAGCACCGTGACGACGGCGGGACTGGCCGTTTTCGGACATGGATGTTGCCGGCGCTTCACTACGGCTGGCGGCTTTGCCAGCACCGATATTCGCGGACATGTCTCTGGTTTGCAGCCCGCCCCCGTTGCGGGAGGGCTAAGAGGGGGACGGAACTTGAGGCGGCGGCTCATCAAACGCAGATGACGAACGCCTTGCTCGAACCGGACGCCGGCGCAAGCCGACCGTTCGCCCCCATCCAACCTTCCACCCGTAAAGGGCGCAATGCCCCGCAAGCGGGGGAAGGCTTACTCGCGCGGCTCCTGTACGAAGACGCCGGACATGCGCCGCAGCTCGAAGCCCTCCCCCGCAAGCGGGGGAGGGTTGGGTGGGGGCGAAGCGTCAGGCGCCGTCACCTCAGACGCAGGCGACGAACGATGCGCTGAAACCGACGGTTGGTGCGAGCGGATCGTCTTCCCCATCCAACCTTCCACCCGTAAAGGGCGCAATGCCCCACAAGCGGGGGAAGGCGTGCTTGCGCGGTTCCTGTCCTCCACGAAGAGGCCCGGCATGCGCCGCAGCTCGAAGCCCTCCCCCGCAAGCGGGGGAGGGTTGGGTGGGGCGAAGCGTCAGGCGCCGCAACCTCGGACGCAGGCGACGAACGATGCGCTGAAACCGACGGTTGGTGCGAGCGGATCGTCTTCCCCATCCAACCTTCCACCCGTAAAGGGCGCAATGCCCCACAAGCGGGGGAAGGCATGCTTGCGCGGCTCCTATCCTCTACGAAGACGCCGGACATGCGCCGCAGCTCGAAGCCCTCCCCCGCAAGCGGGGGAGGGTTGGGTGGGGGCGAAGCGTCAGGCGCCGTCACCTCGGACGCAGGCGAAGAACACTGCGCGAGCCGCACATCGACGCAATCGAACCGTTTGCCGCAACCCCGGCCAAGCGTGCAGCCCCGATGCGAGATGACCTACGCAAGCCTGGCGCGAGCCTGTCACCTGACCTCGGCGAATAGCGGCCACCACCTGCAGCACGCCTTCAGCGCACCCCATCGCGCAAGGCCGGCAACAAGGTCTGCGGGTCGCCGTCGTTATCGGCCGGAGTCACGCCGAGCAGGCGCGCCAGCATCGGGTACAGGTCGACATTGTCGAAACCTTCCAGCGTCACGCCGCTCCGGAACGACGGCCCGTGCGCAATGAACATCGCGCGCATTTCCGGGGCTGCCGGGTCGTAGCCGTGCGAACCGCGGGTCATGCCTTCGCGGCGGGCGAGGCCGGCGCGCGGGATGGCGTCCCAGCCCAGGTGCATCTGGCAGACGATCGGCGGGATGCGCGGGTGCGTGCCGAAATGCCACCGCGCCGGCATGTCGCCCTTGCGCCAACAGTCGTAGTGATCGTGCGCGCCGATCAGTTTGCGTTCGACCTGCGCTTCGAAGCCGGCGTTCGGCGCGATGCCCACCACCTGCCCGTAGGACACCACGCGGGCCTCCTCGACACTGACCATATCCTCGACCGCGACCGCATGACCGGGCGCCACCTCGGCCATGCCGTGGTCGGCCACCAGCACCAGGTTCACGCGGTCGAACAGACCACGGGCGCGCAGGCCGTCGACCAGACGACCGAGCCCGGCATCGACCTCGCGCAGTGCCGCGCGCAGTTGCGGCGACTCGGGACCGTTGCCATGGCCGGCCGAATCGGTGTGCTCGAAATACAGCGTCGCGAAGGCAGGACGCGTGGCGTCGGGCTCGCCCAGCCAGCCGAGTACCGTGTCGACGCGGTTTTCGATCGAACGGGAATCGTCATATGGAAACCAGCGCGTCGGCCGCACGCCGCGCACGGCGGCCTCGCTGCCCGGCCAGGAGAGCGTGGCGGTCTTGAGGCCGGCGTTCTCCGCCGTGACCCACAGCGGTTCGCCCTCGGCGTACCACGCCCCGTTGCCGACCGCCTCGCGGTCGGACAGCCGGAACTGGCCGAGTGTTTCGTCGTACATGGAGTTGTGGATCAGGCCGTGGCGGTCCGGGCGCAGGCCGGTGACCAGGGTGTAGTGGTTGGGGAAGGTGAGCGAGGGATACGAGGGGCGCATCCAGGCGCGCACGCCGGCCTGCGCCAGCGCATCGAGATGCGGCGTGTCGCCGCGGCCGAGATAGTCCGGTCGCAGGCCGTCGAACGAGACCAGCAGCACCGTGGGACGGGCCTGGGACACCTGCGCGGCGGCAGTCGCGTCGGAATCGGTGGTGGGGGCGGGCTGCATGGCGCAGGCGCCGAGCAGCAACAACGGAATCAGCGCGAAGGTGCGCACACGGGTCAACGGATGCATCGTTACATGATAACGGCGGCGTATGACGCTGCGCAGTCAGTCGCATGAAGCGACGGCAACGCCACGCGGGCGGCACAGCGTTTTTCATGGTCTGCAGACCCCGATCCCGGCGCACGCGCGTATCGTGGGCGCCACGCCCAACCGCACCGCAGGAGGTGCACGATGAAACAGGCATGGTGGACGGCGGCGATCTTCGCCGGTCTCGCGCTCGGCGCGGTCAGTCACGTGGCCCACGCCCAGCAGCAGGAAGAGGAAGAGGAATCGATGCGCGAGCGCGGTCAGCGCGCCAGCCCCTCGGACCGTTTCTGCATCCGCGAAACCGGTTCGCGCATCACCGCCTCGCGCAACGCACGCTCCAAGCGCGCCGAGCAGGAATGCACGACCGGCGGCGGCCGGGTCTACACCCGCGAGGACATCGACCGGACCGGCTCGGCCGACATCAAGGACGCGCTGCGCCGGCTGGACCCCTCGGTGTTCTGACCGACGCAACTGCGCCCGCGAACGCCCGGCCCCAAGCCGGGCGTTTTTCGTGCATGCCGATGCGGCGCCCTGTAGGAGCGCGCTTGCGCGCGATGGGGCTTTGCCGGTAACGCCCCATCGCGCGCAAGCGCGCTCCTACACGGACTTCGCCAGCTCGATGGCGCGATGCGTGCCCCGGAATTGCACACGCTCGCAGCGCTCCAGAACCCTCCAGATCGCCGCAGTCCCCTGTAGGAGCGCGCTCGCGGGCGACCGGGGCGTCACCGGGGCGTCACCGGTTTAGCCCCATCGCGCGCAAGCGCGCTCCTACAGGGAATGTCAGCAGTCCTTGCGGCGTCCGGTGGTCCACTGCAGGCCGCGCAGCAGCTGCGCGCGGAAGACCGGATTGGCATACAACGCCGGGTCGTGACCGAACCCCGTATACCAGGCTGGGCCACCGGCATTGCGGTGGCACCAGGCGATGGGGTGATCGTCGCCCATGCGGCCGTCGGGATGCGAAGCCGGGTCGATCGATGCGGTGACCTGCACATGTGGCCGCGGATTGCGTCGGTAATCGTAGATCTCGTCGGTGACCTGCCACTCGCGCAGCCCATCGGGACCGGCCCCGTCCTCGAACACCACGCGCACCGATTGCAGGCCTTCGGGATGCCGGGCGAACCACGCGCCGACCAGATCCCCGTACCACGGCCAGGTGTAGCCGCTGTCGGCCGCCGCGTGTACGCCCATGAAGCCGCCGCCCGCCGCGACATAGCGTTCGAACGCCGCCTGCTGCGGGGCATCGAGCACTTCGCGCGTGGTGCTGGTGAACACCACGGCCGTGTAGCCGGCCAGCGTTTCGTCGTTGAACAGTGCAGCGTCCTCGCTCGCGTCGACGGCGATACCGGCCTGCGCGCCGAGTGCTTTCAGCGTTTCGATCGCCATCGGAATCGAATCGTGGCGGAAGCCGGCGGTGCGCGAGAACACCAGCACGCGCGGCGTCTCGACGGTGGCGTGCGCAGTCGAAGCGGCCGGCGCCGCATGCGTGGCGCAGCCGGTAAACGCCGCGGCGCATGCCGCAGCCAGCAGAAGGTGATGTCGTGTCATGCGCACGAGCATACGGCGGCGCGCCGTGCGGCCTCACGCCGCGACGCACCAGCCTGCCCGCAGGCGGGTGCGATAATCGTGCGCATCGTCTCCAACGGAATACCGCCATGACCGACGCTTCGCGCCACGACCCGTCCCGCACGATCCGCGCGCCGCGCGGCAGCGAATTGACCTGCCGGTCCTGGCTCACCGAGGCGCCGATGCGCATGCTGATGAACAACCTCGACCCCGAGGTGGCCGAGCGCCCGGAAGATCTCGTCGTCTACGGCGGCATCGGCCGCGCCGCGCGCGACTGGGCCTGCTATGACGCCATCGTCGAATCGCTCAAGACCCTCGGCGACGACGAGACCTTGCTGGTGCAGTCCGGCAAGCCGGTCGGCGTGTTCCGCACCCACGCAGATGCACCGCGCGTACTCATCGCCAATTCCAACCTCGTGCCGCATTGGGCCACCTGGGAGCACTTCCACGAACTCGACCGCAAGGGCCTGGCGATGTACGGCCAGATGACCGCCGGTTCGTGGATCTACATCGGCAGCCAGGGCATCGTGCAGGGCACGTACGAGACTTTCGTCGAGATGGGCCGCCAGCACTACGGCGGTGACCTGACGGGCAAGTGGATCCTCACGGCGGGCCTTGGCGGCATGGGCGGCGCGCAGCCGCTGGCCGCCAGCCTCGCCGGTGCCTGCAGCCTGACCATCGAATGCCAGCAGAGCCGCATCGATTTCCGTATCAAGACCCGCTATGTCGACGAGCAGGCCACCGATCTCGACGACGCACTCGCGCGCATCACCAAGTACACGCAGGCCGGCGAAGCCAAATCCATCGCGCTGCTGGGCAACGCCGCCGAGGTGCTGCCCGAACTCGTGAAGCGCGGCGTGCGCCCGGACTGCGTCACCGACCAGACCAGCGCGCATGATCCGGTGCACGGCTATCTGCCGATCGGCTGGAGCGTCGAACAGTGGATCAATGAGCAGTCCGCCAACCCCGAGAAAGTGCGCGACGCCGCCAAGCAGTCCATGCGCGTGCACGTCGAAGCCATGCTCGCCTTCCACGCGGCCGGCATCCCCACCGTCGACTACGGCAACAACATCCGCCAGATGGCCAAGGACGAAGGCTGCGCCAACGCCTTCGACTTCCCCGGCTTCGTGCCGGCCTACGTGCGCCCGCTGTTCTGCCGCGGCATCGGCCCGTTCCGCTGGGTGGCACTGAGCGGCGATCCCGAGGACATCGCCAGGACCGATGCCAAGGTCAAGGAACTGATTCCCGACGATCCGCACCTGCACCGCTGGCTCGACATGGCCGGCAAGCGCATCGCCTTCCAGGGCCTGCCCGCGCGTATCTGCTGGGTGGGCCTCGGCCTGCGCGACAAGCTGGGCCTGGCCTTCAACGAAATGGTGCGCAATGGCGAACTGAAGGCGCCGATCGTCATCGGCCGCGACCATCTCGATTCCGGTTCCGTCGCATCGCCCAATCGCGAGACCGAAGCCATGGCTGACGGCAGCGATGCGGTGAGCGACTGGCCGCTGCTCAACGCCATGCTCAACGTCGCCGGTGGCGCCACCTGGGTGAGCCTGCATCACGGCGGCGGCGTCGGCATGGGCTACTCGCAGCACTCTGGCGTGGTCATCGTCTGCGACGGTTCGGCGGAAGCCGACAAGCGCATCGCCCGCGTGCTGTGGAACGACCCCGGCACCGGCGTCATGCGCCATGCCGATGCCGGCTACGAGATCGCCAGGGACTGCGCGAACGAGAAGGGCCTGAACCTGCCGATGGTGCAGGCATGAGCGCCGCCACGGACCGCGTGCCGCTGCGCATCGATTTCGTCTCCGACGTCGTCTGCCCCTGGTGCGTCATCGGCCTGGCCGCACTCGAACAGGCGCTTGCGCGTCTGCCAGGCAACGTCGATGTCGAATTCCACGTACGCCCCTTCGAACTCAACCCGCAGATGGCGCCGGAGGGCGAGGACATCGCCGAGCACCTGACCCGCAAGTACGGCATGCCGCCCGAACAGCTGACCGCCGCCCGCGCCACCATCCAGGCGCGCGGCGCAGAACTCGGCTTCACCTTCGGCGACCGCCAACGCATCTGGAACACCTTCGACGCCCACCGACTGCTGCACTGGGCCGGCATCGCCGGTCGGCAACGCGACCTCAAGCGCGCGCTGCTGCAGGCGTATCACGGCGACGGCGAGAACGTCAGTGATCACGTGACGCTGGTGCGCATTGCGTCGAGCGTGGGGCTGGATGCCAATCGCGCTGCCGCACTGCTTGCTTCGGGCGACTACGCCGACGAGGTGCGCACGGAAGAGCAGTTCTTCATCCGCAGCGGCATCAACAGCGTGCCGGCGATCATCATCGACCAGCAGCACCTGATTTCGGGCGGGCAGCCGGTGGAGGTGTTCGCGCGGGCGCTCGCCGAGATTCTGGTGGGTAAGGTTGAGCTAGCGGCGACTTCAAACGGTTAGGGAAGGCCTGGATTGCCGGCATTCTCGCGGCTTCCAACAGACGAATGTTCGGTCAGGCCGGGACACATGGACGTCTAGCGATTGCTCACCAAAGTAGCTGGTTCACAATTTCTGCGAGAAAGAGCGCCGAATCGCACTGGGCAGGTGTTCCTTGGTAAAAAACTTGCAGTAGTCGGCAGCTTGCGCGACAACCCGTGACCGGCAACGCAGCTGCGGCGGTGTGCCCGCCCACGCGGGATATCAAGGACACCATGTCAAATACGGACGGATCCACCCGCATCACCCCGCAGCGGACGACGTTGCCGATGTTCATCGCCAAGTGGCGCGGCGTCGCGGCCTCGGAACTGTCGACCTCGCAATCCTTCCTGATCGACCTGTCCGGGCTGCTGGGCCCCGCTGCCCGCGCCGACCAAACGCCCGCCGAACAGGGCCGCATCGCTGCCACCGAAGACGCCAACGACAACTCGCTCGACGCCATCGCAATCCCGGCTGCGGCCAAGCCGCTACCTTGGCCGAAGGACACCGTTGACCAAGTGCGCGCCGTCGCCGACGTCATCGCCAGCAGCCCTGTTCCTCTCACCGTCGACGCTATCGCCGCCCGTTTCACTGCCCGCGGCCCATGGAAGAGGCGCCTGCCCAAGCTGCTGGAGATGCTCGTCGCACTGGGCCGCGCGCAGGATCAAGACGGGATGTACGTGTCTGTTTGAGCCTACGCAGGCGCAAACTGGAGCAACGCACGCAAGTCAGGAGTACATGTATGGCCCGAAAGGACACGAAGGCGAGTATCCCACCAGAGGGGGCGCTGCGAGCTTCTGCGGCGAAGGCGCTCCGCAATGGCAGCGGTCTACTCGAGGATGCCCGGCTGCTGTTCGAGGCCAAGCGGTACGCTCGCGCCACTGCGCTTGCGATCCTCTCCGAAGAAGAGTTCTTAAAGGCTTTCCTGCTAGACAACGCTGCGTTGCAGGGCAACTGGGATAACGCACGCTATGCGGCGTTGTTCAAGCATGGAATCAAGCTTGGCCTTGCAGAAGGACTGCAAGAAACGATGCGTTTGCTGGAGCCTGACCGAAACTCGGCTGCCTGGCTCAGGGGAAGAGTTGCAGATTATGGCCTTCGATTACCTAGCGAAGAACAGATGGGCAGCATTGCAGATCGCGTCCGGAACCTGGCGGTCAAGAATCAGAGGAACTTCACGAAGCAGAACGCCATGTACGTCGGAATCGGTCCAGATGGCGTGGCAACTTCTGTTCCCGAAGACCTCAGTGAGATTGATGCGCTTGCTGCACTATTGTCCGCTGAGAAAATGGCCGAAGCAGCCGGTAGACAAACGATGGCGTATCCGGCTGTGACACTCGGGCTTCCCATTCCGCGTAGGTAGGAGTATGCGTTAGCCGCGCCGGCTAACAAGGTCAGTGCCATTTACGTTGACTGCTTGTACTAGAAGGCCGGCAACTAGCTGATGCGAGGACTAGGTTTGTCGGCCTGATTGTGCGATACGCGATTGCTAATCCACTCAACGATCGCATCGAACCGCTCCTGATCGAGCGCATGCCCACGCTCGACGCGAAGCTCGGTGATGAAGTCCCCGGCCACCTTGGCGACAACCTGATCCGCATCGCGCGAGTATTTGTCTTCGGTGCCTGACACGACCAGCGTCGGACGAGGACCGATGGCCGCCAGCACATCGTGCGTGTCGATGAGCTGCGCGAGGCCGGGCACGGCTTCGAACAGGGTGATACCGGTCTCTTCGCGGCGACGCGTTTCGAAGCTGCACACCGCGCCGCTGATGCAGGCGAAGCGGCATCTTGGATCGACGGCGGCGTGGTAGAGCGCGGTGCAGCCGCCGTAGGAATGTCCTGCGATGCCGACGCGGCGTTCGTCCAGCGCGGCCGCGTCGATCAGCACACTCAACGCCCGCTGGGCGTCGTCGAGGCCTTTGCGCATCAACGTGTCCCCATCCAGCAGGCGATAGCTCATGGCGCGGTAGTGCTGGAGCCAGTCGTAGTCGTGCGGCTCCACGCCCGATACCTTGCCACGGCGATCTTCGAAGGTGAGCGCATCCGGTGCGAGAACGGCGAGGCCGCGGCGCGCGAGCGCGGGGCCGAAGGCCTGGAACGGGCTGCCCACGAGGCCGGCGATTTCGCTCTTGCCGAAGTGGAATTCGCCGTTGTGCTGGTGGAAGACCACGACGCCGCCGCGGGCGGGCTGCGCCGTGGGCGTGAACAGGAAGGCCGGAATGGTGTCGCCTTCGAGGCCGCGGTACTCGATGCGCTGCCGGGTGTAGCCGTCGAACGGGGTCATGGCGCCGCGCTCGAACGCGACGGACACGGGCGGCGCGAGGCCGAGGCGCCTGCGGAGTGTTGAGGCAAGGTCCTGAGGCATCGCGCATGGTAATCGGCAACGAGGCTGACGGCGCCAGGCGTCGTTGCGAGCGCACCTGGGATGACGCGGCTCGGATGCGCGCAGTGGGCGCCGACGATCCGGGCTGCGCTTCGTCGTCGGCCTCCGTTCCGCATGCACGCCTGTCCGCAAGTGCCGGCGTTGCAGATGAATGCGGCGACGCGCAGAGAGCGGCTTGTGCGTGCCTTGGGCTACTATTCCGTGCCCCGTCCGCGCCGCCTCCGCTGCCGCCTCGTGTGAAACACGCGCTCTTCCATGTGCTGCTCTGTGTGACGCTGCTGTTGAACGGCATGGCGTCGGCAGTGGCGTCCGCTCACGTGGCAAGCATGGATATCCAGGCTGTCGAGGCAACGAAGGCGCCGGTGGACGCATCGCCGGCCACGGATGCGCATTGCCCCCATTCCGGGCGTGCGATGCCGGTTGAACCCATCGCGGGACAGCTTCCGCAGGTCGCCGATGACCAGGACGAGGACTGTCGCACCCTCTGCCTCGAACTGTGTATGCAGCATTTCCAGGCGCTGGTGGCGGCCACCGATGGCGTGGCGGTGATGCCGTCCGCGTCCACCGTGCCGGTGGCCGGGCCTGTGGCGCCGGCCACTATGCGGCCGCATCTCCTATTGCGCCCCCCGATCTCCGCCTGACGACGTAGTGCTGCGCGGATGCGCAGCGTTGCCGGGACCTTCCGCAGGACATCCATGTTCGCGGTGTCCCGAACGCCATCAGAATCGCTGCGCACGGCGCAGCGTCAGGAGTGCATATGAATCACGATTCCTTCGAGCGGGCGCACGGCGCGCTGCAGTCGCGCCGCCGTTTCGTCCAGGGGCTGGCCCTCGGTGGGTTGGCCCTCGGAACGGCGGGCCTGCGCCTGCCTGCGATTGCGGCCGACGATGACGCGCGTCTGGGGCCGCAGGTGCTGCGCGGTACCGAGTTCGATCTGTCCATCGGCGCGTCGCCGGTCAACTTCACCGGCCGCGTGCGGCCCGCGATGACGGTCAACGGCAGTCTGCCCGCGCCGATCCTGCGCTGGCGGCAGGGCGATACCGTGACCCTGCGCGTGGCCAACCGGCTGCCCGACGCGATGACCTCGCTGCACTGGCACGGCATCATCCTGCCGGCCAACATGGACGGCGTGCCCGGCCTGAGCTTCAACGGCATCCACCCGGGTGAGACCTACCAGTACCGGTTCACGCTGAACCAGTCGGGGACGTACTGGTATCACAGCCATTCACTGTTCCAGGAACAGGCGGGCCTGTACGGCGCGCTGATCGTCGATCCGATCGAGCCCTTGCCCTACCGCTGGGATCGCGAGCACGTGGTGCTGCTTTCGGACTGGACCGATCTTGATCCCGGCCGCCTGTTCCGCCGGCTCAAGCAGTACGCCGAGTACGACAACTACTACAAGCCGACGGTGGGCGATTTCGTCCGCGACGTGCGCCGCGACGGCTTGCGCGCGACGGTGGCCGATCGCAGAGCCTGGGGCCAGATGCGGATGACGCCCACCGATCTCTCGGACGTCAATGCACACACCTATACGTACCTGATCAACGGCACCACGCCTGCGGGCAATTGGACCGGCCTGTTCCGCAGCGGCGAGAAGGTGCTGCTGCGCTTCATCAACGGCTCGGCGATGAGCTACTTCGACGTGCGCATTCCGGGGCTGAAGATGACGGTGGTCGCGGCCGACGGCCTGCCGGTGCATCCGGTGAGCGTGGACGAGTTCCGCATCGCGGTGGCAGAGACCTTCGACGTGATCGTCGAACCCTCAGGGCAGGACGCTTACACCATCTACGCGCAGGACATGGGCCGCACCGGCCATGCCCGCGGCACGTTGGCCGTGCGGGCCGGCCTGGAAGCGCCGGTGCCGGCGAACGACCCGCGCCCGCTGCTGACCATGGACGACATGGGGCACGGGGGGCATGGCGCACACGCCGCGCATTCGGTGCCCGCCGGCCACGACGCACATGCCGGCCATGGTGATCACGGCGGCCACGGCGCGCATGGTGGCGGCATGCTGCGGCATCCGGCCAGCGAATCGCGCAACCCGCTGGTGGACATGCAGACGATGACGCCGACCCACCGCCTTGACGATCCCGGCATCGGCCTGCGCGGCAATGGCCGGCGCGTGCTGACCTACGGGGACCTGCACAGCGTGGCCGAGGACGAGGACGGCCGCGAGCCCGGACGCGAGGTCGAGCTGCACCTCACGGGGCACATGGAGAAGTTCGCCTGGTCGTTCGACGGTATCCCGTTCGCCAGCGCCGAGCCCCTGCGCCTGAACTATGGCGAGCGCATGCGCATCGTCCTGGTCAACGACACGATGATGGCGCACCCCATCCACCTGCACGGCATGTGGAGCGATGTTGAGGATGCGGACGGGAACTTCATGGTGCGCAAACACACCGTGGACATGCCTCCGGGCAGCAAACGCAGCTTCCGGGTGCGCGCCGATGCGCTGGGCCGCTGGGCCTTCCACTGCCATCTGCTCTACCACATGGAAGCGGGAATGATGCGCGAAGTGAGGGTCGAGGCATGAAGACCACCGTCCTCGCACTGTCGATCGCAGTCGCGTCTGGTATCGCTCCGATGGCGCTGGCGCAAACACCCACCGCTGCGACTTCGTGCACGCCGGAACATGCGGCGAAGGGCCACTGCGCGTTGCCGCAGACACCCGCCGGAGCCCACGACCGCGGCACGCCTGCGGCGCCTGCCGCTTGCACGCCGGAGCATGCAGCGATGGGGCACTGCACGTTGCCGGAGACCCCCGCCGGATCGCACGACCACCGCGCGCCTGCTGCGACCGCCGGCTGTACTCCAGAACACGTGGCGATGGGACACTGCACGCTGTCGCAGACAGCTGCCGGGTCGCACGACCACGGCGCGCATGCGGCGCCTGCCGGCTGCACGCCGGAGCACGCCGCGATGGGGCACTGCACGTTGCCGGAGACGGCCGCCGAACCGCACGCTCACCGCGGACATGCGGCGCCTGCCGGCTGCACACCGGAGCATGCGGCGATGGGGCACTGCACGTTGCCGGAGATGCCGGCCCGAGCGCACGACCACGGCGCGCCTGCGGCGCCCGCCGGCTGCACGCCGGAGCACGCGGCGATGGGGCATTGCACGCTGCCGGAGGCACCGGCTGGAGCGCACGACCACAGCGCGCCTGCTGCGCCCGCCAACTGCACGGCGGAGCATGCGGCGATGGGGCACTGCACGCTGCCGGAGGCACCGACCGGATCGCATGGCCACGACGCGCCTGCAGCGTCCGCCGGCTGCACACCGGAACATGAGGCAATGGGGCATTGCCGCATGCCTGCACCCCGCGCGCCACGCACGCCGATCCCGATGCCGACCGAAGCCGATTTCGCAGCGGCCTTCCCGGCGCTCCACCATCACTCGATGGAGCATGCGTCACCGGTCAATTCCATGGTGGTGTTCGACCGGATCGAAGCCTGGGATGCGGCCCACGGCACCGGACAAGCGTGGGAGGCCGTGGCATGGCTCGGTACCGACCTCGACCGGCTCTGGCTGCGCAGCGAGGGCGAGCGCGACGGGGGACGTACCGGTTCGGCGGACATCGAGCTGCTGTACGGCCGCAGCGTTCTGCCCTGGTGGGATGTGGTGGTGGGCATACGCCAGGACATGCAGCCGTACTCGCGTCGCTGGGCCGCTTTCGGCGTGCAGGGCATGGCACCGCATTTTCTCGAGGTCTCGGCCACCGCCTACGTCGGCAGCGGTGGACAGGTGCAGCTGAAGACCGAGGCCGAATACGACATCCGCATCACCAACCGCCTGATCCTGCAGCCGCAGGTCGAGGCGGTGGCCGCGCTCGAGAGCGAACCCGATGTCGGCATCGGCTCCGGACTCGGCAAGATCGAGAGCGGCCTCCGGCTACGGTACGAATTGAGCCGTCGCTTCGCACCCTATGTCGGCGTCGTGCATGAGCGACGATTCGGCGCGACTGCCGACTATGCGCTGGCGGCCGGCGGACACGCGCGCGACACGCGGCTGGTGGCCGGTGTGCGCCTGTGGTTCTGATGCCAAGTTGCTTTCCAGTCGTTCCATTCACGATCAAAGGACGGTGTTTCATGCCTATTCCATTGTTGCGTCGCGCGCTGCAGGGCCTGGTGCTTGCTGCCGGTCTCGTCGTCGCTGGCGGTGCTTCCGCCCATGTCACCCTGGTGTCCTCGACGCCCGCAGCAGACAGCCACGTGTCGGCGTTCCACCACATCGAGCTGACGTTCGACGGGGCTGTGCAACCGGGTGCCTCGCGCGTCACCGTGAGCAGGATCAATGGTGATCGAACGCTGACGCCGGTCGAGAACATCACGGTCACCCACAGCAACGAGAACCGAACCCTTCACGCTGTTCCCGCGCAGGCGTTGTCGCAAGGCGATTACCAGGTGGAATGGCGTGTCGTGGGTGGCGACGATCACCCGGTGGGCGGTCGTTACGACTTCATGATCCATTGACGAGCAGCGCCCAGTTCTGCAGGGCGCGGCAGTGGTCGCGCTCCGCTGCCGCGCCCGCAGCAACGTGCAGCGCGCGACGGGGTTGGCGCCGGGAAAGTTCGCGCGAGAGACCGGCGGTTTTCATCCGCACGCGGCGGGCGACGGGCTAGCGTCGCGTGTTCGTGATGGAGCCCACCATGAGCCGCCGGAACACTCTGAAACTCGCCACCTTCAACGTCAACGGCATCGCGACGCGGCTGCCGAACCTGCTGGCGTGGCTGGCGGAATCGAAGCCGGATGTCGTCGCGCTGCAGGAGCTCAAGGCCGCCGACGACGCATTTCCGGTGGAGGCGCTGGAGGCGGCAGGCTACGGTGCGATCTGGCAGGGCCAGCGCGGGTGGAACGGCGTGGCGCTGCTCGGCCGCGGCGCGGTGCCGGTGGAAAGCCGACGCGGATTGCCGGGCGGTGCGAAGGGCGACCAGGCGCGCTACATCGAAGCGGCGGTCCACGGCGTCGTCGTCGGGGCGCTGTATCTGCCCAACGGCAACCCGCAGCCGGGGCCGAAGTTCGACTACAAGCTGGCGTGGATGGCGCGCCTGCAGCGGCATGCGAAGACGCTGGTGGATCTGCCGCATCCGGCGCTGCTGATGGGTGATTTCAACGTGATTCCCACCGATGCGGATGTGTACGACGCCAAGGCCTGGCGCAAGGATGCGCTGATCCAGCCGGAGGTGCGCACCGCCTTCGAGGCGCTGCTGGCGCAGGGCTGGACCGATACGCTGCGCGACGTGTTCGGGGAGGACACGGTCTACACGTTCTGGGACTACTTCCGTCAGCATGCGCAGCGCGACCGCGGACTGCGCATCGATCATCTGCTGGCCAATCCGGTGCTGGCGAAGACCGTCCGGGCTGCGGGAGTGGATCGCTGGGTACGGCTGGAAGACAAGGCCAGCGACCACGCGCCGACGTGGATCGAAGTGGCGCGGCCGAAGGGCGCCTGAGATCGTCACGAGCAGCGCAGGGAAGGAACGAGGCGAACGCGGCAGGAGGCGCGTTCACGAGTGAGCGCGCTCCTGCAACGTGACAACTCGCGCTGATTACGGGCTGGAAACGCGGGGGCGTGCGCGTGTGCGGGTTCACGCGCGCCCGGCTTGAGACGCGGCAGGCTTGCCGCCATCTGTGGAGTTCCACGCTCGCCGCCGCGCCGCCGCCAGGATGCCCATGTCCCGTTTCGATCTCACGCCGCTCACCCCCGAACAGCGCGCCACGCTGGAAGCCGGGCTGTCCGCCGACGAGCGCCGCGTGCTGCTGCAACACGGTACCGAGGCACCGTTCTGCGGCGTGTTCCTCGACAACAAGCGCGAGGGCACCTACTGCTGCCGGCTGTGCGGTCTGCCGCTGTTCCGCTCCAGCGCAAAGTTCGATTCGGGCACCGGCTGGCCGAGTTTCTTCGCGCCGTACGAGGAAGCGCACATCGGCCGCATCCGCGACACCAGCCACGGGATGATCCGGGTCGAGGAAGTCTGCGCCCGCTGCGGCAGCCATCTGGGGCATGTGTTCCCGGACGGTCCGCCGCCGACGTTCGAGCGCCATTGCCTCAACTCGGTGTCGCTGTCGTTCGTCGATGCCGCCGACCCGCTGCCCGATCCCTTGCAGCGCGGTGGGGCCGAAGCGGGCACGGCCTGAATCAGCGACGCCTCGGCTGCGGTCGATCCGAGATGTTTGCGAGAGTCGGGCGGCCGTCGCCGTCGCCGGGCTGCGCCTCCGAGGGGCACAACCCGGTCGCGCGATTGCCGGCGCAGTGAGCACGCGGAGGTTCGGCGCGCGTTCGACCGCGCGTCGTTGGCCCCGGCTCGTCCGCTGTCATTCGCAGCCGCACGCCGGATTGTCTCTACGCGACTCGATGCCGACGCACAGCGCGGCCGTGCCATCTCTAATACCAATGGACTAGATGCGCCGCCCCTCACCGGGCCGGCACCTATACTCGCCGCCTTCTCCCCCCGAGCAGGCCCCCCGCATGAGTGCGTCCAGCGCTGCAGCCGCCCCCTCCGCGAACCGTCCCGCCAGCTTGCGCCGGTCGGTGTCCAACACCCTCAAGGGGTCGGCCGGCAACCTCGTCGAGTGGTACGACGTCTACGTCTACTCGGTGTTCGCCGCCTACTTCGAGTCGCAGTTCTTCTCGGCCGACGACAAGAACTCCACGCTGTACGTGTGGGCGATTTTCGCTGCGACCTTCCTGATGCGCCCCATCGGCGCCTGGTACTTCGGCCGCTTTGCCGACCGCTACGGCCGGCGTCTCGCACTGACGGTGTCGGTGTCGGTGATGGCGGGTTGCTCGTTCCTGATCGCGATTGCGCCGACCGCACAACAGATCGGCATCTGGGCGGCAGTGCTGCTGCTGTTCGCGCGCCTGGTGCAGGGGTTTGCGACCGGCGGCGAATACGGCGCCAGCGCGACTTACATGTCCGAGGCCGCGATTCCGGGCCGGCGCGGCTTCCTGTCCTCGTTCCACTACGTGACGCTGGTCGGCGGTCACGTGCTGGCGCAGGCCACATTGCTGGCGATGCTGCTGATGCTCGATGTGTCGCAGATCTCCGAATGGGGCTGGCGCGTGGCCTTCGGCATCGGCGGCTTGGCGGCGATCGTGGTGTTCTGGCTGCGCCGCACGATGGATGAGTCGCTGGAGGTCGAATCGATCGAGGCGGCGAAGACCGGCGGTGCACGCACGTCCGGCTCGATGCGCGAGCTGTTCGTCAACCAGTGGCGGCCGCTGCTGCTGTGCTTCCTGATCACCGCCGGCGGCACCATCGCCTTCTACACCTACTCGGTGAACGGTCCGAAGATGATCCAGAGCGCTTTCGCCGGCGACGACGTCATCGTCGGCACCTGGATCAACCTCGGCTTGTTGACCTTCCTGATGCTGCTGCAGCCGGTCGGCGGCTGGCTGTCGGACAGCATCGGTCGCAAGAGCCTGCTGGTGTTCTTCGGCATCGGCGGCGTGCTCTACACCTGGTATCTGGTGACGGCGCTGCCGCAGCAGACGAGCGCGCTGTCGGCCTTCGTGATCCTCGGCATCGGCTTCGTGATCCTGACCGGCTACACCTCGATCAACGCGGTGGTGAAGGCCGAACTGTTCCCCACCCACATCCGCGCGCTGGGCGTGGGTCTGGGCTACGCGCTGGCGAACTCGGCATTCGGCGGCACCGCGCCGCTGGCCTACCAGGCGGCGCTGTCGTCCAACCAGGTCTCGACCTTCGTGATCTACGCGACCTCGGTCATCGCGGTCTCGCTGGTGGTCTACATCTTCTTCCTGAAGAACAAGGACCAGAACTGGCTGGACGACGAAGCGCACATGCATGCGCGGATCGGCAAACGCCGCTGATACCGCAACGAGTGCAAAGCGAAACGCCGGCCCCGCGCCGGCGTTTTCGTATCAGGGCGTCCCGTCGAACCGGTAGATGTCCATCGCCAGGAATCCCTGATCGATGCCGGCGTCGATGCGCTGCGCACGCATCGGCGCACCGCCGGCGCCCATCGCGACGTACAGCGGCAGCAAGTGTTCGTCGGTCGGGTGGGCGCGTTCGGCGAACGGCGCCTGCCGCCGGTAATCGAGCAGGGCCTCGATCTCGTCTGCCGACAATCGCTGCTCGATCCATTCGATGAAGGGGCGCACGTAGGGCGCTTCGCGCGCCTCGCTGTAGTGGCGCCAGTCGTGCAGGTTGTGGGTGATGCTGCCCGAGCCGATGACCAGCACGCCATCGTCGCGCAGCGGTGCCAGGGCCTGTCCCAGCGCGAACTGGTGGGCCGGGCCCAGGTCGGGCTGTATCGAGACCGGGACCACCGGGATCGCGGCATCCGGGTAAAGCAGATGCAGCGGCACCCAGACGCCGTGGTCGAGGCCGCGCTGCGGGTCGAGCGCCGCAGACAGCCCGGCCGCCGCGAGCAGCTCGGCCACCTGCGCGGCGAGTGCCGGATCTCCGGGCGCCGGATAACGCATGTCGAACAAGGCCTGCGGGAAGCCGCCGAAGTCGTGGATGGTCAGCGGTTGCGGCGCACCGCCAACGCGTGGCGCCGCGGCCAGCCAGTGCGCCGAGGCGATGACGATGGCACGTGGCCGCGGCAGTGCGGCCGCGAGCGCGGCAAGTCGCAGCCCGGCCTCGCCGGGTTCGAGCGCGGTCATCGGCGAGCCGTGCGAGATGAAAAGCGCGGGCAGGCGGGACATCGGAGACTCCTCGGCAACGGCCGTCGTGGTGCGCAACAAGCTGCGGCCGAGGGAGCCGGCCCACCATGGCGAGCCGTGCGAAACACTGTTCCGGTGGCGCGGTCGCGACGCGATGTGACAGGGGGCGTGGCAGGCTGTGCGGCCCGTCCCGTTCGAGGTGTTGCCATGCGCGCGTTCCATTCCCTTTCGGTCCTGCTGTGCGCCTCGGCGCTGGGCGGCTGCGCCGGTGGCGCCGGGTCCACGCCCGGTATGTCGCCTTCGTATTCAACGGTGGGTGGGCTGACCGCATACGCCGAGGGCTTCGACGCCGTGGTCGCGCCGGATGCGCGCATCGAGAGGCTGGCCGAGGGCTTCACCTGGGCCGAAGGGCCGGCCTGGATTGCCGACGGGGCGGGCTATCTGTTGTTCACCGATGTGCCGGAAAACCGCATCCATCGCTGGTCGCAGGCCGGCGGGCTGTCGGTGTTCCTCGAACCGTCGGGCTACGACGGCCCGCCGACCGACGTGCTGCGCGAAGCCGGCGCCAACGGCCTGTTCGCCGAGCCTGGCGGCACCTTGCTGCTGGCCGATTCGGGCAACCGCGCGGTGGCGCGGCTGGACCTGCGCACCCGCGCGCGCACCGTGCTTGCGCGCGACTTCGAAGGCAAGCGCTTCAACAGCCCCAATGACGTCGTGCGTCGCGACGACGGCGCGGTGTTCTTCACCGATCCGCCGTACGGCCTGAAGGACCTGGACGATTCGCCGGTCAAGGAACTGGCGTTCAACGGCGTGTACCGGCTCGACACCGATGGTCGCGTGCATCTGCTCGACGACCAGCTCACGCGCCCCAACGGCATCGCGCTGTCGCCCGACCAGCGCACCCTCTACGTCGCCAATTCCGACCCCGAACGTGCACTGTGGATGGCCTACACGCTCGACGCGAGCGGCGCGGTCACCGCACGGCGGGTGTTCGCCGATGTCACCGCGCTGGTCGGCGACGACGCGCCGGGGCTGCCCGACGGCATGACCGTTGCGGCCGATGGCACAGTGCTGGCGACCGGCCCGGGCGGCGTGTTTGCCTTCGCGCCCGATGGCACGCGCCTGGGGCGCATCGAGACCGGCAGCGCGGTCGCCAATGTCACCTTCGGCGGCGATGGCCGCACGCTGTACCTGGCCTCCGACAGTTTCATCGCCCGCGTGCGTCTGCGGATCGCAGGACCTGCGACCTCACGCTGACACGCTCGCCCGCCGCCTGCGGACGTCACCGATGCTGTCGACCCTCGCCGTCGCCCATTACCGTTCCCTGCACGCGCTGGTGGCGCCGATGGGCCGGCTCAATCTCGTCACCGGCGCCAACGGCAGCGGCAAGTCCAACCTCTACAAGGCCTTGCGCTTGCTTGCCGACACCGCGCGCGGCGGCGTGGTGCCGGCGCTCGCCCGCGAAGGTGGTCTGGCATCGACGCTGTGGGCGGGTCCCGAGCGGCCCGGCGCGCGCGGACACGGCAGCGGTGTCGTGCAGGGCGGCCCACGCCTGGCCCCGGTCTCGCTGAAGCTCGGCTTTGCCGGCGAGGACTTCGGCTATGCGATCGATCTGGGCCTGCCGGTGCCGTCGCAGTCGGTGTTCGGACGCGACCCGGAAATCAAGCGCGAGGTGATCTGGAGCGGCCCGTTCCTGCGTCCGGCCAGCCTGCTCGTCGATCGACGCGGCGCGACCGTGCGGATCCGGCAAGGGCGCGGATTCGAGATGATGGACGCGCATCTCGACCCGTTCGAGAGCCTGTTCGCGCAGATCGCCGATCCGCGTCGTGCGCCGGAAGTGCTGCAGCTGCGCGAGGCCATCCGCCGCTGGCGCTTCTACGACCATTTCCGCTCCGACGCGCAGGCGCCGGCGCGTCTGCCGCAACTGGGCACGCGGACCACGGCGCTCGCGCACGACGGCCACGACCTCGGCGCGGCGTGGGCGACGATCCGTGAGATCGGCGATCCGCAGGCGCTCGATGCCGCAGTGTCGGACGCCTTCCCCGGTGCGCGCGCGCAGGTGCTGCAGGTCGACGATGGCCGGTTCACGCTGCAGTTCCACCAGCCGGGGCTGCTGCGGCCGCTTTCGGCGGCGGAACTGTCCGACGGCACGCTGCGCTATCTGTTGTGGATCGCCGCACTGCATACGCCACGGCCGCCACCGCTGATGGTGCTCAACGAGCCCGAGACCAGCCTGCATCCCGATCTGCTGCCCGCGCTCGCCCGGCTGATCGCGCAGGCCGCCACGCGCACGCAGGTGTGGGTGGTCTCGCACGCGACGCGCCTGATCGCAGCGCTCGAATCGGTACCCGACTGCCACACGCTGCAGCTCGGCAAGCGCGAGGGCCGGACGGTCGTCGCGGGCCAGGGACTGCTCGATGCGCCGGCCTGGCATTGGCCGGACCGCTGAGGCCATACGGCGAAACGGCCCGTTGCCGGGCCGTTCGCACGAGCGGGACGCCGGCGGGACTCAGAGACGTTGGGCGCGGCCGTTGGCGATGACCTCGTCGACGATCGAACGGGCCTGACGCGCCGCGCGGGCCTGCGCGGCGGTCTGTTGCCTGGCCAGCGCACCCTGCTCACCGGCCAGCAGCGACTGTTGTCGTGCCAGTGTGTTCATCTGCGCGCCGAGCCGCTGCGATTCGGCCTGCAGCGCGGCCAGGGCAGCGTCGCGGGCGGCGTCGTCACCGCCGCCCATCGCCTCGAGCGCGAACCTGGCGATGCGACCGCCGACCTCGCCCTGGCGTGCACCCAGCGTGCCCTGTTCGCCGCCGAGGCTGCCCTGGCGTGCGCCGAGCGCGCCCTGCTGTTCACCGAGCCGCACGACGTCGTCGAAGGCGGCGCGGAACCGGGCGATGGTGTCCGCATCGCGGACGATGTAGCGGGTGTCGCCGCGACGCAGCCACAGCATCGGTGTCGTGCCGTCCTGCGCCGCGCGGGCCTGGCGCAGTTCGTCGCTGGAACTCAACGCGATGCTGTGGGAGTCGTCGAGCAGCACGTAGGACTCCGCGCCCGGTGTGTCGGCCAGCGTGAACGTGCCGCGGATCGGCGTGCCGTCGGCACCGGCATTGCGCGTGCGGACGGTGTGCACGTGACCGCGCGGGGCGTCGGCGTCGGGCGCGGGCGGTGCCGGGGGAGGCGGCGGTGCATCGGGCATGTCGGGCATTGCGGGCATGGCCGGCGCAGTGGGCATGGCCGGTGTCACGGGCGCCGGGGGCGCGGGCGGGGCGGGCGGCGTCTGTGGCGCAGGCGGCGTCACCGGGGCCGGGGGCGGGGGCGGCGTCGCGGCGTTGGTGATGCGGTAGGGCATCACGCCGACGGCCGCGACCAGCAGGGTCGTCGACAGCGCGACGGCGCGCGACAGCGGGCGAGTGGTCTGGAGCATGGTCAGTCTCCGCTTGAGGAAGGTGTAGTCGGGCGATGCGCTGGCAAGCCCGGCATCGGGGCGCGGGGCGATGCCCAGCCGCAGCAGCAGGGCGCCGTATTCGCGGGCGCCGTGCGCGTGGCCAGCGAGTACCGCGGCATCGCAGGCGGCTTCGCGGGCGAGCCCGTATTCGCGCGTGGCCAGATGTGCGAGCGGATGGAACCAGAACAGGTGCTGCGCGAGTGCCGGCAGCAGGCCCAGCCAGAGGTCGCGGCGTTGCAGATGCACCAGTTCGTGGGTCAGTGCCATGTCCAGTTCGTCGGCGCGCAACACGCGCGCGTGGTTGCCGGGCAGCAGCAGGACGGGACGCCAAGGGCCGATCAGCTGGGGCGACGCGATCGCGTCCGACACCCGCACCTCGGGCGACTTGCGCAGGCCATGCGCGTCGGCCGCCAGGGCCAGCGCCTGCAACAGACCCGCGTCGTCGCACGGCACCGAAGCCGCCACGAGGCGTCGCGACGCGGCCAGGCCGTGCAGGCTGCGCGCCACCAGCGCGAACACGCCGAGCAGCCAGATCAGGGCGAATGCGAACGTCCACGACCACGCCGGGGCCGTCGATGCGGCCGCGGTCTGGAGCGGGTCGTGCTCGACCGGAGCGAACACGGCGGCGCCCTGTGTATCGAGCGGCACGCGGACCGCTGCCTCGCTGGCCACCACCTGTTCGACCGCCGGCAGCAGCGGCAGTGCGACCGGGTTCGACCACAGCAGGCCGACGAGCAGTTGCAGCGCGACCAGCCACCACAGCCAGCACCGCGTCGCGGCGGGCAGGCGGGGCAGGGCGCGGCACAGCGCCCAGACCAGGGCGACCAGCAGACTGCCCTGGATGCTGACCGCGAGCAGGCGCGGCAGCAGCAGTTCGACGAACGCGGCTACGGCCATGTCAGGACTCCCCGCGCTTGGACTGCAGGGTGGCGACCAGCGCCTCGAGTTCGGCGAGTTCGTCGTCGCTGACGTGCTTGCGCTCCGACATCCAGGCCACGAACGGCGACACCGAACCCTGCAGCGTCTTCTCGACGAAACTGCCGATCGCGCTGTGCACCACTTCGTCCTGGCCCGTGGTGGGCGCGTAGCGGAATGCGCCGCCGCCGGCCTGGCTGCGGCGCAGATACGCCTTCGCCCGTAGGCGCTCCATCATGGTCAGCACGGTGGAGCGGGCGAGGCCACGCGGCTCGCCGAATGCCGCGGCGACCTCGCCGACGGTCGATGGCCCCGCCTCGGCGAGATGCTGCAGCAGGGCCAGTTCCTGGTCCCCGACGGTCTTCTTGGGCATGGCGGCTTCCCGGTTGACTACATGTGTCGTCACCTTGCGCCATGACTACACGTGTCGTCAATAGCCCGGAAGGCACCCCGTCCGATGCCCGCGCGCTCGCCCGCAACTTTTGCGGGCACTCTGCCACTGGATCACCGGCGACGCGTCATTCCAGCGCGTACGACCCCGTCACGACATCGCCGGCGCGCACATACCGCGTGATCACGATGCCGTCCGGTGACACCACGCCGCTCTCCAGGCGGAACGCCGCAGGCCGCGCCGCGTCATCGAACAGCCGCTTGCCGCGCCCCAGCAGCACCGGAAAGGTCAGCAGGCGGATCTCGTCGACGACGTCGCTCGCCAGCAGTTGCTGCACCAGCGTGCTGCTGCCCTGGGTCAGCAGCGTGGGGCCGTCCTGCGATTTGAGCGCGCGGACCGCGGCAACGGCATCGGCGCCCAGCGCAATGCTGCCGGGCCAGCGCGAGAGAATCTCAGGGTAGTGCGTGGCGACGTGCTTGGTCGTGGCGTTGAACTGCCGGGCGAGGCCGGCGTCGTCGCCGTCGTCGGACATGTGCGGCCAGTGGCCGGCGAAGATCTCCCACGTGCGGCGGCCCAGCAGCAGTTCGAACGGTTCGGCGAACAGCGACCCCATGGCCTCGCCGAACGCCGCGTCGGCGTGCGGCACCGTCCAGCCGCCGAATGCGAAGCCGTCGCTGCGGTCCTCGTCCGGACCGCCAGGCGCCTGCATGACGCCGTCGAGACTGATGAAGGCGGACACGATGAGCTTGCGCATGAGGCTATCTCCTGATTGAAGCGCCGCGCATGCGGCCCTGTCCTGACGACGATCGGCGATTGCCTGTTTCGACATCGCCACGCCGGCGTCACAACGCGCATCGTCGACGGGCGGGGTCGAGGCCGCCGTGGCGGCATGCGCACCGGTTCACGCGCGCGCGCCTAGACTCGCCGCCACTCCACCTTCGGGACCCGCCCATGATCAAGCGCATCGCCCCCGTTCTTCTCGTCGCCCTGCTGGCCGCGTGCAACGCGCCGGCCGAACGTGGCGATGTCGTGACCCCGATCGGCGGCCCGGACAAGGCCACCGTCACCAACGAAGCCGACTGTCTGCGCGAGGGCGGTCAGTGGACCCAGCTCGGCCGAGCGCCGGTCATGCAGTGCCTGCGCCAGACCAGCGACGTCGGCAAGGCCTGTACGCACAGCGAGCAGTGCGAAGGCCTGTGCCTGGCACCGGAAGGCAGTGTCGACGGCACGCAGGTCGCCGGGCAGTGCAGCGTCGACACCAACCCCTTCGGCTGTCAGCAGCGCGTGCGCGCCGGCGTGGCCTCGACGATCTGCGTCGACTGACCAGGGCTGCTTCACCGGTGCTGCATTGCGCCGGTCACAGGATCGGGGCCCCCCTTCCGGAGTACTGCGCCATGAAGCGTCCCCCGATCCTGTCCGCTGCCGCGCTGCTCGCGGCCCTCGCCGCCCCGGCGGCCTGGGCCCAGCAGGTGCAACGCCCGCCGTCCACGCCGCAGCCGACCACGCAACCGGTGCCCGCGACGACACCCGCCGTGCCCGCCAATCCCGCCCAGCGCGGCCATCCGCCGGGCACGATTCCGCAGACCGGCCCGTCGACGCCGACGCGTCCGGAACCGGCCACGCAACCGGTGCAGAACACGCCAGTGACGCCGACACCGGTGCGCGATGCGCAGGGCCGCATCGTGCCCAACGCGCAACCGACCATGGACGGCCGCGCGCGCGATCCGGTGACCGGTCAGGAATTCCAGACCGCGCCCACGCCCACACCCAGGCCCACGCGCCCGGGCTGAGTGCGGACGCGGGGCCTGACGGGCGTCGGGCGGGAGCGCCCGACGCTCAGTCGAGCGTCGGGTAGTCGATGTAGCCTGCGTCGCCGCCGCCGTAGAGCGTGGCCTGGTCGAGCGCATTCAACGGGGCATCCTCGCGCAGGCGCCGGACCAGATCGGGGTTGGCGATGAACGGCCGGCCGAAGGCCACAGCATCGGCGCGTCCCGAGGCGATCGCCGCCTGGGCATCGGCCTTGTCGTAGTCGTTGTTGACGATCCACGCCCCGTTCCCACCTGCTTCGCGGTAGGCCGAGCGCAGCGCGGCGTAGTCGAACGGCGCTTCGCCCTGCGTGTAGTCACGCTCGCCGCCGGTCGCACCTTCGATGATGTGGACGAAGGCGAGGCCCAGCGGACCGATGACCTTGGCCACGTGCTCGAACAGCGGCTGCGGATCCGGATCGTGCGCGTCATTGGCCGGCGTCACCGGCGACAGCCGGATACCCGTGCGCTCGCCGCCGATCTCGTCGACCACCGCGCGCATCACCTCGCCGAGGAACCGCACGCGATTCTCGACCGTCCCGCCGTAGGCATCGGTGCGCTGATTGCTGCCGCTACGCAGGAACTGGTCGATCAGATAGCCGTTGGCCGCATGCACTTCCACGCCGTCGAATCCGGCATCGATCGCGGCGCGCGCTGCGCGCCGGTAATCCTCGACGATGCCTGGCAGCTCGGATGTCTCGAGCGCGCGCGGCTCGGACGTGTCGACGAACGCGCCGCCGCCATCCTCGTTCCTGATGAAGGTCTTGCCCTTGGCGCGAATGGCCGACGGTGCGACAGGCGCACCGCCATCGGGCTGCAGAGAGGTATGCGAGATGCGGCCGACGTGCCACATCTGCACCACGATGCGCCCGCCCGCCTCGTGCACCGCATCGGTCACGCGCCGCCAGCCGTCCAACTGCTCCGGTGCATACAGACCGGGCACGTCGGCATAGCCCTGGCCCTGGTGACTGATCGCAGTGGCCTCGCTGACGATCAACCCGGCGGTCGCGCGCTGGGCGTAGTACGTGGCGGTGCGTGGCAGCGGGACTGCACCGGGCGAGCGGTTGCGCGTGAGCGGCGCCATGACGATGCGGTTGGGCAGGGCAAGCGCACCGGCGTCGAGGGGGGCGAACAGATCGGGCATCGGGGGGACTCCAGGCGGAAAGCACTGACCTGTTGTCGCGGCGCGGCAATTCAAGTCGCGGCGCGCGATGGGCATCGGGATGCAATGTTCTGGCGCCGATACGGCCGGGCGCTTGCGGCTTCATCATTCCCTCACCACCGGGTGACCGGTGCATGGCTAGGCTCGGCGCACGCCACACGAGCCGACACAATGCATCGATCCGCACGCCGCGCCTTCCGTCCCGCGCAGGGGTTTGCAGCATGAGCACGCTGGATGCGATCGGCGCCGCAGTCGCACGCGAACTCGCGCTGCCCGATGTCGACACGCTGACGACCATCGTCGTCCGGGTGCTCGTCGCGGCGCTGCTGGGCGGCATCGTGGGTTGGGAACGCGAGCACAAGGGGCGCGCGGCGGGTCTGAAAACGCACATCCTGGTGTCGATCGGCTCGGCGCTGTTCGTGCTCGCACCCTTGCTTTCGGGGATCGATGGCGCGGAAGTGACGCGCGTGATGCAGGGCATCGTGTCGGGTATCGGCTTCCTCGGCGCCGGCGCGATCCTGAAGCTTGGCAAGGACGAACGCATTGAGGGCCTGACCACGGCCGCGGGCGTGTGGATGACTGCGGCCATCGGCATGGCCGCAGGCATGGGCCAGGAGATGGTGGCACTGGTGACCACCCTGGTGGCAATGCTGGTCGTGGGCGCGGTGCCGCGCGTGCAGCGGCGCGACCCGCGCGTGGCGCACGATCTGCAGGCCGGCAAGCAAGGCGAGACGCCAGTGGACCTGCGCGACTGAACGGTCGGCTGCCTGTTGTGCGTTTCGCGACGACGACTTCATCGCCCCGGACGCAGGGTGGGGTTTCCATCCAGCAACCGACCGGAGCACAGCGATGAGCAAGAAAGACGAGATCCAGGACGGTGGCCGCGACCTCAACCGCGACCCCATCACCAAGACCCCCGGCGCGCATCCGGTAGGCGTGGGCGTCGGGGGCGCGGCAGGGGGCGTGGCCGCAGGCGCCGCGGCCGGCACGATCTTCGGACCGGTGGGCACGTTGATCGGTGCGGCAGTCGGCGTCGTCGCCGGCGCGGCTGTCGGCAAGGGCGTCGCCGAGCGCATCGATCCGACCGGCGAAGTCGAGTACTGGCGCGACGCGCATCGTGAGCGCGATTACGTCAAGGCCGACCACGACTATGACCGCGACTATGCGCCGGCCTACGGCTTCGGGCTGCAGGCACGCGAGGCCGAGCGTACCCGCGGCTGGGACGAGTCCGAGCCGGATCTGCAGCGGGACTGGGACAAGGCGCGCGGCGAGTCGCGTCTGGCCTGGGAAGACGCGCGGCCTGCGGTCCGCGACGCGTGGGATCGCACGGATCGCACCTATGATCTGTATGCGCGCAGCGATGCCTATCACGCCGAGGCGTTCGAGAAGGCGCCGTACCGCGACGCCGATGCCGACTACAGCCATTACCAGCCGGCCTACCGGTACGGTGCCTACGCACGCAGCCGGCACGCCGACCGCGCCTGGGACGACTCGCTCGCCAGCGAGCTCGAGCGCGAGTGGCCCAACCGTCGCGGCGAATCGCCGCTCGACTGGGATCGCGCCAAGGCGGCCGTGGAAGACGCCTACGTCTCGCACGACCGCTACACCGGCAATCACTACCTGCGCGACAACGATGGTCGCGACGACACCGACCGTTTCCGCGTCGGCTGAGTGCCACTGCGTTGAACGAAAGGCGCGTCTGGCGACGCGCCTTTTTCATGCGCTCCGGCGGGTTTCAACCCGGCCGGGCGGCCTCCTCCAGTACGGCGATGTCGAGCTTGCGCATCGACATCATCGCTTCCATTGCCCGTCTGGCGCGCGCGCGGTCGGGTGACTTGAGCAGTGCCAGCATCGATCGCGGCACGATCTGCCAGGCCACGCCGAAGCGGTCCCTGAGCCAGCCGCACTGTTCGGCTTCGGCATCGGCGCTCAGCGCGTTCCAGTAGCGGTCCACCTCGGCCTGGTCCTCGCAGACCACCTGCAGCGACAGGGCAATGCTCGGTGCGACGCCCGGCCCGCCGTTGAGTGCGGCGAAACTGCGGCCGCCGAGCGTGAATTCGACCATCAGCACGTCGCCCGTCCGCGGACCGCCGGGCGTGTCGAGCGGGGCGCGTACCGTCTCGACGATGTCGCTGTCGGGGATCAGGCCCGTATAGAACGCGGCCATGTCTTCGGCGGTGCCGTCGCACCACAGCCACGTGGTCACCTTGTCCATCTCGAACTCCGGTATGGGATGCCGTGCCGACGCGGGCAGCTCGATCGTCGACGCGCCCGCGCGCGCACTGATCAGCTGCCGCCGAGTGTCACCAGCGTGGCGAAGCCGCCATAGATCATCCGCTTGCCATCGAAGGGCATGGGGTTCTTTTCCGGATCCATGCGCGGATCGCTGCCGTCCATCATCTTCGCCATCGCGGCATCCCGGGTGGCCTTGTCGGGCCATTCGATCCACGAGAACACGACCGTTTCGTCGTCCTTGGCCTGCACGGCCTTGCGGAAGTCGGTCTGCGTGCCGTCGGGGACGTCGTCCCCCCAGCATTCGACCACGCGGGTCGCACCGAGCTCCAGAAACATCGCGTCACCGGTGTTCGCGTGATCGGTGAATTTCTGCTTGTTGGCCGTCGGTACGGCGATGACGAAACCGTCGATGTAGGACATGTCGAACCTCCTTGAATAGGCGCGGATGCGCGAAGCGCGTTGCGGCGGGCTGCCGCAGGGCTTCGTATCCAAGGACGTATCAGGGCGGCGTGTTTCGACATGCCGCGCCTGCCAATTCAGGTCGATCGTCCGACGGACGGTCCTCCGGCATCTGTCGTGTTCGCATCAAAGGCCTCCAGGATCGGGCAGGGGCCCCGACGACCGCTGCCGCAGCGATCCGCCAGTTCTGCCAGTGCGTCGCGGGCGCGCTGGAGCTCGGCAATCCTCGCGTCCAGTGCTTCGATGCGGGCGCGGGCCAGAGTGCGGACACGCGCCCGGTCATGCGTGGCATCGAGCGCCAGGAGTTCGGCGATGCCCTCGAGTGTGAAACCGGCGGCCTGGGCGCTGCGGATGAAGCGCAGTCGTCGCAGGTCCGCACTGCCGTAACGACGCACGCCGCCCGTGCGCGCAGGTGTGGCGAGCAGTCCTCGTCGCTGATAGAAGCGCACCGTTTCGACGCCGACACCGGCGGCATGTGCGAAGGCGGAGATCGTCATCGTATCCACGCTTGACTCCGTACCGTGGTACGGACGGTATACAGAGCGCATCCGGTGCCGGCAAGGCATTGCCCGAGGAGTTCTGTGATGAAGTCATCCCACGTCCGAGCGCGCGCCACGCTGTATCGCATGGTCATGCCCGGCCACGTCTGCCCGTTCGGCCTGAAGGCGCGCCATCTGTTGCGCAGCCGCGGCTACGACGTCGACGACCGCTGGCTGGACACCCGCGAGGCGACCGATGCGTTCAAGGCCGAGCACCAGGTTGCGACCACGCCGCAGATCTTCATCGACGGTGCGCGGATTGGCGGGTATGACGATCTGCGCCGGTTTCTCGGCCTGAAGGTGCGCGATCCGAAGGCCACCTCCTATCGCCCGGTCGCCGCCCTGTTCGCGATGACTGCGGCCATGGCGCTCGCGCTGTCGTGGGCGGTCCACGGCACGCCGCTGACGGTGCGCACAGCCGAGTGGTTCGTGGCCTTGAGCATGTGCGTGCTCGCGCTGCTCAAGCTGCAGGACGTGCAGTCGTTCTCCAGCATGTTCCTCAACTACGACCTGCTGGCCAGGCGCTGGGTGCCGTATGCGACCCTGTATCCCTTCGCCGAAGGACTGGCCGGTGTGCTCATGCTGGCCGGCGCGCTCACCTGGTTCTCGGCGCCTCTGGCGCTCGTGATCGGCGGTATCGGCGCGGTGTCGGTGTTCAAGGCGGTCTACATCGACAGGCGCAGTCTCAAGTGCGCGTGCGTGGGTGGGGGCAGCAATGTGCCGCTCGGCTTCGTGTCGCTGACCGAGAATCTGATGATGGTGGCGATGGCGGTATGGATGCTGGTCGCGCCGCTGGTGTGGCCGGGGCTGCACGCGATGTCCTGACCCGCATCCACGACGGCAACGCGGCTTCACGCGCCAATTCATGTTGCTGCGCCACGATCGCGTCCTTCTTCCAGGTTGCGGAGCAACGTCATGAGCGGACAGGGTTCAGCCGGCAACGTCATTGCCGCCATCTGCAGTTTCTTCGTGCCCGGCCTGGGCCAGCTCGTCCAAGGGCGCGTGCTCTCGGCGATCCTGTGGTTCGTCGCCGCCTGCATCGCGTTCGTGGTCACGTGGCTGCTGACGCTGTCGCTGCTGCCGTTCGGCTGGTTCCTGGTCAGCATCTTCGCGTGCATCAACGCCGCGGTGTACCGGCGCGGCGTCTAGCCGAGGCCTGCAAGCTGCGGCGCCCGCATGGGCGCCGCCGAGGTCTCACTTCGGTTCGCCGTTCTCGACGCCCGTATCGCTGCGCACGTCGTCGGCGAACGAGTCGCCGCTCGCGTCGCGATCGCCGGGCTGATCGTCCAGCTCCGGGTCGAGCAGGTCGCCCTGGTCGTCGACGCCGATGTTGTCCATGGCCGATCGTGCGCGCGGGTCGCGCAGCGCAGGACCGTCGGTGTCGGGCAGGTTCTCCTGATCGCCCAGGGACTTCTCGTCTTCCGGCGCTGCCGGACGTGTGGGGTTGGCCTTGCTCATGGGCATGCTCCGTGGTCGTGAAGCGTCCACCCTGCGCCTGTCCGCGTCATGTTGCCGGCAACGTGGCGCAACTACCGCGTCGCGCGGGTGCCATCGTCGAGGTCCACGTTGGGGATGTGTGGCACGACGCGCAGTGCGCCGGATCCTCTTACGGAAAGTCGACGTCCTCGGCTGGTCATCATTGCGGCCGAGCCGCTGCTTCGGCCATCAACGCGGTGAAGAAACGCCGGGAGATCGTGTGGCCGGCTTCGATCGGCAGGGGCGTGTCGGCCTAAGCATGCGCAGCGGCGTCTTCGTGCATGAAGACCTTGCGCGGCACGTGTGCCGTAGTGTCGAGTACGCGCGCGTCGCGGCTGCCCCGGTCGCACAGTTGCATGGCAAGCATCGCGCAACGGCGCTGGGGGGAATCGGCCATCGTCGGGCCTCTGCATGAGGCCCACGGATTTGACCGGCTATGTCGAGGGGACGTCGGAATACGCAGATGCAGTTGCGATAGCTCCAGCCTGCGAGCCCGCAGAGGCGTCCGCCGTCCGAAATTCACGATGCAGTTCACGGAGCGAGCCGTCACCGAGCCGCCGAAAAGCGCCGGTGGCGCGTGCCGCGTGCCGAGGGGATCAGGCCGCGCGGTTCTCCAGCATGCGCCGCCGACCGCGCTGGGCATCGACGCCGTCGCCGGCGCGCCAGGCAGCCTGTACCGCGGCGCGCACATCGTGCCAGGCACACATGCGGCCGTCGAATTCCCACATGCGCCGCAGCACGGGTTCGATCTCTTCCCAGCAGCGATCCGGGTAGGACACGCGGCCATTGCGGCCGAGGGAGATCACGAGAGTGGGGTCCGTGTCGCGCTTCATGGGACGGGTACTGCTGGTTGGGAGCGCGCAGGCTACGGGCGGTTTCGTCTCGTTCTCGTGAATCGCAGGGTGGATTTGGATGACACGGAACGCGACTGTGCGAACGGTTCAGCGACGTCCGCAAAGCAGCGCGGGTGCTGCCTCAGAAAAGCGCCGACAGCACCTGCACGATGCCCCACAACGACACCACCCAGATGGCGCTGCGCAGGTAGGGAATGCCGACTGCATAGACCGGCAGATAGGCCACGCGCGCCCACAGATAGATCTGCGCGCCGAGCGCGGTACGCGCGTCGCCCACGCCCGCCAGTTCGACCGCGAGCACCGCCGCGGCGAAGAACGGGAACGTCTCCAGGAAGTTGCGATTGGCGGCCGCGGTGCGGACCGCAGCGCCGGTGAGCGGGGGCGCATCGCCATCGCGGTTGCCGGCGTTCCAGGACAGGCCGCGCTGCCGTGTGGCAAACGCGGCCGCAACGAAAATGTGGACCAGGCCGAGGACGATCGCCCAGGCCAGACACTGCAGTGCGGTCGTCATCGGCGTGGCCCCCGTGATCAGCCGGCCAGCGCGCTGGCGATGGCGCGATTGAAGGCCGGAATGTCGTCCGGATTACGGCTGGTGATCAGGTTGCCGTCGACGACGACTTCCGAATCCTCCCAATGCGCGCCGGCGTTGACGAGGTCGGTCTTGACCGACGGCCACGACGTCACTTTCCGGCCCTTGGCGAGCCCGGTTTCAACCAGCAGCCACGGGCCGTGGCAGATCGCCGCGACGGGCTTGCCCGACTCTCCGAACGTGCGCACGAACGAGACCGCGTCCTGTTCGATACGCAGCTTGTCGGGGTTGATCTGGCCGCCGGGAAGCACCAGCGCGTCGTAGCTGCCGGCATCGGCCTTTGACAGGGCAACGTCGACCTTGACCTCGCGACCCCAGTCCGTCTGGTCCCAGCCCTTGATCGCGGAGACGTCGCCCGGGGCGATCACGTCGACGTGGGCGCCGGCGGCCTTGAGTTCGGCCTGCGGCTTCTCGAGTTCGGACTGCTCGAAGCCGTCGGTGGCGAGGATGGCGATCTTCTTGCCGTCGAGATTCTGCATCGTGGATCTCCATGGAGGGGGAGCGGTGATGCTGGCGCCTGTGCGATGCCCCGGCCGTGAAGCGCGGCTGCGGCACGGCAGCGGCCAGTCTCGCGCGGTGAGACGCCCAACGGGCACGCTCGCGCCCCGTTTCCTGCGAGATCCGCGCTGCCTTGAACGCGATCCTCAAGCCCGACCAGGCCCTGACGACCACCGGCGATGCCGCCCCCGGCAGCGCACTGGCAACGAAGCTCTCGGCGAAGTACCCGGGCCGCGTGACCGGCACCCTGCTGCTGCCGGGGCAGGCCGGCGACTACGCACCGATGCCAGACGACGTGCCCGAAGCACTGGCGCGCGCGCTGCGCAGCCGCGGCATCGACCGGCTGTATCGCCACCAGGCGCAGGCGTGGAGGGCGACGCAGGCCGGCCGCCATCTCGTCGTGGCGACGCCGACCGCGTCGGGGAAGTCGCTGTGCTACACGCTGCCGGTGCTGTCGGCGGCGATTACCGCGCGCAGCAAGGCGCTGTACCTGTTCCCGACCAAGGCGCTGGCGCAGGACCAGGTGGCGGAGTTGTTGGAACTCAACGCGGCCGGCGAACTGGGCCTGCGCGCGGCGACCTTCGACGGCGATACGCCCGGCGATGCGCGCCAGGCGATCCGCATCAACGGCGACATCGTGGTCAGCAACCCCGACATGCTGCACCAGGCGATCCTGCCGCATCACACCAAGTGGGCGCAGTTCTTCGAGAACCTGCGCTACGTGGTGATCGACGAGATCCACACCTACCGCGGGGTGTTCGGCTCGCACGTGGCCAATGTGATCCGCCGGCTCAAGCGTGTCTGCGCGTTCTACGGCGTGACCCCGCAGTTCATCCTCTGCTCGGCGACGATCGGCAATGCGCGCGAACACGGCCGCGCGCTGGTGGAAGTGGACGACACCGCGCTCGAAGCGATCCTCGAATCCGGCGCGCCGCGCGGCGACAAGCACGTGCTGCTGTGGAACCCGCCGGTGATCAATCCGGATCTCGGCCTGCGCGCGTCGGCGCGCTCGCAGTCCAACCGCATCGCGCGCATGGCGATCCGCGCCGGGCTCAAGACGCTGGTGTTCTGCCAGACGCGGCTGATGGTCGAGGTGCTGACCAAGTACCTGAAGGAGGTCTTCGACCACGATCCACGCAAGCCCAAACGCATCCGCGCCTACCGCGGTGGCTATCTGCCGACCGAGCGCCGCGCCGCCGAGCGCGAGATGCGCGCCGGCAGCATCGACGGCATCGTCAGCACCTCGGCGCTGGAACTGGGCGTCGACATCGGCAGTCTCGATGTCGTGGTGCTCAACGGGTATCCGGGCAGCATCTCGGCGACCTGGCAGCGCTTCGGCCGCGCCGGTCGCCGGCAGCAGCCGTCGGTGGGTGTGCTGGTCGCGAGTTCAGAGCCGATGGACCAGTACGTGGTGCGGCATCCGGAGTTCTTCGCCGAGGCCAATCCCGAGCATGCGCGCATCGAGCCCGACCAGCCGCTGATCCTGCTCGACCACATCCGCTGCGCCGCGTTCGAGCTGCCCTTCGTCGACGGCGACATGTTCGGACCCGTAGCGCCACTGCCGTGGCTCGAAGTGCTGGCCGAATCGGGCGTGCTGCACCACGAGGGCGATCGCTGGGAGTGGATCGCCGACAGCTATCCGGCGCAGGCGGTGAATCTGCGTTCGGTCGCCGACGGCAATTTCGTCGTCGTCGACCGCACCGACGGGCGACAGACGATCATCGCCGAGGTCGACTACTCGGCCGCCGCGCTCACGCTGTACGAAGGCGCGATCCACATGGTCCAGTCCGAGCCGTTCCAGATCGAGCGTCTGGACTGGGAAGGCCGCAAGGCCTATGTCACGCGCACGACCGTCGACTACTACACCGACGCCATCGATTACACCAAGCTCAAAGTCCTCGACGACGAGGAGCAGGCCGATGCGGGGCAGGGCAGTGCGCACATCGGCGAGGTGCACGTCGTGCGGCGCGTGTCGGGCTACAAGAAGATCCGCTTCCACACCCACGAAAACATCGGCTACGGCCCGGTGAACCTGCCAGACCAGGAACTGCACACGAGTTCGGTGTGGTGGCAATTGCCGCAAGCCGCGCTGGACCGCGCCTTCGATGCGCGGCACGAGGCGCTGGACGGTTTTCTTGGCGCGTCGTATGCGCTGCATCTGGTCGCGCAGGTCGCGGTCATGGCCGAAAGCCGCGACCTGCAGAAGGCGGTCGGCAGTGGCGACGGCACCTGGTTTGCGACCGCCGACCAGCGCGGCCGCGGGCAACTGCGCGACGGCGATGGCGCGGCGCTCACCTTCGAAGGCATCGGCCGCTTCACACCGACGCTGTATCTCTACGACAACTACCCCGGCGGCGTGGGCCTGTCGTCGCCGCTGTTCGAACGGCGCGACGAACTGCTTGCGCAAGCGGCCGCCCTGGTCGAACGCTGCAGTTGCCGCGCCGGCTGTCCCGCCTGTGTGGGCCCGATCCTCGCGTCAGAGGAAGATGCCGAGCGCACGCCGCGCCAGCTCGCCGCACGCGTGATCGAGCTGCTGGCGCGCACGCCGCAGCTGGCCGCATGAGCGCATTGGCCAAGCGCCTCGGCCTGCTGCGCAGCCAGGCCGGCACCGCCCTGCCATCGGTGACGCCGACGCCGCCGATGCCGGACACTGCGCCGCGCGCGCAGTGGCCGCGCGTCGACAGCGACCGTTCGCCGGAAGAAGTCGTCGCCCAGCTGCGCAAGCTGATAAGGCTGCGCGTGCCGACGCCCGCTGCGCGTGCCACCGGGCCGATCGACCGCACACTGCCCGGCGAGGAAATCGCGCCGGGCCTGCGCTATCTCGAACAATCGGCGCCGTGGCCGCACGACGATGCCGAGCTGTCGCTGGTCGACATCCGGCATGACACCGCACGGCGCGCCGATCTGCTGGCCTTCGACACCGAGACCACGGGACTGGCCGGCGGCACCGGCACGCGCGCCTTCATGATCGGCGCGGCGGATTTCTTCGATGGCCGCCTGCGCATCCGCCAGCTGTGCATCACCACGCTGGGCGCCGAGCGCGAGATGCTCAAGACGTTCGCGAAGTGGCTCAAGCCGAGCACCGTGCTGGTCAGCTACAACGGCCGCAGCTACGACCGCCCGCTGCTGACGACGCGCTACCGGCTCGCACGCCTGCGTGACCCCCTGATCGAGTTGCGCCATGTCGACCTGCTCCATCCGGTGCGACGCCGCTATCGCGGGGTGTGGGCGAACTGCAAGCTGGCGACTGTCGAGCGCGAACTGCTCGGCGTGCTGCGCGAAGACGATCTGCCGGGCAGCGAAGCGCCCGCGGCCTGGCTGGCCTATCTGCGCGGCGGCAGTGCCGACAAGTTGCGCCGCGTCGGGCTGCACAACGCCCAGGACCTGCGCAGCCTGTTCGGCGTGCTCGAGGCGATGCGCGACGAGGCGGTTGTCGATACGGTCGTCGTGCCGGAGGCCGACGCTGGGACGCGCGGCGATTGCGGATTCGACTGAGCCGTCTTTGCGAGGCCTGGATGCGCCTTGAGAACGCTGGGCTGGGGCGCGGCTGACGGGAACAATCGATCGGCCGACGCCTGTAGGAGCGCGCTTGCGCGCGATGGGGCACTCGCGATAGAGCCTCTCGCGACCAAGGTCGCTCCTACAAAAGCGTGTGTCTCGGAACAGGAACACGTGTCCTGTAGGAGCGCGCTTGCGCGCGATGGGGCACTCGCGATAGAGCCTCTCGCGACCAAGGTCGCTCCTACAGGACGGGGCCCGCATTGCCGGTGCGCCGCGTCGCATGGTGTTCACGCGCTCCGCATCATCCCGGTGCTTGAATCGGTCGGCCCAGCAGTCCCGATTCGCTCGCCGTCCGGCGGCGATGATCCGCGTCACTCTGGAGCTTCATGGACACACGCGAACGCCGGCCATCGACGGCCGACCATGCGCCCACGCGCGCCACGCTGCGCGCCCGCGATGCGTTCGCGATCACCATCGGTGTCGTCGTCGGCGCCGGCATCTTCCGCACGCCGTCGTTGATCGCGGGCGTGTCAGGCAGCGAGTGGGTGATGCTGGCGGCGTGGGGGGTGGGCGGGCTGCTGTCGATCGTCGGCGCGCTCTGCTACGCGGAACTGGCCACGACCTATCCGCAGGCCGGCGGTGATTACAACTATCTGCGGCGTGCCTACGGGCCGCGCCCGGCCTTCCTGTTCGCCTGGGCGCGCGTGTCGGTGATCCAGACCGGCTCGATCGCGCTGCTGTGCTTCATCGTCGGCGACTACATGGGTCAGCTGTTCGATCTGGGACCGTGGTCCTCTGCGCTGTACGCCGCCGCTGCCGTGATTCTGCTGACCGGCATCAACTGGGTCGGCACGCGTCAGGGCGCAGCCGTGCAGACCTGGCTGACGATCGCCGAGATCATCGGCGTGCTGGTGATCGTGGTCGCCGGCCTGGCGTTCGCGCCGGGCGACATCGCGCCGGTGCCCGGCAGCGGCGCGGGCAGCGAGATCGGCCTGATCCTGGTGTTCGTGCTGCTGACCTACGGCGGCTGGAACGAGGCGGTCTACATCAGCTCCGAGGTGCGCGATGCGCGCAAGTGGATGCCGCGCGTGCTGGTGCTGAGTCTGGTCGCGGTTGCCGCACTGTACGTTCTGGTCAATCTGGCCTACCTGCGTGTGCTGGGCCTTGGCGGGATGGCCGAACACAGTGCGGTCGCAGCCGAGGTCATGGGGCGCGTGTTCGGGCCGGTCGGGGCGACGTTGATGAGCGCGATCGTCGTCGCCGCGGCGTTGACTTCGGCGAACGCCACGCTGATCACCGGCGCGCGCAGCGTCTATGCGGTGGGTCGTGATTTCCCGATGCTGGGCTTCATCGGGCGCTGGGACGCGCGCACCGGCACGCCACGCGCGGCGATCGTGACGCAGGGCGTGCTGGCGCTGGGCCTGGTGGCGCTGGGCGCGTTCGCCCGCGACGGCTTCGAGGTTGCTGTCGAGTACACCGCACCGGTGTTCTGGCTGTTCTTCCTGCTGGTCGGCATCGCGCTGTTCGTGCTGCGTCACCGCGACCCCGACCTGCCGCGGCCGTTCCGCGTGCCGCTGTATCCGGCGCTGCCGCTGCTGTTCTGCGCCACCAGTGCTTACCTGCTGTATTCCAGCCTGGCCTACACCGGCCGTGGCGCCCTGGTCGGGGTGGCGGTGCTTGCCGCCGGCGGCCTGCTGCTCCTGCTGTTCAAACCGATCCCACGCCACGAGGAGACCCTGCCATGAGGCCATCGAAGAAGACCCTGATCGCATTGGCGATCTGCGCGCCGATCCTGCTCGCCTGCGCCGACCAGGCGGTCAACGCCTACGAACCGGCCGACGCCGCCGCGTCCACCGATCCGTCCGCCACGCCGATGGAGACCACGCATACGGTGACGGCCGCCGTCGAACCCGATTCGCCGCATGCAGACGACGCACGCAGGCCGTCGCGCGAGCCCGACGTGATCTACGTGCCGACGCCCGAGCCGGTCGTCGACGCCATGCTCAACCTCGCCGGCGTCAAGGAGGGCGATGTGCTGTACGACCTGGGCTCGGGCGACGGCCGCATCCCGATCGCCGCCGCGCAACGCTTCGGCGTACGCGGTGTCGGCATCGATATCAATCCGGTGCGCGTGCGCGAGGCGAACGCGAATGCGGAAACCGCCGGCGTCACCGACCTGGTGACGTTCAAGGAGGCCGATCTGTTCCAGGAAGACATCAGCGAGGCCACCGTCGTCACGCTGTACCTGCTGCAGAGCCTCAACGTGAAGCTGCGGCCCAAGCTGCTGGCCGAGCTCGCGCCCGGTACGCGCATCGTCAGCCACGCCTTCGACATGGCCGATCAGTGGGAGCCCGAACAGACCCGCGAGGTCGATGGCACCCGCATCTATCTGTGGACCGTGCCCGAGCGCTGAGGCGCGTATCGACGCGGCGGTCGCGCTGGCGGCCGTCGCGCAGGCGATGCGATGCGCCGCCGGTCGGCCACCGGCGGCGCGCTGGCATCATGCAGTTCCCGCGAGAAGAAGGTCCCCTCATGCACCGCATCGCTCCGCTCGTCCTGGCGCTCGCCACGCTGTCGGCAGCCCCCTCGCTCGCCTCGTCGTACGGCGGCGAACTGCAGGGTTTCGACTACCCGCATCCGCGCCAGGCGCATGCATTGACCTCGCAGGGCCAGTCGCTGTCGATGGCGTACATGGACGTGCGTCCCGAAGGCGCGGGCAACGGGCGCACCGCGGTGCTGATGCACGGCAAGAACTTCTGCGGGCCGACCTGGGAAGAGACGATTGCGGTGCTGGTCGAGGCCGGCTGGCGCGTGGTCGCGCCCGACCAGGTGGGCTTCTGTGGTTCAAGCAAGCCGCGCGGCTACCAGTTCTCGTTCGCGCAGCTGGCGGCGAACACCCATGGCCTGCTCGAGGCGCTCGGCGTCGAGCGACCGGTGCTGGTCGGCCATTCGATGGGCGGCATGCTCGCCACGCGCTATGCGCTGCAGTACCCGGACGCGGTCGAGCGGCTGGTGCTGGTCAATCCGATCGGCCTGGAGGACTGGCAGGCCGAGGGCGTGCCGTACGCGAGCATCGACACGATGGCCGAGAGCGAGCGCAAGACCACCTTCGACAGCATCAAGGCGTATCAGCTGAAGTTCTACTACGACGGTCAGTGGGCGCCGCGCTACGACCGCTGGGTGGAGATGCTGGCCGGCATGTACGCCGGCCCCGATCGCGAGATCGTGACCTGGAACCAAGCCCAGACCTCGGAGATGGTGTTCACCCAGCCGATGGTGCACGAGTTTCCGGCACTGCGCGTGCCGACGCTGTTGATGATCGGCGGCAAGGACCGCACCGCGCCCGGCGCCAACCGTGCAGCGCCGGAGGTGGCCGCGCGGCTGGGGGACTATCCGGTGCTCGGACGCAAGGCGGCCGAGGCCATTCCCGACGCCACGCTGGTCGAGTTTCCCGAGCTCGGCCACTCGCCCCAGGTCGAGGCGCCGGCGCGATTCCACGAGGCCCTGCTGCGTGAACTCGGCCGGCCGGCGAACTGAGCGTCGGCGCGATGGCGTCGACATTCATTGCCCATTCGTACGGCGCCGGTTGCAGGGCCTAGACTGAATGGCGCTGCGCATACCGCGCCTGTCACAGGACCCGTTCTCGATGTCGTTCCGGCGCCTGCCATTGCCCCTGCTGATCGCGACGAGCCTGCTGCTGGCTGCCTGCCAGCGTCCGGCCGAGCCCCCGGCGCCTCCGGTCGAAACGGTCGAAGTGGCCAGCCCGGAAGAGGGCGGCGCGGTCAGCACCGCGCCGGTCGACATGACGACCCTGCCCGAGCCCGTGACCGAGCCTGACATCGGGGCGGTCGACTGGTCGGACATGACCCTCAGCGACGCGACCGCGTCGGTCAGCTGCGAACTCGACTATGCCAATACCGGCGACGGCGAGGTGCTGACCGCGCTCGACCGCGACGCCCTGCGCGAGGCCATGGCCCCCTGCGCGGAGCGCGGCGTGTTCCGGCTGCGCTTCAAGGGGCGCGTCACCCAGGACTTCACCCGGCTGATGCAGCGCCTGGCAGTGATGGCCGACGAACTGTCGATTGCCAAGCGCGTGCTCGACATCGATTCGAGTGGCGGCATGGTCGAAGAAGCGATCCGCGCCGGCGACGTCATCGCCGAATCGCGCTGGACGATCTGGGTGCGCGAAGGCGCGGTCTGCCACAGCTCCTGCGTGTTCCTGCTGGCCGGCGGTGACAACCGGCTGATCGGCGGTCGCGTCGGCATCCACCGCATCATTCGCATGAGTTCGAGTGCCTCGACGCGCGCCGAACTCAACCGTGAACTGCGGGCCGTCTACGGCCGCGTGCGCGATTACCTCGAGCGCAACGGCGCGGCGGTCGCGGTGGCCGATCTGATGATGGCCGTGCCCAACCGCAGCCTGCGCATCCTCACCTCCGACGAACTCAAGCTCTACGGACTGGACGGTGTGAACCCCGCCCAGGACGACCTCGACCGACTGCGCCTGATGCGCAAGTGCGGCCAGGATTTTGTCGCCCGCCGGGATGCCTACGTGCGCGCCTTCGACGCCACCTGCAACGCGCCCGATCGCGATGTCGAACAGATGGCCAGTTGCGGCCTGGAACTGCGCGGCAAGTTCGGTTTTCCCGATGCGCAGTGTCCCAGCGAGAGCCCGCTGTCGGAGTTCGACCTGGTCGGCGCACTGACCGCTGCAGCCGGCAACGCCAGCCGCTTGCGCATTCTCGGCGTGCCGGTCGGCGAGCCGCGTCCGTCGGCGCGTCCGTCCGCGCAGACCCCGGCCGCGCCGTCAGCGACGACGGCCGACTCGGTGGCCGACGAAGCGGCCACCGAGGAAGACGCTGACCAGGGTGATGCCGGCAGCGATGGCCAGGCCGAGGCGCCGACCCGGACCGAGTGATCCAACGCCGTCCCGCGGCTCACCTGTAGGAGCGCGCTCGCGCGCGATGAGCTTTCCCGACAACGCCGATCCCGCGCGCAGTCGCGCGTACTGTAAGAGCGCGCTTGCGCGCGAATGGCGTTCCCGGTGAAGCCCATCGCGCGCGAGCGCGCTCCTACAGGAGGTGCGGTAATTACGGGACGCCAGCCGATTGCGCGGATGACAGCTCGCCGCCTCAGCCCTCGGCCAGGAACCCGCCTGACTGCCGCCTCCACAGCTGCGCGTAGACGCCGTCGCCAGCGATGAGCGCTTCGTGCGTGCCCTGCTCGACGATGCGGCCGCGATCCATGACCACCAGCCGGTCCATCGCCGCGATCGTCGACAGCCGGTGGGCGATGGCGATGACCGTCTTGCCTTCCATCAGGCGGTAGAGGTTCTCCTGGATCGCGGCTTCGGCTTCGGAATCCAGTGCCGAAGTCGCCTCGTCGAGCACCAGGATCGGCGCGTTCTTCAGCAGCACGCGCGCGATGGCGATGCGCTGGCGCTGGCCGCCCGAGAGCTTGACCCCGCGTTCGCCGACATGCGCGTCGTAACCGGTGCGGCCCTTGGCGTCGCTCAGGCCGAGGATGAAGTCGTGTGCCTCGGCCCGGCGCGCGGCTTCGATCATCTCTTCTTCGGTGGCGTCGGGCCGGCCGTAGAGGATGTTCTCGCGCACCGAGCGGTGCAGCAGCGAGGTGTCCTGGGTCACCATGCCGATCTGCGCGCGCAGCGAGTCCTGCTCGATCGTGGCGATGTCGGTGCCGTCGATGCGGATCGCGCCGGCCTCGCGGTCGTAGAAGCGCAGCAGCAGATTGACCAGCGTCGACTTGCCCGCGCCGGAGCGGCCGACCAGGCCGATCTTTTCGCCCGGCGCGACGTGCAGATCGAGTCCTTCGATGACCGTGCGGTCGTTCTGACCGTAATGGAAATCGACGTGCTCGAAGCGGATGTCGCCGGCAATGGGCGCGAGCGCCGGCGCGTTCGGCGCATCCTCGACCGTGGGTGCCAGCGAGATCGAGTTGATGCCGTCGCGCACGGTGCCGATGTTCTCGAACAGCGCCGACATTTCCCACATGATCCATTGCGACATGCCGAGCATGCGCAGTGCGAGCGCCACCGCAACCGCGATCGCGCCGGTGCTGATCGCATCCAGATGCCAGAGCCACAGGCCCAGCGCGGCGGTGCCGCCGACCAGCAGCATGTTGAGCAGGTAGTTGAGCGAATTGACGACCGTCACCAGGCGCATCTGCTTGTGCACGGTGTCGAGGAAGCCGTCCATCGCCTCACGCGCATACGCCTGCTCGCGCTGCGAATGCGAGAACAGCTTGACGGTGGCGATGTTGGTGTAGCTGTCGACGATGCGGCCGGTCATCACCGAGCGCGCATCGGCCTGGCGTTCGGAAATCCGGCTCAGACGCGGTACGAAGCGCCACATCAACAGGCTGTAGAGCAGCAGCCAGCCGATGAAGGGCAGCATCATGCGCCAGTCCGCGGCGGCGGCGACGATGATCGCGCCGGTGAAATAGACGATGACGTAGTTGCCCACGTCGAGCAGCTTGATGACCGTTTCGCGCACCGCCAGCGAGGTCTGCATCAGCTTCGTGGCAATGCGGCCGGCGAACTCCTCCTGGAAGTAACCCATCGACTGCCGCAGCAGATAGCGGTGCACGTTCCAGCGGATCCGCATCGGGAAATTGCCGAGCAGGGTCTGGTGGATGACCATGGCGTTGAGCCAGACCAGCATCGGCAGGCCGACCAGCACCAGCGCCGCCATCGCCGCCAGCCGGCCGCCTTCCGCACTGAGGAAAGTGGCCGGCGTGTGTTCGGCGAGCTTGTCGACCAGCGAGCCGACGTAGGCGTACAGCGTGACTTCGGCGATCGCGATCGCCGCGGTGAAGGCCGCCATCAGCAACAGCCATCTGCCGCTGCCGCGCACGTAGTGCATGCAGAACGCGAACAGCGTGTGCGGGGGCTGCGTGGGGATCTCGGGCGGGAAGGGATCGATGCGGTTTTCGAACCAGCGGAGCATGGGAAGTCCGGGAGAGTCGGCGCGGCGAGCGCGCGGGGGAGCCGTCTATTGTCGGTGATGGCAGGCGCTGGTGGCGTGGCGCGGAAAGGACGCTGCGGATTGCCGGGCCGCGCCTCAGGGCACGTCGAGCACGATCCGGCCCAGGTGATGGCGGCCGATCGCCTGCGTGGCCCCGACGATGTCGGCCAGTGCGAAGCGCGCGTCGACGTGCAGGTGAAAGGGTCCGCGGGCCGCCGCACGACACGCGGCATGTACCTGCAGGGCGCCGTCACGCGCACCGAAGGCCGAGGCCGAGACGTCGGCGCGCGCCGGCGGCGCGTTCACGCCGTGCGGCCATGCGATGCGTCCGCCCGGGTGCAGGGCCGCGACGATCGTGCCGGCATCGGGCGGGGAGGCGGTCAGCAACGCGGCATCGAGTCCGTCCGGCGCGAAGATCCGCAGCGCCGGGGCCAGGGCATGGCGACGGCCGTCGATGGCCATGTCCGCGCCCAGCCGCTCGGCCAGGGCCACGCCGTCGGGGCCCGAAGCGACCGCCAGCACGCGTGCGCCGCGCTGGCGCGCGAACTGCAGCGCCATGTGGCCGATGCCGCCGCTGGCGCCGAACACCAGCACCGTGTCACCAGGCCCCGCAGCGAGCGCGACGGCGACGGCATGCATCGCCAGCCCGCCATCGACAGGCAGTGCGGCGGCCTGCGGCAGGGTCAGGCGGGACGGCACCGGCCACAGGCGGTCGGCATCGACTACGGTGAACTGGGCGTGGAAGCCGTGTCTGGGACTGCGCAGGGGCAGCAGGCCGCAGACCCGGTCGCCCTCGCGCCAACGCTGCACGCCAGCGCCCACGTCGACGACCGTCCCGGCGCCCTCGCTGCCGGGCACATAGGGAAACACCGGCGGCTGTTCGGCGGACGGCGCCAGCGCACCTTCCCGCTCGAGCACATCCCAGACGCCGAACCCGGCCGACAGCACCCGCACCAGCACCTGGCCCGGACCGGGCAGCGGGATGGGTTGCTCGACCAGCGACACCACCTCGGGCCCGCCGAATCGCGCAAAGGCCAGAGCCTGCATGGTTTCGTCGGCGGTCGCGCCAGGCGCGGGCGCGTGATCTGCAGGCGCAGGGGCGGGGGACCCAGCATCGAAGGTCATCGATCGGCCATGGACATGGAGAGGATTGGCGCGCAGGCTAATACCTCAACCAATGTTGAGGTCAAGCGATGACAACCCGTGCACTGCGTCGGGATGAGGTGCTGTCGGTCGGCGAACTGGCCCAGCGCAGCGGCGTGGCGGTGTCGGCGCTGCATTTCTACGAGCGTCAGGGCCTGATCGAAGGCGGCCGCAATGCCGGCAATCAGCGGCGCTACGGGCGTGACGTGCTGCGGCGGGTCGCGATCATCAAGGTGGCGCAGCGTGCGGGGATTCCGCTGGCATCGATCCGCGAGGCGCTCGACACGCTGCCCGACGGTCGCACGCCGACCACCGCCGACTGGACCCGACTCTCGCGACGCTGGCGTGGCGAACTCGATGCCCGCATCGAGCAGCTCACGCGTCTGCGCGACCAGCTTGACGGCTGCATCGGCTGCGGTTGCCTGTCTCTGAAAGCCTGCCCGCTGCGCAATCCGGGCGACGTCGCCGGCGCCGGCGGCCCCGGGGCGCAGTATCTGGAACGCTGACCCCGCGGCCCAAGCCCGTGATCGGGAGCGTCGGCAGCGCGCCCCGGTGCGCACGATGGATTCAGCCCGCGCGCGGCCTGCGCTTCGGTCGCAGCGAGGCGGCAATGCGCGCCGTGAGGCTGGTGCCCATCGAGCGGCTGAAGCGCGCCGGATCGGTGACATCGATGCCGCGGTACCAGTCGAGCCCGGCGAGTGTCGCCACGGCCGATTGCTGACCGGCACTGGCCACGAAGGCCTGCGTCCAGGCGTCCTCGACCTCGAGCGCGACCGCGTAGGGCAGCAGGCGCACATACCGGGCCGCGTCGAGCACGGGCGAGGCGCCGTCGTGGCCGCGACCGGCCTTGATCGCCCCGCCAAGATAACGACGCAGGCCTTCCACATCGCGCAGCAGTGCCTGGCCTTCGGCAGTCGGCGTGCGCACCAGCGTCGCGAACACGGCGAGCATCGGCAGCATCAGCGCGACCACGAGCACGGTCGCAGGCAGGGCCGGCGTGTGCCAGGCCAGCATCAGCGCGGCTACCGCGCTCGCGACCGCGATCAGGACGGCACCGAGCACGCTGCCCCTGTGAGGGCGGAACAGTGACGGCACGAAGCGCCTACGCAGAGCCCGCGTATGCGCCCGGCATCCGCCGGCGATCCGGTCGCGCGCATGGCGGCGCAGGTCCAGCGCGGCGCCCGGCTCGGGCAGCAGCGCAACCAGCTGCGCGCGCTGTTCCAGCGTGGGCAGCGCATGCGCACCTGCGCGCGTGCGTTCAATCCGCCAGCCCGTGCGCGCGCCCTGCGGTACGCGCACGATGCGCAGGTGCGCGTCGACGGCTGCGGCCAGCAGATCGGCCGCGAATCCGCGGGGGTCGGGACGCATACGCCGCACGAAGCGCAGGCCCGCGGGCGAAAAACCGGGCGGCGGCTCGCGCCGTACGGGCACCGCGCTGAGCCGGGTCGACCGGCGCACCCTGCGCCAGCGCAGCAGGCACCACCCCGCCAACAACACCAGGCCGGCCAGCGCCACGAGCAGGCCGCGTCGATCCTGCAGCCACCACGCAACGCGCTGCGCGGCGCCAGGGTCGGCGATGACGCCCTTGGGGAACGCGAGGCGTACGTCGAATCCGGCATGCGGTGGAAGCGGGCCAGACGTTGTCCACTGCGCGCTGCCCATCGACGACAGGGCCACGCGCGCGTCGACACCGTCCGCACCGGTCGTGCTTTGCGCCTGCATCGCGCCGATCGCCACGGCCGCGGGCAGGTGCACCATTACCGAGGCCCGCTCCGTCGCGACCGGCTGGTCGCCGCCGATGCCGGCCAGCGCGACGGCGTCCTGCACGGCGCCGAACACCGGCTGGCGCGTCGTGCGGTAGTGCAGGGTGAAGACCGGCTGCGAGGGGACCGGCAGATGACGGTCGTCGCCGACGTGCAGTCGCAACACGCGACCGGTGCGCGTCGTGCGCCAGGGCACCGGACGTCCGTCGCGCCGCACGTCGCGGATCTCGACATCCGCCACTACGGCATCCCCTTGCAGATCGTCGAACCGCAGCGGAATGTCGCGCACGAGGCCGTGCCGGAACACGCGACCCTCGGCGGCAACCTCGATGCGCTCGGCGACATCCAGGCGACCATCGGCATGTACGCGCACGTCGACGTCGTGGCGGAGAATCCGCTCCTGCGCCCAGGCCGGGGCTGCCAGACATGCGAGCAGCAGGAGCAGCAGTCGCATCGGATCGATCACGTCACCGGCACGGCGGCCCGGCTGTCGGCATCGGCCTGGAAGAAGCCCGCCGCCCGGATGCCCGTCAGCCGCGCGACCACGACGTCGGGCACTTTCTGCACCGCGTCGTTGAGATCGCGGACCGCGCCGTTGTAGAACCGCCGCGCATATTGCAGCTGCGCTTCCACATCGACCAGATCGGCCTGCAGGCGCGCGAACAGCGCACTGGCAGCGAGTTCGGGATAGGCCTCCTGCAGCACCAGCAGCCGCTGCAGTCCGTCGCCGAGCGCCTGTTCCAGCTCGCCGAGCGCCGCGGCGTCGGTGGCACCGGCGGCCTGCGCGCGCAATGCGGTCACCGCGTCGAGCGTGGTGCGTTCGTGGGCTGCGTAGCCCTGCACGGCGGAGACGAGCTGCGGCACCAGATCGTGGCGGCGTACGAGCTGCACGTCGATGTCCGCCCAGGCGGTGCGGACCTGGTTGCGCAGGCGGACGAGGCGGTTGTAGATCGTCATGCCCCAGACCAGCGCGAGCACGACGGCGAGGGCGGGCACCAGGAGCAGCGGCGCCCACGCGAACATGGGTTCGGTGACCGGTTCCATCGTTCCAGCGGTTACGTCGGAACCGCGGAGCATACCTGCTGCCGACGGGTGTCCGATGCGTGGCCGGTGCACGCCGTTACCGGTTGCCGGCAGGCTTCGGGCGCGTACACTCGGGTCCACTTCACTGCAGTCCTGCGAGGCACGTCACGCATGAACACCCTGAGTCTGTCGTTGTCGACCGCTCTGCTGGTCGCCCTTGCTTCCACCGCGCATGCGCAGCAGCCGCAGGCCCAGCCCGCGCAACCCAACGCCGCGCAGCCCGCCGCCGCAGCGCAGCCGCAGCTCACGCCCGAACAGCAGGCGCAGGTGGCCCGGCAGGATGCGGAAATGGGCGCAGCCGCCACCCAGGTCATGCAGATGATCGACGGCAACCGCGCCGGCGAGGTGTGGGACAACGCGTCGGCGACGATGAAGGCCTCGGTCACGCGTGACGAGTTCGTGCGCCAGGTCAACGTCGACCGCAACCGCCTGGGCGCGCCGTCCAGGCGCGATCAGCCGGTCGTCAGCCGCTCGCAGTTCCACGCCGGCGATGCCGTACCCGAGGGCATCTACATCAACGTCGCCTCGCCGACCACGTTCGCCAACCAGACGCAGCCGATCCGCGAGCTGGTGTCGTTCCGCCTCGACGAGGACCGCATCTGGCGCGTATCCGGCTACAGCGTGCGCTGATACGCCAATGACGAAGACGGACGGCGCCTGCGGGCGCCGTTCGCATATCCGGGAACTCAGGCGCCGACGACGCGCACCAGGTGGCCATCGAGTTCGACGGTCTGGCCGCTGCGGATCTTGCAGGTCTTGCGCAGTTCGACCGCGCCATCCACGCGCACCGCGCCACTGGCGACGATCGCCTTGCCCGCGCCGCCGCTGTCACACAGGCCGGCCAGCTTGAGCAGTTGGTTGAGTTCGACGTGGTCGCCTTCCAGGGCGAATTCGATCGGAGCGGGCATCGGCGGTCTCGGCAGGCGGGCGGCGCATTATCCGGCATCGGACTGTCGCCATGACGCGCATCGGGCCTCGCAGTCACGCAGGGTGCGCTAACGTGCAGGCGGTCCGACATCCGGAGCCTGCGATGGTGCTGCTCATTCCATGCCCGAGCCGCGGAGGCGGCCAATGATCCGCCCGCCGCTGCCTGCCGACGAAGCGGCGCGGCAGGCGACGCTCGACGCCTACCGCATCCTCGACACGCCGCGCGAAGCGGCCTACGACGATCTGGTGGAGATTGCTGCGGCGATCTGCGACGTGCCGATCGCCGTCATCACGCTGGTCGATCGCGACCGCCAGTGGTTCAAGGCCGCGCGTGGCCTGGATGCGATCGAGACCGCGCGCGAGGTGGCGTTCTGCGCGCATGCGATCCTCGACCCCGACCACACCACGGTGGTGACCGACGCGCGGCAGGATGCACGTTTCAGCGCGAATCCGCTGGTCGTCGGCGATCCCAACGTGCGCTTCTATGCCGGTGCGCCCCTGCGCGCCTCCGACGGGCAGCCGCTTGGCACGTTCTGTGTCGTCGACGATCGGCCGCGCGAACTGGCGCCGGCGCAGCGCAGTGCGCTCGAAGCCCTGTCGCGCCAGGCCACGCGTCTGATGGAACTGCATCGGGTCAGCCACGAACTTCGCCTGCAGCTCGAAGAACGTAGCTGGTACGAACAGCAGCTGCTGCATTACCAGCAGGAGCTCGAACACCAGAACGCGGATCTGGCCGAGCAGTCGATGACCGATCCGCTGACCGGGCTGGCGAACCGGCGCGCGTTCTCGCGCACACTCGATCTGGCGATCGAACACGCGCACGCCATGGGCACGCCGCTGTCCGTGGCGATCGTCGACATCGACCACTTCAAGTCGATCAACGACCTGCACGGACACGCCGAAGGCGACCGCGTACTGCAGATGCTGGGCGCGATGCTGCTGTCGACCGAAACCGCACGTGGCCGCGTCGCCCGCTTCGGCGGCGAGGAGTTCGTGCGCCTGCTGCCGGGCTGCACGCTGAGCGAGGCGGCGCGTGAGTGCGAATTCCTGCGCGAGGCGGTCGCGGCCCTGCCGACCGGCCTGCCGGTGACCATCAGCATTGGCGTCGCCGCGCTCGAGTCGCACGAGGACGCCTCGTCGCTGCTGGCGCGCGCCGATCAGGCGCTCTACCGGGCCAAGGGCGAGGGTCGCGACCGGGTCTGCACGCTGCCCTAAGATCCTTGCTTGCGCAGGCGCGCGGTCAGTCCGCGACCTGCCTGGCTTCGCCCGTGGCGAGGTTTTCGGGGTGCACGATGCGGCGCGGCCGCGACAGCAGCGGATAGACCAGCACTGCGGCGAGGATGATCGCCACGCCGGCATAGAACCGCGGTGTGAGTTCGTGCTGCTCGCCCAGCAGCACGATGGCCAGTGCGATCGCGTAGACCGGTTCGAGATTCACCGCCAGCTGCGCGGCGAACGCGCTCATGTGGCGCAGCGCGATCAGCGACAACGCGAACGGCAGCAGGGTGCAGGCGAACGCGAGCAGCAGCAGATAGCCCGCATCGTGCAGGCCCGGCAGGGTCAGCAGGCTGCCGGCGAAAGCCGGGAACAACAGCGGCATCAATGGCGCGAGCAGGGTGAGCGTCAGGGTGCCGGCGCCGAGCTCGAGTGCGGTGACGGTGAGCGGATCGGCACGCTCGACCAGGCGTTTGTTCAACGACCCGAAACAGGCGACAAACAGCGCCGACAACGCACCCACCGCGGCGCCGATCCGCATGCCGTCCGGAATGCCGCCGACCACCAGGGCCACGCCCGGCAGGACCGCCAGGCCGAGCGTGAGTTCGCGCCACGAAAACCGGCTGCGTGCGACCAGCGGCTCGACGAGGGCGATGAATACCGTCGCCAGCGCCATGCAGGTGGCGGCGACCGAGGCGTTCGCCAGCTTCACCGCGCCGTAGAAGGTCAGCCAGTGCAGCGCAACCAGGGCGCCGACGCCGGCGTAGGCCAGCAGCAGGCGCGGCGGCAGGGCACGCAGACCGCGCCACACGCGCGGTACCAGCAACAGCGCCGCCGCCACCAGCAGCATGCGCCACCACACCAGCGGCAGGGCCGGCAGGGTGATCAGCTTGCCGAGGATGGCGGTGAAGCCCCATAGCAGGACGCAGAAATGGATCTGCCAGTGGGCTCGGGTGGTCGAATGCATGGACATGGCGCCGGCGGGGGCTCGCATTATCCATCGCCGCTGACCGGGTGGATCGCCCGTGTCAGCCAGGCCCGCCGGTGTCGGCGGGCACGTCTGTGGCGCGACGCTGCTGCGCGCGGCCCAGCCAGATGCCCAGCGCCGCCCACACCAGCGCCAGTGGCACGACCACGGTCACCAGTCCGCCGAGCGCCAGCCCGAGCCGTCCGAGCACCCCTTCGGTCTGCGCGCCGACCACATCCCCGGCGCGATAGACGAAGGTGTCGATGAAGGCCTTGGCCTTGTACTTCTCCTGGCGGTCAACGACGGTGAACAGCGTCTCGCGGGCGGGCCGCGTCAGGCCGCGCTGGATCGCCCGGTTTGCCGCCTCGAGCAGGATCAGCACCGCGAACGAGGCGTACAGCGCCAGCCCGATGAAGCCCAGCGCCATCGCGACCGGCAACAGCGCCAGCGCGAAGGGCAGGCCGAGCCGGCGGATGATCTGGCCGCTCAGGGTGAGCTGCAGCGCCAGCACCGCCACCTGGGTCCACATGTCGATGTTGCCGAGCAGGCCGGTGCGCGCGTCGAGCCCGGTTTCGGCAGCGGCGACCATCTGCAGGCGGGTGAAGTACAGAAAGGTCGCGACGATCGTCATGATCACCACGTAGCCGGCGATGGCCGACAGGTAACGCGAGGCGAACACCGCGCGGATGCCGGCCCAGGCACTGCCGCCGATGCGTGCCGGCTCAAGGGGCGGGGCGCGCGCTTCGCGTGGGCCATCGCCATGCAGGCGCACCAGCAACCCCGCCAGGGCGATGCCCATCAGCAGAAATCCGGCCGCGATAAGCAGCAGGGCCGGCGTGCCGAGCGGCTCGGCCAGACGCGACGCCAGCCAGGGGCCGAAGATCGCGCCCAGCGTGCCGCCCACCGCGATCAGCGCGAACAGCCGCTTGCCCTGGTCGCTGCTGAAGCGGTCGGCCAGCAGCGCCCAGAACACCATCGTCACGAACAGGTTGAAGACGCTGAACCAGACGTAGAACACCTGGCCGCTGCGCGCCCCGACCGCGCCCGGTGCGAACACCAGCAGCGCCCAGAATCCGCACAGGCTCACCGCGAAGAAGGCGTAGGTCGCGGCGATGAACTGCAGGCGCCGCAGCCGCGCGACCAGCCAGCTGAAGACCGGGTTCACCGCCAGCGTGACCAGCGCGGTGCCCACGAACAGCCAGCGCACTTCGTCGAGGCCGCGTTCCATGCCCAGCGCGTCGCGCGCGGGCCGCAGCAGCATCAGTGCGCTGAGGATGCAGAAGAAGAACAGCCCGGCCACGAACACCGGCGCGCCTTCGCCGCGACGCAGGTTGAAGAGATCGGCAAGCCGCGCGTGCATCGGCCGGCTCAGGCGAACATGGCGACGAGTTCGGCCTGCTGGGCTTCGCTCAGCATCGGGCCGCTGCCGGCGCGCAGCTGGTCGGCCTGCCGGTCCGGGCGTCCGGTGGCGGGGATTACCGCAGTGACCGCCGGATGGCTGATCGCGAACTTCAGGAACATCTGCGCCCAGGACGTGACCTCGACCGCCTCCGCCCACGCGGGCAGGGTCCTGTCGGCGACCTGTGGGAACAGCCTGCCGTCGTCGAACGCGCGATTGACGAGCACCGCCACGCCCAGGTCCTGCGCCACCGGCAGCACGGTGCGCGCGGCCTGTGGCGCATTGACCGAATAGTTCACCTGCACGAAATCCGGCCGGTGCGCGCGCATCGCCTCGACCAGCGCCGCATGGCCGCTCTCCAGGTAGTGGGTGAACCCGATGTACCTGGTCGCGCCGTCGGCCTTCAATGCCTGGGCGTACGGCCAGGCGATGTCCATCGCGCGCAGGTTGTGCACTTGCAGCAGCTCGACACGATCGGTTTGTAGCCGGCGCAGGCTCTCGGCCCACTGCGCTTCCATCGCCGCGCGATCGTCGGCGGCGATCTTGGTGGCCAGGAAGCAGCGCTCGCGCCAGTCGCCGTCGGCCAGCAGCGCGCCGAGCACTGCGTCGGCGGTGCCGTAGTTGGGAGAGGTGTCGAAGACCGTCGCGCCGCCCTCGAAGAACACGCGGATCGTCTCCTGCAGCCGTGCGAAATCCGCGCTGGCGATGGCGACTTCGTAGCTGCCCGAGGTGCCGGCGCCGATCACCGGGATCGCCTCGCCGGTCGAGGGAATGATCCGCGTCGCCAGGGCGCCGCCTGCGCGCGCCGCATTCCGCGCCGGCCGTGCCGCTGCAGGAGACGAAGCGGCGCCGGCAACGGCGTCGTGGCTGCAGGCGCACAGCGGCGTGAGGGCGAGTCCTGCGGCGGCGAGCGAGGCGGAACTGAGGAACGCGCGACGGGATGACATGGCGGACGCTCCGGTCGGGTCGAGGCCCGATCATAGTGCGCGTTGAGCGCCTCCGGGCACTGCCCGGGTCCAGGGGCACGTCGCGGGGTGGACGCGGTTTCGTGCCGGCTGACCGACGATGTCACCGCTTCGGCAAGGACACCTGTACGCTCCGTCGACCGGTCGATGCATGCCCATCGCGCCGGGGCGCCTCCACCGTCTCCAGGGACGCGCGGCGCGCGACGTCGGGCAGGCACTGGCGGGAGAGGTGGGGGCGGGATGTTGTCGAGTGAGCGCAGAGTGGCGGTGGCCGATCTCGAGAAGGGGATGTACGTCTGCCGGCTGGACCGGCCGTGGGAAGGCACGCCGTTCCTGCTGCAGGGCCTGCACGTGGAAACCGACGAGGATGTCGCGCTGCTGTCGCACTGGTGCGCGCATGTCTATGTGGACGTGGCCCAGGGCGCCGCACCGTCCGGCCCGGCGTTGCAGACGCTCGCCCGCACCCCCGCGGGCGGCGCGCCGGCACGTGGGCGCCGTTATGACGATGCCGAAATCTCGAGTCTCCAGGGGGCGGCCGCCTATCCCGAACAGGCGGCGTTCGAGTCCGAACTGCCCGAGGCGCAGGCGGCGCATGCGCAGGTCTCGGCGTTCGCCGACCGCATGCTCGACGACATGCGCGAGGGGCGGCCGGTGGCGATCGAAGACGTCCGCACGGCCGTCGAACCGATGGTGCGCAGCCTGGTGCGCAACGCCGACGCCTTCCTGTGGCTCGATGCCTTGCGCGTGCGCGGCGACTACGAATACCGCCACGCGCTGTCGTGCAGCGCGCTCGCGGTGGCGTTCGGCCGGCACGTCGGCCTGCCGCAGGACCTGCTGGTCGACATGGCCAGTGGCGCGCTGCTGCTCGATGTCGGCAAGTTACGCATCGATCCGGGGTTGTTGACCGATCGCGACGAATACAGCGCACAGGCACGTATCCAGATGCAGGCCCATGTGGCGCACGGGCTGGACATCGTGGACGCCGGCGGGCTGGTGCCCGCCCATGTCCGCGCCATGATCGGCACCCATCACGAGCGGATCGATGGCACCGGCTACCCCCATCGCCTCGAAGGCGATGCGATTCCGCTGCTCGGCCGCGTGGCCGCGGTGATCGACGCCTACGATGCGATGACCAGCGAGCGTCCGCACCGTCGCGCCGTCGCCCCGCACGTCGCGCTCCAGACGCTGTACCGCGAGCGCGACCGGCAGTTCGCCGCCGAGGTGGTCGAGCAGTTCATGCAATGCATGGGCGTGTATCCCAATGGCGCGCTGGTGGAACTGGACACCGGCGAGGTGGCGATCGTCACCGCCCAGAACGCCGCGCGTCGCCTGCAGCCCCGGGTGATGGTGCTCACCGGGCCGGACAAACGCCCCCTGGCGGAATTCCATTCGCTGGACCTGATGGTGCGCGCGCACGGCGACGATCCGGTCCGGATCATCGGCGCACTGGCGCCCGGCGCGTACGGCCTGGATCCGGTGGAGCTGTTTCTGTGAGCGCGCTTCGGAGACCGGGGTGCTGAACCATGCGGCGGTACTGGAAGAGGTCGCCGGCTGCCTGCGCGACGCGAACCCCGACGCGCCCTTGGCGGTGGTCGTGGTGCGCGCGCAGCGTGTGCGCGAGGTCGAGCTGGCGCATGGCTACGCGGCCGGCGCCGCACTCGCCGATGCCATGTACGCGTGCCTGCGCGCCGCGCTGCGACCGGGCGACCGGATCCACCGCATCGCCGGGCACGATTTCCTGGTGTTGCTGCCGGCGCTGCGCGGACGTGCGCACGCCGCGCTCGGCGCCGGCAAATGCGTGCGTGCGTTGCAGGCCGCGTTCGATATCGGCGATGGCGCGGTCGTGCAGGTCGCAGTCGCGGCCGGCATCGCCGTGGCGCCGTTCGACGGCACCGACGCCGACCTGCTGTGCCGGCGCGCCGACAGCGCGTGCGCGGCGGCCGCTTCGCAACCCGAGCGCCACGCGTTCTGGACGGCACCTGCGATTCCGCTCGAAACACTGCATGACGATCTGCGGGTGGCGATCGCCGACAACCGTCTTGAGCTGCACCTGCAGCCGATCGCCGCGCTGCCCGGACGCGCGATCGGCAGCTATGAAGCGCTGTCGCGCTGGACCCACCCGCGCTTCGGTCCGGTTCCGCCCGATGTATTCATCGCCACGGCCGAGCGCGGCGGGCTGATCGGCGCGCTGACCCGCTGGAACCTCAACGTGGCGCTGCGGCACCTGGTCGCCCTGCGCGCGAACGGCGCACCGGTCCGCATCGCGGTGAACCTGTCGGTAGAGGCGTTGCAGCTGCCCGGTTTCGTCGAGGAAACACTCGACCTGCTGCGGCTTTGGCGCGTGCCCGGCGATGCACTGGTGCTGGAGATCACCGAGAGCGCACTGATGCGCGATGTCGAGCGCTGCACGCACCTGCTGACACAACTGCGCGCGGCCGGGGTGAGCATCGCCATCGACGATTTCGGCACCGGCTATTCGTCGCTGGCCTATCTGCGGCGCCTGCCGCTGGACGGGCTGAAGATCGACCGCAGCTTCATCCGCGACATGGCCGACGACCGTCGCGCCTGCCGCATCGTGTCCACGATGATCGAGCTCGCCCACGACCTGGACATGGAGGTTATCGCCGAAGGGGTCGAGGACGAGGCCACGCTGGCGATGCTGCAGCGCGCCGGGTGCGACTTCGTGCAGGGCTATCTGATCGGACGCCCGATCGATGCGGCCGACATGCTCGACGCCGTGCGCTGAACGCCTCCCGCGGCGGGCAGACGGTTCAGCGCGAGCGCGCTGCCACCGCGTCCCAGTTCACCAGGTGCCAGAACGCGTCCAGATACTTCTGCCGGTTGTCGCGGTAGTCCAGATACCAGGCGTGCTCCCACAGCGACAGCGCCAGCAGCGGGGTGTCCTGGCCGGTGATCGGCGTGGCCGCGTTCGCCGTGGACGCCAGGGCCAGGCGTCCATCGGGACGCTGCAGCAGCCACACCCAGCCCGCACCGAAGGTCGACAGCGCCAACGCGTCGAACCGCTTGCGGAACGCGGCGAGATCACCGAACTGTCGCGCGATCGCCTCCGCGAGGGGGCCTTTCGGTTCGCCGCCACCGCCTGCCGCCACCGGCTTGAGGGAATGCCAGTAGAAGCTGTTGTTCCAGACCTGCGCGGCGTGGTCGAACGTCGCACCCTGTGCCTTGCGCACGATGGTTTCGAGCGGCGCGTCGGCCAGTTCGGTGCCCGCGAGCAGTGCGTTGAGGCGTTCGACATGTCCGCGCTGCAGATGACCGTGGTGCTGGTCGAGCGTGTCGCCCGACAGATGCGGTTCCAGCGCGGTGCGGTCGTAGGGCAGGGCGGGCAGTTCGAGCGGCATGGCCGGCGGTCCGTGAGGCGACGACGCGATAGAATGCACCAATTCCCACACCCCAACCCCGTCGGCCCGGTCCGGCGGCGGTGTCATGCAGGAGCGTCACCGTGTCGATTCTTGAACGCATCCAGGCCGAAATCGACGGCCATGCCATCGTGCTGTTCATGAAGGGCACGCCCCAGTTTCCGATGTGCGGCTTCTCGGCGCGCACCGTGTCGGCCCTGCACGAAGCCGGCGCTCGCGGATTCCGCAGCATCAACGTGCTCGAGGAGCCGGAGATCCGTGCCAACCTGCCGCGGTTCTCGAACTGGCCGACCTTCCCGCAGTTGTTCATCCATGGCGAGCTGATCGGCGGATGCGATATTGCGCTGGAACTGCACGAATCGGGCGAGCTGGGGCGTATGGTCGCCGAGGTGCTGTCGGCGTGAGTGCAATGGCAGTGCCCGAACCCGGCCACCCCACGCTGGCGGGCCGCGTGATCCTGATCGCCGGCGCGACCGGCGGACTCGGCGAAGCCGCGGCACTGGCGTGCACGGCTGCCGGCGCGCAGACGGTGCTGCTCGGGCGACGCGTGCCCAGGCTCAACCGCCTGCATGATCGCCTGCAGGCGCAGGGCGCGGCACCGGCCTTGTATCCGCTCGACCTCGAAGGGGCGACGCCGGACGACTTCGCGGACCTTGCCGCGCGTATCGGGAGCGAGCTCGGGCGCCTGGACGGCGTCCTGCACGTCGCCGCGCATTTCGACGGGCTGACCCCGCTCGAGCACACCGACCCGGCGGCCTTCGCCCGCGCGCTGCACGTCAACCTCACCGCGCGCTGGTGGCTCACCCAGGCCTGCCTGCCGCTGCTGCGAGCATCCGGCGATGCTGCGGTGGTGTTCGCCGTCGATGATCCCGCGCGCGTCACCGGCGCCTACTGGGGTGGCTACGGCCTGGCGCAGGCCGGGTTGGCGGCGCTGGTGGGCATGTTGCAGGCCGAATTCGGTGACGCACCGGTGCGTGTCACCGGTCTGGTGCCGCCGCCGATGCGCACGCCGCTGCGTGCGAAGGCACACGTCGAGGCCGAAGACCGCATCGCGCGGGATCCGGTCGAGGTCGCCGCCACCTGCGTCGAACTGCTGTCGGAAGCGGGCCGGCCCTGGCGCGGGCAATTGCGGTCGCACGCCGCGGAGGCACGCGCATGACCATCGCCTCGGCCGCACTGCTGCTGTTCCTGATTCTCGACCCGCTGGGCAACATCCCGGTGTTCCTCAGCATGCTGCGTCGGCTCACCCCGCAGCGCCAGCGCATCGTGCTGGCCCGTGAGCTGCTGATCGCGCTGCTGGTGCTGATGCTGTTCCTGTGGGCGGGCAAGTACGCGCTCGAGGTCATGCATCTGCGTCAGGAGTCGGTGGCCATCGCCGGCGGCATCGTGCTGTTCCTGATCGGCATCCGCATGATCTTCCCGCCGCCGGAAGGCCTGATGGGCGAGATCCCGGACGGCGAGCCCTTCATCGTGCCGATGGCGATCCCGCTGGTCGCCGGCCCCTCGGGCATGGCGGCGGTGATGCTGATGGGCAGCAACGAGCCCGACCGCCTGGGCGAGTGGAGCCTGGCGCTGTTGATCGCGTGGGGCGCGACGGCGGCGATCCTGTTCTCGGCGACCTACCTCTACAAGCTGCTCGGCGCCCGAGCCCTGACCGCCCTGGAACGGCTGATGGGCATGCTGCTGGTCGCCATTTCGGTGCAGATGCTGCTCGACGGTGTCGTCGGCTTCCTGCGGACCGGCCTGATGGGCGCGTGATCACCGCGTGACCGCGCCACGACAAGATCTGGCGCGCTTTTCCGCGCCTCAGTCATAAAAGTCAAATTGGTCAAAGAGTTGCGGGTGGATCGCAGTGTCATGGCACTGTCACTTTCGTCCGTTACCGTGTTAACCTGTTGTTAAACACGACGCAGCGCCGACGCGTCCTGTTTGGGACCCCACGCTTGCACCACGACCTCCCGTCGCGGGCCCTTCGGCCTGCGCCGACTTCCACGTACCGAGGCTATTGACCCATGAACCACACGCATCGCGCCCGACTCTCCAAGTTGTCGCTCGGCCTGATCGTCGCCCTTGCTGCCGCTCCCGCATTCGCGCAGAGCACTTCCGCCGGTGTCGGTGGTCAGGTGATCAGCGCTGGGGGCGCGCCTGTCGCCAATGCCGAAGTGACCATCGTGCACACGGAGTCCGGCACGGTGAACCGCGTCACCACGGACGAGAACGGCCGCTACAACGCGCGCGGCCTGCGTGTGGGTGGTCCCTACTCGATCACCGTCACCAAGGCGGGCGAGGGCACGCGCACCGAAGACAATGTGTACCTCAACCTCAACGCGGTCAACACCGTCAACGCCGCGCTGACCGGCGACATGACCACGCTGCAGACCGTGACGGCGACCGCGGTGGCCGGCTCCGACGTCTTCAGCTCCACGAAGATGGGCACCGGCACCAATGTCGACAGCGGCTCGATCGAGCGTCTGCCCTCGGCGACTCGTAACATCCAGGACTACATCCGTCTCGATCCGCGCGTGACCCAGACCGACAAGGTCGACGGTTCGATCTCGGTAGGCGGCCAGAATCCGCGCTACAACGTGATCCGCATCGACGGCATCAGCTCGAACGATCCGTTCGGCCTGGAAGCCAATAATCTGCCGACCAACCGCCAGCCGGTGTCGATGGACGCGATCGAGGAAATCAGCATCGACGTGGCCAACTACGACGTCACCGTCGCGGGCGGCACCGGTGCGGTGGTCAATGCCGTGACCAAGTCGGGCACGAACACCTTCAGCGGCTCGGCGTATTACAACCTGCGCGACGCCGATTGGGTCGCCGATGACCTCGACGAGAATGGCGGTGGCCCGTTCACCGGCTTCAACAAGGAAGAGACCTACGGCGCGACCTTCGGCGGCCCGATCGTCAAGGATCGCCTGTTCTTCTTTGCCAACTACGAGCGCACCAAGCGCACCGCGCCGAGCACGAGCTACGCGAGCACGCCTTATGGCCGCGGCGAGATCACCGACGCCGACATCGCGCGCGTGCAGGCAGCTGCGCAGAGCTTCGGCTTCGACGCCGGTGCACTGACCGCACCTGCCAACGAAACCGATGTCGAAGAAATCGGCGTCAAGATCGACTGGAACATCAACGACAACCATCGCGCGACGTTCCGTTACAGCACGATGGAAGAGATCGTGCCGAAGTTCCCGGGCATCGGCTCGGGCAATATTTCGCTGAGCAGCCACTGGTACGACCAGAACAAGGAGTTCACCAGCATCGTCGGTGAGCTCTTCAGTGACTGGACGCCGAACTTCTCTACCGAGTTCAAGGTGTCCCAGCGCGAGTACGACTCGGTCGCCAACCCGTACGCCAACCTGCCTTACATCCAGGTGCGTGGCATCGGCGAGAACAATGCAGCGATCCGCTTCGGTACCGAGCAGAACCGTCACGTCAACGTGATCGAGACCGACCAGCTGAGCCTGTTCGGCGCCGCGACGTGGTACGTGGGTGATCACACGATCAAGTTCGGCTTCGACCATGAGCGCAACGACGTTCTGAACTTCTACGGCCGCAATCTCAATGGCGTGTGGACCTTCAACTCGATCGAGGACTTCGAAGAGGGGCTCGCGACGCAGTACCAGGTGCGTGCACCGCGCCCGGGTGGTTCGCTGTCGGATATTCCGGCGGCCTACGAGATCAAGAACACCGGCTTCTTCATCCAGGACACCTGGTTCCCGACCTACAACCTCAGCCTGATGTTCGGCCTGCGCTACGACAAGCCGTCGTTCGGCGACAGCCCCATCTACAACCCGCGCATCGAAGAGCTGTATGGCCTGGACAACACCAACACCGTGGACGACGGTCTGTTCCAGCCGCGCTTCGGCTTCAATTACACCTTCGACAGTGATCGTCCGACGCAGCTGCGTGGCGGCATCGGCCTGTTCCAGGGCGCCAGCCCGAACGTGTGGCTGGCAGGCGCGTTCCAGAACACCGGCTTGAACTTCGTCGAGTACGACGTTGGCGGGGCAGCGATTCCTGGCTTCACGCCAAATCTGCCCCCGCCGGTGCCGGGTGGCGAGGCTGCACCGCCACTGATCGTTGCCGACATCATGGAGCCGGGGCTGAAGCTCCCGTCGACGTGGAAGGCGAACCTGGCGTTTGATCACGAGTTGCCGTGGTACGGCATTACCGCTTCGGCAGAGGTGCTCTTCACCAAGAACAACGATGCACTCTGGTTCGATCGTCTCGACGTCGGGACCCCGACCGCCTATGGTCAGGACGGACGTGCGATCTACTGGAACGAGGGTGGTCTGGATCCCGCAAACGCAGGTCGCTTCGGTATCGAGCACAATGTTCGGAATGGCGTCATCAATCGCGCCAATAAGCCTTCCGACGTCAATCAGGCGATCGTGATCCGCAACACCGACATTGGCCGCAGTCGTCAGATGACGTTGAGCCTGTTCAAACCGCTGATCGAAAACTGGTCGTGGTCGGTGGGCTACACGTACACCGACGCGACCGAGTTCAGCCCCGCGACCAGCTCGCAGAACTCGTCGAACTGGAACAACTCGCTGGTGTTCCAGACCAATCAGCCGGTCGATTACAACTCGCGTTATACGATCAAGGACCGCTTCACCAGCACCCTGACTTGGCAGAAGGAGCTGTTCGGTAACAACAAGACCACGGTGGCCATGTTCTATGAGGGCCGCAGCGGTCGTCCGTTCAGCTATATCTTCTACAACGACGTCAACGGCGACAGCGCAACCACCAACGACCTGTTCTACGTGCCCAATGGTCCGGGTGATGTGCTGTTTACGGGTGGTGCTGCGATGGAGGCTGCGTTCTTCGATTGGCTCAATGCCAATCCGGAACTCAAGTCCTATGCTGGCGGCGTCGCGCCGGCCAACGCCTTCCGTGCCAGCTGGGTGAATTCGTTCGATGTGCGCGTCAGCCAGGAATTCCCGGGCTTCATGCAGGGTCACAAGGCCGAGCTGTCGCTGGACATCATGAACATCGGCAACCTGCTCAATAAGGACTGGGGACAGATCAACGACTACGGCTTCTACGCCACCCGTCGCGTCGCCAACTACGCGGGTATCGATCCGACCACCGGCAAGTACGTCTACAACTTCACCGGCAGCACCGACAACGAGTCGCTGCAGGAAGTGAACAACGACGGCGTCAACACCGCGGTATCGCGTTGGTCGATCATGCTGGGCATCAAGTACAAGTTCTGATCCACTAGGCTTGTACGACAGAAGCGGCCGGGGCAACCCGGCCGTTTTCTTATGTGCGCTCGCCTGCGCTACAGTGCCGCACCAACGAGAGAAGCGAAGCAAGAATGAGTAACGAGATCGGGGCGACGACGGCGCTGCCCACCGTGAACGCCTACGTCTATCCGCGGGGCGGCCTGGATGTGTTGTCACGCGACGAAGTGGCGCGGCTGAAAGACGCCTCGCTCGGCGGAATGCATGAACTGCTGCGTCGTTGTGCGCTGGCGGTGCTCACCAGCGGCAGCGCGTCGGACGACCCGCGTGCAGCGCAGGAGCTGTATCCCGACTTCGACATCCAGGTGCTGCAGCAGGACCGCGGCATCCGTATCGAGCTGGCGAACGCGCCGGCGATGGCCTTCGTCGACGGTCAGATCATCCGCGGCGTTGCCGAGCTGCTGTTCGCCGTCGTGCGCGACCTCGCGTACACGGCCATTGAACTCGGGCCGGAATACGCGGCCGATCTCGAGTCCTCGGCGGGCATCACCAATGCGGTGTTCGGCCTGCTGCGCAACGCGCGTCTGCTGCAGCCAGGTGACCCGAACATGGTGGTCTGCTGGGGCGGCCACTCCATCAACCGCGTGGAGTACGACTACACCAAGCTGGTGGGCTACGAGCTGGGCCTGCGCGGCCTGGACATCTGCACCGGCTGCGGCCCGGGCGCGATGAAGGGCCCGATGAAGGGCGCCAATGTCGCCCACGCCAAGCAGCGGCAGTACCCGGCGCGCTATGTCGGCATCACCGAGCCTGGGATCATCGCGGCTGAATCGCCGAACCCGATCGTCAACCAGCTCGTCATCCTGCCCGACATCGAAAAGCGTCTCGAATCGTTCGTGCGCCTGGGGCACGGCATCATCGTCTTCCCGGGCGGCGTGGGGACGGCAGAGGAGATCCTCTACCTGCTCGGCTTGCTGCTGCAGGAAGAAAACAAGGACATCCCGTTCCCCTTCATCCTGACCGGCCCGACCTCGTCGGCGCCGTATTTCGAGCAGATCGACCAGTTCATCCGCCTGACGCTGGGCGAGGAAGCTGCGTCGCGCTACGAGATCATCATTGCCGACCCCGAGGCCGTCGCCCGCCGCATGGCGGCCGGCATCCGCAAGGTCAAGGAGTACCGCGTCGCGCACAAGGACGCGTTCTACTTCAACTGGTCGCTGACGATTCCGCTGGATCTGCAGCAGCCGTTCGTGCCCACCCACGAAGCAATGGCGTCCCTCGACCTGCATCACGGCCGCAAGCCGCACGAACTCGCCGCCGACCTGCGCCGCGCGTTTTCCGGCATCGTCGCCGGCAACGTCAAGGAGGACGGCCTGCGCCGCGTCGAACAGTACGGCCCGTTCCGCATCAACGGCGACCGCGACATCATGCAATCGCTCGATGCCCTGCTGCGTGCGTTCGTCGAGCAGCGGCGGATGAAGATCGCGGGGGATTACAAGCCGTGTTACGAGGTGGTGGCGTAACGGTCGAGCATTAGTAGCGCTCGAGGGTCAATGACGTGGCAGCACGATGACCGCGCCGAAGCGGCCCGGTCTGCTTTCGTCGATTTCCAGGTGCCCGCCGCGCTCACCATGCGACGCGATGCGGGCGCGGACAGCGGCGAGCCCCACGCCATATCCGGAGTGCACGACGGCACTGGCGTCAGGCACGGTGTTGTGGATTTCGATCCTGACCTGCCGGCCATTGCCGGTGATCCGGACTTCGATGCGTCCGCCTTGCAGATCCGGTTCGATGCCGTGTCGGATTGCATTCTCGACTAGGGGCTGCAGCGAGAGTGCGGGGATATGGACATCCAGTAATGAACTTTCCGGCGAAGGAACGTCCCAGTGCAGCTCGAGGCGCTCCCCGAACCGGAGTGACTCGATATCCAAATACTGTCTTGCCAAGGCCAGTTCTTCCCGCAGCGGCGTATCGGGGGGGCCGCCGAACGCTGCACGGAACAGATCTGCGAGATCGAGCAGCAGGCGTTCGGCCCTCTCGGGGCGCGCGTGCAGCAAGGCAATTCCCGTGTTGAGCGTATTGAACAGGAAGTGCGGCTGCACGCGCGCCCGCAAGACTGCAAGCTCGGCCTCCTTGTGCTGTATCGCCAGCTGCCTGCCCTGCAGGTAGTTCTGGTAGATCAAAAGGGCCAGCATTCCAGCAACGACCGAGATGGTCGCGGCCCGCGCGATGTAGACACCATAGCCTTCATGGCCGGCTTCTGCTCCGCCGGTCAGAATCCAGCCGACATGGGCCACGAGGCAGGTGGCGACTACTACCAGGCACAGTGCCAGCCACGGGAACGCCGCAGGCGACAGACGACGGAGCCACCGGCGCGTAACAAACAGGCCGCCGAGCGATACCACTGCGATCCAGAAAAGCGCCAGCGACAGGAGTCCGAAATGGATTGGCCACGAGGCATCCAGAGGGCGCATCAGGCTCAGAATCAATGCGATCGCCTCGCTCGATAACACGATGACAACGACCGCCCGGGTGTGGAATAGCGCATCCACAGGATGTTCGATGCGAGCGGTTCCAGGCATGGCGGAGTCCAGTGTGGATTGGCGGATATCGTGCCCCATCCCTGGCTTGACCGCTGGTCCGACGAGCAGTGCCGCCGGTCGGTGACCGCTGGGTTGGCGATGTGCACTCCCGTATGGTGCGCTCACAAAATTGCGGGGTATCGGGATGCTGCGTTATGGGGGAGAAGGAGCGAAGAGACAGGCGGTGGGTGTGTCGCGAGGCTTCACGCTCGTCGAGTTGATGGTGACCGTTGCCGTGGTTGCGATTCTCGCGGCCGTCGCGGTGCCTGCCATGACGGGGCTGACGAACAACTCGCGCCTCTCCGGTCTGACCGGGGAGATGGTTTCGGCCGTTCAGCTGGCTCGCAGTGAGGCGGTGCGCCGCAATGGTCGCGTGACGCTGTGCGCCACGGTCGATGGCACGACCTGTGCCAACTCGACTGAATGGTCGCGCTGGATCGTGCGGGCACGCGACAACACGACGAACTCGTTCCAGATCGAGTTGGATAGCGCCGCGCCAGCCGGCGCGCAGGTGAGTGGCCCGGCCGCGGGTATTGTCTTTCCCCCGTCGGGGCTGCTTCGCACCAGTGCACGGATCACGGTCTGCGTGCCAACTACAAATCCCGTCAACAATGTGCGTCGGGTCGATGTCCAGATCAGCGGAACTCCCGTTACGACAAGCGCCAGCGCAGGAGGGCAATGTCCATGAGTTTCGAGGCGAGGCATTCTTTCGGCCGGACGGTCAGGTCGATGTCGGCTCCTGCGCTGCAGCGTGGTGTCAGCCTTATCGAAGTGCTGGTCGCTGTCGTTGTGCTCGGTATCGGATTGCTGGGTACTGCTGCCCTGCAGGCGACTGCCCTGCGTGGCGGTCAGAGTTCCTATGAGAGCAGTATGGCCGTGGCGCAGGCGAATTCGATCATTGAAGCGATGCGCGCGAATCGCTCCGGAAACTACACCAGGGCGATGAGCTGCTCGATCCCGAGTGCCACCGGCTCACGCGCGGAGCGCGATCTGAGGCAGTGGATGATCGACCTGAAGATGTCTGTCGGCGGACAGCAGCTCGCTAATGTCGCGTCGGATACCACAACGTGCGCTGCGATCGGTCCGTCGTGCCCGACAGACTGCGAGATCATCGTGCAGTGGGATGACAGCCGTGCCGGAGGGCTTCCCAATCGCCAGGTCGTCACCAGGACACGTATATGAGCAGAAACACAGGACGGGAAGGATGCGCTTCGAAGGCGGGCCAGCGCGGCATGGCGCTGGTCGAGCTGATGATTGCGATGGTTCTGGGCTTGATCGTCGTGGGCGCGGCGTTTGCAGTCTTCATGTCGAACCAACGGAGTTACGCGGCCAACGAGGGGCTTAACCGCATCCAGGAGGGCGCCAGGGTGGCGCTGGAGCTGATCGGTCGTGACGTGCGTGCGGCTGGTGGCTCGGCATGTTCGAGCGCATCCGAAGTTTCGGGTTCGGGCGCCAATGTTCAGGCGTATCGCGACACACCGGTGGCGGGAACGTCTACCTCGCTGGAAGTCACCTCGGCCGAGGACAGCGCCTATCGGCTTTCGAATGCGAACGCGAACTCCGTGACGCTGGCAACTGGTCAGGTCGACGCTGCGAGCGACGCATTTTCGGTTGGCGATGTGCTGCTGCTCTGCAACGCACGCAAGACGTTCCTTGTCACCGTGACCGGCGTCAGTGGTCAGGTGGTTACCCATGGCGGTCTGCCTGCCGGCTACAACCCGAGTACCGACCCGTACGCCTCGCTGGCGACCGTCGCAGTAGCAAGGTTTCGGAGCGTGCGCTGGTTTGTCGACCAGAATTCACGAGGGGGGAGTTCGCTCTTCGTTTCCAGGCAGGGCGGCGACAGAGAGGAAGTAGTGGAGGGTGTCAGCGCGCTGACTGTGCAGTACCGAGACACGGTCACGGGTCTCTATGCAAATGCGCCGGGCACTAACGCCGTCGACGCAGTCCGGATCGTCCTGAGGTTGGATGGTCCGGCCATCGAGGGAACACCGATCTCCCGGACAGCCACCAGCATTGTCAACGTCCGTGCGAGGGCGCTGTGAGCATGACCATGTCACGCCGTTCTTCGTTTGATTCCTCGTTCTCCGAACGCGGCATTTCTCTTGTCGTCGTAATGATTCTGCTCGTCATCACGGCGTTGCTGGGTATTGCGATCCTGCGCAGCTCGATGATGCAGGAGCGAATGAGTGCGAGCGTTCGTGACCGCAGTGTGGCATTCCAGGCTGCAGAAGCTGCGCTGCGTTATGCGCATGAGGATGTCCTTGGCGGGGGAGCCTGGGACACCACCCCCCCGGCAGCCGGTAGCGCCTGCACCGCGGCCGGCGTATGTCCGACGGGCGCAGCGGCCGCCTGGGTGAGGGTGCCAACCGCCTCTTACAATTTCTCCCAGGCGGGGCTGGCCGCAGCGCCAGAGTACTGGATTGAGTACATCGGGACTGGGCCAGCGCGCTTGGGTAGTTGCGAGACCACCAACGTAACCCTCGATTGCCAGAGTCCGATCTATCGCATCACCGCGCGCAGCCGCTCGGATGGTCGTGCGGACGTCGTTGTTCAAGCCAATGTGATGAGCCGCATTCCGGATCCGGGAGCATGACCATGAAGCCATTTACTCCTTCCCATGATCGTCGGAATGTCCAGCGCTGTTGGTGGGCCGGCCCTGCGGTCTGCGCAGTGACGCTGCTCGCGCTGCCTGCGAGTGCCAACTATCAGATTCCGACCGACCCTTTAACGACCGCCGCGCGCATTGCGCCCAATATCCTGTTCATTTTGGATGACTCCGGCTCCATGGCGTTCGACTATATGCCGGACAGTGTGCCGAGTACGAGCGCGCCGAATGTTGCTTCGACTGCGTATACGCGCAACTCGTTGGCTTATAACCCGGCTTTAACCTATGAGCCGTGGATGCAGTCGGACGGGGTCCGGATGTCAGGCGGCACGTCTTACAGCGCTGTCTACGGAAGCTTCAATCTGGTGGGTGGCTCGACCATCGACTTGGGGGATGCGTCGAGCTGTGGGCGATTCAACTACAACAACAGTGCAACGGTCGACGAGTATCGAAGCGGCGCGCGGCAGGTCTGCGGCGGCGTGCAGACATTTCATGTTCCGAAGGATCCCACGCAGCAGTCGGCTGGTTATCTCGGGAACGGCCAGAACTACTATCGCTATCAGATTACGGAGGGTGGGTCGGATGTCGTTAGAAGCGAATACGGGGTTGTCTCTGTCCTACGGGTTCCAATCGATGGTCAAAATCAGCTTTCTGGGACGTTGAGCAATAGTTCGATATCCGAACACTACACCAGTGCGATGCAGCCAGGGCGGTCTTTAGATATCGTCTTTAACAATACGTCGGCTTCTTTGCCCTCTAGTCGTGATCTGAATATCTGGGTGTATGCGCCTGGTGGCGCGCAGGTCTGCGCAGGCACCATCAGCAAGGGCAATTCGGCGAGATGTCCAATAACGTCGACTGTGGCTGGTCAGTACAGAATTGCAGTTCGGCGCGGTGATAACAGAGACATTAACTATAATATTCAAGCCACGTCTTCCAACAGTTGTGGATCGGAGACGAGTGGCAACGGGTGGATCAACTGCACCTCAACACTACCGTCAAGTCGTTCGCTGGCAGGCGAGCTGAGAAATTACGCGACCTGGTTCTCCTATCACCGGACCCGAATGAAATCGGCGAAGGCGGGGGCCAGTGAGGCATTCTCGGCGCTGGACGGTAAGGTTCGCGTTGGTTTCCGTACCATTTGGGACCGCTCTGGCAGCCGCTTCAACATTCCTGTGGGCGACGGTAATGACGGACGCTTCGTTGACAGTGCGGGGCAAATCAATACATCTTCCCGCTCGACCTGGTACAGCCGCTTGCACGGGGTTATGGGATACAGCGGGACGCCGCTACACGATGCTCTTGATGCAGCAGGACGTTATTTCAGCCTCGACACGGCTGCTGGTCCTTACGGCCCACAGGTGGGAAATGAGCAGTTCAGCTGCCGGCAAAATTTCTCCATTTTGACCACCGATGGTTATTGGAACAATGTTGGAGTAGACGTAGGCAACCAGGACAACACTGCGGGTTCGCCAATCACCGGCCCGAATGGCCAGAGTTACCGGTATTCGCCGAGCGCTCCATATCGGGACGGGTACAGCAACACATTGGCCGATGTTGCGATGAAGTATTGGAAAACTGACTTGCGACCGGATATGGTCAATAATGTACCGGTCACCTCTGCGAATCCGGCATTCTGGCAACACATGGTGACCTTCGGGATCTCGATCGGTCTGCGTGGTAACAAGCCGTGGTCCAGCGTCGCTCAGGTGCCCCAAAATGCTACTTGGGAGGATCCGACAGACAGAGAGGACGCCGATCGCATCGACGATTTATTGCATGCGGCCGTCAACAGTCGCGGCGCATTTGTGGCTGCTTCCAATCCAGCCGAGTTCACGGAAGGGCTAACGTCGGCTCTTGCGGCGATCGCGCAGCGCACCAGTTCCTTTTCAAACGTCGCGACCAATTCGGTTTCGCTCGATGCCGGGACGCGAGTTTTCAACGCGAGTTATGTGTCCGGTATCTGGACAGGCAGTGTCACGGCGAGGGCGGTGGAACGGTCTGGCGCCTCGGAGACAGTTGCTTGGTCGTCGACGACGCCCGCATGGGATCGCCGCAATATCTATACCGCATCCGGTGCAAGCGCGGGCCTGCCTGGAACCAGCGGCACGACATTTCCAACGCCTACGCAGACGGATGCGTTGGCGCGCGGGGGCGGGCCCGCAAACTATCAGGTAACTGGCGAGGAGAACGCCCGTTACATCAAGGGCAAGCCCGGACTGGAAGTCCGCAATGGCGGCACCCTGCGTAACCGTACCTCGCTCATCGGCGACATTGTGGGATCGTCGCCGGCATACGTGAAGGATTCGGATACATTGTTCGTTGGGTCAAACGGCGGCATGTTGCACGCGTTTGATGCGTCGAATGGTGAGGAGCTATTTGCCTACGTTCCGAACATCGTCAATTTCAGCTGGCTCTCGACTCTGAGTCGGGGTGATTATGCCCATCGGTTTCTCGTTGACGGACCGGTTGTCGTCAGTGAAAAGCGGGTGACTCCCGGCAAGAATTTTCTCGTTGGCACGCTCGGAAAGGGCGGCAAGGGGTTGTACTCTCTTGACGTCACAGACCCCACAGCCAGTGCGTCCGCGCTCTTCAAATGGGAACGCAATGAGACTCCGGGTCAGAATATGGGCCTGGTCCTGGGTAAGCCTTTCTATGCAAATGCGGCGAACGGTAGCGCAATCGTCGTGCTCGGAAACGGTGTAAACAGCGCTCGCAATCGTGCAGTTCTGCTCGTTCTCAATGCAGAAAATGGTCAAGTTATTCGGGAGATCGACACCGGTGTGGGTAGCGCTACATTGCCGAACGGTTTGTCGGCCGCGACCGGGGTTTACGGCAGCGATGGGCGCACGTTGGCTTACGTCTATGCTGGGGACATGCAGGGCAACGTCTGGAAGTTCGATTTGACTGCCCGGTCGGCTGCGTCCTGGTCCTTCAAGCGTCTGTTCACCGCCAGCGCTAATGAAGTCGCGCAGCCCATTACAAGCGGCATCACAGTGTCTACTCACCCTCGTACGCGCAAAACGTGGGTTTTCTTCGGGACAGGACGTTATCTTCTGGCCGAGGATGCCGACGCGAGCAGTGTTGCGAGTTCGGCTGTCCAGAGCATGTATGGGTTCATGGAGAACGAGGGCGATCAGGCAACAGAGCCGGTCAGGATCAGTGAGCTGACCAGGCGCAACCTGAGCAACACTGGTCAGAGCATGGATGGATATGCCGTCCGCACGTTCGATGCGAAAGCCCCGCTTCCCGAAAATTCGAAAGGCTGGTACATCAATCTGCCGGACGCTGGCGAACGGATCGTGCAGGATGCACAGATTGTTTCGAGCTTCCTTGTGACGGCGAGTATGGTGCCGCGCGGAAGCGCATGCGAGGCAGATGGCAGCGGTTACATCAATGCTCTCGACGCATTTACAGGAACCAGTGGGGGCGGGTCGTACTTTGATCTCGACGGGGACGGCAGCACCGAAGATTCTGTTGTCGGAGGCCTGCCAGTGGGTTCTATCAATCCTGGCGTTGGCATGCCAACGCTTCCGAATCTGCTCAGGGGCGTCCTGCTCGTCGGTGGTACCAGCGGAGATGTCAAGGGGCCTGCGACGCTCATGCCCCGGTGGGATCGGGTCTCTTGGCGCGAAGTTCGGAGGGACTGAACATGCTTGCAAGTGTTACGAGGCCGAGTCGCGCCCGAAATATTCAGGGTTTCTCGCTGATCGAAGTGATGATTGTCGTTGCGATTATCGGCATCATTGCTGCGATCGCGTTCCCGAGTTATCAGGAGCACGTACGCAAGGGGCGTCGGGCGGGTGGCACCGCCTGCCTGATGCAGGCTGCACAACAGATGGAACGTTTCTATACCGCGAACTTGACCTATCAAGGTTCGCCGGCTGCGTTCGCGTGCGACAGTTCGACTGATCCGCATTATCAAATTACGCGCACTGCGGTCAATACGCGGAGCTATACGCTCAGAGCGCGTCCACGCGGCGCCCAGGCAGGGGACAGTTGCGGTGATTTGACGATCAATCATCTCGGCGCGAAGTCCCCTACGACCGCAGGGTGTTGGTGATTCGCGTCAGGCGAGTGCTGTGAGCCGTCAATACGACTTGCGTTAGACAAATCCATCGATCTGCACTACAGCGCCAAGGGTGCGCGATCGAGTCGCTTCACGCTCGATTGCATTCTCTTACGGCAAATGCGCAGGCGACACTTGCGGTCGTTTGCGCGCCGTCGTCTCGGCGAGGTCGCCGCTTGCTGGCAAGTATCGCTAGAAGCCGAATCAACCGGAGTGCGCCGAGCGGAGTTAAAGAAAGGGCCGCGACTTGCGTCACGGCCCTCATGTTTTGGCGCCCGAAGTTGGACTCGAACCAACGACCCCCTGATTAACAGTCATGGTCCCGCTAGTGGTACGCAGGTTGACCGTCTGATCTGATGTCGCCAAGCGACTGATCCCATTGCGTTTTGCTGGCCCCATGCTCCAGACTATGTTTACTGGAGAAATACCGAGCTGTCCCCACGCCGGCCCCACGGTGGCCCCACGCGGCTCTCCAGTCCCACCTGAGAGTCCGCATTGCCCAAGATCAAGTTGACCAAGTCGTTCTGCGACGGCACCCAGCCGCCTGCGGTGAACGGAGTGCTGCCCCCCGGTGAGTACAACGACACGGAGGTTCAGAACTTCCAGCTGCGCGTGCTGCCCAGCGGCGCCCGGCAATTCGCGATCCGCTACCGGATTGGCAGCGAGAAGAAGCGGCATGTCCTCGGCAGCTATGGGAACTTGACGGTTGCCGAGGCCCGGACGCACGCCAAGAAGCTGCTGGGTCAGATCGCGATGGGTGCAGACCCCTCGAACGCCAAGGCCGAAGCGCGAAAGGCGTGGACTGTGCGCCGCCTTGTCGAGCACTACCGCCAAGAGGTTCTGCCGAAGTTGTCGGTATCCAGTCAGGAGGGATACGACCGCTATCTGAAGGCCAACATCCTGCCCATGCTCGGGTCGAAGGATGCCGCGAAGGTGGCGCCTGCTGATGTTCTGCAGATGTTCCGTGCTGCCGAACGCTCCGCGCGGAAGGTCAACAAGGAAGGTGTAGTAGTGAGCGCCGGGACGACTACTGCAAACCGTGTCCTGGCGACAGCTTCGGCTCTCTTTAGTGAGGCCATCGCCCAAGGAATCCGTACAGATAACCCTTGCTCCGCGGTCAAGCGGAATCCCGAGAACAAGCGTGAGCGGTTCCTCACCGACATGGAGACCGCGAAGCTGCTAGCGGCATGCGATCGTTCCCCGCACCGGCTCACGTCTAACCTGCTACGCCTTCTGGTGTACACGGGCGCCCGTAAGGGCGAAACCATGCGGGCACGCTGGGAGCAGTTCGACCTTGATGGCGAGGTATGGACCAAGCCCAGCCACCAGACCAAGCAAAAGCGTCAACATTCAATCCCGCTGATGGCTGCCGCGGTCGAGCTGCTCAAAGAAATGCACGCTCAGAACCGAGCCGGCGCTAATTCGCCGTGGCTGTTCCCCGGACGTAAACCTGACGAGCCGGTCGCCAGCCCCAAGCGGAGCATTAGCGCGATCTTGAAGGACGCTGGCCTTCGCGACGACGACATGCCGCGGCTCAACAGGGTCTCCCCGCATGTCATCCGCCACAGCTTCGCTACGCAGCTGCTCTCAAAGGGGGCCAACATCACTCTTGTCGGCAAGGCCCTAGGCCACACGCAGGCCTCGACCACTAATCGTTATGCCCACGCGGAACACAACCCGCTCAGGCAAATCGGAAGCCTTCTGGACGCGAGCATCCGCGAGACCAAAGAGCGGCTGCGTCAGGATGAGGAAGCCGCTGCAGCACTTGCGGGCATGGGAGACAACGTGGTGCCGATGCCCGCCCGCAAGGCGGGCTGAACAGTGCACCAGATGCGAGGCGCCTCACCATCTGAGACCAGCCGGGCTTACGCTCAGTGCAGCCCCGGGCATGATGACAACATCGTGCCCGCGTACACTCGCGCAGGGGCGAACGAGAGGGATACATGGGTAGCCGACTAAAGGCGAAGGTGCAGCCCAGCGTCCTTGTTTGGGCGAGGGAGTCTGCTGGGTATACGACCGTCGGCGCCGCTGCTGACGCGATTGGCGTTGCCGAAGATACCCTCGGTGATTGGGAGACGGGCTTTGATGCTCCGTCCATCCCCCAGCTCAGAAAGCTGGCCGAGCAATACAAGCGCCCCTTGGCCGTGATGTACCTGCCGGAGCCTCCGACCAAGTTCCTGCCGATGCGCGACTTCAGGCGCATGCCCGGAACGACTATGCAGGTCATCCCTCCTGCAATCGTGGTCGAGGAGAGGCGTGCTCATCAGCGACGCGAGTTGGCGCTGGAGCTTGCAGCCGACCTTGAAGACCCAATCCAGCCATTCACCATGGCCGCGTCTATGGACGAGAATCCCGAGACGGTCGGTGACAGGGTGCGTGAGGAGCTGGGAGTAACCGACGATCTTCAGCGCTCTTGGAGGGACCAAGAAGGCCGCTCGGCTCTCAACGGCTGGAGACAGCGTATCGAGGCGAAGGGCGTACTCGTCTTCCAGAGCGACAAGTTCAGCGCCGACGAAGCTTCCGGCTTCGCGATTTGGGCGCCGGTCGCTCCAGTCGTCGTTGTCGCGCGTAAGGCCACACCGCCCCGGCGTCGGACATTCAGCCTCCTGCACGAGTTCGCGCACCTCCTTGTCCGCGCCAGCGGGCTGTCTGACCTCGAGATAGACGGGGACAGCCGCCGTCCGCCCGAAGAGCAGAGGATCGAGGTCTTCTGCAATGCCGTTGCCGCCGCCGCCCTGCTTCCGAAGCGCCTGTTGATGCAGCACCGGGTCGTGGTCTCTCACCAGAGCGGAGAGCCGACTTGGGGCGACGAGGAGCTGTCTGAGATTGGAAGGTCTTTCGGAGCAAGCCGCGAGGCGGTCCTGCGACGACTCCTCACGTTCAAGATGACCACCGCGGACTTCTACAAAACCACACGCACCCGATACCAAGACGAGTGGGTGCAGTACCGCGAGCGGCAGAAGGCATCGTCGTCTGACGGAATGAAGCGGAACATGCCTCAAGAAACCCTGACCAACCTAGGGCGTCCTTTCATTGGCATGGTTTTGGAGCGGTACCACCAAGACCGTTTGAGCCTGAGCGAGGTGGCCGGTTACCTGGGCTTGAAGACGAAGCACATCATCAAGATCGACCATATGATGCGGGGGGTAGCTTGATGGCACCCGTTTACAGCATCGACTCAAGCTCGCTCATCCACGCGTGGAATCGGGCATACCGACCGAAGAATTTCCCCACCTTCTGGCGACTGCTCGAAGACCTGATAGACGAGGGCCGCCTGAAGGCCTCCATCGAGGTCTATAACGAGCTGAAGAAGAAGGATGATGAGGTTTGCGCGTGGGCCAAGAGCCACAAGGAATCGCTCTTCGTTGAGATTGACGAACCGACTCAGGACAAGGTCGTCGAACTCATGAGTGATTATCCGACTCTGGTCGATACGACCAAGGGTCGCTCGGGCGGCGACCCTTTCGTGATTGCCTTAGCGCTCACTGGAAGCCCAAAGCTAGTTGTGGTGACGCAGGAAGACCGGGGGAGGATGCGCATACCTGACGTGTGCAGCGCGATGACGGTCGAGTGCATCAACCTCGCCGACCTGATCGAGCGCGAAGACTGGCGGATCTGAGTTCAGCCACACGCTCTTCTTTGCGTGCGTGTTCTTCGGCCTATCTGTCTTTTTGCCGGAGGTTGCAGACCGCCTGATCCTTGCTGTACTCGCGTGCCGGAATACTTGATCTCAGGGGGAGATATGGCGTTTTGGAACTGGCTAAGCACTCTTGACCCATAGACCCGTGGCGCTGTCCTCGCGCTACTCGCGAGCCTCGTGGGAACAGGCGCGACCATGGGCGGCGTGGTGCTGACCGTTACGGTCACAGCGCTGCTTGGCCTGCGGCAGATCGGACAGCAGGCTGAAGAGGCCCGCGCTGGGCGCACTTTGGAGATCAAGCGGGATTCTCTTCTCGCCGGTATCCGCGGAATGGACCGTGCGCGGTTAGCTTGCGCGAAGCTCTGTGTTCTGGACGAACCGATCGGGCCGACCATCCTTCAGTTCCAAGAAGGGCTGGCAGCCATGACAAGTGCGTCAGCGGTTGCGGACATCAGGGTCGTGCTCCGCGGGCGGGAGTTCGCCAACACCATCGGACCAATAGTGATGGACATGATGCGCGAACGCCGCGCTATTGAAGTTGCCTTGAACGAAGGGAGCGACTGGCAGTCATTGCACTCGGAGATGTTGCTTGCCAACCTTCCCCGGATCGACAGTATCAACAAGGCGGCGCTCCGCACTATCGCCGCAATTCGGGGCGACATCGGGGTCGACAAAGTCGGCGACGAGCACGAGGCCATTTTCGTCACTTCGGCCGTTGTGGATATCGCGCATCCGCAAGCAAAGGTCAGGGAAGCCGTAGCCGCACGCTGATGAGCCACCGTGAAGGCGTCAGTTGCAGCGGCTCCGAGGCATGGTGTTTATTTTTTCGACGCGCGGTCCGCGTTTGCGAAGCTGGTCCACCGCATCCGCAGCGCCAAGTGCACCAGCAGGATCAGCACGGGAACTTCTACTAGAGGCCCGATGACCGCCGCAAACGCGACGGGCGAAGCCAGACCGAAGGCGGCAATTGCTACGGCAATCGCCAACTCAAAGTTGTTGCCCGCGGCCGTGAACGCGATGGCGGTCGTGCGCGGATAGTCCTTGGCGATGAGCTTGCCCATCCAGAAGCTGACGACGAACTGGACCACGAAGTAGATCGTCAGGGGCACCGCGATCCGCACGACGTCCCCCGGAATCCGCACCACGTCGCCACCCTTCAGACTGAACATCGCGACGATGGTGAACAGCAGTGCCCCTAATGTGATCGGGCTGATTGCGGGCAGAAACCGCGACTCATACCAAATCTCTCCGCGCGACCGGACGAGCCAGCGACGGCTGAGGTAACCCGCTGCGAAGGGCACCCCGAGGTAGACCAGCACGGCCTGAGTGATGGTCCAGACGCTGATGTCGATGACGCTGCCCTGTAGGCCAAGAATCGGAGGAAGCCACGTCAGGAAGAACCACGCGTAGGCGCTGAAGAACGCGATCTGGAAGATCGAGTTGAATGCCACCAGCCCGGCGACGTACTGATCGTCACCACGGGCAAGCTGATTCCAGACCAGCACCATCGCGATGCAACGCGCCAGACCAATGAGGATCAGGCCCGTCATGTACTCCGGGTAATCGCTCAGGAACAGCACAGCGAGACCGAACATGAGCCACGGGCCGACTATCCAGTTCTGCACGAGCGACAGCGCCAGGACACGCTTGTCGCGGAACACGTTCGGAAGCTCGGCGTAGCGAACCTTCGCCAGCGGCGGGTACATCATCAGGATCAGCCCGACCGCTATGGGGACGTTGGTAGTCCCCCACGACAGGCTGTCGAGCGCAGCCGGCAACCCTTCAAACACGGTGCCGAGGACGACCCCGAGTGCCATCGCTGCGAAGATCCACAGGGTCAGGTATCGGTCGAGGAACGACAGCCGCCCCGGCGCGGGCGCGCTCATTCGACGCCAGCGATAGGTTCAAGCAAGGCCTTGAGTCGCGACTTGTCCTCCCATGTGTCGTCCCGAATCTCCAAGAACACCCGGAGGCGCTGTTGGATGATGGCGTGAGCCTGTGCGAAGGCCGCGCGTTTGTCCTCATCGCTCCCGGTGACCGCTGCGGGGTCGAACAGCCCCCAATGCACTCGCACAAAGTCGCCATGGACGACCGGGCAGGTCTCGTTGGCGGCGCTGTCGCACACGGTCACCAAGAGGTCCATCCGCTCGGCCTGCTCGGACGAGAATTCATCCCACGACTTGCTGCGCAGGTTGTCGGTGGGGAACCCCTCGCGCTCCAGTTGAGCGATGGCGAACGGATTGACCACGCCTGCGGGCTGACTGCCGGCGCTGTAGCTCTCGTATCGACCAACTCCCCAAGCCCGCAGCGTGGATTCGGCCAGCACGCTCCGTGCCGAGTTGCCGGTGCAAAGGAACAGGACGCGTCGAGTCATCAGGGTCGGTCTCTATAGAGGTGAAGGCGAGCGTCAGGGGACGCAAGTGTCAGGCGTGACGCAGGTTGTGCCGTCGTCGGCACAGCAGTTCTCGGTCAAATAACCAACAAGGGAGTTCATCGCGTCGAAGCTGGCGCGGTAGCAGACCGTCCGACCGTTGGGATCGCTGATAACCAAGCCGGCACCCACAAGCGCCTTGAGGTGGAAGGAGAGAGTGGCGCCGGGCAGGGAGAGCGATGAGGCGATGTCACCGGCCAATCGACCACTACGGCCTGCACGAACGAGCAGGCGGAACACGGCGAGGCGGGTTTCATGACCGAGGGCCGCGAGGGACTGGGTTGCGTGCGAATGTTCCATATTTCTAGAATAGTCGAACAATTATGACAGAGCAATCCGTGACTACTTCACTCCCCAACCTTTCCGCGGACTCCTTCGCGGTTCCCGCCCTCGACCCCTCGCTGGGCAGCGTGCATCCCCCACGCATTCTCATTCTTTACGGGTCGCTGCGGCCGACATCCTTCAGCCGAAAGGTCGCGCTGGAAGCGCAGCGGCTGCTGATCGCGATGGGCGCCGATGCACAGGTGTTCGCCCCCCATGAGCTGCCGATGTTGGATTCCGTCCCCCCGACTCACCCGCAGGTGCAGAAGCTTCGGGAGCTGTCGCTATGGTCCGAAGGCCATGTTTGGGTCAGCCCTGAGCGGCATGGCTCGCCTACAGGAGTGTTCAAGAATCAGATCGACTGGCTCCCGCTGGAAGACGGCGGCGTGCGACCGACCCAAGGCCGGACCTTGGCGGTCATGCAGGTCTGCGGCGGATCGCAGTCGTTCAACGTGGTCAACGCACTGCGCGTGCTGGGGCGCTGGATGAGGATGGTCACCATCCCCAATCAGTCCTCAGTTCCCAAGGCTTGGCAGGAGTTCGACGAGGACGGACGCATGAAGCCCTCGGCCTACTACGACCGCGTTGTCGACGTGATGGAGGAATTGGTGAAGTTCACCATTCTGGTCCGCGACCGCAGCGCTTATCTAACGGACCGCTACAGCGAGCGCAAAGATGACCAAGTGTCTCGCTCTCTGGCAAAGGCTTCAGGGGCCTCCGGTTCCTAAGTCCCCCCAATGGGAGTAAGACCGAAGAAGGGCGTCGGGGCTTGCGTCCTGCGGTCGAACAGTCGCCGTTCTGGCAACCCGACGTGGCCTGACGCCATCCCTCAGCAAGAGCAAGAGTGCACCTATCGGCGACAGCGCCTAATAGGAGCGGGGCACGTCAGGGCGTCTGAAAGCCCCTAGTCGGCTGTCGCGCTTGAAGAGGGACCGTGGCGGGTGATCCTTGCCACCACACTACCGAGCAGCTTCAAATGACTTGAAGCCCCCGAAGCGGGGGTGCCTATGTTGCACCGCCTCGATTGCGGTGGGCGCCGTCGAGGACGCGTGACCTCTGCTGACGCAGTTGAGCACTCTGCTGCAACGCAATACACTACGGCGATAACTCGACGAGTGTTCATGACTCCGCCATAGCCCCTGCACCCCTCTCAAGGCGCCCCCGATTTACGTCGGGAGGCGGGGCTATCGCTTTTTCTTGATGTCCGTGCGATCCGCGCGGACGCGGAGTCAATTTCATGGTTAAGAACTACTCGCTGCGTGAGCAGTGGGTCGGCAACGTGCGCGGCGACGTGCTGGCCGGCATCTTGGTTGCGCTTGCTCTGATACCGGAGGCAATCGCTTTTTCGATCATCGCAGGGGTCGACCCGCAGGTGGGCCTTTACGCTTCGTTCTGCATTGCGGTCGTCACGGCGATAGCTGGCGGAAGGCCCGGCATGATTTCCGCGGCCACAGGCGCTATGGCGCTTTTGATGGTGGATCTTGTGCGAGACCACGGTCTGCAGTACTTGCTGGCGGCTACAGTCCTGGCAGGTGTTCTGCAGCTCATTGCGGCGGCGCTGCGATTGAACACGCTGATGCGCTTCGTTTCGCGTTCCGTCGTGATCGGCTTCGTGAATGCTCTCGCCATCCTGATCTTCCTCGCGCAACTCCCCGAGCTGATCGGCATGCCGTGGACGGTCTTTGCCGTGTGCGGTGCAGGCCTCGCGATCATCTATCTGCTTCCCCTTTTGACCAAGGCGGTGCCGTCTCCGCTGGTCGCGATTGTGGTCTTGACAGCCGCCTGCGTCTGGTTGGGCATCGACATACGCACTGTCGGAGACATGGGAGAGCTGCCAAGCAGCCTGCCAACATTCTTCATCCCCGACATTCCGTGGTCTTGGGAAACCTTGCAAATCCTACTCCCGGTCTCCGCAACGCTCGCTGTTGTTGGGCTGCTGGAGTCACTGATGACCGCACAGATTGTCGAGGACATGACCGACACGCCCACGGATCGGAGGCGCGAGTGCGCCGGGCAAGGTGCCGCGAACATTGCTGCCGGATTCTTTGGCGGCATGGCCGGCTGCGCAATGATTGGACAGTCTGTGATCAACGTGGCGTCTGGCGGTCGGGGGCGCCTGTCCTGCTTGGTCTCCGGCGTAGTTTTGCTGGTACTCGTTGTATACGGGTCGGCTTGGGTCTCCATGATCCCAATGGCCGCTCTCGTCGCTGTCATGATCATGGTCAGCATCGGCACCTTTCACTGGAAGAGCTTTGCTGAGCTGAAGACCCACCCCCGCACCGCCAATGTGATCATGATCGGGACAGTAATTGTCACGGTCGCCACTCACGACCTCGCCAAGGGGGTGCTGACTGGCGTTGTTCTTACAGCACTGTCCTTCGCGCGTCGTGCGAGTTCGATGCTGGTGGTCGATGACCGCGGCGAGGTTGCGGGCAGCCGCACGTATGTCGTGCGCGGGCAAGTGTTCTTTGCATCGGCGGTGCAGTTCGCGAACAGCTTCGATTACATCCACACCCCTCCGAACGTGACCATCGACCTCCGCGAGGCTCACTTCTGGGACACGAGCGCAGTCGCCGCACTAGACCGCGTGGTCCTGAAGCTGAGGAAGCACGGGGCTGATGTCGTCGTGCTTGGCCTCAATTCAGCGAGCGAATCCCTTGTAGAAAGGCTGGGCACGCATCGGCGGGAAGGCGCTGAGCTAAGCAGCGGCCACTGACGCGCGACCGCAGGACTGATAGGGCCGGAGGGCAGCAACCCTCCGGCCGGACGTGCTCGCTCCTGAGACGGTGCCTGACCGGACTGTCCACCTAGATGAGGTCGACGGGGTGTTTCATTGGAATGAGGAAGGGCGTCGGCGCTTGCGTCCTGCGGTCGATTGGTCGCCGTCCTGGCAACCCGAAGTGGCCTGACGCCCTCCCTCAGTGGAACCGAGGGTGCGCCTGTGGGACGCCGCTCGACATCGGAGGGGGTCACATCGGGATGTCGGAATCCCCCGAGTCGGCTGTCGCTGAAGGAGAGACCGTTGCGGGCGATGCTTCCGCCCATGCTGCCCGCCGGATGCAAATGGCTTGAGACCCCTCGTGCGTGGTGCCTATGGTGTCCGCCGGGAGGGACGCCGGTCCACGTTCGCAAGTCCGACGCGGCCGTCCTGATCCGATGGAACGGCTTCACGCACAAGGCGAAAGCCGGCAGCATCGCGCAGGCGAAGCGTCACGTTGAGCGCTGGGTCTCCGCGCAGACCACAAAGCCGTGGGGACGCGAGCGGCATCGGGAGCGATTGCCCGACCGTATCCGCGACCTGTGGCTCGACTGGATGCACGAGGCGGACGAGGAGTTGACCGAGTTCAGGCCCGGAGGGGTTCAAGCTCAGCATCCTGCGCCGGCCCGCATACGACGGCGCGACTCCGGCAGACCTCAGTGCCCCTGAGGATAAAACCCGCAGTCTCGGGGAGAGACCGCCCGGAGGCGCAGCCCGCAGCCCGCAGCCCGCAGCCCGCAGCCGCGAAGAGTAAAAGTCGGAGTCTCGGGGGGAAGCGCAGGCGATCGCCCGGTGCCGATATAAGTTGCAGTCTTGGGGAAGGTACGCCGGCCGGGACCGCGCCGCACGAATAAAGTCAGGCCTCTCAAGGAAGACAGCCACCCCCTCCCGCGCTGGCGGGGTCGCGAATGTTTTAGTGGTCATCCTTGAGAGCGAGGCCTGCGTCGCGGCGGAACACCCCGCGGGCCACAGGTTTTAGTAGTCATCTTAGGGAGAGAGGCGGACCACCCCGCGCTCCCATTAGACACACCAACCACCACAGCGAGTGCTGGGCCTGACGGCCTCGGCGGCCGCGCTGTGCCCAACACACGCAAGGAAAAACATGAAGAACAGAAGCAGCAGAAAACAGGAGGCGCCTGCCCGCTCCGCGACGCCCGTGGTCTATCGCCAAGTGTCGTTCTCGGTAGAGGCTTTCGACTGCCTGAAGGACTGGCAGCGTCACTGGGAGGCAACCGAAGGACGCAGGTACACGAATGGGGCACTGCTGGACCGACTGATCCTTTCCCAGCGCCCGCCGCGCACGCAGCGGTAAGGAGACGGCAGATGAAGAAGATGGAAGAACTGCTCCAACGCTGGGAAGCGACGGCACCGGCTCAACTCCCGTTGAAGGAACTGAAGACCGACGAGGCGTTGCAGCCGCGGGCTATGGAAGCGGTGGCCCTCTCTGGGTTCAGCGCGGAGCAGAAGCGATTGGCGGACCACGTTCGCGTCATCGCGAGCCGCCTGCGGGTGCCCGGCGTCCAAGTGGAGCCGATTCTGGTCGCGAGAACCGAGCAAGGTCTCTACATCGTGGACGGCCACCACCGCTTCTTGGCTTGCAGAGCGGCCGGCCGCGAGGTGTTGCCCGCGCGTGTACTTGTAGTGGAAATGGGCGAAGCCGTTATGGCATCCAAGTTCGTGAACTTCGGCGCGGAGAAGTTGGGGATGCTGCCGGAGCAACGCCGCGATGCCGCTTGGCAGTGGCTCAGTTCGGCCACCGCGAGGGGAACGCAGCCACTACCCGAGGGCGCAAGCCAACGAAGGATTGCCGATCGCTTCGATATCAGTGTCGGCAACGCGAACGCAATGCTGAAGGTATTGAAGTCGCAGCGGCTCGATCCTGCGAAGTTCAAGAGTTCTCACCTTGATCCCGGTACGGGTTGGCCGCGGTGGTGCTTTGCTCGGAATCCCTCCTACAGCCGGGAGTGGTCTCCAGTATCTGCCGACGGCCGCATCGAACAAGAAGGCGTCAAGCTCGCATCGAAGATCGCCGAGGCGGTCCAGCGGTACGGGCAGGACGTCTTCAGGATCGCCATTGGTCAACTGAAGGCACACGGCGTTGACGCGGAAGCCATCGAAGACGCTTACGAATACTTGGCGTTGATGGAAGACCCCGACAGCGACTTCTGACCCTTAAGTGTTCAAGTTGAACCTCATAGGGAGACAGTCGGCGACAGGAAATTTTGTCGCAAATTTTCGTGACCCTATCTAACTACTGAGCGGTGCCGCGATACCCCCCGTGGGGGGGCTTCGTCTCAACAGCACCCACCCCCTCTCTTTCTACACACCACAGCACACAAGCGGACCTCCGGCAGTCGACCTGCCGGGGGCCTTTGGCGTGCCCGAAGGAAACACAGATGAAGTACATGACTCCCCGAGAAGCTGCCGCCTATCTCTCCCTCTCGCACCACACGCTTGCCAAGTGGCGATGCGTCGGCGGCGGTCCAGAGTTCTTGAAATGGGGCGAGCGCATGGTGCGCTACAGCCTTGCTGATCTTGATACGTGGGCAGCAGCACGAACACTTGCGAACACAGCGCAGAACATCGCACTTGCTGCGTAGTCCAATCGTTCTGTTGGCCCCACAGTGGCCCCACGTTGCGTGGGGCCGCAAAGAAAAAAGGCCTGCATTTCTGCAAGCCTTTGATCTATCTGGCGCCCGAAGTTGGACTCGAACCAACGACCCCCTGATTAACAGTCAAGTGCTCTAACCGGCTGAGCTATTCGGGCGAGGGCGCCATTCTAATGGCTGGCAGCGCCACGTCAAGCATTTGGTACGCGATGCGCTACAGCGGGTGGCAAGGTGCTTCAGCACGCCACGTGAGGCGTGGTTCGGGTACTTCGAGGGCGGCCGGCGTTGTTGATCACCAGGGTTGCGCGCTGCCGCCCCGCCACACACACACGGATGGTTTGATTGGCACCGGGGCTGGTGCCGTCGGTGCGAAACCGTAGCAGCTTGCGGTTGGAGCGGATCGACAGATTGTCCGACGAGAACGAGCCCATGCGCAGGATGTCTTCGGGCCCTGCAGTGGCAGGATCACCGGTGACCACCAGCCAGCCACGGCTCCAGTCCAGATCCAGCGTGCAATCGTCCGTGGACGATCGGCCACAGAGCGTGACTCGCCGCCCGGACATGATCGCGGCCGTCCTGGCCAGCGTCAGATCCCCGTACAAGGCGCTGATCGTCGCGTCGGCCCGGCGCTGGTGGACCAGTTCTGTGAGCGACGGGAGTCCGACGGCTGCGAGTATCGCGATGACCGAGAGTGTCACCGCCGTCTCGATGAGAGTGATGCCCCTTGCCGCGTGGCGTGCAGCGCCGCGCGTCCTTGGCAGTCCCATGGCGTAGCAGCGCCAAGGAGCGTTACGCGATGGATCTGCCGGAACTCGGCCCGGATTCCGTCGAAGCATGGAAGGACATCCTTGTCCTGAAGCGGCCGGAGGCGTGGCGATCGATGGCGGGCGGCCCTGCGTTGCCGCGCGCGATCTGCCGTCTCGTCTCCTGCACCGGCACCCTGCGATCCTGCAGGATGTCCAGCGTGCTTCAACGCGCTGGCGGTCGCAGCCGGTGGGTGTCGGCGGTCGGCGTCGGAAACTGCCCATCGCCACCGTGGGCGCTCGTGCCGGTCGGCTGTCCGGGGTATGAAGCGGGCGTCACGACGGGCGGCCGGCGCTGTTGCCGTGGCTGCACCTCGGCCCCATCTGAACGAGTTCACTTCCGGATCCGCGTGCCCATGAACGACGTCATCCATCCCGCCGCCTTCCAGATTGCCGCGCCGTACAAGCCCGCGGGCGACCAGCCGCGCGCGATCGAACAGCTGGTCGAGGGCTTCGAGTCGGGACTGGCGCACCAGACGCTGCTCGGCGTCACCGGCTCGGGCAAGACCTACACCATCGCCAATGTCATCCAGCAGGTGCAGAAGCCCACGCTGGTGATGGCGCCGAACAAGACCCTGGCCGCACAGCTCTACGGCGAGTTCAAGGCGTTCTTTCCGCACAACGCGGTCGAGTACTTCGTCAGCTACTACGACTATTACCAACCCGAGGCCTACGTGCCCTCGTCGGACACCTACATCGAGAAGGACAGCTCGGTGAACGAGCACATCGAGCAGATGCGGCTGTCGGCGACCAAGGCGCTGCTCGAGCGCCGCGACGCGATCATCGTCTGCACGGTGTCGGCGATCTACGGCCTGGGCGATCCGAACGAATACTTCCGCATGGTGCTGCACATGGTGCGCGGCGAGCGCATCGACCAGCGCGAACTGATCCGTCGTCTGACCGAGATGCAGTACAGCCGCAATGACACCGAGCTGCGCCGTGGTACCTACCGCGTACGCGGCGAGATCATCGACGTGCACCCGGCCGAATCGGATGCCGAAGCGCTGCGCATCGAGCTGTTCGACGGCGAGATCGAGCGCATCACGCAGTTCGACCCGCTGACCGGCGAAACCAAGCGCACGCTGCCGCGCTACACGATCTATCCCAAGTCGCACTACGTCACCACGCGCCGCACGACCCTCGAGGCCATCGAGGCGATCAAGGCCGAACTGCCGCCGCGGCTGGAGCAATTCTACGGCGAGAACAAGCTGGTCGAGGCGCAGCGCCTGCAGCAGCGCACGCAGTTCGATCTGGAGATGATGGCCGAGGTGGGCTATTGCAACGGCGTGGAGAACTACTCGCGGCACCTGACCGGCCGCATGCCGGGCGAGGCGCCGCCGTGCTTGTTCGACTACCTGCCGCCGGACGCACTGCTGGTTGTCGACGAATCGCACGTGACCGTTCCGCAGATCGGCGCGATGTACAAGGGCGACCGCTCGCGCAAGGAGACCCTGGTGAACTTCGGGTTCCGTCTGCCATCGGCGATGGACAACCGGCCCTTGAAGTTCGAGGAGTGGGAAGGCCGTGCGCCGCGCACGATCTTCGTCTCGGCAACCCCCGGGAAGTATGAACTCGAGAAGTCGGAAGGGCAGGTCGCCGAACTGGTCGTGCGCCCGACGGGCCTCATCGACCCGGTCGTGGAGATCCGCCCGGTCGCCAGCCAGGTCGACGATGTGCTCGGTGAGATCCGCGAGCGCGTCGCAATGGGCGATCGCGTCCTGATCACCACGCTCACCAAGCGCATGGCCGAGAACCTCACCGAGTACCTCGGCGAACACGACATCAAGGTGCGCTATCTGCACTCGGACATCGACACCGTCGAGCGCGTCGAGATCATCCGCGACCTGCGTCTGGGCAAATTCGACGTGCTGGTGGGCATCAACCTGCTGCGCGAGGGGCTGGACATGCCCGAGGTGTCGCTGGTGGCGATCCTCGACGCCGACAAGGAAGGCTTTCTGCGCTCGGGCGGCTCACTGATCCAGACCATTGGTCGCGCCGCGCGCAACCTGCGGGGCAAGGCGATTCTCTACGCCGACCGCATCACCAATTCGATGCAGACCGCCCTGGACGAAACCGACCGTCGCCGGCAGAAGCAGGTCGAGTACAACGAAGAGCACGGCATCACGCCCAAGTCGGTCGCGCGCGCGATCGTCGACATCATGGAAGGCGCGCGCGCCGAGCCCGAGCAGGAGAAGAAGGGCCGCGGCAAGACGCGAAAGGTCGCCGAGCCGGTCGAGGATTATGCGGCGTTGTCGCCGGAGAAGCTGGCCTCGCGGCTCAAGGCGCTCGAGCAGCAGATGTACCAGCACGCGCGCGACCTCGAGTTCGAGGAAGCAGGGCGGCTCCGCGACCAGATCCAGAAGATCAAGGCGATGGCGCTGGGCTGATGACGGGACTGCGGCCGAGGGCGGCTCATGCCGCCCCGGCTCGCTTGGGGCGCGCAAGCGGGCTGTAGGATCTGCAGATCCCCAAATGAAAAACCCCGGCTTTCGCCAGGGCTTCGTCCAAAAACAATCGCTTCGGTTGTTTTTGGTGGGCGGTACAGGGTTCGAACCTGTGACCCCTACCATGTCAAGGTAGTGCTCTACCGCTGAGCTAACCGCCCATCTTGTCCCGCCGTCGTTCGGCGAGGTCGCGCATTCTAGCGCGGTGTTCGGGTGCCGACAAGCACCGCCGCCGATCTTTTCGTTCCCGAGCACCGGAACCGCATCACAGCACGGTTCCGGAGGCCTGGCAGGGGCGGTCAGAAGCGGTAGTTCAGGCCCACGAGGAAGGTGCGACCCCACTCGATGTGCTCGAGCGGACGGTCGCGGGTGCCGGCGTAGGTGCGGTACGAGGCGTTGGTGACGTTGTTGGCCTGCAGCAGCAGGGTCAGGCCGTCCAGCGAGGAGGTTTCGCCGAAGCTGTAGCTGATCTGAGCATCGGTGATGTTCTCGCCGACCACATAGCGCAGCGTGCGTGCACCGTCGAAGTTGCCGATCTCGCCGATGAAGTCCGAGCGGCGGCGCTGGCTCACGCGGGCCTCGAAACCGTCGCGCTCGTAGTAGGCGGTCAGGTTGTAGACGCGCCTGGACAGGCCCGGCAGATCGATCGGGCCGCTGCCCACGCTGTTGGCGCTCTCGGGATCGAGGATCTGGATGCTGCTGTCGTTGAAGCTGGCGCTGGCGACGATGCCGAAACCGCGCAGCGATTCGGTCCACAGGTCGAAGGGCAGGGACGCGGTCAGTTCCAGTCCGCGCAGGGTGCCGCCTTCGCCGTTCTGCGGCGAGGTGAAGTTGCCGAAGCGCTGCGCCGGCTGGGTGCCCGGCGGTGGCACGTAGTCGACGATGAGGTCGGCGAAGTCGTAGTCGTCGCGCGTCTGCGTGTAGATGTAGGTGCGCAGGTCCTTGTAGAAGAACGCGGCGGCGATGTAGGCGCGGTTGCCGAAGTACTTCTCCCAAGACACGTCGAACGCGTACGCACGCCATGGGTCGAGCAGCGGATTGCCGCCCGCACCACCCGGGCGACCGGTGCTGGTGTCGACGCCGAACTCCAGCGAGGAGCGGAGCTGGTCCACGCGCGGACGCGCGACCTGTTCGGCGAGTCCCACGCGGATCGTGTGCTCGTGCGGCAGCTGGAACGCGAGGTTCATGCTCGGCAGCACGTCGGTGTAGGTCTTGCCGTCTTCGAAGGGCTGCACGTTGCTGCCCTCGGGCCGGGTCGCATCCCAGTAGTTCGAACGCGACGACTGGTCCACGCGCTGGATCTGCACGCCGATGTTGCCGCTGACCGCGGTGTCGCCCCAGTCGGTACTGACGTTGGCACGCGCGAAGGCGGTGGTGATCTTCTCGTTGACGGTCCAGGCCTTCGGAATCAGGTAGTTCAGGTCCTCGGTCGGCTCGAACACCATGTAGCGGCCGACCGCCGCCGGCACGTTCCAGCTCGGGATGTAACCGATGCCGGCGAAGCCCAGATCGACCGGGGCGTACTGCAGATCGTCGGCGATCGCGGTGTCGCCCTGTGCGCCGAGCAGGATGTTGCCCTCGGGCTGACGCTTGCGCTTCTCGCGATCGGCGTAGTTGAGGCCGAAGTCGAAGCCCGACAGCCACGCGATCGAACCGGGTGCCGGCAGCGACAGACCGATGCGCGCGGCCTTCAGTTCATCCTCGACCTCGGGCGTCTTGCCGTAGCCGGAACCGTAGATCGTGTTGGTCAGGAACAGCTGCGCGGGATCGGAATAGTCGAGCCCCGGGCGCATCTGCGAAAAGCCGTTGCTGCGGATGTCGAGTTCGATCGAATCCAGCGAAGGATTCGGCAGCAGTTGCGCGTTGTTCTCCAGGCTCAGTTCGGAGCGCTTGGCCTTCGACCAGCTGACGTCGGTGAACAGACGCGCGCTCTCGAAGTTGAACTCGTTGCTCCAGCCGGCGGCCGAGATGCGATCCTCGCGATGGTTGTACATGCCGCGCACCAGCGGGTAGACGCCGCTGATCGTGCCGCCGGCGAAGCTGCCGTTGTCGCTCGTGCGCACGTCGCCGTAGACGCATTCGGGATTGCACGGAGACGAGCCGTTGTACTGCGTGTTGAGCTCCCACTGATTCGCGGTGTCTTCCTGTTCGGCGCGCGAATGGAACACGTCCAGCGTGCTGGTCCATGCGTTCGACGGGCGGAACTGCAGCGTCGCCATCACGCCGTCGCGCTTGGTGTAGCCGGTGCGGCGCAGGGCCTTCATGCCGTCGGCCGCCCAGGTGCCGGGGGCGAGGCCGGGACGTGCGTCGGTCTTCCACGGTTCGTACAGCCCCACCTGCTGCTCGTGGATCGGCGTGTCGCTGTGCGCGAAGCCGATCGAGAATCCGAAGCGGCGATCGGCGGACTGGCCGATCCAGCTGGCGCTGATGCGGTTGCCCAACGGATCCGTGTTCGCCGCTTCGCCCAGCGAGTTGCGCTGGTAGCGGCCGTTGAGGGTCACCACCGTCTCGTTGAAGTTCAACGGACGCACGGTCTGCATGTCCAGCGTGCCGGACAGACCCTGGCCGAACAGGCCGGCATCGGGCGTCTTGTAGACGGTGACGCCGCTGACGAGTTCCGACGGGTACTGGTCGAACTCGACGCTGCGGTTGTCGCCGGTGCTGACCATCTCGCGGCCGTTGAGCAACGTGGTGGCGAAATCGGGCGACAGGCCGCGCACGCTGATCACCTGCGCACGGCCGGCGACGCGCTGCGCGGAGACACCGGGCAGGCGCGCGATCGATTCGGCAATGCTGATGTCGGGCAGCTTGCCGATGTCCTCGGCCGAGACGGCTTCGACGATCTGCGTGGCGTCGCGCTTGATCGAGATCGCGCTCTCGATGCCGCGCCGGATGCCGGTGACCTTGACCGCATCCAACTCGGTCGCGTCATCGGAAGCGGGCGTCGTATTCGACGTGGTGGTGGCGGTCTGCGCATAGGCGCCGCCGGCGAGCATCAGCAGTGCCGACGACAGCGCGGCGCTGAGCAGGTTGCGATCGAGCTTCGACATCTCCCCTCCCAAGGGTGTCCAGCGGACAGCAGTGTTTCGAGTTGTGCCGGCGACGGTGGCCGCGCAATCGCGGTGTCGAACGGGTCGCGGCCATGGTAGTCGCGAGTTCTGCGGCCGGCGCCGCGCTGCATACGTATTCATTGCGTGTCGACGACGGATGGTCATCAAGCGCGTGGCGGTACCGTCCTGTCGGGTTGCCGACGCGTGCTCGGCTAGCATGCCGGCATGCCTGCACGCGCTCCCGATCCGCTCACCGCACCGCTCGCCGCTGCGCTTCGCCACTGGGTGCTGGGCGTGTTTCCGCGCGGGCAGAGCGGCATCGACTACGACGCGCCGCTGGGCGATCCGGGACTGTTCGGGCCTGCGAGCGTGACCTGGCGCGTGCACGCGGACTTCCCGGGCATGCTCGCCGGTGGCTTATGCGCGCTGCTGCTGCAGGCGCTGCATCCGCGCGCGCTGGCGGGCGTGTGGGACCACTCCGATTTCCGCAGCGACCTGATCGGCCGTTTGCGGCGCACGACCGCGTTCGTCGCGGGCACCACGTATGCCGGTACCGCCGAGGCGGAGCGTCTGATCGCACGCGTCGCCGCGATCCATACACATGTGCGCGGCACCACAGCCGACGGCGTGCCGTATGCGGCCGACGATCCGGAATTGCTGACTTGGGTGCACGTCACCGAGGCGTACGCGTTCCTGCAGGGCTTCCATGCCTACGCCGGCATGCGCCCGCCCGCCCGCCTGGGTGGACGACCGCTATTACGACGAGGCGCGTCGTGTCGCCGAGGCGCTGGGCGCGCGCGACGTGCCTGCAAGCGCCGCGGACGTCGACGCGTATTTCGCCCGGGTGCGTCCGCGACTGCGCTTCGATGGGCGGTCACGCGAGGTGCTCGATGTATTGCGGCGCGTCCGGTTGCCGGTGCCGGGCGCGGGCGTGTCGCGCGATGTGTTCCTCGGCGCCGGTGCGGCGCTGCTGCCGGACTGGGCCGAGACGTTGCTGGGCGTTACGCCGGCGCAGCGGCTGCGTCATCGGGCCTGTGCGCGCATGCTCGCATCCATTGCGCCGCTGTTCCGCATCGCGTTGCCGGATGGCGTTGCGCCGCGTGCATGCCGGCGGGTCGGCGTCGAGCCGGCGATCGTGCGTCGTTGGGACGGCGTATAGCCGGCTCCCGCAACGGCCCGGCCCCGATCTGCTTTTCTGTAGGAGCGCGCTTGCGCGCGATGGGGAGCTGCCGGGAAGGCTTCATCGCGCGCAAGCGCGCTCCTACGGTCAATGGGCGACGAAGACCACGGCGGTGCCTGCGGGAATGGTGAAGCGTCCGCGATCCGCATCGATGCGCGCATCGGTGCGTGGACGGGAATCGGCCGCGTCGGGCGAAGCATGCACCGGGTGCAGCGTCCATGCGCGCCCGGCGAGATCCGGTACATCGAGCACAAGCGCTTCGTCGGCGGTGTTGATCGCGTAGAGCACCTCGGCGAATCCGGCGTTCGCCATGCCTCGGCCGTCGAGATGGCCGGCGATCAGGCGCGGGTCGCCATCAGGTCCGTTTCCAGGGAACCGCAGCCGTTGCTGCACGTCTTCGGCAGCCGCCAGCCGGAACAGCGGCGTGCTCGCGCGGATGCGCAGCAGGTCGAGCGTCATGTCGCGCGTGCGCAGCACGTCGGCCTGCGACGGGCGGATGCGATCGGCGTCGGCCAGCAACGGTTGCATGCGCGGCCAGTCGTCGCGGTTGTCCTGCGCCGGCGGCAGGCCGGTGCCGAAGCCGTGCTTCGCGCCGGTCCAGTCGACGCGGTTGAACCAGTCGCCGGAGTCGTAGCTGTTGCGGTCGAGCGATTTGGAGCGCAGCAGTTCGACGCCGGCGTGCAGGTAGGCGATGCCCTGGCTGAAGGCGGTCGTCGCCAGCGCCAGTACCTGCGTGCGAACGCGCGTGTCCGCGTCGGCATCGGGCGGCAGCCGGAACACGCCGATGTCGAACAACGTGTGGTTGTCGTGGTTCTCGACGTAGTTGACGACCTCGTCGGGCCGCATCGCGTAGCCGGCAGGCTGGCCGGCGTAATCGATCTCCGACAGGGCGCGCTCGACGCCGTCGTGCGCGGTCATCCGGTAGTCGCGCAGCGTGCCGGCGAGGCCGACGCGGATCAGGTCGGCCTGGCGACGGAGCAGGGCGTCGTCGGTGTGGCCATGGATCCAGCCACGGTTCGCGGCCAATGCCTCGCCCCGGTCCGATGGGCCGCCGCCGCGCACCGCATCGCGCGCGCGGTCGCTGAAGGTGCCGATGCCGGTGCCGCCGAGCGAAAGCTGCGAGGCCTGCACGAAACGCGTGCCGTCGGCGACTTCGCCGAAGTTCCAGCCTTCGCCGATCAGCGGCACGTGACGGCCGGCGGCCGCGTCGACGCGTGCCTGGAGTTCGAGCATCGCCGCGCGCGGCTGGTGGCCCATCAGGTCGAAGCGGAACGAGTCGATGCGGTAGTGGCGCACCCACAGCTCGGCCGAGTCGACCATCAGCTTGGCCATCATCGCGTGCTCGGTCGCGGTGTTGTCGCAGCAGGTCGAGAGTTCGACGACGCCGTTTGCGTCGTAGCGGTGGTAGTAGCCGGGCACGATGCGGTCGAGTACCGAAAGCGGATGCTGGCCGGACGCGCTGGTGTGGTTGTAGACGACATCCTTGCCGACGCGCAGGCCGAGCGCGTGCAGCGCCTGCACCATGCGCCGGAACTCGACGATGCGCGCGGCGGGATCGGCCGCGTCGCTGGCGAAGCTGCCTTCGGGCGCGTTGAAGTGGAACGGATCGTAGCCCCAGTTGAAGCAGTCGCGCGCGGCGACGGCCATCACCGCGGCCTGCTGCGCGTCGCTGTCGGGTGCGGCATCGGGCACGTCGGGCTCGACGCAGCCGGTTTCGGGCACCGTGGCGAGGTCGAACACCGGCAGCAGATGGATGTCGGTGACGCCGGCGGCATGCAGTCTGCGCAGGTGGTTCACGCCGTGCGAGCCGGTTTCGGCGAACGCGGCGTAGCGACCGCGCTCGGCCGCCGGCACGCTGGCGTCGTCGCGCGAGAAGTCGCGCACGTGCAGTTCGTAGATGACCATGTCGGTCGGCTGCGCCAGCGCGGGTGCGAGGTGTGTGTCCCAGCCGGCCGGCTTCAGCGCGGGCGCGTCGAGATCGAGGATGAAGCTGCGTCGCGAGTCGTTGCCGAGCGCGACCGAGTAGGGGTCGGTGACGCGGTTGCGGACGATGCCGGTGCCGGGCACGAAGACGTCGACGAGGTACAGGTACGCGCGCCGCGACAGGTCGCCGAGCAGCGACAGCGACCAGCTGCCGGTGCGATCGTCGCGTACGAGCGGATGCACCGCGTCCGCGGGCGCACTGTCGTCGGCGTACAGGCAGACCGAGACCGCCTGTGCGGATGGCGCCCACAGGCGGAAACGGGTGTCGTCGACGGTCGGCATCGCGCCGAGATCGTCGAGTGCGCGCGCGTCGCGATGGAGATCGTCGAAAGCGCCGGCGGGCTGCAGCGCGGTCGCATCGAGAATGCGGCCCTTGGCATCCTCGCGGACCAGCAGCAGCTGGCCGCGGTGCAGCGCCGACAGCGTGGCGTCGTCGGCGCGGGTTTCCAGCGTGACGCCGTCGCCGACGAAGCGGAAGCGTTCGGCGAGTTCCGAAGGGATCGCGGCTGCACGAACGGCGAGATCGAGCGCGCCATCGTGGCCGAGCACGCGGGTGCCCGGACGCGCGATCAGCGATGCGTCGGCGGCGTGGTACAGCCGGTAGCGCGAGTCTGGCGTGGCCTCGACGCCAGGCCAGCGCAGCAGGTGGCGGTCGAGCCAGTGGGCGCGGGCGTGCTCGGGCGTGGCGTCGACCTGTGCGGGATGCAGGGTGCGCGCGAAGTGGGGGGCATCGCAGTCGGCGATGTCGGGCGGTGCGGCGAGCGCTGTACCGCAGGCGACAGCGCCGACCGCGAGCGCGCAGCGCAGGGCGATGTGCGGGCTGGAACTGTGGAAGGAATGTGGTCTGTTCAATGGCCTACACCTCGTCATTCCCGCAAAAGCGGGAATCCAGTGCCTTTGCTGTCGATTCCGCTAACGTCGAAGCCTCTGGATTCCCGCTTGACCAGACATCCGTCTGTTGAAAGCCGCGGGAATGACGAACGTAAAAATGCCGGTGGCGGGGGGCGCGCTGACCGGCATCAGCCAATCTCGGCGAAAACTGCCGCATGCGGCGGCAACGTCAGCAACGCGCCGTCGAGCGTGCCGGCCGGCAACCCATGGCCATCCAGCGCACGCATATCCGCGAACTCGTTCGGCAAGGTCCACCGCACCGTTTCACCGGACAGGTTGAACACGACCAGCACGCGCCCGACCCCGTCGTCGCGCACGAACGCGAGCACCGGCTCGGGCGCATCCAGGAACCGCTGGTCGCCCGACACCAGCGCCGGCTGCGCGCGCCGCCAGTGCAGGAAGCGACGCGCGGCCGCAAGCACCGAGGCCTCGTCGGCTTCCTGCGCTTCCACGCTGCGCGCGCGGTGCGCATCCGGAATCGGCAGCCACGGCTCGCCGCTCGTGAAGCCCGCGCCTGCGCCGTCGGACCACGGCATCGGCGTGCGGCAGCCGTCGCGGCCCTTGAAGTTCGGCCAGAACGTGATGCCGTAGGGGTCGCGCAGCTTCTCGAACGGCACGTCCGCTTCCGGCAGACCCAGCTCCTCGCCCTGGTACAAGCACACCGAGCCGCGCAGCGAACAGACCAGGCCCACCATCTGCTTGGCGAAGTCGTCGCTGGCCTCCGCGCCGCCCCAACGCGTCACCGCACGCTGCACGTCGTGGTTGGAGATCGCCCAGCACGGCCAGCCGTCGGTCATCGCCGCTTCGAGGCGCTCGACGGTGTCACGGATGTAGCCGGCGCTGAAGTCGTCGACCAGCAGTTCGAAGCTGTAGCCCATGTGCAGGCGGCCGGCGCTGGTGTATTCGGCGGTGGTGGCCAGCGAATCCTCGGACGAGATCTCGCCGAGCGCGGCGACGTCCGCATAGCCGTCCATCAGCGTGCGCAGCTGCTCGATGAAGCCGATGTTTTCCGGCTGCGTGTTGTTGTACCAGTGGTACTGGAACGCGTACGGATTGTCCGGCGAGAAGCCGCGGCCGACGCGCAGATCCTCGGGCTTGGCCGGGTTGTCGCGCAGCTGCGCGTCGTGGAAGCAGAAGTTGATCGAGTCCAGGCGGAAGCCGTCGACGCCGCGGTCGAGCCAGAAGCGCACGTAGTCGAGCGTGGCCTGCTGCACGTCCGGGTGGTGGAAGTTCAGGTCCGGCTGGCTCGACAGGAAGTTGTGCAGGTAGTACTGCCGGCGCCGCGGTTCCCACTTCCACGCCGGGCCGCCGAAGATCGACAGCCAGTTGTTCGGCGGCGTGCCGTCGGGCTTCGCATCGGCCCAGACGTACCAGTCGGCCTTGGGGTTGTCGCGCGAGGCGCGGCTTTCCTGGAACCAGGCGTGTTCGTTCGAGGTGTGGCTGAACACCTGGTCGATCATCACCTTCAGGCCGAGGCCATGCGCCTTGGCGAGCAGGGCGTCGAAATCGGCCAGCGTGCCGAACATCGGATCGACGTCGCACTGGTCGGCGATGTCGTAGCCGTAGTCGTGCATCGGCGAGCGGAAGAACGGCGACACCCAGATCGCGTCCACGCCCAGCTGCGCCACATGGTCGAGCCGGTCGATGATGCCCGGCAGATCGCCGATGCCGTCGCCGTCGCTGTCCATGAAGCTGCGCGGATAGATCTGGTAGATCACCGCACCGCGCCACCACGGGTTGTTCGCCATCGTTCGTCTCGCCTCCCCGCCGCGGTGCGCGACGCGATGCGACGTTAGTGCATGCCGCGGCGCATGCGGAAGCGTGCGGTGCTGGCGCATGCGATGAATACGTATGCAGGTCGTGGCCGTCGAGCGGCTGCTCGCTACCATGGGTCCGCCCTCGCACTGCCGCGACGGCGCAGCGGTCCTTGGGAGGGGAGTCGCAGCACATGCGCAATACGAAACCGCCACTGTCGTTCTGGCAGATCTGGAACATGTGCTTCGGCTTTCTGGGTATCCAGTTCGGATTCGCCCTGCAGAACGCCAACGTCAGCCGCATCTTCCAGACACTCGGCGCGGACATGGAACAGGTGCCCGGCCTGTGGATCGCAGCGCCCCTGACCGGCCTGCTGGTGCAGCCGGTGATCGGCTACTTCTCCGACCGCACCTGGACGCGCCTCGGCCGCCGCCGCCCGTACTTCCTGTGGGGCGCGATCTTCTCCACCGCCGCGCTGCTGGTGATGCCGAACTCGCCCGAGCTGTGGATCGCCGCCGGCACGCTGTGGGTGCTCGACGCCTCGCTCAACGTGTCGATGGAGCCGTTCCGCGCGTTCGTCGGCGACCAGCTGGCGCCGCCGCAGCGGCCGACCGGCTACGCGATGCAGAGCTTCTTCATCGGCCTCGGCTCGGTCGTCGCCAGCGCGCTGCCGTTCGTGCTGGCGAAGTTCGGCGTCGCCAACACCGCCGGGCCTGGCGAGGTGCCGGACACGGTGCGCTATGCGTTCTACTTCGGCGGCGCGGTGCTGCTGCTCGCGGTGCTGTGGACGGTGCTGCGCACGCGCGAATATCCGCCGGAGGTGCTGGCCGCATTCGACGACGCCGAACCGGCCGGTGCATTGCCGCCTCCGGACGCGCCGGTGCCGCACGCGGGTGGCGGCATGCCGTGGCTGCTGGCCGGCATCGCCGGCGTCGTGCTGGTGTACACGTTCGGCTGGGACCGCATGCTCTACGTGCTCGCGGGCCTGCCGCTGGGCTACGGCGTGCTCCGACTGGTCGCCGCGCGGCTCGCGCCGCAGCGCATGCTGGCGACGATCGCCAGCGATCTGCACGCGATGCCCGACGCGATGCGCCAGCTCGCGGTCGTGCAGTTCTTCTCGTGGTTCGGCCTGTTCGCGATGTGGATCTACACCACCGCGGCGGTCGCGCAGGTGCACTACGGCAGCACCGATCCGCAGTCGGCCGCGTACAACGACGGCGCGAACTGGGTCGGCGTGCTGTTCGCGGCCTACAACGGCTTCGCGGCGCTGGCCGCAGTCGCGATTCCGTTCATGGCGCGCCGGCTCGGCCTGCGCATGACCCATCTGGTCAACCTGTTCCTCGGCGCCGCGGGCCTGGTGTCGATCGCCTTCGTCCGCGATCCGCAGTGGCTGCTGCTGTCGATGGTCGGCGTCGGCTTCGCCTGGGCGTCGATCCTGTCGCTGCCGTATGCGCTGCTGTCCGACCGCCTGCCGGCCGCGAAGATGGGCGTGTACATGGGCATCTTCAACTTCTTCATCGTCATCCCGCAGCTGGTCGCGGTCAGCACGCTCGGCTTCCTGCTCGGGCGCGTGTTCGACGGCGAGCCGATGCGCGTGCTGATGCTCGGTGGCGTCAGCCTCGCGGTCGCCGGCCTTTGCGTGCTGCGCGTCGCGCGGCCGTCGTCCGAACGCGCCGGCGTGGCCGTATCGCCTTGATCCCGAACGGAGTTTCCGCATGCATCGACCTTTGACCGTCGCCATCGCCGCGCTGCTGTGCGCGGCCTGCAGCCAGGGCGGAGGTGCGCGCGACGCGGCGGACGCGGACCTCGCGCTGTACGGCACGCAGGAGCCGTTCGCCGCGCACGCGGTCTACTTCGTCGTCACCGACCGCTTCGTCAACGGCGACCCGGCCAACGACCAGCGCGAGCAGGACGGCGCGCAGCGCACGTTCGACATCCCGGTGCGCTGTCCGGACGGCATCGACGGCAACATCGGCTATCTCGGCGGCGATTTCCGCGGCGTGCTCGACAACGCCGGCTACATCCGCGACATGGGCTTCGGCGCGGTCTGGATCACGCCGATCGTCGACAACCCGGACGAGGCCTTCACCGGCGGCGATGCGATCTCCTGCGGCAGTTCGCTGACCGACCGCGGCAAGACCGGCTATCACGGTTATTGGGGCACCAACTTCTACACGGTCGACGAGCACCTGCCGAGCGCGGATCTGGACTTCCGCGCGTTCACCGACGGCATGCGCGCCGCTGGTCTGAAGACCGTGCTCGACATCGTCGGCAACCACGGCTCGCCGGCGTGGACGATGCCGGTCGTGCAGCCCGGTTTCGGGCAGATCTTCGATGCCGACGGGCAGTTGATCGCCGACCACCAGAACCTGCCGCCGCAGCAGCTGGATCCGACGGGCAATCCGCTGCACGCGTTCTACAATCCGACCGGCCCGGTCGATGCGAAGGACGGTTCGATCTTCGACGGCAACCTCGCGCAGCTGTCGGATTTCGACGCGGCCAACCCGGCGGTGTTCGAATACCTTGCCGGCGCCTACGAACACTGGATCGGACAGGGCGCCGACGCATTCCGGATCGACACCATCGCGTGGATGCCGCACGACTTCTGGAAGCGCTTCGCCGACCGCATCCGCGGGCAGCATCCGGGCTTCTTCATGTTCGGCGAAGCCTTCGACTACGACGCGGCGAGGATCGCCGAGCACACCTGGGCCGCGAACGGCGGCATCAGCGTGCTCGACTTCCCGATGAAGCAGGCGATGGACGAGGTCTTCGCCGGCGGCCAGGGTTTCGAGCGACTGGCGCCGGCGCTGCACCTCGAGCGCGGTCCGTACGCGAATCCCTACGACCTGGCGACGTTCTACGACAACCACGACATGCCGCGCATGGACGCCAGCGATACGGGCTTCATCGACGCGCACAACTGGCTGTTCACCGCGCGCGGCATCCCGGTCGTCTACTACGGTTCGGAAACCGGCTTCATGCGCGGGCGTGCCGAGCATGCCGGCAACCGCGCGTACTACGGGCAGGAGCGGGTCGATGCCGGTGTCGGCACGCCGATCCATGCCGCTCTGACCCGCATCGCGACCTTGCGGCGGGACGCGCCGGCGCTGCAGCGCGGGTTGCAGCTGCCGCTGCGGCTGCAGGGCGACCACGCGGTGTTCTATCGCGTGCTCGACGACGATGTGCGCCAGACCGCGCTGGTGCTGCTCAACAAGGGCGATGCGCCGTGGAAGGCGTCGCTGGCCGCGGCCGACATCGACGACGGGGCCTGGCGCGACGGCTTCGACGGCGCCACGGTGCATGCGCGCGGCGGGTTGCACCTCGACGTGCCGGCACATGGTGTGCGCGTGCTGCTGCGCGACGGCGTGCCCTCGGCCCCGGCTTTGCGCACGCGCCTGCAGGCATCGATGGCCGCCCGCCTGGGCGGTCCCGACGCGCGTTGAGGTTCTACCGGTAACGCCACATCGCGCGCGTCCGAAAGGCCTTCGCCCGGCGCATATCTCCTGCAGGAGCGCGCTTGCGCGCGAAGCGCCCATCGCGCGCGAGTGCGTGCCTACGGGTGTCCGGCGCCCGTCGAGTCGCGCACCACCAGCGTCGTCGGCATCCGCAGGCTTTCCGCAGGCTCGCCGACGATCAGCCGCATCAGCGTGTCGACCAGAAGTTCGCCGGCCGTCAGCGTGTCCTGGACCACCGTGGTCAGCGCGGGCGTGGTCATGCGCGCGGCGGGAATGTCGTCGAAGCCGGCGATCGCGATGTCCTCGGGCATCCGCAGGCCGTGCTCGGCGAACGCGCGCATCGCGCCGATCGCGATCAGGTCGCTGGCCGCGAACACCGCATCGAAGGGCAGCCCGCGCCGCAGCAGTTCGGTGGCTGCCGCGTGGCCGGAATCCTCGGCGCTCTCTGCATCGACCTGCAGCACGCGTTCCATCGGCAGTCCGTGCCGCTGCAACGCCGACTCGCAGCCGAGCCAGCGGTCGAGGAATTCCGGATAGCGGCTGGACGCATCACCGAGGAACGCGATGCGGCGATGCCCCAGGTCGGCCAGATGCGCGCCGACCAGCGCACCGCCGCCGGCGTTGTCGCAACCGATCGAGATGCCCGGCTGCTCGGGCAGCACCGCCCCCCAGCGCACAAACTGCGTGCCCTGTTCGACCAGCGTGCGCAGCTTGCCCTGGTAGGCGAGATAGTCGCCGTAGCCGAGCAGGATCAGGCCGTCGGCCTTGTGGCTGTCGCCGTAGTCGGCGTGCCAGTCGTCGGAGAGCTGCTGGAACGAGATCAGCAGGTCCTGCCCGTGACGCGCGCAGGCGCGGGTGATCGAGCCGAGCATCGGCAGGAAGAAGGGATTGATGTGCGACTGGTCGCTGGTCGGATCCTCGAACAGCAGCAGCGCCAGCGTGCCCGACTGCTGGCGGCGCAGGTTCGAGGCGTTCTTGTCGACCTTGTAGTTGAGATCGCGTGCGATGCCGAGGATGCGTTCGCGGGTCTCGGGATTCACCGACGGATGCCCGCGCAACGCCCGCGAGACGGTCGGCTGCGAAACGCCGGCCAGGTGCGCGATGTCCAGCGAAGTCGGTTTGCCCTTGATCGTCATCGCATGTGTGCGGAAGAAAACGGCACGATCATGCCATGCCCCCGCGGGCTACCAGCGTTCAGCCGGGCGACGGCGCGCGTTGCAGGCACCACAGCAGGGTGCAGACCAGCGTCAGCGCCATCGCCGGCACCGAAGCCAGCGAGATCGCCGACAGCAGGTCGTTCGCCAGCAGGTATTGCGAGATGCCGCCGGCCAGCAGCGGACCCAATGCGCAGAACGCCGCGATCAGAAAGCTGTAGCCGGCGAAGGCGCGGGCGCGGAGTGCGACCGGCGCGAGATCCTGCAGCATCGTCGGCAGCAGCGCGTTGGCGATGCAGGTCGTCAGCAGGAGCGCGCCGGTCAGCGCCAGTGCGGCCGATGGCGACGGCGCGAACGCCAGCAGCGCCGCGCACGGCACCGCGACCGCGGTCGCTGCGCCCATCAGCGCCGGCCGCGCGCGCAGGCCCATGCGGCCGGACAGGGTCCGGTCCACGATCCACGCGATCGGCAGGCTGACCATCGTGCCGATCAGCGTCAGCACGCCGAGGGTGTGGCCGACTGCGCCGAGGTCGGCGGCGTAACGGCGGTCCAGCGCCATCGCGATCATCGGCACCACCGCCTGCACCGCGATCGCAACGCCGCCCGCGGCGCCCAGGAACAGCAGCACCTGGCGCAGGTGGCTGCGGACGAAGCCGGCGAGCGAGGCCGGGGAGGCCGGATCGCCCGCGTCGGCGTGCCGGGGCGGATCCAGCGTCAGCGCGCCGAGCAGCAGCAGCGGCAGACCCGCCAGTGCCAGCAGCGCCATCGTCCTGCGCCACGGTGCCAGGTGCCCGAGCCAGCCGCTGCCTTCGAGCTCCGTCATCAGTTGCAGCAGGTCGCCACCGAGATAGAAGCCGGCGCTGGCACCGACCGACATCAGCGCGGCGAACGTCAGGTTGGCGGCCACGCGCAGGCGTTCACCGACGAGGTCGGGGATCAGCGAGTAGACGATGGGGATCATCGCGAATTCGGTGATGCCGGCGGCCGCGCGCCCGACGAAGAACAGCGGAAAGTTCGGCGCCAGCGCGCCGAGCAGGGTCAGCAGCGTCCAGGCGGCGATCAGCGCCAGCAGGATGCGCTTGCGCGAATGCCGATCGGCCAGCCGCGCCAGCGGGATCGCCAGCGCGCTGGCGATCAGGATGCCGGCGATGCCGTGCAGCGCACCCATCACCGCGTCGCCGACGCCGAAGGTCGCGCGGATCGCCGGTGACAGGATCGACTGCAGGCCGCGGTCGCTCATCTGCACGCCGCAGGCGATGCCGAGGAACAGCACCGTCGCGATGCCGGCCCGCGAGGTTTCCGCCGCGGGCCGGGCTGCGGTCATGGCGATCGCGTCGTACACGTTCGGCGCGGCCTCGTCGTCGCCGTTCCGCTCACCAGGTGTAGCGGGCGGTGGCGGTGACCGTGCGCGGGTAGCCGTAGTAGCACCAGTCCGCGGTATTGCAGGTGCTGACGTACTGCTTGTCGGTCAGGTTCTGCGCATTGAGCTGGAAGCGCCAGTAGCCGAAGTCGTAATCCGCGGAGGCGTCGAACAGCGTGTGCGACGGCGCTTCCCACTCGTTGGCCACGTCGCCGTAGTGCGCGCCGACGTAGCGCACGCCCGCGCCGAAGCCGAGGCCCGACAGCGGGCCGGCGGCGATCGTGTAGTCGCCGCCCAGCGAGGCGCTGTGCCTGGGCTGCAGCGGGATCTGCTTGCCGAGCGTGGCGGCTTCGGTCGTCCTGCTCACCTCCGAGTCGATGTAGGCATACGCGCCGTACAGACTGAAGTTGCGGCCGATGTTCCAGCGTCCTTCCAGTTCCGCGCCGCGCGAGGTGTACTGGCCCTGCTGGATCGTGTACGAGGCGTGGTCGGGATCGATCACGCTCACGTTGTTCTGCTTGATCTCGTAGACCGCGGCGGTGAGCAGCACGTCGCCGTCGACGGGCTGGTACTTCACGCCCACCTCGACCTGCTCGCCGGTGGTCGGGTCGAAGGCCCGGCCGCCGCGCTCGGGTGCTTCGGTGCCACCGACGACTTCGAACGACTGCCCCCAGCTGACGTAGGGCGCGAGGCCGTTGTCGAGCAGGTAGGTCACGCCGACGCGGCCGGAGAACCTGTCGTCGCTCTTGCGCTCGCCGTTGGTCTCGGTGCCGACCCAGTCCTGGCGGCCGCCGAGGGTCAGCAGCCACTGTCCGACCTTGATCTGGTCCTGCAGGTTCAGGCCCACCTGGCCGGTCGTCTGCAGGGTCTGGCCGGTGAAGACCGGCACGACGCTGGGCATCGTGCCGTAGACCGGCTCGAAGGCATCCAGCCCGGTCGCATCGAAGCCGAAGCCGAAGCTGTAGTCGCTGCTCAGGCGCCGGTAGTCGAGGCCGGCCAGCAGTGTGTGCTCGACGCGATCGCCGCCGAAGCGCCATTGCAGGTTGTTGTCGATGCCGAAGGTCCTGGCGTCCTCCTTGATCGACCAGGTGTAGCGGTACAGGGTGCGGTCGTCGCCGAGGTAGCCCCAGGGCACGACCATGACGGTCGGATCGACCTTCGAATCCCCGTACCGGACGTTCTGCCGGAATACGGTGCCGTCGCCGAAGTCGTGGCTGAAGTCGTAGCCGATCGACGCTACGGTCTTCACGTAGTCGTTGGTGTTCGGCTCGCCGGTGTAGAGGCCGGGCCGGATCTGCCCGTTCGGATTCGGCAGCAGCGTGCCGACCGACGGCAGGAAGCCCGCGCCGTTCTTCGTGTCGGCCTTCTGCCAGCGCGCCAGCACGGTCAACTCGGTCGCATCGTCCGGCGTCCAGGTCAGCGCCGGGGCGAAGTAGTAGCGGTCGTCGTGGATGTAATCGACGAAATTGTCGCCGTTGCGGGCCAGGCTGGTCAGGCGGTAGAGCAGGGTGCCGCTGTCGCCGAGCGCGCCGCCGACGTCGAACGCGGCCTGCCTCATCGAATCGCTGCCGAGCTGGACCTCGACCTCGTTCACCATGTCCGCGGTCGGACGCTTGGTCACGTAGTTGACCAGACCGCCGGGCGGCATCGCACCGTAGTTGACCGATGCCGGGCCCTTGAGCACCTCGATCCGCTCCATGCCGTAGGGCTCGATGCGGGTCTGGCCGCTCCAGGTACCGGTGGGCAGCGCCAGGCCGTCGAGGTAGCGCGCCGGCTGGAAGCCGCGCACCAGCAGCCATTCGCTGCGGGTGTCCATGCTGTAGACGCCACCCTGGGCGCCGGCGACGTACCACATTGCCTCATCGACGGCGTGCAGGCCGCGGTCCTGCAGGTCGCGCGCGGTCACGATCGAGATCGACTGCGGCACCTCGATCAGCGGCGTATCGGTCTTGGTCGCGGTGCCGGTGTCCTTGGGAATCGGGGCCGTGACGCGGACCGTGTCCAGGTCGATGGCCGTGTCGTCGGCGAAGGCCGGCATGGCGACGACCGCGGAGCACGCGATGGACAGCGCCCACGCCGGGCGGCGCGGATGCAGTGCGCGGACCGGAGGGGCGGCGTGAACGGAACGGCTGGCTGCCCGGGCAGCACGGAACTTGGCGGACATCGGTCGGAAGCTCGAAAGGTGGGAAGGACGGAGTTGACGCATGGCATCCCGCAGGTCGCCTCCCGGCACCCGGGCGCGAACAATTCTCGATTAGTGAATGCGAGTCATTATCATTCTGTGCCTGTAGAAGGCCGTGCGCAATCCCGCCGCGGCGCGCCCCGGCCGCGTTCTTGCGTTACCATCGCTGTCCATCGTTCTGCATACAGGTGGCCCGCGGCAACGCCGGCCGAGCGTGCGACATGAGCACTACCATCGCCCAGCGCTGACCGCCCCGAGGCCCCCTGTCGCAGGCGCCCTCGCGGCGCTTTTTTTGTGCCCGCGGTGCGGACACATGGGATTCGAGATCGGGGATTCGGGACTGGAAAATGCCGATTTCCGCTGATCCGAATCCCTGCTTTCAACGGACGAATGTCCGGTCATCCCGAATCCCCAATCCCGGCTCTCACAATGATCACGATCACGCTCCCCGACGGCAGCCGCCGCGAATTCGACCACCCCGTCTCGGTCATGGAGGTCGCCCAGTCGATCGGCCCGGGCCTGGCCAAGGCCACCGTCGCCGGCAAGGTCGACGGCTGCCAGGTCGATGCCTCTGATGTCATCGACCACGACGCACGCCTGCAGATCCTCACCCCCAAGGACGCCGAGGGCGTGGAGATCATCCGCCACTCGTGCGCGCATCTCGTCGGTCACGCGGTCAAGCAGCTGTACCCGGACGTCAAGATGGTCATCGGCCCGGTGATCGAGGACGGTTTCTACTACGACGTCTACAGCGAGCGTCCGTTCACGCCCGACGACATGGCCGCGATCGAAAAGCGCATGGCCGAGCTGATCGACACCGAGTACGACGTCATCAAGAAGATGACGCCGCGCGCGGAGGTCATCGAGACCTTCAAGGCCCGCGGCGAGGACTACAAGCTGCGCCTGATCGAGGACATGCCGGGCGACATCACGCAGATGGGCCTGTATCACCACCAGGAATACGTCGACATGTGCCGCGGCCCGCACGTGCCGAACACGCGTTTCCTGAAAGCTTTCAAGCTCACGCGCATCTCCGGTGCGTACTGGCGCGGTGATTCGAAGAACGAACAGCTCCAGCGCATCTACGGCACCGCCTGGGCCGATGCCAAGCAGCTCAAGGCTTACATCCAGCGCATCGAGGAAGCCGAGAAGCGCGACCATCGCCGCATCGGCAAGGCGCAGGAGCTATTCCACCTGCAGGAAGAGGGCCCGGGCCTGGTGTTCTGGCATCCCAAGGGCTGGGCGATCTGGCAGGTGGTCGAGCAGTACATGCGCCGCGTCTACCAGAAGAGCGGCTACGGCGAAGTGCGCTGCCCGCAGATCCTCGACGTGACGCTGTGGAAGCAGTCCGGCCATTGGGACAACTACAAGGAGAACATGTTCTTCACCGAGTCCGAGAAGCGGACCTATGCGGTGAAGCCCATGAACTGCCCGGGCCACGTGCAGGTCTTCAACCAGGGTCTGCACAGCTATCGCGACCTGCCGATCCGTTACGGCGAGTTCGGCAGCTGCCACCGCAACGAGCCCTCCGGCGCGTTGCACGGCATCCTGCGCGTGCGCGGTTTCACCCAGGACGACGGCCACATCTTCTGCACGCCCGAGCAGGTGGAAGCGGAAGTGCGCGACTTCCACGCGCAGGCGCTCAAGGTCTACACCGACTTCGGCTTCGACGACATCCAGATCAAGATCGCCCTGCGTCCCGAGTCGCGCCTGGGCGACGATGCGACCTGGGATCGCGCCGAAGACGCGCTGCGCAGCGCGCTGCGTTCGGCCGGCGTCGAGTGGCAGGAGCTGCCGGGCGAGGGCGCGTTCTACGGCCCGAAGATCGAGTACCACCTCAAGGACGCGATCGGCCGCACCTGGCAGCTGGGCACGATGCAGGTCGACTTCATGATGCCGGGCCGCCTGGGCGCCGAATACGTTGACGAGCACAGCCACAAGCGGCATCCGGTGATGCTGCACCGCGCGATCGTCGGTTCGATGGAGCGTTTCATCGGCATCCTGATCGAGCACCACGCCGGTCAGTTCCCCAGCTGGCTCGCCCCGGTGCAGGCGGTCGTGATGAACATCACCGACGCCCAGGCCGACTTTGTGGCCGAGGTGCGGAAATCCCTTGCAAATCAAGGCGTCCGGGTCGAGGCCGATTTGCGGAACGAAAAGATCGGCTATAAGATCCGCGAGCACACGCTGCAGCGGGTGCCGTATCTGCTCGTGGCGGGGGACCGCGAGAAGGAGAACGGCGCGGTCGCGGTCCGCACGCGAACCGGGGAAGACCTGGGCACGATGTCGGTCGAGGACTTCGCGGCCCGCCTGCGCGGCGAACACGTTTCAGCATGATTCCTTCACCGCCGCGGCGCCATGATGGCCCGCGTCGGACGGCCCGCCGGCCCTGAGGTCGGCGGCATGTTCCATTTTGGAGACTTCGAGTATTAGCACCCAGGACAAGCAGAATCGGCGTAACAGTGAGATCCGCGTACCGCGGGTCCGGGTCATCGGATCGGACGGCGAGATGATCGGCGTTCTGTCGCGGGACGACGCCCTGCGCGCCGCCGAAGACGAGGGTCTGGACCTCGTCGAGATCCAGCCGAACGCCGATCCGCCGGTCTGCAAGATCATGGACTTCGGCAAGTTCAAGTTTGAGGCGCAGAAGAAGGCCAACGAAGCCAAGAAGAAGACCAGGCAGCAGGAAATCAAGGAACTCAAGTTCCGGCCGGTCACCGACGAGGGTGACTACCGGATCAAGCTGCGCAAGATGCGCGGGTTTCTCGAGGATGGCGACAAGATCAAGGTCAACATCCGCTTCCGTGGTCGTGAAATGAGCCACCAGGAGCTGGGCCGCGAGATGGCTGCACGCATCGAGGCCGATCTGGGCGAGGACATCGTCATTGAATCGCGTCCGCGTCTGGAAGGCCGGCAGATGGTGATGATGATCGCGCCGAAGAAGAAGACCTGATCAGGCGGCTTCATGCCGCGGATCGATGGAAAGGGCGCAGCGCAAGCTGCGCCTTTTCTTTGTGTCCCGTGCAGGCGCGCGCTCGCGCGCGAGCGGTGCATGCGCCGCATCTTGTTCGCGCGCAAGCGCGCTCCTGCAATGCAAGCCGCCGAGCCGACCGCGCCAGGCCGGTGATTTGCAAGCCGAATCCGCGCGCGGCATAATGCGCGGCTCCCCGGTGCGCCGGGGCGATAGTGTCATCCAGGACCCGCCTGGATTCCCTCGTGGGATCAAAGGCTTATCACCGGCATGGGCAGGACGGAAAGCGTGGCACAGCCACCGCCCAGTCAGTACTCGTATCCCACAAGGACTCTCGCAATGCCCAAGATCAAGACGCACCGGGGCGCCGCCAAGCGGTTCCGGAAGACCGCGTCCGGCAAGTACAAGGCCGGCCACGCAAACCGTAGCCACATCCTCACGAAGAAGGCCACCAAGCGGAAGCGCAACCTTCGTCAGACGAACCACATCCCGGCGTGCGACTCCGGTCGTCTCGACCGCATGCTGCCGTATCTCTGAGGAGGGCTGAACCATGGCACGAGTCAAGCGTGGCGTCCAAGCACGTCGCCGTCACAAGAAGGTTCTCGGCCGCGCGAAGGGCTATTACAACGCCCGTCGCAAGGTCTTCCGCGTCGCCAAGCAGGCCGTCATCAAGGCCGGCCAGTACGCGTACATCGGTCGCAAGCTCAAGAAGCGCGATTTCCGTTCGCTGTGGATCACGCGTATCAACGCGGCGGCCCGCATGAACGGCATCAGCTACAGCCGCTTCATGAACGGCCTGCTCAAGGCCGGCATCACGCTGGACCGCAAGGTCCTGGCTGATATCGCGGTCAACGATGCCGCCGGCTTTACCGCGCTCGCCGAGAAGGCGAAGGGCGCGCTGGCGGCCTGAGGCCGTCGTCTCCACCGTAAAGCGGTACTGCCGCCGGTTGTCTCCGGCGGCCACGTGGGGAAGGGCGCAAGTCCTTCCCCATTGTTGTTTCTGGCGTCGGCGTTTGCCGGCGCGGCACTCCCCATTACCGACGGGTCTGTAGCGCGATGAGCGAAATCGATTCCCTTTCGAACCAGGCGCTTGCCGACATTCAAGCCGCATCAACCCCCGAGGCGCTGGAGACGCTGCGCGTCGCGCTGCTCGGCAAGAGTGGCAGCATCACCGCGCAGCTCAAGGCACTCGGCGCGCTGCCGGGTGACCAGCGCAAGGCCGCAGGCGAGGCGATCAACCGCGCACGCGATGCGATCGGTACGGCGCTTTCGGCGCGCAAGATCACACTGGAAGACGCCGCGCTCGATGCGAAGTTGGCCTCGCAGACCATCGACGTGACGCTGCCGGGCCGCGACGGCGCGCGCGGTGGCGTGCATCCGATCAGCCGAACGCTCGAACGCATCGCCGACATCTTCGGTCGTCTGGGTTACGAGCTGGCCGACGGCCCGGAGATCGAGGACGACTGGCACAACTTCGAGGCGTTGAACTTCCCGCCGCATCATCCGGCGCGCGCCATGCACGACACGTTCTATTTCGGCGACGGCCGCCTGCTGCGCACACACACCTCGGGCGTGCAGGTGCGCTACATGGGCGAGCACGCGCCGCCGCTGCGCATGATCGCAGCCGGCAAGGTCTACCGCTCCGACAGCGACCAGACGCACTCGCCGATGTTCCACCAGGTCGAGGGCCTGCTGGTCGACGAGCACGCGACGTTCGCCGATCTCAAGGGCACGCTCAGCGAGTTCGTGCGCGCGTTCTTCGAGCGCGACTTCGAGATGCGTTTCCGCCCGAGTTACTTCCCCTTCGTCGAGCCCGGCGCCGAGGTCGACATCGCCTGGCAGCAGGCCGACGGCAGCACCCGCTGGCTCGAGGTGCTGGGCTGCGGCATGGTCCATCCGAACGTGCTCAAGGCTGTCGGTATCGATCCCGAGCGCTACACCGGCTTCGCCTTCGGTCTCGGCGTCGAGCGCTTCGCGATGTTGCGCTACGGCGTCGACGACCTGCGCGCGTTCTTCGATAACGATGTGCGGTTTCTCAGGCAGTTCGCCTGAGGAGCCGTGATTGGTGATTCGTGATTGGTGATTCGAAACAGCGGGTCACGCACACGGTCACCGATCGCGAAAGCGCCGCTCTGTCGAATCACCAATCACGAATTACGAATCACGGAATTTCAAAATGAAATTCAGCGAAAACTGGCTGCGCCAGCACGTCAAGACCGACGCGAGCCGCGATGAACTGGCGGCGACATTGACCGCGATCGGCCTCGAAGTCGAAGAGATCACGCCGCTGGGCGAGGCGCTGGATGGTGTCGTCGTCGCGCGCATCGTCTCGGCCGAGAAGCATCCCGAAGCCGACCGCCTGCAGGTCTGCCAGGTCGATGCCGGCGGCACGACGCTCCAGATCGTCTGCGGCGCGCCGAATGCGCGGCCCGGCCTGGTGGCGCCGCTGGCGACGATCGGTACCACGGTCGGCGCACTGACGATCAAGGCCGCCAAGCTGCGCGGCGTCGAATCGAACGGCATGTTGTGCTCGGCCAAGGAGCTCGGCATCGACGCCGACGCGTCGGGTCTGCTGGAGCTGCCGGACGATGCGCCGGTCGGCACACCGCTCGCCGATTACCTCGGTCTGCCGGATGCGACGATCGAGCTCAAGCTGACGCCGAACCGTGCCGACTGCTTCGGCATCCGCGGCATCGCCTTCGACGTGGCGGCCGCCTGCGGCAGCGAAGTCGCGCCGCTCGATGCGCCGGCGGTCCCTGCGACCTCGCAGGCCGCGCTGCAGGTCGTGCTCGATGCCGGGAGCGATGCACCGCGTTACCTTGGCCGCGTCATCGAAGGCGTCGATGCGACGCGCCCGACGCCGTCGTGGATGGCCGAGCGCCTGCGCCGCAGTGGCATCCGTCCGGTGAGCTTCCTCGTCGACGTCACCCAGTACGTGATGCTCGAACTCGGCCAGCCGATGCACGCCTTCGACCGCGACCTGCTCCACGGGCCGGTCGGCGTACGCCGCGCACGCGCCGGCGAGGTAGTGAAACTGCTCGATGGCCGCGACGCCACGCTCGACGACCAGTTCCTCGCGATCACCGACGCCGATCGTGTCGTCGCGCTGGCCGGTCTGATGGGCGGCTTCGACACGCGCGTGACCGAGGCCACCCGCAATGTGTTCCTCGAATCGGCGCACTTCGCGCCCGACGCGATTATCGGCCGCAGCCGCAAGCTCGGCCTGCATACCGATGCCGCGCACCGCTTCGAGCGCGGCGTGGATCCCGAATTGCCGCGCACCGCGATCGAATACGCGACGCGGTTGATCCTGGATGTCGCCGGCGGCAATGCCGGCCCGGTGACCGCTGCCGAACTCGACGCGCATCTCGCGCAGCCGCGCACGATCGCGCTGAGACGCGCGCGCCTGGCCCGCGTGCTCGGTCTGACGGTCGACGATGCCGAAGTCGAACGCATCCTGCGTGCGCTGGGTCTGGAAGTCGCCGCGGACGCCGAGGGCTGGCAGGTCACGGCACCGACGCGCCGCTTCGATCTGGCGATCGAGGAAGACCTGATCGAAGAGGTCGTGCGCATCCACGGTTACGACCGCGTGCCGACGACGCTGCCCGGCGGCGCCACGCGCATCGCCGTGGCCAGCGAAACCCGCGTTGCCGAGGCCGAACTGCGCCGGCAGATGGTCGCGCGCGATTGCTTCGAGACCGTCAATTTCGCTTTCGTCGATGCCGGGCTGCTGACGACCTGGCAACTGGAGGCGGGCGGTGTGCCGCTGGCCAACCCGCTGAGCACGGAATTGGGCGTGATGCGCACGGCGCTGTTGCCCGGCCTGGTGGCCGCGCTGGGGCGCAATCTCGCGCGACAGCAGGACCGCGTGCGCCTGTTCGAGCTGGGCAAGGTGTTCGAGCGCGCGGATTCGGTATCTGGGGCAGGGGCTTCGGACCAGCCGGCGCCGCTCGAGACCTTGCGCGTGGCCGCGGCCGTGGCTGGCGATGCCGCGGCAGAGCAGTGGGGCGACGCCTCGCGCCCGGTCGACTACTTCGATCTCAAGGGTGATCTGGAAGCGTTGGCCGCAGTCGCCGGGGCGGCGCTTACCTTCGCGCGCTCGACAGCGGCGCACGGGCATCCGGGGCGCTCGGCCGACGTGCTGCGCGACGGCGCGCGCGTGGGCTGGATCGGCGAACTGCATCCGCGCCTGCTGCGAGCGCTCGACATCGACACGCCGGTGGTGGCTTTCGAGCTCGATGCCGCCGCGCTGCAGGCGCGAGCCTTGCCGCGGGTGTCGGGTTTGTCGAAGTTCCCGTCGGTGCGCCGTGATCTGGCCATCGTCGCCCCCGAGTCGGTCGATTGGGCCGCGCTCGAGACGACCGTCCGCGCGTCCGCCGGACCCCTGCTGGCCGGGGTCCGCCTGTTCGACCGTTATGCCGGGCAGGGGGTCGAAACGGGGTTCAGGAGTCTCGCCATGGGCTTGATTCTGCAGGAAACTTCGCGCACTCTGACCGATCGCGACGTCGATGCCGTCGTCGCGGACGTGGTGGCCGCGCTCGCGCGCGAACACGGCGCGAAGATCCGGGGCTGAGGCCTCACAGGGGGACTGCTGCGTGGCACTGACCAAGGCGGACATGGCCGAAAAGCTCTACGAGGAAGTGGGCTTGAACAAGCGCGAGGCGAAGGAATTCGTCGACGCCTTCTTCGACGTGCTGCGCGATGCGTTGCAGCAGGGGCGCCAGGTCAAGCTGTCGGGCTTCGGCAATTTCGACCTGCGCCGCAAGAACGAGCGGCCCGGCCGCAATCCCAAGACCGGCGAGGAGATCCCGATTTCCGCGCGCACGGTGGTGACCTTCCGTCCGGGCCAGAAGCTCAAGGAACGCGTCGAGGCCTATACCGGCACGGTGGGCGTCGCCCATGCTTGATCCGGGCAGCAATCGCGAACTGCCGCCGATTCCGGCCAAGCGCTACTTCACCATCGGTGAAGTCAGCGAGCTGTGTGACGTCAAGCCGCACGTGCTGCGCTACTGGGAGACCGAGTTCCCGAGCCTGAGCCCGGTGAAGCGTCGCGGCAACCGCCGTTACTACCAGCGCCACGACGTGCTGATGGTCCGGCAGATCCGCGGTCTGCTCTACGAGCAGGGCTACACCATCGGCGGCGCGCGCCTGCGACTCGAAGGCGAGGGCGCCAAGCAGGAGTCGGCACTGAGCAGCCAGATCGTGCGTCAGGTACGGATGGAACTCGAGGATGTGCTGCAACTGCTGAAACGTTGATTGGCGATGGGCGAAACGCTCGCCAGACGGTATAATTTCCAGATTCCGGGGTATAGCGCAGCCTGGTAGCGCACTTGTCTGGGGGACAAGTGGTCGTCGGTTCAAATCCGGCTACCCCGACCAATACCGAAACGGCCTGCATGGATGTGCGGGCCGTTTTTTTTGCGATTCCGGCGGGCAGCTCAGTGCTGCGCCAGCGCTGAGCGCCCGGCATCGGTGAGGTCGATGTCGCCATCCTCGGCCAGCACCGCAAGGCCGGCGTTGACCGCCCAGTCGGTCTCGGCCTGGCTGATCGGTGTGGTGCTGTCGATGTCCTGCAGGATCCGGTGCTGGTCGTCGGTGAGCGTCATGGGGGAGGTCCCGTGCGAAGAAGGACCTACCGTAGCGGCGCAGGTGTGGCCTTGTTGTAGAGCTTCGATGTGGTGTTTCAGCTGCATGGATCGCCGCGCGCGTTGTCGCCATGCGCGCGCGGGCTGCTGCTCGTATGCTCGGCCGTTATCTCCTTGACGGATGCGGCGGATGCACAGGTGGCTAGGTGTGTGCGGAAGACTGCTCGCGGTATCCCTGATGGCATCGCCCGCGTTGGGCCAGGCGCCGGCGCCGGCAGCTCCGGATGTACGCGACATGGAGGCCGTGCTTGTCACCGGCGTACAGCCCGGCCCGGGCATGTGGCGGGTGCGCAATGCGGCCGGCCACACGCTCTACATACTGGGCACGCAGTCGCCGCTGCCGGCGGACATGACGTGGCGCGCGGACGACGTGCGCGACGTGCTGTCACGAGCGGGCGCGGTGCTGGGGCCGCCGGGCGCGCAGATGGGCGCGGACATCGGCTTCTTCGGCAGGCTCGCGCTGGCGCCCGCGGCATTCCGGGCCATGCGCAATCCCGATGGCGCCACGCTCGATGAACTCTTGCCGCCCGATCTCTACCAGCGCTGGGCGGCGCTCAAGCAGCGCTATGTCGGTCGAGACCGCGGCATGCAGCGCAGGCGCCCCTTCATCGCCGTCTACCAGCTCTACCGCGCGGCGCTCGAGAAGAACGGCCTGGCCGAGGGCGGCATCGTCGGCCCGGTGATCCAGGAGGTACTCAAGGCGCGCGGGATGGAGGCCACGCCGACGCTGGTGTCGATCCAGGTCGAGGACCCGCGCGCGGCACTGCGCACGTTCCGCGCCGAAACGCTCAAGCCCGAGGACCTCGACTGTGTGCGCGGCACGCTCGACATCATCGAGCGCGACCTGCCGCGCGTCGCGGCGCGCGCCAATGCCTGGGCGGTCGGCGATCTCGAGGCGCTGCGCACCATGGAGGATGCACAGGCCCAGGTGACCGCGTGCCTGTCGGCATGGACGGCCAGCCGGACCGCGCAACAGCTGGGCCTGCGCGACATCCAGGCGCAGGTCGAAACCAGGTGGCTGACCGCTGTTGACGAGGCGATGGCCACGCATGAAACCGTGTTCGCCTCGGTGCCGATCGACGGCCTGCTCAAGCCCGAGGGCTATCTGTCGCGCCTGCGCGAACGCGGTTACACGGTGCTTGCGCCGGATGCGCTGGAGGACGACACCCCGCTGTCCGCCGATGCGGCAGACGCCGCCGACGACTGAGCGGGCGCTAGGCCGGTCACGCGGTCGCCTGCGCCCGGCGCTGCATCAGGAACGCGTGCAGCATCTCGGTCGACAGGCCATGCAGCGCCAGACGATAGCCTGCGCGCAAGGTCGACATTGGCACCAGCGGGTGCTTGTTGTTGACCAGCACCAGGTGGGCGTGGGCGTCGAGGATCGTGGCCGCGTACAGGCCGATGGTCTCGTCGAGCTGCAGCGAATTGGTCGCACGCCAGAAGTCGCTGTCGGTGAGCAGCAGCTGATAGATCGGCGTGAACAGCTCGATCGCGCTCTGCAGGTCCAGCACGTTGCTCCAGGCGCGCGGCATGTCCGCCAGCGCCAGCGTCGGCTGGTGGATCATCGACAGGTCGGGATCGGCCACCGGTTGCAGCTGCGTGCCCGCCGCGCGCAGGTTCTGGTTGAGGCGGATGATGAAGTTGTACAGGTTCAGGTCGTGGACGAGGAACATGTCCTCGCGCACATCCTCGATCCGCTCGGGACGCAAGGCGTTGGTCGGCGTGTCGGTGCCCGAGTTGCGGGCGATGAACTCGAGCACCTGCGAGCCGAGATGGAAGTGGCGAAGGATCAGCCAGTTCGCCTCGGGCCGGATGCAGCGCCGCATGCCCCAGGCCAGCAGCCGGTGCAGCAGCCGCGAGAACGCGAGCTTGCGTGGGGTGAAAGTCTTGAGCACCTGGAACACCACGATCAGCGTGCGTGCCAGAGGCCGCACGAACGGCAGCAGGAACTGACGCGATCGCGAGCTCGAATCGGCCAGCCACGCGCGCTTGACCGCTTCGTCGATCGGCGTGCTGCCGTCGAGGTACATCGCCAGCCACGGATTGGGGTCGCGCGGGTCATGGGGCTGGTCGAGAAAGTCGCCGTGCAGATTCATCGGTCACTCCCGGATCGGGTCGGCGCGCACGTGCTCGAACTGCATCAGATACAGCTCGGCGGTGCGGCGTGCGGTGTCGAGAATGGCGCGCGCGGCCTCGCCGTCGCCATCGTGGGCGAGCACGATCTCCACCGCCTGCAACCAGCGCAGCAGGTGATGGGCGTCGTTCTCGCCGTGGTAGTCGAGGAACCGGAACGCATCGGGCGGCACGCCGTCGCCGGCCAGGCTGGCTTTCATCAAGGGCAGCAGCGCGGGAATGATCCGCTGGCCGGTGCCTTCGATGATGTAGATCGCGCCCAGCAGGCCGACCGGGTTCGGGCAGGCCGCCAGCGCGTGCAGATAGCTGTTGAGCGCCTCGCCGCCGGGGTTACGGCGCAGCCGGTCGATATCGTCGACCGCGCCGCCGGCCTTGCGGTAATCCTCGAACAGGATCTGGAAGTCGTGCTGCTCGTCGCTGGCATGGAGTTCGATCAGCGGCCTGAGCGCTTCGAAGGGCGCGCCGACTGACGCCGCACCTTCGCGCATCCACTTGCTGCCCTCGCGCACCTGCGGAATCCAGTGCTGCATCCAGGCCAGGTAGTCGACGCGCCGGAAACGCCGTTCGCGCAGGGCGCGGATCGGCGGTGTGCGCCACGCGCGCGAGCGGTAGTCGTGCCAGGTGCCGGCCAGTTCGCCGAGCAGGTGGCGCAGGGCTTCGGGCGCATCGGCCGGATCGTGCGGCGGGTCGACCGGGCCGATGTCGTCGTCGATGCGCGTGGCGGACTGTGACCACACGATCTCGCCGAGTGCTTCGAGCCGCTTCTGCGTTATGACTGCAGGTTCCGCACTGTCTGCCGACGCCTCCACCTCGATCAGCGCGAACGAGACGGTGAAGCGGCCCGATTCCGGCACGAAGCACAGGATCTTCTGGCCCGGCTGCAGCGTCCGCGTGCGCAGGAATTCATCGAGCATCACGAAGATCGAGGCCGACCCGGTGTTGCCGCGCGTGACCAGGTTGGAATACCAACGCTCGCGCGGAATCAAGAGCCCGGCCTTGTGCATCAGTTCGTCGACCACAGGCGCGAACTTCTCCGACGAGTAGTGGCACAGGAAGTGATCGATCGACTCCGGCGCGATCCAGCCCGCGTGCGCGAGCTTCGCGTACTCGTGCACACCGACGTCGAACAGGTGCGGCAGCAGGCGGATGTCCTGGCGCAGGAACAGCGCGCCGTCGGCTTCGGCGTCGCGCCAGGCCGCGTAGTCGAGATGCGAGCGGGTGCGGTCGGCGCTCAGACCGAGTTGCATGCACACCGGATAGTCGCCGGAGAACGAGCGCTGATGGATCCAGCGCAACCGCAACCGGATACCGTCGCGCTGACGGGGCGCCGAGGTCAGCAGCAGCGCACCGGCGCCGTCGGACAGCATCCAGCGCAGAAAATGCGCATCGAAGTCGGCGTCGTAGTCACGCGCGGCGTAGCGCGAGCGCTTGAACAGGCGCGAAGGCATTTCCGCCGCCGCGACCAGCGCATGGGTGTGGTTCCCCAGCTCCACCGCGCCCGCCGCGGCCTCCAGTGCACCCATGCCCGACGCACAGATGCCGTGGCTGGAGAACGTCTGCATCGGCGGCCCGGCAAGTGCGCCGAGCACCATACTCGCAAAGCCCGGCATCAGCGCATCGCCACCCGCCGTGCCGCAGGCCAGCAGGCCGATCTCGTCGAGCCGTCGCCCGCTGTCGGTCAGACACGCGCCGATCGCCTCGACCGCCATGCCGGCGCAGCTCGTGCGCGGCGCGCCATCCGCGTCGATGCCGTAGTGGCGCGTGCGGATGCCGTTCTCGTCGAGAATGCGCCGCTTGATCCGTGCCGAGGCACGCGTCAGCGGTGCGATGTAGGCATCCATCCCCTCGTTGTCGACGGCTGGTCCGGGCAGGTGCCGGCCGGTGCCGTCGATCCAGGTGTGCTGCAGGCGAACGGGCATTCAGACCTCGCGGATCGATGAAGGGATGGGGGGCTGGAAAGCGTCGGCCGCCGCACGCAGCGTGACGATGCGTGCGGCGTGGGCGCAAGCGCGCCCGGGCGCCAGCAACGCGCTGGCGTCAATGCGGTGCACGAGGCCCCCGGGGGCGACTGTCACGTGCAGGCGGCAGCGCGGTACCCAGTGCCCGGTCGAACCACGGCAGCAGGAAGCCGTAGTTGCCGTGATAACGCGCGTGATGCTGCTGGTGCCGGACACTCGCGCCCAGCAGGCCGCGACCATCGGCGCGGCGGCCAAAGCCGTAGTTCGCGTGGCCGAGGCCGTTGAGCAGGATGCTCATCAATGGCAGTGCCGCCAGCGCCTGCACGCTGAAGTCGTGCAGCAGCATCGGCAGCAGCGGCACGCTGCCCAGCAGCATCGCTTCGACCGGGTGGAAGGCGTAGGTCGACCACGGCGTGGGCACGCGCGCTCGGTGGTGGTCGGCATGGAACCGGTGCAGCGGCCGGCTGTGCAGCAGGCGATGGCAGGCGTAGAAGTGCAGCTCGTTCCACGCAAACAGCGCAGCGACTTCCAGCGCGATGCGCCACGCCGACGGTTCGACCGCGAAGCGCGCCCAACCCAGCCGCAGCATGCCCCAGGGCAGCAGCAGGCCGAGGCCGAACACGAGGATCGAGCTGCAGGACTGCCCGATCTCGCGCCCGATCTGGCCGGGCGGCAATGGGCTGGCGTCGAGGACACGACCGATCCCAAGGGCCGGCAGCAACCCGCGCGTCAGCGCCAGCGTGGCGAGCGCCGTGCCGGTGTACAGCACGCCGAACCACAGCACACCGAAGATCACCACCTGCCAGGCCGGCAGGGCGATGAAGGCCTCAGCCATGCCGGCGCCGGCTCACGGTTGCGCGTCCCTGCGCACGACTGGCTCAGGCGGTGGCGCGCTCGGCACCGGCCCTGTCGAGGTCGGGCCAGCGGGCAAGAACGGCGCGCCGGATGCCGGCCGCGTCCAGCCCGGCTTCGGCGAGCAGATCCTCGCGACTGGCGTGATGCTGGAACGCATCGGGCAGGCCCAGGTGCAGGACCGGCATCGCGACGCCCTCGGCATTGAGCAGTTCGGCGACACCCGAACCCGCACCGCCGGCAACCACGTTGTCCTCGAGCGTGACGAAGCCTTCGTGGGTGCGGGCAAGTTCCAGCAGCAGCGCCCGGTCGAGCGGCCGCACGAAACGCATGTTGACCACGGTCAGGCCCAGCGCGGCGCCCACTTCTTCGGCAGCCGGCACGATGGCACCGAATGCGAGCAGGGCGATGCGCGCGCCGCGCTGGCGCACTTCGGCCTCGCCGATCGGCAGCGTGTCGAGCGTGGTGTCCACCGTGACGCCGGGCCCTGTACCGCGCGGGTAGCGCACCGCGGCCGGCCCGACGTGGCGGAATCCGGTCGTGAGCATCCGTCGGCATTCGGCCTCATCGGCCGGCGCCATCAGCACCAGATTCGGCACGCAGCGCAGGAAGCTCAGGTCGAGATTGCCGGCGTGCGTGGCGCCGTCCGGGCCGACCACGCCGCCGCGATCGATGGCGAACAGCACGTCGAGCTTCTGCACCGCGACGTCGTGGACGAGCTGGTCGTAGGCGCGCTGCAGGAAGGTGGAGTAGATCGCGACCACCGGCTTGGCGCCTTCGCAGGCCATGCCGGCCGCGAGCGTGACCGCATGCTGCTCGGCGATGGCGGTGTCGAAATAGCGCGCCGGATATTCCTTGCTGAAGCGCACCAGGCCCGAGCCTTCGCGCATCGCCGGTGTGATGCCCAGCAGCAGCGGGTCGGCCGCGGCCATGTCGCACAGCCAGTCGCCGAACACGTCGGTGTAGGTCGGCTTCTTCGCACCGCCCTTGGCGATGAGGCCCTTGTCGGGGTCGAACGGCGAGACGGCGTGGTAGCCGATCTGGTCGCCCTCGGCCAGTTCGTAACCCTTGCCCTTGGTCGTGATGATGTGCAGCAGCTGCGGACCCTTGAGCCCGCGCAACGTCTTCAGGGTGTCGACCAGCGCTTTGACGTCGTGTCCGTCGATCGGGCCGGTGTAGTGGAAGCCCATTTCCTCGAACAGCGTGGACGGCACGAACATGCCCTTCCAGTGTTCTTCCCAGCGGCGCACGAACTTCGCGGTCGGGTTGTTCTTGTCGCCCAGCAGCTTCTTGCCGCCCTCGCGCAGCGCATTGAGCGTGCGGCTGCCGGTGGCGCGGCCGAGCATCTTGGTCAGTCCGCCGACCGCCTCGCTGATCGACATGCGGTTGTCGTTGAGGATCACCAGCACGTCCGGCTCGGGCTCCATGCCGCCGGCGTGATTGAGCGCCTCGTAGGCCATGCCGGCGGTCATCGCGCCATCGCCGATCACCGCGACCACGCGGCGGTCGCTGCCGGCCTGTGCGTTCGCCACCGCCATGCCGAGTGCGGCCGAGATCGAGGTCGACGAATGGCCGACGCCGAAGGTGTCGTATTCGGATTCCTCGCGCTTGGGAAACGGCGCCACGCCGTCCTTCTGCTTGACGGTGTGGATGCGGTCGCGACGGCCGGTCAGGATCTTGTGCGGATAGGTCTGATGACCCACGTCCCAGACGATGCGGTCGTGCGGCGTGTCGTACAGATAGTGCAGGACCGTCGTCAGTTCGATCACGCCGAGGCCGGCGCCGAAATGGCCGCCGCTCTTGCCGACGGACTCGATGAGATAGGCGCGCAGTTCGTCGGCGATCGCAGGCAGTTCGGCTTCGTCGAACTGCCGCAGGTCGGACGGCGCGTCGATGCGCGCAAGGCGCGGATAGCGCGTGGAATCGATCATCCGGGCATTGTACGCCGGGGCCTCCCCGCCGGCGTCAGTCCGGTAGGGCGCGCGGGTTCAGCGACGGCGCAGGCGCGAGAAGAAACCGGTCGTCTTCTCGGTCGGCGCGGCCGCCACGGGCGTGTCGGCCAGCGGCTCGACATAGCCCGTGGCGAGATTGGCGTTGACGAAGCGGAGGACTTCCTCGGCAGGCAGGCCGCTGGCGGCGATGATCTCGTCGAGCGTGCCCGGGCCCTTCATCATCGCCGTGGCGATGCGGAAGTGCCGGGGATATTCGCGTTCGGTCTGCGGCCATTTGTGCAGCTGGTAGCGCGCATCCGGGTCGTGCCCCGGGGCTAGCTGGCCGTCGCCGGCGAGCAGGCCGCCCAGCCACACCAGACGCAGCAAGGGCTGCGCGGCGCCTGCCGAGAGGGCCTCGCGTGCCCAGGCGGCATCGTCGACGGCCTCGAACGCATCGCGCTCGACGGGCGCATCGAAGTACTGCACCAGCGGTTTGAGCGTCGATGGGCCGTGGTAGTGCTGGGCATCGAAATCCAGCCACAGCGACGGGCCGGTTTCGCGGCGGAAGCGGCGACGGCCACGCAGCACGCCGGCGTCGATCCAGGTGGCGAAGGGCAGGGCGCGCTCGGGTTCCGGCTCGAGCTCCACTGCGGGCGCGTGGGGTGTGGCATCCGGCTCGGAGAACGACGCGTCCATCGGAGCATCGACGGCGTCTTGCGGCGCCTCGTCTGCGACTGGACGCGCCTCCGTCGGCGGCGGCGCGGGAGTGGCCGCTTCGGATTCCGGCGCGGGGGCGACATCGGCGAGGGGGGCGGAAGGCGCGGTTGCGGCTGCGGGCGATGGTTCCCGAGCACTGCCCTGACGCGCCGGCTCTGCGTCCGGGCCGCGTGCGATCTCGCCCAGCAGCGCGGCCATCGCGTTGTCGTCGAACGGCCGGCCGAGCCGGAAGTGGGTCTGGACGCGCGGCGCCGAGGTCAGCCCGATGATCTGCTTGCCCGCCGCGTGCAGCCGCAGCCAGCTCATCGGGCCGTACATGCTGTCCATGTCGACGATGACGTGCTCGGCTTCGGATTCGGGCACCAGCACGAACGGTGCATCGAGTCGGGCATTTGCGCCGTTGAAGGCCGCCCGCAGTGCGGTCTCTGTCGCGGAATCCATTCCGCTCAGGGCGATGGTCAGGGGCATGCAGGAACTACCGGGCAACTGGGCGCGGTGCGCGCCATCGGCGGAGTGTAGCCAGTGCGGCGACAGCTGTGCAGCAAGCGGCGTGGTCAGCACGCCGCATCGGGCGGCCGCAGATGTGTGCCGGGACGTCTAACGATCGGAATGCCCCGGTGTCCGGGGACGCGTCGGCGCTTGCGGTATGCCGAACGCGGCGCCGCGCCGACCTTTTCTGCTCAGGCGAGGCTACGAGGGCGGCGCGGCAAGTGCGAGCTGAGGAAGTTCATCTGGTCGGCGAGGATGCTGCGGTTGCTCAGGATCAGATGTTCGATCCAGCTCGGCCGGAACGGCACCGCCAGCAAGGGCATCGAGGCTTCCTGCGGCGTGCGCGCGCCCTTGCGCGAATTGCACTGGAAGCACGCGGTGACCACGTTCTCCCAGATGTCGAGCCCGCCCCGCGACAGCGGTTCGACGTGGTCACGCGTGAGCACCTGACGACCGCCGCGCCGTCCGCAGTACAGGCACAGTTGCTGATCGCGCGCGAACAGCGAGGTATTGATCAGCGCCGGGGTCGGATCGGCTGCGCTGGGGCGAACGTGGCTGCGTCCGGCGATGATCGGGTGCAGGTCCATGCGGCTCTGCGTGCCGGTCGCCCGGCACATGCCGCCGTGCACGGTCATGCACGGATCCCCCAGCGTCCAAGCCACGGCGCCGCGGGCATACAGACAGGCGGCGTCCTGCCAACTGATCCAGTTCAGCGCGCGGCCGTAGGCGTCGAGTGCGAGCAGGCGCACGGCGTCGCGACGCGGGCGCAATACAGAAAGTGCGGGGGAGACTCCGGAGTCCGGCGCCTTTGCGGTGCCGGTGGGGATCAGGCGTGTGATCGCGCTGTCTGCCTCCATTGGAGACCGAGCATATACCCGAACGATGACACTTTGTGCAATCGATCAGGCAGGCGTTGCGATGTTCGCAGCGACGGCCTGTGCCTGCGAAATTCCCGCGGAGATCGCGCTCGCCGACATTCCCGCCGGGCAGGAATGCCGGGGCGTCGCGTCTCGCAGTTCGCCGGCCTCGTACGCCGCTTCCGCGGGAACCCCTCGGTTTCGTGATCGCTTCCGGTCAAGGCCGGCGACGGCGCAGTCGACTCAGCTGTCCAGCGCTTCGTCGGCGATCGACAGCAGCGATGCCGGGCCACTGGCGATTGCCGCGGCGTGGGTCAGTGTGCGCGGCAGGATGCGGGTGAAATAGAAGCGGGCGGTTTCGCGCTTGCCGGCCTTGAAGGTCTCCGAATGCGCGGACGCATCGGCCACTGCCACGCTGCGCGCCCACCAGTAGGCCAGCGCCACGTAACCGGAGAAGAACAGGTAATCGTGCGCGGCCGCGCCGATCTCTTCCGGGTCCGCCGCCGCGCGCGTCGCGATCGACTGCGTCAACGCCTGCCACTCGCTGGCCTTTTCACGCAGCGGTTCGACGAACTCCGCCAATGCGGCATTGCCGTCCTGCGCGTTGCAGAACTGCTCGATCATGCCCAGGAACACCCGCAGGCCCGCGCCCTGCAACTGCAGGATCTTGCGACCCATCAGGTCCAGCGCCTGGATACCGGTGGTGCCCTCGTAGAGCGTGGTGATACGGGCATCGCGCGCCAGTTGCTCCATGCCGTGTTCGGCGATGTAGCCGTGTCCACCGAAACACTGCAGCGCGTGGTAGGTGCACTCGTTGCCCCATTCGGTGAGGCAGGCCTTCACGATCGGGGTCAAGAAGCCCAGCAGATCATCGGCCTGCTTGCGCGCTGCGGCATCGCCTGCGCGCTCGGCGCCGTCGACCAGCGAACCGGCGTGGTAGGCCAGCAGGCGACCGCCTTCGGTGAGCGCCTTGCAGGTCAGCAGCATGCGCCGCACGTCGGGCTGGACGAGGATCGGGTCGGCCGGCTTGGACGGCAGCTTCGGGCCTGACAGCGCACGCGACTGCAGACGCTCGCGCGCATAACGCAACGCGTTCTCGTACGCGCGCGTGGCCAGGCCCAGGCCCTGCACACCGACGCCCAGGCGTGCGGTGTTCATCATCGTAAACATCGCCATCAGTCCCTTGTGGGGCTGGCCGATCAGATAGCCCTGCGCACCGTCGAAGTTCATCACGCAGGTCGCCGAGCCGTGGATGCCCATCTTGTGCTCGACCGCGCCACAGCGCACCGCATTGCGCGCGCCGAGCGTCCCGTCCCGCGCGACCTGCACCTTGGGCACCACGAACAGCGAAATGCCGCGGCTCCCCTCGGGCGCATCCGGAAGGCGCGCCAGCACCAGATGGACGATGTTGTCGGTGAGGTCGTGCTCGCCGGCGGTGATGAAGATCTTGGTGCCGGTGATGGAGTAGGTGTCGTCGCCGACCCGTTCGGCGCGGGTCTTGAGCAGCCCCAGATCGGTGCCGCAGTGCGGCTCGGTCAGGCACATGGTGCCGGTCCAGGTGCCGGCGATCAGCGGCTTGAGGAACACGTCCTTCTGCCAGGCCTCGCCGTGGTGGTGCAGCGCGTTGACCGCGCCATGCGAGAGCAGCGGGAAGTTGCTCCAGGCCAGGTTCGCCGCATCGATCATCTCTTCCAGGCAGATGCCCACCGCGTGCGGCATGTTCATGCCACCGAACTCGGCCGGTGCACTCATGCCGGTCCAGCCGCCTTCGACGAACTGGTCGTAGGCGGCCTTGAAGCCGTCGGGCGTGGTCACCGCGCCGGTCGCCTTGTCGAAGCGCACGCCCTGTTCGTCGCCGATGCGGTTGAGTGGCGCGAGCACCGTTTCGCACAGGCGCGCGCACTCGTCGAGGACGGCGTCGACGGTCTCACGATTGGCGTCTTCGAAGCCGAGCGAGGCGAACAGCGGTTCGACCTGCAAGACGTCGTGCAGGGCGAAGCGGATGTCGGTCAGCGGCGGGTGGTAGGTGCTCATGCGTCCTGGCTCTCGTGCGGGAATGGGGGCAGGGTGGGGGCGGGCCGGTCAGCGCATCACGCCGGGCAGCCCCGGCACCGGCCCCAGGGTTCCGTCGCGACGGACGTTGTAGTCGCGCGCGCTGCCGCGATCTTCAGGCGCGGCGCGGATGGTGCCGTCGAGGCGATAGGACAGAGCGCGACGGGCGGCCAGCGCGTCGGCCGCGTGCAGGCGACCTTCGGCCGACGGCGCAAGACGCAGCGACAGGATGTCGGCCGACTCGGGCCCGATCGTCAGCGGCGTCGTGGCTTCGAGCGTGCCGGCGGCCTCACCGCCGATCTCGAGGGCGAAGCGCACCGACTCGAAGCGCATCGGAATGCTGCTGTAGTTCTGCAGGCGCAGGTCCAGCGACCAGCTGCCATCGGCGGCGACGCTCAGTTGCTGGATGCTCGCCGTCGGCTCGGACACGCGCCGCGGCCCGGTGGCGCAGGCGACCAGTACAAGGCTCGACAGCACGATCGTCAGCAGTTTCCAGGACTTCATCGGCGGCTTCCGGTTGCGCAACGGAGGCCGATGGTAACGCGTCGTCCGCCGCACTTCCGGAGCACCGGAGCACCGCGCTCAGATGCCGTCGCACATCGATTGCGACAAAACGGTTGCCGTCCGCACACGCGCCCCGTATCATGCGCCTCCCGCAGTGGCCGGGTAGCTCAGTTGGTAGAGCAGGGGATTGAAAATCCCCGTGTCGGGGGTTCGATTCCCTCCCCGGCCACCATTGCGAGAATGTCGAAGGCCCGCGTTCGCGGGCCTTTTTCATGTCCGGGGGGCGGCTGTTTTCCTGCGCGTCGACCGGATGCATCATCACCGCGCGCCAACCGGCGTGGAGATTGCCGATGCCGACTGCCCAGCTGTCCGTGTTCTTCTTCCTGCAGGCCGCAGTGATCCTGCTGGTGTGCCGGCTCGTCGGCAGGCTTGCGCGACGCTTTGGCCAGCCGCAGGTGGTCGGCGAGATGATCGCCGGCGTCACGCTGGGCCCCTCGTTGCTGGGCTGGATGCTGCCCGACCTGCAGGCGGCCCTGTTCCCGGCACAGACGCTCGACACGCTGTACGTGTTCGCCCAGTTCGGCGTCGGGCTCTACATGTTCCTGGTCGGCACCGAATTTCGCGGCGACCACTTCCGCTCGCGCTTCAAGGGTGCGTTCTCGGTGTCGATCGCGGGCATCGTGGTGCCGTTCGCGCTCGCGTTCCTGATCACGCCCTGGCTGGTCGGCGTGCCGGGGCTGTTCTCCGAACAGGTGCGGCTGTCCGATGCGTCGCTTTTCCTCGGCGCGGCAATCGCCATCACCGCATTCCCGATGCTGGCGCGGATCATCCACGAGCGCGGCCTGGCCGGCAGCCCGCTGGGCACGCTTGCGCTCACCGCGGGGGCGGTGGACGACGCGGCCGCCTGGTGCATCCTGGCCGTGGTGCTGGCGAGTTTCGGGGGCAGCTGGGACAGCGCGTGGTGGGCGATCGGCGGCGGTATCGCCTATGCGCTCTTCATGCTGCTGATCGGCCGTCGTCTGCTGCGCCGGCTCGCCGATGCCGTGCGACCGGACGCGCCGCTCGGCGCGACCATGCTGGCGGTCATGCTGATCCTGTTCTGCATCAGTGCGTGGCTGATGGACGCGATCGGCATCCATGCCGTCTTCGGCGGCTTCCTGCTCGGTGCCTGCATGCCCAAGGGCGCGCTGGTCGACAAACTGCGCGACATGCTGCAGCCGTTTGTCGTCGTGTTCTTCCTGCCGATGTTCTTCACCTTCTCGGGTCTGAAGACCGACCTGTCGATGGTGCTGGAGCCGCAGCTGCTGGTCGCGGCCATCGCCATCCTGGTCGTGTCGTTCGCCGGCAAGGGACTCGCCTGCTGGGCCGCGGCGCGCATCGCCGGCGAAAGCCCGCGCGATGCACAGGCAATCGGCGCGCTCATGAACGCCCGCGGGCTGATGGAGCTGATCCTGATCAACATCGGCCTGCAGGCCGGCGTGATCAAGCAGGGCCTGTTCTCGATCCTGGTGCTGATGGCGATCGTCACCACGCTGATGGCAACGCCGCTGTTCAACTGGATCATGCGCCGGCGCACGCGCCACGCGGCGCCCGTGGCGTCGGATGTGATGTAGCGCAAGACACAGCCGTCGCGCTCACACGCAGTGACCACGTCAGGCCGAAACGACGCCGGACTGCGCGACAGACCGGGCGCATGCGCCGGTTGAAACCGGGGACTTTCCGACCAGCAGGGACAGCGCGGCATGTTCCCGACGGCCGCGCTGTGCGGCCGCCGGGCGGAGTGGATCAGCAGCAGCCGTGATCGCCGTGGCGGGTGCCGCTGTCGGCGACGACCGAGGCGCCGGTGGTTTCGCCGCGCTGGCTGGCATGGTGATGTTCGGCGAGTACCCGGGCCACGCAGCTGGTCACGCGCTTGCCCATCTCGATGTGCAGAAACTCGTTCGGCCCATGCGCGTTCGAATGCGGGCCCAGGACGCCGGTGATCATGAACTGCGCGCCGGGGAACTTCTCGCCGAGCATGCCCATGAAGGGGATCGAGCCGCCTTCGCCCATGTACATCGCCGGCTTGCCGAAAAACGCCTGGCTGGCGTCGTCGATGGCCTTGGCCAGCCATGGCGACATCGCCGGCGCATTCCAGCCGGTGGCGGCCTTCTCGAGTTCCAGCGTCACGGTTGCGCCGTTCGGCGGATCGGAGAGCAGCGCGGTCTCCAGCAGCTTGCCGGCCTGCTTGCCGTCCACCGTCGGCGGCAGGCGCAGCGACAGCTTGACCGCCGTGTGCGGGCGCAGGACGTTGCCGGCCGACTGCAGCGAGGGAATGCCGTCGATGCCGGTGACCGACAGTGCCGGGCGCCAGGTGCGATTGAGCACCAGTTCGGACAGGTCCTGCGACGCACTGCCATCGGCAGCCAGCGGAAACATCGGGCGCAGGGCTCCGGTCAGCGGGAACTTGTCGTAGATCGCGGTATCGAGCACCTCGGCGGCGCGGCGCGCCTGTTCCATGCGCTCGGCGGGAATCTCCGCATGCAGGCCGTCGACGAGGATGCGGCCGCTGGTCTCGTCCTCGATGCGCGACAGCAGCTGCCGAAGCAGGCGGAAACTCGACGGCACCACGCCCGAGGCGTCACCCGAATGCACGCCTTCGTCGAGCACCTGCACCGAAAGGTTGCCGCCGGCGAGACCACGCAGCGACGTGGTGCACCACAGCTGATCGTAGTTGCCGCAGCCCGAATCCAGGCACACCACCAGCGATGGCTTGCCGATGCGGTCGGCGAGATGGTCGACGTAGGCGGGGAGGTCGTAGCTGCCCGATTCTTCGCAGGCCTCGATCAGCACCACGCAGCGCGCATGCGGCAGCCCCTGCTCGTGCAGCGCGAGGATGGCCGTCAGCGAGCCGTAGATCGCGTAGCCGTCGTCCGCGCCACCCCGGCCGTAGAGCTTGCCGTCGCGCAGGACCGGCTTCCACGGGCCGAGGTCGTCGTCCCAACCGGTCATTTCCGGCTGCTTGTCCAGGTGTCCGTAGAGCAGCACGCAGTCATCGTCGCTGCCGCCGTTGGCTGCGGGAATCTCGATGAAGACCAGCGGCGTGCGGCCTTCGAGGCGAACCACGTCCAGCGTCATGCCCGGAATGTCCTGCGCCCGCGCCCAGTCCGACATCAGGGTCACCGCGCGCTCCATGTGCCCGTTGGCCACCCAGTCGGCGTCGAACATGGGCGACTTGTTCGGAATGCGGATGTATTCGATCAGCTGGGGCACGATCTGCTCGTCCCACATGCTGCCGACGAAGCGGTCGGTCTGGCGCGTATCCATGAGCGTGCTCCTTGAAAAAACGGAATCGCCCATTCTAACGCGGGGCCAGATGTAGGATTTTTCCTACAAGGCATCGGGCGTTCGACTGGCTACGGCCCAGAGGCGCGGCGGATATTCTGTTCATGTGGCGTTGGGAAGACTGGCATCACCGGCAAGGACGAATGCATCGCCAGTCGGGAAAGGAATCCACCCAACACCAAGGAGTTGCGACATGAAGTCGATCCGAGCTGTGCTTGCGTCGCTGTGCCTGTCCCTGCTGCTGACCGGTACCGCGTTCGCTACCGAGGGGCGCGAGAAGGTCAACATCAACACCGCCGATGCAGCCACGCTGGCACGTGTGCTGCACAACGTGGGGCAGTCGAAGGCCGAGGCCATCGTCGCTCACCGAGAGGAAAACGGCCCGTTCCGCAGCGCCGAACAGTTGGCGCTGGTAAAGGGGATCGGCATGCGGACGGTGGAATCGAACGTCGACCGCATCGAGCTCGGGAACACGGCGCCGCGGCCTGCGGCGCCCCGCACCGCAGCCACACCGGCGGCGGCTGCCGGAAACAAGGGCGCAGCGCAGTTGCGCTGATCGCCTGACGCTGAAGCCGGCACAGGATGTGCCGGCGCCAGACGGGAGCAGGACGCTCCACCGGACCGGCAGGATGCCGCTACAAGGATGTACTCCGTCGCCCGCGACGCATCGGATGCGTCGCGGGCGACCTCTTTTGGGGCCGTAGGTGCGGGGCTGTGCGAGGGCGGGGGGGCTCGGCGCGACCGGTGCCGACATCGGATGCCGCGCCGTCGCGACGGTCTTGGTCCGACCGCTCCGCCAAATTCCGATCGCCAGCCACACGCGTACAGCGCCAAGCCTGAGCTGGCTGGACCGCCAGCAGGAGAATCGGCGGGAATGATCTGCGGCAACGATGGTCGCGTCGCGGACCGGGCTGCGCCTTTGGCCGTTCCGCTACTGCTGGCCGTGCGGGGTCGGACTATTTACCGGGTGCCTAATCCGCGGATCCGCGCTGGTGCTCTGACGTGCGCTTCGACCCCCATTGCGCCTCGCAACAGACGCCGGGAACGACGATGGCCGCGCTCCGCGACCGCGCCCTCTGCGCCTACACTGCGCCATGGCCGAATTGCCCGCTGTCGAGTTGTTGCATGCACACCACGCGCACCGGAGCCGTTGGCGCAATGGGCTGGGCTGGACGCGCGAACTCCACGCTGAGCCGTCGGATGTCGATGCCGGCTGGTGCTGGCGCCTGTCGATCGCGGAAATCGGACAGCCTGCCGCATTCTCACGTTTCGAGGGGATCGCCCGCGAATTGATGCTGCTGTCGGGCGACGGTCTGACACTGCGGTTCGACGACGGTGAAACGGCCGACCTGCAACCGCCGCATGCACGGTTGCGGTTCGATGGCGGACGCGCGCTGCAGGGTGAGCCGGCCGGACCGGGCGTGAGCGTACTCAACCTGATGTGGCGCCCCGACCAGGTCGAGGCGGCGCTCTGGCATCGCCCGCTGGTGGGCACGATGGTGGTCTTCGTCGATCGTGGCGACTGCTGGGGCGCCCATGTGATCGCGGGACAGGCCCGGATGACCGGGTGCGACGGGCGTCCGCTCGAGCGGGGCGACACCGTTCTGTTGCGCGGATCCGGCGCCCGTCGGCGCCACGTGCTCGATGGCGGCGGCGAACTGCTGCTGTTCCGGATCTCACCGCTTGCCACACTCGCGCAGGTCACGACGAGTGAACCGGTCGCGCGATAGCCGCCCATGCGCCCCGGGCCGTCGCGACCCGGGGCAGGGCGTCATCAGAAGCGGACGTTGACGCTCAGCCAGACGCCGCGCGCCTTGTCCTTGTTGTTGTAGTGATCGAAATAGAGGATCTCGTTGGTGCCGTCGTATGCGCCGTCGCCGTCGAGGTCACGGAATTCCGTGTCGTAGGTGGTGAAGTCGCGATCGAGCAGGTTGTTGATGCGACCGTTGAGCGTGATCGACTCGTTGACTTCGAACGAGGCGCCCAGGTGCAGCACCTCGTAGTCGCGGTAGTAGAGCGGCTCGCGGGTAATCGCATGCAGGCTGCGGTAGCGTTTGGAGCGCGCCTCGGCGGTCAGGAACACGTTGAAGCGCTCGCTCGCCTGCCAGTCGAGCGTGGCGTTGGCCATGTGCCTGGCGCTGTTGCCCAGGGGCAGGCCGATCTCGCTGCCGCTCTTCTGCTCGCTGTCGGTGAAGGTGTAGTTGGCGCGGAATCCGAGCGAGTCGCTGATGCGCAGGCGGCCAGCGACCTCGGCGCCCTGGATCACCACCTCGTCGATGTTGACCGTCTTGCTACTGGACGCGTACCCGATGTCTGCGTACTCGCCGGCCGCGGTGCAGGTCAGCGTCGTGCCCGGACCACACGGCTGCGAGGCGATCTTGTCGTCGAACTCATTGCGGAACAGGGTGAGGTTGAAGTTGTGGCCGACCGGACTCTGCCAGTAGACGGCAAGTTCGGTGCTGGTGCTGGTCTCGGGCTGCAGGTCCGGGTTGCCGAACATCGGTGAGGTGCCCTGGGCACCGAAGCCGGTCACGCCGTCGTAGAGCTGGGTGGTCTTGGGCGTCTTGAAGCCCGTGCTGACGCCGCCCTTGACCGTCCACTGCGGGCTGACGGTGTAGACGCCGTACAGACGCGGGCTGAGATGGTTGCCGAAGACCTCGTGATCGTCCCAGCGCAGGCCGGCCGTCAACGCGAACGGCGCGGTGATGGTCCAGGTGTCCTCGGCGAAGAGCGAGTACATGTTGTGTTCCTGCTTTTGGCCGGGCGTGCCGCTTTCGATGCCGAAGATGCCGTCGGTCAGTTCGCCCTGGATGACCTGCGCGCCGAGTACGGCGATGTGGTCACCCGCCAGCTGGAAGGGCAGGTAGAGCTTGGCATCCAGCGTGTACTGCGCGCTTTCGAGCGTGCGCTTGGGGCGCGGCAGGTAGGTGTCCTCGGCGATCGCACGGCGCTCTTCCAGCGACAGGCCAGCGTATTGCCCGGTACCGTCGATCATCTCCAGCAGCTGCGCGCGCTCGTCGACGGTGAACGGCATCGTGCGGCCGTCGTTGTTGGTCGCCACGTGCGACAGCGACACGAAGCTGTTGCCGAAATCCCAGCGCCCCTCGTGGGTCAACGACCAGGCATCGCGGGTGAAGGTCTGGGTCGGACCATAGCCCACACGCGGGTTGGCGCGGCGCGACCAGGTGCCGCCGTTGGCGGCGCAGGCGCTGGCATTGTTGCCGGCAGCGCCCAGGCAGAAATTGCCGGCACTGAAGATGCTGTTGATGTTGTCGACGGTGCCGACCGGGTATTCCTCGGCGCCCTCGTCATTGATGCGGATCGCGTTGTCATACTCCTGGCGCGAGACGTCGTAATCCAGCGTCACCGTCTGGTTGTCGGTCGGCATCCAGGACAGCGTGACGCCACCGGCCTTGTTGGTGTTGTCGACGGTCTTGCCGCCGCTGCCGAAGCCGAGCGGGCGGGTGCGCTCCATGCCAGCCGGATCGGTGACCAGCGCATAGACGGGGTTGGACGCATCGCGCTCGTACCAGCTGGCCCGGGCGCTGAGATTCAGCACGCCCGGCACCAGCGGCCCGGTGACGAAGGAATCGACCGTCGTGTCATCGCCGAATTCGCTGTCCTCGAACGAACGGCTGAGTGTGGCCGAGCCGTGCCAACGGTCGAGCACGCGTTTGGTGATGATGTTGATGACGCCGCCCATGGCGTCGGCGCCGTACAGCGTGGATGCGGGGCCGCGGATCACCTCGATGCGCTCGATCGCGTCCAGCGGCGGGATGTGGTTGAACTGGTTGCCGCCGAAGTTGTTGGGGTAGATGTCGCCATGATTGTTCTGGCGCTTGCCGTCGACGAGGATCAGCGTGTAGTCCGAGCCCATGCCGCGCATCGAGATCGTGCCCTGGCCGGTCTTGTCGCGGGTTTCGCCCACATCGATGCCCTCGATGTCGCGCACTGCATCGAGCAGTGTCATGTAGGGGCGCTTGGTCAGTTCTTCCTGCGTGATCACGCTGATGCTCGCCGGCGCGTCGGTGAGCTTCTGCTCGAAGCCGGCGGCGGTCACGACGATGGTGTCGAAATCCTTGGGGGACGCGTCAGCGGCCGTATCGGCGAGGGCCGGGGCGGAGAGCAGGCCGAGCAGGGCGATGGCGAGGGGGCGACGGAAGGGCGGACGGGTCATGGAAATCTCGTTCGGATGACGGTGTGCGGCGTGGCGTCGGCTGGCCGGATCGGAAATGCACGTAGGCATGCGCATGCCGCACGGCGCCGGCCTTGCGGGCCTGCGCGTGCGGTCGTGCCGGCGGCGCCGGCAGATCGGGTCAGCGGGGCGGTGCGCGGCCGCGATGCTGGCGGCCTCGCGGTGCGTAACCGCTCGCGGCGAGGCCGGCGGGACGGGGGCGACGTGCTGCCCCACGCGTGAGGCGAAGCGGATGCAATGGCGACTTGGATGGAACCGGCGCTGCCGGCGCCTCAAGCAACGGGCGCACACGCTTCAACATGCGTGCGGCAACGGCGGCCCCGGATGCGTGGGGCGCGGGTACTTCACCGCCGGCCTCGAACTGGACGGCCTGCAGCGCGAATGGCCCGGCGTCGGCGGTGGCGGTGGCAACAGCGGGCATCAGGACGAGCGCGCCGACCAGCAGGATCAGCCACGCGAACACGGCGAGGCAGAGCCGGTCGGCCCCGCCCGCACGCGTATCGCTCGGTTGAATCCCGAACCTGGAACCAGACGGCACGAAAGATCCCCAGAAGGCTGAATGCCAGCTGGCGCCATCTTATCCGAGAATGATTCTCGACAGCAAAGAAGAACGATTGCGGTTACGGGCCGTGGACGCGGCTCAATCGCGGTCGTCGCGGGCCCATACCCCGCCGTGTTCCACCTTGGTCGGAAATTTCGCGACCGGTTCGTAGGCAGGTGCGCACAGAGCTCGACCATCGCGCACGTCGAACTTCGCACCATGGAGCACGCATTCGATGGAGGCGGTGGCCGGATCGAACTCGCCGCCGCCCGACAGTGCGAAATCCTCGTGGCTGCACTGGTCCTCGAGCGCGTACAGCGCACCGTCGAGGTTGAACACGATGATCGGCGCGCCGGTCACCTCGTCGAAGGTGCTGCGCATTTCGCCGGGCAGCAGTTCGTGGGTCGCGCAGACGAAGGTCCAGGTCTCGCTCATGCGACCGCTCCGAAGGTCTTCTCCAGCACCTCGAAGCGCAAGTCGTCGCGGCGTGGAATGCCGAAGCGGGTGTCGCCGTAGGGGAACGGCTTGAAGACGCCGGTACGCCGGTAGCCGCGGCGCAGGTACCAGGCGATCAACGCGTCGCGTACGTCGATGACGGTCATGCGCATGCCGGGCAGCCCCCATTCGTCGCGGACGATGCGTTCGCATTCGGCCAGCAGTGCATCGCCGGTGCCGCGCCCCTGCAAGGTCGGGTCGACGGCGAACATGCCGAAGTAGCCGTGGCCATCCTCGATGGCGACGTGCGCGCAGGCCAGCGGTGCGGCTGGGCCGTCGACGACGATCACGCGGCTGTCGGCGCGTTCGATATCCGCACGCAGCACGTCGGGGTCGATACGGGCGCCGTCGAGCAGGTCGGCTTCGGTGGTCCAGCCGCAGCGGCTGGATTCGCCGCGGTAGGCGGACGTCACCAGGGTGACGAGGGCGGGGATGTCAGCCGCGGTGGCGGCGCGGAAAACGTGTGCGTGCATGGCGGGCTGCGGAATGGGGCCGGCGCATTATCGCCCGAGCGCGCCCGTCTGCCCCTGCAGGAGCGCGCTTGCGCGCGAAGGCAATGCAGATGAAGCACGTCCGCGCGCATTCCGTCCGGCGGGTCCGTCTGAGGGCGTCGCGCGGATCGGACAGGTCGGGACGCACTCGCGCTCGCGCTCGCGCCGTGTCTCGGCCGGGCGCGTGCTCAGCCGAGCAGGGTGCGGACCTTGCGCAGTGCGGCGACGAAGGCGTCGATTTCCTCGTGCGTGTTGTAGAACGCCGGCGACACGCGACAGGTCGCGGCGACGCCGTAGAACTGCAGCAGCGGGTGCGCGCAGTGCTGGCCCGAGCGGATCGCGACGCCCTCCAGATCGAGCAGGGTCGCCAGATCGTGCGCGTGCGCGCCCTCGACCAGGAACGACACCACCGCGGCCTTGTCGGGGGCGGTGCCGAAAATGCGCAGGCCCTCGACCGTCTGCAGCGATTCGGTGAGGTGGGCGAGCAGTTCGGCTTCGCGCCGCTCGATATGGTCCATGCCGAGACGCTCGAGATAATCGACCGCAGCGCCCAGCCCGACGAACCCGGCGATATTGGGCGTGCCGGCCTCGAAACGGTGCGGCGGGTCGTTGTAGACGATCTTCTCGAAGCTGACCTCGCGGATCATCTCGCCGCCGCCCAGGAACGGCGGCATCGCCTGCAGGTGTTCGCGGCGCGCCCACAGCGCACCGGTGCCGGTCGGCCCGCACATCTTGTGGCCGGTGAAGGCGTAGAAATCGCAGCCGAGCGCGGCGACATCGACGCGCCGGTGCGGCACCGCCTGCGAGCCGTCGATGACGGTGACGATGCCGCGCTTGCGTGCCTCGCGGCAGATCTCGCGCACAGGGTTCACTGTGCCGAGCACGTTGGAGACGTGGGCGAGCGCAAGCAGCTTCACGTCGGACGTCATCGACCGGCGCAGTGCGTCGAGATCGAGCGTGCCGTCCTCGAGAATCTCGGCCACGCGTAACGTCGCGCCGGTGCGCTCGGCGATCAGCTGCCACGGCACGATGTTGGCGTGGTGCTCCATCCGCGACACAAGAATGGTGTCGCCGGCCTTGAGCCGCGGCAGGGCCCAGGAATAGGCGACCAGATTGAGCGCGAACGTCGTGCCGCTGCACATCACCAGTTCGTCGGCGCGCACATTGAGGAAGCGTGCGAGCTTGGCGCGCGTGGCCTCGAAGGCCTCGGTCGCCTCGGTGCCGAGCTGGTGCACGGCGCGGCTGACGTTGGCGTTATGGCGGCGGTAGTAGCCATCCGTCGCCTCGATCACCGAGGCCGGCTTCTGGCCGGTATTGGCGTTGTCGAAGTAGATCAACGGCTTGCCGTGCACCTCGCGCAGCAGCAGCGGGAAGTCCGCGCGCACGGCCGCCCAGTCGATGTGGCCGTTCTGCGCGGGCGGAGCGCTCGGCGCATCGAACGGCGGCGTCACCGGCGGCAGCTCGGCGCTCATGCGCCCGCGAGCCTCGCGAACGCAGCGCCGAGCACGTGTTCGGCCCGGGTCCGCAGATCGTCTTCGGCGATCGTCGACAGCGGCTCACGCACGAAGGCGGCGGTCAACAGGCGCTGCGCATCGGTCTGCGGCAGACCACGCGCCCGCAGGTAGAACAGCGCGTCGGGATCGAGCTGGCCCACGGTCGCGCCGTGCGCGGCCTGCACTTCGTCGGCGTGGATCACCAGCACCGGCTGGGTGTCGATCTCGGCCGTGCTCGACAGCAGCAGGTTCTTGTTCGACAGGCGTGCGTCGGTGCCGTCGGCGCCGGCATCGATGGTGATGCCGCCATGGAACACCACGCGGCCGCGCTGGTCGCCGATGCCGCGCCACTTGAGCTCGCACGCCGTGTTCCTGGCGACGTGGCGGATGCCCAGGCGCGTATCGACATGCGCGCGGCCGCCAGCCATCAGCACGCCGTTGGCGGTCAGGCGCGCGTCGTCGCCGAGCAGGCGCACATCGAGTTCGTGTCGCGACAGACCACCGCCGGCCTCGAGATCGACGCGCGTATAGACCGAGGCGGTCTGCAGCTCGGCATCGGTGCGCAGGAAGCTGGTCGCGCCCGCACCACGATGCTGCAGGCGGACATGCCGCAGTTCTGCACCGTCGGCGACGCGCAACGAGACCGCGCTGTTGTCGAGATGCCGATGCGGCGCGACGTCGAGGTGATGCTCGACCAGCGTCAGCGAGGCGCGCGCGCCCAGCACCACGTGATGGCGCAGGTGCCAGGCGAGATCTGCGCCCTCCGCCGGCGCACCGACGAACACCAGGTGAACGGGCACCGCCACCTGCGTGCCGGCATCAACGTTGATCGCCACGCCGTCACGGGCCAGCGCGCCATTGAGCCGTGCGAAGACCGCGTCGGCGCGGTCTTCCAGTTCCGGGAGTGCCTCGACATCGGCCAGTGTGCCGATCGACAGGCCGGCCACGTCCGCGCCGATGTCCGACAGCGCCGCCGACGGACGACCATCGACGAACACCAGTCGCGGCGCCGGAATGTCGGCCAGCAGCGCCGGATCGACATCGACATCGGCGGCCGGCGCGGCGAAGCTGCGGCGCTCGAGCGCGCGCAGCGAGGTGTATTTCCACGATTCGCTGCGCGGGCCGGGCAGGCCGGCAGCGAGCGTCGCGTCAAGCGCGGCGCGGCGGGCGCTGTCGCCGTCGAAACCGGCGGCGAGGGAGTCGAGCAGGGCACTCATCACGCAGCGGCCCCGGGTGCGACGCGGTCCTTGACCCACTCGTAGCCTTTTTCTTCGAGCTGCAGCGCCAGTTCCGGGCCACCGCTCTGCACGATGCGGCCGTCGGCCAGCACGTGCACCACGTCGGGCTTGATGTAGTCGAGCAGACGCTGGTAGTGCGTGATCACGATGAAGGCGCGCTCGTTCGAGCGCAGCGCGTTGACGCCGTCGGCGACGTGCTTGAGCGCATCGATGTCCAGGCCCGAGTCGGTTTCGTCGAGAATCGCGAGCTTCGGCTCGAGCACCGCGAGCTGGAAGATCTCGTTCCGCTTCTTCTCGCCGCCCGAGAAGCCTTCGTTGACGCCACGATGCAACAGGCGGTCGTCGAGGTGCAGCACCGACAGCTTTTCGCGCACCAGCTTGAGGAACTGCATCGAATCGAGTTCGTCCTCGCCGCGCGCCTTGCGCTGTGCATTGAGCGCGCTGCGCAGGAAGTAGGTGTTGTTCACACCGGCAATCTCGACCGGGTACTGGAACGCCAGGAACACGCCGGCCGCGGCGCGCTCCTCGGGCTCGAGTTCCAGCAGGTCCTGGCCCTCGAAGGACACCGTGCCTTCGGTGACCTCGTAGCCGTCGCGCCCGGCCAGCAGATTGCCCAGCGTCGACTTGCCGGCGCCATTGGGCCCCATGATCGCGTGGACTTCGCCCGGCTTCACGTCGAGCGAGAGGCCCTTGAGGATTTCGCGCTCGTTGATGGAGGCGTGGAGGTTGTCGATGTTGAGCATGGGAGGCCGTGATTGGTAATTCGTGATTGGTGATTCGTAGGGGCGGAACGGTCGTGGATTCGGGCGTGACAGTGCTCTTTCGAATCACCAATCACGAATCACATCGCCGAAAGGCGACTCAGCCGACCGAACCTTCCAGCGACACGTCGAGCAGCTTCTTGGCTTCCACTGCGAACTCCATCGGCAGTTCGCGGAAGACCTGCTTGCAGAACCCGTCGACGATCAGGCTGACCGCGTCTTCCTCGCTGATGCCGCGTGCGCGGCAGTAGAACAGCTGGTCGTCGCTGATCTTGGATGTCGTCGCTTCGTGCTCGACCGTCGCACCGGGGTGCTTGACCTCGATGTAGGGGAAGGTGTGCGCGCCGCAGTCCTTGCCGATCAGCAGCGAGTCGCACTGGGTGTAGTTGCGTGCGCCTTCGGCGCCCGCGCCCACCTTGACCAGGCCGCGGTAGGTGTTCTGGCCGCGACCGGCGCTGATGCCCTTGCTGACGATCTTCGACTTGGTGCGCTTGCCGACGTGGATCATCTTGGTGCCGGTGTCGGCCTGCTGGCGGTGATGCGTCAGCGCGACCGAATGGAACTCACCGGACGAATCGTCGCCCAGCAGCACGCACGACGGATACTTCCAGGTGATCGCCGAACCGGTTTCCACCTGCGCCCAGACCACCTTGCTGCGGTCGCCGCGGCACTCGGCACGCTTGGTCACGAAGTTGTAGATGCCGCCGCGGCCTTCCTCGTCGCCCGGGTACCAGTTCTGCACGGTCGAATACTTGATCTCGGCATCGTCCAGCGCGACCAGTTCGACGACCGCGGCATGCAGCTGGTTCTCGTCGCGCATCGGCGCGGTGCAGCCTTCCAGATACGAGACGTAGGCCTTGTCCTCGCAGATGATCAGCGTGCGCTCGAACTGGCCGGTGTGGCCGGCGTTGATGCGGAAGTAGGTGCTCAGCTCCATCGGGCAACGCACGCCCTTGGGGATGAACACGAAGCTGCCGTCGGAGAACACGGCCGAATTCAATGCGGCGAAGTAGTTGTCGCCAACCGGCACCACGCTGCCGAGGTACTGCTTGACCAGCTCCGGGTGGTCGGCGATGGCCTCGGACATCGAACAGAAGATGATCCCTTTCTCGGCGAGCTCCTTCTTGAACGTCGTGCCGACCGACACCGAATCGAACACGGCGTCCACGGCCACGCCCGCAAGCCGGGCACGCTCGTGCAAGGGCACGCCGAGCTTGTCGTAGGTATCGAGCAGTTCCTTGGGCACGTCGTCGAGCGAGGCGTACTTGGCCTTCGGCGCGGAGTAGTAGCTGACGGCCTGGAAATCGATCGGCGCGATCGACAGCTTGGCCCAGTGCGGCACCGGCATGGTCAGCCAGTGGCGATAGGCGGCCACGCGCCATTCGGTCATCCACTCCGGCTCTTCCTTCTTCGCCGACAACGCGCGGACGACGTCCTCGTCCAGACCCGGCGGGAAGCTGTCGGATTCGATGTCGGTGACGAAGCCGGCGTCGTAGCGACGGCCGAGCTGTTCGTGGATCTCCCGATTGGTTTCGGGTGCCTCGATGATGTCGGTGGCCATGGGGGCTGCCTACTGTCTATGCACGGAAGAGGCGGGCGTCGATGCGCCTGCCGCTTCCGGCGGGGGAAATGGAATGCGTGGCCGGCGTGTCGCCGAGCATCTGCGCCAGGCTCACCGCACGCAGCGCATCGGCGACGACGTCGTTGATCCGGCGCCAGTTGCCGCGGACGCCGCACTGGTCGGAAATGCCGCACTGGCCGGTGTGCAGGCTGCACTCGGTCATTGCGAGCGGCCCTTCCATGGCCTCGACGATCTCCACCAGACTGATCGCGGCCGCGTCGCGCGCCAGGCGATATCCGCCGTTGGCGCCGCGGAAACCTTCGACCAGACCCGCCTGGGCCAGCGGCTTGAGCAGCTTGCTGACCGTCGGCGCCTCGAGACCGGACTGTTCGGCGAGCTCGGCGGCGCTCATGACCGCGCCGGGCCGGGCGGCGAGCACGGTCAGCACGACGGTGGCGTAATCGGTGAGCTTGGTGACGCGCAGCACGGTGGGGGACGACGAGGCCGGTTGAAAGCGGACCAAAATTGTACGCTTTTCGCGTGCGGCGCTCAATGTGCCGATGGCGGCGGTTCATCGCTGCGAGGCGCACGACATGCGCTGCTGTGCTGGCGGGCCGCGACCTTGTTGGCCACAATGCTGCGCTCATCCGACGTGGACCCCGCGATGCCCAAGCCGAAGAAGAAGACCCCGAAGAAGATCGAGGCCCGGCTGTCGAGCATCCACGGCAATGGCGTCTTCGCCACCGACGCCATCGCCAAGGGCGAGCGCATCGTCCGCTACAAGGGGCTGTTGCGCACGCACGACGAGGTGGATGCGCAGTACGGCGATATCGACGAGAACGGTCACACCTTCCTGTTCACGCTCAACGACGACTACGTCATCGACGCCAATCACGCCGGCAATATCGCGCGCTGGATCAACCACAGCTGTGCGCCCAACTGCGAGGCCGTGGTGCAGGAAGACGCGAAGGACCGCAGGCACAAGGACAAGGTCTTCATCGAAGCCACGCGCGACATCGCGGCCGGCGAGGAGCTGACCTACAACTACGGCATCACCCTCGCCGAACGGCACACGCCGGCGCTCAAGAAGCTCTGGGGCTGCCGCTGCGGTTCGAGGGACTGCACCGGAACGATGCTCCAGCCCAAGCGCTGAGCTGTCCTGCAGGAGCACGCGGGCGCGCGACGGCTGTCGTGGGGGACCATCGCCCGCCTGCGGTTTCCGACTCAGTCCGCGCCCGATGTCTCGCGCAGATCCGCCGAGGCGATGTGCCAGCCGCGCTGCGCAGCGCTCGCGCCGTCCACGACGGCACGACGCAGGACGTAACGCCCTTCGAACCGGCGACTGCTGCCATCGGTCTGCTGCGCGCGCAGCGAGACCGGGATCTCGATGAAGCGCGAGCCGGCGGCTGCGCCGACCGGGCCGGGCGCGCCGATGTCGACCATCACCACCGAGGTGTCGCCAAATCCCGCCGCGAACTGCTCGGGACTCTGGCCGCTGGCGCGTCCGCCGTCCGACCACAGCGCGTAGGCGCGGGCGTAATCGAGTGCGTTGATCGCCGCGTAATAGGTGCGGATCACCGCGGCGGCTTCTTCCGGGGTGGGCTCCGGCACGGCGGACGCAGTCTCGTCGCCCACGATGCCAAGGCCCGTTTCCGGGTTGTCTTCCAGTGGGCGAAGCCCAGTGAGTTCGGGCGCACTTTCAGGCAGCGGCGCCTGCCCGCCGAGCGGAACGTTGCCGGGCCCCGGCTGCCCACTGAGCCCGGTCACGCTGCCGCCGGGTTGCTGCGGTTGCGGCAGCGGACCGGCGGCGCCGCCATCGGCATGCGACGCGTCGCCCGGTGCCGGGGCCTCGCCGCCGCACGCCGCGAGCACGCCAGCCAGTGCCACCGCGCAGACGCACCGCCACAGCGTGCGCTCAGCGTCCAAGGCGCACCACCACGCGGCCATCGACAATCTCTACGTTGTCGATGCGCTTGCCCGCAGGCAGCTTCGACAGCAGGTCGTCGTCGAGCCGGTAGACCGGTTCGCGGCGCGCGTACTCGGCGAGCAGGCTGTCGAGTACGCCTTGCGCGCTGCCCTTGATCAGTGCGCCCGAGCCGGGCAGGTCGAACTGCAGCAACGCCGGATCGTCCAGATGCAGGCCGCGCGTGCCCGGGTCGTAGCGCAGGCCGCTGACCAGCACCAGGTGGCCGGGGCGGTCGTCCGCCATGACGCCGTCGATGCCGAAATCGAAATCCAGACGCAGGCGCGGCTCGCCCGGCAGCAGGCTGAGGCGTGGCGCGGCGAGCGTGACCGACGCCAGACCGCCGAGCGCGTCGAGGCTGCGCGGGAAGCGTGCATCGAGCTGGCGCTGCAACTGTGGCGCGGTGAACGAAACCTGGTCATTCAACCAGGCGGACACCACACCGATCGAGGTGCAGGCCGTCGCCAACAACAGCAGGATCAGGGCAGGCAGCAGGTGCAGGGGTCGACGCATCGCGGATTCCCGGGGAACGATGAGGCGCACTCTACGCAGCGGTGGTGAATGCAGGCGCAGCGCCGCGGGTCATTCGGGCGCCGGTGCGAGCACCTTGCGGTGCGGCTGCAACCACGCCAGCAACAGGCCGAGCAGCAGCATCGCCACCAGGTCCAGACCGATCTGCTTGAACGCGAGCGCCAGCGGAAACGGTTGGCCGGCGTGCACCAGCAGATGCCAGGGCACGATCGACACCAGCGCGATCGCCAGCCCGAAACGCGCGCCGTGCCAGCGCTTGCTGCGCAACGGTCGCGGCAGCCAGCGGTAGAGCCAGGTCATCCCCAGTCCCAGCGAGGCGTAGGCCAGCAGGATCCAGCCGACGCGCGCATTCGCGTCCGCAGGCGCGCGGAACAGATGCGCGAGTGCCAGGTAGTCGGCGCGCAGCATCAGTCCATGCACCACGAACGCCAGTGCCAGCGCTGTGGCGGCCATGGTGAAACCGCAGATCCAGAACCGCTTGTCCATTGCCCAGGTGTCCGAGAAATCGCGCGCGACAGGTTAGCCGGGCTCGGGTGAGCGCGCGATGGACGCGGCCACGATGCGCCAGCCGTCCGCGTCGCGACGCAGATCGTGATGGCCGGTGTAGCGCCGCAGCGGCCCCTGTCCGCCGATGCGCAGGCGTACCGGCACACGGACCGAGTCGGGAGCCGGGCCTGCGCTTAATACTTCGGGCGGCGCGTTGTCGACGCGCAGCCCGCTGACGTGCTCGAGCGCGCGCAGATCCGCTTCGCCTTGCGCGGCCGGACGCCCGTGCAGCCAGAACGCGTCGGCTTCGGCGGTGTCCTCGCGGAACAGCACCGGGAAATAACCGGGAAGGGTTTCGACCGCTTCGCGCATCGCATCGGCCTGGGCGAGGCGCGTGGCTTGATCGATGTCCGACGATGCGTGCCGGCCCTCACTGATCCGGGCGGGCGTCTGGGCGACCGGGACGAGGTCGGCATCTGCTGTCGCGGGTTGCACGCGCAGGCCGTCCTGCAACGCGATGACGACACCCAGCAGCACCAGTGCTGCGATGACGAGCCACCAGGCACGATGCGACATCGGGTCCTCTCCTGTCGCCGCCGACGCGGCGGTGCGCGGATGCTAGCGCGATGCGCCGGCGTTGTCGGCGTCGTGCGCGCGCAGCAGCGGCAGCGGATCGAATGCACCTTCGGGGCCGTAGACGCCGTAATGCAGATGCGGCGGCGTGCCGCGTGCATTGCCGGTGTCGCCGACGACGCCCAGGGCATCGCCCGGACGCACGAGATCGCCGACCTCCAGGAATTCGGCGAAGCCGTCGAGATGCGCGTAGTAGTGGCGGTGGCGTCCGGGGCCCATCACCCAGACCTGTTTGCCACCAAGGCCCGCATCACGCACGCCCACGACGAGGCCGTCGGTCGTGCTGCGCACCGGCGTGCCGCGAGGCGCGAAGATGTCGACGCCTTCATGGCTGCGATCCCGGCCACGCGGCGCGCCATAGGTATCGGCCACGCGCGCGGCGCTGACGCCGTCGACGGGCATCGGCAAGGTCGTGGGCGGCGATGCCGTCGTCAGCGCGGCGATGGCGCGCGGCTGCGCCATGAAAGGCTGATGCCAGGCCCAGTAGCCGGCCGCGGCGAGCAGCGCGACCACGAACACGAAGCGCAGGGTTGCACGCAGTTGCGGGGTGTAGTCACGGTGTGGCGCACGCTTCGGCGGCCTGGCGTCCGGCGGTGGCGCGCGGGTGGAATCGGAATCGTGCATGGCGACAGCGTCTCAGGCCGGCCGCGAAGCGCGGGTCAGCGCGGTGGACGCCGGAGACGCGAACGGCCTGCATTGCAGGCCGTTCGCGCCGATGCGGACATCTTCAGCGTGCGTCGCCCGCGGCCTGCACTTCCTGCTCCAGACGCGTCTGCAGTTCCGGCGCAAGCTTGAGCTGGCGCGCGAGCTCGTCGAGATAGCTGCGTTCCATGAAATTGGTCTCGTCGGCCACGAGCACGCTGGCCAGATACATCTCCGAGGCGATTTCCGGTGTGCTCGCCGCGCTGGCCACTTCGGCCGGATCGAGCGGTTTGCCGAGTTCGGCATGCAGCCACTGCTGCACATCGGCGCCTTCGTCGATGCGCTTGAACTCGCCTTCGATCAGCTCGCGCTCGCGTGCGTCCACGTGGCCATCGGCCTTCGCCGCGGCGACCAGGGCCTTGAGGATGGCCTGGCTGTGCAGGTCGACCTGGGGCGCGGGCAGGCGGTCGACCGTCTGCGGCGCCGGTGCAGCCACGCCGGCCTGCTGTTTCTGGTAGTCGCCGTAGGCCTTGTAGGCCATCACGCCGATCGCGGCGAGGCCGCCGTAGGTCGCGAGCTTGCGCGTCTTGCGGTTCTTGCCCAACAACAGGCCCAGCGCGCCGCCGGTCGCGGCGCCCTTGCCGAAATCGGCATTGAGCAGGCTGCTGCCGGGCTTGCCGCCGGCCTGGGAAGTGAGCAGGTGATTGAGGAAACCCTGGAAACTCATCGGTCGACATCCGGTAGGGAAAGAGCGGCGCCGAGCTTGCGGCGGTCAGCGTTCAACCTGTGTGCACGGCGTGCAACAGGTGACGAGGCTTTGGATCGGGGCTTGTCGGCGCGTTCGCAAGCAGGCGCGATCTGGTGCGCATCGCCGAGTCGAAGCAGAGGAATCACCCGGACGCCTGCCAGGTACCACGCCCGGTCGCGGCGCGATATCCGCCTGGTGGTCGTGGCACCCGGCGGGCGCTGGATGCATCGGCGACGGCGGATGGGAAAGCGCCGCACACTGCTCGGCCGCTTTTCGGATTTCGACCTGACCGGAAACGCAATCCCCGAAACGAAATCGGGACGGCCAAGGCCGTCCCGATCGAAGAACATCCGGCGCCTGGGATCAGGCAGCAGCGTCCTTGAGCTTCTTGAGCGGGCGCACCTTGACCTTGACCGAGGCGGGCTTGGCGGCGAACCACTGCTCTTCCTTGGTGAAGGGGTTGATGCCCTTGCGCTTCGGCTTGGCCGGCACGCTGACCGAGGTGATCTTCAGCAGACCCGGCAGGGTGAACGAACCCACGCCCTTCTTGCTGACCGAACCGTGCACGGCGCCTTCGAGCGCGGTGAACACCGAGCGCACGTCCTTCGGCGCCAGGCCGGTGGATTCGGCGATGTGCGCGACCAGGCCCGACTTGCTCAGGGCTTCCTTGATCGGCTTCGGTGCTGCCGGCTTGGCGGCCGCAGCCTTCTTCGGCGCAGCAGCCTTCTTGGCCGGGGCTTTCTTGGTGGGGGCCTTCTTCGTTGCCATGAGTGTCTGGTTCCCTCGTCGTATTGGGTTGATGTGTCCGGGCCGAGCGAGCCGGCTAGCGGAATGTAGGGCATCGCGGGGGCCGCGCCAATAGGAAACCGCAAAAAAACAGGGCTTTCGCGCGCTCAGGGCCGGTCGGCGCGACGTGCCCGAGGCGGCCATCGAAACCAGGCTGCAACCACCACGAGAACCAGGGCGCTGTAGGCGGCGACGAAGACCCACCAGGGCGCCTCGAAGAACAGCAGTCGCGACAGCCAGTGCGCGACGAAGGATTCGGTATAGACCGCCTGCCCGGCGCGGGCGCGCAGCCATTGCTCCCAGATCGTCAGCGGACACAGGCGCCCGAGCCACGCCTGCAGGGCGATCACCACCACCAGCGCCACGTGCGTCCACCGCAGCCACGGCCGTCGCAGCCAGCGCCAGCCCAGCGGCCCGCCGACCAGCAATGCCAGGGTGATGCAGACGACGAAGGCGGCGATGGCCACGTGTGCGGCCAGCACGATGTCGGCGAGCACGGCAGCGAGGGCGGGGGCAATCGTCATGGCCGGATCATCCTCTGTTCGCCGTGACCATGTCGCAGCCCGGATGCGGACGCGCACATAACGACGGCGGCGTTACCGTCGTGCCCCGACCACGACCACGAGAGGAGAATACGCATGGGTATTTCCCGCCACGCCACCGCCCGCTGGACCGGCGACCTGAAGTCCGGCAAGGGCACGCTGTCGACGCCGCAGAGCGGCCTGCTCAGCGACACCCGCTACGCGTTCGGCACCCGCTTCGGTGACGAGAAGGGCACCAACCCCGAGGAACTGATCGCCGCCGCGCACGCGGGCTGCTTCACGATGGCGCTGTCGGCCAAGCTCACCGAGGCGGGCTTTCCGCCCGAATCGCTGGACACCCGTGCCGACGTCGACCTGTCGATGGATGGCGGCCCGCAGCTGAGCGCGATCCGCCTCAAGACGCGAGCCAAGGTGCCGGGCATCGAGGCGGCGAAGTTCCGCGAGATTGCCGATGACGCCAAGCAGAACTGCCCGGTGTCGAAGGCGCTCTCGGCCGTGCCGCTGACGCTGGATGCCGAGCTCGAGGGCTGATCGGCCTGCAGGATTTTTCGGAAAGCCGCGCCGGGCGACCGGCGCGGCTTTCATATAGGAGCACGCTCGCGCGCGAAGGGCGTTGCAGCGAAGCCGTTCCGAAAGACGCTTCACCGGTAAAACGTTTCGCGCGCGAGCGCGCTCCTGCACGGAGCCTGGGCGCCCCACGGAACCGGGGCGCCCGGCGCGAGCCGAACACGGGCGCGGGCTAAATGGTCTGCCGCCTGCCATAAACACTCCGCCGCGCGAAAAACCGCTTCCCTGTAGGAGCGCGCTCGCGCGCGAAAGGCGTTCCCAGTAACACCTGACGCCCAAACGCGCGCCTACGTAAGAGCACGACGCGTCAATGCGCATGACCGGAAAAACCGGCCCCTCAGCGCCAGTCAATCGCCCCGCGCACCACGGTCTGCACGCGTCCCCCCGACCACACGTCGCCATTGCCGTCGACATGCAGTTCGATGATCGCGTCGTGGCCGACCTCGCGCCCCTGGCTGATGCGGTAACGGCCGTTCTGCCCCGGCAGCGCATCGCGCTCGGCGAGCCATGCCGCCAGCGTCGCGTTCGCCGCGCCCGAGGCGGCGTCCTCGAAATGCCCGGTCGAGCCGACAAAGGCGCGCACGGCCAGGTGATGCACCGGATCGTCGGAGCGAGCGAACGCGCACAGGCCCATGCTGCCGGTCGACTCGGCGAGCGCGCCGATCGCGTTCCAGTCCGGCGTGACCGCGCGCAGTTCGGCTTCGCTGGCGAGTTCGGCCAGCCACCAGCGGCGGCCACCATCCATCAGCACCGGGGGCAGCGCGCCGAGCGGGAGGCCGGCGAGGGCGGCCTGCAGGCGTGGGTCAGCCGCCGATGCGGTTTCGACGACCGACGCCCGCGGCGTGCGCACGGCAATCGTGCGCGTGGCACCGTCGCCGACGACTTCCAGCGGCAGCTTGCCGGCGATCCCGTCCTGCACCAGCAGGCCGTCGCGCGGCGTGGCGAGCCCCGATTCGAGCACCACGTGCGCGGTGCCGACGCTCGGATGACCGGCGAACGGCACTTCGCGGCGCGGCGAGAACATGCGGATGCGATAGCTGGCGTCCGCAGACGTGGCCGGAAACACGAACGTGGTCTCGGGCAGGCGTGTCCAGCGGGCGATGGCCTGCATCGCGGCGTCGTCGAGACCTTCGGCATCGAGCACCACGGCCAGCGGATTGCCGGCACCGGGCCGGTCGGCGAACACGTCCACCTGGACGAAGCAGCGGGAAGTCATGGCTTGGGCGTCACGCGGCGCGACAGTGTAGCGGCCCGCTTCGAACCTGTTCCAAGAGCGTCGTGAACCTCGCGCGTACGTCGGCCGGCGACACGCGTGCGACGTCGTGCCGGAACTACCAGTCGAACGTCCCGCGGATCACCGCCTGCACCGCGCCGCCGATCCAGACCTCGCCCGCGGCGTCGATCTCGATCTCGACGCGCCCGTCGCGGCCCAGCTCCCGGCCCTGGCTGGCGACGTAGCGGATCGCCTCTCCGTTTCCAGCGCCGGCCTTGTGCAACCACGCGGCGATCGCGGCGTTGGCGCTGCCGGTGACCGGGTCTTCGGGAATGCCGTCCTGCGGGCAGAACGCACGGACCGCCAGCGCGTGGTCATCGACCGTGCTGCGGCCGACGACGGCCAGTCCGACCGCGTCGCTGGCCAGGCACAGCGCAGCAATCTCCGGCAACGGCTGCTTCAGCGCACGCACCCTGGCAGCGTCGCCAAGATCCACGCACCACCAGCGCGGCCCGTTGTCGAGCAGGGCATGCGGCGCGTCCAGGGCTTCGAGCCGGCGCAGCGCGGCCGTCAGTTCCCTCGCGGCCTGCGGCGGATGCGGGCGTTCGACGGTGCGCGGCGCACGCACGTGTGTGCGGATTCCGGTCAGGTCGGTCTCGACGCGCACCGGCAGCAGGCCGGCCGCGCACTGCTGCACCAGAGCGCCGTCGTGCGGGCGCGCCAGCTGCTGGTCGATCGCTGCCCAGGCTGCGCCGACGCTCGGATGCCCGGCGAACGGCAGCTCCTGGCGCGGGGTGAAGATGCGCACGCGGTAGTCGGCGCCCGCGCCCGCCGGCAGCAGGAAGATGGTTTCCGACAGGTTGGTCCAGCTTGCGATCGCCTGCATCGCCGCGCCGTCCAGTCCGTCCGAGTCGATCACCACGCCCAGCGGATTGCCGGCGCCGGGCCGGTCGGCGAACACATCCAGTTGCAGATAACGGCGGTGCATCGGCGGTCTCTCGTGCGGGGCTTGCTTTAGAATCGCCGGTCACCACGCGCGTTGCCACACCGGCCGCGACTCCCACGCACGGACGCGTCCGTTTCTGCGAGATTCCTGCCTCGATGTCTTCTCCGTCCGACGATCGCTGGATCGTGCTCAAGTTCGGCGGCACTTCGGTGTCGCGTCGCCACCGCTGGGACACCATCGGCCGGCTGGCGAAACGCCGGGCGGACGAGCAGGGTGCGCGGGTGCTGGTGGTGGTCTCGGCGTTGTCGGGGGTCACCAACGAACTGACCGCGATCGCCGATGGCGCTGCCGATTCGGCCGCGCGCGTGGCTGCGCTGGTCGAGCGCCATCGTGCGTTCGTCGCCGAACTGGAACTTGATGTCGACGCCGTGCTCGGCACGCGACTCGCCGCGCTGCAGGCGCTGGCCACCGATGCGCGTGCGGCAACGCGCACGCTCGACTGGCAGGCCGAAGTGCTGGGGCAGGGCGAGCTGCTGTCGTCGACGATCGGCGCGGCCTATCTCGCCGCGCAGGGCCTGGATTTCGGCTGGTGTGATGCGCGCGACTGGCTCGATGCGGTCGCGCTGCCGAACCAGAGCGACTGGGCCTCGCGGCTGTCGGTGAACTGCAACCGCAGCCCGGACGGCGACTGGCGCAGCCGATTCGCCGCGCAGACGCCGCGAATGCTGCTGACCCAGGGCTTCATCGCTCGTCATGGCGACGGCGGCACCGCGATTCTCGGCCGCGGTGGCTCGGACACATCGGCCGCGTACTTCGGTGCGCTGCTCGGTGCGCGGCGTGTGGAAATCTGGACCGATGTGCCGGGCATGTTCAGCGCCAATCCGCGCGACGTGCCCGACGCGCGCCTGATCACGCGGCTCGATTACGCCGAGGCCCAGGAAATCGCGACCACCGGCGCCAAGGTGCTGCATCCGCGTTCGATCAAGCCCTGCCGCGATGGCGGCGTGCCGATGGCGATCCTCGATACCGAGCGCCCGGACCTGCCGGGCACCGCGATCGACGCGAGCGCCGAACCGGTGCCGGGCGTCAAGGCGATCAGCCGCCGCAACGGCATCGTGCTGGTGTCGATGGAAGGCATCGGCATGTGGCAGCAGGTGGGCTTTCTCGCCGACGTGTTCGAGCGCTTCAAGCGTCACGGCCTGTCGGTCGATCTCATCGGTTCCTCGGAGACCAACGTCACCGTGTCGCTGGATCCCAGCGAGAACCTCGTCAGCACCGACGTGCTGGCGCGCCTGAGCGACGATCTGGCCGAAGTGTGCCGGGTCAAGGTCATCGCGCCGTGTGCGGCGATCACGCTCGTCGGCCGCGGCATGCGCTCGCTGCTGCACAAGCTGTCGGATGTCTGGGCCACGTTCGGCAAGGAACGCGTGCACCTGATCTCGCAGTCGTCGAACGATCTCAACCTGACTTTCGTCATCGACGAGGCCGACGCCGACGGCCTGCTGCCGGTGCTGCACGCCGAGCTGATCGACAGCGGCGCGATGCCCGTGCAGGACGACACCGTGTTCGGCCCGAGCTGGCGCGAGATCGCCCACGGCCGCCGCGAACGCGCGCCGCAGTGGTGGCAGGGCGCGCGCGAATCGCTGCTGGCATTGGCCGAACCCGGCCGCCCGCATTACGTCTATCACCTGCCGACGATCCGCGAACGCGCCGCTGCGCTGTCGAGCGCTGACGCGATCGACCAACGCTTCTTCGCGATCAAGGCCAATCCGCATCCGGCGATCCTGCGCACGCTGGTCGATAGCGGCTTCGGCCTGGAATGTGTGTCGCAGGGCGAACTCGACCACGTGTTCGAGGTGCTGCCCGGTCTCGATCCCGCGCGCGTGCTGTTCACGCCGAGCTTCGCGCCGCGCGTCGAATACGTCGCCGCCTACGCGCGCGGCGTCACCGTCACGCTCGACAATGTCGAAGCCCTGCGCAACTGGCCCGAGGTCTTCCGTGGCCGCGACCTGTGGCTGCGTCTGGATCTGGGCCGCGGCGACGGCCATCACGCCAAGGTCGTCACCGGCGGTGCGGCGTCGAAGTTCGGTTTGCCGCTGGGCGCGTTCGATGCGTTTCTGCTGGCGGCCGAAGACATCGACGCGCGCATCACCGGCATCCACGCGCATCTGGGCAGCGGCATCGAGACCGTCGCGCACTGGCGCGAGGTCTACGCCGAACTGGCCGGCTTCGCCGACGCGGTCGGCACCGTCGACACGATCGACATCGGCGGCGGTTTGCCGATTCCCTACCGCCCGGACGACGTGCCGTTCGACATTCAGGCCTGGGCCGCGGGCCTGGCGGCGATCAAGGCCGAGTACCCGCGTTATCGCCTGGCGATCGAGCCGGGACGTTACCTCGTCGCCGAGGCCGGCGTGCTGCTGACGACGGTCACCCAGGTCGTCGACAAGCTGGGCACGCGCCGCGTCGGTGTCGATGCGGGCATGCACAGCCTGATGCGGCCGGCGCTGTACGACGCCTGGCACGGCATCCACAACCTGACGCGTCTCGACGATGCGGACGAAGGCGTGGTCGAAGTGGTCGGTCCGATCTGTGAATCGAGCGATGTTTTCGGCACGCGCCGCCGTCTGCCCAAGGCGACCCGCGAAGGCGACACCGTGCTGATCGCCGACGCCGGCGCCTACGGCTTCGTCATGGCCAATACCTACAACCTGCGGATATTGCCGCAGCAGGACGTTCTGGAATGAGTGTTGTCTTCGACCGCGCGGCGGTGCGCAGCTTCCGTTTCATCGATTGCGATCTCGATGCCGCAAGCGGCGTCGCGCGCCTGCGCTACGCCTTCGACGACGGCCCGGAACTGGTCGAAACGGTGACCGTGCCGGGCGCGCCGTTCGCGCTCGATGCCGCGCGCAGCGATGCCGCGACGCAGGCGCTGCGCCTGCTGCACCTGATCGCCGGCGTCAGCTACTACAAGGCCGCCGTGCCGGCCGACATCCGCATCGAGGGCTACGCGATCGATGCCGGGACCGCGACGCTGCTCGAGGACGTGTACGTGCACGGGCTTGGCGAGTTCGCCTATCGCAACGGGCTGGACCTGCACGGGAAGATCAGGTTCCCGCATGACGCATCGGCGCATGCCCAGGCGCCCACACTGGGCCTGCGCACGCATGCGCTGGTCGCCATCGGTGGCGGCAAGGATTCGCTGGTGTCGATCGAAGCGCTGCGCGCGCTGGGTGTCGAACAGACCGTCAGCTGGATCGGCGGCTCGCAGCTGATCCGCGTCTGCGCCGAGCGTACCGGCCTGCCGACGCTCAACATCGGCCGTTCGATCGCGCCGGAACTGTTCGAGTACAACCGCCAGGGCGCCTTGAACGGGCACATTCCGGTCACCGCGATCAACTCGGCGATTCTGGTGCTGGCCGCAGTGCTGCACGGTGTGGATCAGGTGGTGTTCTCCAACGAGCGCTCGGCCAGCTACGGCAGCCTCATTCCGGGCACCGGCGAGGTGAACCACCAGTGGTCGAAGGGCTGGGCGTTCGAGAAGGCGTTCGGCGACCACGTGCAGGCGCGCGTGGCCGCGGACCTGCACTACTACTCGCTGTTGCGCCCATTGTCGGAACTCGCGGTCGCGCGTCAGTTCGCCAAGACCGATCGCTATGACGCGCATTTCTCCAGCTGCAACCGCAATTTCCATCTGCTCGGCGAGCGGCCGGTGAACCGCTGGTGCGGCATCTGTCCCAAGTGCCATTTCGTGTTCCTGGCGCTGGCGCCGTTCATGCCCAAGCCGCGTTTGGTATCGATTTTCGGGCGCAACCTGCTCGACGATCCGGCGCAGGTGCCGGGTTACGACGGCTTGCTGGAATACCAGGACCACAAGCCGTTCGAATGTGTCGGCGAGGGGCGCGAATCGCGCGCCGCGATGGCGACGCTGGCCAAGCGTCCGGAATGGCGCGAGGACGCGATCGTTGCGCGCTTCGCCCGTGAAATCGCACCGCAGCTCGACGCGGGCGAGCTCGATGTCGCCGGTTTGTTGAACGTCGAGGACGACGCACACCGCATTCCAGACGCGCTGTGGGACCGCCTGCGTGCGCATCTCGCAGCTTGAAACGATCGCCGCGGGCGGCGGCCGCATCGCGCTGTGGGGTTGGGGCCGCGAGGGGCGGGCGGCGTGGCGTGCGATCCGCAGCCGCGCGCCTGCGCTGCCGCTGACGCTGTTCTGCAACGCCGACGAGGCCCCTGACGCGGCGACGCTCGACGATCCGCTGCTGACCTGCGAGACCGGCATCGATGCCGCGCGACTGTCGGCCTGCGCGGTCGTCGTGAAGTCGCCCGGCATCAGTCCGTATACGCGCGATGCAATGGCCGCGGCCGCGCAGGGCACGCGCTTCATCGGCGGCACCGCGTTGTGGTTCGCCGAGCGCGCAGCGCCCGATGCGGTCGCCGCCGGCACCGTCTGCGTCACCGGCACCAAGGGCAAGAGCACGACCACCGCCTTGCTCGCGCACCTGCTGCGCGCGCACGGCCTGCGCACCGCGCTCGCCGGCAACATCGGCCTGCCGCTGCTGGAGCTGATGGACGCACAGGCCGATGCCTGGGCGATCGAACTGTCGAGCTACCAGACCGGCGATGTCGCGACCGGCGGCGTGCGCCCCGACATCGCAGTGGTCACCAATATCTTCCCCGAGCATCTGGACTGGCACGGCAGCGAGGCGCAGTACATCGACGACAAGCTCAGCCTTGTGACCCGCGCGCGGCCGCGCATCGCCGTGCTCAATGCGGATGATCCGCGTCTGGCATCGCTGGTGCTGCCCGACAGCGAGGTGCACTGGTTCGGCACGCCCGAGGGCTGGCATCTGCGGGGCGACGTCCTGCATCGCGGCGATGTCACGGTGATGGACACGGCAGGCCTGCCGCTGCCGGGTCGCCACAACCGCGGCAACCTCTGCGCGGTGCTGACAGCCATCGAGGCGCTGGGCATCGACGCGCTGCCGCTTGCGCAGGCCGCCGCGGATTTCGTGCCGTTGCCGCATCGTCTGCAGCCGCTGGGTACGCGAGAAGGCGTGCTGTGGGTCAACGACTCGATCAGTACGACGCCGCACGCCACGCTCGCGGCGCTGGATGTCTACCGCGATCGTCGTGTCGCGCTGCTGGTCGGCGGTCACGACCGTGGACTCGACTGGCAGGCGTTCGCCGACGCGATGCGCAATGGCGCACCGCACGCGATCGTGACCATGGGCCAGAACGGCCCGCGCATCTTCGATCTGCTCGCGCCGGGTGCGCGCGAGGCCGGCCTCAAACTGTCGTCGGCCGACGACCTAGAATCGGCAACCGCACAGGCGCGCACGGCGCTGGACGGCGAGGGCGTGCTGCTGCTGTCGCCGGGCGCGCCGAGCTTCGGCGCCTATCGCGACTACACCGCGCGCGGTCGTCATTTCGTCGCGCTGGGCGGCTTCGATTCCGACGCGATCACGGCGATCCCGGGCATCGGCATCGCCTGAGGAGACGCATCGGCCGTGCGCGCGATCCATCGCGCGCAGCCCGAGGTTCGTCGCATTGCGCCCCGGGAAGCCGATGCCCCGCGATGCTGGCATCCCGGTAGATGAGGGATCGTCATGGAACGCGATGCGCGCAATCACCGGGCGTGGGAACGCCGCGCCAACTGGATCGGCCCGCGCTGGCTCGGCTTCTATCGCGCCGTGGACGACGACCGTCTGGGGGTGCCGAAACGGCCGAAAGCACTCGGCTGGACCGTCAATCTGGCTCGGCCGGCTGGGATGGCGATCCTCGCCGTTCTGGTCACGGCCAGCGTCCTCGCCACGCTGGCGACCGCGCTCTGCATCACCGCCCTGTAGGAGCGCGCTCGCGCGCGACGGGCTCCACAGGGAACGCCCCTAGCGCGCAAGCGCGCTCCTACACGGGGCGACGGCCGCGGATCGGGCGAGGTTTCGCAAAGCGCTCCCCCTGTAGGAGCGCGCTTGCGCGCGAAGGGCTTCACCGGGAACGCCTCTCGCGCGCGAGCGCGCTCCTACACGAGGCGATGGCCGCGGATCGGGTGAGGTTTTTGCAAAGCCCTCCCCTGTAGGAGCGCGCTTGCGCGCGACGGGCTTGACCGGGAACGCCTCTCGCGCGCAAGCGCGCTCCTACACGAGGCGACGTCCGTGGGGGGGTGAGGTTTCGCAAAACCCGCCCCTGTAGGAGCGCGCTTGCGCGCGGCAGGCTTCACCGGGAACGTTTCTCGCGCGCAAGCGCGCTGATACACGAGGCGACGGTCGCGCAGGGCGTGCGCCGCGGCGCTGTTCAGTGGCCGCGTTCGACCGCGTAGCGGGCCAGTCCGCGCAGGGCGGCGACGGCGTCGCTGTCGGCGAGTCCTTCGAGCGCGCGTTCGGCGGCCTCGGCATGGGCGATCGCGCGCGCGCGGCTGTAGGCGAGGCTGCCGGCGGCTTCGATTGCGGTCAGCACCTCGGGCAGCGCGTCGGTGTCGCCGGTTTCGACGATCGTCCGAAGGCGCGTGCGCACCTCGGGCGTGGCCTGCGCCATGGCGTGGATCAGCGGCAGCGTGGCCTTGCCTTCGGCGAGATCGTCGCCGAGGTTCTTGCCCAGCGCGTCGGCATCGCCGGAGTAGTCGAGCACGTCGTCGGCAATCTGGAACGCGTAGCCCAGCTGCATGCCGTAGTCGTACAGCGCCTGCTGCGTGGCCTCATCCGCGCCGGAAGCCAGCGCACCGAGCTTCGTGCCGGCGGCGAACAGCACCGCGGTCTTGCGCTCGATGACGTTGAGGTAGGCCGCCTCGTCGGTGTCCGGGTTGCGCACGTGCAGCAGCTGCAGCACCTCGCCCTCGGCGATGCGGTTGGTGGTGTCGGCGAGGATGCGCATCACCGGCATGCGGTCGAGTTCGACCATCAGCTGGAAGCTGCGCGAGTACAGGAAATCGCCGACCAGCACGCTGGCCGCATTGCCCCAGATCGCATTGGCCGTGCTGCGGCCGCGGCGCAGGTCGGATTCGTCGACCACGTCGTCGTGGAGCAGCGTCGAGGTATGGATGAACTCGATGATCGCCGCCAGCTGGTGGTGTTCGGCGCCGACCGTGCCCGTCGCACGGCCGGCCAGCATCACCAGCATCGGCCGCAGGCGTTTGCCGCCGGCCGAGACGATGTGTTCGGCGACCTGGTTGATCAGCACCACATCGGACGCCAGGCGGTCGCGGATCAGCGCGTCGATCGCGGCCATGTTGCCAGCGGCGAGCGACTGAATCGCCGGCAGGTCGAGCCGGGCGGCCGGGGAGGCGACGTTGTTCATGCGGAATCCGGTACTGGCAGGCCCGGAATTCTATAGGACAGGTCCGACAACGGTGTGCGGTCCAGGCCCAGATCGGCGACGGGTCTGCACGGACGGCGGGGGATGCGCGGCTTATACTGTGATGTCGAATCCATCAGGTCGGCCGGCGCGCCGACGCAATCCAAGGAATTCCCATGGCCCGCGGCGTCAACAAAGTCATCCTGGTCGGCAATCTCGGCAACGATCCCGACACCAAGTACACCCAGGGCGGCATGGCCGTGACCCGCATCAGCCTGGCCACGACCAGCGTGCGCAACGACCGCGACGGCAACAAGCAGGAGCGCACCGAATGGCACCGTGTGGTGTTCTTCGGCAAGCTCGGCGAGATCGCCGGCGAATATCTGCGCAAGGGCAGCCAGGTCTACGTCGAAGGCGAGATCCGCTACGACAAGTACACCGGCCAGGACGGCGTGGAGAAGTACTCCACCGACATCGTCGCCAATGAAATGCAGATGCTCGGCGGCCGTGGGGACGGCGGCGGTGGTGGTGGCGGTGGCGGCAACTACGAGCGCGGCAACCGTCCGCAGCGAGGCCCCGGCAACGACGGCCCGCCCCAGCGCAGCGCGCCGCCCCAGCGCCAGGCTCCGCAGCAGCAGCGTCCCGCGCCGATGGATGACTTCTCGGACGACGACATTCCGTTCTGAGCGGACAGCGCGATCCCGAAAGAAGCCCGCCATCGGCGGGCTTCTGTGTTTTCGGGGGAGGCCTTTGCGCCGGTAGTCAATGGCGACATGTCTGGTTAGCATGCGATGCGCTGCGTGGAAATCCGCAGCGTTTCCAGGGGAAACGAGAGGAAGAGAAGATGTTCCGCAAGGGATTGCTGTGCCTGTGGGCACTGGGCGCGTGCTGCCTGCTGGCTGTCGCGCATGCGCAGGTCGTGTTGGATCCGTTCGTCGAGGAGGACGCGATCCGTAACATCAAGATCTCGCCGACGGGCACGCATTTCGCGGCGGTGCTGCCGTCGGGCGAGTACTCGATCATCGCGGTGATGCGCCGTTCCGACCGGGAAATCGTCGGCAGCATGCGGTTGCCTCGCGACAACCACATCGCCGATTTCTGGTGGGTCAACGACGAACGGCTGGTGTTCTCGCTGGCCGAGCGTTTCGGCTCTCGAGATACGCCGACACCGACCGGCGAAATCTACGGCATGAATTTCGACGGCAGTCGTCAGCAGCTGCTGGTGGGCTACCGCGTGCGCGGTGGGCAGACCGGCAGCAACATCCGGTCCGGTGCGAAAGCGGAACTCGTCCACGCCCGTGTCGTTGATCTGTTGCGGGACGATCCCCGGGCGATCCTGGTGGCGATTTCCCCGTTCTCTGGCGACCCCCAGACGCGGGTCGACCGCATGGACGTCTACAGCGGCCGTCGCATCACGATCGCTACCGTGCCCGTGACACGGGCGGACTTCGTCGCCGATTCGACCGGGGAAGTGCGCATGGCCGTGGGAGCGCAGGCCGACAACCTCAGCCAGCTCTTCTATCGGCCGGCGCGTGGCAGCGATTGGACGCTGATCAACCACCAGGGCACGTCGGGGCGTGTGGAGTATCCGATCGGTTTCTCGGACGATGGCCGTACCGCATTCCTGCGGACCACGCGCCCGCGGGGGCCAGACGCGATCGTGGCCTTCGATGTTGCTTCGGGAGAGCGTCGCGAACTGTTGAAGGACGAGGTGGTGGATCCGGAGATCGTCTATCGCCCGGGCACCTCCGTGCCGATCGGCGCGCTGTTCACCGGCGCGAAGCCGCGCATCGCGTTCTTCGACGAGACGTCCGAAGACGCGCGGATCTTCCGGGTGCTCGAGCAGGCCTTTCCGGGACATACGCTGCGGATCGCTTCTTCGACCTGGGATGCCGCCGCGAAGATGGTGCAGGTCTCCAGTGACGTCGACCCCGGCAGCTTCTACGCGGTCGATACCGCGACGAAAAATGCGGACTTCACCTTCGGCTTGCGCGAGAAGGTCGATCCGCGCGAGATGGCACGCATGCGCGCGGTTTCGTTGCCGGCCCGCGATGGCCTCACGCTGCATGGTTACCTCACCCGTCCGGCCTCAGCATCAGGCGCCGGGCCGTTGATCGTGCTGCCGCATGGTGGTCCGTTCGGCATCCATGACGATTGGGCCTTCGACCCCGAGGTCCAGCTGTTGGCCGCTGCCGGTTACTCGGTACTGCAGATGAACTTCCGTGGCTCTGGCCACCACGGTTACGCATTCCAGCAGGCGGGGGCCCAGCAATGGGGCTTGACGATGCAGGACGACCTGACCGATGCCACCCGCTGGGCGGTCGAGCACGGCCATGCCGATGCCGATCGCATCTGTATTTACGGCGGCAGCTACGGCGCCTATGCCGCGTTGATGGGCGCGGTGCGCGAGCCGTCGCTCTACCGCTGCGCTGTCGGGTATGTCGGCGTGTACGACTTGCAGCTGATGCGCGCGCAGGATCGGCGCGCGGGGCGCTGGGTCGGCACTTGGATGAACGAGTGGATCGGCAGCGATGCCGCGCAGCTCGCGCAAACTTCGCCCAACCTGCAGGCACACCGCATCCAGGTGCCTGTATTCCTTGCCGCCGGCGGCCGCGACGAGATCGCACCGGTTGAGCACACCCGCCGCATGGAGCGCGCGCTCAGGGCCGCGGGCGTGCCGGTCGAGACACTGTACGTGTCCAGCGAAGGGCACGGCTTCTATAGCCCCGACAACCGCCGCACCTACTACACGAGGCTGCTGGACTTCTTTGCCACCCACCTGGGCGGGCAACGCGCCTCGGAGTGAGGCACGCCGGCTCCGCTTTGCCACCACAGCGGCGCCGGCCTACCATTCGGCCTCTTTGTCCGGAGCCTCCGCCATGTCCCTGCGCCTTGCGCTGTTGCCGTTGTGCCTGATCGCCGCGTTGCCGGCGCTTGCCCAGGAGCGGGGCCTCGATGTCCGCGATCTGGTCAAGCTCGACCGTGTGTCCTCGCCGCTGCTCACCGATGACGGTCGCCAGCTGGTGTTCGCGCAGCGTTCGCTGGATTTCGATTCGGGCAAGGCCACCACGGCGCTGTACACGCGAAACCTGGTGACGCGCGACATGGCGCCGCCGGCCCGTCTCACCCCCGAGGGCTGGAGCGTCAACTCGCCTGCGCTGTCGGCGGACGGCCAGACGGTGTACTTCCTCAGCAGCAGGAACGGCAGCTCGCAGGTCTATGCGATGCCGCTGGCCGGCGGCACGCCGCGGCAGCTCACCGACGTGGCCGTCGACATCGGCACGTTCCAGGTTTCGCCCGACGGTGCACGCATCGCCTTCAGCGCCGACACGTTCGGCGATTGCGGCGCGGATCTGGCCTGCACCAAGCGCCGTCACGAGACGCACGAGGACGACAAGGCCAGTGGCGTGGTCTACGACCAGCTGTTCGTGCGTCACTGGGACACCTGGCGCGACGGCACGATGAGCCGCCTGTTCGTCGCCGACATGCCGGCCGCGCGTGGTCGTGCGGTCACCACGGTGCGCGCACTGGGTCATGCGCTCGAGGGCGACATCCCGTCCAAGCCCTTCGGTGGCGCCGACGATTACACCTGGGCGCCGGACGGCCGTTCGATCGTCGCCAGCGTCAAGGTCGCGGGCCGCGAGGCGCCTTGGTCGACCAACTTCGATCTCTACCGCATCGATGCGACGGGCGAGTCCGCGCCGGTCAACCTGACGGCTGCCAATCCCGCCTGGGATGCCGGCCCGGTGTTCAGTGAAGACGGGACGACACTGTTCTACCGCGCGATGAAGCGCCCGGGTTTCGAGGCCGACCGCTATGCACTGATGGCGATGGACGTCGCCAGCGGCCAGACGCGCGAGATCGCGCCGCAGTGGGACCGCTCGCCGAGCAGCATCCAGCCGGCCGCCGACGGCCGCACGCTGTACGTCGCCGCGCAGGACACCGGTGAGTACCCGCTGTTCCGCGTCGATGTCGCCAGTGGCGAGGTCACGAAACTGGTCGCCGACGGCTCGGTGTCGTCGTTCGCGATCGCCGGCGACACGGTCGCACTGACCCGCAACACGATCCGCAGCGGCGATGTGGTCTATACCGCATCGCTGCAGTCGCTGGGCGAGAACGCGCAGCTGCGCCAGATCACCCCGAGCACCGCCGAGCGCCTGCCCGACGTCGCGTTCGGCGACTACGAGCAGTTCTCGTTCAAGGGCGCCGGCAACGAGACGGTCTACGGCTATGTGGTCAAGCCGTGGAACTATCAGGAAGGCCAGACCTACCCGGTCGCGTTCCTGATCCACGGCGGACCGCAGGGCAGCTTCGGCGACGGCTGGAGCTACCGCTGGAACCCGCAGACCTATGCAGGGCAGGGCTATGCGGTGGTGATGATCGATTTCCACGGTTCCACCGGCTATGGCCAGGCGTTCACCGACGCCATCACCGGCGACTGGGGCGGCGCGCCGCTCGAGGACCTGCGCAAGGGCTGGGCCGCCGTGCAGCAGCAGTACGCCTTCCTCGACGGCGACCGCGCCTGCGCGCTCGGCGCCAGCTACGGCGGCTACATGGTCAACTGGCTGGCCGGCAACTGGTTCGACCGGCACGGCAATGCGCCCTTCAAGTGCCTGGTCAACCACAACGGCGTGTTCGATACGCGCTCGATGGGCCTGGTGACCGAAGAGCTGTGGTTCACCGAATGGGAGTTCGGGGGCACCGTCGCCGACAACCCGCGCGCCTACGAGACGTTCAACCCGGCGCGGCACATCGAGAAGTGGACCACGCCGACGCTGGTCGTCGCCGGCCAGAACGACTTCCGCGTGCCGGTCGACCAGAGCCTGTCGTCGTTCACGGCCCTGCAGCGCAAAGGCATCGAATCGAAGCTGCTGTACTTCCCCGACGAGAACCACTGGGTGCTCAACCCGCACAACAGCGTGTTGTGGCACGACACCGTCAACGCCTGGCTCGAGCAGCACATCGGCCGTTGATCGACCCGCAGCAGCAGGTGGCCGCCGCGGCGGCCGCCTGCCATCGTGCGTCCCGACACTGCAGTCCCGGAGTCCGCCACGATGGCGATCGAAACGCTTGAACCCTCCACCGCGCTGATCACCAGCGACATCGTCCTGTTCGGCCTGCTCGCAGCCACGCTGGGCGTGATCTTCTGGCTCGCCAGCGGCCCCACGCCGTTCTGGAAGAAGTTCTTCGCCTGGGTGCCGGCGCTGCTGCTGTGCTACTTCGTGCCGGCGTTCTACAACACCGTCGGCCTGATCGATGGCGAGGCCAACAGCCTCTACAACCCGGTCGCCAGCCGGGTGCTGCTGCCGGCGGCGTTGGTGCTGCTGACCCTGTCGATCGACCTCAAGGGCATCCTCAAGCTGGGGCCGAGGCTGCTGTTCGTGTTCTGCGCCGGCACGGTGGGCATCGTGCTCGGGGCGATCGTGTCGTTCCAGGTCATGGAATGGATCCATCCGCCGGCAGTGGCGGGCGACACCTGGAAGGGCATGGCGGCGCTGGCCGGCAGCTGGATCGGCGGCGGCGCGAACATGGTCGCGATGCGCGAGGTGTACCAGGTCGATGCCACGCTGTTCGGACAGTTCGCGGTGGTTGATGTGGCGATGGCGAGCGCGCTGATGGCGACGCTGCTGTTCCTGGCCAACCGTTCGGCGCAGATCGACGCACGCTCGGGTGCCGACACCGCGGCCATCGACGAGATGAAGTCGCGCATCGCGGCACATGAAGCGGCCAACGCGCGCATCCCCACGCTGACCGATCTGATGGTCATTGTCGCGGTCGCGTTCGGTTTCGTGGGTCTGGCGCACGCGGTCGCCAACCCGCTTTCGGCCTGGTTCGGCGGCTTTCCGTGGGCGGCGCGTTTCAGTCTCGATTCGTCGTTCGTATGGGTGGTGGTCATCTCGACCCTGGCCGGTCTGCTGCTGAGCTTCACCCCTGCGCGCCGGCTCGAGGACGCTGGCGCGTCCAGGCTCGGCACCGTGTTCCTGTACTTCCTGATCGCCTGCATCGGCATGCAGATGGATTTCATGAAGCTCTTCGACCGGCTCGAGCTGATCGCGATCGGCGCGATCTGGATGGCGACCCATGTGCTGGTCATCTGGGGCGCAGCCCGACTGCTGCGCGCGCCCATGTTCTATGTCGGCGTCGGCTCGATGGGCAACGTCGGCGCGGCAGCCTCCGCGCCCGTGGTGGCGGCGGCCTTCCATCCCACGCTCGCGCCGGTCGGTGTGCTGCTGGGCACGGTGGGCTATGCCACCGGCACGCTGATCGCGTATTTCGTCGGACAGATCCTGCGGGTCATGGCGGGGCAATAGCGTCCGATCTGAGGCGTACCCCGGGCGGACGCCCGGCGCGTGGTCGAGGCGTTTGCGCGCGCAGAGACAAGAAGTGCCTCATGCACGGTGCCGACATGACGTGCGACCGGGTCACGATGTGACGTGAGGCGCTATTTGGATCAGGCTATTCAGGTTTGGCGCCGATCTGATGCCCGTCACGTATTGGCATGTCTGTTGCTAAAGATCGGATTCCCCCGAGCAATGCGGCAAAGCCGATGCGACAGTCGACGATGGACAAGGTGGTGAGCATGGGCGCGCGGTCGCGCGATGCGGTCGCCGTGGATCCCGAGATCATCCGTACAGAGTTCGAGCGTGTGCAGGCGCGCGCGCCGGGCGTGACGCTGATGCTGCTGTCCACCGCCGACGGGCGCTCGGTTGCCGACTGGACGCACGCGCAGCTCGATCCGCGCCGCGTCGCCGCCATGACCAATACCTTCCTCACCCTGGGCGAAACCCTGGCCAAGGAACTGGGCATGGACTCGGCCGACCATGCGACGGTCTCGACCGGGCAGGGCAGCATGGTGGTGATCCGCATCCAGGGCGCACGGCCCTACACCCTCGCGGTGTCCGGCGCACGCGACGCGACCCTCGCGGTGCTGCTGTTCGCCGCGCGCGAGTGCGCCGCACGCATCCGCGCGCTGCTCTGACGGCCCCCCGTTTTTCCGACCCGCCGGACGTCGTCGACGCCCGGCGACTTCGTTTCTCCCCAAAAAAGGACGCATCACCATGGCAGGCAACTTCAGTCTCGAGCAGCTCAACGGTCTGAGCGGTTTCATCGGCGCGGCGCTGGTCGATGGCGACAGCGGCATGGCCCTGGGGATGCTCGGCGGCGGCTCGATGGATCTGGAAGCGGCCGCGGCAGGCAACACCGAGGTGATCCGCGCCAAGCGCAACGTCGCCAAGATGCTGGGCATCAACGATGCCATCGAGGATGTGCTGATCACGCTCACCAGCCAATACCACCTGATCCGCCCGCTCGAGAGCAACCCGACGCTGTTCCTCTACGTCGCCCTCGACCGTTCGAAGGCCAACCTGGCCATGGCGCGCCACGAGCTGAAGGCTTTCGAGCGCACGCTGGACTTCGCCTGATCCCACTGCGCGGACGGCGGTCATCGGCCCTCCGCGCACCGGTCTCTCTCCCATGAGTACTCCCGTCTACATCCGGGCGACCATTGCGTCGGCCGGGCTCGATCTGCTGCACGCGACGCGGCTGAAGGTCGCGTGCTCGCTGCTGATGGCCGAGAAGGTGGATGCGGCGCTGGCCGACTGGCCCCATCCCGGCGCCGGCGTGCTGGTCACATCGCTCGACACCCCGTGGGGTGTGTCCGCCGCGGCCGAGGCGCAGGCCGGGGGCGTGCGCGTGCTCGCGCTGTCGCGGGATGCGTCGGGCAACGGACAGTTGCGGCATGGCGCCACCGTACGCGAGATATTCGAGCATCTGCTCGCGTTGCTCGTCGACGCGCCGCAGGCCGATCCTGACGCTCTGGCAGCCGGCACACTCGTCGAGCGACTGGTCCGCGAGCCGGGCGTGGTGAGTCTGCTGCGCCAGGGCGACATCCGGGTTGCGGTCGACGCCGGTGCGGGCGATCTGTATCCGGCGCACGGTCTGGATCCGGCGCGCCTGCTGCGTGCGTCGGTCGACGGCGGGTGGGACGTGGCCACCGTCGCGCGGGCCGAATTCGATGCGGCACGTGACGCCTATGGCGATGCGACGGGGCTGGAGGCATTCGTCTGGCGCGCGGCTGTGGCTTCGACCGCACCGGTGGGCGCGGTGACGTCACTGCGTCCGATGGCCCTGAGCGGATGGCCGGCGCTCGATGCATGCGCCGTACCCGCGCACTGGCTGCTGCCGCTGGCGTGCATGATGCGCGCACCATGGCAGGCGTCTGCGCTCGCACAGGCCTGCGATCTGCCGATCGACGAGATCACACGCATCATGGCCGCGGTACAGCACAGCGGTTTGCGGGACAATGCGCGCAGCACGCGCGACGCGCGGGTGCACACGCCGGTCAAGCGATCGACCGATGGCGTGCTGCGACGGCTCGCGCGTCGATTTGGAATGCATTTCGGAGGGGCACGTGACTGAGGTCACCACCAAACTGGTCTTCGTGGGTGAGATGGGCGCGGGCAAGACCACCGCCATCCGCTCGATCTCCGACCAGGAACCGGTCAGCACGGAAATGCCGATCAGCGACGAGGTCACCGGCGAGAAGACCCACACCACCGTCGCGCTCGACTACAGCTCGATCGCCCTCGACTCGGGCGATCTGCTGCACGTCTACGGCGTACCGGGCCAGCACTACCTCGACTTCATGTGGCCGATGGTCGCCGAAGGCGCGATGGGCATCGTCGTGCTGGTCAACGCCGAACGCGACGACTGCCTCGACAGCGCCGACATGCTGCTGCGGCGTTTCCGTGCGCTCGCGCCGGGGGCGTGCTTCGCGGTCGGCGTGACCCGCTGCGATCTGATGCCGGCGTTCTCGCTGCCGGCGTTCCGCGATGCCCTGGTCAGCCGCGGCCACCGGCTGGCGGTGATGCGCGTCGATGCCCGCGACTCGGCGCAGGTCGACTTCCTGGTCAAGACCCTGCTGTCCTACCGCTACGCCGAAACGCTCGACCTTCCGGCCTGAGGCCGGGGGCGGGCCTGCGCCATCGCGGCGGCGCCATCGGGTCGGCGGTGCGTCCTGGCCCTGTCTCCCCGGGTCATACTTTGGTCGTAGGCAGTCGCGTTAGTGGGCCGTCAGGGGTTCCCTGATCGCGCTGCAACGGCCATTCTCCCCGGGCGCGGTGGTTGGACCGCAATGAACGGGGAGTGCGGAAACTATGAATGCCGTCGTCTTGCTGCTGATCGGCCTTGCCTGCATGGCGGCCGGTTACGCCTTCTATTCGAAGTTCATCGCCGAACGCATCTACCGGCTGCAGGCCGATTACGCGACGCCTGCGCACACGCTGCGCGACGGCGTGGATTACGTGCCCACCAACAAGTTCGTGCTGTGGGGCCACCACTTCACCTCGGTCGCGGGCGCCGCGCCGATCGTCGGCCCGGCCATCGCGGTCATCTGGGGCTGGGGCCCGGCGTTTCTGTGGGTCGTGTTCGGCACGATCTTCTTTGCCGGCGTGCACGACTTCGGCGCGCTGTGGGCGAGCGTGCGCAACAAGGGCAAGTCGATGGGCATGCTCAGCGGCAGCTACATCGGCCGCCGCGGACGCAACCTGTTCCTGGTCGTCATCTTCCTGCTGCTGCTGATGGTCAATGCCGCGTTCGCGGTGGTGATTTCCAACCTGCTGGTGTCCACACCGACATCGGTGATCCCGGTCTGGGGCGCGATCCTGGTCGCGCTGGTGATCGGCCAGCTGATCTACCGCTGGAAGGTCGGCCTGCTGTGGCCGTCGGTCATCGGCGTGGTGGTGCTCTACGCGATGATCTGGATCGGCAGCCTGTATCCGATCGTGCTGCCCGAGACGGTGCTTGGGCTGAGCCAGCGTTCGTTCTGGATCGTGCTGCTGTTCCTCTATGCCGGCATCGCCTCGCTGCTGCCGGTTTGGGTGCTGCTGCAGCCGCGTGACTACATCAACGGCCTGCAGCTGTTCGTCGGCCTGGGCGTGCTCTACGTCGCAGTGTTGATCGCCGCCCCGACGATCGTCGCGCCTGCGTTCAACGAGGCGGTGCCGGCCGGCACGCCGAGCATCGTTCCGCTGCTGTTCGTGACCATCGCCTGCGGCGCGATTTCCGGCTTCCACGGCATGGTCGCCTCGGGCACCACGTCCAAGCAGCTCGACAAGGAAACCGACGCACGCTTCGTCGGCTACTTCGGCGCAGTGGGCGAGGGCATGCTGTCGCTGGCCGCGATCATCTGCTGCACCGCCGGCTTCGCGACCCTGGTCGACTGGCAGGAGGTCTACGCCAAGTTCGGCGGCGGCGGCGTGGTCGCCTTCGTCGACGGCGGCGAAGCACTGCTGACCAGCGGTCTTGGCATGCCGGAAAACCTCGGCGCGACGATGCTCGCGACGATGGCGATCCTGTTCGCCGCCACCACCATGGACACCGGTCTGCGCCTGCAGCGTTTCGTGGTGCAGGAAGCGGCCGAAATCGCCGGCCTGAAGGTCGGCACGCTGCTCGGCACCGTCATCGCGCTGGTGGTGTGCATGGCGCTGGCCTTCGGCGCCGGCAGCGACGGCAGCGGCGGCATGGTCATCTGGCCGCTGTTCGGCACCACCAACCAGTTGCTCGCGGCGCTCACCCTGGCGGTGATCTCGGTGATCCTGATCCGCAAGGGCCGCAACCCGCTGTTCACCCTGGTGCCGATGGCCTTCCTGCTGCTGATGTCGGTATACGCACTGGTGGTGCAGATGCGCACCTTCTACGACGAACAGAACTGGCTGTTGCTGGGCATGGACGTCGTGATCCTGATCGCCGCGCTGTGGGTCACCTTCGAGGCGGCCATCGCGATGCGTCGCGGGCGCGCGGCCGAAGGCGAAGACGCGCTCGACGCCGATGCCTGACGCACCGGCCGACGGTGCGCGGGACTCCGCGCTGGCCCGCCTGTCGGCGGGCCTGCGCGAGTTCTACGCCGCGCCGTACCGCCGCACCCTCGCACGCGCGCAGCGCGACGAGGAGGACCTGTTCATGCTGATGGTGTTCTCCGAATCACTGGGTGTGCCCAACCCCGTGGGCTTCTACACCCTCGAGCTGATGCCGGCGATGTACGAGCGCTTCCACGAGTGGCATCGCCGCATGGGCATGGAGCGCTCGCCGCTGGATCACGTGGGATGCTGCTGACGACCGCGGCCGAGCGCCGCGTGGTGTTCGTGGGTGGCAAGGGCGGCGTGGGCAAGACTTCGGTCGCGTCCGCGCTCGCGCTGATGCAGGCGCGGGCCGGTCGCCGTGTGCTGCTGGTCTCGACCGACCCGGCGCACAATCTCGGCCATCTGTGGCAGTGCGACGTCGGGCCGTCGGCGCGCGCACTGGCGCCCAATCTCGACGCGATCGAACTCGACCCCCAGGCCACCGTGGCCGCGCACCTCGAGCAGGTCGGCGACGCCTTGCGTCGTCTGATGCCCGCGCACCTGGCCGGCGAGGTCGACAAGCATCTGAGCCTGTCGCAGGACGCGCCGGGGATGCACGAGGCGGCGCTGCTCGAGCGCATTGCCGAACTCGTGCACGACGGCCTGGACCGGTATGCGCTGATCGTGTTCGACACCGCGCCGTCCGGGCACACCGCGCGCCTGATGGCGCTGCCGGAAATGCTCAGCGCCTGGACCGAGGGCCTGTTGCAGCGGCAGAGCCGCAGTGAACGCTTCGGCACCGCGCTGCGCAATCTCGGGCGCGACGACGGCATCGGCGCGCGCGCGCTGGGCGGACAGGCGCAGGCGGCCACGCCCGCCGACCGCGACCAAGCGATCCGCAGCCTGCTGCACCGGCGCCGGCACCGGTTCGAACATCTGCGCCGCACGCTGGCCAATCCGGTGACCATGGCGTTCTTCATCGTGCTGGCGGCCGAACGCCTGCCGGTGCTGGAAACGATCGAGCTGCACGCACAGCTCGCGCGCGCCGGCATCGACGTGGCCGGCCTCGTGGTCAACAAGCGCTCGCCGGCCGATGCGGGCGCGTTTCTCGCCGAGCGCCACGCCCAGGAGGCCGTGCATCTGCAGACCCTGCGCACGGCGCTGCCCGATCCGCCACTGCAGCAGCTGCCGTTGCTGGCGAGCGATGTCGTCGGCATAGACGCGCTGGCCGCCTTCGGCGCGCTGCTTGGATGCCCGCACGAAATGGCATGATCCCCGCGTGCCGGCGCCTGTTGCGCCGCCTTGACGGACCTCCGTGTCGAACGATGCCCACGACGCCTCGCTGCGCGACCAGCTCCAATCGCTGATCGCGCGTCTGCCCGACGGCGACGTGGAGCTCGGGCCCCTGGTCGACGCGCTCGGCACGCAGGGCATGCTGCTGCTGGTGATCCTGCTCACGCTGGTGTTCTTGATTCCGGTATCGATTCCGGGCGTGAGCACGGTGTTCGGTGCGGTGATCGTGCTGGTGGGCATCGCCCGTCTGTCCGGACGCGCCCTGTGGCTGCCCGGCGCGGTGCGCCGTCGCAGTGTGCCTGCAGGCCGTCTGCGCGGTGCACTGGACACCGGTCTGACCTGGGTGCGTCGACTCGAGCGCATCACGCGGCCGGGACGGCTGTCGAAGCTGACCGAGGGCCGCGCGGTCGGCATCGTCAACGATGGCGCGCTGATCCTCGGCGCGGTACTGCTGATGGCGCCGTTCGGCTTCATTCCCTTCAGCAACACCATCCCCGGCGTCGCGCTGATGTGTCTGGCGATCGGCCTGTTGCAGCGCGACGGCCTGATGGTGCTGCTGGGGCACGTCGCCAACGTGCTGACGATGATCTACTTCGCCATCCTGATCGGCGGCGGCGGCCTGGCGATCCGCGAGCTGTTCGTGCGCTTCTGGCCGCCTGATTTCCTGTAGGAGCGCGCTTGCGCGCGAAAGGGCTCTCCTGGGAAACGCCTTCGCGCGCAAGCGCGCTCCTACAGCGAACGGGTCAGAGCCAGCGCGCCTTCTTGAACATCCGGTAGAGCACGACCATCACCACCGCCACGGTGCCGATCAGCACCGGGTAGGCGAAGCGCTGGTCGAGCTCGGGCATGCCGTGGAAGTTCATGCCGTACCAGCTGGTGATCAGCGTGGGCGCGGCGAGCAGGGCGGCCCAGGCGCCGAGTTTCTTGACGATCTCGCCCTGGGTCAGCGTCACCAGGGCCTGGTTCACGCCCAGCGCGGTGCCGAGCATGTCGCGGATCGCGTCGATGGTTTCGTTGATGCGCACCGAATGGTCGAGCACGTCGCGGATGTAAAGCCGCGCCTCGGCCGGAATCAGCGGGCTGCTGCTGCGGACCAGTTGCGAGAGCACGTCCTGCAGCGGCGTCACGGCGACACGCATGTAGGTGAGCTCGCGCTTGAGCTGATAGAGCCGGATCACGATGCCGCGGTGGAACTGCTCGCTGACGATGTCCTGCTCCAGCGCGTTAAGCGTGGTTTTGAAGTCGTCGACGATCGGCAGATAGTTGTCGACGATCGCATCGAGCACGGCGTACAGCGCCGCGGATGCGCCCATCGCCAGCAGGTCCGGTTCGCGCTCGATGCGCTGGCGCGCCGGCGCATAGGACAGCGAAGCGCCATGACGCACGGTCACCAGATAGCGCGCGCCGAGAAAAATGTGGGTCTCGCCGTAGGCGATGTGCTCGTCGATGGCCTGCGCGGTATTGGCGACGATGAACAGAGAGTCGCCATAGGCTTCGATCTTCGGCCTCTGATGCGCCTTGCGCGCGTCCTCGACCGCCAGATCGTGCAGGCCGAACTCGTCCTGCAGTCGCGCCAGCACGTCTTCGCCGGGCTCGTACAGTCCGATCCACACGAAGCTGCCGTCGTCGACCCCGAGTACGTCGCTGATGTCCGCGAGCAGGATCTCGCGCTTGCCCTCGGGGCCATAGGCCGCACAGTTGACCACGCAGGCGGGATTGGACGGCGACGGCATCGCGATCGGGGAGGGGGTGTTCATTGCGCCATCGTCCGCCAGCGCAAGGTGCACGACAAGCGCCGGTGCTTGGTGTAGGAGCGCGCTCGCGCGCGACAGGGCGTTGCACGGGGAGCGCGATCGCGCGCGAACGCGCGCGTACGGATCACTGCGCGACGAAGCGGATCGCTTGTCCACCGCCCGACGCCATCGTCAGCGTCAGCGTGTCATCCGTGCCAACCTCGCGTGACTCGATCACGAGGCTGCGCGGATCGGTGCGCCAATCGGCGCCATCGCCGTCGCGATAGATCTGCGCGGTGTAGCGGCGCCCCGGTTCGAGAAAATCCAGCGGAACCGGCACCTCGCGCGCGCTGTCGTCGGTGACCGCGCCGAGATACCAGTCGTCGCCGCCACGCGCGCGCCGCGCGATCACCGCGAACTCGCCGACCTCACCGGCGACTGCACGCGTGTCGTCCCAGTCGACCGGCACGTCGCGAATGAACTGGAAGGCATCGGGGCGCGACTCGTAGTGTTCGAGCAGGTCTGCCGCCATCTGCAGCGGGCTGTGGATCACCACGTACAGCGCCAGCTGCTTGCCGATCGTGGTCGCCATCGGCGTGCCGGACTTGGTGTCCATGCCGAAGATGCCGGGCGTGAAGTCCATTGGCCCAGCGAGCAGGCGCGTGTAGACCAGCGTCGCCTCGTGTTCGGGCGGATTGCCCGGCTGGCCCCAGGCGTTGTATTCCATGCCACGCGCGCCCTCGCGGGTGACCAGATTCGGGTATGTGCGGCGCAGGCCGGTGTCCTTGACCGGCTCGTGCGGATTGACCGTGATGCGGTGTTTCGCCGCGGTCTCCACGACTTTCTGGTGATGGCGGACCATCGCCTGGCCCTCGTGCCAGGCGTAGTGCAGGGCGCCGTCGCCGCCCAGCACCTTGGCCTGACCGGCATCGGCGACGTAGCCGGTCTTGACCGCCTGCACGCCGAGCCGGCCGTACAGCGCCATCGCATCCTCCAGCTGCGCCTCGTAATGCGCCGCATGCCCGGACGTCTCGTGATGGCCGATCAGCGTCACGCCTTTCTCGCGCGCGTGCCGTGTGACGGCTTCGAGATCGAAGTCGGGGTAGGGCCGGGTGAAGCTGAAGGTCTCGCCGTTGCCGAACCAGTCGCCATCCCAGCCGACGTTCCAGCCTTCGACCAGCACGCCGCCGAAGCCATTGGCGGCGGCGAAATCGATGTAGCGCAGCGCATGATTGGTGGTCGCGCCGTGCTTCGGTCCCGAGGCCCAGGTCTTGCGGTCGAGGTGCATTTCCCACCAGATGCCGACGTACTTCATCGGCCGGATCCACGACACGTCGCCGAGCGCGTTGGGCGCGTTGAGGTTGAGGATCAGCTGCGATTCGACAAGATCGCCCGCGCGCTCGCCGATCTGGATCGTCCGCCATGGCGTCGTGAACGGGGTGGCCACTTCGACCTTGGCCATGCCGATGCCGGGCGTGAGCGCAGCCTTGAAGCGACGGCCGTCGACGCGCGCGAGGTTCATCCCCGAGTAGTCGACCAGCGCGGCCTCGTGGATCGAGACATGCAGACCCGCGTCCGTGCGCAGGGTGATCGGCGTCTGCGCCTGACCGACTTCCTCGACCGGTGTGCGGTGATAGATATATTCCTCGCGGTTCCATTCGAACGCGGGAATCCACCAGGCGGTCGCCGGATCGGCGAGGTCGAATTCCGTCAGTTCCTCGGCGATCGACAGACGTTCGAGCCCCGCCTGCGTCGGAATGTCGTAACGGAAGCCGACGCCGTCGTCGAACACGCGGAACACCACGTCGAAACGGCGCTTCGTTCCGCTGGTTTCGGCCAGCGTCACCCGCAGTTCGTTGTGGTGGTCGCGCATGTGCCGGCGCTCGCCCCAGGGCAGTTCCCAGCGTTCGTCGTGACTGCGCGTACGCTGGTCGACGATCGCAAGATTGCGTTCGAACTTGCGCGTGTCGGTGAACATCATCCCCAGCCGCGACGGCGCGACGACCGGGCGGCCATCGCGGCTCACGGCATAACTGGCGCGGCCATCGTTGTCGGTGGTGACCTCGACCGCGATGCGCGCGTCGGGCGAGGCGATGCGCGCGGTGGTGCGCGGTTCGGCGCAGAGCGCTGCGAGCGGGAGCAGCGCGGTCATCGACACGGCCAGCCAGACGAGACGGTTCGACATCGTGCGGCGCCCTCCCAGACGCGTTCGCTCGCGAAAGTCGACCCGATTCTGGCACGCGGTTTCGATCGGATCGGCGCGCATACGTATGCAGCCGCGCCGCCTCCCATGTAGGAGCGCGCTTGCGCGCGATGGACCGTGCCGGAAACCCGGGAAGCCGCCGCATGGCCGATCGCAGCGAAGGTGCGAGTACCGCGCCAACTATCGTCGGGATAGCGATGGGTGCCGAGACGCTGTCGGCAAAGCGTCTCGCGCGCCAGCGCGCTCCTACAGGGCGCGCTTGCTACGCAGCGCGAACAGCAGCGCGACGTGGATCGGCATCAGCAGTGCGAGCCAGGCGGCGTTGCGTTGTGGCAGCACCGGCAGCCAGTGCAGGAACAGCGCGACCACGCCGCAGGCGACGACGCCCGCCAGGATCCAGGCGAACAGCCGGCCGGGTGCGCGCCCGCGCGCGATGCGCCAGCCGCCCGGCAGCAGCAGCAGGCACAATGGGTTGAACAGCAGCAGGTTGTGGTTGTGCCAGGCGAAGACGTGCGCCGAGCCCAGCCACAGGAACAGCATCACGCCGCCGAGCAGGGCAATGACCGTCCAGAAGGGCAGGGCGACGCCGGCGAGCACGCGCGGGGCAATGCGTCCGGCGACGAGGACGGCCACGCCGAGTGCGAGACCGGCAACGAGCCACGGCCACAGCAGGCGCGCGCGTTCGGGCGGTTCGGGCGCCTGCGCGTGCGGCACGATGACCTGTTCGCCGGACACCAGAGGGCGGCCTTCGGTGTTGCGCACGCCGCGCAGGGCGTCGGCCAGCCGCATCGGCACGAAGGCGTCGTCCCACAGTGCGTTCGGGCGGTCGGCCGCCGGGCCCAGACCGATGTCGAAGCCGAGCCACATCCACGGCGCGGGCGAGGCCAGGCGCACCGCATCGCCGCGGTAGGTATTGCCGCGTGAGCGTCCTTGCAGCTGGTTGCGCAGCGCGCCACCGAGCGCGGTGTCGATCGCGTCGCGCACGCGCGTGGAGCAGTTGTCGGTGAAGTAGTCGTAGCGGTAGTGCGCGTTCTCGGGCCTGGCGTTCTCGGCCAGTGCCGCAGCGAGACCGCGCGCCTGCGCGGGGGCGAGATCGAGCCACTGGATCGACACGCCGCGGCCTACCTGGCGGTAGTAGGCCAGATCCTCGGCCAGCGGCAGCGCGGCGAGCATGTAGCGCATGTCGCCGCGGATGAAGCGCGGGACGAAGTCGGGCTCGGTGGGGTCGAAGAACCCGTAGTTGTACGACAGCGGCCCGGGTTCGGCCGGGTCGTCGACGACCAGGGCGTTGTGTCCGAAGCGCTCGAAGAACACGTCGCCCGGCTGCATCGTCGCCACGCCGATGCGCGGAACGTCAGCGTCCTGCGCCAGCGCGACGAGCGGCCACGCCAGGCACAGCAGCACGAGCATCAGCGCACGTGCGAACACGCGCGCAGGCGTCGGGCGGTCAGGCGTCGGCATGCACGCTGACGTGCAGCGCGTGCAGACGTCGCGAGTCGGCGTCGGTGACGCGGAAGGCGAAGCGGCCCAGCGTGAGCTCCTCGCCGACCTCGGGCAGGTGGCCGATCGCGCCGATGATCACGCCGCCGATGGTGTCGTATTCGGCATCGTCGAAATCCGAACCGAAGCGCTCGTTGAAGTCGGCGATCGGCGTCAGCGCGCTGACCGCGAACTGGCCGTCGGCCTGGGCGGCGATGAGCGCATTGGGGTCTTCGGCATCGTCGTGCTCGTCGTCGATCTCACCGACGATTTCCTCCAGCACGTCCTCGATGGTGACGAGCCCCGCCACGCCGCCGTACTCGTCGATGACGATCGCCATGTGGTTGCGCGACAGGCGGAACTCACGCAGCAGCACGTTGAGCTTCTTCGACTCGGGAATCAGTACCGCCGGGCGCAACAGTTCGTGGATCGAACCCGGCCCGTTGTCGGCGACCACACCACGCAGCAGATCCTTGGCCAGCAGGATGCCCAGGATCTCGTCCTTGTCCTCGCCGTGCACCGGGAAGCGCGAATGTCCCGATTCGACCACCTGCTTCATCAGGTCGAGAAACTTGGCGTCGGCCGGCAGCGCGACCATCTGCGCGCGCGGCACCATCACATCGCCGACGGTCTTGCTGGAAATGCCCAGTGCGCCTTCGAACATGCGCAGGGTGTCGGCGTCGATGAGGCCGTCGGCATGGGTGTCACGGAGCAGTTCGACGAGATCCTCGCGGTTGCTCGGTTCGCCGGAAATCGCCGAACTCAGGCGTTCGAGCCAGCCGCGGCGGCGCTCCTGGGGTTCGGGTGCGGGGGAAGGTCGACTGTCGTCCTCGGACATGGCGTGGTGCTGTGATCGCGAATCGCCCGGATGGGCCTTGGGCGGCAGTCTATCAGGACGGGCGCAGGCGCCCGTCAGCGCGCCTCGCCGGCGTAGGGATCGCCGATGCCCAGGGCCGCGAGGATCTCGCGTTCCAGCTGTTCCATCGCCTCGGCCTCGGTGTCGTCCTCGTGGTCCCAGCCCAGCAAGTGCAGCACGCCGTGGACGGTGAGGTGCGCGTAGTGCGCATTCAGCGCCTTGCCCTGCTCGGCGGCCTCGCGGGCAACGACCGGCGCGCAGATCACCAGATCCCCGAGCAGCGGCAGATGCACGCCCTCGGGCAGACCTTCGGGCAGCTCGGCCGGGAAGCTCAGCACGTTGGTCGCGTAGTCCTTGTCGCGGTAATGGCGGTTCAGCGCGCGGCCTTCATCGGCGTCGACAATCCGGATCGCGAGGTCCGCTTCGCGAATCCGGCCCTCGAGCGCGGCGGCCGCCCATTTGCGGAAGCTCGCCGCGCTGGGCAGGCCCTTGCGCGGCATCGCGTAGCCGATCGCGACGTCGAGACGTGTCGGCCCTTTCGTCATTGCCGGTTCGCCGGGCCGGTCGCCGCATCGCTGGCATCGCGGCGCTCGTAGGCATTGACGATGCGCGCGACCAGCGGATGGCGCACGACGTCGCGCGCCTCGAAGAAAGTGAAGCTCACCCCGTCGACCTCGTGCAGCACGTCGATCGCATCGCGCAGGCCGGACTTCACATGCTTGGGCAGATCGATCTGTGTGAGGTCGCCGGTCACGACCGCGGTGGAGCCGAAGCCCAGACGGGTCAGGAACATCTTCATCTGCTCGATGGTGGTGTTCTGCGCCTCGTCGAGGATCACGAAGGCATCGTTGAGCGTGCGGCCGCGCATGTAGGCCAGCGGCGCGATCTCGATGACGTTGCGCTCGAGCAGCTTGGCGACCTTTTCCACGCCCAGCATTTCGTAGAGGGCGTCGTAGAGCGGACGCAGGTAGGGGTCCACCTTCTGGGTCAGATCGCCCGGCAGAAAGCCGAGCTTCTCGCCGGCCTCGACCGCCGGACGCACCAGGATCAGGCGCTGCACCTTGGATTCGTTGAGCGCCTCCACCGCCATCGCCACGGCGAGGAAGGTCTTGCCGGTACCGGCCGGGCCGATGCCGAAGTTGATGTCGTGGGTGGTGATCCGGTGCAGGTACTTGGCCTGGTTCGGACCACGGCCGCGGATCGTGCCGCGCTTCACGCGCACGGCGACTTCCTGCGGCACGTAGGCGTCGTCGTCGCCTTCGACATTGGCCGGACTCAGGCGCAGGTTGATCGCGTGGCTGTCGAAGACCGTGTCCTCGCTCTCTGCGTAGAGCGCCTTGAGCAACTTCTCGGTGCGGTCGAGCATCGCCTCGTCGCGGCCGGTGATGCGGAAGATGTTGCCGCGGTTGGCGATCTCGACACCCAGCCGCAACTCGATCTGCCGCAGGTGGCCGTCGAAGGGACCGGCAAGGTTGGACAGGCGCTCGGAATCGGACGGTTCGAGCAGGAAGGTGCGTTCGGGCAGGGCGTTGGTCATGGCGCGGATTCTAGTGGTGATGGCCGTAGGTCGACGTGGAGAAGTGCCGAAAAAGGTCCCCGCCCACAGGTATGGAGGACGTCATTCCCGCGAACGCGGGAATCCAGCGACTTGAGTGTCCGACGCGAAGCAGAGGCGCTGGATCCCCGCCTTCGCGGGAATGACGATACGTCCTTACGGTCCGCCCGACGGAACGAAGCCTCAATCGCCTTCGCGCACCACGATCCGTCCGCGCAGCGAGTTCGTCAGCGCGGCGGTGATTTCCACATCCACGAACTGCCCGATCAGGCGCGCGGGCGCCGGGAAATTCACCGAGCGCATGTTCTCGGTCTTGCCGGTCAGCTCGTTGGGATCCTTGCGCGACGGCCCTTCGACCAGCACGGTCTGCACGCTGCCGACCATCGCCTGCGAGATGCCCGCGGCGTGCGCATTGATGTGCGCCTGCAGGCGCGACAGGCGCGCGTGTTTCTCCTCGGCGGTCACCGTGTCCTCGAGATCCGAGGCCGGCGTGCCGGGGCGGCGCGAATAGATGAAGGAGAACGACTGGTCGAAGCCGACGTCCTCGATCAGCTTCATGGTCTTCTCGAAATCGGCCTCGGTCTCGCCGGGAAAGCCGACGATGAAGTCCGAACTGATCGAGATGTCTGGGCGCACGGCGCGAAGCTTGCGGATCTTCTGCTTGAATTCCAGCGCGGTGTAGCCGCGCTTCATCGCCGAAAGAATCCGGTCGCTGCCGGCCTGCACCGGCAGGTGCAGATAGTTGGCGAGCTTGGGCACGTCGCGGTAGGCCTCGACCAGCGAGTCGGAGAACTCCAGCGGATGCGAGGTGGTGAAGCGGATGCGGTCGACACCGTCGATCTCGGCGATCGTGCGGATCAGCAGGCCCAAGTCGGCGATCGTGCCGTCGCCCATGTCGCCGCGATAGGCGTTGACGTTCTGGCCGAGCAGGTTGATCTCGCGCACGCCCTTGCCGGCGAGCTGGACCACTTCCACCAGCACGTCCTCGAACGGCCGGCTGATCTCGGTGCCGCGGGTGTAGGGCACCACGCAGAACGAGCAGTATTTCGAACAGCCTTCCATGATCGACACGAACGCGGTCGGGCCTTCGGCGCGCGGCTCGGGCAGACGGTCGAACTTCTCGATCTCGGGGAAGCTGATGTCGACCTGCGGCACGTTCTGCTCGCGACGCGCGCGGATCAGCTCCGGCAGGCGGTGCAGGGTCTGCGGGCCGAACACCAGGTCCACGAACGGCGCGCGTTTGACGATCGCCTCGCCCTCCTGCGACGCCACGCAGCCGCCGACGCCGATCAGCACCGGCTTGCCGTCCTTCTTCAGCGCCTTCCAGCGGCCGAGCTGGCTGAAGACCTTCTCCTGCGCCTTCTCGCGGATCGAACAGGTGTTGACCAGCACCACGTCGGCTTCCTCGACGTTGTCGGTCAGCTCCAGGCCTTCCGCCGCGGCGAGCACGTCGGCCATCTTGGCCGAGTCGTACTCGTTCATCTGGCAGCCGTGGGTCTGGATATAGAGCTTGCCGCGTACGGGTTGAGCGGGGGCCGTCGGCGCGTCGCCGAGCACCGGCAGCGGGATCGCGGCGGAAGACGGAAGGTCGGAAGCAGGCGCGCTCGGCGCTGCGGAAGCGGTCTGGGTCATGGCATGTCCGGGGCGCGGCGGTGAGTCCGGGCCGGATGGCTGGGAAGGGGCGCGCAGTGTAGCGGCAAGCGCGCCCGGCGCCGCGCCACCGGGCCAGGTTCCGGTGCGCGCGTCGTTCACAATCAAGCACTTGGCAAGCCTGGCGGAGTGTTGGAAACTCCGCGCGTGAAACGGGGATGGGGACTCATCGCGACGCTCGGTCTGCTGGCGGCCTTTCCGGTTGCCGGCAGCACGCTGTATCGCTGCGACACTGGCGACGGCGTACCGCAGTACGTCAGCAAGCGGGTCTCTGGCGCTGCGTGCCGCGTGGTCAGCAGCGCGCCCCCGCCGCCCTCCAGGCGCGCTGCGCCGGCGGCATCGCGGCCGGCGCCGGCTCCAGACAGCGCTCCTGCCAATGCCGACAGTGGCGCCCCGGCGACCTTCATGGGCGGCGCATCGACCGCGCCGGCTCCCGCCGCCAGGGCCGCGCCCGTTGCCGCGACCGCATCGGCGTCGGCGCCTGCGACGCAGGGCGGTGGACAGCGTCGGCTGCAGCAGGGTCAGGTGTATTCCTATGTGAAGGACGGCGTGCGCCACTACAGCAGCAGCCGTCCGGCTGGCGGCGCGCAGGTCGCCGCGGTGCGCACCATCCGTTACAGCTTCTTCGAGACCTGCTACGCCTGCGGCGCGGCGCCCGGCGTCAACTTCGGCAACGTGCGGCTCAACCAGAATGCCTATCGCGACGAGATCGCCCGTGCCGCGCGCGATTTCGGGGTCGAGGAAGCGATCGTCCGCGCGATCATGCATGCCGAATCGGCGTTCAACCCCAACGCTCTCTCACGCGCCGGCGCCCAGGGCCTGATGCAGCTGATGCCGGCCACCGCCGCGCGCTTCGGGGTCGCCAATGCCTTCGATCCCGAGCAGAACATCCGCGGCGGCGTCGAATATCTCGCCTGGCTGCTCAAGCGCTTCAACGGCGATCTCACCCTCGCCGCGGCCGGCTACAACGCCGGCGAAGGCGCGGTCCAGCGCCATGGCGGCGTGCCGCCGTACGCCGAAACCCAGCGCTACGTGGTGCGGGTCGGCACCTTGGCCGAGCGCTACCGCGGACAGGTCGCAAGCAGGTGAGGCGGGCCCGCGCAATCCTCTTGCAACGGCGATTGTCGGTCGATTCAGGCTTCCGCTACACTCGGGCATCTCTATAGCGGCCAACCGTGCCTCCGGGCGCCATGGTCTGCGGCAGCCAGTACACAACAGCTACCGAAAGAGGGCGGGTACCGGATGGTCGATGAAGCGGTGAGCGGGCCTGGTGGCGGGGAAGGTCCAGTCAATGGAGGGCGGCGCCGGTTCCTGACGGCCAGTACCCTGGTAGTGGGCGCGGTCGGGGCAGGCATCACGGCCATCCCCTTCATCAAGTCCTGGAACCCGAGCGCACGTGCGCGACTGGCCGGTGCGCCGGTGACGGTCGACATCAGTGCCCTGCAGGAGGGCCAGCGCCTGATCGCCGAGTGGCGTGGCCAGCCGATCTGGATCGTGAAACGGTCCAAGGCCATCCTCGATGCCCTGCCGACGCTCGACAGCCAGCTGCGCGATCCCGAATCGGGCAACGTCGACCAGCAGCCCGATTACGTGCTGCAGGCCAACCCCGAACTGCGCTCGCTCAAGCCCGACATCTCGGTGCTGGTGGGCTTGTGCACGCATCTGGGCTGTTCGCCGGAAATGGTCGCCGAGATCCGCCCGGCGCCGTTCGATGCCAACTGGAAGGGGGGCTACTTCTGCCCCTGCCACAAATCCAAGTTCGACATGGCCGGCCGGGTTTACGACGGCGTGCCCGCGCCGACCAATCTGCTGGTGCCCCCGCATCACTATGCCGACGACAACACCCTGGTCATCGGCGTCGATCCCGAGGGGGCAGCCTGATGGCCAACGTCTTCACCCGCGGCGCCCATGGCGTCTTCGACTGGGTCAACGCGCGTGCACCGGCACTGATGCCGATGTACCGCAAGCACATGACCGAGTACTACGCGCCGAAGAACTTCAACATCTGGTACATCTTCGGCGTGCTGTCGCTGGTCGTGCTGGTCAACCAGATCCTGACCGGCATCTTCCTGACGATGCACTACAAGCCGAGCGCGGCGGAAGCCTTCGCCTCGGTCGAGTACATCATGCGCGACGTGGAGTGGGGCTGGCTGATCCGCTACATGCACAGTACCGGCGCCTCGCTGTTCTTCGTCGTGGTCTATCTGCACATGTTCCGCGGCCTGATGTACGGCAGTTACCAGAAGCCGCGCGAGCTGGTGTGGATTCTGGGCATGCTGATCTACCTGGTGCTGATGGCCGAAGCGTTCCTGGGCTATGTGCTGCCCTGGGGCCAGATGTCGTTCTGGGGCGCGAAGGTGATCATCTCGCTGTTCGGTGCGGTGCCGGTCATCGGCAATGGCCTCACCGAATGGATCATGGGCGACTACTTGCCCTCCGATGCCACGCTCAACCGCTTCTTCGCCCTGCACGTGATCGCGCTGCCGCTGGTGCTGCTGCTGCTGGTCGTGCTGCATCTGGGGGCGCTGCACGAAGTGGGCTCGAACAATCCCGACGGTGTGGACATCAAGAAGGGCCCCAAGGGGAACCGCTGGTCGCCGAGCGCGCCGGTGGACGCCGTTCCCTTCCATCCCTACTACACGGTCAAGGACGGCTTCTACGTCTGCTTCTTCCTGATCATCGCGGCCTTCATCATCTTCTTCGCGCCAGCGTTCGGCGGCTGGTTCCTCGAGCACGACAACTTCACCGCCGCCAACCATCTGGTCACGCCCGAGCACATCAAGCCGGTGTGGTACTACACGCCGTACTACGCGATGTTGCGTGTGGTGCCCGACAAGCTCGGTGGCGTGATCGTGATGTTCGGTGCGATCGCGATCCTGTTCCTGGTGCCGTGGCTGGACCGCTGCAAGGTGCGCTCGCATCGCTACCGCGGGCCGCTGACCAAGATCATGCTGGCGGTGCTGGCGGTGTGCTTCGTGTGGCTGGGCAAGATCGGCGCCGGCCCCGGCACGGACGAGACGGAAACCATCATCGGCCGCGTGCTGACATTCCTCTATTTCGCCTTCTTCATCACCATGCCGGTCTGGACCAGGCTCGACCGGACCAGGCCTGTGCCGGAACGGGTGACGACACATGACTGATCATTCGTTCGCCAGCATGTCCTTCGCCCGCATGTTCCGCATCCGTTTCGCGACCGCCGTTGTCGGCCTGCTGCTGTCGTTCGGCGCGTTCGCCGCGGCGGGTGGTCCCGTCGAACAGGCCGGTACCGACATCGGTGACCGCGCGTCGCTGCAGCGCGGCGCGCAGCTCTACATGAACTACTGCGCCGGGTGCCATTCGCTCAAGTTCATGCGCTACTCGCGGATGGCCGAGGATCTGGGTCTGACCGAGGACGAGGTCATGAACAACCTCAACCTCACCGGTGCGGCGTTCGGCGAGCACATCATCTCGTCGATGCCGGCCGAGCAGGGCGCGCAGTGGTTCGGGCAGGCACCGCCGGACCTGAGCCTGATCACCCGCGTGCGCGGGCCCGACTGGGTGTTCACCTATCTCAAGTCGTTCTACCTCGACGAGACCCGGCCCCTGGGCTGGAACAACACCCTGTTTCCAAGCGCATCGATGCCCAACCCGCTTTGGGAGATGCAGGGCCTGCAGCGCGCCGTACACGGCGAGACGGACGAGACCGGCGAGCCGGTGGTCGCGCATCTCGAGATGGGCACGCCGGGCAGCCAGGACAGCCGCGAGTTCGACCAGACGGTGCGCGACATCACCGCATTCCTCGAATACGTCGGTGAGCCGGCGGCGCTCAAGCGCCAGCAGCTCGGCGTCTGGGTGCTGCTGTTCCTGGTGCTGCTGACGTTCCTGGCCTGGCTGCTCAAGCAGGAATACTGGCGCGACGTCCACTGATCCGATACGTGTCCGGACTTCGCGGACACGCCCACCGTGCCGTTCGGACCATTGCCGTCCGGCTCAGTGAAATGCGAGACTCGGAAAACCGCGACAGTCGTCTGCGAGCAGCAGCCGGCGTCACCGGGCTGGCGGATTCCAGCCTCCGGACAGGCCGGGCGACGGCCACGAGTGCATCCATGCGAAACGTGCTGACGCTGTTTTCTTCTGTCGACGACGTGCTGAGCCACCGTGCACGTCTGGTGCTGGCCGCCAAGGGCGTGACCTACGACATGGTCCCGGTGGATGCGCAGAATCCGCCCGAGGATCTGATCGACCTCAATCCCTACCACTCGGTGCCGACCCTGGTCGAGCGCGAGCTGGTGCTCTACGCGGCCAGCGTGGTCAGCGAATATCTCGACGAGCGCTATCCGCATCCGCCGCTGATGCCGGTCGATCCGCTGTCGCGTGCGCGCCTGCGCCTGGCGATGCTGCGCATCGAACACGACTGGGTGCCCCAGGTGCAGGCCATCCAGATGGGCAACAAGGCCCAGGCCGAATCGGGCCGCAAGCGCCTCAAGGAACTGGTCACCGCCTCGGTGCCGCTGTTCAAGGCCAGCAAATTCTTCCTCAACCCGGAAATGAGCCTGGCCGACTGCGCGATGGCGCCGATCGTCTGGCGCCTGCAGGCGCTGGAGATTCCGTTGCCCAGGGACGGCGCGAAGGCGATCGAGGATTACGGCAATCGCATCTTCCGCAGCCCCGGTTTCGTCCGCAGCCTGACGCCGCAGGAGCGTCAGCTGCGCGCGCTGCCGGAGTGACGCTGGCCCGTTCCGGCATTCAGATTTCCATGTCTGAGCTCGGGTCGAGCCGCTAGACTGTCGCGCATGACCGACAGCCAGCCTCCGATGACCAGCCACCGCCCGTACCTGCTGCGGGCGCTCTACGAATGGATCGCCGACAACGGCATGACGCCGCACATCCTCGTCGATGCGCGGCAACCGGGCGTGCGTGTGCCCGCCCACGCGGTCAAGGACGGACGCATCGTGCTCAACATTGCCGACCGCGCGGTGGGGCGGCTGGAGATGGACAACGACAGCGTCCGGTTTTCCGCGCGCTTCGGCGGCGTCAGCCAGACGGTGATGGTGCCCGTCGGCGCGGTGCTGGCGATCTACGCCCGCGAAACCGGGCAGGGCATGGCACTGCCGGAAGAGATCATCGGCTCGGACGCGCCGCGCGACGAAGTCGAGGACAGTGCACCTGCGCTGCACGCGGTCGACGATGCCGGCGAGGACGACGGTCCGCAGGATCCGCCCGACGGCGATGGGCCGTCGGAGCCCCGGCGCGGACATCTGCGCGTCGTCAAATAGATTCGGCGGGAGCGCGCTCGCGCGCTGTCCCGTGAAAGCCGCTCGTGCCGCGGGCGCGCCCTACCGGAAGCTCAGTGCCAGTCGATCGACACCGGCTGCGGTCGCGTGGGTCCGCTGAAGGCGATGAGCTGGTCGCCACGCAGGACCAGCTGGCCGATGTGACGTTGCATGCCGTCTTCCGAGTATTCGAAGCGGAAGCTCCGCTCGATCCGCAGGCGCCCGTCGTCTCCCCGGCGCAGACGCATCGCATAGGCGTGCACGCTCTGGTCGAGCCACTGCACGCCGGCGCGTTCGCAGGCCTCGCGTCCGAGCTGGCCGGCCCGTTCGGCGGCGGCGCGCGCGCTGCTCCACCACTGGAAGCCCGCGAACACGGTCAGCATCACGAAGATCATCGTCGGAAAGTCGGGCATGCGCGCACTCTGGCGGGGCGAAGGACGCGTTACAAGGGCGAGATTGGGAACTGTAGGAGCGCGCAAGCACGCGAGGGACACCGCCGGTGAACGCTTTTTGCGCGCAGGCGCGCTCCTACAACGGCGATGCGGCGGGCGGCGGGCCGAGCTTGAGCGACAGGTCGATGGCGCGGACGTGCTTGGTCAGGCCACCGATCGACACGTAATCGACACCGTCTTCGGCGATCGCCCGCAGGCCGTCGAAGTCGACACTGCCCGAAACCTCCAGCGGAATGCGACCGCCAAACGGCGCCTCGCGCGCGATGCGCACCGCTTCGCGGCGCGTGTCGCGGTCGAAGTCGTCGATCAGTACCCGGGTGCAGCCGGCCCCGAGCGCCGCGCGAAGTTCGTCCAGCGTCTCGACCTCGATCACCAGTGGCAGGCCGGGGCTTTGCGCGCGTGCGCGTTCGACCGCCGCAGCGATGCCACCAGCCGCACGCACATGGTTTTCCTTGAGCATCACCGTGTCGTAGAGCCCGATGCGGTGATTGCTGCCGCCGCCCACGCGCACCGCGTACTTCTGCGCCAGGCGCAGACCGGGCAGGGTCTTGCGAGTGTCGAGGACCCGCGTGCCGGTACCAGCCACCGCGTCGACATGACGCGCCGTCACGGTGGCCGTGGCGCTCAGCGTCTGCATGAAGTTGAGCGAGGTGCGCTCAGCGCTGACCAGGCTGCGCGCGCGGCCCTCGAGCGTCGCCAGCACGGTGCCGGCTGCGACGCGGTCCCCTTCGGCGACGCGCCAGTCGATGCGCACCTCGGGGTCGAGCACGCGATGGCAGGCGTCGAACCACGGCCTTCCGCAGACCACCGCGTCTTCCTTGCACAGCAGGTAGGCCACATCCGCCGCATCGGGCAGCAGTGCGGCGGTCACATCGCCGCTGCCGATGTCCTCGGCGAGCGCCGCGGCGACATCGGTTGCGACCGCCGCGTGCGGGATGGCGAAGCGGTCGTTGCCGGTCATGCCTTCGGGAAATCCGGAATCTGCGCAGTCGCGATGCCTTCTTCGACCAGCAGCACCGGAATGCCGTCGTCGACCCGGTAGACGCGCTTGCGGTCGTGGGTGATCAATGCCTCGCGCACCGGTCCGGCCTGCGGGCTGCCGTCCTCGCGTCGCGCATTGCCCGAGGCGATCGCCGCGTTGAGCGCGTCGAGCCCGGCCGCGTCGAGCAGTGCGAGCGGCTGGCGGCTGGCGGGGCAGACGAGGATGTCGAGCAGCTTGCGGTCCATGGGCGGTCTGTTGGGAGCGTGGGAGCGGGCGAAAAGGGTATCACCCGGCGCCGCGCGGCCGGCGTGCGCGCACGATCGTCGCGGCCCGGATAAAATGCGTCTTTGTGGCCGGGAAATCCCCAATGACCGCCAGTTCCGTACCGCCGAAGGTCGGCATCGTGATGGGTTCGCGATCCGACTGGGACACCATGCAGCACGCTGCGCAGAAGCTCGAGCAGCTCGGCGTTCCGCACGAAGTCCGCGTCGTCTCCGCGCACCGCACGCCCGACGTGCTGTTCGATTACGCCGCCAGCGCGCAGTCGCGCGGCCTGCGCGCGATCATCGCCGGCGCCGGTGGTGCCGCCCATCTGCCGGGCATGCTCGCGTCCAAGACCGCGGTGCCGGTGCTCGGCGTGCCGGTGCAGTCCAAGGCGCTCAACGGCATGGATTCGCTGCTGTCGATCGTGCAGATGCCGGCCGGCATTCCGGTGGCGACGTTCGCGATCGGCAACGCCGGCGCTGCGAACGCGGCGCTGTTCGCTGCGGCGATGCTCGCGTCCGACGATGCCGTGGTCGCGGCGGCGCTTGCCGATTTCCGCCAGCGCCAGACCGACGACGTCGCCAGCAACGACGACCCGCGGCGATGAGCATCGGGACCGGCGCGCCGCCGTTCTCCTTCCCCCGCCAGCGGGGAAAGGTCGGGATGGGGGCGGACCGTCAGTCCTCGAACACGTCTGATTCGAGCGCCGCGACTCTCAAGGTTTGCCCCATCCAACCCGCCCGGTCCGACGCAGCGCGTCGGGCGTTCGCGTGATCCGCGCAGTAGCGCCGCGCGAACGGTTCCCGCTCCCCCCGCAGCGGGGGAGGGCGACATGTCTGCTGAAATGGATACACCCATGACCACCGTTGGAATTCTCGGAGGCGGCCAGCTCGCCCGCATGCTCGCGCTTTCGGGCGCGCCGCTCGGTTTGCGCTTTCTGGTGATGGACACCGCGGGCGATGCCTGCGCCGGACAGTTCGCGCCGCTGCTGGTCGGCGACTATCGCGACGAGGCCGCGCTGGCCGAGTTCGCGGACAAGGTCGATGTGGCCACCTTCGATTTCGAGAACGTGCCGGCGCAAAGCGCGCAGTGGCTGACGGACCGCGTGCCGGTGTTTCCCAATCCCGGCGCATTGGCGCTGACGCAGGACCGGCTCGCCGAGAAGACGCTGTTCCGCGAGCTCGGCATTCCGGTGCCGGACTTCGCCGACGTCGCCACGCGCGCGCAACTCGACGAGGCGGTGTCGCGCATCGGCACGCCCTGCATCCTCAAGACCCGGCGCCTGGGCTACGACGGCAAGGGCCAGTTCCGGATCAAGGCGCCGGCCGATGTCGATGCGGCCTGGGATGCGCTGGGCGCGCAGGCGTCGAGCGTCGGCTTGATTCTTGAGGGCTTCGTCGCGTTCGAGCGCGAGCTGAGCGTGGTCGCCGTGCGCGGCCGCGACGGTGAATTCCGCGCCTGGCCGCTGACCGAGAACTGGCATGTCGACGGCGTGCTGTCGGCGAGTCTGGCGCCGGCCCGCGTCGACGCCACGCTGCAGTCGACGGCGATCTCGCATGCGCGCGCGATCGCAGAACGTCTGGACTATGTCGGCGTGTTCGCGCTGGAGCTGTTCTGCCGGGACGGCGAGCTGCTCGCGAACGAACTCGCCCCGCGCGTGCACAACTCCGGGCACTGGACGATCGAGGGCGCCGAGACCTCGCAGTTCCAGAATCACCTGCGTGCGGTGCTGGGCCTGCCGCTGGGCGATACCGCCGTGCGTGGCGTGGCCTGCATGCTCAACTGGATCGGTGAGATGCCCGACCCGACGCCGATGCTGTCGACGCCGGGCGGGCACTGGCACGACTACGGCAAGCAGCCGCGCGACGGGCGCAAGGTCGGGCATGCCACGCTGCGCGCGGACAACACCGAGGTGATGGCACAGCGACTGGCGGATGTCGGCGAAGCGCTGGGGCGGCAGGCGCAGGTGGCACCGGTCGTGGCGCGCCTGCGCGAGGGCTGATGGTCTTTCCGCGGGCAAGACGCTTCGTGTAGACGCGCGCATGCGCGCGAGGGGCATTGCCAGGAAGGCGTTCGCGCGCGAGCGCGCTCCTACAGGTGGGTGCCGCGGATCGCGCGGGGAGGTCCGGCTTTCTGTAGGAGCGCGCTTGCGCGCGATGGGGCATTTGTCGGGAAAGCGTTCGCGCGCGAGCGCGCTCCTACAGGTGGGCGTCGCGGATCGCGTGGGGAAGCCCGGCTTTCTGTAGGAGCGCGCTTGCGCGCGACGGGCTTCCGCGGGAAAGCTCCTCGCGCGCAAGCGCGCGCCTGCAGATCAGCGGCGCGACTGCGGAAGAACGGAATCTGCTTTTGTGACCGCACGCTCCTGCGGAACGGACGCGTCGTCAGGACGGCCCCTCCGCACGCGCTGTCACCCGGCCCACGGGTCATAGCTGCCGAACCACCACAGATGGCCTTCCGGATCGCGGCAGGAATAGCCACGGCCGCCGTAGGGCTGGTCGGCGATGTCCTGCACGATGGTCGCGCCGGCCGCTTTCGCTCGCGCGTAATGTGCATCGACGTCGGCGACGACAACACAGGGGCTCTGGGTCGTGCGTCCGCCCAGCTCGCGAGGCTGGGCGATGAGGTCGCCCCACTCGCTGTCGCGCTGTGTCGAGCCGAGCATCAGCATGCCGCTGCCGAAGATCAGCTGGGCATGGTGCACGGTGTCGCCGTCGCGATGGACCGCGTGCGCCTCGAAGCCGAAGGCCTTGCACAGCCAGTCGATCATGCGCGGGGCGTCGTCGTAGCGCAGACAGGGGATGATCGTGGAGCCGGATACGGACATGGCGTGATCTCCGGGGGCGGGCGATGGGTTCGCCTTGCTCAGGCCATCCTACGCTTGTGCGGAGGGGGCGTTGCGGGAACGCCCGGCCCTCGCCCGACGCGCTTTGCGCGTCGCCCCTCCATCCGGGACCTGGTCAGCGTCGTGTCTCAGCTGGCAGCGAAAATCCGTCGTCATTCCCGCTTTCGCGGGAATGACGAGCTCAGACCTATCAGCTGAGACACAGCGCTGGTCAGGCGGGAGGAAGAGGGGCTGTCGCATCACGAAGCGCGCGGGTCGTCGCTGACCACCAGCGGCACGCCGCGGGTCGGGTGTTCGAGCACGAGCACCGGCTGGCCGTAGACCTGTTCGATCGTCGTCCGGGTCAAGACTTCGCGCGGGCTGCCGTCGGCGGCGATGCGTCCGCCATGCAGCATGACGATGCGGTCGGCATGGCCGGCGGCGAGGTTGAGGTCGTGCAGCACGACGATCACACAGGCGCCGTCGTCGGCCAGGCCACGCGCGATGCGCAGCACGGCTTCCTGGTGCTGCAGGTCGAGCGCGGCGGTCGGCTCGTCGAGGAACACCACCGGCGTGGCCTGCGCGAGCACGCGTGCGAACGCGGCGCGCGAGGCCTCGCCGCCCGACAGCGTCTGCACATCGCGCGGCGCCAGGGCGGTGATGTCGGCCGCGGCCAGTGCACCGTCGACAATGCGCGCGTCTTCCACCGGCGCCGGCGGATGCGGCAGACGGCCCATCGCAACGACTTCGCGCACGCTGAAGCCGAAGCGCACCGCGTGGTCCTGCGGCAGCACGCTGCGTTCGCGCGCCAGCGGCCGGGCCTTCCAGTCGCGCAGTTCCGCGCCGGCCAGGCGCACGCGGCCCGCGACGGGCACCAGGTCGCCACTGGCGACCGCCAGCAGCGTCGACTTGCCGGCGCCGTTCGGGCCGACCAGCGCGGTCAGCGTGCCACGGGCGAATTGCAGGTCGATCGCGTCGAGAATCGCGCGACCGTCGATGCGCACCGTCACGCCGTCGAGCGCGAGCACGTCGTGCGCGGCGTCGGCTGCGTGTTGGCTCATGCGGCACCCTTGCGGCGCAGCACCAGCCATAGGAAGAACGGCGCGCCGAGCGCGGCCGAGAACAGGCCCAACGGAATCTCCGACGGCGGATCGAGGCTGCGCGCCGCGGTATCGGCGATCACGATCAGCAGGCCGCCGGTCACTGCCGACAGCGGCACCAGCCAGCGATGGCCGGGGCCGGCGAGCAGGCGCACGAAGTGCGGCACGACGAGACCCACGAAACCGACGACGCCTGCGAAGGCAACTGCCGAGCCGACCAGCAGCGCACAGACCGCGATCAGCATCAGACGTGCGCGCTTGACGTCCAGACCGATGTGCTGGGCCTGGCGTTCGCCGAGCGCGAGCATGTCCAGCGGCGTGGCGAGCGCGCGCAGCGCGACCGCGCCGAGCGCGAATGCGGGCAGGGCGGCGAGCATCGAATTCCAGTTCGCCATCGCCAGCGAGCCCATCTGCCAGAACACCAGCGACTGCAGTTCGTCGGCGTCGGCGATGTAGGTGAAAAAGCCGATCGCCGCCGAGCACGCCGCGGCGATCGCGATGCCGACCAGCAGCAGCGTGGCCGTGCCGGTGCCGCGATCGGGGCGGGCGAGCAGATAGATCAGCGTCGTCGTCGCCGCGCCGCCCAGAAATGCCGCGACCGGAATGGTCCAGGCGCCCAGCGCGGTGATACCCAGCACGATTGCCGCCACCGCGCCCAGCGCCGCGCCGTGGGTCACACCGACGATGCCCGGATCGGCCAGCGGATTGCCGAACAACCCCTGCAGGCCAGCGCCGGCCATCGCCAGCGAAGCGCCGACGATCACCGCCAGCAGCGCACGCGGCACGCGCAGATTCCAGACCACCGAGATGTCGCGTTGCGTGAGCGCGCCGGCATCGATGAGGCCGAGCTTGTGCGCGATCACGTGCACCACGTCGCCCGGCGGGATGCGCAGCGGGCCGATGCCGAACGACAGCACGATCACCACCGCCAGCAGGGCCAGCAGGCCGACGAACAGCAGGCCGCCCGGCGGGCGCCGGACCAGGCCGGTGCGTCGGGTCGCGGCGGCGCTTGCGGTCATGCGCCGGGCGCGGTGTCGAGTTCGGCGGCGAGTGTCGCCAGTGCCCGGGCCAATGCGACCGCGCCGGTGCCGCCGCCGATGCTGCTGACCTTGAGCTGGGTGTCGGGCATCACCCAGACGCGCTCGGCCATGCCGGCCGGCGTCTGCTTCAGTGACGGATAGGCCTTCCAGAGGCCGGCCGGACCGCCGAATACGCGCAGGTCGTCCTCGCTGACGAGCACGACTTCCGGTTCGACCGCGACGATGCCTTCGTTGCTGAGCTGGGAATAGTTGGCAACCTTGGCCTCGTCGCCGACGTTGATGCCGCCGGCGAGGCGGATCATGCCGGCCGCTGCGGTGTCGGCGCCGGCCACGGCGGGCGAGCCGCCACCGCCGGTGGCCGAAACGTGGATCACGCGCGGCCGCCGCGTGTGCGTGGCCGCGATGCGAGCGGCCTCGTCGAGCTGCGCCTGCACCTGCGCGGCGAGCTGTTCGCCTTCATCGGCATGGCCGAACACGGTGGCGAGCTTGCGCACCTTGTCGGGGATGGGCTGCAGTTCGTCGACGATCACCAGCGTCTGTCCGGCGTCGCGCAGCGGCTGGGCGAGCTTGCCGTGGCGGCGCAGGCTGTTGCCGACGAACAACGTGCCATCGAGGCTGAGGATGCCTTCGACGCCGGTCGTGCGGTTGAACAGGAAATGGTGCTGCGCATTACGCGCGGTGTCGGTGACCGCGTTGGTCGGCGCGGCGAACACCTGGTCCGACAGGCCCAGCGAATCCATGACCATGACGATGTCGTCGTTGCCGACGATGGTGCGCGCGGTGTCGGTGACGGTGACTTCGACGCCGTCGTCGGAGCGCACGGTCACCGGCAGGTCCTGCTGCGAACGCGCGACGCGCGGGATGTCGGTGCCGGCGACGTGCTGCCAGCCCCGGGGCAATGCCGCCTGATCGACGCCGGCGGTGTCTGCGCCGCCGGCCGCGGTGTCGGGCGCGGATGGCGCACAGGCGGCAAGCGCGCAGGCGAGGGCGAGGATCAACGGGGCGCGGAGGCGGCGTGCGGACATCGGGACTTCCATCGCGGCAGACAAAAAAACAGCGGCCGGACCGGGTCCGGCCGCTGCGAGGCACCGATTTTAGTTGGTTTTCGGCGTGATCCGGCGGATCTGGTCGCCATCCGCGTCGTCGGCGCCGCGCGACTTGTTGATCGCGAACACCGTGCCGTCGCCCGCCGGCAGCACGTGGTTGGGGAACGTGCCGCCTTCGAGGTTGGCGACGATGTTGCCGTTCGCGTCCACCGCGGTGATCGTGCCGGCGCCGCGGCTGGCGACATACGCCAGCTTGCTGTGCGGATCGAAGGCGACGTAGACCGCGCCGGCGCCGACGTAGACGTCGTGCAGCACCTCGCCGGTGTCGGCATTGGCGATCACCAGATTGTCGCTGCCCTGCGCGGCGACGTAGAGGCGACGACCTTCCGGGTCGATGGCCACGCCGATGCCGCCGTTGATGGACGGGAAGCGGAACATGTTGTTGACCGCGCCGGTCGCGCCGTCGAGCACCACCACCTCGCCCGTGGACAGACCCACCGAGTAGAGCTTGCCGGCAGCGCGGTCCAGGGTCAGCGCCATGGGGCCGAATTCCTCGCCGCGCACCTTCGATTCGACCGTCAGGTCCTGCACCACTTCGAGCGTCGTGGCGTCGAAGGCCACGAACTTGCCGCCACCGAAGCCGCTGGCCCAGACGCGATTGTCCTTGGTGTCCACGACCACGTCGCGGCCGTGCGGCAGCACGCCCTTGTCGAACTGCTTGACCAGCGACAGGTCGGACTGGCGATAGACGGCGACCGTGTCATCGCGCGTGTTGGTGACCCAGACGTTGCCGTTGGCATCGTCGACCGCGACACCGTAGACGGCGTACACGCGGCCGTCGGTCTGGCCTTCCACCTGCGCCGGGGTGACACGGGCGGTGATTTCCAGCGTCTGCGGGTCGAGCTTGAGCAGCTCCGACTGCGTCACCGGCGGACGTCCCACCGCGGCGGTCACGAACAGGGCGTTGGACGCCTCACTGCGTGCGACCTGGTACAGGCCCTGGGCGAGCTTGTTGGCGACCACGTCATAACGGTCGGTGCCCGAGAGCGGCACTTCCTCGGAGATCTTCAGGTCGATCACGGTGGCGGCATCCGGATTGGCGGCACGCAGGATGACCGGGTGACGGCCGGTCACGGCATCGGCGGGAATCTGCACCGTGCCACGGACGCGACCTTCCGCATCGGCCGTCCAGGGCTGGGCATTGAGCACGGTTTCGCCGCGCAGCAGGGTCACGGTCTGGCCCGGCTTGAAGCCCTGGCCGCCCATCTCGACCGAATCGCCAGCCTTGATGAGCGGGCTGAGGGCGCGCACGGAGCCGTTGAAATCGACGTCGGGCTGACCGAAACCCTGCGCGCCGGCGACACCGATGGCGGCGCACATGGCAAGGGACAGGGCGGCGAAGCGCAGACGGCGCGGGGAGAGCTTTTGCATGGCGAACTCCTGGAGCGTGGATTTGACCGGCGTTCCGTCGTGCCGGGGGGAAACAACTTCGGATGCGGGAGTGGAGCGCGTGGCGCGACACGCCGGTACGTGCGGTGCATGCCGTGCATGCAGGCGCATGTTCACCGCCCGGGATCCACGCCATCGGCATGGCTGGGCGTGTCGCTGTGATCGGCGACGCCGGTGATCGCGTGCAGCGCCCACATCAGCGAGGCGCGGAACATCGGACCGTGGGTGAGACGGGGAAACTCGCGGTACTCGACCTGCAGACCGTCGACATCGGCCAGCCGCGCGGCGAGCTTCTGCGCCGAATCCGGCGGTGCGGCCGCGATGCGCCGCAGGTGCACCTGCACGCGCGGATCGTCGAGATCGCGGTGCGCGACCTGTCGCTCACCCTCGCCCAGGCCGATCAGCACGCGCGCCGGGCGCCCGGCGTTGTGGGCGATGAAGCGCTGTTCCGGGGCGCCGAACAGGGCGCCGTCACCCCACCACAGTGACGGACTGCCGGCGGCGTAGGTGTCGAACGCGCCGCTGCGCGTATAGAGCGTGTGCAGCGTGAACAGACCGGCGAGCGAGTGGCCCCACAGGGTCTGGCGGCGCGGATCGGTGGCAACGCGACGCGCGAGTTCGGGGCGGATCTGCCGTTCAATGACTTCGAGCAGCGCGTTGGCGCCGCCACCGCCGGTGATCGTGGTGCCGTCGCGCACCGGACGCTCGCCCTCGACAGGCGTGTAGTCGCGCGTGCGGGCCTGCGAATCGATGCGCAGGTCGTTGGCGTAGCCGACGAACACCAGTGCATGCGGCACCGGCTGCGCGGCCAGTTCGGCCAGCAGCGCTTCATCGAATTCGATCAGCGCGGCATTGCCGTCGAGCATCCAGAACGCGGGAAAGCCGTCGGCCGGCGCGGCCGCCTTCGGCACCGCGACGTGCACGCGCCAGGTGCGGGTGCCGTCGGGGCTGGACACCTCGAAGCGTTCGAACGCGTAGTGCGTCGACGCGCGATCGGCGACGGTCGGGCCGATGGTCTGTCCTGGATTGCGCTGCTGGGCCGCGGCGGTGGAGGGCAGCGCCTGCAATGCGAACAGCAGACCGGCCGCGATGGCCAGCGTGGCCAGGCGCAGCGGCCGGTGGGGCCGGGAACGGAATGTACGCATACTGGTCTTCATGGGAGTCAGAAGCCGATGGTGGTGCTGACGAACCAGGCGCGTCCAGCTTCGTTGTAGGTCCAGGCGCCGGCGCCCTGGATCTCGTTGGGCGTGCCGAGGTTGACGCCCGAGGCGTTGCCGCGGCGGAAGATGCGCTTGTCGAGCAGGTTGTCCACGCCCAGCGTCAGGCTCACTGCATCGGTGATGCGGTAACGGCCGCTCAGGCCGACCAGGCCGTAGGCCGGCATGACGTCCGCGGCGCTGCCGGTGACCGGCAGGCCCTGGTAGTCGAGGCGCTGGGGCGTCTGCTCGCCATAGAACGTGGCGCGTGCGCGCAGTTGCAGGCGCGCGGTCGCCGCCCAGTCGAGGGCGGTGTTGACGGTGTACTCGGGAATCGTCGACAGCGCATCGCCGGTGGAGCGGTTCTCCGATTCGAGCATCCAGGTGATGTTGGTATTCCAGCGCAGCGCCTCGCTCAGCGGCAGCTCCAGGCTGCCTTCCAGCCCCGACACCACCGCCTTGGGCACGTTGTCCCACTGGAACACGTCGACGTTGCCGATGCGCTCGACGACCGCGCGCCCGGCCTCGACCTTGTCGCGGTAGTCGTTGTGGAAGTAGGTCAGCCCGGCCTGCATGCGGCCGTCGGCGAACTGCACGCCCAGTTCCTTGTTGATGCTGGTTTCGGCCTCGAGCGCGTCGTTGCCGACCAGGAAGCACGGCCCGCCGCCGCCCCAGCAACCGATGCCGTTGCTGTAGAGCGTGTAGCCGGCATTGCCCTGGTAGAGATTGGGCGCCTTGTAGGCCCGCGCCACGCCGGCGCGCAGCGTCCAGTCGGGCGCGAAGGTCCAGGCCGCATTGAGCGCGGGGCTGAAATTTCCGCCGTGGCGATCGTGGTGGTCGTAGCGCAGGGTCGGGGTCAGCGTCAGTGCATCGCCCAGGTAGATGTTGTCCTCGACGAACACCGAGGCGATGCGCGCATCGATGCGGCCGTCCCAGCGCGTCGGCGGCACCGGCACGTTCGGCTGCGGGTTGCGGTCCTTCAGGCCCGAGGCCATGTCCTCGAGCCGGCTGTCGACCCACTCCGCGCCCACGGTCAGCACGTGATCGACCCGGGCACCGGTGATGGTGTGGTTGAGTTCGGCATGCGCGGTGAGCGTGCGCAGGTCGATGTCGCCGAAGCCGCCGTCGACGAGGAAGATGCCCTCGGTGCCACCGGCCAGGCCTTCGAGCAGGCGGGTGTTGGTGGTGTCCTCCAGCGCCACGTAGACCAGCGAGCGCGTGGCCTCGCCGTAGCTGCCGCGATGGCTGATGTCGAAGGTGCGGCGATAGCTGCGGTTGGTTTCCGCGCCGATCCACTTGAGCACTTCGGCGTTGCGGTTCGTGTTCTGGCTGTCGCCGGTGTAGAGGTTGCCCTGGCGGCTGAAGCCGGTGCCGAAATCGATGCGATGGTCGGGCGCCACCTCCCACAGCAGCTTGGCCTGCAGGTTGCGGTTGCGCACGCCTTCGCGGCCGGCGGGGAAGGTGCCGGCGTTGCTGCCGGTACGCACCGAGGCGTGGTCACGGTTGATCTCGAAGTCGTCGGCGTCGGCCTTGCCGGTGTTGCCGGACAGGCGGAACGACAGCCGCTCACCCAGCGGGCCGCTCATCTGCAGGCCCGCGCGCTGGCTGCCGCCGTCGACGCCGTGCGTGGGCACCGAACCGTAGAGATCGAGCGAGCCGCCGAAGCGGTCGGACGGGGCGCGGGTAATGATGTTGACCACGCCACCGGCGGCGCCGCTGCCGTAGCGCGCCGCGGCCGGCCCGCGCAGCACTTCGATGCGCGCGATCTGCTCGGGCGCCACCCAGCTGGTGTCGCCGCGGGTGTCACGCTCGCCGCGCCAGCCGTAGCGCACGGCATTGCGGCTCGAAACGGGAATGCCGTCGACGAGGATCAGCGTGTTCTCCGGGCCCATGCCGCGGACGTCGATCTGGCGATTGTTCCCGCGCTGGCCGCTGGTCGAATTGCCGGTGAGGTTGACGCCCGGCAGCGTGCGCAGGAATTCGGAGATGTCGTTGCGCGGCGGCTGCAGGGCGATGTCCTCGGCCAGCACCGTCGAGGCGCCCAGCGCCTGGCGCGCGATCTGCTCGGCGGTCACGCGGACGGTGTCGAGCGTGCGCGCGTCGTCTTCCTGCGCGAGCGCCGGCTGGGCGAGCCCGAAGGCGACGGCGCAGGCGAGCAGCGAGCGACAGGAGCGGCGGAGAGGTGCGGGGACGACAGGAAACATGATGTAGGGCGGGCTCTGGCGGTGATCGCGGACGCGCAGTACACGCGTCCGCTTTGCGGGGGCTCGGCGATCAGAAGCCGATGTGCATGCTGACGTAGTAGGCGCGGCCGGGCTCGTTGTAGGTCGCCGCGCCCGCGTAGCTGCTGCTGGACTCGCGGAACAGGCGCTTGTCGAGCAGGTTGTCGATGCCGCCGCCCAGGCTGATGTCGGGCGTGATGCGGTAGCGCGCACCGAGGTTCCAGACCATGTATGGATCGCGCACCTGACGCAGTGCGGCGCAGTCGGCATCGGCCTCGATGCAGCGGTCGTCGTTGTTCATGTCACGCGTTGCCGGCGCCTGGCGGCCGTAGAACGTGCCGGTCAGCAGCAGCGAGAGTGCATCGGTCGCCTGCCAGTCGAACGAGGTGTTGACGGTGTACTCGGGCACCACCGACAAGGGCTGGCCGGTCGTCTTGTTCTCGTTCTCGATCATGTAGGTGACGTTGGTGTTCCACTTGAACACCTCGCCGCGATCGCCGAGCAGCGGCACGTTGACGTTGCCCTCCAGGCCCTGGACGACCGCATCGGGCGCGTTGTCCCAGCGGAAGATGCGCGCCGGCGCGACGCCCGGCGGCGGCTCGGTCTGGCCGACCGGGATGTAGCCGCTGACGATCTTGTCCTGGTAGTCGTTGTGGAAATACGTCAGCGAGGCGTGGTGGCCGCTGAGCGGCGCCCACTCGATGCCGATTTCCTTGTTGAGGCTGGTTTCGGGCGCGAGGTCGGCATTGCCCTGCACGTAGCAGCCCGAGCCGAGATTGGGGAAGTTGTCCGGGCAGCCGAAGCCGCGCGTGTAATAGAGATAGTTGGGATTGGACTGGTAGAGGTTGGGCGCCTTGAACGCGCGCGCCACGCCGCCCTTGAGCTTGACGTCGCCGGTGAGGGCGAACTGCACGTTGAGGCTGGGGCTGGTGTTGTTGCCGAACTGGCTGTGATGGTCGAAGCGCAGACCGGGCGTCACGATCCAGCGCTCGCCCAGATAGATGTTGTCCTCGACGAACACCGCCGAGGTCCGCGCATCGGACTTGCCGCCGCCGCGCGCCGGGTCCAGGCCCGGGATACCGCCGCCGCTGCCGCCCGACTGCGAAACCGAATAGGGATCTTCGAGTTCGCTGTCGCGATGCTCGAAGCCGAACGTCCACACGTGCTCGGTGGCGCCGAAGGCCGTGGGCAGGTTGATCTCGCCATCGATGCTGGTGTTGCGCAGGCGCGAGGTGGACCAGGCGGTCGCATCACCGATCGTGCCCTCCGGGCCGCCAGCCAGGCCCTCGTTGAGTCGCTTGTTGTTGGTGCCCTCGAACGCCAGCGTCAGGCGCGAAGACGCATCGCCCCAGGCGCCGCGATGGGTGACCGCGCCGGTGTTGCGGTACATGCGGTTGGTTTCGGCGCCGGCATTGGCCAGTTCGCTGGTCAGCGGCGTGCCGTCGAGGCTCACGGCGCGGTCGCCGGCGTAGATGTTGCCCTGGCGGCTGGTGCCGGCCTCGAACTCGACCACGTGCGCATCGCTCAGGTCCCAGCGCAGCAGGGCGTTGACGTCGCGGTTGCGTACGCCTTCGCGGCCGGCCGGCGGGGTCACGCCTTCGTCGGTCAGATAGTCGGCATTGAGCGCGAGCGAGTCGGCGTCGGTCTTGTTGACGTTGCCGTAGAGGCGGAACGACAGCGCTTCGGTCAGCGGGCCGCTCAGGGTCACGCCGGCGCGCTGGCTGCCGCCCTCGGCGCCATGCTGCGGCACCTGGCCGAACAGGTTCAGCGAGCCGGTGAGTTCACCGGTCGGGCGCTTGGTGATGATGTTGACCACGCCGCCCGATGCGCCCGAGCCGTACCGGGCCGCGGCCGGGCCTCGCAGCACTTCGATGCGCTCCACCGCTTCGGCCGGCACCCAGTTGGTGTCGCCGCGCGTGTTGCGCTCGCCGCTGCGGCCCATTCGGATCGAATCGCGCGAGCCGACCGGCTTGCCGTCGACGAGGATCAGCGTGTTCTCCGGGCCCATGCCGCGCAGATCGATCTGGCGGCTGTTGCCGTACTGGCCCGAGGCGCTGTTCCCGGTGAGGTTGACGCCCGGCATGGTGCGGATCAGCTCCGACAGGTCGTTCGCCGGCGGGCGGCGCTCGATGTCCTCGACGGTGATCACCGATGTGCCCAGCGCCTGGCGCGCAATGGCCTCGGCGGTGACGCGGACAGTGTCGAACTCGGTCGCGCCGGATTCGGCGGCGGCACGGTCATCGGCGAGGGCCGGCGCAGCCAGCGACAGCGTGATCGACGTGGCAAGCAGGGACAGGGCGAATCGGGACGGGCGGATGCGGGACATGCGGGATGGGGCTCCGGCGCGGGACGGGCCTCGGGCGGCGGCTGAGAGGGCAGTGGAGGAACACCGCCAAGGCGGCATTCACAAATCTTAAACCGAATGCGAATTGTTCTCAATAATGCTTGGCGCGCGAAGCACTGGCGCTTCGCCATGTTGTGCCGGCATGCAAATGCGAACTGCTATCATTCACTGCTTGGATCGGCGTGGGCCGTCCACCCGTGTTGCGCGCACTGCGCGCCCTGTCGAGATCGAGATGCAGACCGCCGCCGCTTCGCCCCGACCCGCTTCCGCGCTGCCCGCGCTGGTGTTCACCGCACTGGTCGGGACGATGGCGATGATGGCCTTCGTTGCGGTCGTCGGGCCGGTCGTGCGCCTGCTGGGACTGGCCGAGTGGCACGCGGGCCTGTCGGTGACGGCGGCCGGCGTGCTGTGGATGCTGTCGGCCCGCCGCTGGGGGCATCTGAGCGATCGCATCGGTCGCCGTCGGGTGCTGCTGATCGGTCTGGCGGGCTACGCGGTGGTCTACATCGCCATGGCGGTGTTCGTCGACGTGGCGCTGCGCGCGCCGCCGGCAGTCTTTCTGTCGGCGACCGTACTCGTTGCGACACGCGCCCTGATCGGCCTGTGCTACGCGGCGATCCCGCCCACGGCCGCCGCCCAGGTGGCCGACGAGATCGCACCGGGCGCGCGCGGCGCGGCAATGGCCAGGCTCGGCACGGCGAACGCCGTCGGCATGGTGGTCGGCCCGGCCGCCGCAGGCTGGCTGGCCTTTCACGGCATCGCGCTGGCCCTGTACGTGGCGGCGCTGTTGCCACTGCTGGCGCTGGCCGTGCTGTGGTGGCGGCTGCCCGACGCGCCCGCGGCCGACACCGTGCATCACGGGCCCAGGGCGACGATGGCGCTGACCGATGCGCGCCTGCGGCTGCCGCTGTGCACGGTATTCGCAGCGATGGTCTCGGTGACGATCGCCCAGGTGGTCGTGGGCTTCTTCGCGATCGACCGGCTGCAGTTGTCGCCGACCGACGGCGCGCGCGTCGCCGGCCTGGCCTTGACGGCGGTGGGGGCGGGACTGATCGTCGCGCAGGCGCTGGTGATGCGGCTCAAGACCGTGCCGCCCGCGCGCTGGATCGTCATCGGCGCGCTGGTCTCGGGCATCGGCTTCGCGTCCTCGGCTCTGGTCGCGCTGCAGTGGCAACTGCTGCTGGCCTACGGGGTCGCGGCCTTCGGCATGGGGTTCGTGTTTCCCTCGTTCCAGGCGCTGGCGGCCGATTCGGTCGAAGCCCACGAACAGGGCGCCGCCGCCGGCACGGTCGCGGCGGTACAGGGCATGGGCATGGTCGCCGGGCCGCTGCTGGGCACGCTGCTGTACCGCTGGTCGCCGTCGCTGCCGTATCTGTTCGTCGGAACGGTGTTGCTGGCGCTGTCGCTGGTGGCCGCATGGCACGCGAGGTCCGTGGCATGAGCGCGGCGCCGCTGATCGAACCGCGCGACCGGACCGGCGATCTCGCCAGCCTGTTCCGCCTGCATGCGCCGGATCGCCACCTGGCCACCGACGGGCTGTTGTCGCGTCTGCCGGCCGGACCCGCATCGACGCTGGGTGCACGCGTCGACGCCTTCTTCGCATCCCCGCGCGGCGGTCCTGATCTGCTGGTCGGCGCACTGCCTTTCGATCCGCACCGCGATGACGCGCTGTATCAGCCGGCGCGTTTTGCGGTGCCGGGTCGCGGGGGGCCGCCTGGTGCGCCGGGGCCCTGGGGCACCACGGCCGAACTGCCGCCGGCACGCGATTACGCCGATGCGGTCGCGCGTTGCGTGGCCACGCTGAAGGCGGCGCCCGACGGCGCCGATGCGCTGCGCAAGGTGGTGCTCGCACGCGGTCTGCGGGTCGAGAGCACATCATCGATCGACCCGTACGTGCTCGCGGCCAGGCTCGGCAGCGATGCCAGCGTGACCACGTATGTCGTGCCGCTGCCGGTCGCGACTGGCGAGGCGCCCGCGTGGCTGGTCGGCGCCACCCCGGAGCTGCTGGTCTCGCGTCGCGGGCGCGACGTGGTCTCGCACCCGCTGGCCGGCTCCGCGCGCCGCAGCGGCGACGCCGCCGAAGACCAGCGCCGCACCCATGCGCTGCTGGCCTCCGACAAGGATCTGCACGAACACCGCTTCGTCGTCGAGGCCATCCTCGACGGACTGGCGCCTTTGTGCAGCCAGCTGCAGGCGCCGCCGCGGCCCTCGCTGCAGATGACCGCGACGATGCTGCATCTGGCGACCCACATCACCGGCACGCTCAAGGACCTCGATGTCTCGTCGGCCACCTTGGCCGGCATCCTGCATCCCACGCCTGCGGTCTGCGGCACGCCGCGTCTGCCGGCATTGCAGGCGATCCGCGATCTCGAACCCTTCGATCGCGGCTTCTACGCCGGCGCGGTCGGCTGGACCGATGCTTCGGGCGATGGCGACTGGTACGTGGCGATCCGCTGCGCGCGCGTGCAGGGCCATGCCATGCACCTGTTCGCCGGCGCCGGTATCGTGGCCGACTCGCAACCCGCGCTCGAAGTCGACGAGACCGCGGCGAAATTCATGGCCCTGCGCAACGCGATCGGCATCGACGACGTGCGCGCGGTCTGACGTAACAGGACTTCCGAACCCCGCATGACCGATTCCCCCGAACCGAAGCTGCCGCTGCGTCAGACGTGGCCGGATGATTTCGTCGCCCGCTATCGCGCCGCCGGCCACTGGCGCGGCGAAACCTTTCCCGGTTTTCTGCGCGCGCGCGCAGCCGACTTCGCCGACACCGTCGCCGTCGTCGGCGGCGACACGCGCTGGACCTATGCGCAACTCTGGAACGAGGCCGAACGCATCGGCGCCGGTCTGCTCGCGCAGGGCCTGGTGCCGGGCGATCGCGTGGTCGTGCAGCTGGGCAATATTCCGGAATTCGTCGCCGTGGTCTGCGCTTTGTTCCGCGCGCAGCTGGTGCCGGTGTACGCGCTGCCGGCGCATCGACTGACCGAGGTCGCACACTTCGCGCGCAAGTCCGAGGCCGCGGCCTACGTCTGCGCCGAGCGCTTTGATGCCTTCGACTACCGCGCGCTGGCCCGCGAACTGCAGGCCGACGTGCCGGCGGTGCGGCAGGTGTTCGTGGTGGGCGAGGGCGCGGAGTTCGTGTCCATCGCGTCGCTCGACGGCCCGCGCGATGCGCTGCCCGGCGACCCGGATCCGCAGTCGGTCGCCTTCCTGCAGATCTCCGGCGGCAGCACCGGCCTGTCGAAGCTGATCCCGCGCACGCACGACGACTACATCTACAGCTTCCGCGCCAGCAACGATCTGTGCGGTATCGATGCGGACAGCGTCTATATGGTCGCGCTGCCGGCCGCACACAATTTCCCGATGAGTTCGCCGGGTTTCTTCGGCGCGCTGTATGTGGGCGCGCGCGTTGTGCTGAGCCCGGGGCCGGGGCCGGATGCGGCATTTCCGCTGATCGCCGCCGAGCGCGTGACCTGCGTCGGTCTGGTGCCGCCGCTGGCCCTGTTGTGGGCCGATGCCGCGACGAAGACCACGCACGATCTGTCGAGCCTCCAGGTGCTGCAGGTCGGCGGCGCCAAGCTCGTGCCCGAAGCCGCGCGCCGCGTGGTCGCGGGCCTGGGCTGCAGGTTGCAGCAGGTTTTCGGCATGGCCGAGGGCCTGGTGAACTACACGCGCCTCGACGATCCGGACGAGATCGTGCTGACCACGCAGGGCCGGCCGATCAGCATTGATGACGAAGTGCTGGTGGTCGACGACCAGGGCACGCCGGTTGCTGATGGCGAGGTCGGCCATCTGCTGACGCGCGGCCCCTACACGATCCGCGGCTATCACAACGACGACGCGGCGAACGCGCGGTCGTTCACCGACGACGGCTTCTACCGCACCGGCGACATGGTCCAGCGCCTGCCGAGCGGACACCTGATCGTGCAGGGGCGTGCAACGGACCACATCAACCGTGCCGGCGAGAAGATCTCGGCCGAGGAGATCGAGGACCATCTGCTCGCGCACCCGCAGGTGTTCGATGCGGCGGTCGTCTCGATTCCCGACGATTTCCTCGGCGAGCGCAGTTGCGCCTTCGTGATTCCCGGCGACGAGAAACCACGTCCGGCCGAACTCAAGGCCTGGGTCCGCGGACGCGGGCTTGCCGCGTTCAAGGTGCCCGACCAGATCGTGTTCGTGGAGGCCTTCGGCACCACCGCGGTCGGCAAGATCAGCCGGCGCGAACTGCGTGCGCAGTTGCGCGCGCGTTTCCTGGCCACGCAGGAGCCATCGTAATGTCGACGTCCGCAGGTATTTCCCAAACCGTCATTCCCGCGAAGGCGGGAATCCAGGGACTTTGCTCTTCAACCGTCGACGTCCATGGACATCGGACATGCGTCAGCCGAGAGCCCCGCGATCGCGGGAATGACGTGATCTGATGCAATCCGGGTTGTCGAGTACAGCCGATCAATCTGTAAAGAACCGAATCATGGGCCTTCCCAGAATCAATCCATACCCGCTGCCGACCGTTGACGAACTGCCCGCCGCACGCGGCCAGTGGGTGCCGCAGACCGCGCGCGCCGCGCTGCTCGTGCACGACATGCAGCGCTACTTCCTCGCCGCGTTCGCACAGGACGATGCGCCGCTCGCGCCCGCGATCGCCAACCTCGCGCGCCTGCTCGCGCATTGCCGCAGCCGCGACATCCCGGTGTTCTACACCGCCCAGCGCGGCAACCAGGACCGCCGTGACCGCGGCCTGCAGGCCGATCTGTGGGGGCCGGGCATGCAGGCGATCGAAGACCACGAAACCATCATCGATGCGCTGGCACCGGCGAGGAACGACCACGTGCTGGTCAAACATCGCTACAGCGCCTTCCAGCGCAGCAATCTCGAGACGCTGATGCGTGTGCGCGGCCGCGACCAGTTGCTGATCACCGGCGTCTACGCCCATATCGGCGTGCTGTCGACCGCGACCGAGGCCTTCCAGCGCGACATCGAAACCTTCGTCGTCGCCGACGCGCTCGCCGATTTCTCGCGCGCCGACCATGACCTGGCGCTGCACTGGGTCGCGCGCACCTGCGCCGTGCCGCTGACCACCGACCGACTTCTGGAACTGCTGCCATGACCACCGACCGCACCGGCCCACTCACACTCGAACGCATGCGCGCCGATGTCGCCCGACTCGCCGGCGAAGCGCCCGAGGACGTGCGCGACGACGACAACCTGATGGACCTCGGCCTCGACTCGATGCGCGTGCTGGGTCTGGTGATGGCCTGGGGCGAGCACGGCATCGCGCTGGAGTTCTCGCATCTGGCCGAACACACCACGCTCGCCGGCTGGTGGCAGGTGGTGCAGGGGCTGCAGAAGGCCGGATGAGCGTCGTGTCGGATGTCGAGTCGCCGGCCGACGATGCCGGCGCGCCGCTGACCGAGGCGCAGGCCGGCCTGTGGTATGCGCAGCGGCTGGCGCCGGACAACCCGGCCTTCAATACCGCGCATGCGCTGTGGATCGACGGCCCGCTGGATGTCGCTGCATTCGCGCGCGCCGCCGATCGCGCGATGGACGAAGCGCCGGCGTTGCGCATGCGCATGCGCGAAACCGCGGACGGTCCGCGCCAGTGGATCGACCCCTCGCATCGGCCGGCGCTGGAGGTCATCGACCTGTCGGCCGACCCCGACGCCGAAACATCCGCGCGCGCGGCCATGACGCGCGATCGCCACACGCCGGTCGATCCCGCACGCGACCGTCTCGCGCTGCAGCGCCTGTACCTGCTCGGCGGCGCGCGCGCGGTCTGGTACCTGCGCGTGCATCACCTTGCGACCGACGGCTATGGCATGGCGCTGCTGACCGAACGTGCCTGCGCGCTGTACGCGCAGGCGGATGCCGGTGCACCGTTGGCGAATTTCGAAGGTGTGCTGGCCGAAGACGCGGCGTATCGCGTGTCCGACAGGCGCGGCACCGACGCCGCGTACTGGCGCGAATCGCTGGCCGGAATGCCTGCGGCCGAAGGACTCGGCGGCGGCTTTGCTCATGCCGCGCACGACTGCCTGCGCCATGTCCAGGCGCTCGACGCGGACTTCCGCAACGGTCTTGCGCGCGCATCGGCTGCCCTCGGGCAGCCGTGGCCGGACGTGCTCACCGCCCTGACCGCCGCCTATTGCCAGCGCTTCGGCGGGCAGGGCGAGACGGTGGTGGGCGTGCCCTTCATGGGCCGGCTCGGCAGCGCTTCGGCGCGGGTGCCGGCGATGGTGATGAACGTGTTGCCGCTGCGCGTGCCGGCAACGCCGGATGCGACGGTCACGGACTTCATGCAGACGATGGTGCGTGCGCTGGTGCGCGGACGCCGTCACGGTCGTTATCGCGGCGAACAGTTGCGTCGTGATCTGGGCCTGATCGGCGGCCAGCGCCGGCTGCACGGGCCATTGATCAATGTGCAACCGTTCTACCGGCCAGCGGTGCTGACCGGTGCGCAGGCCACGCTGGAGATCCTCGGCACAGGTCCGGTCGACGACGTGACGCTGGGCTTCCGCGGTGACGGCACGCAGTTGCTGGATCTGGAGATCGAGGCGAATCCCGACCTCTACAGCGCCGCAGATGTGGCCGCGCACGCGACGCGATTGCGGGCCTTTCTCGCGGCCGCGTTCGATCTCGCGACGCATGCGGACGCGCATCTAGATGACGTGCCGCTGGCAACGGCCGACGAAGCGACGCGCACGCTGTTCGACTTCAACGCGACCGCGCATCCGGTGCCCGACACCACGCTGGTCGCCCTGATCGAAGCGACGATGGCCGCGACGCCGGACGCGATCGCGCTGGAATTCGAAGGCGCGTCACTGCGCTACCGTGAACTCGACAACCGCAGCCGCGCCCTGGCACAGGCGCTGCTTGCACGAGGCGCCGGACCCGACACGGTGGTCGCGGTCGCACTGCCGCGCTCGCTGGAGCTGGTGATCGCACTGGTCGCAACCTTGCGCGCGGGCGCGGCGTATCTGCCGATGGACCTGGCGCATCCGCTGGGACGGCGCGCGAAGATCCTGCGCTCGGCGCAGCCGGTGGCGCTGCTCGCACGTCCGGACGATGGCATCGAATGGCCGGACGATGCGCCGCGATTCGCACCGCAGGACTGGCCCGCGCAGGCGGACGCCACCGCCTTGCCACGCGTCGCCCCGCAGCACGCGGCCTATGTCATCTACACCTCCGGTTCGACCGGCGAGCCCAAGGGCGTGGTCGTCGAACATCGCGCGATCGTCAATCGCCTGGAGTGGATGCGCACGCATTACGGCATCCACGCGTCCGATCGCACCCTGCAGAAGACGCCGGCGACCTTCGATGTGTCGGTCTGGGAATTCTTCCTGCCCCTGCTGGCCGGCGGCACGCTGGTCATCGCGCCGCCCGACGCGCACCGCGATCCGGTCGCGCTCGCGCGGCTGATCCGGCAGGCACGCATCACCACGCTGCACTTCGTACCGTCGATGCTGGCGGCGTTTCTCGCCGCACCCGAAGCGCGCGATCTGCGCATTGCCCGCGTCTTCGTCAGCGGCGAGGCGCTGGACGCCGATCTGCGCGACCGCTTCCACGCGACGCTGCACGCCGAGCTGCACAACCTCTACGGCCCGACCGAGGCCGCGGTCGACGTCAGCTACTGGCCGGCGTCGAGTGACGATGTCTCGCGCCCGGTGCCGATCGGATTCCCGGTCTGGAACACACGCCTGTACGTGCTCGACGCGCGCATGCGCGCCTTGCCGCCGGGCGTGGTCGGCGACCTGTATCTGGGCGGCGTGCAACTCGCGCGCGGCTATCTCGGCCGCGACGATCTGACCGCCGAACGCTTCCTCGCCGATCCGCATCTGCCGGGCGAACGCATCTACCGTACCGGCGATCTCGCGCGCTGGCGGCAGGACGGCGCGGTCGAATTCCTCGGCCGCAGCGACCACCAGGTCAAGCTGCGCGGCCTTCGCATCGAACTGGGCGAGATCGAGGCGGCCATCATCGCCAGCGGCATGGCAACGCAGGTGGCCGTGATCGTGCGCGAGGACCGCGCCGGCGACCGCAGGCTGGTCGGCTATCTGCAGCCGACGCCGGCGTTCGACGCGGCCGGTCTGCGCAGCTTCGTGTCAACGCAGGTGCCGGACTACATGGTGCCGGCCGCGTTCGTCGCGCTTGAGCACTGGCCAGTGACCGCCAACGGCAAGCTCGATCGCGACGCGCTGCCTACGCCGGCGTTCGAAACCGGTGCGTTCGTCGCTCCGCGCACGCCGACGGAAGCCGCGCTGGCGACGCTATTGGCCGAAGCGCTCGGCGTCGAACGCGTGGGCGCGGATGCCGACTTCTTCGCGCTCGGCGGCGACTCGCTGCTGGCCGTGCATCTGCTGCTCGCGATCGCGCAGCGGTTCGGCCGCGATCCGGGCCTCGGTGCCCTGTTCGCGATGCCGACCGTCGAAGGCTTGGCGGCGCGGCTCGACGCGGGCGAGGGCACCGCGCCCGATCACGGTCTCGCGCCGCTGATCACGCTGGCCTCGGGCGATGCGTCGCGCGCACCGTTGTTCGTCGTCCATCCGGCCGGCGGTATCGCCTGGTGCTATCGCGAACTTGCCCGCACGCTGGCGCCGTCGCGCAGCGTCCACGGCCTGCAGTCGCCGGCACTCGACCTCGCAAGTCCATTGCCCGACAGCATCGACGCACTCGCCGCCGACTACGTCGCGCGCGTGATCGCGTTGCAGCCCGATGGACCGGTGCACCTGCTCGGCTGGTCCGTCGGCGGCATCCTCGCCCAGGCGATGGCCGTGCAGCTGCGCAGGCTGGGGCGCGAGGTCGGCGTGCTGGCACTGCTCGACGCATATCCGGCCGAGGTCTGGCGCGCCGAGCCCGAACCCGATGCCATCGCCGCCTTGCGCGCGCTGCTGGCGATTGCGGGCTACGACCCGGATGCGTATCCGCAACTGCGCACGCGCGCGGCCATCGTCGAGTTCCTGCGCCGCGGCGACAGCGCGCTCGGCAACCTGCCCGGCGACGTGCTCGACGGCGTGGTGCGCGCGGTCACCGACACCAACCGGCTCGTGCGTCTGCATCACCACGCGCATTTCGACGGCAGCCTGCTGCATGTGCGCGCTGGGAACGACCATGCCGATCGCCCGCATCTGCAGTCGGCGTTGTGGGCACCGCACGCCGCGCAGGTCGAATCGATCGAACTGCCGTTCCTGCATGCCGAACTGACCGGCCGCGACGCGACCGCGCGCATCGCACCGTTGATCGCCGCCCGCCTGGAGGCGTTCGAGTCCCTATAGGCGCGCGCTCGCGCGCGATTCGGCTTGCGCAGGAACGCCTCATCGCGCGCAAGCGCGCTCCTACAGTCGAGTCTGCGCATCACTGTGGCTGCCATCGGGCGCCTCGCCCGGGCCATCGCCGCCGTGCCGAAAACGCCCTGGCTCCCTGTAGGAGCGCGCTCGCGCGCGATATGGCTTTCGCGGAAACGCTCCATCGCGCGCAAGCGCGCTCCTACAGTCGAGTGTGCGCATCACTGTGGCTGCCATCGGGCGCCTCGCCCCGACCCTCGCTGCCGTGCCGAAAGCGCCCTGGCTCCCTGTAGGAGCGCGCTCGCGCGCGATATGGCTTTTCGCGGAAACGCTCCATCGCGCTCAAGCGCGCTCCTACAGTCGAGTCTGCGCGTCACGGTGGCTGCCATCGGGCGCCTAGCCCGGGCCATCGCCGCCGTGCCGAAAACGCCCTGGCTCCCTGTAGGAGCGCGCTCGCGCGCGATATGGCGTTCGCGGAAACGCTTCATCGCGCGCGAGCGCGCTCCTACAATCGGATTCGGCATCAACTGGACTGTCCGCATGCAACTCACAGGCTTCGACGGCAAGATCGCACTCGTGACCGGCGCGGCCGGGGGGATCGGCGCGGCGGTGGTGCAGCTGCTGCGGCAGAGCGGGGCGATCGTGGTCGCGACCGATCGTGAAACGCCTGCGCCGACGGACGCGACGGGCATCCACGCGCATTCCCTCGACGTCACCGAGCCTCCGGCCGTCGATGCGCTGGTCGCGAACATCGAAGCCGATCTCGGCCCCATCGATCTCGCCGTCAACGTCGCCGGTGTCCTGTCGACTGCATCGGTTCTCGACCTCGGCGCCGAGGAATGGCGCCGCACCTTCGCCGTCAACACCGACGGCGTCTTCCATGTCTCGCAGGCCGTGGCGCGCGTGATGGCGCCGCGTCGCCGCGGCGCGATGGTGACCGTCAGTTCCAACGCCGCCGGTATCCCGCGCCAGAACATGGCGGCCTACGCCGCCTCCAAGGCGGCGACGACGATGTTCGTGCGTTGCCTGGGACTGGAACTCGCACCGCTCGGCATCCGCTGCAACATCGTCGCGCCCGGCTCGACGCGCACACCGATGCAGACCGGCATGTGGACCGATGCCGGCGGCGAGGCCCGCACCATCGCCGGCACGCTGGAGACCTTCAAGAGCGGCATTCCGCTGGGCAAACTCGCCGAACCCGCCGACATCGCCCACGCGGTGATGTTCCTGCTGTCGGACCAGGCCGGCCACATCGCGATGAGCGACCTCTACGTCGATGGTGGCGCGACGCTGCGGGCGTGAACTGCGGCATGGCGGTGCCGCCATACGAGACTCGGAATGCCGGCACCGCCTTCGCCGCGCGCTCGACCCTCGTGCACGGACGATCGGGCTGGTGATGCTGCGCCGCGTCTGAGCGCTTGTTCCGGTGACGCGCATCCGGCCTACACTGCGCATCACGGCGCACGAAGCGCCCGGAGCTGCGGACATGGACATCATCGATTTCGCCTGGCGACCGCTGTATCTGGTCCTGCGTTTCCTCCTGTGGCTGGCCTGGGACTTCCTCGTGCTGACGGTCACATGGGGCCTGGACTGGTCGTTCTGGCGCGTACTGACGTGGGGGCGCTTCCCGAATGCCGGGCTGGGCGACTTTGACGAGGTCGAGACCTTCGAGGCGATCGTCGCCTGTGCAACCGGGCTTGCGATGCTGGGCACGGCGCTGTGGTTCACCCACTCGACGCTCAACGGCGCTTGACCGGGCGACGGTGCAACGGGCGGGCAGGACGCGGCATGATCGGCGTCCAACCCTTCGGAATGCCGTCATGCCCGTCCACGGAAAGCTCGATTACGTCGAATTCGCCGCCGCGACCTGGACGCCACGAAACGCTTCTTCGCGCAGGCCTTCGGCTGGACGTTCGAGGACTACGGTCCGGATTACGCCGCGTTCGCGGACGCGGGACTGGATGGCGGCTTCTACCGCGCCGATCTGAAATCCCGCAGCGAAACCGGCGGCGCGCTGCTGGTCTTCTACAGCGCCCGCCTCGATGAAACGCTGGCCGCGGTGGAGGCGGCCGGCGGCACGATCCTCAAGCCGGTGTTCGAATTCCCGGGCGGCCGTCGTTTCCACTTCGCCGAACCCAGCGGCAACGAATTCGCGGTGTGGAGCGACCCGGCCGCCTGAGAACGCGCCGAGGCGCGCAATCGCAGGTCTACACATCCGCGTGCGCGGATCAAGTGACGGTGTGCGCCGCGCATAGGCACGTGGTGATTTTTTGACCGCGTCGATGCACGCCGCGTGGGACGGGGCTTCGCGCGGCTTATCCACACCTTTGTCATCGGACCATCCACACCGGATGTGGACAACGCGCGCAGTGCGGTCCGAGTGCACGCCGTCAAGTGGCCGGACCGATCGCGGATATCGCCCGTTCCACCGCGGTCCGATGCGATCTGCGCTGCAGTCGGTGGCCCGGCCGCCGACTGCATGTCGCGCTGCGCGGATCAAGTACCGCTGACATCGCGCCGCGTGCGAATGGCGAGAATATCGCCAGCGTTTCTCGCGCCGCCTGGGAAGCGGCCCCGCGACGCTTATCCACACCTTTGTCAGCACGGCGTCCACACCGGATGTGGACAACGCGGCCGCTAGCCGGCGGCGCGTGCGCGGTCAAGCACCGGGGTTCGTGTCATCCGCCAGCGAGGCCGCCACCGCACGACCTGCATCGGTCAGCTGCGCGAGTGTCCGCGCGCCATCCTCGACCGTGCGCACCCAGCCCGCGCCCTGCGCATCGCCGATGCGGTCGTCGCCGAGCCAGGCGAGGGTGCGCATCAGTACGCTCATGCGGATGCCGAGCCGCTTGCACAGTTTCGGCAGCGACATGCCGTCCGGCGCTGCCGACAGTTCGGTCAGCAGCGCCTGCAGCAGGGCCTCGTCAGCGGACAACGGCGGCCGGGATGTCGCGCTGGCGCGGCATGTGCGCGCCGACGTCGGCGACGTGCGGGGTCACGATGACCGGCACCGACTTCGAGGTAGGCGTGCGCGATTCGTCGGCAAAGCTCGACAGCGGCACCAGCGGATTGGTCTCGGGGTAATACGCCGCCAGGCAGCCGCGCGGGATGTTGTATTCGACCAGCAGGAAGCGTGGCGCCGTGCGGCGCACGCCGTCGTCGCACAGGCTTTCCAGATCCACCCAGTCGCCAGGCTTCATGCCGAGCGCGGTGATGTCGGCCGGATTGGCGAACAGCACGCGACGTTCGCCGAACACGCCGCGGTAGCGGTCGTCGAGGCCGTAGATCGTGGTGTTGTACTGGTCATGCGAGCGCGTGGTCGCGAGCGTAAATACGGGCTGTGTGCCATGCGTGCGGCGCGCGCGATGGATCGGGTTGTCGGTCGGCACTTCACAGGCGAAGAACACCGCCTTGCCGGCCGGGTTGACCCACTTGCGGTCGCGCGCGGTGTTCGACAGGCGGAAACCCCCGGGCACGCGCACGCGGGTGTTGAAGTCGTGGAAGTCGTCGAAGGTCGCGGCGATCGCATCGCGGATGCGGTCGTAGTCCTCGACCATGCCGAGCCAGTCGATCTTCGAACGCGCACCCAGCGTGGCGTGCGCCAGGCGCGCGACGATCGCCGGTTCCGACAGCAGATCGTCTGATGCCGGCGGATTGATGCCCGACGACAGGTGCACCATGCTCATCGAATCCTCGACGGTCACGCCCTGCGGGCCGCCCGCCTGGATGTCGATCTCGGTGCGGCCCAGGCACGGCAGGATCAGGGCATCCTTCCCGTGCACCAGATGGCTGCGGTTGAGCTTGGTGGTCACGTGCACGGTGAGCGCGCAGCTGCGCAGGCCGCGCGCGGTCGCGTCGGAGTCCGGTGTGGCGATGGCGAAGTTGCCGCCCATGCCGAAGAACACCTTGCCGCGGCCGTCGAGCATCGCCTCGATCGCACCGACGGTGTCGAAGCCGTCTTCGCGCGGCGGCTCGAAGCCGAACACGTCGCGGATGCGGTCGAGGAACGCGGCCGGCGGCTTTTCGTAGATCATCATCGTGCGGTCGCCCTGCACGTTGCTGTGGCCGCGCACCGGGCACGCACCGGCGCCTTCGCGGCCGAGGTGGCCGCGCAGCAGCAGCAGGTTGACGACCATGTTGATCGTTGCGACCGAATGCTTGTGCTGGGTGATGCCCATGCCCCAGCAGGCGATGACGCGTTCGCACGACAGATACAGCTCGCCGGCGCGGCGGATCTGCGCCTCGTCGAGCCCGGACTCCTCGATGATCACATCCCAGGATTCGGCCAGCACGTCGGCCATGAAGGCGTCGAAGCCGGTGGTGTGCTCGGCGATGAAGTCGCGGTCGAGCAGCGTCGCGCCGCCGTTGCCGGTGGCTTCGATGTCGCGCTCGAGCACGTGTTTGATCATGCCCTTCACGGCCGCAAGATCGCCGCCGATCTTGAGCTGGAAGTAGTCCGACGAGATCTGTGTCGATCCGTTCGTCGCCATCTGCAGCTTGTCCTGCGGATCGGCGAAGCGCTCCAGGCCGCGCTCGCGCAGCGGATTGAACGAGACGATCTTCGCCCCGCGCTTGGCCGCCTCGCGCAGCTCGCCGAGCATGCGCGGATGGTTGGTGCCCGGGTTCTGGCCGAAGATGAAGATGCCGTCGGCCTGTTCGAAATCGTGCAGCGACACCGTGCCCTTGCCGACGCCGATCTGCTTCTTGAGCGCAGTGCCCGACGACTCGTGGCACATGTTCGAACAGTCGGGGAAGTTGTTGGTGCCGTACTCGCGCACGAACAGCTGGTAGAGGAACGCGGCCTCGTTCGAGGTGCGGCCCGAGGTGTAGAAGATCGCGTTGTCGGGCGAGGGCAGGGCGTTGAGATGCCGCGCCACGAGCGCGAAGGCCTCGTCCCAGCTGACCGGCACGTAGTGGTCGGTCGCGGCATCAAAGCGCATCGGCGTGGTCAGCCGGCCCTGCTGTTCGAGCCAGTAGTCGCTGTACTCGGCCAGTTGCGTCACCGAGTACTGTGCGAACAGTTCGGGGCCGGCGCGGAACTTGGTCGCCTCGGCGGCGACGGCCTTGGCGCCGTTCTCGCAGAACTCGAAGGTCGAGGTGTGGTCGCGGTCGGGCCAGGCGCAGCCGGGGCAATCGAAGCCATCGGGCTGGTTGGCCTTGAGCAGCGTCTTGGCGCCGCTGACGGCGATCTTCTGCTCGGTCAGGTGGCGGGCGACGCTCTTGAGTGCGCCCCAGCCGCCGGCCGGGCCGTCGTATTTGCGGATCGTGTCGTTGCTCATGGTGCAGGGTTCCGGCCTGGGCGCGCGGCGACCGGCGCGATCGCCGGCGGGGGCAGCAACCGCTGCGCGTGGGTGTACACGGCGTGCCCGTCATCGCGGGCGAAACCGATCAGGGTGAGGTGGGCGCGCTCGGCGAGCGAGATCGCCAATGCGGTGGGCGCAGAGATCGCCGCCATCAGCGCGATGCCGACGCTGGCGGCCTTCATTGCCATTTCATAGCTGGCGCGGCTGGTGACGACGAGAAAGCCGGCGGCAGGATCGAAGTCCTGTGCGTGCAGCGCGCCGATCAGCTTGTCGAGCGCGTTGTGGCGGCCGACGTCTTCGCGTGCGAGCTGCAGCGTGCCATCGAGCGCGGCCCAACCGGCCGCATGCGTGGCGCCGGTCAGCGCGGCGATCGACTGCGCATCGCGCAATGCGCGCAATGCCTTCGACAGCGATTCGGGCGACACGCGCACGTCGGTCGTGACCGGCGCGGGATAGCGCAGTGCCGCTTCCAGCAGTTCGCTGCCGCAGACACCGCAGCCGCTGCGGCCGCTCATGCTGCGGCGACGCAGGGCCAGTGCCTCGGCACGCGCCTCGGGAATCCGCAGACGGATCTCCATGCCTTCGATGAACTGCTCGACGCGTTCGACGACGACATCGTCCGGCGACTCGACGATGCCTTCGCTGAGCGCAAAGCCGCGTGCGAAGTCCTCGAGATCGGCCGGGGTCGCCATCATCACCGCGAAGGGCGCGTCGTTGTAGACGAAAGCCACCGGCACTTCCTCGGCGACATGGTCGTCGACCTGGCGCATGGCGCCGTCGCGCCAGCGTTCGACCGGGCGCCGCACCGCGCCTGCGGGCGTGTCCGTGTCGTGTGTGGAATCGGCTGGGTTCGGATGCGCTGTCATGTGTGCAAGGTACCGGCGGCCCCGTGAGCGGCCGCCGGTTCCATCAGGCTCAGGAGAACAACACCAGTGCTTTTTCGAGCGTCTTCCAGATGCCGAACGCCAGCGGAATGCCGACCGCGGCCCAGCAGAACGCGACCAGCAGCGGATTGCCGCCCGAACCGATGCGGTCCATCTCGTCCTGCGAGATCAGCGACTTGCCCGACGCGTCGACCTTCTCGTGCGCCAGCTGCTTCTCGTGCGCCAGTTCCTCGGGCGTCATGAAGTGCTTGGCGTTGACCGGGCGCACCAGCAGGTTGCACACCAGGCCCAGCAGCAGCATGCCGGCGAGGATGTACATCGTGGTGTTGTAGACCTGCGAGGGCGGCATGCCGAGGCTCAACTGGTGCTCGCGCATGTAGCCGATGACCAGCGGACCGAGGATGCCGGCCGTCGCCCAGGCGGTCAGCAGGCGACCGTGGATCGCGCCGACGTGCTGGGTGCCGAACAGGTCGGCCAGATACGCCGGCACGGTGGCGAAGCCGCCGCCGTACATCGACAGGATGACGCAGAAGGCGATGACGAACAGCGCGATCGAACCGGCGTTGCCGAGTGTCGGCGCCGCCGCGTACAGGGCGATGCCGAGCACGAAGAAGATCGAATAGGTGAGCTTGCGACCGAACTTGTCCGACATCGAGGCCCAGAAGAAGCGGCCGACAATGTTCGCCAGGCTCAGCATGCCGACGAAGCCGGCGGCGATCGCGGCAATCGCCGAGAGCTGTTCGCCGCTGAGCTCACGGAAACCCGCGTCGACGCCGATCAGGCGGCCGCCGAACATCTCCTGCAGCATCGGCGAGGCCAGACCCAGCACGCCGATACCGGCCGACACGTTGAGGCACAGCGCGCCCCAGACCAGCCAGAACTGCGGAATGCCCCAGACCTTTTTCACGTGCACGTGGCCCTGGGTGATCATCGCGTTGTTGGTCGCCGGCGGTGGCGTCCAGCCCTTGGGCTTCCAGCCGGTCGGCGGCACGCGATAGCCGAAGGCGCCGGCCATCATGAAGACGAAGTAGACGATGGCCATGACCAGGAAGGTCTCCTTCACGCCGACCGAGGTCGGGGTCGCGAAGTGGCGCATCAGCATGTCGGCCAGCGGGCTGCCGATCAGCGCGCCGCCACCGAAGCCCATGATGGCCATGCCGGTCGCCATGCCGCGGCGATCGGGGAACCACTTGATCAGGGTCGAGACCGGCGAGATGTAGCCCAGGCCCAGACCGACACCGCCGATTACGCCCGAGCCCAGCCACAGCATCCAGATCTGGTGCAGGTGCACGCCCAGCGCGGAGATCAGCAGGCCGCCGCACCAGCACAGCGCAGCGACAAAGCCGGCCTTGCGGGGGCCGACGCGTTCCAGCCAGCCACCCCAGATGGCCGCCGAACAGCCCAGCAGCACGAAGAACAGCGTGTACATCCACTGCAGTTCGCTGATCTGCCAATCGCAGCTGGCCGAGGTGATGCGCGCGAAGAAGCCCATTTCGGGACCGCAGGCGATCGGCGCGTTGATGCCGACGGCCATCGACAGCGGCAGCCAGAACACGCTGAAGCCGTAGGCCATGCCGATGCACAGATGGATCGCCAGCGCGGCAGGCGGGACCAGCCAGCGGTTGAAACCGGGCCTGGCGATGATGCGTTCCTTCGACAGCAGGCCGCCCTCGGGGGCGGTACTGGTCGGGAACGTGGTGACGGAACTGTTGGCCATGGAGTCCTCCCCGGAGCAAAGGGCCGAATGTCAGGAACTTGCCGCGTCTTTATGTTCTTGGATACATATTGGGTGCGACAAATCGCCGCAACGGTACGCCCCGCTGCCTTGTGCCGCCAGTTCCATTGGTCTTATATTCGGCTCTGAAGAACATATTGAAACGGCGGCCTCTGCCCATTTGTCGGCCGCGCGTTTCCGGAGACGAACGCGTGTACAAGGTCCGCATCCAGCCGCGCTGGGAACTCGAGAGCGCCGCCGGCGCGAAACTGCCCGCGCATCTGGTCGACCTGCTGATCGCGGTGCGCGGCACCGGCTCGCTGGCCGCCGCGGCGCGCAAGGTCGGCCTGTCCTATCGCTACGCCTGGGGCCAGCTGCAGGATGCGCGCGAGGTCTTCGGCCAGCCGCTGCTGCGCATGACCCGCGGCCGCGGCGCACGGCTCACCCCGATCGGCGAACGCCTGGTCTGGGCCGACAACCGCATCGCCGCGCGCCTGTCGCCGATGCTCGACAGCCTCGCGACCGAGCTGGAAGCCGAACTCGAACGCACCGTCAGCGCCCACGCCACACCGCTGCGCATCCACGCCTCGCACGGCTTCGGCGTGGAGACGCTACGCCGGACGATGGCCGAATCCGAACTGCCGCTGGACCTGAAGTACCGCAGTCCCGACGACGCCCTGGTGGCCCTGCGCAGCGGCGCCTGCGACATGGCCGGCCTGCACCTGCCGATCGGCGAGCTGGAAGCGACGCTGTTCGCCCATTACCGCGACCGGCTGGATCTCGACGCCGATCGCGTGATCCATCTGGCCATGCGCCGGCAGGGGCTGGTGCTGGCGCCGGGCAATCCGCGGCGCGTCGAGACGCTGCAGGACCTCGAACGGCCCGACATCCGCATGATCCATCGCCAGCCCGGCTCGGGCACGCGCCTGCTGCTCGAAGCGATGCTCGATCGTCACGGCATCGCCTTCGACCGCATCCGCGCCTGCGACGTCGAGGAACTCACGCACGCGGCGGTGTCGGCCTATGTCGCCAGCGGGCTGGCAGATGTCGGTTTCGCCCTCGAACCGCCGGCGCGCAAGTACGGGCTGGACTTCTTTCCGCTGGTCACCGAGCACTACTTCTTCCTGTGCCACAACGACGTGCTCGAATCGGGACGGCTGGCCGAGTTGCTGGCGCTGCTGCGCGGCGAGGGATTCCGCGGTGAGCTGGGCATGCTGCCCGGTTACGACCCGAGCTATTGCGGGAAGGTGCAGACCCTGCCCGAAGCGTTCGAGGCCGCGCGCGGCTGAGCGTCGTCTGCGGCTTACAACCCCTCGGCGGCCAGCGTCGCCTTCAGGGCGTCCACCGCGTCGGCGTCCCAGCCCTCGGGCGCCGTCGTCGCGATCCACGCATCCACATAATCCTCGGCCGCGAACACGTGGCCGTAGCCGGTGGGTGTGGAAGTCGCGACCGCCATGTCCATGCCCAGCTGCAGGAAGGTCACCATCGGAAACCAGTGCAGCGAATCGGACACGTCGGGCGCACGCGGTCCGTGCATCCAGGCCGGGCGCCGCCACGCGCTGCCGGCTTCGAAGAAGGTGATCGGATCGCTCGGGTATTGCAGATAGACGATGCGTGTGTCGTGCCAGGCGGCATTGCCGGGCGGGGCGCCGTCCTGGGTCAGGAACCGCACCGTCGCGCCGTCGCCATAGCGCGGCCGCCATGCCGGTGTCGCCGGGTCGCGGCCCAGGGTGGCGTGTCGCCAGGTGCGGCTCTGGAACGGCGGGCCGGCCCACAGCGCACCATCGAAGGGATCGCCGAGCAGGTCGAACAGGTCCACCGACAGATCGGAGTTCATCGCCCCCAGGCTCAGGCCGTGAAGGTAGAGCCTGGGCCGCGTTTCCGCCGGCAGGCTGCGCCAATGCCCGTGCACCGCCGCGAACAGGGCGCGCGCGGAGTCCGCGCCGTAGGTGGGATCGACCATCAGCGCCAGCCAGCTGGCCAGATACGAGTACTGCATCGAGACCGTCGCGACATCGCCGCGCTGCAGATATTCGAGCGCCATCTGGCTCGCCGGGTCCAGCCAGCCGGTGCCGGTGGGCGTGTTGATGACGACGGCCGAGCGCTCGAAGGCGCCGACGCGGATCATCTCGGCCAGTGCCAGCTCGGCGCGGCGTTCGATGTCGGGCGCCGAGTTGAGGCCCACGTAGACGCGCAAGGGTTCCTGCGCCGGTGCGCCGGTCAGCGCCTCGATATCGGCCTGCGTGGGACCGGCGGCCACCGCGGCGCGCCCCATGCGGCCCAGGCCGGACCAGCCGACGAGTGAGGCCGCGCTGCCGGTCTTGCGCGGGTCCTGCGGCGGCGCGAGCTCGGTATCGACCACCGCATCGAGCTGGCGATACGACGAATCGAGCGCGCGCAGCCCGGCCTGGAACACCACGCCGTTGCCGACCGACCAGAACAGCACGCCCGCCACCGCGACGCTCAGGATCAGCGACACACGCCGCGGCAGATAACGCCCCAGTCGCTGCGACACGATGAAGACCACGCTGCCGAACACCCGCCCGAGCAACAGCAGCGCCAACGCGACACCACCGGCGACGAGGCCGACGAACACCGGGCGTGCACTCGCGACCGCCTCCATGCCCATGCGCGCCCGGATGTCGTTCTGCCAGCCCGAGGCCTGGGCGAGAAACCCCACCACCATCACCGCGCAGACCGCAACCGCGAGCGCGGTGGCGACGCGCCCGACCGCCAGATCACGCAGGCGCGGCAACCCCAGAAACCGCCACAGCCAGCGCAGCAGCACACCAATGCCGTAACCGGCCGCGAACGCGATCCCCGACAGCACGCCCTGCAGCAGTGCATCGCGCGGAATCAGGCTGGGCGTGAGTGAAGCGGCGAAGAAGATCGTGCCCAGCCACAGGCCCATGCTGCACATCGGGTCGAGCAGGCGGGCGGCGGCTAGGCGGAGCGAAGCGCGGGTGGGCATGCGCCGATCTTATCGCGCGCATGCGTCACGCTCTGTCGCCACACGACAGCACAGTCGCTCCAATCCTTCAGTACTCGGATCGGGCCTGATGTGTGGCGGTGTCCAGAGGGCCTGCAAACCAATAGGCGGTCGAGCGGCAGGCCTCCGGGACACCCGGCACATCGTCGTCGGGAGCTGCCGATCGATTTGCGCCCGCCATCCGTAAACGCGCGCCGACGATCGCGACGTGTCCCGAGAATCCGTCACGAACCGCGATCCGGTCTCCGTCGTACTCGATGCGGGTGTCGCGGTGCCAGATCACCACGGGTCGGTGCACGCCGGTCGCCACGCGCAAACAGCCATGGCGGTCCATGTAGAGGCGTCCTTCGAGCGGCGCGAGCCCATGGATTTCCGAAGCGTCCTGACTGCGGGCGAGCACCGGCGAGGTGCCGGGTACGGCCTCGTCGGGGCCGGGGGGTGGCAACGGAACCGGAGGATCCTGCTGCTGGCGCAGCGGTGGCCCGGCATTCCAGTATGGGTCTCCAAGGCACGCCTAGGGGATCGCGGTCGTCATCGCGACGGGGACGTTTTCGTTGCCGCTGCCACCGAGTGCGATGTCGTCTCCGACGGTCAGCGGCGTGCCGGTGAATCCCTCGTACACGACAATCCTGCCGTCCGGTTCACGGCCGACACGCGTGTCGTGATGCCACACCAGCATGGCGCCGCGCTCCCCTAGGCGGAAACATCCGTGCTGATCCAGCACCAGTCTGCCGCGGATGAGCGCCTGCTCCGATTCCGTGGCGCGCAGCGCCATGCGAACCGGCACGGGCAGCGCATCGTCAACCGTACCTCTCGGCGCGTCCGCCGCGTTGCAGGCGCACAGAAGACCGGCCAGAAGCGCGGGCGCGGATCGTGCCATCGGAGTCTCCTCGCCAGGACGGGCGACACCGCCCGCCTGCCGGTTTAACAGGACGCGGCGCGACGTGACACCCGCGGCCCCATTGGACTCGAACGCCGGCCGATGCATTGCCGCATGACGGCAATGCATCGCGGAGGCGACTACTCGATCGTTTCGTCGAGCATCAGCTGCCGCGCGAAGCGTACCGGCGGGGCGCCCTGGGCGAGCATGGCGTCGTGGTACTGCTTGAGATTGAACGACTCGCCGGCCTTGGCCTCGGCGGCCTTGCGCGCGTCGAAGTGTTCCTGCGCGCCGACGAAGTACGTGGCGAGCTGGGTCGACGACAACTGCGCGCGGACCCACTTGCCCTCGGCCTCGCTGGTCTGCTGGAAGGTCTGGCGGACCATCAGGTCCATCGCCTGTTCCTTGCTCCAGTTGTCGACGTGGATGCCCTGGTCGAGGATCGCGTTGGCGACCGCGCGTGCATAGAACTTCAGCTGCATCAGCCGGAACAGCGGGTCGTGGTCGGCGTAGCCGGCGTCGGCCATCATCCGCTCGGTATAGACCGCCCAGCCTTCGGCGAAGGGGCCCGAGCGAAACACCGCGCGCAGCGTCGAGGGGTGGTTCACCGAATGCGCGCCTTCGAGGTAGTGGCCCGGCATCGCCTCGTGGATGGTCAGCACGTGGATCATGTGCTTGTTGTATTCGCGCAGGAACGAATCAACCTGGCCGTCGTCCCAGTCGTCGGGGATCGGCGAGATCGCGTAGTAGGTGTCGAGACCCTTGTCGAGCGGGCCGGGCGAATCGCAGTACGCGACCGCGACGCCGCGCTGGAATTCCGGCATCAGGATGATCTTGACCGGGTCGTCCGGCACGGTGACCAGATCGTGCTTGCGGGTGAATTCGGTGGCGACGTCCAGCGTGTGCTTGGCGAAGTCGACGACCTCGTCGCGGCCCGGCTTGTCGGCGTAGGCCACTTCCATCGCCGCCTCGATCGCCGCCTGGCGCTGGTCCTCGCTCGGCTGGGCCGGCGTTTCCGGCGCGCCTTCGCGGTCCTTGAGCACGGCCTGGGCGACGACGTACATCTCGTCGCGGATACGCGTCAGTTCGGCTTCTGCGCGCTGGCGGATGTCCTGGCGGCTGAGCGAGGAATTGAGCGCGAACTTGAGCTTCTGGTCGTAGATGTCGGCGCCGACGCGGAACTCGCCCTTGGCATTGGGCACGAGCGTGTCATCGAGCCAGGTCTGGTGTTCGTCGACGGCCTTGCGCAGGCCTTCGACCGCGGCATCGAGACGCGCACGATCCTCGCCCTGCAGCTGGTCCGCATTGGGCGCGATGAAGGTGTCGATCAACGACAGCACGCCCCTGTTCTGCGCCGCGACCGTGCGCGCATGCGTCGCCGGTACGCGCGCCGAATCGAGGTTCTCGCGTGCCTGGGCGAAAATCGTCGGAATCTTCTCCATGCGCGCGGTCGCCGACTTCAGGCGCTCGGGCATAGGCGCAAATTCGCGCGCCATCAGGTTGTAGATCGCACCGCCGGCCAGGCCGCTGTAGATCTGCGGATCCCAGGCCCAGCTCTGCAGGGTGTCCGCTTCCCAGATGCCGTATTCGAGCGTGTTCCTCAGGATCAGTGCGTCGACGTGGTTGTCGCGCGAGAGCGCGTCGAAATCGATGGCGTCGAGTTCGGCGAGGTAACGACGGTTGAACTCGAGGCTCGTCTGACGCCCGGCTTCGGACAGGTCGTCGACCTCGGCATCGAAGCGGTGGTCGCCGATCTGGGTGGCCGAGATCGGCGAGAGCTTCATCGCCTCGTCGAGATAGCGCTTCGACAGTGCGGCGAACGCAGCGTCGGCCTGCGACGGTGCGGTAGCGGACGCGCCGTCCTGCGTGGTGGCGGGCGTGGTCGGTGCCTCGCGATTGCAGCCGGCGAGGGCGGCGGTGAGCACGGCGACGGCGAGCAGGGAATGGCGCATGTGCGGAAACTTCCGGATCTCGGGACAGCGGGCAAGCATAGGCGCGCGCCTGCCGCCGTGCATGTGCCGATCGTGCCGTGTTCGCCGCAGGAGCGCGCTCGCGCGCGCGATGACGCTCTGCCGGCGCAGCGCCATCGCGCGAGCGCTTTTGCACCCGATGCGGATTTGACGCCTGCGCGGTGCGCGAAGAAGAATCGGACGGCATGCGGCCATCGCCGCGGGGAGAATGCAATGCGGCGTCGTGACTTCATGGCTTTCGGCGGCATCGGACTCGGCAGCCTGCTCTTGCCCGGCGGCATCGGCCGGGCGATTGCCGCCGAAGAGCTCGCCAGCACGCTCGATCCGGCGCTCAAGAAGCGCCTCGCCGATGTCGCCCTGCAGGCATCGCGCGACGGCGGCGGCAGCTATTGCGATGTACGCATCGGACGCTACCTGCGCCAGTACGTGATGACGCGCGAGGCGACGGTCGAGAACGTGGTCAACGAGGAATCGACCGGCGTCGGTATCCGCGTCATCGCCGACGGCGCCTGGGGATTTGCGGCGACCAATGCGCTCGATCCCGACAGCGTGGCCGCGGCCACCCGCCAGGCGCTGGGTATCGCCAAGGCCAATGCACGCATCCAGACCGAGCCTGTGCAACTGGCGCCGGTGCGTGGCGTCGGTGAAGTCACCTGGGCGACGCCGATCCGCCGCAACGGCATGACCGTCCCGCTGGAGGAGAAGGTCGCACTGCTGATGGACGTCAACGCGGCCGCCACGGCCGCCGGCGCGGACTTCGTCAGCTCGCGGCTGTTCCTCGTCAACGAACAGAAATACTTCGCCAGCACCGAAGGCTCGTACATCGACCAGGACGTGCACCGCATCTGGGCACCGTTCACCGTCACCGCGGTGGACAAGACCAGCGGCAGGTTCCGCACGCGCGACGGCCTGTCGGCGCCGATGGGCCTGGGCTACGAATATTTCTCGCCCGATCCCGCCCAGCGCTTCGAACTGCCGGGCGGCGTCATCGCCTACGGCCAGGCCTACGACATGCGCGCCGATGCGCAGGCCGCCGCACGCCAGGCACGCGAGAAGCTGACCGCACCCTCGGTCAAACCGGGCCGCTACGACCTCGTGCTCGACCCGTCGAACCTGTTCCTCACCATCCACGAGAACGTCGGCCATCCGCTGGAACTCGATCGCGTGCTCGGCTACGAGGCCAACTACGCCGGCACCAGTTTCGCCACACTCGACAAGCGCGAGGACGGCTACCGCTGGGGCAGCGACATCGTCGACTTCTTCGCCGACAAGACCCAGCCCGGCAGCCTCGGTGCGGTGGGCTACGACGACGAAGGCGTGCCGACCAAGCGCTGGGATCTGGTCAAGGACGGCATCCTCGTCGACTACCAGACCACACGCGACCAGGCCCACATCCTCGGCAAGACCGAATCCGACGGCTGCAGCTATGCCGATGCCTGGTCGAGCGTGCAGTTCCAGCGCATGCCCAATGTCTCGCTGGCGCCGGGCAAGGCGCCGCTGACGGTGCCCGAGATGATCGCCGGCGTCGAACGCGGTCTCTACATCCACGGGCGCGGTTCGTATTCGATCGACCAGCAGCGCTACAACGCGCAGTTCGGCGGCCAGCTGTATTACGAGATCCGCAACGGCGAGATCGCCGGCATGGTCGAGGACGCGGCCTACCAGATCCGCACGCCCGAGTTCTGGAACGCGTGTTCGGCGATCTGCGACGAACGCGACTTCCGCCTCGGTGGCTCGTTCTTCGACGGCAAGGGCCAGCCGAGCCAGGTGTCGGCGGTGTCGCATGGTTCGGCAACGACGCGCTTCGACGGGATCAACATCATCAATACCGCGCGGAATCTGTGAATGGTGACTCGTCATTCGTGATTCGTGACTCGGGAAAGCAAGGGGTCGCTGCCGTTGCTCTTCCGAATCACGAATCACCAATCACGGATCTGTGCCATAAGTCACTGGACGCTCCGCGCGCAGCGCGGCAAGAATCGGGATGGCTCCGCAGGACGCGATGCCGCCTTCGCCAACCCCGTCCGCGTCGATGCGGACCTGTTTCGGGAGAGCTCCCTTGCATAGACGCGACTTCCTTGCCCTCGCTGGTGTCGGCGCGGGCGGCCTGATGTTGCCGGCCGTGTTCGGCCGGGTCATCGCCGCCGAGCAGCTGGTGTCCACGCTCGATGTCGGCTTCAAGAAGCGGCTGGCCGATGCCGGCCTCAACGCCGCCACGTCCGCCGGCGCCACCTATTGCGACGTGCGCGTCGGCCGTTATCTGCGCCAGTTCGTGATGACGCGCGAGGACAAGGTGCAGAACGTGGTGAGCACCGAGTCGCTCGGCGCAGGCGTGCGCGTGGTCGCCGGCGGCGCATGGGGCTTCGCAGCGACCAATACGCTCACCGAGCAGGGCGTGGCCGAGGCCGCGCGCCAGGCCACCGCGATCGCGATGGCGAACTCGAAAGTGCAGACCGCGCCGGTCCAACTGGCGCCGGTGACGGGCGTGGGCGAGGTGTCGTGGCGCACGCCCATCACCAAGAACGGCATGGAAGTGCCCGTGGCCGAGAAGGTCGAGCTGCTGCTGGGCGTCAATGCCGCGGCAATGGGCGCGGGCGCGAGCTTCGTCAATTCCACGCTGTTCCTGGTCAACGAGCAGAAGTACTTCGCCAGCACCGACGGCTCCTACATCGACCAGGACGTACACCGCATCTGGGCGCCGATGACGGTCACCGCGATCGACAAGGCCAGCGGCAAGTTCCGCACCCGCAGCGGGCTGTCGGCGCCGATGGGCATGGGCTACGAGTATCTGGACGGCGCGGCCTCGGGCAAGGTCGTCTCGCCCAATGGCGTCACCAACTACAGCACCTCCTACGACATGCGCGAGGACGCGATCGCCGCCGCCCGCCAGGCGCAGGAGAAGCTGCGCGCGCCCTCGGTCAAGCCGGGTCGCTACGACCTGGTGCTCGACCCCTCGCACACCTGGCTCACCATCCACGAGGCGATCGGCCATCCGCTCGAACTCGATCGCGTGCTCGGTTATGAGGCCAATTACGCCGGCACCAGCTTCGCCACGCTCGACAAGCGCGAGCAGCGCTTCCAGTACGGCAGCGATCTGGTGACCGTGTTCGCCGACAAGACCCAGCCGGGCAGCCTCGGCCTGGTCGGCTATGACGACGAAGGCGTGGCGACCAAGCGCTGGGACATGATCACCGACGGCAAGCTGGTCGATTACCAGGCGATCCGCGACCAGGCCCACATCCTCGGCAAGACCGAATCCGACGGCTGCGCCTACGCCGATTCCTGGTCGAGCGTGCAGTTCCAGCGCATGCCCAACGTCTCGCTGGCGCCGGGCAAGTCGCGCCTGAGCGTGGCGGACATGATCAAGGACGTCGAGAACGGCATCTACATCATCGGCGACGGTTCGTTCTCGATCGACCAGCAGCGCTACAACGCGCAGTTCGGCGGCCAGCTGTTCTACGAGATCAAGAACGGCGCGATCACCGGCATGATCGAGGACGTGGCCTACCAGATCCGCACCCCGGAATTCTGGAACGCCTGCAGCGCGATCTGCGACGAAAGCGACTACCGCCTGGGCGGTTCGTTCTTCGACGGCAAGGGCCAGCCGAGCCAGGTCTCGGCGGTCTCGCACGGTTCGTCCACCGCCCGCTTCGACGGCATCAATGTCATCAACACCGCGCGTTCGCTCGGCTAAGGAGCCTCTTCCATGACCATCTTCACCGAAGCCCAGGCGCGCGAGATCCTCGAAAAGACCGTTGCCCTGTCCACGGCCGACGAATGCACCGCGACGCTGGCGGGCTCCGTCGACGGCAACATCCGCTTCGCGCTCAACAACGTCTCCACCAGCGGCATCGTCAGTAATGCCGAACTCGCGGTGCAGGTTGCCTTCGGCAAGCGCGTCGGCACAGCCAGCGTCAATGCGTTCGACGAGGCCTCGCTGCGCAGCGTGGTCAAGCGCGCCGAAGACCTCGCGCGCCTGGCGCCGGAGAACCCGGAGTTTCTGCCGGCCATCGGCAAGCAGGAGTACCGGGCCAGCCCGACCTACAGCGAATCGACGGCGGCGATCACGCCGGAATTCCGCGCGCAGGTGGCCGCCGACTCCATCGCCCCGTGCCGCGCCGAGCAGCTGATCGCCGCGGGTTTCCTCGATGACGGCAAGAGCTTCGTGGCGTTCGCCAACAGCAACGGCAACTTCGGCTACCAGCAGGCGACCAACTTCAACTACACCTGCACCGTGCGCACCGAAGACGGTCGCGGTTCGGGCTGGGTGGGGCGCAACCTCAAGGACGCGAGCGCGTTCGACGCCGGCCGCGACATCCGCGTGGCGATGCGCAAGGCCAGCGAATCGGCCGAGGCCAAGGCGCTCGAACCCGGCAAGTACACCGTGATCCTGGAGCCGGCCGCGGCCGCGGGCCTGATCAGTTTCATGATGCGGTTCTTCGACGCGCGCACCGCCGACGAGGGCCGCAGCTTCCTGTCCAAGCGCGGCGGCGGCAACAAGCTCGGTGAGCAGGTCTACGACCCGCGCGTCAATATCATTGCCGACCCGTGGCACCCCGAAGCGGCGGTGATGCCGTGGGACGGCGACGGCCTGCCGCGCGAGCGGATGCCCATCATCGAGAACGGCAAGATCGCCAACCTCGACTACTCGCGCTTCTGGGCGCAGCAGCAGGGCAAGCGCGCCGTCGGTCGCCCCGGCAACCTGCTGATGTCGGGCGGCGAGGGCACCACTGCCGACCTGATCCGCGGCACCGACCGCGGCATCCTGGTCACGCGCACCTGGTACATCCGCATGGTCGATCCGCAGACGGTGCTGCTGACCGGCCTGACCCGCGACGGCACGTTCTACATCGAGAATGGCGAGATCAAGCACCCGGTGAAGAACTTCCGCTTCAACGAGTCGCCGGTGATCATGCTCAACAACATCGACGAGCTGGGGCGGCCGGTGCGTGTGGGGGGCGATGAATCCTCGATGGTGATGATGCTGCCGCCGATGCGGCTGCGGGATTTCACGTTTACGTCGTTGTCGGATGCGGTCTGAGGGCTCTTGCCTGCTGTGACGTTTCGCAACGCGCGCTTTTGATTTCCGTGACGCACGCCGTGCAGCTTGCAGACCCGAAGGGCGCCGGCCATGGATGGCCGGCGTTTTCCGACCGAGCCAGGATGGCGAGTCGGAAAATCCCGGAACGGGTGACTGACCGGGTGAGCTCTGTCGGGGAGGCCGTTTTCTTTGGTTCCGTTTCTTTTGGGCCAGCAAAAGAAATGAACCCGCTCGCCGCCAGGCGAGTGGAAGCTTGTGACTTTGGCTTCTTCTTTGGGCATAGGAGCGAAGAACAGGATCAAAGGCTTTCGTCCGCTGGCGCGGCCGAGTTCATTTCTTTTGGTAGACCCCAAAAGAAACGGAACCAAAGAAAAACGTCTCCCCGATCACAGCGTCACTGTGAGTCATTCGTTCCGGGATTTTTCGACTCGCCATCCATGGCTCGGTCGAAAAACGCCGCACATCCATGTGCGGCGCCCTCCGGGTCTGCGATCTGCAGTGGCCATTTGTTGAGAAGCCGAGGCCACAGCCAAAGCCACAGCCAAAGCCGAAACCGAAGCCAAAGCCAAAGCCGAAGCCGATGGACAGTTGAGTGGTATGCGAGTCGAATAACTCGGGAGGCAGCGAGAGAAGGTCCGAACAGTTCCGCGCTTGACCGTCATTCCCGCGAAAGCGGGAATCCAGCGTCTTCGGTTTTCGAGGTTCTGAGTCGCGGAGTCCCCGCGTTCGCAGGGATGACGGCAGTCATTCAGACCTTTCCTGGGAGCTGCACGCAATGAAGCGCCGCCAGTCCCTGCAGCTGCTGCTTGGAGCCGCCGCCGGCATGGCGCTGCCACCGTTGGCGGCGCAGTCTGCGCGCTACGACTTCTGGTTCACCCGGCTGCGTTACGAGTCGGGCAACTGGGATGTCGACCAGCGGATGCCGTCGAACGTGCTCACTTCGCTGATCGACTACACGAACCTGCGTGTCGATCCGGAGGAGCGCGTCATCGCGCTGTCGGATCCGAAGATGCTGGCCTCGCCGTTCTGCTACATGGCCGGGCACAAGCTGGTGGAGTTCAGCCCGGCCGAGCGGCGCAATTTCGAGCGCTATGTGCGTGGCGGTGGTTTCGTGTTCGTCGACGACTGCAATCACGACATCGACGGGCTGTTCGCCAAGTCGTTCGAGGCGCAGATGGCGGCGATCTTTGGTGCGTCGGCGTTGCAGAAGCTGCCGAACGATCATGCGCTCTATCGCAGCTTCTTCCAGTTCCCCGATGGCCCGCCGGCGACGAGTTTCGAGCTCAATGGCTGGGGCGATGATCTGGTGCACGACTATCTCAAGGGCATCACCATCAATGGGCGCCTGGCCGTGCTCTACAGCAACAAGGACTACGGCTGCGAATGGGATTACGACTGGCGCAACAAGCGTTTCCTGGCCGAGGACAACACCAAGTTCGCGGTCAACATCGTCATGTACGCGTTGAGCGCATGACCGGCTTCTTTTCTGTAGGAGCGCGCTCGCGCGCGATCAGGCTTTGCCAGGACAGCTTCATCGAGCGCGAGCGCGCGCCTACAGGTCATTCGAGGAACATCGCATGAGTACCCCCACCGAAGCCGATCTGCAGGCCCACGTATCGCAACTCGACGCGCTGCGCAGTGCGGTCGGCCGCGCCGTCGTCGGCCAGGCCGAGGTCGTCGAACAACTGCTGGTCGCGCTGCTCGCATGCGGTCATGTTCTGCTCGAAGGCGTGCCGGGTCTGGGCAAGACCTTGCTGGTGCGCACGCTCGGCCAGGCGCTCGACCTCGGCTTCCGCCGGGTGCAGTTCACGCCCGACCTGATGCCCAGCGATCTGCTCGGCACCGAGCTGCTGGAAGAGGATCACGGCACCGGCAAGCGGCATTTCCGTTTCCAGGAAGGCCCGGTGTTCACGCAGCTGCTGCTGGCCGACGAACTCAACCGCACGCCGCCCAAGACCCAGGCCGCGTTGCTGGAGGCGATGGCCGAGCGCACCGTGAGCCATGCGGGCGTCACTCGCGCGTTGCCGCAGCCGTTCTTCGTGCTGGCCACGCAGAATCCGATCGAGCAGGCCGGCACCTATCCGCTGCCCGAAGCGCAGCTCGACCGGTTCCTGCTGCACGTCGCGCTCGGCTATCCGGATGCCGAAGAGGAACAGGCGATCCTTGCCCAGACCACCGGCTCGACCGGGGTCGAAGTGCCACGGGTGATGGACGCCGATGCGGTGCTCGCGCTGCAGGCGCTGGTGCGCCAGGTGCACGTGGGCGATGACCTGCTCGCATGGATCACCCGCCTGGTACGCGCGACGCGGCCGGGCGAGGGCGCACCGGACGTCGTGCGCGAGTATGTGCGCTGGGGGGGCGGGCCGCGCGCCGGGCAGTCGCTGGTGCTGGCGGCCAAGGCGCGGGCGCTGCTGCAGGGACGTCTCGCCGCGACGCGTGAGGATGTCGCGGCACTGCTGGCGCCGGTGCTGCGCCATCGCCTGGTGCTGTCGTTCGCAGCCGAAGCGGCGCAGATGGACGCCGATGCCGTGATCGCGGGCCTGCTGCGCGCCGTGCCCGCCCCGGGGCGCTGAGCGACCCGATGGAGCCGGGCGCGTCGGATGCAGCGGTCGAAGTGCAGGGCACGCATGACGGCCTGTCGCCGGCACTGCGTGCCTGCATCGCGCAACTGCGCCTGCGGCCGCGCCACGCACGCGGACGCGAGGGTCTCGGCCAGCACGCGAGCCGCAATCGCGGCGCGGGTCTGGAGTTCGCGCAGTACCGCGCCTACGAGTCCGGTGACGAGCCGCGGCAGATCGACTGGAAACTCTACGCGCGCAGCGACCGCTTCTTCGTGCGCGAGGCCGAGCGCGAGAGCCCGGTGCGCGCCTGGATCCTGCTCGACACCACCGCGTCCATGGCCCAGGGCGACGAGGCCGCCCCGCGACGCACGCGGCTCGCGGCCGCCAGCCTGCTTGCGCGCTGCGTGGCCGAAATCGCCGCGCGCGGTGGCGATGCCTGCGGCCTGGTGACCTGCGGCGGGGCGGGCGTGTCGGTGGTGGAGCCGGGCACCGGTCCCCGGCAGCGCGACCGCCTGCAGCACGCGTTGTCGGCGGTGCGCCCGGACGGGACATGGCCGACCGCAACGCAGCTCGCGCCGGCATGGAATCGCATCGCGCGCGGCGATCTCGTCGTCGGAATCGGTGACTGGTTCGACGACGCGGCGGTCGTGCAGCTTCTGCAGCTCGCCCATGCCGGTCGCGAAGTCCTGGCCCTGCAGGTGCTCACCGCCGACGAGCGCGAGTTCCTGTTCCATGACGGCCGGCGCTTCATCGAGCCCGAATCGGGCGAAGCACTGCTCGGCGACGGACCTGCGCTGCGGGCGGGATATCTGGCGCGCTTCGAGAACGCCAGGCGTGCCCTGGCCGCGCGGCTCGTGGCGGCCGGCGTGGCGCTGGCCACGCACTGGACGGACGCACCTGCAGACGCGGCGTTGCGCGCGCTCTTCGGCGGGCACGCGCGATGAGCCTCGGCCTGCTCGCGCCCGCGGCCCTGGCGACGCTTGCCGCGTTGCTGCTGCCGCTGCTGCTGCACCTGGCACGTCGCGACGCGACCCGGCCCACCCCGTTCTCCGCCTTACGCTGGCTGCGCGAGCAGCCGAAGCCGCAACGGCGTCTGCGTGTCGACGACTGGCCCATGCTATTGGTGCGCCTGTTGCTGCTCGCGCTGTTGGCCTTGTGGCTGGCCTGGCCGGTCCTGCACGGCGAACCGGCGCCCGCGCGCTGGACGGTCGTCGTGCCGGGCGTCGCGCCCGAGGCGATCCCGACTGCGGAAGGCAAACTCGAAGCGCGCTGGCTCGCGCCCGGTTTCCCGCTGATCGACACCAGCCCCGCGCCCGAGGCGCAGACGGCGAACGTGTCCAGCCTGCTGCGCGAACTGGACATGATCGCGCCGCCAGACACGGCGCTGACTGTCGTGGTGCCGGACGTGGTGGCCGGCGCCGATGGTGGACGCGTCTCGCTGTCGCGGCCGGTGGACTGGCAGGTGGTAGCGGTGCGCACGTCGGATGCTGGCGAAGCGCCCTCGGCGCCACGCATCGATATCGTGGGACTGGTCGACGATGCGCCTGCCGCGCGCGTGTTCCAGGCCCTCGCGCAGGCCTGGCGCGCCGATGATGCGGATGCGCTGCGTCAGATGGACACCGACGCAGCCCCGCGCGCGGACGCCGTCGTCGCGTGGTGGGCACAGGCCGCGCCACCGGCCGACTGGCTGGCCGCACGCGCCGGGCGCGTGGTGCTGCTGGGATCGGACGCGGCGCAGGAAGGGCAGGTCTGGGAGGCGATACCGGGCGATGCCGCATTCGAGCACGCGGCCTGCGGCGCGGCACGCTGCCTGCGCGTCGTCGGCCCGTTCGATCCCGCCCGCAACCCCGCATTGCTCGAACCCGATTTTCCGGCGCGCCTGCAGGCACTGCTGCGTCCGCTGCCGGCGCCGTCGCGCATCGCGGCGGCGGATCTCGCGCCGGATGTGATCGCGGCCTCGTATCCGGCGATACCGCGCGACCTGCGCCCCTGGTGGGCGCTGCTGGTCGCGCTGGTGTTCGCGCTCGAGCGCTGGATGGCCGCATCGCCGCGTCGGACACGCAGCGCATGACCGTGATCGACCAGCTGCAGCGCGCACGCCGTTCGGCACAGTGGGCCGTCGCAGCGCGTCATGCCGCCGTCGCGCTGCCGCTGCTGATCGGTGCCGGTGCATTCGTCGCACGCGTGGGCAACCCGGCCTGGGCGGTCGGCGTCGTGCTCGCGGGCGTGGCATGCGCTGCGGTGCTGTGCTGGCGACGCATACGCAGCTTCGACATCGCGTGGCTCGCACGGCGCCTGGACGCCGGGCGCGCGGACATGGACGACAGTGCGGCACTGCTGTTCGCGTCGCCGGACGGGCTTTCGCCCCTGCAGCAGTTGCAGCGCGCCCGGCTCGAAGCCCGCCTGTCGGCGCAGCCGTGGGCGCCGCCGCGCCCGGCGTGGCCGACCGCTACGCTGGTGGCGGCATGGAGCATCGGCGCGGTCCTGGTCGCGCTTGCGCTGTGGTGGCCGGCGCTCACGCGCGACGTGCCGGTCGCGATATCCGCGCCACCGCGTGCGGATACGGCAGGCGCGCCCGTGCTGCAGGCGCAGACGCTGCGCATCGAAGCGCCGGCGTATACGCAACAGGCGCCGCGCACGCAGGCGGAGTTCGATGCGCAGGCGCCGGTCGGCAGCACTCTGACCTGGTCGCTGCACTTCGCGCCGCAGCCACGCGCGGTGGCGCTGCAGTTGCACGACGGGCGCGAGATCGCCTTCGAGCGTGACGGCAACGCCTGGCGCGCGACGCTGCGTCTCGATCAATCCTGGCTGTATCGCATCGCGATCGACGGCGACACAGACGGCGCCCTTGCGCGCGCGCAGCCCTGGCGGCTCGACGCCGTGCCGGACCGCCCGCCGGAGGTGCGCGTGCGTGCGCCCGAGGCGACCCTGTCGACCTACGCGCAAGGGCAGCGCGCCTGGCCGCTGGTCTTCGAAGCCACCGACGACCACGGCGTGGCCGCCGATGCGCGTCTGCGCATTACGGTCACGCGCGGCAGCGGCGAGGCGATCACGTTCGAGGATCACACGCGCACGCTGCGCGGCGCCGGCGAGCAACGCGCGCGGACGTTCCGCGTCACGCTCGACCCGGTCGCGCTCGGCATCGAAGAGGGCGGCGACCTCGTTGCGCAGCTCGAGGTGCGGGACAACCGGGCGCCGGCCCCGCAGACCGCGCGCAGCGCCAATCTGATCCTGCGCTGGCCGCCGCCGGTGCCGCCCGACGCCGACGGACTCGAGGGCCTGGCGCGCGATGTGCTGCCTGCGTACTTCCGCAGCCAGCGACAGATCATCATCGACGCAGAAGCGCTGATCGCCGAGCAGCCGCGCATCGAACGCAGCGCTTTCGAAGGACGCTCGGATGCGCTCGGCGTCGACCAGCGCATCCTGCGCCTGCGCTATGGACAGTTCCTCGGCGAAGAAGCCGAGGGCGGCCCGCGCCCGCCACCGACCGACGATGCCGAGGCGCCGCCGCCGCGCAAGCCGTTGCCCATCGACGATTTCGGGCAGGAAGATCCGGCGTCATCCGCGCAGGCGCACCCGCCACATGCGCACGAGTACGAGCACGAGCACGATTACGGCCATGCACATGATGACGACGCCGGGCACGGCACGAGCGGCGCGCATGCGCACGGACACGGTCATGACCACGATCACGACCACGCGCCGCGCGACGCGATGACCTTCGGTCACGCCGACGACGTGCTCGCGACCTACGGCCACGTGCACGACCTGCCCGAAGCGGCCACGCTGCTCGATCCGCAGACGCGCGAGACGCTGCGCGCGGCGCTGCGCGAGATGTGGCAGTCGGAGCTGCATCTGCGCCAGGCGGCGCCGCGCGAGGCGCTGGGCCCTGCGAATCGCGCGCTCGAGCTGATCAAGCAGGTGCAGCAGGCCGACCGCATCTATCTGGCGCGGGTGGGCAGCGTGCTGCCGCCGGTCGATTTCGATCGTCGCCTGGGCGGTGACCGCGACGGCATCGCGCCGCGCCCCGCACCCGGGCCGGACGCTGCCGGTGTCGATGCCGCAGCGCAAGCCTGGCAGGCGCTGGCATGGGACGAAGCCTTCGACCCCGCGCCGCTCGTGGCCTGGGCGCAGACCCGGCCGCAGGCGTTGGACGATCCGCTGGCGCTGCTGGCCGCGGTCGATGCACTGCAGCGCGATCCGGCCTGCAACACATGTCGTGAGGCTTTGCGCGGCCAGCTGTGGGGCGTGCTGCAACGGCCGTTGCCGGCACCCGCGCGCCGCGCCGCGGTCGACGCCACGGGCGCGCGATATCTCGATGCCCTGCACGGGGACGTGCCATGACCCCGGCGCTCGGCGTGACGCTCCTGCTGGTCCTCGCTGTCGTGCTGTCGATCGCGCGGCTCGTCGCATCGCATGCGCGCGCGCCGCGCGAGGTGCGACCAGCCGTCTGGCGCAGCTGTGTGCTCGCGGGGCTGACCGTGGTGTCGGCCGTGCTGCTGCACCGCGTCCTGTTGCCGCCCGCCGCACCGGCCACGCAGGACACACTTGTCGTGCTCACCGCCCAGTGGAGCGACCTGCCGATACCGACTTCGCCCCGGATCGTGGCGCTGCCCGAAGCCGGCGAGGTGCCTGCCGGTGTGACGCGCGCACCGGATTTGGCAACCGCCCTGCGGCGCGAACCCGGCACGGTGGCACTGGTCGTCGTGGGCGCCGGGCTGGAACTGCGCGATCGCGAGGCTGTCGGCGAACGGGCGCTGGATTTCGTTGCCGCGGACCTGCCGTCCGGCATCGTCGAGCTCGATGCCCCGCGGGGCGTGGGGCCCGGCGCACGCTTCGTGGTACGCGGCCGGCTGGCCGGGTTCGGGGAGGCGTCGGTGACCCTCTTCGACCCGGCAAACCGTCCGCTCGACAGTGTGCAGGTCGACGAGGCCGGACGCTTCGGTCTGTCGGGCACCGCGCGCGGTGCCGGTGCCACACGCTTCACCGTCGCCATCGACGATGTCGAGGCCAGCCCGTCGACGCGCGTCACCGTGCCTGTCGTCGTCGAGGACGCCCCGCCGCCGCGCGTGCTGTTGTTGGCCGGCGCGCTGAATCCCGACGTGCGCGCACTGCGGCGCTGGGCCGAAGACGCGGGTCTGCCCTTGCGATGGCGCGCGCCATCCGGCCACGGCACGAGCGTCGGCGATGCGCCCGCACTCGATGCGCGCAACCTCGCCGAACAGGATCTTGTGCTGCTGGACGCCCGCGGGTTCGACGGGCTGGGTGCGCACGCACGCACGGCGTTGCGCGATGCCGTGCGGGCGGGCCTCGGGCTGCTGGTCCATGCGCCCGAGCCGCCGTCGGCCGCGCTGCGCGGCTGGCTGCAGGCCAGTGGTCTGCCGGTCAGCGTCGGGCCGTCGCGTGTGTGGCGTCCCGATCCCGGTCCTGACGATGTCGCGCGCCTGCGCGCGTGGTCGGGGCCGGGCAGCGACGATGTGCCCTTCGATCCGTTGCTGGCGGGCGAGGCGCCGCCGACACTGGGGTATCTGCCCTTGCGCGGCGGTCTGCCGGTCGACGCGACCGGGCCGGCCGACATGATGCGTTGGCAGGCATACGGCCACGGCCGCATCGGTGTCGCCACGATTGCCGAAAGCTGGCAGCTGCCGCTTGCCGGACGCGCCGATCTGCATGCCGCGCTGTGGAGCGGCTGGGCGGCAACGCTGGCCCGCGCCGACGATTCATCTGCGAGCGCTGCACCCGAAACGGCACGTGTCGGTGACCGCGCGATGGTATGCGGTGCGGGCGAGGGCGCACGCGTCATCGCGCCCGACGGTGCCGGGTTCCGGCTCGTCGCCGATCCCACAGCCGCTGGCTGTGCGGGCCTCTGGCCGCGTGTCGCCGGCTGGCATCGGCTGGTGGAGGGCGAGATGGCCCGGCCGTTCCTGGTGCGCGCACGCGACGAAGCGCCGGGGCTGCATGCGGCATCGTTGCAGGCCGCCACCGGTGCGCTTGTCCGCAGCAGCTCGGGTGGGGCAGCGCCTGTGCGTGCACATGGTTCGCCGCTGTCGTGGTTCGCGATCTGGCTTGTGGTGACCGCCGCGCTGTGGTGGTTGCATCGGTCGCGCCATGGGCGCAGGCGCAGGCCTGCCACGTGACGCCGCACACGGTGTTGCCCGCGCCCGCCTGACCACCCGTTCACGGGTCCGTGATCGGTGAATGGCCGACCCTGTGCGCTCCGCGGCGTCCGCCGCACCTGGGGACGTGTCCTTGCGAGTCGCCTGTCTGTTGTCGCTGATCGCACTGTTGAGCGCGTGCGGCGAAGAGCCCGCGCAGCCGTCGCCACCGCGACCGGTGATGGTGCAGTCGATCGAAAGCGCGGGCGAGGCGCGTGTGTTGCGGTATTCGGGCCGCGTCGAAGCGGCGGAAGGCACCCAGCTCGCGTTCCAGGCTGATGGACGCATTACCCGGTTCCTGGTCAACGACGGCGAGCGCGTCGAACGCGGGCAGGTGCTCGCCGAACTCGACGACACCGACTATCGCCTGCAGTTGCGCGAAGCCGAGGTGGCGCTGCGCACGCTGGAGGCCGACGTCGCACGCCGCCGCGGCCTGCGCGACGAAGGCATCCTGGCGCCGGCGGCCGTCGAGCAGGCCGAAGCGCAACTGGCCAGTGCCCGCGCCAACCGCGACGCGGCGGCGCGGCAGGTCGGCTTCACCCGGCTGCAGGCGCCCTACAACGGCGTCGTCGCGCGTCGCCTGGCGGCGGTCGGCGTCGTCGTGCCGGCTGGAGAACCGGTGCTGCGGATGCAGGATTCCGACATCGTCGAGGTAGTGGTCGATGTGCCCGAACGTGACGCGGCGCGCCTGCCGTTCGGGCCGGAACTGACGGCCCGGGGACGCGTGCTCGCATTGCCCGGCCTGCAGCCGATGGCGCTGATCTACCGCGAGCACGCCACCACCCCCGATGAACAGTCGCGCACCTACCGGCTGGCCTTGCGCGGCACGCCACCGGCCGGCGCCAACGTGCTGCCGGGCATGGCCGTGCAGGTGGCGATCGAGGACCCGGCGCCGTCGACGCTCGCACAAGGACAGCACCGCGTGCCCGTCGGCGCGGTGCTGAGCGATGCGGAGGGGCAATCGGTGGTGTGGACCGTCGGTGAGGACAACGCCGCCCAGCCGGTGGCGGTGCGCGTGCACTCGGTCGACGGCGCGCATGCGCTGGTCGATGCGACGCTCCAGCCTTCGACCCGCGTCGTGGTCGCAGGCGCGCGCCTGCTGCAGGCCGGCCAGGTCGTCGAACCGCGCACCCGGCGCTGATCGGGCATGGATATCGCGCGTTACGCCATCCGCAAGCCGGTCAACGTCTGGCTGTTGATCCTCGCCTGTCTCGTCGGCGGGCTCTTCGCCTATTTCAACCTCGAACGGCTCGAAGACCCGGAATTCACGATCAAGGAAGCGGTCGTGACCACGATCTACCCCGGCGCCAGCGCCGAGCAGGTCGAGCGCGAGGTGAGCGATGTTCTCGAAAGCGCGGTGCAGCAGCTCACCCAGCTCAAGCGGGTGCGCACCACCTCGCGGCCGGGGTACTCGGAACTGCGGGTGGAGATTCTCGAGCGTTACTCCAGCGAGGAGATTCCGCAGATCTGGGACGAACTGCGCCGCAAGATCAACGACACCGCCGCGACCCTGCCGCCCGGCGCCCAGGCGCCCGTGGTCAACGACGATTTCGGCGACGTCTTCGGCCTGTATTACGCGATGACCGGCGAGGGCCTGACGCGCACGGAACTGCACGAGGCCGCCAAGAGCCTGCGTCGCGGCCTGCTGCCGGTCGAGGGCGTGGGCAAGGTCGAGATTGCCGGCGCGATCGAAGAACGCTTCGTGGTCGAGATTCCACAGGCGCGGCTGGCCGCGCTGCGCATTTCGCCCGAAGAGATCGCCGGCGCGCTGGCCGATGCGGAAACCGAACTGCACGCCGGCGGCCTGCGCAGCGCCGATCTCCACCTGCGGATCGCACCGGGAGGCGCGTTCGATTCCCTGCAGGCGCTGCGCACCCTGCCGGTGGGGCGCGGGGACGCACGCGTGCTGCTCGGCGACATCGCCGACATCCGCCGGGAATTCGCGGAACGACCGGCGCAGATCGTCCGTTACGACGGGGAGGAAGCCCTCACCATCGGCATCGCCGGCCTGCCGTCGGTGAACATCGTCGACGTCGGCGCCGCGGTCGACGAGGCCCTGGCTGGACTGGAGCCGACGCTGCCGCTCGGCGTTGCGCTGCACCCCATCTACCAGCAGGCCGACGTGGTGGACGAAGCAGTCACGGGCTTTGCCATCAACGTCGCCACCTCGCTTGCGATCGTCATCGGCGTGCTGTGTCTGGTGATGGGCTGGCGGGCCGGCGTGATCATCGGCACGGTGCTGCTGCTCACGGTCGGCGGCACGCTGCTGGCGATGTACATGCTGGGTCTGCAGCTCGAACGCGTGTCGCTGGCGGCGCTGGTGATCGCGATGGGCATGCTGGTCGACAACGCGGTGGTGATCTGCGACGGCATGCAGGTGCGACTGCGCCAGGGCCGGGCGGCACTGCGCGCTGCGAGCGAATCGGTGCGCGCGACGCAATGGTCGCTGCTGGGCGCGACGATCATCGGCATCCTCGCCTTCGCCGGCATCGGGCTGTCGCAGGACACCACCGGCGAGTTCCTGTTCTCGCTGTTCTCGGTGATCCTGATCTCGCTGCTTCTGAGTTGGGTGCTCGCCATCACCGTCGTGCCCCTGTTCGGTTACTGGTGGCTTGCCGATCGCGACGCGCGCGCCCGCGACGACGCAGGCTCGGGCAGCGAAGACCATGACGAGGGCGACAGCCCCTACCAGGGCAAGGTCTACGACCGGTTCCGCAGCGTGCTCGATCGGCGCCTCGGCAAGGCGGGGCTGACCGTGGCGCTGGCGGCGGTGCTGACGGTGGGCTGCGTGATCGGGTTCGGATTCCTGCCGCAGTCGTTCTTCCCGCCGGCCTCCACGCCGATGGCCTTCGTCGACATCAATACGCGTCAGGGCAGCGACATCCGCGCCACCGATGCCGCCGCGCGCGAGGTCGAGCGCTATCTGGCCGAAGAGTTTCCCGATGTGCGCAACCAGGTGACGTTCGTCGGGCAGGGCGCGTCGCGTTTCATGTTGACCTATGCGCCGGCCATGCCCGACAGCGCGTTCGCCCAGATCATCCTGCTCGTCGACGACGCCGACGTGCTCGAAGACATGCTCGTCCGGCTCAACGACGAGGCCCCGGCGCGCTTTCCCGATCTGCGGGTGCACGCGGCGCGGCTGATGTTCGGCGGCAGTTCCGAAGCGCGCGTGGAGGCCCGTTTCAGCGGGCCATCGCCGCAGGTGCTGCGCGAGATCGCGGGCCGGGCGGAGGCCATCTTCCGCGACACGCCCATGCTCGAGAACGTGCACCACGACTGGGGCGAGCGCGAGCTGGTCCTGCGGCCGCGTCTGGATCTGCAGCGCATGGCCGAAGCCGGACTCGGGCGGCAGGACATCGCCAGCGCCCTGGCGATGGCGACCGAAGGCGTCCCCCTGGCGGTCGTGCGCGAGGGCGACGAGCAACGCCAGGTGCTGGTGCGCGCACCCGAGGACGAGCGTCCGGAGGCCGAAGCGATCCTCGACCGGCTCGCCTGGAGCGCCGGCGCCGGCCGCTACATCCCCATTGCACAGGTGGCCGACGGCGTCGACGTGGTGCAGGAAGATGCGGCAATCCAGCGCCGCGACCGCGTGCGCACGATCGCCGTGCAGGCCGAACCGGTGGTCGGCGTCGAGGCCAGTGATGCGCATGCGCATGTGCGCGACGCCATCGAAGACATGCCCCTGCCGCCCGGCTACACGCTGACCTGGGGCGGCGAATTCGAAAGCGCGGGTGACGCGCAGACCGCGCTGATGCAGACCTTGCTGCTGCCCTATCTGGGCATGATCCTGGTCACGGTGCTGCTGTTCGCGCGCGTACGCCAGCCCTTGGTGATCTGGCTCGCAGTGCCGATGTCGATCTGCGGCGTGACCCTGGGACTTGCGCTGTCCGGGCAGCCGTTCGGTTTCGTCGCACTGCTCGGACTGTTGAGCCTGACCGGCCTGCTGATCAAGAACGCGATCGTGCTGGTGGAGGAGATCGACCGCCGGCTGGGCGAGGGCGGCAGCGGACGCGCGGCAATCGTGGAAGCGACGACCAGCCGTCTGGTGCCCGTCACGATGGCCGCGGGCACCACGGTGCTGGGCATGGTGCCGTTGCTGTTCGACGACCTGTTCGCCTCGCTGGCGGTGACCATCATGGGCGGACTGGCCTTCGCCACCGTGTTGACGCTCGTCGTCGTGCCCTGTCTGTACCTGCTGATCTGCCGTGTGCCGCGCGAGGACGACACACGCGCCGACGACCGGCGCGAGGGCACCGCATGAGCACGTCCCGCATCGCCGCCGCGCTTGCCGTCGCGCTGGCACTGGCGGCCTGCAGCACGCCGCCGGTGCGCGAGCGGCCGCCGTTGCCGGCGAGCTATTTCACGGCCGCCGATGGAGCGTCGGCCCCGGCCGATCCGGCCGATCCGGCGGTGCTGGCGCGCTGGTGGCAGACCTTCGACGATCCGCTGCTGTCCGAACTCGTCGACACCGCGCTGCATCGCAACCTCGACCAGCAGGCCGCACTCGCGCAACTGCGTACGGCCCGCGCGCAGCTGCGCCAGTCGCGCGCCGCGCTGTCTCCGCAACTCGATCTCGCCGGCCAGGCCAGCCGACAGATCATCGACACCGATGCGCTGGCCGACACGCCGATCGGCGAGCAGCTGGACGTGGGCGGCGACGTCAATTTCGACACGTGGCAACTGGCCCTGCAGGCCAACTGGGAGATCGACCTGTTCGGCGCCAACCGGCTGCGGCGCGACGGCGCCGTGCGGCAGGTGCAGTCGGCCGAAGCGCAACTGGTCGCGGTGCGCCTCGCGGTGGCGTCGAATCTCGCCCAGGGCTACGTCCAGGCGCGCGCATTGCTCGCGCAGAAATCGCTTCTCGACGAAGCCGTCCGGCTGGCGCGGGAGTCCGAGCGCGTGGCCGATGGCCGCTTCCGTCTCGGCGAGGTGACACGTCTGGACATCGAGGCCGCCGGGGCCCAGCGGGCCGGACTGGAAGCGCAGCGCGGCGACATCGAGGCCGCGCTGGCCGAGGCCACGTTCGCCCTCGACACCCTGATCGACCGGCCGCCAGGCACGGTCCGCGCGCGCATGGGCGAGGACACCCGCGTGCCCCGCGCCGAGGGCGAGATTCCACCGGGCCAGCCGGTCGATCTGCTGCGTCGTCGGCCCGATGTCATCGCCGCGGCGGCGGGCCTCGACGCCGCCGAGCTTGCCGCCCTGGCCAGTCGTCGTGACCTGTTCCCGAAGCTCGGCGTCAGCGCCGCCCTCGGGCGCAGCGGTCTTGCCGTCGGCGATCTGTCCGGCGCGTCCGATCTGCGTTCTCTGGCGGCGCAGCTGGGATTGCCTTGGCTCGATTTCGGCGCCAGCCGCGCGGCGATCGATCTGGCCGATGCCCAGGCCGATGCGGGCTTCGTGGAACTGCGCCGGGCCCTGGCCACTGCCCTGCAGGAGGTCGAGACGGCGTCGGCGCAGCTATCGGCGCGGCAAGCGCAGCGCAACGCGCGCGGCGAAGCGTTGGAGCGCGCCCAGCGCACCCGGGCGATGGCGCGTCGCACGTACGAGGTCGGGCTCGCCAACCTGTCCGACCTGCTCGACGCCGAGCGCGCGCTGCTCGATGCACGCCAGCAGGCGCTCGACACCAATCGCGCATTCGCGCTCGCGCAGATCTCGCTCTACACCGCGTTGGGCGGTGGCTGGTCGGTGCCGCGCGATGCCGCGCCCGCCGAAGCCGTGCGTTCGACCGCGGAGACGGTGCCCGATCGGATCCGAGCACCCTCCGTGCCTCGCGAGAATTGAGTCTTCGCCGCCTGGCAGCGCGGCGGACGGCTCCGACCGCCGGGGCATGCTGCGGGCGCCCGGGCCGCGGTTCCCGCTTGGCCAGCGCCGGGTGTCGTGGCGGAGCGCATAATCGCGCCCCAACCGGAGAGACGACGATGGCGCATACGGGACGCTGCCACTGCGGCAGCCTGGCGTTCGAACTCGACGGCGACATCGTCGAGGCCTTCGACTGCAACTGTTCGATGTGCCGTCGGCGCGGCGGCCTGCTGGCATTCGCCGCCGCCGACGCGCTGCGCGAAACCGGCGACGGCGCGCCGCAGACCTACCGCTTCAACCGGCACAGCATCGACCATCATTTCTGTGGCACCTGCGGCATCGCGCCCTACAGTCGCGGCGTCGGCCCCGATGGCGCGGAGATGGTCTGCGTCAATGTGCGCTGCATCGACGGGATCGATCTGGCCTCGCTGAAGATCGTGCAGATCGACGGGGCCAGCCTGTGAGGCGCACGTGCGCGCGCTGGATGAGCGCGGTGTTGCTCGCAGGCGCGTTGTCGACCGGTTGCTCGAATCCCTCCGTCGACGGAACCGGGATGTATGCCCAGGCGGGCGGGACCTCGAACGAGGACGCGTTGCTGGCCTACGAGCACAGTGTCGCCGTGGATCTCGACGCGCCGGCTATCGTGCCGCGCCTGCAGGCGATCCAGGCCGCGTGCCTGGATGCGCGCTTCGGCGCCTGCACGCTGATCGAGGCGCAGCAGTCCGCAGGCGAGCGCCCCTCGGCGCGCGCGGTTCTGCGCATGGCGCCGGCGGGGATCGAACCGATGATCGCGCTCGCCGGCGAAGGCGGCGAGGCCGGTGAGCGCACGACGCGCGCCGAGGATCTGGCGGTCGTCGTGCGTGACAACAGCACCGAGCAGGACCGACTGGCCAAGGAAATGGCCCGACTGCAGGCCTTCGAGGCGCGAGGCGACCTGTCGGTGGCCGACATGATCGCCTTGTCTGAGCGCATCGCGGCGACCGAAGCCCGACTCGAAGCCGCGCGCCGCGACGGCGCCCAGCATCGCCGTCGCATCGACACGCAACTGCTGACCGTGCAGTTGCACACCCGCGCCGGTGCCCGCGGTCGCAGCGAGATCGGCGCCGCGTTCCGCGAGTTCGGCAGCACGCTTGCGGTCGGCACCGCGTGGACGATCCGCGCGACCGCATTCCTGTTGCCGCTGGGCCTGGCGGCGTTCGTTGCGTTCGTGTTGCTGCGTGCGCTCTGGCGCCGCCGCCGCCGCAGTTGACCGGTGCCGCGGCGCCGGTTGCCCGGCGCCGCGCGCTTGCTGCAGACTCGGGACGCCGCATGGCTCCATGACGGCAACCCGGGCGCCTGGCGCGATCGAGACGCCGCGCCGGCTCACGGCGCAGGCGTCGCCTGCGCGGTCCATGCAAGGAGAACGCCATGGTCACACGTCGCGATGCCCTGAAACTCTCACTCGGCGCCGGCCTTTCGCTGGCAATGCCCGGCGCGCTGTTCGCCGCCACGCCCGCGCCGATGCTGACGCGCCCGATTCCCTCCAGCGGCCAACGCATCCCCGTGGTGGGCCTGGGCAGCTCGGCGACGTTCTCGTCGACCGCGCGCGACGATGCCGCCGCGCTTGATGCCGTGCTGCGGACGCTGGTCGAGCAGGGCGGCGCGGTGTTCGACACCGCACCCAGCTACGGCGCCTCGGAAGAGGTCGCCGGCAGGGCCGTGCAGGAACTGGGCATCGCCGACCGCGTGTTCTGGGCCACCAAGGTCAACGTCGCCGGTCGCGAGGCGGATGCCAAGGCAGATCCCGCCGCGGCCCGCGCGCAGATCGAAGCCTCGTTCGAGCGGCTGGGGCGCGAGAAGATCGACCTCATCCAGGTGCATAACCTCGGCGACGTGCCGACCCAGCTCGGCATCCTGAAAGAACTGAAGGCCCAGGGACGCGTGCGCTACATCGGCGTCACCTCGACTTCGAAGCCGGCGTATCCGCGCCTGATCGAGACGATGCGCAACGAGCCGCTGGATTTCATCGGCGTCGACTACGCCATCGACAATCGGGATGCCGAAGAGACGATCCTGCCGCTGGCGGCAGAGCGCGGCATCGGAGTGCTGGTCTATGCGCCGTTCGGGCGGACGCGGCTGTGGCGCCGCGTCGGCGAGCGCCCGTTGCCGGAATGGGCAGCGGAGGTCGATGTCACGAGCTGGGGCCAGTTCTTCCTGAAGTTCGTGCTCTCGCACCCGGCGGTCACCTGTGTGACGCCAGCGACGAGCCGTGTGTCGAATCTGGTCGACAACCTGGGCGCCGGTCGTGGGCGCCTGCCCGATGCCGCCCAGCGCGAGCGCATGGCGCAGCTGATCGAAGCACTGCCGGCAGCGGACTGAGCCCGCCGCCGGGCGGGCGGACTCAGCCTTCTTCTTCGGTCTCGAATTCGACCACCGCGTCCAGATCGAACGCCAATGCCTCGACCGCTTCGCGCACCTTGCGTTCGGTCGAGGGATTGCCGATCTCCACCTCGATCTCGTGCATCTTCGGGCCGCTGACATCGTGCAGTCCCGCGGAGCTGGAATCGGCATCGTCCATGTGCGTCATCAGGTCGTCGATTTCCTCGACGTGCTCGATGCCTTCCACGCTCTGCAGGAGATTGATCACCGCGCGCGCGGTGTCGTCGCTGCCGGTCAGACGGATGCGGAGCATGGGCATGTCGGTTCCTCGATCAGTGGGGTGGACGCAGGCTAGGCAGCGCCCCGGAAAGCCGACGTGACGACATCGCGGCGTCTATCACCGTCCAGGCGTACGCTGTGGCCATGAATACGAGCATCGATCCGCCGGTCGCCGCCGGGACCACCGTGCAGTTGCGCCCACTCGAGCGTGGCGACCTGCATTTCGTCCACGAGCTCAACAACAACCGCACGGTGATGAGCTACTGGTTCGAGGAGCCTTACGAGTCGTTCGTGGAACTGGAGGAACTGTTCCGCAAGCACATCCATGATCAGAGCGAGCGCCGTTTCATCGTCGAGGACGCCAGCCACACGCGGGTCGGTATGGTGGAACTGGTGGAGATCGACCACCTGCACCGGCGCGCCGAGTTCGCGATCATGATCTCGCCCACGCAGCAGGGCCGCGGCTATGCGCGTCCGGCCACGGCGCTCGCGATCAGCTACGCATTCCGCGTGCTTAACCTCTACAAACTGTTCCTGCTGGTCGACGTCGACAATGCCGCGGCGATCCACGTTTACGAATCGCTCGGCTTCCAGCGCGAAGGTGTGTTGGTGGACGAATTCTTCAGCGATGGCCGCTATCGCAGCGCGATCCGCATGTGCCTGTTCCAGCATCAGGCGCTGGGCAGCGACGACAGTCGCCGCGACGCCTGACTCAGATCGTCCGCAGCCGTTCGAATGCGCGCGTGGGGGCGTCGTGATGGCGGACTTCTCCGGTCTCGACATAGCCGAGTTTCGCCGCCAGTCGCAGCGAAGGCGCGTTGTCCGGATCGATGATGCACACGCTGCGGCCTCCGAAGGGCTGCGCATCGAACCAGGCGTGCATCGCGCGCGCGGCTTCCGATGCAATGCCGCGACCGTGCGCCTGCCGCGCGAACACCCAGGCGGCCTCGGGCGAGGCCTGGAACGCATCGTCGATGCCGCGACGGAAGTCCGCGAAGCCGGCGCCGCCGATGCATTGGCCGGTGTCGCGCACGACGACGGCGAAGATGCCGAAACCGAAGGCGTGCCAGTGGCCGATGTAGCGCAGCAGCCGGTTCCAGACGTCCTCGTCGGAGGGGCGTGCGGTCGCGATGTGACGGGTTACGACCGGGTCGGCGAGCATCGCGCGCAGTGCCTCGAAGTCGCCGACCTCGTGCGGACGCAGCAGCAGGCGTTCGGTGTCGATCCGCATTGCGCTCATCCGGCAGGCGGCGTGCGTACCGGCACGGCGATGTTGCACAGGTCGATGTGGCCGGCCGGATGCACGTACCAGTCGTCGCGCCGGTTGCGGCGGGACTCGACCACCACGTCGAACAGCGGCGTGTCGGTGCGCAGCACCTGTAGCGGCGTGCGCTCGTCCGCGGGCACATCGACCGCGAGGCGGATGCGGCGGATCGGTGTGCGCTGCGCTGCATCTTCGTAGAAGCCCAGCGGACCGCTGCCGCGCGGCAGCACGCTCAACAGTTCCATGCCCTGCAGCACGCGACCGACCGTGGTGATGTTGCGGTCGAGCTGGCGCGGCGACTGGCCGGTGACGACGTAGAGCTCGGTACCGTTGCTCGAATCGGGGGCCATGTCACGGCCGGCGCCGAGCGTGCCGTAGCAATGCGCCAGCCAGGTGCGGCCACGGCCGCTGCGGTCGTCGCGCGCGGCAGGAAACCTTCGGCGAAACCCGCCTGCGCCGACCAGCCGTCGACGTCGGGCAACGCGTGGAAAGCGAGGCCCTGCGAGTCACGATCGAACTCGGCCGGCAGGGATGCACGCGCGCTGCCGATCGGACGACCGAGCGCTCCGTCCTCGGTGATGTCACCGAACTGCACGACGAAGTTGTCCTGCGAGCGGTACAGGCTGAGCCCGTCCCAGAAGCCACCGCGGGCGAGGGTGCGGATGTTGGCGACGTGCTCGGGCGCGAACGCGGGCGCCAGTTCGATAACGACGCGTCCCCCGTCGAGGTCCATGTACAGCAGGTTCGCCGGATCGGGCGTGCGCCAGTCGGCGGGTGTCGACGCGTCGAGCAGCTGCTGCGTGGTGCGGGTCTCGCCTGTCACCGGTGTGCCCGGCGTGACGCAACCGGCCAGGGCCAGCGCACAGGCGGCGAGGGTGACGGACAGGACGGAACGGGATGGTCGGCGCATGCACGGGTTCCCCGGAAGACGAAGTCCCGATTGTGGCCGAGCGGATGACACGCGTGACTACCGGCACATCCGCTATAGCGAACTGAGTACTAGTATCTGGCTCGACCTAGTGGAGGGGCCCATGGCCGACGCCGCCGACGACCGCGAGCTGCAGTTGCGCAAGTTCCAGAAGGAACTGAGCGCCGGCACGGTGTCGCTGGCCTTGCTGGCGGTACTGGGCAGCGCGGGGGAGCCGATGTACGGCTATCAGATCGCCAAGCGCCTCGAATCGCTCGACGGCGTCCTCAGCGGCAAGCAGAGCGCGCTGTATCCGGTGCTGCGCAATCTCAGCGCCGCCGGACTGCTCGACAGTCACGTCGAGCCGTCCGTAGCCGGGCCGCCGCGCCGTTACTACCGCATCACCGAGGCAGGGCGGACCACCCTGCAGCACTGGACCGCCGCCTGGCGGGCCACACGGGATTCCGTCGACGCCGTCCTGGAGGGGGAGCGCCAATGAGCAGCATCCGAATGAACACGCACAACCTGCCGCAGAGCATCCCCGAATACCTCGAGCATCTACGCCGCGCGCTGACCGGCGCCGATCCGGCGCTGGTGCAGGACGCGCTCTACGACGCCGAGGAATACCTGCGCTCGGAACTGGCCGAACAACCCGGCCGTTCGGAGGCCGAGGTCATCGCGTCCGTTGCGGCGAGCTACGGCGCGCCGGACGAGGTCGCCGACATCTACCGCGATACCGAGGTCAAAGTGCAGACCGCGCTGCGGCCGCCGATGCCGAAGCCGCGTACTTCACCGCTCGGGCGCTTCTTCGGCGTCGCCGCCGACCCGCGCACCTACGCCTCGCTGTTCTACATGGTGCTCTCGCTGGCGACCGGCATCTTCTACTTCACCTGGGTGGTGACGGGCCTGTCGGTATCGCTGGGCCTGGTCGCCGTACTGGTCGGCATTCCGCTGCTGATCCTGTTCTTCGGATCGGTGCGGCTGCTGTCGCTGGTCGAGGGCCGGCTGGTGGAAGTGATGCTCGGCGAACGCATGCCGCGGCGGCCCCTGTATTCGGCCCGCGGCCGCAGCTGGACCCAGCGCATCGGCGACATGTTCACCGACGTGCGCACCTGGAGCACGCTGTTCTACATGCTGCTGATGCTGCCGCTGGGCATCGTCTACTTCACGATCAATGTGACCCTGCTGACGCTGTCGTTGAGCATGGTCGCCGCGCCGGTGCTGGCGTGGACGGGCATGGCCGACACGGGCGTCACCAGTCATGGCTGGACGTTGCTGGCCTGGGAGGATGGCGCGGGCCTGTCGACCTCGGTGCCGCTGCTCGCCACGCCGCTGGTGCTGCTCGCGGGCGTGCTGCTGTTGTTCGTCAGCCTGCACGTGTTCCGTGGCATCGGCCGACTGCATGGCAGCATTGCCAAGCATCTGCTGGTCAAGACCGCGCAGTACAGCTGATCGCCGATGCCGGACATGCAACGGGCGCGTCGAAGGACGCGCCGGTTGTTGTGTCTGCGCGCGCGTCAGCCGGTCGGCGTCGTGCGCTTCTTCGTAGCGCGCTTGCGCGCGGGCTTGGACGCCGGCTTCGTGGCAGGCGCGCCCTGCGCGTGCGAGGCGATGAAGTCGCGCACCTGCGGGTAGACCTGGTTGCGCCAGCGGCGGCCGCTGAAGATGCCGTAATGGCCGGCGCCTTCGACCGTGAGGTGCGCGCGGTCGGCTTCGGAGACGCCCGTGCACAGCGTGTGCGCGGCGCGGGTCTGGCCTTCACCGGAAATGTCGTCGAGCTCGCCTTCGATCGTCAGCAGGGCAGTGCCGGTGATCTTCGAGGGATCGACCCGTTCCCCGGCGACCACCCAGCGTCCGCGCGGCAGCAGGTGCTGCTGGAACACCACGCGGATCGTGTCGAGGTAATACTCGGCCGGCATGTCGAGCACGGCGTTGTACTCGTCGTAGAAGCGGCGGTGCGACTGCGCGTCCTCTTCGTCGCCCTTGAGCAGGTTCTGGTAGAAATCCCAGTGCGATTCGAGATGACGCTCGGGATTCATCGCCATGAAGCCCATGTGCTGCAGGAAGCCCGGATAGACCAGGCGGCCGCGACCGGGATAGTTGGTCGGCACCGGGTGGATAACGTTCTGCTCGAACCACGCGTACGGCTTTTCGGTGGCGAGATTGTTGACCGCCGTCGGCGACTGCCGCGTGTCGATGGGCCCGCCCATCATCACCAGCGAACGCGGCGTGGCCTCGCCGCGCGCGGCCATCAGCGACACGGCGGCGAGTACCGGCACGGTCGGCTGGCATACGCTGATCACGTGCAGCTTCTCGGCGCCGATGTGGCGGATGAACTCTTCGATGTAGGCGATGTAGTCGTCGAGCGAGAACGTGCCGGCCTCGGTCGGCACCATGCGGGCGTCGACCCAGTCGGTCACGTAGACCTTGTGGTCGCGCAGCAGGGTGCGCACGGTGTCGCGCAGCAGGGTGGCGTGGTGACCCGAGAGCGGGGCGACGACCAGCACGGTCGGCTGGGCCTTGATGACCTCCAGATGCGCGGGGTCGTCGGTGTAGCGCTTGAAGCGCAGCAGCTTGCAGAACGGCTTTTCCAGCGCGTCGAGCTGCACGACCGGGTAAGTGCGGTCGTTGTCGTCGTTGGCCACCTCGTGGATGCCGAACGCCGGCTTTTCGTAGTCCTTGCCGATGCGGTACAGCAGCTCGTTCGCGGCCGAGAGCTGGTCGGCGCCGGGCAGCTGCGACAGCCAGGTGCCATCGGGCGCGAACGCGCGCGCGTTGGCATCGGCCAGCAGTGTCCACGGCTTCATCCAGGCGCGGCCGAGTTCGTGCAGTTGATAGAACAGCATGGCGTTGGGTCCAGGCGGTTGTTGCGACGCAACATAGTGTAGTCGGCTTGAACCGCAGCTGCCCGGCGCGGTGGCCTCAGGCGCTCGCCGCGGCCGGGGTCAGGCCGGGACTTCCAGGGCCGTCGCCGCGTCGGCGAGGGTGGGCGAGAGCCAGCAGTGCGAGCCCAGCTGCCGGAAGCCGACGGCTTCGAAGCGCTCGCGATAGAAACGCGCCGGTCGACGCTTGAAGCCGACGTCGTCGCCGTCGGGGCCGTCTTCGCGGCTGAAGGTTTCCAGGAACGCGACGCCGCCGCACAGTTCGGCCAGCCCGCCCAGGCCGGGATCGAGTTCGCGGGTCTCGAGGTAGTGCATGACGTCGCTGCAGATCAGCAGGTCGACCGGCGCGCAGGGGCGCAGCATCTCGAAGTCGGCGAAACGGGCGTAATGCAGGTTGCGTGCGCGGCCATAGCGCGAAATGGCGTATTCGCTCGAATCGAAGCCCAGGTACTGCGCCTTCGGCCGCAGCTTGAGCAGCGGCGCGCGCCAGGCGCCTTCGCCGCAACCGACATCGAGCACGCTGCGCAGCGGGCGCTCGAGATGGTATTCGGCGCTGGCCACGGCCAGTGCGACCTTGCGGGCCAGGCGCGCAGGCCCACCGATGTCGCCGGCGCGGTACCAGCGGTCGAAATAGGCGCGGTCGTACTGTTTGGACATCGGAGGGCCAATTCGCTGCGGGACGCGCATTCTAGAGGGCGCGGCGCTGCGACCGAATGTCGCGAGGCCTCTCACAGGTGCAGGATGCGCCGGACTTCATGCGATCCTGTGCGCACGCACAAGGAGCCAGCACGCGATGCAAGCCTATCTGTGGGTCAAGACCTTCCATCTGGTGTTCGTCATGGCGTGGATCGCCTCGGCGTTCTATCTTCCGCGCATCCTGATCAACCTCGTCGAAGCCGGCGAGACGGCCGACGTGCGCGCACGGCTGGTGCTGATGGGGCGTCGCCTCTACCGCTTCGGTCACGTGATGCTGGGCCTGGCACTGTTGCTGGGCATGGTGCTGTGGATGGGCTACACGGTGATCGCCGATTTCCCGACGATGGCGCCCATGGGCGGCGGCGCGGGCTGGCTGCACGCCAAGCTGGCGCTGGTGGTGCTGCTGGTCGTGCACTTCACCATTGGTGGCCGCTGGCTCAAGGGCGTCGACAAGGGCCGGGCACTGCCTTCGACGAAGGCGCTGCGCTGGTTCAACGAGATCCCGGTGCTGTTGCTGATCGGAGTGGTGTGGCTGGTGCTGGCCAAGCCGTTCTGAAGTTCTGTTGAGACCACCCGGCCTTTCCCCGTGGGGGAAGGCGCGGGCAAGTGTGTCTCGACTCGATCGACGTCGAGACACCGCCACCCGGCGCCGCTTACTGGTGCGCGGTCACCGAGGCATCGATGCGGGCGTAGCTGCGGTCGCCGAAGCCGCCGTCGGTGCTGCCGTCGGAGATGGAGAACAGCTTCTCCGAAAGCCCGTAATCGCTGTTGCCCAGATTCCGGCCCAGCGACAGTGCGAAATCCCAGGCATCGGGCGTGGGGTAGCTGCCGTCGGTCTGCATATAGCCCAGCAGGCTGCCCAGGCTCATGTGCGCACCGTTGTCGACCGCCTGCGCGGTCTGGCCGGCAAGCGCGTCCATCTGATGCTCGTTGAAGCTCAGCGTGACGGTCTGGCCTTCGTGCACCGGTGCGCCCTCGAGCCCGCCGCTGAGCGCGGCGTTGAGCAGTTGCACGTTGTTCTGGTCGACCTGCACGTCGTAACTGTAGATACGGGCATCGGCGATCTCGTTGCCCGACGCGTCCCAGCGCTGGGTGATGTTCATCGGCACGTTGCCCGAATACTGCAGATCGATGTTGCGCTCGATGCTGCCGTCGGCATGGGTGGTGACGACCATGTTGCCGGTGTTCTTTGCGCCGTCGAGCGACAGGTTCACCGGGCCGAGCTTGGCGCTGAGCTGGGTCTGCGAGCTGTAATCGAGGCTTTCAACGGTGGCGACATCCGACACGCCGTCGCCGTTGTCGCCCGGCAGCGCGCCATTGGCGATGAAGTCGTTGTAGGCGGCCTGTCCTGCGGCGCTCGACAGATCGAACTCGGCCGTACGCAGCGTCGCACCGGCCAGACTGTCGTTGCGGCCGAGCATCACGTTGCCGATGCCGAATTCCACACCAACGCCGTTATAGGCCTTGATCGCCTCGGTGGGGCCTGCGGTGACACGGACGGTGTCCTCGCCAGTGCGAGCGACCACGGTGCTCACGCCACCTTCGTCGGTCACCCTGGTCTGCGTGGCCAGGTTGCGGAATGTCGCCTTGAATTCGTTGGTGGTGTAATCCGAGCCGTTCATCGTGACGGTGCTGCCGACCGGCATCGACCGCGGATCGAACGGATTGACCGATAGCGGATCGACGTCCGCATCGGCCGGCATCGCCACCTGATAGGACGCACGGATGCCATCGGTCCGGCCGAGTTCCACGCCCGCCTGCGGTGTGTTCACGCCGCCCTTGAGGAACACCGACACATCGCTCGATGCCTTGTAGGTGGTGACGCCGTCGGCGGTGTTGACGCTGCCGGTGATCGAGGCATTCGTGCCCGCGCCGAAGCTCACACCGTAGCCGCCCGAGGTCTTGATCGACTCGTTGAACGCCACGCCACCCGACGCCGTGACCGAGCCCGCCTCGGGATTGAAGCTGACGTTGCCGCTCGTCGAAGTCGACGACTGGTGCACGGTGCCCGCGTCGCTGGTCGTGCTGGTGCGCGTCTCGCTGCGCACGCCCTGGTTCGCCGAGATGCCGTTTGTATTGGAGATCGATACGCCTTGGCTGCTGCTGTCGGTCACGCGTGCCGGGATCACCAGACCGTCACCCGGATAGATCATCTCGGGATTGGAGATCTGCGGGTTCGCCTTGAGGATGTCGGCAGGCGCCACGCCATAGGCGTTCGCGATCTGGGTCAGGTTCTCCGCCGGCTGCACGGTGTGACGTGCGGACTCCGTGGACGGAGGCGGCAGGATCGGAGATGCGGACTGCGATACGGTCGGCTGGATGCTCATGCGCTACCTGGGGGAATTCGACGTATTCAGCGTATCCACGCGTCGTCCGCGGGGCAGCTGGGGTTCTCCCTAGGTACGGCTCCTCCAGTCAGCGCGGCGTCGGATTGGACCTGCATGCAGCGCGGCTGCGGCGACGTGCCCCCGGCGTGCGCTCAGTTGCCCATGCGCGTGCGATGGACGTCGTGCGTCGCCATGCCGACGCTGCGATCGGGCAACTCGAACCACTGCGGGTGCGCCAGCGTGCGGTCCATGTCGCGGCGGCCGCTGCTCCAGTGTTCGCGCAGCGGGATGCGGCCGAACGCGTAGTCCTTGCTTTGTTGTTCGTGCGGCTTGGTCTGGTAGATCAGGTGCATCACGTTGAAGACGCGGTCGTCGAGGTACGGCGCCAGCGTGTCCACCAGATGGGTCGGCAGCGTGCGGTCGGGCAGGTGGTCGATGAGATCGTTGAGCGCGGTGCGCAGGGTCTGCGCCATCTCCACCATGCGCGTGCCGTGCCGGGTGCGGCTGGAGAAGCGGATGTCCTTCATGCGTTCGAGCACATCCAGCATCGACTGCGGCGCCTGGCCGCGCGCGCTCCACAGGTCGACCTGGAACACCAGCGTGTCCTCGTGCGGACGGCAGTCGAGGATGTATTCCAGCGGTGTGTTCGACACGATGCCGCCGTCCCAGTACGGCTCACCGTCGATCTCGACGGCTGGAAATGCCGGCGGCAGCGCGCCGGACGCGAGGATGTGTTCGACGCGCAGAGGTTCGCGCGCGCTGTCGAAATAGCGGAAGTTGCCGCGGGTGACGCTGGTCGCGCCGACTGTCAGGCGCACGCTGTGATCCCGGTTGATGCGGTCGAAATCGACATGGCGCAGCAGGGTGTCGCGCAACGGGGTGGTGTCGTAAAAGCTCGTCGCCGCGTCACTGCCGTCGGCCGGCAGCAGGAACGGCGAGACCGGACGGGTCTCGAAGAAACCGCGCTGGCCCTGCAGCAACGCGCCCATCGCGCTCATGCCGCGGGCCCACGACAGCAGCATCGGGTCTTCGGGCAGGCCGGCGACGGCGCTGCGGATGGCGAGCGCCGGCAGCGACATCGGCCCCGCCGGCTCGGTGACGGTGTCCCAGAAGGCCTGCAGCTGTGCGATGCGGTCTTCGGGCGCGTTGCCGGCGAGGATCGCCGCGTTGATCGCGCCGATCGAAATGCCGGCGAACCAGTTCGGCGCGATGTCGGCCTCGTGCAGGCGCTCGTAGACGCCGCACTGGTAGGCGCCGAGCGCGCCGCCGCCCTGCAGCACCAGGGCGACGGTGGGATAGCGCGCGACGTGCCCGCGGACCGTGGCCGCGCTCACTGCATGTACCAGCCGTGGCTCACGACCAGGCTTTGGCCGGTCAGCGCATTGGTCTCGAACGCGGCCAGCATCAGTGCCACGTTGGCGACGTCGTCGACGGTGGTGAACTCGCCATCGACGGTGTCCTTGAGCATCACGTTCTGGACCACCTCGTCTTCGCTGATGCCCAGCTCCTTGGCCTGCTCGGGAATCTGCTTGTCGACCAGCGGCGTGCGCACGAAGCCCGGGCAGATGACGTTGGCGCGCACGCCGTAGGCGGCGGCCTCCTTGGCGACCGTGCGGGCCAGGCCCAGCAGGCCGTGCTTGGCGGTGACGTAGGGCGCCTTGAGCTTGGAGGCGGTGTGCGAATGCACCGAGCCCATGTAGATGATCGCGCCGCCGCTCTTGCGCGTCTCCATGTCGCGCAGGCATTCGCGCGTGGTCAGGAATGCGCCATCGAGATGGATGGCGAGCATCTTCTTCCAGTCTGCGTAGCTGAAGTCGGTGATCCTGTTGACGATCTGGATGCCGGCGTTCGACACCAGCACGTCGACCCGGCCGTAATGCGCGATGGCTTTGGCGATGCCCTCGACCACCTGTGCCTCGTCGGTGACGTCCATCGCCACGGCGAGCGCGTCACCGCCGGCGTCGCGGATTTCGTTCGCAGCCGCTTCCGCCGCGTCGAGCTTGAGATCGGCGATGACCACCTTGCCGCCGGCCTGCGCGTAGACCTCGGCGATGCGCTTGCCGATACCGCTGGCCGCGCCGGTGACCACGCAGACCTTGCCGTCGAGTCGATTCATGCTGCCGCTCCGCATGTGTGGGAAAGCAGCAGCTTAGCGGGCGGATGTTGCCGCTTGCGTCGTACTTTCGACCGAGGCCTGTCCTGCAGGAGCGCGCTGGCGCGTGATGGGGTTGCGCCGTTAACGCCCCGTCGCACGTAGGGCGATCGCGGTCAGGCCCTCGCGCGCAAGCGCGCTCCTACACGAAGCGGCGGGGCCGTCCGCGTATTCCTCGGTCGATCTGCCCTGTAGGAGCGCGCTTGCGCGCGAAGAGGCTCTGCCGGCAAAACCCGTCGCGCGCGATGGGCAATAGCGGTCAAGCCCTCGCGCGCGAGCGCGCTCGTACAGGGGCGATGGTGATTCAGTCGGCGCGCGCGGGTGCGGCGACCGGTTCCATCTTCGGCAGCTCCACCGGCACGCCGTCAGCGTTGCAGTGGCCGGTGTCGCAGAGCTGCTTGCGCAGGGCCGGGGTGGCCTGGACGAGGATGTGGTAAATCGCGTTCTGCTCCATCGTGCCGCGCACCGCTTCGCTGCCCGGGCCGCGTGCCCAGATGCCGACATCGTCGCCGCCGTGCGATTCGCTGCCCATCGGCACCAGCGCTTCCTGCATGAAGTCCGGATGCTCGGTGTCGACCTCGCGCAGGTCCGGGCGGCCGCTGGCCGGCTGGAAGCTGCTGGGCTTGTGGTAGTGCGTCTTGGGCCCTTCGGGCTGCTGGTTGCTGGCGCCTGTGTAGCCGGGGCCATTGGCATAGACGAGGGTGGTGTAGGTCAGGCCCGTCGCATCGAGCGCATAGGCGGTCGGGTCACCTTCCTCGCCCGAACGGCCCCGCACCTTGCCCAGGATCGGATTGCCGCGCGCGGGATAGCCGACGAAGTTCAGCGTATGCGAATGGTCGGCGGTGACCAGGATCAGCGTGTCGTCGGCCGAGGTCATCTCGTGGGCGGCCTGCACGGCGCGCGACATCGCCACCGTTTCGTCGAGCGCGCGGAAGGCATTGCCCTCATGGTTGGCATGGTCGATACGGCCGCTCTCGACCAGCAGCACGTAGCCCTTGCCGGATCGTTCGAGCTGCTCGATCGCGGCGCGGGTCATTTCGGCCAGGTCGGGTTCGCCGGCATCGCTCTGGTCGCGATCGTGCTCGTACTGCATGTGGTCGGGCTCGAACAGACCGAACACGGCGGTGGCGTCCTTGGCCGCACGCAACTGGGCAGTGTTCCAGACGTAAGCGCCGCCCGGATTGGCCGCCAGCCACTCGGCAGTGAGGTCGCGGCCGTCAAGGCGCTGGCCGACCTTGTCGTCGTATTCGGGATCGCGCTCGCCGGCGGGCATGAACATGCCGCGGCCACCGCCCATCAGCACCTTCGGGCCGCGGCCGGGCGCGAAGTCCAGGATCTGCTGGGCGATGTCGCGGCAGCCGGCGGCCACGGCCTCTTCCGGCAGATCGGCGTCGCTTTCCCAGTTGCGGTTGGGCACATGGGCATAGGTCGCGGCCGGGGTGGCGTGGGTCAGGCGCGCGGTCGTCACGATGCCGGTGTCCAGGCCGGCATCGCTCGCCAGGCGCAGCCACGACTGCACGTGACGTCCCCGGCTGTCGGCGCAGTCGAATCGCTGGCCGGCCGAAACGCCGATCGCGCCCATGTGCGACTTCACGCCGGTCGCGATGGCGGTCATGGTGCCGGCCGAGTCGGGCGTCTGCGAATCGGTGTTGTAGGTCTTCGACAGGCCTGTGTGGGGGAAGTGCTCCCAGGTCAGCGCGTGTTCCTCGCCGCTGCCGCCCAGGCGCTGGCCTTCGAGGATGCGGGCGGCGGCGACGGTGGTCAGGCTCATGCCGTCGCCGAGGAACACGATGATGTTCTTCGCATCGCCGGCCATCGCACCGTTGCCGGCCGCGCGCGCGGCGCCGCTGCGGTACCACCACTGCGGGGTCTCGTCGGCGCGGCTGGCGGCCGGGGGCACATCGATGGGACGGACTTGGCCGGTGCTCGAGGCACCGGAGGACGCGCACGCGGCGCAGAGCAGGGTCAGCGAGCAGGCGAAACCCGCGGTCAGAAAGCGCATGGGGCAGGGAGTTCCGGTGAAAAAAGCGGCGCAATTATGCCTGTCGTGCATTGCAGCTTCACGGCAGCGGACTACGCTCGCAGCCCTGGACCGGCCCGGGGCCGGGCCGGGGTCCACCGGTTGGTCGTTGCAAATCTGGGACGCTGGCGTCCCGGTGCCGGCATCGCCAACATGGATGGCGTCACGTATCGTCGCCGATTGCGTTTGCGGGCATCCCTCGAATGAAGACCTTGGCCTGGTGGTTCCGGATTCCGTTCTGGCAGCGGGTGCTGGGCGCATTCGTGCTCGGTGCGCTGGTCGGCTGGCTGATGGGTCCGGCTGCCGGCACCTGGTTGCAGCCGCTGGGCACGCTCTACGTCAACCTGATCCGCATGATCGCGGTGCCGCTGGTGTTCTTCGCGGTGATCAACGCGGTCGCGGCGCTGCACGGGCAGCAGTCGATCGCCGCGCTGGGCGGTCGTACCTTCGGCTGGTTCGCCGCGACCGCGGTGCTGGCGGTGGGCGTGGGCTTCGCGGTGGCCTACACCTTCAATCCCGGGCTCAGCATCGAAGCGGGCTCGCTGAGCGCCGCGGCCGACTACACGCCGCGCGAGGTGCCGACGCCGGTCGAAGTGCTGCTGAGCGTGGTGCCGACCAATCCGTTCGCGGCGCTGTCGGAAGGCAGGATCCTGCAGGTGATCTTCTTCGCCGGCCTGCTGGGCTTTGCGATGGTCAAGCTGGGCGAGCGCGTCGCCGCGTTGCGCACCCTGGTCGGGCAGGCCAGCGACGCGATGATCCAGGTCACGCGCTTCGTGCTCGAGATGACCCCGATCGGCACCTTCGGCCTGATCGCCGCGCTGGTCGGCACCTACGGTTTCGAGAAGCTGTTGCCGCTGGGCAGTTTCGTGATCGCGCTCTATGTCGCCTGCGCGGCGCACATCCTGATCGTCTACAGCGCTCTGCTGCTGACGCATGGTCTCAATCCGCTGAAGTTCTTCCGCGGCGCCGCGCCCGGCATGCAGGTGGCTTTCGTCAGTTCGTCGAGCCTGGCGTCGATGCCGGTCGCAATGCGCGCGGTCACCCACAACCTCGGCGTCAACCGCGACTACGCGGCGTTCGCCGTGCCGCTGGGCGCGACGATCAAGATGGACGGTTGCGGCGCGATCTATCCGACGCTGGCCTCGGTGTTCATCGCCCAGTATTTCGGCATCGAGCTGAGCTTCGCGCAGTACGCGGCAATCCTGCTGGCCTCGGTGCTCGGCAGTTTCGGCACCGCCGGCGTACCGGGTACGGCCGTAGTCATGGCGACGGTGGTGCTGTCAGCTGCAGGCTTGCCGCTGGAAGGCCTGGGCCTGTTGCTCGCGATCGACCGCATCCTCGACATGATGCGCACGATGACCAATGTCACCGGCCAGATGCTGGTACCGGTGCTGGTGGCGCGCGAGACGGGACTGCTGGATCGCGAGGTCTACGAGTCGGCGAGCAGCAACGTCGGACTCGACGATCCGGGTGTCGAGGAGACGAAGTGATCCGCGTGCCGGTGCGCATGTAGACGGAAGGCCGCCCATGGGCGGCCTTCCGGGTCAGCGCGCCCTGCGCCTGCTCAGCGATGCAGGAACCGGTTGAGCGGCGCGTTCGGGCGCGGCTCGAACATGGGCACGACCTGCTCGCGCAGCGGCTCGCCCTCGGCGTCCCACACGGCGGTTTCGACCGGGAATTCCTCGCTGCGGGTGATCGTGTCGAGCACCTGCGCCAGCGCGCTCGACGACGACGGCACATCCGGGTTCCAGCGGAACACGCCGTAGTCCGGCGAGAACACCACCGCGATGTCGCCCTCGAGCCGGCGATCCGGACACAGCACCGCACCTTGTTGGGCCAGAACGCGCAGCGCGCCGACCGGAATCGCGCGCACCGTCGGACCGGTGGTTGCGTCGGCATGGCCGGGACAGACCCGGGCCGCGGTTTCGATCGCGCGCTCGGCGACTTCGCGGTCGCTCTGGGCGTGGGCACTGGCGGCAAGACACAGCAAGGGCAGGGCGAGGGCAGAGGTCAGGCGCATCGGATTTCCGTGTCGGGTCGAGAGCGGCGATCATCGCGCGGACCGGCGCCGGAGTTGTGAGCGCCTTGTGCGTGGCGCCGCAGATCTCCGGTGCGCACACCGGCGCCACGCGACTTATAGTCGGACTTCGTGCCCCGGGGAGCGGGGCGGACAGGGAACCGACCATGAAACGACTCGCAGGGCTGGGCGGCACATGCGTGCTGCTCGCGATGTTGGCCGCGCCCGCGGCCGCGCAACAGGCCGACTGGCGTCTGCCGATCGAAACGAAGCAACTCGACAACGGCCTGACCGTCGTCGTGTCCGAGGACCGCAGCTCGCCGACCGTCGGCGTCAGCGTGGTCTACCACGTGGGCATGCGCCTCGAACCCGAGAACCGCACGGGCTTCGCGCACCTGTTCGAACACTTGATGTTCCAGGGCACGCCGGTCGCGCCCAAGGGCACCTTCGATCGCGTGATCCAGGGCGGCGGCGGCCGTCTCAACGGCTCCACGCGTCCCGACTACACCAACTACATCGAGACCGCGCCGGTCTCGGCGCTGCGTCCGATCCTGTGGCTGGAAGCGGACCGCATGAAGACGCTCGATTTCTCCGAGCAGAACCTCAAGAACCAGCAGGACGTGGTCAAGGAGGAGATCCGCGTCAACGTGCAGAACCAGCCCTACGGCCTGTTCTTCGTGTTCGACATCAACCGTCTCGCGTTCTCGAAGTGGGCCAATGCGCACGACGGCTACGGCAGCTTCAAGGATCTCGAAGGCGCGACGCTCGCCGACGTGGAAGCCTTCCACCGCGACTACTACGGCCCGAACAACGCGGTGATCGGCATCGCCGGCGACATCTCGCCGGACGAGGCCTTCGCGATGGTCGAGGAATACTTCGGCGACATCCCCTCGCGTGCGACGCCGCCGCGTCCCGATGTCTCCGAGCCGCTCAACACCGAGGGCAAGCGCGAAGCGCAGAGCGACACGCTGGCGCAGGTGCCGGCGCTCGCGATGGGCTGGAAGATGCCCGCGCGCGGCACGCCCGACCATGCGCCGATGGCGGTGCTGGCACAGGTGCTGGCCGGCGGCGATGCCTCGCGTCTGTACCAGGGCCTGGTCAAGGGCCGCGAGCAGCTGCTCAACATCGACGGCGGCATGGGCTGGCCGCTGGGTCATGCCTGGGACTACGACGGCCCGACGCTGATGACGCTGTTCGCGCTGTACAAGCCGAACGTCGAATCCGACGCGGTGCTGACTGCGGTCAACGAGGAAATCGCCCGCGTCGCCGCCGAAGGCGTGCCGGCGGAAACGCTGGCGGCCGCCAAGACCAAGCTGCTGGCCGACTACGTCAACGGCCTGGAGCCCTTCATCTCGCGCGCCGACGAGCTGGCCAAGGCCCAGCTGTTGTGGGGCGATGCGAACACGCTCAATGCGGTGCCGGGCTGGGTACAGGCCGTGACCGTTGCCGACCTGCAGCGCGTCGCGAAGACCTATCTGACCGATGCCAACCGCACCGTCATCGACCGCGTGCCGGCCGCGATGGCACCTGCGCGCGGCATCGCCCCGCCGGCCGCGCCGGCACCCGCCACATCGGCCCAGGACTGAGGAGAGCGACATGGAGATCCGCAACGTATCCCGCCGTGGCCTGCGTCCGCTGGCCGTCGCACTCGGCCTCTGCCTGACGGCGAGCGCTGCCTACGCGCAACAGCCGGCCGGTGCCGGCGCCGCGCCCGCCACGGCACCGCCGACCGAACTGCCCGCCGGGCTGCCGGATTACGGCGCCGACAAGCCGCTGCCCGAGCTCGGCCTCGTCGAACATCGGCTCGAGAACGGCCTGACCGTCTGGGTGCTGCCCCGCGAGGGCGGTCTGCCGCGCGTCGACTACGTGCTTGCCGTGCGCGGCGGCCTCGCCAGTGATCCGGCGCAACTGCCCGGCATGTCGAACCTGCTCGCAGGCCTGATGCGCGAGGGCACCACGACCCGCACCTCAGTACAGATCGCCGAACAGCTGCAGACCCTCGGCGCGGAGATGGGCGCGCAGGCCAGCAGCGACGGTCTGTTCGTCAGCGCCTCGGGCCTGTCGTCGTCGGCGCAGCCGCTGGCCACGCTGTTCGCCGATGTGGTCCGCAACCCGGCATTCCCTGAGAACGAGGTGCAACTGGCCAAGGCCAACGCCCTGCAGGGCCTCAAGGCGATGCAGGCGCAGCCGAGCTACCAGGCGAACCGGGCCATGGGCCGCGTGCTGTTCGGCGACCATCCCTACGGCAACACGCTGCCCACCGAGGCGGCGATCAACGGCACCGACATCGCCGGCCTGAAGGCTGCGCACACGGCGCGGTTCCGGCCTGATCAGGCCTTGCTGGTCATCGCCGGTCCGGTGAAGCCGGACGATGCAAAGGCGCTGGCCGAATCGATGTTCGGCGACTGGCAGGGCCAGGGCACGCCGGTCGCCGATATCGCCGCGCCGGATTATCCGACCGGACCGCAGTTCGTACTGGTACCGCGCGAGAACAGCGTGCAGTCGGCGGTGCGCATCGGTCGTCCCGCGTTCGATGCGAACGACGATCGCGCGATTGCCGCCGCGCTTGCCAACACCATCCTGGGCGGCGGCTTCGACAGCAGGCTGATGCGCAACCTGCGCGAGGACAAGGGCTACACCTACGGCGCAGGCAGCAGCTTCGGCCTGCGTGCGGAAGGCGGCGCCTTCCAGGCCCAGGCCGACGTGCGCAACGAGGTCACCGGCGCGGCGATCGGCGAGTTCCTCAAGGAGTTCGAAGCCATGCGCAGCCAGGCCGTGCCCGCCGACGAACTGCAGCGTGCCAAGCGCTTCACCGCCGGCACCTACCTGTTCCAGAACCAGCTGCAGTACGCGGTCGCCTCGGCGCTCGCCGGCAACTGGCTGCTGGGGCGGCCGGCCGACTACCTCAGCACCTACGTCGACAAGGTCAACGGCGTCACCGCGACGCAGGTGCAGTCGGTCGCGCGCGAGTTCTTCGACCCGAAGCAGCAGAGCATCGTGGTCGTCGGTGATGCGGCGGTGGCCGAGCAGCTGAAGACCTATGGGGCGTTCGGCAGCGGCGAGTGATGTCGCATTCCGCGTAACGCAAAAGCCCCGCATTCGCGGGGCTTTTGTTTGTGTGGGAGCGCGCCTGCGATAGGTCTACCGGTCAAGCCCATCGCGCGCGAGCGCGCTCCTACAGGGGGTACAACCTTCGAATGGCTGGAGCGCAGGCAAACCCGCCATCGCCATGGGCGAGCTTTCGAGACCAACGAGCGGAATTACCGCTCGCGAAAAGCCCTGCAAACGCGGAGCGCTTGCTTGTGTAGGAGCGCGCTCGCGCGCGATGGGGCTCTAGCGGTCAAGCCCGTCGCGCGCGAGCGCGCTCCTACAGGGGAGATGGAACCGTCGGGTGGCTAAGGCGCATTCGGGCCACGCCACAGGTTTCGCTGCGCTCTACCCACGCTGCACCGCCTCCGCGGCTCATGGGGCCGCGGCGGCGCCGCGCCGGTTGAGCCAGGCCGCAAAGACGGCCGCGGTACAGAACATCAGCAGGCTGTAGACCGCGGCCGGTGCCGACATCGTTGCGTTGCCGAGCACGCTGAGCGCGATGAAGATCGCCAGCGTGCCGTTGTGGATCCCGATCTCCATCGCGATCGCGATGGCCTGTCGTCGCGGCAGCTTCAGCGCTCGCGGCGCGACATAGCCGGTGCCCATGCTCACCAGATTGAACAGCAGGCACGCGATGCCGACGGCGGCGAAATAGGCCAGCAGCGTGTCCCAGGTGCTGGCGACCACGGCGACGATCAGCAAGGCCAGCACGACCACCGAGAGCAGGCGGATCGGTTTCTCCATGCGCGTGGCGAAGCCGGTGGCGTAGGCGCGCACCAGCATGCCGATGCTGACCGGCAACACGATGATCAGCGCGACTTCGACGATCTTCCGCGTCGGCGGTGGCACGTACTGCCCGGCGCCGAGGAAGAATTCCAGCGACAGGTTCAGGATGATCGGCAGCGTGACCAGACACAGCAGACTGTTGACCGCGGTCAGGGTGATGTTGAGCGCGACATCGCCGCGGGCGATGTGGCTGTAGATGTTCGCCGTCGCGCCGCCCGGGGATGCCGCCAGCAGCATCAGGCCGACCGCGAGCTCCGGCGGCAGCCGGAACAGCAGCGCCAGCCCCAGCGCCGCCCAGGGCAGCACGCCGATCTGCAGCGCCAGGCCGACCAGCACGGCCCTGGGGTAGCGTGCGACGCGGCGGAAATCCTCGATGGTCAGTCCGAGCCCCAGCCCGAACATGATCACGCCGAGCGCGAGCGGCAGCAGCAACGTGGTCAACAGCGATGCCTGCATGGCGGACCTCCCCGGCCGAGACGGATTGCGTCAGTCGCGCTGTACGACGCGTCGCAGGGCGAGCCTGCCGCCGCACCAGGCAAGCGGCACCGGTCCGATCACGCCGAGCAGGGTCATCCACAGGGGATGGGGCAGCATCCAGGCGTTGAGCAACACGCCCAGCACGATCAGCACGCCGACCGAAATCGCCGCGCCCATCCGGTGCACGCGCGCGAGGCGGGCAGAGACCCAGCCGCCGCTGAAAGCCGCGATCAGCCAACCGGCCATCACGCAGGCCAGCATGCCCAGCGGCGCACTGGCGAAGGCATCGGCCGGATCGCTGCCTGCCGCGAGCTGGCCCTCCGGCATCGGAAACGCCCAGTGGCCGACGAGTTCGACTCCGTAGATGCACATCATGGCGACGAGCATGCCGAGCATCACCGAGAACGTGGTGCGGACCATGGCGCCTCCCCGACGCGAACCGGCGTGCAGCATCGCGCGGCGGGTGGAGGAGGGCAAGGGGGCCTGCGGCGCGATCGCGCTGCTGAGCCGGTACCTCGGCACGGCAGGTCATTGGCCCGACGTGCGCCGGGCGTCGAAACGCCGCCGCGACTTCCGGGCGTGCAACGAGCCGCATGGCATCGGGCGCCGACTGGTGCGGCATCCTCCCGAAAACGGGGATCCAGGCGCTCGCGCGCGCATGCCAGGGCGCCGACCCGCCGTGTCATACAGGTACCGCGCACGGCGTACGGCGCAACCGCGTCACATCGGTTGTCGACCCGCTGCGTCATCCCCGCGAAAGCGGGGATCCAGTGCCGTTGCGCGAGCGGACGCCGGGTTGCCGGCTCCACCGGTCATCCGAACAAGGGAAAGCGTTTCGCCTGTGCAGCAAAAAAAAAATCGCCCCCTTCCAGAAGCGCCCGTATGCAGCCCGCGCCTTCCAACACGATATCGCGCGCAGCGCGCCGCGCGCGGATGTCGAGCAGCTAGGACCGGGGTTGCGCCGGTGTTGCCGGCGGCGTATCCGCTTGCGCCTTCTGATCCGCAATCCACGCCGTGATCTTCGCGTCCAGCAAGGGCAGCGGCAGCGCGCCGTCCTTGAGCACCTGCGCATGGAACTGGCGGATATCGAAGGCCTCGCCCAGCTCCGCTTCGCTGCGCCTGCGCAGTTCCTGGATCTTCAGCTCGCCGATCTTGTAGGCCAGCGCCTGCCCGGGCCAGGCGATGTAGCGCTCGGCTTCGGCGATGGCGTCGGGTTCGCTCACGGATGAGTTCTCGAACATGTAGTCGAGTACCTGCTGGCGGCTCCAGCCCTTGCTGTGCAGGCCGGTGTCGACGACCAAGCGAACCGCGCGCCACAGTTCGCCCTGCAGGCGGCCGAAGTAATCGTAAGGGTCGGTGTACAGGCCCAGTTCCTTGCCCAGGCCCTCGGCATACAGGCCCCAGCCTTCGATGTAGGCGGTCTCGCCGCCGAAGCGGCGGAAGGCCGGCAGATCGGCTAATTCCTGCTGCAGTGCGAGCTGGAAGTGGTGTCCGGGAATCGCTTCGTGCAGGAACAGGTCCTCGGCGTCCCAACGCTTGCGTGTGGGCAGGTCGAAGGTGTTGACGTAGAAGATGCCCGGGCGGCTGCCGTCCTCGCTCGGCGGCATGTAGGACCCGCCGGCTGCGGATTCAGCGCGGAAGGCTTCGACCGGGCGGATCTCGAAGCCGGCCTCGGGCGTGAGCGAGAACAGCTCGGGCACCCGTGCTTCGATCTTCTGCTCGATGCCGCGGTAATGCGCGAGCAGGGCGTCCTCGGAGCGGAACTCGAAACGCTTGTCGGTCTGCATGAAGCGGAAGAAATCCTGCAGCGACCCGTCGAATTTCGTCTCGGCCATGACGCCGCGGATCTGCTCGTGGATGCGCGCCACCTCGTCGAGGCCGATCTGGTGGATCGCTTCGGGCGTGAGATCGGAGGTGGTCTGCTGGCCGACCGAGAACGCGTACCAGGCCATGCCGTCGGGCAGGGCATCGAGACCGACGCTGTCGCGCGCATGCGGGAGGTACTCGTTGGCGATGAAATCGCGCTGGCGACGCAGCGCCGGGTTGAGCTGCTCGGCGATCAGCGTGCGGAAGGCGTCGGTCAGGCGCGTGCGATCGGCCTCGGCCATGTCGTCGGGAAAGTTCGCCACCGGTCCCCAGAACGGACTCTTCTCGACCTCGTCGACCAGGATCGCATCGAACTGCGGCAGCACCTTCTCCATCACCACGCGCGGCTGCACGACGTTGGCCTCGATGCCTTCGCGCATGTTCGCGATCTCGGTATCGAGCAGCACCGGAATACGCGCAGCGCGTCGCAGCCAGGCCTCGTAATCGGCGACCGTCGTAAACGGCTGCGCATTCGTGCCCGAGCCGAGCAGCACCGCGTAACTGGCGATGCTGCCCATCTGGTTGACCGGCATCATCCAGCCGGGGAAACGCTCCGCCTCGAACGCGTTGCGGCGCTCGGCCACGAAGATCTCGTAGCTCAGCAGGTCCTGACCCTGCAGGCCGTCCTTGCCTATGCCTTCGACGGTCTTGAGCCAGCGTTCGTTGAACGCACGCACCTGTCCGCGGTACTCGGCGCTGCCGAAGTCGGGGAGCTGATCGTTGTAGCGCGCGTCGCCCTGGAAGGTGGCCTGCACCGGGTTGAGTTCCAGCAGCTCTTCCCAGTACTGCGCATAGAGCGCGGTCAGGCGCGCGGCGCGCGCGCTCGCATCCTCGACCGGAGCATCGGACGCCGCGGCTGTCGCCGTCCGCGCGGGCGTCTCGCGCTGGCAGCCGGCGAGTGCGCCGCCGGTGGCAATGGCGACGGCAATGGCGAGAACGAGCAGCTGCTGCATGTCGGGCTCCGGTGATGGGGCGGGTCGATGCTGTCGGGCGTGCAACTGCGCCGGCAAGGGCCGGAGGTCACGTGCTCACGGCGGCGGCGTGCGCACCGGCGGTGGGTCGAAAGGAATGGTTTCGGGTGCGACCGCGCCGCCGGAGATGATGAAGCTCATCGCCTGATCGACCGTCCAGTCGGTCGGCGTGATCTTCTCCAGCGGCACGATTTCCAGATAGCCGGAGGTCGGGTTGGGCGTGGTCGGCACGTAGACCGCCGCGAGTTCGCGGCCCGTGCCGGCTTCGCGGATCACCCGGGTCACGAAGCCCACCGACTTCATTTCCGCGTGCGGGAAATCGATCAGCACCACGCGCTGGGTGCCATCAGGCTTGGTCTGCAGGATGTCGAGCAGTTTGCGCGCGCTCGAATAGATGACGTTTGCCAGTGGAATGCGCTGCACCAGCGCTTCGAGCCAGGCCAGCAGGCGCTGACCGAACACGCGCCGCGCCAGCCAGCCGACTCCCAGGATCAGCGCGATGGTCGCCAGCAGCGCGATCGTCGCCTGCACCGAAACCGCGTTGACCCAGCCCATCGAATTGGGAAAGCCGGCAGCGATACGGTGCGCGATCGGCGCGACCCATGGACGGCTGATGTCGGACAGCAGCACGAACACGAACTTGACGACGATCCAGGTCAACCAGATCGGCAGCAGGGTGAGCAGTCCGGTGAGGAACAGACGCTGCACGCGTCCGCCCAGGGTAGGGGCACTCATTGGAATCCGCGGCTGGAGAGGGAACGCGACATGATGCGCCGGCCGCCGATGTCGCGAAAGCGCAGCGCGACCTCAGGGCAGATGCGCGAGCCGGAAACCGACGTCGTCGTAACCGCGGCGGGGATCGAGCGATCGGCTGTCGAGCGCGTCGCGATCGCTGCGGCCGGCGGCGATGCGCTCCTTGCACGCGCTTGCGCAGTCGCTGCGCCACTCGGCCGGCCCCTCGGCGCGCGTGGCGACGCTCGCGCCCTGGGCGATCGAGGCCACGACGATGCTGCGGCCCTCGCGCTCGCTGCGCCAGCGGGCGTAGTCGACCGCGTCGTGCCAGGACACGCAGACTACCGGGTCGCCCGGCGCCTGGTCGAAACCCGGGTTCTCCCAGTCTCTGGGCGAGAGTGCGCGCAGCACCGAACCGCGCGCCCGGCACGAGGCCGACTTGTGGCCGGTCGCCGCAATGAACGCGGCGTAGTCGGCGCGGCTGACCGGGGCGTTCGAGATCGCGAACACGCCATCGGTGCCGCGCACGACCCGGGCGCCACCGGCCACGCTCGCGGCCAGGGCCGCGACATCGGGAATCGTCATCGCCAAGCGGCGCAGGCGCGACGTGGTCGCCGCATCCAGACCGGCCGCATCGGCCGGGGCCAGGCTGGCCACGGCCGCGGCACGATCGACCTGCGCGACGGCCGCGTCGAGCCGCGCTTCGATCGCGGCCGCGATCTGCTCGCGCAGCTTGCGCATCGGTGCGCCATCTGCCTGGCCGGTCGCGACCGCATGCTGGCGGGCGGCCGCCAGTACGGTCGCGGCCTGGGCATGATCCGCGCGCTCGATCAGCGTGACCGCCTGGGCAGCGGCGGCGTCGATCGCGCTTGCGGACATCGGCGCCAGGCGCAGATGTTCGCGGTCGGCCTGCCAGGCCCGATTGAGCGACTCGAAGGCGTTGGCGCCCGCAGGTGCGGCGAGCTGACCGGCGCGCAGGTGACGCTCGGCATCGTTCAGATGCCGGTCGGACGCCGACACCGGCGCGCTCTGCGGCTCGCCCGGCGCGGCGTCGGCCGTGGTCGACGCTTCGCCTTGCACCGCGTTCTCGGCCGCCAGGCCCTGCGTGCCCGCACGTTCCGTGGTCGAACTTGCCGTCTGTGCCGGCGCCGCAGCGGTGTTGGCATCGACGCCCGGATCGCCACCGGGACGCAGCAGCAGCCCCAGGCCTGCGGCGGCCACCAGCACGATCGGCGCCCAGACCATCGGCGAGACGCGCCGTACCGTGCGGCCCATGCGCTGGAGGGCATTGCCCAGTGCGGGCACGTGACGGCCCGCGCGCTGGGGCACCTGTTCGAGCGCCTGCAGCATCTGTTGGGCGTCGGCGAAGCGACGGCCGGGCGATTTCGCCAGTGCCCGGTCGATGAAGCGCTGCCAGTGCCGCAGCGCCGGCGGCAGGCGCGGGATCGGATTCTGGGTGTGCGCGAGCGCCATCGAAAGCGCGTCCTCGCCCTGATACGGCAGGGCGCCCATGAGCATCTCCCAGGCCAGCACGCCGACGCTGTAGAGGTCCGCGCGGAAGTCCACCTGCTGGCCGCGCGCCTGCTCGGGCGCCATGTAGGCGGTGCTGCCCACGGCCAGGCCCACCATCGTCACGCGGGTGCCGTAGCCGCGGCGCAGCGCAATGCCAAAGTCGGCCAGCAGGGGACGGTCGGCCTCGTCGAACAGCACGTTCTCGGCCTTGACGTCGCGGTGGATGACCCCGCGCGCGTGGGCGTACGACAGCGCCGAGAGCAGGGCGCGCAGCACCTCGCGGATTCGCGCATGGTGGCCGGTGAGGTTGCGCTTGCCCAGGTGGCCGTGCGGCAGATAGGGCATCGAATACCAGGGCAGGCCATCGGCCGTGCGCCCGACTTCGTGGATGCCGACGATGTGCGGATGCTCGAGCCGGGCGATCGTGCGCGCCTCGTTCTCGAAGCGCCGGCGGCTCACCTCATCGGCCAGCGCCTCGGGGCGCATGACCTTGATCGCCACGTCGCGTCCGAGCGACAGCTGCGTGCCCAGATAGACCGTCGCCATGCCGCCATCCCCGACGAGACGCGCGATGCGATAGCCGGGAATGTCCGGCAATGCAGTCGGAACGTCGTGGACATTGAACGATTGCGACATGCAGCCCCCTGTGCGGCGGACAGCATACCCATCGCGCGCACGAAAACGGTGTGATGTGGTTGGCGCTCCGGCGCCTGGTGCGGTGCGACCAAGTCGTCCACACTCAGCGCATCGCAGGACGCAAGGGACGGGGGGCAGGAATGCGCTGGATCAAACGTGCGGGCATGGGACTGCTCGTGTTAGTGGTGATGGTCGCATTGCTTTGGACATTGTCCCGCGCTCGGGGGGCGACAGCAGAGCAGCGCGCTGCGCTGGCTCTCATGCACACGCCGAACGGTTTCGAAGGCCGCAATGCCTTCGACGCGATGTGGGTACTGCCCTACGACGTGCCCGAGGCCGAGCTCGCCACGGTCGTGGATGCGGACATTCGGGTACTCGCTTCGGCACAAACGCGCGCTGCGCCCCTGTCATTCTCGAGCGCTGCGGCGCGCTATTCCGATCTGCGGACGACGGACGGGGCGCCGGCGCCCTGCGGTGTCCTTGAACGCGGCTGCCTTGCCAAGGTCGGCGCATCCACGGCGCGCTACGCTGCCGCAGTCGAGGCCAATCGTGCGCTGATCGAACGCGTCGAAGGTCTGGCGGCTTATCAACACCATGCATGGCGCCTACCATGGGATGCGAACGCGCCGATGATGCCTCTGACGCATCTGGCGTGGCCTCTGACATCGCATGCGGTCCTCTTCCACCAAGGAGAGCGGATGGCGGCCGTCGACGCGACGTGTCGTGACCTCGCGACCTGGCGGAGGCTGAGCGCCCAAAGCGACACGCTGATCGTGCGTATGTTTGGTGCAGCGTTGACGACGGACGGCTACGGTTCCCTGCTTGCCGAGATGCTTGCGGCCATGCCTGCCGACGCGCCTCTACCGGTCAGCTGTCGAGGCGCGCTCGCTGCACCCCGCGCCAGCGAAGCCTCTGTGTGCCCGGCGATGCGCGGCGAGTTCGCATGGAGCATGGCCATGGCGGACACGATGCCGGACATGCGCGAACCCGGATTCTGGGCGCGCTTGGTGCTTGATCGGCAGGGTTACGCATCCGCGCTGGCCTCGGAAATGGCGCCGGCTTGCGAAGCCGCGGACAACGCGCTTGCGCACGGTCCGCCGTTCGCTCGCAGTCACGCGCGGCCATCGCTCTGGCGCCGCTTCGAATGTGTCGCCAACAGCACGGGCTGCATTCTGGCCGACATCGCCGGGCCGGCCTACGACGGCTACATCCGCCGTGGCCAGGATCACCATGCTCGCCTGCAGTTGCTGGGTACGCTGGCTTGGCTGCACGACCCGCGTGGCGACGGCACGCTTGCCGCGCGCCTTGCGCGCCGGCCGGCTGAACTGCGCAGCCCCACCCGCGACGTCACGGTGTCCGCCGATGGCCGGGAACTGGAAATCGCGCAGTACGACACCGGTCGCGGGGCGAGCTGGTCACTGTCGCTGCCGGCTTACCTGGTCGAATCGCCGGTCGTATCCGACTGAGCGCGGCGCTTGCGGCGGACGTAGATCTGCTTGCGGACGCGGGCGACGAGTTCGCCCGAGGCATCGAGTACGTCGGTGGTGAACCAGTGCAGATGCTTGCTGCCGTCGGCGGTTGCCGCGCGTATCGCGTCCAGCGTTGCGTCGTCGAGATCGAAGGTGGCGTGCACGGTGCCGCGGCCGGGCCGTACGAACTCGATCTCGGCCGCCTTGTCCCAGACCACGTGGTCGTTACCCAGCGCGCGCAGGGTCAGCACCATCCAGAACGGATCGGTCATCGCGAACAGGCTGCCGCCGAAATGCGTGCCGACGTAGTTGCGGTTGTACCAGTGCTGCCGCAGCTCGACGCGCGCGTGGCGAAAGCGCGCGTCGATAGCGGTCACGCGGATGCCGGTGAACAGGAACGGCGGCCAGAGGTTGAACAGCAGGCGGGCGCGGCGAGGCGTCATGGCGAAGCGATCGGCGGTAGGGCGCCGATCTTGCCATACGCCGCTGTACGGTGGGCCGGGCAAAGTCCCGCAGGGAGGACCGATCAGAACAGCAGCGACGCCATCCTGCGGCGATAGCGGCTCACCAGTGTGGCATCGTCGACGACGCGGAACGCATCGATCAGCGCCTTGCGCGGCAGGCCATCCTGGAAATCGCGGTCGCGTGCGAGCATCTCGATGAACTGCTCCAGGCCGGCTTCGGCATCGCCGGCAACGATGTGGCGGACGCCGAGTTGATGACGCGCGGTGAGGTCGGCCGGATCGGCGGCGATCGCGGCCTGCAGCGCGTCGGCCGGCGGGGCGTCGGCGAGCAGGGTGGCGAAATCCAGACGCGCGCGCGCCTTGATGGCGCGGTCGTCGGTGGCAAGGTTGGCGGGCAGGCCGTCGAGCAGGCCTTCGGCTTCCGCCACCTCACCGGTCTGCAGCAGGGCCAGCGCCAGATCGAGGCGCAGTTCGGCCTTGTCGGGCTCTGCGGTCATCGCCTCGCGCAGGCGCGCGGCTTCGGCCGCGGGATCGAGCGGCGCCGGCTCGGCGTCCTCGACCGGTGCAGCTGCGGCCGGCTCGATGCCGTGACGCTGCAGAAACTCGCGGACCTGGCCTTCGGGCAGCGCGCCGGGGAAGCCGTCGACCGGCTGGCCGCCGACCAGCAGGAATACGGTGGGCACCGAGCGGATCTGGAACGCCGCGGCGATCTGCTGCTCCTTGTCGACATCGACCTTGGCCAGCACGAAGGCGCCGTTGTACTCGTCGGCAAGCTTCTCCAGCACCGGTCCCAGCGACTTGCACGGGCCGCACCATTCGGCCCAGAAATCGACCAGCACGGGGCGCTCGAGCGACGCCTGCAGCACATCGGTATCGAAGTTCGCGGCGGTCGCGTCGAAGACGTGGCGGGGGGCGTCGGTGGCGGGAGCGGTGCTGTCGAGAAGCATGCGAAAAATCCTTGGAGGGGGAGGCGCCGTGCGCGATCACATGCAGATGGCGACGGCTGCGCAGGATACAACCATGTCAAAAATAGTTGACATCGGGCGCTGCGCTCGTAGATTTTCCCGAGCTGTGTACCGACGGAGAGCGCGCGGATGTCGACCAACCCAGTACGAATCGAGCCGCACGCGTTCGGCGAGCGCTATGCCCGGAGCGCAGCCACCGGTGCTGCAGCCCTGGCGGTCTGGACCTTGATGGTGGCGGTGATCGATCCGAGCCCGTTTCCTTTGATGGCCACGGCTGGCGTGGTGATGCTGTCGCACTGGTTCAGACGGCGTGCGCTGGCAGATGCCGAACGTCGTCGTGGCGTGCTGGAGGACGAGCGGGATGCGCAGTTTCTCGCGCGTGGCGACCGTGTATTCCGATTCGTCGCCAGTGTCTGGGCGGTCGGGCTTGCGGCCGCGCTCATGGTGCCCGGTTCGCGCGCGCTGCTGCTGGCGGTCGACCTGCGCCTGTCGGGCATGTTGCTGCTCGGCTTGATCGTGGCGAACCTGTGGGGCCATGGTGCGGTGGCATTCGCCTACAGGCGCGCGCGCGTGTGACCGGCACGCCCATCACCAACGAGATCCGCCGCCTGCGGTTCGAGCATGGCGAGCTGACCCAGCAGGCGCTGGCCGATGCCTGCAGCGTGACCCGGCAGACGATCATCGCGCTCGAGGCGGGGCGCTATGCGCCGTCGCTGGAACTCGCGTTCCGGATCGCGCGGACCTTCGGGGTCGGGGTCGAGGACGTGTTCCGGTGGGCCGCATGAGCCGCGCGCGGCTGTGGCCGCTGGTGACCGTGGCGCATCTGTGCACCTTGGCGGCGCTGCTGGTCTTCACCGCCGCGAGCGCGCTGCCGATGGCGGCGCCCTTGGCCTGGGCCGGCGCCAGTGGCATGCCTGCCGCCTGGCTGTTCAACCTGCTGGCGTGGATTCTGCCCGGCGTTTCGCTGGCATTCGTGGCGATTCGCCTGCGCAAGGCGGCCCCGGCGCGCGGACTCGGGGTGGGCATTGCACTCCAGCTGTGCCTGCTGGCGGCACTGGCATTTGCCGCGCAGGGCGTCTGGCAGCTGGACCCGGCGGCGCTCGATGCCGGCACCAGCCGCCTGCATGCGACGGCATGGATGGTCTGGCTGCTGGCGTTCGGCGCGGGTGCGCTGGTCTCGGGCTTCGCGATGCCGGCGATGCGCTGGCCGGCGCTGGCGATCTGCGCGGTGTGTTTACTGTCGCCGGCGATGCTCGGGCCGGTGGCCGGCCCGCGCGTGGTCCTGCTTGCGTGGTGGGTGTGGACGCTGCTGCTGGCGTGCCGGGTGTCGCGTCGAGTCGACCGCTTCGCTGAGCGAAGCCGGGGGCGGAGCGCTCGCGATCCGGACATTCCGGGGTCAGACACGCACCGACGATCGCGCACCAGCGCGCTCGGACAGAAAGCCGAGGTGGTGGACTGGGCGCTCGAACTCAATCGAGCGCGGCGACCTCCGCCGGCGCGCGATGCACGCGGCCTTCCTTCATCACGAAATCGACGCCCATCACCGCATTGATGTCGGCGACCGGATCGCCCGGCATGGCGATGATGTCGGCGCGTTTGCCGGCTTCGATGACGCCCTGGTCGTCGACACCCAGCACGGTGGCCGCATGCAGCGTGGCCGACTGCAGTGCGTAGGCCGCGGGAATGCCGGCCTCGACCATGTAGACGAATTCGCGCGCATTGTCGCCGTGCGGGCCGACGCCCTGATCGGTGCCGAAGGCGATCGGCACGCCGGCGCGATACGCACGCGCGGCGGTGTCCTGGATCATCGCGCCGATGGTCGCGGCCTTCGGTCGCACGACTTCGGGAAAATAGCCCGGCTCTTTCGCCTTGTCGGCGACGAAGCGGCCGGCGTAGATCGTCGGCACGTACCAGGTGCCGTGCTGCTTCATCAGCCGCATCACCTCGTCATCCATGTGCGTGCCGTGTTCGATGCTGGTCACGCCGGCGAGCACCGCGCGCTTCATGCCCTCGGTGCCGTGGGCATGGGCGGCGACGCGGTAGCCATAATCCCTGGCGGTGTCGACGACCGCCTGGACCTCGTCGACGGTGAACTGCGGCGCATCGCCGCTGCGGGCGTAGCTCAGCACGCCGCCGGTCGCGGTGATCTTGATGACGTCGCTGCCGTCCTTGTAGCGCTGGCGTACGGCCTGGCGTGCGTCGTCGATGGAATTGATGACGCCTTCGGTCGGGCCGGGCGGGCCCATCAGGTGCGAGAGCATCGAGTTGTAGCCGTTGCTCGGATCGGCATGGCCGCCGGTGGTGGCGATGGACTTGCCGGCCGCGAAGATGCGCGGGCCGGGCACCAGACCCTGGTTGATCGCGTCGCGCAGGTGCGGACTGACCTCGCCGCCAAGATCACGCACGGTGGTGAAGCCGGCCGACAGGGTCTTGTCGGCGTAGCCGACCGCGCGGAACGCGTAGTCGACCGGATCGAGGCGGAAGCCTTCGGAGTAACTGGCCGGGCTCGACTCCGAGCCCAGATGCACATGCAGATCGGTCCAGCCCGGTGAGCAGGTGCGGTTTCCGAGCACGATCGATTCGATGCCGTCTGCCAGTTTGGCGCGGCCGGGAATCACTTCCCGGATCAGGCCGTTCTCGACCACGATGGTGTGCTCGCCACGTATCTGTCCGCTGCGCGCATCGAACATGCGCTCGCAGTGCAACGCCGTGGTCTGCGCCAGCAGCGACCCCGGCGCGAGCAGGAGGCCGGCGCAGGCGAGTGCAGCGTGGGAGCGGATACGACGGGCCATGCGCAACTCCGAGCGGTGACGGTGGCCGATTGTAGGCACAGCCGCGGGGGCGGCGGCACGGATCGAGCAGCGGTTCCGCTCATGCATCGAAGCTGCGACGGCACGTCGGCTGTCGGAGCGCGCTTGCGCGCGATGCCGTGCCCGCATGATCCGTGCACCGCACCGTTGTCCGGAGCGCGCCGAACACCGCTCAGCCGTGCGAGACGTGCAGCACCCGGTTGCGGCCCTCGGCCTTGGCGCGATACAGCGTGGCATCGGCCATCTGCAGCAGCATTTCCGGCGTGGTGCCATCGCCGGGGAAGGTCGCGATACCGATCGACATCGTCACCGGACCCAGCTGCTGGCCCAGGTGCTGGACCGTGGCGATCTCGACCGCGCGGCGGATCTGTTCGGCGCGCGCCACGGCCCCGGCGGCGTCGAGTTCGGGCATCACCACAGTGAACTCCTCGCCGCCGTAGCGGCAGGCGATGTCCTCGGCGCGTACACCACCCTGGATCTGCCGCCCCACCTGCCCCAGCAGGGCGTCGCCCGCGGCATGACCGTGGGTGTCGTTGAAGCGCTTGAAGTGGTCGACGTCGAGCATCAGCACCGACAGCGGCAGGCCGCGCCGCTCGCAGCGCTGCAGTTCGCGCGCCAGGCTTTCCTCGAGGTAGCGGCGGTTGAACAGGCCGGTCAGCGGGTCGCGCAGCGACTGGGTACGCAGGGTTTCGCGCAGCTGCAGGTTCGCGATCGCAAGACCCAGCTGCTCGGCGAGCTGGCCGAGCAGTTCGTCGACCGCGGTGCCGTGGTCCATCGCATCGGCGGACGCGCTGACGTGCAGCAGGCCGATCGACGCCCCCTGGGCACTGAGCGGCAGGCACAGCGAAGTGGTGCCCGGCGCCGGCGTCCCCGCATCGAGATGCGTGCAGGTCAGCTGCAGCGATTCGCTGCCGACCAGCGTGTGCGGCTGGCCGCGGCGCAGTGCCCAGCAGTCGGCCGGCAGCAGGGAATCGGTGCTGCTGATCAGCGCATCGCCGAAGCTGGCGATGCTTTCGTGGAAGTTCTGCGAGGCCCGCAACAGGTAGAAGCGGCCGCTGGCGCCGGGCACCAGGCGCCGGACCGTCTCGCCGGAGAGCTGCACGATCTCGCCGAGTGTCTCGCAGCTCTGCAGCAGGCCCGAATAGCGGCTCAGCTCGTGGCGCTGGTGCGAGAGGCGATCGACCTGTTCGAGGCTGCACCGCATTTCCCGCGCCGCGCCGAGCGCGTCCTGCTCGAGCGCGCGGGCGCGCCGGTTTTCGCGGGTGACGCTGACCATCAGGGTGATCAGTACCGCGGTCGACAGCAGCATGCCCAGTACGACGATCGCGATCAGGCGGTCGGCGTAGCGGCTGCTGCGCGCCTTGCGTGCGGCCAGCAGGTGCAGCTCGTCGCGTCGCATCTGCGTGCCGGTGGTCTCGATCTCGCTCCACTGGCGCAGGGTGAGGCCGGTGTCCGTCGCCAGGCGCGCGGCGTCCAGGCCCTGCGTTTCCTGCAGGTCGTAGAGGCGCCGCAGTTCGGACAGGTGGCTGCGGGCCGTGTCGCGCAGGGTGCGCGCGCGCGCATCCTGGACCGGATTGTCGCGAGTCAGCATCCCCAGGGCATCGGTGGCGCGCTCGACCTCGGGGATCGAGGCCAGGTACTGGCTGCGGAAGTCCGGGTGGCCGGTCAGGCGGTACGCGCGGGCACTGGCCTCGGCGCTGCGGATGGCGCGTTCGACCACCTCGATGCGGTTGATGACCTGGTAGGTGTGCTCGATCCAGGCGTTGCTCTGGCGCAGGCTCGAAACGCCGGCGACGCTGGCGACGCCCACACCCAGCAGCATCGCCAATGCGAGAGCGAATGCGGGAATGCGATACGGGGACAGCCGGGACCGGGAGGCGGGCAAAGGCGGGGGAACCTGTCTGCGCTGGCGGCGATTCTAGCCGCAGCGTGCGCCAGCGGGCGCATCCGCAGCAGCCGCACGGGTGCGAATGGCGGCGGCATCGGCGCTGCGGTAGGCTTTCCGGCCGTTTCCGCAACCAGCAGCCCGCCGTGTCCAGCGAACCCGTCGTCGATCCGAACGCCTACCAGCCCACTCCGGTGGAAGCCGACGCCCAGCGGTTCTGGAACGACACGCGCGCCTTCGAGGTGACCGAGCGCGCCGACCGGCCCAAGTACTACTGCCTGTCGATGCTGCCGTATCCGTCGGGCGCGCTGCACATGGGCCACGTGCGCAACTACACGCTCAGCGACGTCATCAGCCGCTACCAGCGGATGATGGGCAAGAACGTGCTGCAGCCGATGGGCTGGGACGCGTTCGGCCTGCCGGCCGAGAACGCCGCGATCAAGAACGCCACCGCGCCGGCCAAGTGGACCTACGCCAACATCGCGCACATGCGCGGCCAGCTGCAGTCGCTGGGCTATGCGATCGACTGGAGCCGCGAGTTCGCGACCTGCGCGCCGGACTACTACGTCCACGAGCAGCGCATGTTCGTGCGGCTGATGAAGAAGGGTCTGGCCTACCGCCGCAACGCGGTCGTCAACTGGGATCCGGTCGACCAGACCGTGCTCGCCAACGAGCAGGTCATCGACGGCCGCGGCTGGCGCTCGGGTGCGCTGGTGGAGAAGCGCGAGATTCCGCAGTGGTTCCTCAAGATCACCGCCTACGCGCAGGAGCTGCTCGACGGCCTGGACACGCTCGACGGCTGGCCGGACTCGGTCAAGACCATGCAGCGCAACTGGATCGGCCGCAGCGAGGGGCTGGAATTCTCGTTCGATGTCGTCGGCAGCGACGACAAACTCGCGGTTTACACCACGCGCCCGGACACGCTGATGGGCGTGAGCTTCGTGTCGGTCGCCGCCGAGCATCCGTTGGCGATGCGCGCGGCCGAATCCGACCCGGATCTGGCCGAGTTCATCGCCGAACTGCGCCAGGGCGGCGTGTCGGAGGCCGAGCTCGAAACCCAGGTCAAGCGCGGCATGGATACCGGCCTGCGCGCGCGCCACCCGGTCTCCGGCGAAGAGATCCCGGTCTGGGTCGCCAATTTCGTGCTGATGGGCTACGGCACCGGCGCGGTTATGGCCGTGCCCGGTCATGACCAGCGCGACTGGGAATTCGCCAAGGCCTATGGCCTGCCGATCCGCATGGTCGTCGTGCCGGACGAAGTGCGCGACGCGCTACAGGAAATCGGTCGGGATCGCGCCAACCATGCCGACCCAATGCAGTCCGCGCTCGGCGGCGGTGCGTCGCTGGACGTCTACGACACCGGCGCCGCGGTGCAGGTCGTCGAATCCTTCGAACGCCGCATCGCAGAAGAGGGCGCGTATACCGAGCGCGGCTGGCTGGTGAACTCCGGCGAGCTCGACGGTCTCGATTTCCAGCAGGCGCTCGATGCGCTCGCTGCCCGCTTCGAGGCCGAGGGCCGCGGCAACCGCAAGGTCAACTTCCGCCTGCGCGACTGGGGCGTCAGCCGCCAGCGCTACTGGGGTTGCCCGATTCCGGTGATCTATTGCGACGCCTGCGGCGCAGTGCCGGTTCCCGAGGATCAGCTGCCCGTATTGCTGCCCGAGGACGTCGAGGACGCCTTCGCCAATCCCGGCGTCGTGCAGTCGCCGATCAAGTCGGATCCGCAGTGGCGCAAGACGACGTGCCCGACCTGCGGCGGCGCGGCCGAGCGCGAAACCGACACCTTCGACACCTTCATGGAGTCGAGCTGGTACACCGCGCGCTACACCTCGCCGGGTGCAGCCGACATGGTCGACGCACGCGCGGACTACTGGACGCCGGTCGACCAGTACATCGGCGGCATCGAGCACGCGATCCTGCACCTGCTGTATTTCCGCTTCTATCACCGCCTGATGCGCGATGAAGGCCTGGTGCACAGCGACGAGCCGGTGCTCAACCTGCTCACCCAGGGCATGGTCATCGCCGAGACCTTCTATCGGGAGCTCGACAACGGCGGCAAGGACTGGATCAACCCGGCCGATGTCGAGATCGTGCGCGACGACAAGGGCCGGATCACCGGCGCGACGTCGAAACGCGACGGGCAGCCGGTCTCGATCGGCGGCACCGAGAAGATGTCGAAGTCGAAGAACAACGGCGTCGATCCGCAGTCGATGATCGCCAAGTTCGGCGCCGACACGGTGCGCCTGTTCTCGATGTTCGCAGCTCCGCCCGAGCAGTCCCTGGAATGGAACGAGGCTGGCGTCGAAGGCATGTCGCGCTTCCTGCGCCGGTTGTGGGCCCAGGTGCACAAGCACGTGCAGGGCGGGGCGGTCGGTGCGTTCGATGCTGCCGCCGCGACGCCTGCGCAGAAGACCCTGCGCCGGCAGCTGCACGAGGCGATCCAGAAGGTCGGGGACGACTATGGCCGCCGCCACAGCTTCAACACCGCGATCGCCGCGGTGATGGAACTGCTCAACCACGTCGGCAAGTTCGATGAGACGGATGCGAATGCGCGCGCCCTGCGCCAGGAAGCGTTCGAAGCCATCACCCTGCTGCTCAATCCGATCACCCCGCACATCAGCCACGCCCTGTGGCAACTGCTGGGCCACACCGAAACACTCCTCGAGGACGTGCCGTTCCCGCAGGCCGATGCCGCGGCCCTGGTCCGCGACGCGGTGACCCTGGCCGTGCAGGTCAACGGCAAGCTGCGCGGCACGATCGAGGTCGGCGTGGATCTGCCCAAGGACCAGGTCGAGGCGCTTGCGCTCGCCGAGCCGAACGTGGCCAAGTTCCTGAGCGATCTGACGGTGCGCAAGGTCATCGTCGTGCCGGGCAAGATCGTCAACATCGTTGCCGGCTGAACCCGGTGTCGCCGCGCCCCGCGCGCGGCGCTTGCCGGCCCCATCCCCCTCGTCCAGACTCCTTTCATGCGCATCCTCCGACCGCTCCACTTCCTCGCCACCGTCGCCCTCGTGCTGACGCTGTCGGCCTGCGGCTTCCACCTGCGCAATGCACTGACGCTGCCGACGGATCTGGGGCCGATCAAGGTCACTGCGCGTGATCCCTACAGCTCACTTGCGCAGGCGCTCGACCGCTCTTTGATTGGGGCCGGCGTGCCGCGCGCTGCCGCGGATGCAACCGATGTTGCGACGCTGCGCATCCTTTCCGAGCGCTGGGCCTCGACGCCCATCAGCATCGACAGTTTCGGCCGTGCGCAGGAATACACCCTGCGCTACGCGGTCGTGTTCTCGATGACCGACGCGGACGGAGAGGACATCGTGCCGCAGCAGGCAGTGGAGCTCGCGCGCGACTATCTGTCGATCCCGACACAGGCGATCGGCACCGAGTCCGAGCGTGACCTGTTGTCCAAAGAGATGGAGCGCGAAATGACCGCCTCGATCATCCGCCGGATCGACGCGGTGTTCCGCAATCCGCAGGAACGCGCGCGCGAGTGAGTTCGCGCGTGCCCGCTTCCCTGAAACGCCCGTGGAACTGACGCCCGAACGTCTGCCCGCGCAGCTGGCGCGCGAGCCGTTGAAGCCCGCGTATCTGATCGCCGGCCCCGAGACGCTCCGCGTGCTCGAGGCTGCCGACGCGGTGCGCAGTGCCGCGCGCGAGCAGGGTGTCGCCGAGCGCGAGGTTTTCGAGCCCGAAGGCCGCGACATCGACTGGAACGCGGTCGAGGCCACGTTCCGCGCGCCCAGCCTGTTCGCCGCCCGCCGGCTGGTCGAAATCCGCCTGCCGACGACCAAGCCGGGCAAGGACGGCGCCGCGGTCATCAGCGGTTTCTGCGCCGATCCGCCGCCCGACATCACCCTGCTGGTCACCGGTGGCGAGTGGAGCCGGCAGCACGGCGGCAAGTGGAGCGAGGCGATCGCCGGTATCGGCCATCTCGTCATCGCCTGGCAGGTCAAGCCGCACGAGCTCGAAGGCTGGATCGACGCGCGTCTGCGCAGCCGCAATGTGCTCGCCGACCGCAGCGCGGTGCAGCAGCTGGCCGAGCGCGTCGACGGCAATCTGCTGGCTGCCGCGCAGGAAGTCGACAAGCTCGCATTGCTGGCCGACGGCAGCACGCTCGACGCCGAGCGCATGCAGGCGCTGGTCGCCGACGCGGCGCGCTTCGACGTCTTCCGTCTGCTCGACGCCACCCTCAACGGCCAACCGGCGCAGGTCGTGCGCATGCTCGCCGGCCTGCGCGCCGAAGGCGCGGCGATTCCGGCGCTGATGGGCATGGTCGTCATGGAACTCTCGCGCGCCGCGCAACTGGCGCAGGTGCAGGCACGCGGCGGGAACATGGCCAACGAGTTCAAGGCGCAGCGCATCTGGGACGCGCGTCAGGCCGGCTATCGACGCGCACTGCAGCGTCATCCCGAAGCGCGCTGGGTGCGCTTCGTCGCCGAGGCCGGGCGCGTCGATCGCATCGCCAAGGGCCGCGGTCGCTGGGGACAGGATCCCGTCGATGGCTGGCTCGCGCTCGAGCGCCTGCTGGTCGCGGTCGCCGATGCGCGCGCGGGCGCACTGCTCGCAGCCTGAGCCCGGGATGCCCTTGCATCTCGTCTACGGCGGGACCTTCGATCCGATCCACTTCGGACATCTCGCAATCGCGTGCGCCGCGCGCGACCGGCTCGCCTGCACGGTTCGACTGATGCCCGCCGGAGATCCGCCACACCGGGCATCACCGGGCGCGGATGCCGCCCAGCGCGCCGCCATGGTCGCGCTCGCGATCGCCGACGTGCCGGGGCTGATGCTCGACCGCCGCGAACTCGATCGCGCCGGCCGCAGCTACACCGTCGACACGCTGGCCGAACTGCGCGAAGAACTCGGGCCTGCGCAGCCCCTGGCCTGGCTGGTCGGGGCCGACAGTCTGCTGGGCCTGCCGGACTGGCACCGCTGGGAGGCGCTGCTGACGCTGTCGCATCTGGTGGTGGCCGAGCGGCCGGGCAGCGCGCTCGATGCGACGAAGCTGCCGCCGGTCCTCACCGCCGCGTTCGAGCATCGCTGGACCGACGATGCCGGTGTGCTGCAGGCGACGCCCGCCGGACACCTGCTGCGGCTGCGACAGCCGATGCATCCGGCATCGGCCACTGCCGTGCGCTCGCGCGTCGCGGCCGGCGCGCCGGTGAGCGATCTAGTGCCGTCCGGTGTCGCCGCATTCATCGACGAGAAGGGGCTTTACCGGGCAGTGCCGGCGGCTCCGCTATAATTTCCGCCGCACTTTTCGAGTCCCGCACCTTTGTCCAATCCCGCACACGTCATCAAGACCCGCCTGCCCGAGCCACCGCCGTCGGCGGATGCGCTGCTGCAGATCGCCCGTAATGCTGTTGCCGAACTCAAGGCCGTCGACGTCGTCGACATCGACGTGCGTGGGCGCAGCAGCGTCTGCGATTTCATGGTGATCGCGTCGGGTACGTCGAGCCGTCACGTGAAGTCGATCGCCGACGAAGTCGTCAAGCATGCCAAGCAGCTCGGCTGCCAGCCGCTCGGCGTCGAGGGCGAGCGCGAGGCGGAGTGGGTGCTGGTCGACCTGGGTGATGTGGTTGTCCACGTCATGCTGCCGCGCGTGCGCGAGTTCTATGCGCTCGAGCGCCTGTGGACCGTCGGCGACCAGCCGCCGGGCGAGGATCGCGGCTCGCGCGATGCCTGATCGCGTGGCGCTGCCGCACGCCGGTGCGGTGGCATGAAGGCCAGGCTGATCGCCGTCGGTGAGCGCGCGCCCGCATGGGTGGCGGACGGGTTCGCCGAATACCGCAAGCGGCTGTCGCACTGGCTGCCGCTGGATCTGATCGAAGTCGAGCCCGGCCTGCGTGGCAAGGGCCGTGACACCGTGCGTGCGATGTCCGACGAAGGTGCGCGCGTGCTCTCTGCGCTGCCGCGCGATGCGCTGGTCGTCGCACTCGACGGCCGCGGCCGCCAGCATTCGTCGGAAGATCTCGCCCAGCGGCTGGAGCATTGGCGCATGCAGGGACGCGATCTGGCATTCCTGATCGGCGGCCCGGAAGGTCATGCGCCCGACGTGCTCGCACGTGCCGACGAGCGCTGGTCGCTCGGCCCGCTGACCCTGCCGCACATGCTGGTACGCCTCGTGCTCGCCGAACAGCTCTATCGCGCCGCGGCGATGCTGGCCAACCATCCCTACCATCGCGCCTGATCCGGCTTGCGGACGCGCGCAGGAGCGCGCCGGCACGAGAGGTTTCGCCGGCTGGACCTCTCGTTCGCGAGCGCGCTCCTGCAGGCCGTCTGCGGTCAGCCTCTCGACAGATTGAACGCGATCGGCACCAGGCCGATGGCTTCGACCGCCACACCGTCGCGCATCGCCGGCTGGAACGTCCACGCCCGCTGCACGTGCCGCAGTGCTGCGCGATCGAGCTCGCGGTTGCCGCTGCTGCGATGGATGCGCACGTCCATGGGACGGCCATCGACGCCGACATGGACTTCCAGCAGGACCACGCCTTCGGCACCGGCGATCAGAGCCGCGCGCGGATAGGCGGGAGACGGCGCGTTGGCGTACTGCAGTGCGACGCCCGAGACGGGCACGTTTTCGACGGCCGGTGCGGCGATCGCGGCAGTGGGACGCTCGATGACCGGCAGCGCGGGCAGGGTGCCGGCCTCGAGAGGCACCACGACGTCGACCGGCGTCGCCGGTCGCGCGATCGGTTGCGGCACAGCAGGCGCGGGCACGGTGCGAGGCTGCACGACCTCGACGCGCTCGGGCGGTTGCGGCGCGGGCGGCGTGACCCATGTCAGCTCGGGGTTGCGATCGGGCAGGGCCCGGTCGATCACGTCCTGCGTGGCCGGCACCAGCAACACCAATGAACAGCATTGCGTTGAGTGCGAGCGTGCCACTGAGGCCGACGATGCGGACGGCGTCGGGACGGGGCGCTTCGGGCCGGGACGGCGTCGGAAACGCGCCGCGCATGCGGGGACCAACAGGCTGCAGCACCATGCACCACCTCCTCATCATGCGGGCCGGGTAGCCCGCGGAAGCGTTGTCGCGGCATCCAGCGCAGCAGGCTCAACTTCTCTGCGCGAGCGCGTCGATTGCCTCGAAGCTGCGCCGATCGCCATGGCAGGACAAGAGCGAACCGACGAGCGGACGCCTGGCGACGATTGCCGGCATTGCGTTGCAAAAGCCGTGGCGGACGTCCAAATCGCCACAGGTGGTAGTGCGGGCAACGTTTCGGAGTTCCGCATCGTGCATGCGTGGCGGGACGCCACGGGTATCAGGTCGCCTACGACACCAATGACAGGGCCCGCACTTGGCGGGCCCTGTCGAAGCGCTCGAACGGACGCTCAGTCCTCGGGCATGTTCTCCGGCTCACGGTCGAGTCCACCGTCGTCGGGATTGTGCTCGTGGGTGTCGGCCGGCTGCTGGGCGTCGCCCTTGTCCTGCGGATGCTTCTCGGAGTAGCCCGGATTCTTGCCGGGCGTGGCTGGCGGATCGCCGGGGGTCTTGGGGTGGTTCATGGTCAGCGTCCCAGTTCGAAAACGACGTCGAGGTTGGCGGAAAGGATGGATTCGCCCGGCGAAACCGAGGTGTCGGCGCTCCGCTCGGCCATCGCCCGCATCGCCATCATCGGCCGCGGCGGCGGCATGAAACCGCCGCCTTCGCTGATGCTGACGATCCGGCGTACACGCATGCCCAGCGAGCCGGCGTAGATCTCGGCGCGCGCCTGCGCCTTCTTCAGGGCCGCGGCGCGGGCCTCGTCCTGCACCGCGTCGGCATCCTCGATCTCGAAGGTCGGGCCATTGATCTGGTTGGCGCCACTGGCGACCAGCGCATCGAGCACCTGGCCGAGCTTGCCGATGTCGCGGACCTTGAGGTTGACCGTGTTGCTGGCCTGGTAGCCGGTGATCACCGGCGGCTGGTTCTCGGCATAGCGGTACTGCGGGCTGAGATTGATGCCCGAGGTCTGCACGTCGCGCTCGGCGATGCCGGCAGCCTTGATCGCCGACATCAGCCCGGCCATCTGCTCGGCATTGGCGCGCATGGCTGCATTGGCATCGCCCGCCTGGGTCACGACGCCCGTGGAAAGTGTCGCGATGTCGGGAGTACGGCTGGCTTCGGCCCGGGCCGAGATCGAGAGCAGCGTGCCGTCGCTCGGCGCGGCATGGGCAGCAGCCTCCTGCGCGGTCGCGGTCATCGATACGGTGCCCAGGACGAGGCCGCAGGCGAGCAGAAGGGGACGGGAAATCAGGCGCATCTGGAACTCCGTTGCAGGCGACCAAGGGTCGGGACGATCCGGTGAACGGGCCGTGAGCCGGACCGGGGTTGGCGCGATTCAGCGGGCGGTCGGACACGGCGCGCACGGTATCCTTGGCCGATGCTGCATCTGGCTTCGCAATCCCCCCGCCGTCGCGATCTCCTGGCCCGTCTCGGCCTGCCGTTCGGGCAGGTCGATGTCGATGTGCCCGAGCACCGGGCGCCCGCCGAATCGGCTTCCGACTATGTCCGTCGCGTGGCGGGCGACAAGGCGCGTGCGGGCTTCCGCGCCGTCGCTCGCGACGATGCCCTGGTGATCGGTGCCGACACCGAGGTCGTGCTCGACGGCGTGGTGTTCGGCAAGCCGCGCGACGCCGCCGACGCGGTCCGCATGCTGGAGGCGCTGTCGGGCCGTACCCACCAGGTGATCTCGTCGGTGGTGCTCGTCGGCAGTGAACGCGAGCGCGACGCCACGGTGGTCACCGAGGTCACGTTCGACACGCTCGACGCAGACACCATCGCAGCCTACGTCGCCGGCGGCGAGCCGCACGGCAAGGCGGGCGCGTATGCGATCCAGGGCGGGGCGGAACTGTTCGTCGTGCGGATGGCCGGCAGCCATTCGGGCGTGATCGGCCTGCCCCTGCAGCAGACGGCCGCGCTGCTGCGCGCCTTCGGGCTGGAACCGCGGCCCTTCGCCGCCCTCGATGACGGAGCGTGAGACCGGCATGTCGGAAGAAATCCTGATCAACGTGACCCCGCGCGAGACGCGCGTGGCAGTGGTCGAAAACGGCATGCTGCAGGAGCTGCACATCGAGCGTGGCTGGCGCCGTGGCGTGGTGGGCAACATCTACAAGGGCAAGGTGCAGCGGGTGATGCCGGGCATGCAGGCGGCCTTTGTGGACATCGGCCTGGAGCGTGCGGCGTTCCTGCACGCCAATGACGTGATGCGGCCGCCGCAGGCGGCCGTGGATGGCGAGGGCAACGGCGATGCGCTGTTTCCGTCCCCGGCGCCGACCCTGCCGGTCAACGAACTGCTGCGAGACGGGCAGGACATCGTGGTGCAGGTGGTCAAGGACCCGATCGGCAGCAAGGGCGCGCGCCTGACCACCCAGATCAGCATTCCCTCGCGTTATCTGGTGCTGCTGCCGCAGTCGCGTGTGGTCGGGGTGTCGGCGCGCATCGAGGACGATGCCGAGCGCACTCGCCTGAAGACGCTGGTGAGCGAGCTGAGCGCGGCGACCGGCGGCCACGGCTACATCGTGCGCACCAACGCCGAGGGCCAGAGCGCCGAGGCGCTGGCCGAGGACATCGCCTATCTGCAGCGCGCGTGGGCACTGATCGAAGGCACCACCGGCGATGCACGGGTGGGCACGCGGGTGTACGAGGACCTCACGCTGCCGATGCGCGCGGTGCGCGACCTGATGCGCCGCGACGTCGACAAGGTCAAGGTCGACTCGCGCGACACCTACGAAAAGCTCTGCGTCTTCGCCGCGCAATACCTGCCCGCGCCCGGGCCTGCCGAGCAGGCGCGCCTGGTCGACCGCATCGAGTGCTACAGCGGTGCGCGGCCGATCTTCGATCTGTACGGCGTCGAGGACGAAATCCAGCGGGCGCTGAAGAAGGACGTGCCGCTCAAGTCCGGCGGTTATCTGGTCATCGACCAGACCGAGGCGATGACCACCGTCGACGTCAATACCGGCTCGTTCCTCGGCCAGCGCAATCTCGAGGAGACGGTGTTCCGCACCAACCTCGAGGCCGCGCAGGCGGTCGCGCGCCAGCTGCGGCTGCGCAACCTGGGCGGCATCATCATCATCGACTTCATCGACATGGTGGACGCCGAGCACAAGCGCCAGGTGCTGCGCACGCTGGAGAAGTCGCTGGCCAAGGACCACGCCAAGACCACGGTCTACGACTTCTCGCCGCTGGGCCTGGTGGAGATGACCCGCAAGCGCACGGTCGAGAGCCTGCAGCGGCAGTTGGGCGAGACCTGCACCGCCTGCGGCGGCCGCGGCATCGTCAAGACGGTCGAGACGGTGACCTACGAGATCTTCCGCGAGATCGTGCGCGCCGTGCGCCAGTTCGAGGCCGAGCGGCTGCTGGTGATCGCGTCCCCGAAGGTGGTGTCGATGATCACCGACGAGGAATCGGCGGCGGTGGTCGAGCTGGAGGAGTTCCTCGGCAAGTCGATCCGCTTCCAGTCCGACGACCAGTACCTGCAGGAACAGTTCGACGTTGTGCTGCTCTGAGACCACCTTCGCGCGCGGCGCGCGGGCGCGGGCATGACCGCCGCCTGGGCGATGCGCCTGCGCCGTGCGCGGCGCAGCGCCTGGTATCTCGTCGCAGCGATCGTGGTGACGATGGCGCTGGTGGCCATGGCCGCCGCGTGGTTCGCGCTGCCGTGGCTGGAGCGCAACCCGCAGACGGTGGCCGGCTGGCTGAGCGAACGCGCCGGCCGGCCGGTTGCATTCGACACGCTCGATGCCGAGTGGAGCCGGCGCGGTCCGCTGCTGCGCGTGACCGGCCTGCGCATCGGCGACCCGGCCACGGCGGTGCCGGTCGGTGAGGCCGAGATCCAGGTGGCCCAGTACACCGGGCTGCTGCCGGGACGCTCGCTGACCGAGCTGCGCCTGCGCGGCATCGAACTCACCCTGCAGCGCAACGCCGACGGCAGCTGGCAGGTGCGGGGCCTGCCGGGCGCGCGCGATGCCGGCGACGATCCACTCGATGCGTTGCAGGGCCTGGGCGAGTTGCAGGTCATCGATGCCCGCCTGACCGTCGACGCGCCCTCGCTGTCGCTCGCACACACGCTGCCGCGCGTGGACCTGCGCATGCAGGTCGACCGCCGCCGCGTCCGTGCCGCCGCGCGGGCGTGGGTCGACACCGCGGGCACGCCGCTGGATCTGCGGCTGGAGCTGTTGCGCGAACGGGGAGACGGCCGCGCCTATGTGGCAATGCCGCGCAACGACCTGCAGGTATGGTCGCCGCTGCTGGCGCCCAGCGGCATGGCGATCCGCGAAGGTCATGGCCATGTGGCCGCGTGGATCGACCTGCGTGGACGTCGCGTGGAGGCGGTGACCGGCGATGTCCAGCTCGACACCCTATTGCTGCAGCGCGCCGCCGACGTCGCGCGCGCGGCGACCGACGCGCCGACCGTCGCCTTCGACGGCATGCGCGCGCGCGTGCACTGGTCGATCGACGACGGTGACTGGCGCCTGGACGCGCCGATGTTGCGGGTGGTGCAGGCCGGGCGCGAGCAGGTGCTCGACGGCCTCGTCGTCGCCGGCGGCCGGCAATGGGCGATGCATGCCGACCGCGTCGAGATCGCGCCGCTGATCGCGCTGGCGGCGCTGGGCGAGGGCATGTCGCCCTCGTTGCGCGACTGGCTGCAGGCGTCGGCGCCGCATGCGGTGCTCGCCGATGTCGAATTCGCCGCGCGGCCGGACGGGCCGCTGCGCGTGTCTGCGCGTATCGATGACCTCGGCTTCTCGCCGGTCGGCGACCGGCCGGGGCTGCATGGTCTGGGTGGCACGCTCGTCGGCGACGCGGCCGGCGTGGTGTTCCGGCCCGACCGCGATGCGCGCCTGGTGTTCGACTGGCCGGTCGGGTTCGGCGTGCCGCATCCGCTTCGGCTCGATGGCGAAATCGCCGCGTGGCGCGATGGCGACGGCGTGCGCATCGAAACCCCGGCGCTGCGGGTCGAGGGCGAGGGGTATGCGGCCGATGCGCGCGGCGGGCTGACATTCGACGGCGACGGTCGGCCGCGACTCGATCTCGCCGCGGACGTCGATGCGGCGCAGATTCCGGTCGCGAAGAAATTCTGGGTCCGTCATCAGATGCCCGAAGCCGCGCGCGAATGGCTGGACATGGCCCTGGTCGCCGGCACCGTGCGCAACGGCCGCGGCATCGTCGGCGGGGACCTCGACGACTGGCCGTTCGGGCCGGAAGACGGCAAGGACCGGCGCGGGGTATTCCTGGCCGAGGGCGACATCGAAGACGCGACGATCCGCTTCCAGGACGACTGGCCGGCGATGACGCAGGTGGCGGGTCACGTGCGTTTCCAGAATGCCGGCTTCCGGCTCGAGCCGGCGCGCGGCGCGCTGGCCGGCGTGCCGGTAGGCGATGTCGTTGCCGGCATGACCGACTACGCGCACAGCCCGGTCGAGGTCACGGCGACTGCGCGTACCGATGCGGCCCGTCTGCTGGCGCTGATGCGCGAGAGTCCATTCCAGGCCGAGCACGCCGAAACGCTCGACGCCCTGCAGGTCGAAGGCCCGGCGCATGTCGCGCTGTCGCTGGCGGTGCCGCATGACGCGCCGCTGCGTCTGGACGGCGAGGTGGAACTCGACGGTGTGGCGATGCGCGAGTCGCGGTTCGAGCTTGCCTTCGAAGACGTGCGCGGCCAGGCCCGGTTCGACCAGGCCGGCTTTGCTGCCGAGCGCCTGTCCGCCCGCCAGGACGGGCAGGGCGGAACCCTGGCCCTGCGCGCCGGCCCCGGCCACGTGCGCCAGCGAGGACATGCATTCGAAGGCGAACTCGACATGGCATTCGCGGCCGAAGCATTGCTGGCGCGCGCGCCCGATCTGGACTGGCTGCGGCCGCACGTGGCCGGCCGCGCGCCATGGCAGGTGCAGGTCGCCGTTCCCGATGGCGCTGCCGCGGGCACGCCGGCGGCGCGCCTGCTGCTGCGCTCCGACCTCGTCGGCACCACGCTGCGTCTGCCCGCGCCGCTCGAGAAGCCAGCGGCAACGCCATTGCGCACCACGATCGAAGCGCCGCTGCCCTTCGGCACGGGCGATGTGCTGGTCGGCTTCGGCGACCGGCTCGCCCTGCGCGCACGCACCAGTGGGCCGCGCGCGGGCATCCGGATCGGGATGGGCCGCGCGCGGGTCGACGCGCTCGCCCCGGCCGCGGGCATCGTCGTCGAAGGGCGCACGCCTGTGGTCGACGTCTTGGACTGGATCGGCCTCATGGGCGCTGACGGCGACGGCGATGGTCCGTTGCTCGAGCACGTCGATGTGACCACCGCCGACCTGCGCCTGGCCGGCGGACGCCTCGGCCAGACCCGCATCACCGCCTCGCGTGCGGAAGCCGCCACCGCGCTGCGGCTCGATGGCGCCTCGCTGGCAGGCGATGTCCGCATACCCGATGCCAGCGACGCACCGCTCACCATCGCCCTGCAACGCCTGCATTGGCCGGCACCGCAACCGGCGTCGCCCGCGCAGCCGCGTCGTGGCGCCGGCGACGCGACCCGGGCGCCGGACGATGCGCTGGATCCGACATCGATTCCGCCGATCCAGCTGTCGATCGAAGATCTGCGCTACGGCGCGCTCGCACTGGGGCGCGTCGATGCGCAGTCGCGTCGCGTGCCCGGCGGCATGGCGGTCGACCGGCTGCAGGTGCGTGCGCCCGCGCACACCATCGACGTGACCGGCCGCTGGACCGGTCGCGGTGCGAGCGCGCGCACCGCGTTCGATGCCGACGTGGAAAGCGAGGATTTCGGGCGGCTCGCCTCCGGGCTCGGCTTCGCGGGCAGCATCGTCGGCGGACACGGGCGCGTGGATTTCGACGCCGCCTGGCCGGGTGCACCCGATGCCTTCGACGTGGCACAGGTGGAGGGCGCGATGCGCATCGCCTTGCGCGACGGTCAACTGGTCGAAGTCGAACCCGGCGCCGGGCGAGTGCTCGGGCTGCTGAGTGTGGCCGAGCTGCCGCGCCGGCTGATGCTCGATTTCCGGGACTTCTTCAGCAAGGGCTTCGGCTTCAACCGCATCGCCGGCGACATCCGCTTCGGCGGCGGTTTCGCCCGTGGCGAGAATTTGGTCATCGACGGGCCGGCGGCCGAAATCCGGATCCGCGGCAGTTCCGATCTTGCCGCGCGCACCCACGACCAGGACATCGAAGTGCTGCCCAAGACCGGCAACCTGTTGCCGACGGTCGGTGCGCTGACTGCAGGGCCCGTGGGCGCGGCGGTGGGCGCGGTGGCCAGTGCGGTGCTGCGCAAGCCGCTGGCAGAGATGGGCGCGCGGAACTATCACGTCAGCGGGCCGTGGCAGGACCCGAAGGTGGAGGTCGTCGAGCGCCGCGAGGCGTCGCAGCAGGCGCCCGCGTCGCCGAACCAGCCTCGCTCGGCGGACTGACCGCACCGCAAAAGCCTGATGCCGCGCGTGGGGCTCGCCTCTTCGTGGCGATTTCCTTGCCCGCCTTCGCGTCCCGATGCAGGCCCGCGGGGCAGGATCGCTTCTACGGGGAACCCGCAGCGCGATGTCGGATTTCGGGCAGATCGCCACGGGTTGCCATCGGCGGCTTTGCCCCCACACTGGCGGGATGTCCGAATCCTTCGTTTCTTCTGGCAGCGCGCTCGCGCAGGCCGAATCCCGTCTGCTGCTGCCTGCAGGCCTCGACACCACCGGTCTCGACCGCGCGTTCTCGGCGCTGCTCGGGCCTGGCATCGATTTCGGTGACCTGTATTTCCAGCACTCGCGTCGCGAGAGCTGGGCGGTCGAGGACGGCATCGTTAAGAGCGGATCGCATGCGATCGAGCAGGGCGTGGGCGTACGCGCGATCAGCGGCGAAAAGACCGGTTTCGCCTACTCCGACGACATCGACGCGGCTGCGCTGCTGACGGCCGCGACCTCTGCCCGTGCGATCGCGCGTGACGGCCGCGCGCATGCGCCGCATGCGTTGACGCGTGCACGTGCGCACGACCTGTACCCGGCGGCCGATCCGATCGACGCGCTCGGCAGCGCGGCCAAGGTCGAGGCACTGCGCCGGATCGACAAGCTGTTGCGCGCCGCCGATCCGCGCGTGCAGCAGGTGATGGTGAGCCTGTCGGGCGGTGTCGATACCGTGCTGATCGCGCGCAGCGACGGCGTGCTCGCCGGCGACGTGCGCCCGCTGGTGCGGCTCAACATCCAGGTGCTGGTCGAGCAGGACGGCCGGCGCGAGTCGGGCTACGCGGGTTACGGCGGGCGATATTCGTACGAAGAGCTGCTCGGCGACGGCAAGCCGGAACACTTCGCGCGTGAGGCCCTGCGCCAGGCGCTGGTGAATCTCGAGGCGATCGATACACCCGCCGGCACGATGCCGGTCGTGCTCGGTGCCGGCTGGCCGGGCGTGCTGCTGCACGAGGCGGTAGGCCATGGCCTTGAAGGCGATTTCGCGCGCAAGGGCACCAGTACCTACGCCGGGCGCGTGGGCCAGCGCGTCGCCTCCAAGGGCGTGACGATCGTCGACGACGGCACGCTCGGCGGCCGTCGCGGTTCGCTCAACATCGACGACGAGGGCACGCCGACGGCCTGCACGACGCTGATCGAGGACGGCGTGCTGACCGGTTACATGCAGGACACGCTCAACGCGCGCCTGATGGGCGTCGCGGCGACCGGCAACGGCCGCCGCGAATCCTTCGCGCATCTGGTGATGCCGCGCATGACCAACACCTACATGCTGGCCGGGCAGGACGATCCGCAGGACATGATCCGCTCGGTCAAGAAGGGCCTGTACGCGGTGAACTTCGGCGGCGGCCAGGTCGACATCACCAACGGCAAGTACGTGTTCTCCGCGACCGAGGCCTATCTGATCGAGGACGGCAGGATCACCGCGCCGGTCAAGGGCGCGACGCTGATCGGCAATGGCCCGGAGACCATGCAGCGCGTGCGCATGATCGGCCACGACATGGCGCTCGACGACGGTGTCGGCGTCTGCGGCAAGGACGGTCAGAGCGTGCCGGTGGGCGTGGGGCAGCCGCACCTGTTGATCGACCAGCTGACCGTCGGCGGCACGCAGGCTTGAGGGGCGGTGTGGCGAAGGCCGATGTGATGTGTGCTCAGAGGAATTCCGTCATTCCCGCTTTCGCGGGAATGACGGATCCCGGAGTTCAGCGCGCCGCGTCGTCGCCTTCGTCGTCCAGCGGCGCGTCGTCATCATCGATGGCCTGCTCACCCGCCCCCGACGCCGCCGCGAACACGCCGCGCAATTCGCGGAACAGTTCGCGGAACGCCGCAGGCGGCTTGTTCTTCGCGCGCTCGGCCAGTGCGTTGCGCACCAGCTGGCGCAGGCGCTGGCGGTCGGCATCGGGATACGCGTCGAGCAGCTCGGCCAGCGCACCGTCGCCCTCTTCGAGCAGGCGCGCGCGCCAGGTTTCGGCGCGGTGCAGCAGCGCGGTTTCGATGCGCGCCGCCGTGCCGCCGGCGTCCATCGCGTCGCGGATCGCCTCCAGCGTGGCGTCGTCCTCGCGTCGCATCTGCTTGGCCAGGAACGCCAGCTGTCGCTTGCGTGCGATATGCGAGGTGATGCGCCTCGCGTCCGCGATATGCGGCAGCAGGGTGTCGGGGATGGGCAGCTTGCCCAGCTGGTTCTCGGACAACGCCACCAGGGCCTCGGCCAGCGACAGCACTTCCAACGCCTCGCGTCGGTTCTGCTTGCGGCTGGGGCTCAGGTACTCGCCGGATTCTTCGTCTATGCCTCTCATTGCTACAGGATAAGTCATCCCCCATGTCCCACGCCCTGATCGATGTCCATGCCGCCGACGATTCGGCTGCCCGTCTCGACGCCCTCACCGCCGTGTCGCAGCGGCTGCTCGAGCGTTGCCGCGCCGCCGGGGCCACCGAAGCCGAGGTGTCGTGCTCGGAGGATTCGGGCCTGAGCGTCAATGTGCGCATGGGCGAAGTGGAGACCGTCGAGTCCACGCGCGACCGCGGCATCGGCGTCACCGTCTACTTCGGCAAGCGCAAGGGCACGGCCAGCACCGCCGACCTGCGCGAGGACAGCCTGGCCGCGACGGTGGACCAGGCCTGTGCGATCGCCCGCTTCACCGAAGACGACGAGGCGTCCGGCCTGGCCGATGCCGAGCTGATGGCGCGTCCCGGCGCCGATGGCCGGTTCCCCGAATTCGACGCCTGGCATCCGTGGATGCTCGACGCCGACCGCGCGGTCGACCTGGCCCTGGCCTGCGAAGCGGCGGGCCGCGACAGCGACGCACGCATCGGCAATTCCGATGGCGCCTCGGTCAGCACCTCGCGCGGGCTGAGCGTGTACGCCAACAGCCACGGCTTTGTCGGCGCCGAGCGCGGCAGCCACCACAGCATCGGCTGCGCGCTGATCGCCGGCGAGGGTGAACGCATGCAGCGCGAGGGCTGGTACAGCGTGGCGCTGGCCAGCGGCGATCTCGAATCGCCCCAGGCCATCGGCCGTCGCGCTGCCGAGCGCACGCTGGCACGTCTCGATCCCCGGCCGCTGGCGACCGGCAGTTATCCGGTGCTGTTCCAGGCCGAAGTCGCGCGGTCGCTGATCGGCCATCTGCTGGGCGCGGTGTCGGGCGGCGCGCTGTACCGGCGCTCGAGCTTTCTGCTCGACAGTGTCGGCACCCGGCTGTTTCCCGAGTGGTTCGGCATCCACGAGCGCCCGCATCTCGAACGCGGCTTCCAGTCGTCCGCCTTCGATGCCGAAGGTGTGGCGACGCGGGAATCGCCGCTGGTCGAAGCCGGCGTGTTGCAGCGTTACGTGCTCGGCAGCTACTCGGCGCGCAAGCTCGGCCTGCAGACCACCGGCAATGCCGGCGGCGTGCACAACCTGGAGATCCCGGCCAACGCCGGCGGGCTGGACGAAATGCTGCGCGGCATGGATCGCGGCCTGCTGGTCACCGGGCTGATGGGGCAGGGCGTCAATGCCGTCACCGGCGATTATTCGCGCGGCGCGTCGGGGTTCTGGGTCGAGGGCGGCGAGATCCGCCACGCGGTCGACGGCATCACGATCGCCGGCAATCTGAAACAGATGTTCGCCAGTATCGAGGCCGTCGGCACCGACATCGACCCGCGTTCGCACGTGCGCACCGGCTCGATCCTGGTCGGACGCATGACGGTTGCCGGGGCTGAATGATTTAAGCTGCGCCGGCCAGGCCAGCGCCCAGTACCGCGCCACCCAGCCCGAACCTTCCGCACACCCGAACCAAGGAATGTTGTCCCATGAGTAATTTCAATGAAGCGCAGGCGAGCGTCGCGACGCCCGACGACCGCAACCTGGCGATGCTGACCCACCTGTCGGGCATCCTGTTCTGGTTCGTCGTTCCGCTGGTGATGTGGCTGGTGCACAAGGACAAGCCGGAGCGCGCGTATCTGACCGACCAGGCCAAGGAAGCGCTCAACTTCCAGATCACTGTCACGATCGGCTACATCGTCTCGTCGGTGCTGACCGTCATCCTGATCGGTTTTCTGATGTGGTTCGCAGTGTGGCTTGCGTGCGTGGTGCTGAGCATCATCGCCGCGCTCAAGGCCAAGGACGGCGTGGCCTACCGCTACCCCTTCGCGCTGCGTCTGGTGTCCTGAGGCGCAACGCTTCCCACGAAAGGCCCCGGCACGCTGCCGGGGCCTTTTGCGTTTCAAGGTGCCAGAAGTCCCGGTGACGTTCGCGACTGGCATTGCGGCGTCGCATCCCGCACCGTTGGGCTGCGTTTCACGACCGGAGATGTCCATGCAGACGGCAGCGTTCCCGCAATCACCGCCAACCAGCGACAGTCGCCACTGGGCTGCCGGCATGCACCTCGGTGCGCTGGTGCTGGCACTGCTGACGAGCTGGATGTCGGGCGTGGCCGGAGCCCTGGTGGCCGGCGTGGTTTACATCGCCCGTCGAGACACGGATGCGTTCGTCGCCGCCCATGCGCGCGATGCGCTGAACTTCCATCTGAGCATGTGCCTGTACGCCTGCGCGATCTTCGTCGCCGCCATCGTATTGCTGGGGGCGACGGTGCTCACGCTCGGGATCGGCGCCGTCCTCACGCTGCCGGCGGGCCTGCTGCTGGCCGCAGCTGCAATCGGCCTGGCCGGCGTCTGGCTGATCAGCAGCATCGTCGCGGCCGTGCGTGCCTGGGACGGCGCGCATTACGCCCATCCGCTGACGATCCGCTTCTTCAGCTGAGCGGCGGCCCGCGAAGGGCGACAGGCATCCGCTGACGCGCGCACGAATCGCGCATCCGCTCGTCTTCGGAAGAAGTCAGTGATCGCGTTCGATCGCGCGACGGCCGAGCGCCGCCAGGGCCGCGACGCGGTCACCGAATGGCGCGAGCGCCTCGTCCATGCGCAGCGCGAGCGCATCGAGGCGTGCCCGCGATGCCTCGATGCCGATCAGCGCCGGAAACGTCGCCTTGTCCTGGGCAACGTCCTTACCGGCCGTCTTGCCGAGGGTGGCGCTGTCGCTCTCGATGTCGAGCAGATCGTCGCGGATCTGGAATGCGAGACCCAGCGCGTCGGCGAAATTGTCCAGGCGCACGCGTGTCGCATCGTCGACGCCGGCGGCGAGTGCGCCGAGCGCGACCGAGGCGCGCAACAGCGCGCCGGTCTTCATGGCATGCAGGCGTTCGAGCGCGGCAAGGTCGATGGCACCACCGCCGGTCGCGGCGAGGTCCAGCGCCTGACCGCCGCACATGCCGTGCGCGCCCGAAGCACGTGCCAGGGTCGTGACCATCGCCAGACGCACCTCGGCGGTGAGCGTCGACGCCTCGGCCAGCAGCGCGAACGCCAGTGTCTGCAGCGCATCGCCGGCGAGGATCGCGGTGGCCTCGTCGAAGGCGACGTGCACGGTGGGCTGGCCGCGCCGCAGGGCGTCGTCGTCCATGGCCGGCAGATCATCATGGACCAGCGAGTAGGCGTGCACGAGTTCGACGGCGGCGGCGGCCGCGTCCGCAGCGCCCTCCGGGGCGTTGAAGGCGCGCGCGGTGGCGTGCACGAGCAGCGGGCGCATGCGTTTGCCGCCCAGCAACACCGCATGACGCATCGCCGCGTGCAGATGGGGGACGCCGTCGGCGACGGTATCGAGTGCGTGCAGCAGCGTGGCGTCGGTACGTGCGCGCCAGCGTTCGATCTGCGCGGCGGTGCCGTTGGCGGCCTCAGGCATCGGTATCGCCCGGCGCGGCATCGCCGAAGGGCTGTGCGCGTTCGGGGGCGGCCGGATCGCTGAGCAGCTTGACCCGCAGTTCGGCATCTTCGAGCGCCTGCTGGCAGCGACGGTACAGGCCGACGCCGCGTTCGTAGGCGCCCAGCGAATCCTCCAGGCTCAACTCGCCGCCCTCCATGCGTTCGACGAGCGCTTCGAGCTGGGCGAGCGCATTCTCGAAATCGGCGATCGGGGTGGGTTCGGCGGTGGCGGTCTTCTTGGGCATCGGCGGATTTTAAGCGATCGGCACGTCGAACACCGTGTGCATGACGCCCGGTGGCGACCAGATCAACCGACCGTTGCCCGCGCGCAGCCAGGCGTCGAAGTCGGCGTCGAGGGCGAGGTCGCCAGCCGCCAGCAGCCGGTCCTCGGCGTCGCACAGCAGCGGCAGATGGGCGCGAACCCATGGCGGCACCGCGAGCGACTGCAGCACGTGCTTGAGGCTGTGCGAATGCGTGCGGCCGGGCAGGCGGATGCGCTCGCCGCCCTGGCGTGCGCGGACGACCCAATTCATCCCTTCGACCGCGCCGTCGATCCAAAGATGGCCGCCGTCGGGCAAAGGCAACGCCGACACCCCCGACCACGCGGCGCGGAAATCGGTGGGGAGCGGAGCGCGGGCCGGCCCGGCGTGTAGCCGGTCGCGCCAGCGCTGCAGCCGATGACCGGACCAGTCGCAGACGGGCGTCTGGTCGTCGCGGACCGTGGCGAGCTCGGTCTCGCACCAGGCGATTGCCCGCGCGGGCAGTGGCGGCAGATCGAGCGTGTCGATCCAGTGGCGCAGGACGCGCGCGCGCCGAGGTGCCGGCAGATGCCGCAGGCGCTTTGCATCGAGTGCCGCGGGATTCGATGTGCGCGCCATCGCCAGCGCGTCTGCATCGCCCTGCTGCAGCAGATCGGCGGCGTCTGCCTGCAGTCTCGCCACCGTCGCCAGCGACGCATCGGCATGCGGCCATCGCGTGCGCAACAGGGGCAGCACGCGATGGCGCAGGAAATTCCGGTCGGCGTCGTCAACTGCGTTGCTCGGGTCCTGGACCCATCGCACACCCTGCGCGCGCGCGTAGGCCTCGAGCGTGGTGCGCGGCAGTTCGAGCAGCGGCCGCCACAGCCAGCCATTGGCGAAGCAGCGCCACGGTCGCATCGCCGCCAGCCCGTCCGGCCCTGACGCACGCAGCGCGCGCATCAGCACCGTTTCGGCCTGGTCGTCGCGGTGGTGCGCGAGGACAAGGACATCGTCCGGTTCGAGCGCCGCGGCAAACGCCGCGTGACGCGCCTCGCGTGCGGCGGCCTCCAGGCCCCTACCGCTGTCGCGCGGGACGTGGACGCGAATCACGCGACAGGGGATGTCGAGGCTGCGGCAGGTCGCCAGACAATGCGCGGCCCACGCGTCGGCGGCCGGCTGCAGGCCGTGGTGAACATGCACGGCCTGCAGCCCCTGCGCACGCAGCCCCGGCGCTTGTGCAAGCGCGTGCAGCAACACGCTCGAATCGAGCCCGCCGCTGTAGCCGACAACGAGCCGGCCTGTGGCCCGATGCGGCAGGGAGGGGAGCGGCAGTGGTGTCTGCATGCGCGCATGGTAGCGAGGCGCGTCATCGACATGCGCCCCGGTACGCGCACAGTGACCGTTTCGACGCCGGACGCATGCCGGCCCCGCATGTGGCTCAGCGTAGAAGGGCCTCGGCGTTGCGCTTGAACAGGTCGGTGACGTCGAAATACACCTCTCGCGTGCTGCCGTCCGCCATCGTCAGCGTGAGCCGGTCATAGTGCCGGTCTGCCTCGTGCACCAGCGCCTGTCGAGCGACGCCACGCGCCTGGAGCATCTGCTGCGCGAAGACCCGCTGGTTCCCGATCAGGCACGCATGCCAGGCGGTTGCAGGCGTCGCGCCGTCGCCGCTGCTGGCGATATGTTCGAGCAGGGCATGCACGAACGCGCGGCCCTCGATCACGCGTGTGGTATCGCCGGCGCGGTTGGCCAGCGCATCGCGCAGCATCTGCAGTTCGAGTGACGGCACCGTGTCGAGGTCGCCAATGCGTTCGGCCAGCGCCTCCAGGATGGGGGCGGCGGCGGGCAGCGTCTCGTCCGAGACCACCGCGGTGCTGATTTCTTCTCGCGCATCGCGGATTGCGCGCTCGATTTCCAGCGGTGGCTGGCTAGGCGGAAGCGCGACCGCATTGCATGCCGCCTGCGCAGCCTGTGCGAACGCAGGCGCGCGCGCCGCGACCTGCAGCGCGGTGTCATCGGCCACCGCAGGCGTCGTGCCCGCGACGGCGAGCACGAGCAGCGTGGACAGCCGGGCGAACGAGGGGAACGGGCGTTTCATCATCGAGGCATCCATTCGTCGAGTGGGCGACGAGTCTGCCACGGTGTTCCGGACGATCGGCTGACAGCCGGCGCCGCGTGAACCCGCGGTGCGCCGGATATCTGATTACGCCGCCTCGTAGGCCCCGTAACTGCGCAGGCGCTCGTAGCGGTTCTGCAGTAGCGCGTCCATCGGCAGCTGTTCCAACTGGTCGAGTTCGTTGAGCAGCACGGCCTTCAGGCGGGTCGCGGTCTGACGCGGATTGCGGTGGGCGCCGCCGATCGGTTCGCGGATCACCTTGTCGATGATGCCCAACGATTTGAGGCGCTTGGCGGTCAGGCCCAGCTGCTCGGCGGCATCGCGCGCCTTGGCCGCGTCCTTCCACAGGATCGACGCGCAGCCCTCGGGCGAGATCACCGAATAGGTGCTGTATTCGAGCATCAGCGTGCGGTCGCCGACGCCGATCGCCAGCGCGCCGCCCGAGCCGCCTTCGCCGATCACGGTGCAGATGATCGGCGTCTTGAGTTCGGCCATTTCCAGCAGGTTGCGGGCGATGGCTTCGGACTGGCCACGTTCCTCGGCGCCGATGCCCGGATACGCGCCGGGCGTGTCGATGAAGGTCAGCAGCGGCAGCTTGAAGCGCTCGGCCATCTTCATCAGGCGCAGCGCCTTGCGATAGCCCTCGGGGCGCGGCATGCCGAAATTGCGGCGCACCTTGGTCTTGGTGTCGCGGCCCTTCTGGTGGCCGATGATCACCACGCTGCGGCCGTCGATGCGGCCCAGGCCACCGACGATCGCGGCGTCGTCGGCGTAGGCGCGGTCGCCGGCGAGTTCTTCGAACTCGTCGCAGAAGTGGCGGATGTAGTCGTTGGTGTAGGGACGCTGCGGATGACGGGCGAGCTGCGAGACCTGCCACGGGGTGAGGTCGCGGAAGATGTGCGCGGTGCGCTTGCGCAGCTTGTCGCGCAGGGTCGCCAGTTCGGCGTCGATGTTGACCGCCGGGCCGTCGCTGGCCTGGCGCAGTTCCTGGATCTTCGCTTCGAGATCGGCGATGGGCTGTTCGAAGTCGAGGTAGTTCGGATTCATTCGGGAGAGCCGTGCGGTGAAAGGCGGTCGCGACGCGGGCCCGGGCGCGATGCGCCACGCGGGGCCGGCCGGGGCCGGAAAGGGCGACAGTCTAGCGGACCGCGCCCGCGGGAGCCGTACGAGGGCGTCTGGAACGCAGATCGCCGCATGTTGGCGGATGTTGGCGGGCCGGCATGAGCAGCGCTGCGTCAGTGAGCCCAGGGCTTGGCAATGTCGAGCCGCGCGATCCGCACGCCGGGCTGGGCGCGCAGGGTCCCGGGCAGTTCGGCATCCACACGCACCGAATTGGCGCCGTTGACGTCGAGCGTGCCGGCACTGCCCGATTCGAGCAGCAGATCCAGACGCAGCGGCGTCTTGCCGGGGCGGTGCTGCGACAGCAGGTTCTCGACACGCGCCAGTGTGCCGGGCACGCGCAGATCCAGCCGCAGCGAGAGGCGCCGCGCGTGCTCGGGGCAAACGGCGTGGAAATCCCAGCAGCGCTTGACGCGCAGGGCGAAGCCGCCACTGAACTCGTCCTCGCGCAGACCGCCCTCGACGATCAGGATGCGGTCGCGCGTGAGCAGGTGGGCGTACTCGCTGTTGGCCTCTGCGAAGAAGCCGCATTCGAGCCGGCCACGGCCGTCCTCGAGCAGCACGAAGGCCTGCGAGTCGCCGCGTTTGCGCATCGCGCCGACCTGACCGGCGATGATCACCGGCGTTTCGGGCCGCCAGCTGTTGCCGCCGCCTTTCTGGTCGCGCGCCGCCCACAGGCTGTCGAGCTGACCCAGATCGGTGCCGACGAGCGCCTGCAGTTCATCGCGGTAGGGGTCGAGCGGATGACCGCTGAGGTAATGGCCCAGCGTGTCGCGTTCACCGTCGAGCTTCTGCTTGAGCGGCCACTCGTCGCATTCGGGCAGATCGATGTGCAGCGCTTCGCCGTCACCGGCGCTCGAACCGAACATGTCGACGATGCCGGCATTGCGATTGCGGGTGAGCTGGTCGGTGGCCTTGAGTGCCTCGGGCAGCTGCAGCATCAAGGACGCGCGGTTCTTCCCCAGCGCGTCGAGCGCGCCGGCGTGGATCAGCGCTTCGAGCGTGCGCTTGTTGAGACGGGTCGAATCGACGCGGCGGCAGAAATCCAGCAGGTCGGTGTAGACACCGCTCTGCACGCGCGCGTCGACCACGTTCTCGCAGGCGCCGCGGCCCACGCCCTTCACCGCGCCCAGGCCGTAGCGGATGGTCTTCGGGTCGATGGCCTCGAACATGAAGGCCGAGGCGTTGACGTCGGGCGGCAGCACCTCGAGACCCATCGTCCGCGCCTCGGTGAGGAAGCCGGTGACCTTGTCGGTGTTGTCCATGTCCGAGGACAGCACCGCGGCCATGAATTCGGCCGGGTAGTGCACCTTCAGCCACGCGGTCTGGTAGGCCACCAGCGCGTAGGCGGCCGAGTGCGACTTGTTGAAGCCGTACTCGGCGAACTTCTCCATCAGATCGAAGATCTGTGTGGCCTGCACCGGATCGACGCCGTTCGCGGCGGCGCCGGCCTCGAACTTGGCGCGCTCCTTGGCCATCTCCTCGGGCTTCTTCTTGCCCATCGCGCGGCGCAGCATGTCCGCGCCGCCGAGCGTGTAGCCCGCCAGGACCTGGGCGATCTGCATCACCTGTTCCTGGTAGACGATGACGCCGTAGGTCGGTGACAGCACCGGCTCGAGCGAGGGATGCGGATACGTCACGTCCGTACGGCCGTGCTTTCGGTCCACCCATTCCTTGTCCATTCCCGAGCCCAGCGGGCCGGGACGGAACAGCGCGGCGAGCGCGATGATGTCCTCGAAGGTATCGGGCTGGGCGCGCTTGAGCAGCTCGCGCATGCCACGCGATTCGAACTGGAACACCGCGACTGTGTCGCCGCGCGCGAACAGCTCGTAGCTGGCGCGGTCGTCGAGCGGCAGGGCGGCGATGTCGAGCAGGTCTTCACCGGCCGCGCTGCGGCGCGCGTTGATCGCCTTGACCGCCCAGTCGATGATCGTGAGCGTGCGCAGACCCAGGAAGTCGAACTTCACCAGGCCGATCGATTCGACGTCGTCCTTGTCGAGCTGGGTGACCGGATTGCGGCCGCGCCCGTCCTCGTCGTGTTCGGCGTAGAGCGGACAGAAATCGCTGAGCGGCGACGGCGCGATGACCACGCCACCGGCGTGCTTGCCGGCGTTGCGGGTCAGGTCCTCGAGCTGCAGGGCCAGATCGAGCAGGTCGTGGACGTCGTCCTCGTCGTTGTAGCGCGCGATCAGTTCGTCCGAGCGCCAGGCATCGTCGCTGCGCGACTTGTCCGTGCGTCCCAGCGCGTCGTCCAGACCGATGCCCAGCGTCGGCGGCACCAGCTTGGAAATGCCGTCGACCATGCCGTAGGGATAGCCGAGCACGCGGCCGGTATCGCGCACCACCGCCTTCGCGGCCATGGTGCCGTAGGTGATGATCTGGCTGACGCGGTCGCGCCCGTACTTCGCGGCGACGTAGTCGATGACCTCGTCGCGGCGGTCCATGCAGAAGTCGATGTCGAAGTCGGGCATCGACACGCGTTCGGGGTTGAGGAAGCGCTCGAACAGCAGGTCGTAGGGCAGCGGATCGATGTCGGTGATCTTCAGCGCCCACGCGACCAGCGAGCCGGCGCCCGAACCACGGCCCGGACCGACCGGAATGTCGTGTTCCTTGGCCCACTTGATGAAGTCCGAGACGATCAGGAAGTAACCCGGGAACCCCATCTTGCAGATGACGTCGAGTTCGACTTCGAGACGTTCGACGTAGCTCTCGCGGGTATGCCCCGGCGCGAGCGGGTACTTCGCCAGGCGCTCGACCAGGCCCTCGTGTGACTGCGCGCGGATCCACGTGTCCAGCGTGTGCTCGCTGGGCACCGGATAGGCCGGCAGGTAATAGGTGCCCAACCGCAGTTCCAGATTGCAGCGCTGCGCGAGCGCCAGCGTGTTGTCGAGCGCGTCGGGGACGTCGGCGAACAGTTCGGCCATCTCGTCGGCCGATTTGAAGTACTGCTCGCGGGTGTAGAGCTTGGGTCGCCGCGGATCGTCGAGCACGCGGCCGGTCGAGATGCACACGCGGGCCTCGTGCGCGTCGAACCCTTCGGCATCGAGGAAGCGCACGTCGTTGCCGGCGATCACCGGCAGTGACAGATCGGAAGAGACCTGCAGCGCCAGCGCGTTGTGCACGGTTTCGTCGTCGAAACCGCAGCGCGTGAGCTGCAGGAACAGGCGTTCGTTGAACACTTCGCGCCACTGCGCGTACCACTGCCGCGCCTGGTCGTCGCGTCCGCCGGCCAGCAACTTCGCTGCCGGACCGTGGCGGCCGGCGATCGCGAACAGACCGGTGTTGCAATCGCGCAGCCACTCGGGGCGCACCACCACGCCGTCAGTGCGATGGCCTTCCATCCAGGCGCGCGTGAGCAGGCGCGACAGCGACAGGTAGCCGTCGTGGTCGCGGCACAGCAGGGTCAGCGTCGACGCCGGCTCATCGCCGTCGGCCAATGAGATGTCCGCGCCCATCACCGGCTTGATGCCCGCGCCCTCGGCCGCGCGGTAGAACTTGACCAGCGCGAAGAGATTGTTGCGGTCGGTCAGCGCGACCGACGGCTGGCCGAGCGACGCGCAGCGTTTGACCAGCTCCTTGATCCGGATCGTCGAATCGGAGAGCGAGTATTCGCTGTGGACGTGGAGATGGACGAAGCGCGCGGGCATTGCAGGGGCGTGGCAGCCGGAGCGTCAGGTTAGGGCCGGGCTCAGGCGCGGACAAGGCTTGACAGGGGCCAGGTCGCGCTCCGACGCGGCCGCTGCCATCTGCCCGCAGACGGCGGTTCATCCCCGCAGGCGCGCCGGTGACATGCGCGCCTTTGCATGCGTCACGCCGGCAACGGTTCGGCGAACAGGTCCGAGGTCACGGGATCGGCGATATGGTCGGGCAATGCACGCGCGACCGGCGCGAAGCTGCGGCGGTGCTGCGGGCAGGGCCCGTGCGCGAGCAGCGCGGCCAGGTGCAGCGGCGCGGAATATCCCTTGTGGCGGTCGAAGCCGTAGTCGGGATAGGTCTGGTGCAAGGCGACCATCGCGCGGTCGCGGGCCACCTTGGCCAAGACCGATGCGGCCATGATCGCCTGCTCGGTGGCATCGCCGCCGACGATCGCGCGCGCCGGGCAGGGCAGGTCGCGGGGGACTCGATTGCCGTCGACGATGACCCGTTCGGCCGCCGGCGCCAGCGCCTGCACCGCGCGCGCCATGCCGACCATCGTGGCCTGGAAGATGTTGATGCGGTCGATCTCGTCGACTTCGACGAACTCGACCCGCCAGGCCAGCGCACGTTCGACGATCAGCGGATACAGCGCCTCGCGGCGCTTCTCGGTGAGCTTCTTCGAATCGTCGAGGCCGTCGATCGGCCGCCTGGGATGCAGGATCACCGCGGCTACCGCCACCGGCCCGGCCAGCGGGCCGCGGCCGGCCTCGTCGACACCGGCGATGCGCAGGCGGCGGGTCACGGCGTGCGCTCCGGAGCGGGCAATGCAGGGAGGGCGAGACGTCCGACCGCATCGGCGGCCGTCGCCGATGCGCCCTGGCGCAACTGCAGGTGCAGATCGCGATAGACCGTCTGCAGCGCATCGGCGGCCTGCGGATCGCGGAACCACCGCAGCACCGCTGCAGCCAGATTTTCGGGCGTGCAGTCTTCCTGCATGAACTCCGGTGCGATCGTGCGGCCTGCGAGCACGTTGGGCAGCGAGAACCGGTCGACGCGCATCAGCTTGAACAAGCGCACGACGAACGCCGTGCTCGGCGCGATGCGATAGCCGACCACCATCGGGCGCTTGGCCAGCAGCGCTTCGAGCGTGGCGGTGCCCGAGGCAAGCAGGACGACGTCGCTGGCGACCATCGCCGTGCGTGCCTGGCCGTCGAGCACCTGCACGTCGAGCGCGGCGAACTTCGGCTGCGCGAGCAGGGCATCGATCGCCGCGCGGCAGCCGGCATTCGCGGCGGGCACGACGATGCGCAGTCCGGGCATCGAGGCGGCGACGCGGGCGGCGGCGTCGAGGAAGACCTCGCCCAGCCGCCCGATCTCGCCCAGACGCGAGCCCGGCAGCACCGCGAGGACGGGCGCTTCGTGCGGCAGTCCGAGCACCGCTCGGGCGCTGGTTCGATCGGGTTCGAGCGCGAGCATTTCCGCGAGCGGATGGCCGACGAAACGCGCGTCGATACCGTGCTGGGCATAGATCGGCGGTTCCATCGGGAACAGGCACAGCACAAGATCCGCGCTGCGGCCGATCTTCGCCGCGCGGCCCTGGCGCCAGGCCCAGATCGACGGGCTCACATAGTGCACGGTGCGAATGCCTTGCGCCTTGAGCGCACGCTCGAGGCCGAGGTTGAAGTCGGGCGCGTCGATGCCGATGAACACATCCGGGCGCCAGTCGAGCAGGCGCGCACGCAGACCCTTGCGCAACTTCAGCAGACGCGGCAGGTGCCGCAGCACTTCCGACAGCCCCATGACCGCCAGTTCGCTGGCGTCGTGCCAGGTGTCCATGCCGGCGGCGCGCATCGCGTCGCCACCGACACCGGCGAAGACCGCCTGCGGATAGCGCGCGCGCAGCTGTTCGATCAGTCCTGCGCCGAGCAGATCGCCAGAGGCTTCGCCAGCCACCAGCGCCACGCGCAGGCGCGCGCTGGTGGCGTGATTGGTGATTGGTGATTGGTGATTCGACACAGCAGTTCCGTGCAATCGGTCAAATGGCAGCATTCTGCTCTTTCGAATCACCAATCACGAATCACCAATCACGGCTTTACCGCAGCAACGGCCGCTCGCCCGCCTCGATGAATTCTAGGAATGCGCGCACGTCGTCGCTGTCCTGGGCCATTTCCGCAATACGCGTGCGCGCATCGGCCAGCGAATCGCCCGACACGTACAGGGCGCGGTAGGCGCGCTTGATCGCCGACGTACGCGTGGCATCGAAGCCGCGACGCTTCAGGCCCTCGGCATTGATGCCGCGCGGCCGGCCGTAGCCGTCCTGGGCCACCATCACGAACGGCGGCACGTCGCCGTTGACGAAGGCGCCCATGCCGATGAAGGCATGCGCGCCGATACGGCAGAACTGGTGGATGCCGACGAAACCGCTGAGGATCACGTGGTCGCCCACTTCGACGTGGCCCGCAAGTGTGGCGTTGTTGGAGAACACGCAGCGGTTGCCGACGACACAGTCATGGGCCACGTGCGTGTAGGCAAGGAACCAGTTGTCGTCGCCGACGCGGGTCAGGCCGCCGCCGTCGCCTGTGCCGCGGTTGATCGTGACGAATTCGCGGATCGTGTTGCGGTCGCCGATCACCAGTTCGACGCGCTCGCCGGCGAACTTCTTGTCCTGCGGTTCGCCGCCGATCGCAGCGTGGCCGTGGATGTGATTGTCCCGGCCGATGCGGGTCGGCCCATGGATGCTGCAATGCGGCCCGACGACGGTGCCGTCGCCGATCTCCACGTCCGCGCCGATCAGGGTGAACGCACCGATGCGCACGTCCTCACCCAGCTTTGCGCCGGGATCGACGACCGCGCTGGGGTGGACCTGCGCGGCGGCCATGTCAGCGCGGGACCTCGGCACAGAGAATCTCCGCGCACGCCGCCTGCTCGCCGTCCACACGCGCCACGCCGCTGTACATGGTCATGTTGCGGATCTCGCGCTTGATCGTGACCTCGAGCTCCAGACGGTCACCGGGCACGACCATGCGCGAGAACTTCGCCGCATCCACCTTCACCAGATAGGACAGGTTGCCTTCGCAGTCCTTGCCCTTGGTCAGATGCGTCAGGATGCCGCCGGCCTGCGCCAGCGCCTCGATCACCAGCACGCCCGGCATCACCGGGTGGCCGGGAAAATGGCCCTGGAAGAATTCCTCGTTGGCCGAGACGTTCTTCCAGCAGACCACGCGCTTGCCGTGTTCGAACTCGACCACACGATCGACGAGCAGGAACGGATAGCGGTGCGGCAGCAGCTTGTGGACACCGTCGATGTGGATCGGCAGCGTAATGTCGGTCGTCATGATTCCCCCTTCCCGAGCGCCGTGACGCGGCGCGCGAGCGAATCGAGCTGGCGGATCCGCACGGCATTCTTCCGCCACTCGCGCGTGGGCTGGGCGGGAATGCCGGCCGAATACTCGCCCGGCTCGGTGATGGATGCCGACACCATCGTCATCGCGTGGACGACGACCTTGTCGCAGATGTCGAGATGGCCGGCGACGCCGACCTTGCCCGCAAGCAGGCAGTAACTGCCGATCTTCGTGCTGCCGGCAATGCCGACGCAGCCCGCGATCGCGGTATGCGCACCGATGCGCACGTTGTGTCCGATCTGGATCAGGTTGTCGAGGCGCACGTCCTCGCCGATCACCGTGTCGTCGAGCGCGCCGCGATCGATCGTGGTGTTGGCGCCGATGTCGCTGTCGTCGCCGACCACCACGCCGCCGAGCTGCGGCACGTTGACCCAGTGCCCGGCTTCCATCGCCAGGCCGAAGCCGTCGGCGCCGAGTACGGCGCCGGGGTGGATGGTGACGCGCGCGCCCAGGCGCACACGCTTGACCAGGGTGACGCGTGCGATCAGACGGCTGCCCGCACCGACCACGCAGTCTTCGCCGATCACGCAGCCCGGGCCGATCGTCGCGCCGGCGGCCACCACGCTGCGCGCGCCGATGACAACATGCGGGCCGATCGACGCGGTAGCGTCGACGTCGGCGCTCGGATCGACGACCGCCGTGGCGTGGATGCCGACCGGCGCATCGCTGGCCGGCTCGAACAGCGCCGCGATCTTCGCGTACGCGACGTAGGGATCCTTCGCGACCAGCGCGGTGCCGGCGTAGCCCTCGGCGTCGGCCTCGCGCAGTACGACGATGCCGGCGCGCGTGTCAGCCAGCTGCGGGCGATAGCGAGGGTTCGACAGGAACGCGAGGTCGTCCGCCTGCGCGGTCGCCAGCGTCGCCACTCCAGACACCGCGGTATCGGGCGCGCCGTGGACGGTGAGCCCGAAGCGCTGCGCGAGCGCTCCGGCGGTATGACGTGTCGTGGAATCGGCCATCGGCAATGCCTGGATCAGAACGCGCCGCCGAAGGTGAACTGCAGGCGCTCGACCTCGTCACCCTGCTTGATCAGCTCGCCCGAGCCGCCGCGCACTTCCTTCTGCTGGCGCAGCGGATAGGCGTAGCTGATCGAGATCGGGCCGACCGGCGCGCGCCACATCAGCGCCACGCCCGCGGAGGCGCGCAGTTCCTTGGCGTCCCAGCTGTCGATGTCGCGATACACGTTGCCGAAATCGACGAACGCCGAGATGCGCGCGGCCGGCGACTTGATCAGCTGCGGGAAGAACATCTCCGCCGAGCCGATCGTCTTGACCGCGCCGCCGATGGGCTGCAGGAACGAGCTGTTGAACGCCGATTCGCGCGGGCCCAACGTGTTGTCGCGGAAGCCGCGCACCGAACGCGCGCCACCGGCGTAGAAGTTCTCGTAGAACGGCAGGCCGTTGGCGGTGAGCGTGTTGATGTAATCCGGCGAAGAGGGATCGCAGGGATCGCTCGGCGGCGGCGGGGGCGGCGGAGGCGCCGGATTCGGATTGGCCTCGGTCGGCGGCGTCGGCGGCGTCGGCGCGGTGTAGCAGACGTTGCGGACCACGTCGCTGCCGTAGCTGTCGCCGTAGCCGAGTTCGGCGCGCGTGTTGAGCACCAGGTGGCGGTTGATCGGCCAGTACTTGGAGATCTCGTAGTTGAGCTTGTAGTACTCCGCGGTTGAGCCGGGCAGGGTGGTCTCGAGCGAGACGCGCTGCATCATGCCGCGCGTGGGCTGCAGGTAGTCGTTACGGGTATCGCGCGCCCAGGCCAGCTCGCTGCGCCAGGCGTGGAAGGTACGCGAGCCGAAGGCGTCGATGTAGTCGACGATCGACTCGGGCGAGCTGCCGCGCCAAGCGAAGATCTGGTTGCGGTCGGCGCCGAACAGCAGCGAGATCGAGTCGTTTTCGGTCAGCGGAATGCCGAGGATCGCCTGGCCCGCGGCGCTGGTCGACGAGTACTGCGCGGTGTTGAACTCGGAGTTGTCGAATTCGCGCCACCACAGGTTGTAGCCCAGCGACATGCCGCCGTCGGTGAAGTACGGGTTCATGAACGAGAACGAGTAGCGCTGCAGATAGACGTTGCGCTGCGCTTCGACCGACACGCGGTTGCCGCTGCCCAGGAAGTTGTTCTGCGACAGCTGCACCGACGTGGTCACGCCCGCGAGCTGCGAATAGCCCAGGCCGAACACGAAGCTGCCCGACGTGGTCTCGGTGACGGAGAACACCACGTCGACCTCGTCATTGCTGCCCGGCACCGGCTGGGTCTCGACATTGACGCTGCCCGACTCGAAGTAGCCCAGGCGCTGCAGACGGACCTTGGAGCGGTCCACCGCGGCCTGCGAATACCAGCTGCCTTCGAACTGGCGCATCTCGCGACGCATCACCTCGTCGGACGTGCGGTTGTTGCCCTTGAACTGGACGCGACGCACCTGGACGCGCGGTCCGGGCACGACCTGCAGATTGATGGCCACGGTGCGGTCTTCGCGATTCACTTCGGGAATCGGATTGACCTGCGCAAAGGCGTAGCCGATGTTGCCGAGCGTGGCGATGATCGCATCGGAGCTCAGCTCCAGCAGCGCGCGCGAGAAGACCTGGTCTTCCTGCACGAAGACGCGGCTTTCGATCTCCTCCAGCGGCAGCACCGTGTTGCCGGTGACCTGCACGTCCGACACCTTGTAGATCTCGCCTTCGGTGATGCCGGCGGTGATGAACATGTCGGCCTTGTCGGGGCTGATCGAGACCTGGATGCTGTCTTCGCTGAAGTCGATGTAGCCGCGGTCGAGATAGAAGTTGTGCAGCTTCTCGCGGTCACCCTCGAGCTTCTCGCGCGAGTACTGGTCGTCGCGGCGGTACCAGCTGAGCCAGTTCGACTCGCCCGATTCCCAGTTGTCGGTGAGCGTATCGAGGTCGTAGACCTCGTTGCCGACGATGTTGATGTGGCGGATCTTGGCCGCCTTGCCTTCCTCGACATTGATCGCGACGTCGACGCGGTTGCGGTCCAGACGCGAGACCGTCGGCGTGATGCGCACGTTGTACTTGCCGCGGTTGTTGTACTGGCGCACGAGCTCCTGGGTCACGCGGTCGAGATCGAGGCGGTCGAAGGTCTCGCCTTCGGACAGGCCGATCTCGTTGAGGCCCTTGAGCAGGTCCTCGGTCTTGATGTCCTTGTTGCCGGTCAGCGTCAGGCGGTTGATGGCCGGGCGCTCGGTCACGGTGAACACCAGGATGTCGTCCTGCCGCGCGACCTGGATGTCTTCGAAGAAGCCGGTGCGGTACAGCGCACGGACCGCGTCGGAGATGCGCGTCGAACTGACGGTGTCGCCGCGCTCGATGGGCAGATAGGTGAACACGGTGCCGGCACCGATGCGCTGCAGGCCATCGACACGGATGTCGCTGACGGTGAAGTTGCTCGCGCTCGCCGGGGCCAGCGGCGGCAGTGCGGCGGGAGCGGTGTCCGTCGTCTGGGCCCAGGCCGGAGCGGCGATCACCGCGGCAAGGGCGAGGGCAAGCAGGCGGCGGTCGGGCATTCGCGTCATCTTTGGATCCGGGTAAGGGAGAGGTTCCGGCGCGGTGTACGCGGCGGAAGCCGGGTCGGGGCAGGTGTCAGCGCACGAGTTGGAGGATGTCGTTGTAGAACGCCAGGCCCATGAGGCTGGCCAGCAGGGCCAGGCCGACGTACTGCCCGGCCACCATCGCGCGCTCGCTCACCGGGCTGCCTTTGACCAACTCGATAAGGTAATACAACAGGTGTCCCCCATCCAGCAGCGGGATGGGCAACAGGTTCAGGATGGCCAGGCTCAGCGACAGCAACGCCAGGATGGTCAGGTACCACGCCGCGCCCTGGCTGGCGTAGGTATTGGCGGCGCGGGCGATGGTGATCGGCCCGGCGACGGTGTTCTCGATGGCGACGCGGCCGGTGAACGCGCGGCCGATCATGCCGACCAGTTGCCCGGTCAGGTGGCCGACCTCGCGGAACGCCACCGGCACCGCCGCCACCGCGCCGTAGCGCTGCACGGCATCCTTGGGCGGCAGCGGCAGGTCCTCGGGCGGGGCGACGCCCAAGGCCCAGTACTGGCCACTGCCGTCGCGCAGGTCGGTGCGCTGCGGCGCCATCTCCAGCGCCAGCCGCTCACCATCCCGCTCCACCTCGACCATCGCGGTCCCGCCGCGATCGCCCAGTGCCTGCACCAGCGGTCCGATGTCCTCGAACACCTCGACCGGGCTGCCGTCGATCGCGGTCAGGCGGTCGCCTTCGGCCAGGATGCCCCAGGCCGCCGAACCTTCCTCGACACGTCCGACCACCGCCGGCAGCAACAGGTGGCGCGGCCACAGGCCGATCGCCGGGGCGATCCGGCGCTGGTCGAAGTCGGCCGGCAAGGCGGAAAGGGCGAGGTCGCGGACCACATGGCGCTCTTGCGTGTCGGTCACGCGCACAGCGACGTCCTCGCGATCAAGTGCGGCCGGCAACAGGGCCAGCTGCACTTCCATCCAGGTCGGAGTGTCGCGCTCGCCAACGCCGTCGATGCGGTCGCCGGCGCGCAGGCCCGAGGCTTCGGCGATGCCGCTGGTCTGGCCCACCACCGGCGCGTAGTCCGGGCGGCCGATGACGAACATCGCCCACAGCAGCGCGACGCACAGGATCAGATTGGCGACCGGACCGGCAGCGACGATGGCGATGCGCTTCCAGACCGAGGCACGATTGAACGCTTCGTGCGCATGGGCCTCCGGCACCGGCGCCTCGCGCTCGTCGAGCATCTTCACGTAACCGCCGAGCGGGATCATCGCGATCTGGTAGACGGTGCCGTCGCGGCCGCGGCGCGACCACAGCGGGCGGCCGAAGCCGACCGAGAACCGCAGCACCCGCACGCCGCAGCGGCGCGCGACCCAGTAGTGGCCGAACTCGTGGAAGGTCACCAGCACGCCGAGGCTGACGATCAGCCACCACACCGAGCCGAGGAATTCAGACATCACATGCGCTCAATGGACGGCACCGGAATCGATCGCCCGCGTGGCGAGGCCGCGCGCCTGCGCATCGGCTTCGCGCAGCACGTCCAGCGACGCCGCATCGGCGGCAGGGAGCGCAGCCAGCACATGCTCGACCAGCGCGGGGATCGCTAGAAAACGCAGTCGCCCCTGAAGAAAGGCTGAAACGGCCACTTCGTTGGCGGCGTTGAGCAGGGCCGGCGCCGTGCCGCCGGCGACGAGCGCGTCGCGCGCCAGGGCCAAGCACGGGAAGGCGTCGGTGTCGGGTGCCTCGAAGTCGAACCGCCCGTGCTGCAGCAGGTCCAGGCCCGAGACGCCCGAGGCCAGGCGATCGGGATGGCCCAGACCGACGGCGAGGGCGGTGCGCATGTCGGGCAATCCGAGCTGGGCGAGGGTGGAACCGTCGATGAACTCGACGAAGGAGTGCACCAGGCTCTGCGGGTGCACCAGCACGTCGAGGCGCTCTGCCGGCATGCCGAACAGATGGTGGGCCTCGATCACTTCCAGGCCCTTGTTCATCAGGGTGGCCGAGTCGACCGAGATCTTCGGCCCCATCGACCACTTGGGGTGCGCGACCGCCTGCGCCGGCGTGACGTCGGCCAGGGACGCGCGACTGCGGCCGCGGAACGGCCCGCCGGATGCGGTGAGGATGATGCGCGCGACACCCTCGCACCCGCCCTGGGGCGGCAGGCACTGGTGGATCGCGTTGTGCTCGCTGTCGATCGGCACGATGGTGGCGCCGGCGTCGCGCGCGGCCTGCATCATCAGCGCGCCCGCCAGCACCAGCGATTCCTTGTTGGCCAGCAGCACGCGTTTGCCGGCGCGCAGCGCGGCCAGGGTGGAATCGAGTCCGGCCGCGCCGACGATCGCGGCGACCACCGTGTCGCAGGCGTCCGCATCGCTGGCCAAGGCGTCGAGCGCCGCCATGCCGGCGTGCGGAACGGTGGCCAGCCCTGCGTCGCGCAGTGCGTCCGCCAGCGCATCGAGCAGCCCGGCATCGGCGATCACCGCATGGTCGGGCCGGTGCACTGCGCACAGCGCGACCAGTGCGTCGACGTTGCGGCCGGCCGCCAGCACGCTGGCGCGCAGGCGCCCGGGATGGCGTGCGATGACATCCAGCGCCGAGGTGCCGATCGAGCCGGTCGCGCCGAAGACGGCGACGTTGCGGATCATGCGCGGCGCTTCCGGCTGCGGCCTGCCCTGGGCTGCGCCATGCTCAGAATCCGAGCCAGATCTGGCCGAAGGCGAACACCGGCAGCGCGGCGAGCACGCTGTCGAGGCGGTCGAGCACGCCGCCGTGGCCGGGAATCAGCGTGCCCGAATCCTTGGCGCCGACGTGGCGCTTGAGCAGGCTTTCGAACAGGTCGCCCACCACCGATGCCAGGACCGTCGCCACCGCCACCAGCGCGACCAGCGGCAGCTGCGCCAGGCTGGCGCCGGCCAGTGGCGCGAACGCCACCGCGACGACGACACCGGCAGCGATGCCGCCGGCCAGGCCTTCGATCGTCTTGTTCGGGCTGATACGCGGCGCGAGCTTGCGCTTGCCGAACTTGCGGCCTGCGAAGTAGGCGCCGGTATCGGTCGCCCAGACGATCGCCAGCGCCAGCAGCAGCCAGCGGTTGCCGTACTCGCCGTTCTCGCCGGCGTGGATCACGCACAGCGCCGCCCACGCGGGAATCACCGCAAGCGTGCCGGCGGCGAGCTTGAATACCCGCGCGCGGGTGTCGTGATCGGACGCGAAGGTGTAATGGCGCAACCACAGCGAGGCGGCCAGCCACCAGGCCACGCCTACCACGGCGAGCATCTTGAGCAGCACCAGCGAGCCGCCGCCCGTCGCCGACGCCCAGACGATCGCCACCATCAGCAGCAGGTTGAGCAGCAGCAGCGCGGCGCGGGCCAGCGTGTCCTCGATGTCGGCCAGGCGCAGCCATTCCCACAGCGCGGCGAGGAAGACGATCGCCGAGACCGCCGCCATCCAGGGCGTGTTGAGCAGGAGCACGGCGGCGATGGCGGTCGGCGCCATCAGCAGCGCGGCGATGACGCGGGTGCGGGTCATGGTGGGCCCTCCGTGGGCGATGCGGCGTGCGCGCCGGCGATCTGCTCGCCGGTCAGTCCGAAGCGCCGCTCGCGCGACGCGTAGACGCGCAGCGCCTGTTCCAGTTCCTCCACGCCCAGTTCGGGCCAGAGGGTTTCGGTGAACCACAGCTCGGTGTAGGCCAGCTGCCAGAGCAGGAAATTGCTCACGCGCAGGTCGCCGCCGGTGCGGATGAACAGGTCCGGCGCCGGCAGGTCGGCCAGCGCCACCCGTGCGCCCAGCGCCGCTTCGTCGATGTCGGCCGGATCCAGGCGGCCGGCGGCCACGTCCTGCGCGAGTGCGCGCGCGGCCATGGCGATGTCCTGGCGCCCGCCATAGCTGGCGGCGACATTGAGCATCAGGCGCGTATTGCCCGCGGTGCGGGCCTCGGCCGCCGCCATGCGCTCGCGGATCGCGGAACTGAAGCGGCCGCGCTCGCCGATGAAGCGCAGGCGCACGCCGCGGCGGTGCAGTTCGCCGACCTCCCGGTCGAGCGCGCCGACGAACAGCTTCATCAGCGCGCCGACCTCGTCTTCAGGCCGGCCCCAGTTCTCGCTGGAAAACGCGAACAGGGTCAGCGCCCCGATGCCGCGATCGAGGCAGAAATCGATGACCAGGTTGACCGTGCGCGCGCCGGCGCGGTGGCCGATGGCGCGAGGCCGTTTGCGGCGTGCCGCCCAGCGCCCGTTGCCATCCATGATCACCGCCACGTGCCGGGGGATTCGCGACTGGTGATCCGGAGCTGCGGAATCCTGCGGGTCTGGGGTTTGGGGCAAAGCAATGGCCTCTGGCGCTGGCTGTCGACCGGTCACGGATGACGGATCACCGATCACGGTGCCTCAGACCGTCATCAGTTCCTGTTCCTTGGCCTTGACCACTTCGTCGACGTCCTTGATGGCCGCGTCGGTGACCTTCTGGATCTCGTCCTCGCCGCGGCGCACGTCGTCCTCGGAGACCAGCTTCTCCTTGAGAAGTTCCTTGATCTGCTGGTTGGCGTCGCGGCGGATGTTGCGGATTGCGACCTTGGTGTCCTCACCTTCGCCGTGGACGACCTTCGACAGTTCCTTGCGGCGCTCTTCGGTCAGGGCGGGCAGGTTGAGGCGGATCGTCGTGCCGGCGGTGTTGGGCGTCAGGCCGAGGTCGGAGCCGAGAATGGCCTTCTCGATCGCGCCGACGATCTGCTTCTCCCACGGCGTGATCACCAGCGAGCGCGCATCCGACACCGAGATGCTCGCCACCTGGCTCAGCGGCATGTCCGAACCGTGGTAGTTGACCTTGATGTTGTCGACCAGGGCGGAGGACGCACGCCCCGTGCGCACCTTCACCAGCGTGTGCTTGAGCGCCTCGACGCTCTTGGCCATGCGGGTCTGGGTGTCTTTCTTGATGTCATTGAGCATGGTCGGCCCCGGTCGATGTTCGAATCGGACGATTATAAGCGTCCGCGACCAGCGGCGGGGCCGCCATGCGTGCGGCGGCGCGGCAGGCGCGCCGCGCGGGCCGTCAGCTGCGGCCCTGCACCAGCGTGCCGATCGCCTCGCCGCGCAGAATGCGCAGCAGCACGCCGGGCTGGCTCATGTCGAAGATGCGCAGCGGCAGGTCGGAGTCGCGTGCGAGCGCGAAGGCCGCCGTGTCCATGACCTCCAGGCCCTGGCTGATGACGTCGTCGTAGGTCAGGCGCTCGTAACGCTTGGCGCCGGGCACCTTGTTCGGATCGGCGTCGTAGACGCCGTCGACCTTGGTTGCCTTGAGCAGCAGGTCGGCGCCGATCTCGATGCCGCGCAGGGCCGCGCCCGAGTCGGTGGTGAAGAACGGACTGCCGACGCCGGCGGCGAAAATCGCGACGCGTCCCTTCTCCATGTGCCGGATCGCACGGCGGCGGATGTAGTCCTCGCAGACGTCGTTGATCTTGATCGCGCTCATGACGCGCGCGCGCGCGCCGCGCTTTTCCAGCGCGTCCTGCATCGCCAGTGCGTTGATGACCGTGGCGAGCATGCCCATCTGGTCGCCGGTCACCCGGTCCATGCCGCCGGCCGCCAGGCCCGCGCCGCGGAAGATGTTGCCGCCGCCGATGACCAGGCCGACTTCGGCGCCGGCTTTCTGCGCTTCGATCACTTCGTCGGCGAGCCGGCCGATGACCTTGGGGTCGATGCCGTAATCCTCGTCGCCCATCAGGGCCTCGCCGGACAACTTCAACAGGACGCGGCGGTAGGCGAGGGGCGATGACGACATGCGAAAAACTCCGGCGGCGAGGACGGAGCGGATTCTAGGGGATCGGCACCGGTCGCGGGGATAAAGGCGCAGCACGCTGCGGTGCATCGGTACCGACGCGCCGACAGCGATCGCGCTGTCGACGGACGTGCGTCACCTGGCGGTGTGGGCTCGCAAGGAGCAGGCGCGACTCAGCGACGTGCGCCGGACGTCGGGTCGTTGTCCGCGGCGTCGCGATCCGCTGCGGCCCCATCGCCGTTTCCATCGTCGTCCTCTTCGCCGCCCTTGGGAATCCGTTTCGGCGGCACTTCGACCGAACCGTCGGCGTGAACCCGACGCTCGAATGCGGGGCCGGCCGTGAGCGCGGCATCGTTGCTTTCGGCCGACGGGTTGTCGTCATGCGCGTAGTCGGCGCCCCGGGCGGCCTTGCGATCGTTGACCGCGACATGGCCGGTCTGCTGCGGCGGCTCGGGGTTCGGGGTCGGGGGCGAGTGCTTGTTCGACATGGGCATCTCCAACTCGGGTGTCCCGGGACGGTCGCCGATCCAGGCGGCAGCCGTCGTGAAACCGCAGCGTTCCGGCGGCGGCCAGCCTGCGCCAAGCGCGGCATCTTTCAGACTTTTCTCAGACGCCCGTTCAGGCCCTTTCACGTCATTCTTACCGCCCCAGGAGAGAGGGTGAGTGCAATCGTCGCGCGGGAAAGCCAGTTGGCTATCGAACCTGGAACGAGCGGTCCATCGGCGCAGCGGATGCGTTCGGTGCGCGCGATGCGCAATGCCGGCATCTGGCTGGGCGTGGTGCTCACGCTCGGTCTGTGCGCCCTCGTTGCCTTCGACCGGCATGCCCGACTGGAAGCGGCGACGCGGCAGAGTCTGGCGCTGGCCTCGGGCGTCGATCGCCTGCTGCATTACGAGCTGCGCAACATCCAGCGCGCGATGCGCGGCATCGTGGCCGAACAGGCCGCCGATCGGGCGCTGTCGGCCGACGAGGCTTCGACCCGGCTCGATGTCTGGATCGACGGCGTGCTGGACCGCCACGACGAGCTCGCCGACATCACGCGATACGCAGCCGACGGGACGGTTCTCGCGCCGGGACGTGGCCACCCGCGCATCAGTGCCTGGCTGCCGACGATCGGCGCGGCACCGTCTACGCTGGCCGTGGGTCCCCTGCTGTCGCTCGAGGGCGACGAATGGGGCCTGCCGCTGGCAGTGCCGGGCCTGGACGGGCAGTGGCTGGTGGCCGTGTTCCGGACGCGCGAGCTGGAGCACATGGTCAAGGCCCTCGACACCGGGCGCCAGGGGAATGCGACGATCTACACGCGCGAGGGCGTCGTGGTGGCCCGCTTCGGCCACACCGGTGCACACGTCGGTCGACGCGTGGATATGCCGGACGAAGTGCTGCAGGGCACGCCGCAGCTGAGCCGGCATATGGTCAGTCAGATCGACGGCATCGAGCGCACCATGTCCTTCAGCCACACCAGCGGCTATCCGCTGGTCGTCAGCGCGGGCATCGGCCTGCGCGAGGCGCTGGCGCCGTGGTGGCTCTATGCCGGTGCGGCAATGGTGCTGGCACTGGTGTACTGGCTGGTGTTCGGTCTGGTGCTGCGTCGCGCGCGCAACGACGAGCGCACGCGACGCAGGCTCGCGGCCGAGGTGGCCCATCAGGCCGACTGGCTGCAGCAGGCCCAGCTCGCATCGGGGACGGGCGTGTGGCGGCTGCGCCTGAACGATGACCGCGTGCGGGCCTCGGCCGAGATGGCGGCCCTGTTCGGGCTGCCGCGTGCGGACGGCGAGATTCCGCTCGAAACCTTCTTCGAGCGCATGCACGAAGACGACCGCGAGCAGATGCAGGCCTCGCTGGCGATGTCGCGACGGGACGGCCTGCCGTTCGCCCAGGAATACCGGATCCGCCTGCCCGACGGCAGCGTGCGCTGGCTCAAGGCACGCGGCGCAATGCTGCAGGATGGCGACGATCCGGTGATGACCGGCACCATCGTCGACATTTCCGAACGCCGGGCCGCGCAGGCGCGCATCGAACACGCCGAGTCCCAGTTCCGCCATCTGTTCGAGCGCAATCCGCTGCCGGCATGGGTCTACGACCTCGAAACCCTGCGCTTCCTGGCGGTCAACGAGGCGGCCGTGGAGACCTACGGCTACACCCACGACGATCTCCAGGGCATGGCGGTGACCGACCTGCTGGCGCCCGAAGACCAGGCAGCCGGGCGCGAAGCCCTGCTGCCCGGTGGCGGGCAGGGGGCGCAGGCACGTCCGTGGATGCTGATGACGCGCGATGCCCGCCACATCGAGGTCCGGGTGCATGCCAGCACGATGGAGCTGCACGGCCGCCCGGCGCGGCTGGTGCTGGCCGAAGACGTCAGTGCGCGCATGACCTACGAACGCGACCTGGCCTGGCGCGCCGACCACGACGCGATCACCGGCATGTTCACGCTCAACGCGCTGGCGACGCAGCTCGACGCGCAGTGCGCCGCGGATGGCGGGCCCGGGTTCGCGATCGCCTATGTGCAGCTGCGCGACCTGGAGCTGGTCGCGCCCACGCTCGGGCGCCGTGCGGGCGAAACGATCCTGTGCGAGGCGGCCGCACGCGTCGGCCGTGTGGCCGAGCGCTACGGTTGGGTGGGCTGCATGCCCGCGGAAACCTTCGTCATCGCCACGCTCGACCCCGAACGGCTCGACGCCATGGTCGAGGACCTGATTGCGGCAACCGCCGCTCCGGTTGAAGCGCAGGGCGGCACGTTTCCGCTCGAGGCGTGGATCGGACTGGCGCGCGGGCCCTGCGCCGATGGCGGTGCCGAGAAGGTGATCGGCCATGCGGCCCTGGCCGCGCTGCAGGCGCGGCGCGACAACCTGCGCGTGGTGCAGTACAGCGCCTCGATGGCCGAGCAGGCGTCGAGCCGACTGGCGATGGTCCAGCAGCTGCGCCAGGCGCACACGCGCGGCGAGTTCGAACTGCATTTCCAGCCGATCCTCCGGCTCGCCGACCATCGCGTGGTCGCGGTCGAGGCCCTGTTGCGGTGGCGGCGTCCGGACGGCAGCTACGTGTCGCCGGCCCAGTTCATCCCGGTATGCGAGGAATCGGGCCTGATCGTGCCGATCGGCGCATGGGTGCTCGACACCGCCGCCCAGGCGCACGCGCGCCTGGCCGCGATCGGCCGCGACGACATCGCCATCGCGGTAAACGTGTCGGCAGTGCAGTTCGAGGCGGACATGCACGCGGGCACCATCCGCAACCTGTTCGAGCGCCACGGCCTGCCGCCGCGCGCGCTGCATCTGGAACTGACCGAGAGCGTGCTGCTGCGTCGCCCCGAGGAGGCGCGCAGCCTGATGGGCGCCCTGCGCGACGAGGGGCTGTGCTTGTCGATCGACGATTTCGGCACCGGCTTTTCGAGCATGGCGTATCTGCGCGAGCTGCCACTCGACCATTTGAAGATCGACCGCGCCTTCGTCCGCGACGTCACCCGCGACGCGCGCAGCGCTGCGATCTGCCGGGCCTTCATCGCGCTCGGACAGGGGCTGGGCCTGTCGGTGATCGCCGAAGGCGTCGAGGAGGCCGAGCAGCTCGCCTGGCTGCGCGCGCACGGCTGCGATCAGGCGCAGGGCTTCCTGTTTGCCCGGCCGATGCCGCTGGAGGCGCTGTTGGACACGCTGGCCGCCACCGACGGGCGCGACTGAAGGCGCGTCGGTCAGGCGCCGGTTCCGACGTCACCAGACTGTCGCCTGCGCAACGGCGTTGCGGCTCGAACACAGAATCAGTGCGCGAGTGCGTCCGGCATGTCGGGCCTGCCGAAGTAGAAGCCCTGCAGCGAGGTGCAACCCAGTTCGGTCAGCAGCTTCTGCTGGGCCTCGGTTTCTACGCCCTCGGCGATCACCGACAGGTTCAGCGTGCGGCCGAGCGCGATGATCGCCGAGACGATTGCCGCGTCCTCGCTGCCGGCCACCAGGTCCTTGACGAACGCCCGGTCGATCTTGAGTTCGCTCGCCGGCAGGCGCTTGAGGTAGAGGAGGCTCGAATAACCGGTGCCGAAGTCGTCGATCGAGATCTGCACGCCCAGCGCCGACAGGCGCTGCAGGATCGCCAGGCTCGCTTCGGGATCGTGCATCGCGGTCGATTCGGTGATCTCCAGCACCAGCGACGACGGCGACACACCGTGGCGCGCCAGCGCTTCCTTGATCTTGCCCAGCAGGCCGGGCGAGCGGAACTGGGTCGCCGAAAGGTTCACCGACACCGTCGGCACATGGCGGCCCTGCGCGCGCCACTCCATCAGCTGGCGGCAGGCTTCGCTGATGACCCAACGGCCCATTTCCAGGATCAGGCCGGTCTTCTCGGCCAAGGGAATGAACACGTCGGGCATCACCAGGCCGCGTTCGGGATGCTGCCAGCGCAGCAGTGCCTCGACACCGACCAGCGGCCCGTCAGGCGCGCGCAGCTTGGGCTGATAGACCAGGAACAACTGGTCCAGCGACAAGGCACGGCGCAGGTCCTGGATCAGCGCAAGCTGTTCGTGCGCGCCCCGGTTCATCGACGGCTCGAAGAAGCAGTAGGCGTTGCGCCCCTGATCCTTGGCCGAATACATCGCCGCGTCGGCATTGGCCATCAGCTCGCGCGCGCTGCTGCCGTCGGCGCCGAAGATCGCCACGCCCACACTGCCGGTGACGTTGAGCTCGCCACGTTCGAGCTGCACCGGCATGGCGACGGCCTGGAGAATCTTTTCCGCAAGTGTGGCGGCGTCCCCGGGCTCGCGGATGTCGGCCAGCACCACGAACTCGTCGCCACCCAGACGTGCCAGCGTGTCCTCGGCGCGGATGTGCGACGAGAGGTGGCGGGCGACCTGCAGCAGCAGCCGGTCGCCGACCAGATGGCCGTAGGCATCGTTGACGGCCTTGAACCCGTCGAGGTCGATGAACATCAGCGCGAAGCGGGTGCCATTGCGCACCGCGCGCCGGATGGCGTGCTCGAGCCGGTCTTCCAGCAGCAGGCGGTTGGGCAGCTTGGTCAGGTTGTCGTGCAGCGCGAGATAGGTCAGCTCCTGGTTGGCCTTCTGCAGCGAATCGCTGAGCAGGGCGGTGCGCTCCTGCAGGCGGCGGTCGAGGATCGAGGTGGTCAGCGCCATGCCGAGGATGGCGAAGGTCGCCACTCCGACGAGAATCGCCAGCCACTGCGGCGACAGGCCGTCGGCGATCGCCGCGCCGCAGATGCTGCCTTCGGGAAAGCCCGCGGCCGCCATGCCGGTGTAGTGCATGCCCACGACCGCCACGCCCATCACCAGCGCGGCCAGTGCACGGGCACGCAACACGCCCGCACCTTCGCGGCGGAGCGCGAACGAGATCCACAGCGCCGCGCCGGCGGCAGCGACCGCAATGACGATCGACAGGGCGAACCAGCCGGGGTGGTAGTCGATGCCCGGCTGCATCTGCATCGCTTCCATGCCCACGTAATGCATGGTGGCGATGCCCGCGCCGAGGATCAGGGCGGCCACACCGAGCTTGCGCCACGGCAACGCGTCGGCTGTGACCACGTGCAGGGCGTAGGCGGCGCTGCAGACCGCGATCAGCAGCGAATACAGCGTCACCGCCAGGTCGTAGCCCTGCGGAATGGGCAACTCGAACGCCAGCATGCCGAGAAAGTGCATCGACCAGATGCCGAAGCCCATGGCGACCGCGCCGCCGGTCAGCCAGCTGCGGGCCGCCCAGCCGGTGCTGGCGGCAATCCGGCCGGCCATGTCGAGTGCGACGTAGGACGCGAATGCAGCCACCACGTACGAGATGACGACCAACAGCAGGTTGTACGTGCCGACGAGCATGGCGGGGCGGCCTGGGCGGAGGAATCGAGTCTCCGGAGCAATACGCGTGCCAGCCGCCGCGCTCATACGCGGCGACTGCAGGGCCTTACGACATGAACGACGCGCGTACGCGTCGAGCCTCGATGCGCGGCCGCGTCAGGATGTGACGCGGCACGTGGAACGTGGCATGCACAGTGCGGCGCCGCCTATCGCGCGGCGCCGGCGATCAGACGACGTCGGGCTCGCTGAAGGCTTCCGGCTCGTCCTCGGCCGAACCGACCGGAATGCAGCTGCAGAACACGTTCTTGTCGCCGTGCACGTTGTCGACGCGCGCGACCGGCGGCCAGTACTTGGTGTGGCGCAGCGTTTCCAGCGGGAATGCCGCCAGTTCGCGCGGATAGCTGTGGGTCCACTCGCTGGCGGTGACCTGCATCGCGGTGTGCGGCGCGTGCTTGAGCGGGTTGTCCTCGCGGTCCAGACGGCCGTCCTCGATCGCGCGGATCTCGTCGCGGATCTGGATCATCGCGTCGATGAAGCGGTCGAGTTCGTGCAGCGACTCGCTCTCGGTCGGCTCGACCATCAGCGTGCCGCTGACCGGGAAGCTCAGCGTCGGCGCGTGGAAGCCGAAGTCGATCAGGCGCTTGGCCACGTCCTCGGCGCTGATCCCGGTGGCGTCCTTGATCGGGCGCAGATCGAGGATGCACTCGTGCGCGACCAGGTCGTTGCGGCCGGTGTAGAGCGTCGGATAGTGCGGCGCCAGGCGCCTGGCGACGTAGTTCGCATTGAGCAGCGCGACCTGGGTAGCGCGGCGCAGGCCCTCGGCACCCATCATCGCGATGTACATCCAGCTGATCGGCAGGATCGAGGCCGAGCCGTGCGTCGCCGCCGAGACCATGCCGACCGCACCGTCGCCGCCGAGCGCGCGCGGCAGGTAGGGCGCCAGATGCGACTTGACCGCGCACGGGCCCACACCCGGACCGCCGCCGCCGTGCGGAATGCAGAAAGTCTTGTGCAGGTTCAGATGGCTGACGTCCGAGCCCCACTTGCCCGGCTTGGCCACGCCGACGAGGGCGTTCATGTTGGCGCCGTCGGTGTACACCTGGCCGCCGTGCTGATGGACGATGTCGCAGATCGCTACCACGTCTTCCTCGAACACGCCGTGCGTGGACGGGTAGGTGATCATGATCGCGGCCAGGCGATCGGAATATTTCTCGGCCTTGGCGCGGATGTCGTCGACGTCGACGTTGCCGTCCTTGTCGCAACGGGTCACGACCACGGTCATGCCGACCATCTGCGCCGACGCCGGATTGGTGCCGTGCGCCGATTCGGGAATCAGGCAGATGTCGCGATGGCCCTGGCCCTGCGCCTGCTGATAGGCGCGGATCGCGAGCAGGCCGGCGAATTCGCCCTGGGCGCCGGAGTTCGGCTGGAAGCTTACCGCGTCGTAGCCGGTGATCTCGACCAGCATCTTCTCCAGCCCGTCGATCAGTTCGGTGTAACCCGCGGTCTGGTCAGCCGGCGCCAGCGGGTGGATGTTGGCGAACTCGGGCCACGTGACCGGAATCATTTCGGCGGTCGCGTTGAGCTTCATCGTGCACGACCCCAGCGGAATCATCGTGCGGTCCATCGCCAGATCGCGATCGGCCAGCATGCGCATGTAGCGCAGCAGTTCGTGCTCGCTGTGGTGGGTGTTGAACACCGGGTGGGTCAGGAACTTGGTGTCGCGCGCGAGCGACGTCGGCAGTGCGTCGTCGGTCGCAGCGTCGAGCGCCTCGATGTCGATCTCGGCGGCCGCTCCCGGCATCCTGCCTCCCGCGGCACTCGCGCTGTCCTGCGCATCGCCGAACAGCTTCGCCAGCGCGACGACCTCGTCACGGGTCGTGGTTTCGTCGAGGCTGATGCCGACCGAGTTGCCGTCGATCGCGCGCAGGTTGAAACCGGCTTCGCGTGCCTTGGCGTGCAGGGCATCGGCGTCGACATCGGTGATGTGCAACGTGTCGAAGAACGCATCGCCGACAGCGACGCCGGCCTTGCCCAGCGCGGCGGCGAGGATCGACGCGAAGCGATGCGTGCGACGCGCGATGCGGGTCAGGCCGTCGGGGCCGTGGTAGACGGCGTACATCGACGCCATCACCGCCAGCAGAACCTGCGCGGTGCAGATGTTGGACGTCGCCTTCTCGCGACGGATGTGCTGCTCGCGGGTCTGCAGGGTGAGGCGATAGGCCTGGTTGCCGGCCGCGTCGACCGACACGCCGATCAGGCGGCCCGGCATCGAGCGCTTGTAGGCGTCGCGGCAGGCCATGAAGCCGGCGTGCGGGCCACCGAAGCCGAACGGCACACCGAAGCGCTGCGAGTTGCCGACGACGATGTCGGCGCCCCACACGCCCGGCGCCTGGATCAGGGTCAGCGCCAGCAGGTCGGTCGCGACCGCGACGATGCCGCCGCGCGCGTGCACGGCCTCGGCGACAGCGGCGTGGTCACCGATGCGACCGAAGGTGTTGGGATACTGCAACAGCACGCCGTAGGTCTCGGCATCCTTCGCATCTTCGGCCGGGCCGACCTGCAGTTCGATGCCGAGGCCGTCGGCGCGGGTACGCAGCACGTCGAGCGTCTGCGGATGCACGTCGTCGGCGACGAAGAACACGTTGGACTTCGACTTGGCAGAACGCTTGGCCAGCGTCATCGCCTCGGCCGCAGCAGTCGCCTCGTCGAGCAGCGAGGCATTCGCGATGTCCATGCCGGTCAGGTCGGTGACCATGGTCTGGAAGTTGATCAGCGCTTCCATGCGGCCCTGCGAGATTTCCGCCTGGTAGGGCGTGTAGGCCGTGTACCAGGCCGGATTCTCGAGGATGTTGCGCAGGATGACGTTCGGCGTGTGCGTGCCGTAATAGCCCTGGCCGATGACGCTGCGCAGGACGGTGTTCTGTCTGGCGACGGCGCGGATCTTCGCCAGCGCGTCCACTTCGGTCATCGCATCGGGCAGCGCGAGCGGGCTGCGCGAGGCGATCTTGCCCGGCACGATCGCATCGGTCATCGCATCGAGCGAGTCGTGCCCGACGACTTCGAGCATGTGGGCGATCTCGGCGTCGTTCGGGCCGATGTGGCGCTCGACGAAGGCCGAGGCGTGTTCGAGGTCGCGCAGGGTGGAAGCGGTCATGGCAGGCATCCGGATAGTCGACGGGGGCTGGGATCGCCGGCGTCTGCCTGCGTCGTCCGCTGGAACGACGATGGCCGAAGACCGCCGGTCTTCCGCATGCCCCTCTGTCCTTTTGCCTGAGAGTTTGGAAGCGGATGCTTCGTGCCCCTTCGGCGCCGGGTGCGCCACAGGCGGTCCGGTCTCTCCAGAGTGTTGCCGTTGCAGCGGTACGGGGCCTGAGCGATTCCGGGCGGTTGCGCCTACGGCAGCCGGCATCCACGCGAACCCGGCTTCTCCCACTGCATACGCGGCGCAGTATATCCGGCCACCGTCCGCGCCGTCCGCGCCAGTCCCCGGACGCGGAACGCGCCGTTGCCGGGGCGATGTCGCCGCCGCGCCTATGATGGCGCCCCGCCTGGCGCGCGCTGCACGCCGCCCGCCCCCCGGAACGCCCCCGAGACAGCCATGCCCATGAATTTCGATCCCGCCGCCGCGATGCCTGTGCGAGTCGGCGCGTGATGCGACAGCCGCGCATGCCCTCGATCCGCACGCTCGCCCTGTTGCTGGCCGGGCTGGCGATGTTCGGTCCGTTCTCGATCGACACGATCTTCCCCGCGTTCCCGGCGATGAGCACCGATCTGGCCGCGGAGCCGGCGGCGATCCAGCAGACCATCGCGGTCTATCTGATCGCCTATGCACTGATGAGCATCGTGCACGGGCCGCTGTCGGATGCGATCGGCCGGCGCGCGGTGATTCTCGGTGGCCTGGCGGTGTTCGTGCTTGCCTCGGTGGGCTGCGCGCTGTCGACCGACCTGGGCACGCTGCTGGCGTTCCGCGCATTGCAGGGGCTGTCGGCCGGTGTGGGGCTGATCGTGGGGCGGGCGGTGATCCGCGACGTGCTGCAGGGCGATGACGCACAGCGGCTGATGAGCCAGGTCATGATGATCTTCAGCATCGCGCCGGCGATCGCACCGATCATCGGCGGCTGGCTGCTCGGCTTCGGCCGCTGGCCGTTGATCTTCTGGTTTCTGGTCGCGTTCTCGCTGGTGTTGCTGGTGGTGGTGTGGGCCTGGCTGCCGGAGACGCATCCGCGCGAGCACCGCATCTCGCTCGCGCCGCGCCGGCTGCTGCGCGACTACGTGGCGATCGTCGCCAACCGCCGCTTCCAGCGCATTGCCGCGGCCGGTGCCTTCAACTTCTCCGCGCTGTTCCTGTACATCGCCTCCACGCCGGTGTTCGTCGTCGATGTGCTGGGCCTCAACGAACGTCAGTTCGGCTGGTTCTTCGTGCCGATGATCACCGGAATGATGCTCGGCTCGTGGATGTCGGGCCGCGCGGCCGGTCGCATCACCGGCACGCGGCTGGCGAACATCGGCTTTGCCTGCAGCGGCGTGGCGGTGGCGGCGAACGTGGTCTACAACCTGCTCGTCGATCAGCCCGCGATCCCGTGGGCGGTGATGCCGGCGATGCTCAATTCCTTCGGCATCGCGCTGACATTTCCCATCCTCACACTCGCGATTCTCGACATGTACCCGCGCCAGCGCGGCTCGGCTTCGTCGTTGCAGGCCTTCACCGGTCTGGTGCTCAACGCGGTGGTCGCCGGACTGCTGTCGCCGCTGGTCAGCCACCAGCCGCTGCTGCTGGCTGCGGCCTCGGCCGGTTTCATGCTCCTGGGCTGGGTGTTTTGGCGCTGGGAACTCGCGCGCACCCCGCGCGCGCCGGCATGTCCGAAGAACGCGGCGGCGATGGAGCCGACGGATCAAATGTAGTTGGCTCGCTGCAGGGAACCTGCTCTGAAGCTTTCATGTAGCAAGCTTCGCCAGTGAAGCCCCCTGACTTCGGATGCAGCGTGACTCCATCCGGGTACTGCTCCTCGGCTCGGTCAGCCATCCATGGCTGACTCGCCGCCGCGGGCCATCCATGGCCCGCTCTCCGCAGCACCCGGCTGAAGTCCCGCGCGCGTTCTGTATTTTCTCTGTCTTCGACTGGAGCAGTTCCTGTCGCGTCCAGCGACAGACCGCGGCGTCGCTGCCCCGTCATTCCAGCGGTTTCACAGACGCATGTCTGGTCAAGCCCGAATCCATTCTGATCTTTGCGCAGATGTAGTCGCGCGACTTTTCCTAGAAGTCGTGATCGGACAGGAAGGAGAAGCGGACTGGCGGGCAGTGGCCGCGCCAAGCGCGCCATGGATGGCGCGAGCCCGAGTCAGGGCAGGAAGCCCTGACCGAGGGAGAAGCGGCTACTGGCCGGTAGGCCGCTCTGTGTCCGGAGTAGAGAGGCTGTACTCGCAAGACTGGGTGCTCAAGAAAAAGAAAGGCCGGCAATGCCGGCCCTTCTTTCTTCGAACGCAGGAAACATCAACCCTGCGCAGGCTTCTCCGCCGCAGGCTGCGCGGCCGGAGCGGCTGCAGGCGCAGGCGACTGCGCAGCCGCCGGTGCGGTCCAGCCGCAGGTCTTGCCTTCGTTCTGCTGGGTCAACCATTCCTGCAGCGGCGCGAAGTACTCGAGCACGGGCGCGGCGTCCATCTGCTCGCCGCCGGTGAGTTCCTTGAGCGTCTGCTGCCACGGCTGGCTGTTGCCCTTCTCGAGCATCGCCCAGAACTTCTCGCCGGCCGCCTTGTTGCCGTAGAAGCTGCACTGGTTCAGCGGGCCGGTGTAGCCGGATGCGTCGCACAGCGCCTTGTAGAACTGGAACTGCAGCACGTGCGAGAGGAAGTAGCGCGTGTAGGGCGTATTGCCCGGCACGTGATACTTGGCGCCCGCGTCGAAGAACTCCTCGCCGCGCGGCGTGGCCGGGGCGACGCCCTGGTACTGCGCCTTCAACGACCACCACGCGCTGTTGTAGTTCTCCGGCGTGATCGAACCGTCGAACACGCCCCAGCGCCAGCGGTCGATCATCAGGCCGAACGGCAGGAACGACACCTTCGCCAGGGCCATGCGCATCTGCGAATTGACCAGCGATTCGCGCGACTGCTGCTGCTCGCCGACCAGGCCGATCGACTGCAGGTACTGCGGCGTCATCGACAGCACGATGGTGTCGCCGATCGCCTCGTGGAAGCCGTCGTGCGCACCGGTCTGGAACAGCGGCGGGCGGTCGTTGTAGGCCAGGTAGTAATAGACGTGGCCGAGTTCGTGGTAGATCGTCGTGAAGTCTTCCTCGTTCGGCCTGGTGCACATCTTGGTGCGCACGTCGGGCTGGCCGTCGATCTTTGCGCCCATGTCCCAGGCGCTGGCGTGGCAGACGACGTCGCGGTCGCGCGGCTTCACGAACTGCGTCTTGGTCCAGAAGCTCTCGGGCAGCTTGGGCATTCCCAGCGAGGTGTAGAAGTCCTCGGCGCGCTGGTTCATGCGCTTGGCGTTTTCGGTCAGCGCGGCCTGGGCGATGTCGGCGCGGCGGTCCGAATCGATCAGCGCGTTCTCCTTGACCATGCGTTCGTTGAGCAGCGCCTGATAGTTCTTCTCCAGCGCGCCGGTGATGTCGAGATCGCCGGCGTTGGGGTAGGGCTGCAGCACGTCCCAGAGGTTGCCCCAGTCCTGCTGCCACATGTTGCCCATCAGGTGCGCAGGCAACAGGCCACCGTCGACGGTGCCGCGGCCGGGATAACGCGCTTCCAGACGCGTCCGCGTGTAGCAGTGCAGCTGCTCGTAGAGCGGCTTGACCTGGTTCCACAGGCGGTCGGTTTCGGCGGCGAGTTCGGCCGGCGGCATGTCGTAGCCCGAGCGCCAGGCTTCACCGGCATCGGCAAAGCCGAGATCGCGCGCGCCTTCGTTCACGAGTTCGACGAAGCGCGTGTAATCGCCGCGCATCGGCTGGGCGATCGTGTGCCAGCCCTGCCACGCGTCGAGCTGGGCGTCATAGTCGCGGCTGTTGCGCAGCACGTCTTCGAGCTGACCGAGCTGGCGGCAGCTGCGGGCCTCGCCTTCGCCGGTGCAGTACTGGCCGGCGCCGTAGGTGCCTTCCATCTTCGACGCGATCTTCGTGAGTTCGGCGAGGTGCTCGGGATTGCGCGGCGGTGGCATCGACGCGCCGAGCTTGAGCAGGTTGATCGCACGCGCGGTTTCGGGCGACATCTCCTGACCCTCGAACCTGCGCGACTGTTCGATCCAGCTGTTGAGCTGGGCCAGATAGCGCTCGTTGTACTTCGCCGCTAGCAGCTGGCTGTCGTCGTTGATGTAGGTCGCCGACAGCCACTGCGAGGCGGTCAGCTCCGGCATCAGCGCACGGGCTTCGTCATTGACGCGGGCGATGAACTGGTCGGCGGTTTCGCCGGCCGGCGCTTCGATGCCGGCCGCAGGCGTTGCGGCATCGGGCGATTCGGAGCGGGTGCAACCGGCCAGCGTCAGGCTCGCGGCGACGGCCAGGGCGAGCAGGGTGGAATGAGGCTTGTTCACGGACAGCTTTCCGGTCATTTCAGGGAACCGGGAGGCTAGTGCGGCGATTACGCGCTCGCAAGTGAGTCGAGAGCGGAGCATTCCTGTAGCAGCGGCCCATGGTCGCGATGGGTGTTGCCGGTGAAGCCATTCGCGGCCATGGGCCGCTCCTACACAGGCAGCAGGTTCCGTGCGATGAGCCAGGCACGCGCGTCTTCGGCATCCTGCTCGAACCACGCACGCGTCGAGCCGAGCCGGTAGGTGTAGCCCCAGGCGTCCATGTCCGCCATCAGGCGATCACGGCCGACGCCGGGCAGCGCGTCGGCTAGCACGATCTGCAGGTAACAGGTCGCGTCTTCTTCTTCGACCGAATCGGTCGCATCGGTGTGCACGGCCGCGCGCCGCTCGGGCGGCAGCACGATCAGGTGACAGGACTCGTGCAGCATCGAATGCACCGGCGTGTCGGCGCACGCATAGACATCACAGCCGATGATCCCGGCCTCGGGCGCGCCCCAGTAGCTGCCGGGAATCTCGGCGCCGTCGGGCACACGGTGCAGGGTCAGGCCATAACGGGAGAGCAGGGCGGCCGGCGTGTCGAAGCCGATGTCGGCCAGGCACAGCACTTCCGCACCGGTCTCGACCGCATCGGCGCTGCGAAGGGCGTCCATCAGGGGAACGTCAGGCGGTGGCCTGACGCTCTTCGGGCAGCGCGACCGAGATGTCGAGCACGTCGTGGTCGCCGTCCTTGACCAGATCCACCTTGACTGCCTCGACGTCGATGCTGACGTACTTGCGGATCACTTCCAGCAGTTCGCGCTGCAGCAGCGGCAGATAGTCGGGCGCGCCCCGGCTGGTCCGTTCCTGCGCGACGATGATGCGCAGGCGGTCCTTGGCGATCGACGCGGTGTTCTTTTTCGGTTTGAGGAAATCGAACATGCCCATGATCAGCCTCCGAACAGCTTGCTGAAGAAGCCCTTCTTGTCGTTGGTGGTGAAACGCAGCGGACGTTCCTGGCCGAGCAGGCGCGCGACGGCGTCGTCGTAGGCCTGGCCGGCGGTCGATTCGGCCGACAGGATCACCGGCTCGCCCTTGTTGGATGCGTTGAGCACGTCGCCCGACTCGGGAATCACGCCCAGCGTCTTGAGGCCCAGCACTTCTTCCACGTCGGCGATCGACAGCATCTCGCCGGTTTCCACGCGCGCCGGGCTGTAGCGGGTGAGCAGCAGGTGTTCCTGCACGCGCTCACCGTTCTCGGCGCGGCGGGTCTTGGACTGCAGCAGGCCGATGACGCGGTCGGAGTCGCGCACCGACGAGACTTCCGGGTTCACGACGACGATCGCGCGGTCGGCGAAGTACATCGCCAGGAACGCACCCTTCTCGATGCCCGCGGGCGAGTCGCAGACGACGTAGTCGAAGCCGTCATCGGCCAGTTCCTTGAGCACGCGTTCGACGCCTTCCTTGGTCAGTGCGTCCTTGTCGCGCGTCTGCGAGGCAGCCAGCACGTAGAGGTTGTCGAAACGCTTGTCCTTGATGAGCGCCTGCTTGAGCGTCGCTTCGCCCTGGACCACGTTGACCAGGTCGTACACCACGCGGCGCTCGCAGCCCATGATCAGGTCGAGATTGCGCAGGCCGACGTCGAAATCGACGACCGCGGTGCGCTTGCCCTGCCGGGCCAGGCCAATGGCGATGCTCGCGCTGCTGGTGGTCTTGCCGACGCCGCCCTTGCCCGAGGTGACCACGATGATTTCAGCCAAAACACATCTCCTGGTATGTCGCCGTCACTCGAGTGCGGCGATCTTCAATTCGTCATGCTCCAGCCAGACCTGGACGGCCTTGCCATGGAGTTCGCGGGGAATATCTTCCAGCACCTTGTAATGGCCCGCCACGGCGACCAGCTCGGCCTGGAAACTGCGGCAGAAGATACGCGCAGTCGTGCTGCCCTGGGCGCCGGCGAGCGCACGTCCGCGCAGCGGGCCATAGATATGGATCGAACCGTCGGCAATGACCTCGGCGCCGGCGCCGACCGAGGACAGCACGGTCAGGTCGCGGTTCTGCGCGTAGAGCTGCTGGCCCGAGCGCACGGGCACGACCTGGATCAGGCCGGGCTCGACGTTCGCGGGTGCGGGCGCAGCCTTTGCGGCCGGCGGCGGTGCAGGTGCAGGTGCCGGGGAAGGAACGGGGCGCGCAGGTGCGGACGCGGGCGCCCCGTCGGCGCTCTCGTACTGGGCGCGGAATTTCGACAGCACCGGCAGATCGAGCGCCTCGGCCAGTTCGGCATTCGCGGCGCTACCCCATGCCAGAGCGACCGGCAGGGCGCCGGCATCGCGCAGCGCGTCGATGAGCGCCTGCGCGGTGGTCTTGTCGGGCAGCTCGGCCAGGCCGCCGAAATCCAGGATCACCGCTGCGCGGTCGAACAGCTTGGGCGCGCGCGCGACGCGGCTGCGCATCTCCTCGGCCAGGCGCGCGACGTCGAGCGTGCGCACGCGCAGATTGGCGATGCCGACCTGGCCGATCTTGAGTTCGCCGGCCGGTTCGAAATCGGTGGCAGGGGCGGGGCGTGACGCCATCAGGCCTGGGTCTCCTCGGTAGTACGGGCCGGCGCACGGGGGCGGCCGAGCCAGGGTTCGTCGGGCAGCGTGCCCTTGTAGGTGTCGCGCACCCAGCCGTAGCTGCACAGATCCTTGACCAGCATCGACGCGCGGATGTCGGTGCCGGGCATCACGTGCTGGCCGACCTCGCGGAAGCCGAAGCTGCCGTGGAACAGGCGCACCGGGTCGTTGTCGTGCTCCAGGAACACCTCGCAGGTCAGCAGCGGGTGGCGGACCTCGGCGTAGCTCTGCACGTCGGCATAGAACACCCGGCCCACGCCGCCGCCCCGGCGCCGGCTGGCGACGACGATGCGGTCGATGTAGAAGAAATCGGCGTGGTGGGCCTCGAACCAGCGGAAGTTGCTGCTGTCGTGGCCACTGCCGGAGGCGAAGCCGATCAGGAAGCCGACCATCGCACCATCGCGCTCGGCGACCCGGAAGTAGCCGGCCGTGTCGTAAAGATGGCGGAGGCGGGCCGCATCCAGCGGCAGGATCGAGGGACCGGCGGCATTGTTGAGTTCGAGGATGGAATCCAGCTCGTGCTCGTGCACGTCGCGGACGACGATCGACATTCCAGACTCCATAAGACGACTGAGGACGCGCGCTGCGGCCGTGTCGCGGCGCTCCTGCCGCTGCGCGTCGCACATCGCCGGATTATTGCATGCCGGCATCAGTCGCGGCGACCTGGGTTCCCGCGCGCGGCATGACTTCAGGCCCGTCCGGCGGGCCCTGCGGGCGCCTACCATGCCGGCATGCTTCGCCATCTGAACCACAACCGACTGCTGCGCATCGCCGGCCTGTTCACCTGGGCGGTGATCGGACTTCCGCTGCTGGTGCTGTCGCTGGCGCCGGTCGATCAGCTGGCCGAAGGCGGCGCGCGGATGGCGCTCGACAGCTGGCCCACCTGGGCGGCCTGGGCGCTGTTCGGCCTGAGCTACGCCTGGCTCACCCGCGGGCTGGGCGAGCGGCGCATCGGCCCGTTCGATCATCTGCTGGTGCTGCTGCTGGCGAGCAGCTCGATCGCCATCAGTTACTACAGCCAGAGCGGCCTGGGCAGCATCCTGCTGATGGTCGTGGCCTGCGCACTGCCGTGGCTGCTGCCGCTGTGGATCGGGGTGGCGCTCTTGATCGCCTGTGAGTTCGCGATCGTGCCGGTCTACGTGCGTGGTCTGGATTTCACCTGGGCCGAAGCGGTGCTGCAGGCCGCGCTGTATGTGGGCTTCACCGGCTTTGCGTTCGTGACGGGTCTGGTCGCGCGCCAGCAGGCGCAGGCGCGCGAGGATCAACGTCGCCTCAACGCCGAACTGCGGGCGACGCGCGCATTGCTGGCCGAGAGCGTGCGCGTCAACGAGCGCACGCGCATCTCGCGCGAACTCCACGATCTGCTGGGCCACCACCTCACCGCGCTGAGTCTCAATCTCGAGATCGCCAGCCATCTCACCAGCGGCCAGGCGCAGGAGCACGTGGGCCAGGCGCAGACGCTGGCCAAGCTGCTGCTCAGCGACGTGCGCGAGGCGGTCAGCCAATTGCGCGACGACGACGCGATCGACATGCGCGCCACGCTGCTGCCGCTGGCCGAGCACGTGCCCAGCCTGCAGGTGGACATGCAGTTGCCGGTGCATTTCGTTGTCGACGACCCCGAGCGCGCGCACGTGCTGCTGCGCTGTACGCAGGAAATCATCACCAACGCGGTGCGCCATTCGGGCGCATCGCTGCTGCGGCTACGCTACAGCCAGGACCTCGAGGCGATCCGCCTCGACGCGCGCGACGATGGACGCGGCGCGGACGCCGCGCGCGCGGGCAACGGTCTGACCGGCATGCGCGAGCGGCTGGCAGCCTATGGCGGCAGCCTGCAGGTCGAAACCGCGCCCGATCACGGCTTCGTGCTGCGGCTCGAACTGCCGCTGGCGGACGCGACCGGCCTGCGCGATGCTGCGCGCCGGGGACGCGCGCCCGCCGGCCTTCATCCACGAGGGGACACACCATGATCCGAGTCTGCCTGGTCGACGACCAGACCCTGGTCCGACAGGGCATCCGCTCGCTGCTGGCGCTCGACGGCGGCATCGAAGTGGTCGCCGAGGCCTCCGACGGCCAGCAGGCGGTCACGCTGATTCCCGAGGTCAAGCCCGACGTGGTGCTGATGGACATGCGCATGCCCGCGATGTCCGGCCTGGAGGCCATCCAGTCGCTGTCGCGCGCCGGCGCGCTGCCGCCGACGATCATCCTGACCACGTTCGATGACGATCAGCTGGTGCTGGCCGGGCTCAAGGCCGGGGCCAAGGGCTATCTGCTCAAGGATGTGTCGCTCGAGCAGCTGGTCGGCGCGATCCGCACCGTCGCCGACGGCGGCTCGCTGGTGCAGCCGGCGGTCACGCAGCGCCTGCTCACGGGCCTGGAACAGATGCGCAACGATTTTGTCAGCCTCGAGCGGCCCGATCCGCTGACCGATCGCGAGACGGAGATCCTGCGGCTGATGGCCGGCGGCTTTTCCAACAAGGAGATCGCCAACTCGCTGGGCGTGGCCGAGGGCACGATCAAGAACCACGTGTCGAACATCCTGTCGAAACTGGGCGTGCGCGACCGCACCCGGGCCGTCCTCAAGGCCTTCGAGCTGCAGCTGGTCTGACGGCAGGATGCCGGGCCCGCCGCAGCGCGGCGGGCGTGGGGCAGGGGGCGAGTCGGGGCCTCGCAAGTGGCGCGAGCTTCGAGCGCGCTTGAGGCGTGCGATCCCATCAGCGCCGTGCGCACGGCCTTCGAGCTGCAGCGGCTCCGATCGACCCGAAGCCGATCTGCGGTCGCGGTGGCCGGACCGCACGTAGGAAGCCTGCGGCGCTCGCGCGAGTGGACGGGCGTCGATGACACCGTTTCCCGGTCCTGGCGTGGGCGGATGCCTGCCACATGCCCTGCGGTGGACAGGATGGATGCCCGAGCGCGCGCGTCGTCGTCATTCGATGCATCAACAGACTCGCACCGGACGCACGCAAGTTGGTACGATTGCCGGTCTGTGCCGCCTCAGGCCGGATCTGGTCCTGGAGAACTCTGAATGACCCGTCTGCTCGAACTGCTGATCTCTTGCGTCATCGTCGCCGTGCTGTTCCTGGTGGTGGCCGTCCTGCTTCCCTCCAGCCGCACGCTGACCGAATCGGTGGAGACCAACCGTCGCCAGACGATCGTGTTCGACACGCTCAATGCGGTGCGTCGATTCAAGGACTGGTCGCCGGTCACCGCCTACGACCCGAACGCGCAGTTGACTGTTTCCGGCCCCGATGCCGGCGTCGGCGCCCGCATCGAATACGACTCCGACATCAAGCGCGTCGGTCAGGGCAGCTGGGAAATCACCGAGTCCGAGCCCGGCACCCGCGTGGCCTACGCCGTCGAAAGCCCGACCCGCGGCGACAACAAGTCGATGGTGTTCACGCTGCGTCCGACCGGCCGCAACAACCGCAACATCGAAATCACCCAGACCTATCACGTCGACTACGGCTGGGACCTGCTGGGCCGCTTCGCGGGCCTGTACGTCAGCCGCAACGTCGGTGACGGCATGAAGCTGGGCCTCGACCGCCTGTCGAACATGCTGGCCTCGGTGCCGAACGTCGACTACCGCGCCGAAGGCAGCACGCTGGCCGATCTGACCGCCGTCGAGCGTCCGGCCGAGAACCTGCTGGTCGTCAGCGCCGGTGCGGTCGAGCGCAACAACCAGGTCATCCAGGACTCGATGAAGGCCAACCTGGAGTGGATCAACCGCACCATGGCCGCCAACGATCTCGAGGCCGCCGGTCCGCTGCGCATCATCACCACCGAGCTGGGCCGCGAGACCTACACCTTCGACGTGGCCATGCCGGTCCGCAAGCAGGGCACGGGCCCGGCCGCGCCGGCTGCCGCCGAGGGTGACGAGGCGAACGAAGATGCGCCGGCACCGGTCGTGGCGTCGACCGCCGACGCGGTGGAGCTGACCGATCTCGAACTGCTGGGCCCGGTCAAGCCGGTGTTCCTGCCGCGCGCCCGCGTCGCCAAGGCCGCCTATACCGGCTTCATGGCCGAGCTCGACAACGTCCGCAACGCGGTCCGCGCCTGGGCGCTGACGCAGGGCTACGAGGTCACCGACCGCCCCTACGAGAACTACACCAACGGCATCGACACCGCGTTCACCGAGAACGGCCAGTTCGAGGTGTTCTGGACGCTGCGCGATCCCAACGCGACGCCTGCCGCGGCTGCACCCGCCGCTGCGCCGGCGAATGCCGCCGACGCGTCGGCCCCGGCAGACACCGCCACGCCGGACGCTGCGCCGGCCGAGTAATCCGGAGAGTCTCCGCTGTTTTCCGACACGCCGCATCCTTCCAGGGTGCGGCGTGTTGCGTTTGAGGGGCATACGATCTGGCGGTGGCACGATCCAGGAGAGGCGTGACATGGAAAACGGACCGATTCGCACCGCACGCCATGTGGGCGTGCTGATCGCAGCCGGCGCGTTGCTGGCCGGCGTGTCGGTGGGCCTGTCCGCCTACGCCGCCCACGCCGTCGACGGCGCCGCGCGAAGCGCGCTGCAGACGGCGGCGGTGTTCGGGTTCGGCCACGGCATCGTGCTGGTCGTCCTCGGCCGCGCAGTGCGCGGCACGCTGGAACTGGTTTCGCTGCTGGCCCTGCTTGTGGGCACCTGCCTGTTCGCCGGCGCCCTGGTGTCGCGGCATCTGTTCGGCGGACCCGCATTCTTCGCGCCCTGGGGCGGCCTGCTGACCATGGCGGGCTGGTTGCTGCAGGCCGCGGCCGCGTTCCGGCGCTGACGCGTGCCGCGGCACCCGCGCGGCTTCGACGTCGCAACCGCCACCGCGTACCTCGCCCGGCGGGACCGCGCACTCGCGCACTGGATGCGGCGGATCGGCCCCATGCCCACGCCGCCGGGATGGCACAGGCCGTTCGATCCGGTCGATGCACTGGCCCGCGCGATTCTCTTCCAGCAGCTCAGTGGCAAGGCTGCAGCGACGATCGTCGCGCGGGTCGAAACCGCGATCGGCTCCAGCCGCCTGCATGCCGACACGCTCGGCCGCGTGGACGATGCCGCGCTGCGTGCCTGCGGCGTGTCCGGCAACAAGGCGCTGGCACTGCGTGATCTGGCGAAGCGCGAGGTGGCAGGCGAGATCCCGTCGCTGCGCCGGATGGCCTGGATGGCCGACATCGCGATCATCGAAGCCCTGGTGCCCGTGCGCGGCATCGGCCGCTGGACGGTCGAGATGATGCTGATGTTCCGCCTGGGGCGTCCCGATGTGCTTCCCGTCGACGACCTGGGCATCCGCAAGGGCGCGCAGCGGGTGGACGGGCTCGACGCCATGCCGACGCCGGGCGAGCTGGCCGCGCGCGGCGCACGTTGGGGCCCGCATCGCACGCTGGCGGCGCTGTATCTGTGGAAGATCGCGGACGCCGCTGCCGGTGCGACACAGGCCGTGCCGCGGTCGCAGACCTAGCGCCGCGCCGGATCCGGCGCGGCAGACGTGCGCGCCCGGTGCGCCTGCGCGCTCACGCCTTTGCGGTCGTGGCGGTGGCCGAGCGCGCTTGCCGCAGAGGCCGCCTCCGGGCGGCCTCTGCCGTTGCCGACCCGCGCGTCGCGCCGACCAATTACCTTCTCGCAGCCCCCACCCCGTGTAGGAGCGCGCTTGCGCGCGATGGGCTTTGGCGGGAATGCCTCATCGCGCGCAAGCGCGCTCCTACAGAAAAGCGGGCCGTTGGCGGCTGGGCTCATTCGCGAGCTTTTGCCCCGTGTAGGAGCGCGCTTGCGCGCGATGGGCTTTAGCGGAAAAACCCCCATCGCGCGCAAGCGCGCTCCTACAGGGGAATGGGCGGGGCGCGGTGTCTCCAGCATGCGCGTGAGGCGAGGTCCGAGGGTCGACGGTGCGATGCACGTCACCGCAATCCGGGACGCCGCTTCAGCGCGACGCTCGCTACGCTGCGGGGTGATGCCGCCAGTGCCAGGGCTCGTAGACGATGCCGTGCGGGTTGTCGCGCGGATAGCTCATCGAGAACCCGTAATCGGCCGCGTTGCGCACCAGCCACTCGAACGCGGCGGTGTGCTCGAACGTGGTCTCGGCCGCCGGCTCGCCCGGCGTGCCGATGTCGAGCGCGCTGCCGGCATGATGTTCGCTGTAGCCCGGCGCGGCATTGACGGCGAGAATCTCGTCGATCGACAGCCCACGCGCGCGTTTGCGTTCGAAGATGCCGAGCTGGTAGGCGTGACTGCGATACCCGGAGATCGCTTCGAGAATCACGTCGTCGTGCGCCGCGGCCGATCGCAGCGCCTGCCAGGCGCGCGCGGTCGCGGCGTCCAGCCACAGTGGCCTGCGGTAGCGATCCAGGCCCGCGAAGCTCAGCCACGCGGGTTCTGCGACCAGTGCAAGGCCGGTGCGCGCGGCGTAGTGGTCGGCGTCGAGTCCCAATGCGCCGAGCCGGGCTTCGAGCTGCGACACCGGCAGCGTCGGTGCCGGCGTCTGTGGCGCTGGCAGCGCGTCGGCGTCGAGCAGGTCCAGCGCATCGTCGATGCCGGCCTCGGCCTGCCAGCGTGGCAGCAGGCCGACCATGCCCGCCGGCACGGCGGCAGCGAGATACCGGCCGTCGCGCTTGCGCCGCATCACCCACGATGCGTGCGAGAGCAGCCGCGCATCGCGGTTGCCGCGCGCCCGCAGCAGGTCGGCGGGCCAGAGTTCGACGTCGGGCGTGTTGAGCAGCAGGCGAGGCGCGGGGCGTACAGGCATGCGTAGAGCTTAAAGGCCGATCGCCGCCCCGTCAGGGCGAAGCGACGGCGGGCGCGAAGTGCAGGCCGGCCACGCGTCCGTCGGCGTCGATCGCAACGGTCGCATCGAGGCTCGCCTGCGCACGGTGGATGCGCGTGACCACCACCATCATGCCTTGCTGCTGGCTCACCCGCGGTGCTTCCCGCGAGGTCACCGGGCCGGCGGCCTCCATCTGCGCCCGCACCGCGCGCAGCGCATCGGCATCGAGCGCGGCCGACATCCGGGCGTCGAAGGTGGCGGTGACGGCGGCATAGTCACCGGCGTCGAGGTGATCGAGCACGCGGGCCGCGGTCGCCTCGGCCGAAGCCGGAGACTGGGCGGATGCGGTGCCGACGGTCATGCACAGCACTATTGCGAGCAGCATGGCGCGGATACACATGGCGGACTCCTCTCTGCGGATCCATGGGGCAGGGCGGCAAGGCCACCCGCGTGTCTACAGGATGCCCTGCGGCAGCAGCAACGGCACCAGCGCGTGCAGCACCAGATCGGCGGCGAAGTGCGACAGCACCGCCATCTCGAACCCGCGCTTCCAGAACAGCCAGCCGAACACCACGCCGCCGATGCCGTTGAGCAGCAGCGTACGCAGGACGACGCCGGCATCGAGTTCCCAGACCAGCGAGGCGGCCGGCAGGTGGCCCAGGCCGAACAACAGCGCAGCCAGCACGATCGCCGTCCACGCAATGCGTGGCGACAGCGCGCCCTCGAAACCGGCACGGCGACGGACCAGCCACGTGGCCGCCCAGGCGATGAGCGTCATCAGGAACAACCGCAGCTGCAGTTCTTCGACGACGCCGCCGTAGAACGACGCGAGCACGCCGTAGAGCGCACTGCGCGCGCCGGCGATATCGGTCATGGCGACTTGCGTGGGTGGAAGCAGCAGCGGATCGAGCAGGCGCGACAGGGCGAGCAGTGCGACCGCCGCACCGGCACCGAGGGCGACCGCCTGGCCGGGCGCCGAGGTCCGTATCGCGGCCTCGCCCTGCCGATTGATCCAGCGCTGCAGCAGCGGCGCGCCCAGGCCGACCCGGTGGCCCATGCGCAGGCCGGCCCAGGCGAGCAGGGTGCAGACGATGAACATCGTCAGTGCCTGGATTGCGACCAGCGCGGGCAGGGGAACGCCGGCCGCTGCCTGCATGCGCGCCGGGTCGATCTGCAGCAGATAGGGAATCACGGCCACCGTCGCCAGAGCGCTCAGCGCGGCAAGAATCACGGCCACGCGCAGATCCTGGCGCGGCCGTGGCATCGGAAGAGGCGCGCTCATGCCGGGCGCTTGAAGAACAGCAGGGTGGGGCCCCACTGCGTCGCGTAGACCGCGTTGACCAGCTCCCAGCCCTGCTGGCCGAGCTTGGTCAGCCGCTCTTCGATCGCATCTGGCTTGACGCCGCCCATCGCCCCCGACTTCACCTCTTCCACCTTGTACTGCCAGCGTGTGCTCATGTGCGTCCATCCGGTTGCGGAATGATATTCGTGGCGCCGCACGGGGCGGCCGGTGTGGCTCTGGAAATCGATACGCGCGCGCCCGTCAGGGAAATCGCACAGACGCGTGTCCTGCCGCGCGTGGCCGCGTCCGCCACGAAGCACGCCTCGCGCGAATCATCGGGCGCTGTTCCCGCGCGCCTTGCCGCTGTCGCCAGGCAGGCGCCCGGCCTGGCGCAGGGCTTCGCGCAACAGGTATTCGATCTGGGCATTCGCGCTGCGCAGGTCGTCATCGGCCCAGCGCTGCACCGCCGCCAGGATCTCGGCATTGATGCGCAGCGGATAGGCCTTCTTCTCGCTCACCCGCCGCCTCCCCGCGCGCGTCGCTTGGCACCGGCAACGACGAAGATGCAGGCGGCCGCCAGGCCGTTGACGACCAGGAACATCACCACGATCAGGCCCAGCAGGCGACGTTCCTCGTCGCCCCACAGGGCAAGCCCGAGCGCGGTGGCGAGCATCGCCACGCCGATCATGCGCAACAGCCGCGCCAGCTTGCTGTCGAGCACGGCCTTGTCGCGAACGTTCAGTCCACTGCCTCCCGAGAGCGGCAGGCGGCCCTGGACGAGCCAGCGCGCGGACAGGAATGCGGGCACCGCCATCAGTGCGAACACCAGGGCTGCGAGATGATGCGGCGCCATCAGTACAGCGAGCCTGTATTGACGATCGGCTGCGTGCTGCGGTCGCCGCACAGCACCACGAGAAGATTGCTGACCATGGCCGCCTTGCGCTCCTCGTCCAGCGTCACCACGCCGCTCTTCTGCAGTTCGGCCAAGGCCATCTCGACCATGCCGACCGCGCCGGCAACGATGCGCGTGCGCGCGGCGATGACTGCGTTCGCCTGCTGGCGCTGCAGCATCGCCTGGGCGATTTCCGGCGCGTAGGCGAGGTGGCTGATGCGCGCTTCGAGCACGTCGACGCCGGCTGCGGTGAGACGCTCGTCGAGGTGCTCCTTGAGGCGGTCGGAAATTTCCGCCGGATGGCTGCGCAGCGAGATCTGGTCGTCTTCGTGCTGGTCGTAGGGATAGCTGGTGGCCATCGCGCGCAGCGCCGCCTCGGATTGGATGTGCACGAAGCTCTCGTAGTCGTCGACATTGAACACCGCTTCGGCAGAGTCCACGACGCGCCAGACGATCACCGCGGCGATCTCGATGGGGCTGCCTTCGAGCTCGTTGACCTTGAGCCGGCCGCTCTCGAAATTGCGCACCCGCAGCGACACCCGCCGCTTGGTCAGAAAGGGATTGTTCCAGCGCAGCCCCGCCTCCTTGACCGTGCCCACGTACTTGCCGAACAGGCTCTGCACCGCAGCCTGGTTGGGTTCGACGATGTAGTGGCCGATGAGCGTGAACAGCGTCAGCAGCGCGACGATGGCCGCCGCCACCGGAGCGCCACCGCCACCAGGCACAAACAGCCAGACGCATGCGCCGAGCACGGCGAGCTGGACCAGCAGGACCGGAATGCCCGGCAGGGAACGGATCGGGTTCTCTTTCATCGCGGCATCCTCGGGTGGTGTTTGCAAGTGATATCGGATTGATATCTCCGTGTCAACGGCCTTGTCGCGAGCGCCGTGGCGATCACGCGCGTTCATGCGCAGTCGCGGCACCATCGCGCCACATGTCCGTTGCCAGGTGCCCCGATGTCCCGTTCCCGCCACTTTTCGATGCTCCGCGACTTCCAGCTCGCCGACTGGTTCACGCTCGGCAACGCGTTCTGCGGGACCGGCGCGGTGTTCGCGGCCATGCGCTATCTGCAGGATGGCGACCTGCGCGTGCTGCTGGCGGGGATGGGCATGATCCCGCTGGCATTCGTGTTCGACGCGCTCGACGGACGTATCGCGCGTTGGCGCAAGGTGGCCTCCACGCTCGGGCGGGAACTCGACTCGCTGGCCGATGTGATCTCCTTCGGCGTTGCGCCGGCAGCGCTGGCCTATGCCTGCGGCATGCAGGGCGGCTGGGACTGGATCGTGCTCAGCGGTTTCGTGTGCTGCGGCGTCAGCCGGCTCGCACGCTACAACGTCACGGCCGAAACCCTGTCCCAGGGCAGCGACAAGGTGAAGTACTTCGAGGGCACGCCGATCCCGTCGAGCCTGCTGCTGGTGATCGTGCTGGCGATCGCCGCGTGGCAGGGCCGCATCGGCGACGCGCTGTGGCTGGGCGAACTGCAGCTGGGACCGTGGCAGCTGCATCCGTTCGTGCTGCTGTTCGCCGCATCCGGCGCGATGATGGTCAGCAAGACCCTGCGCATCCCCAAACTCTGACGCATTGCCGCCGCGTCGCGTTGCTATAGTCGGATGCGGTTCGCAGGAGTCGACGATGTTCAACATGGGACAGGGACCGGGCGCGCAGACGGCGGATCTCGAACAGCTCGCGCGTCGCTTCTGGGACACATGGCGCGATGCCCTGCAGCGCACGATGCCGGGCGCTGACTGGCGCCAGACCGCGCGGCCGGAACCGGGTGCCAGCGCATGGGGCGATCCGATGCAGTGGTGGACGGGCGGTTTGCAGATGCCCGGCGGCGACGAAACGCTGCGCCGGTTCCAGGCGATGGCGACGCCGTGGCTCGATCAGGTCCAGCAGGTTGCGGCCGGTTTCGTCGGACGCCAGGCGTCGCCCGAAGCCATCGTCGCGGCGTGGCGTGATGCGATGGGCGCCGATCCGGTCGGCCGCATGTTCGGCGCTCTGCACGGGCCCGGCCTCGAAGGCTGGAACACCTGGCTGGAGCGGCTGCAGCCCTGGCTCGAGGCCTTCGGCGCACCGGCGGGCGGGCGCGACGCGTTCTCGCTGCCGACCTTCGGCCTGACCCGCGAACACCAGGAGCGCTGGCAGCAACTGGCCGGGGCATTCGCCCAGTACCAGGGCAGCCAGCAGGACTACCAGACCTTGCTGATGCAGGCGTCCAGCGCCGCGTTCGGCCTGTTCGAGCGCAAGCTTGCCGCGCGCGACGCCGCAACACCGATCGAGTCGCCGCGCGCACTGTTCGACCTGTGGATCGACGCCGCGGAGGAGGCCTATGCCGAGGTCGCGCTGTCGCCGGCGTTCCGCAAGGCGTATGCAGACATGGTCGGCGGGCAGATGCGGCTGCGTCAGGCGGTGCAGCGCGAAGTCGAGCAGGCCTGTCGCGTTCTGGACCTGCCCACGCGCATCGAACTCGATGGCGCGCACCGCAAGATCGCCGAGCTCGAGCGCGCGCTCCGACGCGTGCATGATCGCCTGGATGCCGTCGAAGGCGGCAGTCCGCATGTGCAGGCCGTCGCCGCGGAAGCGCCGCGTCGCCCGGCGGGCCCGGTGCAGGTCGAGACGCCAGCGATGGACGACGACGCACAGGCAGCGCGGAGCCGCGCGCCCCGCGCGCGCAGGGCGAAGAACACTGCAGCGCGTCGCGTCGCCAAAACAGGTGCGAAGACGCCGCCCGCAAAAACCGCAGCAGGAAAGGCTGCGACAAAGGCGCAGGACATCGCGGCCGCCGGTTCGCCGTCCCGGCGCGGCAAGCCCAAGCCAGGCGCGCGGGCAACGTCGTCCGCGAAGTCCGGGCGCGGCGGACGACGTCCGGTCCAGGCGTCCGCGGCAAAGGCGCCGGCACGTGCATCGCGCAAAGTCGCGCGCGCGCCCAGCCGCGTCGCCGGGCTGCCGAATCTCGGCTTCATCTCGCCCTTGCCGCTCGCTCCCGAGCCGCTGAAGGGCAAGGCCGGAAAGGCCGGCAAGCCGGCTAAAGGGAGGCGTTGACCATGATCGGACCGCTGCACATCACGCCCGAGCGCATCGCCGAAGATGCCGCCCGCATGCAGCGCAAACTCGGCGCCGCCGCGCACACGCTGCGCGAGGTGGGCGATGTCGACTATGGCGCGACGACGAAACAGGAAGTCTGGCGCGACGGCAAGGTCGTGCTGTACCGCTTCATCGGCGAGAAAGCGCCGACCGCACGCGTGCCGCTGCTGATCGCCTACGCGCTGGTGAATCGGCCCTACATGGTCGACCTGCAGCACGACCGTTCGATCGTCAAAGGCCTGCTCGATCGCGGCGAGGACGTCTACATTCTCGACTGGGGGTATCCCGACCGCTCCGACCGATTCCTGATGCTCGAGGACTACATCGAGCGTTTCCTTGGCGGCGCGGTGGATCATCTGCGTCGCAGTTTCGGCCTCGATGCGATCAACCTGCTCGGGATCTGCCAGGGCGGCACGTTCGCGCTGAGTTACGCGGCGCTGCATCCCGAGCGCGTGCGCAACCTGATCACGATGGTCACGCCGGTGGACTTCCACACCGCCGACAACATGCTCGCGCACTGGACGCGCGATCTCGATGTCGATCTGTTTGTCGACACGCTCGGCAACGTGCCGGCCGACATGATGAACGCCTGCTACCTCACGCTCAAACCGTGGCGCCTGCTGGTGCAGAAGTACGTGGCCGCCGTCGACATCCTCGACGATACGAAAGCGATGGAGGATTTCCTGCGCATGGAGAAGTGGATCTTCGATTCGCCCGACCAGGCCGGCGAAGCCTTCCGCCAGTACATCAAGCAGTTCTATCAGGGCAACGGCTTCGTCGAAGGCGGCATCGTGATCGGCACGCGCGAAGTGCATCTGGGGCTGGTCGACATGCCCGTGCTCAACATCTTTGCCGAGCAGGATCATCTGGTACCGCCGGATGCTTCACGCGCGCTGCGTGAGCTGGTGGGCACGCAGGATTATTCGGAACTGTCGTTCCGCGGCGGCCACATCGGCATCTATGTTTCGGGACGCGCGCAGACACAGGTGCCGTCCGCCATCCACGATTGGCTGGCGCAGCGCAACTGACATGACGCAGACCACGCTCAGCAGGACCTGCGAAGACCGCGTACTGGCCGGCGTCGTCGGCGGTATCGCGCGACGTTTCGGCTGGAATTCGACCATCGTGCGCGCGGTCTACGTCGTGGTGTCGGTGGTCTCGGCTGCGTTCCCGGGCCTGTTCGTCTATCTGCTGCTCTGGCTGTTGATGCCTGAAGGCGAGGGATGAGGCGCGCGACGCGCGCCGCCGTGCTGGCACTCGGCGCGATCTGGACGCTGCCCAACACGCTCATCGGTCTGGTGGGCGGCGCAGCCGGCCTGCTGTTCGGCGCACAGTGCCGGTGGCGACGCGGCGATCTGGCGCTGGTCTTCGATCGCTGGCCGTGGGGGCCGGGCGGGGCGATCACCTTCGGCAATGTGATCCTGCACACCGGCGCATCGCTGGACGTCGCGTGCCACACCTATGCGCACCGCGCCGCGCTGTGCGAAGAGGCGCCGATCCGGCTCGCCGACCACGAGCGCGCCCACGTGTTCCAGTACATGGTGCTCGGTCCGCTGTTTCTGCCGCTCTATCTGCTGTGCGGCGGTATCAGCGTGCGTAACCGCTTCGAACGTGCCGCCGATCGCTACGCCGCGAGCGGTCGCGGCTGGTGGCCGTGGCCGACGCCATGAGGTGTGCCGACGAACGGTTGGCGATTCTTGACGGGGCGGTAACGGTGCCGGCGCTAGCGTGCACACGTCGAAGAACAACCGGATGGCGCAATGCCGCCGGAATCGCTTCGGCACTGGAAGGCCCGGCCGGCCGGAGAGATCCGGCAGACCGGGTCTTTCGCATGTCAGGCACCGGCCCGGCCGCCGGTGTATCCGGGTCGATCACGAGGAACCGTTGATGCGCTACGACCGCGATGCCGTGTCGCCCTGGGCCTTCTTTCTGCCGGTTGCGCTCGCGATCATCGTCGGCAACCTCGTGTCCGATGCGATCGGCCATGCGCTGCGCGATCGCTTCGAGGCGGCGCCTGTGCCGGCGCCGGTGGTGACGCAATCCGCCGATCCCGCGCCGGCACCCGGCGATGCGACGGTGGATGTGATCGACACGCCGGCAGCGCCGGCGCAGCAGGCGCCGGTATCGCCTGCCGCGGCGCCGGTCGCACCGCCGCATCCCGACGCCGCCGCGCTCGCCCGGCCCGAGCCGATGACCATGTCGACGGACACGACGGATACGATGCCGCCCGGCGCCGATGCAGCAGACAGCGCACGCCGTCTGTCGGGCCCCATCACCGCGCGCCAGGCTGGCGAGAGCGAGAGCTGCATCAACGGCACCGTCGCCATCCGCAGCCCGAACGGCTGGGAGCAGGCGCTGGAGAACGACGCACCGGTGCGGTGCGAAGCGTCTTCGAACTGACGCGGATCGAAGCTGCGCCGCAGACGCCCGGTTCGGCGCGCGTCGTTGGCGCGCCTTGCCGCAACCGCCACACGCAACATGTGTCTAGGCGAACGCCAGATGGTGTCGCGACATGCCTGCCGGCACTCCCTCCGCATCGAAACGGCGCTCTTTGAAGCACAGGCCGTCGGCGTCCGCGAGCACGACGCTGCTGCAGCGTGTGCCGTAGGTGGCGTCGAGGATGAACGCCGGCGACAGCCGGCGTTCAAGCGCAAGGCCGACGCCGGTGTCGGGCAGGGCGCCGTCCGGTGCGGCCTGCGTGTCGCGCAGGCCCGCGAACAGCGGCGCGAGCTTCGCGGCGTCCATCAGCGCCGGGGCCGGATCGTCTGCCGTTGCGTCCAGCCAATGTTGCAGTGTGCCGGTTGCGCCCGTGCTCTTGGGCCAGGGCGCGTCGAAGGCACCGTTGGACATCGCGTGCAGGCCGGGCGCGACCGGTGCCGCTGCCAAGGCGGGATGGTTGCTGGCGAACCACAGCGCGTCGCCATCCCAGAGCAACAGGTTGAACCAGCCGTACTCCGACGCGGTTCGCGAGAGCCCATGCGCGAACGCTTCGGCCGACATGTCGCCGCGCACGAAATCGCGTACCAGCCAGCCACGCGAGCGGGGCGCACCATCGGGCGCGAGGCCGGCGCGCACGTTGGTGACTGCGGCCAGGCGGCGGCGCGCAGAGGCCTGCAACCAGCTGCCGCCCTGTACGAGATCACGGCCGCCATAGACATCGGGCGCATCGGGATCAAATCCCGCTGGCGCGGCCGGGCGCGCGTGGAATTCGTCGCGGTTGGCGATCAGCGCCAGCGGCAGGCCGGGGCGGGCATTCCAGGCAAGGGCGATCAGGCACATGGCCGCATGGTAACGGCGGCATCGGACGCGCAACGTGGAGCAGGCCGCCAGAACGGCAACGGCCCGCAGGTGCGGGCCGTCGACTGGTACCGGAGGCGGGACTCGAACCCGCACGCTTTTAAGGGCGGCGGATTTTGAGTCCGCTGCGTCTACCATTCCGCCACTCCGGCGCGGAGCGGGAGTATAGCGGACCGGAACGTGGGCTGCGGTGCCGCGTCTTTGCGTTCTTCGAACATGGCGCTGGGCATCATGCGCGCGCCGGCGTGTGGCCGGGAGTCCAGGAGGGGTACATGCGGGATCCAACAGCTGCACAGGCGATGGCGATGCAATCGCCCGTGCGACATCGCGTAGCCGCTGCGCGCGGGCGACTCGGGATCCTGTTCGCGTTCCTGCTGCCGCTGGCCATGGCCGCCTGCGCAAGCCAGCCGGGCACGCGCCCCGTCGATGCCGAACCCGTCGCCGAGCGCGAGTTGCCGCTGCCGCCGGGCGCGACCACCGTGCCCACGCGGTCCGGCGGCCAGGTCCGTCTTGCCGAAGGCGTGTTCCGCGTGCACCTGAGCAATCTGCGCTGCGTGCAAGCGCCGTGTCCGAACGGCTACATGGTGTCCAACGTCGACGATCAGCCGCCGGCGCTGCGGCCCGACCGGGCGCAGTCCGACCTCGCGCTGCCGGCGCAGGTGCGTTTCGACGCAGCGTCGGGCGGAGCGGTCGAGGACGGTCTGGTGGACCGTGCGCACATGGGCGAGGGCATCGTCGTACGGGGCCGAGCCTGGCTCATCGAAGGCGGTCGCACACTGCGCGTCGAAGTGGCCGAACTGCTGGACGACTGAGGTGTCTTCAGCCCGCGCCGCCGGTATCGGCGGCCCGTTCCGACTCGATCCACGCATCGACGGCCGTCCACACCACGCCAAGTGGCAGCGCGCCGTTCTCGAGCAGCACGCCGTGGAAGCCGCGCAGATCGAAGCGGCGCCCCAGTGACTGCCGGGCATGGCCGCGCAGGGCGAGCAGAGTGTGCAGGCCGACGGTGTGGGCACAGGCCCGCCCGGGCCGCACCAGCTGGTGCTGCGCTTCGCTGCGGGCCTGGGCCTCGTCCATGCCGGCGACGTCACGCAGATAGTCCTGCGCCTGCTCCAGCGTCCAGCGCTCGGAATGCAGTCCGGTGTCGACCACCAGGCGCGCGGCATGCACCAGCTCGGCACGCAGCCGGCCGAGGTCGCCGCGGGGATCGTCGTCGTAGACGCCCATCTGCACCGCGAGCCGCTCGGCGTACATCGCCCAGCCTTCGGTGAACGCGGTCGGCGCGAGGCTGCGGCGCAGGCGCGGCAGCGCGGTATGTCCCTGGGCCAGGCCGACCTGGAGGTGATGGCCGGGCAGGCCGTTGTGATAGACCAGCGTCGGCAGTCCGCCCTCTGGCAGGGCGCGGATCTGTGCCGCGTCGAGTACCAGCGTGCCGGGTCGGACATCGCCGCCGGGCGGAATGTAGTAGACGGCTGCGGGCGCGCTCGCGTTTTCGGACGCGAGGGTGACTTCGAGCGGCTGCGTGGGGAGCGCGGCGAAGTAGCCCGGCAGTTCACTGCCGATCGCGTCCAGGCGCGCCTGGACCTCGCTGCGCAGCGTCTCGGCGTCTACCGGCGGCGCCAGCTCGTCGTCGGCACTGTCGTCCGTCAGCGGCGCGGCGCGGGCGACGCCATCGCCGGCCGCGTCGGGACTGTCACCGTCCGTCGCGCGCGCGGGCAGGCGATCGCGTTCGATGGCGGCCATTTCGGCGCGGATGCGGCTGACCTCGGCATGGCCGAGCGCATGCAGCTGTTGGGCATCCAGGCCGACGCCGGTGTTCCAGCGCAGCGCGGCGGCGTAATACCCCTCGCCATCGGGCAGGGCCCAGATGCCGTCGTTGCGGTCCTGACCGGCGATGGCGGTCTCGATGCGGGCGAGCAGGCGTCCGTAGGCGGGCAGCGTCGCCTCCTCGATCGCCACGCGCGCTTCGCCCAGCAGCTCGACGCGCAGTTCGCCGTCGATGCCTTCGGCGCCGTCAAGCTTGCGTGCGAACGCCCGCAGGAACGGGCTTTCATCGACACCGGCGCGCATCAGGTCGCGAACCTGCAACGCGGCGCCTTCGAGGGCGATGCGCGGCGGCACGACGCCGTGGCGCGCCTGAAGATCGAGGTTGTCGCGGACCTGGTCGAGTTTGGTCGCCACCGCATAGAGCCGGGCGACGTAATTGCGGGCCTCGGCCGCGCCGGTCACCGGCTGCGCGCTCTGGAAGAAGCCCGGCAGCGACATCGGGATGCTCGACAGCTGGTCGACCGCATAGAGGTTGGTGCCCAGCGGCAACCAGGCCGGTGCCCAGTCGAAGGCCAGCAGGTCGGCCTGGCTGCGATAGAACCAGCGTGCCATCTCCAGCGTGCGCTGCTGCTGCGGCGCAAAGGCGTCGTCGTCGATGTCGTCGAGCGCGACGAGGTTGGCGGCGAGGGTGTCGCGCAGTTCGGCCCGGCGCAGCAGCGAGGCATCGGTCAGGCGCCCGGCACTCAGGCGGGCATCGTCGCTGTCGATGCCGAGCACGGTCATGGCCTCGGGGTCGTTGGCGAGAAAGGCGTCGAACTGCGCATCGACCAGCGCGTCGACGGCGCGGCCGTCGGCATCGGGCAGGGAAGCACTCTGGCCGCAGGCGGCCAGCAGGGTCGCCAGGGCGGCGGTCAGCAGCGAACGGGTCATCGGCCTCGCGGAAGACAGCGGGAAACCGATGCACTCTAGCCGCTGCCGCCAGCGGATGCGCCCCCCTGTTCAGGCGATGCGCAGGATCACGGTGTCAGTCGAGCGAATCCACGGTCAGCGCATCGTCGAACCGCCGGTACCAGTCGCCGGTGTCGGGGCGGAAGCGCGCGCAGTGCAGGATCGGCGCCTGGTAGACGTGCAGCGACACGGCCACCGCATCGGCACTGGCATTGCGGATCGTGTGGTACTCGTGCGGCGGAATCAGGCTGCCGGCGCTGCCGACACCGGCCTGCACACCCGCGGCCGGCCGGAACCGGTAGCGGCCGCCCTCGTGGGCGAGCAGCTCGTACTGGGTGATCTCCAGCGCGCCGCGCCAGACGCCTTCCACGCACCAAAGACCGTCGTGATCGTGGATGGGCGTGCCCTGGCCCGGCGCCCAGGTCATCGCGACGATGCTGTAGCCGTGCGCGGCACTGCGATACAGCTCGCGACGTGCGTAGTGACCATCCACGGGCGTGTGCACGCAGGCGGGCAGTTCGACGTCGGAATCGCGGATCAGTGCGCACATCGCGTTGCGCAGCGCGGCGGTCACGGCGTGGTCGTCGTCGGCCGCGAGCGCTGCGTCGATCGCCGCGACGACGCGCTCCCGCCCCCGGAAGGGCACGTCGGGAAATACGGATCCGGATTCGGGGCACATGGCCCGAGTCTAGCCGGCCCGCATGTCCGATGCAGGCGGCAGCGCAGCAAGAAAGTCGGCGACCGCGGGGCCGAAGCGCGCGAAGTCGACGAGGAACGCGTCGTGGCCCTGGGGAGACTCCAGCGGCAGGAAGTGCGCATCGACACCGCCGGCACGCAGTCCGTCGGCAATCTGCTGTTGCTGTTGCAGCGGAAACAGGATGTCGGTGTGCACGCCGATGCTGAGCGCGCGTTCGAGCTGCAGCGTCGCCAGCCCCGCCTCGGTGGTACCGCCGCAGCCTTCGCCGATGTCGAACCAGTCCATCGCGCGGCTGAGGTAGAGATAGCAGTTGGGATCGAAGCGACGCACGAAGCGGCGCGCATGGCCTTCGAGATAGCTTTCGACCTCGAACTCGAGACCGAACGGGTCCTCGTCGTCGCGGCGGTCGGAGTCGAGCCGCACGCGGCCGAAACGGCCGTCCCATTCCAGCGCCGACCGGTAGGTGATCACGCCGAGCTTGCGCGCCATGCGCATGCCGCTCTCGGGATAGGCCTCGTCGGTGTAGGCGCCCGCCTGCCACATCGGATCGAGCCGGATCGCCTCGCGCTGCAGCGAGCGGATCGCGATCGAGAACGGCAGCGCACGCGCCGCGCCGCAGATGTTGATGTGCGTGCGCGCCAGGCCGGGGAATCGCGCGATCAGGGCCAGAGCGGTCATGCCGCCCATGGAATTGCCGATCACGCAGGCCAGGCGGCGGATGCCCAGCGATGCGACGACGTGCGCGGCGGCATCCGCGCCATCCTCGATGGACAGGTCGGGGAAGCTGAGACGGTACGGAGCGTCGGCGGCGGGGTCGATCGAGGCCGGGCCGGTCGAGCCCTTGCAGCTGCCGAGCGAGTTCACGCAGACCACGAACCAGCGATCGGTGTCGATCGGCTTGCCGGGGCCGAGCATCGGTTCCCACCAGCCGGGCGTTGCATCGTCTTCGTGGCTGGCTGCGTGCGCGTCGGGCGACAGGCCGGTGACGATGAGGATGGCGTTGCCGCCGTCGGCATCGAGCCTGCCCCATGTCTCGAAGGCCATGCGCGCGCCGTGCAGGGCGCCGCCGCGTTTCATCGGAAACGGAGAGGGCAGGTCGGTGAAGCGGGTGCCGGGGGGGATGAATTCGGTCATTTGGTAAAGCGCCTTGTGACGCAGCATGTCGGGGCGGCGCGGCAATGCGGACACCGTGAATGATTACGGTCCGCTGCGCTCGCGAGTTGCGACGCCGGCCGGGTGTCCGTTCCCGCTTACGGTGGGGAGATTGCGATTTCGAGATCGATCGCGCGGTCGCTCGGCAGCGCCACCCGCACCGGCGCGGATTCCAGATCGCCCTCGCTGCGGTTCGCGGTGCCGGTCACGGAGATCCGCGCGAGGACCTCGATCGAATCGAGTTCGGACAGCGGCTGGGTGGGCATCAGACTGTCGTCGTCATCGAGCACGATATCGAGCGGCAGATCGGTCAGACGATGTCGCTGCGCGGCGACCGGCATCGGTGGACCACCGGCCGCGCGGGCGAACACGAACACGTTGGCGACCGGGGGCAGGCGCGCCAGTCCTGCGGTGTCCCCGGTGACGCGCACGCGGACACGCAGGGCGTGGGACCGGTCCGTCGCCGTCTCGTGCGTCGGCGATGCCGGCATGCCGGCCGCGTCGCGTGCCAGCGCGATCTGCTCGCGCAGCGCGGCCGCGACGTCGCCGTCGAGCTGGTCCTGCAGCGGCTCCCAGGTCGCCACCGCGCCTGCATCGTCGCCGGCCTGACGTTGCGCGATACCGAGCAGCCATCTTGCGCGCTGGTGGTCGGGCGAGCGCGCCAGCACCTCACGCAGGGCGGCGACGGCGGTGTCGTCGAACCGGCGCTGCGGGTCGAGATTCGCGCGTGCCTGGGCGTATTCGACCTGCAGGCCATCGTCGTCGGGCACCAGATCTTTCGCGCGCTCGATCGCCGCAAGCGCCTTGGCCGGCTGCTCCATGGCGGTGTAGCTGCGGCCGAGCAGCAGCCAGCCGTCGGGTTGACGCGGGTCGCGCGCAAGGTCGGCTTCCAGACGGACGATCGCCTCTTCCAGCGAGCCGGGTGCGCGCAGTTCCTGCTGATCCAGCGCCGCCGGCGTGCCGACCAGCAGATACATGCCTGCGACGAGCGCCGGCACCAGCGCCGACACCGCCAGCGCCACGCGTGGCGACCCGCCACGCAGGCCGTGCACCAGCACCGCGACGGTCAGCAGCGTCATGCAGATCGCGATTGCAACGAAGACAGCCATCACCACTCCTGCGAATCGTCGTCCGGCGGCAGATGCTCGGCACGCCGCGACGCCACGACGCGCCAGATGACCGCCCCGCCGGCGCCGAGCACGAGCAGCGGACCGAACCACAGCAACCAGGTCGCCGGACCAACGCGCGGCCGGTACAGCACGAACTCGCCGTAACGCGCCACCAGGTGGTCGCGGATCTCGGCATCGCTGTGGCCGCGGCGCATCAGGCTCAGCACTTCGCGCCGCAGATCATGGGCGATCTGTGCATTGGAGTCGGCCAGCGACTGGTTCTGGCACATCACGCAGCGCAGCTCGTGGATCAGGCCGCGGAAGCGTTTTTCCTCGGTCGTGGATTCGAATGCCAGTGGCGTCGGGTCGACGGCCGCTTGCGCCCGCACCGGCTGAGGCCAGAGCAGACACATGACGCAGGCGAGCAGCAGGGCGCGGATCACGGCGCCTCCAGGCGTTCGACCTGCGGCAGCAACTGGGTGCGCACGACGTCCGGCGTCATCGGACCGACGTACTTCCAGACGATGGTGCCGGCGCCGTCGACCAGAAAGGTCTCCGGCGCACCATAGATGCCCCAGTCGATGGCGGTGCGGCCGTCGTAGTCGACCAGCACCATCCGGTAAGGGTTGCCGAACTGCTCGAGCCAGCGGGTCGCGTCGTCGTGCTCGTCCTTCCAGTTGTAGCCGATCACCTGCACCCGGCCGGTCCTGGCGAACCCGTCGATGACCGCATGTTCTTCGCGGCATCCCGGACACCAGCTGCCCCAGACGTTGAGCAGATAGGGCGCGCCGCGCAGTTCGTCGGACGTGACCACGCGGCCCGGCTCGTGCAGGACGGGCAGACGGAACTCGGGCGCCGGCTTGCCGATCAACGGCGAGGGCAGGGCGTCGCGGTCGGGATTGCGACTGAGCCAGACGCCGGCTGCGAGCAGCACCGCGATGGCACCGAATACCGCCAGCGGCAGCCAGCGGCCACGCGGCCGACGGCGGTCAGGTGCGGTCACGGCGCCGGCTCCGTGCGCGCCGTCGGCACGCGGCGGAAACGGCGGTCCAGGGCGACGACGAACGCGCCCAGCGCCATCAGGAACGCGCCGGCCCAGACCCAGCGCACGAAGGGCTTGATGTGCACGCGCACCGCCCAGGCGCCGCCACCGAGCGGTTCGCCCAGCGCGACATAGACATCGCGGGTCACGCCGGGGCGGATCGCGCTTTCGGTCATCACCTGGCCGCCGCTGACGTAGGCGCGTTTTTCCGGGTGCAGCGTGGTCACCAGACGGTCGTCGCGGAACATGCGCACGGTGCCGCGGTCGGCCGCGTAATTGGGACCGTCGTGATGCACGACGCCGTCGAGGACGAAGGCATCGCGGCCCATCTCCAAAGTCTGCCCGGGCATGAGGGCGACTTCGCGCTCCACGTTCAGCGCCTCGACCAGCAGGGCTCCGACCAGGAACACGGCAACGCCGAGGTGGCCGAGCAGCATTCCGGTCATCTCGGGCGTGAAGCGTTTCGACGCCGTGCCCAGTCGCAGCCACACGAAGCGCAGCGTACCGGCGCCCACCCAGACCGCACCGGTCACGCCCATCGCCACCTTCCACGGTCCCTGGGGCGCCATAAAGAACCCGAGCGCGCCGGCCACCAGCGCCAGCACCGCCCAGGGCAGCAGCATGCGCAGCGGACGTGCAGCGTCCTCGCTCTGCCAGCGCGTCAGCGGACCGAACGGCAGCAACAGCACCAGTGGCGCCATCAGCAGCACGAACAGCAGGCCGAAGTAGGGCGGACCGACCGAGATCTTGCCCAGGTCCAGTGCATCGGCCAGCAGCGGATACAGCGTGCCCAGCAGCACCATTGCGCACGCCGCCACCAGCAGCAGGTTGTTGGCCAGCAGCAGGGTTTCGCGCGAGCTCGCGGCGAACGGCTTTCCGTCGCGGCCGTCGGGCGCGCGCAGCGCGTACAGCAGCAGCGAACCGCCCACGACGATGCCGAGGAATACGAGGATGAACAGTCCACGCGTGGGATCGGCGGCAAAGCTGTGCACGCTCGTCAGCACCCCCGAGCGCACCAGAAACGCCCCCAGCAGCGACAGCGAGAACGCCGCGATCGCCAGCAGCAGGGTCCAGCCGTGGAAACTGCCACGCTTCTCGGTGACCGCCTGCGAATGGATCAGCGCCGCGCCGGCGAGCCACGGCATGAAGCTGGCGTTCTCGACCGGATCCCAGAACCACCAGCCGCCCCAGCCCAGCTCGTAGTAGGCCCACCACGAGCCCAGCGCGATGCCGATGGTCAAAAACGCCCAGGCGATATTGGTCCATGGCCGGGTCCACCGCAGCCAGCGCGCGTCGAGGTGGCCGTCGAGCAAGGCGGCGATCGCGAATGCGAACGGCACCATGAAGCCGGAGTAGCCGATGTAGAGCATCGGCGGGTGGACGATCATCCCCGGGTCCTGCAGCAAGGGGTTGAGATCGCGGCCGTCGAGCGGCATCGGCAGGATGCGGTCGAAGGGATTGCTGGTGAAGATCAGAAATGCGATGAAACCCAGGCACACCGCGCCCATCACGGCCAGCACACGAGCCAGCACGAGGTCGGGCAAAGACCGCGAGCACAATGCCACCGCCGCGTTCCAGCTCGCCAGCACCAGCACCCACAGCAGCAGCGAGCCTTCGTGGCCGCCCCAGACCGCAGTGATGCGATAGATCATCGGCAGCAACGTGTTGGAGTTCTCGGCGACGTAGCGCACCGAGAAGTCCTGCACCACGAACGAGGCGGTCAGCAGCAGCCAGGCCACGAGAAGCAGGGCCCACTGCGCATACGCGGCCGGCCGAGCGCTTGCCATCCAGCCCGCATGACCACGTCGCGCGCCCAATGCGGGCAACACGGTCTGCAGCAGCGATGCCACCAGCGCAAGCAGCAGCGCGATCTGGCCGAGTTCAGGCAGCATCGGGGCACTCCCGATGCGCGTTACCCGTCGTCGACCTCACTGTGCGACGTCCGGCTCGGGCGTGACAGGTCCGCCGTGCTTGTCGTGGGCAAGCCCCATCTTGTCCGCGACTTCCTTGGGCACATAGGTTTCGTCGTGCTTGGCCAGCACCTGTTCGGCGACGAAAACGCCATCTGCCATGCGGCCGGTGGCCACCACCGCCTGGTTCTCGCGGAACAGGTCGGGCAGCATGCCGGTGTAGCGCACCGGCAGTTCCGCATCGCCATCGGTGACACGGAAGCGCGCCTCCATCGAACCTTCCGCGCGCGTGAACGAGCCGTCGGCGACCATGCCGCCGAGCCTGAAGCGCGCATCCCCCGACGACACCGCCTCGCCGGCGATACCGCCCAGCACTTCGTGCGGCGTGTAGAGATAGGACACGTTGCGCTGCAGGGCGAACGCGATCAGCGTCATCGACAGCGCGCTGGCGGCGACGATCGCGACAACGAACAACAAGCGGCGGCGGCGCAGTGGATTCATCGGGTCAGCTCCGCAGTGTCATCGGCGACGGTCGCCGCGGCAGCACGCCGCGAGGCGACCAGACGCACCGCGCGCAGCAACTGCGCGATGCGGATGCGCGGCGCGACGAAATCCCAGGCCAGCACGGCGGCGAACACCGCGTAGGCGGCCACGACATATTCGATGTAGCTCATGTGCGCTCCCCGTTCGGCACGACCAGTGCCCGCACCCAGTCCTTGCCGGCTTCGCGGCGCAGATTGTCGGCGCGTGCGCGCGCCAACAGCGAGCCGACGAACCAGAACTTGGTGCCGACCACCATCCACACCAGCGGCCACAGCATGCTGCCGTGCATCGTCGATTCGCCGAACACGCGGATGGTCTGGCCCTGGTGCAGCGAATCCCACCACACCACCGAGTAGCGGATCACCGGCAGCAGCACCACACCGACGATCGCCAGCAGTCCCGCCGCGCGGGCCGCGGTGCGCTTGTCCTCGATCGCGCCATAGAGGCCCATGACGCCCAGGTAGAGGAACAGCAGGATCAGTTCGCTGGTCAGGCGCGGGTCCCAGTCCCACCAGGTGCCCCACATCGGCCGGCCCCAGATCGAGCCGGTCGCGAGCGTGATGACGGTGAACGCGGCGCCGATCGGTGCGCAGGCCATCGCCAGGATCTCGCAGAGCTTGATGCGCCAGACCAGCGCGATCGCGGCGTAGATCGCCATGACCGCGAACACCGCCAGGCTCATCCATGCGCTGGGCACGTGGATGTAGAGGATGCGGAAGCTGTCGCCCTGCTGATAGTCGGCCGGCACCGCGAACAGCGCGCCGTACAGGCCGAAGGCCATCGTCAGCAGACCCAGGCCGAAGCCCCACGGCGCCCAGCGGCGTGCGAAACGGTCGAAGTGCGGGGGTGAACCGAGTTGATGGAACCAGCGCAGGACAGGATTCATTCGGCAGGCAGACGTTCGGGCTTTGCGGTCTCGGAGCCGTGCACGTCAGGCGTGCAGGCGCGGCGTTGCGTGGCGGTTGCGCGTCGGCGACGAGGCCCTCCAGACCCGTCGCGGGCCGATCAGTCGAGTGCGATGCGAATGGCGGTCGCCGCAGCGAAGGGCGCCAGTACCAGCGCAATGACCAGACCCGCGGCCAGCAGCAACAGCCCGCCGGATGGATCGTGTCCCTGCGCCGCGATCGCGACGCTGCCTGCACCGAACACCAGCACCGGAACGTACAGGGGCAGGGCCAACAGCGCCAGCAGGATACCGGAACGGCGCATGCCGATGGTCAGCGCCGCGACCACGCCGCCGAGCAGACTCAGCAGCGGTGTGCCCAGCGCGAGTCCAGCCAGCAGCACCGGCAGTTGCGCGCGCGGCAGGCCCAGCAGTTCGGCCAGCAGCGGCGTTGCGACGAGCAGCGGCACGGTCGTCGTCGCCCAGTGCACCACCGTGCGCACCAGGACCAGCCAGGCCAGCGGCACGGGTGCGAGCATCCATTGTTCGAGCGATCCGTCCTCGGCATCGCCGCGGAACAGGGTATCGAGCGCCAGCAGGCCCGACAGCACCGCCGACACCCACAGCACGCCGGGCGCCACGGCCCGCAGCATCGCCGGTTCGTTGCCCAGTGCCAGCGCGAACAGCACCACGACCAGCACCGCGAAGAGCGCGGGTTGCAGCGCATCGCCGCGACGGCGCCACAGCAGGCGCAGGTCGCGGGCGATCAGCGCCGACGCGCTGCCCGCCAGGGTGGGCGCGCCGCTCATGCCGCGCGCCCGAGCAGCAGTTCGCGCGTGCGCACCGGCGGCGCGGCATAGGCGCCGTGCGTGGTCACCAGCGCTGCGCCACCATCCTCCAGTTGCGCGCGCACCATGCGGTTGACCAGTTCGATGCCCTGCAGGTCGAGGTTGGCATAGGGTTCGTCGAGCAGCCACAGCGGCGCCGGCGACATCCACAGCCTGGCCAGCGACAGACGCTTCTTCTGCCCGGCCGACATCTGCCGCACCGGCAGATGCGCATGCGCGGCCAGGCCCACGAGCGCGAGCGCGCGTGTCGCGTCCTGCGTGGCGCGCGCGCCCTGCAGGCGGGCGAGGAAGTCGAGGTTCTCGAACGCATCGAGGTCGGCCTTCAGGCCGGGCAGGTGCCCCAGATAGGCCATCGCGCCGGCGCGCATCGCGCGGGCCACGGGCGCGCCGGCGATGTCGACCGTGCCGGCATCGGCTTCCAGCAGCCCCGCCAGCACACGTAACAGGGTGGTCTTGCCGGCGCCGTTTCCGCCCTGCACCAGCAGCGCTTCGCCGTGGGCGACCTGGAAATCGAGTGGGCCGAACACCGGCTGCGCGTCGCGCATGAAACACAGACCGCGGGCGGCGAGCAGGGAGGGTGCGCTGTCGGACATGCTGCGGCGTCGGGCTCATGCGTGCGGCCCGGACGGCCGCGCGGCCATCCTAGCCGCAGCGCAGTGCCGGCGTCAGCGGAGCCAGTCGACGTGCGCATCGCCTTCCAGGCCCGCGGGACGCCGTGCGTCCATGCGCAGCCGCACCGGCGTTTCCCGCAGCCACCACAGCGTGCCGAGCTGGCCGTAGCGGCGCGCGAGTGCGTCGAAAGCGTCCAGGGGCATGCCCAGCACGACCCAGCTCGGTTCGCGCCAGCTGCGGTCGATCGCACTGGCGAAGCCGGGCATGTGCGCGAGCCCCATCGCCGTCAGCTCGGCCTCGAGCGCCTTGTCCGCGCGCCGGTTCTCGACCGCCGTGCGCGGCTCGGACATCGGATTCCAGGCCGAGATCGCGCCGAAGCTGGCGACGTCGGGATAGCGCAGGTCCAGCCCCGGCGTCGGCAGACCGATGACGATGTCGTGCCAGTCGTCGCGATGCTGCCAGCGGTAGCGGGCATCGAGATAGGCGTGCAACAGCTCGAGCAGGCGGGTGTCGTCGATGGGATGCTGGCGGTTCATGGCGGCGGTTTATCCCCGTAGTGCGCATCCGTACACTCGTGGCCCCTCAGATCTTCCAACGGCGCGCAGGCGATGATCCGGACCAAACTTCCGAAGGTCGGCACCACGATCTTCACCGTGATGTCGCAGCTGGCCGCCGAACACGGCGCGGTCAACCTGGGCCAGGGATTTCCGGACTTCGACGTGCCGCCGCGCCTGGTCGACGCGCTGGCCGAGGCGATGCGCGCCGGCCACAACCAGTATGCGCCGATGACGGGCATTCCGGCGCTTCGCGAGGCGATCGCGGAGAAGACCGAGCGCGTCTACGGGCATCGCCCGGATGCCGATTCGGAAGTCACCGTCACCAGCGGCGCCACCGAGGCGATCTTCAACGCGATCCACGCGGTGGTGCGCGCCGGTGAGAACGTGGTGGTGCTGGATCCGGCCTACGACTGCTACGCGCCCGCGATCGAGCTGGCCGGAGCCGTCGCGGTGCACGTGCCGCTGGATCCGGCGACCTTCGCGCCCGACTGGCAGCGCGTGCGCGATGCGATCACGCCCAGGACCCGGATGTTGATCGTCAACAGCCCGCACAACCCGTCCGGCGCGATGCTCGGCGCCGACGACATGCAGGCGATCGCCGACATCCTGCGCGATACCGGCATCTTCCTGCTGTCGGACGAGGTCTACGAACACATCGTGTTCGATGGCGCGCGCCACGAATCAGCGCTGCGCTGGCCGGAACTGCGCGAACGCAGCTTCGTCGTGTCGAGCTTCGGCAAGACCTACCACTGCACCGGCTGGAAGCTCGGCTACTGCATCGCGCCGCCGGCGCTGAGCGCCGAGTTCCGCAAGGTCCACCAGTACAACGTCTTCTGCACCTTCGCCCCCGCGCAGCATGCGTTCGCGCAGATGCTGCGCGAGGCACCAGAACACTACGAGCAGCTCGGCGCGTTCTACCAGGCCAAGCGCGATGCCTTCGCCGCGCAGTTGGCGAGCACGCGGCTGCGTTGCCTGCCGGTGCCGGGTGGCTATTTCCAGCTCGTCGATTACTCGGCCGTCAGCGATCTCGACGACGTGGCGTTCTGTCGCTGGCTGACGGTGGAGAAGGGCGTGGCGGCGATTCCGCTGTCGCCGTTCTATGCGACGCCGCCGGCCGGTCAACGCCTGGCGCGGCTGTGCTTCGCCAAGAACGAGGCGACGCTGGCGGCAGCGATCGAACGCCTGCAGGCGCTCTGAAGCGGACTGCGACGATCGGTCGCGCAGTGCTTCAGGCCTGCCCCGTTAGACTCCAGCCTCCCGCGTAACGCTTTGTCACTGCCCTCGACCGTGTCCGTCCGTCCCGCGATCCTGGCCCTGTCCGCACTCCTGCTCGCTGCCTGCAGCGCGCCGCCGGCCGGGCCGTTCACCGGCACCGATCTGTCGGGCGTGGTCTATGGCCGCAGCCTCGATCTGCAGGACACCGACGGCCAGCCGCGTGGCCTGGCCGACTTCCGCGGCCGCTACGTGCTGCTGTCCTTCGGCTATACGCATTGCCCCGAGGTCTGCCCCACATCGCTGCTCAAGGCGACCCAGGTCAAGCGCGCGCTGGGCGAGGCCGGCGAGCAGCTGCAGATCGTGTTCGTCACCGTGGATCCCGCCCGCGACACCGGCGAGATTCTGGCCGAGTACGTCGGAGCCTTCGGCGACGACATCGTCGCCCTGCGCGGTGACGACATGCAGACGCGTCTTACGGCGCAGGCCTTCCGGGTCACCTACCGACAGGTTCCGACGAGTTCGTCCTACGCCATGGACCACACGATGGTGAACTACCTCATCGATCCGCGCGGACACCTGCGGCTGGCGTTCCAGTACGATCAACCGGCCGACACGATGGCCGAGGACATCCGGCTGGCGATGACGATGGCGCAGGCGAGGAGCTGACACTGCGGTCAGCATTTACCGACTTGCCATCACGAGGACGCGCAACGTAGCCTCGATGACCGCGGGGGGCACGCAACGGGAGAAACAGGGATGACGATTCGCGTGTTCATGGTCGACGACCATGCGCTCGTACGGACCGGCATGCGCATGATCCTCATGGGCGAAGCCGACATCGAGGTCATCGGCGAGGCCGAGAGCGGGGAAGAAGCACTGCCACTGATCCGTCGGCTCAAGCCCGACATCGTGCTCTGCGATCTGCACCTGCCGGGGGTCAGTGGACTGGAAGTCACCGAACGCGTCGTGCGGGGCCAGCCCGAGACACGGGTGATCGTGGTGTCGATTCTCGAAGACGGGCCGATGCCACGGCGGATGATCGAAGCCGGCGCATCGGGCTACGTGGGCAAGGGTGGCGATGCTGCCGAACTGATCCGCGCCGTGCGCGACGTCGCGCGCGGTCGCAGGTATCTGGCCAGCAACATCGCGCAGAATCTCGCCCTGTCGGGCATCGGCGGCAACGAGACGCCGTTCGATGCGCTGTCGCCGCGCGAGATGGAAGTGGCGATGCTGCTGCTGCAGGGGCTGCGCCAGGAAGACATCGCGCGGCGGCTGAGCCTCAGCGCCAAGACCGTCAACACGCACAAGTCGCGCCTGTTCGAGAAGCTGCAGATCCAGGATTCGATCGCCCTGGCGCGCCTGGCCAGCCAGTACCGCGTCGCACCGACCGAGCTGGCCGTCGTCTGAGCGGCGTCGTCGGCGGCGTGCCGGATGCCGGCGTGGCCGTCGGACGCGCTCAGTCGGCAGGCATCGTCCTGCAGAAGCCGGTATTGCCGTGTCCGACTGCGTTCGCGCAGTCGGTGCCAGCGTGGTGAGCGCGACGTCCGTGCGCACCGGGGGCGTGAGGCGCGAGCGCGTTTCGACTTCGTAGCGCCCGTCGGCCTTCTCGCCGCGCATGCGACGTCGGCACCCGACCTGGTCACCGGGCATTTCCGAGCTCGCGCGGCGGGCACGCGCGTCGGAGCGACGCGTTACGCGTTCGGGACGCTGTAGGTCCGGCACTCTCGTCAGACCCGACACACGCCGAGAAAAAACCCCGGCCTGGGCCGGGGTTTGTCCGTGTGTTGCTGCGGAACTCAGGCCTCGTGTGGCCTCGACGCGGGTCGCGGCTCCCCAGTCTGGTGTTCCGCGACGTCGTCGGCCGAATCGGTGGACTCGGTGCCCGCCACTGCGGCGTCGGCCGGATCGATCGGCGCGGCCTCGTCCGCCTGCGCGGTGTCGTCGGCAGCGTGCGCGGAATGCGGCATCCCTGCCGCCGACTGCGCATCGCCGATGGCGACCTGGTCCGGCTGAGCGTCTGTGCCGGCGTCGGCGGCCGGCGCGTCGAACAGGCCCTGGGTCACCGGGGCGCGGGGGGCGGCCGGCGTCACGTCGCCACTGTCGCCTGCCTCCTCGCGCTGCGCCTCGGCCGCCGGCGCGTCGACAACTGCACTGGCGGTGTCGTCCGCAGCGGTATCGCGCACCTGCGCCTGGGATGCGGCCGATGTCTCGAGCACGTCCGCGGCGACCTCCGCCGGCGCCTCGGGCGAGGGCTGGCCTTCGACGGCGGTCTGGCTGTCCGCTGGCGTCTGCGCCGGTGCGGCGGTGACGCTGGCTTCGACCGGCGCCGCGGCTTCAGGACCTGCCGGGACGGCGTCGGCTCCGGCGGGCGCGGTGTTCAGGGGCGCGGACGCATCCCCGGTCAGGCGCTCGACGGCCTGGACGGCTGCCTCAGTGGCGACCGGGAGTGCGGCGGCGGCAGCCCGCTGATGGCGCTGCGCATCCTCGGCCGTGGCCGGCGCGGCGTCGGCCGGCGTGGTGCCGGGGGCGGGGAGGTCGTCGAAGTCGAACTCGGGCTGGCCATGGCCGGTCGACACGACACCCTCGTCGTCGCCCTGGTCATCGGCATCCAGCGTGCCCTCGTCGCCCGCGGCGCTCTCGCCGGACTTGCCACGACGACGACGACGTCCACCGCGGCGTCCACGACGGCGGCGACCGTTGCCGCCCTCGTCGTCGCCGGTCTCGCTTCCGGTCTCGCCACCATGTGCGCCTTCGGTCTCCACCTCGTGGGTGTTGCCGTCCTCGAGGCCGGTGTCGACGGTCGGCGCCGCGGCTTCGGCATGAACGGTTTCGCGCGTCTCAGCGGTCGACGGGGCTTCGGCCGTCACGGCCGGTGCCGGCGACGCGACCTCGGCCTGCGTCGGACGCGGTGCTTCCACTGCTGCGGCAACGGCCGGCGCGACAGTGGCAGTCGTCGCCTGGGCTTCGGTCGCTTCGCCTTCTGTTTTCTGACGCTGACCACGCTGCTTCTGGCGCTGGCGGCGCTCCTGCTGGCGCTCCTTGCGCGCACCGGCGTCGGCGGCAGGCGCGGTGTCGCGCCGCGGCTCCCGTGGTGCGTCCTCGCGCGCCCCCTGAGCGGTGGTCGCCGCCTTGGCGTCGGCTGCACCCTGACCCTGGCGGTTGCCGCGACGATCGCGACGCTGGCCATTGCGGCCACCACGCTCGCCCTTCCCGTCGCCACGCTGACCGCCGGCATCGCCGCGCGAGGGGCGCTCACCCTGGGCGGGGCGCGCCGGCGTCGCGGCT
>NTJI01000001.1 GCA_002307375.1 Lysobacteraceae bacterium NML93-0399 | reverse complement strand
GCGCATCTGGACGAGGCGGCGCGCCTCACCGCCGCCGCTTACGGTGCCCGGCATCCTGCTGCCCTGCGCGCCGCGCTGTCACGCGATCGCGCAGCGTCCGACGCCGGCAGCGCGGAGGCACTGGCCGCACTCGACACGCTTGCGGCGCTGTCGCCGGACGACGGTGAACTGCGCCGGATCGGCTGGCTGGCGCGTGCGCATGCGGCGGCCGCGCGATGCGGACGCGGCGCCGGGATGCACGTCCCCGAGCCATGGCCGCAGCTGTCGGCGCAGATCCGCGCGGCGCAGCCACAGGGCGGCGCGGTCGTGCGCGAGATCGCGTCGCTGCAGCGGCGCTGCCAGACGTCGCTGGCCCGGCGTTGAGGCCGCGCCTCAGCCCAGCGGCAGCGGTGGCTGCACCGGCTCGATGCGACCTTCGCCGCGCACGATGCGCTTGAACTCGGCGCGGCTGACCGACACGTAGCGCTCGTTGCCGCCAATCTCGACCTGCGGCCCGTCCTGCACCGCGTAACCGTTGTCGTCGACGCGCACGGTCATCGTCGCCTTCTTGCCGGTGTGGCAGATGGTCTTGATCTCTTCGAGCTCGTCGGCCCAGGCCAGCAGATGCCGGCTGCCCTCGAACAGTTCGCCGCGGAAATCGGTGCGCAGCCCGTAGCACAGCACCGGAATGCGCAGCGCATCGACCACTTCCGACAACTGCCACACCTGCGCCTGCGACAGGAACTGGGCCTCGTCGACGAGCACGCAATGCAACGCGCCATCGCCCTCGACCAGAGCGCGGATGCAGCCGAGCAGATCGTCGTTGCGGTCGAAGGCGATCGCGTCGGACGACAGACCGATGCGCGAGGCCACGCGCCCCACGCCGGCGCGGTGGTCCAGACGCGGGGTGAGGATGGCCACACGCATGCCGCGCTCGCGATAGTTGTGCGCGCTCTGCAGCAGCGTGGTGGTCTTTCCGGCGTTCATCGCCGAGTAGTAGAAGTACAGCTTCGCCATCGCGGCATTCTACCGGCGCGGGCGCGGTTTCCCGCCCCGTGCAGCCGCGGGTCCGATGCGGGGTGTGGCCGATACGATGCCTGCTGCGGCCGCGGATTCAGCTCCAACCGCGGCACTGCGCTGCCACGATCGGAGGACGCGCCAGGGACCTCGGCGGCCGCCCGTTCGGCCGCTAGACTGTGCGCCGCTGATCTCCATGGTTCCGATGCACGGTCTCAATCCCCAACAGGCGGCGGCGCTTTCGCACATCGAAGGACCGCTGCTGGTGCTCGCCGGCGCGGGCAGCGGCAAGACGCGCGTGATCGTGGAGAAGATCGCGCACCTGATCCAGTCCGGACGGTATCCGGCCAAGCGGATCGCGGCGATCACCTTCACCAACAAGTCGGCCAAGGAAATGCGCGAGCGTATTTCCAAGCGTCTGCGCGGCGACGCGGCCGACGGGCTGACGATCTGCACCTTCCATGCGCTCGGCCTGAAGATGCTGCAGATCGACCACGCCAAGCTGGGCCTGCGGCGCGGGTTCTCGATCTTCGACGCCGACGATGCCGCCTCGCAGATCAAGGATCTGCTGCCGGGCGTCAAGCCGGACATGATCCAGCTGCTGCAGGGCCTGGTGTCGAAGGCCAAGAACGCCGGCCTGTCGCCCGAGCAGGCGCACGACGTCGCGATCAGCGCGCGCGAGTTCGAGGCGGCGGCGCTGTACGCGCGCTACCAGGAGCGGCTGACCGCGTTCAACGCCGTCGACTTCGACGATCTGATCCGCCTGCCGGTGCAGTTGCTCGAATCCGACGAGGACGCGCGCAATGCGTGGCGCGAGCGCATCGGCTATCTGCTGGTGGACGAGTGCCAGGACACCAACGACGCGCAGTACCGCCTGCTCAAGGCGATCGCCGGACCCAAGGGCAACTTTACCTGCGTGGGCGACGACGACCAGAGCATCTACGCCTGGCGCGGCGCGAACCCGGAGAACCTGACCGCGCTGGGCAACGATTACCCCGACTTGCGCATCGTCAAGCTCGAACAGAACTACCGCTGCAGCAACCGCGTGCTGCGCGCGGCCAATGCGCTGATCGCGCACAACCCGCACGAGCATCCCAAGACGCTGTGGAGCGCGCAGGCCGACGGCGAGCGCATCCGCATCTGGGAATGCCGCGACAGCGCGCACGAGGCCGAAAAGGTCGCCAGCGAGATCCACTTCCTGCAGACCTCGCGCAACGTGGAGTGGAGCGAGTTCTGCATCCTGTTCCGCAGCAACCACCTCTCGCGCCCGTTGGAAAAGGCGCTGCAGCTGTTGCGGGTGCCGTATCACCTGAGCGGCGGTACGGCGTTTCTGGACCGCGGCGAGGTCAAGGACGCGATGTCCTGGCTGCGCGTGCTGGCGAATCCGGAGGACGATTCGGCCTTCCTGCGCGCGGTGCAGTCGCCGGCACGCGGTGTCGGCCAGACCTCACTGGCGCGGTTGTCGGAACTGGCGCGCGAGGCGGACGTGCCGATGTCGCGCGCGATCGAATCGATGGGCCTGCTCAAGCAGTTGCCGCCGCGTGCGGCCAACGCATTGAGCGAGTTCGGCGACATCGTCCGCAGCCTGCGCGACGATGCGCGGCAGATGGCGCCGGGCGAGCTGGTGCGCACGCTCAACGAGCGCTCGGGCCTGATCGCGATGCTCAAATCGCAGTGCAAGACCGAAGATCTGTTCCGCATCCGCTGCGGCAACCTCAACGAACTGGCCGACTGGTTCGAAGGCGCGCGCGGCACCGCGCCGGGCGAACTGGCCTCGCAGCTCGCGCTGCTCAGCCATGCCGACAAGAGCGAACCGGGCAACCAGGTGCGGCTGATGAGCATGCACGCGGCCAAGGGTCTGGAGTTCCGCTACGTCTTCATCATCGGCATGGACGACAACACGCTGCCGCACGAGTCGAGCATCGACGAGGGTCGCATCGACGAGGAGCGCCGCCTGCTCTACGTGGGTATCACCCGCGCCAAGGAACAGCTGTGGCTGAGCCACCCGCGCGAGACCCAGCGCTGGGGGCAGAAGCTGCGACTCACGCCGAGCCGGTTCTTCGAGGAACTGCCGGCTGCGGAAATCCAGCGCGACGGTGCCGATCCGGTGGCCGATGCGGCGCGCAGGCGCGAGCGCGCCGACCATGGCTTCGCGGCGATCAAGGCGCTGCTCGACAGCTGATCGCATGTCTGCAGGCTCGCGCGAGGATGCGCCGCCGGTGAAACCCCAGCGCGCGCAAGCGCGCGCCTACAGGGGCAGGCGCGTCTGCAGGGCATCGATGGCCTCGCGCAGCGCGGCGACTTCGGCTTCCAGCGCTTCGACGCGCGCAGCCAGTGCCGGATCGCCCGACGCATCGCGTGCCCCACCCGCCGACGCCGCGATCGCCTCCACATCCACCGGCCCGCACAGCAGGTGCGCGTGACGGTCCTCGCGTCGCCCGGCCGAGGGTAGAATCCGCACCGCCAGTCCCTTGCCCGTCAGACGTTCGAGGTGGTGGCGCGCATCCTCGGCATCGGCGAATGCGTGCAGACGCTCGCTGCGCGTGACCAGTTCGGCGACCGTCTGCGCGCCGCGCAACATCAGCAGCGCCAGCAGCACGACCTGGGGCTGCGGGATGTCGAGCGCGGTGCCGAGCGTGTGTTCGTGGCGCTCGGCGCGCGAGGAAAACGACTGCCGTGCGAAACGGTGACCCTCGAGCTGGCGCAGCGCGTGCCGCACGTCGCCGAAGGACACCGACATCACCGGCTCGCGCGCGGTCTTCTGGTTGGCGGCCGACTGCGCGGCATTGACCGTCAGCGGGTAGACATCGGGCGTGGTCGCCTGCTTTTCGACCAGGCAACCGAGCACACGCGCCTCGATCGGCGTGAGACGTGGCCAGCGATCGGTATCGTCCATTGCGGCAGCGCTCCACTCGAAAGAAGGCGCGGCAGGATGCCGCCGGCGCGTCCGCCTGTCATGTTCGCCGCAGCGTCGGCGGCTAGACTTGCGTGTTCACACGATGACCACGGATCTGCCATGCGCCTGACCGCACCCGCCCTGTCCCTGCTCGCGAGCGCGCTGCTGCTCGCCGCCTGCAAGCCCACGACGCCGCCGGCCGACGCACCGGTCGATGCCGCCGCGCCGACGCAGGCCCCGGCCGCGAGCGATCCGAGCGACAACCTCAACGCGGTGCTGTGGATCCAGCGTTCGGAGGAATACCGCGCCAACAGCCTGTCGATCTTCCGCGCGGCGGCCGATCACCTCGATGACGCCATCGCCCAGACGAACTGGGACGCGCTGGTGCCCGAAGAGCGCGAGCTGATCGGCGAGGCCAGCGCGCTGCCGCCGGCGGTGATCATGGACATCGACGAGACCGTGCTCGACAACTCGCCCTACCAGGCACGCCTGGTGCAGAACGGCATGGAATACGACGAAGTCACCTGGGCGCAGTGGGTGGCCGAAAAGAAGGCCAAGCCGGTGCCCGGCGTGCTCGAATTCGCGAAGGCGGCCGAGGCCAAGGGCGTGACCATTCTGTACCTGTCCAACCGTGCCCAGCACCTGCAGGAAGCCACGCTCGAGAACCTGCGCGCCGAAGGCCTGCCGGTCAAGGATGAAAGCGTGTTCCTGGGCCTGGGCACGTTCGTGGAGAACTGCGAGCAGCACGGCACCGAAAAGACCTGCCGCCGGCGCCTGGCCGGTCGCGACTACCGCGTGCTGATGCAGTTCGGCGACCAGCTCGGCGATTTCGTCGACATCGTCGCCAACACCACCGACGCGCGCGGCGAACTGCTCGACACCTACGGCGACTGGTTCGGCGAGCGCTGGTGGATGCTGGCCAACCCGAGCTACGGCGGCTGGGAGCCGGCGCAGTTCAACAACGACTGGGCCCAGCCCACCGAAGCCCGCCGCGCATCCAAGCGCGGCGCGCTCGAACTGGCGAACTGACCGAACGATGGCGCGGCGCGTGATCTGCGGATCACGCGCCGCGGATATTCGCCGGCGGCGCCGTGACACTGCCTCCGGCACCGGAGCTGCGGGGTGACGCGCGTTGCCCCTGCCCGCATGCGACACCGGTCGCAGATCGGCGCAATCTAGGGTCGACCCGAGGGTGCGTCTGGGCCGGTCGACACCTACGCTCGACGGAAGCCGTCACCGAAGCGGACCTTCCGCCCTCTTCTTCCCCGACTGCCATCCAGCCCCCGGAGGCAACGGTGTCCTTTCCCGACCCACTCGGACTGTTCTCCTCGTCGAACAGCCGCCTGAGCCTGCCTCCGCCGGGGCAGCTGTTCCAGGCCTTGCGCAGCGGGTTCGGCAGTCAGATGCAGGCGATGCCGCAGCAGCAGGCGCAGAGCATGTTTCCCAACGCCAATCTGGGCGGCACGCCGGCGCAGAACATGTCGGCGGGCCCGTCGGCGACACCCGCGGCCGCCACATCCCAGACACCCGCAGGCGGCCTGCCGACGATCACCTTGCCCGGGGGCGTGACCCTCCCGCTGCCGCCCGCGCCGTTCGCCGGCAATACCGCATCGAATGCCGCGCCGACCGCCCCTGCCGCGATGCCGCTTGCGCCGAGCGCCACCACTCCGGCAACGGGCAGCCCCAGCGGCCTGTGGGGCACCGCGAACAGCGTACTGGGCGCCGTAACCAGCACGCTCCGTAACGCACTGACACCTCCCGCGCCCACGCCCGCCGCGACGCCGACCCCGGTACCGGGCGCGACGCCCGGCACGGCGCAGGGCCCTGTCGGCGTTCCGGCGAACGTGGCCAATGTCGCCAGCCAGGTCGCCGGCACGGTCGGAAACGCTGTGAACAGCTCGGCGACACCGAACACCGCGCCCCAGACGATGTCACTGCCTGCCGGACCGACGTCGCAACCGGCGCAGACGGCGCCGACAGCTCCAGCGGTCCAGCAGTCGACGGCCGCTGCGCCGCAAACCACCCCGGGCGCGGCGACCATGCAGGCCACGGCGCCGAACCCGGCCACGGTGATGCAACAGGCGGCGGCCCCGGCCACACCGCAACAGGCGCCGGGCGCGCCGGCGACCGCAAGTCCGACGGCGCCACCCCAGGCTGCGGCGCCTCAAAATGCGCAGGCTCCCGGTGCCAGTGCTGGCCCGTCCTCTCAGCAACCGCCGACGAATGCGCCGCTCCAGCAGGCGCCGGTCGCCATACAGGCGCCGGCCGTGCCTGCGACGCCGCAAGGCGCCGCGCTGCTTGCAGCGGTGCCGCTCGCGGCGACGGTTGCGCAGGTCAACGTGGCCCCGCAGGTCGCGGGCAATCCGCAGGCGCAGGCGGTCGGCAATCCACTGGCGGGCAATGCCGCACTCGACGCCGGCAGCCCCGTGCGCGCCGAGCTGACAGGCACCGGCACCTACACCGCCGAGGGTCCTGGGCTGCGCAGACGCGAACGCATGCGCGTCGGCGCGCAACAGATGGGCCAGTGGATGCTGGCCATGGCGCAGGGGCGCCTGCACCTGGTGCGCCCGCACGACGACAGCCGGCACGAAGCCGAGCGCGTGTTCCAGTGGCTGTTCTGGGTGCTGGCGATCGTGGCCTACGGATGCCTCGGGCTCGTACTCGTCGCCTTCCTGTTGAGCTTCGGCGAGTTGCCGGCCGCGCCCACGCTGCGCCGCTGGACCGGCGAGTTCGCGGTATCGGGCCTGTTGGCCGCCGGCGGCGCATGGTGGCTCGGCCGACAGCTCACCCGAGCCGCGCGGCGGCCGGACGAGGCGATCCGCCGTTAGACCCCCGCGATGTCGGGTAGCCCGGCTCCCGGGCAGTTTCGGTTCGCTGTGTTTTCAAAGACAGACGCCGGCATCACGCTCGCTCCAACCGCGCGCTCGCGGCGCCAAGCCGCACTGCATCAGCGCGCGACGAGCCCACCGTCGCCCAGCGAGACGCGCTGCAGGTCCACGCCGTTGCCCTGCAGACCCTGACGCACACCTGCCGACAGGCTCTGCAGCCCCTGCCGGTTCCCGTCCCGCTTCATCGTCTGATAGGTCAGCGCCGAGACCATCGTGAGATAGGCGGTACGTTCAGCCTGCGCCTGCTTGGCGGCATCACTCATCGCCGCGACTTCGGGAATCGCCGCCAGCGGACCGATCAGCTGGCGGCGGACCGCACGCTGGCCGTCCGGCGACTGTCGCGAATCGCGGTCGTTGACCACTTCCCAGGAAATCAGCAGGTGCGCTGCGAGCACATCGCCGAGGTTGGTCGGGTCGTAGCCGTAGCGGCGCAGGATCTTGTCGAACTCGCCGAGCATCTCGCCCGACCCGATGACCTTCTCCAGATCGGCCGCCTGTTGCGGATTGCGCCCGAAGGCCTGGATGGTTTCCTGTTGCACGCGGGCACTGACCGCGGGGTCGCGGCGGAACGACAACGCCTCGACGGCCGACGCATCCACCTGCGCCGGCGCGGGACGCGAGATCGCCGTCTGCAACGCGCGCTGCACTGCCGCGTCGCCATCGGCCGCGTGCGTATCCATCGAGACGGCGATCGCCAACCAGCAAACCGCCGCAAGCCAGATCGAAATACCCGTACGTCGCAACATGCCTTGAACTCCAGAGGACTCTCGTTGATTGGACGCCCGATGCGGCGCCTACTTCAGGCAGACCGGCACATTCAGCATGCTCATCGTCCCGTCGCCGATGCTGGCGACCGGTCGCATCTCGTATCGGATGCTGCGACATGTGCCTTCCGACGCCTGGGCCCGGTCGTCACGTGTGCGTGCACCTGCCGGTGCCGTTCGATTGAGGCTGTAATCGAACTTGAACCTGCTGGCGACCTGCGCGCTCTTCGCATCGAGTGGTCTCAGTTCGACGGTGAGTCGCATCCGGCCAGGCAGCGCCCGCCCACTGAAGTCGTACCGGTTGTTTCCCGATGTGCCCCCGCCACCGATCTCACCATTGCTGTCGACCGTCATGCGGATGTCGCCCGCGTGCGCGGTCCACGCGTTGCCATCGTAGGCGCCGTCGATCACGAAGCTGGCATCGCCGGGCGAATCGGTGATCACACCCGACACAACGAGTCGCGCGGTCCCGTCGCCGGAGGGCTCGAACTGGGCGCTGCCCTCGCCGCGCCGACTCATGATCCGCTCGCCTTCGCCGTCGTAGACCACCGCCCGCAGGCTGCCCAGATAGGCCTCTCCGGCGTAGTCGCTCAGGAACTGTGAATCCTGCCCACATGCAGTGGCCGAAAAGAGCGCCAGGCAGGCCAGTAGGGGGTGACGCCATCGCCGCAACATGTCGAACTCCTCGCGCTGAAGACCCGGCCGACGAGCCAACCGGTACCAACGAAAACGCCAAGGCACGATGTGCCTTGGCGCGCAGTGGACGGCGCCACCCGAAGGTGGCGCCTTGGAGGCTTACTGCTTGCGGGCCAGGGCGCTGTTGCCCTCACCAACCGACTTGATCACGTTGTTCGTGGCTTCGGTCAGCATCTTGAACAGCTGGCTCAGCGCGGTCAGCTCGGCCGTCAGCTGGTTGGCGGGTTCCTTGTTCTTTGCGGCGGTATCGATCTCGCCTGCTTTTTCCATCATCTGGTTGGAGATCTTGTTCGCGATCTCGCCCATCACAGTGGCGAACTGCACCAGCCAACTGCCGCTCTTGGCGCTCAGCTGTGCCTTGTTCTGCAGTTCCTGCAAGGTGTTGTCGGCGAAGTTGAAGCTGAAGGTGCCTTCGATCGTGCTCATCTGCCTTCTCCTGCGTGTTGAGTTGAAAACCGTAATTCAGAGATTCATGCGATCTGGTTGCCGGAACTCTGCTGCGTGCGGAGCCAGGCGACCGCTTCGGCCTGACCATGCGTTTCGACGCGCTTCGAGAACTCCAGCGCCACCTTCGACTCGGTCGATTCGAACGCGTCGAGCGCGTCGTTGAGCGAGCGGATGAGCCTTGCGGCGTCATCGTCGTCCAGGCCGCCCGCCAACTGCAGCGATTCGACCGTGTTGCGCCAGGCGTTGCGGTCGAAGGGCGCCGCCGACTCCGGTGCATGCGCGACATCGTCCATCGACTTCTGGAAGAGGCGTGCAAGCTCCTGGCGCTCGGCCGGGTCCATGCCCTGTTCGGACGACAGGAACGATTCGAACTGCTGCTGGAGGTCTGCCTTGCCGTTCTCGACCAGCTTGGTGACGTTGGGATCCTGCATGGCCATTTCCTGAGTGTTCTGTCTGAAGCTCGAGGTTGCAGCGCGCGGTGTTAAGCGACCGCGTTGATCGATGTGAGCGATTCCACCAGACGTTTCGCCTCGGCGCCTTCGCGCTCACCCATCGCCCGGGACAGCGCACCCAACCACGCATCCGCGTTCGCGCGTCCGTCCGTTTCCACGCGACGCTCGTATTCGGGCACCAGTGCAGCGAGCTCCTGCTGTACTGCATCGAGGCGCTCGTCCATGTGGCGGATGAGCGCGCTTTCATCATCGGCGCCGAGGGCGCCCTGTGCCCGCAACTGCGCCAGGCCTTCGATCCAGGCCTGACGCTGCGCGTGCTGGTCGCCGTGCATGATCACTTGCCGCTGAAGACGAAGTTGAAGCCTGCGGAAAACCCTTCGGACACCGCATCCTGCGCCGAAGATGGCAGGCCCAGCGCCGAGAACATGCTGTCGAACGCGGTGTTGAACATCTGACCCATCATGTCGCCGATCAGGTTGCCGAACATGCTGCCGAGCGGGCCACCGATCGCGCTGCCGATGAGAGAACCGATGCCGGAAAAGACGTCGCTGGACATACGTGGGAACTCCTGTGATGTGAATTGGAATCGAAGATTTCTGGACCCTGCGTGCACCTTCGATCACTTCCGATCGGCGAGCAGGACTGCGGCGCCAGTGTCGCTGCCGCATCGACACCTGACAGCTAGGTCGTACCCCACCTAGGGCCCGCCCTAGCCCTGCGGATGCCCGCCGACGCGGCGCGATCGCGTATACAGGGGCCATGGCCGACCGTCTGTCCGTGCCCGGAATGCCGCCGGGCCTGAGCCGCTTCACCCGGGACGACCTTCCCGTCGATGGCCGCGACTATCCCGAGGAAGAGCATCTGCGCGCGCGGCGACTGCGCCTGCACGGGTTCGCATTCCGGCACGCGCTGGATCTGCTCCGGCTCGGCCGCGAAGAACGGGTCGTCCGGTGGCTGCTCGACGATCCGGTCGCGACGGTCGAGGACGCCATGGGTCTGGTGGTGTGGAGCAACAAGCTCTATCGCGAACGACCGGGCCTGGGGCTGTGGCACGCGCGCGACCGCGCCGGACGCTTCATCGGCTTGTTCTCGTTGACGCCGAGCGGCGACGACGGCGACATCGCGATCGGTGTCCGCTTGTTGCCCGCCGCCTGGGGCCGTGGCTATGCCATCGAGGGCGGCGCGCTGCTGTGCGCGCATGCGTTCGAAAGTCTTCGCCTGCCCGCGCTGATCGCCCAGTGCGATCCCGACAACCGCTCCGTGCCGCCGCTGCTCGCGCGGCTGGGTTTCCGTGAGACACCGCCCGGGGCGCAATTTGGACGCTGCGCACGCCGCTTCCGTATCGAGCGCGACGACTGGTGCGGCCTGAGACCGCGCCGCGACCCCGACCGGCGTGAGGCGCGACCGCCGGACGCCTGAGCACGGCGCGATCTCGCGATCAGTCGTGATAGTGCGGATCGATCGTCAGCGTGCCGAGGTTCTGTTCGGCGAAGCGGCGCGCGAGTTGCGGGCCAGCCTCGCGGATCGCATCGAAGCTCTCGCGCGAACGGCTGTCGGCGCGCAGCACCCAGCCGTCGGCGCTCTTGCTGAGCAGCAGGTCGGTGCCGGGCAGCGTCGCGTCGGCCATGCGCAGCAGCACCTGACCATCGCCGCCCGGATCGCGGGCGTCGTGCACGGCCATCTGCCGCACGTGCTTTTCCATCATGTCGAAGATCTGCCCGGCGTTGGACGCCGCGGCCGGCGCTGCAGCCGGAGCGCCATCGCGCAATGCCATCTGCGCCTGGAGCATCGCGGCCGATTCCATGCCCTGCGACTGCGCACCGAATCCGGTGTCGTGCTGCTGGCGGAACGTGCGTGCGTCGACGACGTCGGTCAGCGACTGGCGGGTCTTCGTCGCTTCTTCCTGACTGGCCATCTGGGCCATGTCGCCTTCCTGCAGCTCGCCCTCGCCCTGCACCGCGCCCTCCAGGCCGCTGCCGGTCTGCAGTCCCGCGAGGTCACCGCGTGCCTGCTGCATCATCGAGCGGAACTGGTCGACGCGCTCGCGCGGCGGCGCGTCCTTGGTGTCGGCCCTGGCCTGGCGGTCGACCTCGCGATTGCGCGCGGTCTGGTCGGGCGGTCGGGAAGCGGAATCGTTGCGCTGCACGCTCATCGTCGTCTCCTCGTGTCCTAGTGCCGTGCCATGTAGCGGGCCTGGATCAGATCTTCGTTGACCGCCTCTTCCTGGCGTTCGAACAGGCCGCGCTGCTCGCGTTTCCACAGGTCACGGCGCTTTTCGAGTGCGTCCTGCCTGCCTTTCGCGCGGAAGAATGCCTCCCGCGCCTCCTGCAGGGCCGCTTCGGCGGCCCGCACGGCGTCCTGCGCCTTCGACAGACGCTGCTGCGCGCCTACGATCTGTCCGCCGAGCAGGTCGATGTGTGCCTCGCGCTGCGAAAACGCGGCCGGCCATGGCACGCCCGCGGGCGGCGGTTCAAGCAGGCGACCGCGATGGTCGCTGCGGTCGCGCTCCAGTCCGGTCAGCTCGGTCTGCACGCGCGTGCAGGCGTCGACGCATTGTTGCAGCGCGCGCTGCTTGTCCAGCACGACCATGCGCGCCGCCTCGGTGCGGTGTTCGCGCAGCTGCAACAGCGTCTGCAGCGGGTAGCGCTTCATCCGAACAGCTTCCGCAGTGCATCCGAGGCGGCGTCGAACGGTACGAGCTCGTGCTCGGACTGCTGCAGCAGCGTGCGGATCGGCCCGATCTTCTCGATCGCGACGTCGGCATCGGGATCGGTGCCGCGCTTGTACTCACCCAGCTGCAGCAGCAGTTCGATGTCCTGGTGCTTGGCCAGATACTTGCGCAGCTGGCCCGCGGCACGCAGATGGTCTTTGCCGACGACGCGCGGCATCGTGCGGCTGAGGCTGGTCAGCACGTCGATCGCAGGGTAGTGGTAGGCCGCGGCGAGTTTGCGCGACAGCACGATGTGCCCGTCGAGGATCGAGCGCACTTCCTCGACGATCGGATCGCCGCCGTCCTCGTCCTCGGCCAGCACGGTGTAGAACGCGGTGATCGAGCCCTTGTCGTTGTTGCCGGCGCGTTCGAAGAGTTTGGGCATCTCGCTGAACACCGACGGTGGGAAGCCGCGGCGTGCCGGCGGTTCTCCGATCGCCAGGCCCACGTCGCGCAGCGCGCGCGCGAAACGCGTGACCGAATCGACCAGCAGCAGCACACGTTTGCCCTGGTCGCGGAAGTATTCGGCGATCGCGGTGCCGACCCAGGCGGCGCGGCTGCGCTCGAGCGCAGGGCGGTCGGATGTGGCCACGACCACGACCGATTTCGCCAGACCGGTGGCGCCCAGGTTGTCGCTGATGAACTCGTTAACCTCGCGTCCGCGTTCGCCCACCAGCACGATCACGTTGACCTCGGCGTCGCCGCCGCGCGCCAGCATGCCCAGCAGCGTGCTCTTGCCGCCGCCGGCCACGGCGAAGATGCCGATGCGCTGGCCTTCGCCCGCGGTCATCGTCGCGTCGATGGCGCGCACGCCGGTCGAGAACGGCCGTTCGATGAGCTTGCGCGACAGCGGATTGGGCGATGCGGCGTAGATCGGGCCGTCGACCGTCGCGCCGAGGCTGCCCTTGTCGTCGATCGGCGCACCGTGCGCATCGAGTACGCGGCCGAGCAGGCCGTCGCCGACCGGCACCGAGGCCTGCTTGCCGGTGGCATAAACCTCGGTGGTCGAAGCAATGCCGTCGAGCGGGCCGAGCGGTGTGAGCAGTGTGTGCTGGCGCGATACGCCGACGACCTCGGCCGCCAGTTCGAAGCGGGTATCGCCCGGATTGCGCAAGTGGCACAGTTCGCCGATCGCCGCGCGCAGGCCCGTGGCCTTGATCAGGGTGCCGTAAGCCTCGCTCACGCGGCCGACCCGCTCGATGGCCTGTACCTTGCCCAGCGCGTGCAGCAGCGGATCGCTGGCGACGGCACCGGCGCCCAGACCGTCGAGCAGGGACAGGGCGGGGTCGGAACTCATGCGGTCGCTGCCGCGCTCGCCTGCGCCAGCGCGGCGCGGATCGCGTCGATCTGCTGGCTCACGCCCGCGCGGACCTCGCCGGCTTCGGACACCACGACGCAGCTCAGCGGATCGAGGCTTTCGTCGTCGACCAGCTCGATCACGCCCACGCCCGGATGCGCCTGGCGTACAGCGCCCAGCCCCTGCTCGACACCGGCCCGCGCTTCGGGATGCACGCGGATCATCAGGAACTGCTCGGCCTGCGCCGATTCGACCGCGCGCATCACCAGCGCTGGCACGACCTGGGCGGCGTCGAAATCCGGCGCGATGCGGGCGACGATCGCGCAGGCCAGCTCGCCAATGCGGCCGGCCGCATCGCCCAGCACACGCGCACGGCGCTCGTTGAGCGAGGCCAGCTGTTCGGTCATCTGCTGCTTCACGCGCGCCAGGCCTTCGGCGAAGCCGTCGGCGTATCCCTGCTCGCGCGCCTGGCGGATCTCGTCCTCGGCCTCGTCGTAACGCGCATTGACGCGGGCGAGCAGCGTGTCGAACTCGGCCAGCGCCTGCCATTCGGCGGCGCGCACGATCGGCGCGGACACCGCGCGCTGGAACTGGCGTCGCTCGAAAACGGCGACGGCGCCCGGCGCCGGAGATACGGACGGACTGGCGAGGGATGCGGGATCGGACATGCAGGCTCCGTGCGGCGCGGCTCAGGCCACGGCGCGGTTCTGGTGATGGGCGTGCACCACGAGGAGAGGCTTTTCTGGCAGGTGCGCCGAGGGCAGATCGGCCGGCGCGCACGCCAGCTGCGCCCAGTCGGCGAGCGCGGGCTCGCGCTGCCGCGCCCAGGTCTGCAGTTCGGCACGGCCCTGCAGTTCGAACAGTGCGAACAACGCCGACGCGCTGTCCGCCGCCAGCGCGGCCTGCAGCTGGGAGCCGAGGCGGGTCTGCAGGGCGGCATCGATGCGCGCGTCCCAGATGCTGCGATCCAGCGCCAGCACATAGCTGCCGGCAAGCGCGGCCTTCAGATGTTTGACCGCATCACGACGGATTTCCGCCCGGATCGCAGGTGCGTAGGCCAGCACCCCGAGGTCGCGGTGCAAGGCGGCCAGCCGCGCCGGCCGCCAGCGCGCGACGAGTGCGGCAGGCCCCTGCGGCGCGGGTGCGAGCAGCTGTGCGGCCGGCCCCTGCGCCAGCGCGCCTGCGAGCATCCTGCGACCGAGACGGCTGTCCACTGCACGCCGTCCCAGTGTCTCGTCCAGGGCCGAAGCGCCGGCGGCATGCCAGCGCGGATCGACCCCGGCGAGCACCGCCTGCAGCGACATGATCAACCCTGCCAGCGTGTCGGCGGGGCCTTGTCCGTGGCGGCCGGCTTGCGGGTCTTGAGGCGGCCCGCGAAGGCGAACGCCACGGCGAGCAGGGCGACGACCAGCGCGGCGATGACGATGGCCATCGGGCTGATCGCCGACAGCGCCATCGCCGTGCCCGTGGACGGCGCGGATTCGGGCGGTGCGGGCATCGTGACGAACTTCACCGACACCTGGTTGATATCGGTCAGGCCCTCGACGCCGTCCTTGACCACGATCTTGATGTCGGCCTCGCGATCACGCACGTTCGCGCCGGGCTGTTCGAAGATCCAGACCGCCGCCGAGGTCTTGCCGGTCGAACCGCCCAGTGGATCGCGCTCGGGCAGTGCCAGATGCACGCGCGCCTGGGCTACGCCCGGCAACATCGACAAGGTCTGGGTGATCTCCTGCTGCAGCGCGTGCAGGTAGCGGCCGCGCTCGTCGGTGGCCGACGAGGCGAAGCCTTCCTTCTTGAAGATGTCGCCGAGGTTCTGGTAGTTCTCGCGCGGCAGGCCCCGCGCGCGCAGCACGTCCATGGCCTGCGGCATATCGCTCTCGGCGACGAAGACGTCCCAGCCGACCTTGCTGGCCGCCGGCTTCTTCTGCGCCTGGATGCCCGAACCGATGAGCGCACCCATCATTTCGTTGGCCTGACGCTCGTCGACCGAGCTGTAGAGGGCCGTGCCGCCGCAGCCCACCAGCATCAGACAGGCGAGCAGTACGCCCGACCAGGCGGCCCATCGGGTCGAAACGCGTGACGTGTTCGCGCGCATGCCGGTCACCTCGCAATCACGACTGCTGGCGGAAGAGCTGCTGGATGCCGTCCGACGTGCGGTTGGCCACGTTCGACGTCATCTCGCACTGGAACAGGAAGTGATGCGATTTCATCGTCATCTCGATCACCTGGCCCGGCGTGAGTTCGCCGGTGTTCTGGGTCATCGTCTTGGCCAGATCGTTGATGCTTTCCGCGCCGCCGTTGAGGTTGTTCATTGCCGACATCAGCATGCGCACCCCTTCGGACGGTTCGGATGCGCCCACGTTGGCGACGTCCTGCGCCGCGTTGGCGGCGGCGCTCGGATTGCTGGCCCGGTTCATCGCCTGGGCGAACTGTCCGACTTCGTAGGCGGCAGCCACCGGCTGGTGCCCGCCTGCGCCCGATGCCCCCTGTGCCGCGGCTTCGAGCCCCGCGGCCTGGATCGCGTCGACCATATCGTTCTCCTTGCTGGAACTGTCTGCGCGGTTCGCTTACTGCTTGCGACCCAGCGTCTCGAGGGCCTGGCCGACGCTGTTCTGCGACGTGGAGGCATTGTTGGACAGGAACTGCATGCGCAGGCTCTCGGCGGTCAGCGCGACCACGTTCGAAGGCTGGTCGCCGCCCTGGCCGATCACGTCCGACAGGTTGGTGATGCGGGTGGCCTGCTGGTCGAGCGTCTGGCCCCAGGCGCGCGACATCGCCTCGTACCAGCTCGATGCGCTGGCACCGCCGCTGCGGCCGCTGCTGCGCACGCCGTTGTCGTTGTGCATGGAAGCGCGGCCGATGAAGTCGCCGATCGCGTCGGGTGAAATGGTGGTCATGGACAGACTCCTTTGAACGACTGACAAAAAGTGGAAACAGGCCGGCGCCACGGCGCCGGCGCGACTCATTGCGAAGTGCTTGCGGTGTCCTGCGCGCCGCGCGCGACGCGCACCCGGGCGTTGCCGACGACCGGCGCGAAACGCGGGTCCGCGTCCGTCCCGGCGTCCGGCGCGGCCGTGGCCACCCCGGCCTCGTCCGCCTCGTCCTCGACCGGCGGCGGGCCGGGAATGATCTTGATCGTCGACCCGTCCGGGCCGAGCACGTGTGCGAACTCGCCGATCGCGATCAGTTCGCCCTTGCCCGGAATCTGTTCGCCGGCCACAAACCGGCGGCCATCGGACGACACCAGATGCGGGTTGTCGCCGCGCACGATCGACACGATGTGCGGCTCGGGCGGCGCCTGCGGCTGTTCAACGCCGCCCTCGGGCAGCTGACCGCCGGGCGTGCGCGGCAGGATGCGCTGCACGCCGGGGATGTCGGCCACGGCGCGCGAGGTCGCCAGACGCTCGATCTCGGCCCCGTCTTGGAACTCGCCCACGACCTCGACATCGCCATTGCCGACATAGCGCGCCTGCACCGGAATCGACTGGCCCCGGAACATCTCGGCCACGTCGCTTGCGATGTGTTCGCCGGTGCGGATCTGCAGCGTGGCATCGAGGCCCTCGGCCTGTACGCGGTCGCGCAGCCGCTCCAGCGTGGCGGCATCGTCGACGGCGCCGGTCACCGTCGCGCGCCCGTTGGCGCCGTCACTGATCCGGACATTGACCACGCGGTGCTCGTCGAGCAGAGACGTCAGACGCTCGCGCGGGTCCGGTCCATGCTCGGGCGCGGGCAATACGGCGGCGAAGATGGCCAGCGACGCCAGCGAGAGCGCCGCGATGCCACCGATCCACGGCAGCTTGCGCACGAAGCCGGCGCGCGGCGCGGCATCCTCGTCATTGGGCGCGAACACCGTGACGAAGTCGTCCCAAGCCGGATCGTCCTCGCGGCCGAAGGCGATGATCGCCTCGCCGATGCGCACCTGCTGGATGGCGGACAGTTCGACCGGATCGCCGGGATGCACGTCCTGGCCACCGACCTTCACCGGCGCGTCGAGCGCGCGGACCAGAAAGCGTCCGCCCACCAGGCTGATCAGCGCGTGGTGCGCGGCGACGCCGTCGTCGGCGAGGACGATGTCGCAGTCCTCGCCGCTGCCGACCAGGATCATTTCCTCGTCGGCGAGGATCCGGCTGGCGCCGGCATGCAGGCCGTCGACGATGCGCAGCACGTTGTGCGCCGTGGATTCGTTGCGTTCGGTCATGTCAGTCCTCTCATCGCGTGCGCTGCGGCGACCGCTTCGACGGCGGTGGCCGGGCGCATGCCCCGGAATGAAGCGACTAGGTCACGCATTGATCTGTCCCGCCTGCACGATGCGCAGGTCCGGCGCGAGTTCCTGGTACGAGAGCACCGGCAGGTCGAAGAAATCGACCTCCATCAGCTTGCGCAGATGCCGGCGCACGTCCAGCGAACACAGCAACACCGGCTTGATGTCCGGCGCCTGTCGGCCCAGGTGCGCACGCACCTCGTTGCCCAGGCGCCCGGCCAGTTCCGGGGAGATCGCAAGCTGGCTTGCACCGCCCGCCACGCGGACCGACTGCCGCAGCTTGTCTTCGAGTTCTGGATGGATCAACAGTACATGCAGCGTGCGCTCATCGTCTGAATAGCGATCAGCGATTTCGCGCTTGAGCGCCACGCGCACGTACTCGGTCAACAGCACCACGTCCTTCTCGCGACCGCCGACGTCGGTGATCGCCTCGAACGCATCGCGCAGGTTGCGCACCGGCACGCCTTCTTCCGACAACCGGCGCAGCACATCGGCCACGCGTTGGGGCGCGACGACGCGCAGCATTTCCTTGACCAGGTCGGGATAGTCGCGCTGCATGCGCGCGAACAGGTTCGAGGTTTCCTGGATGCCGAGGAATCCGCCCATGCGCCGGCGGATCGCCGCCGAGGCATGCATGGCCAGCACGTCCAGCGGCGACTGCGTCCCTTCAGCCTGGGCGCTGACCCATTCGCCTGCGACGACCGCCGGATAGAAACCGGGCAGCTTGCTGGCGTCGGGGGCTGTCGTCGTCTGCGGCTGCAGCCAGGCATCGCCGCGCAGTCGCCCGCTGGCGATCCGCGCGCCGAATGCGGTCAGGCGGTACTCGTCGTCGCCGAGCGTCGGCACGATGCGCAGCGACGGCACCGGCACGGGCACGCCGTACTCCTCGCGCAGTCGTTGGGCGGTTTCCAGCACACGCGTCTCGAGGTTGTGTGCGCCCAGCGACTGGGCGAGCAGCGGAGACACCTGCAACTGCAGCGGGGCCGGCGGCGCGAGATCGTCGCGCTCCACCGACGCCTGGGCTTCGGTCGCGACTTCCTCGTCGGTCACGCGGAACGCACGCCGCAGCAGTTCGAACTGGTGGCGGTAACGGTAGGCGCTGAAGGTCAGCAGGCCCACGCCCAGGACCAGAAACACCGCCCACGGAAAGCCGGGCACCAGCATCATCAGCAGCGCGAGGATGCCGGTGATCAGGATCACGCGCGGCTGGCCGGACACCTGACGGGTGATCGCGTCGCCAAGATGGCGGTCGTCGATCTCGCCGGTGGTGCGGGTCACGACCAGACCGGCGGCGATCGTGGCGAGGATGGCCGGAATCTGCGAGACCAGACCGTCGCCGATGGTCAGGATGCTGTAGACCCGCGTCGCTTCGCCCAGCGGCATGCCGCGCTGGAGCACGCCGATCGCCAGGCCGCCGAGCAGGTTGATAAGGATGATGACGATGCCGGCGATGGCATCGCCCTTGACGAATTTCATCGCGCCGTCGAGCGAGCCGTGCAACTGGCTTTCGGTTTCGAGCAGACGTCGCTTGCGGCGGGCTTCGTCCTTGTCGATCAGGCCGGCGCGCAGGTCCGAGTCGATCGACAGCTGCTTGCCCGGCATCGCATCAAGGGTGAAGCGTGCGGCAACTTCAGCCACGCGCTCGGCGCCCTTGGCGATGACGATGAACTGCACGACGGTGATGATCAGGAACACCACCATGCCGACGACGAGATTGCCGCCGGCCACCAGCGTGCCGAAGGTCTCGACGATATGGCCGCCTTCGGCGTGCAACAGGATCGAACGGGTGATCGCGATCGAGATCGCCAGGCGGAACAGCGTGGTCAGCAGCAGCACGCTGGGGAAGCTCGAGAACGCCACGGGCGTGGGGATGTAGATGCCCAGCAGCAGCAGGCCGAAGCCGATCGAGATGTTGACCGCCACGAGCGTGTCGATCACCACCAGCGGCAGCGGCAGGATCATCACGCTGATGATCGTCACCGCCGCGAACGCGAGGATGACGTCGCTGTAGCCGAGCTTGGCCCGGGGCGCGGCGCCCGCGGGCGCGCCGGTCAAGGTCGCCAGCAGGGCCTTCACGGCACGTGTCTCATGCCCGTGCGCTCCGGCATTGCGGAACAACCCGCGCAGGGAAATGCGCCTGCGGCTGCCGCCTCGAAAGCCTCTGCGGAGACGTTGTCACACGTCGTGGCGACCAATCCGCGCATCTTGCCCCTGACCTCGTGCGTCACATTGTGCCCCTGTACGATAGGCGGGCTATGTTATGGAGAGGTCAATCGGATGTTGCAAGGAGGTTCCAAGGAAACTGGGATGTCAGTGTGAAAACACGCAGTTCAGTGACGTCGACGCCGGGAAAAGCGAGGCGTCACAGCCACTTAACGATGCGCACCGATATTGGCGCTGGAGTTTGCGGCGGGCACGGATGCTGCTGGCGGGGCGGAAGGCAGATCATCAGCATCCAGATCTGTGACGTAGGTCACCGTGTGCGCCCCGACGCCCACTGCGAATACCCGCCCTGCGCGTGACTTCACCACCACCAGCCGTTCACGGGGACCCAGGGGCAGGATCTGTTGCACCGACAGTGGCGCATCGCCGCCCGTCAAACCGTATCGCCGACGCACCAGCCGGAGCAGGAACAGCAGGCCCACGATGATGAGCACCAGCGGGATCACAATGGCCAGCATTTCGCCGACGAACGACTCGCTTGGTGTCGTCGTGCCGGCCGGCGCGGCGCCGGCTGCGCTGCTGGCGATCACCGACAGCAGGCCCGCGGGCAGCGTCACGGCATGGGCGAGTCGGGTTCGGAAGTTGCGGTTCATGGAATCTCGAACGTGGGGCACCCGGCCGGTGCGCCGACACGTTAGCAGCCCGGCATCCGAACCCTGCGCATGACGTCCTCGCCCCGAAGCCGGCGCCGCACGTCGCCCGCCGCGATGCCCCAGAACAGCCCGGATACCACCGCACTGCGCGAAGTGCTCGAAGCCGTGCCGTTCGCCTGCGCCGCATTCGACCGCGCCAGCGGCGCGCTCGCCGCAGCCAACAGCCGGTTCGCGTCGGACCTGGGCACGCTGCCGGGCCACGGCCAGCGCGATGCCCTGCTGGCAACGCTTCATGGCGATGCGACCGGCGATGCACGCGGCGATGAGGTGCGCGCGCCCGGCAGTGGCCGCTGGTACGCCCTGCACTGGCGCGACCTCGATTGCGGCACGCGCGCGTTGTCGCTGCTGACCGCGGTCGACATCAGCGAACGCATCGAAACGCTCGACTCGCACAAATCGCAGCAGGAGAAGCTGCTGTTCACCTCGCGGATGATGTCGGTGGGCGAAATGGCCGCGACGCTCGCACACGAGCTCAACCAGCCGCTCGCGGCGATTGTGAATTACCTCAACGGCAGCCTGCGCCTGGTCGACCAGGCAGGCGGGCCGGTGCAGGTCGAACGCGCCCTGCAGGCAGCGCGCACGCAGGCCGAACACGCCAGCGCGGTGATCGCGCGCGTCCGCGAGTTCGTGCGTGCGCGCGAGCCGCGCCGCGATGCGCAGCAATTGCCGCTGATCGTCGACACCGTGCTCGAACTGCTGCGGCTCGAAGCCGAGCGCCAGCAGCTGCGCATCGAACTGGCGCTCGCGCCGGGGCTGCCTGCCGTCTACGCCGACCGGGTGATGGTCGAACAGGTGCTGCTGAACCTGGTCAAGAACGCCATCGAGGCGATGCGCGAAGTGCCTGCCGCGCAGCGCGGCCTGCGCATCGAAGCACGGGTGAATCTCGACGGCGATGTCGAGGTGCGGGTCTGCGATCGCGGCCCGGGCCTGAGCCAGGCCCAGAGCGAACAGCTGTTCTCGCCGTTCTACACCACCAAGTCCGACGGCCTGGGCATCGGCCTTGCGATCTGCCGTTCGATCATCGAATACCACGAGGGACGTCTGTTCTTCGAGGCCCGGGACGGCGGCGGCAGCGTCTTCGGGTTCACGCTGCCCACGCCGGACAGGAGGATCTGACGATGACGGCCACCTGCGTCTATCTGGTCGATGACAACGACGGCTTCCGCGATTCCACCGCCTGGCTGCTGGAGACGGCCGGGTTCGAAGTGCGTGCCTTCGCGTCGGGCGCGGCCTTCCTGACCGTGTTCGACAGCACCCGTCACGGCGACGGCGAATGTCTGGTGTCGGACATCCGCATGCCGCAGATGAGCGGCCTGCAGCTGCAGGACGAGCTGCTGCGCCGCGGCTCGACCCTGCCGCTGGTGTTCGTCACCGCGCATGGCGACGTGCCGCTGGCGGTGGAGGCGATGCGCAAGGGCGCGTCGAACTTCCTCGAAAAACCCTTCAGCGACGAGGCGCTCGTCGACGCCATCCGCACCGCCCTCACGCGCGAGCGCACGCCCGGCGGCTCGCCGCAGGGCGCGGCGCTCGCCAAGCTGAGCCCGCGCGAGCGGCAGGTGCTCGACCTCGTGGTGGCCAGCAAGCCCAACAAGATCATCGCCGACATTCTCGGCATCAGCATCAAGACCGTCGAACTGCATCGGGCCAACATGATGAGCAAACTCGGAGTGCGATCCCTTCCCGAACTGATGAAGGTGGCGCTTGGACATGGCTGATGCCAACGCCGCACCGCGCCCCGATTCGCGCGCCTGTACCGCGGTGCGCGATCGCCTGCCGCGGTTGTCCGCGCTCCAGGCCGAGACCTTGCGGACGCTGCATGCGCGCCCGCGCCAGTGGGCCGTTGCCGGCGGGACGCTGCGCCTGCGCGGCGGTCGCCCGCCTGCGGCCGTCGGTGATGCAGGCGTGTTCGAGATCGACGCCGACGGGACGCGGCTGGGCCTGCAACTGGCCTCGGCGTCGCCATCCGACGACGCGCTGCACTGGCAGGACTACAGCGGACGCAATCGCGTACTGGCCTGGAGCCTGCAGCACGAGGCCACGCTGGTGCAGCTCAGCGAGGCGTTCGGCGCCTCGATGCTGCCGCTGCCCGAGCCGCCGCTGGATGCGCCGGCGAGCGACCTGCTGTGGCTGGATCTCGAACTCGCGCCCGCCGACGACGCCAGGCCGCAAGCCGGCGCCCTGCGCGCGCCCGCGGCCTGGCTGCAGGGCCTGCTCGCCCGTCTCGATGCCGATCCGCGTGCGCCGGTCGATCCGGGCCAGTGGCGTCAATGGCCGACCGTCGCGACGATCGCGCTGCCCGCGCCGCCGCTGACGCTCGCCGACGTGCGCAGCCTGCGCCCGGGCGACGTCGTCGTCGTCGGCAATACCCGTCAGCCCCCTGTCCACGCCACGGCCGCCGGCCTGCGCTGGCCGGTCCGTCCCGGCCCGGACGGCTGGCGCATCGACGGCCCCGCCACGCCCCGACCCCGTTCCCAGGAGATGTTCCGCATGAGTGATGCCGATAGCGCTTCCCATTCGCCACAGTCCCAGGACGCCGTGCCCGAGGATCCGGCCGCGCGGTTGCCGGTCGAGCTCGAGTTCGACGTTGGCAGGCTGGAACTGCGCCTGTCCGACATCGCCGGCCTGCAGCCCGGCTACGTGTTCGCGTTGCCGGTGCACCTGGAAGGCGCCAACGTGACCATCCGCGCCAACGGACGCGTCGCCGGGCAGGGCGAACTGGTCGCGGTCGGCGAAACGCTGGGCGTCCGTCTGCTGTCCTGGAGCTGAGGCATGGATTTCAGCACGTTCTCGCCTGCGCTCGTCCTGGTGACGGTGGTCAGCCTGGCGCTGGCGCCGTTCGTGGCGGTGATGGTCACTTCGTTCACCAAGATCGTCGTGGTGCTCAGCCTGCTGCGCAACGCGCTGGGCCTGCAGCAGGTGCCGCCGAACGTGGTCATCAATGGCCTGGCGATCGTGCTGTCGATCTACGTGATGTACCCGGTCATCCTCGACGTCAACGACGCGGTGCAGGCCCGTCTGGAAGGCCGGCCGCCGCCGGCCGCGGTGCAGCGGCAGATCGATGCGCGCGCACGCCAGCAGGCGATCCGCGAAGGTCGCCCGATCGATGTCCGCCCTGCCCCGGCTGCCGTTGACACGGGCGCACCGCCGAGCAGCCCGGCGGCAGCCGATGCGCTGGCCGCCGAGGCGCAGGCGCAAGGCGACGCGGGCGCACAGGTCGATCCGATGTTCGCAGCCGTGCGCGGCGGCTCCAGCAACGATCCGCGCGACACCGCCGCACCGACGCCGCAGGGCCTAGCCGAGGAAGTCACCCGCAACGCCGAAGGCGCCGCGCCGGCAGCGGCCAGCGGCAGCTTCGACACCAACCGCATGCTGCTGATGATCGACGCCGGCAAGGAGCCGCTGCGCACGTTCCTGATCCAGCATTCGAGCGATGCCGAACGTGCATTCTTCCTGCGCAGCGTGCAGCGCATGCTGCCGCCCGAGCGCCGAAACGGGCTGACGCCGGACGACTTCATCGTCATCGTGCCGGCGTTCACCGTCAGCGAGCTCACCGCCGCGTTCCAGATCGGCTTTCTGATCTTCCTGCCGTTTCTGATCATCGACCTGGTGGTGGCCAACATCCTGCTGGCGCTGGGCATGATGATGCTCTCGCCCACCACGGTGTCGCTGCCGTTCAAGCTGCTGTTGTTCGTGCTGATCGACGGCTGGGCCAAGCTCGTCCACGGCCTGGTGCTGACCTATGGGGCGGCCGGATGAACCAGGTGCTGGAGTTCACCAAGGAAGCGCTGTGGCTGGTGCTGCTGCTGTCCGGCCCGCCGGTCGCGGCGGCCGCGCTGGTGGGTCTGGTGATCGCCTTCCTGCAGGCGGCCACGCAGTTGCAGGAGCAGACGTTTCCGTATGCGCTGAAATTCCTGGCGATCGTGATCACGCTGTTCGTCACCGCGTCGCTGATGGGCGGCACGCTGTACGTGTTCGCCAATCGCATCTTCGTCGACTTCCCCGGCCTCGTCTGAGCGATGGATTTCGGGGCCAATCCGCTACTCGCGCTCGCGCTGACGTTGCCGCGCATCGCCGGTGCGTTCCTGATGTTGCCGCTGCTGACCACCGAAACGGTGCCGGCGATGGTGCGCAACAGCTTCATGGTGAGCCTGGCGATCGTCGCGATCCCGATCGCGTTGGCCGGCGCGCCGCCGATCGAGGCTGCAGGCACTGCGCACTGGTCGGCGATCGTGCTCAAGGAAACCTTCATCGGCATCTCGATCGGGTTCTGCTACGGCATCGTGTTCTGGGCGATCAGCTCGGCCGGCGTGATCATCGACACCCAGGTGGGCATGGCGATGGCGCAGATCTTCGACCCGATCCAGGGCCATCAGACCTCGCTGCACGGCGAGTTCCTATCGCAGTTCGCGACGTTCCTGTTCATGGCCAGCGGCGCGTTCCTGGTGTTTCTCGAACTGCTGATGTCCAGCTACACGATCTGGCCGGTGATGAGTTTCTTCCCCGACCTGCGCATGAGCGGCATGGCGCTGTTCGTGGGGCAGTTCGGCTATCTCATGACCGCGATGCTGCTCATCGCCGCGCCGGCGATGGTGATCCTGCTGGTGATCGACCTGTCGTTCGGTCTGGTCAACCGCTACGCGCCGCAGCTCAATGTGTTCGCGCTGACCATGCCGATCAAGGCGTGGCTGGCGACGGCGATCATCCTGCTGATGATCGGTGTGTTCGTGGAGATCGTGATGACGCGGCTGGTCGACAACAGCGGGCTGATCGAAGCGCTCAAGCACGCGTTCAACGCGACCTAGCGCCTGCAGGCGCGTGCTTGCGCGTGAGAGGTGTTCCCGGGTGAAGCCCCTTCGCGCGCGAGCGCGCTCCTACACGAAGCGGTGGCGCGCCGAGGCGCGAAGACAGCACACGCATCGAGCGCCAAGGCACGCGCTGAAGAAAGGCCCTCTGTAGGAGCGCGCTCGCGCGCGAAGGGCATTCCCGGTGAAGCCGTTCGCGCGCAAGCGCGCTCCTACACAAGGCGCGAGGCGCAAGGACGCGAAGACAACACACGGATCGAAGCGCTGAGAAACGCCCCCTGTAGGAGCGCGCTCGCGCGCGAGGGCATTCCCGGTGCAGCTTTCCGCACGCAAGCGCGCCTGCACGGGACGTGCGCTCAGCGCATCGGGTCGCGCGGATCCTCGAAGCGGTCGGCGATGGCCGGATCCTCAGCCAGCGGCGGCGCGGCGTCGTGCGGATCGGGCAATCCGATCTCCTCGCGCATCGCCGGCGGCGGGTCGAACGGCGGCGGCTCTGGGCGGTGTTCGCCCAGGCGCACACCCTCTGCCCAGTACAGCACCTGCGCAACCGCTTCGAAGAAATCGTCGCTGATGTAGTCGTCGATTTCGACGCGCGCATTGAGTCCGCGTGCCAGCGGCACATTCTCGAGAATCGGCACGCCGGCTTCTTCGGCAACGCGCTTGATCTCCTCGGCGACGTGGCCTTCGCCCTTGGCGACGACCAGCGGCAGATCATCATTGCCCTGCTCGTACTGCAGCGCGACGGCGATGTGGGTGGGATTGGTCACGACGACATTCGATCCGCGGACGGCGTTGAGCATGTTCTGTTGCGACCATTCCTGGTGCAACTGCTTGCGGCGCTGTTTGACGTAGGGGTCGCCTTCGTTCTCCTTGACCTCCTGCTTGATGTCGCGCCGGCTCATGCGCAGCTTCTTGATGTAGGAGAACTTCTGGTACGAGGCGTCGAGCGCGGACACGAAGAAGAACACGAAGATCGTCCAGATGCCGATCCATTTGAGTGCATGCCAGATCGCGCTGCCGATCGACTCGGGCTGCGCGAACGGCAGGTGCAGCAGGTTCGGCAGCATGGCCCACAGCACGAAGCCGCCGATGGTGATCAGCGCGGCACTCTTGAGCACGCTCTTGACCAGCTCGACGAGGTTGTCCATCGAGAACATCTTCTTCAGGCCGCTGACCGGATTCATCTTCGACAGGTCGGGTGTGACCTTCTTCATCGTCGCGACCGGGCCGACCTGCAGGAACTCCACCAGTAATCCCAGCAACACCGCCAGCAACAGCAGCGGCAGCGTCATGGCGAGAAAGGTCTGCACCGCCAGCGGACCGATCATCCGCAGCGCCGCGTCGAAGGGCTGGTTGGTGACCAGCAGCGCGGACTCGAACAACCCGCTGACGCGGCGGAACATGTAGCCCATCAGCAGCCAGCCGCCGACCAGCCAACCGAGAATCAGCACCGTACTCGTCAGCTCCCGGCTCTTGGCGACGTTGCCGTCCTTGCGCGCGTCCTTGAGCTTCTTGCTGGTCGGTTTTTCTGTCTTGTCGGCGCCCTCGTTCTCTTCGGCCATCCGCGCTCCGATCGGGTACGCCCGCCGGTCGCGGGTGGGAGCCGGAGGCTAGCATGGGCAGGTGAGGCGACCGTTCGCCCGCCGGCGCGGCCTGCAATCTGCGCGTGCGTCGGCGCCAGCCACCCGCGATTCAGGCCCAGCGCCTGCGCGCCGCGATCGAAGACCCGCCCTAGGGCGCGCCCGAGATAGCCCGACCATGTCGCCGGCGTTACAGTCCGGCCACCTTCGCAAGAACCCATGCAGCCCGAGCCGTCGCCATGAGCAGCATTCCGTCCGACGCCAGCGTCCTTGCCACGAGTCTCGACCGGCTCGGTGGACAGGTCGCGTTCGACGACCTGCGCCCCGCGCAGGACGGCGCGCTGGCGCCGGTCGCTCCGGCGGATGCGGGCGATGCGCGTGCGCCAGTTGTCGATCCGGGCGAGACCGTGCTGAACGTGGCGGCCTGGGACGGCGTCGCCGCCGGACACCGACAGCTGCCGGGCGATGCCGGCTTCGAAGCGCGCCTGGCGGCCGTCGACCTCTCGCAGGCCGCCGATCTCGGCGCGGACGCGATCCTCGACGCTTTGGCCTGACGGCCGGCGCATCGGCGTCCGGGTTAAAGTCCCGGCGCTGCCGATGCGAGCTTCGCTGCGACCGATCCGATGCACACCCCGCCTTCCGCGCAGGCACTGCGCACCGCCGCCGTCCGCATGGTGTCGGCTCTGGCCGCGCATGCCGATCCCGAATACCGGCTCACGGTGCTCAAGCGGCTGGTGCGCCGCCTGGGCGAAGACCAGTACCCGGTCTTCCTGCGGCTGCTGGGCGTCGTGGCCGAAAGCGACGACGCCCGCGCGCAGCGGCTGCTGGCCGACACCATCGGCACCGCACTGCGCCGCATGGACCTGCCGGGCGGCGCGCTCAGTTCCTGGGGCGCGACCCGCCTGCCCGACCACGCGGCACCGGTCTCGGCCTCGACGTTTTCCGGGCAGTTCTTCGGCGGCACGCCGCGTCGCATGCTCGGGCCGGTCGAATATCTGACGGTCTGGCACCTGCAGCGCACGCAGCGCACGGCGCTGACGGCCGACACCTTCCGCACGAGCCTGGCGCGGATGATCGCCCTGCTCAACCGGTCCGAGGATGCGCGCACGCTGTATCCGCAGAAGCTCGCAGTGGATGCGCAGAACGAACTCGAAGGCGCCTACACCCGGGCGACACGCGAGCGGCTGGCCGCGATCGCCGCCGCGTGGAGCGCGGGCCGCAGTCCCGAGGAGATCGCCCAGGCGGCGCTCGATGCGGGCGCCGGCGATACGCCGCCGGGCTGGGTGCTGCGCGACCTGTGATGCTTGTCCGGTCATCGACCGGCTTGCAAGATGGCGTGTCCGGCCTCCGCAGGAACCACCGCATGTTCGTCCCCACCCGCGCGTCGGGCGCTTCTCTACGCCGCATGCAGGTCGTCGCGCTGCTGCTGGTGTCGGCCTGCCTGGGCGCCTGCCAGCGCGAGGCGGCCGAACATGCGCCGCCAATGCGTGGGGCGGCGACGCCGGTCGAAGCGGTGACCGACCTCACGGCCCATCTGCGCGCCGGCGATCTGGCCGCGTTCGCCCACGACGCGGTGCCGCCCGAGCTGGCGCCCGCGCTCGATGCAGCCTGGCGGGCCGGGCGCAGTCGCTGGCCGCTGAGCGAACTGCCGCTGGCCTCGCAATTGCCCGCCGCGCTGGATGCCATCGGGGCGCCGCAGGCCGAAGTCACGCTGCTGCAGACCTTCAACCGGCAGTTCGCCGGCGCCGACCGCGAGTTGCGCGCCGCGGCGGTCGCTCTCGGCGCATTCGCCATCCAGTACCTCGAGCAGGGCGGTGATTTCAGCGACGAGGAGCGCGCCCATTACACGCAGCTCGTCGCCGCCGCCAGCGAGTGGGCCGCCGCCGCCCCGCTGGCGGACCAGGATCTGGCCCGGGAGACGGTCGAGGCGCTCGTCGCTGCCGCGCGCGCCGGTGGCATCGATGGCGACGCCGCCCTGGGCGCGGCCGGCATGCAGGAGGGGCTCGACCGGCTGGCGCCGCTGTTCGGCGCGGTGAAGGCGCGCCTGTCGACCTACGGGTTCGATCTGGACCGCACCTTCGACAGCGTCGAGGCCACCCTGGATGTGCAGACCGGCGACACGGCGCAGGTGCGCCTGCGCTACCTGCTGGCCGGCCATCCGGTGGACGCCCGCATCGACGTGGAGCGCCACGACGGGCGCTGGTACGTCAGCGACTTCCTGCGCCATGCGCGCCAGGCCGCCGCCCCGGCCACGCCGTCGACCGACACGTGAACGGACCGTCGTCGCGCCGGCCCGGCGGCGGCGCTTGGGCATAATGCCGCCGATGCCTGACCAACCGACCTTCCAGTTCCCCGACGGCGACGGCCCCCGCCGCGCTGCGCCGCGTCCCGGCGACGCAGATGCCGCGCCCGCTCCCGGTACGCCGCCCGCAATGCCGGACGACGGCGCCGCGCCGCCCGACGTGCCGGGCGCGACCGTCCCGCATCCGGCGACGCCTGCGGCCATGCCGGTTCCGATGGCGCCGCGCCGCGCGGTACGCCGGCCATGGTGGATGGGCCTGCTCGGTCGTCTGATGCAGCCGTGGATCGGACTGAAGGTCGAGCCGCAGGCACCGGACACGCTGGTCGACCAACGCCCGGTCTGCTACGTGCTCGAGGACTACGGCCTGTCGAACGCGCTGATTCTCGAGCGCGCCTGTCGCGAGGCGGGCCTGCCCTCGCCGCTGCAGCCGCTGCCGGGCGATCCGCTCGGTCGCAAGCGCGCCTACGTCGCGCTGTCGCGTCGCAATGCCGGCGGTGCGCTGGCGATGGCGACCGGCCAGCCGCAGTCCAAGGCCACGCATTCCGAGTCGCTGGCGCGCCTGCTCGAAGCGCATCGCATCGACCCGGCGCTCGACGTGCAGGTGATGCCGGTGTCGATCTTCGTCGGCCGCTCGCCGGACAAGAACAACGGCTGGTTCGCGGTGCTGTTCTCGGAGAACTGGACCATCGTCGGCCGCTTCCGCCGGCTGCTGTCGATCCTGCTCAACGGCCGCGACACGCTGGTGCGCTTCGCCGACCCGGTCGACGTGCGCCCGCTGCTGGCCGAGGGCCTGGATGCCGAGCGCACGGTACGCAAGCTCTCGCGTGTGCTGCGCACGCACTTCAACCGCGTGCGCGAGGCGATCATCGGGCCGGACCTGTCCACCCGCCGCCTGCTGGTCGACAAGGTGCTCTCCTCGCCTTCGGTCAAGGAGGCCATCGCCGACCAGGCGCGCCGCGACAACAGCAAGCCCGAGGACGCCTGGAAGAAGGCCCACGCCTACGCCTACGAGATCGCGGCCGACTACTCGCATCCGCTGGTGCGCTCGGCGAGCTTCCTGCTGACCACGGTCTGGAACCGCATCTTCCGCGGCGTGCTGGTGCATCACCTGGACCGCTTCAAGGAAGCCGCGCCCGGGCACGAGATCATCTACGTGCCCAGCCATCGCAGCCACATGGATTACCTGCTGCTGTCGTACCTGCTGTACGGCCGCGGCATCGTGCCGCCGCACATTTTCGCCGGCGTCAATCTCAATCTGCCGGTCATCGGCACGCTGCTGCGCAAGGGCGGCGCGTTCTTCGCCCGCCGCAGCTTCCGCGGCAACGCGCTGTACTCGGCGGTGTTCTCCGAGTACATGGCCCAGCTGGTCGGCGGTGGCTATTCGATCGAGTACTTCATCGAGGGCGGACGCTCGCGTACCGGCCGGCTGCTGCCGCCCAAGGGTGGCGCGCTGGCGATGACCCTGCGCGCCTATCTGCGCGAACCGCGCAAGCCGGTGCTGTTCCAGCCGGTCTACATCGGCTACGAGAAGCTGATGGAAGGCGGCAGCTACCTGGACGAGCTGTCGGGCAAGGCCAAGAAGAAGGAATCGATCTGGCAGCTGCTGTGGAGCATTCCCAAGGTGCTGCGCAGCAACTACGGCCAGGTGGTGGTGAACTTCGGCGAACCCATCGAACTCAACACCGTGCTCGCCGAGATGGCGCCCGACTGGAGCGGCGCGCCGGTCTCCGAGGACGAAAAGCCGGCCTGGCTGGCCCGCACGGTCGACGTGCTCGCCCAGCGCATCCACGTCAACATCAACCGCGCCGCGGACGTCAATCCGATCAACCTTCTGGCGCTCGCCCTGCTCTCGACGCCCAAGCACGCGATGGGCGAGGCTGACCTGCTCGCGCAGATCACCCTGTCCAAGCAGTTGCTGGTGGATGTGCCGTATTCGGACCGGGTCACGGTCACGCCGCATACGCCGGTGGAGATCGTCGCCCACGGCGAGGAGATCGGCGTGCTCGAACGCGTCGCGCACCCGCTGGGCGACGTGTTCCGCGTCGGCGACGAAACCGCCGTGCTGCTGACCTATTTCCGCAACAACGTGCTGCACCTTTACACCGCCTCGGCGTGGATCGCCTGCTGCTTCCTGCAGAACCGGCGCATGAGCCGGCACACGCTGCTGCGGCTGGGCCGCACGATGTACCCATTCCTGCAGGCCGAACTGTTCCTGCCCTGGGACGAGGACACCTTCGCGGAGCGCATCGCGCTGACGTTGCAGACCTTCGAGCGCGAAGGCCTGCTCGAACGCGTCAGCGACGAGGACGACGGCATCTACCAGCGCAACGCCGGGCAGACCGACGAGGTGTTCCGCCTGCGCGCGCTGAGCCATCCGCTGCAGCAGGCGTTCGAGCGCTACTACATCGCAATTTCCGTGCTGGCCAAGAACGGCCCGGGCACGCTCGGCGCCGGCGAGCTCGAAAGCCTGTGCCAGCTCGCGGCCCAGCGCCTGTCGCTGCTCTACGCGCCGGCTGCACCGGAGTTCTTCGACAAGTCCCTGTTCCGCGGCTTCATCCAGAAGCTGCGCGAACTGGGCCTGGTCAAGCTCGACGGCAACAGCAAGCTGGTCTTCGACGACCGCCTGACCAACTGGGCCAAGGACGCGAAGGTGATCCTGGGCCGCGAACTGCGGCATTCGATCGAGAAGGTCAGCCCCGAAGCTGCCAAGCCGGCCGACACGGCGGTGGCGTCCGACTGAGGACCCCGCCCGCGTGCCGCGCCGGTTGCACGCGGGGTGAACGCGGCGGCTGCCAGGCTCGCACCTCTTCCTTCGGGCGTGCGAGGTGCGGCATGGCGACAGAAGACGACATCATGGCGCTGGAACACAGGTTCTGGCGTGCGATGCAGGAGATGGACGTCGACGGCGCCATCGCCCTGCTCGATGACCGGTGCGTGAGCGCGAACGCCCACGGCATCCACCAGTTCGATCCGGCCGCGTACAAGGCCATGGCCCTGTCGCAGGATGCGCGCATCACCGCCTTCGAATTCTTCGACGCGAAGGTGCTGTTTCCCACGCCCGATGTGGCGGTGTGCGCCTACCGCGCGAAGCAGTCGTTCACCGTCGCCGGCGAAGCGCAGGAGATGGAAGTCTTCGACACCACCACCTGGGTGCGCAAGGCAGGACGCTGGCTGGCGGTCGCCCACACCGAGACGCCCCGGGGAGACACCCCGAACGCGGGCTGATCCACGCAACGCAATGGAACGGGCCATCACCGGATTCCGCCGCGACGAGGACGGCGACTGGATCGCCGAACTCGCCTGCGGCCATTGCCGGCACGTGCGCCATCGCCCGCCGTGGTTCGACCGCCCCTGGACCCGGACCGGAACCGGGCGCCAAGCCATGCTGGGACGTCTGCTGACATACGGTCTCTGCGCGCAGGCGGCCGACGCCTCCGAAGACACTTCGACAGCGCGCGACTGATGCAAGCGCGCGGTGCCGGCGCCGCGCACGCGCCCGCCGGCGTCAGGCCGGCTCGTCGGGGATGAGCTGCGATTCGAGCCGGGTGATGCAGTCCTTGAGCTGGAGCTTGCGCTTCTTCATCCGCTGCAACGACAGCGTGTCGTGGCCCGGCCCAGCCTGCAGCTCGACGATGGCGTCATCGAGCTGCCGGTGCTCGGCACGCAGACGCATCAGCAGCGCTGCGGGCGTGTCTTCGGCGCCTGGCATCTCGAACGACATGCGGCCACTTTATCGCAGCCACCGCGGCGCTTGGCGGCGGGGATCGGCACTGCAACAATGGCTCCGCGCCGTGCGGGGGGCCGGCGCGACGCAGGCGATGCCGCGTGCCGTCCTGCGGCGGCCCCCGGCCGCGTTCGCCCAAGGAAACAGGATGTCCCGACCCTCGAACCGCCGCGCGCCCGCGCGCCTGGCCGCTGCCCTGCTCGGTCTTGCCGCAATCGCCGGCGCCGCCCACGTCGCTGCGCAGGAGAAGTACGACGGCTATCTGTGCTGCAACCTGCGCAGCGACGGCAGCTGGATCAGCGACAGCAACTACGCCGAGAACGGCAAGCGGGTGATCCCGGTCGGCACGCCGGTCAGCATCACCGGCTATGGCCGCCATCGCGTCAACGTGCGCATCGACGGCCGGAAGCAGTCGATCGGCAACGACTACAGCCGCGACATCGCCCTGGGCGATTTCGCCAGGCGCTATGTGGTCACCGAAGATCCGGCGGCGAAGATCGCCACGTATCCGGCCAAGATCCAGGACGCCATCAAGCGCGCCAAGATCACGCCCGGCATGAGCCGCGAGCAGGTGCTGATGTCGCTGGGCTATCCGATCAGCAGCGAGAATCCGGATCTCGCGGCCGATCTGTGGCGCTACTGGATGAGCAGCTTCGCCGAGTTCCAGGTGCAGTTCGACGGCGACGGCCGCGTCCGCGAGATCACGACCGACCCCAACACCCGCAACCTGGTGTGGATGCCGTAATCGCGCACGCCGCGTTCCAGATGACAGGCGCCGCGAGGCGCCTGTCGTCGTTCGGGCGTCCACCCGATTCACGACACGTCTGTTGATCGTCATTCGAGCACCAGCGCCTCGGCATCGAGGTGCAGGCGATGCGTCAGCGCGAGCGCATCGAGCACGGCCGGGTCGTGGCTGACCACGAGCAGCGCGCCGGGCCACGCCCGCAACAGGCTGGTCATGGCCTCGACGCTGTCGAAATCGAGATGGCTGGCCGGCTCGTCGAGCAACAGCAGCGGCGCGGCCGGCATGGCCCATGCCGCCGCGGCTACCGCCACACGCATCCGCTCGCCGCCCGACAGCGAGCCCAGCGGTTGCCGGGCGCGCGCGCCGGCCAGACCGAGCAGGGCCAGGCGCGTCGCGATGTCGGCCGCCGCGACATCGGGCATGCGCTGTCCCAGCCAGTCGCACGCCGCCGCTTCGTCCGACAATGCGGCCAGATGCTGGTCGAGCGACTGCACCGGCACATGCGCGGCCACCTCGCCATGGGCAAGCCCGCCCCGGCCGGCGATCGCGCGCAGCAGGGTCGACTTGCCGCTGCCGTTGCGCCCCGTCAGCCCGATGCGCACCGGCCCGCTGCAGCTCCAGTCGAGCGCCCGACGTGGCGAAGTCGCACATGGATGCGCGCCCTCGAACGCCAGCACCTGCCGACCGGCTGGCAGCGCCAGCGCCGCGGCATCGACGAATTCCGGTGTGTCGAGCCGTTCCATCGCGACGTAGGCGTCGCGCACCGCCAGGTCGGCGGCGTCCCGCTGGCGCGCGAGTCCGGCCTGTGCCCGGCCGCGGCTGTGGTCGGCACGGTCGGCGCGGTGATCGAGCAGCAGCGGCGACTGGTTCTCACTGCGGCCGACCTGTCGGCCGCGCGCACTGCGCCGGTCGAGGCGCTCGCGCATGTGCGCCGCGTCGCGCGAGCTACGGTCCCGGGCCACACGCGCCTGGGCGAGTGCCTGCGCCTCGCAGCGGCGACGCGCCTCGCGCTGCGCACGCCAGACCTCGAGGTTGCCCTCGGTCCAGTGCAGGGCGCCGTCGCGCAGCTCCACGATGCGCGGCGTCGCCGCCAGCCACGCGGCGTCGTGGGTGACCACGAGGGTCGCACCGGGCCTGGCCAGCAGCGCGTCGCGCCAACGCCTCGACGCCTCACCGTCGAGGAACGTGCTGGGTTCGTCGAGCAGCAGCACGGGGGCCGGGGCGCGTATCGCGGCGAGCAGACGCAGCTGCTGGCGCTCGCCGCCCGAACAGGCATCCGCCGCGTCATCTAGCCCGAGCGCGCCGAGCCCGGCGGCATCGAGCGCGGCGCGCAGGTCGGACTCCAGCGACCAGGCCTCGTCGACGCAGGCGACATCGGCCGCATCGCCGGCACCGGCGAGCAGGCGACGCAGCGCATCGATGCGATCGCCCTCGCCCAGTACATCGACCACGCGCGCCGGCGTCGGCCCGCAGTGCTGGGACAACCAGTGCACGTGCGCACGGGTTTCGACCCGACCCGCACCCGGCGGCAGATCGCCCGCGAGCTGGCGCAGCAGGGTGGACTTGCCGCTGCCGTTGCCGCCGACCAATGCGACTGGGCCTTCGGTCAGCAGAAGGTCGAGGTCGGCATACAGGCAGCGGCCGTCGTCGAGCGTCGCCGACAGGCCACGGGCGTGCAGCAGCACAGGTGAAGTGGACGCGGCGGCGCGCGGCGCGCCGGCGCTGGGGAGATACGGCATGAGATGACCTCGCGGACAACAGGCAGGACGACCCGTGCGGGTCGGCGGACACCAGGCGTCAGGCGGCGAGGTTCACGTATGCGGTACTCCGAAAGGCGGGCGCGAACGGCCCGGCAGGCGGCACAGTCTAGCGGTGGTTGCCCGTGGCGGGCTGAACCGCATCGGCGACGAACGCTTCCACCGGGACGTCGCCGTCGACGAAATCGAGCGTGCGGCCGATGGTGCCCGGCGTGTCGAGCACCGCCTGCGCGACATGCGCGACCGTGTCACGCGCGGTCGGCGTGCGCGTGTCGGCGCCGTTGCGGGCATCGGCGACGCGCCCGCTGCCGGGCGTGTCGGTCAGCAGGCCCGGGCCGAGGATGGTCCAGTCGAGCGCGCTGGCACGCAGATGCGCATCGGCCGCGGCCTTGGCTTGGGCATAGGCGAAAAACCCGTCGCCCTCCGGCACGCCGTGGTCCGGACCCGCGCCGAGATAGGACACCATCACGTAGCGGCGCACGCCGGCCTGCGCTGCGGCGTCCATCGAACGGATCGCCGCATCGCGGTCGACCGCGTACGTGCGCGCCGGATTGCCGCCGCCGGCGCCGGCCGACCACACGACCGCGTCGTGCCCGGCCAGCTGCCGGGCGATGGCATCCACGTCGGCATGTTCGATGTCGAAGGCGACGGGCGTGGCACCGGTCGCGGCGACGGCGTCGTGATGTGCGGGGTTGCGGAACAACGCGGTCACCGCGTGACCCTGGCCGGTCAGGCGTGCGGCCAGGCGGAGGGCGATGCGACCGTGGCCGCCGATGATGACGATGCGCGACATGGCGCTCTCCGTTCAGGACAGGGCCGCGGAGGCTCGCATGTCGCGTGTGTCCGGACGGTGGTCACGCCGTGGCCCGGCGCGCGCCGAGCGCCCGGTAAACTAACCGCGATGAGCACCGTCCTGCCCCTGATCGAACCGCAACCCCGCAGCCGCGCACACGACCCCCGGAAGCTGGCCACGCGCCTGCGCCACCAGGTGGGCCGGGCGATCGCCGACTTCGGCATGATCGAGGACGGCGACAAGGTCATGGTGTGCCTGTCCGGCGGCAAGGACAGCTACACGATGCTCGACATCCTGCTGCAGCTGCAGAAGAAGGCGCCGGTGTCGTTCTCGATCACCGCGGTGAACCTGGACCAGAAGCAGCCCGACTTCCCCGAGCACATCCTGCCCGCGTATCTGCAGTCGCTGGGCGTGGACTTCCACATCATCGAGCAGGACACCTATTCGGTCGTCAGCCGGGTGATTCCCGAAGGCAAGACCATGTGTTCGCTGTGCTCGCGCCTGCGTCGCGGCGCGCTGTACACGTACGCCGAAGCCAACGGCTTCACCAAGATCGCGCTGGGGCATCACCGCGACGACATGGTCGCGACGTTCTTCCTCAACCTGTTCTTCCACGCCAAGCTCAGCGGCATGCCGCCCAAGCTGCGCAGCGACGACGGCAAGCACGTGGTGATCCGGCCGCTGGCCTACGTGGCCGAGGCCGACATCGTGGCCTACGCCGATGCGCAGGCCTTCCCGATCATTCCCTGCAACCTGTGCGGTTCGCAGGAGAACCTGCAGCGCAAGCAGGTCGGCCTGATGATGCAGCAGTGGGAGCGCGACACGCCCGGCCGCATCGAGACCATCGCGCGTGCGCTCGGCGACATCCGCCCTTCGCAGCTCAGCGATCCGAAGCTGTTCGATTTTCTCTCGCTCGGCGCGTCGATGCCGCAGGCGCCCCGCGCCGATGCGCAGGCGTGGCACTCGCTCGAATCACCGACCAGCGACGCCTGACCGTTTGCCCCACCTCACCCGCCTCCTTACACGGGGGCGGGCTTCTGTTTCCTGCATCAGGTAGCCATTCGCATGTTCTTCCGCAATCTCACCCTGTTCCGCTTCCCCACCAGCCTCGATCTGTCCGAACTCGATGCGCGCGTGGCCGAGCATCCGCTCAAGCCGGTCGGCCCGCTGGAAATGTCCTCGCACGGTTTCATCTCGCCGCTGGGCCGCGATGCCGACGTCGGCACGCACCGCATCGAGGACGCGATCTGGGTCACCGTCGGCGGCGAGGAGAAGATCCTGCCCGGCCCGGTGGTCAACGAACTGCTGGCGCAGCGCATCGAACAGTTCGAGGACAAGCAGGGCCGCAAGCCCGGCGGCAAGATGCGCAAGCAGATGAAGGACGATCTGCTGCAGGAGCTGATGCCGCGCGCGTTCGTCAAACCGGTGCGCAGTGATGCACTGATCGATCTCGAACACGGCGTGGTCGCCATCAACACCTCCAGCCGCAAGAGCGGCGAGAACCTGGTGTCGAACATCCGCACCGCGCTCGGCAGTTTTCCGGCGCTGCCGCTCAATGCCGAAGTCTCGCCACGCGGCATCATGACCGGCTGGATCGCCGGCGAGCCGCTGCCCGACGGCCTGACGCTGGGCGAGGAATGCGAGCTGAAGGATCCGTCGGACCAGGGCGCGATCGTGCGCTGCCAGCGCCAGGATCTGCGCCACGAGGAGATCACGCGGCACCTCGATTCGGGCAAGCAGGTCACCAAGCTGGCACTGAATCTCGACGACCACGTGTCCTTCGTGCTCGGCGAAGATCTGATCATCCGCAAGTTCAAGCTGCTCGATGGCGCGCTCGATTCGCTCGAGCACACCGAGAACGACGACATGCGCGCCGAACTCGATGCGCGTTTTGCGCTGATGCGCGGCGAGTTCAAGCGGCTGTTCACCGTGCTCGAAGGTGCACTGAAGCTCTCCAAGGCCGAGTGACCTACCTGGAGGCGCGGCTCATGGCCGCGATGTGGCTTTGCCGGTACAGCCGTATCGCCGGCATCGGCCGCGCCTGCAGCAAGCGCGCGACGGCGGCGCGTCATGCGCCCGCCGTACAATCCGCGCATGCCGTCCCTGTCGCGCCTGCTGTCGCCGCCCAAGCGTCCCTCGATCCAGCGCGACGCCATCGCCCTGCAGCTTGAAGACGGTACCCGGATCGGAGTGCTGCGCGTGCGCGATCCGCGTGCGCGCCGCATCCGCCTGAGCGTCACCGAGCGCGGTCCACGCCTGACTCTGCCGCTGCGCGCGAGCCTCGCCACCGGCGATGCCTTCCTGCACCAGCATCGCGAATGGCTGGCCGCGCAGATCGCCGCGCACGGCCAGACGCTGCCATTGCAGCGCGGCCTCACGTCGCAACTGCCGCTGCGGGGGGACATGCGCGCCCTGCGCTGGGAAAGCGGCCGCTTCAGCCATGTGCGCGAAGAAGACGATGGCACGCTGGTGTTCGTCTCGCCCGAACATGCGGGTCCCGCCGCGCTGCAACGTGCGCTGCGCGAGTTCTACGAAGCCGGCGCACGTGCCGACATCGGTCGATGGCTGCCCGGCTACCTGCCCGGCCTGCCGCGCCCGCCGCGACGTATCTGCCTCAAGGTGATGTCCTCGCAATGGGGCTCGCTGGCGCCCGACGGCACCCTCAACCTCGACCTGTCACTGGTGCTCGGCGCACCGTCCGCGTTCGAGTACGTACTGGTGCACGAACTCTGCCACCTGATCCACGCCGACCATTCCCGCCGTTTCTGGCACGAGGTGGAACTGCGTTGCCCGGACTGGCGCGAGGCGCGCGACTACTTCCGCGAGCACGGCCGCCGGCTCAAGGCCGACCTGCACGCCCTGCTGACCTGAGGGGCGAGGTGGCCGCTTGGGCGCCGCCGGTGCGTTGGATCCATCGAGCCCGTCACGCCGGAGACGTCGATGCACCGCCTGCTGTCGATCATCGTGATGTTCGCCGCTGCGCTGCCGGGCTGCCGCCAGGCCGATCCGGCGGCGACGATCCGATTCGATGCACTCGGCGACCGCGTCGAACCGGCGGCCACTGCGCCGCGCCGGACCGTGCTGGCCTTGCCGGCCGACTTCCCCGGTGACGTGCATCTGCCCGCGCGCTATGCGATCGACAACATCACCGAGATGCCGGGCACGCGCATCGTGAACCTGCTGGCCGAAGGTCAGGTCGGTGGGTTGAGCCACGAGACGCGGCGGGCGATGGAGGCCGCGGGCTGGCAGCGCCGGCTGATCACCCAGCATGGCGGCGACAGCGCCGTGCTCGCATTCGAGAAGGACGGGCGCAGTGCGCTGTTCGCATTCGACCGCAACCGCCCCCTGCAATCTTCCGACGAAGCGGGCGTGATCGTCAGCGTGCAGCTGCAGGGCAACGCCACGTCACTGTGAGTGCTCGGCATCCTGCGGGACGCGACGCAACACGCAAATCGGTGTCTTTCGTTGCGGCGGGCAAGGCCCCGGCTCTTCTGCGCCGGTCTAACCCTGCAGGAAGTCCCCGATCGCCGCCGCCACCTCGTCCGGCTGCTCCATGTGGAGGTGATGGCCGCCGGCCAGCACGACGAGATCGCCGTGCGGCAACAGCCGGGCGCGGCGCGAACGATCGGGCTCGGGCAGATACGGCTGCGGTGGATCGGCGTAGATGACACGCGTCGGACATTCGATGCCCCGGACGAGCGCGTCGGCCTGCCCGGGCGTCATGCGGACCGCGGTGGGAATGGTGAGCCGTGGATCGCTGCACCATGCGTAGCCGCCGTCGACGGACTGCACGCCGCGCTCGACCAGCAACCGCGCCACCGGCTCGCTCAGGTCGTTGACCCGCATCCGCGCCCGCACCGGCGCGTCGAGATCGGGGAACACGCGCAAGGGGCGCGCGCCATGGATGCGGCCTGCGGCGATGGCCTCGCGCAGGCGCGGCACGGTCTGGTCCTCGGTTTCCGGCAGCGCGCCCAGCGCTTCGATCGCGACCAGCCCTTCGATGCGCTCGGGCACGGCGGCCGCGACCAGGCTGGCGATGCCCGCGCCCATCGAATGGCCGAGCAGCGCGAAGCGGTCCCAGCCCAGCGCGTCGGCGATGTCGAGCACCTGGTGTACGGCGCCGACGAAGGTGTAGTCGGTGCCGGGCGGCATGTGCGTGCTGCGACCATGACCGGGCAGGTCGGGCGCGACGAGGTCGAGTGCGTCGATGTTGTGCAGGTGCGCGGCCAGCGGCACGAAGCTCGCCGCATTGTCGAGCCAGCCGTGCAGGGCCAGCACCCGGCGTCCGCCTTCGACGCCGAAACGCAGGCCGCGCACGGGCCCGATGCCGATGGCCACTTCGAAGGTCCGCGCCTGCGCGGCCGCGGTGTCGACTGCGCTCATGCCTGCGCCGCCAGATCGCGGCGCGTCAGCGCGGCCAGGACACGGGCGTGCGCCGGCGCATCGTTGAGACAGGGGATGTAGCGCAGCGCCTGCCCGCCGTGTTCGCGGAAGGTCTCGGCGTTCTGCAACGCGATTTCCTCGAGCGTCTCCAGGCAGTCGACGGCAAAGCCCGGACACACCACGTCGAGCGTGCGCACGCCCGCATCGCCCAGGGCCTTGAGCGTCTCGTCGGTATAGGGCTGCAGCCACGGTTCGCGGCCGAAGCGCGACTGGAAGGTCAGCATCGCGTCGTCCGGTGCGATGCCCAGCGCCTGCACGATCGCATCCACGCTCGCCCGGCATTGCGCCGGATACGGATCACCGGCATCGGCCAGCCGCTGCGGAATGCCGTGGAAGGAGAACACCAGCCGCTCGCCGCGGCCGTGGGCGTCCCAGTGCGCGCGGATCGATGCGGCCACCGCTTCGACCCAGTCCGGGTCGAGGTGATAGTCGTCGCGCATCCGCGCCACGCCCGTGCTGCCGAAGACCGCATCGACCACGTCGCCGACCGATGCGGTCGTCGTCGTCGAGTACTGCGGATACAGCGGCAACACCTGCACGCGTGCATGACCGGCATCGCGCAGACCCTCGAGCACCTTGCGCAGGGAGGGATTGCCGTAGCGCATCGCATGCACCACACGCGCCTCGGGCATCTGCGCCTGCACCGCCGCCGCCAGGCGCGCGGTGTACACCGCGAGCGGCGAACCGTCGTCCATCCACACGCCGGCATAGAGCTTGGCCACACGCGGCGAGCGGAACGGCAGGATCACGAAATGCAGGATCGGGCACCACAGCCAGCGGGTCAGCGCGACGACACGGTGGTCGTGGAGGAATTCGGCGAGATAACGGCGCACTGCGCCGGGCGTGGGTGCGTCGGGCGTGCCGAGATTGACGAGCACGATGGCATCGCGCGCGGCGGGCGTGGAAGCGGATCCGGTCATCCGCATAGGATGGCAGGCAGCGCGCCCGATGGCAGCACGGGGCGCTCCAGAAAAACTCATGCGCGATTCATTGCCTCGTCACTAGCCTGAATCCGTTGTGCGTGCGCGCCCTGGCGCCGCAATCCGATCCGCGCCCTTGCCCCGGAGCCACCATGATCCGTCCGATCCGCCTTTCCCTCCTGGCCGCCGCGCTCGCCGCTGCATTCGTGGCCGCGCCCGCAGCGGCAGGCCCCACCGAGGACAGCAGGGCGCAGAACGCGGTGCGCGTGCTCAACGAGATCCAGGCGATTCCCGAATCGGGCATTCCCGACAAGCTGCTCGACGAGGCCCATGCCATCGTCGTGATCCCCGACACCGTCAAGGCCGGGCTGATCATCGGTGGCCGTCGCGGCCACGGCCTGATGTCGGTCAGGACGCCCGAGGGCACCTGGTCGAGCCCGGCCTTCGTCAAGATCACCGGCGGCAGCATCGGCTTCCAGGCCGGCGTGCAGTCCTCGGACGTCGTGCTGGTGTTCCGCAACCAGCGCAGTCTCGAATCCATCGTCAACGGCAAGTTCACCCTGGGCGCCGATGCCGGCGTGGCCGCCGGCCCGGTCGGCCGCAATGCCGCGGCACTGACCGACGGCCAGCTCAAGGCCGAGATCTGGTCGTGGTCGCGTGCGCGCGGCCTGTTCGCAGGCGTGGCGCTTGACGGCGCGGTGCTGTCGATCGACGACGACGCCAATATGGCGGTCTACGGCGAGACCACGACGCCGCGCGCCATCCTCGAAAACCGGCCGGGCCGGGCGCCGTCGAGCGCAGTGGTGGATTTCCGCGACCGGCTCGAAGAGGCCAGCGCCACTGCACGCGTCGCCCGCGGTGGCAGCGCAGTGCCGACCGCCCGCCCCGCGCAGGCCGCGACCGCGCCGGTGATCCACGACGTGCCGCAGGCGACCACCACGCCCATCCAGGCGCAGCCCGGCCAGCCCGCCACGCAGGGCTTCCAGCCCGTCGACGACGCACCCGCGACGGTCGAGCCGCTGCCCGAATACTGACGCCGCGCGCACGCGCCGCGCGGGCGCGGTGCGGTATCCTGCGAGGCCACCCGCAGTCCCCGGAAGTTCCACCATGGGCAGTTTCAGCATCTGGCATTGGGCCATCGTCCTCGTCGTCGTGCTGCTGGTGTTCGGCACCAAGAAGCTGCGCGGCGCCGGACGCGATCTGGGCGAGGCGGTGAAGGGCTTCAAGAAGGGCATGCACGACGACGACACGCCCGAGCGGCTCGACGACCGCTCGCGCGACGCCGCCGCCTCGTCCGAGAAGACGCGCCACGACGATCACGCCCCGCGCTGACGCGGCAGGCGGTCGATGTTCGGCATCAGCACCGGCGAGCTGCTGGTCCTCGCGCTCATCGCGTTGATCGTGCTCGGGCCCGAACGCCTGCCCAAGGCGGCGCGGTTCGCCGGCCTGTGGGTGCGGCGCGCGCGCGCGCAGTGGTACTCGGTGAAGTCCGAACTCGAGCGCGAACTCGCCGCCGAGGAACTCAAGCGCAGCGTGCAGGAAGCCCAGCGCTCGATCGCCGATGTCGGCACCCAGCTGCGCGATGCCGAGCAGCGCGCGCGCACCGGTCTGGACGCGGTCCGCCACGGCGCAGACGACCTGGTCGCCGAGGCTGGACGCATGCCCGGCAACCCGGCCGCGGAGACGACACGCGAGCCCGAAGCAACTGTCGCCCCGGACGCATTGCCGAGTGACGCCGTTGCCGGCGATCCCACCCATCCCCCGGTGCCGGCGGCAACCGCGGACGAGGAGCATGCGCGTGACGCGGCACGCTGACGACGACGGCGGCGAAGGCAGCCTGATCGATCACCTGATCGAGCTGCGGATGCGCCTGATGCGTGGCCTGGCCGGCACCGGCATCGTGTTGCTGTGCCTGCTGCCGTTCGCCAACAAGCTCTACGGCCTGCTCGCCCAGCCGCTGCTCGACAAGCTGCCCGAGGGCGCGCACCTGATCGCGGTCGAGGTCGCCTCGCCGTTCTTCGCGCCGCTCAAGCTCGCGTTCTTCACTGCGCTGGTGGTGACGATGCCGTGGCTGCTCTACCAGGCCTGGGCCTTCGTCGCGCCGGGCCTGTACAAGCGCGAGAAGCGGCTGGCGCTGCCGCTGCTGGCCTCGGCGGTGGCGCTGTTCTACATCGGCTGCGCGTTCGCGTTCTTCTTCGTACTGCCGTCGGTGTTCAAGTTCCTGACGATGGTCACCCCCGACGGCGTGGCGATGATGACCGACATCAACGCCTATCTGAATTTCGTGCTGGTGATCTTCTTCGCCTTCGGCCTGAGCTTCGAGTTGCCGGTGGCGCTGGTGATTCTGGTGCTGCTGGGCTGGGTGACGACCGACCAGCTGCGCGAGGCGCGCGGCTACGCCATCGTCGGCGTGTTCGTGCTCGCCGCGATCATCACCCCGCCCGATGTGGTCTCGCAGCTGATGCTCGCGATTCCGATGTGCCTGCTGTACGAGGCCGGCATCATCGCCGCCCGTCTGCTCGCGCCCCGGCCCGGCGCGGTCCGCGACGAGGCATGAACACGCCCGTCGCCCCGCACGCGCCGTTGCTGCGTCGCTACACCGCCTGGTCGCTGGACGCGGCCGCGATCGGCGTGCTGGTCGTGGCGGTGCTGCACCGGCACCTGTGCGAGGCGTTGCGCACCTGCGACCGCGCCGTCGAGGCGCTGACGCAGGCGATGGCCGCCTCCATGCAGCAGATGGTGGATCAGGCGGCGCCACCGCTGGTCGCGCTGCAGGCGTGGATCCACGACCCGGCGCTGCAGGTCGCGGTCACGGCCCTGACCATGGCGGTGTCGGCCCTGGTACTGCCAGCAATGGCCGTCTTCGCCCTGCTGGCACTGCTGTGGTTCGGCCTCTTCGAAGGCTCACGCTGGCAGGCCACGCCGGGCAAGCGCGTGCTGGACCTGCAGGTGGTCGACGACGACGGCGCGCGGCCGGGTTTCGTCCGCGCGGTCCTGCGCAATGCCGCAGGTTTGCTGTCGTGGCTGAGCCTCAACCTCGGCCATCTGCTGGCCGCCCGCGCGCCACGCCACCAGGCGCTGCACGACCGGATCGCCGGCACCCGTGTGGTGCACACCGGCACCGCGCCGATGCCGCTGGCGGCTCGTCTGTGGCTGTGGCTGCAGCCGGCCGCGTGCTTCGGGCTGCTGGCGCTGCTGATGCGCTATCTCGACCAGCGCGTCGCGTCCGCGCTCGCGCAGACGCTCGGCGTCTGAGACCGCCTCACAGTTCGATGCGGCCGCTGTCGCGCGGCGGTGTCGACGCGCTCGCGCCATCGCCTGCCGCGCCATCCTGCGGGCCGCAGATGTCGCGCCACATCGCGTACATCGCGCCGAACATCACGATGTAGAGCACCAGCAGCAGCACCAGGTACAGCGGCAGCACCAGCAGCGCCGCCAGCGCCGGATGCACCAGGCCGGCCACCACGGTGATGATGGTCACGACCATCGCGAACGCCAGCATCAGCGCAAAGCCGCCGGCCATCGCGATCGCCGCGGCCACCACCACCGGCAGCACGTTGCGCAGCGCACCGCCCAGCCCGTCGCGGAAGGCCTGCATGACCGGGCGCCCGCCCAGGGTGACCTGGCCCAGACCGATGGCGTAGACGGTCGCGTAATAGACGCCGAAGAAGATCGCCAGCGCCATCAGCGGGCCGATTCCGGCCGGCGGCAACGGCAGTTCGGGCGGCGTCGCCGGGGCCGAGTCGGCGCTCATCTCCTGGCTGATCGCCAGCACATCCATGTACCACTCCAGCACCCCGTCGCCGAAGGCGCTGACCAGTGCGTAGAACGTGAGGATGTACAGCGCGCCCATCAGCACGCCGAAGCCGACGAAGCGGCCCGCGTGACCGCCGGTGAACGTGGCGAACACGTCACCGGGCCGCGCCGGGCGACCGTGCTCGACCGCGTCGATCACCCGCAGCACGCCGCCGATGAGCAGCGGGTACAAGACGATCGACACCAGCGAGGTCGCCCCGACGACCATGATCTGCGCTGCCGGATCGAGCCCGAACGCGAGCTGCAGCACCGCTTGCAGGACGTTGGGCGCCAGCGCGAGCAGGGCCACGACCGCCGTCGCCCCGTAGACCGCACGCGGATTGCCACGGCCGACATTGACGCCCTGCACGATCCATTTCCAGCCGTGGCCGGCCCCTACCGTCCGAGTCGTCATCGTTCCGCCGTGTTCCGAAGATCTGCCGCGTGGCCGCGCCACGAAAGAGCGCCATCGTATCGCACGGTGTGGGCGGAACGTGGGGGCGTCTCCGGATGTTCAGGCGGGACCGCGGGGTGGTCGCAACGGTGCAGTGGCTGCGTTTTTCCGATTCCACGCGTTGGCGTTAGCTGTGGCGTCGCTCGCGCTCTTGCCGGGTTTCGGCTTCGGCTTCGGCTTCGGCTTCGGCTTGGCTTCGGCTTGGCTTCGGCTTGGCTTTGGCTTCGGCTTCGGCTTCGGCTTTGGCTTTGGCTTTGGCTTTGGCTTCCGGCTTTTGATCTGCCGAGCCGTAAAGCGAGCCGAGCACCGGAGCCTGGCGCGGCCGTAGAGCAGCCCATGTCTGAGCGCAGCGAGTTTGGGCTGCGTGCCGCGTCAGGCGAGGAGCGCAGGGCACCGCCGCGGCTTCATGCGGCGGATCGCGTCCGGCGAAAGGACCTTTTGGTTTCTTTTGGGTCCTTCCAAAAGAAACTCGCACGCGCAGCGGGCGAAAGCTCTGCACTTACTTCGGCTTTGGCCTGAGCTGTTTCCAGAAAAAGCAAGATCAAGATCAAACCCAGAGCTTCCACGCGCTCCGCGCGCGGCTTACTTTTGTCTTGTCAAAAGTAAGCAAAACCGCTTTCGCCAGACGCGATCCGCCGCGATACAGCCGCGGCGGTCCCCTGCGCTTTTCGGACGACGGGGCACGCAGCCCAAACTCGCTGCGCTCAGACATGGGCTGCTCTTCGACCCCGCCGCCCTGCGATGCTCGGCTCGCTTTACGGCTCGTACGTCAAAAGCTGGAAGCGAAGGCAAAGGCAAAGGCAACAGCAACAGCAACGGCAGTGACCAAAGCGATGCAGTGCGAAGACAGCGGCAGTCAGAGGGAACGGAACCAGGGGCAGGACTGAGGTGAGACGACGGCGAGTTGCGGCCGAGGAGGAAGGCAACGTCCCTGGATGCCCGCCTGCGCGGGCATGACGGCGTCAGGGGTCGTCGCGATCGGCGAGCGCAAGGATCGAGACGAAGACGGCCAGCAGCGTGTTTCGGCATCTGGTCGTGCGCGGGCCGCCAGGCGTCGGTGCATCGACGATCGGTCAGCCTTGGATTTCTCAATTACCGACGCAGGGATGCCCGCATATTCCGAGCCGTCACCCGCCGTCACCACCGTCAACGACGGGCAAATGCCCGCGCCACTTTCACGAATCGCTGCAGCACCGCGCGTGCCGCCGGCGCGGCACGGACGGCGGCGACGAGGGCGACGGGGTCCTGGCCTTCCTGGTACAGCGCGCCGCTGCGGCCGCGGATGTAGCCGCGCATGTGGGTGGCGCTGAACTCGGGATGGAACTGCACGCCCCAGACGCGATCGCCCCAGCGGAATGCGTGATGCGGTTCGAGTGCGGACTGCGCGAGCAGCACGGCGCCTTCGGGCAGACGCAGCACGCCCTGCAGATGCGTGGTCTGGGCGAGGAATCGCGGCGCGGCGGCCGCGAACAGCGGGTCGTCGGCGGCCGCGGGTGTGGTGTCGATGTCGAAGCTGCCCATCTCGCGACCACGCGGGTTGGCGCCGACCTCGCCGCCGAGCGCATGGGCGATGAGCTGGTGGCCGTAGCAGATACCGAAAAGCGGTACGTCTGCATGCGCGGCTTCGCGCAGCCAGTCCGCGCTGCGTTCGCTCCAGTCGCTGCGGTCGGTGACCATCGCGCCCGAACCGCTGACGATGACACCCGCATGCTCGCCGACGGCGGGCAATGCGCCACCGTGCTCGACGTCGACCACCTCGACCTCACGCTCCGTCAGGCCGGCGGCAACGCGGATCCAGTGCGCGAAGCCCCCGTAACGGCGCATCGAAGGCAGGGGTTGGCCGGTTTCGATGATCAGGAAGGGTCGGGCGTCGGGCATCGGAGTGGCGTGGGCGGAAGATGCTGCAGGGTAGCGGCTCGCGGGACTCGCAGGCGCGGCCGTGGCTGCGAATCTTTTGCAACTGCATCGGCACCGGAGCGGTTGCCGCGGCTGACGTTGCGCCACGCGTCGTGCGCGAGCGCGCTCCTGCAGTGGGCGCATCAGGCAGTGGGCGCATCAGGGTTCGGCCCATCACGACGCGCTCGGCATCCGAGCCTCCCCCGTCCCACGGGGGAGGGTTGGGTGGGGGCGAACGGTTCGAAGAGGAGGTGGCCAGACGAGCGCTGGCTTCAGCGATGAATCGCTCTTGTTGCGAATTCCGGCTTTGCCCCCATCCCGACCTTCCACCCGTAAAGGGCGCAATGCCCCGCACGCGGGGAAAGGAGCCGATCTCTGCGACGTCGGACCTCCCGGTGCTCACGCAGTCGGGAACAGCCCACCCTCACTCCCGCGGCGGCAGCACCGTCATCACTTCTTCGACCGTCGTCAGCCCCTGCGCCACCTTCTCCGCGCCGGCCATGCGCAACGTGCGCAGACCTTCGCGCACGGCGGTGCGGCTGAAGCCGGCCAGCGCCATGTCCGGCTGGATCTGCGCGCGCAGGGCGGGTGTCACCGGCATCAGTTCGTAGATGCCGACGCGACCGAAATAACCGGTGTTGCGGCACTCCAGACAACCGACCGGACCGCACGCAGTCTCCGGCGGCGGCACGTCGCTGTCCGGTCCGAGCAGTGCGCGCCAGCCTTCCGGATCGACCGCTGCGGGCTGCTTGCAATGCCGGCACAAGGTCCGCACCAGACGCTGCGCGAGCACGCCGTTGAGCGTGGAGGCGATCAGGTAGTGCGGCAGGCCCAGATCGAGCAGGCGGGTGATCGCCGAGGGCGCATCGTTGGTGTGCAGCGTGGAGAGCACCAGATGACCGGTCAGCGAGGCCTGCACCGCCATCTGCGCGGTGTCGAGGTCGCGGATCTCGCCGATCATGATGATGTCGGGGTCCTGGCGCAGCAGCGTGCGCACGCCTTGCGCAAAGGTGAGATCGATCGCGTGGTGCACCTGCATCTGGTTGAGCTCGACCGAAACCATTTCGATCGGGTCTTCGACCGTGCAGACGTTGACGTCGTCGAAGGCCAGTTTCTTCAGCGTCGAATACAGCGTCGTCGTCTTGCCCGAACCGGTCGGGCCGGTCACCAGCACGATGCCGTGCGGGCGCTGCACCAGATCGTCCCAGGCCGCCGCTTCGCCGGCATCGAAACCGAGCTGCTCGATCGGCTTGAACGCGGTATCCGGGTCGAAGATGCGCATCACGCACTTCTCGCCGAATGCGGTGGGCATCGTCGACAGACGCATCTCGACCTCGCGACCACCGGGCGAGCGCGTCTTGATGCGGCCATCCTGCGGGCGCCGGCGTTCGGCCAGATCCATGCGGCCGAGCACCTTGATGCGGCTGACCGCGGCGGTCATCACCGGCGGCGGCATCTCGAAGACCTTGTGCAGCACGCCGTCGATGCGGAAACGCACACGGCCGATGTCGCGACGCGGTTCGAGGTGGATGTCGGAGGCGCGCTGTTCGTAGGCGTACTGCAGCAACCAGTCGACGATGTGGACGATGTGGTGGTCGTCGGCATTGACGTCGCCCGAGCGGCCCAGCTCGACGAGCTGCTCGAAGGTCGGCGCGTTGCTGCCGGTCTCATGGCCGTCCTTGGCGCCGCGGATCGAGCGCGTGACGCCGAAGAACTCCATGATGTAGCGGTGCAGGTCGAGCGGATTGGCCACGACCAGATCGATCTCGCGTCGCAGCAGGCGCTGGATGTCGGGCAGCCATTCCAGCGCCAGTGGTTCGCTGGTGGCGATGCGCGCGCGCTCGGGCGTGACCTCGACCGGCAGAATGCGATGCCGCTTGGCGTAGGCGTGCGAGAACAGGTCGGTGACGTCACCGACCGCGATCCTGGTCGGGTCGATGCGCAGATACGCATGGCCGGTGGCCTGCGCCAGCCATTCGGTCAATGTTTCGAGACCGAGTTCGGTGCCCGGCCTGCGCGCCGAGGGCAATTTGAGATTCGCCAGCAGCACCAGCGGATGCACCGCTTCGAGGCCGCGCGTGTTGCGACCACTCGCGCGTGCGCGTTCGGCTTCGGCCGGGGCCAGCAGGCCGTCGGCGAGCAGGGCGGCGACGACCGGCTCGAGCGTCAGACGGCCGGATGGCAGGCGGTGCCCCGGGCCGGCGGACGCGCGGCCCGACGAAAGCGAGTGCGGTGCGCGCGGGTCGTTCAAGCCGGGGCCTCCTGGCGCGTGGCGCGGCGGGCGCGCGGACATGGCCCGCTATACTAGCGCGCCGCCTCGATGCGATTTTTCCGATGACCGGACCGACGTTCCAGGAGCTGATCCTCACGCTCAACGCCTACTGGGCCAAGCAGGGCTGCGTGCTGATCCAGCCGCTGGATCTCGAGGTCGGCGCCGGCACCTTCCATCCCGCGACGTTCCTGCGCGCGCTGGGCCCCGAGCCGTGGAACGCGGCCTACGTGCAGCCCAGCCGCCGTCCCACCGACGGCCGCTACGGTGACAATCCCAACCGCCTGCAGCGCTACTACCAGTTCCAGGTGGCGATGAAGCCCAGCCCCGACAACATCGTCGAGCTGTACTTCGATTCGCTCAAAGCGCTGGGTATCGACCCCCAGGTGCACGACCTGCGCCTGGTCGAGGACAACTGGGAATCGCCGACGCTCGGCGCCTGGGGTCTGGGCTGGGAAGTCTGGCTCAACGGCATGGAAGTCACGCAGTTCACCTACTTCCAGCAGGCCGGCGGCATCGAGTGCAAGCCGGTGCTCGGCGAGATCACCTACGGTCTCGAGCGCCTGTGCATGTATCTGCAGAACTGCGACAACGTCTACGACCTGATCTGGACGCACGGCCCCGACGGCACGCCGGTGACCTACGGCGACGTCTACCACCAGAACGAAGTCGAGCAGAGCGCCTACAACTTCGAGCATGCCGACGTCGCAGAGCTGTTCCACCGCTTCGACGCCTGCGAGAAGGAAGCGCTCAAACTCGTCGAACTGGGCCTGCCGCTGCCGGCCTACGAGCAGGTCACCAAGGCCAGCCACAGCTTCAACCTGCTCGACGCGCGCCGCGCGATCAGCGTCACCGAACGCCAGCGCTACATCCTGCGCGTGCGTGCGCTCTCGCAGGGTGTGGCCAAGGCCTATTACGCGCAGCGCGAGGCGCTGGGGTTTCCGGGCATCAAGCACTAGAGCTGTCATCCCCGCGGCCTTCAACGGACGAATGTCCGATCAGGCGGGGATCCAGTGACTTCACTCATTTCAAAGGCGCTGGATTCCCGCTTTCGCGGGAATGACGGGCGACAAGAACGCAGGCACGACGCCATGACCGATATGCATCCCCTCCTGATTGAACTCGGCACCGAAGAACTCCCGGTCAAGGCCCTGCCCGGCCTCGCGCAGGCGTTCTTCGACGGCGTGATCGCGGCGCTGGACAAGCGTGGTGTCGCGATCGAACGCGGTGATGCGAAGCCGCTGTACACGCCGCGTCGCCTGGCGGTGCTGCTGCCGGGCGTCGCCACCGAGCAGCCCGAGCAGCGCTCGGAAGTGCTGGGGCCGTATCTCAACATCGCGCTCGACGCCGAGGGCAATCCGACCAAGGCGTTGCAGGGCTTCGCGGCCAAGGCCGACATCGACTGGACCGCGCTCGAGAAAACGACCGACGCCAAGGGTGAGCGTTTCGTGCATCGCGCGGTGACGCCGGGCGCAGCGACGGCCGCGCTGTTGCCGGACGTGCTGCGCGAGGCGATCGCGGCCATGCCGATCCCCAAGCCCATGCGCTGGGGCGCGCATGCGCATGCCTTCGCGCGGCCGGCGCATTGGCTGGTCGTGTTGCACGGGTCCGACGTGATCGATGCCGAGCTGTTCGGTGTGCGCAGCGACCGCAGCAGCCGCGGCCACCGGTTCATGCACGACGGCGCCGTCGAGATCGCCGCACCCGGCGATTACGTCGAGGCGATGCGCAGCGCGAAGGTGCTCGTCGACGCCGACGCGCGCCGCACCCGGATCGTCCAGGAGGTCGAAGGCGTCGCCCGCGCGCTCGGCGGCGATGCGCGCATCGAGGCCGACAACCTCGAACAGGTGAACTGCCTGGTCGAATGGCCCAAGGCGATCGCCTGCACGTTCGAACACGAATTCCTCGCCGTGCCGCAGGAAGCGCTGATCGCGACGATGGAAGCGAACCAGAAGTTCTTCCCGGTGCTGCAGGACGGCCGCCTGACCGAGCACTTCATCGGCATCGCGAACATCGAATCGCGTGATCCGATCGAAGTGGCCAAGGGCTACGAGCGCGTGATCCGTCCGCGCTTCGCCGATGCCAAGTTCTTCTTCGACGAGGACCTCAAGCAGGGCCTGTCTGCGATGAACGATGGCCTTGCCAGCGTGACCTACCAGGCCAAGCTGGGCAGCGTCGCCGACAAGGTTTCGCGCGTGGCCGCGCTGGCCGATGTGATCGCGCCGCAGGTCGGCGTGGACGCCGCGCTCGCGCGCCGCACCGCGCTGCTGTCGAAGGCCGACCTGCAGTCGCGCATGGTGGGCGAGTTCCCGGAACTGCAGGGCATCGCCGGCCGCGACTACGCCAAGCGTGACGCGGCGCTGGCCGATCTGTCCGACGACGACCGCACCACGCTCGCCAACGCCATCGACGAAGCCTGGCAGCCGCGCTTCGCCGGCGACGATATCGCGCTGTCGCCGTTGGGCAAGACGCTGGCGATCGCCGAGCGTCTCGACACGCTGGCCGGCGGTTTCGCCGCGGGCCTCAAGCCGACCGGCAACAAGGATGCATTCGCACTGCGGCGCAATGCGCTGGGCCTGGCGCGCACGTTGATCGAGAGCGGGTTCGATCTGGACCTGAAGGCGCTGCTCTCCGCTGCCGGCGACGGTGTCGGCGCGTTACCGACAGGCAAGGACGGCGCGACCGTCTCGGCCGATGTCGACGAACTCTACGATTTCATCCTCGACCGCCTGAAGGGCTACTACGCCGACAAGGGCGCGACCGTGCAGCAGTTCAACGCCGTCGCCGCGCTGCAGCCCACATCGCTGTACGACCTCGACCGCCGCATCGATGCCATCGGCACCTTCGCCGCGCTGCCCGAAGCCGAGGCGCTGGCCGCGGCCGACAAGCGCATCCGCAACATCCTGCGCAAGGCCGATATCGAGATTCCCGGCAGCGTCGATGCGGCGCTGTTGCGCGAGCCGGCCGAAGCGGCGCTGGCCGAAGCGGTCGAAGCCGTGCACGCCGAAACCGCAGGCGCGCTCGCGCATGGCGACTACGTCTCGGTGCTGACGCATCTGGCCCGCCTGCGGCCGCAGGTCGATGCGTTCTTCGACGGCGTGATGGTGAATGCGGAAGACGCGGCATTGCGCGGCAATCGCCTGGCGCTGCTGAAGCGGCTGTCGGAGCGACTGGGCAGCGTGGCGGCGATCGAGCATCTTTCCAGCTGATTGCGTTCGCGGCATTTCGCTACGGGGTCAGAGCTGAGCTGGTGTTCTGAACCGCCGGGATTCGCCCCTTCCCCAGCGCGCGGGGGAAGGTTGGGATGGGGCAAACCCTGAGCATCGATGGCTACGCATCGAGCGCATTCCCAAAGGCGCAACCGCCTGAAGTCATCGGATCGCGGTCGGGTCGTTCGCCCCCACCCAACCCTCCCCCGCAAGCGGAGGAGGGCTTCGGCGCCCAGTGTGCTGACCCATGTCGACCATCACGAAGTGTGATTCGTGCAGCGACGCCATCACGTTCTGCGGCACCGCCGTTAATCGACTCTTGACGACGCTCCGGTATCCTCGCGCGATGCCTCGCGTCCCCGTCTGTCTTGCCGCCGCCGTCCTCCTCCTGTCGTCGGCCGCGGCACACGCCGCGCGTGTCGAACGCGTCGACATCGTCGGCCTCGACGAGGAGATGACCGAGAATGTCCGCGTCTCGCTCGCGCTCTATGAAGCCGTCGGCCGTGACGTGTCCGGGCGACGCATGGCCTATCTGCTGCGCGAGGCCGAGAACCAGACGCGCCGCGCGCTCGAGCCCTTCGGCTACTACTCGCCCACCATCGATGTGCAGCGCGACCGCGAAGGCGACGTGCTGTCGGTGCGTATCACCGTGGACGCGGGCCAGCCGGTGCGCGTGCGCAACAGCGACATCGCGATCATCGGCGAGGGTGGGCAGGACCGGTATCTGGCGCGCGACATCGCGCGTTTCGTGCCCAGCGAGGGCGCGGTGTTCAGCCATCCGGCCTACGAGTCCAGCCGCAACCAGCTCAGCCGCCGCCTGACCGAGCGCGGCTACTTCGATGCCGAATTCGCCTCGCGCCGCGTCGAGGTCACACGCGCCGATTACGCCGCCGACATCGACGTCGTCTGGAACAGCGGCCCGCGCTACAACATGGGCCCGACGACGTTCGAGCAGACGCCCGAGCGGATCATCAACGACGACCTGCTCGAGCGGCAGATCTACTGGCAGGAAGGCAGCTACTACCACCAGGGCCGCATCGACCGGCTGCGCGCCTCGCTGGGCCGGCTGGATTACTTCTCCAACATCGACATCGAGCCGCAGGTCGACCAGGCCAACGAGCGCCTCGAGGTGCCGGTCAAGGTCACGCTCACGCCTGCCAAGCGCAGCATCTACACCTCGGGTGTGAGCTACGGCACCGACAGCGGCGCCGGTATCCGGCTCGGCGTGGAGCGACGTTACGTCAACATGCGCGGGCACAAGGCGCTCGCCCAGATCGACTATGCGCAGCGCCGCAAGACCGCCACCGTGCAGTACCGCATTCCCGCCTTCGCCTGGCTCGACGGCTGGTATACCGGCAGCCTGCAGTTCGCCGACGAACAGACCGACTACATCGACACCCGTCGCGTGGAACTGGTCGGCAGCCGCAGCGGCCAGTACAACGAATTCCTGAATCTGGTCGCCTCGCTGCACGTGCTGCGCGAGCGCTGGGCGTATGCGCCGGAGGAAGACCCTGACGCCCCTGCACCCGACGACGAATTCGACGGCGCGCTGTATCGCACCGCCACCTACGCGTTCCAGTCACTGCGCGCCGAGTACGTGGACGTTGACGACCGTCTGTTCCCGACCGCCGGCATCGGTGGGTCGTTGATGCTGCGCGGCGGCGTGGAGGGCGTGGGCTCGGACACGTCGTTCGCACAGATCCACGCCCGCGCCAGCTGGTTCCGCGGCATCGGCGAGCGCAGCCGCCTGATCGTGCGCGGCGAGCTCGGCCACACCTTCACCGACGCCCTGGTGGCGATGCCGCCGAGCCTGCGGTTCTACGCCGGCGGCGACCGCAGCATCCGCGGCTACGACTGGCGCGAGGTGGGCCCACGGATTCCCGCCCGCAACGGTCGCCGCGCGTTCGCGGTGGGCGCCAAGAACGTGGCCACCGCGAGTGTCGAGTTCGAGCGTTACTTCACCGACACCATCGGCGCGGCGGTGTTCGTCGACAGCGGTGATGCCTTCGATGGCGGCTCGCCCGAATGGCGCACCGGCGTGGGCATCGGCGCGCGCTACCGCTCGCCGGTGGGCCCGTTGAAGGTCGACATCGCGCGCGGTCTCGACAACCCCGATTCGTCGTTCACGATCGGTCTGTCGATCGGCGCGGAGTTCTGACATGGTCTTCGGCCGCAACCGTCTGCCCAACGATCTGACGCCGGAAGAGCGCGAAGCCCGCATCGCCGAGCTGCGCGCGCGCCGCCGGGCCCGTGCACGCAAGATCGCGATCCGCAGCGCGATCGGCATCGCCGCGCTGGTCGTGCTGCTGATCGTCGTCGTGTGGTGGCTGCTGACCACGTTCGGCGGCCGCGATTTCCTGTTGAACCAGGTCGCCTCGCGGCTGCCTGCCGGCACCGAACTCACCTGGCGCGCGGCCGAAGGCCCGGCCTCGGGTCCGCTGACGATGTACGACGTGCGCTACGTGCAACGCAGTTGCCCGGACGTCGAAGAGCAGCCCGTGCCCTACGGCGAATGTGACGAGCCGCGGGTGCTGGTGTTCGAGGCCGCACGCGTGACCGTCGACCCGGCGCTGATGCCGCTGGTCGGGCGCCGCCTGCGCCTGGATGTGCTCGACGTCGACAACGCGGTGCTCTCGCTGCCGGCGCCGGTCGACACGCCGTTCGAACTGCCGCGCTGGCCCGATTCGCTGCCGCGCATCGACCTGCCGCTGTCGCTGCAGGCCGACACGATCCGCATCGACGGCTTCCGCGTCGAGCAGACGGGCGACACGCTGATCGACATCCACAGTGTGCGCGGCGGCCTGGATGCCCAGCAGGGCGAACTGAATCTGGCGAACATCGTTGTCGACAGCGACCGCGGCCGGTTCACCGCGCACGGCGTGTACGCGCCCGACGACGACTACCGCATGGATATGACCGCCAGCGCGCTGATGCCCGCGCCGCCGGCGCGTACGCGGCCGCGCATCGGACTGGTCGCGCGTGGCGACCTGTCGCGGCTGGACGTGGCCATCGTCGGCCATGCGCCCGAACGCCTGCGCGCGATGCTCACGCTGCGCGGCCGTGACAATCCGGGCTGGGCGCTGCGCGCCGATACCACGCGGCTCGATCCTTCGTTGCTGCTGGGCAGCGGCGAGCCGGGCGCGCCGATCGCCTTCGATCTGCGCGCCGAGGGCGAAGGCGGCGCGGCCGAGCTGCAGGGCAACGCCACGTACGGCGAGGCCGACGCGAATCCGATCCGCGTCGTGCTGCAGCCGTCGAAGGTCGCGCTGGAAGACCAGCGTCTGGACCTCGATCCGCTGGTGGTCGACATCTTCGATGGCCGCGTGACGCTGCGCGGTTTCGCCGACGTCGCCGAACCGGGCGATGTGCACTTCCGTTTCGCGACCAGTGCGCGCGGTCTGCAGTTCGGTGCCGAGCCGGATGCCGCGGAACCCGCACCGCCGATCACCGCCGACGCCGACCTCGGCATCGCCGGCAGCACCGCCGCCTGGGCGGCGATCGGCAAGGCGACCGTCGAGCGCGACGGTCTGCAGGCCACGGTGGATTTCGACGGCCGCGGCGATGCCCAGCGCATGCGCCTGCACACCGCGCGCGTCGCGATGCCGACCGGCACGCTGGACGCGACCGGCGATGTCGCCTGGGCACCGGCACTGCAATGGAACGTCGACGCCAAGCTCGCCGGCTTCGATCCCGGCTACTTCGCCCGCGACTGGAAGGGCGCGATCAACGGCAGCTTCGCCACGACCGGCGACACGCGCGACGACGGCGGTCTCGAAGTCGCAGTGGATGCCAGCGACCTCGGCGGTACCTTGCGCGGTCGCCGCCTCCACGGACGCGCGACGTTCGCGATGCACGGCCCGGCCACCGATGCAGGCGAGGCCGGCCGTACCGATTTCGAAGGTGACGTGGCCCTGACGCTCGGCGGCAGCCGCGTCGATGCGCGCGCGAAGGTCACCGACACGCTCGACATCGACGCTCGTCTGTCGCCGCTGCAGCTCGCCGACTTCGTGCCGCAGACCAACGGCGCGCTGCGCGGCACCGTGCGCGTGACCGGGCCACGCACCGCGCCCGACATCGCCGCCGATCTCACCGGCGATGCGCTGCGCTACGGCGACTACGCGGCCACGCACGTGCGCATCAACGGACGATTGCCGTGGCAGCGTGCGAACGGCGCGCTCGACGTCAGCGCGACCGGCGTGCAGGCCGGTGTCGCGCTCGACACCGTGCGGGTCAGCGCGCGCGGTGCGGTGCAGGACCTCACGCTGGAGGCCGATGCGCTCGGCGACATCGGTGCACTTGCGCTCGCCGCCGATGTGCAGCAGCGCAACGGCAACTGGCAGGGCACGCTGTCGAACCTGCGACTGGCGCCGACGACCGGCGCGAACTGGTCGCTGCAGTCGCCCGCGCAGTTCCGGCAGATCGGCACGCGTTACACGCTGAGCGAAAGCTGCTTCGCGTCCAGCGGCGGCGGCTCGCTGTGCGCGAGCGCGGACTGGCCGCGCAACGGTGTGTCGATCACCGGCACCGGCCTGCCGCTCGCGCTCGCGACGCCGTATCTGCCCGAGCAGGACGGCGGCCGTCCCTTCGTGCTGCGTGGCGAGATCGCGCTCGAGGGCAGCGCGCGGCCGGTCGGCAATGGCTTCGTCGGCAGCGCCAGCGTGCGTTCGGCCAGCGGTGGCGTGCGCACGTCCGAGCGTGCACGCAACGATGTCGCCAGCTACGACGATTTCCGTCTCGACGCCGAGTTCGACGCCAATCGGTTCACCGGCACGCTGTCGACCACGCTCAACGAGGTCGGCCGCATCCAGGCGCAGGTCACCAACGGCTGGGATGCCTATGCGCCGCTGTCGGGTTCGCTGGTCGCCAATGTCGAGGACCTGACCTTCGTCGAACTGTTCTCGCCCGACATCGTCGAGCCGACCGGCCGGTTCACCGCCGACGTCACCCTCGGCGGCACCCGCGCGCAGCCGACCATCGGCGGTCAGGCGCGGCTGAGCGACTTCACGACCGGGATCCCGTCGCTGGCGATCGCGCTCGAGGACGGCAACGTCGCGCTCGATGCGCTGCCCGACGGCACTGCGCGCATCAGCGGCAGCGTGCGTTCGGGCGGAGGCACGCTCGACATCGGCGGCGGCATCGGCTGGCAGGGCGAAGGCACCCCGGTGGTACTGACCGTCAGCGGCACCGACGTGCTGGTGTCGGACACCAGCGACATGCACATCATCGCCTCGCCCGACATCACCGTGCGCTACGCCGCGCTGCAGCCGCTCAACGTCAGCGGCACGGTGCTCGTCGATGTCGCCCTGCTCGATCTCGAAGGCCTGACCGAAGGCGTGTCGACCTCGCCCGACGTCGTGGTGCTCGACCCGATCGATCCGGACGAGAACAACACCGCCTCCTCGATCGAACTCGACATCACCCTGACCGTCGGCGACAACGTCGGCCTGCGTGGTTTCGGCTTCGACGGCCGCATGAAGGGCGAACTGCGCGCACGCGCCGTGCCGGGCCGCGAAATGACCGGCAACGGCCGGCTGTCGGTCGACGGCCGCTACAAGGCCTACGGCCAGGACCTGCGCGTCACCCGCGGCAACCTGGTGTTCAACAACGGGCCGATCTCCGACCCGGTCATCGACGTGCGCGCCGAGCGCCGCATCGAGGCCGAGGACATCACCGCGGGCATCGACGTCAGCGGCCGCGCGTCCTCGCCGCAGGTCAACGTGTGGACCAATCCCTCCACCGACGACTCGCAGGCGCTGTCCTACCTGGTGCTGGGACGCTCGGCGGCGAGCCTGACCAGCGACGAGGGCCAGCAGCTCGATGCCGCGGCCGCCGCGCTCAACGCCGGTGGCGATCTGTTGGCCGGGCAACTGGGCAGCCGCATCGGCCTCGACGACGCCGGCATCAGCCAGTCGCGTGCGCTGGGCGGCAGCGTGCTCGGCTTCGGCAAGCAGCTTTCGCCACGCCTGTACGTCGGCTTCGGCGTGTCGCTGCTCGGCACCGGCCAGGTGCTGACGCTCAAGTATCTGCTGCGCGCAGGGTTCGATGTCGAGATCGAATCGAGCACGCTGGAGAACCGTGGTTCGGTGAACTGGCGGCACGAGCGGTAAGCGCTCGCGGCACAGGCGCGCGGTTGTAGGTGCGGGCTTGCGCGCGATGGGGTGTGCCGGTAGAGCCCATCGCGCGCAAGCGCGCTCCTACATTGGGGCGTCGCGGATGCCGGGGGCGAGTAGCGGAGACCCCGAAGCCCGCCACGCTCCGACACCATGCACACACCTGTAGGCGCGCGCTCGCGCGCGACCGGGCTGTGTCGATAAAGCGTCATCGCGCGCAAGCGCGCTCCTACAACGAGTCCTCGCGGATGCGAAAAGCGATGCGTGGCTACGACCCTGGCCGCCTGCCACGCTTCGGCACGATGCACACATCTGTAGGAGCGCGCTTGCGCGCGATGGGCTGTATCGGTAAAGCGTCATCGCGCGCAAGCGCGCTCCTACGTCGACCTTCGGTGCTGGGGTAAGCGCGGCGCAGGCTTTGCGATCAGCGTCCGTCCGGCAGCGGAATCTCGTCGTCGTCGAACACCGCCACGTGCGGCACGCCGTCGGCGCCGATCCAGCCGCGGAACATGCCCGGCGTGTTGAACGGGAACGCGACGCGGCCGTTGGCATCGAGCGCGATCGCGCCGCCATCGCCGCCGGCCGCAGGGATTTCGGTATCGATCACCGCGTCGGCCGCCACCCGGATGTCGTCGCCACGCAGCCGCACGCGCGCGCAGATCTCGTGCGCGGCGGCTGCGCGGATGTAGTACTCGCCCCAGCCCGTGCCCGACACCGCGCACTGCGCATCGGCCCAGGTGCCGGCGCCGATGATCGGCGCATCGCCGACCCGGCCGTAACGCTTGTTGGTCATGCCCCCGGTGGAGGTGCCCGCCGCCAGCCGGCCATCGGTGTCGAGTGCCACCGCGCCGACGGTGCCGAAGTAGGGCCGCGCGTCGCCGCTCAGCACCGATGCCTGCGGCGTGTCCCTGCGTTCGGCATCGAGCGCCCGCTGCAGTTGTTGCCAGCGACGCTCGGTGCGGAAGTAGGACGGGTCGACCAGATCGATGCCCTGCACGCGGGCAAAGGACTCCGCGCCTTCGCCCACCAGCATCACGTGCGGCGAGGACGTCATCACCGCATCGGCCAGCAGGATCGGATTGCGCACGCGCGACACGCCGGCGACCGCGCCGGCCTGACCGCTGGCGCCATCCATCACGGCGGCGTCGAGTTCGTTGCGGCCGTCGTGGGTGAACACCGCGCCGCGGCCGGCGTTGAAGCTCGGCGCATCCTCGAGCACGGTGACCGCAGCCTTGACCGCGTCCATTGCCGGCGCGCCGGCCTCCAGTTTCGCGTGGCCGGCACGCAGTGCAGCTTCGAGCGCGGCGCGCGCTTCGGCCAGGCCGGCTTCGTCCAGATCGCCGCGGGCAATGCCGGCGCCGCCGTGGATCGCCAGCACCGGAGCATGCGTACTCTGCGAAGGTGCGTCGCCGGCCTGCGCGTTTGCCGCGGCATCTGTCGTGGTGAGCGCGCCCGTCAAGAGCACTGCGAGCGCGAGGCGCTGCATCGGCACATGTCCCGTCATCGTCTGATCTCCTGCCGTATGTGCGGCGCCGTCACGCTATCGCAGAGTCCGGCGCCTGTCGCGGGGGCAGCTTCAAGCATGCATCGCCGGCGCCGGCGCGGACGCCGACTTCACAGGTCCGCCTTCGCCCACAAGCGCTCCTACATGCCGCCCAGGGCCTGCCGCAGAAACGGTGCCGTCCGGCTCTTCTTCGACTTGGCCACATCCGCCGGCAGGCCTGCCGCCACCACCTGTCCGCCGTCATCGCCGGCGCCGGGGCCCATGTCGATCAGCCAGTCGCTGGCCGCGGCCACGCGCATATCGTGTTCGACGGCGACGACCGTGCTGCCGGCCTCGACGAGTCCGTGCAACTGCTGCATCAGCAGGTCGACGTCACGCGGGTGCAGGCCGGTTGTCGGTTCGTCGAGCACGTAGACCGTGCCGCGGCGTTGCGCACGCTGCAGTTCGCTGGCGAGCTTGATGCGTTGCGCTTCGCCACCCGACAACTCGGTCGCCGGCTGGCCGAGCCGCAGATACCCCAAGCCCACGTCGAGCAGCACCTGCAGCGGCCGCGCGACCGCGGGTTCGTCGGCGAAGAAATCCGCAGCCTCCGCCACGGTCATCGCCAGCACATCGGCGATGTGCTTGCCGCGCAGGGTGACCTCCAGCGTCTTCGCGTCGTAGCGACTGCCGTGGCAGGTCGGGCACGGCGCGTAGACGCTGGGCATGAACAGCAGTTCGACGCTGACGAAGCCTTCGCCGTCGCACGTCGCGCAGCGGCCCTTGGCGACGTTGAACGAGAAACGTCCGGCATCGAAGCGCCGGCGTTTGGCGGCCGGTGTCGCCGCGAACAGTTTGCGCACGTGGTCGAACAGGCCGGTGTAGGTCGCGAGGTTCGAACGCGGCGTGCGCCCGATCGGTTTCTGGTCCACGCGCACCAGCCGCTTCACCGAATCCGCGCCGCCAGCAATGCGGCCTTCAAGCGGCACTTCGACACCGCGCTCCAGCGGGTCGAGCGGCGTGTCTTCGTCCTCGCGCGCACTGCCCAGATGCGCGGTCAACAGTTCGACCAGCGCCTGGCTGACCAGCGAGGACTTGCCCGAGCCGCTGACGCCGGTGACGGTGGTGAACACACCCAGCGGAATGTCGACGTCGAGATCGCGCACGTTGTGGCGGCCGATGCCGCGCAGCTGCAGCCAGTCCTGGGGCGCACGCGGCGTATGCGCGAGCGGCGCAGCGTCATCGACGAGATAGCGGCGCGTGGACGAGGCCTCGACCGCCGACAGTCCCGCCAGCGGCCCGCTGTAGAGCACCTGCCCGCCGCCCTCGCCGGCGAGCGGGCCGACATCGACGATCCAGTCGGCGTGCCGGATCACTTCGATCTCGTGCTCGACGACGAACAGCGAGTTGCCGGCGCCGCGCAGCTGGTCCAGCGCACGCAGCAGTGCCTGCGTGTCGGCCGGATGCAGACCGGCGGACGGTTCGTCCATCACGTAGACCACGCCGAACAGTTGCGAGCGGATCTGCGTGCCCAGACGCAGGCGCTGCAGCTCGCCGGGCGACAGCGTCGGCGTCGCCCGTGCCAACGTCAGATAGCCCAGCCCCAGGTCCTGCAGCACCCGGATGCGCGCGGTCAGATCTTGGGCGATGCGCTGCGCCGCGAGGGCCTGTTCGGGATGCGCGCCTCGATACGTTTCACCTGCGGCCGCAGGTGCCAGCAGCGCGGCGAGTTCGTCGAGCGGGCGCTGCGAGAATTCGGCGATGTCGAGCCCGGCGAAGGTCACCGACAGCGCTTCGCGGCGCAGGCGTTTGCCGTCGCATTCCGGGCACGCGGCGCTGACCAGGAACTGCGCGACGCGCTTCTTCTGCTGCGGGCTCTGTGTGTTGGCGAAGGTGTGCAGCACGTAACGGCGCGCACTGGTGAAGGTGCCCATGTAGGCCGGCTCGGTCTTGCGCTTCCGCGCGGCCTTGACCTCGTCCAGATCGAAGCCCGGATACACCGGCTCGACCGGCTGCTCGTCGGTGAACAGGATCCAGTCGCGGGTCTTCTTCGGCAATTTCGACCACGGCATGTCGACGTCAATGCCGCGCGAGGTCAGGATGTCGCGCTGATTCTGGCCGTGCCAGGCGCCCGGCCACGCGGCCACCGCGCGCTCGCGGATGGTCAGTGAGCGATCGGGCACCATCGAGTCCTCGGTGGCGTCGTAGATCCGGCCCAGGCCATGGCAGGTCGGGCAGGCGCCGGCCGGCGTGTTCGGCGAAAACCCGTCGGCGTAGATGATGGCCTGACCGCGCGGGTAGTCGCCGGCGCGCGAGTACAGCATGCGCAAGCTGTTGGAGATCGTCGTCAGGCTGCCGACCGACGAGCGCGCGGTCGGCGTGCCACGGGCCTGCTGCAGTGCGACCGCCGGCGGCAGGCCCTCGATCGAATCGACCTGCGGCACGCCGGCCTGGTCGATCAGGCGCCGCGCGTACGGCGAGATCGAATCGAGATAGCGCCGCTGCGCTTCGGCGAACAGGGTGCCGAAGGCCAGCGACGACTTGCCCGAACCCGACACGCCGGTGAACACCACCAGTGCATCGCGTGGAATGTCGACATCGACGTCCTTGAGATTGTGTTCGCGCGCGCCGCGGACGCGGACGCAGTCGGTGGGGTGTTCGCGCGGGGACGCTTTGGCGCTGGAGCGGGCATCGGATTTCATGCGCCGATTATCGCCGCCCGTCGCGGGTGGGCCTGTCGATGCCGCGCGCGCCGGCGCGGACGGCCCTGGCCTGGCTGCGCTGCATGCGAAACCGAACCCACGTCGAACCGACGGGAGAGCGCACGCACGCGGCTGGCGCACGCGCAGATGCAAGGCGGAGCTTCGCGCTCCGGCGACGCTGCAAAGGCCGTCACGATCGGCGAAGACTCGTCGCCGAGGCCACGCGCAGCACCCGCATGGGCGCCGAACCGCAAGCTCCGCGCGTGACGCGGCGCCGTGCTCAGCCGGTGCGCGCTTCGGCCAGACGCATGCGTTCCGAGGGCCGCGCCCGGACCCGCGCACGCTGCCGACGCGCAGCTTCGATCTCGCGCGCGTCGATCGGCAGCACGCGGTAACCGACATTGGGCAGCGTGTGCAGCATGCGTGTTTCGTGCCCACGGTCGATCGCCTTGCGCAGCACGTAGAGGTGGCTGCGCAGCGCGTCGGAGTCCGGCGTCTCCAGACCCCACAGTTCCTGTTCGAGTTGCGGACGCGGCACCACGCGCGGCGACTCGCGCATCAGGATCTGCAGGATGCGGAAGCCGGTCGGCGTCAGATCCACCGCTTCGCCGCCGCGCGTGACGCGTTGCGCGCGCGGGTCGAGCAGCAGATCGCCTACCTGCAGCACGGCCGGCGCCACCTCGCTGCGACGCCGGCGCACCAGCGCCGTGATGCGCGCCTCGAGTTCGGCCGGGAAGAACGGCTTGGTCAGATAGTCATCGGCGCCCGCATCGAGGCCGTCGACCTTGTCCTGCAGCGTGTCGCGCGCGGTGACCATGACCACCGGCGTTTCGCCGTTGACACCCTCCTCGCGCAAGCGCCGACACACCTCGATGCCGTTGAGCCGCGGCAGCGCGACATCCAGCACGATCGCGTCGTAGGTGTTCTCGCGCGTGAGATTCACCGCGTCGATACCGTCCTCGGCGAAATCGACTTCGAACTGATGCCGCTCCAGCCATTCGCCGACCAGGACCGCCATGTTGCGGTCGTCTTCGACGAGCAGTACCACTCCACGTGTCTTGCCTGGCATCGTTGCCATCTCCGTTGCGTTCAACCTGTTCCCGGGGCAGCAGAACCACCTTGCGGCGATGTCCTGCTGTCAGTTGATGTGTTCGCCCCGCGTCTGCCCGTCATCACCGGACGGTTTGGGCATCGGCTGCGGTCGGCGTCCGCGATCACGGCTCGCGCTGCGGATCGGCCTGCAGATCGACGCTTGTTCGGGAGAGACGCGCGTCATTGCACGAGAAGCCCGCAGCTTCATGAAATCGCTTCCGTCGGGTGGCAGACCAGCATCGGCGGGCCGAAGTACGGATGTGTGAGACGCGCCGAAAGGCGTGCACACCCGCGCAGATTGTTCGCGCAGACAGCTTCGCGCACGCCGCTGCACGCAGACGGCTGGCGATCAGTCGGCCAGCGCGTGGCTGCCCGGCACCAGAATCGAGCAGATCACCCCGTCGCGGGTGAGCGTGTAGCGCGTGCGGGCCTCGAGCTGGTAGGGCAAGGCGCGTTCGATGAGCTCGCGCCCCTGGCCCGAACTGCTGGAGGGCCCGTCGCGATCGGCCAGGTCCACGCCGCTCTCGCGCCACTCGATGTGCAGCCATGGCGCGTGGTCGATCGTCTCGATCTGCCAGCGCACCTCCAGCCGGCCGCCGCGGTGGCTGCTGGCGCCGTGCTTGACGGCGTTGGTGGACAGCTCGTGCAGGGCCATCGCCAGCGGCTGGATGCATTGCGGGCGCAATGCGAGATCGCCGGGGCCATGCAGCGTGACCTGCCTGCTGTCGACGATGCCGTGCGCGGCCAGCTCCTCACGGAGCAACCGGTCGAACATGACCCGATCGTTCTCGTCGGCGCGCGACAACAGCCCCTGCACCCGCCCCAGGGCACCGAGGCGGTCCTTGAACCGGCGACGGTAGTCGGACAGATCCGCGCTCGAGAGCAGCGCCTTGTCCGAGATGACGCTGACCAGTCCGAGCAGGTTGCGCGTGCGGTGCTGCAGTTCGGCGACCAGGATCCGCTGACGCTCCTGCAGCGCGCGCAGGTCATCGACGTCGGTCGACGTACCCAGCCATTCGACGATGGTTCCATCGTCCAGACGCACCGGGGAGGCGCGCGTCTGGAACCAGCAGTAGTTGCCGGTCGACGCATTGCGCAGACGGTGCTCGACTTCGAGCGCGCCGCGTGCGCTGGCCTGCGACCACCGTTCGCGTGTGACCTCGCGGTCGTCGGGATGCACCGCTTCGAGCCAGCCGAAGCCCAGGCTTTTGCGTGGCGATTGCCCGGTGGCCCGCTCCCACTGCGGACTGGCCCATGTCCACTCGCCGCCAGCGATGGCGCGCCAGACCAGCTGCGGCACGCCGCTGACCAGCGTCTGCAGGCGCAGTTCGCTGGCACGCAGCGCCGCCTCGGCCGACTTGCGCGCCGAGATGTCGATGTTCATCGCCATCCAGCGCAGCACTTCGCCGTTGTCGTCGACCATCGGCGCGGCGCGCACGTTCATCCAGTCGTAGCCGCCGGTCGCCCGCCGGATCCGGAACTCCCCGTTCACCATCCGCCTGGCGGCCAGGGCCTCGCGCCAGTGACGCTGCGCGTACTCGCGGTCGTCGGGATGCACCGCGTCGAGCCAACCGTCGCTGACCCACGCGTCGAAACTCTGCCCGGTATGGGCGCGCCACGACGGCGAATCGAGGACCACGTGCCCGGCGCCATCGGTCTGCCACGTCGAGCGTGCGATGCCGTCGATCAGCGTGCGCGCACGCTGCTCGCCCTCGACCAGGGCGTGTTCGGCGCGGCGCTGGTCGGTGAGGTCGACGATGACGACCAGAAAGCTCGCTGCATTGCCATCGCCATCGCCATCGCCATCGCGCTCGAGGCGGGCGACGGTACTGCGTGCCCAGAGGATCTGACCGTCGGGCCGGCGGTAACGCTTGTCGATCGAGCGGATCTGCCCGTCCCGGGCGATCGACTCGAGCAGCCGCAGGCTCGGCGCAAGGTCGGTCGGGTGGGTGACGTCTGCCACGCCCAGGCCCAGCAGATCTTCGGCGGTGCGCCCGAGCAGGCTGCATAGGGCGTCGTTGACGAGCAGAAACCGGCCTTCCCGGTCGAGCTCGCACAGGCCCACGGCCGCATGGGTGAAGATTTCCGCCAGCCGCGGCGCGATGCGCTCCTCCGTCGAGGCCAGGCGGTCGAGCCCGCGGACGTCGTCGGCTCCCGGCCGTTTTGCGCGGAACATCAGCCCATCACGCGCGTGACCAGCAGATTCGACAGTTCGTCGATATCCACCGGCTTGAGACAATGCGGGACGTCGGCGAAGCGCGACGGCAGGAACTCGCGGTCGTAACCGGACACGAACACGATCGGCACCGTGCGCTCGCGCGCGAAATCGGCCACCGGGTCGACCCGCTGGCCGTCGAGGTTGGCGTCCAGAACCACGGCATCCAGCGCGTCGAGATCGGCAAGCAGCGCGATGGCGCCGTCGACCGTGCCCACCGGCCCGTAAACGCGCGCACCGTACTCCTCGAGCGCCGCGGCAAGCGCGCCGGCGAGCAGGTAGTCGTCCTCGACCAGCAGGAGTCTGCGGCCCTGGAGCGGTCGGGTCGTCAGCGGCATGGTCCTCCCTCCGGGAGCTGCACAGACGCCTCTACGCGGAGCGGCGTCCGCAGATGCACTTCGAACGACGCGTCTGCATGGCGGGCAGGACGAACGCGCGAACGCGATGCGCCGCAATCCGGACGAGCGACGCCCTCAGCGATGGTCACGTGTCGCAGACGCGCTGTGCGCAGGCGGAGTCGCGGGATGCATCAGCAGGGACCGCACCCGCACCAGGCCCTCTTCGGCACGCGCCAGCGCGGTCTGCATGCGTTGGATGTCTCCCTCGGCGGAGCCGCCCCGACCCAGCGCCACCGCCATGGCCACCGCATTCACCGCGTTGCGCAGTTCGTGCATCCACGCATCCTGGCCGGCAGGCATTCGCTCGGGGGGCGTCACGGTCAATCCTTCATCCGCGCCAGATGGTTGTGGACGGTGCGCACGCTGATGCCGAGCAGGCGCGCGGTCGCGGTCTTGTCGTTGCCGCAGTGGGCCAGGGCCTTGAGCAGCATCCGCCGCTCGATATCGGCCCACGGCGTGCCGAGCGTGAAGGAGAGCGTATCGCCCGATTCGAGCGGCGGCGGCACACGTCCGGGCTCGACGGTCACCGAGACATCGTCGCCACTCGTGGTCAGATAGGCGCGATGAACCGCGGTGTGGAGTTCGCGCACATTGCCGGGCCATCCGTGTCGGCGCAGCACACGCGCGCTTTGCGGCGCAAGTCGCTTGTCGAGGTCGTAGCGCCGGTTGAAACCCGACACGAAGCGTCGGGCGAGCAGCAGGACATCGTCCTCGCGCTGGCGCAGGGGCGGCAGTGGCAGGTGGATCTCGCCGATGCGGTAATACAGGTCCTCGCGCAGCCGCCCCTGTGTCAGGGCGGCGTCGGGGTCGAGACGCGAGGCGGCGACGATCCTGGCAGGCAGCCGGGCTCCGTCTGCTCCACTTGCCAGATTGCGCTCGATCCGTCCCAGCAGCGCGCCCTGCAGATCGGCCGGCAGATCGGTGATCTCGTCGAGAAACAGGGTGCCGCCGGCCGCGTCTTCGAAGGCGTCGTCCGGCCCCAGCAACCGCTCGACCAGACGCTCGCGCGGTGTGGAGCCGCAACTGAGCCGTACGAATGCACCGGTCCGCCCGCTCATCGTATGCAGCGCCCGCGCGAACAGATCCTTGCCGGTGCCGGCTTCGCCCGTCAGCAGGATCGAAGCTTCGGTGGCCGCAAGACTGCGGGCCGAACGGATGGGTTCGCGCATCGCCGCGCTGGCCGCGATCACGCCGGGCAGCGGCTCGGCGCGTGGCGCTTCGATGCCGCGGCCGCGCTTGGAGTCGCGCAGCAGCGACACGAAGGCGACGGGATCGAAGGGCTTGAGCAGATAGTCGTCCACCGGCCCGCCGACGACACGCATTGCGGTATCCACGCTTGGATGGCCGGTGATGATGGCAATCCGGCCGTGTCGTGCGCGGTCGATGTCGCCGAGCAGATCGAGCCCGGAGCCATCGGGCAGATTCAGGTCGAGCAGGGTCAGATCGGCCGAGTGGCGCAGCAGCGTGCGGCCTTCGGACACCGAGCCGGCCAGACGCGGCACGTAGCCCTCGACGCGCGCGAGTTCCGCGACCGACGCCACGAACCCCGAATCGTCATCGATGATCAGAAGGTCGGATCGCGTGTCTCTAAGCCGCTGCTCATGCATGCATCGAGTCTCGCGCCAGCGGCGTTAATCGACTGTGTCCTGGCGCGCATAGCGGCCGGCTCGCCCGACCACCCCTGCAATTCGTGCACGCAAGCGTGCACGCACGACCAGAATGGCGCGCCTGCATCTGCGCCGCGCCAGGCGGGCGAACGGGGGCCGTACGTGACGGCCCTTCGTCCATCAGGCGGCCGCGAGTCCGCCCGACACCTGCTCGACCGGCACCGGTACCGGCACCGACGCGGCGCGGGCGCGTTCGACAGGTTCGAATGTGCCGTCGGCGTTGCGGATCCGCAGCACGCCACCGATGTCCTTCACGCGGCGGACTTCCCGGTCACGCAGGGCGGCGGCGCGGCTCAGATAGGTCGCCATGACCTGACCGGCCGGGCCGCTGAGGACCCAGACCCGGAGACCCATGTCGTACTGGAGCGTGTATGTGCCCATTCCTGATGTCCTGACCAAAAACGTGGCGCGATCATCGGAAGCGCAGGATGGCCGAGGCGTGAAAAGCGCCTGTATACGCCTCTGCCACGTGCAGGAAGTGCAGCCGGCGACAACTGTGCGCGGGCGCGCGTCGTGGCGGTGGTCGGCTCACGACCGACTCACCGCAGCGGACGCCCAATGCGCGCTCCCTCAACTGCTGAAGCACACCGTGGCCGTGAAGACTCTCGAAGACCTGTTCGTCCACGAACTGTCGGACATCCATTCCGCCGAACGGCAGATCACCAAGGCCCTGCCGCGGCTGGCCCGCGCCGCGGAGAATCCCGACCTCGCGGCCGCGTTCGAAGCCCATCTGGAGGAGACGAACGGCCAGATCGAGCGCCTCGACCAGGTCGTCGAGCTGCTGGGCATCCGGCTCAAGCGCATCAAGTGCGCGGCGATGGAGGGCCTGGTCGAGGAAGGCAAGGAAGTGATCGACTCGGTCGTGAAAGGCCCGGTGCGCGATGCGGCCCTGATCGGCGGCGCGCAGAAGGTGGAGCACTACGAGATCGCCGCCTACGGCACGATCTGCGCGCTCGCCAAACAACTCGGATACGACGACGCCCTCGATCTGCTCAAGCAGACGCTCGAGGAAGAAAAGGCGACCGACGAAAAGCTGACCATGCTGGCCGAATCGGGCGGCAACCAGCGCGCCGCCGAGGCGGGCTGACCGCTCACCCTTGCTCTGCGCCGCGGCCGCATGCCGGTCGCGGCGCAGAGATTCGGCGTCGCGTGCGCGGCCTCACCGCACCACGTGGACGCCGCGCAGCGACGGCGCGCCGTCGACGACGTCGGTCCAGACGATGTAGGCCTGGCCGCCGACAACCTGCATCTGCGGAAATCCGGTGCCGCGGCCGCGGCCCCGCGGGGTCGCGACCTCGATGCGTTCGTATTCGGTCACAAGATCGGGACTGCGACGCGACAGCCACAGTGACTGCGCGCCCGCCTCGTCCTCACGCAGCCACAGCGCCCAGACCTGACGCGCGTCCAGTGCCACCGCAACGCGCCCCTGCACCGCAGCGCCGCTGTCGAGCACGACCGGCGCGGCGAAACTGTCGCCTGCATCGTCACTGCGGGCGATCTTCACCTGCGGCGTGCCGTCCTGTGCGCTGTACCAGCCCACGACGGCAGCCATGTCGAGCGCGGCCACGTCCGGCCCGTTGACCGGACACGCCGGCATGACCCAGTTGTCTGCGTGGACCGGTGCGGGCGTTGTCCAGCCCTCGCCATCGAGGCGGGTGGCCAGAATGTCGCGCACCTCGTTCTCGGTGCGGCCGCGGTAGACCAGCAAGGGCCCACGCGCAGTGACGGCGGCAGCGGTCTGGCAGCAGTCGCAGACGCTCGCGTCGATCTCGGCCTCGCGCACGCGCGCCAGGCCCGCATCGAATTGCGCGGCGCGCAGCGTCATCGGCCGACCATCGCCCGGCGCGCCGTGCCCGCCTTCGTGACCGTCATGACTCGCACCGGCCGTGTTGCGGCCGTCGAGCCAGGCGATGCCGATGCCGTCGCCCTGCGGCCACATCGACACGAAGCCGTGTTCGGTCCGGGTGCCGTCGTCATGCGGCACGGTGTAGGCGCCCCAGTTCGAGCCGCCGTCGCTGGAACGCACCAGCGCCACGTCGTAGGCGTAGGGCGCATCGCCGCTCTTCTGCAGCCAGTGCGCCCACAGCGCGCCGTCGGCGGTCGGCAGCACGTGCGGTGTGTCGGCCCAGTTGACGAACATGCGGTTGCCGATCGCGATCGTCGTCGGCGCGTTGCGCCAGCGCTGCTGGGCGACATCGAAGCGCGAGAACTGGAACACGTGGCGGCGCCCCTCGCGCGAGTTCACCCACGACAGCACCAGCTGGTCGCCGGGGCCGGCGACGAGGTCGGGCGACGCCGAGCCCGCACCGGTCGCCGGCAACGCCCATTCCACGATCCGGCTCGGCGATTCGACCGGCGCCGTGCCAGCGGAACCGGCGACGGGTCCGGCATCATCGCGGCCGCATGCGGCCAGCAGCAGGGCCGCGCAGGTGAGCGGCAGGAGAGTCGGACGCGCGCGGCGGCGCGCAGGCGGATGGAAGGTCATGGCCCCGCTCCGGTGAGCATCGGATTCAGTGTCGAAGGGTACCCTTTCGCCCATGCATCCGCGCTCGACCCCACGCCCGTGACCACCATCGTGGCGCGCTACGCCGACCCGATCGAGGCGCAGATCGCGTGTGGTCTGCTGCAGGCCGAAGGCATCGACGTCCACGTGGGCGATGCGCACATGGCGCTGGCGAACTGGGAGTGGCGGTTGGCGATCGGCGGCGTGAAGCTGCACGTGCCCGACCAGCAGCTCGAGCCGGCACGTGAGCTGATCCGCCGGCTCGATGCCGGCGAATTCGCACTCGCCGACGATGACGATGTCGCATCGGACGAGCCATCCGCGCCGCCGCCACGCGAGAGCTTGTCGAGCCGCCTGGCCTGGATCGCGCTGATGGTGTTCTCGATCCCGCTGCCCTGGCGGCGCAAGCGCTGACGCGCCGGTGTTGCGCGGGTTTGCGCGCGATGCGGGATTCCCGGCCGAAGCCCCTCGCGCGCAAGCGCGCTCCTACAGGGGAAGCGCGCACGGAGGGATGCCTGCTCGTTCTGATCGTCTCCGCAACGCCAACGCCCGCGCCGACCCGCTCCGTGTAGGAGCACGCTCGCGCGCGATGGGGCGTTCCCGACACAGCCCTCGCGCGCAAGCGCGCTCCTACAGGGGAAGCGCGCACGGAGGGATGCCTGCTCGTTCTGATCGTCTTCGCGGCGACGACGCCCGCGCCGAGCCGCTCCGTGTAGGAGCGCGCTCGCGCGCGATGAGGCGTTCCCGACACAGCCCTCGCGCGCAAGCGCGCTCCTACGGGGCGGGTGCTTGTCAACGGGTTCCGCCGGCCGGAAGCCACGGCGACAATCCGCGTGCGGCACTGCGGCCGCGCTCCGATGTGGACCCGATGCACCAGCCAGACTCCGCGCTCGCCAAGCGAATCGCTCAGACCATTGCCGCCGAGATCGGCGCCCAGCCTGCGCAGGCGATCGCCGCGATCGCCCTGCTCGACGAAGGCGCGACCGTGCCCTTCATCGCGCGCTACCGCAAGGAAGTCACCGGCGGGCTCGACGACACCCAGCTGCGCAACCTCGAACTGCGCCTGGTCTATCTGCGCGAACTCGAAGACCGGCGCGGCGCGATCCTCGCCAGCATCGACGAGCAGGGCAAGCTCACGCCCGAGCTGCGCGCCGATATCGAGGCGGCCGACAGCAAGGCGCGGCTCGAAGACCTCTACCTGCCCTACAAGCCCAAGCGCCGCACGCGCGCGCAGATTGCCCGTGAAGCCGGCCTCGAACCGCTGGCCGACGGACTGCTCGCCGATCCGGGCCGCGTGCCGGAGGACTTCGCCGCCGGCTTCATCGATGCGGACAAGGGCGTCGCCGATGCCAAGGCCGCACTCGAGGGCGCGCGCGCGATCCTGATGGAGCGCTGGGGCGAGGACGCCGCGCTGCTGGGCGAACTGCGCGACTGGCTCGACGCCAACGGCGTGATCCGCGCGAAGGTCGTCGCCGGCAAGGAAAGCGCCGCGGAGAAATTCCAGGACTACTTCGATCACAGCGAGCCGCTGGCAAAGATTCCCTCGCATCGCCTGCTGGCGTTGTTCCGCGGCCGACGCGAAGAATTCCTGACCCTCGAACTTGACCCCGGCAGCGACATCGAACAGGGCAATGCCTACGCCGAAGGCCGCATCGCCCGCCACGCCGGCATCGCCGCCCAGGGCCGCCCAGCCGATGCCTGGCTGCTCAATGCCTGCCGCCTGGCGTGGCGCGCGAAAATCCATCTGCATCTGATGATCGACCTGTTCGGCAAGGCACGCGAGAAGGCCGAGGGCCTGGCGATCGACGTGTTCGGCGACAACCTCAAGGATCTGCTGCTGGCCGCGCCCGCAGGCCCGAAGGTCGTGCTGGGGCTCGACCCCGGCATCCGCACCGGCTGCAAGGTCGCGGTCGTCGATGCGACCGGCAAGCTCGTCGCCACCGACACCATCTATCCGCACGAGCCGCGCCGACAGTGGGACCAGTCGCTGCACGCCTTGCGCAAGTTGTGCGTCGAACATGGCGTGCAGCTGATCGCGATCGGCAACGGCACCGCCTCGCGCGAGACCGACAAGCTGGCCGGCGATCTGCTGAAACTCCTGCCCGAACAGAAGATGCAGAAGATCGTCGTCAGCGAGGCCGGCGCGTCGGTGTATTCGGCGTCGGAAACGGCCGCGAAGGAGTTCCCGGGGCTCGACGTGTCGCTGCGCGGCGCGGTGTCGATCGCACGTCGCCTGCAGGACCCGCTGGCCGAACTGGTGAAGATCGAGCCCAAGGCGATCGGCGTCGGCCAGTACCAGCACGACGTCGACCAGTACCGTCTGGCGCGCGCGCTCGATGCACGGGTGGAGGACTGCGTGAACGCGGTCGGGGTGCACGTCAACACCGCGTCCAGCGCCTTGTTAGCACGCGTAGCGGGGTTGTCGAGCGGCGTGGCGGAGAACATCGTCGTGCACCGCGATGCCAACGGCCCGTTCAAGCGCCGCAAGGATCTGCTGAAAGTCCCGCGCCTGGGCGAGAAGACCTTCGAGCAGTGCGCGGGCTTCCTGCGCATCGCCGACGGCGACGAGCCGCTCGATGCCTCCTCGGTGCACCCGGAAGCCTATCCGGTGGTCGAGCGCATCGCCGGCAGCAGCGGGCGCGACGTGCGGCAGATCATCGGCGATGGCGCCTTCGTGCGCGCGCTCAAGCCCGAGCAGTTCACAGATGAGAAGTTCGGCGTGCCGACGGTGCGCGACATCCTCAAGGAACTGGAGAAACCCGGCCGCGACCCGCGCCCGGAGTTCAAGGCCGCGCAGTTTGCCGACGGTGTCGAGGACATCAAGGATCTGCGACCCGGCATGATTCTCGAAGGCGTGGTCAGCAACGTCGCCGCGTTCGGCGCCTTCGTCGACATCGGCGTGCATCAGGACGGTCTGGTGCACATCTCGGCGTTGTCGGACACCTTCGTCAAGGACCCGCGCGACGTGGTCAAGGCGGGCGACATCGTCAAGGTGAAGGTGCTCGAGGTCGACGTGCCGCGCAAGCGCATCGCCCTGACCCGGCGCATGGACGATGTGCCCGGCGAGAAGACTTCACGCGATGCGCGCGGCGACATGCGCGGTGCGCCTCGCACGCCTGGCGGGCCACGTGGCGCACGGCCCGGTGGCGGCAAGCCCGCGACCTCGGCGCCGCCGGCGAACAACGCCCTGGCCGATGCCTTCGCCCGCGCGCGCGGACGCTGACGCCGCTGACGGACGCGCGACGCACCGCAGCGGCTGGCAAGGACTGCGCACCCGGCGCAATGTGCCGGGTCGCGCGACGCGGATGCGCTGAATTCAGATCGGCTCGACATGAAGCCGCGGAGGTTCGTGACGCGGTCGACCCGACCGCGATCGATGCACCGTGGAGACGACATGGGCAGCCGCAAGACGGGTTCCGAAGGGGCATTCGCCGACCAGAGCGCCGAAGGCCAGTCCGACTACAGCGAGGGCGACCGTAATCCCGACCAGGGCAGCGAAGACCTGGGCGGCGACGATGGCGACGAAGGGCACGACAAGGCGGGCAGCCCCTCGCGCCAGGGCCCGAGGCCCGACGAGAAGTAATCGGACCGCGCGGACGGCGGGCTCCATCGCCGTCCGCGCCTTGCACATGCTGCCGCGCGCCTGCACCTGAGCGTGCGCACGTCCGAACCTGCCGTGCCCGGCCGTAGTCCGGCGACGCGGGACGTGCCTTGCCTGTGCATGGGCCACGCGCAGTGCGCTTTCGATCCTCGCTGCGCATGCGTCAACCGCACGCGCATGACGTCTGCCCGCACCGCAGAACGTCTTCATGCAGGTCCACCCGATCTGCGCCGGTGAGCCGCATTGCGGGCATGCCGTGCAAGGTCTGCGCACCTCGATCGACGCACTGCGAAGAATCGCGCCACATTCGCGCGTGCTTGATGTGTCCGCTGTTGGTGTAGGCGCCCTGGTCCGACACGCGATGGCTGTCGACGGCCGGTTCCGACCCCACCGATACAGGCAGGTGACGCATGTTCATGCACAACAAGAAACTGCAGTACACAGTCCGTGTACGCGAGAGCAATCCGCATCTCGCAACGCTGATGCTCGAACAGTTCGGCGGTCCGCAGGGCGAACTCGCCGCGGCGATGCGCTACTTCACCCAAGCGCTGGCCGAGGACGATCCGGGCCGCAAGGATCTGTTCTTCGACATCGCGACAGAAGAACTGAGCCACCTGGAAATCATCGGTTCGATCATCACCATGCTCAACAAGGGCGCCAAGGGCGAACTGGCCGAAGGCATGGAGGAGATGGCCGAGATGCGCCACCTCACCGGCAACAGCACCAGCCAGACCCAAGCCATTCTCTACGGCAATGGCACCGCGCTGGTGAACTCCAGCGGCGTGCCGTGGACGGCAGCCTACATCGACACCATCGGCGAGCCGACCGCGGACCTGCGCTCCAACATCGCCGCAGAGGCACGTGCGAAGATGGTCTACGAACGGTTGATCACGGTCACTGACGATCCGGGCATCAAGGACGCGCTGAATTTCCTGATGACCCGCGAGGTGGCGCACCAGAAGGCCTTCGAAAAAGCGCTGTACGCGATTACGCCGAACTTCCCGCCCGGCAAGATGCCCGGCGATCCGGCCTTCAGCGATCTGTACTTCAACATGTCCGAAGGCGGCGACGTCGCCGGCCCGTGGAACTCGGGCGAGTTGTGGGAGCGGGTCGACGACCGCGAGGCGCAGTCGGCGGTCGACGGTGGCGATGGCAGCGCCAGCGTGACCCTCACTGCGCAGCAGAACGCCGCGCTCGAAGCCTTCGCCGCGCGCACCGCCTCGGTGCCCGATGCCGATCCGCTGACCGGCGCCGAACTCGGCGCGGGCCCCGGCGCGGGCGCGGTGAAGACCGTCCGCTGACGTTCTCAGGCCACGCGCAACGCGCGTGGCCTGCGGTCGCCCCCGTCATTTCCCGGATCCTGTCATGCCCGCGCGGGTCGCCCTGCTGATCCTCGACATGGTGAGCACCTTCGACTTTCCGCGCGGCGCGCCCCTGCGGCGCGAGGCGCAGGCGATGGCGCCGCGCCTGGGCGCGCTCAGGTCGCGGGTGAAGGCCTCGGGCGGCGTCTGTGTCTACGCCAACGACAATTTCGCCGACTGGTGCAGCGACTTCAGCACGCTGGTCCAGCTGGCACGGCAGTCGCCCGGTCGCCATGTGCTCGAGGCGGTCGCCCCCGATGCCGACGATGCGCACGTCCTCAAGCCGCGGCACTCCGCGTTCCACCAGACGCCACTGCAGTACCTGCTCAAGCAGGCGCGTGTCGACCGGGTCCTGATCGGCGGCGTGTCCACCGAAGCGTGCGTGCTCGCGACGGCGCTCGATGCGCGCATCCGCGAGTTCGAGGTATGCGTGGTGTCCGACTGCGTCGCGTCGAGCAGTCCCGCCCGGCGCATGCGCGCACTGGCGGTGCTGCGCGACTGCGAGATCGAAGTGCATCCGGCACGCCGCGCGCTCGACGCGCGTTGAAGCCCCTCAACGCCGCTGGGCGAGATGGTTGCGGACGTCTTCGGCCACCGGGCCCACCGCGTCGACCGCCGCGCGCAGTTCGTCGGCCGAGACGCCCAGCGCCTGGGTCCAGTACTGCACTTCGTAGTCTTCGCTCAGGCTGATGCGGTCGCGATCGGGTGAGCCGGTCTGACGCTTGTCGTCGCTCATGATGGATGTCCGCCAGGGGTGTGCGCGCACGGTGTGCGCGCGCCGGTGGTGCAGCCGTGAATCATTCGCCCGCCTGACGGCGCCGTCGCCACGTCACCACCTGGCCCACGATCGCGGTGATGAGGATGCAGACGTTGGTGACGATGAACACCCAGTCGCCCACCAGGGCGCTGTAGGTCACAAAGCCGGTGGACGCGGCGATCTGGCCGACGAACAGCCACCGTGACACCCCACGCGCGCTGCGGTCGCGGAGCTGGGTGACGATCTGCCGCACCAGTGTCGCGAGCAGGATCGCCGACGCGGCCCAGCCGATGACTTCAGGCGGCACGGGACACCGCCTGCCCGCCCTCGGGCATCGCCGGGCCGAGGCCCTGTACCGCGTCGCGTACGGCGCTCTCCAGCGCGACCAGATAGTCGGCAAATCCGCCGCGCGCACGCGCCGTGCGGCGTGCGCTGGTGGTCACCACGGGCGTGGGTGCGCGCACGATGCGTGCGCCGCACCCCGCCATCGCCGCGACGAGCGCGACATCCTCGTGTGCGGGCAAAGGCGCGAAGCCGCCGCAGGTGCGGTAGAGCGCCGCGGTGAAACCGAGGTTGGCGCCGTGTACGTGCGGATGCTCCCAGCAACGCGGGTGCGCCTCACCGAAACGCTCGCGTACGCCGGGCATGTAGTCGCGCCAGTCGTCGACGTCGACAAGTCCGCAGAAGGCATCGCCACCGTGTGCCAGCTGGCCCGACAGCCAATCTGCCGGTACCGTCGTATCGGCGTCGGTGCACGCGATCCAGCGCGCACCACCGGCGATGGCGCGTGCCACGCCGGCCGCGCGTGCCATGCCGACGTTGCCTGCGTGCAGGGAGACGAGTTGCGCACCCGCTGTGGCGGCGATCTCGCCGGTGCGATCGCTGCAGCGGTCGAGGGCGACGATGACCTCCACCTGCTCACCGGCCAGCGCCGGACAGCGCGCGGCGCGCAGGATCGACTCGAGGCAGGCGCCGATGCAGGCCTGCTCGTCGTGAGCGGGCACGACGACGCCGATCATCGCAGCCCGCTCTGCTGGGCGACCGATGCGCGTTGCCGGCTCCAGGCCTCCAGTACGAAGTCGGCATCGCGGTAGCGGTACACGCGCGACAGCGCCGGCAGCGCGTCGAGTACTTCGTGCACCGCATCGCCGGTCTGCGCTGCCTCGTCGAACGCCGCACGCCAGTGACAGGCGACGAGGACACCGGCGTCGCCGAGCGCCTCGGGCAGGCGCCGTGCCATGTCGAGCAGCGCCGCCGGCGCCAGGTAGTAGCCGACCTCGCTGAAGACGATCAGATCGAACCGGCCTTCGGGCCACTGCGCCGGATGACCGGCCTGCTCGACGGTGACGTGCGGCATGTCGGACACGCGGGCACGCGCCAGGGCGACCGCGCGCGCGCTCAGGTCGGTCGACAGCAGCGCGTCGCAGCGCCCGGCCAGGGCCGCCGTGGTCTCGCCATTCGAACAGCCGATCTCCCAGCCCCGCGCATATCGCGGCGCCGGCAGGCTGGCGAGCAGCAGCGCGCGCTTGCGCTGCTCGTACCAGCGGTCGCGATAGCCGAACGGGTCGGCATCGGCATAGAGCGCATCGAAATAGGCAGCGTCGGCCTGCGCGTTCATGGCAGCACCACCTCGAAGCCGCGCTCGAACCGCGCGCGCACGTGCGGCGGCAGGATCGGCGCCATCGCCGGATCGCCGCTGTCGAACTGGGAGGCAAAGCACGCCAGCGCGCGACGCTTGGCCGCCTGCGCTGCGTCGGGCAGCGTGCAACGCAGCGCGCCGGGCAGCGCCGGAGTCTCGCCCCTGGTGTCCATCCAGTGCCAGGCCCAGACCGGGAACTGCGCCATTGGCACGCCGCAGGCTACGGCCGCGGCTTCGGCGGCGCGCGCAGTGGCTTCGTGGTCGGGGTGGCCGTCGTGACGCCAGGTGGTCAGCACGCGGTCGCGCCCGCGCAACAGGTCGCACAGCGCATCGCTGACCGCGGTTTCGTGGCGGGCCACGTCGCCGTCGCCGAGATCGAGCGTGGTGATGTCCGCGAGCGCCACATCCAGACAGTCCAGCGCGGCGGCCAGCTCACGACGCCGGGTCCGCCGCAGCTGGGCCGGTGTCCAGCGACGCGAGCCCGGATAGCAGGCTTCGCCGTCGGTCACCGCGACCACGCGGACCGCGATGCCCATCGTCCGCGCGACATGCATCAGTCCGCCGCAGCCCAGGACCTCGTCGTCGGGATGCGGCGACACCACCACCAGTCGCTCGATGCCGGCCAGCCAGTCCTGCGCGGACTGTGTGGGCAATGCCTGCAGCCACGGCGAGCGGGCCCAGTCGGCCTCCAGGTTGCCGCTGCCGTGGATGCGTGGCAGTTCGGGTTCGGCGATCACAGCGCCCATGACGCCTCTCCCTCGTGCGCAGCCGCGCCCAGTGCGGCCCAGTCGTGCTCGGCATGGCTCTGCCGTACGAACACCGTCAGGTCCGCGACCCGGCGGGCATGTGCCGCGTCGCCACACAGCGGGCCGGGCCCCAGCGCGCGCCCGACCCGGTCGATGACGGTGTGCGCGCAGCGCTCGGCGACGCTGCGCACGCGCGTGACCGCGCGGACATGGGCCTCGTCGGGCCGGGCGTCGATCGCCGCGGCGGTCTCGCGCAGGAGGCTGGCGGTGGCCGACAGCGCCATGTCCACCACGCCCAGGTGCGCGGCGGCATGCGGACTGCGCGCCGCGCGCGCATCGGTGCGCAGGCGCTCGGCGATCGCCGCCGACGCACCGAACCAGCAGGCGGCGATACCCGCGCCACCGTGCCAGAAGCCGGGGCGATCGAGATACGCACCGGCTGCGCCGATGCGCCGCGCGCGCACCCCGTCCAGCCGCACGCGCCCGCTGCGTACACGCGACATGCCCACCGCCTGCCACGCGGCATCGTCGTAGTCGGGCTTCGATGCCTGCAGGTCGACCAGGACCAGCACGCGCGCGTCATCCTCGTGTGCGGTCACCAGCGCCATGTCGACGCGATCGGCGCCCGAACACCACGCCTTGGTGCCCTCGAGCACGCCGTGTTCGCCGTCTCCGGCGCGGAACTGCACGCGCGCATCCGCAGGCTCGGCCGCCCAGACCGCCAGCAGGGGGTCGCCGGACAGGGGCGCATCGAGATCGTCGAGGATCGCCTGGGCGTCGTAGTGGGCTTCGAGGATCTTCGCTGCACACACATCCTCGCCGGCGATCGCCGCCAGCGCGCGCCAGCGGGTCAGCGTCTCGCCGTGGCCCGGCCGCGGCAGATGTGGATGACGCGCACGCCACGCCCTCACGCTGGCTTCCAGGGTCGGAACGTCCCGGGTTTCAGCGAACGGCGGCATGGGGCAGCGGGCACGTGAAGGGCCGGTCGAGCGACATGAAAGGCAGCTTCGATCTTCGTGGGAGCGGAAGACTGGAGCACCGCACATGCGCGTTGGTGTGAAGGCTGCGCAACTACTGCAGGCGCGTCGCGCACTGTCAGAAAAGTGTCACGCGGATTCACATCTCTGTGATGACACGCGCCGGATATTCCGCAGCAGACGCCCCTCAAAAGGCGTTGCAGTACCGGCTTCAAGGCCTGTCGTCTGCGGCGACAGCTGAACCACCTTTCCGGACCATCACCATGCCCTCCCCCGAAGGCGTCGGTCGCGCACGTCGCGCGACCAGTGCGGGCGCCGTGCGCCCGAAGCCCCCCCGATTCCGCGATGCCCGCGGTCGTTTCCAGCGGCGTCCGGCATCGCCGGCCGCGTCGATGTCCGGCGCGCGCCGCTCGCTGTTCGTCACCTCCGAAATGAGCGACTTCATCAAGGCCGGCGGCCTGGGCGAAGTCGCTGCCGCGTTGCCGCGCGCCCTGCGTCGCCGCCACGACGTGCGCGTGCTGATCCCCGGGTATCCGGCCGTGCTCGAACGCGCGCTCGGCGCGCAGATCGTCGGCCGTACCCGCGCCCATGCCGGGCTGCCGGCCTGCGAGATCGCCCTGGTGCACCAGCAGGACGGCCTGCCGGTCTACATCCTGCTCAATGCCGCGCTGTTCGCACGCGAGGGCTCGCCCTACGTGTCGGCCGACGGCATGGAATGGGACGACAACGCCATCCGTTTCGCCACGCTCTCGCAGGCGGCCGCACAGATCGCCACCGCTGAGGCCGGCCTGGACTGGGCGCCCGAACTGCTGCATCTCAACGACTGGCCGTGCGCCCTGGCTGCGGGCTATCTGCGCTGGTCGCACAGCCGGGTGCCGAGCCTGCTGACGATCCACAACCTCGCCTACCAGGGCCTGTTCCCGCATGCGATGGCCGGCGCGCTGGGCGTGCCCGATGCCGCGCGCGATGCGCTCGATTTCTACGGGCGCCTGTCGTTCCTGCAGGCGGGCATCGTGCATGCCGACCAGGTGAACACGGTCAGCATCAGCTACGCGCGCCAGATCACCGGCCCCGAGCTTGGTTGCGGCCTGGACGAGCTGCTCGCGCGCCGCGCCGCATCGGGGCGGCTGAGCGGCATCCTCAACGGCATCGACGCCAGCTACGACCCGCGTACCGACGCCCACCTGCAGGTGCCTTTCAGCATCAACCAGTGGCAGGGCAAGAACGTCAACGCCCAGCACGTGCGCCGCGCGTTCCACCTGCCGCAGAGCCGCGGCCCGCTGTTTGCGGTGGTGTCGCGGCTGGTCCACCAGAAGGGCCTGGACCTGGTGGTCGACGTGGCGCCGCAGATTGCTGCGGCCGGCGGACAGATCGTGTTCGTGGGCCAGGGCGAGCGGCCGATCGAGGATTCGGTGCGCGCGCTGTGCGCGCGCTACCCGGCGCACGTGGCGGCAATGATCGGCTTCGAGGAGGCGACGGCCCGCCGCGTGTATGCCGGCTCGGACTTCCTGCTGATGCCCTCGCGCTTCGAGCCCTGCGGCCTGAGCCAGATGTACGCCCAGCGCTTCGGCAGCCTGCCGATCGCGCATGCGACCGGCGGCCTGATCGACACCGTCGACGACGGCGTGACCGGTTTCCTGTTCACCGAGCCCTCGGCCGATGCGCTGCGTCGCTGCGTGGGCCGTGCATTCCGCACCTGGCGCCAGCCGACGCTGCTGTCGGCGATGCGACGTGCGGCGATGCTGACGCCGTCGGGGTGGGATCTGGCCGGACAGCGCTACGCCGAACTCTACGCGCGCACCGCCGCGCGCGCGGCGTAGGGCCGCCCGTCATGGACGATGGCATGCCGCACCACGAGGCTCCGAGCGTGTCCGACAGCGATGCCGTGCCACCGGTGCTGTCTCCGGCCATGGCGGACCTGCTCGACGGCCATGCCGCCGATGCATTCGCCCTGCTCGGCCCGCACCGCACCGCCGGGGGTGATTGCCGCATCAGCGTGATGGCGCACGGCGCCCGCGAGGTTGTGCTGGTGACGCCCGACGGCACGCGGCCCATGCGCCAGGTCGATGCGCGGGGTCTGTTCGAGTCGGTCGTGGACGACGCCGAGGGCTACCGCCTGCGCATCGAGTGGAGCGGAGGCGTCGAGGACACCGAGGACCCCTACCGCTTCGGCAACGTATTGTCGGACACCGTCGTGCGCGCCATCGCCGACGGCGATCCCGATGCGTTCCGCGCCGCACTCGGCGCGCACCTGGACTCGCACGAGGGCGTGGCCGGCACGCGCTTCGCGGTATGGGCGCCGAACGCGCGCCGCGTGTCGGTGGTCGGCGACTTCAACGGCTGGGACGCGCGCCGGCATCCGATGCGTCTGCGCCATGACGCCGGTGTCTGGGAACTCTTCCTGCCGCAGGCGCTCGACGGCCAGCGCTACAAGTACGCGATCACCGCCGCCGACGGCGCCGTGCTGCCGCAGAAGGCCGATCCGCTGGCGCGTCGCACCGAGCCGCCGCCGGCGACCGCCTCGGTGGTGCGGGCGCCGTTCGCCCACGCCTGGCACGACGACGACTGGATGGCCCGGCGCGCAGCGCAGGCGCCAGCGCCGGTCAGCATCTACGAGGTACACGCCGCGTCCTGGCGTCACGGCGAGGACGGCGGCCCGCTCGACTGGGATGCGCTCGCCGCAACGCTCGTGCCCTATGTGTCGGACCTGGGTTTCACCCACGTCGAGCTGCTGCCGGTCGGTGAGCACCCGTTCGGCGGCTCGTGGGGCTACCAGCCGATCGGCCTGTACGCACCGACCGCGCGCCACGGCGACCCGGAAGGTTTCGCCCGCTTCGTCGATGCCTGCCATGCGGCCGGCATCGGCGTGATCGTCGACTGGGTCGGCGCGCACTTTCCCGACGATGCGCACGGCCTGCGGCATTTCGACGGCACCGCGCTGTACGAGCATGCGGACCCGCGCGAAGGTCTGCACCGCGACTGGAACACGCTCATCTACAACTACGGCCGCAACGAGGTGGCCGCCTATCTGATCGGCAGCGCGCTGGAGTGGATCGAGCGCTTTCACCTCGACGGGCTGCGCATCGATGCGGTCGCCTCGATGCTCTACCGCGACTACAGCCGCGGCGAGGGCGAATGGGTGCCCAACGAGCATGGCGGACGCGAGAACCTGCAGGCCGTCGCCTTCCTGCGGCGGCTCAACGACGCCATCGGCCAGCGTCATCCGGATGTCTGGGTGATGGCCGAAGAATCCACCGCCTGGCCCGGCGTCACCGCGCCCACCGCCGACGGTGGGCTGGGGTTCTCGCACAAATGGAACATGGGCTGGATGCACGACACGCTGCAGTACATGCAGCGCGATCCGGTGCATCGCGCGCATCACCACAGCGAGATGACGTTCGGCATGGTGTACGCGTTCTCCGAACGGTTCGTGCTGCCGCTCTCGCACGACGAAGTGGTGCACGGCAAGGGTTCGCTGCTGACGAAGATGCCCGGCGATGCCTGGCAGCAGCACGCCAACCTGCGCGCCTATTACGGCTTCATGTGGGCGCACCCCGGTCGCAAGCTGCTTTTCATGGGCGGCGAGATCGGCCAGCGCAGCGAGTGGTCACACGACCACACACTGGACTGGGGCGTGCTCGACGACCCGCGGCACGCAGGCCTGCAGCGCCTGGTCGGTGATCTCAACGGTCTGCTGCGCACCCACCCGGCGCTGTACATCGACGACGACCGGCCCGAGGGCTTCGAGTGGAGCGTCGGCGACGACCATGCCAACAGCGTGTTCGCCTTCGTCCGTTACGACCGTGCCGGCGGACGGGCGCTGCTGGTGGTGAGCAACATGACGCCGCAGGTCCACCACGACTATCGCGTCGGCGTGCCGCGCGCGGGGCGCTGGTCCGAGGTGCTCAATACCGACAGCGCGTTCTACGGCGGCAGCAATGTCGGCAATGGCGGCGGCCTCGACACCGCCGCCGAGAGCATGCACGGCCATGCACAGTCGCTGCGCCTGGTCCTGCCGCCGCTGGCGACGGTCTGGCTGGAATGCACGCACTGACCGCGCCGCATTGGGGCGCGCTGCGTGACGGCGATGCGGTGCGGTTCCAGGTCTGGGCGCCGGCCTGTGCACAGGCGTGGCTGCTGCCGGAAGGCGAAGCACCGGTGCCGATGCAGTCTGACGGCGTAGGCGGCTTCCACGTCCGCCACGCCTGTGCATCGGGGCTGCGTTACCGCTACCGCTTGGGCGAACACGAGGTGCCCGACCCGGCCTCGCGCTGGCAACCCGACGGTGTCGACGGTCCGAGTGCGGTGCTCGATCCACACGGCTACATCTGGCGGCACGAGGGCTGGCGCGGCCGGCCCTGGAACGACACCGTGCTCTACGAGGTGCATGTCGGCAGTTGCGGGGGCTATGCCGGCGTCGAGCGCCAGTTGCCGGCTTTGGTCGCCATGGGCATCACCGCGATCGAACTGATGCCGCTGGGCGAGTTCCCGGGCGCCCGAAACTGGGGCTATGACGGCGTGCTGCCGTATGCGCCCGCCTCCGCCTACGGGCACCCCGACGCGCTCAAGGCGCTGGTTGACGCCGCGCACGGCCTGGGCATCCAGGTCTTCCTGGACGTGGTTTACAACCACTTCGGCCCGCACGGCAATTTCCTGCCGCACTACGCGCCGACTTTCTTCCGCACCGACGCGCCGACGCCGTGGGGCGCGGCAATCGACTTCGAATGCCCGCAGGTGCAGCGCTTCTTCATCGACAACGCGCTGATGTGGCTGCACGAATACCGCATCGACGGGCTGCGCCTGGACGCGGTCCAGGCGATCACGCCGCCGGCCTTCCTCGGCCAACTGCGCGATGCGATCCATGCGAGCGTGGCGCCCGACCGTCACGTGCACCTCGTGCTCGAGAACGAAGGCAATACCGCGTCGTGGCTCGGGCCGTCGGGCTACGACGCGCAGTGGAACGACGACTTCCACAACGCGCTGCACGTGCTGCTGACCGGTGAGGCCGAGGGCTACTACGCCGCGTTCGCCGATGCGCCCGAGACGCACCTGGCGCGCGTGCTCGGCGAAGGTTTCGCCTACCAGGGGCAGCCGGACCCGCGTGGCCACGTGCGCGGCGAACCGAGCGGGCAGGTGCCGCCCCGGCACTTCGTGGCCTTCGCGCAGAACCACGACCAGATCGGCAACCGCGCGTTCGGCGATCGCCTCGCCGCGACGCTGCCACTGCCGCGCCTGCGCGCCGCTCTGGCGCTGACCGCGCTGACGCCGATGGTGCCGCTGTTCTTCATGGGTGAACCGTGGGCGGCGCGCGAACCGTTTCCGTTCTTTGCCGACTTCCCACCGCCGCTCGATGCCGCGGTGCGCGAGGGCCGGCGCCGCGAGTTCGCGCATTTCGCCGCCTTTGCCGATCCGCAGCTGCGCGAACGCATTCCCGACCCGAATGCGCCATCGACATTCGAATCTTCGCGCCTGGACGCAACCGCGATCGACGCGCCCGACGCCGCGCCGCATGTGCGCTGGTTCACCGCGCTGCTGGCACTGCGCCGCGCCCTGCTGGTGCCGCGTCTGTCGGCCCTGCGCAGCGCCGGCGCCGAGGTGATCGGCCCGGGGGCGGTCCGGGCGTTCTGGCAGGACCGCGAGGGCCGGATCGAACTGGTGCTCAACCTCGGCCGGGCGCCGGTGGATGCGGCGTCGACCGGCCCCGCCGATGGGCATTACCGCAGCGACGACGGCGCCGATGGCGATGCCGTGCCACCCGACACCTGCCGGCTGCGCTGGTGGCGCAGCCCATGAGCGCGCTGCACGCGCTTGCCGATGCGGCCGGTCTGTGCCGGCACTGGGACGACGTCGCCGGCGTGCCGCGCAACGTCGCCGATGCCGACCTGCGCGCGATCCTGCAGGCCATGGATCTGCCTGCGGCCACGGCCTCGCAATGCCGCGACAGCCACGCGCGCCTGGCCGAACGCGCGGCGCTCACACCGCTGTCCACCGCGCAGGTCGGCGGGCGCGTGCACCTGCCGGGACTGTCCGCACGGCGCCTGCGCCTGGTCCACGAGGACGGCGGGGCGGTCGATCTCGAGGTCGATGCGCAGGGCGTCGCGCGGGCGCCGGTGCGTCCGGGGGACTGGCAGTTCGAACACGCCGGCGCCGTCCACGCGCTGGCAGTCGCGCCGGTGCGCTGCTTCGGCGTGGCCGACGCACTCGAAACGTCGCAGCCGCGCGCCTGGGGCGTGGGCGTGCAGGTGTACGCGACACGCCATGCCCACGACGCCGGCCTGGGCGATGCGGAAGGTGTCGCGGACTGGGTCCGGCGCGTCGCCGCGGCCGGCGGTGATGCCCTCGCCCTGAGCCCCGTGCACGCCGCCCGCCCGACGGACGGCGTGCGCAGTCCGTATTCGCCCAGCGATCGCCGCTTCCTCGAACCGACCTATGCCGCGCCGTCTCTGGTGCTGGGCCCCGAATTCCTGCACGCAGCCTGCGCGCACCTCGACCCGGCCGCGTGTTGCGACGATGCCGCGCTGATCGACTGGCCCGCCGCGATCGATGCACGCTGGCAGCGCCTGCGGGCGCTGCACGAAGCGCGCGACCGTCTGCCCGAACCGCTGCGCGCCGACCTGGCCCATTTCCGTACGTGCGGCGGCGATGCACTGGCCGCGTTCGCGCGTCATGCCGCTCTCGACCATGGCGATGGCGATGCCGGTCTGCACCGCTTCGCGCAATGGCTGGCCGCGCGCAGCTGGTCGAACGTCCAGCGCCAGGCCCGCGATCGCGGCATGGGCATCGGCCTGATCGCCGACATCGCCGTGGGTTTCGACCCGGGTGGCGCCGAAGCTGCCGCCTGGCCGGATGCAGTGCTGACCGGGCTCGAACTCGGCGCGCCACCGGATGCGTTCAACGCTGCCGGCCAGTGCTGGGGCGTGGCGGGCTTCGATGCGGCCGGCCTGCGCCGCAGCGGCTACGCGCCGTTCCGTGCATTGCTGCAGGCAACGATGCGCGACCGCGGCGGCGTGCGCATCGACCACATCCTCGGATTGCTACGACTGTGGCTGGTGCCGCGCGGTGCGCCGTCGGCATCGGGCGCGTACCTGCGCTATCCGCTGGACGATCTGCTGAACCTGGTCGCGCTCGAATCCTGGCGCCAACGCTGCATCGTCATCGGCGAGGATCTGGGTGTGGTGCCGCCGGGACTGCGGGAGACGCTGTCGCAGCGCGGTGTGATGGGGATCGACGTCCTCGCCTTCACCCGCGATGCGGACGGCACGTTCCTGCCGCCCCGGCGCTGGCGGCGCGATGCAGTCGCCACGACGACCACGCATGACCTGCCGACGCTGGCGGGCTGGTCGCGCGGGCGCGATCTCGAATGGCGCGCACGCCTGGGCGAGATGGACGCCGCCACGCTGCAGGCCGAACAGCGCGCGCGCAGCGCCGATGTCGTCGCGCTCGATGCAGCCTGCCGCGACGCGACCGGTGCAACGGGCCCCGCCGCCTGGATGGCCTTCGCCGCCGCCTCGCCGTCGCCGCTGGCACTGCTGCCGGCCGAGGATGCGCTCGGCCTGGTCGAGCAACCCAACCTGCCGGGCACGGTCGACACGCACCCGAACTGGCGCCGCCGCCTGCCGCGCGATGCCGATCCTGCGCCCGCGCTCACCGCCTTCGCCCACGCGAGATCGCACGCCGCATGACCGCCCCGCGCGCCACCGCCCGCCTGCAGCTGCATGTCGACTTCACGTTCGATGCCGCGCGTGCGCAGCTCGATTATTTCCAGGCCCTGGGCATCAGCCACCTGTATCTGTCGCCGATCGGTGCGGCGGTGCCGGGCTCGACGCACGGCTACGACCAGGTCGATCCCACGCGCATCAGCGAGGCCCTCGGCGGCGAAGCTGCGTTCGTGCGCCTGGCCGAGGCCGCGCGCGCGGCGGGCCTGGGTCTGCTGCTCGACATCGTGCCCAACCACATGGCCGCCCACCCGGACAACCGCTGGTGGTGGGACGTGCTGCGTCATGGCCGAGGGTCCGCGTACGCAGGCTGGTTCGACATCGACTGGCGTGCCCCCGGGCGCGGCGGACGGCTGTGGCTGCCGGTGCTCGACCGTCCGCTGCGCGCCGCGATCGAGGACGGCGTGCTGACCGCGACACGCGGTGCCGACGGCGTCGTGCTCGACCACCACGGCACGCACTACCCGGTCGAAGGCACGCGGTTCGCCGATCTCGACGCCTGGTGCGCGAGCGTCAACGCATCCCCCGCGCAGCTGCTCGCGCTGGTGCAGGCGCAGCCCTACCGCCTGGCCTGGTGGCGCACCGGCAACACGCAGGTGAACTACCGGCGCTTTTTCGACATCAACGCGCTGGCCGCACTGCGCATCGAACGCCGCGCCGTGTTCGACGCGGTGCATGCGCTGCCGTTGCGTCTGCTGGGCGCGGGCCTGATCGACGGCGTGCGCATCGATCACGTCGACGGCCTGGCCGACCCGCGCGGCTACCTGCACCGCCTGCGCCGGGCAATGGACGCGCATGCCCCCGGAGACGCCCGGCCCTGGCTGCTGGTGGAAAAGATCCTTGCGCCGGATGAATCGCTGCCCGAGGACTGGGACTGCGATGGCACGACCGGTTACGACTTCATGGACCAGGTCGGCGGCGTACTGCTTGATCCTGCCGGCGAAGCGCCGTTGCGCACGGCCTGGCAGGCGCGCAGTGGCCGCAGCGGCGATTTCGCGCTCGAGGAGCGCACCGCGCGCGCGCAGCTGCTGCACGATGCACTGTCCGCCGAGCGCGCACGGGCCGGCCGCCTGCTCGAAGCGCTGGTCACCGGCGACGATGCGCTCGCCGAACTCGGCGCGCCCCTGCTGCGCCGCGCGCTGGATGCGGTGCTGGCCGAGTTTCCCGTCTATCGCACCTATGCCACGCGGCACGGCCTGGACGGCGACGGTCTCGAACGCTGGCGCGCCGCGGCTGCGCGCGCACGCGGACACACGCGCGACGGCGCGCTGCAGGCTGCGGTCGATGCGCTGGTCGACGACCTGCTGCGCCGCCCCGGCACCGCGGCGCAGGCGCTGCGCGTGGCCTGCGAGCAGCTGTCGGCACCGCTCAATGCCAAGTCGGTCGAGGACACGGTCTTCTATCGTCACGGCGTGCTGCTCTCGCGCAACGAAGTGGGCAGCCACCCGGTGCGCCTGTCGCTGGCGCCCGCCGATTTTCACGCACGGGCTGCAGCGCGCGCTCCGCGCGCACTCGTCGCCACCGCCACGCATGACCACAAACGCGGCGCCGACGTGCGGGCACGTCTGGCGGTGCTGGCGGGCGATCCGGCCTGGTGGCTGCAGCGTGTCGACGCGATCGAGGCCCCATTGCCGCAGGCCTGCGCGGGCGTCGATGGCGGGGATCGCTGGATGCTGTGGCAGACGATCGTCGGCGCCTGGCCGCCCGATCTCGACGCCGCCGACGACGACGCGGTGCACGCGCTGGGTGCGCGCATCGCCGGCTGGCAGACCAAGGCGCTGCGCGAAGCCAAGCTGCGCACGTCCTGGCTCGATCCCGACCCCGCATACGAGAACGCCTGCGAGGCACTGCTGCGCGCAGCGCTGCGCGAACCGGCCGCACGCACCGCGCTCGCCGATACCGCCGACGCGCTGGCCGTGCCCGGCGCGGTCTACGGCCTGGCGCAGGCGACGCTGCAGCTGTGCGTGCCCGGTGTGCCCGATCTCTACCAGGGCGGCGAAGGCTGGGACCTGTCGCTGGTCGATCCGGACAACCGCCGTCCGGTGGATTACGCGCAACGCCGGCAGTGGCTCGCGCGCGGAACGGACGCGGGCGACGGCTGGCGCTGTGGCCGCATCAAGGCCCGCCTATGGCAGCGCCTGCTGGCCCTGCGCGCTGCGCACGAAAGCCTGTTCGCCAGTGGCGACTACGCGCAACTGGCGGCGCACGGGTCGGATGCCGATTGCGTACTCGCGTTTACACGGCGGCATGACGGCGATGCGCTGATCGTGGCCGTGCCCCGCGCCTTCGATCGTGCATGGCTGGAAGATGCGACACCCGCCTGGCGCGCGGATGCATGGACCGACACCCGTCTCGCGCTGCCGCCAGGCCGCTGGCGTGGGGTGTTCGATGATCGGACGTGGGATGGAGGCGACCGGACGGTCGCCGGGCTGTGGGCTGGCTTTCCTGTCGCGGTGCTGATCCGCGACTGACGGGTGACGAATGGACGAGCAACAACGCAACGCCCGGATCCGGGAACTGGCGCGCGAGATCTGGGAAGCGGAGGGTCGCCCCGACGGGCAGGCGACGCGACACTGGGCGATGGCCGAGCGCCTCGTCGATGCCGAGCTGCGCGCCGCGCACGAAGACCTCGGCTTCGACACCGGAGCGCTGCGCTGATGGCCGGCCGCAACACACCCGAACGTCTGCGTCAGCGCTCGCGCGTCCGCGAAGGTCGCCCGTTTCCGCTGGGTGCAACCTGGGACGGCCTGGGCGTCAACTTCGCGCTGTACTCGGCCAACGCCACGCGCGTGGATCTGTGCCTGTTCGATGCCAGAGGCCGCGAGCAGGAACGCATCACCCTGCCCGAGCACACCGACGAGATCTGGCACGGCTACCTGCCCGACGTGCGCCCCGGCCAGCTCTACGGCTATCGCGTGCATGGCCCCTACGCGCCCGATGCCGGACACCGCTTCAATCCGCACAAGCTGCTGCTCGACCCGTATGCCAAGCAGATCGTCGGCGAACTCAAATGGGCGCCGCACCTGTTCGGCTACACGATCGGGCACCGCGACGCGGACCTCAGCTTCGATCGCCGCGACAGTGCGCCCTACATGCCCAAGGCCGCGGTCGTCGACCCGGCCCACACCTGGGGCGACGACCGCCGCCTGCACACACCGTGGGAGAAGACGGTCATCTACGAGGCCCATGTCCGTGGCCTCACGATGCGTCATCCGCACGTCTCCGAAGGCGCCCGCGGCACGTTCGCCGCGCTCAAGAACGACGCGGTGATCGGACACCTGAAGGAGATCGGCGCGACCGCCATCGAGCTGCTGCCCATCCATGCCTTCGTCGACGACCAGCATCTGCTCGAGCGCGGCCTGCGCAACTACTGGGGCTACAACTCGATCGGCTTCTTCGCCCCGCACCCGCGTTATCTGGCCAGCGGCAGCATCGCCGAGTTCAAGCAGATGGTCGCCCACCTGCATCAGGCCGGCATCGAGGTGTTGCTGGACGTGGTCTACAACCACACCGCCGAAGGCAACGAGCTGGGACCGACGCTGTCGTTCAAGGGCATCGACAACGCCAGCTACTACCGCCTGGCCGAGAACCGCCGCTACTACATCAACGACACCGGCACCGGAAACACGTTCGACCTGACCAATGCCGGTGCGCTGCGCATGGTCAACGACTCGCTGCGCTACTGGGCGTCGCAGATGCACGTCGACGGGTTCCGTTTCGACCTGGCGACGATCCTCGGCCGCGAGCCGCACGGCTTCGACCGCAGCAGCGGCTTCCTCGACGCCGTCGGCCAGGACCCGCTGCTGGCGCAGACCAAGCTGATCGCCGAGCCCTGGGACATCGGCCCGGGCGGCTACCAGGTCGGCAACTTCCCGCCGGGGTGGTCGGAATGGAACGACAGGTTCCGCGACACCGTGCGCGCCTACTGGCGCGGCGACAGTGTCCAGCTGCCCGAGTTCGCGCGGCGCATCACCGGCTCGGCCGACCTGTTCGCCCACCGTGGCCGGCGCCCGCGTGCGTCGATCAACTTCGTCACCGCGCACGACGGCTTCAATCTGCACGACCTGGTCAGCTACGCCGACAAGCACAACATGGCCAACGGCGAGGACAACCGCGACGGGCACGATCACAGCCTGTCGGCGAATTACGGCGCCGAAGGCGAAACCGGTGATGCCGGCATCAACACCTTGCGCGACCGGCAGAAGCGCAATTTCCTCGCCACCGTGCTGCTCTCGCAGGGCACGCCGATGCTGTTGTCGGGGGATGAATTCGGACATACCCAGCAGGGCAACAACAACGCCTACTGCCAGGACAACGAGATCGCGTGGCTGGACTGGGACCGTGCGCAGAGTGACGCGGGCCGTGCGCTGACGCGGTTCACCGCCCGCCTGGCCAGGCTGCGCCGCGAACACCCGCTGCTGCGGCGTACGCGCTGGTTCGACGGCCAGTACGACGACGCACTCGGCTTTCGCGACATCACCTGGCTGGCGCCCGACGGCAGCGAGCTCTCGCCCGCGCAATGGGACGATCCCGAGGCCCGGGCCCTGATGGTGCGACTCGACGGTCGCGCGCCCGACAGTGGCCTGCGCACGCCGGCGTCGGACGTGACCCTGTTGCTGCTGTTCAATGCCGCGTCCGTGGCCGTGAACTTCCAGGTGCCCGACGACGCGCGCCGCTGGCGTGTGCTCATCGATACCGACCAGCCCGACGCGGACGGCACCGTCGACGGCGGCGCGACGCTCTCGCGCTGCGACCGCAGCCTGATGCTGCTGGCGGTCGCACGCGACTGACGCCGGGGATGGACGGTAAGTGCGCCGTGTCGCTCGCGCGACTTGCCATGCCGAGGCTCTGCTGCAGCTGATCGACCGGCTGACCGACCACGCTGCCTGCAGCTTCTGCAGACCTGGCGTTCTGCATCGCGGCCTTCTCGTGCCCACGATGCACCGTAGGCGACGCTGCACGCCCGCCCGACCTGCGCCCTTCCATGCATCGCATCCGATACGCCGGCATCGCGCTGGCGCTGCTCGTCATTGCCGGCTGCAACCGGCCGGCCGTCGAGCCGGCGGTTACGCCCCCCGGCGCGCCCGACACGCCCCGCACCGATGTGCTCGAAGCCGGGGCCACGCTGCTGCAGGCCGACGGCCCGGTCGGTGGCCTGGACATCCACATCGTCGGCTTCCACCCGATGAAGGACGCGCCCGACCATCAGATGGAAGCGCACCACTTCTGCCGTCAGGTCAACGAGGATTTCGCGCAATGCGCGCTGTTCGACGGCAGCGCCGCCGACGCCAATCTGACCGGCGTGGAGTACATCATTTCCGAGCGCATCTTCCAGACCCTGCCTGCGCAGGAGCGGCCGTACTGGCATCCGCACAACGGCGAAATCCTCAGCGGACAGCTCGTCGCGCCGGGCCTGCCGGAGGTGGCGGAAACCGCATTGATGCGCAAGAAGCTCAACAGTCACGGCAAGACCTGGCACACCTGGCATACGCGTCACGGTCTGGCGCCGGGCGATGCGATGCCGCTCGGCCTTCCGCGCTCGCCTGGTCGTTCAACCGCGACGGCGAGGTCGATCCTGCGCTCGTCGCCACCCGCGACGCGCGTCTGGGCATCGACACCGCGCAAGTACGCGCCGGGCGCGCGGCGCTGACGGGTCTGGCGCGGCCACAGGCCGGTGTCGATGCGCTGCGCGCCCATTTTCCCGAGGCGACGCCCATTCCCGGCGTCGCCGACGCGGGCGCCGGGACCGCAGGCCCGGCCCGCTGATTCGCCCTGCATCGATTCGCTCTGTGCGGTCCTAAGCGCCCGCCCCGTTCCCGCCCCTGCCGAGATGTCCATGTCCAATTCCAGAACGCCCGACCCAGCGCTCGACAACGCGCTCGACGACACCTTCCCCGCCAGCGATCCGCCGTCGAGCACCGCGCCGTCCACCGCAGGCACGGCGCAGGCGAACGTGTCGGAGACGGCCTGGATCGACCTGTTCCGCATCGAGAGCGCCGACACGCGCCCGGACGATGACGACGCACACCTGCCAGCCGTCACCCATATTGGCGACACCGGGCCGCTGTGTTTCGCCACCTCCGCCGCGCTGGCCCTGCTGCACCATCTGGTGGAGACACCACCGCCCGCGCGCCGCGTCTGCCTGGTCAGCGCGCGGGTGGATCTCGCGCACATCGACAGCTTCGCAATCGCGCCGCCGGGCGTGGAACCGGGCAAGTCGGTCGAGGCCGATCCGCCTCTCGATCGCCAGCAACCGCCGGCGCAACGCCCCGGCCGCTTCCGCCCGAGCGCGCTGTCGCCGGCCGATCGCGAGGTCGTCTGGGACACCGCGCATCCCGAAGCGGGCGTGATGCAGATCGTGTCGCGGACGGTGTTCGATCTCGATCCACGGCTGCGCATGCGCGGACAACACGACACGCCTGCGGACTGAGCAGCGCGCGCAGGGCTGGGCGCACTGCGCTACGCGCGTGCGCCATGCCACGCCCTGCGCCCCGTCTGTCAATGCGCTCGATCAACGCAGGCCCGTGCATGCACCGCGAGACTGCAGACATTGCAGATGCGGAGCGCAGGTTGAAATGGCGGCACTGGAGTGGCAGGACGAACTCGACACGGGCATCGACGTCATCGACGGTCAGCACCGCCGCATCGTCGACATGATCAACCAGCTCGACGCCGCGCGGCGCGCCCCGGGCGCCGAAGACATGTCGCTGGTACTCGACGAACTGGTGGATTACACGCTCTCGCACTTCGCGTTCGAAGAAGCGCTGATCGAAGAAGCGGGCTATGCATTCACTGCCGCGCACAAGCGCGTGCACGCGCTGTTCGCCAAGCGCGTCGAGGACTATCGCCTGCGCTACCAGGCCGGCGAGGACATCGTCGCCGAACTGCACTCGATGCTCGCGCGCTGGCTGTTCAACCACATCCGCGGCGACGACAAGGCCTATTCGCACACCGTCAAGCAACACCTCAACGTCTTCGCCCGCCAGCACGAACACGGCGGCTGGCTGCGCCGCAACCTGGTGCGCTTCTTCCGCTGAGCGCGGGCGTGCGCGAGGCCGGCTGTGCGGGACACAGCCCACTTCGCAGGCAGGCGGCGACTAGAGCACCGCCGCGCGCAGCTGCTCGCGATAGCGTCGACTGCAGGGCACGACGGTGCCGTCCAGCAAGTGGACACGCGCATCGCCGCTGTCGAGCGACTCGATCGACGCGATACAGGTCACGTTGACCAGATGGCTGCGATGGACGCGGAGGAAGCGGTCCGGGTCGAGCCGCGCTTCGAGTTCGGCCAGCGTCGTACGCAGCGGGTAGGTTTTGCCGCGCACGTGCAGGTCCGCATAGTTGCCTGCGGCCTGCACACGCTCGATATCGCCAGCGGCCACGAGGAATTCCCGACCCAGCTTGCGGACGAGGAAGCGCGATGGGCGCTCGACCGGCTCGACAGGCGGGCTGTCATCGTCGGGCGCGGCCAGCAAACTGGCCTCGCCCTGCAGGCGGCGCACGAGGGCGCGATAGAGATGCATCACCACGACCAGGCCGAGGAAGGTCCGGGCGTCCTTGATGTATTCGTAGACGAACGCCTGTCCGAAGACGTAGCTCTCGTCGTGCCAGCCGTAGACGAGCTTGCGCATGCCGACCATCAGCCCGACATGCAGCACCGACCACGCCACACTGGCCAGCACGTACACAGGCACGCGCCGCGCCCAGTTGTCGAGGTGCACCGGCCACCGCGCGGTGAACGCCACCACCAGAGGAATGAGCAACAGCCAGGCCACGGCGCTGCTCATCTCCCATGTCGCGACTTCCCACGGGGCGACAGCGAGGCCGGCGCGGGCGACGTCCATATGGGCGGTCGCGGTATTGCCGACCGCCGACATCGCGCCGCTGATCAGCCAGTACCCGACTTCGAACGTACGTCGCCGATGAAGGAACCGTTCGGCGATGCTGGAGGGCGGGGAGGCGACGCTCGACATGCGCGCATTCTAGGCAGGCAGGGCCAACGCGACAGCAGCATTCGTCCCTGAGGGCCCACGATCCGTCCCTGTATCCCCGGCGCACAGCCCTTTGTGCCCCGATCGCAGGTCAGGCCCACGACGCTGGCACTCCGATCCGACCTGGAGCGCCCATGCCCCGAAGGCACGACCTCGACACCCTCCGCGTCTTCGCATTCGCGCTGTTGATCCTCTACCACGTGGGAATGGTCTACGTGGTCGACTGGGGCTTCCATATCAAGAGCCCGACGCTGCTGGCCTGGGCGGAGTGGCCGATGGTGCTCGTCAATCGCTGGCGCATGTCGCTGCTGTTCCTGCTGTCGGGTATCGCTCTTGGGCTGGCGCTGGCGCGCCGCGCCCCCTTGCGGCTGGCACTCGCCCGCAGCTGGCGGCTGCTGTTGCCGCTTGCGTTCGGCATCGCCGCGATCGTGCCCGTGCAGGCCTGGTGCGAGGCCCGAATGCTCGGTACCTTCGATGGGGGCTTCGGTATGTTCATGCTGCGGTATCTGCAGTTCCGGCTTTGGCCAGGCGGTGCGTTCACCGGCGCCGAATACGGCTTCACCTGGAACCATGTCTGGTATCTGCCTTACCTGTGGACCTACACGATGCTGGCATTGGTGGTATCGACCGTCTGGCATACATGCGGCGGAGCACGCATCGCCGGTTGGCTCTGCACGCGAGGGCGTTGGCTGCTGTGGACGGCGCCGCCGCTGTGGTATCTGTTCGCGCTGTGGGTGCTCGACCCTCGGTTCCCGTCGACACATGTGCTGGCCGGCGACTGGTTCAACCACGCGCGTTACGGCGTGGTATTCGCCTTCGGCCTTCTGATCGCCTGCAGCGATGCGATGTGGATCGCACTGACGAAGCATCGCCACAGGCTGCTGGTGGCCGCTCTGGCATCCGGCCTGAGCTATCTGGGGCTGCGTGCGGCAGGGGCGTGGCTGCCCGGCGCCGCCTACCTCGACCTGCTCTCCATCGAGGGCTGGCGCGGCGTGGTGCGGATCGTCCAGACCATCTACTGGTGGACGGCCCTGCTGGCTCTTCTGGCATGGGGCGCACGGCTGTTGAATCGACCATGGCCCGGCCTGCGATACGCCAGCGAAGCCGTCTACCCCTGGTACATCCTGCATCAGAGCCTGATCGTGTTCGCCGCGTACTGGCTGATTCCCTACGGGCTGGGGCCCGTGCGGGAACCCGTACTGGTGCTGCTGATCACAGCTGCCGGCTGTCTCTCCATCCACGAGTTGCTGATCCGGCGGATCGTCTGGCTGCGCCCCCTGTTTGGATTGCCGATGCGGTCGCGCCCGCCGGCGGTGCAGGCGAGCCTTGCAAACTGCCTTCCGACATCGACGCGGTGAGCCCACCGGAGAGGCCGAGGACCCGCCGGTAGACTCATCGCCTGCCGCGCGACCTTCAGCGTTTGGCGACAGCGTCCGGGTCGGCGTCGCGCGCCAGGAACTGCTGGGCGACCATCGGCAGATGCTCCAGCAGCCACTGGGCCATTTCTTCCTCCTGCTTGAGGATGCCGCGGCAGACCCGGGCGGTCTCCGGATCTCCGGCGGCTTCGGCAGCGGCGATGAGGGTGGTGTAGGTGGCGATCTCGAGCGGCTTCCAGGTCGGGATAGTGCTCGATGCGCGATGCCTGGGCCTTGAGCATCTGCTCGGCCTGCTGCTCCATGGCGTGCGCGTCGCGAAGCCAGTCGATGTAGTTCTTGGTCAGCTCGGTCATAACGCCTCCGGGGCGTGCGTTTGCGGCGGACTGCCGCGTTGCGCCAGCCTAGGAATGCGGTCGCGTGCGCACGTGAAAGCGGACGGACCTGCACGTGCGCGCAGGCAGGTCCTGCCGTCCACGCAGATGCTGCAGGCTAGACGTGTGTCACCAGCGCAGCACGAACAGAACGCCATCCCCGTCGCGGGTCGCTTCCACCTGGAAGCCGCGCGCCTGCAGCGCGGCGGCGATATCGCCGCAGGCGGCGTCGCCAAGGCGGTCGACATCGACCTGACGCTTCACGATGCGTTGCGATGCGCGCGCGGCGACGTCGACCTCCCGCAGCAGGTCTGCAACGACGAACTCGGTGACGCTGCGATGCGCATCATCGACGAGTGCGCGCGCATCGTCGGCATTGAAACCCCGCATCTGTTGTGCCACGTGCCTGTCCCGCGATTCGAACCGGCGAGAGGTGTACCGATGCGACGGACACCACCGCGTCAAATTTGCCGGGTCAGGCTCGCGTTGGCTGCACGCAGACAGCTGCGAGGCAGCTCAGGCCGCGTCGCGTGTCGTGCGCCGCTTCCGCCACCAGCCTGCGACGGACGAGGTCAACGAGGCCGGCAGCGACAGGACTACGGCATACAGCAGGCCCGCGGCCAGCAGAGGACCGACACCGGTCGCGATCACGACGACAACCACCTGGGCCAGCACCAGCAGCGCCCCCCACGCCCAGGCGCCCGCCGGACGGACGAGCCCGGCCACTGCAGAAAGCAGCAGGACACCGGGGTAGGCGACCGTCCAGTAACCCGGCGCATCCCAGGGTTCCGGTGTACCGCCCAGCACCGACACGATGGTCCAGTACGCCGTGCCCACAACGAGGAAGAGCGCTGCTGCCAACAGGTGAGATTTCATCGCGCGGGCCTGCCGATCGGACATCGTCTCAACTCAACACGAGGCGCCGGAACGGCGGGTGATCGAGGCCGCATTCGCGCCGTCAGGCGGCGCGGACACGGCGCGCGCGCTCCAGATGGACCAGCAGCAGCGAGATCGCCGCCGGGGTCATGCCGGGAATGCGCTGCGCCTGGCCGACGGTCAGCGGCCGCACCTGCGTCAGCTTCTGCGCCAGTTCCGCCGACAGGCCGCGCACCTGCGCGTAGTCGAAGTCGGGCGCAATCGCCGTGGTCTCCTGCCGTTGCGCACGTTCGATCTCCACGCGCTGGCGTTCGAGGTAGCCGGAGTACTTGGCCTCGATCTCGACCTGCTCTGCGACATCGGCGTCCTCGACGCCCGGACCGATGCCGTCGATGCGCATCAGCGACGCGTAGCCGAGTTCCGGCCGGCGCAGCAGGTCGATGCCGTTGCTCTCCCGGCGCAGCTCGATGCCGAGCGCGTCCACCGCCGCGCGGCCGATTGCGTTCTGCGGTGAGGCCCAGAGGCTGCGCAGACGCTGGCTTTCCTGTTCGACCGCTTCGCGCTTGGCGTCGAAACGCTTCCAGCGTGCATCGTCGACAAGGCCGAGTTCGCGCCCGACCGCGGTCAGGCGCAGGTCCGCATTGTCCTCGCGCAGCTGCAGCCGGTATTCGGCGCGGCTGGTGAACATGCGATAGGGCTCTTTCGTGCCGTGCGTGATCAGATCGTCGACCAGCACACCGATGTAGGCCTGGTCGCGACGCGGACTCCAGCTGTCGAGCCCACGCACCTGGCGCGCGGCGTTGACGCCGGCGAGCAGGCCCTGCGCGGCGGCTTCCTCGTAGCCGGTGGTGCCGTTGATCTGGCCGGCGAAGTACAGGCCCGCGACGGCACGCGTCTCCAGCGTGGCTTTCAGGCCACGCGGGTCGAAGAAGTCGTACTCGATCGCGTAACCGGCGCGGGTGATATGCGCCTGTTCGAAGCCGACGATGCTGCGCACGACCTCCAGCTGCACGTCGAACGGCAGCGAGGTCGAAATGCCGTTGGGATAGATCTCGGCGACGTCGAGACCTTCGGGCTCGACGAAGATCTGGTGACTGTCCTTGTCGGCGAAACGCACCACCTTGTCTTCGATCGACGGGCAGTAGCGCGGGCCGATGCCTTCGATCTGGCCCGAGTACATCGGCGAGCGATGCAGCGCGCCGCGGATGATTTCGTGCGTGCGTTCGGTGGTGCGGGTGATCCAGCACGGCACCTGACGCGGATGGTCGTCGCGCGTGCCCATGAAGGAGAACACCGGACGCGGATCGTCGCCCGGCTGGATCGTCATCGCGGTGTAGTCGAGCGTGCGCCCGTCGATGCGCGGTGGCGTGCCGGTCTTGAGGCGATCGACGACGAACGGACGCTCGCGCAGGCGCGCGGCGAGCGTGGCGGCGGGCGGATCGCCCGCGCGGCCGCCGGCCGATTGCGCTTCGCCGATGTGGATGCGCCCGGCGAGGAACGTGCCGGCGGTCAGGACCACGGCCGGCGCGTCGAAACGCAGGCCGGTCTGGGTGATCGCGCCACGCACCACGTCGCCATCGATGACGAGGTCGTCGACCGCCGACTGGAAGATCGTCAGATTCGGCTGCGCCTCGACGGCGCGGCGCACGAAGGCGCGATAGAGATTGCGGTCGGCCTGGCAGCGCGTCGCGCGCACCGCCGGGCCCTTGGAGGCATTGAGTCGACGCCACTGGATGCCGGCCGCGTCGGCCGCGCGCGCCATCACGCCGCCGAGCGCGTCGATCTCGCGCACCAGATGGCCCTTGCCGATGCCGCCGATGGCCGGGTTGCAGCTCATCACGCCGATGGTCTCGACGTTGTGGGTCAGCAGCAGGGTGCGGGCGCCGGCGCGCGCGGACGCGAGCGCGGCCTCGGTGCCGGCGTGGCCGCCGCCGACGACGATGACGTCGTAGCTGTGGAAGTCGTTGCGCATGGGCGGATTATCCGCGAGTTGGGCGTTGCGGCGGGTCTGTCGCCAGAGTTGGCACAGAAGCTGCGTGCTTTCGGGGGCACCCGCAGCGGCAAGCGTCGAGAAAGGGGGGCGCGGCCGGAGATTGGAACAGGGCTGGCCAGGCACGCAGCGGGGAAGCACGGGGCCGGATGTCGGGGGACATCCGGCCCCATCTTTTTGGGCTCGCCGACCGGATCTGATCCAGGTCGGGAGCCGACGCCCGGCGGAGGCGGAACAGGGGGGATCCGGTATCCCCCGCCGGGTGTCGACAGCTGGAGTGACTTTTTCGTCGGAAACCGACGCAGCGGGTCACGTGCAGCGAAGCTTCCTCCGCCGATCGGCGCAGCGCAAGCTCTAGATCGGCTCGACTTCCCGGTGTGTGACCGAGGTCCGCCTTTCCATTCGGGGCGCCGGGCTGCGCTCGACGCGGGCCGGCGCCGCACGCATCGGGCGTTCGGCGGCCGGACGGATCGCGGGCGCGGTGACGCGTTCGGGCCGCTGGGGCGGACGGAACGCCGGGCGGCCCTCGGGGCGTCGCGTGCCCTCGCCGCGCTGCGGACGACCATTCCAGCCGCCCTGCGGACGACCGGGCCGATCGGCGTCGCCGCGCACCGGCGGACGGCCGCCCCAGCCCGGTCCCGGACCGCCGGGGCGGGTTCCGTCCGCGCGTTCCGGGCGCTGCCCGCCGTGTCCCGGTCGACCGCTTTCGGGACGCGCGTATTCGTAGTTGTGCCGCCGCGGCGGACGATCGTCGGGCCGGCCGGGATAGACCGGCCGCACGATCACCGGCGGCGGGCGGTAATAGCCGCCGCCGTAACCATACGGATAGCGGCTCCAGCCGTTGTGGCGCCAGTAGGGCGAGCCGACGCCCGCACCGCCATACCAGCCGTATCCGCGGCCGTAGCCGAGACTGCCGTAGGGCGCGCCGTAGTAGCGGTAGGTCGTCGTGGGCGAACCGTAGTAGTAATCGCCGCTGCCGCCGCGATACCCGTAGGACGCGCAGCCGGCCAGCGTCAGGCAGGCGACGAGCAGAAAAGCCTTGCGAAACATGTCGGTCCACCCCTGTCGATCTGGCGGCCAGCATCCGCCCGCCGCATTGAATCGGCCCTTAAGCCGGCCCGGTGCAACGCCCGATGCGTCCGGCCGGTCGCACCCCGTTCAACCACGACCCGAGCTTCCGTTACGCTTGGCGGGATGACCGCCCCCGCCCCACTGCCCCGGCCCGACGATGTCCTGGCGGCCGCGGCCCGCATCGCCGACCGGGCCCATGTCACGCCGGTACTCCATGCCCGCACGATCGACGAGGCGGCCGGCTGCAGCCTGCATTTCAAGGCCGAACATCTGCAGCGCGCCGGTGCATTCAAGTTCCGCGGCGCCTGCAATGCGGTGTGGTCGCTGTCGGCCGAGGTCGCGGCGCGCGGCGTGGTCACGCATTCGTCGGGCAACCACGGCGCGGCCCTCGCGCTGGCGGCAGCCTCGCGCGGCATCGTCTGCCATGTGGTGGTGCCCGAGGGCGCGGTGGCGGCCAAGCTCGCCGCGATCGCCAGCTACGGCGCGGTGCTGCACCGCTGCGAGGCCACCATGGCCGCGCGCGAAGCGGCCTGCGAGCAGCTACGCAGTCAGACCGGCGCCACGCTGGTCCATCCTTACGCGAACCGGGACGTCATCGCCGGCCAAGGCACCGCGACGCTCGAACTGCTGCACCAGTCCGTGCTCGACGCGCTGGTGCTGCCTGTCGGCGGCGGCGGTCTGGCCGCGGGCGCGGTCCTGGCGCTGGCGCATGCCTCGCCCCGCACCCGTCTGGTGCTGGCCGAACCTTCCGGCGCCGACGACACCTTCCGTGCGCTCGAGACCGGGCGCCGCGTCGAAAGCCAGACACCGGCGACGGTCTGCGATGGCCTGCGGGCCCTGCTGGGCGCCCCCAACTTCGAACTCCTGCACGCGCACCGGAGCAGTGACGGTGCACCGGTCGAGGTGATCCGGGTCGACGACGCCGCGACCATTGCCGCGATGCGCCGGCTCGCGGTCCACACCAAACAGCTGGTCGAACCCTCGTCGGCGGTCGCGCTGGCCGCGGTACTCGCCGAACCGGCGCGGTTCGCCGGATTGCGCGTCGGTGTCGTGCTCAGCGGCGGCAATGTCGACCCCGACCGTCTGCCGTGGCTGGCTTGAGCGACGTATGGGCACGATGACGCGCAAGCGCGGTCCGTTCCGGCGTTTCGTGCGCGCCTGCGTGTGGCTGGCCGTGCTGCTCGCCGCCTGGCTGCTGGGCGTGGCCGCGTGGATCGTGCACGTGGGCAACCGCGATGAGGCCGGCGAAGCGGACGCGATCGTCGTGCTGGGCGCGGCGGCCTACGACGCGCAGCCCTCGCCGGTGTTCGAAGCGCGCATCAACCACGGACTGGATCTCTATCGCGCCGGCCACGCCGGGACGCTGATCTTCACCGGCGGCTACGGCGGCGCGAAGGCGCGGTTTTCCGAGTCGCAGGTTGCCCGCCGCTATGCCCTGCGCCAGGAGATTCCCGAATCGGCGATCCTGATCGAATCGCGCTCGCGCACGACGGTCGAGAACCTCGTCGAAACCCGGCGCCTGCTGCGGGACCACGACCTGCACCGGGTGATCATCGTCAGTGATCCGCTGCACATGGCACGCGCCCTGCGTACCTGTCGCCGGCTGGGCATCGACGCGCTGGGTTCGCCGACGCCATCCACCCGCTTCCGCACCTTCCGCACGCAGCGCGAGTTCCTGCTGCGCGAAGTCTATTTCTTCCACCGCGACCTCTGGGACGCGACCCGACAGGCCCTGACCCGATGACCGACTCCCCCCGTGACACCACCGTGCAGCTGGTGACCGCCTGTTACGCCGACTTCAACGCCGGCGACCGCGACGCGATGCTCGCCCTGCTCACCGACGATGTCGCTCACGATCTCAAGCAGGGCGCGCGCGAGCAGGGACGCGACGCATTCGTGGCCTTCATGCAGCGCATGGACACCAGCTACCGCGAGCGGCTCGAGGACATCGTCGTCATGGCGACCGATGATGGACACCGCGCGGCAGCCGAATACGTGGTGCATGGCGAGTACCTGGCCGACGATGCCGGCCTGCCCGCCGCGAACGGCCAGCGTTACGTGCTGCCGGGCGGCGCGTTCTTCGAGATCCGCGACGCGCGCATCGCCCGGGTCAGCAACTACTACAACCTCGAAGACTGGCTCGCGCAGGTGCGCTGAGGGTCATCGCAGGGGCGGGCGTTCGTCCGCCCTGCGTTTCACCAGCGAAGGGTGAAGTGCGCGAACCAGCCCAGCTCGCGCGCATATTCCGCACGCAGGCGCCGCTTGGCGAGCATTGCAACCACTTCGGCCAGGTCCGCTTCGGTCATCCCGGTGACTTCGACCGTCCAGCCGAACTCGCGTCGACCGTGGGTGGGCTGCAAGCGCAGTTGCGTGGTCAGGGCCCGGACCACCTGACGCGGTGTGCGGACGCGCGTGGCGACGCGTTGGGACGGTGGCGGGTCGAGTAGGTCGGTCATCCGGCAAGCAGCAGCGAGATCTGGCGCCACCATGGCGGGGACGTCGCATGCGGCGCGTCAAAATGACGCAGGCGGCCCGCGGCGGGCGCGCAGCATAGTCGGGCCCCGCGCGAGCGTGCGCGACGGCCGTTCCAGAACGATGCGCAGCGCAAGCCCGCCGTGAGCGGCTCGCCCGAAGGATCAGCCCGCAGGCGCTTGAGCATCGGCGACCAGGGTCAGGCCTTCGTTGAGCAGCCAGCGCGTGGCCATGACCCGCTGCGGCTGCGGTTGGTCCTTGAGCACGTCGACCATCTGCGTGAACGCCCGGCAGCGCGCCTGCCGGCTCGCATCGTCGGTGCCGTTCGCGGTCAAGCCCAGCATGAAACCGTCGTGGAGCAGGGTCGCGGTGACGGCGGCGGCGCGCAGCGCCTGCTGCGCGGCTGCCGGATCGTAGGGCTGCGGCTGGCCCTGCAGCCCGCTGATGGCGACGTTGGCGAAGGCGTTGGCGAAACGGTTGCGGCTTGCCGGGCCCAGCGTGTCGACAGTGCGCTGGAAGGCGGCGAGATCGCGGCGTGCATCGGGTTCGAACAGCGCACACAGCGCGCGCGCCTCGGCCGGCTCGCGCGAGGCGGCGAGCACGGCCTGGAACAGGGCATCGATCGAGGACGGCGACGCGCGCCGCAGCACGTCGCTGCCGCTCGACAGCACCTGGGCCGCGTCGATCTGCGACAGGTCGATCTCGTAATGCTGGGCCGACGCTAGGCCCGGCGTGGCGAAGGCGACGAGCAGCACAGACGTGGCGAGGATCCGGCGCATCGCGTTGGCACTCCGTGGGCTGCGGCAGAGCGGGAGTCTAGGTCGCGACGCCTGAATGCTCGGCGTGAAAGCGCCTCTCGCGGCGTGCGCAGTGTCGGGCCCGGGCCAGGTGTTCAGGCGCCCATGTACCGACCCGGTCGGTGGTTGAACAGCAGCACCAGGTTGAGCACCAGCACGCCGAGCGCCGAATAGAGCACCTGCACCGGCGGCACGACCGCCAGCGCGACGAGCATCAGCGCCGCATCGAACCCCAGCTGCAGTTTTCCCGCGCTCCAGCCGCGGCTGCGCTGCAGCCACACCACGACGATGCCCACCCCGCCCAGGCTCGCCCGGTGGCGGATGAACGACAGGATCCCCATGCCGACCAGGGCGCCGCCGAAGACCGCCGCGAACAGCGGCGTCATCGTGTCGAAGTGCACCCAGCGCGGAATCGCATCGGCCACGAAGCCGGTGACCCCCACGGCGAGAAAGGTCTTGAGGGTGAATTCCCAGCCCATGCGCCGCACGGCAATCCAATAGAACGGCAGGTTGATCAGCACGAACAGCACGCCGAAATGCCAGCCGGTCGCGTAATGCACCAGCAGCGACACCCCGGCGATGCCGCCGACCAGCAGCCCGCCGCTGGCGAGGATCGACATGCCCAGCGCACCGACGAGACTCGCGAGCACCAGGCCCTGGACGTCTTCGACGACGGTGTGCCGGGTGGACGCAGGCGCGGGCGCAGCGACGGCCACCGCGGCCGCGGCTTCGCGTGCGTCGGCAGCGCCGACACGATCGGGGGGAGAAACGGGAGACATGGACGCGGCCCTGGTTGCTGCATTGCAGCATAACGCGGCGCGCTTGAACGGCCGGTCTCGGGAACCCTTGCCCGATCGCCGCGCGTGGCTATCGGGCGGAATCAAGGCGCGAGTCTGCCCCCGTTCGCCGGCAGCCAGGCCCGCCTGGCGGTGTGGCAGCAGGACGCGGAGAACGAGGTGTCCAACATGCCTGCCACCGGCACGACCGTGGTGCTGGGCAAGACCCGCCGCCGCGGCGTGGACGCGCAGATCGACGCGCAGATCGGCGAGAAGTGGACGCTGTGGGCCTCGCATGCCTACCAGGAAGCGAAGATCGAGCGCGACGGGCGCGCGCCGGGCGTGTCGATCGAGGGCAACGAGGTGGCCGCCACGCCGCGCAGCATCAGCAACATCGGCCTCGACTACCGCGCCAGCGACGCCCTGCAGTTCGGACTGCAGGGCCGCGCGCAGGGCGACTACTACCTCGAAGAGCGCAACGTGACCGACAAGTTCGGCGGCTTCTCTGTCGTCGACCTCAGTGCGAAGTACCGCATCAGCCCCGCGTGGGCGTGGACGTGCAGCTGCGCAACGTCACCGGTCGCGAGTACGTCTACGCCTGGTACGACAGTTTCTTCCAGGACGTCGCCCAGCCGATGTTCTCGCCGTCGGCAGGCCGGACGGCGTTCGTGTCGTTGCAGGTCGCGCTCTGACGCCCTCCTGAGACGCGCCACACGCGCGTTTGTGCCGGCGGCTCGCGCCGGCCGGCATGCGGACGTGCGGGCGCCGCCGGCTCGCGTCGGCGGCGCAGTTGCTGCGTCCGGCCGGATCTCGCGCGTTCGAAAAACGCCGTGTCGACCACGCTTTTTCACGCGCACCTCACGCGGCCGCCAGCGCCGCTGTAAACCCGCGATAACGCGCCCGACCGGCGCCACGATTTCCGCTACGCTTTCGCTCTTCCGGCGGCCTGCGCGCGCAGCGCCCCGCCTCCCGACAGCAGGAAATCCGCATGCCCGCCCTGAACCCGCAGACGCTCGACACGATCCGCAACCGGCAGGACGCCATCATCGATGGCTGGCTGGCCAATCTGACCGCCGAAACCCAGGACAGCCGGACCTCGATGCGCGAGCTGTCCCCGCAGGTGCGCGAGTTCTGGAACCTGCTGCTCGGTGCGATGAGCACGGCCGACGCAGGCAACCTGCAGGCGCGCGAATGGGCCGACACGCGCAATTTCCTCGAAGACTTCTCCCGCGACCGCGTCCAGCGGGGTTTCAGCTCGTCCGAGACGGCCAACCTGATCTTCTCGCTCAAGCGGCCACTGTTCGAGCAGCTGCAGGTCACCTACGCCGATGCGCCGCAGCAACTGGCGAAGGAGCTGTGGGTGGTGTCCGAGCTGCTCGACACGCTGGGCCTGCACACCGTCAAGGCCTACCAGCAGACCCGCGAGGACGTGATCCGGCGCCAGCAGGAGGAAATGCTGGAGCTGTCGACGCCGGTGGTGAAGCTCTGGGACGGCGTGCTGGCGCTGCCGATGATCGGCACGCTCGATTCGCAGCGCACCCAGGTGGTCATGGAGTCGCTGCTGCAGCGGATCGTGGAGACCGGGTCGGAAATCGCGATCATCGACATCACCGGCGTGCCGACGGTCGACACGCTCGTCGCCCAGCACCTGCTCAAGACAGTGACGGCGATCCGCCTGATGGGCGCCGACGCGATCATCAGCGGCGTGCGTCCGCAGATCGCCCAGACCATCGTCCACCTGGGGCTGGATCTGCAGGGCATCGTGACCAAGGCCAACCTGGCCGATGCGCTGGCGCTCGCGCTCAGGCGCACCGGCCAGATCGTGACCCGGGCGGACTGAGATGGAGCGGATCCCGATCCTGCAGATGGGTGACATCCTGCTCGTCACCATCCAGGTCGACATGCACGACCAGCTGGCGATGACCCTGCAGGACGATCTGGCCGAGCGCATCCGCGTCACGTCCGCGCGCGGCGTGCTCATCGAGATTTCCGCGCTCGACATCGTCGATTCGTTCATCGGGCGGATGATCGCCACGATCTCCGCCCAGGCCAGCATCATGGATGCGCGCACGGTGGTGGTGGGCATGCAGCCGGCCGTGGCGATCACCCTGGTCGAGCTCGGCCTGACACTGCCCGGCGTGCGCACGGCGCTGAACGTCGAGCGCGGCATGCGACTGATCCAGCACATCGACGACACCCGTCCATGACGGCCACCGGCCAGATTCCGATCCGTTCGGAACAGGACGTCGTGCTGGCGCGTCAGGCCGCGCGTCAGGCCGCCGTGGGCTGTGGCCTGCGCCTGGTCGACCAGACCAAGCTCATCACTGCCGCCAGCGAACTGGCCCGCAACGCCGTGGTGTACGGCGGTGGCGGTCACATGCGCTGGGAGGCGGTGCAGGACGGCGCGCGCAAGGGCGTGCGCCTGGAATTCGCCGACGACGGTCCGGGCATTCCCGACATCGAACAGGCGCTCACCGACGGCTGGACATCGGGCAAGGGCATGGGCCTGGGCCTGTCGGGCTCGCGCAGGCTGGTGGACGTGTTCGACCTCGACAGCGCGCCGGGCCGTGGCACCCGGGTGACGATCACCAAATGGGCCTGAGCTTCTCGGGACTCGCCACCCGGGTCGTCGCCGTCGACGAGGTCACCCAGGTCGGCCAGGTACGCCGCGAGGCCCTGTCCCTCGCATCGATCGCGGGCTTCGACGCGCTCGATGCGGGCCGCGTGGGTCTGGCCGCGACCGAGATCGCCACCAACGTGCTGCGCCATGGACGCGGCGGCCGGGTCCTGCTGTCGCTGGTCCAGGGTGCGGACGGCCAGGGCGTGGAAATCTGCGCGGTCGATCGCGGGCCCGGATTCTCGCTGGCGCAGTGCCTGCCCGACGGCTATTCGACCGCGGGCAGCCAGGGCCAGGGCCTGGGCGCGATCCAGCGCCAGTCGACGGTGCTGGAAACCTGGTCGGACGATGCCGGCACGATCGTGCTCTCGCGCATCCACGCCGCCGGCACGTCCGGTCGCGACCTCGGCTACGGCGGGCTGCGGGTGGCGATGCGACACGAAACGGTCTGCGGCGATGGCTGGAGCATCCACTGGGACGGCACGCGGCGGATCGTCGCGATGCTCGACGGTCTCGGTCACGGCCCCCAGGCCAGCGAGGCCGCCGAGCTGGGGCTGTCGGTCGTCCACGAACATCCCGGGCTGCCTGCCGACGCATTGCTCGCGCGCATGCATGCGCGCATGTCGCGCACGCGCGGCGGCGCGGCGGCCGTGTGCTGCGTGGACACCGTCACCGGCCAGGCCGAATTCGCAGGCGCCGGCAACATCGCCGCCACGGTGCTGGCAGGCGCGACATCCCGCCAGCTGCCGTCGCATCCGGGCATCGTCGGCTCCAATTTCCGCCAGGCGCCGCCGTTCCGTTTCGAGGTCCGCAGCGGCAGTCTGTTGCTGATGCATACCGACGGCCTGCAATCTCGCTGGAACATGGCCCGCTACGAAGGACTGCTCCACCGTCACCCCGCGCTGGTGACGGCGGTGCTGCACCGCGATTTCGACCGGGGACGCGACGACACCGGCATCGTCGCGCTGCGACTGGAGGATCGCGCATGAGCGGACAATCGACACTGGAAGAAGAACTGCAGCGCCAGCGCGACGAGAACGCGGCGCTGCGCGCGGAACTCGAAGAGACCAACCAGGGCGTGCTGGCGCTGTACGGCGAACTGGATCAGCAGGCCGAACAGCTGCGCGAGGTCTCCGAGCTCAAGAGCCGGTTCCTGTCCTACATGAGCCACGAGTTCAGGACACCGCTGGGCTCGATTCTCAGCATGACGCGCCTGCTCGAGGACGGCATGGACGGCCCGCTCAACGACGAGCAGCTCAAGCAGGTGCGCTTCATCAGCGCCGGGGCCATCGAGCTGCGCGACATGGTCGACGACCTGCTGGACCTGGCCAAGATCGAGGCCGGGCGCATTTCCATCTCGCCGGCCTGGTTCGACCTGATGGACCTGTTCGCCGCGCTGCGCGGCATGTTCCGCCCGCTGATCGAGGGCGAAGGCAGCGTGGACCTGCGCTTCGAAGCGCCGCCCTTACTGCCGATGCTCTACACCGACGACAAGAAGCTCGCGCAGATCCTGCGCAACTTCATCTCCAACGCGCTCAAGTTCACGCCCGGAGGGCACGTGGTGGTGTCGGCGCGCCCCGAGGGCGACGATCACATCCGCTTCTCCGTCCGCGACACCGGCATCGGCATTCCCGAACACATGCTCGGCGCGCTGTTCGAGGACTTCGTGCAGGTCGATTCGCCGATCCAGAAACGCGTGCGCGGAACCGGTCTGGGTCTGGCGCTGTGCCGGCGCTTCGCCGAACTGCTCGGCGGCACGGTGGGCGTGCAGAGCACCGTCGGCGCAGGGTCGGAGTTCCACGTCATTCTTCCGATCAAACTCGAGCAGGTGGAGTCCGATGACGCCAGCTAGCATTCTCGTGGTCGACGACAACGTCACTACGCGGTATTCCGTGCGCCGCGTGCTCGAACGCTACGGCTACGCCGTCGACGAGGCCGGCACCGGCAGCGACGGCCTGGCGCGCCTGGCGCAGGGCGCATACGACGCGCTGGTGCTGGACGTGAACCTGCCGGACATGAGCGGCTTCGATGTGGTGCGCAGCTTGCGGGCGTCGCCGCAGACCGCCTTGCTGCCGGTGGTGCACGTCTCGGCGGCGGCCATCCAGACCGGCGACCTGATCACCGGCCTGGACGCCGGCGCGGACGCCTATCTGATCCATCCGATCGATCATGACGTGCTGCTGGCGACACTGCGCACGCTGCTGCGAGTGCGCCGCACCGAAGAGGCCCTGCACAGCAGCGAACTGCGCTTTCGCGAGATCTTCGAAAACATCGGCGCGCCGATCGCGGCCGTCGCCGACGATCTTGCCGTGCACGATGCCAATCCGGCCTTCCGGAAACTCCTGGCCGAAGCCGGCGTTGAGACCCTGTCGGCCCTGTTCGACAGCCAGTCCACCAGCGCGCTGCAGCAGGCGCTGCACCAGCACAGCAGCTGGCGGGGCGTGTTCACCCTGCAGACGGGCAGCGGCCCGCGCGTCACCGAATGGCGCGTCACGCCGTACAAGGAACCGGGCGTCGGCCTGCTGTACGTCGAGGACCAGACCGAACAGCACGCGCGCGACGAGGCGCACCGCATCCAGCTCGACTCGGCCACCAGCGAACTGGCCCTGCAGATCGCCGAACGCCAGCGGACCGAGATCGAACTGCAGCAGGCGCTGAAGATGGATTCGCTGGGCAAGCTCACCGGCGGCATCGCGCACGACTTCAACAACATGCTCACCGGCATCATCGGTGCGCTGGACATGATCAACACTTCGCTCGAGCGCGAGCGGCTCGACCGCATCCCGCGCTACGTCGAACTGGGCCTCAATTCGGCCATGCGCGCCGCCGCGCTCACCCAGCGCATGCTCGCCTTCGCCCGCAAGCAGTCGCTCGACACGCTCTCGTTCGACATCGGCGCCCGCGCGCGCAGTCTCGCCGACCTGTTCGCGCAGTCCACCGGCGAGAACATCCGCCTGTCGTTCGACCTGCCCGACGATGCGCTGTGCGTGGTAGCCGACCCCAACCAGCTCGACAACGTGCTGCTCAACCTGGTCATCAACGCCCGTGATGCGCTCAAGGGCGCCGGCCACATCGTGGTCTCGGCCAGGCCGGTGTCGCTGCCCGAATCGGGGGATCTGGTAGCCGGCGATTACGTGAGCCTGTGCGTGACCGACGACGGGCCCGGTATCCCGGCCGAAATCGCGCACAAGGTGTTCGAACCGTTCTTCACCACCAAGCCGATCGGCGAGGGCACGGGCCTGGGACTCTCGATGACCTACGGCTTCGCCCGCCAGAGCGGCGGCACCGCACGCGTGCACAGCGTCGAGGGCAAGGGCACGACCATCGAACTGCTGATGCCGCGCGGCGACGCGCAGCGCGATGTCGCGACGGTCGCCGAGCCTGCGGCCGCCGGCGGCGCCGAGCGCATTCTGCTGGTCGACGACAACGACTCGGTCCGCGCGATGGCGCTGGAAGTGCTGGTCGATGCCGGCTACGACGTCGTCGCCTGCGCCGAGAGCGACGCAGCGCTCGCGGCGCTGGCCGAGCGCGGGTTCGATCTGCTGCTCACCGATGTCGGATTGCCCGGCCTCGACGGCCGTCAACTCGCCGACCGCGCGCGCGAGCAGCAACCCGGCATCCGCGTGCTGTTCATCACCGGCTACGCCGAGAACGCACAGAACCGCCAGGCCTTTCTCGGCGACGGCATGGACATGCTGACCAAGCCCTTCAACCTCAACACGCTGCTGCGCGTGGTACGGCAGCAGCTGCGCTGAGTCACCGCCGCGACGAGGCGCGCAGGAAACTCAGCCCGGGCCGCGTCTGCGCACCGGAATCGCGCCGGCGTCGAAGCGGGCCAGCTCTTCGCCGCCGTCGCGGATCGGTGCGCCGTGCGGCGGCGACCAGGCCATCGCGGTGATCCATTCCCAGCTCGCCGGCAGGCCCTGCGGGGTGCGGAACTGTTCGTAGTGCTCGGCTGCGGCCTTGAAGCGCGCACGCCCGGTCAGCGCACGGCGGCGCGCGCGCAGCGCATTGGTCGCACCGATCGCACGCTGCTCGCGCATCAGCGCGGCCATGTCCGGGTGCCAGTGCGTGGCGACGTCGCGGTCGAGCACCGGGTTGCGGAAACCCGCACGCATCAGCGCATCGCCGAATTCGGCGATCGACGCGAACGGGCTGACGTGCGGCTGGGCATCGGCGACGCCGAAGGACTCGCGCAGTTCGATCAATGTCTGCGGCCCGAACGTCGACACCAGCAGCAGGCCGTCGGGCTTGAGCACGCGACGGAAGCCTGCGAATGCGGCCGGCAGATCGTCCACCCACTGCAGGCAGAGGTTGGAGAACAGCACGTCGACGCTGTTGTCGGCGAACGGCAGCAGGCGCAGGTCGGCGCAGACGCGATCGACGGGTTTATGCAGGCCCAGGCGATCGCGCCAGCCCGTGCGCACGGGCGCGGCCTGCAGCATCGCGAGCGAGAGATCGACCGCGATGACGCGCGATTTCGGCCAGCGCCGATGCATCTCCAGCGCCGCGTGCGCCGGGCCGCTGCCGACATCGAGCACCACACCCGGCACGCGATCGTCGAGATACTCGAGCGACTCGAGCAGCTGCGCTTCCACCTCGCGCTGCAACGCCGCCGTGGCGGCATAGCTCGACGAGGCACGCGAGAACGCGCGGCGGACCTGGCGGGGGTCGAAAATCGAAGTCATGGCGTCGGGAGAAACTCGAGCAGCCGCGCGGCGACGGCCTGCGCGTGGGTGAGGAACGGCGCATGCCCGGCGTGGGCCACGGTGTGCGCAACCGCGCCCGGCGCGAGCGCGGCGGCGGCCTGCATCGCGCGCGGATCGACGAGCCGGTCGCGCCGGCCCGACAGCCACAGGCTCGGCACCGCAAGACCGGGCAGATGCCCACGCAGGTCCGAGGTTTCCAGCAGCCCCAGCCCGTCGGCGAGCACGTGCGCGGCCGGTTCGCCGCGTGCGAACACCTCCGCCCGCAGCGCGCGCAGTTCGCCCTTGGGATCTTCAGAGCCGAAGGCTTCGAGCGCGATGAAGCGGTCGAGCGTGCCGCGGTAGTCGCTGCGCAGGCCACTGGCGAAGTCGCGGAAGATCTCCGCCGACATACCGTGCGCCCAGCCGTCGCCGCGCACGAAGCGCGGGCTGGCGCACAGCATCGCCAGCGCCGGCACGCGTGTCGGATGCACGGACGCGGCCTGCAGCGCGAACAATCCGCCGAGCGACCAGCCGACCCACGGCGCTGCGGGCAGCACCTCGACCAGCGCTTCGACCACCGGCGCGATCGCCAGCGGCAGCGTGGCGTCGCGGCTGACGCCGTGTCCCGGCAGGTCGACGCGATAGACGGTGCGCTGGCCGCGCAGCTGTTCGACCAGTGGCGCGAACACGCCGCCGTGCATCGCCCAGCCGTGCAGCAACACCAGCGGCGCGCCGCTGCCGTCGACCTCGATGTGCAGGCCGTAGGGGTTGTCCAAGGTGTTCATGCGCCCTTGTCTCCACGCAATGCCCGGGTGCGTCGCGGGCTACCGGCAGCAGGTCGCGCGACGACGACCGCGAAGGCGACGATGCCCAGCGTCACCACCACCGCGCCGACGAGCGCCCGGCCCTGCGGCCAGGCCTCGTGCAGGAACAGCGCGCCGAGCGTGGCGGCGAACAGCAGCTCGGCCGCCTGCATGGCCTCGGCCGCGCCCAGCGCGACCGGATGGTTGCGGACCATGCCGGTGGCCTGGAAGAAGAGGATCGTCGCGATCACGCCCGCGCTCAGCGCCACACCTGCGGCCAGGCCCACCTGCGGCAGCGACGGCGCGCCGCTCTGGTGCCAGGCATAGCCGGCGACGAGCAGCCACAGCGGTTGGCTGGCGAGCGTCATGCCGAACACGCGCTGGGTGGCGTTGAGGTCTTCGCCGGTACGTTCGAGATGCAGCAGCAACAGGCGATTACCAAGCGGGAACGCGACCGCGGCGGCCAGCACGCAGGCCAGCGCGATCCACCCCGCACGGTCGAGCCCCGGCCCGCCGCGGCCGAACTGCATCAGCAGCACGCCGGCCAGGATCGCCGCGGCGATGCCGAGCGCCGCCGGCGGAATGTGCCGGCGTGCGTCGCGGTAGATCAACGGCGCGCACAGCATGCCGGCGATGACGGTGAACTGGAAACTGCCCGCCACCAGCCACGCCGGGCCGCTGGACGCGGCGAACGACAGCCCGCAGTAAAAGACCAGAAACCCGATCGCACTGCAGCGCAGCCAGGCCCAGGGATGCGCGGCGATCGCGCGCAGCACCGGCCCCGCGCCGCCCTGCAGCGGCATCAGCGGCAGCAGCAACGGCAGGGTGATGAAGTAGCGCAGGCTCGCCATCCACGCCCAGTGGCCGCCGCCGCTGGCACTGGCGCGGTTGAGCACGTAGGTCAGGGTGAAGAACAACGCCGAAGCGAGTGCGATCCCGACCGCGAGCAGGGCGCGGCGGGCGTCGTGTTGCGGGGCGGTCATGGTGCCGGGGATGCGGTGGCTGCGATGGCCGGGACGTGCGCATCGCGCGCGGCGGCGATGGCGTCGACCAGCGCGTCGACATCGGCATCGGCATGCGCGGCGCTGAGCGTCACGCGCAGTCGCGCCTGGCCTTCGGGCACGGTGGGCGGGCGGATCGCCGCGACCCAGAAACCGGCGGCATCGAGCGCACGCGACATCGCCAGGGCGGTCGCGTTGTCGCCACAGCGCACCGGCTGGATGGGCGTGTCGGACGGCATCAGGTCCAGACCGTGGCGCAGTGCGCGCAGGCGGAAGCGCTGCACCAGCGTCGTCAGTCGCTCGCGGCGCCAGTGCTCGTGCCGGGCAAGCCGCACCGCAGCCAGCGCCGCCGCCGCGACTGCCGGCGGCAGGGCGGTGGTGTAGACGTAGGGCCGCGCGGTTTCGGCCAGATGCGCGACGAGGTCGGCATCGCCGGCCAGCACCGCGCCACAGCTGCCGAGCGCCTTGCCCAGCGTCACCAGCTGCAGCGGCACCGCGTCCACGTCCAGGCGCGCGTCGGCGACGCTGCCCCGGCCCTCGGGGCCGATGACGCCCACGCCATGCGCGTCGTCGACGTACAGCAGGGCCCGCTGCACGCGGGCGATGATCGACAGCTCGCGCAGCGGTGCGACGTCACCGTCCATGCTGAAGACACCGTCGGTGGCGAGCACCGCGGCACCGTCGGCCAGGGTGCGCAGCTGGCGCAACGCGCCCTGGGCGTCGCCATGCGGGTAGCGGCGCAGGCGGCAGCCGGCCAGACGCGCGGCATCGATCAGGCTGGCGTGGTTGAGGCGGTCCTGCACGCAGGCATCGCCTTCGCCGAGCAGGCCCTGCAGCACGGCCAGGTTCGCCGCGAAGCCGCTGCCCAGCAGCAGCGCGGCCGGCACCTGCAGCCAGTCGGCGATCTCGCGTTCGAGCGCGTCGTGCAGGGCGTGATGCCCGCTGACCAGATGCGAGCCGCCGCTGCCGGCGCCGTGCAACGCCGCGGCGTCCTGCAGCGCGCCGGACACCTGGAAATGCGCGGCCAGGCCGAGATAGTCGTTGCTGCAGAAGTTCTGCAGCCAGCGGCCGGCGCCGCCGTCGTCATGCACCTCGCAGCGCATGCCATCACGGCGCGCGACGATGCGCCGCACGCGCTGCGCCTGCGCGGCGATGCGGCTGTCGCGCGCGGCGCGCACCCGCGCGCGCAGGTCGGGCCGGTCAGGCACGACTGCTCCAGATCGCCAGCGCGCCCATGGCGACCGCCGGCAGCATCAGCAGGCCGTTGATCGCCACGCCGGCACGACCCGCGCGATCGAGCTGCAGGTCCTGCGCCTGGCGCGCGTCGGCCACGCTCTTCTGCGCGAGCAGCAACACCGACACGAACAACGCCCCTGCGAACAGCACCGACGCGCCGGCATCACGGACGTACAGCACCACGCCCCAGGCCAGCACCGCGACCGCGGCGAACCGTGCGAGTGCGAGCAACTTCGACTGGCCGGCGCGCAGACTCAACGCGAGCCCGCTCAGGCCCACCAGTGCCAGCAGCACCAGATAGACCCAGCCGAACCACGGCATCACGCCGCGCAGCTCCGCGGGTGCTGCGGCAGTTCGATGATGTCGGCGTGGACGGTGCCGGGGTGATCGTGTCCCTCGGCATCGACATGCACCTGCATCGGCTTGAGGCCCAGACGCGCGAACAGCGCCATGTCGCGCTCGGTGTCGGGGTTGCCGGTGGTCAGCAGCTGCTCGCCGTAGAAGATCGAGTTGGCGCCGGCGAGGAAGCACATCGCCTGCAGTTCGTCGCTCATGTCCTGGCGGCCGGCCGACAGCCGCACCATCGAACGCGGCATCAGGATGCGCGCGACCGCGATCGTGCGGACGAAATCGAACGGATCGATCTCCTCGGTGCCGTGCAGCGGCGTGCCTTCCACCTGCACCAGACGGTTGATCGGCACCGAATCGGGATGCACCGGCAGATTGGCCAGCGTGCGCAGCAGGCCGGCGCGCTGGCGACCGCTCTCGCCCATGCCGACGATGCCGCCGCAGCAGGTCTTGAGCCCGGCGTCGCGCACGTGTTCGAGCGTGGTCAGGCGGTCCTGGATCTCGCGCGTCTGGATGATCGAGTCGTAGAACTCGGGATCGGTGTCGAGATTGTGGTTGTAGTAGTCAAGGCCCGCGTCTTTCAGCGCGCGCGCCTGTTCGCCGGTCAGCATGCCGAGCGTGGCGCAGGTCTCCAGGCCCAGCGCCTTGACCTCGCGGATCATCGCCGCGACCTTCGGCACGTCGCGGTCCTTGGGCGAGCGCCAGGCCGCGCCCATGCAGAAACGTGTGGCGCCGGCGGCCTTGGCCTGGCGGGCCTTTTCCAGCACGGCTTCGGTTTCCATCAGCTTCGTCGCCTGCACACCGGTGTGATAGCGCTGCGCCTGCGGGCAGTAGCTGCAATCCTCGGGACAGCCGCCGGTCTTGACCGACAGCAGCGTGCTGACCTGGACCTCGGTGGGGTCGAAGTGCTGGCGGTGCACGCCGGCGGCGCGAAACAGCAGCTCGGTGAGCGGCAACGCGAACAGCGCTTCGATTTCGCTGCGCGACCAGTCGTGGCGGACAGGAGCGGGCTGGCCGGCGGTTTCGCGGGCGTGGCTGACAACGGACATGGCGATCTACCGACGGTGACGGCGGGATAAGCCCGGCAGTCTGGAAAGCATGCCCGACGCTGTCAACCTGAATCGAGCGACCGTGGTTGACGGCGGTGGGCAGTCCCCCTGGCGAGTGTTGCTGGCCGCCCTGCTCCCCGCCCGCTGTGTGGTCTGCCGGGAACCGGCGCGCGCCGGACGTCAGCTGTGCGCCACCTGCGAAGCGGCGTTGCCGTGGATGGGCCATGCCTGCGCCGCCTGCGCGATGCCGCTGCCGCTGGGCCATGACCCGCTGTGCGGCCGCTGCCTGCGTCGCCCGCCACCGCTCGATGCGGTCGTGGCGGCGTTCGACTACGGCTTTCCGGTCGATCGCCTGCTGCCGCGCTTCAAGTTCCATCGCGACCTTGCCGCCGGCGCCTTGCTGGGCCGCGCCCTCGCGGCCGCCACCACGCACCTGCCCCGGCCCGATGCGCTGGTGCCGGTCCCGCTGCATCGCGTGCGCCTGCGCGAACGCGGCTACGACCAGGCGCTGGAACTGGCGCGCATGCTCGCGCGACACCACGCCCTGCCCCTGCGTGCCGAGTTGCTGCAACGCGTGCGCGCCACGGCGCCGCAATCGCGACTCGACGCCAGGGCCCGCGCCCGCAACCTGCGCGGCGCTTTCGTCGTGCCGCCGGGGCGGCCGGTGCCGACGCATGTGGTGCTGGTCGACGACGTGCTGACCACCGGCGCCACCCTGCACGCCGCCGCACGCGCCCTGCGCCGCGCCGGTGCGCGTCGTGTCGATGCCTGGGTCTGCGCGCGGGTGCGTTGAGTCGCGCGGCAACGACGCGTGGACGCCCGTGCCCAGCGGCGCGGACGCGGCGTTCAGGCGGCCAGAGCTGTTACCGGCGGCAGCGCGTAGTGCGCGGCGATACCGGCGAAGATCGTCATGCCGACCCAGTGGTTGTGCAGGAACGCGCGAAAGCAGGCATCGCGTTCGCGCCTGCGGGCGATGGCGAATTCCCACACCACCAGCAGCGCCGCCACGCCCAGACCCAGCCAGTAGTTCGCACCCAGGCCGGCCCCGCGTCCCACCAGACCCAGCGCGGCAAACGCCAGCGCGTACAGCACGCCCTGGGCGACGAGATCGAGATCGCCGAACAGGATGGCGGTGGATTTCGAGCCTGCGCGGATGTCGTCCTCGCGGTCGACCATCGCGTACCAGGTGTCGTAGGCGGTGGTCCAGAAGATGTTGGCCACGAACAGCACCCAGCCCAGCGGCGGTACCGTGCCCTGCACGGCCGCGAACGCCATCGGGATCGCCCAGCCGAACGCCAGACCCAGATACACCTGCGGCAGGTAGGTATGGCGCTTGAGATAGGGATAACTCGCGGCCAGGCCCACGCCGACGACGCTCATCGCGATCGTCAGCCCGTTCATCGTCAGCACCAGCGCGAAGGCCACCAGCATCAACGCCGCGAACAGCCACAGCGCCTCGCGCCCGCGCACTGCGCCGCTGGCGAGTGGGCGGTCCTTGGTGCGCTCGACATGCGGGTCGAGCCAGCGGTCGGCGTAGTCGTTGATGACGCAGCCGGCCGAGCGCGTCAGCCAGACACCGGCGCTGAAGACGAACAGCGTCCACAGCGGCGGCACGCCTTCGGCCGCGATCCACAGCGCCCACCACGTCGGCCACAGCAGCAGCAACCAGCCGATCGGGCGATCGCCGCGCACCAGCTTCCAGTACTGGCGCAGGCGCTCGCGCCAGCGCGGCACATGGGGAGCGGCGAAACGTTCGTAATCGTGCATGGCGCGGGAGGATAGCAGCGGCTTTCCGCGCCCGACGTGGGCGAACGCCGTGCGCGGTCGTCAAGCCGACACACTCGCTGCCTAGCATCGCGCCGGACTCCCAGGGGGCACGCGCATGCGCATCGCCATCGCCGGTACCGGTTACGTGGGCCTGTCCAACGCCCTGCTGCTGGCCCAGCGCCACACGGTCGTCGCACTGGACATCGACGCCGCCCGGGTCGAGGCGCTCAACCGTCGCGAGTCGCCGCTGGAAGACGACGACATCCGCGCCTATCTCACGCGGCCCGACCTGGACTTCCGCGCCACGCTGATCCCGGCCGAAGCCTTCGCCGGCGCGGACTACGTCATCGTCGCGACCCCGACCGATTACGACGCCACCACCAATACCTTCAATACACGTTCGGTCGAAGCGGTGATCGCCAACGTGCTGGCGATCGAACCCGAGGCGACCATCGTCATCAAGTCGACCGTGCCGGTGGGCTACACGACGCGCGTGCGCGCGATGTTCGGTACCGACCGCATCCTGTTCTCGCCCGAGTTCCTGCGCGAAGGCCGCGCCCTGCACGACAACCTGCGTCCGAGCCGCATCGTGGTCGGCGAACGCTCCGAGCGCGCGACGGTCTTCGCCGGCCTGCTGCGCGAAGCCGCACTCGATCCCAACGTGCCGGTCCTGTTCACCGGCGCTACCGAAGCCGAGGCGATCAAGCTGTTCGCCAATACCTACCTCGCGATGCGCGTGGCCTATTTCAACGAACTCGACAGCTATGCCTGCACCCACGGCCTCGACACGCGGCAGATCATCGAAGGCGTGTGTCTGGACCCGCGGATCGGCCAGCACTACAACAATCCCTCGTTCGGCTACGGCGGCTACTGCCTGCCCAAGGACACCCGCCAACTGCTGGCCAACTACGACGCCGTGCCGCAGAACCTGATCCAGGCGATCGTCTCGGCGAACACGACGCGCAAGGATTTCATCGCCGCCGACATCGTGCGCCGCGAGCCCAAGGTGGTCGGCATCTACCGGCTGGTCATGAAGGCCGGCAGCGACAATTTCCGCGCATCGGCCATCCAGGGCGTCATGAAACGCATCAAAGCCAAGGGCATCGAGGTCATCGTCCACGAGCCGGTACTCGATGCACCGGACTTCTTCCGCTCGCGCGTGGTCAACGACCTGGCGGCCTTCAAGCAGCAGGCCGACGTCATCCTCGCCAACCGGCTGACCGACGACATCCGCGACGTGGCCGACAAGGTCTACAGCCGGGACCTGTTCGGCGGGGACTGAAAACGCCGCGCGCCGCGGGATTTCAGAGGCCGCGCGTGGCCAGCCACCAGCCAACGCCCGCGCAGGCCAGTCCCAGCAGGACGCTGGCAGCGACATACACCGCCGCCATCGCCACATCGCCGCGCCGCAGCAGCGCCAGCGTTTCGAGGCCGAATGCGGAGAACGTCGTGAACCCGCCTAGCACGCCGACAATCAGCAGCGCGCGCACGTCGGGCGTGAACCAGTCGTGCCGGGCGATGCCACCGGCCAGCACACCGGCGACGAGACAGCCGAGCAGGTTGACGGCCAAAGTCGCGAGCGGAAACCGCGGCGGCGCCGCGGCGCTGGCGCCCGACAGATACAGGAGTCCGGTCGACATCGCATAGCGCAGCATCGCGCCGACCGCGCCGCCCAGACCGACCAGCAGCAGACGGTTCAAGGCACAGCCCGCCGCAACGCGATGCGCACACGCCACGCCGTGGGCAAGACGCGGTGTGACCTGGAGAAGGAGATCGGCTGCACGGCGTCCGTGGGCGAGGCGCGGTGGCCATCTTCGGGCCATCGCGGAAGATGGCGCGCCTGGAGGGATTCGAACCCCCGACCAATGGCTTCGGAAGCCACTACTCTATCCGGCTGAGCTACAGGCGCTTGGACCGGCCTGGTCGCAGCGATGCGGCAGGCGGCTGCGGATTGTAGCGGAACCCGCGCGGCGGCGCGCGATGGCGGATGCCGCCGCGTGTTCCGCTCAGGGCGTCGTCGGTGTCGCGTCGTCCGCCGGCGTTTCCGCATCCGCTGGCGGCCCAACGTCGGACGCTTCGGATGCTGCCGATGCGTCTTCGCTGTCGGGGCCCGCATCCTGCGAAGGCTGCGCATCCGCATCCACGTCCGCATCCGCCGCAGGCGGCGTGCTTCCGCCACGCTCCGCCGGCGCGACCGCCGCCGGTGTCGCCGCACGCGGCGCCTGCGCCGTCGGCACCCAGGGCTTCTTCAGTTCGGCCAGGGCGGCGTCGATCGGCGCATCGCCCGGCAGCGCTTCGCCGCCGGTCGAGCCGTCTTCCTCGTCGCCCTGCAGGTGACCGGGCAGATTGGCTTCGGTGTAGGCGCTGGCCGCACGCGGGGCGTTGGGGTCGGCGGTCTCGCTGCCTTCGGGGCGCAGCACGATATCGGGGTCGATGCCGCGGGCCTGGATGGAGCGGCCGCTGGGCGTGTAATAGCGGGCGGTAGTGAGCTTGACCGAGTCGCCGTTGTCGAGCGGCAGCACGGTCTGCACCGAGCCCTTGCCGAAGGTGCGGCTGCCGATGACGCGGGCGCGGTTGTTGTCGCGCAGCGCGCCGGCCAGCACTTCCGAGGCGCTGGCCGAACCGACGTCGACCAGCACGATCACCGGCGCGCCCTCGAGCAGATCGCCCGGCGTGGCACTGAATTCGGCTTCACTGATCGGGATGCGGCCACGGGTGCTGACGATCTTGCCGCTGTCGAGCAGGTCGTCGGCGATCTGCACCGCGGACGTCAGCAGGCCGCCCGGGTTGCTGCGCAGGTCGAGCACGAGGCCGCGCAGGTTGCCGCCCGCCTCCTGCTTGAGCTCGCCGAGGATGCGGCTGAAATCGGCTGCGGTGTCCATCTGGAACTGGCTGACGCGGATGTAGCCGTAGCCGGGTTCGAGCATGCGCCCGCGCACGCTGACGACGCGGATGGTTTCGCGGTCGACGCGGATGTCGAGCGGCGCCGTTTCACCGTCGCGCAGCACGCCCAGCATCACCGAGGTGCCCGGCGCGCCGCGCAGCGGGCCGGACCCTTCGTGGTCGGACGGCGTGAGCGTCTGCCCATCGACGCTGACGATGACGTCGCCGGCGCGGATGCCGGCCTTGGCGGCGGGTGTGCCGTCGATCGGCGCGATGACGCGCAGGCTGCCGTCGGGCAGATACATGACCTCGACGCCGATGCCATCGTAGGCACCTTCGGTGCCCTCGTCGAAGGCTTCGGCGGCCTCCTTTTCCATGTAGACACTGTGCGGGTCGAGGTCGAGCAGCAGGCCGCGGATCGCCGAGGACATCAGCGCACGGTCCTCGACCGGCTCGACATAGGCCTCGCGTACGGCATTGAACACGCCGACGTATCGGCGGATCTCCTGCAGCGGCACGCGGCTGGAGGCATGCGTGGCGGCCTCGGGATCGTCGCTGGCCGCCACGACGTCCTGCGCCTCGTCCGAACCCGGCGCCGGCGTATCGGCTGGCGTGGGCACCGGCGTCTGCGGCGGCGGCGGCGTCTCGGGTGGCGTCTGCGCGAAGGCGGCTGGCGACAACAGCAGGGACAGGGCCAGCGTCAGGGAACTCACGCGCATGCAGGACTCCGGGGAAAAATGCAGAACAGGCGCGTCACCCGCGCGAATCGATTATGCGGGCGGTCTGCCTGAATGGGTTAAGCCTTGGCGGGGATGTTCAGTTCCATCGGCCGCGCATGCGGTCGCGGCACGATGGCGGCGCCCGCACGGTCGCGGGCGCCGCGCGTGCATCAGCCCGCCTCGATGACGCCGCAGGCCAGACGGTCGCCGGCATCGCCGGTCGGCTGGCTGGTGTAGTCGTCCTCGCCGGTGTGCACGATCACGCCCTTGCCGACGATGTCGGTAGCCGCGCCGTCGCCGATCGTCGCGCCTTCCAGCCAGCCCTGGACCTGGGCGGTGCCATCGGCATTCGCGGTGATGTTGTCGCTGTCGCCGGCGTGGTGCTCGCCGTGGCCGACACGTCCGTGGGCGTTGTCGCCGGGATTGAAGTGGCCGCCGGCGCTGCTGGCATCGGGCGCGCTGCAGTCGCCGTTCTCGTGGACATGGAAGGCGTGGGTGCCGCCGTCGCTCAGGCCGGTCACCTCGCCGGTCACCTCGATGCGGCCGTCGACGCTCGCAAAGCGCAAGGTGCCCGCGGTCTGGTTGCCGGCGGTCGGCGCCAGCGTGACCATCGCCACCGCATTCGATGTGGCCACCGGCGGCGGAACGGCGCCGGGCGTGGTGGCGTTTTCGGCGGCGCGATCGGCTTCGGCCGCAGCATTGTCGGTCGTGCCGTCGGTCGTGTTGCCGCCACAGGCGGCCAGCGCGAGCGCCAGCGCGGCGGGCAAGGGCAGCAGGAATCGGGACATCTGCATGGGGTTCTCCTGGAAACGGGCGCGACACGCGCGCGGTGGGTGCACGCGGCGCAGCATCCCGTCCTGCCGGTCGGGAGCGTGTGAGCGGCGCTTACTGCGCCTGCACGACACCGCAGGCGACACGCGCGCCGATGGCGCCCGGCGTGGCGCCGAGCACCAGCAGCGAGCGGCCGACGATGTCGTTGGCCGCGCCGCCGCCGAGCACCGCGCCGGGCAGCAACAGGTCGAGCGTGGCCACGCCCTGCGCGTCGGCGACGATGCGGCCGCGTTCGCCCGAATCGGGCTGCGTCGATGCCTGGCCCGTCGCCGCGTCGAACTCCGGGCCGGCGCTGGTCGCATCGACCGCGCTGCAGTTGCCGCGCACGTGCACGCGCAGGTTATGGGTGCCGTTGCGCACCAGGCCGCCGACCTCGCCGCGTACGCGCACGCCGCCCGCATCCGGGGCGAGCATCAGGCGTCCGCTGACCAGTGTGCCCGAGGCCGACGCCAGGTTGGCAACACCGCCGCGCGCGGTGCCGGCCTGGGCGATGGCCGGAGCCTGCGCGACCGGCGCGGTCGGGTCGGCGCTGCGGGGCGCACTGGCGCAGGCGGACAGCAGCGCGATGGCGGGGAGGACGAAGAACGTGCGTCGGAAGAAAGGCATGCGGGTCATGGGCGGCACCTTAGCGCGGGGTGGACGGGCCTCGATGAAAGCGCGCTCAACCGCGGCCGCGGCGTGCGCCGAGCTTGCGGGTGAGCGTATTGCGGCCGACGCCGAGCCGGGTTGCGGCTTCGGCGCGTCGGCCGCCGGTGTGGACCAGCGCGGTCTCGAGCAGGGCGCGGTCGAGACGTTCGCGTGCCTGCGCGTGGATGTCGCCGTCGCCGGCGCGCAGGCGGGCGTCGGCCCAGACGCGCAGTACGGCGTCCCAGTCCTCGCCGTCGGCGCCGGTCACCGATGCCTCGGCGCTATCCGTTGCCGGCAGGAGGCCGTCGAGATCCTGCGGCGTGACCAGGTCGGCCGGCGCCAGCGCTGCCAGCCGCCAGCACAGGTTCTGCAGCTCGCGCACGTTGCCAGGCCAGTGGTGCGCGCGCAGCCGCTGCAGCGCGGCGCGGCCCAGGCGCTTGGGCGGTGCATCGAGCCTGTCGGCCGCGGCCTGCAGAAAGCGTTCGGCGAGCTGGCCGACATCGTCGCGGCGCTCGCGCAGCGGCGGCAGCTGCAGGCGCACCACGTCGAGGCGATGCAGCAGATCGGCGCGGAAACGGCCTTCGGCGACGAGCCGCTCGAGATCCTGGTGGGTCGCCGCGATCACCCGCACGTCGACCCGGATCAGCTCGCGCCCGCCCACCCGGAAGAATTCGTCCTCGGCCAGCACGCGCAGCAGGCGCGTCTGCAGCGAGGCGGGCATGTCGCCGATCTCGTCGAGGAACAGCGTGCCGCCGTCGGCCTGCTCGAAGCGGCCGATGTAGCGCCGCGAGGCACCAGTGAACGCGCCGGCCTCGTGGCCGAACAGCTCGCTTTCCAGCAGTTCGGCGGGAATGGCTGCGGTGTTGAGCGCGACGAAGGGTTTGCGCGCACGGGGCGATTCGCGGTGCAGCGCGCGCGCGACCAGTTCCTTGCCCGTCCCCGTTTCGCCGGTCACCAGCACCGACACCGGCGCCTGCGCCAGGCGGCCGATCGCGCGGAACAGCTGGCGCATTGCCGGCGTGTCGCCGACCAGCGCATCGGCGTCCCCGCTCGGCTGCGGGGCTTCGTCAGGCGCGGTGTCGTGGTCGCCGAGCACGCGCGCGGCCAAGGCTACGGCCTCGTCGAGGTCGAAGGGCTTGGACAGAAATTCCTGGGCGCCGCCGCGGAATGCGCCGGCGGTGCTGGCGACATCGGTATAGGCCGACATCACCACCACCGGCAACTGCGGGTACTGCTGCTTGAGGCCTTCGAGCAATTGCAGGCCCGAATCGCCGGGCATGCGCACATCGGTGAACAGCAGTGCGGGCGGCGCACGCTGGGCCAGTGCCTCACGCACGGCCTGGGCGCTGTCGAATCCCGAGACGTCGTAGCCGGCTTCGCTGAGCGCGGTGGCGAGCACGAAACGGACGGAGCGGTCGTCGTCGACGACCCACACGCGGGGGGCGGATGGACTCATGGCGCAGGCGTCTCCGGGACGCGATCGATGGCCGCCGGTATGCCGATGTCGTCATCGGGGAACGGCAGCTGCAGGGTGAAGACGGTATGGCCGGCGCGCGAGCGGTAGGCCAGCGCGCCGCGGTGCTCGCGCGCGACCTGCTGCGCCAGCGCCAGGCCCAGACCGCTGCCGTCGGGCCGGCCCGAGACCAGTGGCAGGAAGATCTGCTCGACCATGTCCTCGGGCACGCCGCGGCCGTCGTCGACCACTTCCAGCCGCAGCACCATCGCGTGCACCTCGTCGCCGATGCGCACACCGATCGCCGCGCGCGTGCGCAGGGTGATGTTGGCCGCGCCGGCCTGGATGGCATTGCGCACGAGGTTCCAGATCGCCTGGGTGAGACGGTCCGGATCGCCGGACAGCTCCGGCAGGCTGGGGTCGTAGTCGCGGATCATCCGCACCGCCCAGCCGGCGTCGGCCTCGGCTAGGCGCAGCACCTGTTCGAGCACGCCGTGGATGTTGAGCGGCCGATGCGGCGTGGGTGAGCGCGGCGACAGCAGCTGGTCGACCAGTGCCCCCAGGCGGGCGACTTCGGTCTCGACCAGCGCGACGAGTTCGCGCGATTCGCCATCGCTGACGCGCCTTGCGAGCAACTGCGCCGCGCCCTTGAGGCCGGCCAGCGGGTTGCGCAGCTCGTGGGCCAGACCGCGCAGGGCGGCCGACAGTGCGAGCGGCATCGCCAGGGTCGGATCGGCGCCGGGAAATTCATCGACCGGATGGGCTTCGAGCAGCAGCCCGCCATCGGCTTCGCGGCTCAGCCAGGCATCGGCAAAACGCGGCGCATTGCCGAGAAACGCCAGCACCAGACGACGTACACGCAGCGGACCGTCGGCCGGGTCGCCCGGTGCGCGCAGGGCTACCCGCAACACGTCGCCATCGACTTCCAATGCGGCCAGGGGCTGGTCGATCAGGCGCTTGCGCCCCACCCCGAGCCAGCGCGCGAACGCGATGTTGCAGGTGCGGATGCGGCCATCCGGCCCCGCCCAGACCAGCGGCGTGGTCAGCGCGTCGAAAGGCTGCGGTGGCGGGGTTTCGTCGGCCATGCACCAATGTAGTGCATCGGGCACCGGCGCCGACAGGTGCACGGCGCCTGCTTTCGAGCCCTCCCCCGTTCACGGGGGAGGGTTGGGTGGGGGCGAAGCGTCCGGTGGAGATTTGAGCGGCATCAAGCGAACGGTCTGCAGTGAGACCGTCCGCTTGAGGAGAGCCTCCCGCTCGTGATCGTTTGCCCCCTCCCAACCCTCCCCCGCAATGCGGGGGAGGGCTCACGCAAGCGGCCGGCGAGCGGTAATCAGCTCTCGTCGCGATGTCCGCTTCGCCGGTCCGGAAACCGCAGCACCACACCACGCGTCTCGTCGCGCGTCGGTCGCTCCCACAACACCGGAACATCAAGCGGCGCCGGGGGCTCGAAGGTGTCGCGCTGTTCGAGCGCGGCGCGCGCGGCCTCTTCCTCTTCGACCTCCCAGCTGTAGCGCTTGCGCGGGGGCATGGGGTCGGCGCGGCGGAACCAGAACGCAGCCAGTACGCCGCCGAGCGCGCCGCCCATGTGCGATTGCCAGGACACGCCCGGCTCCTGCGGCAGGATCGTCAGCAGCATGCCGCCGTAGAACAGGAACGCGATCATGCCCGCGGCAATCGAGGGCCGATCGCGGCGCAGCAGGCCCAGCACGAACACCAGGAACATCAGGCCGTGGGTCACGCCGCTGGCGCCCAGATGATGCGAACCCGGATCGCCCATCAGCCACGCGCCCAGGCCCGAGCCCAGCCACATCAGCGGCAGGCCGCGCAGGGTGGCGCGCGGATAGACCGCCAGCGCCAGCGAGCCGAGCAGCAGCAGCGCGCTGGAATTGGCGATCAGATGCCCCGGCGAGCCGTGCAGCAGCGGCGCGGTCAGCAGGCCCAGCAGGCCGGCCGCATCCCAGGGCCGCACCGCGAAGGGGCGCCAGTCGACCATGCCCTGCAGGCCGAACACGATGACCAGCAGCAGTACGAAGGCGATGCTGCCCTTGAGCGCACTCGACAGCCGGCGGCGGTCGTGCAGCGCCTGGGCGGCGGGATCGGTGGGCGCGTCGGGGCTGTCGAGATGCATGTCCGATGGATGGCGTCGTTCGCGGCCGATGCAAGGGCGCCGCGGACGAAGCCGCGACGCCCTGAAAGCAGTGGAACCTGTTCAAGGTCCGTCGCGAGCGCCGCCGGGTGGCGCGTGGCGGAACGCAGGAAGCGCAGCGTACGAGTGGTACGTGAGCATCGGTGGCCGCCAGCGGCCACTCTGCGGGCCAGCGGCAAGCGCTGTCAGGCGCCGCCTTGTGGCGACGCCTTCGAGCACCGCACGCGCGCCACCCGGCACGCGCAGCAGGAGATTGCACAGGTTCTCAGCCGCCGGTCATCGGCGTGGACTTCGGCGGCTTCGCCAGGCTCAGCACCACCGTGACGGCGAGGATTACCGCGACCACGCCCAGCGACCACAGCACCGGAATCTTGTAGATGTCGATCAGCAGCATCTTGGCGCCGATGAAGACCAGCACCACGGCCAGACCGTAGGGCAGCAGGTGGAAGCGGTCGGCCATGCCGGCGAGCATGAAGAACATCGCGCGCAGGCCGAGCACGGCGAACACGTTGGACGTCAGCACGATGAAGGGATCGGTGGTGATGGCGAAGATCGCCGGAATGCTGTCGACCGCGAAGATCACGTCGATCACGCCGATCAGCACCAGCACCACGAACAGCGGCGTGTAGGCCCAGGCGCCACCTTCGCGCACGCGCAGGGCCGCGCCGCGGTAGCCGTCGGTGAGCCGCAGGTGCCCGCGCATCCAGCGCAGCACCACGTTGTTCTCCAGATCCGGCTCCTTGCCGGCGGCGAACCACATCTTGAAGCCGGTCAGCAGCAGGAACGCGCCGAACACGTACAGCAGCCAGTGGAACTGGGCGATCAGCGCGGCGCCGACGAAGATCAGGATCGCGCGCAGCACCAGCGCCAGCAGGATGCCGATGATCAGCACGCGCTGGCGTTGCTCCTCGGGCACGCCGAAGAAGGTGAAGAGCAGCAGGAAGACGAAGATGTTGTCGACCGCGAGCGACTTCTCGACCAGATAGCCGGTCAAGAATTCCAGACCCACGCGATTGGCGAGCGCGGCGCCGGCGGTCTCGTGCAGGTACCACCACAGGCCCGCGTTGAACAGCAGCGCCAGGGCCACCCAGCCCAGGCTCCACCACAGCGCTTCCTTGAACGTGACCTTGTGCGCGCCACCGTGGCGCATCAGCACCAGGTCGACGAGCAGCGCGACCACCACCAGAGCGCCGAAGCCGGCCCACAACCAGACATTGCCAATCGTTTCCATCGAGATTCCCGAGCAGTGAAAGAGGTCCGCAGGGCGCGGACATCGTCGGGAAACCAGAAGAACGGATTCCGGGGACATGCCTTCGCCATTGCGGCGAAGGTCTTGCTCACAGTCCGGTGGACTGCCGTGGGACCGGAGCATCGCTGCTCGAAATGACGGCCTGCACGCTGGGAGCTACTCCCCTTCGAGCGCGGATTCTGCCGAGCCCGCACGTGACGGGCAAGTGCACGCGGTAAAATCGCAGGCATGAACACACCCAACCCGACCGTACGCCTGAAGAACGCCTGGCGTTCCAGCCACCCGTGGATCTTCCAGCGCCTGGTCGACAAGCCCGCGCAGCGCCCCAAGCCGGGCAGCATCGTCGAGGTCGTCGGCGTCGACGGCGACTGGATCGGCCGCGGCTTCTACAACGGCCATTCGCGCATCGCGGTGCGCATCCTCGAAACACATCCCGATGTGCCGGTCGATGCCGGCTGGTTTTCGCGCAAGATCGCCGAGGCCGTGTCGCTGCGTCGCGACGTGCTCAAGCTCGACGAAGTCTCCGACGCCTGGCGCGTGGTGCACAGCGAAGGCGACGGCATCAGTGGCCTGGTCGTCGACCGCTACGGCGATCTGCTGGTCGTCGAGTTCTTCAGCGCCGGCGCGTTCCGTCACCGCGAGTGGATCTACGAAGCACTGCGCGAGCAATTCCCCGGCTGCCGCTTCCACAGCTTCGCCGACGAGCACGTGCAGAAGCAGGAGAGCTTCGACTTCCGCGGCAGCACCCCGGCCGAGCCGTCGGTCATCACCGAGTACGGCGTGCGTTTCCGCGCCGACCCGGCCGGCGCACACAAGACCGGTTTCTTCGCCGACCAGCGCGAGAACCGCGAGTGGCTGAGCCGCCAGGTCGCAGGCAAGCGCATGCTCGATCTGTGCTGCAACACCGGCGGTTTCGGCGTCTACGCCGCCGCGCGCGGCGCCAGCGAAGTCGTAGGTGTCGACATCGACGAGGACGTGATCGAGATCGCCAAGGGCAACGCCCGCCTCAACGACGTGCGCATCAGGTTCGTGCAGGCCGACATCTTCCCGTGGCTGCGCGATGCGTCGAATGCCGGCGACACCTATGACGTCGTCGTGCTCGACCCGGCCAAGATGACCCGCGACCGCGACCAGGTCATTCCGGCGCTGAAGAAGTATCTCGACATGAACAAGCTGGCGCTGGGCGTGGTCAAGCCGGGCGGCCTGTTCGCGACGTTCTCGTGCACGGGCCTGGTGAGCGAAGAACAGTTTCTCGACATGCTGCGCCGCGCGGCGTTCTACGCCAACCGCACGATCCAGGTGCTGAAAGTCGCAGGCGCCGGTGCGGATCATCCGTTCCTGGCGCATGTGCAGGAATCGCGTTATCTGAAGGCGGTTTTCTGCCGCGTGATCGACTGATCGCGTGGCGCGTGCGTTGCGACCCGGCATGCGCCGGGCGTTGTGGATCGTCGCGACGCTGACGCTCGCGGCATTGGCCGCGAGTTTCTGGTGGGACTGGCGCAGCGTCGAACGCCCGCCGCTCGCACCGCCGCCTGCGGGTCTGCCGGCACGCATCGAGCTCGCCGCCGGCGACGGGCATCGGGGTGTGCGCGATGGCGCGCGTGACGTTGCGCGCTTCGATGACCCCTTCGGCATCGCCATCGCACCGGACGGCACGGTCTTCATCGCCGAGGGTGCGGCGTCGAACCGCATCCGTCGCCTGCATCCCGATGGCCGCGTCGACACGTTCGCCGGCAGCCTCGAAGGCTTCGCCGACGGCACGCGCGGCGATGCGCGTTTCCATACGCCATCGGGTCTGGCGATCGACGCGGCCGGCACGCTGTACGTGGCCGACACCGGCAATCATGCGATCCGCGCGATCACGACTGACGGCACGGTCACCACGCTGGCAGGCAGTGGTGAGGCCGGCTTCGCCGATGGCCCGGCGCGGCAGGCGCGCTTCCATGCGCCGACCGATGTCGCGGTCGACGCCGCGGGGCGTGTCTACGTGGCCGACGGCTTCAACGACCGCATCCGCGTCATCGAGCACGGCCGGGTGCACACACTCGCCGGCGAGGGCCGCCCGGGTTTCGAGGACGGCGCCGGGGCGACGGCGCGCTTCGATACGCCCAGTGGCATCGCGGTCGATGCCGCCGGTGTCGTCTGGATCGCCGACACCGGCAATCACGCGGTGCGTGCGATCACCGCCGACGGCACGACGACGACGCTCGCGCTGTACGGCGACGATCCCGAAGCGGCCCCTGTTACGCCGGTGTCGATCGCGATCGACGCGCAGCAGCGGCTTTACGTCGGCGAACTGTCGCGCGGGCGCGTGCTGCAGTTCGAGCCCGACGGTCGCGCGCATGTACTGAGCGGCCATGACATGGCGCAGCGACTCGCGCGCCCGACCGGCCTGGCCTTCGACCGGTTCGACCGGCTGTGGGTGGCCGATGCGGCGGCGCATCGCGTGCACCGCATCGTGCAGGTGCGCCCCGATCGCGCGAAGCAGAACCTCGACAACGCCGTCGTCGGCCCGGCGCCGGATGCCGCCCCGCCCGACACGCGCGGGCGCTGGCCGCTGGCACCGCAGGAGGGCTGGCACGAAGTCGTCGGCACGCTGGGGGAGGTGCGCGGCAACTTCCGCGGCGAGTCGCGCAGCCACCTGCATGCCGGCTTCGACGTGCGCGGCGATGTCGGCAGCGAAGTGCTGGCGATCGCCGACGCCAAGGTGGCGATTCCGCTCGCCGCGGCCGCGTTCGGCGACCAGGCCGAACACCTGACGATCGACGCGCTCAACTACACGCACATCCGGGTCGGGCGCACGCCGCGCGGCGATGCGCTCGACCCGCGCTTCCAGCTCGTGACCGGCGACGACGGCCGCACCGCGCGTGTGCGCATCCCACGCGGCACGCACATCCGCGCTGGCGATGCAGTGGGCACGATCAACGCGCAGGCGCATGTGCATCTGGTCGTCGGCCCGCCGGGTTACCAGCGCAATGCGGTGGAACTGGGGTTCCGCAACTTCACCGACACGGTCGCCCCGCGCATCGACGATCTCGCCCTGCTCGACGCGCATGACGCCGCAATGTCCGAACGCGAAGACGGCCGCGTGCGTGTGCCGCGCGACGGTGGCGGCGTGCAGATCGTCGTCGAGGCCTGGGACCAGGTCGACGGCAACCTGCCGCGCCGGCGTCTGGGCCTGCACACGCTGGGCTGGCAACTGCTCGACGCGAATGGCGTGCCGATGCCCGGTTTCGAGACGCCGCGCTTCACGATCGATTTCGACCGCATGCCGCCGCATCGCGAGGCGGTGCGCGTGGCCTATGCCGCCGACAGCGGCATCACCGTGCACGGCGCGTCGCGCACGCGCTTCCGCTACGCGGTCAACAACACCGTGCGCGACGGGCGTCTGGAATACGCGCTGTGGGATCCGGCAACACTCGCCGCCGGCGACTATGTGCTGCGCGCCGTGGTGCGCGATGCCAGCGGCAACAGCGCGACGCGGGATCTGCCGCTGCGGCTCGACTGATCGCGCGATGAAGTCCTGGCGCTGCGGATCGCAGACGCGCGATCCCTGCGTGGCGTGGCCTGCGGTGTACGACGCGGCGACATCGGCGCGACACCCGAGCAGGTAAGTCTGCGCGCACGGCGTCCGACGCGCGCTGGCAGCCGCTGCCGGCGCCGATGTGCGGCAACGCCGACGCCACCACCGACAGGACATGCGCTGATGGGTCACGCCCGGGATTCGCTCTACGCCGCGCGCGACGATCGCGATGTGATCCGGCTGTTGCAGGGACAGCCGTTCGGCTGGCTGGTGTCGCCCGGCAGAGACGATGCCGCGTTCACCCCGCTGCCGTTGCGTGCCGAGTGCAACGCCGAGGGCCACCTGGTGGCGCTGCGCGGCCACGTGGCGCGACGCAATCCGCATGTGGCGAGGCTGCAGCGGGTGCCACGCGCCTACGCGCTGGTCATCGGTCCGCAGGCGTATCTCTCGCCCGGCTGGCTCGACGACCGCAGCCAGGCGCCGACCTGGAACTACACCGCCGCGGCCTTCACCGTGGACGTGGCATGCAGCAACGACCTGGACGACATCCGCGACGAACTCGATGCGCTGGTGACGTCGATGGAAGCCGGGCGCGAGGCGCCCTGGTCACTGGCGGAACTCGGCGACCGCTTCGCCGAGCTTGCCAAAGGCGTGACCGCCTTGCATGCGCCGATCGTCGACACCCAGGCCACCTTCAAGCTCGGCCAGGATGAAAGCCCACATGACCTGACGCGAATGCTCGCGGGCCTGGATGGCAGCGGCGAACACGCGCTCGCGGACTGGATGCGCGACTTCCGCCGGACACGCGATCCCCGAGCGTCCGACTGACGCGGAGTTCCGCGACGATCCGCCGTGGCCGTGCGTCGCCCAGACAGTGCGGCGGTGCCGCTCCGACCGCCGGTTCACAACACGTGGCCCGGGCCATTGGCAGAGTCGGCTGACACGCGCATCGCTCGAGTCGCCAGCCAGGCGGCGTGCCGCTGCGCCGACTCGCATCCAGGAGCCCGCCATGCCCACACGCCGCACCTTCCTGTCCGCCGCTGCCCTCGGCGCCGCGTCCCTCGCCGCCGCGCCCCTGGTCGCACAGGCGCAGACCAGCCCGGGCGACGTCCTGCCCACGCGGGGCCCCGGCGCCGCCACGCCCGGACCGCTGCCGACCAATCCCGCCGGCAGCCGCAAATACCGGCCGACGTCGCGCGTGGGTCTGGGCTGCGCGCCGATCGGCAACAACTGGGCGGTGGTGACCGAGGAAGACGCCGCGGCCACCATCGAGGCGGCCTGGGATGGCGGCATGCGCCTGTTCGACACCTCGCCCTGGTATGGCCTGGGCCGGTCCGAACGGCGCCTGGGCCACGTGCTCGGCCAGAAACCGCGCGAGGAATACGTCATTTCCTCCAAGGTCGGCCGCCTGCTCACCGCCACGAAAGAAACACCGAAGGTCGGCTGGAAGGATCCGCCGCCGTTCGACTACCGCTACGACTTCAGCGCAGCCGGCACGCGGCGTTCGGTCGAGGACAGCCTGCAGCGCCTGGGCATCGATTCGCTCGACATCGTGCTGGTGCACGACCTCTCGCCCGACAACGGCGACATGGGCGAGCGCTGGCTTGAATACTTCGAGCAGGCGCGCACCGGTGCTTTTCCCGAACTGACGAAGATGCGCGAGGAAGGCCTGATCAAGGCCTGGGGCATGGGCGTCAACACGCCGGACCCGGCGATGCGCGCGATTGAAGTCAGCGACCCGGACATCTTCCTGCTCGCCTGCCAGTACTCGCTGCTCGACCACGAACGCGCCCTCGAGCACACCTTCCCGCACCTCGCCACGCGCGGCATCTCGGTGATCGTCGGCTCGCCGCTACTGGCGGGCTTTCTGGCCGGGCGCGACCGGTATCTCTACGGCTCGCAGCCGGTGCCGCCTGATTCGGAGCAGAAACGCGCGCGCGCCCAGGAGATCGTGCAGTCGCACGGCGTCGACCTGCGCACGGTGTCGCTGCAGTTCGCGAACGCACCGGAAGTCGTGTCGGCGATCGTGCCGGGCTCGCGCAATGCCGAGCAGGTCGCGGCGAATGTGGCATCGATGTCGGTCGACATCCCCGCGGGCGTGTGGAGCGACCTGCGCGCGGCGGGCATCATCACCGCCAACGCCCCGGTGCCGGGCGCGGCGTAAGCGACAACGCGCGCCGCCGCAGGTCAGACGCTGCGGCGGCGCGCTATACGGATCAGCGAGCAGCGTCGGCGGACACGGCCGCGAAGCGCGGCACGGCGACGCCGTCGACGATCACGGTCTCGACGAACATCGCGTACGGGCGCACCCACAACGCGCCCTCGCCATACAAGGGGCGGTAGACCACGACCGCCTCCAGCGTCTCGCTGTGGCGGGCCACGCCGATGACGTCGTAGTCGCGGCCCTTGTAGTGGCGGTGGCGGCCCGGCGGAAGCACGGGCAGCGGCGGCAGATCGGACATCCGGGCTCCGGTGTGTGAGACGGATCAGCGTACGCGGCGGGATTTGGCCAACCACCAGCCCACGCCCAGCGCAGGCAGACCCGGCAGCGCGACGACCAGACCGATCAGACGGCCCAGATCGCGGGCGCCGGCATCGGTCGAGAACAGCGCGAATGCGGCGAATACCCCCGCACCGGTGAGCAGCAGCATGCGGCCAGCGAGCGTCAGCGCACGCGCGACCGCGTGTCTGGGCACATGGCCGGGGCTTGGGGACGCCATCGTCTCGGCCTCGCGCGTCATCGGGGCGGCGAGTGTCGCATGCAGACGCATGCGGTGAGACGGCGGTCGCTAGAATTCCCGGCATGAATACCTCGCTGCTGTCGATCCTGATTCTGTTGTGCGCGCTCACCGCATGCTTCCTGCTCGTTGTCCTGCTGCTGCGCCGTCCGGAGAATGGCAGCGATGCCCTGGAGCGGGCCCTGCGCGAGGAGCAACGCGAAGGCCGCGGCGAACTGCGCCAGCAACTGGACGGCGCGGCGTCGGCGCAGGCGCAGCGCATTGACGCCTTCGGCGCACAACTGCAGGCCGTGGCCGCGCGTACCGACCAGCGCCTCGACGAACTGACCACGCGCATCGATGCGCGGCTCGATGCGTTCACCCGCAGCACCGACGAGCGTCTGGGCGTGCTGCGCACCGCGCTGACCGAGGACGCGCGCAAGGCACGCACCGAGGGCGCGGAGCAGCAGCGGCATTTCGCTGATGGCCTGAGCGCGCGCCTCAACGAGTTGACCACGCGCAACGAGCAGCGCATCGGCGAGATGCGCACCACGCTCGACCAGCAGTTGCAGCGTCTGCAGGCCGACAACGCCGCCAAGCTCGAACAGATGCGCGCGACCGTCGACGAGAAGCTGCAGACCACGCTCAATACGCGTCTGGACGCGTCGTTCAAGCTGGTCTCCGAGCGACTGGAACAGGTGCAGCGCGGCCTGGGCGAGATGCAACAGCTGGCCACCGGCGTCGGCGACCTCAAGCGCGTGCTGACCAACGTCAAGGACCGCGGCGGCTGGGGCGAAGTGCAGCTGGAGAACATCCTCGAACACACGCTCACTGCCGAGCAGTACGGCCGCGCCGTGCGGGTGAAGCCCGACAGTGACGAGGCGGTGGATTTCGCGATCCGCCTGCCCGGCCGCGGCGCTGACGACACGGTGGTGTGGCTGCCGGTCGATGCGAAGTTCCCGCGCGAGGACTACGAGCGCCTGATCGACGCGCAGGAAAAGGGCGACGTCGATGCGGTCAAGGCCTCGGCCGCGCAGCTCGAGCGCGCGATCCGCGTGCAGGCGAAATCGATCTGCGAAAAATACGTGTGCCCGCCGCATACGACCGATTTCGCGGTGATGTTCCTGCCCACCGAAGGTCTCTACGCCGAAGTCATCCGCCGGGCCGGCCTGGTCGATCTGTTGCAGCGCGAACACCGCATCGTCGTCGCCGGGCCGACCACCTTCACCGCTCTGCTCAACAGCCTGCAGATGGGCTTCCGCACGCTGGCGATCGAGCAGCGTTCGAGCGAGGTCTGGCAGGTGCTGGGCGCGGTGAAGAGCGAGTTCGGCAAGTTCGCCGGCATTCTCGAAAAGGCCGAAAAGCAGATCAGCACGGTCGGCAAGAGCCTGGGCGAGGCCAGCCGCAAGACCCGCACGATCGAACGCCGGCTGCGCGGCGTGGAATCGCTGCCCGGCCCGGACGCGCAGGCGTTGCTCGGCGACGCGCTCGACGATGCGTCCGGCGACGAGGACGATCAGGCCACCTGATTGTCCCGGAGCGACTGGGTGGTCTGTGCAAGCCGATTCGCGCAAGCGCGCTCCTGCACCGCCCGGTCCCGAGCGGCGCATCGTGTAGGAGCGCGCTCGCGCGCGATCGCTCTACCGTGCCTGCCGGCGCCAGGGCGCGCCTGCACCTACATGGCGGGCGCTAACATCGCCGCTTTCCGCCACCCTGAGCCCCGCCATGACCACGCCCCTGACCGACATTCCGCTCAAGACCATCGACGGCGCCCAGGCCACGCTCGCCGACCACGCCGGCAAGGTGCTGCTGGTGGTCAACGTGGCGTCCAAGTGCGGGCTGACGCCGCAATACGCGGGCCTCGAAGCGCTGTATCGCGAGAAGCGCGACGCCGGCTTCGAAGTGCTGGGCTTCCCCGCCAACGATTTCGCCGGCCAGGAGCCGGGCAGCGAATCCGAGATCCAGCAGTTCTGCAGCCTGACCTACGACGTGAGCTTCCCGATGTTCTCCAAGGTCGCCGTCACGGGCGACGCGGTCCATCCGCTGTTCGAAGCGCTGACCCACGCACAGCCCGAGGCGACCGGCGACGGCCCGATGCGCGAGAAGTTGCGCGGCCACGGCATGACGCCGAATCCGGCGCCGGGCGTGCTGTGGAACTTCGAGAAGTTCCTGATCGACCGGCATGGCCATGTGGTTGGCCGTTTCGCTCCGGACGTTCCGGCGGACGATCCGCGCGTGCGCGCGGCGGTCGAGGCTGCGCTGGCGGCGTGACGTCAGTCTGGATGGTGCCTCGCTTGCGGGGCACGTCTCGGTAGACACCCCGTTTGGCGCTGCGAGGCGACGCTTCCCGCTCGGCGCGCGACACCAACGCTTCGACGCCGGTCTGTTTGCCCCCATCCCGGCCTTCCCCCGCGTGCGGGGGAAGGTGCGAAGCACGCGCCGTCATGCCGGCCCGCGCGGGGGCCAGTTCGAGCCCTCCCCAGCATGCGCGGGGGCGGGTTGGGTGGGGGCGAACCTTCGGACGTCGCGAACCGGTCACGTGCGAACAGCGTCGCGCGGGGATCGGATCACTGGTGCGGATCGTTTGCCCCCATCCCGGCCTTCCCCCGCCGTGCGGGGGAAGGTGCAAAGCACTCGCCGCCACGCCAACCCGCGCGGGAGCTGGTTCGAGCCCTCCCCCGCATGCGGGGGAGGGTTGGGTGGGGGCGAACCTTCGGACGTCGCGAACCGGTCACGTGCGAACAGCGTCGCGCGGGGATCGGATCACTGGTGCGGATCGTTTGCCCCCATCCCGGCCTTCCCCCGCCGTGCGGGGGAAGGTGCAAAGCACTCGCCGCCACGCCAACCCGCGCGGGAGCTGGTTCGAGCCCTCCCCCGCATGCGGGGGAGGGTTGGGAGGGGGCGAACCTTCGGACGTCGCGAACCGGTCACGTGCGAACAGCGTCGCGCGGGGATCGGATCACTGGTGCGGATCGTTTGCCCCCATCCCGGCCTTCCCCCGCCGTGCGGGGGAAGGTGCAAAGCACTCGCCGTCATGCCGACCTGGGCGGGATGCCGATTCGAGCCCTCCCCCGCGTGCGGGGGAGGGTCGGGTGGGGGCGTACGATCCGGGCGTGGCGTTGCCCGGTTCAGGCGGATTCGACGGCCAGAGCGCGCTCCCAGTGCCCACCTTTCTCGCCCACGGTCCGCGACATCCCCGGCCTTCCTGCACGCAGTGCAAAGCGCCATACGAAAAAAGCCCCGCTTCCGCGAGGCTCTTCTTTCAACCGGCGCAATTCAAGGCGGCGTCGGTGACAGCGGCACGACCGGCATCACGTCGACCGGGACGGTCGGCATGGCGTCGTCCTCGTACAGATAGTCCGGCAGGTCGGAAGGCTCTCCATCCTCGCCGCGCGGTCGGCGCACCGACTGGATCTGGTAGGCGCGACGTTGCATCCAGGCGTCGCGGATCAGTGCGTACTCGTCGGCCGCGCCCTCGCGCATGCTGTCGACCGCGAACAGGCGCGTGCGCAGGTCGACCAGCTGCAGGCCCTGCAGACCGATGCGCACCGGGTCGTCGCTGACCTGGCGCAGTGGCGACAGCGGTGCGTCACCCACGAGACCGAAGCCGTCTCGCAGGGTGCGCGGGCCGAACAGCGGCAGTTCGACGTAGCGCGAGTTGCGCCAGCCCCACACGCCCATCGTCTGGCCGAAATCGGCGCTCTGATTGGGGATGTCTGCATCGGTCGCCGGATCGAACAGGCCGCCGATGCCCAGCGTGCTGTTGACCAGGAAGCGGCCGAGCGACTGGCCCGCCGCCTTCGGCCGGCCCTGCAGCAGCGCATTGAGCGCGCTGACCGGCTGGCCGAGGTTGCTGAAGAAGTTGCTCACGCCCAGCCGGATCGGGCGCGGCACCACCTTGGCGTAGGTCTTGGCCAGGGGCTTGGCGACGCCGCGATCGACCGCGCTGTTGAACGCGAAGACCCGGCGGTTGAGCGGTTCCCACGGGTCGTAGCTGCGCGGCATCTGCGCCGCTTCGGGCAGCGTCGGGTCGTAGACCGGGTCATAGACCGACTCGCCGTAGAGATCGGCGTAGTCGAGCTCGGCCTGGGTCGGCGTGCCGCCGGCCGGGGTGGCGTCGCCGGCCACGCGCGCGGCCTCGTCGAAGGCTTCGATCGTGGCGCCGGTGTCGGGCGTGGCCGGTACGTCCGAGGCATCGGCCTCGGCGGCGGTCGGCACCTCGGCGATCTGCGGCGCGGCGAGCGGCGTCGGGGCGTCGGCGACCGGCGAAGGTACGCGGTCCTTGGGCACACCGGAGCCGGCGCAGGCGGCGAGCGCCAGGGATGCGGCGAGCGGCAACAGCAGGCGGAACTGGGCGGGGGCGGTCATCGGTCGATTCCCGTGGGGGGCCGGGGTTGGGGAACGTCAGGCCGAGACGAAGCCCAACGCGGGCGTCAAACGGTAGGCACGGCACAGCTCGGCCAGACCGGGCGGTGTACCCGCCACGGCCAGCGCACCGTCGCCGGCAAGCTCGGCCAGCAGGGCCAGGCCCGCGCTGTCGAGCGCCGACACGTCGGACAGATCCAGCCGCGCGGCGCCCGCGCGGCCGGCCTGCGCCTGCGACCACAGCGCCGGCACGTGCGCGGCGACGACCGCGCCGGCGAACGCCAGCGCATCGCCTTGGCGACGGACCGAAGCGGTGGTCGCGCGCATCACTCGGCGGCCGCCTGGATCTGGCCGCTGCGCAGCTCGCGCGCCACCTGCTGGATCGACTTGCGCTGCAGCTCGGCGTCGAACTGCTGGCGGAAGGTCTGCACGAAGGACACACCTTCCACCGACACGTCGAACACCTTCCAGGTGCCGCCGCTCTGGCGCATCAGGAAGTCGACCGGAATCGGCTCACCGCCGCTGCGCAGCAGTTCGCTCGACACGCGTACGCCCAGGCCGCGCGGCAGCGGCTGTTCGGACTTGATGCGCACGCGCAGCTGGGCGTTGAAATCCAGCAGCGACGAGCCGTACCTGCGCATCAGGTTGTCGGCCAGCGCATCGCCGAACGCCTTGACGTCGGCGTCCGCCGCGCCGCGGCCGTGACGGCCGAGTACCTGGCGCGCCGCGTAGTCGCGGTCGAACATGGTGTTGAACTCGCTGGTCACGAACGTCTGCAGCGCGGCGCGGTCGCGGGTGAACTCGGCGCGGCGCGATTCGAGCGTCTTGAGCACGCGTTCGGTATTGGCCAGCACCAGCTGGCTCGGCGAGCCGGCCTGGGCGGTGGCCGCGGGCGCGGCGGCCGGACGCGCCTGCTGCGCGAGCGCCGAAGCGGCGGGGAGCACGAGCGCTGCCGCGAGTGCGATCGGCAGGGCACGACGGATCAGGGGCATGCGGTTCATGGGGTGACTCCTTCGTCGCTGGGAAGAGCGTCCGGGGACGCGGTGCCGGCCTCGGGGGAGGCAGGCGGTGCGGCGCCGGCATCACCGCCGCCACCGCTGAACATGTACTTGCCGACCATCTGGATCAGATCCACCGCCGGCGAGGTGAACACCAGTTCCTCGCCCGGCTGCAGCACTTCCATGTCGCCACCGGGCACCAGGCCGACGTAGCTCTCGCCGAGCAGGCCACCGGTGAGGATCGAGGCCGAGGTGTCGATCGGAATCTCGTTGAAGCGGTCTTCGACCGCCAGGGTCACGATCGAATCGAAGCGCACCGGATCCAGGTCGATCTTGGTCACCCGGCCGATCGTCACGCCCCCCACCTTCACCGGCGCGTTGGGACGCAGCTGGCCGAGGTTGGTGAAGCGTGCGGTCAGCTCGTAGCTGCCGCCGCGGCTGAAGTTGAACTGGCCGTTGGTCGATGCGATCGCCAGCACCAGCAGCGAGGCGAGCGCCAGCAGCAGGAATGCACCGACGGCGAATTCGAGACGGGGACCACGCGCGCTTGTCATGGGTGTCACCTTTGCAGCGGACCGCCGAAGGCGGCGGTGAAAGAAGGAACCGGATTCAGCTCGCCGGGCTCAGCGGAACAGGAATGCCGACATCACGAAATTGAACATCAGCACCAGCAGCGAGGCGTTGACCACTGCGCGCGTCGTCGCGACCGAAGTGCCCTCGATGGTCGGTTCGGCATGGAAGCCGACATACGAGGCGACCAGCGCGGCCGTGCCGCCGAACACCGCCGACTTCACGAACGCGGTCAGGAAATCGCCGCAGAAATCGACCGCGTCCTGCATCGACTGCCAGAACATGCCGTTGTCGATGCCCAGCACCTGCACCGCCTGGAACCAGCTCGCCGACAGCGCCAGGCTGCAGAAGAACGCGGTCAGCAGCGGAACGCAAATCACCGCCGCCCAGAAGCGCGGCGCGACAGCCTTGGCGATCGGGTCGATGGCCATCAGGCCGAGGGCCGTGATCTGGTCGGTCGCGCGCATCAGGCCGAGTTCGGCGGAAATCGAACTGCCCGCGCGGCCGACGAACAGCAGCGCGGTCAGCACCGGCGCAAGCTCCCGGTACAGGCCCAGTCCGATCAGCACGCTGACCTGGTTGCTGGCGCCGTAGGTTTCCAGTGCGCGGTAGCCCAGCAGCGTCAGCGACAGGCCGACGAAGGCGCCGCCGACGGCGATGATCGGCAGGCTGCGCCCGCCGATCTTGTAGATCTCGCGCAGCAGTTCGGAGAAGAAGTCGGCAGTGGGCTTCGACGCCCGGAACACCGACAGCGAGAACAGCCCGGCGCGGCCGAGCGAACGGATCGCGGCGCTCATCGCGCGGCTCCTGTGCAGGAGCGCGCTCGCGCGTGAATAGCGTTCCCGGTGATGCCCATCGCGACCAGCGTCGCTCCTGCATATTGCGAACGCATCACGCGGCCTCCGTGCGGGCCAGATCACCGCGGTCGAACGCGATCGGCCCATCCGGCTCGCCGCGCAGGAACTGGCCGACCAGCGGATCGGTGCTCGCTTCGAGTTGCGCTGGTGTGCCCTGGAACACGATGCGGCCGTTGGCGATCACGATCGCGTGGTCGGCCACCGGCAGCGTCTCGTGCACGTGGTGGGTGACGATGATGCTGGTCAGTCCGAGCGAGGCGTTGAGGCGGCCGATCAGGCTCATGATCACGCCCGAGGCGATCGGGTCCAGCCCGGTCAGCGGCTCGTCGTAGATCATCAGCGGCGGGTCGAGTGCGAGCGCACGGGCGAGCGCGACGCGACGCGCCATGCCGCCCGACAGCTCGCGCGGATACAGGTCACCCGCCGCGCGCAGGCCCACGGCCTGCAGCTTCATCGCCACCAGACGCGCGATCACCGGCCTGGGCAATTTCGTGTGCAGGCGCAGCGGCAGCGCGATGTTCTCGCCCGCGGTCAGATCGGTCAGCAGGCCATTGCCCTGCAGCAGCACGCCGATGCTCTTGCGCAGTTCCAGCAGCTCGCGGTTGCGCGTGGGCACGCGTTGGCCGAACACCTCGACCGTGCCCGCGGCCGGCTGCAGTTCACCGGTCAATGCAGACAGCAATGTCGACTTGCCGCTGCCCGACGGTCCGAGCACCGCGGTGATGCTGCCGCGCGGCACCGACAGGTCGATGCCGGACACGATCGTGCGCCCGCCGCGATCGAGGCGGACGTCGCGCAACTGCACGGCAGGGGCGAGGGCGTCGGGCATTCGGAGAAGTTCGGTCGCGTCGTCGGAGTGAAACCGCTTGCCGATCGAGCGGCACGAAAACCCGCGCAGCATGGCGGAAGCGAACTGAATCTTAACCCAGTCAGTGAACTGGCGAGTACAGAAATTGTCCCGATGCCGGGCCGCACCGTCCCGGATGCAATGGCGCGCCAGGCAACGCCGACGCGCGATGCCTGCCACGACGCTGCATCGGCGTCATCGTCCCGGGGCGATGCCCAGGCGTCGGGCCATGCGTGCCAGATTCGCGCGGTCGACCTGCAGGGCTCTCGCGGCTGCGGCCCAGTTGCCTGCGTGCCGTTCGAGCGCGTCAAGGATCAGCTGTCGCTCGTAGGTCTTGACTGCCTCGCGGTAGTCGAGCGTTCCGGCTGCGATGGGCGCCGGCGGCGGCGCGCTGGTCGTCGGCTCGACCGCGGACAGTCCCAGATCCGCGGCCGCGAGCGAGAGAATGCGCGGCCGCACCGGCAGGTCCGCCAGCGCGCGGATGACGGCGCGGCCGATGGTGTGCTCGAGTTCGCGCACGTTGCCCGGCCACGTGTAACCCAGCAGCGCCGCCTGGGCGCCGCCGTCGAGCCGCAACCCGCCCAGCCGATGGCGCGCACGCGCTTCTTCCAGGAACGCGCCGGCAATGGTCAGCACGTCGCGGCCACGTTCGCGCAGCGCGGGCACGCGCAGCGGAAAGACGCTCAGGCGGTGATAGAAGTCGGCGCGCATGGCCTTCTGCCGCACCTGGTCGGCCAGGTCGCGGTTGGTCGCGGCGATCAGCCGCACATCGACGCGATGTTCGCGATCCGAGCCCAGACGCTGCACCTGCCCGTCCTGCAGCACGCGCAGCAGCTTGGCCTGGGTGGCCAGCGGCAACTCGCCGACCTCGTCGAGAAACAGCGTGCCGCCGTCGGCGAGTTCGAACTTGCCGCGTCGATCCGACACCGCGCCGGTAAAGGCGCCCTTGACGTGTCCGAACAGCTCGCTCTCCACCAGGGCCTCGGGCAAGGCGGCGCAGTTGATGCTGATCATGGGTTTGTTCGCGCGCGCCGATGCCGCGTGCAGCGCGCGTGCCACCAGTTCCTTGCCGACGCCGGTCTCACCTTGGATCAGCACGCACAGCTCGCTGGGGCCGGCCAGTTCGATTTCGCGCAGCAGTTGCCGGTGCGCCGCACTCTGGCCGCTCAGTCGGCGCTCGACCCGCGGGCCCGGTTCCAATGCGTGGACGAACTGCGCGCGCGCCACTTCGGCCTCGTCGGACAGGCTCCGGATGCGGCCCGCGGCGGCGACCGACGCTGCGGCCAGACTGGCAAAGGCTTCGAGCAGGTCCAGATCGACGCCCGAGAACCGCCCGCTGTCGAGGGCGTCGAGGGTCAGCAGCCCCCACGGCCTGGATTCGACCCGCAGCACGCAGCCGATGCAGTCGTGCACAGGCAGGTGGCCGTGTACGCCATCCACGAGCCCGTCGTAGGGGTCGGGCAGCGGACTGTCGGCGGGAAACCGCACCGGCCCCGGCGCCGCCAGCAGCTGGGCCAGGCGTGGATGCGCGTGCACCGGAAAGCGGCGCCCGAGGGTGTCGGGCGACAGGCCGCTGGCCGCCACCGGCACCAGGTCGGTGCCGTCGAGCCGCAGCAGGGCGGTCGCGTCGCAGGGCAGCAGCACCCGGAGGCCTTCGAGCAGGCGGCGGTAGCGCGTCTCGTCGTCCAGCTCCTGGGTCAGGTCGGTGATCAGCGGCAACAGGGCCGCGAGCTGGCGGGCGTGGGTCATTCCGACTCCGAGGGAGTCGATGTGACCCCCGCTTTCAATGCGTCATTATGACTCCGTTGCGCGGCAAGTCCATGATTCGTATGGAAGTGGATGCTGGCACGGACGATGCCTCAGGACAGGCAGTTCCCAGGAGACACGTCCATGCTGTCAGCAAGTCATCGTGCGATCGTCGCGTCCACAGTTCCGCTGCTCGAAGCCGGCGGCGAGGCGCTGATCACCCACTTCTACCGGATGATGCTCGCCGAGTACCCCGAAGTGCGCCCCTACTTCAACGCCGCCCACCAGGCCAACGGCGACCAGCCGCGGGCGCTGGCCAATGGCGTGCTGACGTATGCCAGGCACATCGACCGGCTCGAGGCGATGGGCCCGCTCGCCGCACAGATCGTCACCAAGCACGTGGCCCTGCAGATCCAGCCGCCGCATTACGACATCGTCGGCCGTTGCCTGATCCGTGCGATTGCCGAAGTCCTGGGGCCCGAGGTCGCCACCCAGGACGTGCTCGATGCGTGGACCGCCGCCTACGGGCAGCTCGCGGCCATCCTGATCGACGCCGAAGCGGCGCGTTACGACGAGCAGGCCCAGGCCCCCGGCGGCTGGCGCGGGGATCGCGAGTTCACGGTGGTCGAGCGGACGGTCGAGAGCGCGGAGATCGTGTCCTTCCGCCTCGCGGCCAGCGACGGCCAGCCGATCATGGACTTCAAGCCGGGCCAGTACATCGGTCTGCACCTGTGGGTGGACGGCGAGGAACTGCGCCGCAACTACTCGCTGTCGGCCTCGCCCGATGGCTACACCTACCGCATCAGCGTGAAGCGCGAACCCGGCGGCGTGGTGTCGAACCACCTCCACGACCATGTGCAGGTCGGCGCGAAGCTCCAGCTCAATGCGCCGAGCGGCATCTTCACCCTGCAGGACGGAGCGCGCCCGATCTCGTTCATCAGCGGCGGCGTCGGCATCACGCCCGTGCTGCCCTTGCTGGACCAGGCACTGGCGACCGGACGACCGGTCACCGTCATCCAGTGCGCCCGCGACGCGCACGTGCATGCGTTCCGCGACACCATCGACGCCGCAGCTGCGCATCACCCCCAGCTCTCGCGCTATTACTGCTACGACCGCGACGACGGCGCCGGCGAACACCGCCCGCACGCGGTCGGGTATCTGACCCGCGAGCAGCTGGAAGCCTGGCTGCCGCCGGCGCAGGACGGCGTCCGCGATGTCGATGTCTACTTCCTCGGGCCCAAGCCCTTCATGCGCATGCTGCGCAGCCATCTGCGCGAGGCCGGCGTTCCCGACGGGCAGGTGCACTTCGAGTTCTTCGGCCCGGCTGCGGCTCTGCAGTGACATCGCGCACCACCTGACGGGACGACGACGCGCCACCGCGGTGCGTCGTCGTCGCCGGGCGCGTGCGGATGCGGTGGCGCCGCAAGTTCCGCGGCGCTTTCGCGTACGCACGACGTGACTCACAACCGCGACGGCGGGCGCCCTCTATCCGCGGCGCAGGTGTGCGGTGCATGTGCGTCGACGCGTCGGCGCACCGTCACCGCGGCCGCCGGTCGCAGCCGCTGCGACGGTCTCGGGCACAATCTCGCGATGCCTGCAGCGCCCGACTTCCGCGTCTACCACTCCAATGCGCTCGATGTGCTCGCAGCCCTGCTCGCTGCCGAACTGCGCACCCCCGCGCCGGGCCAGTCGCTGCTGGCGCCCGACATCGTGCTCATCCCCCAGGTCGCGATGCGGCGCTGGCTGCAGGCGACGCTCGCCGCAGCGCACGGGGTGGCGGCGAATCTGGAGTTCCTGACGCCCGGCGAGTTCGTGCGTCAGGCGCTGGATGCGAACCGGCCGCAGGGTGAGACGGCCGATGATGTCGAACTCGATGCGGCCACGCTGCGCTGGCATCTCTATGCCGCGCTGACCGATGCACAGTTCATGGCGCAGCCCGCGCTTGCCGCGTTGGCCGCGCACGTCGACGGCGCGGATCCGCTGCGCGCCTGGTCGCTGGCCGGCGAACTCGCCGCGGTGTTCGAGAAGTACCAGGCCTGGCGTCGCGACTGGCTGCTGCGCTGGGAAGCCGGTGCCGATGGCGACGATCCGCAGGCGATCCTGTGGCGCCACGTCGCCCGACACCGCACGCATCGCGCGCGGCGCATCCAGACCTATCTCGACCGCTTCGAAGCGGCCGACGCCGCGCTGCCTGCCGGCCTGCCGCCGCGGCTGTTCGCCTTCGCCACGCTCAACGTCTCGCCCGACGTGCTGCGCGTGCTGGCGACGCAGGCACGCGTGGGCACGCTGCATTTCTACGTGCCCTCGCCGACGCGCGACTACTGGGGCGATCTGCAGCGCGCGCGGCCCGGCGAGGACGCCGACACCTCGCCGGAGAATCCGCTGCTGCAGGTCTGGGGCGCGGCGGGACGCGACTTCATGGCCGTGCTCGGTGGTTACGAGGTCGTGCATCCGACCGGCGAGATTCCCGCGCACGTCGATCCCGACACCCGCGGCCCGCAACGCGACGGGCTGCTGCAGCGCCTGCAGTCGGACCTGTTCCATCGCCGCGCGACGCCCGGCTCCCCCTTGCGCGACGCTGTCGATCGCAGCGATGCCAGCCTGCAGGTCCACGCCTGCCACACGCGCCTGCGCGAGCTGCAGGTGTTGCATGACCAGTTGCAGGCGATGTTCGATCCGCAATCGCCGCAGGGCCGGCGTTTCGATCCGCCATTGCAGCCGCGCGAGGTCGCGGTGCTGGCGCCCGACATCGACCCCTATATTCCGTATCTCGACGCGGTGTTCGGCGGTCGCGGCCAGGACGGCGCGATGCCCTACGCACTGGCCGATGCCAGCCCGCTGGCCGGCGAACCACTGGCCGATGTCTTCGTGCGCCTGCTGGCGTTGCCGGTCGCGCGCTTCGGCCTCAACGAAATCCTCGACCTGCTCGCCAGCCCGCCGTTGGCCGAAGCGGCCGGACTCGATGCCGCCGCGTTCGATCGTCTGCATGCGTGGCTGTCGGCCGCCGGTGCGCGCTGGGGCCTGGACGCCGCCCACCGCGCACGGCTGGAAGCGCCGGCCGACGACGCCTACACCTGGGCGTTCGCGCTCGACCGTTTGCTGCTCGGTCACGCCAGCGGCAGCGATGCGCCGATCGTCACCGCGAACGGTCAGACGCTCGCACCGCTGCCTGATCTCGAAGGCAGTGCACTCGATGCACTCGACACGCTGCTGCGGTTGCTGCGCGTGTTGGCCAAGCACACGCAACAACTCGGCGAAGCGCTGGTGCCCGACGACTGGCGCACGCGCCTGCTCGGTCTGCTCGAGGCCCTGCTGCCACGCACGCCGACCACGCCGTCGACGCAGCGCGCGCTCGATCGCCTGCGCACGCTGATCGACGACTTCGCCCGCGATGCCCGCCGCGCCGGTTTCGACGCGCCGGTGCCGCCCGAAGCGGTGCGCGCGCATTTCGCCGGCGTGCTCGGCGAGGCCGATACGCGTGCGCCGCTGCTGACCGGCGGCATCAGCATCGGCCGCATGGTGCCGATGCGCCTGCTGCCGTTTCGCGCGATCTGCCTGCTGGGCATGAACGACGGTGATTTCCCGCGTCGCGATCCCGCCGCCGGCCTCAACCGTCTGACCGCCGAACTCGGCAGCGCCCAGCGCCGCATCGGTGACCGCTCCACGCGCGACGACGACCGTTTCCTGTTCCTGCAGCTGTTCGCCGCCGCGCAGGACGTGTTCTACGTCAGCTATCAGGGTGCCGACCCGCGTGACGGCAGCGCGCGCGAGCCATCGTTGCTGGTGACCGAACTGCTCGCCGCCGCAGCCGCGCAGCACGTCGACGGCGACGCGGCCGAAGACCTGGTCGTGCAGCATCCGCTGCAGCCGTTCGCCCCGGCCGCGTTCGGCGCCGGCGACGACGCGCGCCGTTTTTCCTATCGCGCGCAATGGTGGCCTGCGGCGTCCGCCCCAGCCACGCAACGGCAGGCGCTCGGCCCGTGGTTCGACGGCGCGCCGCTGCCGCCGGTCGATGCCGAAGACACGCTCTCGCTCGACACCTTGCGGCGTTTCCTGCAGGCGCCGGCCGAGGCCTTTCTGCGCCAGCGTCTCGGGCTGCGCCTGGCCGATGTCGACGCGATCGACAGTGACGTCGAACCGCTGGGCGTGCCCGGCCGCGGCCTCGGTCGTCATGCCCTGCAGCGCGCGGTGTTCGACGCATGCGTGCGCGGCGAGGACGACGCGACCACGCAGGCGCTGCTGCGCGCGCGTGGCCTGCTGCCGTCGGGTCCGCTGGGCCGCCGCACGCTCGATGCGGTGCGCCGCGAGGTCGACGACTACGCCGAGCGGTTCCGCGCCTGGCGCGAGGACGCGAGTGCGGACACGCCACGGCTCGAAGTCGATCTCGATGTGCCCGGCGCCGGTCCGGTGCGCCTGCACGGCCGTCTTGCCGATGTGTATCCGCAGGGCATCGCCCGCGTGCGCATCGGTGCGCCGAACGGCAACTCGACAATCCGCGACGGTCTCGACTGGCTGCTCGCCGCCGCGGCCGGACTCGACATCCCGATGGTGCAGTTCGAGGACCGTGGCGAACTGGGCAAGGGCCCGCACGAGCGTCCGTTCATCCCGGCAGACCAAGCCCGCGATGTGCTCACGCGTCTGGTCGCCCTGCGCGCGCAGGGCCTGCAAGCGCCGCTGGTGTTCGCGCCGTACAGCAGCTGGGCGTACTACCAGGCTGCGCCAGATATCGAAAAAGGATTGAAGAAGGCCGCGGAGAAATGGTTCGGGACTGGCATTGGTCTCGCTGAGAGCCTGAAGGAACCACTACGGTTGGCTTTGCGTGGGCGCGATCCGTTCGTAAATGAGACAACGCGTAGAGAGTTCGTCGACCACTCTATGGCGATCTTCCTCGCAGTCGCCGCCGGTCAGCGCTACGAGGGCACGGATGCGGTTGCACTGCGCGACATCGCCGCGCGCCTCGACATGGAAGATGCCGAATGACCGCCGCGCGTGATCCCTTCCTCGACCTGCCGCTGGACGGCGTGCGGGCCATCGAAGCCTCCGCCGGCACCGGCAAGACCTTCACCCTGGCGACGCTGGTGGTGCGGCTGGTCGTCGAAGGCGGGCTGCGGATCGGGCAGATCCTCGCGGTGACCTTCACCGAAGCGGCGACGCAGGAACTGCGCAGCCGCATCCGCGCGCGTCTGGTGCTGGCCGCCGAAGTGGTCGGCACGCCGCCCGGCGATGACGCTTCGCCCGAAGCCGTGCTGACACGCGCGGTTATCGACGCGCATCTCGAACGCGGCCGCGAATCGGCGACGGCCCTGCAGCGCCGCCTGCGCACGGCTGCCGACGAAATCGATCTCGCGGCGATCTTCACCATCCACGGGTTCTGCGCGCGCGTGCTGCGCGACCATGCGCTCGAATCCGGCCAGGGTTTCGACGCGCCGGAGCTGATGGCCGACGACCGCAGCCTGCGCGAGGCGATCGCCGCCGACCTGTGGCGCGCGCACGGCGTGGAAGCCGACGCTGCCGACGATCTGATCGGCCTGTGGTCGCAGGGCCATCCGGCACTGGCCGGCGATCTGGTGCCGCTGGTGCGCGAACGCGTGCTGCGGCCCGCACTGAGCGACCTGCCCGCTGATCCGACGCCGCGACTGCACGCGGCCTCGAGCGCATTGCGCGAGGCGTTCCAGGCGCAGGGCGACAGCTTCCGCGCGTCGCTGCTGTCGGCGGTCGAGGGCAAGGTGCTGCACGGCGGCAGCTACAAGGCCGAGTGGATCCATGCCCTGTTCGATGCGCTCGATGCCTGGTGCCGCAACGGCAATGCCGACACGCCGTTCCAGCACGACAAGCTCGGCAACCTGAGCCGCGACACCCTGCTCGCCCGCACCAGCAAGGCCGGTGCGGGCCGCACGCCCGAATCGACGATCTGCGATGCGGTGCCGGCGTATCTCGATGCGCTTGCCGCGGTCGAGGAATTCAAGGACGCACGCCGCGTCGAACTGCTGCACCGCCTGCGCGACGACGCACGCGGCCGCATTGCGCGTTTCAAGCAGCAGCAGCGCCTGCAGACCTATGACGATCTGATCGACCGCGTCGCCGATGCGATCGAAGGTCCGCGTGCCGATGCGCTGGTCGCCAAGTTGCGCGCGCAGTACGCGGTCGCGCTGGTCGACGAATTCCAGGACACCGACCCGCGCCAGTGGCGCATCTTCGAACGCGTGTTCGGCGTGGCTAGCGGTGCGCCTGCGCTGTTCGTCATCGGCGATCCCAAGCAGGCGATCTACGGCTTCCGCGGCGGCGATGTCGAGACCTATCTCGCCGCACGCGCGACCGCCGAAGCCGCGCCGCCGTTGGCCGCGAACTTCCGCTCGCGTCCGGGCGTGCTGCGCGCGATCGCGGCGCTGTACGCGCAGGCGCAGCGCGCGCATGACGCGGCGCCGGACAAGATTCCCGCGCCCTTCGTCGATCCACGCATCGCGTTCTTCGAAGTCGCGCCCGGCGGCGTGCGCCACGACAGCGATTTCCTGCGTGACGGCGCACCTGCGCCGGCGCTGACGCTGTGGCAGGCCGCGCCGACCGGCGAGTTCGACAGCCGCGGCAAGGAAAAGCCGCACAGCGCCGGCCACTCGCGCGAACTCGCCACACAGGCCTGCGTGGCCGCAATCCACGGTGTGCTGTCGGATGCGCGCGCCGGGCGCGCGACGATCAAAGGCCGCCCGGTGCAGGCCGGCGACATCGCCGTGCTGGTGCGCAGCCATTCGGAGGCCACGCGCATCCGCACCGCGCTGGCGCAGGTCGGCATTCCCGCCGTCGCCGCCGGCAAGCAGAGCCTGTTCGCCACGCCGGAAGCACGTGACGTGCATGCACTACTGCTGGCCCTGCTGCACGGCGCCGACGACGGCCGCCTGCGCATGGCGCTGTCGACGGTGCTGGTCGGCGAGGACGCGACGCGGATCGCCGCGCTGGACGCGGACGGCGACGCGTTTCGCGCCTGGCAACGCACCGCGCTGGACTGGCGCGACCGACTGCAGCGCGGCGGCCCGCTCGCGCTGATCACCGCGCTGTGCAGTGAGCACGCGAGCCGTCTGCTCGGCCTGCTCGACGGCGAGCGCCGCCTGACCAACTACCTGCAGCTGGCCGAACTGCTGCAGGAAGCGCAGGCGCACGCACTGGGACTGCACGGCCTGGTCGACTGGCTGGCGCGCGCGATCGCTGCGGCCAGCAGCGACGACGACAGCCAGTTGCTGCGCCTCGAATCCGACGCGCGCCGCGTGCAGATCGTCACCCTGCACAAGAGCAAAGGCCTCGAGTACCCGCTTGTGTTCCTGCCCTTCGCCGGCATCGTTGGCCGCGAGCGCCCGCCCGGCCAGCACGTCACGACAATGGACGAGGACGGCCGCAGCCTGCACTGGAAACTGATGCCCGGCAGCTCCGGCTGGAAGGACGCGGAAGCGCGCTGGAAACGCGCGCAGCGCGCCGAGGACGCGCGCCTGCTCTACGTCGGCCTGACCCGCGCCCGCGACGCGCTGTGGCTGGCCGGCGGCCCGTTGTGCGGCCACGACAAGTCCGCGATCGCGCGGATGATCGACGCGCCCGCGGCGCTGCAGACCGCACTCGGCGATGCGGTGCACGTCGACACGCGCACGCCGCCGGACACTCTGCCGTGGCTGCCGCCTGCGGATGTCGAGGTCGTACCGCCCGCACGCACCAGCACACGCAGTCTCGCCAGCGACTGGTGGGTCTACAGCTTCACGCAACTGGCGAATGCCGATGCCGGCGGCGAAGTCTCCAGCGCCGCCACCCAGCCTGCACCGGGCGGCCGGGACGAACCCGCGGTCGCCGTTGACACCAGCGACGACACCGCCGCGTTCGACCCCCGCTTCGCCGGCGCACGCTTCGGCGTGGTGCTGCACGACGTGCTCGAACGCAGCGACTTCGCCCGCTGGGCGTCGTGGATGCCCGGCGACGCCGCGCCTGTTGCGGACGCGGCGATCATCGTCGAGCGCCTGCGCGCGGCCGGCTATACCGGCGAGGACATCGACGACGGCCTCGCCGTGCTGACACCATTGGTCGGGCAGACGCTGACCGTGCCCTTGCCCGAAGGCACGCGCCTGGCGGATGTGCCGCCCGACCGGCGCCGCCCGGAGATCGAGTTCCAGTTCGCGCTCGCGCCCACGCGTGTCGACGCGCTGCTGACGCTGCTGCACAAGCACGGCGTGTCCACCGCACGCGGCGGCTTCGGCCTGCGCCGCCGCCTTGAAGGCCTGATGACCGGCCTGATCGATCTGACCTATCTGCACGACGGCAAGTGGTACGTGCTCGACTACAAGACCAACCGCCTGCCCGGCTACGGCGCCGCGCAGCTTGCCGAGGCGATGGCGCACAGCGAGTACGACCTGCAGGCGCTGATCTACACCGTCGCCCTACACCGCTGGCTGCGCTTCCGGCTGGGCGATGCCTACGATTACGACCGCGACTTCGGCGGCGCGCGGTATCTCTTTTGTCGTGGACTGGATGCGAGTCGCGAGGATGCGCCCGGTGTGCGGGCGTGGCGTTTCGCGCCGGAACTCGTGCACGCGCTCGATGCGCTGTTCGCGGGCGAGGAAGCGGGGGTGGCCGCATGAGGGTGGCTGTCCCGACATATCTCTTCCGCGCAGCCAATCAGAGCCCTCCCCCGCAAGCGGGGGAGGGTTGGGTGGGGGCAAACCGTCAGTCGACGAAGGAAGTCATCAAGCGTCGACCTATCAGACGTGCTTCAGCCCCGTCCGCGATCGGGCCGTTCGCCCCCATCCCAACCTTCCCCCGCAAGCGGGGGAAAAAGCAGATCATGCGCGCGCCGGATCGAAGCCCTCCCCCGTTCACGGGGGAGGGTTGGGTGGGGGCGAACCCTAAGTCGACGAAGGAAGTCATCACGCATCGAACTTTCGGACGTGCGCCAACCCTGTCCGCAATCGGACCGTTTGCCCCCATCCCAACCTTCCCCCGCGCGCGGGGGAAGGGGCCGATTGCGCCACGCGTTGGGGCTCATGGGCGTCTTCGGGAAACCATGCGCGCGGAGCATCGTGAAACGCTTGCGGAGCGCACGCCATGACATTGCTGACCCAACTCCGCGACGCGAAGATCCTCCGTCCGCTCGACCTCGCGCTCGCCCAGTCCCTGCGCCGCCTCGATCCGGCCACCCCCGATCTCGTGCTCGCCGCCGCGACGTTGGCCTCGCTCGCCGTCGCCAACGGCCACGCCGGGTTTTCGCCCGCCGATCCGCGTCGCCTCACCGACGCCGACATCGACTGGCCCGCGCCCGATGCCTGGCGCGACGCGCTGCAGGCATCGCGCTGGGTGTCCACGCCAGACGCAGCAGACGCGGAGTCCGCAACCGACACACCACTCGTCTTCGAAGGCGCCGACGACACCAGCGCCCTGCTCTACCTGCGCCGCTATCGCGAGTACGAACGCCGCCTCGCCGATGGCCTGCGCCGCATCGGCGCGGCCACGCCGGACACGTCCGCGCTCGACACACTCGCTCCGCTGTTCGACACGCTGTTCCCGCACGCGCGCGACGCCACGGATGCTGATCTGCAGGCACGCGCCGCCGCAGTCGCGCTGCGCCACACGCTTGCCCTCGTCACCGGCGGCCCCGGCACCGGCAAGACCACCACCATCGCGCGCCTGCTGGTGCTGCTGGTCGCACAGGCCGCGCAGGCCGGCAGACCCGCGCCACGCATCGCGCTGGCCGCGCCCACCGGTCGCGCCGCCGAGCGCATGGCCGAAAGCCTCCGCCGCGCGGTGCAGGTGCTGGGCGAGGCCGGTGTCGACCCCGCGCTGCTCGACGCGCTGCCCGCATCCGGCACAACGCTGCACCGCCTGCTCGGCACGATTCCCGATTCGCCGACGTTCCGCCATCACGCCGACAACCCGCTGCCCTTCGATGCGGTCATCGTCGACGAAGCCTCGATGATCGACCTGCCGCTGATGGCCAAGCTGGTCGAAGCCGTCGCCGACGGCGCGCGTCTGGTGCTGCTGGGCGATCCCGACCAGTTGCCCTCGGTCGAAGCCGGCGACGTGCTCAGCGGCATCCTGCGCGCGGCCGGCGACGGCACCGGCATCGCCGATGACGACGCCGAAGCGCTGCAGCCACTGCTCGGCGCTCTTGCACATCATTCCCGCGCAGGCGGGAATGACGGCCCAGTGTTTCCCGGCCGCCGCATCCACCTGCAACGCGGCTACCGCCAGAGCGCCGCGCTCGATCTCGCGCCCCTCGCCCACGCCGTGCGCGACGGCGACGCCGACACGGCCCTGTCGCTGCTGCGCACCGGCGCGCTGTCCGGCGTGCAGTTCCACGAGAACGAAACCGACCCGCTGCAGGCCCATCGCGACACCCTGCTCGCGCACTGGACCGCCCTCGCCGACACCACCGATCCGGTCGAGGCACTCGCCCGCGCCGCGCGCCTGCGCATCCTCACCGCGGTGCGCGAAGGGCTGCAGGGCGCGCGCAGCCTCAATGCGCGCATCGAAGCCCTGCTCACCGGAAATGGTGGCGCACACGCCGCACGTCGCGGCAGCGATGGCGCCTACTTCCACGGCCGCCTGCTGCTGATCACCGAGAACAGCTATCGCCACCGCCTGTTCAACGGCGACATCGGTATTTGTCTCGCCGACGACGACGGCACCGTCATGGCCTGGTTCCCAGGCGACGACGCGCAGTCGCCGCGTCCCTTCCACCCCGCCGCCCTGCCCGCGCACGACAGCGCGTTCGCGATGACCGTGCACAAGGCGCAGGGCTCGGAGTTCGACACCGTCTGGCTGGTCCTGCCCGAACGCTTCAACCGCGTGTTGTCGCGCGAACTCGTCTACACCGGCATGACCCGCGCCCGCAGCGCCCTGCATGTCGTCGGCAGCGCGCCGGTCATCCGCATGGCGCTCGACCGCCACGCCAGCCGCTGGTCGGGACTGGGGTGGCGGCTGGGGGCCGGCAACGTGCCCGGTGCATCGACGACGCAGCGCGCGCCCGAGGCGCCGCCAAGCCAGGGCGCGCTGTTCTGAGCCGGGGTGAATGACCGCCATGACGGTTTGCGTCATATGACGGTCTGCGTTATGGTCGGTTCGTGATCCGGAGCTTTGTCGACAGGGAAGCGGAGAAGATCTGGTCGGGCATCCGCTCGCGCCGGTTGCCGGCGGATATCCAGCAGGTCGCGCGCCGGAAGCTGCGCATGCTCAATGCCGCGGCCCAGCTCGATGACCTGCGCATTCCGCCTGCCAATCGGCTCGAAGCACTCAAGGGCACGCGGCGAGGCCAGTACAGCATCCGGATCAACGATCAATGGCGCATCTGCTTCCGATGGGAGGACGGTGATGTCGCCGGTGTCGAGATCGTCGACTACCACTGAACCTGCGAGACACCCACAGATGAAGCCCCTGTCCAACACCCATCCCGGTGAAGTGCTGCTCGAGGAGTTTCTCGAGCCGCTGGGTATCAGTCAGAACGCATTGGCACGGGCCACAGGCGTGCCACCGCGGCGCATCAACGAGATCGTACTCGGCAAGCGCGGGATCACCGCCGATACCGCTGTCCGTCTCGCCGCCGCCCTGGGGACCAGTGAACGGTTCTGGCTCGGCCTGCAGGCCGACTACGAACTCGAGGAAGCCCACCGCATCCTTGGCGACCTGCCCGCCAGGATCCAGAGATTGGCTGCCTGACACGCGCCGATGGCGTTCGTCCGGCAGCGAACGACCCGGACATGATTCCTTTGCCCCGATTCCCGGAGGGTGCATGCGATTCAACAGGATTCTGCTCATGAGCACGCTCGCATTCGCTTCTTTCACGCAGGCGGCTTCGGCTGCCGGCACCCCGACGGCCGTCGTCCTCGACGGTGTCCGCGCCGCCGCGCTGGCCGCCGCCGTGCCGGTGTTCAAGGACAAGCAGCCCGACGCCGATCTCGCCAACTTCCAGATCCACGTCCACCCGGCCGACGCAGGCACCTACCAGGTGGTGTTCGAACCGCGCCAGGCCGATGAAGGTGCCCCCACGCTGGGTGGCCGCACCGCACACGGCCGCGAACTCAACGTGTGGATCAAGTCGTCCGACAACAGCATCGACCGGATCGCGTTCGCACGTTGATGCGTACCGCGCACGGGCCACGCCCGTAGCGCCGCGTCATCTGGATATCCACATCGCCGCCTCCGGGCGGCGACGTGCGTTCTGGCGATGCGGAACGCCTGATCGCATCGCAAGCCGCCCTGTCGCGGGCAGCATTCCCGCCGACCGCCGCTTTCCCGCCTGCCCGCTTCCGGGCTATCGTCCCCCGCAGGGGAAGGGGGATTCGCATGGGACGCGGACGTCGCGGGTTTTTCCACGATTTGATCAAGCTGCCGTGGCCGGTTGCGCTGGCTGTCGGCGCGCTCGGCTATGCGGGCATCCGCCACGGCATTCCGATGGTCCTGTCGCGGCAGGGCGGACCTTACGGTCAGGCGTTCGCGGCCCAGAGCGATGCGTTCGCGCCGCTTGCATGGCTGTTCCTGGCGGCCTGCACGCTGTGTGCGCTGGTCGCCTTCGCGAACGCGCGCAGGCGCCGTCGCCTGCTCGAAGCGCAGACCGGTCTCGACAGCATCGCCGCCATCGGCTGGCGCGATTTCGAGCGCCTCGTCGGCGAAGCGTTCCGGCGCCAGGGCTACAGCGTCGAGGAAACCGGCCTGGGCGGTGCCGACGGCGGCATCGATCTGATCCTGCGCAAAGACGGCCGGCGCACGCTGGTGCAATGCAAACACTGGCGGAGCAGACAGGTTCGGGTGAGCGTCGTACGCGAGATGTACGGCCTGCTCGCCCATCACGGTGCACACGCTGTGCGGATTGCGACCAGCGGCGGCTTTACCAGAGACGCGGCGCAGTTCGCCGCCGGCAAGCCGATCGAACTGATCGACGGGCCGACCCTCCTGGCGATGATCCGCGACGTGCAGAACACGCCCGCACCGTCCGTGGCGGCGTCCACGTTGCCGGCGCCACGTCTCGAACCGGTCTTTGCGAGCGACGCCCCGACGCCGGACACATCGCCGACCTGCCCGCGCTGCGACGCCGCGATGGTCGAGCGCACCAACCGGCGCAGTGGCAACAGCTTCTGGGGTTGCTCGACGTACCCCGCATGCCGGGGTACGCGTTGAACCGATGCGCCGGACTGCAGCCACACACCTGCGACCGGCCTGCCGGGAAAAGACCACCAGACACACGACACCCGCGCCCTCGGCGCCACGCACAAAGGAAATGCGATGCGCTTTCTGACGATCCTGCTGTTCGCGTGCGGCCTGTACGGCGCTTACCAGTGGTGGCAGGACCGCAGCCCATCCGGTTCGGCGGCATTCGACACCGCCGGCTTCGTCGCCGTGGAAATGCCTGGCGGCGTGGCCCGCAACACCGTGCTGGTGCTCGCCCCGCCCAACTGCCCGTCCGAACAGGCGCAGCGCACCGAAGCGCTGGTGCGTGAACTCACCCGCGCCGGTATTCCGGTCAAGCGCGACAGCGGCTTCGACTTCGATGTGGCCAACCCGACCGCCGAGCAGATCGAACGCATCGACCGCACCGTCGCCGTCTTCAAGCGCGGCGCGCCGGCGGTGTTCGTCAACGGGCTTGGGATGTCGAATCCGACAGCGGAGCAGACAATTGCGGCGTATCGGGGGAGTGGTGGGCGGCAATGACGCGGGGGGCGTAGCGAGAACGAACTTAGCAACGTAGCTCCACGAAGGCGCAGCAGCTTATCTATCAATCCGCCCCAACACAGATTTCGAACTCGATTAAGAACACTTTTCTGAGGAACTAGTATGACGTCTGCTTTCTCCAGCGCTAGCGCGCTCAATCGCCGTCTGGCGCAGGTTTTGTCCATAGAAAAGATGCCAATCGGATTTTTTCTAGGAGCCGGCTGCCCTGTGGCAGTTCAAATTGGCGCAGTCGCTGGGGACGGCGTGGAACTAGTCAAATCACCGCTTATTCCAGCAGTGGCTGGCCTGACCAAGCTAGTTATGGACGAACTGCGTAATAGCTCGACTTACGGAGAGACAACTGCACTTATCCAAGCGGTGTTAGACGAAGATGAGGTTTCTGACCAGAACATTGAAATAATTCTTGGATTAGTTAGAACGCTTCAACTAGCGGCCGGCAAAGGCAACGCACGAGGCCTCACGAGTACGCAGCTGCAGACCCTTGATGAAGCAATGTGCAAAGCAATTCAAGGCCATGTCGATAAATGCCTTCCAGATGAAGTTACTCCATACTCGCAGTTGGCCAAATTCCTTGCACCCCGACGCGGCACGCCCGTCGAAATTTTCACCACCAACTACGATTTGCTTCTCGAACAAGCTCTGGAGGAAGCTAACGTCCCTTACTTCGATGGATTTGTCGGATCAAGACACCCATTCTTTGATCTAGTTGCTATCGAGCAAGACGCGCTACCTAAACGCTGGGCAAGGCTATGGAAACTGCACGGATCTATTAACTGGCGGCAGCACAAAGTAACGAGAAGAGTTTGCAGAACGCATGACGCTGTCGCAGGAGAAGATCTCCTCATCCACCCTTCCCATCGCAAGTACGACGACAGTCGTCGCATGCCCTATTTGGCGCTTATAGATCGGCTGAGACATTTTCTTAAGAATCAATCAAAGCCCGTCGCTCTGTTTGTCCATGGCTTCTCCTTCTCTGATGAACATTTGAACGATGTTATCGAAGAGGGGCTAAAGGCCAACCAACAATCCGCCTGCTTTGCTTTCCAATACGCAAATCTGGACTCCTACCCTCGCGCCATCCGGATGGCGGAGCGCTGCCAAAACTTCACGCTTATGGGAGCCGACGGAGAAATATCCAGAGGAATCCGAAGACCTTGGGCGGTACTACAATCGAGCTTCAACTCCAACCTAGACCTAATCTTCAATTGGAATCCTGAGGAATTTCAACAGGACACCTCGTCCGCTCCGGCTGAATTCAAGCTAGGCGACTTTGCGGCCTTCGGTAGATATCTACAAACATTTTCGCATGAAGACGTAGAAGAAATAGAGGAAGGGAAATGAGCCGGCAAGCAACCGAGCTAGGAACTGTTGCGGATGTCAACGGATCCTCTGTGACGGTACGTATGCATCAATCGACGGCATCAGGTCTGAGCTTTGTGCAAGGCCAGGCATACCGTGTTGGTCAGATAGGCGGATTTGTGAGGATCCCACTTGGGTACGTTGATTTGTATGGTGTCGTGTCAAGCGTCGGCGCTAGTGCTGTGCCTGACCGCCTAAGCACTACAGACGAAGACAATCGCTGGATGGTGATCCAACTTGTTGGAGATGGGAGCGCTCGCGAAGGCTTTCAAAGAGGCATCTCCCAACATCCAACCGTCGGGGATGTAGTACATCTAGTTACTGAGAATGACCTTCGAATTGTGTACGGGCAGAGCCGAGGCGCGGCTCACGTACGCATTGGAAATTTGTCTGGCTCCGACTCTATCCCCGCTTTAGTCGATATAAATCGAGTTGTAAGCAGACACAGCTTAGTCGTTGGGACTACTGGTTCCGGAAAGTCGACAACCGTTGCTAGTCTCCTAGCGACGCTTTCCCACGAAACCGCCTTTCCATCGGCAAGAATCGTTCTTGTCGATATTCATGGTGAATACTCACGAGCGCTGCTAGACCGGGCCGAAGTTTTTAGTGTCTCGCCCACAGCGGGTCAGAGAAAACTGGAAATTCCGTATTGGGCGTTGAGCTTTGAAGAGTTATGCGCAGCCACGTTCGGCTCTGTGGATGATGCAAAAAGTAGAGCGATGATGGTCGATAAGGTTGTACAGATGAAGAAATCAGCCCCGCATAGCGCATCGTTCTTTCTTTCCGACGATCAAATCACGGCGGATACCCCAGCCCCCTTCAGCATTCACAAGCTTTGGATGGATCTGCATGTCGAGGCCTATGCAACCCATGCAGTCAGGTCAGGAGAAGTACAAAGCGATGCGAATTTGGCTTATGCAGAAGCAGGAGGCCGAAAGTTAACCGGCAACTGCATGGCCGGAATTGCGCCGGTTTTTCGACCGGTGAAGGACGTCAAAGATGATCCGGACAAGGTGCGCCATCGCCAATCGGCTTATGCCGGACTCGCAAAATCGATTGATGCACTCGGATCGAGAATTCGCGATACGCGCATGGACTTCCTGCTGCGCCCTGGGCGATACATGCCGAACGAGAGCGGGAAAACAGAGGCCGATCTTGACGAACTTCTAGAGTCTTGGCTCGGCCACTCGAAACCAATCACGGTTCTAGATCTGTCTGGCGTGCCGAGCAGCATCCAGTCTGAATTGGTCGGGGGCCTGCTCAGACTCGTGTATGACGCCATGTTTTGGGCACGTAACCAGCCAGAAGGCGGCAGGGAGCGTCCAATCTTATTTGTTCTCGAAGAGGCACATGCCTACCTTGGTGGGGGATCGGCCACCGCAGCGGTGAAAAGGATTGCCAAGGAGGGGAGAAAATATGGTGTTTCGATGATGCTCGTTACTCAAAGACCGTCAGAAATCGACTCAACGGTAATATCCCAGTGCGGCACAATTTTTGCGCTTCGTCTTACCAACTCGACGGATCGATCTGCAGTCAGCAGCGCGGCGAGCGACAACTTAAAAGAGCTTATGGGGATGCTTCCCGTCTTGCGCACTGGCGAAGCAATAGTGGTTGGAGAGGCAGTTAATCTTCCGATGAGAGCTATGATCTCGCAGCCTCCTCTTAAGCATAGGCCGGACAGCTCTGATCCGGTTGTAGCAGTAGAAGTTCTCGATGAAGGCCCCCTAGGAAACTCTGGGTGGAATAGGGAACGCGTACCTAATAGATACGACCTAGTTTTACGTGCGTGGAGAAATCAAGAAGTTCTGCTTCCCCACGAAGTTCTTTCAAGCAAGGAGTAAGCAGTGGAAATGCATTCTGTGGAGTCAAGCAATTTGATTGCCGTCGGCTATGACGAAGAACGCATGGTTCTTCGTGTTGAGTTCAAAGGCGGCGTGACGTACGACTACTTCGATGTTCCGCTTCGTGAGTACCAAGGATTGATGGGCGCGGGTTCTCATGGTGAGTACATGAACGTCCACATCCGCACTTCGTACCGATACCAAAGGCTCTGAGTACGCGGATAACGGTGCAAGGTTCACTTATGGCGGGTCGTCTCGGCCCGCCGAACAAAGAGCCCCAATGCGCGACCTGCTTTTTGATGATGGCAATTCTCGCTTCGCTGCCCGTGTCCGCCCAGACGAAACGCTACGGCGATGTCGCCTACAGCCAGCCGCAGGACTGCAGCGTCATCACCCGTGACCAGCGGGCCAACCCGTACGCACATCTGTTCCGCAACCTGTGCGAGCAGAGCGACGCGCGGACCAGGCAGAGCGTGGCGCGGATCATGGGCCGGCCGCAGCCGTCGACGCGCGTGTTGAGCGTGCCTGCGCACGGTACTGACGATGCAAAGCGCTATGGCGTTGCCTGCATGGGTGGTCTGGTGATGCTGCGACTGCCGAACGGCTGGCAGCAAGCGCTCGATGCGGAGCATCGCTACTACACGTGTCGAAGCTGATCGCCAGCGATAACGATTCCAGATCTATCTAACCAATTCAGGACATCGCACATGCTTCGAGCCCTGTGGCTTCTTGCCGCTCTCGCGACATCATTCGCGGCAAGCGCCGTCGTGATCCGGCATGACGTGGACGATGCGCACTATCAAATTCCGGCTTCCGAGTTTCCTGCACTCGTGGACATGCCTGGCGAGGGGCGTGGCGTTCTGATCACGCCCCGATTGGTGGTCACGGCCGCCCATACATTGCCGATGCATTCGGAGCTCAAGCAGGTCGCGATCAAGGGGCTGCCCAGAGAGGTCGAGCGGGTAGTCGTGCATCCGGGCTACAGAGTGCTGCCGCAATCGCTGATCGACCAGGCGATGGCCAGCGGTGAGGCGATGTTGATCGTGGCGTTCCTCGCCTCATCCGACGACATTGCGCTGATCGAGTTGCAGCAGCCGGTTGCCGATGTCGCGCCTGTCGGGCTGTACGCAGGCGGCACCGAGTTCCAGCAGACCGTGCAACTCATTGGCAAAGGCGCGACAGACACGGGTGACCGTGGGCACGATCCCAGGGGGCCCAACCGCACCGAGCTGCGACGTGCATTCAACACGGTCACGAGCGCTTACGACCGGTGGCTCTGTTACGTCTTCGAGGCGCCGCCCGCAGCCTTGCCACTTGAAGGTGCACTCGGAAATGGTGACAGCGGCGGGCCGCTGCTCATCGAAGTGGGAGACCAATGGACGCTTGCAGGTCTGGGCGCCTGGAAGGTGGTGAGCGGGGATGTCCGTACCGCGCGTCCGGGGCAGTACGGCCAGACCACGTGCAACGTGCGGCTGCGTCACTACGCGGACTGGATCGAACGCGTGACTTCGGAGTCGCCAGGCGAATCGCGGACAATGACGATCCGCTCGCCGCTTGATCGATGACACATGCAGCTTCCGACCGCATCCCTCCTGGTTGTCCTCGCATGCGGCGCGGCCGCGGTGCCATCGCACGCCTTCGACCTTCCGGAAGTGATCTATCCCCAGATCGCCAAACACGCGGCGACACTCGAGGCATTCGTACCCCGCGGCTGGCAACTCGAGTACCGCGCGCTAGGCCGCTTGAACGACGACGATCTCGAAGACGCCCTGCTGGTGCTGCGCATGGACGCGGATGCGAACGTTGTCGACAACGACGGGTTGGGGCCGGACCGCTTCGACACCAATCCGCGGATGCTCGTGGCGGCTGTCGGCGAGGCGGATGGCAGCTGGCGCCGGGTGATGGTGGATCACACGCTGGTACCTCGGCCGGAAGCGCCGGTGATGGACGACTTTCTCAACGATGACGCGGGCGGCGCGGTGACCATCCGGCCGAACCGCACGTGGTCGATCAGCCTGCGCAGCTGGGCGAGTGCGGGGACATGGAGCACACGCGATGTGACGTACCGGTTCCGGCTGGAGGACGACTGCATGCGGCTCATCGGCTACGACGACATGCACCTGCATCGCGCGTCAGGCGAGATCAGCACGACCAGCGTGAATTACCTGGACGGCCGCGCGTGGGTGCAGCCGGGCTCGATCGCGGACGAGACGCCGGGGCCGAAGACGTGGACGCGGCTGGCGTCGAAAGCGCGTGTCTGCATCGGCGATATCGACGATGGGTTCTCGTTTTCTCCGAAGCTCGTGGAGCTGCCCACGCCTTGAGAGGCGTACATTCCGCGGGCTTCGCAGGCGCGGTAAACGGCGCCGGGTTCAGTTGAGGCAATGCTGATGTAGCCGCCAGTCCCGCAAAGCGGGAACTGGGGCGAGCTTGCGTTCAAGGCTTGCAGATCACCGGATAGTCGGACATGCGTCCGCTGAAATCTCCGCTTTTGCTGAGTGACGGTTCCGCGAACCCGGCGTAGCGTGCGCCTCAGTGCGCGGTCGCGCTTCCGAGGCGCTCACGGATCCACTCGTAATCCCGCCGCACCGGCGCGGCCAGCATCGACGGGTCGCCGTCGTAGAGATAGCTCTCGACGGTGGCGCCGGTCTCGTCGGTGGCGCGCGGGTCGGCGCCGGCTTCGATGAAGCGTTTGACCGAGGGGATGTCGTTGACGAGGGCGGCTTGGTGCAGCGGGGTGGTGCCGCTGCGGTCGCGGACGTCGAGCTTCGCGCCCGCGGCGAGCAGGCGGTCGATGTTCTTCTGCTCGCGCGAGCGCAGGGCCTCGTAGAGCGCGGTCTGGCCGTTGCGGGTGTTGGGCACGTCGACGGCGACGCCGTGTTCGAGCAGCAGCGCGATCCACTGGTCGTCGTTCGCCAGTGCGGCTTCATGCAGTGCGGTGCGGCCCTTGGCATCGCCGCGGGTGGGGTCGGCGCCGAGGTCGAGCAGCAGGCGCACGCCGTCGCGGTCGCCTTCGCGGATGAGCCAGTTCAACGCGGGCGTGCCGGCCTCGTCGGTGGCGTTGGCATTGGCGCCGGCGGTCAGCAGCTCACGGGCGAGCGCCTCGTCGCCTGCGCGCACGGCGCTGACGAACTGGGCCTGGGACGGGTTGTCGAACGCGCGCGCGTCGGTCGTCATCGAATCGTGTCCTTGCGAGCAGCCCGAGGCCGCCAGCATCAGCGCGGCGAGCAGCAGGTGCGGAAGTGGGCGGCAGCTCATGGTGTGCAGCATGCCGCAGCGCGCGTTAAATCGTGCGCGCGGTGCCGGTCGGCCTGTCGGGCCAAGCCACCACACGCCTCAGGCACGTGCGCGCTCAGTTGAACGGGTTGAGGAAGTCGGCGACCTTGCCGGCACCGTCGGCCACGCCGCGGCCGAAGTCGCGCGCGCCGTCGCTGACGTTCTGGGCCACATCGCCGGCGAAGTCGGCCACGGCTTCGACGCCATCGCCGAGCTTGTCGGTGGCCACGTCGACCACATTGCCGATGCCGTCGGCCACGTTGCTGACCACGCTGCCGGTGCCTTCGACGAAGCCGGCCACGGCATCGGCCGGAGTCTCGAGACCGCTGATGCGGCCGAGATCGCGGACGAAGCCGCCGGTGGCGTTGGCGTTGTTCTGCACGGCGTCGCCGAGCAGGCTGACCGCGCCGTCGACAACATCGCCGACGGTGCCGAGACCAACGTCGGCCACGTCACCCACCAGACCGTAGGTCGCGGCGACGCCACGGCCTTCATTCACGCCGGCAACGAAGTCGTCGGCGCCGGCCTTCAGTTCGGAGAACGTGCCGGACAGATCACCGCCCAGGTCCACCACTTCGCGGATGCCCGAGGCCAGGTTGTTGAACTGCAGGTCGCCCACGGCCTCGACGCCGGCCACAAGGGTGTCGGTACCGAACGCGGTGGCCGCGCCGGCGACGTCGCCCAGCGCACCGCTGCCATGGTCGACGACAGTGCTGGCGCCGTTGAGCAGGCTGCCGACCACCCAGCTCTGCGGGGTAGCGCCCGGCCCGTTGCGCAGGACATCGCCCACCGTCTCGAGGCCGGTGGCGACGCCGTTTCCGAGGGTGTCGATGCCGGTGTCGACCAGTCCGCCAAGCCGGTCGCCGCCGCTGGGGCCGAGCGCCGGGTCGGTGGGCGTGGCGTGGTTGAAGGCTTCGACGTAGACCGCGTTCGGGCCGCCACCGCCGTGCAGATCACCGAAGCCGGTGCCCGGCGGCGGATCGATGCGCAGCGCGTGCCCGACGGCCTCGGGCGGTGAGCCGATGATGGGCAGCAGCGGAATGTCTTCCTGCGCGCCGGTGAGCTGATCGCCGTTGACCGCGTAGCGGCGGACCTGGCCACTGTCGGCGACGCTGTCGCGCACCGCGTTCGGATTGAAACCGAGGCTCTCGAGCGTGGCGTTGCTCAGGCCCGAGGCATTGAATGTGACGGCCGAGGCACCGGTGGCGAGCGAGGCGGCACTGGCCAGACCACCGCCAAGCGAATGCCCGGTCAGCGCGACGTTGCCGTCGCCGAAGACCTGCTCGGCGCGCTTGGCAAGTTCGATGGCGCTGCTGTACTGGGCCGAATCCATGCCCAGGCCCTGCTGGCCGTTGTTGACCCAGTCCATGTACTCGCTGGGCTTGCCGCCGACCTCCGAGCCACGATACGCAACGACGTAGCCGCCGTCCTCGTGCTGGTAGATCTCGGCGTGGAAGCCCGAGCGGTCATCGCTGAGCAGCATCGGGTCGATCGGGATGCGGTTGCCGTGCGCGTCGGCGAGGCTGACGCCATCGGCGTGCGGTGTGAGCGCGGTCCAGCCCGCGTCCTGAAGAGCCTGCTGGTATTCGGGACTGTCGGGCGCGTACGCGCCGTTGGCCATCATCGCGAACAGCGGGTCGCGCGCATCCGGCGCGGTGCCGGCGATGCTGGCGCTCAGGTCGTGATTACCGCTGCGGAAGCCATTGGCGACCGGCGGGGGCGGCGGCGCGGCGGCCTGCGAAGGAAGGTTGTAGACGCGGCCGGTGTCGGCGAGGGCAATGGCGGGCGCCATGGTGCATCCATCCGCAGGGAGTCAGCGCTGACGGTAGCCGTGCAAATCGGGCATCGATACCCGGGGTGACCCTAGTCGCCGCTGTGATCGGCTGTCGGGAGTCGGGCCGCGCGAACGGCCTGCGCCTGCGGCCGGCGGTGCGGCGCGGCGCTCGGCAACGGCGCGAGCGGGCGTGCGGTTGCGCACCCGCCGCGGCGCCGCAGTGGCCCGACTTCGTCGGGGCTGCGGCGCGTGCATATCGATCAGAAGATCAGCATCAACAGACCGATCACGACCAGCAGGCCGATGAGAAAAATGACGCCGGCGGTCTTGCCGAGAAACTTGAACATTGCAGTCACCATGCAGGGAAAGTGGGCGTTCGACGGTAGTCGTCGCGGTTTGCCTGCGGCGTGAAGCGATCAGTGGCGTGCGCTCGAACCCGACGCCCGGTCGCGACGGCACGCTGCGGGACGCCAAGGAAACGCGCCGCCCTCCGTCATTCCCGCAGTCGCGGGCATGACGGGCGAGGACGCTTCAATGATCTGCACCGGTCCGGCGCGGGAATGACCGGTCGGGAGGCGCTGCTGATCTGCACGGGTCCAGCGATGCATCGGGCTGTCGATCGCGGCATTCGCACGCCTCACGCGCACGTGGATCAGCGATACGGCCCCGGCCCGCGCCAGACCACTTCGCCGCGGCGAAAGACACGGTGGAAGCCGATGACTTCGCGCGCATCGCCGATGTTGGCCATCTCCGGGTCTTCGGGCGCGAGCATGCGGCAGTCGCTGGATTCACGGCGGATGGCCGTTTCCAGCGGGCACACCATGTAATCGCGCGTGCCGGGCAGGGGGATGAACAGTTCGGTGATGCCCTGGTCGCGCCATTCGCGCAGGCGGGTCTCGCTGGTGGTGTCGTAGACCACCTGGTAGCCACCGACCTCCATCGAAGGCTTGTCGGACATCGAATCGCGGCCTCGGCCCCGTCCGACACGCGGGCTGCGTTCGGAGCCCGATGCGATGGGTGCCGTGGATTCAGGCAGCATGCCCGGCGGCTGGCCCCAGACCCGGTTGCGGCGCTGGTCCTCATTGGGGCTGGCGGCGGCCTGCGATTGCACCGGCTGCGGCGGTGCGGGCGGGGTCTGCGGCGCGGGGCGCGGCTCGCGAATGTCGGTGAGGGCTTCGGCGGGCGGGGTTTCGTCGGGCGGCACCGGCTCGGCCGGTTCTTCGACCCGCGTGGTCTGCACGCGCGAGGGCGCCGGCGCCGCGCGCGCGGGCACCGTGGGCGGCGGCGGGCTGGGGATGGGGGATGTCACCGGCTGCGGCGGGGTGATGCCGATGTACTGCACGGCCATCGGACTGCCGGACGAAGCACCCTGCGGCGGCGTGAACACCATCGGTTGCGAGGTCAGCAGCAGATACGCGAACAGCACGTGCAGCGCCGCGCTGCCGAGCGCGGCGATCCAGGGCTGCAGGCGTTCGAGCCGGGACCGGTCCCGGCCTTCCGCAGGGCGCGCCGCCTCGTTCATGCCACCGGCGATGCGTCGGAACTGCGGGCCTTCATCGGGAGTCTGCGGACGCGGCGTGGGAAGCGGCATCGTAACGCGGGCCGGTGTGCAAGCGGATTGCACGCCGGTGTCGATCGTTCACTGTCAGCGCGCGCTCGTCAGGCGTGCGCGCGCTGCGCCGGCGCCCGTTGCGGGCACCGGGCCGAGGACGCTCAGTCCTTCAGATCGTCGGGCACCTTGCCGCCGTTCTCGGCCAGACGCCGCATCACCGCCTTGTGCAGGGCGACGTTCTGTTCGGCGCTGCCGTGCGGGCCGGCGGCCACGTCGAGTTCGGCGGCCAGTTCCTTGCGCGCGGCGAGGTCGGAGTCGAGATCCAGCAGCTTGAGCAGGTCGACGATGGAATGCCGCCAGTCGCTTGCACCGTCCTTTTCGGCGGCGATGCCGGCCAGCACGGCTTCGACGTCGACCTGTTCGGTCGGCACGGTCGGCGTCGGGGTCTGCGCGGACGCCGGCGCCGGGTTGCGCGCTGGCGGCGAGACCTTGGGGTCATCGGCGCTGCCGGTGAAAATCACCGCTTCGGGCTTGCGGGCTGCAGGCGTCGGGGCCGGCGAGGCGGAAGTCGCGTTCTTGCGACCGAAGATGCGATCGGAAATCTTCGAGAACAGGCCCATGCGGAACGCTCCGGTTGGCGGGGAGCGGCGAGTGTGTGGGCGCATTCGCAAAGACCGAATGAAAGCGGCGTTGTGCGACGCGCGAGTACCAGGCTCCGCCGCCGGCGTGGGCGGCGCCGGGACGGTCAAGGCGCCGACGGCGGTGTGAGCATGGCCGCAGGCGCAGGACGCGCGAAGTGATAGCCCTGCAGCCGGCTGCATCCCATGTCGACCAGCATCTGCGCCTGGCCGGCCGATTCCACGCCCTCGGCGACGATGTCCAGGCCGAGCTGTCCGCCGAGCAGAATGATCGACTGCACGATGACGCGGTCGCGCGGCGAATCCTCGATGCGGCCGACGAAGCGTCGGTCGATCTTCAGCTCGTGCGCGGGCAGTTGCGCCAGGTAGGCCAGACTGGAATAGCCGGTGCCGAAGTCGTCGATCGAGATCCGCGCGCCCGAACGGGCGAGGCGCTCGAGCAGCTCGCTTGCCCGGTCGGGCTCCTGCATCGCCATCGATTCGGTGATCTCCAGCGTCAGCGCATGCCGCGGCATGGCGTGGCGGCGCATCGCGTCCTCGACCTGGGCGACGAAGTGATCGCCGCGGAACTGCACCGGCGAGATGTTGACCGAGATCGTCGGCACGCGGAGTCCGGCCTCACGCCAGGTCGCGTACTGCCGGCACGCGGTTTCGAGCACCCATTGGCCCAGGTCGACGATCAGCCCCATGCGTTCGGCCACGGCGACGAACCGCACCGGCGCGATGGCACCGAGCTGCGGGTGATGCCAGCGCAGCAGCGCTTCCACGCCGACCCAGTCACCGCGGAAGCCGTCGATCTGCGGTTGGTAGTGCAGGGCCAGGCCATCGGTTTCGAGCGCGCGGCGCAGCTCGTATGCCAGCTGTACCTGCGCCTGCGCGTCGTCGGCCATTCCGGCCCGGTAGACGCTGACGAGATTCCGGCCCGACTGCTTGCTGTGATACATCGCCGCGTCGGCCTGGGCCAGCAGGGTGTCGGCGACAGCGCCGTCGTCGGGATACAGCGCGACGCCGATGCTCGCCGTCACACGCACATCGGCATGCCCCTCCAGCGCCAGCGCATCGCGCAACTGCCTTAGGACCGCTTCGGCGGTTTCGACCGCCTGCGCCGATCCATGCACCGGCGTCGCCAGCACGAATTCATCGCCGCCCAGCCGCGCGGTGATGCCGCCGGCCTGCGGCATTGCGCGCAGCAGGCGCCCGACGCGGGCAAGCAGCATGTCGCCCACTGCGTGTCCGAAGCTGTCGTTGATGCCCTTGAATGCGTCCAGGTCGATGTAGATCACCGCGAAGGCGGTGCGCGCGTACTGCGCGCGCTCGATCATCGCATTCATCTGCGCCACCAGCAGGCGGCGATTGGGCAGTCCGGTCAGGGCGTCGTGCTGGGACAGATGCGTGAGCTGCGCATTGGCCTCGCGCAGCGACGCCGACAGCCGGCCGGTCCGCGCGTGGAGCACGCGGTCGAGCGCACTGACGGTGATCGCCGTGCCCAGCAGGGCGGCGGTGAGTGCGGCGACCAGAGTCGCGAGCATGTCCGGACTCATGCCGCTGGGCAGCGCCGCGCTGCACACCGAGCCGTCGGCGAAGCGGACCGCGGCCATCGCGGTGTAGTGCGCGCCGGCGATCGCGCTGCCCATCGCCAGCGCGGCCATCGTGTAGTGCAGCCATGCACGCGGCGCGTGCTCGCGAATGCGGTCGGCGATCGCCAGAGCGACGCCGGCGGCCACCACGGCCACGCCGAGCGCGGCCAACAGCCAGCCGCGGTGGTACTCCAGCGCCGGCTGCATGCGCATCGCCAACATGCCCACGCTGTGCATCGCCGCCACACCGGCGCCGATCACGAGTGCACCGCCGATCAGGCGTCGTGTGGTCAGCGGTCCGCGCGTCACCAGCCACAGGGCGTATGCCGAGGCGACGATCGCCATCACGCACGAGAGCGCCGTGATCCAGGGGTCGTAGCCGACCGGAATGGGCAGCTGATAGGCCAGCATGCCGATGAAGTGCATCGACCAGATGCCGATGCCCAGCGCCAGCGCGCCGCCCAGCAGCCACCAGCGTCTGTCCACGTCGGTCTGCGCGGCACGGATGCGTCCGAGTGTGATCAGCGACGCATACGAGGCGCTCACCGCCACCGCGAACGAGAGCGCCACCAGCCCCCACGCGTACTCGCCCACCCACCCCTGCATGCCGGACCTCTCCTCTCACGTCCGCGCGCGGCGTCCCGGATCGACAAATTCGCGCGGGGCTGCATCGACAAGCCCTGCTGCTGAATAGGGTAACGCGCGTTTTCGGGCGAAGCGCCGCCGACAGGCCCGAAGTAGCGGCCAAACGCAGCTGTATGTGCAGAGGTGTGATGACGGTCGCGGTTGAAATCATGCCGCCGTATCACTGGCGCACGCGCGTTCGCGCATGCGGTCATCGCATTCCACGTGGACGCAGGCCAGGCGTAGCATCGCCGGCATGACGCGCGCATCCGACCCGATCCGCTGCGAGACCACACTGCTGACGCCGGCGATCCCGGTCTCGGCGCGGTGGGCATTCGCCGTGCTGTCCGGCGCGGCCAGCGGCCGTCTGCCCAGCCGTGGACTTGTCGCGGTGGACGGTACGTTGGCCGGTGCCCCGTTCCGGACGACCCTGCAGCCCGACGGCGCCGGCAGTCACTGGTTCAAGGTGTCGTCGGCCCTGATGCGGGCCGCCGACGTGGCAGCGGGCGACACGGTGACGCTGGTGCTGACGCCACTGGCCGAAACGCTCGAACCGGCCGTGCCCGTCGACGTCCGCCGTGCCCTGGCCGGGCACGGGGCCGCGCACGCGCAGTGGAAGACGCTGACACCGGCGCAGCGACGCGACTGGATCCACTGGATCACCTCGGGCAAGCAGGCCGCCACGCGCGTCAAACGCCTGGCGACCGCCTGCGACATGCTCGCCTCGGGCAAGCGCCGCGCCTGCTGCTTCGACCGGTCGGGGCGCTACAGCAGGGGCGGCATGGGGCCGCCGGAGGCTGCCCCGTCACCGGAACCGGCGCACGGGGCGTGACGCGTCGGCCCGGCGACTGACCACGTCAGTTCATGCGTCGTCGAGCAGTCGCGCCAGTGCCCAGGTATCGAGATAGGCCGTGGCGCGCACGATGCGCCCGCCTGCAAGTTCCAGATGCCAGGCGTAATCGTTGCGATACACAGCGCCGTCGTGCGCCGTGGCGCTGCCCTGCCACAGCACGACCACATGCGCGCCGTCGGCGACGATGCGCGTCACGCGCGGCACGATCGGCGTGGCGAGACGCGCGGTGATCGGCGCGACCGCCTCGTCGAGAAACGCCTGCTTCGTGCGATACGTGCCCGAGACCGGGCTGTCGCCAGCCACGGTCCACACGACATCGTCGGCGAGCAGGTCGAACACGCTGCCCTGCCCGTTCCGCCAGCCGTCGAACGCGGCACGCACCTGCGCCGCGTTGTCGTGAACCGGCACGGATGTCGCTCCCTCGCCGTCACGCGCCGCCGCCAGCGGTAACGCCAGGCCCATCGCGATGGCCACGCCGGCGAGCATGCAGCAGCGCGGCAAGCCTGTGGGCATCGCTGTTTTGCGCGAGGCGGCCATCAGTAGGGGCTCGCGACGGGGCGCACGATCAGCTCGCTGACGTCGACATCGGCGGGCTGCTCCATGGCGAAGGCGATCGCACGCGCGATGGCGTCCGGTTCGATGGTCACGCGGCGGAAGTCGCGCATGCCCTCCGCGGATGCCTCGTGGGTGATCGTGTCGGCGAGCTCGGAGGTGGTGGTACCGGGGCTGACGACGGTGACGCGCAGGCGGTCGGTTTCCTGGCGCAGGCCTTCCGACACTGCCCAGACGGCGTACTTGGTGGCGCAGTACACCGCGGACGTAGGAAACACCTGGTGGGCGCCGATGGACGCGACATTGACGACGTGACCGTGGCCCTGCCGCTCCATCGCCGGCAACACGGCGCCGATGCCGTGCAACACGCCGCGGATGTTGACGTCGATCATGCGGTCCCATTCGTCGAACTTACGCGCCGACAACGGCGAGAGCGGCATCACCCCGGCGTTGTTGACGAGCACGTCCACGCGGCCGTGGACGGTGAGAGCGTGATCGACGAAGGCCTGCATGTCGTCGCGCGAGACGACATCGAGTGCGCGGGCCTCCGCACGTCCGCCAGCGGCGGTGATCTCTGCGACGAGGGCGTCGAGCCGGTCCACCCGGCGGGCACCGAGCACGACGGTGGCGCCACGGGCGGCGAGCGTGCGTGCGGTGGCGGCGCCGATGCCGCTGCTGGCACCGGTGATCAGGACGATACGGTCGTTCAAGGTCTGCATGGCATGGCTCCAAGTGGGGGGTTCGAAGACACTACGCCGCGGCCGACGTCCAGAGAACTCCCTGATCCGTGCATACGGCGGTTAGAATTTGTTACCAATGAGCGTCGATCTGAACCTGCTGCGTGTCTTCGCCGCGGTTGCCGAAAGCACCAATTTCCGCGCGGCGGCCGATCGCTTGGGCGTGACCCGCTCGGCGGTGAGCCAGGGCATGCGCAAGCTCGAGGACCGCCTGGGCGTGGCACTGGTGTCGCGCTCGACGCGCAGCGTGCGGCTGACCGACGCCGGCCATCGCCTGCACCGGCAGATCGCACAGCCGCTGGCGCAGATCGGCGCGGCGCTCGACGACGCGCTCGACGACGGCCCGCCGCGCGGCGTGCTGCGCGTGGCCGTGACCTCGATCGCCGAGCGCTTCCTGTCCGGCCCGCTGGTGGCGAGCTTCGCGCAGGCGTATCCGCAGGTGGTGCTGGACGTGACCGTGACCGATGCCGAGTCGGACATCGTCGCCGACGGGTTCGACGCCGGTGTGCGCCTGGGCGAGGTGATCGAGCAGGACATGATCGCCGTGCCGCTGACCGGGCCGGTGCGCCAGGTGGTGGTGGCGACGCCGGCGTATCTCGCCGCGCACGGCACACCGGTACATCCGCGCGAACTGGTCGACCACCGCTGCATCGGCTGGCGACCGGCGCCCGATGTCGCGCCCTATCGCTGGGAGTTTTCGCAAGACGGTCAGGAGTTCGACGTGGCCGTGCAGCCGCAGGTCACCACCAACGACATGCTGCTGATGGTGCGCACCGCACTGGCCGGCGGCGGGCTGACGATCGGCATCGAGGAGACGTTCGCGCCGCACCTGGCGCGCGGCGAACTGGTCAGCGTGCTCGATGCCTTCCTGCCGCCGTTCGCCGGGTTCTTCCTGTACTTCCCCGACCGGCGACATCCGCCGCCGAAGCTGCGCGCGCTGATCGAACACGTGCGCCGCTTCCGCGAAGCGGCTTAGTGCCCACACGGCGCGGGCCATCCGCGCACCGGCTCAGGACCACAAGCCGCCGAGCTGGTTGATCGTGCCCAGGGCCAGGCCCTGTGTGGGCGAGGTCGGCGCTTCGGACACGCAGGCGCCGACGCCCTGGCTCTGCTGAAGGCCGTCGAAGGCACCGCGGGCGGCGGCTGCGGCATCGGTAGCGGCCTGGGCGTAGTCGGCGGCGAATGCCGCCATCGCCTCGGTGGCAGGCGTGGGCGTGTTGGCGGCGATGTCGGCCAACGCAGTGGCCGACTCGACGGCTTCGCGGGCAGCGGCTTCGGCGCGGGTGGCCGAGGCCTCGGCGGTGCAGACGTCCCCCGTTGCGGCGGCCGCCTTGCCGGTTTCGGCGGCGGACACGGCCTCGTTGGACGCGTTGGCGGTGGTGTCGAGCCCCGCGCTGGCCGCCGCTTCGGCCGCGGTGTCGCGCGCGTCCTGGGTGCCGTTCGCGCCGCTGGCGCCCGATACGCCCGAAGTGCCGTCGTTGTCGCTCATGGGGGACCGTCCTGTGGTGGAGAGGCCTGCACGATAGAACGCGCCGCCGCGCGCCGGCCCTCGGGCCGACCCGAGGTGGGCGCCGCCGGTTCAACACCCGGCGTTGCGACGCGTCGACCGGGGCTCGCGCAGCCGCACCCGCGTGTCGCCTTGACGCTGCAGGTGTCGATGCGCTCGGCCCACCGCGACCGGCACCGCGACGCGCGGCAGTGCATGCATGCAGGTGCATCGGCCAATGGACACGTGGCCTCGCGGCGGGAAAGCGGGCGCGATCAGCCGGCGCCTTTGCGCGTCATGGCGAACGTTTCGATCCAGGCGACGGCCGTCGCGGCGCCATCCTCGCCGGCCATGGCCCGGCCGAGTGCCACCGCGCGGGCCCGGGTGTCGGGCCGTTCGGCGAACGCGATGCCCTGCCCGAGTCCGGCCGCCGCCGGACGCCGGCCGTTCAACACCCGGTCTGCGATGCCCAGCGCGCGCAGGCGCCGCGCCCAGAACGGCTGGTCGCCGGCGAACGGCAGGATCACCGAGGGAATGCCGGCGCGGCACGCGGAGTGCGTGGTGCCCGACCCGCCGTGGTGGATCGCCAGTGCGCAGCGCGGCAGCAACCAGTCATGCGGCACGCTGCCGATGACGCGGATGTTCGACGGCAGGCCGGCGGTGTCGATGCCGCTCCAGCCGGGGTTGAACAGCGTGCGGCGCGCGCCGAGGGCTTCGAGCAGCGCGGCGCATACGCGTGGTGCATCGAAGCCGCTCATGCTGCCGAAGCCGGCATAGACCGGCGGCGGGCCCTGCTCGATCCATGCGGCCAGATCCGGCGGCGGCGTCCAGTCGCGTGACGGCGCGACCCACTGGCCGCAGGCGATGGCGTCGGCCGGCCAGTCGTCGATGTCCGGCAGCAGGGCCGGGGAAATCCCGTAGAGCACGGGGTAGTCCATCGACAGCGCCCGACGCGCTGGCAAGCCGACGGCGACGCGTCCGCGGTTGGTCGTGGCGCGGAAGGTGCGCCAGACCATGTGGTTCACGAACGCGTGCGAGCTGCGGTTGAGTGCGCGCGGCAGGCGGATCGGCGACAGCGGAGACGTGAAGGCGGCCGTCGGACTGATCGGAATCATCATCGCGCCGATCGCCGGCACGCCGAGTTTCTCCGCCACCGACAGACCGACGAAGGCGGTGAGCCCGGACACGATCATCGCATCGCAACCGGCCCCCAGCGCCAGCGCCTGCTGCATCCATTCGGGCGTGCGCGCCTCGACGATGCGAATCAGCGCGCGTTCGATCTGACGCATCGCACGCATGCGCGACAAGGTCCCGCGGATGTCGCCGGCCAGCGCGGTCGCCGGCACGCCGAGTGCGTGCGCCGAATCGAGCGTGTCGCCATCTCCCAGCAGATGCACCGTGTGTCCCGCGCGCATCAGCGCATGGCCGAGCGCGGCAAGCGGGCGTGCGTCGCCCTCGGTGCCGTAGGTGATGATCAGCAGGCGCATGCGCAGCAGTCTGCCGCCATGCCACGTGAGGTCACGTCGTCCTGAGCAACTGCACGCGGAAGCGGCGGCCCTTGATCTTGCCGTCGCGCAGGTGGTTGGCCGCCTGCTGCGCCTTGCCGCGGGCGATGGCGACGTAGCTGCGCGTGGCGAAGACGTCGATCTTGCCGATCGCGTCCTTGTGCAGGCCGGCCTCGCCAGTCAGCGCACCGACGATGTCGCCGGGGCGCAGCTTGTCGGTGCGGCCGGCGTCGATGCGCAGCGTCACCATCGGCGCGACCGGCACGTCGCTGGCCTTGCCGCTGAGCGGCAGCAGCTTCTCCCAGCGCACCGGCGCGCCAAAGTGCGCCTCGATCAGCGTGGTGCGCGGCAGTTCGCGCGGCGTCACCAGGTTCAGCGCCAGACCCGCGCGCCCGGCGCGACCGGTACGGCCGATGCGGTGCACGTAGGTGTCGACATCGTGCGGCAATTCGAAATTGATCACCGCGGCCAGGTCCTCGACATCGAGACCGCGCGCGGCGACGTCGCTGGCGACCAGCACGTTGCCGCTGCGGTTGGAGAAGCGCACCAGCACTTCGTCGCGATCACGCTGTTCCATGTCGCCGTGCAGGGCCAGCGCGTCGAAACCGTAATGGCCCAGCGAACCGGCGACCTCGTTGACGTCGGCGCGCGTGTTGCAGAACACGACCGCCGATTCGGGGCGGTGGCGCAGCAGCAGCGCGGCCAGCAGCGGCGCACGGCGCGACGGTTCGACCTCGTGGAAGATCTGCTCGATCTTCGGCGCCGGCGCATCGCCGCCCACGCCAAGCTGCACCGGCTCGCGCAGCATCGCGGTGCCGAGATCGCGGATTTCGTCCGGGAACGTGGCCGAGAACAGCAGGCCCTGGCGCGCGGGCGGCACGCGCTTGACGATGTCGCGGATCGACTCCTCGAAGCCCATGTCGAGCATGCGGTCGGCCTCATCGAGCACCAGGGTGGTCACGTGGCGCAGATGCAGGGCCTTTTTCTTCGCCAGTTCCTGGATACGCCCGGGCGTGCCGACGACGACATGCGGCGGATGCGTCAGCGATGCGAGCTGCGGGCCGAGCGGAATGCCGCCGCACAGCACCGAGACCTTGAGGTTCGGCAGACCGAGCGCGAGCTTGCGCAGCTGCTTGCCGACCTGGTCGGCGAGTTCGCGCGTCGGGCACAGCACCAGCGCCTGGGTTTCGACCAGCGCGGTGTCGATCTTCTGCAGCAGACCAAGCCCGAAGGCCGCGGTCTTGCCACTGCCGGTCGGCGCCTGCGCGATGACGTCGCGGCCTTCGAGGATCGGCGGCAGGGACTGCGCCTGGATCGGGGTCATCGTGGAATAGCCGAGCGCGTCGACGCCCTGCAGCAGGGCAGGCGGCAGCGCGAGTGTGGAGAAGGCAGCGGAGGTGTTCATGGGTACATGATCGCAGGAGTGGGGGTGGGGCATGGGATGGCGACGCGTCAGCAAGAATTGAGGCCTGCGTGCAACGCGTCAGAGCTGACAGGTGGGCGCTCGGGAATAGGCCGCGTGCGCGGACCGATTGCCCCCACCCAACCCTCCCCCGCAAGCGGGGGAGGGCTAGATAGCTTTGCTCGGCTTGCTTTTTCGCTTCAGGCCCACGAGCTGGCACAGCGCCATGCAATACCCACTGCCGTCGGACGAGGTGCGGTGTGACGCGATCGGCCTTCCACGCCAGCGCGGCGATTAGAGCCCTCCCCCGCTTGCGGGGGAGGGTTGGGAGGGGGCAAACCCCACGCTCGCCCAGGCAATGGTCCGCTGGATCGGGACTTGGCGCGGGCGCAACCTGCCGGGGCCGATCCGCGAGGGACGCAGCAATGCGCAACGGCCAGCGCAGTCTTCTCGCACGCCGCCTGCGACGCGCGATGACGCCTGCCGAGCATGCGCTGTGGCGTCATTTGCGCGGTCGCCAGCGCTGCAATCTGAAGTTCCGACGCCAACACCCGATCGGTCCGTTCGTTGTCGACTTCGCATGCCTGGAGCCTGCGCTGGTGATCGAAGTGGACGGCGGTCAACACAACGGGTCGCGCACTGACACAGCGCGCGATGCGTATCTGCGGCGATGCGGATTCCATGTGCTGCGTTTCTGGAACGACGAGGTGCTGACGAATCCGGATGGCGTGTGCCGCGTGGTGGATGCGTGGATCGAGGCGCGGGCTGTGCGCATGGATTGATCCTGCGTGTACGGAAGGTTCGCCCCCTCCCAACCCTCCCCCGCTTGCGGGGGAGGGCTCAAGCGCTCGCTTTACGCGTAGAACGTCGCCGGTGCATCCGCCTCGACAATCGCATGCGGCACGAACCGCGCGCTGTCGCGGGTGATCGGCGAGTCGTCCTCGCGGATGCCGATACCGCAGGCGGTGTCGCCGACGATCCAGCTGCCGATCATCGGGTACTGCCCGTCGAAGGCGGTGAGCGGATGCGCGGCCTGACGGATGCAGGCGCCGGCATACGGCCCGTCGCTGTGCAGGCGCGCGCCGTCCGCCAGATGCAGCTCGATGTTCGCGCCTTCGCGCGAATGCAGCGGCTTGCGCACCCAGCCGGCCGGCAGGTCGCCGCCGATGTCGAATTCGGCGGCCAGCAGGTTCGGATGCCCGCGATGGCGCTCCCACAGCAGCGGCAGCAGACCCTTGTTGCTGAGCACGGCCTTCCACGGCGGCTCCAGCAGGCGGATGCCCGACTTCGGCAGCGCGCGGCCGAAGTCGTCGGCGAACAGGTCTTCGAGCGGATACAGCTTGAACAGCGAGCCGATCACCGTGTCGTCGAGATCGGTGTAGCGGCCGTCCTCGGACAGGCCGATGTCCTCGAGCGCCATCGCCGCGCCGTGCAGGCCGGCCTGCGCGGCGCAGTCGCGCAGGTAGGCGATGGTGCCCTGGTCCTCTTCCGACTGGCGCACCGCGGCGAACACCAGCGGCGGCGGCAGCGCGGCCATCAGTTCGCCGAAGCGTTCCACCAATGCTTCGTGGATCGAATTGAACTGGTCGGCCTCGCGCGGCAGCCGGCCGCTGGCGCGCTGGTCTTCCAGCCACTGCCACTGGAAGAACGCGGCCTCGAACAGCGAGGTCGGCGTGTCGTAGTTGAGCTCGTAGAGTTTGGCCGGGCCCTTGCCGTCGTAGGCGAAGTCGAGCCGGCCATAGAGATGCGGTTCGCGCTTACGCCAGCTCTCGGCGATCCAGTCGCGGTAGTGCGCCGGAATCGCCAGCCGCTCCATCAGCGATTCGCTGGCGACGATCTCATCGACCAGACCCATCGCCATGTCGTGCAGCTCGACGCTCGGGTCTTCCAGGTCATGTTCGATCTGCGCCATCGAGAACGCGTAGTACACGCGCTCGTCCCAGTAGCGGGCGCCGTCGATGGTGTGGAACCGGAAGCCGCACTCGGCGGCCTGCGCCTGCCAGTCGCCGCGCTCGACGATGGGCACGCGCCGCATGTCAGCCGCCGGTGCTGCGGCCGCTGGCCGAACGGCCGAAGCCGCCGCGGCTGGCGGTCATCGCGCGGTCGGGCGTGGCCGACACGGGCGCCATGCCGGCGCGACCGGCGCCGGGCGCGCCGTTGGGACGCAGCCAGCCGGCGCGGTTGTCGCGGAACGCCGGCGCGGCCTGCGGCTGACGCTGGGCCGCCGCGGCGCCTGCGCGGTTGTTGTTCATCATCTGCGACAGGAAGAACCCCGCCATCAGCGGGCCCACGAACGAATGACCGGTCGAGGTCTTCTGCTCGACGCATTCCTCGGCCGGGAATTCGGCCTCGCAGGCTTCGCGGCTGCTGTACTGCGGCGCGCTGTCGGCGGCCTGCAGCTTCGCCTGCTCGAATGCGATGCGGCAGGTCGCGGTGTCACCGACCGCCTGCACGCAGCTTTCGACCGAGGTGTAGAGGCCTTCCTGCACTTCGACCGGCGCGGTGCGCTGGCAGGCAGTGAACAGCAGGGGCGCGGTGCCCATCAGCAGCAGTGCGGTGGTCTTCGAGCGCTTCATGCGCCCCTTGCCTCGTGCGTCGGTCATGTCCGTCGTGCCGTCGTCGTGTTCCGGGCCCGCCATGATGCCCGGCGCCGGACGCGCGGCAAAGCGGTGCACCTACACTGGGGTTCATTCTCATGTCCGGAAGACCGATGCGCCTCGTCCTGCTGCTGCCACTGCTCCTGGCCACCTCGACCGCGGCCGCGCAGACGGTCGTCGAACGCGAACAGGCCGTACACGCACGCGCCGTCGCCGCCGGCTACAAGGCGCTCACGCTGTGCAGCGCGGTTTTCAATGCCGGGCGCACGCAGGCCCAGGCCGAGGCGTTGGAGCTGGTGGGCATCTATCCGGACTACCAGGCCGATGTGGAGGCGCTCGATGCTGAAGTCGATGCGCAGATGCGGACGGTGGCGGTCGCATTCGATGCGGCGCTGCCGCCGCGTATCGCTGCGTGGCGACCGAACCTGGGCTGCGCGCAGCTGCCGATCGGCGCGGATGCCGGTGTGATTGCCGCCCTGCCGCGCTTCGACGCCAGCGCGCCCGATCTCGACGACAGGCCATGGCCGCTGGGCGACCGCGATGCCACGGCCGCACCGCGCGGCGATGCGGATGCGCTGGCTGCCGCCGTCGAAGCCGCATTCGACACGCCTGCCTACGGCGCAGGCCATGCGACCACGGGCGTGCTCGTGCTGCAGGACGGGCGCATCATTGCCGAGCGTTATCGCGAGGGGTTCGGCCCGCACGTGTCGCAGCGCACCTGGTCGGTGGCCAAGAGCCTGACCGGGGCACTGATCGGCGTGGCCCGGCAGGCCGGCGAACTCGACGTCTCGAAGCCTGCGCTGGTGCCCGAATGGCAGGCACCGGGTGATCCGCGCGCTGCGATCACCGTCGACCAGTTGCTGCGCATGTCCAGCGGCCTGCACAGCGATACCGCCGGCAACCGCACCGACGCGCTGTACTTCGGTGGCGTCACGGTGGCCGAATCGGCGCCTGGCGGTGCGCTGGTCCACCCGCCTGGCACGCATTTCCGCTACGCCAACAACGACAGCGTGCTGGCCGTGCATGCGCTGCGCGCGGCGACCGATGACGAGGAACGGGCGCTGTCGCGTCCCTACACCGACCTGTTCTGGCCGCTGGGCATGACGCGCACCTATGCCGAGACCGACTGGCGCGGCGGCTTCGTGCTGTCGAGCCAGGTCTGGTCGACCGCGCGGGATCTGGCCCGCTTCGGTCTGCTGCTGCAGCACGACGGCGTGTTCGAAGGCCGGCGCCTGCTGCCCGAGGGCTGGGTGCACGCCGCGACCACGCCGTCGGGCCCGCAGCCCGAGGGTGATTTCGCCTACGGCGCCACGCTGTGGCTGATGTCACGCACGCCGGACGTGCCCGCCGATGCGTTTGCGGCTATGGGCAACCGCGGGCAGTACGTGATCGTGGTGCCCTCGCGCGGGGTCGTGATCGTCCGGCGCGGCGAAGACCCGACGGGGCAGCGTTTCGACCCGGCAGCGTTCGCGGCCGCACTGCTGGCGGCCCTGGACTGACGGCACGCCGGCGGCCGCCCACGCCGCAGCCATGAATCGCCCCTGAGGCAGACGTGCGCGCCCGTCACGATTTCACTGCGGCGGGAGGGACCCCGCACTACGGTCCGCAGCGTGGCAGACCCGCTCGATCGCGCTGGCCCGGCGCGAGGGTGCTGCCGGATCCGATCCCATGAAGCCCACACGCCCTGCTCCTGCCCGCGCTGCCGACAACGCCACACCGCAAGATGCGGCGGTGGCGGGCGCCGATATGCTCGATGCCGAATTCAAGGATGGTCTGGAAGCCGCACCGTATTACTCGGCCGGCCGCCATTGGGACGATTACGAGCCCGCCTATCGCTTCGGCCGCCATAGCGCGCGCCGCCATCACGGGCGCCGTTTCGACGAGGTCGAAGCCCAACTGGAACAGGAATGGGACAGTGCCCGGGGGCAATCGCGGCTCGGCTGGGTCGAGGCCCGGGGCGCGGTCGAAGATGCCTGGAGCCGGACGCCCGTCGACGAAACCGCCGGTCCTGGTGGCCCTGTCGGCCTGCCGCGCCGCGGTCCCGCCTGACCCGCGCCATCGCAGGTCTGGGGGCGGCCGCGGCCGAGGCGTTAAACTCGGCGTCTTTGCCGGTACCGCCCATGTCCCACCCTGCCGAAGACAACGCCCGCCACGGCGTCAGCCGTACCGATGCCGAGTCCGCCGTGCGCACGCTGTTGCGCTGGGCTGGTGAGGATCCGGCGCGTGAAGGGCTGCTCGATACACCGCGCCGCGTCGTCGATGCCTACACCGAGTGGTTCAGCGGTTACGCGACCGATGCCGACGCGTATCTGGCGCGGACGTTCGAGGAGGTCGCCGGCTACGACGAGATGATCGTGCTGCGCGACATCGAGTACGAAAGCCATTGCGAGCACCACATGGCGCCGATCATCGGCAAGGTGCATGTGGGTTACCTTCCCGCCGGCAAGGTCGTGGGCATCAGCAAGCTGGCGCGTGTGGTCGAGGCTTACGCCAAGCGCTTCCAGGTGCAGGAGAAGATGACCGCGCAGATTGCCGGCTGCATCCAGCGCGCGCTCTCGCCGCTGGGCGTGGGCGTGGTGGTCGAAGGCGCGCACGAGTGCATGACCACCCGCGGCGTGCACAAGCGCGGGGTGAGCATGATCACCTCGACCATGCTCGGCAGCTTCCGCGAGGATGCCCGCACGCGCGCCGAGTTTCTGCAGTTCATCGAGGTGGGCGGCACGCGCCGCTGATCCCCGCTCCGGTCGGCGCTCAGGCGCCGGCCAGCGTGTCCCAGCCCATCTTCGCGATCAGCACGACCACCAGCGTCACGAACAGCTTGCGGATCACCGGCGTGCCGCCGCGCAACGCCAGGCGCGTGCCGGCGAACGCGCCGGCGACGTTCGCCGCCGCCATCGGCACCGCGAACGCCAGCAGCACATGCCCCGACGGCACGAAGAACGACAGCGCGGCCAGATTGGTCGCGATGTTGACGATCTTCGATGCGGCGGTCGCGCGCAGGAAGTCCAGCCCGAAGAAGCGGATGAACAGGAAGATCAGGAAACTGCCGGTGCCGGGACCGAACAGCCCGTCGTAGAAGCCGATCGCCGCGCCCATCAGCAGGGCCAACCCGAGTTCCCTGCGGCCGACATCCCGTGGCCGGTGCATCGCGCCGAAGTCCTTCTTGACCAGCGTGTAGGCCAGCATCGCGACCAGCAGCACCAGGATCAGCGGCCGCACCGCATCGCGTGGCAGCAGGCTCACCGCAGTGGCACCGAGGAACGAGAACACGAAGGCCGTGGCCGCCGCGAACAGCACCGGCGCCCACGGAAACCGCACATTGCGCGCATAGCGCCAACCAGCCGCAGCGGTGCCGAAGAACGAGCTGAACTTGTTGGTGCCCAGCAGCGCCGCCGGTGTGTGCTGCGGCAAGGCCGTGAACAGACCCGGCAACTGCACCAGCCCGCCACCGCCGACCGCCGCGTCGACCAGCCCGGCCATGAAAGCGATGCAGACCAGCCAGATCAGTTCGGGAAACAGCGCGTCCACGTGGGCGGTCGACGTTAGGGGGCGCAAAGCATACGCGTGAATCCGCGCGGCCCTGGCCTGAGACCCTCCCCCCGTGTACGGGGGAGGGTTGGGTGGGGGCGGACCGTCAGCACATGCGATTTCAAACCCGGGCGCCACCACTCGCGAATCAGAATTTGCCCCGGTCGGACGGCTTGCCCCCTCCCAACCCTCCCCCGCCTTGCGGGGGAGGGCTTCGCGCGTTCTGCCACGACCGGGCCCGGGCCGCTGCCAACCCTCGCGTACAATGGCCCACCGTTTTCCGCGACCGACTTTTCCGTGAAATCCCAGCTTCGCGTCCTGATCGAGCCGCTGGTCGAGCAGGCCATCGCCGCCCTGCGCGACGCCGGCACGCTCCCCGCCGACCTCGCCACGCCCGCCTTCACCGTCGAACGGCCGAAGGACCGCAGCCACGGCGACGCGTCGACCAATGCGGCGATGCTGCTGGCCAAGCCGGCGAAGTCGAACCCGCGCGCGATCGCGCAGGCGCTGGTGGACGCGATGCCGGCGAGCGAGGCGATCGAACGCGTCGAGATCGCCGGGCCGGGCTTCCTCAATTTCCGCTTCACTGCCCACGCCTGGCGCGAACAGCTCATCGCCGTGCACGCGCAGGGCGACGCCTTCGGTCGCAACGACAGCGGCGCCGATCGCACCGCCGGCGTGGAGTACGTGTCGGCCAACCCGACCGGCCCGCTGCATGTCGGCCACGGCCGCGCGGCGGTGATCGGCGACTGCATCGCCCGCGTGCTCGACGCCAACGGCTGGCTGGTCAAGCGCGAGTTCTATTACAACGACGCTGGCGTGCAGATCGAGAATCTGGCCCGCTCCACCCAGGCGCGCGCCAAGGGCCTCAAGCCCGGGGATGCCGACTGGCCGGCCGATGCCTACAACGGCGACTACATCGCCGACGTGGCGCACGCGTATCTGGAAGGCGCGACGGTCGAGGTCGACGGCCATGCCGTCACCGGCGCCAACGCGCCCGACGATCTCGATGCGATCCGCCGCTTCGCCGTCGCCTGGCTGCGCCGCGAGCAGAACGCCGACTTGGCCGCATTCGGCGTCGGCTTCGACGTGTACTTCCTCGAGTCGTCGCTGTATGCCGACGGCAAGGTGGAGGAGACCGTGCGCGAACTCGTCGCCCACGGCCACACCTACGAGGAGGGCGGCGCGCTGTGGCTGCGCAGCACCGACTACGGTGACGACAAGGACCGCGTGATGCGCAAGTCCGACGGCACCTACACCTACTTCGTGCCGGACGTCGCCTATCACCTGTCCAAATGGCAGCGTGGCTACGAGCGCGCGATCACCGAGCTGGGCGCCGACCACCACGGCTCGCTGGCACGGGTGCGCGCCGGACTGCAGGCGCTCGATGCCGGCATTCCGCAAGGGTGGCCGGAATACGTGCTGCACCAGATGGTCACGGTCATGCGCGGCGGTGAGGAAGTGAAGCTGTCCAAGCGCGCCGGCAGCTATCTCACGCTGCGCGATCTGATCGACGAAGCGGGCCGCGATGCGACCCGCTGGTTCCTGGTCGCACGCAAGCCCGATTCGCAGCTGGTGTTCGACATCGACCTGGCGCGCAGCCAGTCGCTCGACAACCCGGTCTACTACGTGCAGCTGTCGCATGCGCGCATCTGCGGCCTGCTGCGCAAGCTGGGCGAAGCCGGCCTGCAGTTCGACCTGCAGAACGGCCTGGCGCAGTTGCCGGACCTGGACGACGTTGCCCTGCGCGATGTGCTGATCGACCTGTCGCGCTGGCCGGAGATCGTGGCCGCCGCGGGCGCGCAGCTTGAACCCCACCTGATCGCGACCTACCTGCTGGAACTGGCACAGGCCTTCCAGACGTACTACAACGATCACCAGTTCCTGGTCGACGAAGCCGACGTGCGCGACGCACGCCTGGCGTTGGCCACCGCAGTGCGACAGGTACTGCGCAATGGCCTGACGCTGCTCGGCGTGCAGGCACCGGAGGCGATGTAATGGCGGCACGACGCGGTAAATCCCAGGCACGGCGCAACGGCGGCAGCTCCGGCGGACTGCCCGGCTGGGCGTGGATGATCATCGGCGTGGTCCTGGCGCTGGGCCTGGTGCTGGCGGTGCCGCGCCTGCTCAAGCCCGACGCCGAGGATGGCTTCTTCCGCCCGCAGCCCAATCCCGATGCACAGCCCGCCGCGGCGACGTCGGAAGAAGAGCCCGAACTGCCGACGCCGGCCGGCCAGCGGCCGCGCGGCGCCACGCAGCAGCCGACGTCGACCGACTACGACTTCTACACGATGCTGCCCGAGCAGGAAGTGCCGATGACGGACGCAGAACTCGCCGCCAGCGCGCGCGCCGAGGCCCAGCGTCAGCAACGTGCCGAGGCCCAGCAGCAGGCGTTGCAGGCCACGCATCCCGATGCCGCCGACCTGGCCGGCGGTGCAACGCCGGCGCCGCAGCCGCTGCCCGAGGAGCGCCCTGCGGCGACCCCGGCACCGACGGCCGCAGCCACGGCCGCCACCACGTCGCCGGCCGCGGCGGGAAGCGACGCCCGCTACATCCTGCAGGCCGGTTCGTTCAGCGCGTCCGGTGATGCCGAAGCGCTCAAGGCGCGCATCGCCCTGCTCGGCCTGACCGCCCGCGTGGAATCGGGTAAAGCCGGCGGCCGCACCGTGTACCGCGTACGCATGGGGCCGTACGGCACCGCCACCGACCTGGCCGAGGCCAAGCAGAAGCTCGGCAACGGCGGCCTGCCCGCACTGGCGATCAAGGCGCAGTAAGCCCGCTTCCGTAGGCGCGCGCTGGCGCGCGAGAGGCTTTCCCGACAAAGCCCATCGCGCGCAAGCGCGCTCCTACAGGGAACCGCGGTCCACCCGCGCGCCGCGCACGCGCCGTTCCGTGCCTTGCGTCGCACGCGAATCGCAGCCCGCGCGACCACATCGTGACCGTTGCACCCTCCTGTAGGAGCGCGCTTGCGCGCAAGGGCTTTCCCGACAAAGCCCATCGCGCGCAAGCGCGCTCCTACAGGGAACCGCGGTCCACCCGCGCGCCGCGCACGCCCCGTTCCGTGCCTTGCGTCGCAACCCGATCGCAGCCCGCGCGACCGCCCCCGGGACAATGGAATCCCGAAGGAGGACACGCGCCATGGCCATCGAAGCCGCACTGATCAAACCCGTCGTCGATGTGCTGCTGGCGCTGTTCCAGCAGGGCAGCGACCTCAAGCTCAAGCACAACGCGCAGGCGTCGGTCCGCGAGGCGATCCGCGAGCTGCTGCAGGCCAATCCGGACGAGAACCGGGCGGCGGCGCGGATAGCGATCGCACGCGCGGCCGGCATCCTGTCCGAGGACGTGGTGCTGGCCGAAGACATGCTGCAGAAGCATCTGGCGACCAAGGCGCGTACGCGCGGCAAGTCGACGACCGGCCGGCGGCGCAAACGCAGCGAGCCGGCCGAGGGACCGCCGGCGCCCGCGCCCGACGCGTCCACCACACACTGAAGCTGGAACCCGCGGCGGCTGGCGGTCCATCCGGGCGTCCATGCTGGCCCGCCCAGCCCGGATTCGACCATGCGATGTCGTGCGACGACCCGATTGCACCTTCTTGCCGGGGGTGCTGGTGGTGGCCGGTCCGGCGACCACGGCCCTGGCCACCGAGCAGATCCCCGACAACGCGGCATCCCGTGTCCCGCAGGCCGCCGTCCGCAGTGCCAGCAGGTAAGCTGTACCGCCCTGCGCAGCCTGCTTCCATGACCGCTCCTACGCCCCTCAGCGACGCCGAACTCGACCGCCTCGACGTGCTGCTCGACCGCTGCACCGATCCCGAGACCGGCCTGGGCAACCTGGAAATGCTCGACGGCTTCCTGTCCGCGCTCGCGGTCGGGCCGATCGAGGCGGAACTGGCTACGGTACTGCCGGCGATCTGGGGCACGGGCGAGGTTCCGCGCCGCGACGAGCGCCAGACCCGCGAGGCCGAAGCACTGATCGCCCGGCTCGCCGCCGAAGTCGAACAGCGCATCCGCCACGACCCTTCGGAGGCCGGCGACCGCGAGGCGCTGATGCCCTTGCTGGGTCTGCCGCCCGAGGACGAGACCGACGGCGCATCGCAGGGCGAGGACGCGATCGACGGCATCCCGGCCGACTTCCCGTTCGCCGCGGCCTGGGCGGCCGGGTTCCTGCGCGGCGCGGCGCAGTTCGAGGACGCGTGGTCGACGTGGATGGACGAACACGACGCGATCGACAACGACCTGGGCGTGATCACGCGTCTGGCGATCGTCGATGCCGCGCAGCTCGACGATGCCGACATGCAGGCCCAGGACATGCTCACGCTCGACGAGCGCTTCGACCTGTCTTACGACCTGCCCGACATGCTCTACGACATGTATCTGCAGCGCCTGCACGACCGCCGCCCGGCACCCGCCAAGCGGGCGGACGTTCCCGGCCGCAACGATCCGTGCAGCTGCGACAGCGGCAAGAAGTACAAGAAGTGCTGCGGCAGCGAGACCCTGCACTGAACCATCGACTCGACATGCCGCGCCGGTGACCGGCGCGGTCGCACTGGAGTGTCCATGACCCGCACCATCCTCATCACCGGCGCCACGTCGGGTTTCGGCGCCGCCGCGGTGGCGCGTTTTCTCGCTGGCGGCTGGCGTGTCGTCGCGACCGGCCGCCGCGCCGAGCGCCTGCAGGCGCTGGTCGATGCACACGGCAGCGAACGCCTGCACACGGCCGCGTTCGACATCCGCGACGAGGCCGCGATGCGTGCCGCGCTCGATGCGCTGCCGGCTGAATTCCGCGACATCGACGTGCTGGTCAACAACGCCGGCCTCGCACTCGGCACCGCGCCGGCGCAACGCGCCGATCTCGCCCAGTGGCGGCAGATGATCGACACCAACATCACCGCGCTGGTCACACTGACGCATGCGCTGCTGCCCACCTTGATCGAACGCCGTGGCGCGATCCTCAACGTCAGCTCGGTCGCCGCAAGCTATCCCTATGCCGGCGGCAATGCCTACGGCGGCACCAAAGCCTTCGTCACCCAGTTCTCGCTGGGCCTGCGCAGCGATCTGCACGGCACCGGCGTGCGCGTGACCTCGATCGAGCCCGGCCTGGCCGAAACCGAGTTCACCCTGGTGCGCACCCGTGGCGACCAGGCGGCTTCGGACACGCTGTACGCCGGTGCGCAACCGATCGTCGCCGACGACATCGCGGAAACCTTGTGGTGGGTCGCCAACCTGCCGCCGCACCTCAACATCAACCGGCTCGAGGTGATGCCGGTGAGCCAGTCGTTCGCGGGGTTTCAGATCCATCGCGAAGGCTGAGGGCAGACAGGGCCCTCGACGGCGACGGCAAGGCCTCGCGTAGGTAGCTGCTCGGTCTGCGCCACCAGGCTCATTGCCCTGCAACGTTGACGCCGGTGCGGACGACGACCGTCCGCACTGTTCGATCCCGATTTACTGCAGCGGCGCCCACGCGAACATGTCGTCGCGACGCACGATGTGGCCCAGGCCCGGAAACGGGAAATGCGGCGAGGCCACGGTGACGCCGCTGTCGGCGGCACGCGCGAGCAGCGCTTCGCGGCTGGCCTCGGCGACCGGTGCATCGCCGTCGAACGCGATCGTCCACTGCGGACGCCGCACCGACACCGCGTAATGGTGCGCGGCATCGCCGATGTAGAGCAGACGCGCGTCTCCGTCGACGATTTCGTAGGCGCTGTGGCCGGGTGTATGTCCGTCGACCTCTACCGAGGTGACGACGCCCGGCAGCAGTTCGGCCCCCGGCGCGAAAGCATCGACGCGCGGCCGGATCGCCGCTGCCAGCGCCGCGTTCGCGGTGTCGGCCTGCAGCGCCGTCCACTCCGGCGCCGACAGGTGCACGGTCGCGTTGGCGAACCGGAGGCTGCCCGTGGCGTCGAGCAGCCCGCCGACATGATCGCCATGCGCATGGCTGATGAAGATGTCGGTGACCTGGTCGGGCTCGACGCCTGCCGCGCGCAGCGACGCCGGCAGGCGGCCGGCATCGGCGAACTGCGCATCGCCGGCGCCGGTGTCGAACAGCAGCACGCGGTCACCGCTGCGCACCAGCAAGGCCTGCACGGCGAGGTGCACGGTGTCGGTCGGCTCGCCGGCTCTCGACAGCACCGCGTCCACGTCCGCCTTCGGCTCGCCCACGGCGAGGGTCTTGCCGTCGTTGGGGAAGCGGATGTCGCCATCCCGCAGCACGGCGGCCTGGAGATTGCCGATGGTGAAGCGGTGGATGTCGGCGCTGTCAGGCGCCTGCGAGGCGGCGATGTCGAGCGGCGGCGGGGGCGCGTCGACCGTGGCTGGAGGCGGCGCGGATTCGCCGCAGGCAGCGATGAGCACGGTGAGCGCAAGGGCGAGCGCGGTGCGCGCTGGATGGGAAAAACGCATGGGCACGCTCCGGAACGTGGGGCGCGGCGCATGTGAGGCGCCGCATGACAGCGGCAGGATAGTCCGTCGGCACGCCTCGATCGATCGTCCCGGCAGTCCACTGCATGCCGCGTGCGCCGGGTGGCGCGTCGAGCGGTGCGGGATAGTCTGATGCCGCGTCGCGACCCGATAGCCGGCGGGCATTGCTAACGTAAGCCTTCGCGCAAGGGCAGGATGCGTTCCGCATGAAAGGACTTCTTCTCGCAGCCTCGATGACGCTGCTGTGCGCCTCGTCCCTGTCGACCGCTCAGACCCCGCGGGACATACCGGCCATGTTCAACCGTGTCGACGTGGATGGCGATGGTCGCATCACGCCCGAAGAGCTCAGGCGCGATGCGACGATCGATTTCGACAAGTACGACCTCGATGGTGACGGCGTGCTCAGCCGCCAGGAGGTCGAAGCGCAGCAACGCCTGCATCTGGAGAAGGCGGGGGGCCCGGGCCAGCTGACACCGGCGCAGTTCCGGCAGATGGTGGACTCCGCCGTGGTCTATTACGACTTCGACGGCGATGGTCGCATCACGCACGAGGACTACATCCAGCGCGGCCTCAGCCAGCTTCTGCAGGCCGACTTCAACGGCGATGGCGTCGTCACGCGCGAAGAGTTCTACCGGCTCCATCAGTACGCCCCACGCTAGGAGCGCGTCCGCAACGCCGCAGGTGTCACTCCAGCGGCGTGTCGTCCAGATAGGTGTAGCCGGTCAGCCCGGCTTCCAGCGCGTCCTTGAGCCGCTGCGACTCATCTGCCGCCAGCGATGCATCGTCGACCAGCGCGGTGTAGCGCGCACGCAGGTCCGACAGCTTGTAGCCGACGTAGTCGAGCATCACGTCGGTGGTGTCGCCGCGGCGCTGCTGCGCGACCGCGATGCCGTCGCCCTCGATCTTCACTTCGACCGCGTCGGTGTCGCCGAACAGGTTGTGGATGTCGCCCAGGATTTCCTGGTAGGCGCCGACCATGAAGAAGCCCAGGCGGTACTGCTCGCCGGGCTTCAAGGGATGCAGCGGCAGCGAGGTGTCGAGATCCTCGTTCTCGACATAGGTGTCGATCTTGCCGTCTGAGTCGCAGGTCAGATCGGCGATCACGCCGCGGCGGTCGGGCAGTTCATCGAGACGCTCGATCGGCACGATCGGAAACACCTGGTCGATCGCCCACACGTCGGGCATCGATTCGAACACGCTGAAATTGACGAAGTACTTGTCGACCAGGCGCTCGTTGAGCTCGTCGAGCAGCGGACGGTGGCTCTTCTCGTCGAAGGTCAGGCGTGCGCGCACGGCATGCGCGATCGCATAGAACAGATCGTCGATGCGCGCGCGATGCACCAGATCGAGCTGGCCGAGCGCGTACAGCGCCAGACCTTCGGCGTGCTGGTGCTGCGCCTCGTGGAACAGCTCGACCGCCGGGCGCGAGGTCAGCTCGCCGTGCAGTTCGCGCAGGTTCGCGACCACGGCCGGTTCGTCGTCGTGCACGTCCGGCACGCGGCCTTCGGGCGCGCGCTCGACTTCCGAGACATTGGCGACCAGCACCGCGTGATGCGCGGTCATCGCGCGGCCGCATTCGGTGACGATGCGCGGCGGCGTCAGGCCATGCTCGGCGCAGGCCTGGGCCAGCGGCTGCACGATCGAGCCCGCGTACTGGCGCACGCCGTAATTGACCGAGTTGTAGCTGCGCGAGCGCGTGCCCTCGTAATCGACGCCGAGGCCGCCGCCGACGTCGACGTGGCTGATCACGGCGCCGAGCTTCGTGAGTTCGACGAAATAGCGCACCGCCTCGCGCATGCCGTTGGCGATGTCGCGGACGTTGGAGATCTGCGAACCCATGTGGAAATGCAGCAGCTGCAGGCAGTCGCCCATGCCGGCATCGCGCAGCTTCTTCCACAGGTCCAGCAGCTGGCGCGGGTTGAGGCCGAACTTGGCCTTGTCGCCGCCGCTGTTCTGCCACTTGCCTGCACCCAGCGACGCCAGCCGCATACGCACGCCCAGGCCCGGCTTGACGCCGAGCGCCGCGGCTTCTTCCATCACCAGCGCCAGCTCGGACGGCTTCTCGACGACGATGAAGGTCTGAAGGCCCAGCTTGCGGCCGATCAGCGCCAGACGGATGTACTCGCGGTCCTTGTAGCCGTTGCACACCACCAGGCCGCCCGGGCGCGACAGCGCCAGCACCGCCATCAGTTCCGGCTTGCTGCCCGCTTCCAGGCCGAAGCCGTCGCCGTGGTGCGAGGCCAGCGTGCCGGCGACGCCCCGGTGCTGGTTGACCTTGATCGGATAGACGGCCGTATAGCCGCCCGGATATTCCCACTCGGCCTGCGCCTGGGCGAACGCGTCCTGCAGCCGCGCCAGGCGGTCGCCGAGGATGTCGGGGAAGCGCACCAGCATCGGCAGCTGCGCGCCGTTCGCACGCGCGGCGTCCACCGCCTCGGCCAGCGCGATCGACGGGCCCTGTGCACCCCGCGGCGAGACGACGATGCGCCCCGCGTCGTCGACGTCGAAATACCCCTCGCTCCAGTGCGGGATCGAATAGGTCTTGCGGGCGTGGTCGGTGGACCAGGCGGTCATCGGCGGCATTCCGGTCGAACGTGAAGGCCGCATAGTCTAGGGCTTGTGTTCCGAACCTGCGGTGACACGAGCAGCGCAGGTCGCACCCGGCAGACGGCCCGGCAAGACACTTGCAACCGCCCTGCTCCATGGCCGCCATCGCCCCTCGGCTACAATGCGCGCCCCGCAGATTTCTCCCGGACCGCCTCCATGACCGCGCCCAACTGGCTCTACGAGAACTTCGACACCGCCGGCTCGGCGATCGGCTTCCGCGTCAACAAGACGCTCGACGAAGTGCAGTCGCCGTTCCAGAAGATCGAGATCTTCGAATCGACTGACTGGGGCAACGTCATGCTCATCGACGGCGCGATGATGGTCACCACGCGCGACAACTTTCTCTATCACGAGATGATGTCGCACCCGGCGCTGTTCACCCACGCCAACCCGAAGACCGTCGTCATCATCGGCGGTGGCGACTGCGGCACGCTGCGCGAAGTGTTGCGCCACCCGGGTGTCGAGAAGGCCGTGCAGTGCGACATCGACGAGCAGGTCACGCGCATGGCGGAGAAGTATTTCCCCGAGCTGTGCGAATCCAATGGCGATGCGCGCGCCGAGATCCTGTTCGACGATGGCATCGCCTACATGGCGAACTGCGCACCGAACAGCGTGGATGTGGTGATCGTCGATTCCACCGACCCGGTGGGCCCCGCCGAAGGCCTGTTCAACAAGGCGTTCTTTGAAAGCTGTCACCGCGCGCTCAAAGACGACGGCATCCTGGTGCAGCAGTCCGAGTCGCCGCTGGTGCTGCTCGATCTCATCAAGGCCATGCGCGCCGAGATGGGCAAGGCCGGCTTCACCAGCTTCCAGACCCTGCCCTTCCCGCAGCCGTGCTATCCGACCGGCTGGTGGAGCTGCACGCTGGCGCGCAAGGGCCAGGGCTTCGAGTTCCGCGAGGCCGATGCCCGCGCCAAGGCCTTCGAGACGCTCTACTACACCGCCGACATCCACAAGGGCGCGCAGTCGCTGCCGCCGTTCGTGGCCAAAGCGCTGGGCGAAGGCTGAGCACCATCGCCGCACAAGAAAAGGCCCCGCATCGCGGGGCCTTCTTCTTGGGACGCCTGGAACCTCGCGCGATCAGATCGCGTCCGCGTCCAGCTCGCCGGTGCGGATGCGCACCGCGCGCTCGAGTTCGTAGACGAAGATCTTGCCGTCACCGATCTTGCCCATGCCGGCCGACTTGAGGATCGCTTCGACCACGTTGTCGACGATGTCGTCGGTGACCACGATCTCCAGCTTCACCTTCGGCAGGAAATCGACGACGTATTCCGCGCCCCGGTAGAGCTCGGTGTGGCCCTTCTGACGACCGAAGCCCTTGACCTCGGTGACCGTGATGCCGTTGACGCCGACATCGGCGAGCGCTTCGCGCACGTCGTCGAGCTTGAACGGCTTGATGATCGCCATGACCATTTTCATCGCATGGTCCTCCCCTGGAATGTGCCCGCAGGAAGGATACGCCACGCTCACGCCCGCCCCCACACGATCGCCCTCGGCCGCGGCTTGTCGCGGCTTCTCCCGCGTGGTGTAGTGCCGCCCCGCCAGCGCGGGGGTCCCCTACCGCGGTTCACGGATGCTGCCGACGGCAGTCCCGGCGACCACGCGCGAATCTGGCCGAGCAACGAGGACACAGTGATGATCGACCTGACCACCATCGACGACCTGGCGCGCCGCCTCAGCGGCCTGGTGCCGCAGGGCTTGCGCGAGAGCCGCGAGGACATCCAGGAGAACTTCAAGGCGGTGCTGCAGTCGGGCCTGTCGAAGCTGGACCTGGTCACGCGCGAGGAATTCGAAGTGCAGCGCGCGGTGCTGCTGCGCACCCGCGAGAAGCTCGAAGCGCTGGAGGCGCAGGTGCGCCAGATCGAGGAGCAGTCGGCGGCACCGGCCGGCACCGCCTCGACCAGCGCGACGGGCACCATCGCCCACTAGAGGAACCGCCATGGGACTTGCGCTCGTGCACGGACGTGCGCGCGCAGGCATCCGAGCCCCCGAGGTCAAGGTCGAAGTCCATCTGGGCGGCGGTCTGCCGTCGATGTCGATCGTCGGATTGCCGGAAGCCGCGGTACGCGAAGCCAAGGACCGGGTCCGCGCCGCGATCCAGTGCGCGCAGTACGAATTTCCCGCGCGCCGCATCACCGTCAATCTCGCGCCGGCCGATCTGCCCAAGGGTGGCGGGCGGTTCGATCTGCCGATCGCGCTCGGCATCCTCGCCGCCAGCGGACAGATTCCCGCCGAGCCCCTGCGCGACTGGGAGTTCGTCGGCGAACTCGGCCTGACCGGCGAGCTGCGTGCAATCGACGGCGCGCTGCCCGCCGCACTCGCGGTCGCCGGCAGCGGCCGTTCTCTGCTGGTACCGGCGGCGAACGGCGCCGAGGCCGCGCTGGCCTCCGACGTTGCGGTGCACACCGCACGCACCCTGCTCGAGGTCTGCGCGATGCTGGGCGGCAGGAAAACTCTGCCGCGGGCCGAGCCGCCGCCACAGCGCGAGGTGGCCACCGTCGATCTGCGTGACGTGCGCGGCCAGGCGCAGGCACGCCGTGCGCTGGAGATCGCCGCAGCCGGCGGCCACCATCTGCTGCTCATCGGCCCGCCCGGCTGCGGCAAGACCCTGCTGGCCTCGCGCCTGCCGGGTCTGCTGCCGCCGGCCACCGAGGCCGAAGCGCTGGAAACCGCAGCCGTGCTGTCGGTCAGCGGGCGCGGGCTCGATCCCACGGCCTGGCGCGCGCGCCCGTTCCGCAATCCGCACCACACCGCCAGCGCGGTCGCGCTGGTCGGTGGCGGCGCCGATCCGCGTCCGGGCGAGATTTCGCTGGCGCACAACGGCGTGCTGTTTCTCGACGAACTGCCCGAATGGCAGCGTCACGCGCTGGAGGTACTGCGCGAGCCGCTGGAATCGGGTGTGGTGACGATCTCGCGCGCCGCGCGGCAAAGCGAGTTCCCTGCCCGCTTCCAGCTCGTCGCGGCGATGAATCCGTGTCCCTGCGGCTGGGCCGGTGACGTGTCGGGCCGCTGCCGCTGCAGTGCCGATGCGATCGGCCGGTACCGCGCGCGCATTTCCGGCCCCCTGCTCGACCGCATCGATCTGCAGATCGACGTGCCGCGATTGCCGCCGGCGGCCCTGCGGCCCGATGCACCGGGTGGCGAGGCCAGTGCCGATGTCGCGGCGCGCGTTGCCGCGGCGCGCGTACGCCAGCACGCGCGCGCCGGCGTGCTCAATGCCCGGCTCGACCAGGCCGCGACCATGCGCGACTGCCGGCTTGCACCCCGCGACCAGGCGCTGCTCGAGCGCGCCATCGAAGCGCTGCATCTGTCAGCGCGCGCGATGCACCGCATCCTGCGCGTCGCCCGGACCATCGCCGACCTCGACGGCAGCGAGCCCATCGACTCGCGCCACCTCACCGAAGCGCTCGGCTATCGCGGCATCGACGCCGCTGCACCCGCGGCCGCCTGAGCTGCCCCTGCCATCGGTCACCCCACCGCTTTAACGGGTTTGGAACACCTGGCGCAGCGCGGCGCGTTAGCGTCGCCTGGCATCTATTCATCCGGGGAATCCACCATGCGCCAACTCCTGCTCGCGAGCGGCATCGCCGTCGCGCTGGCCGCCTGCGGCGGTCGCACCGAACCTGCCGAACCCACTGCGCAGACGCCGGCCGCTGCGGCGCCGACGTCGCTCGACGATGTCGAACTGATCCCGCGCGAAGCGCTGTTCGGCAATCCCGAACGCGCCGGCGTGCAGCTCAGCCCCGACGGCCAGTACCTGAGCTGGATCGCGCCCGTCGACGGGACGATGAACGTCTTCGTCGCACCGGCCAGCGACCCGTCGGCGGCCAAGGCGGTGACCCAGGACACCGCGCGCGGCATCCGCAGCTACTTCTGGACCTACAAGCCGGGCACGCTGCTGTACTTGCGCGACACCGGCGGCGACGAGGACTTCCATCTGTTCGCGGTCGACGTCGAGGCCGGTGGCGAGGCGCGTGACCTGACGCCGTTCGCCAAGACCACCGCCCAGGTGGTCGGCGTCAGCCATCGCCAGCCCGACACTATCCTCGTCGGCATGAACGACCGCGATCCGCAATGGCACGACCTCTACAAGGTCGACCTCGCCAGTGGCGAGCGCAGCCTGGTGGAGCAGAACAGCGACCAGATCGCCGGCTACATCGCCGATGCCGACTACGCGCTGCGCTACGCCTCGCGCAGCCGCCCGGACGGCGGCATGGACGTCCTGCGCCGCAATGGCGACGCCTGGGAGAAGCAGGACGACATCCCGTTCGAAGACGTGCTGACCACGGCGCCGGCCGGCCTCACCGAGGACGGCAGGACGCTGTACATGTCGGATTCGCGCGAGCGCAACACCGCCGCGCTGTATGCGATCGACACCACGACCGGCGAGAAGACCCTGGTCCACCAGGACCCGCGCGCCGATGTCGGCGGCAGCCTGACCGATCCGCGCACCGGCGTGCTGCAGGCGGTGTCGGTGAACTATCTGCGCGAGGAATGGACCACGCTCGACGATGCGATCAAGGCCGATCTCGCCAAGCTCGAAGCGATCGGCCCGGGCGAGGTGTCGATCAACAGCCGCACCCTGGATGACAAGCATTGGCTGGTTGCCTACTCCGCCGCCGAATCGCCGGTGAGGTACTACCGCTACGACCGCGGCGAGGCCGGCGCCGAAGGCACGCTGACCGAACTGTTCTCCGGCCGCCCTGCCCTCGATGGCAAGCCGCTGGTGCCGATGTGGCCGCTGGAGCTCAAGTCGCGCGACGGCCTGACCCTCGTCAGCTATCTCACGCTTCCCAAGCACGCCGATGCCGACAACGACGGCAAGGCGGATGCGCCCGTGCCGATGGTGCTGCTCGTGCATGGCGGCCCGTGGGCGCGCGACGGCTACGGCTACAGCTCGATGGACCAGTGGCTGGCCAATCGCGGCTACGCGGTGCTGAGCGTGAACTTCCGCGGCTCGACCGGCTTCGGCAAGGACTTCACCAACGCCGGCAACGGCGAGTGGGCCGGCAAGATGCACGACGATCTGCTCGATGCGGTGCAGTGGGCGGTCGACAGCGGCGTCACCACGTCCGACAAGGTCGCCATCATGGGCGGCAGCTACGGCGGCTACGCCACCCTGGTCGGCCTGACGTTTACGCCCGACACCTTCGCTTGCGGCGTCGACATCGTCGGCCCGGCCAACCTCAACACGCTGCTCGAAACCGTGCCGCCTTATTGGGCGAGCTTCTACGAGCAGCTGACCAAGCGCATGGGCGATCCGCGCACCGAAGAAGGCCGTGCCTGGCTGACCGAGCGTTCGCCACTGACCCGCGCCGACGCCATCACCAAGCCGCTGTTGATCGGCCAGGGCGCCAACGACCCGCGTGTGAAGCAGGCCGAGAGCGACCAGATCGTCGAGGCGATGACCGCGAAGAACATCCCGGTCACCTATGTGCTGTTCCCTGACGAGGGCCACGGCTTCCACAGGCCGGAGAACAACAAGGCCTTCAATGCGGTGGCCGAAGGCTTCCTCGAAACCTGCCTGGGCGGCCGTTCGCAGCCGATCGGCGAAGAGTTCAAGGGTTCGAGCATCACGGTGCCGACCGGTGCGGACGGCGTGCCGGGGCTGGCGGATGCGCTGAAGGCGCACACGCAGGACGTGCGCAAATAAGTCGGCGACGATCCGAGTTATGGCAGAAGAAGAGGCCGGGCATTGCCCGGCCTCTTTGCGTCATGACACCAACAGGACTCAGGCCGCCTTCGTCCCGTAGAACTGCGCCTCTTCCGTCGAGCCGGTCAGCGCGGTGACGCTGGACGTGCCGCCCTGGATAACCGTGGTGACGTCGTCGAAGTAACCGGCGCCGACTTCCTGCTGGTGCGAGACGAAGGTGTAGCCCTTGTCGCGCGCGGCGAACTCGCGTTCCTGCACCTGTTCGACGTAGTGCTTCATGCCCTGCCCGCGCGCGTAGTCGTGAGCGAACTGGAAACTGTTGAACCAGTTGAGGTGGATGCCGGCCAGGGTGATGAACTGGAACTTGTAGCCCAGTGCCGACAGCTCATCCTGGAAGCTTGCGATCTGGCGGTCGTCGAGGTTCTGCTTCCAGTTGAAGCTCGGCGAGCAGTTGTAGCTCAGCAGCTTGCCGGGATGCTTTGCATGCACGGCCTGGGCGAACTCGCGGGCGAAGCCGATGTCGGGCGTGCCGGTCTCGCACCAGACCAGATCCGCATACGGCGCGTAGGCCACGCCGCGGCTGATCGCCTGCTCCAGGCCGTTGCGCACCTTGTAGAAGCCCTCGCTCGTGCGCTCGCCGGTGACGAAGGGCGCGTCGTTGGCGTCGAAGTCCGACGTCAGCAGGTTCGCGGCTTCTGCATCCGTCCGTGCGAGCACGATCGCCGGCACGCCGAGCACGTCCGCGGCCAGGCGCGCGGCGACCAGCTTCTGCACGGCCTCCTGCGTGGGCACCAGCACCTTGCCGCCCATGTGCCCGCACTTCTTGACCGCGGCCAGCTGATCCTCGAAGTGCACGCCTGCAGCGCCGGCGACGAGCATGTTCTTCATCAGTTCGTAGGCGTTGAGCACGCCGCCGAAGCCGGCCTCGCCATCGGCGACGATCGGCAGGAAGAAGTCGATCGCATCGTCTTCGTCGAGCTTGCCGTCGGCGATGTTCTTCCACTGGATCTCGTCGGCGCGCTGGAAGGTGTTGTTGATCCGGCGCACCATCGCCGGCACCGAGTCGTAGGCGTACAGCGACTGGTCGGGATACATGGTCTCCGACGTATTGCCGTCGGCGGCGACCTGCCAGCCCGAGAGGTACACCGCTTCGAGCCCGGCCTTGGCCTGCTGCATCGCCTGGCCGGCGCTGATCGCGCCGAAGGCGTTGACGTAGCCCTTCTTAGCGTCGCCATTGACGAGCGCCCACAGCTTCTCAGCGCCGCGCTTTGCGAGCGTGTGTTCCGGCTGCACGCTGCCGCGCAGGCGCACGACGTCGGCGGCGGCGTACGGGCGCTGGGTGCCGCTCCAGCGTGCGTTCGTGTTCCAGTCCTGCTGCAGGGCGTCGATCTGTTGCTGGCGGGTGTGCATGGGGGAGCTCCTTGGTGATTCGTGATTGGTGATTGGTGATTCGACAGAGCGGCGGATCGGCGTCGGAAAGTGCTCTTGCTCTTTCCAATCACGAATCACAAATCACCAATCACGGCACTCAGAGGTCGGCGTAGGCCGGCAGGGTCAGGAAATCCTCGAGCGTGTCGCGATGCGTGAGGTCTTCGAGCAGTGCAATGGCCTCTGGGACGCGCGATGCGCCGGGAATGTCCTGGCCTGCAAGCATCGACGGCAGCGTCAGCAGCACACGGTCGAGCAGCGCCTCGTCGATCGCGGTGCCGTCGTCGAGATGCAGCGGCGGATGACCGTCGTCGGCGAAGTGGATCCACTGCCACAGCTGCGCGCGGGCGATCTCGGCGGTCGCGGCGTCTTCCATCATGTGGTGGATCGGCACGCAGCCGTTGCCGTCGAGCCAGGCGGCGATGTAGCGCACGCAGACTTCCACGTTGCCATTGAAGCCGGCGCGGCTGATCGTGCCGATCGACGGCGCGATCAGATCGTCGCGGCCCACCAGCACGTCGTCGCGGGTCATCGCGTGCTGGTGCGGACCGCGCATGCGTTCGTCAAAGATCTGCTTCGCCAGTGGAATCAACGCCGGATGCGCGACCCAAGTGCCGTCGTGCCCGGCCGTGACTTCGCGCAGCTTGTCGGCGCGTACGCGCTTCATCGCCGCATCGTTCGCGGCTTCGTCGCCGGCGATCGGAATCTGCGCCGCCATGCCGCCCATCGCATGCGCGCCGCGGCGGTGACAGGTCTGCACCAGCAGTTCCGAGTACGCCTTCAGGAACGGCTGCGTCATCGTGACCTGCGCGCGCTCGGGCAGCACGCGGTCGCGGTGGCGCTGGAACGTCTTGATGTACGAGAAGATGTAATCCCAGCGGCCGCAGTTCAGGCCGGCGATGCGGTCCTTCAGCGCATGCAGGATCTCGTCCATCTCGAACACCGCCGGCAGCGTCTCGATCAGCACGGTCACGCGGATCTGCCCGGCCGGCAGGCCCAGGGCCCGTTCGATGTGGTCCAGCACGTCGTCCCACAGCTGCGCCTCTTCCATTGACTGCAGCTTGGGGATGTAGAAGTAGGGGCCACGATCCCTGGCCGCCAGCGCGTGGGCGTTGTGGAAGGCGAACAGGCCGGCGTCGAACAGCGCGCCCGACATCGCCTCGCCATCGATGCGCACGTGCTTCTCGTCGAGATGCCAGCCGCGCGGCCGCACGATCAGCACCGCACGCTGGTCCTCGGGCCCCAGCGCATAGCGCTTGCCGGCCGGCGAGGTGAATTCCAGCGTGCCTGCGATCGCGTCACGCAGCGCACGCTGGCCGGTCAGCAGGTTGTCCCATGTCGGGGAGGTCGAGTCCTCGAAATCGGCCATGTAGCAGTTCGCGCCCGAGTTCAGCGCGTTGATGACCATCTTCGGGTCGACCGGCCCGGTGATCTCGACGCGACGGTCGCGCAGCGCGGCGGGCAGCGGCGCAATGCGCCATTCGGCATCCCGGATGCGCCGGGTGTCGCTGCGGAAGTCGGGCAGGGCGCCCGCGTCGAATGTCGCCTGGCGTTCGCGGCGGGCGACCAGCAAGGCCTCGCGCCGCGCCTCGAAGCACGCATGAAGGTCCGACAGGAATGCGCATGCGCCCGGTCCCAGCAGATCGAAGGAGCTACCGGGTGGCAGGACGAGGCGCGGTGGGGCCTCGGCCAAGGCAGTTCGGATCACGGCATTCACGGGACTGTCCTCACGTTGCAGCGCTGATGCGGTGCAGCAGACCGTCCTCCGACGACTCGTATTTGACAACCTAGTTATGGCAATGCCTAACATCAGCCAGGCTTATAAGAGTCGTGCCATGTCCGACAAACCCTTGAGCGGGCTACGGTTTCCCTACAAGAGCGACCGCCTCAAGCCACTGCGGGCGTTCTGCCAGACCACGCGATTGGGCTCGGTGTCGCGGGCGGCCGAAGCGCTTTACGTCAGCCAGCCTGCGATTTCGCTGCAGCTGCAGGCGCTCGAGCGCGAACTCGGGGTCAAGCTGCTCGAACGCAGCGGCCGGCGTCTGGTGCCCACGCGCGAGGGCGAGGTGCTGTACGCGCTGGCGAGGCCGCTGGTCGAGGGCATCGACGGCCTTCCGACCGCGTTCCGGCGCGAGGTCGGCGGGCTCGACGCCGGCGAGTTGACGGTCGCGGCAAACAGTTCGACCATCCTCTACCTGCTGCCGCGCATCGTCGACGCGTTCCGCCGGCAGCACCCGCACGTGCGCCTGCGCCTTCAGGATGCGATCACCGCCGACGGCACCGACCTGCTGCGCAGCGATGCGGTGGATCTGGTCGTCGGTTCGATGGTCGACGTGCCCGGCGATCTCGACTACGCGCCGGTCTATCGCTTCGACCCGATCCTGCTGACCCCGCCCGACCACGCCCTCGTGCGCGTGAAGCGACTGACGCTCGAGGAGATCGGCCGCTACGGTCTGATCCTGCCGCCGAAGCGCCAGATCACCTACCGCCTCGTCGATCAGGTCTTCCAGCAGGCGCGCGTGCCCTACACGGTGGCGCTGGAAGTGGGCGGCTGGGAGGTCATCAAGCAGTACGTGGCGCTGGGCATGGGCATCTCGATCGTCAGTGCGATCTGCCTGGATGACGGCGACAGCGCGCGGCTCGGGATGCGGCCGGTGTCGGACTGGTTTCCCGCACGCAGCTACGGCGTGGTGGTGCGCAAGGGCAAGGTGCTGTCACCGCAGGCCCGTGCCTTCATCGAGCTGATCCGTCCCGACCTGTTCGTGCGACGCGATCACCACGACACCGGCCACTCGCAGCGCTGAGACCCCGGCAGCCCGGCGGTGGGCGCTACGGACTCGTTGTCGTCTGCACCGGAATCGTCCAGCCCTGCACCAGCGCGTACAGGATGCGATGGTCCTCGGCGTCGAGCGGGCCGTCGGCCAGCGCGCGGAACCGCAGGCGGAACGCGCGCGCGGTGGCGTCGAGGTCGTCGACCGGATAGCCGACGGTGCGCAGGGCCTGGATCACGTCGAAGCCGGGCGGCGGGGGCGGGGTGTCGTCGCGCGGCCAGACACCGTAGCCATGCTGCGCCAGCCGCTTCCACGGGAAGTGCACACCCGGGTCGATCTTGCGTCCGGGTGCGAGATCGGAATGGGCGATGAAGTTTTCCGCCGGAATCCGCCAGCGGGTCTGCAGATCCTCCAGCAGCACCAGCAGGCTCTGTACCAGTGGCTCGGCGAACGGCTCGCGGCCGTTGTTGTCGAGTTCGATGCCGATCGACGCCGAATTGACGTCGCGCACCGGCCCCCAGCTTCCAGCCCCGGCGTGCCAGGCGCGGTGGATTTCGGAGACGAGCTGGTAGCGCGTGCCGTCCTGACCGACCAGATAGTGCGCACTCACGCGACCACCGCTGTTGGCCGTCCGCAACGTGTCGAGACTGCGCTGCACCGAGTCCTGCTCGGTGTAGTGCAGCACCACGAGCAGCGGGCGCCGCACGTCGTGATTGGACGAAGGCACCCAGGTGGCGAGCGGGTTGCGCGGCGCCTGCTGGTGGGCGCAGGCGGACAGCAGCAGGGCGGCGAACGCGGCGAAGAGGACTTTGCGCATGGCCGCATTGCACCCCGCCACGCCGTGGAGAGCAAGCCGCGCGACGGAACGCGGGCGAAAGCCGTCCCGCCGTCGTCCGACGCTCCGCGCTCCCGGCCGGCGCCCGTGACGGGCACCGACACCGCCAGCCGCTCATCGCTCGTACGCGGACTCGCCGTGGGAAGCGATGTCGAGCCCTTCGCGTTCCTCGTCTTCGCTTACGCGCAGGCCGACGACCGCTTTGACGAGCAGCATCACCACCACCGTGACCACTGCGCACCACAACACGGTGAACGCCACACTGACGAACTGCACCCATACCTGCGCGCCGATCGCCAGGTCCGCTTCGGTGCCCCCCAGCGACTGCGCGCTGAAGACGCCGGTCAGCAGCGCGCCGACGATGCCCCCGATGCCGTGCACGCCGAACACGTCGAGACTGTCGTCGGCGCGCAGCAGGCGCTTCAGACCCGTCACGCCCCAAACGCACAGCGCGCCGGCCACCAGGCCGATCACCAGCGCGCCCATCGGGCCGACAGTGCCGGCGGCCGGCGTGACACCGACCAGGCCCGCAATCGCACCCGAGGCCGCGCCGAGCGCCGAGGGGCGACCCTTGGTAAAGGCTTCGGCGATGCTCCACGCCACCACGCCGGCCGCAGTGGCGACCATGGTGTTGAGCATGGCCAGCGACGCGCTGGCATCGGCGGCGAGCGCGGAGCCGGCGTTGAAGCCGAACCAGCCCACCCACAGCAGTGCCGCGCCGATGAACGTGAAGGGCACGCTGTGCGGCTTGATGACCTCCTTGCCGTAGCCCAACCGCCTGCCGACGAAGTACGCACCGACCAGACCGGCGACCCCGGCATTGATGTGCACCACCGTGCCGCCGGCAAAATCGATCACGCCCTTGTGCGCGAGGAAGCCGTCTTCGCCGCTCCACACCATGTGCACCATCGGCACATAGGCCAGCGTCACCCACAGGATCGAGAACAGCAGCACCGCCGCGAACCGGATGCGTTCGGCGAACGCACCGACGACCAGCGCCGCGGTGATCCCGGCGAAAGTCGACTGGAACACGATGAAGAGGAACTCCGGCAGGCCGCCGGCATCCGTTTCGGCGGTAATGCCGCGGAGGAAGGCCTTCTGGGTGAACGAGCCGAAGAAGGCATTGCCATCGGTGAATGCCGCGCTGTAGCCGTAGGCCACCCACAGGATGATCACAGTCGAGAACACCACCAGCACCTGCATCAGCACCGACAGCACGTTCTTGGCGCGGACCATGCCGCCGTAGAACAGCGCCAGGCCCGGCACCACCATCAGCAGCACCAGCAGCGTGGACGTGAGCATCCAGGCGACGTTGCCGCTGTCGAAGGTGACGGCCGCGGTCTCGACAGGTGCGTCAACCGCGACGGTCGCATCGACCAGCGCGCCCGTGACCTCCGGCGCGACGTCCTGCGCCATCGCGATGCCGGCGAAGCCGGACAGCGCGAGCGCGCAGAACAGCGGCAGGCACAGCGCCTGCAACCGGGTCTTCCATCCGCGGAACTCGATCTTTTTCATGTCAGGAATCTCCACGGGGTCAGAGGGCATCGGCGCCGATCTCGCCGGTGCGGATGCGCAGGACCTGCTCGAGCGCGACGACGAACACCTTGCCGTCCCCGACCTTGCCGGTCCCGGCGGCCCGGGTGATCGCCTCGATGGCTGCGTCGAACGTCTCGTCGGTGACGGCGCACTCGATCTTGAGCTTGGGCAGGAAGTCGACGACGTACTCGGCGCCGCGGTAGAGCTCGGTGTGGCCTTTCTGCCGGCCGAAGCCCTTGACCTCGGTGACGGTGAGGCCGGACACGCCGGCGTCGCCGAGCGCCTCGCGCACCTCGTCGAGCTTGAACGGCCGGATGATCGCGATGATCAGCTTCATGTGGGTCTCCAGTTGATCGCATGCGGCCGCGGAAATGCCTCGCAGCGGCGCAGGTGGGCGGAACGTCGGCCAACGAGGCCGTCGGGTCGGGATGGCCGGACAGCGGCGCGAACCGGTCGTGCACGGCGCCGCTGCCGCGCTCGCCGACCACGCCAGAGCGACTGGCGACGCCATCGAGTTCGAACCGGCTGGAGATGTCCGAACAGGTGCGGGCGGGCTGCGGATGGCTGGCCCGGCGGCGCCGGCGTGGTGAATGCACCGGGCGACCACTCGACGCCGCCCGGCAGGGCCCATGGCTCGCCGCTCTCGGCGAGGCCGCGCAACGGGCCGACGCAGGTCAGCGGGGTCGCGTCGGAGATGGGCGTCTCTGGCGCACCGACGGACAGCGGACGTTTCCACGCCCGTGCGGTGTGCGCGTGTTTGCGTGATGACACGACAGGCTCCTCATCTGCATGAAAAAGCCCTCCCCGGTATTGCGCTGCGATGCCGTCGGCGTCGCAGTTGGAAGCTCCGGTCGACGGCATGCCCCCTGGCTGCCGTGACCACGACCCGTGCTCTGTCGGCACGTGCGGCCGCGTCCGTTCCGGCGTTTCTCCGAAGCCGGTTCGCGTGGCGGCGGCGCGACCGACCGTGGGGGAGGGAGGCGCCGCCGCTCGCGCGGTGAAACGAAGAAGGGCCTGCCAATTGGCAGACCCTTCCAGGTGCATCAGATCGCGTCGTACATCTGGCCGCGCGTGCCCGGCGAATGCCCGTCGCGCTGCGACGGGCCGGACAGCCGCCCCGTCGAAGCCATGACGTTGACGTATGCGATCGCCATCAGATCGCGTAGTACATCTGATACTCGAGCGGGTGAGCCGGGCACGCCTGCGCGGCACTGCCGCGCGTGCCCGGCGAACGCCCGTCGCGCTGCGACGGGCCGGGCAGCCGCCCCGTCGAAGCCATGACGATGACGCGCCGATTGCCCATCAGATCGCGTAGTACATCTGGTATTCGAGCGGATGCGTCGCGCCGCGGAACGCGGTGACCTCCTTCATCTTCAGCGCGATGTAGGCGTCGATGAAGTCGTCGGTGAACACGCCGCCGGCCTTGAGGAACTCGCGATCCTTGTCGAGCGCGTCGAGTGCCTGGTCGAGCGAGTGGCACACGGTCGGGAAGTTCTTCTCTTCTTCCGGCGGCAGGTCGTAGAGATCCTTGTCGCTCGGGCCGCCCGGGTCGATCTGGTTCTTGATGCCGTCCAGACCCGCCATCATCAGCGCGGCGAAGGTCAGGTAGCCCGACTGCATCGGATCGGGGAAGCGCATCTCGATGCGGCGCGCCTTCGGGTTGGCGACATACGGAATGCGGCACGAAGCCGAACGGTTCGACGCCGAATAGGCCAGCATCACCGGCGCCTCATAGCCGGGGACCAGACGCTTGTAGGAATTGGTCGAGGCGTTGGAGAACGCGTTGATCGCACGCGCGTGCTTGAACACGCCGCCGATGTACCACAGCGCCGTCTGCGACAGGCCGCCGTAGCCGTCACCGGTGAACAGGTTGGTGCCGCCCTTGGCCAGCGACTGGTGCACGTGCATGCCGCTGCCGTTGTCGCCGACGATCGGCTTGGGCATGAAGGTCGCGGTCTTGCCGTTGCGGAAGGCGACGTTCTTGACGATGTACTTCAGCGTCTGCAGCTCGTCGGACTTGGCGACCAGCGAGTTGAAGCGCGTGCCGATCTCGCACTGGCCCGCGTTCGCGACCTCGTGGTGGTGCACTTCGACTTCGATGCCGACCTGCTCGAGCGTCTTGCACATCTCGGCACGGATGTCGTGCAGCGAATCGAGCGGTGCGACCGGGAAGTAGCCGCCCTTGATGCCCGGGCGATAGCCGCTGTTGCCGCCTTCATATTCCTTGGCCGAGTTCCAGTGCGCTTCTTCCGAATCGATGTGGAAGAAGGTGTGGCCCATCTCGTTGCCGTAGCGCACCGAGTCGAAGATGAAGAACTCGGGCTCGGGGCCGAAGAAGGCCTGGTCGGCGATGCCGCTGGACTTCAGGAACGCCTCGGCCTTCTTGGCGATGCCGCGCGGGTCGCGCTCGTAGGCCTGCATCGTGGTGGGGTCGAGGATGTCGCAGGTCACCACCAGCGTCGGATCGGCGGTGAACGGGTCGACGAACGCGGTCGATGCGTCGGGCAGCAGCACCATGTCGGAGTTGTGGATGCCCTTCCAGCCGCTGATCGACGAGCCGTCGAACATCTTGCCGTCCTCGAACAGGCCCGGTTCGATGATCGACTTCGGAAACGTCACATGGTGCTGGACGCCGCGCATGTCGGTGAAGCGCAGATCGATGAACTCGATCTTGTGGTCCTTGATCAGCTTGTCGAGATTTTCGCTGGACATCGGAAACAACCGCCTTGCAGGGTGAGGATGTGGGCCTCACTACGCACGTACCGTGCCAATTCAATACCCTTTTCCGATCAATGACTTGCGCCGCTCCAGCTTCAGTCCACGCCCGAAAATGCACCTTCAGGGTGCATTGATGCCGAGATCACACACCTTCGTGGTGCGTCAGCGCGGCAGCGGCAGTCCGCGGTCCGCCTTGACCGTCCGCAGCACGAAGCTCGAGTTCACATCGTCCACGGCCGGCTGGTTGAGCAGGCGGTCGAGCAGGAACCGCGAGAAGTGCTCCAGGTCGCGCACGACCACCTGCAGCAGGTAATCCATGTCGCCGGTCAGCGCATGGCAGGCGACGACCTCGTCCCAGCCGTCGACGATGAGCGCGAAACCCGCAACCGCGGCGCTGTCGTGGTGCTTGAGCTGCACGCGCACGAAGGCCTGCAGGCCCAGGCCCAGGCGCTCGGCACTCAGCTGCGCGCGATAGCCGGCGATCACCCCGTCGCGCTCAAGCCGCTGGACCCGACGCAGGCAGGCCGAAGGCGAGAGGTGGACGCGTTCGGCGAGCTCGGCATTGGTCAGCCGGCCGCCGGCCTGCAGCTCGGCGAGTAGCAGCAGATCGGTGCGATCGAGGTCGGCGGCTGCCATATCGTTGTCCTGAATTGCTTTATCGCGGTCGATTATTGCGCAGACGTGCGCTGCTCACACAAGCACGCAAGCCTGTTGCAAGGCATCGACGCTATCGTCATAGGTCACGCACGCCAGACCGGAGTCCCATGTCCGCCCAGCCCAACGCCCCGCGCCGCGTCGAGAACCTGCACACCGAGAAGGGCAAGGTGCCCGTCTATGCCACCGGCATCGTCGAGCAGCCCTGGGACGGCTACAGCGCCGACGACCACGCCACCTGGGCCACGCTCTACGCCCGTCAGCGCGAGTTACTGGTGGGCCGCGCCTGCGACGAGTTCCTGCAGGCCCAGGACGCGATGGGCATGACCCCGGACGCGATTCCGAAATTCTCTGAACTCAACGAGGTTCTCCAGGCCGCGACCGGCTGGACGCTGATGGGCGTCGAAGGCCTGCTGCCGGAACTCGATTTCTTCGACCATCTGGCCAACCGGCGTTTCCCGGTGACGTGGTGGATCCGGCGCCCGGACCAGATCGACTACATCGAAGAGCCCGACCTCTTCCACGACCTGTTCGGCCACGTGCCGCTGCTGATGAATCCGGTGTTCGCCGATTACATGGAGGCCTACGGCAAGGGCGGCGTCAAAGCCCACGGCATCGGCCCGGACGCGCTGCAGAACCTGACGCGGCTGTACTGGTACACGGTGGAGTTCGGCCTGATCCGCCAGGCCGAGGGCCTGCGCATCTTCGGCGCCGGCATCGTCTCGTCGAAGGGCGAGTCGATCTATTCGCTCGAATCCGACGCTCCCAACCGCATCGGCTTCGACCTCGAACGCGTCATGCGCACGCGCTACCGCATCGACACCTTCCAGAAGACCTACTTCGTCATCGACAGCTTCGAGCAGCTGATGGACGCCACCGGTCCGGACTTCACCCCGATCTATGCGCGCCTGGCGACGCAGGACACGATCGGCGCCGGCACCGTGCGCGACGACGATCGCGTGTTCCATCGCGGCACGGGCGAAGGCTGGACGGCGGGCGGGGACGTCTGACGCTGCGGGTGCGCGCTGGCCGGTGATCGGGTTTTGCGGGCAGGCCCCGTCGCGCGCAAGCGCGCTCCTACACGGAGCTGGGGCCACCAAGCGCACTGCGCGGCTTCTGGCGACGGATGCGTTCGAGAATCGCCTGGGTCCGTCTGCTCTCGCCTCAGATGAAACGTCGTGTGTTGACGCCTCACCTGCAGGAGCGCGCTCGCGCGCGATCGGGCTTGGCCGGTCGAGCCCCATCGCGCGCGAGCGCGCTCCTACACGAAGCGTGGGGCTACAAGTGCACTGCGCGGCTTCTGGCTATGGATGCGCTCGAAAATCGCCTGAGTCCGTCTGCTCGCGCCTCAGATGAGACATCGCGTGGCGACGCCTGACCTGTAGGAGCGCGTTCGCGCGCGACAGGGCCTTCCCCGTCACACCCCAGACGCGACAGTCCGTCAGCGATTCCACGTCCACTGCGCGCCGACCAGCAGCCCGCGTCCGGTGCCCGGTTCGAAGAAACGTCCATTACCTTCGTTGACGATCACCGAGCCGATGTAGGCCTTGTCGAACACGTTGTCGACGCGCACGAAGGTGCGCAGTTCACCGGCATCGAAATGCCAGCGCCGTGCGCCTTCCAGATGCACCAGCGCATAGCCGGCGGCCCGGTCGGTCGCGAGATCATCGACGACCACATTCCCGACGCCGACGCCTTCGATCGCCGCGCTCCACGGCCCACCGCTCCAGTCGAGCCGGGCGAACAGCTGCCGGGCCGGCACGCCGGGAATGCGCGCGCCGGCGGCGACCGGCGTGGCCGGCACGGTGCAGCCCACGCCGGTGCAGATCAGATAGTCGTCGCGGAAGCTGGCATCGAGCCAGGTCGCCGCAACGCTCAGGTCCAGTGACGCGCCCAGTGGCTGACGCACCGACAGTTCGGCGCCCTGGCGGCGCGCGCGGCCGATGTTCTGGAAGCTGCTGCGGCCACCGACATTGCGGGCGACGGCGAGCTCGTGGTCGGTGTCGGCACGGAACAGCGCGGCGTTGAGCGTCATGCCGCCGCGCGCGCGCCATTTGGTGCCCAGTTCCAGGTTGTCGCTGATCGCTGGTGCCAGATCCAGGGCCAGGCCTGCGCCACCATCGGCGCGGTAGCTGATCTCGTTGAAGGTCGGTGTTTCGAAGCCGCGGCCGGCCGACAGATACACGCGCAGATCCTCGTGCGGCGCGAAGGTCAGACCCGCGACCGGCGAGGTCTGGCGGAACGCAACGCGGCCGCTGTCGTCGGGATTGGTCGCGGTCACGTAGGCATCGCGCGAAACGAATTCGACCTCGCTGTGGCGCACGCCGGCAAGCAACGACCAGCGCGGTGCGAACGACCAGTACGCCTGCGCGAACTGGTCGAGGTTCTCGACGGTGTTGCGCTCGTCGCGACGCAGGCGTCCGCGCACGCCGAGCACGTCGCCGACGAAGTTCTCGAAGCCGTTGCGGTGCTGGCGCTGGCGGTCGGCGTTGGCGCCGACGGTGAACTCCAGTGGCCGATCGGCCAGCGTGCCTTCCCAGCTCCAGCGAAGATCAAGGCCGCCGTAGCGGTTGTCGAGATCGATCACGCCGCCGGAATTGAGCGGATTGCCCTGCGCACCGGGCGGAATCGGCAGGAACTGCACGACTTCGCGCTCGCCGCCGTAGGCCATCGCGCGCAGCGTGTGCGCCTCGCCGATGCCGTGTTCGTAGACCGCGCCGGCCTGCGCCTGGCGCACGGTCTTGCGGGTGTCGTACTCGCGCGCGACCGACGCGACCTGGCGCGGATTCTCGCGCACCTGCGCGGCCGTGAGCCCGAGCGGATCCTGCGCGTCGATGTCGACGAAGTTCGCAACCAGATCCAGCCGGCGGCGGTCGCCGAAATCGAAGCGCAGCTTCGCGTTCGCGGAGTCTCGGCGCGCGGCGCTGTGGTCGCGCCAGCCGTCGGTGTCGAAGCGCGACAGCGCCAGGTTGTAGCCCACGGCCTCGCTGCCGCCACGCAGCTGCGCGGCCAGGCTGGTGGTGTCGTCGCGCCCCTGGCTGGCCTTGAAGCGCCAGTCGTCGCCGGGCATGCCGTCCGCGCTCCAGATCTGCACCACGCCGCCGGAGGAATTGCCGTACAGCGCCGAGAACGGCCCGCGCATGATTTCGATGCGGTCGCCGCCGATCAGGCTGAAATGCGACAGCTGGCCCTGGCCGTCGGGCATCGAGGCGGGAATGCCGTCGGCGAACAGGCGCACGCCGCGCACGCCGAAGGTCGAGCGCGCGCCGAAGCCGCGGATCGACAGCTGCGTGTCCTGCGCATGGTTCTGGCGATCGCGCGCAAGCAGGCCGGGCACGCCCGACAGCGGTTCGGAGGCAACGGTCCCGGCGCGGTTGCTGTGCGCGTCGTCGAGGCGGATCGCATCGACCGAGGCGGGCGTATCGAAATCACTGACGCCGCGCAGCCGCGTGGCATCGACGCGCACGCGCTCGAGCGTGGTCGGTCCTTCGACGGGCTGCGCGAAGAGCGCCGGAGCAGGCAGAGCGAGCACCAGGGCGGCAGCAAGCGCGGTAGGGGCCGCGCGCATCAACCGAACACCAGCTTGCCGCGCATCACATTCCAGTGGCCCGGGAACGAGCAAAAGAAGGTGTAGTCGCCACCGCGCGTGAGTCCGGCGGTGGGGAAGGTGATGGTCGTCGACTCGCCGCCGCCGATGACCTTCGTGTACGCGATCACGCGCGCGTCGTTGGCCGGCAGATAACTGCTGGCCAGACTCGCTCGGCCGCCGGCAATGGCGACGGGCCGGTAGTCCGCGGTCCGCGTGAGCACCCAGTTGTGTCCCATCGCCGCCGCTTGCTGGCGACCGGTGTGGCGCAGGGTGAGTCGCACCTGCGTGCAGTCGGCGGCGACGCGCAGTTCGGACTTGTCGAAGCGCATCGCATCGTCACTGCCGATGGCGAGATCACAGGTGCGCGCAAATGCGCCAGTGGCAGGAAGCGACAACAGCAGCGCGAGGGCAACGCGCCAGATGCGGGTGCGCATGGCATCTCCGAGATTCGACGGGGGAGTGCGATGCACGGCATCGCGCGCGCATTGTCGCAAAGCGCGCCGTGAACGACCCGGGACGGAACGTCGCAGCTGCGCATGTCCACCGCGCTACAGCGCGTCGCGTAGACGCGCGCGCCACAGGCTTGCCGGAACAGCTTCGTGCGCGCGACCGCAGCCACATCGCACTACTGGATGCGCAGCGAGTCGAAGATGGGCCGCTGGCGATGGCGTGGTCGCCGCACGCGTTTCCGCAGGTTCCACGGGCATTCCGCGCAGGCGCGTGGTCTCTGATCACGCGAGAGATCAAGCCTTCCCCTGTACCGACGGGGAGGGTTGGGTGCGGGCAAACCGTCAGGTCGAGGCGTGCACCGCCCACGCGCAACCACGAGACCCACGAAGCTGCGGCAGATGCTTCGCCCCCATACCGACCGTCCGGCCCGGCGCAGCGCGCCGGTCGTTCGATTGACTCGCACGGCAGTGCCGTGCAAGCAAGCCGCTCTCACCCCCCGCCTACGGGGCAAGGCGGGGCTTACAGCGAGGCTCAGGCCAATGCGATCAGCCGCGACTGACCGCCGCGACCGCCTGCGCCACGTAATCGAGATTCTGCAGGCTCAGTGCCGCCACGCAGATGCGTCCCGTGCCGACGGCGTAGATGCCGAACTCGTCACGCAGGCGGTCGACCTGGGCGCGGCTCAGGCCGGAATACGAGAACATGCCTGCCTGGTCCTGGATGAAGGCGAATTCCGGTGCACCGGCATCGGCCAGTTTCTGCACCAGGCCCGCACGCAGGGCGTGGATGCGCTCGCGCATCTGGCCGAGCTCCGCTTCCCAGCGCGCGCGCAGTTCGGCGCTGCCGAGCACGCCGGCCACCAGTGCGGCGCCGTGGGTCGACGGGCTGGAATAGTTCGCACGCACGATGCGCTTGATCTGCGACTGCACCGCGCGGCTCTGCTCGGCGCTGGCCGACACCACGGTCAGCGCGCCGACGCGCTCGCCGTAGAGCGAGAACGACTTGGAGTACGAGCTGGCGACCACGAACTCGGCGATCGGCGATTCGGCGAGCAGGCGCACGGCGGCGGCGTCGGCGTCGATGCCCTGGTCGAAGCCCTGGTAGGCCATGTCGATGAAGGGGAACAGGGTGCGCTCGTGCAGCACCTCGATCACCTGGCGCCACTGCTCGACCGTGAGATCGGCACCGGTCGGGTTGTGGCAGCAGGCGTGCAGCAGCACGACGGTACCGGCCTCGAGCTTGCGCAGGTCGGCGAGCATGCCGTCGAAGTCGACGCCGTGGGTCTTCGCGTCGAAGTAGGTGTAGTCGACGACGTCGAAGCCGACCGCGCCGAACACCGCGCGATGGTTCTCCCAGCTCGGGTTGCTGATCGCGATGGTCGCGTGCGGCAGGGACTGCTTGAGCAGATCGGCGCCGGTGCGCAGCGCGCCGCTGCCGCCGATGGTCTGGGTGGTGGCGACGCGGCCGGCGGCCAGCAGCGACGAGTCCGTGCCGAACAGCAGTTCGCGCGTCGCCTTCGTGTAGTCGGGCATGCCGTCGATCGGCAGGTAACCGCGCGGCTTGGCCTCGGCGGCCAGACGCTGTTCGACCTCGCGCACCGCGTCGAGCACGGGAATGCGGCCGGCCTCGTCGTAGTAGATGCCCACGCCCAGGTTGACCTTGGTGGTGCGCGGATCGGCGTGATAGGCCTCGGTAAGACCGAGGATGGGATCACCGGGGACGAGTTCGACGTTCGCGAAGAAGGAGGACACGGATGACTGCCTGCACGACGGAAAAGGGAGAGGGCGGGCCGCGCGCGCGCAGCCGAGCCCGGCCAGAATACCGGGCGCGGTCGGCGGGCGCGACGCATCCGGCGGACAGCGACGGCCTTTGGCGCGACAATGCGGCCTCCCCGAGCCCGAGGATCGCCGCGCATGCCCAGCATTTCCCTGACCCGCCATCTGATCGAGGAACAGCGCCAGGGCCATATGACCCCGGACCTGCAGCTGCTGCTGGAGGTCGTCGCGCGGGCCTGCAAGCGCATCTCGGTGGCCGTGGGCAAGGGCGCGCTGGGCGGCGTGCTGGGCGAAGCCGGCGGCGAGGCGGGCAGCATCAACGTGCAGGGCGAGGCGCAGAAGAAGCTCGACGTGATCAGCAACGAGATCCTGCTCGAGGCCAACGCCTGGGGTGGACACCTGGCCGCGTGTGCGTCCGAGGAAATGGAACATTCGCAGCAGATTCCCGATGCCTTCCCGCGCGGCAACTATCTGCTGGTGTTCGATCCGCTCGACGGCAGCTCCAACATCGACATCAATGCCAGCGTCGGCACGATCTTCTCGGTGCTGCGCTGCCCCGAAGGCGTGACCGCGACCGAGGACTGCCATTTCCTCCAGGCCGGCAGCACCCAGGTCGCCGCCGGCTACTGCCTGTATGGGCCCAGCACGATGCTGGTGCTGACCATCGGCCACGGCACGCACGCCTTCACGCTGGACCGCGAGCAGGGTTCGTTCGTACTGACCCGCGCGCATCTGCAGATTCCGGCGCAAACGCGCGAATTCGCGATCAACATGTCCAACCAGCGCCACTGGGAGGCGCCGACGCAGGCGTATGTCGGCGATCTGCTGGCCGGCCAGGACGGCCCGCGTGGCAAGGACTTCAACATGCGCTGGGTTGCGGCGATGGTCGCCGACGTGCACCGCATCCTGACCCGCGGCGGCATCTTCATCTATCCCTGGGACCGCAAGGACCCGTCCAAGCCCGGCAAGCTGCGGCTGATGTACGAGGCCAATCCGATGGCGATGCTGGTCGAGCAGGCCGGCGGCGCGGCGACCACCGGCCGGGAGCGCATCCTCGACATCGCCCCCACCTCGCTGCACCAGCGCGTGCCGGTGTTCCTGGGGTCGAAGGACGAAGTGGAGACCGCGACCCGCTATCACCTGCAGCACGACAGCGCCGCCGCATGAACGACGCGGCGGACTTCATCGAAGTCACGCCCGGCGCGCTGTCGGCGCAGGCCTGCGCGGCCATCGTCGCGCGCATGCGCGAAAGCGCCGACCTGCATGCCGGCGAGATCGGCGGTGGGGTCTATCCCGAACTCAAGCGCAGCCGCGACCTGTCGATCACCGGCCGCGGCGACTGGGCCGATGTCGCCCAGCAACTCAACGTCGCCGTCCACGGCGGCCTGAAGGCGTACCTGCGCAAGTACCCGCAGGCACTGATCGCCCCGCTGATGCTGCAGCAGCCTGACGCCGACGGCAGCCTGCGCCGGCTGCAGGCCGAGGATTTCGCAACGCTCGACGACGCGCGCCTGAGCGGCCTGCTGCAGACGTGTCTGCGTCCGGGCGCGATCAACCTGCAGTGGTACGCGGCCGGAGAGGGCGGTTACCCCTACTGGCACTGCGAGCTGTATCCGCGCGATGCCGGTTGCGAAACCCTGCACCGCCATCTGTTGTGGACGCTCTATCTCAACGACGGTTTCGATGCCGGCGAGACCGAGTTCCTGTTCCAAGAGCGCAAGATCACCCCGCGTGTCGGCGACCTGCTCATCGCCCCGACGGCGTTCACGCACACGCATCGCGGCAACCGGCCGCAGAACGGCGACAAGTTCATCGCGACGAGCTGGGTGCTGTTCCAGCGGGCGGAGGCGTTGTACGGCGGCGGTTGATCTGAGTATCTCTCCCCCGGGAGAGGTCGATGCGCTTAGCGCATCGGGCGAAGGGCGCGGTTGCGGTTGGCTGTCGCTCTGCTTCTTGTCTTTGTTTTCTGTTTTCTGGCCTCTGCTGCTGTCCCTGCTTCGCTTCAGCTTTGGCTTTGGCTTTTGGCTTTGGCTTTGGCTTTGGCTTTGCTTCCAGCTTTTGATCTCGAATCGAGCCGTAAAGCGAGCCGAGCACCGGAGCCTGGCGCGGCCGTAGAGCAGCCCATGTCTGAGCGCAGCGAGTTTGGGCTGCGTGTCGCGTCAGGCGAGGAGCGCAGGGGACCGGACGGGCGCAGCCCGGCCGGATCGCGTCCGGCGAAGGCGGTTTGACTCACGCCTTCGGCGTTCGCCCTTCGGGCCGGCTTTGCCGTTCGCCAGCGCATACGCGCTGTCGTGCTTACTTTTGCCAAGACAAAAGTAAGCCGCGCGCGGAGCGCGTGGAAGCTCTGGGTTTGATCTTGTTTTTGCCGTTCGGCAAGTGAGCAGACAAACCAAGAGCACGTGCAGGGCTTTCGCCCGCTGCCGCGTGCGAGTTCCTTTTGGAGGGACCCAAAAGGAACCAAAAGGTCCTTTCGCCGGACGCGATCCGCCGCATGAAGCCGCGGCGGTCCCCTGCGCTTCTCGGTCAGCGGGGCACATTGGGACCTTTACGGTTCCGCAGCCCAAACTCGCTGCGCTCAGACATGGGCTGCTCTTCGACCCCGCCGTCCTGCGATGCTCGGCTCGCTCTACGGCTCGCACATCAGAAGCGGTAGAGCCAAAGCAACGGCAACGGCAACGGCAACGGCAACGGCAACGGCAACGGCAACGGCAACGGCAAAGAGCATCGCAGCTCGGACAACGCGGTCCGGGCAGCGCCGTCTACAAATCCCAGAGAACCGTCATTCCCGCGAACGCGGGGCTTCCAACGGACGAATGTCCGGTCATCCAGTGCCTTCAAACGCTTCAACGGAAGAGGCCGACGCCTGCTCTTGCGAACATGTGGGACCGAAAAAGCCCGGGCTCAGCCTTGCCCCAAGAGAACAGGCGTTGCCCCTGGGACGGGACCCCGTCTGATCTCCTGCAAAAGCTCGCGCGCCCCGAGCGGGCCGCCCTTACCCCCGCGGGTGGTTCAGCACCAGCCAGTACAGCCCGATCTGCTTGACCACCTCGACGAACTTCTCGAAATCCACCGGCTTGCGGATGTAGCTGTTGACGCCCAGCGCGTAGCTGGCTTCGACGTCGAAGGGCTCGGTACTGGTGGTCAGCACGACGACCGGCAGGCCGCGGGTGGCGGGGTTGGCGCGCAGGGCCTGCAGAACCTCGCGGCCGTCGACCTTGGGCAGATTGAGGTCGAGCAGCACGATCGAGGGCAGGTCGGCCGCATCGCGGGCGGCATGGCGGCCGCGGGCGAACAGGTAGTCGAGCGCCTCGGCGCCGTCGCCCACCACCACCAGCTGGCTGTCGATGCCCGCTTCGGCGAAGGCGATGCGGGTCAGTTCGGCGTCGTCGGGGTTGTCCTCGATCAGCAGGATCGTGTGAGCGCTCATGGGCGGGGTGCGTCCTCGTCCGGCACGGCCGGCAGTTCGATGAAGAGGGTCGTGCCGACATCCGGCGTCGCGTCCACGCGCAGGTGTCCGCCCTGCGCGCGTGCCAGCTGCTGGGCAATGGCCAGGCCGAGGCCGTGGCCCGCTCCGTCGTCGGCGCCATGCAGGCGCCTGAACGGCACGAACAGTCGTTCAGCATAGCGCATGTCGAATCCGCGACCGGCGTCGCGCAGCTGCAGCTGCAGGCGGTCGCCGACGCGGGCGCCGTCGAGTTCGATCCGTACCCGTTCGCGGTGGGCGGAGAACTTCCACGCGTTGTGCAGCAGCTTGCCCAGCATCTGCTTGAGCGCGTGTTCGTCGCCCCAGGCCCACAGGTCCGGCGCGATGTGGATGTCGGCGGCGCGGCCGGGCTCGGCGTCCTGCAGTTCGGCGCAGATCCAGTCGCCGAGCAGACTGATGTCGACCGGCGCCGGCGGACGCGGGGGCCGTGCGGCGCGCATGGTTTCGAGCAGCGCATCGATCAGGCTGCCCGCATGGCCGGCCGCATCCTGGATGCGCTGGAGATGGTCGCGCGCAGTCGCGGGGTCGAAATCGGCCTCGAGCGCCAGCAGTCGGCGGGCGAACTGTTCGATCGCCCGGACCGGCGCGCGCAGTTCGTGCGAGATGCCGAAGGCGAGCATCTCCTGCTGGGCCTCCAGACCATGACGCGCACGGTCGTCGACCAGCTGGAGCAGGGCGGCAGCACCGCCGTCGAGCGGGCGCAGCGTCGCGCGCAACGGGCGGGGCGGGCCCTCGGTCGCGCCGCGCAGCATCATTGGCACGTCCTCGAGCCCCTCGGTCGCCGGCAACTGCGCCAGGCACGCATCGATACGCTCGGCCAGTTCCGGCAGCCACTCGCGATGGGCGGCGGCGCCAACGAGCTGGGCAGGCACGGTATCTAGCAAGGCGGCGAGTGCGGGATTGGCGCATTGCCAGTGACCGTCGGCATCGATCACGGCAACGGCGGCCGGCATCCGGTCGATCAGGTCCGCAGGCCAGCCGGTGGCGGCGGCAGGCGGCGGGGCTACATCGGACATCGCGACGGGGATCTCACGCGGGGACCGCGCAGTGTAGAAAATCCCCGCGTCGATGCGAGGTGGAGGCCGCGTGAATGCGGCCCGCAGTGCCTAGAACAGCTCGCCCTGGGGCGAGGCCTTGCGCAGCGGCACGAATCGATCGGTGCGCAGCGGTGGCAGCCGGCCGAAGCCGAGACTGCGGTGAGCCTTGGCAAACCGCATCCGGATGAGATCGGCGAATGGCCCCTGTCCGCGCATGCGATGGCCGAAGCTGCTGTCGTAGTCGCGGCCGCCGTGCATCTGCTGCAGCAGGCTCATGACGTGGGCGGCGCGGTCGGGGTAATGCAGATCCAGCCACTCGCGCCAGACCGCCTTGAGTTCGTGCGGCAGCCGCAGCAGCACGTAGCCGGCGCTGGCGGCGCCGGCCTCGCGCGCCGCTTCGAGGATCGCCTCGAGTTCGCAGTCGGAAATCATCGGCACCACCGGGGCGACGATCACGCCGACCGGCACGCCGGCCTCGGCCAGCGTGCGCATCGCCCGCAGGCGCGCATGCGGCGCGGCGGCGCGGGGCTCCATTCGCGCCGAGAGCCGGTTGTCGAGCGAGGTGACCGAGAAGTGCACCGTGACCAGGCCGTCGGCCGCCATGGGCGCCAGCAGGTCGAGGTCGCGCACCACGTTGGCGCTCTTGGTGACGATGCTGAAGGGGTGACGGGCCTCGGCCATGACCTCGATCAGCGCGCGGGTCAGTCCGTAGCGGCGTTCGATCGGCTGGTAGCCATCGGTGTTGATGCCCAGCGCGATCGGCGAGCAGACGTAGCCGGGCCGCGCGAACTCGGCGCGCAGGCGCTCGGCGGCATTGGTCTTGGCGAACAGCCGGGTTTCGAAGTCGAGACCGGGCGACAGGTCGAGATAGGCGTGCGAGGGCCGCGCGAAGCAGTACACGCAGCCGTGCTCGCAGCCGCGGTAGGGGTTCACCGACTGCGAGAACCCGATGTCGGGCGAGTCGTTGCGGCTGACGATGCTGCGCGCACGCTCCTCGGTGACCGTGGTCTGGGGCGCGGTCGATTCGTCCTGCAGCATCTGCAGGGCGTCCCAGCCGTCATCCTCGGCCGTCGCGACCCGCTTTTCGAATCGGCCGGCGACCCACGACGCACTGCCGCGCCCCTTGCGGGCGGTGGCGACGGGCGGACGGAGGCGACCGGCATTCATGGCGCCAGTGTGGACCGCGACCGTCTCAACCCGTGCGACCGGCCACGACCGGGCCGCGATGTCCGCTCTGCGCTGTTCTGCACGTTTGGTGGGAGCGACATCCGGGGCAGGGATCAGGGGACATGACGATGGAAGCCGCGTGGCCGGCGGTCGCGCTATCGGCGCAGGCGGCGGCATGGTGCCGATGACGACCGCGCAGACGCAGCGTTGTGCGATCTGGTTCGGCACGCCGGACGCCCGTGCGCAGGCACTGTTCGCCGCCATCGGCTGGCATCTGCGCGTGGCCCGGCCCGAGGCAGGCCGGCAGGTCGGCATGCGCGGCGGCGATGCCGTCGTCGCTGTCGTCGACCTGCGCGGCGCCGATGCCGCGACGCTTGCCACGCTGGACGCCACACTCGCCGAGCACGCCGATCTGCCGACCCTGGCGCTGGTCGACGACGCCGACCCGCCCGCCGACTCTGCAGCGCTGCGCCAGCGGGTGCTCGCCGCATGCACCCGGCAGTTGCAGACGCCGCTCGATCCCGCGCGGCTGGACGCGTCCCTGGCGGCCCTGATGGCGGGGCCACGTCGCGACATCAGCAGCATCGGCGGCCAGAGCCCGCCGATGCTCGGCGTCCGCGCGATGCTCCACCGCTATGCCGACGTCGACCTGCCGGTGCTGATCACCGGCGAATCGGGGACCGGCAAGGAACTGGCGGCGCGCGCCCTGCACGACCTGTCACGGCGGCGCGGGCGGCCGTTCGTCGCGATGAACTGCGGGGCGATCGCACCGACGCTGGTGCAATCCGAACTGTTCGGCCACGAACGCGGTGCGTTCACCGGCGCCACCGCGCGGCGCATGGGCCTGTTCGAATCGGCCGACGGCGGCACGGTGTTCCTCGACGAGATCGGCGACCTGCCGCTCGACGCGCAGACCAACCTGCTGCGCGTGCTGCAGGAGGGCACGGTCGAGCGGGTCGGCAGCCACCAGGCGATCCGCGTCGACGTCCGCGTGCTGGCCGCCACCCATGTGGATCTGGAGGCGGCGATCGCGGCCGGCCGTTTCCGCCAGGACCTGTTCTACCGGCTCGACGTGCTGCGCCTGCAGATGCCGCCGCTGCGCGCGCGCGGCGCCGACGTGGAACTGCTGGCGCGCGAATTTCTCGACGCGTTCCGGGCCGGGCACACCGTGCAGGCGCGTGGTTTCAGCGCCGCCGCGCGGCAATGCCTGCGCCAGCACGCGTGGCCGGGCAACGTGCGCGAACTGCTCAACCGCGTGCGCCGTGCGGCGGTGGTCGCCGAACAGGCGCTGATCGAACCGGCCGATCTGCAACTGGGACCGTCGAACGCAGCGGTCGTCGCGCTGGATGCCCACCGCGACCGCATCGAACGCGACGCCCTCATCGACGCCCTGCGCGCGACCGGCTGCAATGTCAGCGCCAGCGCGCGCCGGCTGGACGTATCGCGGGTCACGATCTACCGGCTGTGCCGCAAGCACGGCGTTTCCCTGGACGCGTTCCGCTGAAGTCGCCTCGTGGGCGCTGACCCGCCTCGTGTGGAGAGGCTTGGTCGGTCAAGCCCATCGCGCGCAACCGCGCTCCTACAGGAAAAGCGCAGGTCGGCGATGGCATCCACTTCGCCAGTACCGGACGTCTCCGCGTACCCGCCTCGTGTAAGAGCGCGCTCGCGCGCGAGCGGCTTTCCCGATCAAACCCATCGCGCGCGAGCGCGCTCCTACAGATGTGTGCAAACCGGAACGCAGCTCGCACACGTCTGCGCCGCCGCGTCCACGACGCTCAGAGCGCGTAGGGCACCTTGACCGTCAGGTTGAAGTCGGGCGCATCGGGCGTCAGGCCGATGCCGAGCACGCCGACGAAGGTCGCGTTGGGGGTCATCGCGTGGGTCACGCCCAGGCTCATCGTGGCGGCATTGGCGTCGCTGCCGATCAGCTTGCTCCACGGCCCGCCCTCGTAGCGGGTGCGGGCACGCGCATTGAGGCGGTCGCTGAAGGAGATGCTCAGGCTGGTGCGCTCGTTGAAAGCGAAGGCCACGCCGGCGCCGAAGTAGAACGCATCACCCAGCCGCACGCGTCCGGGATTGACGGTCGCGGGGTTGTTGTCGAGATCGTCGAAGTCCCGCGCGAACGACCGCACGTAGCCGACGTTGCCGAACAGGATCGCCGGGTCGGTGGTCTTGACCGCCGACAGCCCGACCGTGGCCTGCCACAGGCCGTTGCCGGTGGGCTGCTCCTCGGGCACGGCGAAGCGGATGAAGTCGTCGTCGTCACGCTCGAGCACGCGCCAGGGAATGCCGTAGGGTTCGCGGCCGGTGGGCGCGGTCACGCCCAGGTTGAGCACCGTTTCGGGCCACGCGCCGCGCTCGCCCCAGAGCCTGAAGTTCGCACTCGCACTGATGTCGCCCAGCCCCGCGCCATCGGTCTGCTCCTGCGCCACGGCCGCTGCCGCGCCGCCGGCGCCGCCCTTCTGGTAGACGGTCTTGCGGGCGATGTAAGGCACGTCGAGGTTGAGGCTCAGCCGTTCGCTCAAGCCCCAGCGCGCGGCGAAGTTGTAGTTGAGCGTGTCCGACTCGACGTTCTCGATGCCGATGTTGCCCAGAAAGATCGCATCCAGCGCGAGAAACCCGTTGAGCGTGATCTGCTTGCGGTCGTAGCGGTTGTAGCTGATGCCGTTCTCGAGCGTGAGCCTGCGCGCGAACAACGCGGTGCTCTGCTGTTTGACGTCGACGACGCTGCGAGTTTCGACCTCCTGCGCGCGTTGCGCATCGGCAGCGGTGCTGGCATAGCCGTCATCGCTGCGCGCGGCCGTGTCGGCGGGCGCTGTCGCGGCAGCCGGTGGCGCGACCACGGATGCAGGTGCAGGCGCCGGCAGCTGTGCCTGCGCTGGCGGCTGCGCGGCGAGCTGCGGCGCGGCGCCCGACACGCGGGCCTGCAGCGCCTGGATCTGCATGTCCAGTTCGCGCAGCCGCCGGACTTCCTGGGCGTAGGCCTGCTTGAGTGTCTGCAGGTCCTGCAGCAGTTGCTGCATCCGCTGCCGGTCCTCGTCGCTGATCGTCGCGTCCTGCGCCAGAACCGTGGCCGGGCACAGCAATACCAGTGCCAGCGCGATGGCCAACGGCCGCCGCGCGTTGCGATGTGTCGATTCCAAGATGCCCCCTTCCCGCATCGACGCGTGATGATGTTCGTGGTGTGGAACGATCGTCTGACGACTGCCCGTGTCGATCAGATGCCGCCTGCGCGGACCATGCCGATGGCCTGCACGAGGTTCTGGTGGACGGTTGCGCTCGCCGGCGCCGCCTGGCGCACCAGGTCGAGCTGCAACTGGTTACCCACCGCATGTCCGTTGCCCGCGAGCCGGATGCTCTGGCCGATCGACTGGGCGTCGATCCACTGTTCCGCGGCGCCCTGTCCGGCGACCTGCAGCAGGATCCGCGCGCCGCCGGCGTCGAGCGCGGCGCGCGCATGGGCATCGCCGACAGTGGTTTCGGCGACCATCGGCCCCTGCGCGCCCGCCGCGGGCACTTCGCCATCGCGCAGCCGCAGCGACAGGCCATTGCGCGCACGGTTGCCGTCGCCGGCCACCTGCACGCCCTGCACCAGCCCACCGACGTTGGTCAGCCCACTGCCGTCGACCATGCCGCTGCCGCCGGCAGTCTGGCCGATGGCCTCTCCGGTGATGGTGACGCTCGGCGCGAAGCTCACCTGCGGTGTGCCGCCGCGCAGGTCGAAGCCCAGTTGCAGGGCGCCTTGCACGGTCTGGCCGGCGGCGGTCATCCAGTTCGACACCATGGTCACGCCGAACCAGGCGACCTGGTTGTCGCCGACGATGTAGCGGCCGCGCATCGCGCCGAGCTCGGCGTCGGAAATTTCCTGCAGTCCGGCGCGGCGTGCGTCGGCGCCGGTGTCGGCGGCCCAGATCGGCGCGGATCCCGCGGCCAGGACGAGAACGGCCAGACAGCTCACGTACGTGCGCATCTCACGTCTCCTCTCAGAACAGATCGGCATGGCTGAAGCCGAAGTCGAGCAGATCGGCATCGGTGACCGCGCCCTGTCGCGCGAACAGCGCGCGGGCGCTCGGTCGCGCGACCGGCGCCATCAGCACCGTGTTGCGGTCGAAGTCACTGCCTATGACGATGAAAATGGCCCGTGACGGCCACGATTCGAGAAATTCGTCCATCGGGACGCTGCGGTTGCCCAGGATCGGGTCGGCGACCTCAACGTGCTCCCCCACGACCTGCTTGAGCACGACGAAATGCCGGTAGCCGCGCACGTCCACCAGCGCCAGGCCCGGCACCCGCAGTGCACGCAGTCGTGCTTCATCGATGCGATAGCCGCGACCGCGCATGCCCAGCGATTCGACGTAGCGCTTGATGTCCAGCAGCGAGAAGCCGCGTGCCTGCACCACCTCTGGATCGGCCAGCCCCATCATGCCTTCGATAACGGTTGCCTCGTCGACGTCCAGCCGGTAGGCGAACTTGAGGATCGTTGCCAGTGCAGCGGCGCCGCAGCTGTAATCGGTGTGCTGACGTACCAGGTGCCGGAAGCGCGCCTCGCGCATGCTTTCCACCCGCACCGGCATGACCGCGCCGTTGGGCAGAATGCCGTGGAAGCCGATCTCCGCGGCCTGCGACACCGCCGGCGCCATCGCCAGCAGCGCCGTCGCCGCCCACGCTTTCAGACAACGGGCCATCGCTTCGCTCTCTTTCCGAAGGAGAGCCCCGCGCCACGGGGCATGTGGCGCGGGGCTTCCGGGAGAAGCCCGGCACAGGGGGGCAGGCCGGGCATCACACCTCAGTGGCGATCAGTTCCCCGCACCCGGCTGGGCGACCGCCATCGACAGGCTGTTGGACTGCAGGTTGCCGCTGCCCGCCGCCACGTTGACGCCGATGTTGCCCGACGCGTTCGCGAATGCATCGCCCGACAGGGACGCGGTGTTGGTGGTGCCGCGCCAGGCCATGCTGGCCATCGGCAGCGAACCGGTCAGCTCGATCGCCAGGTCGTACTCCGAATCGATCTCGCCGATCGCCAGCGTGCCTTCCTGCTCTTCGCGGTTGTAGAGCGAACCCTGGCCCGTGCCGAACAGGTAGTGCCGGCCCTCGCCCTCGTAGGTGCCACTGGCCGAGCCGGTCGACGTGCCGGTCGCGGTACCGGTCAGCGTCACCGGCATCATGCCGCCTTCGCCGTCCTCGACCATCGATGCGGCGTTGGTGACCAGATTGCCCGAGGCCACCTGGTGCGTGGCCACCGACGACTGCGCGTAGACCGCCGTGGCGACCGACGCGGAGAGGTTGTTGGACTGCGCGTTGTGGTTGCCCGAGGCGACGTTGACGCCGATGTTGCCCGAGGCGTTCGCGAATGCCGAGTCGCCGACACCGGCGCTGTTGCTGGCCCCCTCGTTGACGGTGACGTTGCTGGCACCGTGCTGGTGCACGAAGATTTCCGCATCCGCCATGCCGAAGGTGAACGAAGCATCGGCAGCCGACAGCGCGGCGGCGTTGTCCTGCACATTGGTGTCGCCCGCAGCGACGTTGAACTGCAGGTTGCCCGAAGCGCTGGACGCCGCGTCGCCGTCCATGGAGGCCTCGTTGTCGACGCGCTCGTTGAGCGCACCGTTGCCGGTGATGGTCTGGCGCGAATCGATGACCGAGATGGCCGCCGAATCGATGTCCAGCTCACCGGTCAGGGTCGGATCGCCGCTGAAGCTGATGTCCGACGACAGCGACAGATCCTTCTCCAGGTTCACCGCCACGCCGTGCTCGTTGCGCTCGCGACGGATGTCGGACTCGACGTTCTCGGTGCGCTGGATGTCCTCGAACACCACGTTGGAGTGGTTGCGGGTGACCTCGTCGACCGACACGTTGCGATCGTAGGAGTCGCTGTAGCTGGTATCGCGCGAGTCGACGGTGCTGCGCTCGGTCGTCTCGGTCAGGCTGCGGTCCTCGCTCAGGCTGCGATCGGTGGTGTCGGTCAGACTGCGCGTTTCGGTCCAGCTGCGGTCGGTGGTTTCGGTCAGACTACGGTCGGTCGTGTCGGTGAGGCTGCGATCGACGCTGTCGCTCAGGCTCAGATCGACCGTCTCTGTGAGGCTGCGGTCCGTCGTTTCGGTGAGGCTGCGGTCGGTCGTCTCGGTCAGACTCTGGTCGAGACTCTGGCGCAGGTACAGGTCGGCAGCTGCCGTCAGCGAAAGGTCGGCGGTGGCGTCCAGCCCGAGGTTCACGTCGGTGTTCGTATTCGTCGTCGTGTTGGTCGTGGTGTTGGTGATGTTGGTTTCGTAGTTGCGCGTGTCGTCGATGGTGATGTCGCGGTCGACGTTCTGGGCCTGCGCCGTGCCGACCGCAGCGGCGCTGACGGCGAGGGCGAGGAGGGTGATCTTCATGGTCTTCATGTCTGTTTTCCCGTCTGCTCTTGTGGAGTTCCCGTTGAAGTGCCCGGTCACGGCCCTGCCTGGATCGACATCGACACGCTGTTGCCGGTGTCGTTCCCGACGCCCGCGACCTGGTTGAGCTGCAACACACCTTCGAAGCCCTGCAGCGCAGTGGACTCGACGGACGCCACACGACGTTGTGCGCTCGCGTCCCCCTGATCGAAACCGTGCTGTTGCCCCGCCGACGCGAACGCCGCCGACAACGTGCTGTCGTCGTCGGCTTCGCGTATGCCCTGTTGCGCCAGAGCGATCGCCACCGCGTTGAACGACGCGTTGCCGGTGCCGCTGGTCTGGTTGATCGAAGCGATGCCCGAGCCGCCTGCGAGTGCGTCGCCGGCGATGACGGCGATGGCCGAATCGTGGGCGCTGCCGATGTCGTGCCGGCGCGTCTGGCGGACATCGGTGAGGGCCAGCGCGTGCGTGCCGATCGCGATCGCGCGCGCGTTGGCCTGCTGGTTGAGATCACCTGCGGCGACATTCACCGCGATCGCGCCGCTGGCGCCGGCCAGGGCCTCGCCGTCGATGCGCGAACGGGTCAGGTAGCCGAGCATCGACGACAGCTCGTCGGCCGCCGCCGGCGGCATGGCGGACAGCATCGCGATCAAGGCGAGGGCGCGGATCACGGACCACCCGTCTCGGCGGGACGCCCGAACGGCAGCGCCGACAGCGCGCCCTGGATGTGGCCGTTGATGCCGCGCGTGGCCGCACCGACCGTACCGAATACCCCGCCACTTGCCGCGTTGAGCCCGCCCGCGCTCTGTACGCCACTCGCGCTGCGTGCGTTGGCGCCGCCGCCGAGCGTGCCGGTCAGCACCTGGGTGAGCGGCGCGGCGATACCGCCCGACGGCCGCATGCCTGCGCCCTGCAGCTGGTGTCCGGTGTCGAGGGCGAGGAAGTCGGCGTCGCTCAGCTCGGCACCGGGCAATGCCGCCATCAGCTGACGGTTCGGCGTCGGGTCGACGATCAGCGCGATCGCGGGCGGCGCGGGTCGCACCGCGTGGCGGCTGCTGACGTCCCGCAGCAGAACCATCTCGCCATGATCGGGGTGTACGCCGGCGCGGGCACCGGCGGCCGACGCGCTGCCGGCGACCAGGACCGCACACGGCAACAACAGGCAGGCGCATCTCTGGGCTGGTCGCATCGTCGGACTCCCGCGTGGTGGCGCGGACCACAACGCAGGCCGCGTGCCAACCCCAAAATCCTTTTCAATTCAATCGCTTGCGAACCTCTTCCGCGTTGGCTGCGGCGTTGAATCGCCCTTGCGGTTTACACCGCCGCGTGCGCTGAACAGCGACGGGCCGCGTCCGTATGCGGTCGGACGGGTGTGTCGGCGATGAAACAGGTGCGATGTCACAGCGGACAGTCGCCCGGTTGTCGCGGGCGGCCCGCTACCCTGTTCAGCACTTGAACGACACTTCGGGATCGCACCGTGTTCGAAGCGCTGCAGCGGCTATGGGACTGGCTGGCGACGACGCCGCATCTGCTTGCGCTGCTGGCGGCGGGCTGGGCGGTGTACCTGGTGCTGCTGGGCGGCTGGATCGTGCTGCAGAAGCGCGAACCGGTCGCGACCCTGAGCTGGCTGCTGGGTCTGGCGCTGCTGCCGTACCTGGGCTTTCTGATCTATCACGTCTTCGGGCCGCAGAAGATCCGCCGCAACCGGCTGCGACGCACCCACAGCCGCAGCGCCATGACCAGTGCGCAGATCGACGCCGAGCAGGGCGAGGCCGCGGAACTCGTCCGTCTGGGCCAGGCGACCACCGGCCTGCCGGCGACGTCGTCGGCGGAAGTGGACCTGCTGATCGACGGCGCGGCCAAGTACACCGCGCTGCTCGCCGACATCGCCAGCGCGCAGCACCACGTGCACCTGGAGTACTACATCTACGAACCGGACACGACGGGCGCGGCGCTGCGCGACGCCTTGGTCGAGCGCGCGCGTGCCGGCGTGCGCGTGCGGCTGCTGCTGGACTTCGTCGGTTCCAAGGCCTCGCGACGTTTCTTCGCGCCGCTCATCGAAGCCGGCGGCGAGCTGGCCTGGTTCCACCCCATGCATTTCGGGCGCATCTGGCGTCGCCCGTGGACCAACCTGCGCACGCACCGCAAGATCGTCGTGATCGACGGGCGCATCGGCTACACCGGTGGCATGAACATCACCGACGAGCAGGACGAGCGGCTGCGCGACGATGCCTATCGCGACCTGCACATGCGGCTGGTCGGCAAATCGGTGCGCGTGCTGCAGCTGGTGTTCGCCGAGGACTGGGTGTACGCGACGGGCCGCCGGGACTTTCTGGCCGAGGTGGAACGGCAGACACCGCCGGCCGATGCGGGGCCGATCCGCACCCAGGTGCTGACCTCGGGCCCGGATTCGAACTGGGAGGCTATCCATCGCGCGCACGTCGGCGCGATCCACGCCGCGAAGCATCGGGTGTGGATGACCACGCCCTATTTCGTACCCGGCGAGGCGGCCATGATGGCGCTGACCTCGGCGGCGCTCGCGGGGCTGGATGTGCGCCTGCTGGTGCCGCGGACCAGTGACTCGATGCTGGTGACGCTGGCCGCGCGCTCGTACTTCGGCCAGCTGCTGGTGGCCGGCGTGAAGATCTACGAGTACCGCTCGCGCCTGCTGCACAGCAAGACGCTGCTGGTCGACGATCACCTCGCCCTGATCGGCAGCGCGAACTTCGACCACCGCAGCTTCCGCCTGAATTTCGAAGTGTCGGTGCTGTTCGACGACGCGGACGTCGCCGGTGCGCTGGCGGCGCAGATCGAACGCGAGTTCGCCAATGCCCCGCGCGTGCAGCGCGGGCGCCGACGCCCACTGCTGACCGCGCGTCTGCCCGAGGCGCTTGCTCGGCTGTGTTCGCCTTTGCTGTAGGAGGTGTGCGTCAGCCGGCCGACGATGCTCGCCGTATCAGGCCGTCGCTGCGTTTCCGCCGACGCGTTTCCCGCCGATGCGCTGCATGGCCGTGAGCGGCCATCGATTGGCCAGCGGTTTCCAGAATCGACTCAGATGTGCGTGACATGCCTTTCGAGCCCTCCAGGGCAGGAGCGCGATGGCGTCCGCGGTCGACGACCGCCCGCGGCCAATGTTCGCGCGCTTTTAGCTCGCGAGAACGCGGCGCTTGCATGTCGCGAGACACACGCGACCGCTTGGGCGCACGCGCACGCACCATCGCGATGGCGGTCGCGTGGTTTAGACTCGACGCACGTCAGGCGGAGCCCGTCCAATGCCCTGGTTGTTCCTGTTGCTCGCGCTCGGCGCGGTCGTCATCGCGTTCACCACCACCTCGGTCCCGGTCGCCGCGATCGCGCTGTTGCTGTCGCTCGTGTTCGTGGTGATCGGCGTGCTCGGTCTGCTGGCCCAGCGTGTCGGCAGCCAGACCCGCAGCGAGGCGATGATGGTCGATCCGGTCGAGCTGCGGCGCCTGCGCGAGCAGGCCGAGGCCCGCCGCGCGGCGACGACACCGCAGGACAGCATTTCGCGGACTCCATCGCCGGGCCCGTGACCCGCCTCAGCGTCAACGTCAACAAGATCGCCGTGCTGCGCAACTCGCGCGGCGGCGACATGCCGAGTGTCGTCCAGGCGGCGACCGCTTGCCTCGACGCCGGCGCCCACGGCATCACCGTGCACCCCCGTCCCGATGCCCGCCACATCCGCGCCGACGATGTGTACGCACTTGCCCGCCTGACGGACGCGCGCGGCGTGGAGTTCAACATCGAGGGCAACCCGTTCGCGCCGCCGCGCAGCGGTTATCCGGGGCTGTACGCGCTGTGTGAAACGACGCGTCCGGCGCAGGTGACACTGGTGCCCGATGGCGATGTGCAGCTGACGTCCGACCACGGCTTCGATTTCGTCCGCGAACGCGATGCGCTGACACCAGTCGTCGCCCGCTTCCAGGCGCTGGGTTGTCGCGTGAGCCTGTTCGCGGATGCGGGCGCGGACATCGCGGCGGCTCGGGCCAGCGGCGCCGACCGCATCGAGCTCTACACCGGCCCATGGGCGGAAGGGTTCGCAGCCGGTCGTGCGACCGCCGCGGCGGCGCCGTTCGCGGCCATCGCACACGCCGCGCGCGAGGCGGGGTTCGGCGTCAATGCCGGGCACGACCTGAGCCAGGACAACCTGGGCGAATTTCTGACCGCGCTCGGCGCAGTGGACGAGGTCTCGATCGGCCATGCGCTGATCGGCGAGGCGCTGTACGACGGCCTCCAGGCGACCGTGACGCGCTATCTGGAAATCATCGAAGCCGCAGGCCGAGGCTGATCGCGCCGACGCGTTGCTCTCCTGTCCAGGGGCCGGTGGCACTGCGCGCGCGACCGTAACCGGCGAACGTCCGATCCCGCCAATTGGTGTGTGCCCGCCATTGCGCCGTACCCGCAACTGGACCGAAGCGGCACAAAAAAAACGCCGCCCGAAGGCGGCGTTGCAAACGTCTCGTCCAATCACCGGCGCGTGCTGCAGGCCCGCGCTGGTGCGTGGAACGCGTCTTACTGTCGTACGAAGCCGATCTTCTGCATCTGCGCGTTCTTGGCCTCGGCCAGGACCTTCGCCAGCACGCCGTAATCGGCGTCGCCGCTGGTGTCGATCTCGAGCGTGGGCTGGTTGGTCGGATCGCGCTGGACTTCCGATTCCATCATGTTGCGCAGCGCCGACGCCGGGGTCGGGCTGTCGTTCCAGAAGATCTGGCCCGCGCCATCGATGCGCAGCCGGATCGGCTCCGGCGGTTCCACCGGATTCTCCGGCGGCGTCGTGGAACGCTGCGGGAGATCGATGTCGATCGGATAGGAGAGCTTGGGCGCCGTCACCATGAAGATGATCAGCAGCACCAACATCACGTCGCAGAGCGGAATGATGTTGATGTCGGCCATCGGGCCTTCGCCACCGGAAGAGAATGCCATGCGTGTTGCTCCGGTTTACCTGGTTTCGGTCGTCGCGATGAAGCCGACCTTGCGCATACCCTGGGCCTGCGCAGTGTTGACCACGTCGTTGATCGTCCGGTACTTCGTCGTCGCGTCGCCACGGATGTTGACCGGCGGCTGCGGCGTCTTCTGCGCCTCGACCGAGAACGAGCTTTCCAGCAACTGGAGCGTGACCGGCTCGTCGTTGAGGAAGATGTCACCGTTCTCGGTCACCGCCACGGTCAGTGGCGGCGGGCCGGGCACGTTTTCAGGACGCTCGTCGAGGTCGGCTTCCGGCAACTCGACCTGCACCTTGTGCGCCATCAGCGGTGCCGTGACCATGAAGATGATCAGCAGCACCAGCATGACGTCGACAAGCGGGACGATGTTGATCGTGGCGTTGACCTTGTCGTTGCCACCACCTGAGCTGAAAGCCATATCTGAACTCCGTTGTCGCTACTGACGTGCGTGCTTCTTAGACCTTGGCCGGAGCCGGGGTTTCGCCGACGCGCGAGCCGGTGGCGAAGAAGTCGTGCAGGTCATGCGCGAAGGTGTCGAGCTTGTTGTTCGTGCCGCGGTTGAGGCGGACGAAGAAGTTGTAGCCCAGCACCGCCGGGATTGCGACGCCCAGACCGATCGCGGTCATGATCAGCGCCTCACCCACCGGACCCGCCACCGCGCCGATGTCGGCCTGGCCGCTGGCACCGATGCGGATCAGGGCGCGGTAGATGCCCCACACCGTACCGAGCAGACCCACGAACGGAGCGGTCGCGCCGACGGTCGCCAGCACGGTCAGACCGTCTTCGAGCTTCAGCGACTCACGGGTGACGGCCTGGCGCAGGGCGCGGTCGACGAACTCCGAGCGGTTCAGCGACTCGACCAGACGCGAGCCTTCATGACGCTGGTGGTGCGCGGCGGCCTGGGCGGCGTCGAGGGCGACCTTCGAGAAGGGCTCGCTCTTGGGCTGCTCTTCCATGAAGCGGATGGCGTCCTGCGCGTTCGGGGTTTCCCAGAACGTGTTGATGACGCGGTCGGTGCTGCCCTTCAGGCGTGCGGCCTTGATGGCATTGAAGATGATCCAGAAGATCGACATGGCCGACATGAGGATCAACACGATGAGCACGGTCCAGTTGACCGCGTCCATGTGCTCGATCATGTCGGCGAAGCCCATCTGCTGCAGGCCTGCAGCATTGGACACAGCGGCGTTGGTGGTTTCCTGCAGCATGACGCTTACCTTCTAGATGTAGTGGTATGAAGAGTGGAACGATGACGCGGGTCTGGCGGGCGCCCTGACGGGCGCCGGTGTCTCGGATTGAAACGGGTTGGCCGATCAGCTGAGGCTGAAGTCGACCGGGACGCGGACGCGGCCGGCGGCCGGCTGGCCGTTCTCGGTTGCGGGCGTGAACGACCACTTGCGAGCCGCTTCGATCGCGGCGCGGTCGAGGTCGCGGTTGCGGCTGGACTTCTCGACCGACACGTTGGTCACGTTGCCGTTGGCGTCGACGTCGATGACCAGGATCACCGTACCCTCGATCTGCGCGCGGGCAGCAGCCGGCGGGTAACGCGGCGGATTCATGTTCTTCGACGCGATATCCACGCTGGCGCCGATGTCCGGCGCCGGGGCTGGCGGCGCGGGCGGCGCGGGCGGCGGCGCCGGGGTGTCCATCGGCGAGGGCTCGTCGAACACGACCGGCGGTGCTTCCGGCGGCGGCGGAACCGGGGTCGGACGTGGCGGCGACAGTTCCTTGATCGGCTGCGGCTTCGGCGGTTCCGGCGGCGGCGGCGGCGGGGGAGGCGGCGGCGGCGGCGGCTCGATGATCACCACACGCGTGGCGGCCTCTTCCTGCTGGGCGGCATTCGGCGGGTTGACCGGCGCGAGCAGCAGCATGACAGCGGCTGCGTGGAACGCGACCACCATCGTGAAGCCGGCGATGCGGGCCCAGTTCAAGCCCTCGTCTTCGTCGTTCCTGTCGGTCGTCGTCGAGCGTTGCGTCATGCGAAGAACTCTGGTGAGGCCGGAGGATGTCCCCCGGTGGAAAAGTCGATCCGCCGCCCTGTCGGGCGGCAGGAACCCTAAAGCTTATACCAATCGAAGCGGCCTGCACCATCCAAAATACAGGCAACTTTTTCTTAACGTCCCGAGATGATGCGCTCGGCGTCCGCGCTCGAACGTACACCTTTGGCGATCGCCTGCTGCGCGGCTTCCTTGGCTTCCGCGGTGCGGCCTTCCTGGCTCAGCACACGGGCGAGGTTGAGGTAGGTCTCACCATTCTCTGCCAGCGGGGCGGCCTTGCGCCATGCCGTGATTGCCGGTTCGATCTGCTCGGAGAAGTAGTAGGCCTGTCCCAAGGCCGCCATGGTGCGGTAGTCCTCGCTGAGGATGCCCTTCTCGAGGCCCTCGTTGATCACCGCGATCGCCTGGCGCTCCTGGCCTTCGCCATTGATGTAGAGCGCGTAGAGGTTGCGGTATTCGCTTTCCTCGGTCAGCTGGCCGGCGCTGCGCAGGCGCTCGAACACTTCGATGGCCTTGTCGTTCTGGTCGGTCTGCAGATAGGACACCGCGAGGTTGACCTGCGAGCGCTTGTCGTCCGGCGTGGCCTGGGCGACCTGCTCGGCCAGACGCGTGGCCTCGGCGCTGTCACCCGATTCGGCGTACGAGGCCATCAGGATCTGGGTCCACTGCGGATCGACCTCGCCGCCCGCATCGACCAGGGGCTTGAGCGTCGCGACGGCCTCGGGGTAACGCTCGAGGCGGTAGAGGATGTTGCCCTTGAGCGCGAGGTCGGCCGGCTTGCTGGAGCCCGACTCGGTGATGTAGCGGTCCAGCGAGGCCAGCGCCTGCTCGTACTGCTCGTCCTGGGCCTGCAGCTGGGCGACGATCAACATCGCCTGGAAGTGGTTGTTGTTGTCCAGACCGCCGGTGTCGATGGCCTGCTGCATGTAGGTCATGGCCCGTGCGTTGTCCTCGTTGAGGAGCATCTGGCCGGCGAGCAGGGCGGCCATCGACTTGTCGTATTCGTTGGCGCGGTCGTTGGCGAGGATCTCGTCGGCCACCGGCAGGCCCTTGGCGGCGTCGCCCGCACTGCTGGCTTCCGAGAGCGTGTTGAGCTGCTTGACCAGCCGCTGGCTTGCCGACACGCCCGGTTCCTGGCGGCTGCTGTCGGGATACAGCGCTTCGGCCTGCTGGGACTGGCGCGAGTTGCGGCGCTCATTGCGCTCGGCGCTGCGCGAGGACCGGTCGGCGCGACTGCTGCGGTCGCTGCCCGCGTCCTGGGCGAACGACACGGCAGGCGCGGCGAAGGCGAGCAGGGCGGTGGTCAGGGCGGCGGCCAGGGCCTGCTGGGACATGCGGGACTTCGACATCGTTCACCTCGGTTGGCAGGGATCCGCATGTGAGAGCGGACCGAATCAGTTGCGGCGATTATCGCCGTTCGAAAATGCAGCCGTACGCCCGGGGGAGGGGCAAGGCGGAATCAACCGCAGCGGGGACGCTTGCCGGCCGCCTGCGCCTGCTCGTAGACCGGCACGAGGTTGGCGGCACGCGTCTGCAGTTCGCTGATGCGGTTCTCGGGATTGGGGTGGGTGGACAACCACTGCGGCGGACGGTTGCCGCCGCTGGCGGCGATCATGTTCTGCCACAGCGCCACGGCCGCGCGCGGATCGAAGCCGGCCTTGGCCATCAGATCCTGACCGACCACGTCGGCTTCGGTCTCCTGGGTACGGGTACCCGGCAACAGGAACGTGGTCTGCAGTGCAGCGCCGCCGAGCTGGTTGGCCGACTGCTGCGCGCCTTCGCCATAGCGCGACCCCAACAATGCGCCCGCGACACCGAGCGCACCCTGTGCGCCCATCTGGCGCGTGATGCGCTCATCGTGGTGATTGGCGTAGACGTGGCCGATCTCGTGGGCGATGACCGCGGCCAGCTGGTCCTGGTTGCGGGCGACGTTGAGAATGCCGGTGTGCACGCCGACCTTGCCGCCCGGCAGCGCAAAGGCATTGGGGTTGTCGTCCACGAAGACGACCGACTCCCAGTTCAACTGCTGCCAGTTGCCCGGCAGTTCGCGCACGATGTCGGTGACGATGCAGCGCACGTAGGCCTGCTGCTTGGCATCGGGCGAGGCGCGCATCTGCGACTTGGTTTCCGCGAACGCCTGCTCGCCCATCTGGTTGAGCTGGGCCTGCGACACCGCGCCCACGTACTGCGTGCGTCCGGTCGGGGAGGTGGTGGTCGCGCAGCCGGCCAGCAGCAGCGCGGCAGCCAGGGCGGCGGTGAGCGTTTTCATGGGCGTAGGACTCCCCTGTGCAGGACGCTTTGTTTTAGTGCGGCGCGGATTAACGCGCCGTCAACCGCCGCGGTCGGGCGCGGCGGTCGGGCGCGGACACGTCCGGTCAGACGTCGAGGTTGGCGACCTTGAGCGCGTTGTCGTCGATGAAAGCACGACGCGGCTCGACCACGTCCCCCATCAGCGTGCTGAAGATCTCGTCGGCGGCGACAGCGTCTTCGATCCGCACCTGCAGCAGACGTCGGGTCTCGGGATTGACCGTGGTGTCCCAGAGCTGCTCGGGATTCATCTCGCCCAGACCCTTGAAGCGCTGGATCTGGCGGCCACGCTTGGCCTCATCGAGCAACCAGGCCTGCGCCTCGGCGAACGACTTCACCGGCTGGCCGCGGTTGCCGCGCACGATCTGGGCGCCGTCGCGGATCAAGCCGTGCAGCTGCCGCGCAGCCTCGCCGACGGCGCGCAGTTCGCCGGTTTCCAGTGCCGCCAGCGGCAGCAGCTGGGTGACATCGACGCCCATGTGGCGGCGGTCGATGGTCAGTACCGGGCCGCGGGCTTCGGTCGCCGGCTGCAGGCCGAAGCGGTAGCGCGGACGGCCGAGGCCGGTGCGGTTGAGACGGCTTTCGAGCGCCTCGAGCGCGGCGCGCGTCGCGGCCTCGTCGTCGCCCAGCGGCGCGGCATCGAGCAGCATTTCCAGCACCGCGGGATCGTAGCGATGCGCGTTGCGGGCGATCGTGTCGCGGGCGGCGGCGAAATCGAGCAGCAGCTTTTCCAGCGCCACGCCCTCGATCGCCGGCTCACCGGCCGCGGGCACCAGCGATGCGCCCTCGACGGCGTTGCCGGCCAGATACGCGTCGAGCGCGGCGTCGTCCTTGATGTACAGCTCGTTCTTGCCCTGCTTGATCTTGTACAGCGGCGGCAGGCCGATGTAGACGTGGCCGCGCTCGATCAGCTCGGGCATCTGCCGGTAGAAGAACGTCAGCAGCAGGGTGCGGATGTGGGAGCCGTCGACGTCCGCGTCGGTCATGATGATGATGCGGTGGTAGCGCAGCTTGTCCGGGTTGTACTCGTCCTTGCCGATGCCGGTGCCCAGCGCGGTGATCAGCGTGCCGACTTCGGCGCTGGACAGCATACGGTCGAAACGCGCGCGCTCGACGTTAAGGATCTTGCCGCGCAGGGGGAGTACCGCCTGGTTGCGGCGATTTCGACCCTGCTTGGCCGAACCGCCCGCCGAGTCACCCTCGACGATGAACAGCTCGCTGAGCGCGGGATCCTTCTCCTGGCAATCGGCCAGCTTGCCCGGCAGGCCGGCGATATCGAGCGCGCCCTTGCGGCGGGTGAGGTCGCGGGCCTTGCGCGCGGCCTCGCGCGCGCGGGCGGCATCGACGATCTTGCCGGCGATGATGCGCGCTTCGTTCGGGTTCTCCTGCAGGAACTCCTCCAGGCGCGCGCCGAAGGCGTTTTCGACCGCAGGCCGCACCTCGGAGCTGACCAGCTTTTCCTTGGTCTGCGAGGAGAAGCTCGGGTCGGGCACTTTCACCGACAGCACCGCGATCATGCCTTCGCGCATGTCGTCGCCGGTCAGGCTGATCTTGGCCTGCTTGGCGATGCCGTTCTGCTCGATGTAGTTGCTCAGCCCGCGCGTCAGCGCGCCGCGGAAACCGGCCAGATGCGTGCCGCCATCCTTCTGCGGGATATTGTTGGTGAAGCAGTACATCGTCTCCTGGTAGGAGTCGGTCCACTGCAGCGCCACTTCGACGGTGATGCCGTTGTGCTCGCCGGTCACCGAGATCACGTTCGGGTGCAGCGGGTTCTTCAGCTGCGCCAGATGCTCGACGAAGCTGCGGATGCCGCCCTCGTAGTGGAAGTCGTCACGGCGTCCGTCGCCGCGCTCATCGACCAGCACGATCTTGACGCCCGAATTGAGGAACGACAGCTCGCGCAGGCGGCGGGCCAGGATGTCGTAATGGAATTCCACGTTGTTGTGGAAGGCCGTGACCGACGGCCAGAAGCGCAGGGTGGTGCCGCGCTTGGTGGTGGTGTCGATCTGCTCCAGCGCCGTGGTCGCCGCGCCGTTGCTGTAGGTCTGACGGTAGTGCGCGCCGGCCTGGAAGACGTCCAGTTGCAGCTTTTCCGACAGCGCGTTGACCACGCTGACGCCCACGCCGTGCAGACCGCCAGAGACCTTGTAGCTGTTGTCGTCGAACTTGCCGCCGGCGTGCAGGACGGTCATCACGACCTCGGCCGCCGAGACTTCACGGCCGAGCTTGGCGCTCATCTGGGCGTGCTTGCCGACCGGGATGCCGCGGCCGTTGTCCGACACGGCGACCGAGCCATCGGCGTGGATGGTCACCGCGACGTGGTCGGCGTGGCCCGCGAGGGCTTCGTCGATCGAGTTGTCGACGACCTCGAAGACCATATGGTGCAGGCCGGTGCCGTCGTGCACATCGCCGATGTACATGCCCGGGCGCTTGCGGACGGCCTCCAGGCCTTCCAGCGCGGTGATGCTGTTGGCGTCGTAGTTGCCGTTGGCCGGCGCGGGGGTGGAACCGGTCTGGTTTTCGTCGCTCATTCGGAACCGTCAGCTGCAGCCCCCAGCGCGTTACCGGCAGGCAGCCGGGCACTGGATCGGGCGTTAAGGTGTTGACGGATCATAGCATCCGCGGGCCGCCGGCTCGGGCCCGGCCCTGAACCCCACTGCCGCACGACGATGTTCCTTGTAGGCGCGGGCGCCGACAGTGTTCCACGTGGAACGTGGTCGTCCAGAAAGATGGATCGGCTTATTCGGCCTGGATCACACGCCCATGTTCCACGTGAAACACCGCTGCACCTGTCAGTTCGGTATCTGACCAGTACGACGGACGTTCAGTGCCCGTGATCAGGACCTGCGCGCCCGCCTGCCGGAGGTACGCCAGGACCTGCAGCTGGTGATGGCGGTCGAGCTCCGAGGCCAGATCGTCCAGGGCGATGATCGGCCAACGGCCTGCAAAGCGCGCCGCACAGTCCTGTGCCTGCGCCAGCAGGCAACAGAGCGCGGACTGCTTCGCCTGGCCGCGCGACAGCAAGGCCTGGTCGGGCCGATCTTCGAACCGGATCCGCCAGTCGGCGCGATGGGGCCCGACACTGGTGTGGCCGGCCGCCCGGTCCCGATCGCGTGCCACCAGCAGGGCGTCGGCCAGAGAGAGATCCTGCCGGCGCCATCCGGGCATGAAAACCAGCTCAGGCACCCCGAGAGCGGGCGCAATGGCCTGCGCGACGGCTTGCACTTCCCGCTGAAGGCGCTGGAGATAGCCTTCGCGCCGGGTATCGAGCGGCGCGGCTGCCTCGACCAGCTCCTGGTCCCAAGCATCAAGTTGCGCAGCAACTGCGCCCGACTTCAGCAGAGCATTGCGTTGTCGCAGGGCACGCGCGTAGCGCCGCCACTGGACGAGAAAGTCCTGTTCCACGTGGAACAAACCCCAATCGAGAAACCGGCGACGGACGTCGCTGCTGCCTGACACAAGCGCGTGGCTCCCGGGCTCGAAGGTCACCACCATCAGCGCGGCGCACAGGTCGCCCAGATGCGCGACATCCAGTCCATCCAGCCGGCCGGTCCAGTCCTGCCCGGTGTGCCGGAGGCCGGCGCGCCGGATCCGGTCAGATTGCCGGGGATCGTCGTGCCATTCCACGTACAGTTCCAGAGCGTCGCGGCCCCGCTGCACGAGACCGTCCCGCACCCGGCCTCGAAAGCTGCGGCCATAGGCCATCAGATGCAGTCCTTCGAGCACGCTCGTCTTGCCGGCGCCGTTGTCGCCCAGCAGCAGATTCAGGCCCGGGTCTGGATGCAGCCGCGTCGGCTGCAGATTGCGGACGTTGTGAAGGTCGAGACGGGTGAGCTGCACAGGCATCCTGAGGCGGCTTGCAACGGAAAACGCCCGGCGGGGCCGGGCGTCGTGTTCCACGTGAAACATGGGTGGGCGACGTGCGCCCAGTCTAACGGCCGGCGTCAGAGACGCAGCGGCATGACGACATGGCGGCTGCGCTCGTCGGTGGACTCACGGACCAGGGCCGACGAGTTCGCGTCACGCAGCTTGAGGATCACCTTTTCGCCGCGCAGTGCGGTCAACGCGTCCAGCAGATAGTTGACGTTGAAGCCCACCGCCAGGTCGTCGACCTTGGTATCGGCTTCGACCTCTTCGTGGGCCTCTTCCTGCTCCGGATTGTGGGCGTTGATCCGCACCGTCCCGGGCGAGACTTCCAGCCGCACGCCGCGGTACTTCTCGTTCGACAGGATCGCCACGCGCTGCAGTGCTGCGCGCAGCAGCTCGCGGTCGATCGTGACTTCGCGATCCGCGCCGATCGGAATAACCGCCTCGTAATCGGGGAACCGGCCGTCGATGAGCTTGCTGGTGAAGGTGACATCGTCCCGCTTGACCCGCAGGTGATTGCGGCCCAGTTCGAGTTCGAGCGTCTTGTCGCCACCTTCGAGCAGGCGCTGCAGCTCGGTCACGCCCTTGCGCGGCAGGATGATCTGGCGCTTGGTCTGGATCGGCGATTCGAGCGTGGTTTCGCACAGCGCCAGGCGGTGGCCGTCGGTCGCCACGCAGCGCAGGCGCGTATCGCCCAGGTCGAACAGCAGACCGTTAAGGTAGTAGCGCACGTCCTGCTGGGCCATCGCGAACGCGGTGCGTTCGATCAGTTCCTTGAGCGCGGCTTCCGGCACCGCGATGCGGTCGGTGGCCTCGACCTCGTCGACGGAGGGGAAATCGCCTGCCGGCAGGCTCGACAGCGAAAAGCGGCTGCGGCCGGCCTGGACGGTGATCTTCTCGCCGGACTGGGAAATCACGACCTTGCTGCCGTCAGGCAGTGCCCGAACGATGTCGAACAGCTTGCGGGCCGGAATCGTGGTTTCGCCGTCCTGTGCGTCCTCGACGGCGCGGCGCGAGACCATCTCGACTTCCAGATCGGTACCGGTCAGCGACAGCTGCCCGTCGTGAACCTGGACCAGCAGGTTGGCCAGCACGGGCAGGGTCTGGCGGCGCTCGACGACATTGACGACCTGGGCGAGCGGCTTGAGCAGAGTTTCGCGTTGGAGACTGAAACGCATGTCGGTGTTATCCCCTTGTCCCGTGCTTTTATAAAAAGGATATAAATCTAAAGAAGGTGGAGCTGGGTGTCGCCAGAATCGGGTGATATCTACTGCAAGTCACTGAATCCAATGGTGTTTTCGATGCCTCAAACCCGGTGGATAGTCGGGTGCGGGTAGGTGGATCAAGTTGTGGACAACTTTGAGGCCCCGAATCTGTCCACAGGCTCTCCACCACTGCTCCAAGCGTTGTGCAAACCCCCGGCGCGCACAGCTTACTCGCTCAGTTTGCGGATCAGCTTGTCCCAGTCCTCCCGCAGTTTGCCGTCGCTTTCGATCAGCGTGCGGATCTGGCGGCAGGCATGCAGGACGGTGGTATGGTCGCGCCCGGCAAAGGCATCGCCGATCTCCGGCAGGCTGTGTTCGGTCAACTCCTTCGACAGCGCCATGGCGACCTGCCGGGGACGCGCCAGCGAGCGCGTACGGCGCTTGGAGAGCAGGTCCTTGATCTGCAGGCCGTAGTAGTCGGCCACGACCTTCTGGATGTTGGCGATGCTGATCGCCTGCTGCTGGGCGCGCAGCAGGTCGCGCAGCGTTTCCTGGGCGAACTCGACGGTGATCGGGCGGCCCATGAAGTTGGCGCGCGCGGCCAGTGTGTTGAGCGCGCCCTCGAGGTCGCGCACGTTCGAATGCATCTTCTTGGCCAGCAGGAAGGCCACGTCGTCGGGCACCTGGGTGCCGCGCTCGTGCGCCTTGGCCAGCACGATCGCCGCGCGGGTCTCGAAATCCGGCGGGTCGATCGCCACCGACAGGCCCCAGGCCAGGCGGGACTTGAGCCGCGGCTCCAGGCCGTCCACCTCACGCGGATAGCGGTCGCAGGTCATGATGATCTGCTGCTTGCTGTCGAACAGCGTATTGAAGGTGTGGAAGAACTCTTCCTGGGTGCGGTCCTTGCCGGCGAAGAACTGGATGTCGTCGATCAGCAGCGCATCGATCTGGCGGAACTGGCGCTTGAACTGGTCCGAGGTCTTCTCCTGGATCGAGCGGAAGAAGGCGCTGTAGAACTCTTCCGAACGCAGATACAGGATGCGCGCACGTGGATTGGCCTGGCGCATGGCATTGCCGGCCGCGAACATCAGATGGGTCTTGCCCAGGCCCGTGCCGCCGTAGAGCAGCAGCGGGTTGTGGGCCCGGTCGCCCGGCTTGAGCGCAGCCTGCCAGGCCGCGGCGCGACCCATCTGGTTGCTGCGGCCCTCGACGAAGTTGTCGAAGGTGTAGTGGCTGTCCATGTTGCCGGCGAACGCCTCGATCGGCGCGGCCGGCACGGCGCGCGTCTCGGTCGCCGCAGCGCTGGCCACCGGCGGCGCGGGCGCACGCGGCATGGAACCGACCTGCAGGCTCACGTCCTCGATGCCGGCGAAATGCTCGAGCAGCTCGCGGATGCGCGGCATGTAGCGCGCCTGCACTTCGTCGCGGACGAAGGCATTGGGCGCATACAGCACGGTGGAACGATCGTCGGCCTGGGCCTGAAGCGGCTTGAGCCAGGTGTGGACATCCTCGGCCGGAAACTCGGCTTCGAGGCGTTGAAGGCAGCGGGGCCAGGCATCCATCATGCGGCGGAATTCGACAAAGCGGGCGCCGCCACGCAGGTGCGCGGTCCGGTCGCCGGGAGAAGGGCAGGCAGACTATCATGCGCACCCGCGGCGGCCCTGTTCCGCCGCTTGCACGCGGCATCACCCTCACACCGGCTTGACCGGTCGCCCGGTGCACCGCTAGAATTTCCGGTTCCTTATTCGAACGTTGCCCGAAGGGCTCGATCATGGCTACCAAGCGCACCTACCAGCCCAGCAACCTCAAGCGCAAGCGCGACCACGGTTTCCGTGCGCGCATGGCGACCGCCGACGGTCGCAAGATTCTCGCCCGTCGCCGCGCCAAGGGCCGCAAGGTCCTCTCGGCCTGAAACCCGTCGGGTCGGTGAGTCGCGTTCCCGCGCTCGCCGCCCGTTCCGCAGAGCCGCTTTCATGACCGCCGGTGTCCGCTATCCGCGGCACGTGCGTGTGCGCGCGCGCGCGGATTTCGACCGTATCTTCGCCAGTGCGACGCGTACCGCGTCGCCCATGCTGGCGGTGCATCTGTTGTCCGAGGAAGGCCCACCACGGTTGGGCCTGGCCGTGTCGCGCAAGGTCGACAAGCGCGCCGTCGGACGCAATCGCATCAAACGCACCCTGCGCGATGCCTTCCGTCTGCTGCAGCCGCAGCTGCGGCCGGGCAGTTATGTCGTCGTGGCCCGTCCGGCTGCCGCACAGGCCGACAATGCCGCGCTGCGCGCCGCGTTTCTCGGTGTGCTCAAGCGCGCCCGCGCGTTGCCGCTGTCACCGACGGCCGGCACAATGCCCGCCTCCCCGATTCCATCCACGCCGGCATCGACCGGCGCATGAGCCTGCCTGCCTGATGAACCAGATCCGTACTTTCCTCGTCCTCGCCTGGCTGATGGTGGCGGTACTGCTGTGGATGGAGTGGGGCAAGGAACAGACCGCCGCCCCGCAGCCGCAGACCAGCGCCGCGCAGGCGCCGTCGGTGACCGTTCCCGGCGCCGAGCCCGGCAGCGCTGCGATACCGACCGCGCCCACCGATGCGGCGCCCGTGCCCCCGGCACCGGGTACGACGCCCGTAGCGAGCAGCGCCGCGCCGACCGCGCGTCAGGTGGTCGTGCAGACGGACGTGCTGCGGGTGGTGCTCGATGGTGGCAATGTCGTCCAGGCCGATCTGCTCGGCTACCCGCAGACGCGTGACGAGGGCGCGCCACCGGTGCGCATGTTCGACACCGATCCGCTGCACTACTACGCCGCCCAGAGCGGCTGGGTCAGCAGCAGCAACCCGGCCCCCACCCACGAGGGCCAGTTCGTGCCCGAGGGTTCAGCGTCCACCGCCGTGCTCGGCGAGGGCGAAACCACGCTCGATGTGCCTTTCGTATGGACCGGCGCTGATGGCGTCACCATCCGTCGTCATTTCATCCTCAGCCGTGGCGACTACGCCATCGAGGTTCGCGACGAGATCGTCAACGCGGGCGCCGCGCCCTGGCAGGGCTTTCCCTACCGCCAGCTGATCCGCACCGCGCCGGCAGTCAAGCGCGGCATGACCAATCCCGAGTCCTACAGCCTGACCGGTGCGACCTGGTTCGGCAGCGACATCGGCTACGGCCGCCGCCAGCTGGCCGATTTCGAAAGCGACGGCCCGCTCAATGCCAAGGACAGCCAGGTCTGGATCGCGATGGTCCAGCACCACTTCTTCAGTGCCTGGGTGCCGCGTCCGGACGATGCCGGCACGATCTCGATGCAGGTCGACCGCAGCACCGGTGCGCCGCGTTATCTGATCCGCGAGTTCGGCGCGCCCGTCGCCGTGCAGGCCGGTCAGCAGGCTTCGACCACCGCGCGCCTGTGGGTCGGCCCCAAGCAGGTCGACCTGATCCAGGCCCAGGGCGTGCGCGGTCTCGACCGCGTCGTCGACTACAGCCGCTTCTCGATCTTCGCCATGCTCGGCGAGGGCCTGTTCTGGATCCTCGCCAAGCTGCACGGCCTGCTCGGCAACTGGGGCTGGTCGATCATCGGCCTGGTGCTGCTGGTGAAGCTGGCGCTGTATCCGCTGTCGGTCGCCCAGTACAAGTCGATGGCCAAGATGCGCAAGTTCCAGCCGCGCATCGCCCAGCTCAAGGAGCGCTACGGCGACGACAAGCAGAAGTTCCAGATGGCGATGATGGAGCTCTACAAGAAGGAGAAGATCAACCCGATCGGCGGGTGTCTCCCGGTGCTGCTGCAGATGCCGGTCTTCTTCGCGCTGTACTGGGTGCTGCTGGAATCGGTGGAACTGCGCCACGCGCCGTGGATGCTGTGGATCCAGGATCTGACCGCGCGCGACCCCTACTTCATCCTGCCGGTGCTCAACATCGCGATCATGTGGGCGACGCAGAAGCTGACCCCGATGGTCGGCATGGATCCGATGCAGCAGAAGATCATGCAGTTCATGCCGCTGGTGTTCGGCGCGATCATGATTTTCTTCCCGTCGGGTCTGGTGCTGTACTGGGTCACCAACGGTGGCCTGGGCCTGCTGCAGCAGTGGTGGATGATCAAGCGCTACAGCGAAGCGCCGGTGGCGCCGTCGAAGGCCTGATCGCCGCATCGCATCGATGTGCCACGAGCCCGCCGCATGGCGGGCTCGTGCGTTGAGGAGGTTCGAGATGTCCCAATCCAGCGACACCATCGCCGCAATCGCTACAGCGCCCGGTGCCGGCGGCGTCGGCATCGTGCGGTTGTCGGGGCCGGCGGCGCTGTCGATCGCACAGGCGATCTGCGCACGTGAGTTGCGCGCGCGCCACGCCCACCACGTGCGTTTCCGCGATGGTGATGGCGCCGTGCTCGACGACGGTCTTGCACTCGCGTTTCCGGGGCCGGCCAGCTACACCGGCGAAGACGTGGTGGAGCTGCAGGCGCACGGCAGCCCCGTCGTGCTGCAGCAGCTGCTCGCCCGCTGCCGCACGCTCGGCGCGCGGCTCGCGCGACCCGGCGAGTTCAGCGAGCGCGCCTTCCTCAACGGCCGGCTCGATCTGGCCCAGGCCGAAGCGGTCGCCGATCTGATCGCCGCCGGCGACGAGCGCGCCGCACGTGCCGCGCGCCGAGCGCTCGACGGTGTGTTCTCCGAACGCTGCGAGGCACTCGCGGCCGAACTGCTGCACCTGCGCATCTTCGTCGAGGCGATGATCGATTTCTCCGACGAGCCCATCGACACGCTCGGCGGCGACGAGGTCGCACGTCGCATCGATGCACTGGCCGACACGCTTGCGCAACTGCTGGTCGAGGCCGAGCAGGGCCGACGCCTGCGCGACGGCCTGCACGCGGTCATCGTCGGTCCGCCGAACGCGGGCAAGAGTTCGCTGCTCAACGCGCTGGCCGGCGTGGAGCGCGCCATCGTCACCGACATCGCCGGCACCACGCGCGACCTGCTGCACGAAACGCTGCGCATCGGCGGCGTCGAACTGACCCTGGTCGACACCGCGGGCCTGCGCAGCGAAGGCGATGCGATCGAGCGCGAGGGCATGCGCCGCGCGCGCGCCGAGCTGCAGCGCGCCGACCTCGCGCTCGTCGTGCTCGACGGGCGCGACGCCGCGACCGGCTGGGCACAGGTCGAGGACGCGATCACCGGCGTCGCCGATCGCATCGTCGTCCACAACAAGGCCGATCTGCAGGACGCACCCGCACGGGCCGGAGATGCGCTGCAGGTCTCGGCGCGCACGGGCTTCGGCCTGGACGCATTGCGTGACGCGCTGCAGGCACGACTCGGCGGCGACACGCTCGCAGGCGAGGGCGCGTTCACCGCGCGACAGCGTCACGTCGATGCCCTGCGCGACGCTGCCGATGCCGTCGACGCGGCGCGTGGCACTCTGGCCGCGCAGCATCTGGAACTGGCCGCCGAGTCACTGCGCATCGCGCACGATGCGATCGGCGCGATCACCGGCGCGATCCTGCCTGACGACCTGCTCGGGCACATCTTCTCGAGCTTCTGCATCGGCAAGTGATACACGGGCACAGGCGCTGAAAATGCGGTGATCGACAGCGAACAGGGCGTCAGCTTTCGTGATCGCGTCGACAGCCTGCGCCGCCGGGCACACAGCGAGGATTGACAAATTCGCGCCGCTGCCGCGTCCTACGCACTCTTGCGGACATGCATCCTTGGGGAAAGATGATGGTCTCGAAGATTCCGACGGCCGGTCGCGCGTCAGGCGGGCGGCTGGCTGCTGCCCTGGCATTGGCCTGCATGCTGGTGGCCTGCGGGCGAGGGGACGACGGTGAGGCGGAGGTCGCGCCGGCAGCTGCGCCCGGGGCGGTGACCGCCCAGGCGACGCAGCAGGCGGCCGAGCGACAGCAGGCCGCCGATGCCGCGGTCGGCGGCCTGTCGGTCGACGAACTGCGCAGTGCCGCTTCGTCGGCGTATCAGGAAAGCCGGCTCTATGCGCCGGCCGGCGACAACGCGATGGAGTACTACCTTGCGCTGCGCGACAAGCAGGCCGGGGACGCTGCCGCGTCCAGTGCGCTGGTCGACCTGTTGCCGATGATCGTCATCGCCGTCGAGCAGAGCCGCGACCGTGGCGACTTCGCCGAGGCACGTCGACTGCACGGCCTGCTCGAACGTGCCGAGGACGGCCATCCGGCGCTCGAGCGCCTGCGCGAGAGCATCGCCGCGGCCGAAACCCAGGCCGCGGAAAAGGCCGAGCAGCAGAAGCTCACCGCCGAGCAGGAGGCGCAACGCACGCAGCAGCTCGAGCGCGAACGTGCCCAGCAGCAACAGGCCCAGCAGGCGGCCGCCGCGCAGCAGCTGGCGCAGCAGCAGGCCGCCACCGAGCAGGCCGCACGCGAGGAAGCCGCGCGTCAGGCCGCGGCGCGCGAAGAGGCAGCGCGCCAGCAGGCGGCGCGTCAGGCCGCGCCGCGCGAACCGGCGCCCGCGCCTGCACCGGCGGCGAGGCCGGCCCCGGCAGCGGCCGCCGAACTGCGTCCGCTGAGTACGCCGGCGCCGCGTTATCCCTCCGATGCCCTGCGCGCCGGCACCAGCGGCGAGGTGATGGTCGAGTTCACCGTCGGCATCGACGGGGCGGTCACCAATGCCCGTGTCGTGCGCGCCGATCCGCCGCGCATCTTCGACCGCGAAGCGTTGGCGGCGGTGCGCCGCTGGCGTTTCGAACCGGTTGCCGCGCCGGTCACGACGCGGCGCACGATCGGCTTTGCGCCGACGGCGAACTGACCGGCGCGCGTTGCCGGATCGCATCCGCGCGCGCGATGTGCGCCTGCAGGCGCGAAGAAAAAAGCCCGGCAAATGCCGGGCTTTTTCCTGCATGCGATACGCCGCTCAGCCGGCGACCGCGAGCCTTTCCTGCCGATAGCGCCACACCGCCAGCAGCCACAGCGCCGCGGCGAGCGCGAGGCTGGCCGTCAGGTACACGCCCCAGATCGAAGGCGCGATCGCCTCGGCGCGGATGATCTTCAGCAGCAACTGGTTCTGCGCGAGGAACGGCACCGTGAACTGCCACAGCTCGGTCTTGATCGGATTGAACATCAGCACGAAGCTCGGAATCATCGGCAGCAGCATCAGCCAGACGATGTGGCTCTGGGCTTCCTTCATGCTCTTGGCGGTCGCGGCCAGGAATGTCAGCAGCGAGGTGCCGACGAACAGCATCGGCAGCAGCACCAGCAGCATCTTGCCGATCGCCGCGAAGCTGACGTCGAGCATGCGTGCCGCGCCGCTGCCCATCTGCGCGCTGAGCTTGAACGCCAGCAGCGTCAGCAGCAGCGAGCCGATGCCGATGACGCAGGCCGCCGCGATCTTGCCGCTGACGATCGCGCCGCGCGAGGCCGGCGTGGCCAGCAGAGGTTCGAGCGACTGGCGCTCGCGCTCGCCCGCGGTCGCGTCGAGGATCAGGTACGAGCCTCCGATGAAGCTCGACAGGATCAGGATGTACGGCAGCAGGAACGACAGCATGATCCCGCGCTTGGCCTCGTCGGTCGCCATGTCGCGCGTGCCCACCGCGACCGGCTGCACGACCGACGGGTCGATGCCGCGCGCGAGCAGGCGCAGGGTGCCGACCTGCTGCCCGTAGGCGGTGATCGCATTGCGCACGCGGCGCGTCGGCGTCTCCGCGTTGCGGCGGGTGCTGTCGCTGATGACCTCGACCGTCGCCGGACGCCCGGCATGCCAGTCCTGCGCGAAGTTCGCCGGAATCTCGATCGCCACGTCGACCTGCTGCGACGCGATCGCGGCGTCGAGATCGGCCGGCGCGTCGACCGTGACGATGCCCAGCGTTGCCAGATGCGCGACGAGGTTGGGTGCGTGCTCGGCGCCGATCACCGGCACCTCCAGCACGCGGTCCTGCTCGGTCTTCATGCGCTTCTCGGTCATGACGTTCATGCCGAACATCATCAACGGGTACATCAGCGGGCCGAGCAGCAGCGCCATGAACAGCGTGCGCCGGTCGCGCGCGATGTCGAGCAGCTCCTTGCGCACCACGCACCACATCCATTTCAGGTTGCTCATGCCAGCAGGCCCTCCTCCGAACCGATCGCACTGACGAATGCGTCCTCGAGGTTCGGCTTGCCGAAGCGCTCGCGCAGTTCGTCGGCGGTGCCGGCGGCGACGACGCGGCCCTTGGCGATGATGACGATGCGGTCACACAGCGCGGCGACCTCCTGCATGATGTGGCTGGAGAAGATCACGCAACGGCCGTCGTCGCGCAGCTTGAACAGGAACTCGCGCATCGCGCGCGTGGTCATGACGTCCAGGCCGTTGGTCGGTTCGTCGAGGATCACGTTGCGTGGATCGTGCACCAGTGCGCGCGCGATCGCGGTCTTGGTGCGCTGGCCCTGACTGAAGCCTTCGGTCTGGCGGTCGAGAATCTCGTCCATGTCCAGCTGCTGGACGAGCGCGCGCGTACGTTCGTCGATCTGCGCCTTCGTCAGCCCGTGCAGCTCGCCGAAATAGCGGATGTTCTCGCGCGCGGTCAGGCGCTTGTAGACGCCGCGCGCGTCGGGCAGCACGCCGAGCACGCGACGCACCGCGGCGGGATCCTGCGCCGCGTCGATGCCGTCGACCAGCACGCGGCCACTGTCGGGCTTCATCAGCGTGTAGAGCATGCGCAGCGTCGTCGTCTTGCCGGCGCCGTTGGGACCGAGCAGGCCGGTGATGCGGCCGTCCTCGGCGGTGAAGTCGACGCCGTCGACGGCCTGGACCGTGCCGGTCTTGGTCTTGAACGCCTTGTGCAGTTGCTGGGCCGTGATCATCGGCGGAGCTCCGGAAGGAAGAGGGAAGACATCGGGCGCGGCGCGGTCATGGCGACCACCCGTTGAAGCTGGTGAACGGCGGCACCGGACGCATCGCGTCCAGGCACTTGGTGTCGAGCGCCTTCGCATCGGTGGTCTCGACGAACTGCGCCAGCAGCTTGGGCATGCAGCCCAGGGCGAAGGTGCCGTGGCTCTGGCCCGACAGCACCAGATGGCGGCCGTTCGGCAGGCCGGCGAGCACGCGTTCGGCATAGGCCGGCGGCGTCACCGGATCGAGTTCGCCCGACAGCAGCAGCGCCGGCACATCGGACTCCAGTGCCGCGGTGTGGTTCGCAGGCGGCGTGCCGGTCGGCCAGGTGCGGCAGGCGCCGAAGAACATGCGCGCGACCTCCGGGCCGAGGATGGTGCCGGCGGCGCGGCCGTCCTCGCGATAGCGGCCCGCGTCTTCGGCGCAGATCACCGACCACTGCATGCCGCGCGTCATCGAACCGCCGAAACTGTGGTTCATCAGCTGGTACAGCGACATCAGGGGGCCGTAGCGACCCTGCGCGGCTTCGTCGAGCATCAGCGGCAGCAGCGACGCGGTCTGCGGCTGATAGGAGAACAGGAAGGCCAGGCCGGTCACCGTGTCGGGGGTGATCGTGCCCTGCTGTTCGGTGCCGGTGGTCGGGTCGCGATAGCTCACCGCTGCCGGCGCGGTCTGCAGGGTGCCCAGCACGCCGCGCAGCTGCGCCTGCAGATCGGTCGGGAAGCGTTCGCGGCACGCGGCGTCCTGCACACACTGCTTCGACTGCAGGCCGAGCGCGTCCTCGAAGGTGTGCGCGAACTCGCCACCGATCACCAGGTCGTTGGGTGCCACGCCGTCGAGCACGATGCTGCGCGTGTGCTGCGGATAGGCCATGGCGTACTGCTGCGCGACGCGCGTGCCGTAGGAGCCGCCGACGAGGTTGAGCTGTTCGGCGCCGAGTGCGGCACGCACGGTGTCGAGGTCGCGGATCGCGTTGCCGGTGGTGTAGAAGCGCGGATCGGCGCGGCCCTCGAGACCGGCGAGGCAGCGGGCCACGTAGTCGTCGAGAACGGCGTCGGTCGGCAGGGCGACCGTGTCCAGTTCCAGCGGCTCGCCTGCGGCATCGACACAGGTGAGCGGATTCGAGTCACCGGTGCCGCGCTGGTCGATCAGCACGATGTCGCGCTGCTTGCGGACCTCGCGCAGCGCGAAGTTCACGTGCGCGGCGAGTTCGGTGGCGGCCTGGCCGGGACCGCCGGCGAGGAAGAACACCGGGTCACCGGTGCCGCCGTCGTTGGAGTCGGCCGGCAGCCAGGCGATGTCGAGGCCGATCCTGCGGCCGTCGGGCGCATCCGGATTCTCCGGCACCTCGAAGGTCGCGCACTGCGCCTCGATGCGGGTCGCGGCGTTGCCACCGTCGAGCGTGCAGCCGTGGAAGGGAATCTGCCCGAACATCCGCGCCGGGCGCGCGGCCTCGCCATCGGCCGGTGCCGGTGCCGGTGCATTGCAGCCGGCGAGCACCGCGGTTGCGGCCAGCGCCAGCAGGGAAAGTCGTGTTGTCCTCATGGAACGTCCTCGAACAGGAAAATGGATTCGATGGGCTCGGCGAACTCGCGGGCGATCCGGAACGCCAGCGGCAGGCTGGGGTCGTACTTCCCGGTCTCGATCGCGTTGATCGTCTGTCTCGAAACGTCCAGACGTTCGCCGAGCTGTGCTTGTGACCAGCCCCGTGCCTCGCGCAGTTCGCGCACCCGGCTCCTCATCGCGCCGGGCCTAGCGGTAGCGCCGCGCGACGAAGGCCTTGGCGACGCCGTAGGTGCCGCAGACCAGCGGGAACACCCACAGCATCGCCGCGCTCGCGGGCACGTCGATGACGCGCGCGGCCTGCAGGAAGCCGCCGGTCATGTAGGCGAACGACACCAGCGCGGCGGCGATGCAGACGGCCTCGAATTCGATGCGCTGCTGCAGCTCGTCCACGCCGCGCACGAAGCGCACCATCGCGCGCAACACCAGGGCGATCGGCGCGACCGGAAGCAGGGCGACCAACGCCCGCAGGACCGGCGCCTCGGTGTGACCGAGCAACAGCAGCGACACGAACAGCAGTGCCATGTAGCTGCCCATGCCGATCAGCATCTCGCGCGTGTAGCGGCGCTGCAGCGCCGGCGGCGCGCTCTGGCAGGCGGTGGCATGGCGGCTCGCGGCAACAGCGGCGATCGCGACGGCAGACAGCAGGATCAGTGCTGGCGCCCAGAGCGGCGTGGCCGGCAGCAGCAGGCGCAGCGCGATCGCCGCGGCCGTGAGCAGGACGGCGACCGCGAGCAGCGGAAGACGAGCGGAGGAACGGGTCATGGCGACGCATCCTGTCAAGCGAGCTTGACATCGAGCTTGCGGCGCAATGTTGCTCTGTGTCAAGCAGGCTTTACACCAGGCGTCCCGTAGGAGCGCGCTCGCGCGCGAAGGGCTGTCTGCGTGCTGCTCGTCGTCGCCGGCATTGTCTCTGGATGTCTACGCGCGAGGTGACACGGCCGGCAGAGCCCTTCGCGCGCGAGCGCGCTCCTACAGGGAACTATCGCGTCGTGTCGGAGCGGTGGAGGGCGTCGAGGCGCTCGACGAGCACGAGACGGCTTGCCGCGTCCGGAATCCGGTCGACGCACGCGCGTGCGCGCTGCGCATGCGCAGCCACCGCTGCCTCGTCGTCATCAAGCCGGGCAATTTCCGCATCCAGCCACGCCCGGTAGGGCGACAGATCCATCAGCCCGCCTTCGCAGCGCCGACGCCAGGCCGACAGCAGCGCACGATCGCCGACCAGCAGGGCGGCATGGCTGGCGAGCGCGACGGCAATGGCACTCTGGAAGGCGGGGGCGGCCGACGGAAAGGCTGCCGTCAATGCGATCGCCTCCGCCCGCGCGGCCGCGGCATCGCGACGGTCGATCGCGCGTGACAGCCGCAGCATCCGACTACTGTCCTGCAGGCCGCTGCTCGCGATCGTCGTCGGCACCTGCGGCATCGCCGCATCCGGCCAGTCGCGCGGCCGCACGCCCGCCATGCTCAGGGCCATCACCTGGTTGATCTGCAGCTGCAGCGTGGCGTCCGGCGTACCACGCGCCAGGTCGAGCAGCACCCGACCATCGGAGCGCCAGCCCGACATGTGCAGCGGCACCAGGTTCCACAGACCCATCAGCGCCGCGGCAAGCGCGGCGCCCAGGCATGCGACCGCCAGATGCACCGGCATCGGCAGCCAGCTGGCCGCGGCCAACAGACAGACCGCCACGACCAGGTTCGCCGTCGGCCCTCCGAGCAGATAGATCACCTGGTCCAGCCGCGACTGGCCGCGCGCGCCGTCGGGTACCAGGGCCGCGAAGCCGCCGATACCGCGCACACCGCCACCGCGCCGCCAGTGCCAGCGCCCGGCGGCGCCCCGCTCCAGGCGGAACGGGCCGACGCCGAACGCGATCGCGCGCATGCCGCGCGACAGGCCGGCGAGTGCGTGTCCGCCTTCGTGCAGCACGATGTGCGGCCACAGCGACAGAAAGAAGCCCGCCAGCAACGCCAGGCCCGCGCCCGCCGGCAGGGCATCGAGCAGGGGCACGCCGACCATCGCCAGGGCAAACCCGCCCAGGCCCCCGCCGACGAAGCTCGCGAGAATCCGCAGTGCGCGTCGCCAGCGCGGTGGCGACACCGCTCTCGCCACCGACGCCGGGGGCATCAGCGCGGCGATGTCGTCGACGGTCGCCGCCGGTGGGGACTGCGTCATCTTGGTACTCCGTTCCCTGGCGGCGCGCGCCCTATTTGCTGCTGACGTACTTCTCCCGCCGGATCAGCGGCACCGGCAGCCCGACACCCTTGAGCGCTTCGAATGCCGCATCGACCATGTCCGGATTGCCGCACAGGTAGGCGATGTCACCCTCTCCCGGCGCGAACTCGCCGAGGAACTGCTGCACGTAGCCGTGGCGCACGTCGGGATGCGGGTCGGCCGGCAGCTCGCGCGAGAAGCACGGCACGAAGCGGAAGTTCGGATGGGCATCGGCGAAGGCACGGAAGTCGTCGCCGTAGAGCAGCTCGGCCGGGGTGCGTGCGCCCATCAGCAGCACCACCTCCACGCCGCGCTCGGCAATCGCCTTCTCCAGCAGCGGCAGCATCGCCCGGTATGGCGTCACGCCGGTGCCCGTGCCGATCAGCAGATAGCGGCGATTGGTGTCCTGCGGCATCAGGCAGAAACGCCCGAACGGGCCGGTCGCCTGCACGGTGTCGCCGATCTCCATGCCTTCGAACAGTGCGGTCGCCGCGCCACCGGGCACGTAGCTCACGGCCACATCGACCGCCTCGCCCGGGCCCATCGCATGGTCGTGGATGGTGGCCAGCGAATACGACCGCTTGGTCGCGGTGCCGTCGGCGTACTCGAAATGGATCTGGATGAACTGGCCGGGGATGAAATCCAGCGGCTGGCCGTCGTCGCGGGTGAACGAAAGATGGGCGACGGTCGGCGCGATCATGCGACGCGCCGCGAGCTTGAGGGGGAATTGCGTGATGGCCAAAGCAGGAAGGTCCGTGGGTCGCGGGCGTCCCAGGACGGCCGCGCGCGAGCGAGTGTCGATGCGGCTATGGTACCGGGTCGGCCTGTCGGGCCCGTGCAGAACGCCCGCAACAGGGCATCCCACGCGCCTGGCCGCCCGGGCCCCGGCGCGGGCATCGCCGAGCGATTCGCTCCAGCGCGCCGGTGCAACACCGCGTTGCGGAGGGCCACGCGGCCGGCTCTCTATAATGGGTGTTCCGCCGCGCCCTTCGCGGCCTGAGCGCTGCAGCATGTCTCCCAATTCCGAAGCCGCGCCGGCACTGTCGGTGCGCAACCTGCGCAAGACCTACGCCGGTGGGGTCGAAGCGCTCAAGGGCATCTCGCTCGATGTCGCGCCCGGTGACTTCTTCGCCCTGCTCGGGCCCAACGGCGCCGGCAAATCGACCCTGATCGGCATCATCTCCTCGCTGGTCAACAAGACCGATGGCGCGGTCGAGATCTTCGGCGTCGACATCGCCCGCCGCCGCGATGCGGCGATGCGCCTGCTGGGCCTCGTCCCGCAGGAGATCAACTTCAACCTGTTCGAAAAACCCTTCGACATCCTCGTCAACTACGCCGGCTTCTACGGCATCCCGCGTGCCCAGGCCGCCGAGCGCGCCGAAGCCGAACTGCGCAACGCGCGGCTGTGGGACAAGGCGGACGTGATGAGCCGCACGCTGTCGGGCGGCATGAAGCGTCGGCTGATGATCGCCCGGGCGATGATGACGCAGCCCAAGCTGCTGATCCTCGACGAGCCCACCGCCGGCGTCGACATCGAGATCCGCCGCGACATGTGGCGCACCCTGCGCGAGATCAACGCCGCCGGCACCACGATCATCCTGACCACGCATTACCTGGAAGAAGCCGAGTCGCTGTGCCGCAATCTGGCGATCATCGACCACGGTCGCATCGTCGAGCAGGGCCCGATCCGCGCGTTGCTGGCCCAGCTCGACGTCGAAGGCTTCCTGCTCGACATCGACGGCGAAGTGCCGGCTGCAATGCCGCTGATCGAAGGCGTGACCATCACCGCGGCCGATGCGCACACCCTCGATGTCGACATGCCCCGCACGATGGACCTCAACCGCGTCTTCGCCGCGCTCGACACCGCCGGCGTACGCGTGCGCTCGATGCGCACCAAGTCCAACCGCCTCGAAGAACTGTTCGTGCGCATGACTGCGCGCGACCCGGCCGCCGCATGAGCGCCGACCGCATTCCGGACACCGCCATGACCGCACCCTCGGACACCTCGCGCAACCTCGTCGCGCTGGGCACCATCGCCCGCCGCGAAATCGTGCGCATCCTGCGCATCTGGGGCCAGACTCTGGTGCCGCCGGCGATCACGATGACGCTGTACTTCCTGATTTTCGGCGGCCTGATCGGCTCGCGGATCGGCGACATGGGCGGCGTGTCCTACATGGACTTCATCGTGCCCGGCCTTGTGATGATGAGCGTCATCCAGAACAGCTACGGCAACATTTCCTCGAGCTTCTTCGGCGCCAAGTTCGGCCGCCACGTCGAGGAACTGCTGGTCAGCCCGATGCCCGGCTGGGTGGTATTGGGCGGCTACGTCACCGGCGCCGTCGCGCGCGGTCTTGCGGTCGGTGTGATCGTGCTCGGCATCGCGATGCTGTTCACCCACGTGCGCATTCCGCATCCGCTGGTGACCCTGAGCACGGTGCTGCTGGGCGCGACGATCTTCTCGCTGGCAGGCTTCATCAATGCCGTCTACGCGAAGAAGTTCGACGATGTCGCCATCGTGCCGACCTTCATCCTCACCCCGCTGACGTATCTGGGCGGCGTGTTCTATTCGGTGACGCTGCTGCCCGGCTGGGCGCAGGCCATGACCCACGCCAATCCGATCTTCTACATGGTCAACGCCTTCCGCTACGGCCTGCTCGGCACGTCCGACATTCCGCTGTGGATCGCGTACGCGCTGATGCTCGGTTTCGTGGTCACCCTGACCGTCGTGGCGCTGACCCTGCTCAAGCGCGGCGTGGGACTGCGCAGCTGAGAACGCACCCGGCGCGCGCTGGATCACGGTGATAAGGTCTGCGGCCTCAATACAGAGACCGGAGACAGGGAATGTCGAACACGTATCGTGCACTGGCGGCGTGCCTCGCCGTTCTGTTCGTCGGATGTGCGCAGGACGCTGCAGTGCCTGTGGAGCGCGCACCGGCCGTGGAACCCGCCGAACAGGTCGAGGCCGACAGCGCGCGTCAAACCGCTGATGCGCCGGATCCGGATACCCGATCCGACCTGGAGCTCGCACCTGCCGCGCTCGGCTTCGACATCGCGGCGTTGCCGGCTTCGGATCATCCGCTGGGCGCGTTTCCGTTCTTCTCGATTCCCGACGGCTACAGCGCGTCGCCCACGAACACGCGCACCGTCGAGTTCGCAGACGCCGCGTTCTGGAACGGTCACGACATCACACGCGTCGAAGGCCGCGTCTATGCGGCGGGCATCCGCCTGGACCGCGCGATGCGCGGTCAGAAGGAGTTCTCCGACCTCGAAGTCGTGCGCAACCTGCAGCAGGTGATCACCGAGGCCGGTGGCGTGGAGATTGCGGCCGGCCAAACACCGTCGGCGCTGCGCGACGAGATCTTCGCGGTCATGCGCCAGTATCCCGGCGAGTCCACCTGCTATCACAACTCCGAGCGGCAGGTGTTCGTGCTACGCCGTACCGACGGCAATGTGTGGGTGGAGACCTGTCGCGGACGCACGCATGCAGGCCTGGTCGTCGCACAGGAACAGGCCCTGCAAGTCACCTCGACACTGCTGCCCGCCAGTGCCCTGGAACAGGCGCTTGCCGACGACGGACGCGTTGCACTGCAGGTGCATTTCGCCACCGACAGCGCGCAGATCCTGGCCGAGTCGCTGCCGCAGGTCGAACAGGTGGTCGAACTGTTGAACGCCGATCCTGCGCTGGACCTGTCGATCGAGGGGCACACCGACAACACCGGCAATGCCGCACGCAATCGCACGCTGTCGCAGTCGCGCGCGGAATCGGTGGTGTCTGCGATCACCAACGCGGGCATTGCCGCCGATCGGCTCGATGCAGCCGGGCATGGCGACACGCGCCCCGTTGCGGACAACGCGGACGAGGCGGGTCGTGCGCGCAACCGGCGCGTCGAGCTGGTGCGCCGCGACTGACGGCGAATACCCGGGCTGGCAGTTCTCATCTGCGCTCTGCAGTCGGAGGCGATGCAGTCATCGTGTGTATTGCGCATGCAGGGCGAAATCGGCGCGCCAACCCCACGTCAATGCCGTCCGCGGCGCGCCGCGCCGTCGCTGCAGGCGCGCGCGATGGGGATGAAAGACCAGCGCATCCGGGCGTAGCCGCGCGCCCCAAAAAGCGAGATCAGCGCATGTGTCCGCCGCGGCTGAGGCCGTGCCGGACAACGTCGATCGACGTGCGGGATGAAAGCGCCGTCCGCGGTCGACGATGTTGGCCGTCGAGCAGGCAAGACGTGCGCCGCGCCTTTTCTTTACAGCGCTGTGGCGGCTTTTCGAACACGGGGTGGGAACCGGGTATGGCGCCGACCGCCGACTAATAGCGCCGCGGATCGGCGTTCCCCTGTTCGCCTGCCGCGCCAGGGCAACCGTCTCACCGACGCGCCGCGGTCCATCGCTGCAGCGTGCTCCGGGCGTCGCGGACGTTAAGCTGCAAGGTCTGCTTCAGGATCCGGAGACACACGTGCGCATCCTCATCCTCGGCGCCGGGGGGACCGGCGGCTACTTCGGTGGCCGTCTGGCCCAGGCCGGTGTCGACGTCACCTTCCTCGTGCGGCCGGCGCGCGCTGCGCAACTGGATCGCCACGGCCTGCAGATCCGCAGCGCGCTCGGCAATGCCGACGTGCGGGTGGCGCACGTCACGGCTGAAGGTCTGCCGACGCTCGCGAAGGACGCGCCGTTTGATCTGGTGATGCTCAGCTGCAAGGCCTACGACCTCGACAGTTCGATCGACGCGATCTCACCTGCGGTCGGGCCGGCGACCACGGTGATGCCGATCCTCAACGGCCTGCTGCATTACCGGGCGCTCGATGCGCGCTTCGGCGCGCACCGCGTACTCGGCGGGCTGTGTTTCATCAGCGCCGTGAAAGGCGAGGGCGGCGAGGTGGTGCATCTGCCGTCGCCGCCGTCGATCACCTTCGGTGAGCGCGACAGCGCCGCGAGCGACAGCGCGCGGGTGCGGGCATTCGCCGAGGCCTGCGCACGTGCGGACGGGTTCGATGCGGTCCGCAGCGACGATTTCATGCAGGCGGCGTGGCAGAAATTCTCGTTCCTCACCAGTCTCGCTGCGGCGACCTGCCTGATGCGCGCGAGCATCGGTCGCATCGTCGCCACCGACGGCGGCGAGGCTTTCATGGCGGCATTGCACGACGAGTGTCTCGCGGTGGCGGCCGCGGCGGGACACGCCATTCCCGCTGCCATCGCAGGCCAGGCACGCACGCTGCTGACCAAGCCCGGATCGACGGTCACCGCGTCGATGCTGCGCGATCTCGAGTCGGGCCAGGAGGTCGAAGCCGCGCACATCGTCGGCGACATGCGCGCGCGTGCACATGCGGCCGGCATCGCAGCGCCGCACCTCGATGCGGCCTGGGTGCATCTGCAGGCCTATCGCACGCGTCGGCACACGCCGGAAACGCCCTGATCCGCGTCACGGGAGCGTGCCCGGGCCTCGGTGAGCCTCCTGCTAGGCTCGCCGCTCATTCGATGGAGATGATCCGCATGGCGCTTTCCCGCACCCGACGCTTCGCCAGTCTGCCGCTTGCGGTGGCCCTGATCGGTCTGGCGGCCTGTGGCGGCGCGCCGCAGCCACAACCCGACGCCGCGCAAACCGCGCCCGTCGAAGACACGCAGACCCAGCCGTCGGAAGCAGCGCAGGCGCAGATCGAGTCGGGCGCCACCCCGTCCGAAACACCGATGGGCGGCGATGCCGCCAGCCAGATGCTGGGCCAGATCGCCGGCATCGCCGGCGCGATGCATGCGGCCGCCAGGCTGTGCGACCCGACCGTGTCCGACGCCCAGCTCACCGAGGCCAAGGATCAGCTGCGTCGTGAGTTCACCCAGCTCGGCGGCGACGCGGGCACCTTCGACGGCGAGTTCGCAGCCGCGCACGAATCGACCAGCAGCCAGTTCAACAGCGCAACCCCGGCGCAGCAGACCCAGATGTGCGACGAGCTCGAAGCGATGGCCGCGCAGACACCGCCCCCGCCGGCCAGCTGACGGCGCTGTCGCGCAGACGCTTTTCGCAAACAGCCTCATCGCGCGCGAGCGCGCTCCTACAGGGGAGGCGGTGTCTTGCGGCCTGGATCCGGTCCGGATTCGCGCACACAAACCGGTGCGGCCGTCGCCCTGCTTCGTGTAGGAGCGCGCTTGCGCGCGAAGGGGCTTTCCCGCAAACAGCCACATCGCGCGCAAGCGCGCTCCTACAGGGGAGGCGATGTCTTGCGATGTGCATCCGGTCTTGCGGCCAACGCGTGCAAACCGGTGAAGCCGTCGGCCCTGCTTCGTGTAGGAGCGCGCTTGCGCGCGAAGGGGCTTTCCCGCTAACAGCCACATCGCGCGCAAGCGCGCTCCTACAGGGGAGGCGATGTCTTGCGGCGCGCGTCCGGTTCTGGATTCACGCGCAAACCGGTGCGTCCGTCGAGGCGCGAGCTACTCGCCGAAATCGCCGCCGATGAACACCGACAGTGCGTCGGGGTCGACATGCCGCACGATCGCCGCCTGCACGGCGTCCGGCGTCAGCGCGCGCAGCTTGTCTTCGAACGCGGCCGAACAGGCCATGTCGCGGCCGATGTAGAGGTTGGCGTCGAGCATGGCAACGAGTTCGGGGTCGTTGGCGCGCGCGGTGCGGCGGCTGCGCAGCATGCCGTCGATGGCGTCGTCGAGCTCCTCGGCGGTGATGCCGTCCTGCCGGATGCGCGCGATCTCCTCGCGCATCGCCGCTTCCACGCGGGCCATGTTCTCCGGCGCGGCGATGGCGTGCACGCCGAACATGCCGGCATCGTCGAACACGCTGGCCGAGAAGTTCGAGCCCACGCCATAGCTCAGGCCCTCGCGCTGTCGGATACGGTCGCCGAGCCGGGATTTCATGCCCGAGCCGCCCAGGATCGCATTGCCCACCAGCAGCGCCGGGTAGTCGGCGTCTTCCTGGTTCACGCGCAGGTTCATGCGCGCCAGCAGGGTCGCGTTGGCCTTGTCGGGTGTCTCGATGCGGGCGTGCGCGGGCGGTCGCGATACGAACGGGGTCTCGATGCGCGTGAACGGCGCGGGCAGGTGCCAGTCGCCGAAGTGCCGTTCCAACTGGCCCTGCAGGGCCTCCACGTCGACATCGCCGACCACGGTGACCGTCGACCCGGCACCCATGCCGTAGAAGTCGCGATGGAAGGCCCGCAGGTTTTCGCGTGGCAGGGCTTCGATCGCGGCCAGGCGCCCGGCCAGCGTCTGCACGTGATACGGGTGACCCTCGGGAAACGCATTGAAATGCCGGGCCATCGCCTCGTTCACGCGTGCGCTCGGCTCGCCCATGCTGCTGCGGATGCCGGTCATCTGCTGGCTGCGCAGCTGCGCGAACTCGCCTTCCGGAAATGCGGGCCGGCGCAGTATCTCGGCGATCAGCTCGAGCAGCGCGTCGATATGCGCGCGGTCGGTCGTCGCGGCCACGGTCAATGTGTTCGCGCCACCGCCGATGCTGAGCGTCGAACGCAGTTCGGTCAGGCGCCGGGAGATCGCCGCGCGGTCGAGCGTTTCGCTGCCGCGCATCAGCATCGTGGCCGCGGTCTGCCCGGCGAGTCCGCGGTCGTGCAGGGAATCGGCATCGCCGAAACGCAGGGTCATCCGCAGCTGCACCGCGCCACCGCGGGTGGACTTGTCGAGCACGGCCAGTTGCGCGCCGTTCGACAGTGTCGAGATCTGCGTGCGCGCATTGATGTTGGCGTAGGACGGGTCGAAGGCTTCGCCGGCCGCCAGTGCCGGATTGGCGACGAAGCCCGCCAGCGCCTCTTCCGGTGATGGCGCTTCGGGAATTTCCACCCGCGCGACGGTATCGGTGGGTACGAAGCGCCCCGTGGTGCGGTTGTCGCGGCGCAGATACGTGGCGGCGACGCGATTGATGTCGTCGGCCGTCACCTCGGCCAGCCGATTGCGGGTGAGCAGCAACAGCCGCCAGTCGCCCTGGGCGATGGCTTCCGACAGCGCCACACCGACCGCGTTCGGGTCGCGCATCGCGCGCTCGAAGCCGGCCAGTGCGCGCTGGCGCGCATCTTCGACTTCCGCCTCGGTGAACGGTGTCGCGCTCGCGTCTTCCACCAGCGCCAGCAGCTCGGCCTGCAACGCGTCCGCATCCCCGCCTTCGGGCACCTCGGCCGCGAAGGTCAGATAGCCGGGCTCGTCCATCGACAACACCGAGGCCGACGCGAACGTCGCGCGGCCCGGCTCGACCAGAGCGCGGTGCAGGCGTCCGCTCGGCGTGTGGCCGAGGACCTGCGCCATCAGCGACACCGCTGCACTGTCGGGGTGGCGTGCGGCCGGCACGTGATACCCGGCGACGAGGTAGGGCGTCTGTCCGACGCGGCGCACCACCACATGCCGCTCGCCGTCCTGGGCGGGCTCACGCGTATAGGTGAGCGGCAGTGCGCGCGCGGGCCTGGGCAGCGCACCGAAATGCGTGGCGGCCGCATCGAGGGCTGCGGCCGGTTCGAAATCGCCGGCGATCACCAGCACCGCGTTGTCGGGCTGGTACCAGGTGCGATAGAAGGCCTGCAGCCGTTCGATCGGCACGTTCTCCACATCGCTGCGCGCGCCGATTGTCGCGTTGCCGTAGTTGTGCCACTGGTAGGCCGCGCCGATCACCCGCTGCATCAGCACCCGCAGCGGGCTGTTCTCGCCCGATTCCATCTCGTTGCGCACGACCGTCATTTCGCTGTCGAGGTCCTCGCGCGCGATGCGCGAATTGACCATGCGGTCGGCCTCCATGCGCAGCACCCAGTCGAGCGTGTCGGCATCACTGGCGAAGCTTGCGAAGTAATTGGTGCGGTCCAGCCAGGTCGTGCCGTTGAAGCGCACACCGCGGCGGCGCATTTCGCCTGGGATGTCGGCATGGGTCGGCGTGCCCTTGAACACCAGGTGTTCGAGCAGGTGCGCCATGCCGGTTTCGCCATAGCCTTCGTGTCGCGAGCCCACGCGGTAGGTCACGTTGACCGTGGTCACCGGCTTGCTGGCATCGGGAAACAGCACCACGGCCATGCCGTTGTCGAGCCGGTATTCGGCGATGCCTTCGGCCTCGTGCACGGGCTGGTCGATGTGCGGTGCCGCGTGCAGCGGAAGCGCCACGAGCAGCAGCAGGCACCACCCGGCGCAGGCACGGACACGACGCAGCATGCGGTTTTCCCTTGTCGAAGACGATCGACGAAAATAGCAGATCGATTGCGGCGCCCCGGCCGTGCAGGAGGTGCCCAGATGATCGAAGTGCGCTACGCCGACGACTGGCTCGCCGTCGTCGACAAGCCCGCAGGCCTGATGGTCCACGACAGCGCGTTGGCGCGCGATGCGCAGGAATTTCTCGCCGACAAGCTGCGCGCCCAGTTCGGGCGTTCGCCGTTCCTGATCCATCGTCTCGACCGCGCGACCAGCGGCGGACTGCTCGTGGCCTTCGACCGCGACACCGCATCGGCGCTCGGTGCGCAGTGGATGGCACGCACCGTCGACAAGCACTATCTGGCGATCTGTCGCGGCTGGCCGGACACGGAGATTCTGGTCGATCACCCGCTCGACGGCGGGCCGGGCAAGCCGGTCAAGAAGCCGGCGGCGACCCGCTTCACGCGCTTGGCAACGACCGAACTGTCACTGCCCTCGTCGGGCTTTCCCACCTCGCGCTACGCGCTGCTGCGTGCTGAGCCGCTGACCGGCCGCTACCGGCAGATCCGCCGCCACCTCAAGCATCTGTCGCACCATCTCATCGGCGACACCAGCCACGGCGATGGCCGCCATAACCGCCATTTCCGCATGCTCGGCATCCACCGCATGCTGCTGCACGCCGAGCGCTTGGGCTTCGACCATCCGCAGACCGGGCAGCGTCTGATGATCGACACCCCGCCCGCCGACGAATTCGCCAAGGCCTTGCTGCTGTTTCCGGGCTCGTGCGAAGCGTCCGATCGCGCCTGACCGGCGCCCTGCCTACGGCCTGATGCCTGTCGTGTTTCAGCCAACGGCGATCTGAAGCCCTCCCCCGCCTTGCGGGGGAGGGTTGGGTGGGAGCAGGCGCTTTGAGAAATTCATCGCGCGACGAGAGACGTCAGCTGGGCTGCGACGCATCCCCGTACGCACGGTTCGCCCCCTCCCAACCTCCCCGCGAGCGGAGGAGAGGCTGGTGACCGAGGCGCCACGGGAAGACGTATTCGCATCGACATCGCCGTGATTGGAAGGCGGCGCTGTCGCGTCCCGACAAGCCGGCCAGCCGCTTTCAAGCCCTCCTCCGCCTTGCGGGGGAGGGTTGGGTGGGGGCGAGCCGTCAGAGCGCGGCATTGCCCGCCGCGTGCGTATGCGCTGAGCGATCAAGGTCCGGCGCACTGCGCTCGGACCGTCGGATGCGCCTGTCCCGGCCTTACGATCCGTAAAGGGCTCAATGCGCCCCGAGCAGGGAAGGAGAAACCAAAGCGCCTCCCGGTTTTGCTGAGACGACACGCATCAGGCGAGAGCGCGGAAGGCCGAGGCAGGGAACGACCGCCGGATCGAGCCAATGACGGACGTACTGGACTCAAGTCGCGCAATACCGGGAGTCCGCGTCCGACGCCTTGCCCCAACCTGAGAAAGCTCTGGATAACTGCCATCATCCCCGCGACTTCAACAGACGCATGTCTGGTCACGCGGGGATCCAGCGACTTGAAGCATCGAAAACCAGAGGCGCTGGATGACCCGCCGTCCGGCGGTTGAAGACCCCCGCCTTCGCGGGAACGACGGTCAACAGCGGAATCGTTCAGACCTTCCCTCAACCCTCCCCCGTGAGAGGGGAGGGCTTTGGAAGCTTCAAAGTCGCGGCTGCAACGCCTTTGTGTGCGCCATGGCGCACAGGGGGCTCAGCCCGCCGGCGTTTCGCCCACTTCCTGGCGCAGGTCCTGCTCGAGCTGCTGCAGCATCGGCATCACCAGCGACTGCACCGCAGTCATCGTGTTCTGCATCAGCGCCGGCGTCTTGTCGAGCAGGCTCTGACCGGCCGGGCTGGTGTAGAACGCGATCATCGCCTCGGTGTCCTCGGCGGTGAACGTGCGGGAGTAGATGTCGCGGTACAGCGGCTGCAGCTTCTCCCAGGTGAGCGTGCTCTGCACGGCGCGCATCGAGCTTTCGGCCGCGCGCATGGCAGCCTGCTGCTGGGCCGGTTCGGCACCCTGCGTGAGCTGGGCCAGCATCTGCTGCTGCGAGGCCATCACCTGCGGCACCATCGCCTCGACGGTCTGCTCGGCGCGCATCACCTCCAGCAGCCGGTCCACCTGGGCCTCGCTCGGCGGCGCGGCGAATGCGAGCGGCGAAAGGGAGGCCAGCGCGAGCAGGGCGGCGAGTCGGAATCCTGTGGTCATGATCGGTCCTGTGTCCTTGGGCCGCACACTGTAGCGTCTCGACCGCGGCGTCCCTATACGCGCTCTACAATCGGCGCCGATGTCCACGCCGCCCGCCATTCCCGAAGACGAGCTCGTCGAACGCTTCGTGCGCGCGAGCGGGCCGGGCGGCCAGAACGTCAACAAGGTCGCCACCGCGGTCGAACTGCGTTTCGACATCGCCGCCTCGCCTTCGCTGCCCGAACATGTGCGTGCGCGCCTGCTGGCCCGGCGCGATCGGCGGGTCACCGATGCCGGCGTGCTGGTCATCAACGCGCAGCGCTTCCGCACCCAGGAGCGCAATCGCCAGGACGCGCGCGAGCGTCTGGCCGCCTTCGTCGCCGCCGGCTTCGAGGTGCCCAAGACCCGCGTCGCGACGCGGCCCACGCGCGGTTCCAGGGAACGCAGGCTGGGCGCGAAACGCGAACGCAGTACCATCAAGCGCGGTCGCGCGAATCGCGACTGGGATTGACGCCCGCGCCGCGGGCTTTGCGCCGAGGACGCATGAGCACTTCGAAGTATCCGTTCCTGGTTTCCGTTCCCCCCAACGCACCGCGCGTGAAGCCCAGCCGGCTCGCGCGCTGGATCGGTCGCAGCATCCTGCGCATCGGCGGCTGGCGCGTCATCGGCGAACTGCCCGACATCCAGCGCCTGGTGCTGATCGGCGCCCCGCATTCGTCCAACTGGGACGGCGTCTGGGGCTTTGCCGCCAAGGCCGCGCTGGGCCTGGACATCCGCGTGCTCGGCAAGGACTCGCTGTTCCGCGTGCCGGTGCTGGGCTGGGCGCTGCGCGGTCTGGGTGTGATTCCGGTCGACCGCAGCCGCGCCTCGCGCGTCATCGAACAGGCCGCCGCCGCCATCCACGCCGGCGAACCGTTCTGGTACGGCCTGGCGCCCGAAGGCACGCGCAAGCGCGTCGAACGCTGGAAGACCGGCTTCTGGAAGATCGCCAAAGCCGCCAACGTGCCGATCCAGACCCTGTACTTCCACTACCCGGATAAAGTCATCGGCTTCGGCCCGCTGATCCGGCCCGGCGACGATCTCGACACCGACATGGCCACGCTGCGCGCCTGGTATGCGCCGTGGATGGGCAAGAACCGCGGCACGGTCTGACGGACCGCCGCCGGCACAGGGAACGCGCCGCATGAAACACCGCATCGCCTGGAGCGTGGCCATCGTCGCGGTGGCCGCTGGCATCGGCTTCCTGGCCGGACGCGGCACGTCCGATGCCGCCCCCGTCGACGCATCCGCAGCGGCGCCCGATACCGCGCAGGTCGCGACCGCGGATGCGATCAAAGCGCCGATGCCCGCTGGCCGGCTCCAGGCTGCAGCGGCGATGGACGCGCCCCTGCCGGACCTCGACCTGCCGCTGCTGCAGATCCACGACGCATTGCGGGCGCGCGCTGCCTCTGGCGATGCACGCGCCGCGTGTCGGCTGGCGGCCGAACACGAGGCCTGCGAGCGCCACCGCATCCAGGTGCAGGCGATGGACGCACAAGACGCGCAGCTCGAAGCCTGGATCGCCGGTCAACCGCAACCGCTCGGACCGCCCGCGCAGCAGCTGGTGGAACAGCGACGCGGCCAATTGACGGCCATGCGCACGCAACACGACGCGGCACGCCTGCGCTGCGAGGCCGCGCCCGTGCTCTCACCCGGCGATCGCGCACGCTACTGGCGGCAGGCCGCCCTGGCCGGTCATGTGCCGGCGATGCGTCACTACGCCAGCGGCAACGCGTTCCGCCTGCACGATCTGATGGACGTATTGCCCGCCCTGCAGACCTATCGCCGTGAAGCCGAGCGCGTCGCCATGCGCGCCGCACGGGGCGGTGACGTCGCCAGTCTCTATCTGATGGCCATGGCCTACGCCAATGTCGAAACCGGTCATTGGCGCCCGTTCCTCGCCCAGTCGGTCACCCCTGATCTGGCGAAGGCGCTGGCGTTGTTCTCGGTGCTGTTGCGACATCCCGCAATCACCGCACTGCCCGACGGCCATCCGGTGGCCGCCACGGTGACCCGTCACCATCGCGAACTGCAGACCGCCGCCACCGCCGAAGAGACGGCGCAAGCCGCACGCGAGGCCGCGTCGATCCGGCTGCCGGATGGTGCGTCCAACAGTCTGCAGGCGCCGCGGCCCGACGGCGGCATGCCCGACATCACGACGGCCGACTGCAACGAAGCGCTGCCGCCGCAGATGCCCTGAACCCGCCCGCACCGACGCCTGAACCGGCCAACGTTCGGCACATACACGCGTCCGCCCGCAGGCGCACGCTGCGCGGCTGGCGGGCCGCAGACGCGACCGACGCCAGTCCCGCGTTGTCTTTTCCGGAGTTCCGTCCCATGTTGCGTCCCCTGCTCCTGTCTTCGGCGATCGCGCTGGCCCTGGTGGCCTGCGGCGACCGCACCGCCCCCGAGTCCACGATGCCCGCCACCGACACCACCGCCACTGCCGCGCCTGCCGAGAACGCGCTGTTCACCGCCAGCACGCTGCCGTTCCAGGCTCCGCCCTTCGACAAGCTGAAAGACGCCGACTACCAGCCGGCCATCGAAGCGGGCATGCGCCAGCACCTTGCCGAAATCCGCACCATCGCCGACAACGCCGACGCGCCCACGTTCGAGAACACCATCGAGGCCATGGAACGCAGCGGTGAACTGCTGACCCGCTCGGCGAACGTGTTCTTCATGCTCACCGGCGCCCACACCAACGAGACCCTGCAGGCCGCCGAAGAAGCGCTGGCGCCCAAGCTTGCCGAACACAGCTCGGCGATCTACCTCGACCCGGCGCTCTTCGCGCGGGTCAAGACCATCTTCGATGCGCGCGACACGCTCGAGCTCACGCCCGAGCAGAAGACCGTCGTCGAACACACCTACGACGGCTTCGTGCGCGCCGGCGCGCTGCTCGACGATGCCGGCAAGGCCGAGATGCGCAAACTCAGCGCCGAGGCCTCCACGCTGTCGACCACTTTCGGCAACAAGCTGCTGGCCGCGGGCAATGCCGGCGGCGTTTTCGTCACCGACAGGGCCGAGCTCGATGGCCTGGATGACGCCGCGATTGCTGCCGCCGCCGATGCGGCCAAGGCCGCCGGCAAGGACGGCCAGTGGCTGCTTACATTGCAGAACACCACCCAGCAGCCGGTGCTCGCCTCGCTGAGGAATCGCGCCTTGCGCGAGCGCGTCATTGCCGCGTCCACGGGCCGCGCCGAGAAGGGCGATGCCAACGACACCCGCGCCACCATCCAGCGCCTGGCGCAGGTGCGCGCGCGCCAGGCCCAGCTGCTGGGCTTCCCGAACTACGCCGCCTACAGCATCGCCGACCAGATGGCCGGCACCCCAGAAACCGCGCTGAAACTTCTGACCGACACCGTGCCCGCCGCCACCGCGCGTGCACGCGCTGAACTGGCCAAGATCCAGGGCGTGGTCGACGCACAGAACGGCGGTTTCACTGCCGGCGCCGCCGACTGGGATTTCTACGCCGAACAGGTGCGCAAGGCCGAGTTCGATCTGGACGAATCGCAGATCAAGCCCTACTTCGAACTCGACCGCGTGCTCAAGGACGGCGTGTTCTTCGCCGCCAGCCAGCTCTACGGCATCACCGCCACCGAGCGCACCGACATTCCGGTCTATCACCCGGACGTGCGCGTGTTCGATATCAAGGACGAAGACGGCACCCAGATCGCGCTGTTCTACCTCGACCCCTTCAAGCGCGACAGCAAGCAGGGCGGCGCGTGGATGGGCAACTTCGTCGAGCAGAACGGCCTGACCGGCACGATTCCCGTCGTCTACAACGTCGAGAACTTCACCAAGCCCGCTGCCGGGCAGCCCGCGCTGCTGAGCTTCGACGACGTGACCACGCTGTTCCACGAGTTCGGCCACGCGCTGCACGGCTTCTTCTCGAACACGAAGTACCCGTCGGTCGCCGGCACCAATACGCCGCGCGACTTCGTCGAGTTCCCCTCGCAGTTCAACGAACACTGGGCGCTCGACCCCAAGGTCTTCGCCAACTACGCCAAGCACTACCAGACCGGCGAAGCCATGCCGCAGGAACTGGTCGACAAGATCGTCACCGCGCGCACCTTCAACCAGGGCTACGCGACCACCGAATATCTCTCGGCCGCACTGCTCGACCTCGCCTGGCACATGCTGCCCGCCGACGATGCCGAGCAGGACGTCGACGCCTTCGAGAAACAGGCACTCGCCAAGTACAAGGTCGACATGGCCGCCGTGCCGCCGAGGTATCGCACCAGTTACTTCAACCACATCTGGGGCGGCGGCTACGGCGCCGGCTACTACGCCTACTTCGGCGCCGAAGTCCTCGACCACGACACCTTCCAGTGGTTCCGCGAAAACGGCGGCCTGACCCGCGAGAACGGCCAGATCTTCCGCGACAAGATTCTGTCGATCGGCCACTCGCGTGATCTGAAGGTGGCTTACCGCGAGTTCCGCGGTAAGGAGCCGAGCGTGGAGCCGTTGCTGGAGCATCGTGGGTTGAAGTGAGGCTACAAGGCTGACAGGCGGGCCGAAAGCCGAAAGAAGTAACTTGGATCGGGGCGGCCGTCGGGCCGCCCCGACGCGTTTGCGACAGTAAATATCGGATGATTAGAGAAAATAAAGCGTTATCACGTTAAATTTTCGATATGCAGAGGGTCCGGTCATGCATCTGAGCAGACTCCGCGCCTTTAAGTGACTGGCTTAGAAAGCAGAGCAGAACCGATTGACCCTCGCACGGTCACGGGACAGGATGTGCGTAGCGCGCTTCTCGAGCGCTATATCTTGTTAGGCCATATGGAGAGTGAGATGGCTGTTGAAGCGCTCCTGGATTATTTGGAAGAGCATCGTGAAGTGTCTGAGTCATATGTCCTCTTGCGCGAGATCAAAGCGTACTTGGAGGTCGACCACCCGGATTTCTATCCTTGCATTAGGATCAAGATCTACAGAACGCGCCTAAATGGACAGGACTGGTTCCATTTCGAGCTCAGTCACAACGTACATACTCCCGAGCAAGCCGGCCCCTATTACCCTTCAAGAACCACCGAAGAGTTGGAGACTATCGCGGTAGATCGCGCAATCAACGCAACTACCACTTTCATCAAGGCGGCAATCCGCGCAGGGCACAGGCCGTCGGATAGGTGGCTGGTGCCGAATGAAAGGTTCTGAGCTTGTGGCCTAACGAGTCGTTGCAGCCGACATTGCATCGGTCTGCGGACCAAGCGGCAGGTAAAGCTTGCCACCTGGTCCTCCAGCCCGCTACAACGCGTCTGGACTCTAGGTATTAGGCGTCATCCCGAATATGCCCGCGGATCTGATTAGCAAGAAGACAAGACTCGAACTCCGCGAGTACTTTGTGGGCACATCGCTGCGCGAAATCGAGTCTGAGTTTGATGCCGCAGACATTGACGCGGACCTCGACCATGATCCCGATGTAGGCGGCCAAAGGCGAACACTTGTAGAGCAGTACTACCACACGATTGACTGGACCAAATGGTCAGACGCGCGCAAGTTCGTGACTGTCTACGAAAGTGTCCTAAACACTGTCGAAGAGTACGAACAGCAAGGCCAGGATTGGGCCGCCAAAGCGTTCCGCTCGCTTAGAAAATGGATCGAAAGAGATGGTTTCGCATATCAAGGCGGGCGTCTAACGGCGAGCGCTTCAAATCATGGACTAGAGCAGATCACGGATACGGTCCGAGAACTCGACCTGCCAGAGCTACATCGCCAGATTCTAAGAATGCAGGCCGCCGTCGAGGCTGATCCAGCCTTGGCAATTGGGACGGCTAAAGAGCTGGTCGAGTCGACTTGCAAGACAATTCTGGACGCTCGCCAAATCCCCTACGCCGACGACGCGGACATCGGCCAATTAGTAAAGGAAACGCGCAAGGCGCTAGGCCTTATACCCGAGTCAGTTCCTAATTCGGCCAAGGGATCCGAGTCCATTCGCCGGCTTCTCAGCAATCTAGGAAATGTCGCACAAGGCCTTGGCGAGTTGCGCAATCTGTACGGTACTGGGCATGGAAGAGGCGGAGGCGTGCGTGGGCTTGGCCCTCGACACGCGCGGCTTGCGGTTGGAGCGGCGGCTACATTGGCTACGTTTCTGCTCGAAACACACTTGGAGCGCAGTATATGATGCAGAACAACTCATTCAAGCCGACGCCGCTTCTGGGCGCGGCTTAACCTAGGCGTTAGATGCCGTTAGTCATGAATCTCGAACTCAAGATATCAATACTTGCAGCTGTAGCCGCTCTTGGTTCCGCTTACTGGGCGTGGAGTAGCGCCCGAAGCGCCAAACGAGCATTGGTAATTTCAGAGGAAGACGCCGCAACTAGAAAAGAGTCACTTAGCGCCTATCTGATCAACGCACTTCGCTGGGATCACGACTCAGAGGGGTATATCTCTTTCTCATGCTCTTACACAAACAGATCCAGCAACCCAACAACCGTTGAGCGGATCGAACTCGTGATCCATGGATTCGCAATGGACGGAAATGGATCGAGTGTCCGCGTCAATCCAGAGGAAAGCACGCCACAAGACTCCAGCTTTACCCCGATGATCCTCCCTGTGAACCTGCCCGCACGTACGACAAGCACAGGATGGCTCAACTTTAAGCTTCCCAAGTCATGGACTAGCCATTTCATTGTGGACAAATATGAGCTGGTAGCGACAACCTGGTCAGGTCAAAAGATCAATTTAGAAAGCTACATCGTCGTTAAGCAAGGATAGTCAGAATGAGCAAGTCGATCATTCAGATTCTTCAAGTAGGTGCGGTAGGCAACCCGAATGTAAGTGAAGAGCGGCTTCTTCCATACCTCACAATCGATTGTTCAACTAGTCCAGAGATTGAACAGTTGATTGAGTTTCACCGAGACAGCTCCGCTGGCGATGTCACCTGCACTTGGTGCTGGCGCCCTCTTTCACGCTCTAATGTCTATCTGAAAGTTGAGTTCACTCGGCCTGTTGCAGCCATTACTCATCTGGAGTTCCCAGTAGCAACAAAGGGTTATGTCGTTGACTGGATAAGAGCGGTTAAGGGCTTCTACCTCCAATCATCCACGCACGGCCACGTTGCTTCTGTAGGGTATGGCCGACCCGCCATAGTCGTTGAAGTTCCTAGCTCTGCAACCTTCCCAATCTGGCCAAGCCTATACAAGCGGGCACTTACTAAGCGCTTTAAGAAGATTGGCTTTCGTGGAAAGGATATTGATAAAGAAATTGAAGACTATAAAAACATTCAGAGACAGGTTTGGTTTCGCAAAAACTTACTTAAAAGCGGCGTATAAATATTCATTTAACCCAAATCCGATTGACAGCGCGGCTTAAATTGATAAGGGCGCCAGATTTAAATGATACAGGCGTCAGTTTGGCTAACGGGTCGGGTTCACTTAGTGCATCGACGCTTTTTCTGATTCGATCCGACTTCGATGTCATGGATTGGGAAGCGACGTTGTGAATCTAGAGACAATAGAGATCAAGGCATTCGTCCCGGCGCGTGACCTTTCGGAGTCGCTGGACTTCTACAAAGCGCTCGGCTTCGAAGCCACGATGGAATCGGATGATCTCGCCGAGCTCCGCCACGGCAAGACCGTCTTCCTGCTGTCGCAGTTCTACAACCCGGAACACGCGAACAACTTCGTCATGCACATGTTGGTCGCGAATGCAGACGACTGGTATCGGGACGTCGTGACTTCTGGCGTTCTCGAGACGTTCTCCGTGCGGACCAGTCCGCCAGACGATCGCCCCTGGGGCATCCGGGACTTCACGCTCATCGATCCGACAGGCGTGCTCTGGCGTATCGGTCATGTCATTCCGGCTTGAGTTCTGACAATCCGCTCCTGTCGACGCCGCTTCGCAGCATGGCTTGTTTTGGAAGTCAGAACGGACCGTGCGCAGCGCATCTGCTGGCGATCGGGAAGACCCGTCCCATAGACTTGCGAGCTCCGACGTCCACAGTGCAGACACCTTGAAGCTTTCGCCCTCGCTCATCACGGCTGCGCTCGCAGGCCTCGTCGCGGGCGCCGGGAGATAACGGTGCCAGGTTCACTTAGCTAGTTTCGATCAAGCTGGCCGTCTAGAGGGGTGAGGCGGGAGTTTCAGTTTCGCTTGCTCTCATCATTGCGAGATCGGAAGAACAGGCGGCAGGTGTCGAGGGACTTGTATCGGACCTGGTTGCGAAAGCGGACGATGCGTTCCCTTAGACTCGCGGCACTGACACGACTGGTCCGGATACTTTGAAGATCACACCCAGCCCCATCACCGCCGCGCTTGCAGGTATCGTCTCAGGCACGGCGATGTCGCTGTTCTGGGTGCAACTGGCAGACAACACCATGCTGATGATCGTGGCGTTTCTGCTGGCCGTCGCACTGCCGGCGCACGCGTTTGTCGTGGGCTTCGGGTCGAATCGGACGGCCACTGCAGGCACGATGGATACGGCGCTGCTCATGCGCGGCACCGTCTGGTTGCTGTCTGCCGCCGCTGCGATTGGCGTGACGCAGGCGCTTCATAACTAGGGTGGGGCTCCGTTCCGTCTCCGTGTTCGTGCGGTAACGGTGCCAGGGTCACTTGATTGCAGGCGGTCTGCGGCTCGGCATCAATGCCGGCATTGTTACAGCGGCCCGGGCATTTGCATGGTGCGCAGATGCATTGAGGGCCGCACTGGAAGCTTCAGCGGGACACCGTGCCCGCTTCCCTTCCGGGCGACGGCAGCGTTCCGAGCACTTTGACGGGGGCCGTTGAGGAGTCCGGTCGTGCTTGGCTCTTCAATCCAGCGAAGTCTTTGCGCCTGTTGCAACCGTCTCCAGCTTCGATTGCGCGAACCGCGATATGCAAGAATCGCTGCACCCGTCGATCAGGACAGCTCCCGATGAATCGTATCGTTGCGTGCATGCTGGTATCGGTCTCTATGTGCGGTGCATTCGTGAGCGGCAAGGCACTCGCCACGACGACTATGTCGTCTGGGGACGCGGCGATCATGGCTGCGAACATGCGGGCGATGGGAGAGGCATGCGGTCTCACGGCCGCGGAACAGGCGACCTTGCGCAGTGTCACGGCGGGTCAGCCGCCGGTGCCCGAGGCGGCAATCGACAAGGAAATGGCGGCGGCACGGGACCGCGCCAAGGCGCAGCAGGCGGCGCCGGAGTTCAAGGAGAAGTGCGACTTCCTGCGCTTCCGGATCGCCAACGGCGCTTGAGCATCTGTTGCGTCGCGTTGCATTGATTCGAAACACGCGGCGACATCAGCCAGGTATGCGCCGCCGGACTCGTCCGGCTATCGAGTCAATACGGCGGTGCAGGCCTACAGGCGCCCGACGCAATCGCCGCATCCATCCCCCACTCGCTGCGCGGCACAACGTCGTAACCGCGCTTGCGTGCCGCGCAGATGTGGTCGGTCTTACGTATCCAGTTCAAGGCGTGGTCGAGTCGGCCTTCGAAGCCGCTGCGGGCGTACCACTCGTAGTACTCGAGGGTGCGCGAGAACGCGTGCAGTCGGGCGTCGTCGCGCCAGATGTCGGCGTCCAGGGGTGCGCGCATCGGGAGGTTATCGAACAGCCAGGTGCGATCCTCGAGGGTGAGGTATTCGAGGAAGCGGTAGAAGTCGCGCGGGTCGTGAGCGCCGGGCGCCGGCGGCGGTGCGCGGAAAAACAGTTCGTAGTAGCCCTGTTCGATTTCGCTGGTCCAGTCGATCGTGCCACCCGATTCGAGGTAGCGGTACAGGATCAGGCTGGGCACACGCTGTTCGACCAGATTCCGGCGTTTCTCGTCCGGCTCGCGCAATGTGCCGCCGTCGAGCAGCGTCTGTGCGCGCGTCATGTAGTCCAGCGCGGTCGGCAGGTCGTCGTGGTGGGCGCCGACCATGTAAGCCTGGAACAACGCTTCCGGCTCGACCGCCTCGCCACGCGCATGGGCCGCCAGCACGATCTCCGCCGCCTGGCCGAGCAGTTCGCCCCACGACATGCCGGCCACCTCCCGCGAGCGGTGCCGATACTTCTCGGCGGTGAGCAGACCTTCGGCGGCGGACAGGTCGCCACGCGCCATGGCCGACTTGGCTCGCCCGTGATCACCGAGGATCGCGACATCGCGCGGCAGGTTGGCTGCGCTGCGATACGCAAAGCACCCGCTCATGCCCAGGCACGCCAGCAGCATCAGCACGCGACCCACAGTGGAAAGAGACTTCAACGGCGTTGCTCGCGATAACGGGCGCGTAGCTTGGCCGAAAGGCCGGGCGAACGCATCCGAGAAACATGATTCGCTTTTGCTGAAGTGATGCGGCGCATGACGCCCTGATCAGGCAATCGCGCGCAAGCGCGCTCCTACAAAAGGTTCGGATCCGGCAATCGAACGCCGCTGGGCCGGTCCGGTGCTGTTACAGATCGAGAATCCAGCTCGCTTCGTCGAGCGAAGCTTTGTGCGGCCTTGCGCATGCTTCAGGAGCAGCGGCGTGCGGCCGCTCCTGGTCAACGGGCGATTAGGCCGACGCCAGCGTCAGCGGCAGGCGCCCGAGACGTCGCAGCTGCGGGCTGGTTTCCAGATCGACCGGCAGTACGTCACGCGGGCTGGGGTGCGGAACGGGTGGCATCGACAGCACGCGCGGTGCCTGGGTGCGCGCTGCCAGAAGCCGCGCGTACGCCGCAACGAGATCGTCCTCGGCATCGAGCTGCATCGCGCCGTGCGCATCGTGCGCAGTCAACGCCCGCGTCTTGCCAGCAGCCTCGCGCCATTCGCGGATCAGCTCGGCGATGTCGATGTCGGGAAACGGCAGATCAAGCCGTGCACTGACGACCACGGCAGGCGCGAGATCGGCGGCGGCGAAGGCGCGATAGACCAGCTCGCTGCAGACCATGTGCGACGGATCGTCGCGCGTGAGATGGTCGACCAGTTCGCGCAGCAGCCAGCGCACGCGGGCATCGGTGGGGATGCGGTTGCGCAGCGCGGCGAACAACGCCATCTGCAGCAGGGCATCGAGCGGGTAGGCCACGTCGAGGCACGCCTGCGCGCCCGCGACGATTGCCGCGCGCTGGGCGTCTTCCAGAGGCTCGCCGTCGGCGCGGGTCGGGCGCAGCACATCGATGAAATCGTAGTAGGCGCCTTGCGTCAGCCGCTGGGCCAACGGCACGCGACGCGAGACCGGCGCCGCGGCTTCGACCAGGTCGCCGTCGTCGACCATCACCGCAGCGTGGCTGTAGGTCGAATCGCCGAACCAGGCGATCAGGTCGGACACCGGCCCGATGCCACGCATCAGCAGCACATCGCCCGCACGCAGCGTGGCCGGATCGACAAACGGGGTCATACGGGCTCCAGTAAAAACGCACGAGGCGCGGTGTCGGCGACGATGCGGTTGCGGCCTTTGTGCTTGGCCCGGTACAGCGCTTCATCGGCGCGCTTGAACAGGCTGGCCACGTCGTCACCGACGCGCAGCGTGGTCACGCCGATCGACACCGTCAGACCGACTGCGCAGCTACCGACCTGACGGCCCTTGGTTTCCACCGCGCTCCGCAAGGCTTCTGCCACGCGCAGGGCGGAACTGGCATCGGCACCTTCGAGCACCACCACGAATTCTTCGCCGCCGTAGCGTGCGACCAGATCGCTGCCCCGCACTTCGTGGCGCAGGATGTCCGCCATCGCCTGCAGACAGGCATCGCCGACATCGTGGCCGAAGCGGTCGTTGACCTGCTTGAAGTGGTCCAGGTCGACGAACAGCACAGCCAGATCCCCGCCTCGCGCCTCGGCGTTCTCCATGAACTGCGCGGTGCCCGCGTCGAGCTGCGCGCGGTTGCACAGGCCGGTCAGCGGGTCGGTCATCGCGCTCAACCGCGCGGACACCATTTCGCGTTCGGCGTAGCGCGCCGCGCGCGCCGTCGCCAGCACCAGGATGAGCGCGCCGAGCGCATCGGCGGCGGGGTGCAGATATTCCAGCCAGCCGGGCGTGCCGGCGTAGCGCAGGAAGTACACCGCACGCAGCATCGCAACGATCGACACCAGGCCCCAGCCGACCAAAAAGATGATCGCTTCGCGATCGCCCTTGACCGCGCGCCGCAGTCCGACGACTAGTGCAAGCAGGCCGAGGATCAGCAGCAGAGCGTTGACGACATACGGCGCGAGCGTCGTCACCGGAATGAAAGGCAGCAACGCCATGAAGACCGCGCATGCCAGCAGCGTGTACCGGTACACGCGCGCGATCCGGGGATACCGCCGCGGCATCTGCAGCAGCACGAACAGAAACGCATAGGCCGACAACATTCCCAGGCTGATGGCCAGTCCCGCGGCGCGCATCGCGTGCTCGGGTGGAAACCATGGTGCGAGGGCGACGAGTTCGCCGCGCATCACCACCAGATACACCGCCATCGACAGAACCCAGACGCAGAACAGCAACAGCATCCAGCGCCGCAGGGCAACGGCGAAGATCGCCGCCACCAGGGCCAGCAACAGCTGGGCGCTCAAGACCGCGGTGCTGAACCGCACACGCATCAGGTCGTCCGCGACATAAGTTTGCAGCGGTTGCGCGGAGACGCCCAGGGGCTGATTGCGCGCGGCCAGCACCTCGATGAACACGGGCTGCTCGGCGTGACCGGACGGCACTTCGATCGTCAGCCGGTGCCGCGAGCCCACCTGCCGGGCCTCGGGATCGAACGTCGCCAGCGGACGCGGTGTGTAGTCGGGCGGGGCGTAGGCGACGAGTTGCGCGTCGTAAGCCTCGCGGATCGAGATGATCCAGTCGCCGGACGCGCGAGCGCTGTCCGCATCGATATCGACCCGCCACCAGCGCGCATCGTCGCGGCGGCGCAGCGCGTCGTCGTCGGCCTGCTGCCAGCCCTGGGCGTCGCGTACCGCAATGATCGCGCCGGCTTCGGGGCCGCCCGGCAGCACCCAGACGTGCGCGACCGGCGCGGCGGCCGCGACGGCCTCCACGCACATGCCCAACGCAAGCAACAGCGCGCACACCCAGCTCCAGCGCATGGCCCCTCGTCGCGCATCCCCGCGACGCCTGTGGTTCCCCGATCGCGCAGTGTAGCCCGGGCGCGCCGCGACGCAGCCGCCGCGGCGCGTCGGCAACCGGCGATCCGCGACAGGCAACCGGCTCAGCGCGCTGGCGCACAATGTCGGCCCCCTTTCGATCCGGAGCCCTCATGGATGTCCAGGCCCTTCTCACCGCGGCACTGCGCGAGGCCGGCTACGGCCCGGACGCCATCGGCTCGGCCATGCCGCGGATGCTGCGCATTCTCCAGGCCGAGGACGTGCGGATCGAATTGGGCCGCAGCCTGTCGCGCAAGGAGCGTGAGTACGTGCGCCTGCAGCTGGAGCTGGGGCTGAATGTGGCGGAAGTGGTACGAGGCCTGCAGAAATGAGCGGACCGGTGCCGCGGTCGCGGTCGCGGGCGATCGCGCTGCAGATCCGATCTTCCGGACAGGGCCCGGCGCGAAGCCTGATGTCGCTGGTTCATCGGCCCTGCGGTCGCTGCCAGCGCCTGCTAGCATGCCCCGCCGTCGCCATCCCGGCGACGCGATACGCAAGGGGAATGCAATGCGCAATTGGGGAATCGGCGCCGCGCTGGCGCTGGTGGTGGCATCGGGAACGGTGGTTGCCAACGAAGCACAGACGCGCGAAGTGCAGTCGCAGGACGGCAGTTTCACCGGCGAGATCGTCGGCACGCCGGCCGAGGGCAGCGGCTTTGCGCAACTGCAGATCGGCATGTCGATGCAGGACGTGCAGGAACTGCTGGACCGCGCGCCGGACCGCTTCCACACCTACGAATCGGGCAAGCGCTGGATTCCGTTCTACTTCGGCAACGACGCCACGCGCCTGCAGGCGCTGTTCCGCGGCGAAGGCTGCCTGATCTTCACCGGCGGCAACGTCTGGGGCGGCGGCGGCAGCGAGCTGATCCAGATCGAGGTCGACCCCGAGGGCGGCTGCTACCAGCCCTGAGCGTGATGACAGGCGGAACGCCTCGAGGCGTTCCGTCTTCACCCGCCCGGTCGCGTACCGGGCGTACGCTCGCCGGCGTTCCGCCACGAGCCACGCGATGCCCGCTCCTCCTGCCGTTTTTCGCCGTACCGGCGCCTATGTGGCGATCGCTGCGGTCGTCGCCACCGTGGGGGGCGCATTCGCCTGGACTGCGGGCTGGCTGACGCCCGAGCGGCTGACGGCCACGCGGATGACCGACGCGATCGAAGCGACCTCGACCACGCCCTACCCGGGCTTTCGCCGCGCGCATGCGAAAGGCATCTGTGTGGGCGGTCATTTCGAAGGCGCGCCCGAAGGCGCCGCACTGAGCCGTGCGCAGGTGTTCGCCCATGCGGGCACGCCGCTGGTGGGGCGCATGTCGATCGGTGGTGGCTCGCCCTACGGACTCGACGCGCAGGCGCGCGTGCGCAGCATGGCGCTGGTGCTGACGGCCGCCGACGGCAGCGAATGGCGCATGGCCATGAACAGCTTTCCGTTCTTCGGCGTGGCCTCGGCGCAAGCCTTCTTCGAACAGACGCGCGCCTCGGCGCCGGACCCCACCACCGGCAAGCCCGACCCCGAGCGCATGGCCGCGTTCGCCGCGCAACATCCCGAGGCGCAGCGATTCGCCGCCTGGGCGAAGTCGGCGCCGTGGTCGGACAGTTTCGCCAACACCGCCTACAACGGCATCCATGCCTATCGCTTCATCAATGGCGATGGGGAGACGCAACTGGTGCGCTGGTCGATGCGGCCGCAGACGCCGTTCGTGGAGATGTCTGCCGCGCAGCGCGAAGCCGCCGAAGACAACTATCTGCAGGACGACCTGCGCACGCGTCTGGACGCGGGACCGTTGCGTTGGGACATGGTGGTCACGCTCGCGACCGCGGACGACGACGCGTCCGACCCCAGCACACCGTGGCCTGACGATCGCGAACAGGTCGTCGTCGGCACGGTGGTGCTGACGTCCGCACAGGATCAGGCCACCGGGGCGTGCCGCGATCTGAATTTCGACCCCACCGTGGTGCCGGCTGGTGTGGCGCTGTCGGACGATCCCATCCTGGACGCGCGCGCGGCGGTCTATGCGCAGTCCTTCGATCGGCGCCAGCGCGAAGTCGCACGTGGTGCCGACGTTGCCGGCACACCGCGTGCGGAGGGCGCGCGATGAGTACCGACCGCGCACATCACGACGCCTTTGCCCGCCTGCTGCACTGGAGCATGGCGGCGTTGATCCTGGCGATGCTGTTCGTCGGCGTGGCGATGGTGTCGTCGATGACCCTGCGCCCTGCGCTGTTGATGCTGCATCGGCCGATCGGCATTGCCTTGCTGATTCTGGCGGTGGTGCGTCTGCTGCATCGCCTGCGTCGTCGCGTGCCGCCACTGCCGCGCGATCTGCCGCGCTGGCAGCGTTTCGCCGCCCATGCCTCGCACGTCGCGCTGTATGCGCTGATGTTCGCGATGCCGCTGATCGGCTGGGCGATGGTGTCGGCCGCCGGCAACCCGGTGCTGCTGTGGGGTGACGTGCAACTGCCGGCGATCGCACCGCACGATCCTGGCGTCTACAGTCTGCTGCGCGCCGCGCATGCCTGGCTGGCACGCGCGCTGCTCGCGGTGATCCTGCTGCACCTTGCCGCCGCGCTGTACCACGCGTGGATCCGGCGCGACGGCGTGTTCGCCTCGATGGCGTCGGGCGGTCGCGGCGGCATGCCGCATTGAGCCCCGCGGTCGATCCGACGCGTTTTCCGATGCCTGTCCTGATCGCGGCCGATGCGCCGCGCCGAGCCTTTGTCCGATGCAGACCGACCAGATCCTGATCCTCGTCATTCTCGGCTGCACCGTCGGCCTGTTCCTGTGGGGGCGTTGGCGCCACGACATGGTGGCCGGCGCCGCCCTGATGGCCTGCGTCGCCGTGGGACTGGTCAGTGCCCAGGACGCGTTCGCGGGCTTCGGGCATCCGGCCGTGATTACCGTGGGCTGCGTGCTGGTGCTCAGCCGCGGTCTGCAGACCTCGGGCGCGGTCGATGCGCTCACCCGCGCTGTGCTGCCGTCGAACGCCGGGCCCATGTTGTCGATCGCCGCGCTGACGCTGCTGGCCGCCGTGCTGTCGGCTTTCATGAACAATGTCGGCGCTGGCGCTGCTGATGCCGGTGGCGATCCAGATCGCGCGCAAGCAGTCGTTGGCGCCGGGCCAGGTGCTGATGCCGTTGGCCTTCGGCTCGATCCTCGGCGGCATGACCACGCTGATCGGCACGCCGCCCAACCTGATCGTGTCCGGCTTCCGACAGGAAAGCGGAAGCGGCGCGTTCGCGATGTTCGACTACGCCCCGGTCGGCGTGGCGGTCGCGATCGCCGGTGTGCTGCTGATCGCGCTGGGTGGCTGGAAACTGGTGCCGGTGCGGCGCGAGGCGGCCGTCGAAGGTTTCGATCCCGGCGCCTACCTCACCGAAATGCGCGTGCCCGACGGGGCCAAGGCCGTGGGCCAGACGGTGCGCGAGATCGAGACCGCGCTCGAAGCCCACGATGCACAGGTCATCGGCATGGTGCAGGCCGAACTGCGCGTGCATGCGCCCAGCCCGTCGCGCGTGGTGCGCGCGGGCGACATCCTGGTGGTCGAGGCCGATGCCGACGTGCTCAACGAGGTGCTGGCGACGCTCGGCGCGCGGCTCGAGGAACAGATCGACGAGGCCGAGCTGGAAGCGGCTGATGCCGACGCCGACGCCGGCGACCCCGGCAGCGATGGTGATGACGCCGCGGATGTTGCGGACATGTCGACCGAAGAGGCGGACGCGGCAGCGGCCCGCATTGCGGCCGCCGGCGACGATCCGGCCGCCAGCCGCGCACGGGCGAAGGAAGCCCAGGCACGCGAGGGCAATGTCGACGCGGAGTCCGCCAAGCCCGATGCCCGGACGCCGCATGCGGACATCGTGCTGCAGGAGATCGCCGTGTTGCCGGGCTCGTCGCTGTCCGGCCGCTCGGCCAGAGATCTCGACCTGCGCACGCGTTACAGCATCAACGTGCTGGCGATCTCCCGCGCCGGCCACCGCTCGCGTCGCCGGCTGCGTTCACAGCCGTTCCAGGAGGGCGACCTGCTGCTGGTGCAGGGCACCCAGGCGTCGATCGCCGGCTTTGCGTCCGAATCCGGCGGCGTGCCGCTGGCCGAGCGTTCGCTGCGCATGGCCGACCGCCGCAAGGCCATCACTGCAAGCCTGATTCTGGTCGGTGCGATCGCTGCTGCCGCATTCGGCCTGGTGCCGGCGGCGATCGCGTTCGCGATCGGCGTCATCGCCTCCATGGCGCTGCGCACGGTGCCGCCGCGCGAGGTCTACACGGCGATCGACTGGCCGGTGATCGTGCTGCTGGCGGCGCTGATTCCGGTCGCCGGCGCGATGGAGTCGACCGGCACCGCCGACCTCATTGCGCGCGCGCTGTTCGAGACCGTCGCGCAGGGACACCCGGTGATCGGCCTGGCACTGATCCTTGCCGTGACGATGACGCTCTCGGACCTGATGAACAACGCCGCCACGGCCGCGGTGATGTGCCCGATCGCGATCGGTGCGGCCGGCACGCTCGGCGTCAGCGCCGACCCCTATCTGATGGCAGTCGCGGTCGGCGCCTCGTGCGCGTTCCTGACGCCCATCGGGCATCAGAACAACACGCTGATCCTCGGCCCGGGCGGCTTCCGCTTCGGCGACTACTGGCGGCTGGGTCTGCCGGTGCAGTTGGTCGTATTCGCAGTTGCCATTCCGATGCTGCTGCTGGTCTGGCCGCTGTAGCCGCCCGTGGGCGAACGTCGGCTCAGGCAGCCTGCCGGAAATCCGGTCCGGCCGATGTCTCGGGCGTGGGCACCGGCTTGGCAGCGGCTGCATCAGGGGCCGTGGTGGCGGCCGCCGGTGCGGGCAGGTGAGTGCCTTCCATGACCATGGCCAGCACGTCGAACGCGGTATAGGGCAGGACGTCCATCTCGACTCCGAAGGGCGACCGGTGCCGGGCGGCAGCGGCCTGTGGGTGTGGGTCGATGCTGGAACCGCGCGGTCGGCGCCGCATTGATGCAGATCAATCATGGGCTGCCGCTTGTGCTTCCCATACGCGAACACCCCGACTCGCGGGGTGTCCGGTCACACGCATCGAAGGAAGTCAGTCGAACCTGAACTTCGCGCCGATCGTGAAGTAGCGGCCGATCGCACCGCTGAAGTCCATCGGGTTGTAGTTGATCGCGCCATAGGTCAGCGGGTCGAGCGGCGCGACGCGGTCGGTGAGATTGGCCACCGAGCCGAACACTTCCCAGTGCTCGGTGGGCATCCAGCGTGCCGACAGGTCGATGGTGTAGAACGAGGCCAGCTCGCAGCCGCGCGGCGCGTCGTCACCGTTGGCGAATCCGTTCGCGCATTCGGTATCCCCGGCCTCGGTGACGTTGCGCATGCTGTCGCGCCAGTTCACGACGCTGCTGATCGAGAACGCGTCCATCTCCCAGGTCGCGCCGAAATTGGCCTTGTTCTTCGGCGTGCCGATGCAGTTGGTGACATCGCAGTTGCCGTGCGTGCCGGCGAACTCGTACACCGTGCCGTCGAGGTCCTCGCGCTCGAACGCGCTGATGTGGGTGAACTGCAGATCGAAGCGCAGGCTGCCCGCATCGCCCAGATCGACGCGCTGTTCCATGTCGACATCGAAACCTTCGACCGTCGTCGACGAGGCGTTCTCGTAGCCGACCAGCACCGCGAGAATCGAACCGCTGCCCGGTGTGCCGGGAATCTCGTTGGTGCCGCGCACCACGTTGTCGCCGCCAGCCGCGATCGCTGCGTCGGCGCTGCCGCCGAAGATCTCGTCGGTGCGCTTGATGCGGAACGCATCGAACGCCAGCGAGCCGCCGGTCCATGGTGAGAGCACGATGCCGACCGTGGTGCTCTTGGATTCCTCGGGCCGGAGGTCGGGATTGGGCGAGGTGATCAGGGCGATCGGGCCGGCATCGCAGTCCTGCGGCTCGTTGCCCGGCGCGGCGCAGCGCACCGGGTCGACCGCCGTGCTGAAGGCGGCCAGGCCACCGGTCCCGGCCTCGGCCGGATTCGGCGCGCGGAAGCCTTCGGCGTACGTGCCGCGCAGCGCGATCCAGTCGGTGGGCGACCACTTCACGCCGACCTTGGGCGTGGTCGCGGTGTCGCCACCGTCGTAGTGGTCCACGCGCAAGGCGCCGGTCAGTTCCAGGGTGTCGAGCACCGGCGCCTGCAGTTCGGCGTAGGCGCTGGTGATCTTCTCCACACCGGCGTAGGACGAATACCCCAGGCCGATGATGTCGCCCTGGTCGGTGAAGCTCTGCGGGGTCAGCGACACCGACTGGCGCCGATACTCGGCACCCAGCGCCAGCCCCAGCGGGCCGCCCGAAAGATCCATCAGCGAGCGCGTGACCCGGCCATCGAAGATGTCCAGCCGCGTGCGGCCGGCGGCAGTGATGCGTGGCGAGATGAAGTCGTACAGCGCCTGCGTGTTGAGGCCGGCATCGTCGCCGATGCGCCACCAGCCCACGGGGCTGTCGGGATCTTCGAGCACCGTCTTGACCCGGCTGTAGCGCAGGAAGCCGGTGCGCTCGTTGGTGAGGTCGGTGCCCGAATGCAGATAGCCGACGTCGTAGTCCCAGGCGCCGGCCGTGCCCTTGAAGCCCAGCAACAGCCGCGTGAAATGGCTGTCGTTGTAGGTGGTGCGCGGGCCGACGTCGAAGGCGGTGTAGCGCAGCCGGTTGGCGGTACCGGGGTACGGGTTGTCCGGATGGTCGGGGCCGAGCACGACCGCGCCCGGACCGGGATCGCTGGCATTGACCGGGCCGCCGGGATAGCCCCAGGCGCCGGACACACCCGACGGCGTGTTCTGGAAGATCGTCTTCTTGTTGGCGGCGCTGAGTTCCATGTAGATCTCGCCGGTGTCGCCGACCGCGAATGCGGCGCGCGAGAAGAAGTTCACGTACTCCTCCTCGGGCGAGAGATCGCGGAACCGGGCGACATCCCACAGGCAGCCGCCGGCCGGGTCCTGCGGGGTCACGTCCGACAGTGCGGCGCAGCCGGGCAGCGATTCGAACAGGCCCGAGTTGGGGTTTTCGATCGCGCCGCTCGGACCGCCGCCGGCACCGGTGCCGCCGCCGGTGATGCGGCCGGGCAGGTTGGTGCCGATCGGATAGCCCCAGGGCCGCGTGTCGCCTGTGCCGATCCAGTTGCGGCCGCGACGATCGCGTACACGGATCGCGTCGGTCTTGGCTGCTTCAATGCTGAAGAACGCGTTGTAGCCGTCCTCGGTCAGGCTGCCGGTGCCGGCGGTCAGCGAGGCCTTGGGCTGGTCGCCGCCGCCGGCGTGGGACCAGCCGTAGGACACGGTGGCCACCGCGCCGGTGAAGTCGTTGCGCAGGATCACGTTGACCACGCCGGCGATCGCATCGGAGCCGTAGATCGACGAGGCGCCGTCCTTGAGCACCTCGATGCGCTCGACCGCATCGAGTGGAATCGTGCTCAGATCGGTGAACACCTTCTGGCCATCGTCGGCGAGGCCGAACGGGGCCATGCGCCGGCCGTTGAGCAGCACCAGGGTGGAACCGGCGCCGAGGCCGCGCAGCGAGATCGCCGAACCGCCGCCGGCAAAGCCGTTGCCGAAACTCTTGGGCACCGAGCCGGCGCCATCGACCGACAGGCTCTGCAGATACTCGCCGACCGTGGTCTTGCCGGTGCGGTCGATCTGTTCGCGCGAGATCACCAAGACCGGCGAAGCGGTTTCGGTGTCGGTGCGCGGAATGTTGGAACCGGTCACGGTGATGCGGTCGAGCGTGGTGGTGTTGCGTTGCTGGGCCGCGACCTGTAGCGGCAGTGTCGCGGCCAGGGCGAGCGGGATCGACAGGGCGAGCATCCGGCGGCGCGGCCGGACACGAAGGCGGGCGTACGACATGGGCAAAGTCCTCGACAACGGTGGATGACGGAACTGCGTGTCGGCCTCGCATCCCTTGTCGAAGAACCGGCGGTACAAGTGAAAATCCGGTTAATGTCATGTCCGCGTGAGGACCAGCAATTCAACCGTCTTGCGTCCGCTGAAATTCAACTCGAGTTCATTGGCCGGGTCGTTCTTTGCGCACCCTGTCACGTTGGAGGCGCGATCGCTGCACGATCCATTCAGAAGACGGATCGGCAGCCGCCGCACGCCGCGCAGCTTGATTCGGCGCAATCGGCACCAATATCGGCGGCCTACCGCAACACGCCACACGGACCGTTCCCATGACCGCCTCCACCGAAACCCGCAAGTTCGAAGCCGAAGTCGCCCAGGTGCTGCACCTGGTCACGCATTCGCTGTATTCGCACAAGGAAATCTTCCTGCGCGAACTGATCTCCAACGCCTCCGACGCCTGCGACAAGCTGCGCTTCGAGTCGATCGCCAACCCGGACCTGCTGGCCGGCGCGGGCGAGCTGCACATCGATGTCAGCTGGGACAAGGCGGCGCGCACGGTGACGATCCGCGACACCGGCATCGGCATGAGCCGCGAGGACGTGGTCGCCAACATCGGCACCATCGCCAGCTCCGGCACGCGCCGCTTCCTCGAGGCAATGAGCGGCGAGCAGAAGGCCGACGCGCGCCTGATCGGCCAGTTCGGCGTGGGCTTCTACTCGGCCTTCGTCGTCGCCGACCGCGTCACCGTGCTGACCCGCCATGCCGGCGCCGCCCCGGAGGCCGGCACCAAGTGGGAGAGCGATGGTCGCGGCGAGTATTCGCTCGAAGACGTCACGCTGCCCGAGCGCGGCACCACGGTGATCCTGCATCTGAAGGCCGACGAGGACGAATTCCTCGACGGCTGGAAGCTGCGCTCGCTGGTGCGCAAGTATTCCGACCACGTCGCGTTCCCGATCCGCATGCCCAAGGACGCGCCGACGCCGGCCGAGGGCGAGGACGCGCCGGCCGACGCCGCGCCCGAGTGGGAAACCGCCAACGACGCGTCCGCGTTGTGGACCAAGTCCAAGTCCGACATCAGCGACGAGGACTACCAGAACTTCTACAAGGCGCTCGGCCACGACTTCAACGACGCGGCCGCGTGGACGCACAACCGCGTCGAAGGCAGCCAGAGCTTCACCACGCTGCTGTACCTGCCGTCGCAGCCGCCGTTCGACCTGATGATGGGCGGGCGCGACGAGCGCAAGGGCCTGAAGCTCTACATCAAGCGCGTGTTCGTGATGGACGCCGCCGAAGAGCTGCTGCCGAACTACCTGCGCTTCGTGCGCGGCGTCGTCGATGCCGATGACCTGCCGCTCAACGTCAGCCGCGAACTGCTGCAGCACAACCGCCAGCTCGACCGCATCAAGGGCGCCTGCGTGAAGCGCGTGCTCGACATGATCGAGAAGCTGGCGCGCGACGACGCCGACAAGTTCACCGCGTTCTACAAGGCCTTCGGCAATACGCTCAAAGAAGGCATCGTCGAGGACGCGAGCAACCGCGAGCGCATCGCCAAGATCCTGCGCTTCGCCTCGACCAAGGGCGACGGCGCGTCGCAGACCGTTTCGCTCGACGACTACGTCGCACGCATGCCGGTCGGCCAGGAGACCATCTGGTACATCACCGCCGACGGCTACAAGGCCGCCGCCGGCAGCCCGCAGCTCGAAGCCTTCCGCGCGAAGGACATCGAAGTGCTGCTGATGTTCGACCGCATCGACGAATGGATGCTCGGCAGCCTGCACGAGTACGCCGGCAAGTCGATGAAGAACGTCGCCAAGGGCGAACTGCCGCTCGACGAAGCCGACAAGGCCAAGCAGGCCGAAGCCGCCACAGCCGCTGCCCCGCTGGTCGAGAAGATCAAGGGCCTGCTGGGTGATCGCGTCGGCGACGTGCGCGTGTCGGCGCGTCTGACCGATTCGCCGTCGTGCCTCGCACTCGCCGACTACGAAATGGCCCCGCACCTCGCCCGCCTGCTGCGCGAAGCCGGCCAGGACGTGCCCGAAAGCAAGCCAACGCTCGAGATCAACCCGCAGCACGCCCTGCTGCAGCGCATCGAAGGCGAGACCGACGACGCCAAGTCGAGCGACCTCGCCACGCTGTTGCTGGAGCAGGCCGAGATCGCCGCCGGCGCCCCGCTGCAGGACCCGGCCGCGTTCGTGCAGCGTATGAACCGGGTACTGCTGGGCGGTTGATCGGCCCGACGGTCGCGCCGTCGCGCGACTGCCCGCTTCGAGCCCTCCCCCGCGAGCGGGGGAGGGTTGGGTGGGGGCAGCCCCCACGCTTGCGAATCGGGTAATGCGCGCGTCAACCGTGTGCCGCTCCCGGCCCGTCGGTCACCGTCAGGCGCGCCGCCTCGCTCACGCACCCAGGCGTGACACGGGCCACAAGCGACGGCGCCATTCCCACACCAGCTTCCGGCAACCTCCGATGGCCTATCGCCGCCGGATGCGACACCCTGTCCGAACCCCGCGGCGGCGTCCGTGCGAACCTCCGGTTCGAGCATCGTGCGTGGGACAGGGCGGCACTGTTCGATTGCAGGGAGCACGCGGATGGTTGACAGCACAGAGGACGCAGACCGGCGCTGCATGTCACTGCGGTTCGCCGCTGCGCTCATCGCCACCGCACTCACGACCACAGGATGCCAAGGCATGAGCAAGGCACAGGATCCGCAGACTTCGAAGTCCGTCGACCAGCGGATCGTGGCGGATTGGCCCTTGCGGTTCATGCGTCACAACTTCGGCATCGCCACGTACGCGCTGCAGGAATGCACGGTGCTGTATGCCGAGCGCCTCCACACGAGTGGCCCGCGCCCTGCGCTGGAGGACGTGCATCCCAACTCGCTCAAGGTCAAGACCGCCAACCATCTGATGATCCGGAACTTCCCGCCGCCCGCGGTGGTGAAGTGGGTCAGCAGAGACGGCACGCCGCTGGAGGCGGAGGTCGATATCGGCGAGATCTTCAAGGACGAACTCGTCGTGCACGAAACACAACGCGAGCAGGCCTCGCCGTACACGCCGATGATCAATCCCGACGTCGTGATGGAGATCAACGATCGGACGATCAATGTCTACATGAAGGCCTTCATCTCGCTGCGGGAGCCGCGGATTCCCGGCAATCGCCACAGCGACTATCGGAATGATCTCGTTCTCGCGTGGAGCAAGACCTTCTGATCCTTATCCACATGGAGGTGGAGGATGGGTGGGAACCGGCACCCGGACGGAGTGAGGGCTGACGTAGTCACAGCCTCTCAGTTGGAGAGCTTCGAGGAAGTGGAGCGCGCGCTTGCGGGATTTGCCGTACCGCTTCTGCTGGATGAAGCCGCGGTCGAGCAACGGCTCTTTGTTGCCTCCTTCGACGGCACAGGCAACAGCAAGCGCGATCCGGCCAAATTCACCAACATTGCGTTGGTCGACGAGCAGTTCCGCAGCTACGCGCGAGCGGCGGAAGACCGGCTCGGGTACATGCCGGTCCATGCCGGCTATGTCGCGGGTCCGGGTACGCAGGGGGGGCTCAGTGGGATGTTTGATGCCGCGTACGGCGGCAGCTACGAAGCGCGCATCGAAGACATGTACCTGCAGTTCGCCACTCAAGCGAAGATCTGGCTGGACGAGAATCCGGACGCTGAGATCAGGATTCTCGCAACCGGCTTCAGTCGGGGGGCCGAGCAAGCTGCAGGGTTCACGCGCCTCGTTGAAGAGCGCGGCGTCCAGAATCCGACCGACGCGACCTTCCAGCGCAACGCCGACGGTCTGATCGTCGGCAACGTGATCTACCCGAACCCGCCGCTGCGCGAGCCAGGGACAGTCGTCCAGGCCGCGGTCCTGCTGGACCCGGTCGGCACCGGCGCACCTCGTCAGAACGACCGACGCCTCGCCGAGTCGGTCGTGTCGGGTTTCCAGATCACTGCGACGAGCGAGCGGCGCAACCTGTTCCAGGGCACATGGATCACTGACCCCGGTGCGACGCCAGACGGGCGTTTCCTAAATGTCAGCGTGGCCGGCGCACACACTGATATCGGAGGGGGCTACCAGCGTGATGGCCTCGGGGTTCTATCTGGGAATCTGGCCATCGACTACATCAATGGCCTGATCCGGCCGCCGCCGTTGGAGAAGCGCGCGCTGCCCGATGACCCCGATCGCTATGTGATCCATCGATCGGAGGAGCACCAGTTCTTCAATCGCACAACGATCTTCGATCGCAGCGGGACTCGTGGCATGCAGGATCTGCTGGCGCCACCAGCGCTGTGCCAGATCGATTGCCGCGATGCGATGCCGCGCAACGAGGCGATGGCCGCCGCGCTGGAGTGGCGGCCGGTGGTGATCGGGCCGGTGCAGGGAACGGTGCCTTCCCGTGACGCAGGACTCGACACCCGGACGTTCAGCGATGCGCTGCTGTCCGCTGCGGGCCGCGACGACGGTATCGCGGTGTCCCGACTGCTGGACACGCAACTTCACAGTCAGGCCGGGCAGACGTGGTTGCAGACGGGGCTCGAATCGCTCGAGCGGCAATCTCCCGCAGTGCCTGCACGCGGCAGTCCGGCCACGGCGCCCGCGCACGAAATGGACGGCCCCAGCCTCTGAGGCCGCTGCACGCATCGAAGACGCAGGCTGCAATTGCGCGGCGTCGATCGCACCCTACGTCGTACGCACTCGTGCGGAGTGATTGCCAGCAGATCGACTGACGCCGCTGGCGCCTTCGCGACCGGTTCGGCGGTGCCGGCATCAGCGCCCCGCCAGACGCTTCCGCATGCGTGCGCCGCGGCCAGTTCAATCGGCGATCCGCACCAGCAGCTTGCCGAAGTTGCGGCCCTCGAGCATGCCGATGAAGGCTTCCGGCGCCTGCTCCAGACCCTCGACGATGTCTTCGCGATAACGGATGCGGCCTTCGCGCAGCCACTGACCCATCTCGCGCACGAACTCGGGGTACAGCGCGATGAAGTCGTGCTGGATGAAGCCGCGCACGGTCAGATGCCGGCTCAGGATCTGCGCCATCAGCTGCGGCACACGGTCGGGGCCTTCGGCGGGCCCGGTGTCGTTGTAGTGCGCGACCAGGCCGCAGACCGGCACGCGGGCGAAGTCGTTGAGCAACGGCAGCACCGCGTCGAAGACCTTGCCGCCGACGTTCTCGAAATACACATCGATGCCGTCGGGACACGCAGCGGCCAACTGCTCGGCGAAGTCGTCGGCGCGATGGTCGAGCGCGACGTCGAAGCCGAGCGCGTCGCGCACGTGCGCGACCTTGTCCGGCCCGCCGGCGATGCCCACCACGCGCGCGCCCTGCAGCTTCGCGATCTGGCCGACCGTGGCGCCGACCGGGCCACTCGCCGCTGCGACCACCAGCGTTTCGCCATGACGCGGTTTGCCGATCTCGTGCAGACCGGCATAGGCGGTGAAACCCGGCATACCGTGCACGCCGAGCGCAGTCTGCACCGGCAGGTCGTCGGGATCGAGCTTGCGGCGCAGCGCCTCGCCGTCGACGACGGCATGCGACTGCCAGCCCGCGTGCGCCAGCACGATGTCACCCGCCGACCACGCCGGATGCAGCGACTGCACCACTTCCGACACCGTGCCGCCGTCCATCACCTCGTCCAGCTCGACGGGTGCGGCGTAGGAACGCCCGGCATTCATGCGTCCGCGCATGTAGGGATCGAGCGAGAGCCAGCGATTGCGCAGCAGCACCTGGCCGCTGCGCGGCACCGGCATGGGCGCCTGTTCGATGCGGAAATCGCTCGCTTTCGGAGCGCCCTGCGGGCGCGCGGCGAGGACGATGCGGGTGAGGCGGTCGCTCATGGGAGGGCCTTCCGGGTGCGGGGAGACGCCGAGCATGCGGCCCGGCACGACACGCGGACGTTGAGACTCAGCTACCGGCGCTGGCGCCGTCGAGCGCGGCGATGTCGGCCTTCGACAGCAGCAGCGTGCGCGCGGCCGCCAGTTCGCGCAGCTGGGCGATGCTGGTCGCGCTGACGATCGGTGCTGTCACGCCGGGTCGGGCGATCAGCCAGGCCAGGGCGACCTGCGCAATCGTCGATGCATGCCGGCAGGCGACATCGTCGAGCGCGGCGAGAATGCGCTTGCCACGTGGGTTGAGGTACTGCTTGACCACCTGGGCGCCGCGCGCGCTGCTCTTGGCGGCGTCGGCCTCGCTGCGGTACTTGCCGCTGAGAAAGCCGCTGGCCAGCGAGTAGTAACCGATCACGCCGAGGCCATGCTCGCGCACCAACGGTTCGAGCGCGGTCTCGTAGCCGGCGCGATCGACGAGGTTGTACTCGGGCTGCAGCGTCTCGTAACGCGACAGGTTGTGGCGTGCCGACACCGCCAGGGCTTCTGCCAGGCGCGGCGCGGTGTAGTTCGAGGCGCCGATCGCCCGCACCTTGCCCTGTTCGATCAGCCGCGAGAACGCGCCGAGCGTGTCTTCCAGCGGCACCGAAGGGTCATCCTCGTGCGCTTGGTAGAGATCGATGACATCGGTCTGCAGGCGGCGCAGCGAGTCCTCGCACGCCGCCTGGATGTTGGCCGGCGACAGACCCTTGCGCTGCGGCCATTTGGCCACTTTCGTGGCGATGACGATGCGGTCGCGCTTGCCGCTCTTATGCAGCCAGCGGCCGATCAGCGTTTCCGATTCGCCGCCATGGTTGCCGTCCACCCAGGCCGAGTACACATCGGCGGTGTCGACGAGCTGGATGCCCAGCGCCACGCATTCGTCGAGCAACGCATGCGAGGTCGCTTCATCGGCGCTCCAGCCGAATACGTTGCCGCCGAATGCCAGTGGCGACACCTTCAGGCCCGAGCGTCCGAGTGCGCGTTCCGACATGTCGTGCTCCTGTTGCGGTGGGGCGGACAGCATAGGCAGGCACGCACGGCGATAGACACCGGACGCGGCGCAAAGCTGTGTTCCGGCCGACCGCGAGCCATGTGGTGAGGTGGACCGCGCGGCGCTTCGGGCACGCGTTCGCGCTCGACTGCTGCGCGCCAGACGGTGCCGACCGCCGCTTGTGGCACCCTTGCGCCACGTGCCGTCCTTCTTCGGAGTTCCGCCCATGCAACGCAGCTTATCGCTCTGTGCCGTCGCCCTGATCGCCCTTGCCGGTTGCGCCAGCGGGCCGCAGACCCCGGCCACCACCGCCGCCGACCTCGACACCGCGCACGTCGCGCGCATGGACGCCGCGCTCGCCGGCGCGTGGCGCAGCGCCGACAACCGCGCCCGCGACGCGCATCGCCATCCGCGCGAGACGCTGGCGTTCTTCGGTGTGCGTCCGGGCCAGACCGTCATCGAGATCACGCCCGGCAGCGGCGCGTGGTATGCGGAAATCCTGGCGCCCTACCTGCGCGATGACGGCCGCTACATCGCCGCGATGGTCGACCCCGCCGCGCTGCCCGAAGGCCGTGGACGCGACTACCAGCAGCGCCAGCGCGAGGGGCTGCAGGCCCGCTTCGATGCCGCGCCCGCACAGTTCGACCGCGCCACCATGGTCGCCTACGACCCCAACGCGCCGCGCTTCGGCCCGACCGCATCGGCCGACGTCGTGCTGACTTTCCGCAACGTGCACAACTGGCGTGGCAGCGGCCAGGCCGAGGGCATGTTCAAGCGTTTCTACGATGTACTGCGGCCCGGTGGCGTGCTGGGCGTGGTCGAACACCGCGCCGCCGCCGACGTGCCCGCCGACGACCGCTCCGGTTACGTCGGCACCGCCCAGGTCATCGCGCTCGCACAGGCCGCAGGCTTCCGCGTCGACGGCAGCAGCGAGATCAACGCCAACCCCCGCGACACCCGCGACCACCCCGATGGCGTCTGGATGCTGCCGCCCTCCAACCGCCACGACCCGAGCGACGCGGCGAAGTACACCGCGATCGGCGAAAGCGACCGGATGACGCTGCGGTTCGTGAAGCCGTAAGGCCGTGAGGCCCGTGATTGGTGATTGGTGATTGGTGATTCGTAAGAGCGCGCCTGCTCGCGACGCGTCGCGCCCCTCACTGCGGGCGCGCTGCCCACTCACCATGGTCCGTGCCAAGTTTCGAAGCGCTCCAGTCCCGACAGGTTGCGCCGGTTTCGCTTTTTCGAATCACTAATCACGAATCACCAATCACGGTTTTTCGAATCACCCATCACATGCTCGTTGCCTTCAACAAACCCTACGGCGTGCTCTGCCAGTTCACCGATCGCAGCACGCCGCCGCGGCCGACGCTGGCGGGGTTCGGGCTGCCGCCGGATGTCTATGCCGCCGGTCGCCTCGACCATGACAGCGAGGGCCTGCTGCTGCTGACCGACGACGGCGGGCTGGCGCATCGCATCACCGATCCGCGGCACAAGCTGCCCAAGACCTATCGCGTGCAGGTGGAGGGTGCGCCGTCGGAGGCGCAGTTGCAGGCCCTGCGCGAGGGCGTGGTGCTCAAGGACGGCCCGACCCGCCCGGCACGGGTCACGCTGCTCGATCCGCCGCCCGTCCTGTGGCCGCGCGATCCGCCGGCCCGGCATCGCAAGACCGTGCCCGATGCCTGGCTCGAACTCGTCATCGGCGAAGGCCGCAACCGGCAGGTGCGGCGCATGACCGCCGCTGTCGGCCTGCCGACACTGCGCCTGGTGCGCGTGGCCATCGGTGACTGGACGCTCGACACGCTGTCGCCGGGCGCGTGGCGTGCGCTCGATCTACCGTCCGCAACGCGCGCCGGCGCCCGCAATCGGCCGCGTTTCTGTTAACGTGCCGGGCGGACAGGCCGCTGCCCCCGCATGCCGTCCGTCCCCCGTTCGGGCTCAACCCGGAACCCCATGCCGAACTCTGCAAACGCCAGCGGTCGCATCCTCGTCGTCGATGACCAGCCTGCGAACCTGCGCGTCGTCAGTTCGTTGCTGAGCCGTCACGGCTACGAAGTGCAGACCGCCGCCGATGGCGTCGAAGCGCTGGCGATGCTCGAATCGCGCCAGCCCGATCTGATGCTGCTCGACATGCTGATGCCGAACATGGACGGCTTTGCGCTGCTGGGCGAAATCAAGCAGAAGCCCGACCTGCTGCGGCTGCCGGTGGTATTCCTCACCGTGGCGCAGGATCGCGAACTGCTGCTGCGTGCGTTCGACGCCGGCGCGGTCGATTACGTCACCAAGCCCTTCATGCCCGAAGAACTGCTGGCGCGCGTGAGCGCACACGTCGGCCTCAAGCAGACCCGCGACCGGCTCGAGCGCATCGCCCGCGAGCGCCAGGAGCTGGTGAATCTGGTCGCGCACGATCTGAAGAACCCGCTGTCGAGCATCTGGTTCGCCAGCGACATGCTGGTCAAGAATGAGACCAAGCCCGAGCGCATCCCGCGTTACCACAAGATGATCCACGAGAGCGCGGAAGACGCGCTGGGCTACATCCGCCGGTATCTCGAAACCCAGGACGCGTCGCGCAAGATCGCCCAGGCCGCGCAGGCCACCGGGCTGCGCGAGGTGCTCGACTGGATCGTCGCCCGCTACGCGCTGCAGTTCGAGGACCGCGGTGTGCTGTTGCAGGCGCGCGCGCCCGACGCCTCGCCGATGGTGGCCGTCGACGGCCTGGTGCTGCGCCAGGTGGCGGAGAACCTGATCACCAACGCCATCAAGTACGCGCCCGACAGCAACGTCGATATTTCGTTGCGCGGCGGCGGCGCCGGCTTCTGGCAGCTGCTGGTCGAGGACCGCGGACCGGGTATCGCCCGCGACCTGCAGCACGCGTTGTTCCGTCCGTTTCAGCGGCTCGCGCATGCCGACAAGGACGACGGCCGCTCCAGCGGGCTGGGCCTGTCGCTGGCCAAGCAGATCATCGTCGACCTGGGCGGGCAGCTCTGGTACGAGGATCGCGAAGGCGGCGGTGCGCGGTTCATCATCGAACTGCCGGAAGTCCAGCCCGATACCGACCTGTCGGCAGCCAACGACGACCTGCGCGAAGTCTGAGCCCGGATCGCCGCAGTTCCGGCACGTCGGCGATGCCGTCGTGCGGTGCCGGCGAACGTGACGTCCCAAAAAAAACGCGGGCCAGGGGCCCGCGTTCCGATGCCTGCGCCCGACCGCCTGGCCGGCGCGCTGGCGATACGTGGATCAGTCCTGCGTGCTGGACGCGGCGTTGCTGCTGCGCCGCGCCGCGCGCTTGCGTGCGGTGCGATTGGGTTCGACGCGGCGCGAGGTGCCTTCGACGGCGCTGTTCGCTTTGCGCTTCTTGTATTCGCGTGCCGCCACCCAGACCAGACCCGCGCCGATGACGGACGCGGCGACGATGGCCGGATTGCGGCGCAGGAAACCGCCGGCGAGCTTGGTACCGGCACGTGCGGCGCCCAGGGCCGCACCGGTCTGCAGCCATGCCTCGGCCTGGCTGGGGATGGCATGGCGCAGGCTGTCGCCGGCCTGGCCGACCAGCGACAGGGCCTTGTCGGACAAGGCTTCGAACTTGCTCATGGGGTGACCTCGTCGTTCCGCATGGGGGATGGCCGAGTCTAGTCGGCAGCTGTCGACCCGGCGTGATCGAAGCGCACCGTTGGCCCCGAGACGGCGCCGGCCGGCATCGCGCCTGCCGGACGTCGACACGAACCGCTGGCGCTCACGTGCCGCGCGGTTTCGCGCGATGGGTGGCGGGCGCGTTCCACGGATCGTCCGGCCAGGGATGCTTGGGATACCGCCCCTTCATCTCCTTGCGCACTTCCGGATAGGTGCGTGCCCAGAACCCGGCCAGATCGCGCGTCACCTGCAGCGGGCGCCCGGCCGGCGAGAGCAGGTGCAGGGTCAGCGGCACGCGGCCGTCGCCGACGCTCGGCGTCTGCGCCAAGCCGAAGAGCTCCTGCAGTTTGACCGCGAGCACCGGCGGCGCTGGCGGGCCGTCGGCCTCGATGGCGTAGTGGATCGCGCGCGCCATGCCCGAAGGCACGGTCATGCGGACGGGCGCGAGCCGGTCGAGCTGCTGGCGCTGCGGCCAGTCGAGCCGGGCCTGCAATGCTTCGGCCAGCGCATCGGCGCTGAGGGCGTCGAGCCGGGTGATGCCGGCGAAGGCGGGCCGCAGCCAGGCCTCGCGCGTGGCCAGCAGCGCGTCGTCGGAGACATCCGGCAGGGCGAGTTCCGGCATCCAGGCGCGGACCGCCTGCACGCGGGCCTGCCATTGCCGCAGGCCATCGCGCCACGGCAGCACCGTGAGCCCGAGCGTGCCGACCGCATCGCTCAGCGCCTGCGCGGCCTGCGCCGGATCGACGCGGCCGTTCGCGCGCGCGTCGAGCACGATGCCGTCGAAGCGGCGCACGCGCTCACCGACCAGCGCGCGTCGCTCGGCATCCCAGCGCGTTTCATCGCGATCGACGAAGCGCTCCGGCCACTGCGCGCGCAGCCGCGCTTCGTCGACCGGCGCGCCGCGCAGCAGCAGCGCGTCCTTCGCCTCGAAGCGCAGTTCACTGGCGACGATCCACGGCTCGCCGCGCAGCGTGCTGTCATCGAACAGCCGCGCCATGCGGCCGTTGCTGAGCGCGTAGCGCGAGGCATCGCGCGGGTGGCGATGGCCGATGCGGTCCGGAAACGCGTGCACGAGCAGGTCGCCCAGCAGATGCGCGGGCGCCGACACGGGCGGCGGCGCGTCGAGCTTCAGGCGCCGCCGCCACTGCTTCGCGGCCGCGTCGATTGCGGCGAGCGCGCCGCGCTGCGCGTCGGCAGGCGTGCGTCCGCTGCGGAATGCGGCCAGTGCCTGCCAGCGTGCGACCACGCCATCCGAACGCGGCGCGCCCGGCAACGGCCGCAACGGATCGCGCGCTTCGAGCAGGGCGCACAGGTCGCAGGCCAGCGCGCGCTCGTCGGACGTTCGGCCGGCCAGCAGCATCGCCGCAAGCCGCGGATGCGTGCCGAGCGCAAGCATGCGGCGGCCGGTTGCGGTGATCGTGCCGCGTGCGTCGAGCGCATCGAGGCGCTGCAGCAGATCGTGCGCGGCGCCCATCGCGCCTGCGGGCGGCGCGTCGGGAAAGTCCAGCGAGACGTCACCCCAGGCGGCGAGTTCGAGTGCCAGCGCGGCGAGATCGACCTGCGCGATTTCCGGCCGACGCTGCGGTTCGAGGCGCTGCGATTCCGGCCACAGCCGCAGCGCGACACCCGGCGCGACACGGCCCGCACGGCCGGCGCGCTGGTCGGCCGAGGCCTGCGAGATCGACACGGTTTCGAGCCGCGAAAGGCCGCTGTTGGGGTCGAAACGCGGCTCGCGCGCCTGGCCGCTGTCGACGACGATGCGCACACCCGGCAGCGTGACGCTGCTCTCGGCGACGTTGGTCGCCAGCACCACGCGGCGGCGCCCATCCGCGGCGGGCTGCAGCACGTGCGTCTGTGCCTCGACCGGCAGCTCGCCGTGCAGGACCAGCAGTTCGACATCGCCCGGCAACGCCGCTTCGAGTTGCGCACGGCATCGCGCGATCTCGCGCTGGCCGGGCAGGAACACCAGCGCATCGCCCGCTTGCGTCGCGAGCGCATCGACCACGACGCGACGCATCTGATGTTCCAGCGCCTCGTCGCGCCTGGGCGGCACGTGCGACACATCGACCGGGAAACTGCGGCCGGCGCTCGACAGTCGCGGCGCATCGAGCCACTGCGCGATGCGGGCGCCGTCGAGCGTCGCCGACATCACCACCAGCCGCAGGTCTTCGCGCAGCCCGGTCTGCACATCGCGCGCGAGGGCGAGGCCGAGATCACCGGCGAGATGGCGCTCGTGGAATTCGTCGAACAGCAGCGCGCCGACGCCGGCCAGTTCCGGATCGTCCTGCAGCATCCGCGTCAGGATGCCCTCGGTGACGACCTCGATCCGCGTGCGCGCACTGATGCGTTGCTCGAAGCGGATGCGGTAGCCGACGGTGCTGCCGATCTCGTCGCCCAGCTGGCGCGCCATGAAGGTTGCCGCAGAACGCGCGGCGACCCGGCGCGGCTCGAGCATCACGATCTTCCGGTCGCCCAGCCAGTCCGCATCCAGCAGCGCCAGCGGTACCTGCGTGGTCTTGCCCGCGCCCGGCGGCGCTTCGAGTACCAGACGTGGATGCGCAGCGAGGCTGTCGACGATCTCCGGCAACAGTGTCGTGATAGGGAACGTCGGCGAGTCGGTCTGCGTCACGGCGCACAGGCTAACGACGTCACGCATTGGCGTCGATGTGCGCGAGCAAGGGTTTACCCCGGCTGTCGGTGCATCATGCCGACCGCCAGACTCTGCCGCTTCCTTGCCAACGGACTGTCCATGCGCCTGCGCCCGCTCCGTCATCCGCTCGCCCTGCTGCTCGCCTGCGGCCTGTCCGCGACTGCGCCTGCCGCGCTTGCCGAGGTCTTCATCAACGAGCTGCACTACGACAACGCGGGTGCGGATGTCGGCGAAGCGATCGAGATCGTCGCGACAGCCGGCGAGGACCTCTCGCGCTATCGCGTGTGGCTCTACAACGGCAGCAACACGCCGGGCGCGGCGAAGCAGTACGGCAGCCACGCGGTACCGGCCGCGCAATCGCGCACTTGCGGCGCGAGCGTCGGCATCGCCACGGTCACGTTCCCGCGCGACGGGCTGCAGAACGGACCCCACGACGGCATCGCGCTGGTAGACGGTGCCGGCAAGGTGGTGCAGTTCATCAGCTACGAGGGCGCGATCACCGCCGCCGATGGACCGGCCGCGGGCATGCGCAGCGTCGACCTGCCGGTGTCGGAGAGCGCGAACGCGCCGGTCGGCACCTCGCTGCAGCTGACCGGCAGCGGCAGCGCGTCCGCCGATTTCGCATGGGCACCGTCGTCGCCGCAGAGTTTCGGTGCGTGCAATGCCGGCCAGACCTCCAGCGGCGGCGGCGGTGGCGGCGACACCGCGCCGCCGTCGATCGCCACGACCACGCCGGCCAGCGGCGCATCCGATTTCCCGGCTGCCGGCGATCTATCGGTGACCTTCAGCGAGGCGGTCACGCTCGCCAGCGGTGCGTTCGCGCTGCAGTGCGCGACGTCGGGCGCGGTGTCGCTCGATCATGCGGGCAGCGGCAACACCTTCGTCATCGGCACCGGCACCGCGCTGCATGCCGGGGAAGCCTGCACGCTGACGGTGCGCGCGGCGTCGATCCGCGATGCCGACGGCCTGGCGCCCGTTGCCGACACCACCATCGCGTTCACCGTGGCCGGCGGCGGTGCGGGCGAAACCAGCGGCTACTACGTCCGCGTCAACACCACCAGGCCGGACCAGCTGCGCTGCTCGCTGCACCACACCATCCGCGGTCACACCGCGTATCCCTACAGCGGCAGCGGCACCAGCACCTGGACCATCCTCGAGATCGCCGACGAAGACCCCGTCGACAGCGACAAAATCCTCGATGCCTATCGCAACCGCAGCTACGCCAAGGGCCGCGATCGTGCCGGCACCGGCAGCGGGGCGACCTACAACCGCGAACACACCTGGCCCAAGTCGCTCGGCTTTCCGTCGGCCAGTGGTGACAAGGGCCTGCCGAATGCGCCGCACACCGATGCGCACATGCTCTATCTCACCGACGCCGACCACAATTCCTCGCGCGGCAACAAGCCACTGGCCAATTGCAGCAGCGCCGCCAACTGCAGCGAGCGCGCGACCGAGTCCAACCACGGCATCGGCGGCGGCACGGGTCTGTTTCCCGGCAACTCGAACTGGAGCGGCCCGGCCGGCTTCCAGGTCTGGAGCCACCGCAAGGGCGACATCGCCCGCGCCGTGCTGTACATGGCCATCCGCTACGAGGGCGGCGTGCATCCGACGACGGGCCAGTCCGAGCCCGATCTGGAACTGACCGACGACGCCAGCCGCATCGTCTCCACGTCCGCCTCGCCGGCCTACATGGGCCTGCTGTCGACCCTGCTCGAATGGCACCAGGCCGACCCGCCGGACGCGCGCGAGCGCGAGCGCAACGAAGTGGTCTTCAGCTTCCAGGGCAACCGCAATCCCTTCATCGACCATCCGGAGTGGGCGACACGCGCGCTGTTCGAAAGCACCACGCCGGCGAACTGCGTGATGGCCAACTGATCATCGCAAGGCGATGCTCGAAGCCCTCCCCCGCACGCGGGGGAGGGTTGGGGGGGGGCAAACAATCAGGAATCCGGCTCTCTGGTCGCGCGAGCCACTACAACGCCTGATTCGGCTCAGCGGGCACTGACGGAACGCCCCCACCCAACCCTCCCCCGTAAACGGGGGAGGGCTTCAGAGTCCGGCAAGCCCGCCCTCTACAATGCACGCCCCGTTTACGCGCGTGCCTGCCATGCAGCTCATCGACATCGGCGCCAACCTCACCCACGACAGCTTCGACCACGATCGCGATGCCGTGCTGGAGCGCGCGCGCGAGGCGGGTGTCACGCGCATGGTGATCACCGGTGCCAGCCGCGAGCACTCCCCGAAGGCACTGGCGCTGGCGCAGGCGCACCCCGGGTTCCTGTACGCCACGGCCGGCGTGCATCCGCATCATGCGGTGGAATTCACCGACGAGTGCGATGCCGAGATGCGCGCGCTGCTCGCGCATCCTGAAGTGGTCGCGGTGGGCGAATGCGGCCTGGACTACTTCCGCGATTTCTCGCCGCGTCCGGCGCAGCGCAGGGCCTTCGAACGCCAGCTGCAGATCGCGGTGGACACCGGCAAGCCGTTGTTTCTGCACCAGCGCGATGCCCACGACGACTTCGTTGCGATCATGCGCGAGTTCGAAGGCAAGATCGGCCCGGCGGTCGTGCACTGCTTCACCGCCGGCAGGCGCGAACTGTTCGACTGTCTCGACCGCGACTGGCACATCGGCATCACCGGCTGGCTGTGCGACGAACGCCGCGGCCAGCACCTGCGCGAACTGGTGCCCAGCATTCCGGCCAATCGCCTGATGGTCGAGACCGACGCGCCCTATCTGTTGCCGCGCACGCTCAAGCCCAGCCCGAAGGACCGTCGCAACGAACCGGCGTTCCTGCCGCACATCGTCGCGGAACTCGCGCGCGACCGTGGCGAAGCGGTCGAGACGACCGCGGCGACGACGACGGCGACCGCGGCCGGGTTCTTCGGCCTGCCGGCGCCCTAACGCCGCGCGTCAGCTGCCCGACGGCATCAGCAGCAACAGACCGGCGCCGAGCGCGATGCGGTAGATGGCAAAGCCGGTGAAGCGGTGGCGCTTGATGTAGCCCATCAGCCACTTGACGACGATGAAGCCGGTGACCATCGCGGCGATGAAGGCGATGGCCACATCGCCCCAGGCTTCCTCGCCCATGCCCTCGCCCAGCCACAGCTCCAGAAACGCATAGCCGCTGGCGGCGAACATCGTCGGAATGCCGACCAGAAACGCGAACTCGGCCGCGGCCGAGCGCCGGCTCAGGCCCAGCAGCATGGCGAGGAAGATCGTCGTCGCCGACCGCGAGGTGCCGGGAAACACGCCGGCCACGACCTGCGCCAGACCCACCGCGATCGCGACCAGCCAGGTGACGTGCGCACTGTCGCCGCGTTTTTCGGCGAAGTACTCGGCCACCAGCATCCACACGCCGCCGGTGATCAGCGCCCAGGCCACCGGCGAGACCGTCTCGGGCAGTTCCCAGCCGGCCAGCCGGACCGGCAGGCCGACGAGCGCGGTGACCAGGAACGCGGCTGCGATCTTCATCGCGTAGTCGCGGTTCGACGGCTCGCGCAGGCCGGTCGTCAAATCCCAGATGCGTTGCCGGAACACCAGCGTGATCGCCACGATCGCGCCGGCCTGGATGACGATATTGAAGAAGTCCGAACGTGCGCCGAGCCAGTGCTGCGCGATGAGCAGGTGGCCGGTACTCGAGACGGGCAGGAATTCGGTGATGCCCTCGATGATGCCGAGGAGCAGGGCGGAGATCGGGTCGGACACGGCAGGCTCGGGGAACAGCAGCGAGCCGGCGAGGATACCGGGCATGCGCGATCGCAGGAACCGCGCGCCCGCAAAGCTCAGTCCCGCGTGCCGACCGCCGACTGCTTGAGTTCGCGGTAGCGGGTCAGCGCCGCCTGCAGGTCGCCATCCAGCGCAGCCTGCTCGCGCTGCTGCTGTTCGAGGATGGCCTTCTGGCGCAGCAGATCGGCGTGCTGGCCGCGGATCGTCTCGGCCAGCGGTTTGGCGACCGCCTGGCCGGCCAGTTCGCGCTCGCCGGCCTGGCGCAGCAGCGACACCAGGCTGGTGCGCAGATTGTCCACGCCCATCTGCGAGGTCTTGAGCGCCTCCTCGACCAGCACGATGCGTTCGCCGTAGGCGCGGCGCAGATCGGCTTCGGTGGCGTAGGACTCGACCATCGCCAGCTCCTGCCGTTGGCGCGCGGCCTCGGCTTCGGCATCGCGCTTGGCCTGCAGCGCGGCCGCTTCGGCGGCGCTGCGCTCGTCGGCAGTGAGCGCGCGGCCGACGTGCGCGGTGGCCATGCCGCTGCGCGCGCTGATCTCGGTGCGCTCGGCATCGACCGCCGAAGCGGGCAGGGCATCACCACAGACGCGGCGCCCGCCGTCGTTCCAGCAGTAGATCTTGCGGTCGGCATTGGCCGGTTTCTGCGCCAGCGCGGCGGCGGACAGGCAGGCCAGCAGCAGGCCGCCCGCCAGTTGGATCGATGTGCGCATGTCGTCCGTCCCCCTGACGGCCGCGATGGAATCAATGTGTCCGTTCGCTGCCATGTCGGGCCCGGTAGGCGAGCAGGCGTTCGCGTTCGGCTGCCAGTGTCGCGTTCTGGCCCACGAAAGCAAGCAGGTCCGAAAGGCCGGCGATCGCCACCACCGGCACGTCCTGCTCGCGCGCGACGCGCTGCGCGGCCGACTCGCCGCTGTCCTCGCTCACGCGTTCCTGGCGGTCGAGGGCGATGACGACGCCGGCGACCGTGCCGCCGCCATCGGCGATCTGGCCCAGCGCCTCGCGGATCGCGGTTCCGGCGGTGATCACGTCGTCGACGATCAGCACGCGACGGCCCGCCAGCGGCGCGCCGATCAACAGGCCGCCTTCGCCATGGGCCTTGGCCTCCTTGCGGTTGAAGGCCACCGGCAGGTCGCGGCCGCGCCGGGCGAACTCGCAAGCCAGCGCCGTCGCCAGCGGAATGCCCTTGTAGGCGGGCCCGAACAGCAGGTCGAACTCGACGCCCGAGGCCTCCAGCGCGTCCGCATAACAGCCGGCGAGCGTGGCGATCGCGGCGCCGGAATCGAAGCGCCCGGCGTTGAAGAAGTACGGGCTTACGCGTCCGGACTTGAGCGTGAACTCGCCGAAGCGCAAGGCGTCGGCTTGGAGGGCGAGCTGCAGGAAACGGCTGCGGTAATCGGTCATGGCCGGCATTGTCCCATGCCCAGTGCGCGTCGCATCAGGTATTGCGGCCCCGCGCGTCCCCCGGGCAGCGTGGCCTGGATCGAGAAACCGGCGCGGCGGTACAGGCGCACCGCAACGGTATTGGCGCAGTCCACGCTCAGCGCGAGGGCGTCGCGCGTGGGATGGCGGTGTTCCAGGTCCGCGCAGCAGGCCGTGAGCACCGCCAGGCCGAAGCCGCGGCCCTGCCAGGCGGTGTCGAGCGCGAACGCGCGCAGCGTGACTGATCGCCTGGTGTCCGCCTCCGCCGCGGAGGCGCGGGCAGTGGGAAAGTCGAGGCGGTAGAAGCCGATGACGGTCGCATCGAGCAGCACCGCCATGGCCTCGCTGTCCGGCGCCTGGAGCGCGTTGTCGACATGGAAGGCGATGTCGCCGGCGTACACCGTCTGCGCCGGGGTGAGCCGTAAGCGACGTGCGGCCGCGGCCTCCGAGGCGGAGAGGAGTTCGACACGGGGCGGGGTGGACGGCATCGATCGAGCATACGGAGCGCGGCGTCCGGGCGGTCAGCACGAATCCGGTAGGCTTGGCGCCGGAAAAGATCGATCGGTCCGCATGAGAATCATCAGCTTCAACGCCAACGGCGTGCGCTCCGCCGCCAAGAAGGGCTTCTTCCAGTGGTTCGCCGGCCAGGACGCCGACGTGCTGTGCATGCAGGAGACCAAGGCCCAGGAACACCAGTTGCTCGTCGAAGGCGGTCTGCATGCGGACTTCCTGCCGGCCGGTTACAAGGCCTGGTTCCGCGACGCCACGACCAAGAAGGGCTACAGCGGCGTGGCGATCTACGCCAAGCGCGAGCCAGACGAGGTGCGCACGTCACTGGGCTGGGCGCCGTTCGACGACGAAGGCCGCTATATCGAGGCGCGCTTCGGCAACCTGAGCGTGGTGTCGTTCTACATTCCGTCCGGGTCGTCGGGCGAACTGCGCCAGGGCTTCAAGTTCGAAGTCATGGACTGGCTCAAGCCCATCCTCGACGAGTGGCTGGCCAGCGGGCGCGACTACGTGCTGTGCGGCGACTGGAACATCGTCCGCGCAAGACACGACATCAAGAACTGGAGCAGCAACCAGAAGAACTCGGGCTGCACGCCACCCGAGCGCGCCTGGCTCAACGGCATGATCGGCGACACCTGCGGCGACGGCCTGATCGAACCGCCGGCGACCGGCTGGCTCGATGCGCTGCGCGTATTGCGCCCCGATGCGCCGGAATACACCTGGTGGAGCAACCGCGGGGCTGCGCGCGCCAACAACGTCGGGTGGCGCATCGACTACCAGTTCATCACCCCGTCGCTGCGCGATCGCGTCGAGGCCTGCGCCGTGCACGCCGAGCCGCGCTTCTCCGATCACGCACCGCTGGTCGTGGATTACCGCGCGTGAGTGCGTCGAACGAGCCTGCCGTGTCCTACCGCGGATGGCGCGGCATCCGCCGTGCGTTCGCAACGCCGTCCGCGGTGACCATGCTGTTCCTCGGGTTCGGCAGCGGCCTGCCGTTCCTGCTGATCGCGTCGCAGACACTGTCCACCCGCCTGCGCGACGTCGGTCTCGACCTGGGCAGCATCGGCCTTATCAGCCTGGCGAGTTTCTTCTATCTGCTGAAATTCCTGTGGGCGCCGCTGATCGATCGCTACGCCTTTCCGTTGACCGCGTTCCTCGGCCGGCGCCGGTCCTGGCTGCTGGTCTCCCAGGTGGTCGTGATGCTGGCGCTGATCGCGCTCGCGTTCACCCGCCCCGATCTCGGGGTCGGCCCTCTCGTGGGCTGGGTGCTGCTGGCCTCCTTCGCCGGTGCCACCCAGGATTCGGTGGTGGATGCCTATCGCATCGAAGTCGCTCCGGCGAACGCCCAGGCCGCGCTCGCAGCGACCTACACCCTGGGTTACCGGTTCGGGCTGATCCTCGCCGGCGCGGGCGCGTTGTATCTCGCCGAATACCAGAACTGGATCTGGGCGTATCTGGCGATGGCACTGCTGATGCTGTTGCCCATTGCCGCGACCCTGCTGTGCCGCGAGCCGGTGGCGCCCGAGTCCACGGTCATCCGGCGGATCGATTTCGTCGGCGCGTTCTGGCAGCCGTTCTCGAGCTTCTTCAGCAGCAACGGCATCGCACTCGGACTCGCCCTGCTGCTGTTCGTCGGCCTGTTCAAGTTCCCCGACCAGGTGATCGGCGTGATGTCCGGGCCCTTCTATCTGGACTCGGGTTACACCAAGGCCGACATCGCCACGGTGTCGAAGCTGTTCGGCGTGTGGATGGGCATTGCCGGTGCGTTCGCCGGCGGCATCGCGGTCGCGGCGTTCGGCTTTCGCTGGATGCTGCTGGTCGCGGCGATCGGCGTGGCGGTGTCCAATCTGGCCTTCCTGCTGATGGCGCAGAACCCCGGCCAGATCTGGGCGTTCTATGCCGCAATCTCAGCCGACAACCTGTTCCAGGGCTTCGCCGGCGTGGTGCTGATCGCCTTCATGTCGTCGCTGACCGACCGCAACTTCACCGCGACCCAGTTCGCGCTGCTGGTGTCGCTGGCGAATCTTCCGGGCAAGTTCGCCGGCGGCGTGTCGGGCTACATCGTCCAGGCCACCTCGTACTCCACGTTCTTCGTGCTGAGCGCGCTGACGGTGCTGCCGACGATGCTGCTGCTCGCCTGGCTCTGGCGACGCATCCATGAAACGCCCCGGCGAGACGAGAACGCGGACGTGGTGGCCTGAGCCCAACGTCCGCCGACGCGGCGGCGGGGTGCGGGACGGTGCCTTGGCGCGGATCGGCCCGAACGGAAAACGCGACCATGACGGTTGCCGCACGTGCAGACTCGTGGTCTGCTTCCCGCCTGCCACTGGCGGACCGTCAGGACGACGGCCGCGACTCCCGGAGAGCCACGGAATGACCGAACTCGTACTCAAGGATCTCGACCCGGCACTGGTCGAACGCATCGCCGCCTTCGCCGATCGTCAGGGCTGGGGCCAGGCGCGCACGCTGCGCTTCCTGCTCGAACAGGGCCTGCGCGCCAGCGTGGGCGACGAGCGCTCGACCTTCGACGATGCCGAGAGTGGTGTGCTGGCCGCGGCGATCGGCGCGCTGGAGCAGATCCCCGACGACACGTTCGCCCTGATCGGCCGCGGCGCGCCCGTCCGGTCTGTCTGACCCCGCTTCTGTAGGCGCGCGCTTGCGCGCGGAGAAGGCGTCTCGCGCGCAAGCGCGCTCCTACAGGACGGCGAGGTGCGCTGGAGCAGATTCCGGACGACGCGTTCGCCCTGATCGGCCGCGGCGCGTCCGCCCAGTCCGCCTGACCCGCTTCTGTAGGAGCGCGCTTGCGCGCGAAGGGCGTTCCCGAGAAGGCGTCTCGCGCGCAAGCGCGCTCCTACAGGACGGCGAGGTGTGCTGGAGCAGATTCCTGACGACGCGTTCGCCCCGATCGGCCGCGGCGCGCCCGTCCAGTCCGCCTGACCCCGCTTCTGTAGGAGCGCGCCAGCGCGCGAAGGGCGTTCCCGAGAAGGCGTCTCGCACGCAAGTGCGTTCCTGCAGGGAAATTGCGTCAGGCCGGATGCACCACGCCCAGCACCCGCGGCCCGGATGCGCCGGTGACCGACGGCAGGTTGCCCGGCCGCCCGAGCAGCGTCTGACGCGCCAGCCAGGCAAAGCCCATCGCCTCGACGTGGTCGGGGTCGAGCCCGTGTGCGGCGCTCGATTCGACGGTGATGCCGGGCATCGCCTCGGCCAGCGCCTGCATCAGCGCGGCGTTGTGTACGCCGCCGCCGCAGGTGATGACGCGTCGGGTACCCGGCTGCGTCGCGCGCAGCGCGTCGGCAATTGTCGTCGCCGTCAGCGCGAGCAGAGTCGCCTGCACATCGGCGATCGATTCGCGACCGCGCAAGGCAGCCTCGACCCAGTCCAGATGAAACTGGTCACGCCCGGAGGACTTGGGCGGCGGCAGTGCGAACCAGGCATCGGCCCGCAAGCGTGCCAGCAGGTCGGCATCGACCCGGCCCGAGGCGGCCAGCGCACCATCGCGGTCGAAGGCGGCGCCGGTATGGCGCAGGCACCATGCATCCATCAGGCCGTTGGCCGGGCCGGTATCGAAGCCCCCCACCGCGCCACCGTCGCCAGGCAGCAGGGTGAGATTGGCGATGCCGCCGAGGTTGAGCACCGCGCGGTCCTCGCCCGTCGCCGTCAGCAGCGCCGCGTGCAGCGCCGGCAGCAGCGGTGCGCCATGACCGCCCGCGGCAACGTCGCGGCGACGGAAGTCGGACACTGTCGCGATGCGCGTGCGCTCGGCGATGCAGGCGCCGTCGCCGAGCTGCAGCGTGAACGGCGCACGGCCGTCGCCGGCGCGGCCGTAGGGGCGGTGCCGCAACGTCTGTCCGTGCGAACCGATCGCGGCGATGTGCTCTGCCGTGAGGCCGGCATCGTCAATCGCCGTCAGCGCGGCATCGGCAAAGGCATCGGCGATACGGACATCGAGTTCGCCGATATCGTCGAGTGTCAGTCCCGTGGCCTGCTGGCCGAGCGCCACCAGTTGCGCACGCAGCGCTGGATCCCACGGATAGGTCGCGCCGAAACGCAGCGCGGCCTTGAGGCCGCCGTCGGCGCGATCGTCGAACTGCACGATGGCCGCATCGATGCCGTCGGCGCTGGTGCCCGAGATCAGGCCGAGAAACAGGTCGGGCATGGCGTGCCTGCAGGAACCGGAAGGAGATACGAAACGCCCGGCGCGAGGCCGGGCGTTGTCGAGATCAGCCGCGGCCCTTGCCGCTTGCGGCCGCGCTTGCGACCTGCCGGTCCGGATCGGGACGTGCCGGCACGGTGGCGTAGACGACATCCTCGAATTCGCGGATCCGTGCCAGCGCCGGGCCGGTCTGCTGGCGGAACTGCGCCAGTGCCGGGCCGCTGAGCGGATCGGGCTCGGGCATGGTGTGCTCCAGCGGGTTGCGGTGCACACCGTTGACGCGGAATTCGTAATGCAGGTGCGGGCCGGTCGACAGGCCGGTGGTGCCCACGTAACCGATCACCGTGCCCTGGGACACGCGCTGGCCCTGACGGATGTTGCCGAAGCGCGACATGTGCGCGTACAGCGTGGTGTGGCCGCGGCCGTGGTCGAGCACGACGGTGTTGCCGTAGCCGCCCTGCACGCCGCGGAACTGCACGCGCGCATCGCCGGCGGCCATGATCGGCGTGCCGGTCGGCGCGGCGTAATCGACGCCCTTGTGCATGCGCATGGTGCCGCGCACCGGGTGCTTGCGGTTGCCGAAGCGCGAGCTCAGGCGCGCGTACTGGATCGGCATGCGGATGAAGCTCTTCTTCAGCGGCCGGCCCTCGGCGTTGTAGTACTCGGCCTTGCCGTCCTGCTCGAAACGGAACGCGGTGAAGGGCTTGCCCTTGGCGGTGAACACCGCGGCCTGCACCGGGCCACTGCGGATCAGCTCGCCCTCTCGCCAGACCTGCTCGACGACCACGCTGAAACGGTCGTTCTGGGTGACGTCGGTGTTGAAATCGATGTCGTACTTGAAGACCTCGTCGGTCAGCGTGTTGATGTTGGCGCCCGACAGGCCCAGCTTGCGCGCCGAATGGAACAGCGAGCGGCCGACCTTGCCGCTGATGACCACGTTGCGCAGTTCGACCGGACGCTCGATGACCTGCTCGTTGACGGCATCGCCGGCGAGGCTGAGTTCGACGCGTTCGGTGTCGCTGCGGTCGTAGCGCAGCTTGTTGAGACGGCCGTCGGCGGCCAGTTCGAAACCCAGCTCGGTGCCCGGGCGCATGCGCGTGAGCTTGGCCTTGGCGTCGGGCAGTTCGAGGATGCGATGCATCGTCGAGGCCGGCAGGTCGAGATCGGAGAAGATCGAGCCCAGCGTCTGGCCGCGCTCGACGGTCACCAGCTGCCAGTTGTCGTGCACCTGCTGCGCGTGGCGCTGCGCGGCGCTCAGCGGCGGCAGCGCCAGCGACATCGTGACCAGTTCGTGCTGCGGCACGTCGTCCCCGCGCATCGCCTGCGACAGGCCGGGCACCAGGGCCACCACCAGTACCCCGAGCGTGGCGAACAGGCTGGCGTGGGCCCAGTCGCGTCGCGTCCAGCGTCCGGGAAACAGACGCGAGCGGACCGCCTGTTCCTGCGCCGTGTTCCGGGCTGCGGCCTGCAGGTTGTCGTGGAGCACCTGCTGGTGGTGCGCGTCGCCCTGGGGCGGCGGGACAGGAGTCGTCATCGTGGGCGGGTCCGGATGGCGTGAACGGCGTGTCAGCGGGGTACCATAGAGACGTGAGGTTGATGCGTCAAATGCCTGAGCGGGCTGGAATTTTTCCGCCGTTCACTGGATAACGAAGCCTTAACCGCGCCCTGCCGCATTCACGTTTCAGCCATTTTCCGACCGGAGTTCCAAGCACCGATGTCCCTGCAGCCCGCCGCGACCGCCCCCATCGACCTGATCGCCCGCGGAACCGACGAGATCCTCAAGCGCGAGGACCTCCAGGCGCGCCTCGCCCGCGGGCGCCCCTTGCGGATCAAGGCCGGCTTCGACCCCACCGCGCCGGACCTGCACCTGGGCCACACGGTGCTGCTCAACAAGCTGCGGCAGTTCCAGGATCTGGGCCACACGGTGATCTTCCTGATCGGCGACTTCACCGGCATGATCGGCGACCCCTCGGGCAAGAGCGCCACGCGCAAGTCGCTCTCGCGCGACGACGTGCTCGCCAACGCCGAGACCTACAAGGCGCAGGTGTTCAAGGTGCTCGACGCCGCGAAGACCGAGGTGCGCTTCAACTCCGAATGGTTCGGCGCGATGGACGCGGCCGACATGATCCGCCTGGCGTCGTCGCACACGGTGGCGCGCATGCTCGAGCGCGACGACTTCGCCAAGCGCTATGCCGGCCAGCAGCCGATCGCGATCCACGAGTTCCTCTACCCGCTGGTGCAGGGCTACGACTCTGTCGCGCTGCAGGCCGACGTCGAATGCGGCGGCACCGACCAGAAGTTCAACCTGCTAATGGGCCGGGGCCTGCAGGAAAGCCACGGCCAGGCGCCGCAGGTCGTGCTGACGATGCCGCTGCTGGTGGGCCTGGACGGCGTGGCCAAGATGTCTAAGTCGCTCGGCAACTACATCGGCGTGACCGAGCCGGCAATCGACATGGTCAACAAGACCATGAAGATCGGCGACGACCTGATGTGGGACTGGATCGAACTGCTGAGCTTCGACATCGGCATCGACGAGGCCAAGGCGCTGAAGGCCGAGGTCGCCGCCGGCACGCTCAACCCGCGCGACGTGAAACTGCGGCTCGCGCGCGAGATCGCGACGCGTTTCCACGACGCCGATGCGGCCGCGACCGCGATCGCCGGCTGGCAGGTCGCGATCACCGGCGAAGGCGACGTGTCGCTGTTGCCGCTGCAGGATGTGGTGATCCCGGCCGATGGCCTGCGGATCGGCGCGCTGCTGACCGCGGCTGGCATCACGCCGAGCAATTCGGAAGCCAATCGCAAGCTCAAGGAGCGCGCGGTCAAGGTGGACGGTGCGGTGGTCGAAGATGCCGGCACCGAGTTCAAGCCGGGGTTCGAAGGCGTGCTGCAGGTCGGCAAGCGGAATTTCGCGCGGGTCAGGCTCGTCGCGGGCTGACCTGCTTTGCGCCTTTCCCCGCGTGCAGGGTTTCTGCGCAATTGCGCCAGAACCACGTCATCCCGCGAAAGCGGGGATCCAGCGCCTTTGAGCCCTCGAAAGCAAAGTCACCGGATGACCAGCCGTTAGTCTGTTGAAGAGCATTTCCCGTTTTCGCGGGAATGACGCTCAACAGGTTTCCCGATCCAGCTTGCGCAAGGTTCCGCTCGCGGGATGAGAGCGATCCGTGCGCGGCGTTGCCGCGCGGATCGATCGAATGCGGCGTCTTCCCCGGGCCGAACAGGCCGGGATGGAGCGAACGATCCGACTTCGGCCACGACCGGTTTTACGCGTTATCGATGACGCCTGATGCGTTGTTCGTGTTGCCCGAAGGCTCGCCCATCGTCGGCATGGCGGCGAGTGCGTTGCACCTTCCCCCGCACGGAGGGGGAAGGCCGGGATGGAGGCAAACGTTCTGAATCCCGATCCGATTCCGCGCGACGCTGTTCGCGCGAGGCTGGTTCTTCTACGTCCGAAGGTTTGCCCCCACCCAACCCTCCCCCGCGTATGCGGGGGAGGGCTCAATTCGCCCCCGCGAGGCTGACCCGCCCCGCGCGAGGGCGGACTTCGAGCATCACTGCGCCGGGGTCGCCCGCGCCGCGTCACTCGTCACCCGGCGCGCGCTGAACTCGCTGTCCGCGTCCCAGGCCGGCCAGCCGTCGCGGTTGGCGAGCATCTCGGCCAGGCGGTAGACCGTGCGGGTGTCGGCGGTGGGGCCGGCCATGTCCCAGCTTTCGTCGAAGCGGTCGCCGGGCTGGTGGTAGCGGTGGGCGAAGTAGTCGGCGCGTGCGGCCTGGCCGCCTTCGACCCCGCCATCGAGCTGGTCCATGCCCGGGCCGATGGTGATGGCCGGCACGCCGGCCTGGGCGAAGGCGAAATGGTCGGCGCGGTAGAACAGGCCGGCTTCGAGGTTCGGGTCGGGCGACCATGTGCGGCCGTCGATCGCGGCGGCAGCGGCAAGGTCGCGCTCCAGCGACACACGGCCTTTGCCCCACGACGAGATGTCGCGCGTTTCGCCGTCCGGGCTCCACATCTCCATGTTGAGCACCGCGGCGGTGGTTTCGAGCGGACGCAGCGGATGGGCGGCGTAGTAGGTCGCGCCCAGCAGGCCGTTCTCCTCGGCCGTCAACGCGATGAACTGCAGCGTGCGCGCCGGACGCGGGCCGGCGGCGAAGACGCGGGCGAGTTCGATCATCGAGGCGATCGCGGTCGCGTTGTCGACCGCGCCGCTGAAGACCGCATCGCCGCTGGCATCGGGCTCGCCGATGCCGAAGTGGTCCCAGTGGCCCGACAGCACCACAGTTTCGTCCGGCCGCGAGGCGCCGGGCAACACGCCGACGACGTTGTAGCTCGTGATGCGGTCGCGTTCCACGTCGAATGCGATGTCGAGCGTGGCGTCGCCGAGCGCGCCGCCCTTGAAGCCCTGCGCCTGCGCGCGCCGCTTCTCGGCCTCGAAGTCGAGGCCGGCATCGGCGAACAGGCGCTGGGCGACCTCGCGCTGCATCCAGCCGCGCATCGGCAGGTGATGGGTGTCGGCGTCGTCGCGGACGATGTCGTACTGCGGTCCGGCGCGGCCGTTGCGCACCGTCGCCCAGGGATACGAGGCCGGCTCGGTCTCGTGGACGATCAGCACGCCGGCGGCGCCGCGCCTGGCGGCTTCCTCGTACTTGTAGGTCCAGCGGCCGTACCAGGTCAGCGCGCGCCCGCCGAACCTGCCGGGCGTGTCGCTTTCGAAATCCGGATCGTTGATCAGCACCACGACCACCTTGCCGGCGACGTCGAGGCCGGCGTAGTCGTCCCAGTCGAGTTCGGGCGCGGTGATGCCGTAACCGGCGAACACCAGCGGCACGCCCGACAGCGCGACGCGCGCACTCGGGCGCAGGGTTTCGACTGCGATGTCGTCGCCGTTGGCCAGTGCGCGCGTGGTGCCGCCGGCGTGCACGCGCGCGGTCACCGGCCCGACGACCGCGCTGCGCTCGAGCGTGACGGCCTGCGTCCAGCCACCGTCTTCGCCGCCCGGCGACAGGCCGGCCTGGGCGAACTGCTCGCTGATGTAGGCGACGGTCTTGCGTTCGCCCGGCGTGGCCAGTGCGCGGCCCTCGAACGCGTCCGAGGCCAGCGTCGAGATGTGGCGGGCGAGGTGCTCGGCCTGGATGCCGCCACCGGGCACCTCGGCCGCGGACGCGGTCTGCGCGGGCGTCGTGTCGGGCGCGGCATCGGGCGATGCGGGTTGGCACGCCGCGAGGAACGCGGCGCAGGCGAGGACGGGCAGACGACGGATCCGGCGCATCGGTGACTCGGTGACGGATGGGCCGGCCATGATGCCGCATGTGGTCGGAGGCGCCGCCGATTGGCTACAGTGGCCGCCGGTTTCCCCCAACCTGGAGCATTCGATGATCCGTCGTTTCCGCGCCGCCCCCCGTGGCCTGCTGGCCGCCGCCCTCGTGCCGATGCTGGCGTTGTCGGCTTGCGCGCCCACGCCCGAGGAAGGCTTCGAGGAAGAACAGCCCGCGGCGCCTGCGGCCGATGCCGACACCGGTGCAGGGTCGGCAATCGAAACCGAAACCGCACGCGCCGAGATCGGCGAGAGCGCGCCCGACGCCATGCCGGCCCCCGGCGCCGAACCCGGCACGACGCCCTGCGACACCGAGGCGGTGCAGAGCCTGATCGGCACCCAGGGCAGCGAGGCCGTCTACGCCAAGGCCATGCAGGACGCCGGCGCCAAGGCCCGCCGCGCGCTCGGCCCGGACGACATGGCAACGATGGATTTCCGCCCCGACCGGCTGAACATCGATCTCGACGCCGACGGCAGGATCACCGGGTTCCGCTGCGGCTGAGTCGAAAGCGACCTGTCGCACACAAAACGCCCGGCCATGTGCCGGGCGTTGTGCTTTGCGCGCTATGTAGCCTCTGCAGGCGCGGTCCATGGCCGTGAGTGATTGCGCCGCTTATGCCCATTGCGGCGACGGGCCGCGCCCAACGGGAATGCGGATCAGCGTTCGTCGGGCGGGCGCTTGAAATCGACAGGCTGGCTGTCGCGCTTCGTGCTCCATGCACCGCTGGTGGTGCGTTCGCAATCGCGTGAGACCGGTTCGCCGGGCTGACTCGGTCGGCTCATGCACAGCGGGTTGGCGTCGACCGCGGCGTTGGTGTCGCGGTATTCGTAGCTGCTGCAAGCGGCGAGCAGGGCGAGTGCAAGGACGGAAAATGCGCGCATCGAAGTCTCCTTCCTGTGGAGCACCGACCTTCTCAGATCGCCCTCGCCCCGGCAAACCGGCGCACGGGCGATGGCCTGCGGGTCAGCGTCGGCTTGCGACCAGCCGGGTCACGTCGACCGCCAGTTGCTCGACCGCATCGCCGAAACGGCCGTGGCCGCCGTTGGCATACGCGCCCTGGCCGCTGCCCAGCGTGCCGGCGATGCCGCTGGCGATATCACGGGCCTGACCCAGCTGACCGCCGAGCGCGCCGTCGATCGCCGAGGCGGCCTGGGCGGCGCTGGAGAAGTCACCGCTGGTGACGCCGTCCATCAGCCCGCGCGCGGCCGACTGCACGTCGGTCAGCGAACGCGCGATCGCACCGACATCGCCGATGTCGGGCGCGCGGCCGTTGGTCAGCGCGCCGCTGGCCAGGCCGGCGAGTGCGTCCTGCACCGACACGCCCGCGCCGGGGACGCGTCCGGCGACCTGGTCGATCGCCAACTGCGCCAGCGGCTGCATCGCCGCAGGCAGGTTGTCGGTGACCGCGCTGCGCGCCGCGTCCGTCACGCTGCCGCCGACCAGACCGTTGACCACACCCATCACCGCACCGGGCAGGCCGCCGGTGAGCATGCCCACGACCGCCGCGCCGACGATCCCCTGCAGGTCCTTGGCATCGATGCCCAGCGCACTGGCCAGACCATCGAGGGCGTTGTCGAGGCCCAGCGCATCGGTGGCCGCGCCCAGCGCGTCGCTGATCGCCGCACCGAGCGTGTCCATGGCCGCATCGACCGCGCTGCCCAGCGCTTCGCTGGCCGCGCCGAGGGCGTCGTTGTTCGACGACGCGGCGCTCGCGCCGCTGCCACCTCCGTCGCTGCCGACGCCGCCTGCGCCGTCGCTGCCATCGCTCATCGGGGGCTCCACGCGTATGAGGGGGATGTCCGACTCTAGGCAGCATCGGCCGACGGGCACAGCTGGTGCCGACCCGAGGTCGCCGCCCTGCCGGCGCGACCCCGATCACGCTTCAGAACCGCCGCCTCGCCGGCTTGGCCTGCTTCCGGCACGACGACGGCGTTGCACTGCGCGCGATGCGTGCCGAGCTCGGTGGTGGCGATCGACGCCGGATACCATCGGCGCGGTTATGGACGGCCCCGCAACGGCAGATGCGCCGATGCTGCAGCTCAGCGGCCGGCGTTCAGGGCGTCCAGGATGCGCCTGCCGGCACGGCCGTCGTCGGGCGTCAGACCCAGGCGGCGTTGCTCGGCCTGGATCGCGCGCCGGGTGGCGGTGCCGATCATGCCGTCCACCTCGCCGATGTCGTGACCGCGTGCGAGCAGCAGGGTCTGCAGCTCGCGGCGCTGCGCGCGCGACAGGCCCGGATCGTCCGTCGGCCACGGCGTTGCGAGACCGCTGCCGCCCCGCAGGCGGTCGGCGAGCGTGGCGATCGCCAGCGCATAGCTTTCGGCGGCGTTGTAGCTGTAGATCGCGTCGTAGTTGCGGAACACGATGAAGGCCGGGCCGTTCGCCCCGGTCGGCGCGATCACCGCCGCGCGCGTGTCGCCGGCCGGCAGGGCGCCGCCGTCGACGCGTGCCACGCCACGCGCGGTCCAGTCGGCGACCGTCCTGCGGTTCGTGCGCCCGGCCTGCTTGATGTCGAAGCCGGCCGGCAGTTTCACTTCAAAGCCCCACGGCCGGCCGGTCTGCCAACCCGAACGCTTGAGGTAGTTCGCCGTGGACGCGAGCGCGTCGGGAATGCTGTCGACCAGATCACGGCGACCGTCGCCGTCGAAATCCACCGCGATGCGCGCATAGGTGCTGGGCATGAACTGCGTGTGGCCGAACGCGCCGGCCCATGAGCCGGTGAGGTCGGGATTGCGCAGGTCGCCTTCGTGCATCAGCTTGAGCAGGGCGATGAACTCGCTGCGGAAGAACGCCTGTCGGCGGCCGTGACAGGCCAGCGTGGCCAGCGACACGCGCAGCGGACGCTTGCCGGAGATGCGCCCGTAATCGCTTTCCACGCCCCAGACCGCGACCACGGTTTCGGCATCCACGCCGTACTGCGCGGCGACCCGGTCGAGCAGTGCGCGATGTTCGACCAGGCGCGCGCGACCGTCCTCGACGCGCTGATCGTCGACCAGGCCGGCCAGGTAATCCCACAGCGGCGTGGTGAACTCCGGCTGCGCGTTCAGCAGTGGCAGCACGCTCATGTCGGGGGTCACGTCCGCCAGCCGGTCGAACGCCGCCTGCGGAATGCCGGCCTTGGCCGCTTCGCCTCGGATGCCGGTCATGCAACGCGCAAAGGCCGCGGCGTCATAGGCGGGCACATCGGGCGCGGTCTGGGCGGCGGCGCTGCCGGCGCACAGCAGCAGGCCGGACAGCACGGAAAGTCGGAGTCGGGACATGCGGTACGGCCGTCGTGGAAGAAGCGTCCACTGTGCCCGAGCCGGCATCGCGGATGCATCCCCGCGGGATCTGCGGTTTCACGGTAGGCTCAGTCGTACCACCATCGCGCGCTTCGCGGGCTGTTCGCCGTCTGCAGGTCCGTTGCGTCGGCGGCCGTGGCCCTGACCGTGGACGCGCGATGCGTCAGGTCAGATCGCCGTCGACGTAGAACCAGCGCCCGTCCTCGCGCACGAACCGGCTGCGCTCGCGCATGCGCACCACGCTGCTGCCGCCGATGCGGTACTTGGCGACGAATTCGACCTCGGCATGGTCGGCGTCGATCGGCATGTGCTGCTTCACGTCCAGGCCCAGCCACACCGGTGGAGCACCGTCGAAGTCGAGATCGCCCGGACGCGTCGAGGCATGCCAGCTGGCGCGCAGGTAGTCGGCGTCGCGGCGGACGAAGGCCACGTAACGTGAGCGCATCAGCGCTTCGGCATCGGCGGCGGGCGCGCCGGCGTGCAGCGCGCCGCAGCAGTCGGCATAGGTGCGCGGCAGGCCACAGGGGCAGGGGTCGGCAACAGTTGGAGACTTCGACATGCGCGCAGTGTGCGGACCGGCGCCACTGGCGCCAAGCGTCTGCTCACACCCAGCCGCGGGCCGCCAGCGACACCGCCGCACCATCGCCGACGACGAAGTGATCGAGCAGGCGTACATCCACCAGCGCCAGCGCCTGCTTGAGCTGCGCGGTGACCGCGCGATCGGCCGCGCTCGGCTCGCGGCTGCCGCTGGGATGGTTGTGGCCGACGATCACCGCCGCCGCGTTGTGCGCCAGGGCGCGTCGCACGACTTCGCGCGGATGCACTTCCGCGCCGTCGATGGTGCCGCGGAACAGCTCCTCGAACGCCAGTGCGCGGTGGCGCGTGTCGAGAAACAGCGCGGCGAACACCTCGTGCGGCCGGCTGCGCAGACGCTGGGAGAAATAGCGGCCGGCCGCCGATGGGTCGCTCATCGTCTCGCCGCGCGCGAGGTCGGCCGCCAGCACACGATGGCCCAGTTCAAGTGCCGCGCTCAGCGCGCAGGCGCGGGCCGGTCCCAGGCCGCGCAATGCCGCCAGGCCCTGCGCGCCGCGCTCGATCAGCGCGCGCAGCGGACCGTGTTCGGCCAGCAGCTGACGCGCCGTGGCCACCGCGTCCTGCCCGCGCAGGCCCGAGCCGAGGAAGATCGCCAGCAGTTCGGCATCCGACAGCGCAGCCGCACCCTGGCCCAGCAGTTTCTCGCGCGGCCTCTCGCCGGCCGGCCATTCGCGGATGTGCATGCGCCGCCCTCGACAGAACGCCGATGCGGGCGGCGCGTCCCAGGGGAAGACGCCGCTCTCGCCCGCATCGGCAAGGCGTCCATTGCAGCGCCGCAGCGAGGCGCCGGCTGCCGGACGCCACTGCGGCATCGGGTAAGCTGTCGGCCGGTTTTCCGGTAGGACTTTCGCCGCACATGGGCGACGCGACGACTCCGCTGCTGGGGCAGCGCATCCTGCTGTGCGTCTGTGGCGGCATCGCCGTCTACAAGGCCGCCGATCTGGTACGCCGCTTGCGCGATGCCGGCGCCGAGGTGCGCGTGGCGATGACCGACAGCGCACAGCAGTTCGTCTCGACGACAACCTTCCAGGCGGTCTCGCACCACCCGGTGCGCACGACGCTGTGGGACGCGGGCGCGGAGGCGGCGATGGGCCATATCGAACTCGCGCGCTGGGCGACACGCGTCGTCGTGGCGCCGGCAACGGCCAACACCATCGCCAAGCTGGCCAACGGTTTCGCCGACAACCTCGTGACCACGCTGTGTCTGGCGACGACCGCGCCGCTGACCGTGTGCCCGGCGATGAACCACCGCATGTGGTTGCACCCGGCCACGCAGGCGAACATCACGCTGCTGCGCGAGCGTGGCGCGCAGGTGATCGGGCCCGAGGACGGTCCGCTGGCCGAAGGCGAATCCGGCCCCGGCCGTCTGGCCGAGCCGCAGGCGATCGTCGCCTCACTGCCGGCATGAGCGCTCCACTCGCCGGCCGCCGCGTGCTAGTCACCGCCGGGCCGACTTTCGAGGATCTCGACCCGGTCCGATTCCTGGGCAACCGCAGCAGCGGCAAGATGGGATTCGCGATCGCCGCCGCCGCGCAGCGCGCGGGTGCCGATGTGGTGCTGGTCGCGGGGCCTGTGCATCTGCCCGCGCCCGAAGGCGTGCAGCGCATCGATGTGCGCTCGGCCGCGCAGATGCACGACGCGGTATTCGCCGCATTGCCGGCCGACGTCTACATCGGCGCGGCGGCCGTCGCCGACTTCACCCCGGCGCATATCGCGTCTTCGAAGATCAAGAAGCAGCCCGGTGATGACGGCCTTCAACTTCGACTCGTGCGCACCCGGGACATTCTCGCCGACGTCGCGCTGGCCACGCCGCGGCCGACACTCGTGGTCGGCTTCGCCGCCGAGACCGACGCTGTCGACGAGCACGCCCGCGCCAAGCGCATCGCCAAGCGCGTCGATCTGATCGCCGCCAACCGCGTCGGCATCGACGGCAGCGGTTTCGAAGGCGACGACAACACGCTGCACGTGCACGGCGCCGACGGCCACGTGCAGCTCGGCCCCGCTCCCAAGACCGAGATCGCCGACCAGCTGGTCGCGCTGATCGCCGCCCGCCTGCAACAGGACCCCCGATGAGCTTCGTCCTCGATGTCCGCGTGCTCGATGCACGCTTCGGCCAGCAATGGCCGCTGCCCGCCTATGCCACCGAAGGCAGCGCCGGCCTCGACCTGCGCGCCGCGCTCGACGAACCGCTGACCCTGTTGCCGGGCGACGCCTCTCTGGTGCCCTCGGGCCTGTCGATCCACATCGGCGACCCCGGCCTGTGCGCGGTGGTGCTGCCGCGTTCGGGGCTGGGCCACAAGCACGGCATCGTGCTCGGCAACGGCACCGGCCTGATCGACGCCGACTACCAGGGGCCTTTGATGATCAGCGTCTGGCACCGCGGCAAGGACGCGTTCACCATCGAGCCGGGCGACCGCATCGCGCAGCTGGTGCTGTTGCCGGTCGTGCGGGCGACCTTGAATGTGGTGGATACTTTCGTCGAAACCGCACGCGGAACCGGGGGGTTCGGGCATTCCGGCGTGCGCTGAAGGGGACTGGAAATGAGCGAGAAGGAACCGCGACAGACTGCCGCGCTGATGGCACAACTGCGCCAGGCCGCGCCGCTGCTGGCGGTGCTGCTGGTTGTGCTCGCGGCCTGGTCGGCCTGGAGCGGCTGGCGCCAGTGGCAGGGCGAGCGCCACACCGCTGCCGCCGAGCAGGGGCGCGATGCCGCCGTCGCGGCCACGCAGCAGGCGCTGGGCGCCGAACGCAAGCGGCTCGAAGACCGGCTCGCCGATCCTGCCCTGCAGGGCCTGCTGGCCACGGGCGATCTGGCGGCCGCCGGCGCGGCGCTCGCCCGCGACTGGCCGCAGCTCGAAGCGGCGACCATCGTGCCCGCCGACCTCGCGGGCGCCTACGCGAGCCTGGAGGCCGGCGGCTTCGGTCGCCTCTCGGCGCTGGAGGCTGCGCTGGTCGAAGACGGCGCGGTGGTCGTCGTGGCCCAGGTCGACGGCGCGCCGCGCGTGCTGGTCACCGCGCCGGCCCGCGCCGACGCCGATGTGGTGGGCGTGGCCCTGGTCCAGCTGCCGCTTGCCCGTGCGACCGCCGGCCTCGAAGGCGCGCCGCTGCACGCCGCCACGTTCCTCGCGCTGCGCCAGGGCAACCACACGCTGCTGGCACGCGGAGATGCCGGCCTGGCCAATCTCGCCGCGCGCATGGCCCAGCCGGTGCCCGGCACGCCGCTGCGCATCGCCGCCGCCGCCCCGCACGTGGACCGCGCACCGTTCGGCCTCGGCGCATGGCCGCTGCTGGCCGCGGCCGGCGTGCTGCTGGTGCTGGCGATCCTGGCCTGGCGCCTGCCGCGTGGACGCGGCGCTGCGGTCCAGGCCGAGGACGGGACGCCGACCTTCGCCGAAACCCTGCGTACGCCCGCAGCCGAAGGCGAGGAGGGCGCGCAGGCCGCACCGGTGGTCGCGCGCAACGAACCGAAGAAGAAGGCCGCGCCGGCGTCGGTGGTGCTGGACCCGTCGATCTTCCGTGCCTACGACATCCGCGGCATCGTCGGCCAGACGCTCGATGCCGGCGTCGCCGAGCTGATCGGCCAGGCCGTCGGCTCGCTGATGCGCGAGCAGGACCTGAGCGACATCGTCGTCGGCCGCGACGGTCGGCTGTCGGGGCCGGACATGGTCACCGGCCTGATCGCCGGCCTGCGCAAGGCCGGCCGCAACGTCATCGACATCGGCATGGCGCCGACGCCGGTGATCTATTTCGGCGCTTTCCATCTGCGCACCGGTTGCTGCATCTCGGTGACCGGCAGTCACAACCCGCCCGACTACAACGGCTTCAAGATCGTCGTCGGTGGCGAGACGCTGTCGGGCGATGCGATCACCGACCTGCACACGCGCGTCGCCGACGACCGCCTCTACACCGCGCCGCAGCCCGGCGGCGTGTCCGAGCGCGACATCGGCGAGGACTACGTGCGCCGCATCGCCGACGACATCCAGATCGCGCGCCCGCTCAAGGTGGTCGTCGATGCCGGCAACGGTGTGGCCGGCGAACTCGGCCCGCGCGTGCTCGAAGCCATCGGCGCCGAAGTGGTGCCGCTGTACTGCGACATCGACGGCACCTTCCCCAACCACCATCCAGACCCCAGCGAGCCGCACAACCTCGAGGACCTGGTGCGCACGGTGCAGCGTTTCGATGCTGACCTGGGCATCGCCTTCGACGGCGACGGCGACCGCCTGGGCGTGGTGACGAAGGATGGCGAGAACATCTTCGCCGACCGCCTGCTGATGTTGTTCGCGGCCGACGTGCTCGAGCGCAACCCCGGCGCGCTGATCGTGTTCGACGTGAAGTGCACCGGCCGGCTGCCCGGCCACGTGCTGCGCCACGGCGGCAGTCCGCTGATGTGGAAGACCGGACATTCGCTGATCAAGGCCAAGATGCGCGAGACCGGCGCGGAGCTGGCCGGCGAGATGAGCGGCCACTTCTTCTTTGCCGAGCGCTGGTACGGCTTCGACGACGGCATCTATGCCGCCGCGCGCCTGCTCGAGATTCTCGCGCTCGATGACGACCCTTCCGCGGTGCTCAAGGCGCTGCCGAGTGGCGTGTCGACGCCGGAGATCAAGGTACCCGCGCCGCACGGCGATCCGCATGCGTTCATTGCGCGCGTGCAGGCGGAGAGCGCATTCGACGGCGCACGGCTGTCGGACATCGACGGCGTGCGCGCCGACTGGCCCGACGGCTGGGGCCTGGTGCGCGCGTCCAACACCACGCCGGTGCTGGTGCTGCGCTTCGACGCCGACAGCCGCGAAGCGCTGCTGCGCATCCAGCAGACGTTCCGTCAGCAGTTGCTGGCGATCGACCCCGAGCTCGCATTGCCCTTCTGAACGGCATCTTCCGCCAGCGGCGGAAGATTCCCAGGGTCCCTCTCCCTTCACGGGAGAGGGAGAAACCATCGGTGGATGACGAGGCGGGGGCGGGTGCCGGCACGTGCGGGAGTCCGCGCTCGACACGCCCTACAGGCCGTCCGTTCGCAATCCGACCCGCCGAGTCGGTAGCGACCGACGCGACGCTGCAGCAAGACGCGATCCCGCTGCCATTGATGGACGCGCAGGCTGGGCACCCATCCGTATTGCCGGATCGCCACCATGCCCATTCGCGCCCGATCGAGCGTCGCCGCCACGGCGCTGCTGCTCCTGCTGCTGTGTGCCTTTGCGCTGCCGACGTTCGCGAACCCGCCCGCGCTGATGCTCGCGCGCGATCTGGGCAGCGCGCAGATCGACGTGCCGGCCTATTTCGCCAGCGAGAAATACGACGGTGTGCGCGCACGCTGGGACGGACGCGCGCTGTGGACGCGCGGCGGTCATCGCATCGCCGCGCCTGCGGCGTTCGTCGCCGGCTGGCCGGATACGTCGATGGACGGTGAACTGTGGATCGGACGCGGCCAGTTCGACGTCGCCAGCGGCATGGTGCGCAGTGCGCAGGTCGACGAGGCCGCCTGGGCGGCGATGCGCTTCATGGTCTTCGACCTGCCGTCGCATGCCGGCACGTTCGCAGAACGCGTCAGGGCGATGCGCGCGCTGGTCGACCGCACGGCGCATCCGCAGTTGCAGATGGTCGCGCAGACACAGCTGGCATCGCGCGACGCGCTCGATGCGCGGCTGGCGCAGGTCGTGGCCGCCGGCGGCGAGGGCCTGATGCTGCATCACGCCGACGCGCGCTATGGCGCGGGCCGCACCAGCGCGTTGCTCAAGCTCAAGCCGCACGACGATGCCGAAGCGCGCGTGGTCGCGCACGCGCCGGGACGCGGCAAGTACACGGGCATGCTCGGCGCGCTGGTCGTCGAGCACCACGATGGCCGCCGGTTCCGCATCGGCACCGGCTTCAGCGATGCGCAGCGCGCCGATCCGCCGCCGCCCGGCAGCTGGGTGACCTATCGCTACAACGGGCTGACCTCGACCGGCCTGCCGCGCTTTGCCCGGTTTCTGCGTGTGCGCCACGACGTGCCCGAGCGCGAGGCGACAGCGGCCCATGCGCTCGGCGGCGCAAGGTGAATCCGGCTTCTCGGCCGCGGCCTGATGCGGACGCGTTGCCGCCACACAGCAGAAGGCCCGCCATCGGGCGGGCCTTCTGTCGAACGGGCCTTTTTTTTTTGAAGGAGAACCGACGCGCGTTACGGGCGCGGCTCGTCGTCGCGACGACGTTCGAGGTACGCCTTCGCCCAGCGGTCGGCGACCCGGCCGGCGGCTTCGCGGCCCCCGAGGCCGAAAGCCAGCGCCACCGCGACTGCGACCGCGCCCAGCACCAGGCCGAAAGCTAGGTTGACGATGTCGTCGGCGATGCCCATCGCGCGCAGGCCCATGGCGATCACCAGGCCCAGGATCGCAACGCGCGCGATGCGCGACAGGCCGACGCTGCGGTCGGGGTTGGCGCGCTGGATCGCACGGGCTGCGAGGTCGGCCAGCCAGTAGCCCACCACCAGGATCACCGCGCCCAGCAGGATGTCGCCGCCGAAGGCGATGAACGTGGCCAGCAGGTCGCGCACGCCGACGAAGCCCAGGCGATGCGCGGCTTCGACCGTCGCGAACAACATGATGAAGAACAACGCGACACGACCGGCGAACGCCGACAGACCGCCGGCACGCGATTCGACGCCCGCCGCCATCGACGGATCGCCGAGTGGCAGGCCTGGCTCGGGCGCACCGGCGGCCGCGACCGGATCGGCCGTCTCGAGTGCGGCGTCGACCGGCGTCTGGCGCATCGGCGCGGCAGACGTGGCAGGTGTGGGCGTCGCGGTCGTCGTGAACAGATGGCTCAGACCCAGACGTGCCGGCAGGCGGTCGAAGCCGAGGTTCTCGAGCAGGCGCGTCAGCAGACCCGACACGAATCGACCGAGATACCAGGCGACGATCAGGATCAGCGCGGCGGCGAGGATGTTGGGAATCGCGATCAGGAACATGCCCAGCATGTCGCTGGCCGGCTCGGAGATCGCGCGGATGGCGAGGGCGTCGAGCGCGGCGATCAGCGTCGGCACGATGACCAGGATGAAGGCCAGCGTGCCGCCGAGCTGCGACAGGCGCACACCTTCGGTCAGACCGTCACGATTGCTGAAGCGGTCGACGCCCGAGGCGGCCAGCAGGTTGGTGACCAGGCCGCGCAGCACCTTGGCGACCAGCCAGCCGACTAGACCGATCACGACCGCGGCGAAGATGTTGGGCAGCATCAGCGTGACTTGCGCGGTCATGCCGGTCAGCGGATCCATCAGGCCTTCGATGCGCAGCGCGCCGACGATCGCCGGCAGGAACAGCAGCAGCACCAGCCAGTAGACGACGTCGCCGAGCACGGCCGAGATCGGCTTGACCCCTGCCGACTCGGACAGCTTCTCGTCCCAGCGCCCCGATGCCATCAACCGGTTGATGCCCGCGCGCAACACGGTGGCCAGCACCCAGGCGACCAGGGCCAGCACGCCAGCAAGGATGATCCGCGGCAGATACAGCATCACCTCGGTCACGAGCGCGGAGAACGGACCGTAGAGCCCGTCGAAACGCAGCACGCTGAACACGCCGATCATGGCGATGATCAGCACGAACCAGAAACCGATCGATGCGGCGACCTTGACGATGTCCAGCTGCGAAGCCGTCTGGCTGTTGACGCGTTCGTTGACTCGCAGCCGCGTCAGGCCATTGCGGATCAGGCCGCGCACCAGCAGCGCGGCCAGCAGTCCGATGACCAGCACGAGGACCGCGCCGAGTACGGAAGGCAGGTAGGTGCCCAGGCTCAGTTCAAGCTGCCTGGCGAGTGAGTTGGATGGCATGGGTGGCGTCTCCCCGCTGGGATGCGACCGCGGCCGCACCGAGTCGATGGATGGCCGACGGCGCGCGCGGCGTCGGCATTCGGTCGGCACGCGAGCGGTTGGCGCGGACGCCGTCATGACGCGACGGTGTCGCCAGGTTGCATGCCCTTACGACGATGCGGATGCTGCGTGCCGCGCACAGTGTGGACGCGGCCGGTGTGCGCGCATGGTGAACACACGCGCACCGTTTTCGCATTCATGCGCGGGGCGCTGACGCATGCTCGTCGCGGCGCCGACAGCGGGTCATGCATGCCGCGCGCGACGTCAGCAGGCGCGTTCCTTGGCGAATGGATTGAGCCGGCGCACCCAGCTGTCGCCACAGTCGATGTCGACCGGTTCGGGCTCGAGCGGCGTGGCCGGCATGCGCGCCGCCGCACGTGCACGCTCGAGTTCGGCGAGCTTGGCGCGGATCTGCGCCATGGCCGCGAGTGCAGCGCGCTCGCCCTGCAGGATGGCCGCATTGCGCTGTTCGAAACTCGCAGGGCCGATGTCGTTGACCTGTGGCCGGATCACCACGTCGGCGCGCGCGAGTTCCTGGCGTCCGAGGTTCTGGCCCATGATCGCGATCGACTGGTTGACGATGCCCAGCATGCTGCCGGGCATGGTGCCGCTGGCCTTGCTGGAAATATCGACGGCGATGACGAAGTCCGCGCCCAGCTGCCGGGCCGCGTCCACCGGCACCGGGCTGACGACACCGCCGTCGACGTAATGGCGCTCGCCGATCTGCACCGGCTCGAACACGCCCGGCACGCTGCTCGAGGCGCGCACGGCCTGTCCGGTATTGCCACGCACGAACACGATGCGGTCGCCGGTTTCCAGGCGCGTGGCAACGGCGGCGAAGGGAATGCGCATGCGTTCGAGCGTGCGGTTGCCGACTACCTGGTTGACGTAGTTCTGCAGCGCCACGCCCTGCACCAGCCCGCCGGAGAACAGGCGCACGTCGCGGATGCTCGACTCGTCGAGCGCAACCGCACGTTCCTGCATCTGGAACGGATCCATGCCGCTGGCGTACAGCGCACCGACCACGCTGCCGGCGCTGGTACCGGCGACGACATCGGCCTTGAAGCCGTTGGCTTCGAGCATCTTGATCACGCCGATATGCGCGAAGCCCTTGGCCGCGCCGCCACCCAGGGCCAGACCGATGCGCACCGGCGGCGCAGCGGGCGCGGGCGTCGCGGGCTGCACCGTGACCGGCGGCGTCGGCCGCACATCGTCGCGTCCGCAGGCGGCGAGCACGCACAGGCCGGCGACCAGCAGCGCGGTGCGCGCATGACGGAAGGAGGTGCGAAGACGCATGCGACGGACGCCGGATCTGGACAGGCGCCGAGGATACCGGTCGCTCGCTGGTCGGAGGCTGAAAGGTCCAACCGGGCGGCGTGTGGCGTTCCAGTCGATGACGTGACGACGGCACGGGTCGGCCGGCCGTGCACTGAAGCCCTCCCCCGCGTGCGGGGGAGGGTTGGGTGGGGGCAACCCGTCAGCGCTCGCGGATCACGAATCGAGCGACAGCACAGCAACATCACCGCATGTGCCTGCGTGCGCTTCGATCGGGTCGTTTGGCCCCCAACCCAGCCCTCCCCCGTAAACGGGGGAAGGGGCGGATGTCCGCACGTGCGAAGAGCGCGGAAGCGGGCAACTGTCAGGCGGCGACACACCTTCGCCGCCGGGTTCTATCAACGATCTCCGAACCGCGTCCCGAAGAAGTCGCCCTCATTCCAACGTGGCACGTCGTCGGCGTCCGCGACGATGCGGCTGATCGCGGCCGACACGCGCGCCATCCGCGCGGCATCGCCGTACTGGATCGGCAGGTCGGCCTGGTCGCAGGGCTGGTGGTAGCAATTGCGCAGGAACCAGGTCGCGGCGATCTTCGGGTCCTGTTCGCTGCCGGCCGCTGCGATGCCGGCATCGAGATACAGCGCCGGAATGCCGGCGCGCACGAAGGCGTACTGGTCGCTGCGCACGAAGGCCACTTCCTCGGGGAAGGGGTCGGACGACACCTCGACGCCGACGTCGGCGGCCGCCTGCGTCACGGCGTCCGCCAGCGTCGAATGCTCGCTGCCGATCGCCACGATGTCGCGGGTGGGCGCGGTGAGGATCGGCATGTCGATGTTGAGGTTGGCGACCAGCGTGCCCGCGCGCGGTGGCGGATTGGCCGCCAGCCATTGCCCGCCGAGCAGGCCCTGTTCCTCGGCGGTGAGCGCGGCGAACAGCGTGCTGCGCGCGGGGGCGGTGTCCGCTTCGCCAAGCGTGCGCGCCGCTTCGATCAGGATCGCCACGCCCAGGGCGTTGTCGAGTGCGCCGTTGTAGATCGCATCGCCATCGACCGGTGTGCCGGTGCCGAGGTGGTCGAGATGCGCGGTGTGCACGATCGCTTCGCCGGCGCGCGCTGCATCGCGGCCGGGCAGCACGCCGACGACGTTGCGCGACTCCAGGGTGTCGATGCGACTGCGCGTGCGCAGCGTCAGCGTGCCCGGCAACGCGAACGGTGCCAGCGTGCCGGCACGCGCCGCGTCGAACAACTGCGCGGCCGTGCGCGGACCGTCGGCGAACACCAGGTCGGCCGCACTGGCGGCGACACGCACGCTCGCGCGCAACTGCGCAGGAGCATCCAGCGGCCGGTCGTCGGGCCCGCGCAGACGCATCGCCGGACGCGCCGCCTGGGCAACGCTGCGCGCCCAGGGCATGCCGGCTTCATCGTCGACGGTGTTCACCAGCACCAGGCCGACCGCGCCGCGCGCGACCACCGCCTCGGTCTTGGTGCGCAGGCTGGCGTAGTGCGCGAAGGGGTTGGGTTCGAAGCGACGCGGCGCGCCGCCGAACACGATTGCGATCCGGCCCCGCAGATCGACACCGGCGAAATCGTCGTGACCGAGTTCGGGCGCGTGGATGGCCTGGCCCACGAACACGGCTTGCGCGGTGATCTCGCCTTGGGGCGCGTTGAAATCCGGCAGCGGCAGGAACTGATCGCGTCCGCGCAGCGCGATCGTGCGGCCGTTGCGCGACACCGACAGCGCGGCGGCGTCCACGTCGGCGACCGAACGCACCAGCGGCACACGCTGGAACCAGGTGCCGTCGTCGCCGGCAGGCTGCAGGCCGCTCTGGGCGAAGCGCTTCGCGACGTGTTCGGCGGCCTGGTCGAAACCGGGCGTGCCGGTTTCGCGGCCGGCCATTGCATCGTCGGCCAGCGCACGCACGTCGGCCTCGATCCGCTGCCCGGCCGGCGTGTCGTTGGGCACCGCCGGCGCGGCGGGCATCGGTGCACCGGGCGCGGTCTGTGCCTGCAGCGCGGCATCGGTATCGTCGCGGCCCCCGCAGGCGACCAGCAACAGCGCACAGGCGGACGACAACAGGACGAGGCGGGACATGCAGGCGGCTCCGGAAGCGGACGGCGACGGTAGCACGCGCCGATGTCCTGTCAGGCGGGATCCGGATCGGCAGGCAGAAGCCACGTTCCCGACGCCAGCGGCGCGCACGATGAGCACGCACGCAACGTCTGCGGTCCCGGCGCGCTTGCGACGGATCGCCACCGGCTGCGCTACTGTCGCGCCATGTTTCAACTCCACCAGGTAAGCTGCCGCTACGGCGCGACCGTCGGTCTCGACGGCGTCGATCTGACGATCGCACGCGGCGCGACGACGGCGCTGATCGGGCCCAGCGGCGCGGGCAAATCGACGTTGCTGCGGCTGCTGGTCGGACTCGAATGGCCGGACGCGGGCGAGGTGCGATTCGACGGCGCCGTGCTGCGCCCGGCCACGCTGCTCGCGCACCGACGCCGCATTGGGTACGTGATCCAGGAAGGCGGCCTGTTTCCGCATCTCGATGCGCTCGGCAATGTCGGTCTGTTGCCACGCACCCTGGGCTGGTCGCGGCCGCGCATCGAGGCCCGTGCGCGCGAGCTGGCGAATCTGTGCCGGCTGCCCGACGATGCGCTCACGCGCTATCCCGCGCAGCTCTCGGGCGGGCAACGCCAGCGCGTGGGCCTGATCCGCGCGCTGATGCTCGACCCGGACGTGCTGCTGCTCGACGAACCGCTGGGCGCGCTCGACCCGATCGTGCGCTTTGACCTCCAGGCCGAGATGCGCGCGCTGTTCGAACGCCTGGGCAAGACCGTCGTGCTGGTCACCCACGATGTCGCCGAGGCGGCGTGGTTCGCCGATACCATCGTGCTGCTGCGCGCAGGCCGCATCGTCCAGCAGGGCGCGCCACGGGCGCTGCTCGACGCGCCGGCCGATCCGTTCGTGCGTGCCTTCATGACGGCGCAGCGCAACGTCGAGGATGTGGCATGACGTGGTGGTTGCGAGGCGCGTTGGCCATCTTGTTGTGCAGCGCGTCCGCGTTCGCCGCGGCCGCGCCGGTCACGGTCGGCTCGAAGAACTTCACCGAAGGCGTGCTGCTGGGTGAGATCGCGACGGGGGCCGCCCGCGACGCCGGGGTGGAGGTGCGCCACCGGCGCCAGCTCGGCGGCACGCGCATCCTGTGGCGCGCGCTGCTCGAAGGCAGCATCGATGCCTACGCCGAGTACACCGGCACGCTCGCCGACGAACTGCTGCAGATGCCCGGCGCCGACATGGCCGCGTTGCACGCTGCGCTCGCACGCGAAGGCCTGGCGATGAGCGCGCCGCTGGGCTTCGACAACAGCTACGCACTGGGCATGCAGCGCACGCACGCGCAGGCGCTCGGCATCCGCGCGCTGTCGGACCTGCGCGACCATCCCGACCTGCGTTTCGGCCTGAGCAACGAGTTCATGTCGCGTGCCGACGGTTGGCCCGGGCTGCAGGCCGCCTACGGATTGCCGCAGCGCCCCGACGGTCTCGACCACGACCTCGCCTACCGTGCACTGGCGAACGGCGCGATCGACGCCACCGATCTCTACCGCACCGACGCCGAGATTCCCGCCTACGACCTCGTCGTGCTCGAGGACGACCGCGCCTTCTTTCCGTCCTATGCCGCGGTGTTCCTCTACCGGGTTGACCTGTCGGAACGCGCACCGGCGTTCGTCGAGACACTGCAGTCGCTGGAAGGCCGTATCGACGCGGCGACGATGCGGCGGCTCAACGCGCGGGTGAAGCTCGATCGCGAGAGCGAAGCGGCCGTCGCCGCCGACTGGCTGGGCGTCGATGCTCCGGACGCCGGCGGCCGCACCGCACGCATCTGGCAGCGCACCGGCGAACATCTCGCACTGGTCGGCATCTCGCTCAGCGCCGCGTTGCTGGTCGCGCTGCCGCTGGGCATTCTCGCCGCGCGCCGTCCGCGACTGGGCCAGGGCGTGCTGGCGCTGACCGGCGTACTGCAGACGCTGCCGTCGCTGGCGGTGTTCGTCTTCATGATTCCGCTGTTCGGCATTGGCGCCGGCCCGGCGATCGCCGCGCTGTTCCTCTACAGCCTGCTGCCGATCGTCCGCAACACGCATGCCGGCCTCACCGGCATTCCGCGCGAGCTGCGCGAAACCGCGGCCGCGATCGGCCTGCCACCGGGTACGCGACTGCTGCGTGTGGAACTGCCCCTGGCCCTGCGCACGATCCTGGCCGGTATCAAGACCGCGGCGGTCATCAACGTCGGCACCGCGACGCTCGGCGCGCTGATCGGCGCCGGCGGCTACGGCCAGCCCATCCTCACCGGCATCCGCCTCGACGACCTCGGCCTGATCCTCGAAGGCGCCGTCCCCGCCGCGCTGCTCGCCCTCGCGGTGCAGGGCATGTTCGAACTCGCCGAACGCCAGCTCACTCCGCGCGGACTGCGGCTGAGCGCACGGCCCTGAGTCGGTCGGCGTGTCCCCTGTAGGAGCGCGCTTGCGCGCGACGGGCTTTCCCGGCAGAGCCTCTTCGCGCGCAAGCGCGCTCCTACAAGATGCGGCGAAATCGGGGCTCAGACACCCCCGCTGTGCGCTATGGATGCATCCACGTCGACAGCACGACGCCGACCTCACTGTAGGAGCGCGCTTGCGCGCGACGGGCGTTCCCGGCGAAGCCTCTTCGCGCGCAAGCGCGCTCCTACAAAGGTCGGGTGTTATGGGGGCTCAGATACCGCGTTGTGCTTGATGGATACATTCGCGCGGACAACAGACGCCGACCCCCCTGTAGGAACGCGCTTGCGCGCGATGGGCGTTCCCGGCAAAGCCTCTTCGCGCGCAAGCGCGCTCCTACAGAAGGCGGGTGAGGGCGATGCTCAGACGGCGACGCCTTCTGCCATATAGACGACCCACGCCGTTGCCGAGACGCCGAGGACGCTCCAGGCGAGATTGGCGAGCGTGAAACGACGGTTCGTGTGGGCGTGCGGATCGCCGCAGGCGGCGTTGGCGGCGCGTTGCAGGCCGACCAGGCAGGCGCCGACCACCGGCATGAGCAGCAGGCTGCCCCATTCGCCGATCCAGATCCAACCGGCGGGAATCCGGGGCGAGATCCATGGCCAGGCAAGCCCGCTGCCCCAGTCGAGCGCCGTCACCGCGACGTAGAGCGTCGCCAGGGCAGCCGTGCCGCGGTGTGCTGGCAGGCCGCGGGCTGCCAACGTTGCGCGGATGCGGCGGGCCAGGGCATGTGTGTAGAACAACGCGAAGATCGCCCGGGCCACCGGCCATATCGTCTCGTTGCGACCGGCCTTCCAGCGCCGCCAGTGCATGTAGAACCAGAACACCTGGTACAGCCCCAGCGTGCAGACGAACAGCACGACCAGCTTGGGCATCGACACCACGTAGAACGGGGCCTGGCGCGACGCGTCGGACGGCAGGTCCTGAACAACCGCGGCGGGCGGCGTGTAGGGGTCGTGCGCGGTCATGCGCGCATTAGAGCGAGGGTCGGGATGGACGGGTGCATGGCGGTGCCCGCGCGACGGAAGCGCCATCGTGGCGAGCCGGCTCAGCCGACGAGATCGCCCAGTGATTGCGCCATCGTCGCGAACGCACCCCAAGGATGCGCCTTGAGCCGTTTCAAGCGGGCGGGCGCATTGCGCAGCGTCCAGGCATCGCCGGATTTCACCCGTCCCAGGTCTTCCCAGCGCAGGGGCATCGAGACCGGCGCGCCGGCGCGCGCGCGCAGCGAGAACGAGGCTACGCTGGTGGCACCGCGGCCGTTGCGCAGGTAATCGATGAAGATCTTGCCCTTGCGGAATTTCTTGGTCGCCGTGGCCACGTAGGTCAGCGGATCGACCTCGACCATGCCCTGCGCGAACGCATGCGCGAACGGTTTGACCACGTCCCAGCTGCAGCCGGGATTCAAGGGCACCACCACGTGCAGGCCCTTGCCGCCGGTCGTGCGCACGAACGATTCCAGCCCCACCTGCCGCAGCAGTTCGCGCACATGGCGCGCGGCCTCGACGATCTGCGGCCAGGCCACACCTTCGCCCGGGTCGAGGTCGAACACGATCCGGTCGGCGATATCCGGCGCGTCCGCATGCGCGCCCCAGGGATGGAACTCCAGCGCGTTGAACTGCACCAGCTCCAGGGCGGCTGCGGCATCGTTGGCGACGAGATAGTCGCCGCTGCCCGATTCCTCCTTCAGCCGCACCGTCTCGACCAGCTGCATGCCGGCGGTGTGGTGCTTCTGGAAGAAACAGGCGCTGTCGATGCCGCCCGGACAGCGGATCACCGACAGCGGACGTCCGGCGATCTCGGGCAGCAGCCACGGCATCGCGGCGGCGTAGTAATCGGCCACGTCGCGCTTGGTCAGCGTGTCGCCGGGGAACAGCACCTTGTCCGGGCTCGACAGCGTTGGCGGCGTGCGTGCGGCGCGCGCTGTCCGCTTCGTACTGGCAGCGGATTTTTCAGGGGCCTTGGCCTTCGACGCTTTCTTGGTCACGCGTTTCTTCGACGCTGCGGAGGCGTTGGTCGCATCCGGTCCGGATGTCTCGCCTCGCGTCGCCATGTCGCCGTCTCCGTTTCCGTCGCGGTCGCTGTCGTGCAGATCGTCCACCGACTTGTCGGGCCTGACCGCCTTCAGTGACGGCTGGCGCAGCAGGCCATGGCCGCCGGTGCCGCGCGAGAACACTTCGACGACGAAGCGCGGCGCGAACCATCGGGCATGGCGCAGATCGGTGTCGTTGGGCGGCACGTGCACGGTCGGTGTATCGCGGCCGGCGCGACCGATATGCGCGGTGAGTTCGTCCAGCAGCGCGTCGCTGAAGCCCGAGCCCACGCGCCCGGCGTAGCGCCAGCCGTGTTCGGCGTCGGGCCTTGCCAACAGCAGCGAGCCGAACCCGCTGCGGCTGCCCTTGGGCGGCGTATAGCCGACCACCGCGTATTCGTCGCTGGCCAGCTCCTTGGTCTTGCGCCAGTCATCGCCGCGCCCGGGGCGATAGGGGCGGTCGCCGCGCTTGGAGATGATGCCCTCGAAGCCCGATTCGGAGGCCAGCTCCACCGCGGCGTCGGCATGCCCTTCGATGTGGGTGCTGAAGGCCAGATGCGACGGCGGCGTGTCCCCGAGGATCCGCTGCAGCAGCGCCTTGCGCGCGAACAGCGGCGCATCGGAGATGTCGACGCCGTCGACGTGCAGCAGGTCGAACAACACCAGCGCCAACGCGCCCTGGCGCTCGCCCGACAGCGTGCCCTGCAGCAGATTGAAGTCTTCGCGGCTGCCGCGCCCGGCGATGAGTTCGCCGTCGAGCGCAGCGGACTTCAGGCCCAGTCGCGCGACCGCAGCGGTGATCTCGGGCACCTTGTCGGTCCATTCGAGCGCGTTGCGCGACCACAGCTGCACCTTGCCGCGCGCGATTGTCGCCAGCAGGCGATAGCCGTCCCACTTGAGTTCGTGCAGCCAGGATTCGCCTTCGGGCGCGGCATCGCCGAGCTTGGCGAGCTGGGGCGCGAAGGGCCCGTCGGGTGCTGCAGCCCGTCGCGCGCCGTCGAGCCTGCGGGCCGCGGCCGCCCAGTCGCCGGCCCTGGCCGGCGGCGCTTCGACCGCTTTTTCCTTGCGCTTGCGCGCCTTGCCGGTGCCGGCGCGCCGGGCATCCTCGGCCGGCGGCGGCGCCACATCGGCGAGCAGATCGTCGGCTTCGAGCGTGCCGGCGAATTCGTCGCGGTCCTTGAACAGCAGCCACTGCGGCTGACGCGCCGGCTTGTGCGATCGCACCAGGTGCCAGCGGCCCTTGAGCTTGCGGCCGAACAGTTCGAAACGCAGATGGCCCTTGGCCAGACCTTCCCCCGGATCGCCGTCGGCGGCCCACACACCGGTATCGAAGCGCGCCACGTGCCCGCCACCGTACTCGCCCTTGGGTATCTCGCCCTCGAAGCCGGCGTAATCGACCGGATGGTCCTCCACCTCGACCGCCATGCGCTTCACGTCCGGGTCGTAGCTCGGGCCCTTGGGCACCGCCCAGCTCTTGAGCGCGTCGCCGACCTGCAGGCGGAAGTCGTAATGGCGGCGGCTGGCGTGATGCAGCTGGACGACGAAAATCGCGCGCTGGCCGCGCGGCAAAGGCTTGCCCGGCTCGGGCTCGCGGGTGGTGTCGAACCGCCGCTTGCGCCGGTATTCGGTCAGGCTCATGACTTACGAGGCCTTGCGCACGGCCTTCTTCGCCGTCTTGGTGGTGCGCTTCTTGGCGGCTTTCTTCGTGGTCTTCTTGGCGGCGGACTTCGCGCCCTTCTTCACCGGCGTCTTCGCCGTGTCCTTGGCCGGCGTGCGCTTGTTCTCGCCCAGGCTCTTCTGCAGCAGGGCGACGAAGTCGACGACGTTGGTGGCGGCGTCTTCGCGATGCGGCGCTTCTTCGGTGACCTTGGCCGTCGCGCCCTTGGCCTTGATGCGCTTCTTGATGATCTCCGACAGGCGCTCGCGGAACTCGTCGTGGTAGCTGTCGGGGGCCCAGTCGGCGGACATCGAATCGATCAGCTGCGCCGCCATGTCGAACTCCTTGTCGGCGATGCGGTAACTCGACGTGGCGCCGCTGGGCAGCTTGTAATCGTTGGGGTCGACCAGTTCCTGCGGGTAGCGCAGCAACATGAGGATCAGCGCGTCCTCCTCGGGCATCACCGCGCACAGGTATTCACGGGTGCGGATGACCACCCGCGCCACGCCGATCTTGCCGGTCTTCTTCAAAGTTTCGCGCAGCAGCACGTAGCCTTTCTCGGCCTTCTTGCCCGGCACCAGCACATAGGGTTTCTCGAAGAAGCGGGTGCCGATGCTGCCGGCATCGACGAAGGCCTCCACGTCGACCGACTCGTGCGATTCGGGCGCGGCCGAGGCGATGTCCTCCTTCTCGATCACGACATAGCTGCCCTTGTCGTACTCGAAGGCCTTGACGATCTCCTTCCACGGCACTTCCTCGCCGGTCTCGGCATTGACGCGCTCGAAGCGGATGGGCTTCTTGTCGCGCGAATCGAGCATGCGGAAGCTCAGGTCGGTCCTGCGCTCGCCCGACATCAGCGAGACGGGGATGTTGAGCAGGCCGAAGGACAGGGAACCGGACCAGATGGGACGCGCCATGGAAGCTCCGTCGCGATGCCCCGGCGAGCGCCGTGAGGCGGGAGGCGGCAGGCTTGCACCGCGCTCGTGCAACGGACGTCAAACGGGCGCGCGCGGCCCGCGCGGAATTCACGTCGTCCTCCGAGGCCGGTGCGAGAGTGCGCCCATGCAACCGAATCCCGACAAAGAACAGGCGACCCCGCGCACGCCCGGTCGCGAAGCGCCGCAGGACGACAGCCACGCCGAGGACAACCACGACGAGGCGCTGGAAGAAACCTTCCCGGCCAGCGATCCGGTCTCGCCGTTCGTGCCGGCCGGCGATCCGCCACCGCCCGATCCCGACGACGCCGACTGAACCAGGCGCAGGCGCGCATCACGCCGGTGGACTGGACCCGCGCGCTGGCGAGGGGCCTATAATCGTCGGCTGAAATCGTTTTCACGGATCGATATGCGCCTAGACGACCGCCTCGAAACGCTGCTGTCGCAGATGACCCTCGAGGAGAAGATCGGACAGCTCGGTATCTTTGCCGACATGCTGCGGCCCTTCGCCGCGGACGTGAATCCCGAGATGAACGAGTTGAACGCCGGCGAGCTGCGCGAGCGCATCCGTGCCGGGCTCGTCGGCGCGGTGTTCAACGGTGTCGGCGCGGTGCAGGGACGCGAGTCGCAGCGCATCGCGGTGGAAGAAAGCCGGCTCGGCATCCCGCTGCTGATGGGCGCCGACGTGATCCACGGCATGCGCACGGTGTTCCCGATCCCGCTGGGCGAGGCCGCGAGCTTCGAGCCGGATCTGGCCGAACGCACCGCGCGCGCCGCGGCGGTCGAAGCCACCGCGTGCGGCCTGCACTGGACGTTCGCGCCGACCCTCGACATCGCCCGCGACCAGCGCTGGGGTCGTGTGGCCGAAGCGGCCGGCGAGGATGTGGTGCTGGGCAATGCGTTCTCGGCCGCGCGCGTGCGTGGTTTCCAGGGCGGCGACCTGACCGCGAACGACTCGATGCTGGCCACCCCGAAGCACTTCGTCGGCTACGGCGCGGTCATGGGCGGCCTGGACTACAACAGCGTCGAGATTGCCGAAGGCACGCTGCGCGACGTGCACCTGCCGCCGTTCAAGGCCGCGCTCGATGCCGGCGCGCTGACGGTGATGAGCGCCTTCAATGACATCAACGGCGTGCCCGCCTCTGCGCACGACGGCCTGCTGACCGATCTGCTGCGTGGCGAGTGGGGCTTCAAGGGCTTCGTGGTCTCGGACTACACGGCCGACTTCGAACTCGTCGCCCACGGTTTCGCCGGCGACGACCGCGAGGCGACGAAGCTTTCGTTCACCGCCGGCGTCGACATGAGCATGCAGAGCGGCCTCTATGCCGCGCACCTGCCCGATCTCGTCGCCAGCGGCGAGGTGCCGATGGAGGTCATCGACCAGGGCGTGCGCCGCGTGTTCGCGGTCAAGCAGGCGATCGGCCTGTTCGATAATCCCTACCGCTCGCTCGACCCCGAGGCCGAGGCCGCGCTCGATCCGCAGGCGCTGCACGGCGAACTCGCGCGCGACGTCTCGCGTCGCTCGATCGTGCTGCTCAGGAACAAAGGCGATCTGCTGCCGCTGAAGAAGTCCGGCCAGAAGATCGCGCTGATCGGGCCGTATGCACGCGACCGCGACAACATCGAAGGCTGCTGGACACTGTTCGGCGACAAGCGCCTGCACGTCAACGTCGAGGACGGCCTCCGCGCCGCGCTCGAGGACGGCGATGCGCTGACCGTCGTCGACGGCAGCGGCATGGAAGACCCACTCGACGGTGGCATCGAGGCGGCGGTCGAAGCCGCTCGCGCTGCTGACGTCGTACTGCTGGCGATCGGCGAGCCGCAGGGTTTCAGCGGCGAGGCGCAGTCGCGCACGCAGATCGTTGTTCCCGCCGCGCAGCAGGCGCTGGCCGAGGCAGTGGCTGCGACCGGTACGCCGGTCGTCGTGCTGCTGCGTCACGGCCGCGCGCTCGCGCTGCAGGGCGCAGTGCGCGATGCGCAGGCGATCCTCGCGACCTGGTTCCTCGGGACGGCCACCGGGCCTGCAATCGCCGATGTGCTGTTCGGCGACTACAACCCCTCGGCGCGTCTGCCGGTGAGTTTCCCGCGCGATTCGGGTCAGCAGCCGCTGTACTACAACCGTCAGCGCACCGGTCGTCCGGAACTGCCGGACATGCGCGAGTTCAAGAGCCGCTGGCGCGAGATGCCGCACAGCGCGCTGTATCCCTTCGGCCACGGTCTGTCGTACACGCGCTTCGTCTACGGCGACGTCGAGCTGTCGAGCGAGACGCTGGACTGGGACGGCACGCTGACCGTCAGCGCCACGCTGCGCAACGACGGCACGCGCTTCGGCGAGGAAGTCGTGCAGCTCTACATCCACGACCGCGTCGCCAGCCGCGTGCGGCCGATCCGCGAGCTCAAGGATTTCCGCAAGATCGCGCTGGCCCCGGGCGAGCACACCACCGTGGAATTCACCCTGCATCGCGACCAGCTGGCCTTTACCACGCGCAGCGGCGCGTTCGCCGCCGAGCCGGGCCTGTTCGACGTGTGGATAACCCGCGATTCGGAGTCCGGCACCGCCGCGCAGTTCACGCTCGCCAAGCGCTGAGTCGCGTTTGACCGCGCGCGCGCCACTGCTGTTGCTGCCGGGCCTGCTGTGCACGGCGCGCCTGTGGCAGGCGCAGATCGATGCGCTCGGCGACATCGCGCAGTCGCAGGTCGCCGATCTCACGCAGGACGACGACGTCGGTGCGATGGCCGAACGCGCACTGGCAAACGCGCCGGATCGCTTCGCGCTCGCCGCGCTGTCGATGGGCGGCTATGTCGCCTTCGAGATCCTGCGCCGCGCGCCCGAGCGCGTGACGCGTCTGGCGTTGATCGCGACCAGCGCGCGGCCCGATTCGCCCGAGCGCGCACAGCAGCGTCGGCGCGGCATTGCCGCGATCGGCCGCGGCCGCTTCGTCGGCGTCACCGCGCAGTTGCTGCCGAGCCTGGTGCATGCGGATCACATCGACGGACCGATCGGCGCGATCGTGCAGTCGATGGCGCGCGAGGTCGGCGCCGATGGCTATCTGCGCCAGCAGGCGGCGATTCTCGGGCGTCCCGATTCGGCGCCGCTGCTGGCCGGCATCGACGTGCCGACGCTGATCATCGTCGGTGAAGACGATCGGCTCACGCCGCCAGCCGAGGCCGAGGCGATGCACGCCGGCATCGCGGAGTCGGTGCTGCATCGCCTCGACACCTGCGGCCATCTGCCGCCACTCGAACAACCCGCACGGACATCGGCGCTAATGCGCGAGTGGCTGCGCGCGGGCTGAGCGCCGGGATGCCGTCGACGCCTCAGCGATCCTGCCCGCGTGCGAGAACCGGGCGCGGGGCGTCCGCGTCCGCACCGTCGAGGCGCGGTGCACGTCCGGCCAGAAGCTCGGCGCCCCAGCGTTCGACCACTTCCTGACGCACCACATCGCTCGCCGGTCCCGGCGCGCGACGTGAGGCCTTCTTCAGTTCCGCCAGCGCGACCTGACCGGCCGCCTTCGCCTGCATCGCCTGCTGCTGCACCTGGCACAGCGTCTGCATGTGGTCGGCGTCGAAGTTGAGGCGATCGATGAGGAAATCGACGAACGCGCGCACCTTCGGCGACATCAGCCGACCGCCCGGGAACACCGCGTTGAAATCCACCTCCGGCCCGGTCCAGCCGGCCAGCACGCGCTGCGCCATGCCCGCTTCGACGAAGGCCTTGGCCATGACGTCGCCGGTCAGCAGCAGGCCCTCGCCCTTGATCAGCGCCCAGTTGAGCGCGGCCGGATCATTGGCGACCAGCCGCGGATTGACCGGGAAGTCGCGCAGCGCCTGGCCGTCGGTCAGCGACCACGAGAACCGGTTGTTGACGTGGTGGCCCTTGCGCATCACCAGCGTGCGGTGGTGCTGCAGGTCGTCGGGATGCAGCGGCTCGCCGTGCCGCTCGATGTAGGCCTGGCTGGCGAACACCTGCGTGCGCAGGCTGCCGAGCTTGCGTGCGACGAGATTGGAATCGGGCAGGGTGCCGATGCGCAGGGCGATGTCCGCTTCGCCCGCGATCAGGTCGAGCTTTTCGTTGCCCATGTGCATGTCGAGCTGGATCTCGGGGTACTGCGCCTGGAAGTCGCCGAGCAACGGCGCGATCCAGGTGATGCCGATCGAGTAGGGCACGGTGAAACGCAGCCAGCCGCGCGGGCCGCTCTGCAGCTGCGCGATCGCACTTTCGGCTTCTTCCAGCCCGCGCGCGATGCGCTGGCAATGCTCGTGGTAGATGCCGCCCGCCTCGGTCAGACCGAGCCGGCGCGTGGTGCGGTTGAGCAGGCGCACGCCCAGCCGCTGCTCGAGTTCCTGCACCTTGCGGCTGACCGTGGTCTTGGGCAGACCGAGTGCGTTGGCAGCGGCGATGAAGCTGCCCTGCTCGACCACCTTGACGAAGATCAGTGTCTCGTTGAGATCGTGGGCCATGCGGAACTCCTGGAAGGGCGGGCCGGGGCGTGCGCGGACGATTGGCCCGTGACGGGGATAATTATTCCCTCGAAAGGGGACTAATCAAGTCCCCTTTCGAAGCGGATGATCTGCGGCATTCCCCGACCGGACGCCGCCCATGTCCTTCTCCCGCGATCTCACATCCGCCGCCGCGCGCACTGCCAAGCCCCTGCCGCGACGTCAGGGTTTCCGCATGGAAATCCCGCCGAATCAATCGGCTAGCGCACGCCTGACACCGCCGCGCCGCCTGCAGGGCGGACATCTGGACTGGGCCTGGCTGTGGGCCTGGTGGCCCGGCCGGCGGCCGGAACAGGCGGCTCAGGCCCCCGTCGAATCCCGGTTTTCGGGAGACAAAATCCCATGAAAGGGACAATCGGAGCGCCGCTGGTGATTGTCGGCGCGACCGGGACGATCGGCTCGCGCGTGCTGGCCCAGGCGCTGGCGGCCGGACGACGCACGATCGCGGTCGCCAAAGACGCCGCCGCCCTGGCGGGGTTGCAGGACCACCACGGCGACACGCTGACCACGCTCAGCGCCGATATCCGCACCGACCGTGATGCCGCCGACCTTGCCGCGCGACTGCGCGCGCTGCCCGGTCCGGCGCCTGCGTCGGTGATCGCGGCGATCCGCGGCGAGGTCGGCAGCCGCCGCGTGCTCGACGCACCGGCCGACTTCCTGCGTCGCCGCCTCGACGAAGACCTGCTGCCGCACCTGTCGATCGCCCGCCATCTGCTGCCGCTGCTCGTCGCGCAGCCGCGTGCCGGCTACGTGCTGGTCGGCGGCCCGGGTGCCGACCAGCCGTGGTCGGGCTACGGCCATCACTCGATCGGCGCGGCCGCGCTGCGGATGCTGGCGCGGGTGCTGCACGAGGAAGCCCGCACGCTGCCGGTGCGCGTGCAGATGCTCGCCGTCGACTCGCCGGTGCGCAGCGCTGCGAATGCCGCGCATGCCTGCGCGCAGTGGCCGGATGTCGAGGCGATTGCCGATCACGCCCTGCGCCTGGTCGATGGCGCGGCGAATGCCGACGTCGCCCTGGTGCGCTTCCCCATTGGCGCCGCGGTGCGCCCACCCGGCCTTTCCGACGACCTCGACGTCGGGCCCTGTTCTCCGAAATCCAGTCCCCGCGACGAGGCCGGCGCTCTGCTGCGCCGCCTCGCGTCCACGCCCTCCCCCCAGGAATCACGTCCATGATCCGCTCGACTCTCACCCCGCGCGCCTGGCGCGCCCTCGCCGCGACCAGCCTTGCCGCCGCAGTCGCCCTCGCCATCGCCGGCTGCGACAGCCGTGCGCAGGATTCGGCCATGCCGCCTCCACCGGAAGTCGGCGTCGCCGCCGTGCTGTCGGAACAGGTGCAGGACTGGAACGACGCCACCGGCCGCGTGTCGGCGGTCGAGAGCGTCGAACTGCGTCCGCGCGTCAGCGGCTACGTGCAGCGCGTGGCATACGCCGAAGGCGACGAGGTCAAGCAGGGCGACCTGCTGTTCGTCATCGATCCGCGCCCCTATCGTGCCGCCCTGCAGCGCGCGGAAGCAGAGCTGGCCCGCGCCCGTGCCGATGCGCAACTGGCGACCACGCGCCACACGCGTGCGCAGTCGCTGGTCGACGCCAGCGCGATCTCGCGCGACGACTTCGAAGCCCGCACCGCTGGTCGCGCCGAGGCCGAAGCCGCGGTGCGCGCCGCGCAGGCCGCGGTCGAGACCGCGCGTCTGGATCTGTCGTTCACTGAAGTGCGTGCGCCAGTCGCCGGCCGCGCCGGTCGCGCGATGCTGACCACCGGCAATCTCGCCCAGGCCGACGGCTCGCTGCTGACCACCGTGGTCTCGCAGGATCCGGTGCACGTCTACTTCGAAACCGACGAGCGCACCTTCCTGCGTCACCAGGCGATGGCGCGTGCCGGCACCCGCACCAATCGCCACAACGCGGTGCGCGTGGGCCTGAGTGATGAGACCGGCTACCCGCATGCCGGCACCGTCGACTTCCTCGACAACCAGGTCGACCCGACCACCGGCACGGTGCGTGCCCGCGCGGTACTGCCGAATCCCGAGCGCCGCTTCACGCCGGGCCTGTTCGCACGCGTGCAGCTCGAAGGCGCCTCGCGTCATGACGCGCTGCTGGTCGACGACAAGGCCGTGCTGACCGACCAGGACCGCAAGTACGTCTACGTGCTGGGCGAAGGCAACACCGCGCAGCGCCGCGACATCGTCACCGGTCGCATCGTCGATGGTCTGCGCGTGGTCGAGTCCGGCCTCGCCGACGGCGATCGCGTGCTGGTGAGCGGCGTGCAGAAGGTCTTCATGCCGGGCATGCCGGTCGCGCCGGTGGAGGTCGCGATGCGCGGCGGCAAGCCGACCGACAAGGTCGTCGCGACGCGCTGAGGCTCTTGCTTGTAGCCCCTCCTCCGGGAGAGGGGTTGGGGTGAGGGCCGGGCTCCACTGAGAAAGCCCCAACCCTCATCCGCCCCTTCGGGGCACCTTCTCCCGGAGGGAGAAGGGTTCGCTGTTTCCGACATTTCTGCAAAGCGGCTCGCAGCCGCCCACAAGGATCCCCCCGTGGACTTCTCCCGCTTCTTCATCGACCGGCCGATCTTCGCCGCGGTGTTGTCGATCGTGATCTTCGCCGCCGGCCTGATCTCGATTCCCTCGCTGCCGATCGGCGAATACCCCGAGGTCGTGCCGCCGTCGGTGGTGGTGCGCACCGTGTATCCGGGCGCAAATCCCAAGGTCATCGCCGAAACCGTCGCCACGCCGCTCGAAGAGGCGATCAACGGCGTCGAGGACATGATGTACGTCAAGTCGGTCGCCGGTTCCGACGGCGTGTTGGTCACCACGGTGACCTTCCGTCCCGGCACCGATGCCGACGATGCCGCGGTGCGCGTGCAGAACCGCGTGGCCCAGGCGCTGTCGCGTCTGCCCGAGGACGTGCGCCGGCAGGGCGTGACCACGCAGAAGCAGTCGCCGACCTTCCTGATGGTCGTGCATCTGACCTCGCCCGATGCGCGCTACGACACGCTGTACCTGCGCAACTACGCGCGCCTCAACGTCAAGGACGCACTCGCGCGCATCGAAGGCGTCGGCGATGCGCAGATCTTCGGTGGCGGCGACTACGCAATGCGCGCATGGCTCGATCCCGATGCAGTTGCCGCGCGCGGTCTGACCGCCAGCGACGTGGTGCGCGCGATGCGCGAGCAGAACGTGCAGGTCTCGGCCGGCCAGCTGGGCGCCGAACCGATGCCCAACAACAGCGACTTCCTGACCCTGATCAATGCCCAGGGCCGTCTGCGCGATACCGCCGAGTTCGGCGACATCGTGCTCAAGCGTGGCGACGACGGCAGCATCGTGCGGCTGTCGGATGTCGCGCGTCTGGAACTGGGCGCGGGCGACTACACGCTGCGCGCGCAACTCGACGGCAAGGCCGCGGTCGGCATCGGCATATTCCAGGCACCGGGCGCGAACGCGCTGGAGATCCGCGACTCGGTGATCGCGACGCTCGACGAGCTGTCGGCGCGCTTCCCCGAAGGCATCCAGTACGAGGCCGTCTACGACACCACCAGCTTCGTGCGCGACTCGATCAAGGCCGTGGTCACCACGCTGCTCGAAGCGGTCGCACTGGTGGTGCTGGTGGTGATCCTGTTCCTGCAGACCTGGCGCGCGTCGATTATTCCGCTGCTGGCGGTGCCGGTGTCGATCGTCGGCACCTTCGCGGTGCTGCACCTGCTGGGCTTCTCGATCAACACGCTGACCCTGTTCGGTCTGGTGCTGGCGATCGGCATCGTGGTGGACGATGCGATCGTCGTGGTGGAGAACGTCGAGCGCAACATCGAGCAGGGACTGCAACCGTTGGCCGCCGCGCATCAGGCGATGCGCGAAGTGTCCGGGCCGATCATCGCGATCACCCTGGTGCTGTGCGCGGTGTTCGTGCCGATGGCCTTCCTCGACGGCGTGACCGGCCAGTTCTACAAGCAGTTCGCGGTGACGATCGCCATTGCGACCGCCATTTCGGGCCTGAACTCGCTGACCCTGTCGCCGGCGCTGGCCGCGCGTCTGCTGCAGCCTCACGGCGCGCCGAAGGATGCGCTGACCCGCGGCCTCGATCGCGGCTTCGGCTGGATCTTCCGTCCGTTCAACCGCTTCTTCGGTGCCAGTGCCGCGCGCTACGAGCGTGGCGTCGGTCGCATCCTCGGCCGTCGCGGTCTGGTGTTCCTGGTCTATGCCGGCCTGTTGCTGTCGACCGGCCTGCTGTTCAAGGCGGTGCCGCCGGGCTTCATTCCGGTGCAGGACAAGCTGTACCTGATCGCAGGCGTGAAGCTGCCGGAAGGCGCATCGATCGCGCGTTCGGACGCGCTGCTCAAGCAGGTCACCGACATCGCGATGGAGACCGACGGCGTCGCGCACGCGATCGCTTTCCCGGGCCTCAACGCGCTGCAGTTCACCAACACGCCCAACACCGGCGTCGCCTTCATCACGCTCAAGCCGAGCAGCGAGCGCAGCCGTTCGGCAGCCGAGATCAATGCCGAGATCAACGGGAAGATTTCCGGCCTGCGCGACGGCTTCGCGTTCGCGATGATGCCGCCGCCGATCCTCGGTCTGGGCAACGGCTCGGGCTACCAGATGTTCATCCAGGACCGCGGCAATCTGGGCTACGGCGCGCTGCAGGATGCGGTGAACGCGATGACCGGCACGATCATGCAGACGCCGGGCATGGGCTATCCGATCACCAGCTACCAGGCCAACGTGCCGCAGCTCGACGCGATCGTCGACCGCGACAAGGCCAAGACGCAGGGTGTGCCGCTGACCGAACTGTTCGACACGCTGCAGACCTATCTGGGCTCGGCCTACGTCAACGACTTCAACCAGTTCGGCCGCACCTGGCAGGTGATCGCCCAGGCCGATGGCCAGTACCGTGACAGCGTCGAGGACATCGCCAATCTGCGCACGCGCAACGAGCGTGGCGAGATGGTGCCGATCGGTTCGATGGTCGACATCCGCCAGACCTACGGGCCCGATCCGGTGCTGCGCTACAACGGATATCCGGCCGCCGATCTGGCCGGCGAGTCCGACCCGCGCGTGCTGTCCTCGGCGCAGGCGATGGACGAAGTGACGCGTATCGCCGGGGAAGTGCTGCCGCCGGGCATGACCATCGAATGGACCGACCTGAGCTACCAGCAGTCAACCCAGGGCAAGGCCGCGCTGATCGTGTTCCCGCTCGCGGTGCTGCTGGCCTTCCTGGTGCTGGCCGCGCTTTATGAGAGCTGGACCCTGCCGCTGGCGGTGATCCTGATCGTGCCGATGACCATCCTGTCCGCGCTGTTCGGCGTGTGGCTGGTCGGCGGCGACAACAACGTGTTCGTGCAGGTGGGACTGGTCGTGCTGATGGGCCTGGCGTGCAAGAACGCGATCCTCATCGTCGAGTTCGCCCGCGAGCTGGAACTGCAGGGCAAGGGCGTCGTCGAGTCCGCACTCGAAGCCTGCCGCCTGCGTCTGCGCCCGATCGTCATGACCTCGATCGCCTTCATCGCCGGCGTGGTGCCGCTGATGCTCGGCAGCGGCGCCGGCGCCGAAGTGCGTGCGGTCACCGGCATCACGGTGTTCGCCGGCATGGTCGGCGTGACCCTGTTCGGCCTGTTCCTGACGCCGGTGTTCTACGTCGCGCTGCGCAAGCTCTCCAATCGTCCGCTGGTGTCGCATGCGCCGGCCAACGACACGGCGCACGTCGCGCCGGCCCATTCCTGATCCATCCGGGCCGTCATCCCCGCGAAAGCGGGGATCCATGGACTTTGTTTTCAATGCTTGGACGTCCATGGATTCCCGCCTGACCAGACATGCGTCTGTTGAAAGCCGCGGGAATGATGGATGGAAGTGACCACAGCCCCCGATCCCCCGCTAGGAGTACCGAAATGTCCGTTTCCGATTCCCGCATCGCCCTCGTCACCGGCGCCACCCGTGGCATCGGCCTGGAAACCGTGCGCCAGCTCGCACAGGCTGGCGTGCACACGCTGCTGGCCGGCCGCAATCGTGACCGTGCCGTCGAAGCCGCGTTGAAGCTGCAGGCCGAAGGTCTGCCGGTCGAGGCGATCGCGCTCGACGTGACCGATGCCGCCAGCATTGTCGAGGCCGCGCAGGCCATCGAGGCACGTCACGGCCGTCTCGACATCCTGGTCAACAACGCCGGCATCCTCGCCGACGATCCCAGCAAGGGCGCGGCCGGCCAGTCGCTCGACACCTGGCGCACGACCTTCGAAACCAACGTGTTCGGCCTGATCGCCACCACCCAGGCACTGCTGCCCTTGCTGCACAAGTCGAAAGCCGGCCGCATCGTCAACGTCTCGAGCCTGCTCGGCTCGAACAGCGCGCATCAGGACCCGGCGTCCTTCATCTACGACTTCAAGGGCGTGCCGGCCTACAACGTGTCCAAGAGCGCGGTGAACGCATGGACCGTGCATCTGGCGCACGTGCTCAAGGACGCCGGCATCAAGGTCAACACGATCCATCCGGGCTACGTGCGCACCGACATGAACAAGGCCGGCGACGAGCAGAACGGTGAACTCGAAGTCGCCGACGGCGCGAAGACCAGCGTGCGTCTGGCGCTGATCGAGGATGCCGGCCCGACCGGCGGCTACTTCTATCTCGACGAGGTGCTGCCGTGGTGATGCGTCCCGTACTCACGGTGCTGGCGGCGGCGTTACTCGCCGCCTGCGCCGTCGGGCCTGACCACGTGCGGCCGACGGTCGCCGTGCCGGAGACCTTCACCGACGTAGCGCCGCCGGACGCGACGGTGGCCTCGGCTGCACCGGCCGCTGCGGATGGCGCGTTCTGGCAGGCCTTCGGCGATCCGCAGTTGAGCACGCTGATCGACGACACGCTGGCCGCGAACCACGATCTGCGCATCGCACTGGCACGCTACGACCGCGCGAACGCATTGCTGCGTGGTGCTCGCTTCGACCAGCTGCCGACCATCGACGCCAGCGCGCGCGGCGCCAGCAACCGTGCGAGTGCCGACCAGGCGCCCGGCGTGCCGCGTGATGCGCGCGACGCCGACAGCTTCGAGGCCGGCATCGGCGCGAGCTGGGAACTCGACCTGTTCGGCCGCGTGCGTCGCGGCGTCGAAGCCGGTCGCGCCGATGTCGCCGCGAGCGCCGACGATCTGCGTGCGTTGCAGGTCGCGATCGTCGGTGAAGTGGCAACGGCCTATCTCGATCTGCGCGGCCTGCAGGAACGCCTGCGCGTCGCCACCGAGAACGCCGGCAACCAGCAGCACACGCTGGCGCTGGTCGACGCGCGTCGCGAAGCCGGACAGGACAGTGACTTCGACGGCGCACGCGCGTCCGCGCAGGCCGCGTCCACGTCGGCGCGCATTCCGACGCTGGAAGCCGAGATCGCGGTAGCGACGCATCGCATCGCCGTGCTGACCGGCCGCACGCCGGACGCCCTGCGCCAGCAGTTGTCGGCCGCGCGTGCATTGCCGGAGGTACCGCGCACGATCGATCCGGGCACACCGGCCGACATCCTGCGCGTCCGGCCCGACGTGTCCGCGGCCGAACATCGCCTGCACTCGGCGACCGCGCGTGTCGGTGTCGCGACCGCGGACCTGTTCCCGCGGCTGACGCTGGGCGGTCTGATCGGCAGCCAGGCCGGCGATGTCGGTGCATTGTTCGAACGCGACAGCGAAACGCGCCTCGTCGCACTCGGCATCGACTGGTCGTTCCTCGACATCGGCCGCGTGCGCGCCCGCATTGCCGCAGCGGACGCCGATGCCTCGGCCGAACTCGCGCGCTACCAGCAGACCGTGCTGCGCGCGCTGGAGGACACCGGCAATGCGCTGGTGCGTTTCGACCGCGCCCACGATGCCGACGTCGAACTCGAACGTGCCGCACTCGACAGCGCGCGCGCCGCCCGCCTGGCGCGGATGCGTTTCGAGGCCGGCGAAACCGGTCTGCTCGACGTGCTGGACGCCGAACGCACGCAGCTCGACGCCGAGGACGCATTCGCATCCGGCCGCACACGCACCGCAACCGGCGCGGTGGCGGTCTACCGCGCGATGGCCGGCGGCTGGCCGCAGACCATGCCGGTGCGCGAATCCTTGAGCGGGCGCTGAGCGCGACGTGATCGCATAGCCGAAAACGCGACAGGCCCGCCGGAGCGGGCCTGTCGTGACGCACACGCGGATGCGTTACTGCAGCTGTGCGATCGCGGCGTTGAGCGTGGCGCTTGGCCGCATCGCCTCACCGACCTTCGCCAGATCCGGGTGGTAGTAACCGCCGATCTCGACCGGCTTGCCCTGCGCGCCGTTGAGCTCGGACAGGATCGCCGCCTCGCCTTCGGTCAGGGCCTTTGCGACCGGCGCGAACGTCGCCTTCAGATCGGCATCGTCGTTCTGGTCGGCCAGCGCCTGCGCCCAGTACTGGGCGAGATAGAAGTGGCTGCCGCGGTTGTCGAGTTCACCGACCTTGCGCGCCGGCGAGCGGTTCTCGTCGAGAATGCGGCCGTTGGCGACATCGAGCGCGGCGGCCAGCACCTTGGCCTTCGGGTTGTCGTAGGCGTTGCCCAGATGCTCGAGCGACGCGGCCAGCGCAAGAAACTCGCCGAGCGAATCCCAGCGCAGGTAGTTCTCTTCGACGAACTGCTGCACGTGCTTGGGCGCGCTGCCGCCGGCGCCGGTCTCGAACAGGCCGCCACCGGCCATCAGCGGCACGATCGACAGCATCTTGGCACTGGTGCCCAGTTCCATGATCGGGAACAGATCGGTCAGGTAATCGCGCAGCACGTTGCCGGTGACCGAGATCGTGTCCTCGCCCTTGCGGATGCGCGCGAGCGAGAACGCAGTCGCCTCGACCGGCGGCAGCACGCGCAGGTCGAGCCCGCTGGTGTCGTGGTCCTTGAGATACGTCTCGACCTTGGCGATCACCTGCGCGTCGTGCGCGCGGCTCTCATCGAGCCAGAACACCGCCGGCGTCTGCGACAGGCGCGCACGGTTCACCGCGAGCTTCACCCAGTCCTGGATCGGCGCGTCCTTGGTCTGGCACATGCGCCAGATGTCGCCGGCCTCGACGCTGTGTTCGAACACCACGTTGCCGTCGCCGTCGGTGACGCGCACGGTGCCGTCGCCCGGAATCTGGAAGGTCTTGTCGTGGCTGCCGTATTCCTCGGCCTTCTGCGCCATCAGGCCGACGTTGGGCACCGAGCCCATCGTCGTCGGGTCGAACGCGCCGTTGGCCTTGCAGTCCTCGATGACCGTCTGGAACACGCCGGCGTAGCAGCGGTCGGGAATCACGGCCTTGGCGTCCTGCAGCTTGCCCTCGGCGTTCCACATGCCGCCCGAGTCGCGGATCATCGCCGGCATCGACGCATCGACGATGACATCAGACGGCACGTGCAGGTTGGTGATGCCCTTGTCGGAATTGACCATCGCGAGCTTCGGACGCTGCGCATAGAGCGCGTCGATGTCGGCGCGGATCGCGTCCTGCTGGTCCTGCGGCAGCGACTGGATACGCGCGTACAGATCGCCGATGCCGTTGTTCGCATCGAAGCCGGCCTGCTTCAGGGCGTCGGCGTGCCTGGCCAGCACGTCGCGGTAGAACGCCTCGACGACGATGCCGAACATGATCGGGTCCGATACCTTCATCATCGTGGATTTGAGGTGCAGCGAGAACAGCACGTCCTGCGCCCTGGCGTCCTCGATCTGCGCCTCGATGAAGCTGGCGAGCGCCTTGCGCGACATCACCGCGGCATCGACGATCTCGCCGGCCTGCACCTTCACCGCGTCCTTGAGCACGGTGGTTGCGCCATCGCTGCCGACCAGTTCGATCTTCAGCGCACCGGCCTTGTCGAGCGTCGCCGAGCGCTCGCTGCCGTAGAAATCACCGCCGTCCATGTGCGCGACGTGCGACTTCGAATCGGACGACCACTTGCCCATGCGGTGGGGATGCTTGCGCGCATAGGCCTTCACCGACTTCGGTGCGCGGCGGTCGGAGTTGCCTTCGCGCAACACCGGATTCACCGCGCTGCCCTTGGTGCGATCAAAGCGCGCCTTGATGTCGGTTTCTTGGTCGGTTTTGGGCGTATCCGGATAGTCCGGCAGCGCGTAGCCCTGGCCCTGCAGTTCCTTGATGGCGGCTTTCAGCTGCGGCACCGAGGCGCTGATGTTGGGCAGCTTGATGATGTTGGCTTCCGGCGTGGTCGCCAGCTGGCCGAGCTCGGCGAGGTGGTCACCGATCTTCTGGTCGTCAGTCAGCGCTTCCGGGAACTGCGCCAGGATGCGACCGGCCAGCGAGATGTCGCGCGTCTCGACCGCGATGCCGGCGGTGCGCGTGAACGCCTCGACGATCGGCAGCAGCGACTGCGTCGCCAGGTACGGCGCTTCGTCGGTGAGCGTGTAGAGGATCTTCGGGGACTGGGTGGTTTCGGACATGCGGGCGTGTCTCGTCTCGGAAGCGGGCGGGGAGCGTGTGTCGCCGGCGCGCGTTGCGGCATCCAGTGGCCGCGCGTGCCGGGCATCCATGCGGTGCATGGCCAGTGCCGATGCATGCGGATGCAGCGCTTCGATTGTCGCGCGTTTACGCGGGCCACGAAAGGCGACGGACGCGGGACGCACATACGCCATGGCATGGTGCTGCGCGGGCCGCGCAACGGAAAAACGCGGCCGTGGCCGCGCTCATCCGCAAATGATGCAAGTGTTCCGGCGCCTACTTCACCGAGAACTCCCGCGTCTCGACCACGGTGCCGTCGAGCGAGATCGCGACCGTATAGGTGCCGACCGGCCAGCCTTCGGGATGGCGGATGTCGAAGGCGATCACCTGCGGTCCGGCGGCGACGTCGGCGTCGGTGGTGTTGACCAGCTGGCCTTCACCGAAGGTCCATCGGGCGGTGAGGCGCGCGGCGCTTTCGCCCTCGGTGCCGACCGAGGCGTAGAGGGTGTCGGTAGGTGCGAACTCCGAGGCCGGCGTGACGACGCGGTTCTGCTCGTCGACCGCATTGCCCAGCTCGACGCTGGTCACCGAGGCCGGTACAGGCGGTGCGGGCGCCGGCGGCGGTTCGGGCGCGGCCGGTGCCGGGGGCGGCGTGGTGGCAGGCGCATCGCGATTGCAGCCGGCGAGCAGCAGTACGCCGCCCAATGCGGCGGCCATCGACGTCAGCACGACGGAACGGGTCATGGCATCTCCTGTTAGTGGACGCGGATCTGCGCTGGGCTCAATGGGCCGGTACCTGCAGCACCTGGCCGGCGTGCAGGCAATCGGGATCGTCGAGCACATCGCGGTTGGCTTCGAACAGTTCGCGCCAGCGTGCGCGGTCGCCGAGTTCGGATTCGGCGATCGTCGACAGGGTGTCGCCCTTGCACACGACGTAGGTGCGTAAGGGGGGCGGAGACGGTGCGTCGGTGGGCGTCATGGCTGTCGCGCGCTCGGGGAACGGGGCGTCGCAGGCTCCCATGCCGCACGTTAAGACGCCATCGCGCGCCGGGAACTACTGGCGCGCATCACGCAGGGGCTGCGGCGCGGCGGATCCGGCCGTCGCACGCCAGGGGTTGATGTCCAGGCCGCCGCGGCGCGTGTAGCGCGCCTCGACCGACAGCTCTGTGCATGCGCAGCGGGCCAGCAGGTCGACGAACACGCGCTCCACACACTGTTCGTGGAACTCGGCGTGGTCGCGGAACGACACCAGATAGCGCAGCAGCGCGGCGCGGTCGATGCGCGGACCGCGATAGGCGATGTGCAGACTGGCCCAGTCCGGCTGGCCGGTGACCGGGCAATTGGACTTGAGCAGCGCCGACTGCAGGTGCTCTTCGACCACATCGCCGGCGTCGGCCGCCAGCAGCGTGGCATCGGGCGGGCCATAGCTGTGGATCTCGACATCGACACCGTCGATCGAATCGCCCTCGCGCGCGGCGTCCGCCATCGCCGGCAATCCGAACACGACATCGACCTGCGCGCCGGCAGATGCCGAGAGATCAGCCGCAATGCGCGCGCGGACCGCGTCGGCGTCGTCGAAGCGCGTGTGATTGAGCGAGTTGAGATAGAGCTTGAGCGACTTCGACTCGACCAGGTGCGGCGAATCGCCCGGCACGGTGATCGTCGCCGTCGCCGCGACCGGCTTGCCGCGGCCGTCGAGCCAGCTCAGCTCGTAGGCGTGCCAGCGGTCGTGGCCGATGAAGGGCAGGGCGTCGCCGATGCCGATCTCCGCACGGCCGAGCGTGCGCGCGATCGGGAACAGCAGGCCCGGATCGTAATGGCGCGGATAGGCGACCTCGCGGCCGAGCGGAATGGGCGGCGCGGCCGCTGCGGGGGAATGGGTGGACATCCGGCGATTTTACCGGCGCAGGTGGCGCGGGCCTCGCGCCGGCCGGCGGTGCATTCAGCCCGCGTCCGCATCGAGGAAATCCAGGCTCACCTGCAGCATCGCCCGCAGCCCCAGATCCAGCGCCGACTCGTCGACATCGAACTGCGGCGAGTGATTGCTGGGCGCGGTCATCGGGTCCTGGCCCTGCGGCGTGGCGCCGACGAAGAAGAACATCGCGGGCACTTCCCTGGCGTAATAGGCGAAATCCTCGGCGCCCAAGTTGAGCGGGGTTTCGATGACGTTGTCGGCGCCGGCGACGGCCTGCAGGCTCGGCAGCAGGCGCGCGGTCAGGGCGGGATCGTTGACGGTGACGGGATTGCCGGTGGCGTCGGGCACCTCGGCTTCGACGGTCGCACCATGCGCGGCGGACACGTGTTCGGCGACGTTCTTCAGGTCCGCGAAGATGTCGCTGCGCACGTCCTCGTCGAAGGTGCGGATGGTGCCGACCAGCTCCACCGAATCGGGAATGATGTTGTAGCGGATGCCGCCGTCGATCGCGCCGAAGCTCACCACTGCCGGCAGTTCGGAGATGTTGGTGCGCCGGCTGACGATGCTCTGCGCGGTGCCGACGATGTCGGCCGCGGCGACGATCGGGTCGATGCCGCCCCAGGGCCGCGAGCCGTGCGTCTGCCGGCCGATGACCTTGATGTGGAAGCGGTCCGAGGCCGCCATCAGCGGCCCGCCGCGCACGCCGATCTGGCCCGCCTGCAGGGTCGAGAACACGTGCAACCCGAAGACCGCATCGGGTTTGAAGTCACGGAAGATGCCCTCGGCCAGCATCATCGATGCGCCGCCGTCCTCGCCGTCGGGCGGACCTTCTTCGGCGGGCTGAAACACGAACAGCACTTCGCCGGCAAGCTGTTCGCGCATGCCCACCAGCGCTTCGGCCACGCCCATCAGGATCGCCACGTGCGCGTCGTGGCCGCAGGCGTGCATGACGCTGGTGGTCTGGCCGCTGTAGGTCGCCGTGGCGGTCGAGGCGAACGGCAGACCGGTCTGCTCGGTGACCGGCAATGCGTCCATGTCGGCGCGCAGGGCGATGCGTGGACCGGGGCGCGCGCCCTTGAGTACGGCGGTCACGCCGGTGTGCGCGATGCCCGTTTTCGGTTCCAGACCCAGGCTGCGCAGATGCTCGGCGACCTTGGCCGCGGTGCGCGTCTCGCGATTGCCCAGTTCGGGATGCTGGTGGATGTCCCGTCGCCAGTCGACGAGTTTGGCCTGCAGCGCGGTCGCGGCGCCGGCGACCTCGGGACGCTGCGTGGGCTGCGCGAGCGCGGGCAGGGCGGCGCAGGCGCAGAGCAGGGCGGCAACGAGACGGTGCATCGGCGGATCCTCGACGGGAGATCACCCGATGCTAGTGGATCGGCGGGCCTGTCGGCGCTACGGTGTGGGGGATCGCTCGAAGAGCCACGAGCAAGGCCCCCTGTAGGAGCGCGCTTGCGCGCGATGGGACTTGCCGGGAGCGCTTCATCGCGCGCAAGCGCGCTCCTACATGAAGCCGCTCGCGGGATCGGCGTGGGCGGTGTCAGGCGTGTGCGCGCCGAAGATCGCGGCTGGATTCTTTCGAGCGGTGGGGCCGTGTCGATGCGTCAGCGGATGCTCGAGGAATTGCCACGCATGCCCGTACGTCGAACGACGAAGTGACACTGTAGGAGCGCGCCTGCGCGCGATCGGGCTCTACCGGAAGCGCCTCATCGCGCGCGAGCGCGCTCCTACATGGAGCCGTTCGCGAGATCGGCGTGGGCGTTGTCAGGTGTGCACGCGCCGAAGAGCGCGGCTGAACTCTTTCGAGCGGTGGGGCCGTGTCGATGCGTCAGCGGATGCTCGACGCGTTGTCCTGCATGCGCGTGCGCCGAACGACAAAATGACTGTAGGAGCGCGCTTGCGCGCGATGGGGCTCTACCGGGAGCGCCTCATCGCGCGCAGGCGCGGCTCCTGCAGGGAGCACGCGCGAGCGATCAGCGTCCGCACTGCCAGGCGCCGAAGCGCTGGCTGCCGCCGGCGGGCTCGCCGAGCGGGCTGATGGTGTCGGCGTTGAGGCCGGGGGCTTCGTTGCGCGCAAGGGTTTCGAGTTCCTCGCGCACGCGCAGCTGGTTGCGTTCGACGAACGCGATGCTGTGCTTGACCGAGACTTCGACTTCGCCGCGCTTCTGGCAGTCGGCCGGCGCCGCGCTGACCACGCGCACTGCGCTCGCGCCCGGCGCCATGTGCACCCAGGTGCAGCCGGCGGCGGTGAGGGACAACAGCAGGACCAGCGGGAACTTGCGCATCTGTGATGCTCCGGATGTCGGGGTGGAAACGCGATGCCCGCCATTGTGGCGGGCATCGGCTGAGTGTGCGATCACCATCGCGAGGCCGCGGCGTGGACCGTATCCACGACGCGGCCTGGCATGCGGATCAGCGTGCGACGGGCTTGCCGTCGGCGTCGAGCACCTGCACCTCGCCCAGCTCGAGCGCGCGCACTTCGCCTTCGATCTGCGACAGGTCGCCCACGACCACCCAGGTCAGCGCCTTGGGATCGATCGTCGCGGCCGCACCGGCCAGATCACTGACCGTCATCGACTCGATCTCGGCCTTGCGCTGGAACACGTAGTCGTCCGGACGGCCGAAGCGAACGTTGCCGCCGATGGTCGTCATCACCGACCACGCGGTTTCGTACGCGCCCGGCAGGCTCAGCGTGCTGATCGCCTTGGCGCGGGCAAGTTCGGCCTCGCTCGGCGGACGGGTGCCATCGGTGAACTCGGTCAGCTCGCGCTGGATCTCGGCCATCGCATCGTCGGTCTTGTCGATCTGCACCGGCGCCGAGGCCATCCACGGGCGCTGGCCCAAGGTGCCGCTGGCCGAGCTGCGCGCGCCGTAGGACCAGTGCTTGTCCTCGCGCAGGTTCATGTTGAGGCGCGCGGTGAAGTCGCCACCGATCACCACGTTGGCCATGTCGAAGCGGGTCGACGACGGATCGCTCGTCGGCGCGATGACCTGCGCGGCGAAGATGTTGGCCTGCACCGCGCCCGGCTGGTCGATCAGGAACACGCGCGTCGCGTCGGGACGCGCGACCTCGGCCACGGTCACCGGCTGCGGCGCCGCGCCGGTGCCGCGCCAGTCGCCGAAGTGCTTCTCGAGCATCGGCACGATCTCGGCCAGCGTGGTGTCGCCGACGACGATCAGCGTCGCGCCTTCCGGACGCACCCAGTCGCGGTGGAACGCGACCAGCTCGTCACGCGTGAGCTTCGCGATCGCGTCTTCGGTACCGCTGCCGGTGAACGGAATCGCGTAGGGGTGACCTTCGCCGTAGACCAGCGGCGGCAGCACGCGCATTGCGACGCTCGACGGGCTTGCCTTTTCCTGGGCGATGCCGGCGATCCACGTCGCCTTGATGCGGTCGATTTCCTTCTGCTCGAAATTCGGCGCACGCACCATGTCGGCGAACAGTGCCAGTGTCGGATCGAGATTTTCCTTCAGCGCCGAGACGTAGGCGTTGCTGCCGTCGAGCGAGGCACCGGCACCGATGCTCGCGCCCAGGCTCTCGACGCGATCGGCGAAATCGAGCGAGCCCAGACCGCCCGCGCCTTCGTCAAGCAGGTTCATCGTGAAGCTGGCGGTGCCCGGCGTGCGGCCCTGGTCGGCGGTGTAGCCGCCCTTGAACTCGTAGCTCAGCTGGACCACCGGAATCTCCGGACGACGCGCGAGGATGACCTGCGTGCCGTTCGACAGCGTCGCGCGTTCCTGCGCCGGGAACTTCAGTTCCGGGAAGGATTCGGTCTTCGGCACACCGGCGCTGCGATCGACGCTGCTGGGCGTGGTGCTGAATTTCGCGTCGGGCGCCGGCAGGGTGAAGGGCGCCGGCGTCACGGCCGGCTCCTCGACCAGCGGCGTGCGTGCGCCCGGCACGACGGTGATGGTGTGGCTGCCGACGTCGAGCCACTTCGCGCCGGCGGCTTTGATGTCGTCGGCGGTGGTCGCGGCGACGTTCGCCAGCGACTCGCGGAAGCAGCCCGGGTCGCCGGCGTAGACGGTGCACTCGGCCAACGCGTCGGCCTTGCCGCCGAAGCCGCCGATGCGCTCGATGCCGCGCACGAAGCCGGCGCGGAACGAGGTCTTGGCGCGCTCGAGTTCCTCGGCCGTCGGGCCCTGTTCGATCAGGCGCTGCATCTCTTCCTCGATCGCGGCCTCGACGGTCGCCGGGTCCACGCCCTGCTTGATCGTGGCCATGACGATGAAGTTCGAACCGAGCTGCGAGCCATAGGCGCCGGCGCTGATGTTGTCGACCAGGCGGTCGTCGTGCAGCAGGCGCTTGTCGAGCCGCGAGGCCTTGGCGCCGCCGAGGATGCTGCCTAGCACCTGCAGGTGGTCGAGGTCGGTGGTGCCGAGTTCGGCCACGTTCCAGGCGCGGTAGATGCGCACCTGCGGCACCTGGTCTTCCATGGTTTCGCGGGTGTCGGCGTCGCGCCTGGCCACGTCGACCTCGGGCTGGGCCATCGTCGGGCCGGCCGGAATGTCGCCGAAGTACTGCATGGCCTTGGCACGCGCGGTGGCCACGTCGATGTCGCCGGCCAGCACCAGCACCGCGTTGTTCGGGCCGTACCAGGTGCGGAACCACTGCTTGACGTCGTCGAGCGAGGCCGCGTTGAGGTCGTTCATCGAGCCGATGACGCCGTGGTGGTACGGGTGGCCCTTCGGATACATCGCGCGGGTCAGCTTGTCCCAGACCTGGCCGTAGGGCTGGTTCTCACCCTGTCGCTTCTCGTTCTGCACCACGCCGCGCTGCTCGTCGAGCGCGGCCTGGTCGACCGCGCCGAGCAGGTGGCCCATGCGGTCCGACTCCATCCACAGCGCCATGTCGAGCGCGGTGGTCGGCACGTTCTGGAAGTAGTTCGTGCGATCGGTGTTGGTGGTGCCGTTCTGGTCGGTCACGCCGACCTGCTTGAAGGGGTCGAAGAACTCGCCGTCATGATTCTCGCTGGCCTGGAACATCAGATGCTCGAACAGGTGCGCGAAGCCGCTGCGGCCGGCCGGCTCGTCCTTGCTTCCCACGTGGTACCAGATGTTCACCGCAACGATCGGCGCCTTGCGGTCGGTGTGCACCACCACGCGCAGGCCATTGGGCAGGGTGAAGGTCTCGTACGGAATGTCGACCGTGGCCGCGGCGGCCGGCGGTGCGGCCAGTGCCAGCGGGGCAGCGGCGATGCCGGACAGGGCGAGGCCGGTCGCGAGCGCGAGCAGGGCCATGCGGGGACGGGATGGTGCAGCGCGGCGGGCAGTGGACATGCCGATCCTTGGATTCGGGCGGAATTGGATCCGCATCCTAGACAGCTGCCGGGACTGCGGACACGGGCCGCAGGTCATGGTCGGGTTGTTGATCTGCTCCTTCCCCCGCGTGCGGGGGAAGGTCGGGATGGGGGCAAACGATCGGATGAGGTGACGCCTGATGGCAGGTCACCTGTGAGTGCCCGGGTCGATATTCAGATAATCCGACGGTTCGCCCCCACCCAACCCTCCCCGCAAGCGGGGGAGGACTAGAAGGCGCTCGCCTTCGGCATCACGCCGTTCCGATCGTCACGACACGCCCGCTAGCATCGAAGGCCGGTCTCCCGAGACGCGCACATGACCCATTGGACCCTCGTCACCGGCGCCAACCGCGGCCTCGGTCTGGAATTCGTCCGCCAGCTGTTGGCCGACGGCGCCCGTGTCGTTGCGACCTGTCGCCAGCCCGGCAAGGCAACCGCGCTCAACGCGCTCGCCGCCGAGCATCCGGGCCACCTCAAGGTGCTGCCGCTCGACGTCGCCGATGCCCGTTCGCGCGACGAGCTGGTCCGCGAATGGCCGCTGGCCACCGGCGAGGATGCGCGCATCGGCGTGCTGATCAACAACGCCGGCGTGCTGCACAGCGGCGAGCGCTTCGGCACGCTGACCGCCGAGATCCTCGACGACAGTCTGCGCATCAATGTCACCGGCCCACTGCTGCTGACCCAGGCGCTGGCGCCGCTGCTCACCGATGGCGCGCGCGTGGCCAACCTGTCTTCGCAGCTCGGTTCGATCGCGGGCACCGCCCGCTTCGGGACGCCCAGCTACGCCATCAGCAAGGCCGCGCAGAACATGGCGACCGTGCAGCTGGCGCACGCGCTGCGTGAGCGCGGCATCGTCGTCGTGGCTTTGCATCCGGGTTGGGTGCAGACCGACATGGGCGGCGCGCAGGCCACCGAAGTGCCCGAGGCGTCCGTGGCAGGCCTCCGCAAGGTGATCGAGGGGCTCGACGCCGACGACAGCGGCCGCTTCCTCGACTTCACCGGCAAGTCGCTGCCCTGGTGACCGACAATGGCCGGCCCGCCGCCCGCGCCCGGTCCATGTTCGACGTCATCCTGCACACGCCCGAGATTCCGCCCAACACCGGCAACGTGATCCGCCTGTGCGCCAACACCGGCGCGCGCCTGCATCTGGTGCGGCCGCTGGGCTTCGGTCTCGACGACCGCAACCTGCGCCGCGCCGGGCTCGACTATCACGAGTACGCGACGCTGCAGGTCCACGACAATCTCGACGCCGCCCTCGCGGCGATCCGGCCCGCGCGCCTGTTCGCCCTGAGCACGCGCAACAGCGTGCGGTTCGATACGCCCGCGTTCGCACCGGGCGACGCCTTCCTGTTCGGCAGCGAGACCCGCGGCCTGCCCGATGAAGTGCTGGCCCGTGTCCCCGACGGCCAGCGTCTGCGTCTGCCGATGCAGCCGGGCAACCGCAGCCTCAATCTGTCGAATGCGGTCGCCGTGGTGGTGTTCGAAGCTTGGCGTCAGCACGGATTCGCTGGCAGCGGCTGACGACCGCCGGGCGGAACACGCCCGACCTGAACAGGGCAGAAAAAGTTCCTGTACTTGTCGGTTCAATATTCAGCGCGGGTTGCGAGCGCCGGTCGAGAATGCCTCTCACCGGCCCGGATGACCGTGCTTCCCCTCCCCTCGAAGCGCATCCCCTCCCAGTCATCCGGGCCGGCATTTCATTTGCGGTACCCATAAGAACGACCCGATTCCCGATAAGAACAGGACCCCACGCAGGGGCCATCCGGAGAGAGATCCATGAAGCGTTTCCTTCCGATCGCAGCCCTCGCCGCTGCGCTGCCCTTCGCCGCCAATGCCGCGCAGGGCGTGTCCTACAACTATCTCGAAGGCGGCTACTCGGCCAGCAAGTCCGACATCGCCCCGATCAACCGTGATGTCGATTCCGACGGCTGGTCGATCCGTGGCTCGGCCGCGTTCCATCCCAATTTCCATGCGTTCGGCGACTACACCCGCGAGAGCGTGGACCGCAGCTCGCTCGATCGTGACCAGTGGCGCCTGGGCGTGGGCTACAACCACGAACTGTCGCAGCGTACCGATCTGCTGACCCGCGTCGCCTACCAGAAGCTCGACTTCGGCCGCGGCATCAATGCCGATGGCTATTCGGTGGAAGTGGGTGCGCGCAGCGCGCTGCTGCCGGCCCTGGAGGGTTACGCCCTGGCCGGTTACGAGCACCTGGACAACGGCTTTGACAGCGAGTTCTACGGCCGCCTCGGCGCGCAGTGGAAGTTCACGCCGAACTTCGGCGTTGCCGGCGACGTGAAGCTGATCAAGGGTGGCGACACCCAGTGGTTCGTCGGTCCGCGCCTGACCTGGTAATCGCGTCACGCTCCCCCGCGGGGTCCGGTCCCCAGCGCTTCCCTCGGCGCCTCTCTCCCGGACCCTGCCAGAACCCGGCCAGCAATGGCCGGGTTCTTCTTGTGTGCAGGCCGGCCAGCGGACGGTCCACGCCTTCCGGCGTGCGGACCGGTCAGCCGAACAGCGCGTCCGGATATTCGGGCTTCTGCTCGCGTGCCATCAGCCGGGCCAGGCCTTCGGCCGGGGTGATGTCGCCGTGCAGCACGGCGCGCACGTTGCTGGAGATCGGCAGTTCAATGCCGTGGCGCTCGGCCAGACGCATGACCTCATCGGCGGTCTGCACCGACTCGACCACCTGGCCGATCGCGCGGACCGCATCCTCGAGTTTCTCGCCGCGGCCCAGCGCCAGACCCAGCCGGCGGTTGCGCGACAGATCGCCCGAACACGTCAGCACCAGATCGCCCAGGCCGGCCAGCCCCATCAGGGTTTCCGGACGGCCGCCGATCGCCTGGTTCAGCCGCAGGATCTCGTTGAGGCCGCGGGTGATCAGGCCGGTGCGGGCGTTGAGGCCCAGCTCCATGCCGTCGGCCGCGCCGGTGGCCACGGCCAGCACGTTCTTCATCGCGCCGCCGAGTTCGGCGCCGCGCATGTCGGTGCCGGTGTAGGCGCGGAAGGTCGGGCCGTGCAGCACGTCGGCGACGGTCTGCGCGAAGGCCTCGTCGTCCGACTGCACGGTGATCGCGGTCGGCAGCCCGGACGCGACTTCCTTGGCGAACGACGGGCCGGTGACGACGGCCAGCGGCACGTCGTCGCCGACCAGCGCGCCTGCCACTTCGTGCAGGAACCGGCCCGAACCGGGTTCGAAACCCTTGGTCGCCCACGACACGCCCACGCCTGCCGGGCGCAGCGGCGCCAGCAGTTCCAGGGTTTCGGTGAAGGCGTGCGAGGGCACCACGACCAGGATCAGGCCGACGCCGTCGAGCGCGGCAGCCAGATCGGTGGTCGCGCGCAGCGATTCGGGCAGCGGAATCCCCGGCAGGTAGCGCGGGTTCTCGTGGCGCTGGTCGATCGCCTCGATCTGCGCCGCGTTGCGGCCCCACAGCGTGGTGGGGTGCCCGTTGCGGGCGATCAGCGAGGCGAGCGCGGTCCCCCAGGAGCCCGCGCCCAGCACCGCGACCGCGGTCTTGGCATCCGTCACGCTCAGGCGTTGCCGACCTGGTCGGTCGTCGGCTGTTCGACGTTCTGCTGGCCGCGCTGGCGCAGGCCTTCGGCGTACAGCGCGTCGAAGTTGATCGGCTGCAGCAGGAACGGCGGGAAGCCACCGGCCTGGATCAGGTCGCCGATCAGCTGGCGCGCGTAGGGATAGAGCACGTTCGGGCACTGGGTGCCCAGCAGCGCATCGAGGGTGTTGTTGTCGAAGCCGGCCAGACCGAACACGCCGGCCTGCTTCACTTCGGCCACGTACACGGTGTTGGCGTTGTCCTCGCCGGTGGTGCAGGTCAGGGTGATCGCCAGCACGACCTCGTAGGCATTGTCGCCCACGCGCTGCACGCTCTGGTTGAGGTTCATGTTGAGCTGCGGCTGGGCCTGCTCGTTGAAGATCGCCGGCGACTTGGGCGACTCGAACGAGACATCCTTGACGTAGATCTTCTCGACGCTGAACTGCGCGCCTGCCGGCTGCGCGGGAGCTGCGCCATTGGCGCCGTTGGTGGCCTGTTCTTCGGACATGTGGATCGACTCCGGCAAAGATGTGTTGAGTGAAGCGGATTGCCGATTATGGCATTCCGATATGGCGGCGCTGCTGCGCTCAGCCGCGGCCCTTGACCAGCGGCAGATCGGCCTGCTGCCAGCCACCGATGCCGCCGTCGAGCACGTAGACATTGGTGAAGCCAGCCTTTTTCAGGCGCTTGGCCGCATCACCGGCAGTGCTGCCGGTCTTGCAGACCAGGACCACGGGCAGGGCCTTGGCCGGGGCGAGCTGCTTGCTCTCCGGGTCGAATTGGCTCATCTGCACGTTCTTGGAGCCGGGAATGTGCCCCTTGCTGAAGTCGGTCTGCGCGCGCAGGTCGACGACCAACGCGTTCTCGCGATTGACCAGCGCGGTCAGTTCGGCCGGACGCAGTGTCTTGAAGCCGCGGAACAGGCGCGAGATCTCGTTGAATACGATCGCCACCGTCAGGGCGACGAGGATCAGCGAGAGCATCTGGTTTCGGCCCAGGAAGGCCAGCAGTTCTTCGAAATTCACGGATGGATCGCGGTGCGTCGGCGGGCGGCGATTGTCGCACAACGCCATGGCGGCACCACTGCGGCCAGCCCGCGCACCGGGCGTGGCCTCATTCGCCGGCCCAGAAGTCCGGCAGGCCGTCGGTGATCCACCAGGTGCCGGCGGTCGCGTCCCAACGCCAGCGCTCGGTGTACCGGACGGTGCGCTCGGCCATGGTGTGGCGGTTGACCACGCCGATCTGCACCTCGCGCGTCGCGGTCTCCGGGCCCGCCTGGGCGCCATTGTCGCGGTAGCTCGTCACCTGCACCTGTTCGTAGCGGGCGAAGTCGAGCTCGCTGGCCGGATGCGCGGCGCGATACTCGGGGTCGACCAGCTGCCATGCAGTCTGGAAGTCGTTCCAGCGCACCGCACCCGACCACGCGTACTGCGCGCGCTCGAGCGCGCTGTGCTGTTTGCCGGTGCTGGCGCAGCCGGAGGACAGGACCGCCAAAACGAGCAGCAGCGCTGCGAGCGGGCTGCGGAACAGGGCGCGTGCGCGCATGGACATCTCCCCTGACATGAGGCGGCCATCGTAGCGGCCGGTGGCCTGCATGCGTACCGGTATCCTTGCCGGCGATGGATGCCACCACACCCGCGGCCGCCGAGACGGTCAACATCGCCGCCGCGCTGCCGCGGCTTGCACGCACGCACCCCGATCGCATCGCGATGCGCTGCCCCGGCCCGGGCGGCCGCTATGCCGACGCGCACGCCCTCACATACGGCGCGCTCGATGCCCGCAGCGACGCCATCGCTGCGGGCCTGGCAACGCGCGGCATCGTCCGCGGCACGCGCACGGTGCTGATGGTGCGGCCGACGCCGGAATTCTTCCTGCTGATGTTCGCGCTGTTCAAGGCCGGCGCGGTGCCGGTGCTGGTCGACCCGGGCATCGACAAGCGCGCGCTGAAACAGTGTCTGGACGAAGCGCAGGCCGAAGCCTTCATCGGCATTCCGCTGGCGCAGTTCGCGCGCGTGCTGCTGGGTTGGGCGAAATCGGCGAAGCAGCGCATCACCACCGGACGTCGCGCCGTCCTCGCCGATGCCACGCTGACGCAGGTCGAACGCGCAGGCGCCGGCGCAGGTCCGCAACTGGCGGCAACGGCCGGCGACGATGTCGCGGCGATCCTCTTCACCAGCGGCTCGACCGGCGTGCCCAAGGGCGTGGTCTATCGCCATCGTCATTTCGCCGCGCAGATCGACATGCTCCGCGACGCGTTCGGCATCACTGCCGGCGGCATCGATCTGCCGACCTTCCCGCCCTTCGCGCTGTTCGATCCCGCGCTCGGCCTGACCTCGATCATCCCGGACATGGATCCCACGCGGCCGGCCAGGGCCGATCCGCGCAAGCTGCACGCGGCGATCGACCGCTTCGGCGTCGACCAGTTGTTCGGCTCGCCGGCATTGATGGGCGTGCTGGCGAAACACGGACACCCGTTGCCGAGCCTGCGCCGCGTGACCTCGGCCGGTGCGCCGGTGCCGCCCGAGACCGTGGCGAAGATTCTCGACCTGTTGCCCGAAGACGCGCGCTTCTGGACGCCCTACGGCGCCACCGAGTGCCTGCCGGTCGCCGTCGTCGAAGGCCGCGAGCTGCTCGAACTTCGCACACGCACCGAACAGGGCGCGGGCACCTGCGTCGGCCGACCGGTGCCGCCGAACGAGGTGCGCATCATCCGCGTCGACGATGCTGCGATCGAGGCGTGGTCGGACGGGTTGAAGGTGCAGGGCGGACAGGTCGGCGAGATCACCGTCGCCGGCCCCAGCGCCACCGACACCTACTTCAACCGCGACGCACAGACGCGGCTGGCGAAGATCACCGAGACCCTGCCAGGCGGCGGCACGCGCATCGTGCATCGCATGGGCGATCTCGGCTATTTCGATGCCGAAGGGCGGCTGTGGTTCTGCGGCCGCAAGGGCCATCGCGTCGTGACCGCCACCGGCACGCTGTGCACCGAGCAGGTCGAGCCGGTGTTCAACGTGCATGCCGACGTGCGTCGCACGGCGCTGGCCGGCGTCGGTGCGAAGGGCGCGCAGACGCCGGTGCTGTGCGTGGAACTGGAGCCCGGTGTCGCGAAAACCGAACAGAACCGCATCGCCGACGAGCTGCGGCACATCGGCGAAGGCCATGTGCACACCGGGCGCATCGATCGATTCCTGTTCCACCCGGGCTTCCCGGTCGACATCCGACACAACGCCAAGATCGGCCGCGAGACGCTCGCCGTCTGGGCGGCGAGGCAGATCGGCTGACGCGTGCGGGTGCGTCATCGGCGATGCCCCGCTATCGTGTGCCGCGACTGACGGCACGACGCCGGGGGAGCATGCGATGCGGATTCTGGTGACCGGCGGTGGTGGATTCCTCGGACAGGCCCTGTGCCGCGGCCTCGTCGAACGCGGTCATGAGGTCACCAGCTTCAACCGCGGGCATTACCCGGAACTCGATGCGATCGGTGTGCGCCAGGTGCGCGGCGATCTCGCCGATGCGACCGCGGTGCGTGACGCCGCGCAGGGCATGGAGGCGGTGTTCCACAATGCCGCCAAGGCCGGCGCTTGGGGGAGCTATGAGAGTTACCACCAGGCCAACGTCGTCGGCACGCAGAACGTGCTCGACGCCTGCCGCGCGCACGGCATCGGCCGTCTGGTCTACACCTCCACGCCCAGCGTGACCCATCGCGCAACGCATCCGGTCGAAGGTGGCACCGCCGACACCGTGCCTTACGGCGAAGGCTTCAAGGCGCCGTATGCCACGACCAAGAAGATCGCCGAGCAGGCGGTGCTCGCGGCGAACGACGCGGACCTGGCGACGGTCGCATTGCGTCCGCGGCTGATCTGGGGCCCGGGCGACCAGCAACTGCTGCCGCGTCTGGTCGAGCGGGCGAAGGCGGGGCGGCTGCGCTTCGTCGGCGACGGCGAGAACCGCATCGATACCACCTACATCGACAACGCCGCGCAGGCGCACTTCGATGCGTTCGACAACCTGGCACCCCACGCGGCCTGCGCGGGACGTGCGTACTTCATCAGCAATGGTGAGCCGACCACGGTGCGCGAGATCGTCAACGCGCTGCTCGCCGCTGCCGGCGCGCCGCAAGTAGAGAAGACGATTCCCTTCGGTGCGGCCTACGCGGTCGGCGCGGTGTGCGAAGCGGTGTGGCCGGCATTGCGCCTGTCGGGCGAGCCACCGATGACGCGATTCCTCGCCGAACAGCTCAGCACCACGCACTGGTATGACATGGCGCCGGCGAAGCGCGACTTCGGCTACGTGCCGACAGTGTCGCTTCACGACGGACTCACCCGGCTGAAAAATTCCTGGAATGGCACCTGACCGTCACCTGGCCGCGACTGCGGCGGGCATACGGTGGCCCCGCACTCGAATCCGCCCACGGGACCAAGGAGACCACCCATGCTTCGTTATGCCGTCATTTTTCTGGTTGTTGCCATCATCGCCGGCGTCCTCGGCTTCAGCGGCGTCGCTGGCGCTGCCACCAACATCGCCTGGATCCTGTTTGTGGTGTTCCTGATCCTGGCCGTCATCTCGATGCTGCGCGGTCGCGGCGCGCCCTGACGCCATCGCACCGCTTCGAAGAAACGCCCGCCGAATGGCGGGCGTTTCGTTATGGGCGATCGGTGCCGCGTTCGCCACGGCCGACACCTGCGCGACGCTACAATCGCGCCATGGCCGCCTTCCCCCCGTCTCCCTTCGCCGCACTCAAGCCGATTGCCGGACGCGCGCTGGAAACCGCGCTCAACCGCGCGCTCGCGCTCGATGCCGACACCCGCACCGCGCTTGCCGGTCTGCACGGACAACGCATCGCGCTGACGCTGGCCTCGCCGCCCCTGTCACTGGAACTGCGTGTGGACGGCGAACGCCTGCGCGTCGGGCCGGTCAGTGATGCGGCAGAACCCGATCTCGCCGTGCGCACCACGCTGGCCGGTGTGCTGTCGCAGTTGCCGTTCTTGCGGCGAGACGATGCCCCGCCGATCGGTAAGGTCCGCGTCTCGGGCGATGCCGAACTCGCGCGGCGGCTGCAGAAACTTGCCGCGCAGTTCGATCCCGACTGGCAGAAGCCGTTCGTCGCGGTGTTCGGCGAGGTCATCGGCGTGCAGGTCGCCAACGCGTTCGCAGCCGCGCTGCGCCAGGCCCAGGGGCTGGGCCGCACCCTGACCGAAAGCGCGGTCGAATACGTCACCGAGGAATCGCGCGACGTGCTCGGCCGCGACGAACTCGAAGCCTTCCACGACGACGTCGATGTGCTGCGCGACGATGTGGAGCGGCTCGCGGTGCGCGTGGCCCGGCTGCAGCGCGGCCCATCCGCATGAAGGGTGTGCTGCGTGCCTCGCGCATCGGCCGCGTGCTGCTGCGCTACCGCCTCGACGATCTGCTCGACGGCACGCCCGCCGAGCGCTGGCTGAAACTCGCGCGGCCGTTCGTGCCGCGCGCGTCTGCAGACATCGCCGCGCAGTCGCGTGGCGCGCGTCTGCGCCTGGCGCTGCAGGAGCTCGGGCCGATCTTCGTCAAGTTCGGGCAGATCCTCTCCACCCGACGCGACCTCGTGCCGCCGGACATCGTCGACGACCTCGCACTGCTGCAGGACAGGGTGCAGCCCTTCGACGGCGCGCTCGCGCAATCGATCATCGAACGCGAACTCGGCCTGCCGATCGGCGCGGCCTTCGAGGCGTTCGACGCCGTGCCGCTGGCATCGGCCTCGATCGCCCAGGTGCACGCGGCCACGCTCGCCGCCGACGACCGGAACCCACGCCGCGAGGTGGTGGTCAAGGTGCTGCGGCCGACGATCGAGAAGCAGATCGCCGCCGACGTCGCGTTGCTGAAGAACCTCGCCGCACTCGTCGAGCGCACGCACCCGCGTGCCGACAAGATCCGCCCGCGCGAGGTCGTGGCCGAGATCGAGAACACGCTGGCGGCCGAACTCGACCTGCAGCGCGAAGGCGCGAATGCTTCGGTGCTGCGTCGCTTCTGGGACGGCTCGCCCGATCTCTACGTGCCCGACCCGGTGTGGGAGCGCACCACGCAGCGCGTGCTCACGCTCGAGCGCGTGCACGGCATTCCCAGCGACGACATCGCGGCCCTGGATGCGGCCGGCATCGACCGCAAGGCGCTCGCGGCCAAGGGCGTGCGCGTGTTCTACACGCAGGTGTTCCGGGACAACTTCTTTCACGCCGATGCGCACGCCGGCAACATCTGGGTCGACCCGGACCGCCGCCTCAATCCGCGCTTCATCGCGCTGGATTTCGGCATCATGGGCCAGCTCTCGCGTGAGGATCAGTACTACCTCGCCGAGAACTTCATGGCGATCTTCCGCCAGGATTACCGGCGCATCGCCGAGCTGCACATCCAGGCCGGCTGGATGCCCGGTCACATCCGCATCGACGAGCTCGAAGCGGCGGTGCGTTCGGTCTGCGAGCCCTATTTCACCCGGCCGCTGTCGGAAATCTCGCTGGGCGAAGTGCTGGGCAAGCTGTTCCGCACCGCGCAGCGCTACCAGCTGACCCTGCAGCCGCAGCTGATCCTGCTGCAGAAGACGCTGCTGAGCATCGAGGGCATCGGGCGCCTGCTCGACCCCAAGCTCGACATCTGGGCTGTCGCGCGGCCGGTGCTCGAACGCATCCTGGTCGAGCGCTACAGCCCCCAGCGTCTGGGCCGCGAGTTCCGCGACCGCCTGCCGGAACTGATCACCCAGGCACCGGACATGCCGCGGCTGGTGCACGGCTGGCTCAAGCAGCAGGTCGAGGGCCGGCACGAGCTGCGCATGCGCTCCGACGACCTCGCCGCGTTGAACGCGACCCTGCATGGCCTGCAGCGCCGCGTGGTCGCCGCGATTCTCGGCGTCGGTCTGCTGATCGTCGCGGCGGTGCTGTACGCGCTGGAAGCCGGCGGCCCGAGCCTCGTCGGCCTTCCGGTCGCGACCTGGGTCGCCGGCGTCGGTGGTCTGTGGGCGTTGCTCGCCGCCTGGCCGCGACGATCACTTGTGCTGCCGCGCGACTGATCGCGTCGGTCCTTCTGCGCATGCAACTGCCGGGTAGAGCGCGCCTGCGTGGGAGGCATTGCCGGTCAAGCCCTCGCGCGCAAGCGCGCGCCTACACGAGGCGCTCGCTGCGCTGGCGTGCGGGACGACCTCGCTTCAAGCACGCGTCGCGCACCCCGCTCTCGACCCGACCCCTGTAGGAGCGCGCTCGCGCGCGAAGGCCCTCCCGATAGAGCCCATCGCGCGCAAGCGCGCTCCTACACGAAGAACGCGCGCGGCGCTGGCGCGCGGGCCGATCTCGCATCGAATAGGCATCTCGCAGGCCCGGTCTTGACCCGGCCCTTGTAAGAGCGCGCTCGCGCGCGAAGGCTTGGCCGATAAAGCCCATCGCGCGCAAGCGCGCTCCTACACAAGGCTCGCGTTGGGCTGGCGCGCGGGACGACCTCGCTTCAAGCACGCGTCGCGCACCCCGCTCTCGACCCGCCCCATGTAGGAGCGCGCTTGCGCGCGAAGGCTTTGCCGATAACGCCCATTGCGCGCAATCGCGTGACTACGAGGAAGAATGGTGTCGGCACTCGACCGCGCGCGCCCTCAGCCAGTCGCGCTCGCGCGGGTTGCGGGCCAGCGCTGCGGCCTGTTCGAACGCAAGGCAGGCCTCGGCATGCCGTCCCAGACGCGCGAGCAGATCGCCCCGCACACCCGGGAGCAGGTGATAGTCGGCGAGCGTGGCGTCGCCGGCGAGTGCATCGACCAGCGGCAGCGCAGTCGCAGGCCCGTCCGCCATGCCGATCGCGACCGCGCGGTTGAGGGCGACCACCGGCGAGCCCGACAGCGCGAGCAGTTGCCCGTACAGCGCGGCAATACGCGCCCATTCGGTCGCGTTCGCGGCCGGCGCGCGGGCATGACAGGCCGCAATCGCAGCCTGCAGTTCGTAGGCGGCGGGTGCGCCGGCGCCGCGCAGGCCTCGTGCACGCGCCAGTGCGGCGAGCCCGGCATCGATCAGGTCGCGATCCCAGCGGGTGCGGTCCTGGTCGGGCAGCAGCACCGGTCGGCCGTCGGCATCGACGCGTGCATCGAGGCGCGATGCCTGCAGCGCCATCAATGCGACCAGCGCGTGCACCTCGGCCTCGCGCGGCATCAGATCGCCCAGCACCCGGGTCAACCGCAATGCGTCCGCGCACAGATCCGGCCGCGCCCAGTCTTCGCCGCTGCTGGCGGCGAAGCCCTCGTTGAACACCAGGTAGAGCACGTGCAGCACCGCCGACAGCCGCGCCGGCAGATCCACGCGCTGCGGCACCTCGAACGGTGCGCCGGCCTTGGCGATGGTCTTCTTCGCGCGGACGATGCGCTGGGCGATCGTCGCCTCGGGCACCAGAAACGCGCGCGCGATCTCGTCGGTCGTCAGCCCGCCGATCATGCGCAGCGTCAGCGCCACCTGCGAGTCCACCGTCAGCGCCGGATGGCAGGCGACGAACATCAACCGCAGCACGTCGTCGCCGATCGCGTCGTCGAGTGCGTCCTGCGCGCGCGCGTCGGATTCGCGCTGCGCCTGCTCGATCTCGCGAGCCAGCTCGGCGTGTTTCGCATCGACCAGGCGTCCGCGGCGCAGGCGGTCGATGCCGCGATTACGCGCGGCGGTCATCAGCCAGGCGCCGGGATTGTCGGGCAGGCCGTCGCGCGGCCAGCGTTCCAGGGCGGCGACCAGCGCGTCCTGCGCCAGTTCCTCGGCCAGGTCCAGGTCGCGCACCACGCGCAACAGGCCGCCGATGATCTTCGGCAGCTCGTCCCGGCACAGGGTCTCGATCGTGCGATGCAGCAGCGCGGTGTCCATGGCGGGCGATGACAGCATCCCGTCGCCTGCCGGGCAAGCCGCGGCGCGGCGCACGATCCGCCGGCCGCGGATGACAGGATGCTGCGACGCGCACGGCTGCGGCCTCATTCTGCTGGGAATGCGGTCATGTCCATGTACATGACCTCCCACAGATGCCCGTCCGGATCCTCGAAGCCGTGCTGGTACATGAAGCCGTGATCGACCGGCGCGTTCGGCGCACTTCCGCCCGCGGCAAGCGCCCTGGCGACGATGGCGTCGACGGCGGCCCGGTCGGGCTGCGACAGCGCAATGATCGCGCCGGTGTGGTCCGGCCCGCACAACGGCTTGCGGGTGAAGGTCTGGAAGAACGGCTTGACCAGCAGCATGACGAAGCTGTCCTCGCCGATGATCATCGCGGTGGCGTTCTCGTCGGTGAACCGCGGGTCGAAGCGGAAGCCCAGCGCGGTGAAGAAGCGCACGCTGCGATCGAGGTCTTCGACCGGAAGATTCACGTAGATCTGCGGGCGGTACATGTCAGCACCCCGCCTTCGCACGCAGCACCATCCAGCCGGTGCCGAAGCGGTCGACGACCATGCCGTAGCGATGGGCGAAGAAGGTCTCTTCCATCGGCGCGCGGATCTCGCCGCCCTGCGCCAGCGCGGCGAAGATGCGTTCGGCCTCCGCGTCGTCGTCCACGCCCAGGCAGACGAACGCATGCGGCGTTCTCGGCAGCGGCGTCCCCGGCGGCACATCGGAGGCCATCAGCATCTGTCCGTCCAGCGCGATGCAGGCGTGCATGATCCGGTCGGGCGCGCTCGCCTCGCTGCCGGGACACGGCGGGGCATCGCCGTAGGGCATCAGCATGGCCTCGGCGCCGAGCAGTTCGGCGTAGAAGCGGAATGCGGCGGCGCAGTCGCCGTCGAAGTACAGGTAGGGATCGAGTCGCATCACGGTCTCCAGTGGGCCCGCCCGGCGGGCGGTGTCCTCTTCACGACGGTCGGGGCACACGCAGATCGACATCGATTCGCAAGACCTGCGGCACGTGGACGTCTGCGGTCACCACGGCGCGTACGGATCCGCTTCGCTAGGCTGTCGGCCCGATCCGCGAACCGAGGAGACGCCCATGCGCCGCCCCCTGTTGCTGCTGCTGCCGCTGGCCCTGGCTGCGTGCGGCCCATCCACGCCGTCCGGCGACACCGCCGCGACACCCTCGACCGGGACGCCGGCGATTCCCGATGCCGCGCCGGCCGACCACAGCGCCATGCTGGAAAGCCATCACTGGCGGCTGGTCGACGCGAAGACGTCCGGTGGTGCGCGGATCGATGCGCTGCTCGACGGTCCACGCGAACCGGTGCAGCTCGATTTCGCCGACGGCGGCGTGCGTGTGTCCAACGTCTGCAATCGCATGGGGGCGAACGTGGTCCTCGACCACGACCGCGTGACCGTCGACCAGGTGATCTCGACGCTGATGGCCTGCGCCGATCCGGCCCTGGCCGCACGCGAACGCGCGATCGGCGAACGTCTGCCGGGCACGCACCGCATCGTCCAGCGCGCCCGCGAGCCGATGCGGCTGACGCTGACGCTGGAGAACGGCGACGTGCTGGAATTCAGCGGCCGGCAGACGCCCGCCGCGCGCTATGGCGGCGAAGGCGAAACACTGTTCCTGGAGGTCGCACCGCAGCGCGTGGATTGCAACCATCCGCTGATGCCCGACCATCGCTGCCTGCAGGTGCGCGAAGTGCAATACGACGACGAAGGCCTGCGCTCGCCCGGCGATGCCGAGTGGACGTCGATGTTCGAGGACATCGAAGGCTTCACCCACGAAACCGGCGTGCGCAACGTCGTGCGCGTGACGCGCTACCAGGTGCCCGAACCCGCCGCCGACGCTTCGGCGCAAGCCTACGTGCTCGAGATGGTGGTCGAGTCGGAGAACGCGGCGGACTGACAGGAGGCAGATGTCGCACTGACGGGTTAGAAGCGGGGACGGCGCCCGACCCGAAGTCTCCTGCGCAAGGCCCGTGTTGACCGGAGAGAGGCCGAACTCGGCCGGTGCTTCTGCTCGAAGCCCTCCCCCGTTTCGACTGGGAAGGGTAGGTGGGGGCAAGAATGGAGATCGACGCTGTTGTTCAAAGCCCTCCCCCGTTTCGACGGGGGAGGGTTGGGTGGGGGCGATCCCGCGGGGAAGGGCATCCCGAATCATGCGAACAACAATGGTCGTCACCCGAGACCGGAATCGCGCCGGCGGAACGTTTGCCCCCTCCCGGCCTCCCCCGCAGGCGGGGGAGGAGACGTGAGTCCGCGCCTTGCCGAGCGTGTATGAGGCCGCGATGCGTTGCCCGGCCATGCGCGAAGACTGGTGTCGATTGTGTCCGGGCTGTCCGCGCGAGGCCGCGTGCCGATAGTGGGCGGGAGCTGCAGCGATCGATGCTTTGCGCAAAGTCCTCCCCCGTCTCGACGGGGGAGGGTTGGGTGGGGGCGATCTCTTAGGGTTAGGGCACCCCGAACCATGCGAACGACGTTGGTCGTCGCCCGGGAGCGGAATCGCGCTGGCGGAACGTTCGCCCCCTCCCGGCCTCCCCCGCAGGCGGGGAAGGAGACGTGAGTCCGCGCCTTGCCGAGCGTGTATGTGGCCGCGAGGCTTTGCCCGGGACATGCGCGAAGACTGGTGTCGATTGTGTCCGGGCTGTCCGCGCGAGGCTGCTTGCCGATAGCGGGCGGGAGCGGCAGCGATCGATGCTTTGGCCAAAGCCCTCCCCCGTTTCGACGGGGGAGGGTTGGGTGGGGGCGATCCCGCGGGGAAGGGCATCCCGAATCATGCGAACAACAATGGTCGTCGCCCGAGACCGGAATCGCGCCGGCGGAACGTTTGCCCCCTCCCGGCCTCCCCCGCAGGCGGGGGAGGAGACGTGAGTCCGCGCCTTGCCGAGCGTGCATGAGGCCGCGAGGCGTTGCCCGGCCATGCGCGAATGCTGGTGTCGATTGTGTCCGGGCTGTCCGCGCGAGGCCGCGTGCTGATAGGCATATCGGCGGCGGCCGGTGCTTCTGCTCGAAGCCCTCCCCCGTTTTGACGGGGGAGGGTTGGGTGGGGGCAATCCCCCAGGGCGAAGCCACCCCGAATCATGCGAACGACAATGGCCGTTCTCCGACACCGTAGTCGCGCAGGCGGGTCGCATGTCCCTCCCTGTTTCCCCGCCGGCGCGGGAGAAACACCGCAGCCGGCGCGAAGCCCGCGCTGCGGCGGGCTTCAGCACGCGTATGCGGTCAGACCTTCACGGCCTTGGGGTGCAACGCGTAACTGCCCCACAACGTGGCCTCGGCGAGCACGTGGCCGTGCATTGCGCGCAGCACGTCGCTAGCGGTGAAACGCTCGGGCACGTCCAGCGTGTCGACATCGAGTGCGAACAGGCGGAAAAAGTAGCGGTGCGTGCGCAGGCCGTTCGGCGGCGGGTAGGGGCCGTCGTAGCCGAACCAGTCGCCGGCGAGATCGGCATCGCCGGCGAACCAGCCGGTGTAGTCGTTGAGGCCCTGGCGTGCGCCGGCCGGGCCGGGCGGGGTGCGCTTGCCGCCCTTGGTCACGCCGTCGCTGGCACTGCCCTCGGCGATGCTGCGCAGATCGCCCGGCAGGTCGACGACCGTCCAGTGCATGAAGCTGCCGCGCGGGTGGTCGACCGGAATCTCGACGCCGGCCTTGCCCGCAAGCGAGGGGTCGGTCGGCGCATCAGGGTCGATGCACAGCAGGGCGAACGAGCGCGTGCCGTCGGGCACGTCGTCCCAGGCCAGATGCGGGTTGCGGTTGCCGCCGAAGCCCTCCGGCGTGCCGGCAGCAAAGGTCGCGGGAATCGGCTGGCCGGCTTCGAAGCTGTCGCTGTGGAGTCGCATGCTCTCTCCTGTCGGGGAAGGATCAATCCTGACGGTAGCCCAGGCGCACGGCGACCGGCGTCAGCGCGGCGAACGGTGCGGCCAGCACCTCGCGATAGGCGAGCCAGCGGCCGGCCGGGGTGCGGTCGACGCCCAGCAGCTCGCGCGGCGGCGTCGGGAACGCCGGCACACCGAGCGCTTCGGCAAAACGCGCGGCCAGCCGTTCGAGGTCTTCGGCCGGTGCATCGGTGCGCACGACCGTGTGCGGGAAGAGATCCTGTTCGATGAGGTCGGCGATCTGCGTCAGATGCGCGGCCAGCCACTCGGCGGCGGCCTCGATGCTCTCGATGCGCATCGCCAGCGGCGTGCCGAAGGCCAGCCAGTCGAGCAGCATGTCGCGCGGGTCGCGCAGTGCCAGCAGCAGCCGCGCGTGCGGCAGTTGCGGACGCAGCGCCAGCAGCCAGGCGTTGTCCCAGAACGGCAGCCAGTCGACGATCGCGCCATTGCCGACGCCGCGCGCCTGCAGCTGCGTGACCCAGCTGCCGGCCACCTGCTCGGCGGTGAACTCGCCCTTCGCCAGACGGGCCGGCACCGTGGTGTCCTGGAACGCGTCGCCGACCGGCCCAGTGAAGCGGTCGCCGCGGAATTCGGGCAGCGCGCGCTGCAGCAGGTTGGCGATGCGCTCGACCTGCGCACCGGGCGGGCCGTAGAGGAACACGGCAGGCGCGCGCGTCTCGTCCTGCGTCCCAAGCGCCGGCCACTGTGCAGGCGCGACGGTCGGCGCCGGCGGCGCACCGGCAGTCGCGGTGCCTTCGACGGACAGCGTGCGCCAGGTGGCGATGGCGTCTTCCGGTCGACCCGCCGCGTCCTGGGCCATGCCCACCCAGCGACGCAGCAGCGTGCGGCCCTGCGGGCTGGCGGCCGGAATCAGCCCTTCGGCGAAGTCGACCGCCGCGCCGGCGTCGCGCGCCAGCAGGCGGTTGAACAGCAGTTCGTTGGCGGGGCCATTGCCGGGCTGCAGCGCGGTGATCGCGCGCGCGGTGTCTTCGGCCGCGTCGTGGGCGCCGGTGCCCGATTCGAGCGCCAGACGGGCCTGCAGCGCCGGCAGGTGATCGGGGCGCGCGGCGACCCAGCGATCGATGATCGCGTGCGCTGCATCGCTGCCGAAGCCTTCCATCGCCAGCCGCGCCAGCCACAGGTGGTCGTGTTCGGCGTGGGTGTCGAGCGCGGCGTCGAGCGTGGCCTGCGTGTCCTCGGTGTTGCGGGTGGCTTCCCACAGCAGCAACAGGCCGTTGGTCGCGCGGCGCGATTCGGGATGCGCATCGAAAGCCGCGCGCAGCAGCGGCGCGGCGCGTTCGGGCCGTCCGGCGCGCAGTTCCAGTTCGCCGCCCAGCGCCTGCAGCGCCGGCGTGACCTGGGCCGGATCGGCGAGCAACGCCGCGATCTCGTCGGCGGCCTCGTCAGGACGGCCCTGCTGCAGCACGATCTGCGCCAGCAGGCTGCGCAGCGGCGCATGCCCGGTCTTTTCGATCACCCGGCGGAACGACTGCTCGGCGAACGCCAGATGCCCCTTGGCGAGATAGGCGAACGCCAGGCCGTTGATGACCTGCAGATCGTCCGGGGCGCGCTGCGCGGCCGCCGACAGCAGGGCCAGCGCACGGTCGTGGTCGCCGCGGCGCGAGGCCAGCGAGCCCTGCAGCGTCAGCGTCCAGTGGTGCTCGGACGACACCCGCGACGCGAGCGTGGCCAGGCGCTCGGCCTCGTCGAGATCGTTGCGGCCGATCGCCATCTGCGCCTGCACCACGTAGGCGCCGAACTGGTTGGGATCGAGCGCGATGGTCTGCGACAGCGCCGCCTGCGCCGCGTCGATGTCGCGCGTGTCGAGCAGCATGCCGGCGCGCAGGAAGTGCAGGTCGGCCTCGTCGGGCATCAACGCGATCGCACGGTCGATCGTCGACAGCGCGGCCTCGCGGTCGCCGGTGGCGCGGAAGGCGAGCGAGGCCGCGCGCAGCACCTCGATGTCGTCGGGCGTGGCGGCCAGGGCCTGGCGGGCGAGCGCGGCGGCGTCATCGTTGGCGCCACGATGCAGGGCTTCGAAGATCTGTTGCGACATGCTGGACATCCCGGCCGGGCCGAACGAAAGACAAGGCCGGCCATTGTAGCGAGCGTGTCGCGGCAGGCCGCGCGGGCGGCTCAGGCGTCGGGCGCGTGCGTGTCGGCGTGGATGGCGGTGGCCAGTCGCGTGTGCGACATCGCCGTGCGCGCGGCATCGGCATGCGCGGCCAGCCGCGCGGCTACCCAGCGCTCGGCGAAGCCGTCGAGGTGGCGGTCGAGCAGGAAGCCGCAGTGCCCGCCCCAGCGGCTGATTTCCAGGCGTGCGTGCGGCGGCAGCGCGAGCGCGTGGAAGGCGTCGAGCGGAATCACCGGATCATCGGCCGCCATCAGGATCTCGACCGGCACCTGCAGCGACGACAGGCGGTCGCCGGCGACGGAGTACCCGTCGAAGTAATTGTCGAGCGTGCCGAAGTCGGTATGCGTCTGCACCAGCCAGTCGGTGAGTTCGCGCATGCCCAGTTGCAGCGTGGCGTCATCGAAGGCGTGGCGGTCGGGAAACAGGTCACGCTTGCGCCGCAGCGAGGCACGCCAGGTGCGCTCGAAGTGCCGCAGGTACATGCGATGGCCGCGTTCCATGTGCAGCATCGTGCGGGCCGGGTCGATGACCGGGCACACCGCAGCCACGCCGGCCAGCTGCAGCCCGGCCGCCGGCGCGCGCAGCGCCAGACGCAGCGCGAAATTGCCGCCCAGCGAATAGCCGGCCGCGACCATCGGCCGGGGTGCGAAGCGCGCGGCGATGTCGACCGCCGCGTGCACGACCTCGTCGATGCGGTTGGAGTGGAAGATCGCTTCGTTGAGGTGATGGCTGTCGCCGTGGTCGCGGAAGTTCAGCCGGAACACCTCGTAACCGGCGCGCAGCATCTGCGCGGCGGTCTGGCGCATGTAGCTCGATTCGGTACTGCCTTCCCAGCCGTGCAGCAACAGGGCCAGGCCGCGTGGGGCGACACCGGGTACCGCGCTGTGCAGGCCGTGCAGGCGCACGCCGTCGCCGCCGTCGACCAGATGTTCGGTGGTCACCGCGCCGGTCGCGGCCAAGGCCTGCGCACCGCGGCGACGTCGCCATGGGCTGCTTGCGAGCACGGTCTGCACGTGCGGGCTGCGCAGCCACAGCGGCGGCGTGTAGTCACTGCCGCCCACGCGCATGCCGTCCGGCGCCAGGCCGGTGCCATCCGTCGCGGGCGACGGATGCGGCAGGGTCACGGGCGCACTTCCAGGGCCGCGACGATGCGCTCGCGCGATACCTCGGCCATACGTCGCCGGCCGTCGGCATTGCCCGGCAGGATCGGTTCGAGAAACACCACGTCGGCCTCGCCGCCGCGCTCGCCGAGCAGGCGCAGGAAGTTGGCGAAGAACGACTCGCGCTCGCGGAACGCGACCACCGTCTGCGCCGAGCCGCCGCGGCCGTAGCGCAGTGCGACCGGCTGCACCGGTACCTCGGCTTCCACCGCGGCCAGGAAGATGCGCGCGTGGAAAGGACCGACGCGGTCGCCGCCGCGGGTGCGGCCTTCGGGGAACACCGCCACCGGGCGGTCGTCGCGCAGACGGGCGACCATTTCCTCGAGTACGCCGCCGAGCGATTCGGTGCTGCCGCGCTGGTGGAAGATCGTCTCCCCGCGCGCGGCCAGCCAGCCGACCACCGGCCAGCCGGCGATCTCGCGCTTGGCGACGAAACCGACCATGCGCTGGCTGTGCAACGCGACGATGTCGACCCAGCTCACATGGTTGGCCACGAACAGCACCGCGCCCGGCAACGGCGTGCCGCGGCACTGCATGCGGTAGCCGAACACGCGCATCAATCCACCCTGCCACCAGCGGATCATGCGGTGGTCGACGCGTTCGCCACTGCGCAGCCGGCGTCGGCCGATCGGCGGCAGCATCGTGAACAGCAGCACAGGCAGATGCACGCCCAGGTGCCACAGCAGCACGGGCACGCGCACGCAGTAACGCAGCACGCGCGCCGGAACGCCGCCGGCGTCGGCGCGAACGGAAAATGAACTCATCGGTACACGATACCCAAACACGTGACGGCGCGCCTGCCGGCCGGGCTCACGGCCTGGGCACGACGGCCAGGGTCAGGCGCGAGACGCACACCAGCTTGCCGGCGGCGTCCTCGATGCGGATGTCCCAGACCTGGGTACTGCGACCGACATGCAGCGGCCGCGCGGTGCCGGTGACGACGCCGGCGCGCACGCCGCGCAGATGGTTGGCGTTGATCTCGATGCCGACCACGCCGTGTCCTTCAGGCGCGGCCAGACCGCCGGCGCTGCTGCCGAGGGTTTCGGCGAGCAAGGCCGACGCGCCCCCGTGCAGCAGGCCGTAGGGCTGGTGGGTGCGGCCGTCGACGGGCATCGTCGCGCGCAGGAAGTCGGGGCCGATCTCGGTGAAGACGATGCCGAGCGCAGCGATCGCGGTGTCGGTGGACATCGCATTGAGCTGGTCGAGCGAAGTGTCGCTGCGGAACATGCGCGTGATGGCTCCCGGGAGAAAGCCCGGCAGCTTAGGCCGTCGCGGGCCTGCGCGCAGCGCGGCCGGCGGAATGGCGCGTCGCGATGACGCGTGTGCCGGCCGCGGTATGCCGGAACGGGCCGGCGTACACGGAATGGATCAGGCGACGTGGAAACGCGCGGGCATGGCGCTGTCGCGGGCCTCGAGCCGGAAGGCACTGCGCGTGGCGCGGGCCTGGGTGTGGAAGCGGATCGGCTGGACGATGCAGGCCGGCATCGGGACGACGGTGCTGGTGGGCGCGACGGTATCGGTGCGGAACATGGCGGAACTCCTGAGGATCGGGGGAACGCTTCAGGGACCGGCGATGATCGTGGGGTCGGACGATCAGGCGATGCGGAAGCGCGATGGAACGTGGGCTGTGACGTCGCTGCGCGAATCGCCGTAGCGGCTGCTCGTGCCGTAGCCGGAACCGGCCTGGCGGGCGGGGCGATGCGTGGCGGCGGGCACCGGAACGGCGGCGGCGTGGACGATGGTGGGCATGCGGGACATGGGGTTTCCCCGGTTCGTCGGGCGTGGCGGGTCAGGCGATGCGGAAGCGCGCCGGAATCGAGGCCGCCGTGTAGCTGCGGGGCGTGCCGTAACCGCTGCTGCGGCCGTAACCGAGACCGAAGAGGCGGGCCTGGCGGATCGCGGCCGGCGGAGCGAGGTGGGCGGCGGCGTTGACGATGGCGTGCATGCGGGACATGGCGGTTCTCCTCAGGTCGTCGGAAGGGGCGGATCAGGCGATGCGGAAACGGGCGGGCACCGAGGTGCGTGTGTAGCTGCGCGGGGCGCCGTAGCTGCTGCTGCGCCCGTAGCCGGTGCCGAAGGTGCGAACGGGGGTGTTGCGGGCGGTGTGGGTCTGGGTCTGCATGGCGGGTCTCCGTGGGTGTGTGATCTGGTGTGTTGGTAGACTACAACACCGGTGTTGAGAAACACCACATGCAGGAAGTCACATCCGCCCAATTCAGTGCGAATGTTCAGCAGAAATTCATGATTCAGGCGCTGTGTGCGTCGGATCCGCGTAGGTCAGTCCGTTGGCCCTGAGCGCCGAATGCGCCACGCGTGCTGGTCAGGCGCTGTCCCACCCGACCTCGCGCCTTCTGCGTGTTCGCGGACGCGCCTGCGAGCCGGACATGGCGTGCGGCTCGATCTCGAGATGCCGGAGGGGCAGAACCGCGACCGACGCGCGTTCCGGCCGCCATCGGTTCGTGACGACCGCCTTCTAGAGAATCGGCACCAGGCCCGCGCCGAAGGCGGTGAAGATGCGCGTCAGCAGGCTGCGCCAGCCCAGGCTCACCTGCGGAAAATCGCCGACGGCGACGTAACACTCGCGAAAACCCGGCGCGTCAGGCGGCAGCGGCGTGGGGCAGTCCGGCCCGGGCTGGAACTCGAAGCTGGTCGCGTAGCGCGTGGGCCACAGGTCGAACACCGGCAGGCGTTCGGAAATCTTGGCCATCGTGTAGTCGACGCCCGAGAACACCGGCGGCGGATCGCGGCGCGCGATGGTCCAGGAATTCTCCGGCGCCATGTCGCGGCGGATGCTCGCCGCCAGGCGTTGTGCGAACCGCACATCGTCGATGACCACCGCGCTTTCGGTATTGAGATTGTCGCCGCGCGGGTCGAAGTTGTGCGTGCCGACCACGCCGATGCGCTCGTCGACCACCAGCGATTTGGCATGCAGCCCCATGCGCAGCCCGGTGCGGTCGAGCGGCACGCGGCGGTTCACACCGATGCCGGCGTAGCGCAGCGCCGAATACTCGCGCGTCAGCGGCGGTGCGCTTGCCGGTCGCGCGGCAATCGCCTCGGCGCGCGTCGTCGCCGTGCCGGCCGCGCCGCTCTCGTCGATGTTGACGCTGCCGTCGGCGTTCCACGAGATGCCCACCGCGCCGGTGACCTCCAGGTCGATCGGTGCATCCGCCGGAAACGGCTTGTACTCGTAGATGTGGAAGCCGAAATCGCGCAGGTGTCGGCGCTTGTACTTGTAGGACAGCGCGTAGGTGATGAACGAGTCGGTCGCCGCCAGGCTGTTGGTGGAGACGGTGACCTGCGGGGCATCGGGCCGCGCGTACAGGTCGGCGAACATCTGCTCGGCCGGCTTGGACAGCACCAGGTAGGGCGTCTGCAGCAACACCTCGTCCTGCGCCGATTCGATCAACTCGCGCAGGCGCGGCGTGGCGGTGATCGCCGCTTCGGCCGCCTCGCGGTCGCGGCGATGTTTCGACGGCAGATCGCCGATGAACTCGATCGGCCCGACCGCCAGCGCCAGTCCGGCCAATCGCTGCCGCACCAGATCATCGTCTTCGGCATCGGCGGAGATCGCCGCCACGCGCTCGGGGCGCTCGTAGTCCTGGAACGACACCGGCGGCACGCCGTCGCGCAGCAGATGGCGGCCGACGTCGGCGAGCTGCTCGACCGGCGTGCTCAGCGGCGCATGCCAGAACGCGACGAAGTTCTCCTCCATCGCCTCGACCACGGGTCCGGCGATCAGCACGTCGCGGTCGCGGAAGTTGAAGGTGTCGCTCCAGTCGAAGTAATCGTCCTGGTAATTGCGTCCGCCGGTGATGCCGACCACGCCGTCGATCAGCAGGGCCTTGCTGTGCATGCGCTGGTTGAGCCGGCGCCAGCAGCAGGCCGCAGCCAGCGCGTACTGCGGATAACTGATGCGCGCGCGGCCGAGCACCGGGTTGTAGATGCGCATCTCGAAGTTGGTGTGCGCGCCCGCCAGTGCCGACAGCGTTTCGACTGTGCGCATCGCCGAGAGCTGGTCCACCAGCAACCGCACCTGCACGCCGCGGCGCGCGGCGGCCAGCAGTTCCTCGAGCACCAGATGGCCCGAGTCGTCCTCGTCGAAGATGTAGGTCTGCACATCGATCGTGCGCTGCGCGCCGCGGATCAGGTCCAGCCGCGCCAGCAGCGCGTCCTGGCCGTACTCGAGCAGCAGCGCGTAATGCCGCGGCGCCTCGGCCGTGCTGCGTTCGAATGCGCGGGTGCCCAGCGCCCGTAGCGGCGACGGCGCGGCGCAGGCATCGGCACGGTCGCAGACGACCTCGGTCGAGCGTGCCTCGACCGCGATGTGCGCGGCCGCGTCGCGCTTGGCCGGCGACAGCGTGGTACAGGCGGTGCCCGCCAGCGCGGCGGCCAGCAGCAGGGCGCGGGTCCAGGTGCGCATCAGTGCGGATCCAGCACGCGGATGCGCAGCTCGAAGCGGACCTGGTCGGCGAGCGCATAGCCCCAGCGGTCCATCGCGTACTCGCTGCGGCTGACATTGCCGGTGCCGGCGACATCGCAGTCGTAGGCGGGGCGGGCGCAGGTGGCGGGCGCGATCCGGAAGGTCTCGCGGCGCTGCACGCCGCGGATGCGCAGCACACCGGTCATTTCGCCGCCTTCGCGGGCGAGGTCGGCCGGGTAGGGATCGGAGACGAACTGCACCTCGGGGTAGCGGGCCACGTCGAACACGCCCGGGCCGCGGGTGAGACGGGTGTAGGCGCGACTGTCGACGATCTCCACACTGGCCGCGTCCAGGACCAGTCGCACCTGATGACGGCCGTCGGGCAACACGGCGATGTCGCCGCGCCAGGCATCGAACCGGCCTTCGAGCCGCTGCCCCCAGCGCGTGCGCAGTGCGAAGCCGATCTCCGAGCGCTCGACGTCCAGGGCCAGGGTGTGGTCGGGGCCAGGGTTGGCGGCCGCCGGCAGTGCCAGCCAGGCGCAGAGCGACAGGCCGGTCACGGCGAGCACCCGTACCAGGGCACCGGTCGCGCGTGCCATCACCGATTCGGCGGACGGAAGCGGCGCGGCTGCGCCTACGGCCACCAGAACGCCGAGAGTTCGGCGCCGGCCGGTTCGACCGGGGCGCCGTCCTGCAGGCTCAGCACGGCGATGCCGGCCGGCGGCATGCCGCGGTATTCACCGGTCTGGCCGCTGTGCAGCAACGCAGCCAGGCGTTCCAGGCCCGGGTTGTGGCCGACCAGCAACAGGCGACCGGTATCGCGGTGATCGTCGAGCAGGGTCGCAAGCGTGCCGGGCGTGGCTTCGTAGATCGCCGGTTCCAGGCGCTGGTCGACGTAGCCGATTACGCCGAGCACCGCCTCGAGTGTTTCGCGGGTGCGCCTGGCAGGCGAGCACAGCACGCAGTCGGGCACCAGCTGCCGGTCGCGCAACCAGCGTCCCGCAGCCTCGGCTTCGGCCAGACCTTCGGCCGACAACGGCCGGTCGATGTCGGCCTGGCCGGGCACGGCGAGATCGGCATGGGCATGACGGAGCAGGATCAGTTCGCGCATGGGGGGTCGAGGGCCTCGTATGGGAGCTCGGTGGCGGACAACGGCGGCATGGAAACCGCTATTTGCGCAGCCACTTCAGCAGTGGCGTCCAATCGTCCTGATGGTCGCGCACCTGCATCGAATGGTAGTCGAACAGGCTCTTGCCCAGCCCAACCAGCATCACGTAGGCCTGGCTGTCGCGCAGCTGCGCGACCACCGGATACGGCCACTGCGCGAGCAGGGCCAGCGCCTGCTGCGAGGCATTGGTGTGCGGCCGCAGCCGGTTGGCCACCAGGCCCACACGGGGCTGGCCGCGCCGCACGCGCGGGTGCCTGGCGAGCGTGTTGAGAAACCCCACCGTGGCGTCGATGTCGAGCGCCGAGGGCAGCACCGGCACCACTACCGCATCGGCGATTTCCAGATACGCGTCGAGGTCGTCAGCCATCGCGCCGGCCGCCGCGTCGATGATCAGCCGCGTCGCGCCCTCGGGAATCGAAGCCAGCACCTTGCGGTGGCGCGCGCTGCCGTCAATGGGCAGCACCGCACTGTCGAGCCCGGCACGGCGTTCGGCCCAGCGCGTGGACGAATGCTGTGGATCGGCGTCCACCAGCACCGTGGACTCGCCGGCCAGCGCGGCATGCGCGGCAAGGTGGGTGGCGATCGTGGTCTTACCGACGCCGCCCTTGGAACTGGCCACCAGCACGGTCTTCATCGAAGTCTCCGGATTCGCGCAGGCCCGAGCGTACACCGCCGGCACAGGCGCCGCGACCGCGCCCGGCGTTTACCATCGGCGTCCCATCCCACAGCTGCGCGCCGATGAGCGAACTGCAGGACCTGGCCGCGCTGATCCGCGCCAACACGCCATTGCTCGTGGTCGAGACGCCGGACGAGCCGCAGGTCGTGGAGTTGTTCCGCCAGTCGCTGGTGCAGGTCTGGCGCGCGCTGTACCGCTGGACCATCACCGAAGGTCTGCGCCGGCTCGACCTCGACGGTGAATCGGAGACCGACACCGCGCCCGATGCGAGCAACACGCTCGCCGCGATCCGCGACGCCCAGCAGCGCGGCATCTATCTGCTGCTCGATTTCCATCCCTACCTCGGTTACGCCGGCACCCAGCGTCAGCTGCGCGATCTCATCCAGCGCCGCAACTGCCTGCCGCACGTGATCGTGCTGGTCGGCCACACGATCGAACTGCCGGCGGACCTGGAGACCATGGCCGTGCGCTTCCGCCCGCGGCTGCCCGATGCCGATGCGCTGCTGAAGCTGGTGCGCGAAGAGGCCGCGGCCTACCAGCGCGAGCATGGTGGCCGACGGGTGGAAGCCGACGCCGATGCGGTGCGCCAGATCGTGCGCAACCTGCAGGGCCTCTCCTTGGGCGACGCGCGCCGCATCACCCGGCAGCTCATCCATGCCGACGGCGCACTCGCGCACGGCGACCTGCCGGCGCTGGCCAAGCTCAAGTTCGAACTGCTCAACAAGAGCGGACACCTGCATTACGAGTACGACACCGCGGGCTTTGCGGATGTCGCCGGTGCGCGGCGGCTCAAGCGCTGGGTCGAACAGCGCCGGCGCGTGTTCGTCGAAGGTGATGCACCACCGGGCCTCGACCCGCCCAAGGGCGTGCTGCTGCTCGGCGTGCAGGGCTGCGGCAAGTCGCTGCTGGCCAAGGCGGTCGCCGGGGCTTTAAGCGTGCCGCTGGTGCGGCTGGATTTCGGCACGCTCTACGACAAGTACCACGGCGAGACCGAGCGCAACCTCCGCGAAGCCATCGCTTCGACCGAGCAGCTCGCGCCCTGCGTGCTGTGGATCGACGAGATCGAGAAGGGCCTGGCTTCCAGCGGCGACAGCGACGGTGGCGTCTCGCGTCGGGTGCTCGGTTTCCTGCTGACCTGGATGGCCGAGCGCAAGTCGAAGGTGTTCCTGGTCGCGACCGCCAACCAGGTTCACGACCTGCCGCCCGAACTGCTGCGCAAGGGCCGCTTCGACGAGACCTTCTTCGTCGACCTGCCGGACGCCGATGTGCGCGCCGAGGTCTTCGCCGTGCATCTGGCGCGGCGCGGCTTCGACGTCGCGACGTTCGACCTGCCCACGCTCGCGGTCGAGGCCGAGGGCTTCTCGGGCGCGGAGATCGAACAGGCGATCGTTGCCGCGCTCTACGCAGCGCACGCGGCCGAAGCCCCGCTCGCGCAGCCGCTGCTGCTCGAATCGCTGCGCGACACCCGCCCGCTGTCGGTGATGATGCGCGAGCAGGTCGATGCGCTGCGCAGCTGGGCGCGCGAGCGCACGGTGCCTGCGGATTGATCCGATACCCTGCAGGAGCGGCTCGCACGCGAAAGAATTTCAGGGAATGCCCCATCGCGCGCCAGCGCGCTCCTACAGGACACCAGGAGGTTCCATGCGCCGACGCGGATGCACGCCGATCGCCATGGCCATCATCGCCACCGCACTGCTCGGCACCGCCTGCAGTCACCGCATCCAGCGTGTCGAGCGCACGATGGTGCTGCCGCCGTCGGCGCAGACTCACGAGGTCGAATCGAACCACGCTTCGTGATGGCGGTGCCGATCGAAGACCTGGATCCGGTGTATCCCCAGGGCGCCGCACTGCAGGGCATGATGCAGCTGTGCGTGGCGTTCGTGGTCACGACCGAGGGCACCGTCACTGACATCGCCATCGACCGGCAGGGCCAGGACTGCGCCGATCCCGACGCCGTCACGATGGCGCCGTTCGAGACGGCGGTCGTCGCAGCGCTGCAACGCTGGCGCTACTTCGGCGCCGCCGTCTACACCTTTCCCGATGGTATCGATCCCGATGCGGATCCACGCTGCGAGGGTCTGGACGTGCGCGTGGATCCAGTGCCGATCCGCCTGCGCTACGTCTTCACGTTCTCTTCGGAGCGTGGCGGTCGCGTTTCGCGTACCCAGGCGTCATCGGAGCGATGACGCCCGCGCATTCCGGTGCGCTCAATTGGTCTCGCTGATCTCCAGCCGGTAGCTGCCGGCCTGGCCGAGATGGCCCACGTAGATCTCGTATTCGCCGGGGCGGAACGTGTCGACGATCTGTGCGTCGAGCGCGCCGGCGCCGTCGTCGTCGCACAGCACCTTGCCCGGACCGGTGACGACGAGGCTCGAATCGGTGGTGCTGTCGACCGTCAGCCGCAGCGTCACGGTGCTGGTGATCGACAGGCGGTGGTCGGGCGTCGAATCGATCATGCCGGTGCAATGCGCGCCGTAGCGGCTGGCGTCGATGCCGCCGCCGGTGCTGCCGGTGCCGATCTGCGGATCGGGCGTGAAGCCGGCGCCGAGGCGGAAGTTCGCGTACTGGCCACCGTGCCCGCCCGCGGCTGCGCCGGCACCCTCGGTGAGCGTGAGGGTATAGCGGCCGGGCTGATCGATGTGGCCGACGTAGACCGCGTAATCACCCGGAGTGAGTCGTGCGTCGACCTGCGCATCCAGTTGCCCGGCGCTGTCGTCGTCGCAGAAGACGCCGGCCGGACCGACGACGACCAGGGTGGAATCGGTGGTGCTTTCGACCGCCAGGCGCAGGTCCAGCGGCGAGGTCACCCGGATCGTGTGGTCGGGCGTGTTGTCGATGACGCCGAGGCAATGCGGCCCGAAGCGGCTGGCCTGGGTCGGGCCGCCGGTGTCGCCGTTGCCGGTCTGCGGATCGGGCGTGAAGCCCGCACCGAGGATGAAGTTGTTGTAGGCCTGCGCGGCAGCCGGGCCGCTGGCGCAGGCGATCAGCACCGTGGCCAGCAGCTTGCCGGCGGCGTGCAGGTTGCGCATCGAATGTCTCCGTCCCCTTGCACCGGCACGGCGCCGGCGCTGACGCGGAAGTGTGCGCCCGGCCGCGGATGCTGAACAGGGGGCGCGTGCCGTGTGCCGGCGCGGCGGGCGATCCGGCTCAGCGCGGCGGCTGCCAGCCCGGTGATGGTTCGGGGGCGATGCCGGCCTCCTGCAGTGCGCGGGTGACCAGATCGCTTTCGCTGCGGATCGACGGGTCGGCGAGCAGGCGGACGAACTGTCCGGCGCCGTCGCGCGGGAGCGTCGATGTCACGCGGCCCCATTCGAACATCTGCCAGTCCAGGCTGCGGCGCCGCGCCTGTACCTGCGCGCGTTCGGTCGGCGTGGCCGCGGCCCGTTCCAGCAGCGCGAGCCCGGCGATCTCGCCGAGACGGGTGTCCGAGCTGTCGCTCATGACGGTGGCCACGTGGCGGCAGTCGGCGGCGCGGCCGGCATCGGTGCGCAGCCGCGAGGCATCACATGCCTGCATCAGCGGTTGCAGGCCCGGGATCGCGACTGCGGCCCAGACCCCCATCGCGGCGATCGCCGCGTGCTCGTCGGGCACGAACTCTCCCGTATCGGCGAGCGCGGCGCGCTCCTGTGCGGTCGGCGGCGTCCGCAGCAGTGCCGACTGCATCCAGCGCACCTGTTCGAGCATGTGCAGATCGAAACGCGTCGCCGTACGTGCATCCGACAGCAAGGCGTCCATGCTGCCGCCCCGCATCAGCAGGGGCGCGAGATTCTGCGGGTCGTTGCCGAGCCAGCGCTGCGCCGCGCGCAGGCGGCCCGCATCGTCGGATGCGTAGGCGATCAGCACATTGGCGAGGACGTCGTCGCCGGCGCGCACCGCGGCGTCGCGCCGCCATGCGGCCGACTGCGGATCGTCCGGCACCGGCTGCGAGGGCGCGTCGGAGTCGGGTGGCCGCGGGTCCGCATCGGCGACCCCGCGCAGGATCGCCGCGAACGCGAGTTCGCGGGCCTGCCCGGTGGCAGCGAGTGCGGCGGCACTGCGCTGCGACCAGCTCCGCCATGCGATCTGGACGCCGTCGTCCCCGACCTGCGGCGCCGGGTCTTCATCGAAGCGCGAATACGGTGCCTGCGCGTGCGCGGCGGGCACCAGAAGCGCGAGCGCGCACGCGGCGGCGAGCAGGAGACGGGTCATGCGGAGGCCTGTCCGGAACGGGAGACCAGCATAGCGTCGCGGGTGGCGATGCAGGTGCAGCCCCGGCGCGCGATCGGGAGCGCGTCCGTCAGTAGCCCGCGGCCTGCCCGTCCTTGCGCGATTCGCTGGCGCCGGTCCAGCCGCCGTGCGGGTTCTTCATGATCGCCTGGTAGCCGCCGTAGGGGCCGTGGGCGAAGCGCACCGAATGGCCCTTCTGCATCAGCGCGCGCACGGTCTCGTACGGGAAGCCGGTCTCCAGATCGACTTCACCGCCGTCGGTCATCGCGGTGTTCTGGCCGGCGGGCTCGGTGGACCCGTCGTGCTGGATGCGCGGCGCGTCACCGGCCTCCTGCAGGTTCATGCCGAAGTCGAGCATGTTGATCAGGATCTGCACGTGACCCTGCGGCTGCATCGCGCCGCCCATCACGCCGAAGCTCAGCCACGGCTCGCCGTCCTTCGTGGCGAACGCGGGAATGATGGTGTGGAACGGACGCTTGCCCGGCGCGTAGCCGTTGGGATGGTCCTCGCGCAGCACGAACTGCTCGCCGCGGTCCTGCAGGATGAAGCCCAGGCCCGGCGGCGCCATGCCGCTGCCCATGCCGCGGTAGTTGGACTGGATCAGCGAGACCATCATGCCGTCGGCGTCGGCGGTGGTGAGGTAGATCGTGTCGCCTTCGTCGAGCTGCGCGGGCGTGCCCGGCTGCACTTCGCGCAGCGCGGTGTCCATCGAGATCAGCGCGCCGCGTTCGCGGGCGTAGTCCTTGGAGATCAGCCGCTCGACGGGTGCGGGATGGAACGCGGGATCGGCGTACCAGCGCGCGCGGTCGGCGAACGCCAGCTTCTTGGCCTCGACGAACAGATGCACATGCTCGGGGCTGCCGAAGCCGTAGGACTTCAGATCGTAGGGTTCCAGCAGATTGAGGATCTGCAACGCGGCGATGCCCTGGCCGCTGGGCGGCAGTTCCCACAGTTCGACGCCGCGATAGGTCGTCGACACCGGTTCGACCCAGTTGCCGGTGTGCGCGGCCATGTCCTCGTAGGAGAGGAAGCCATCGTTGGCGGCGAAGTAGTCGCCGATCACCCGCGCGATGTCGCCTTTGTAGAACGCGTCGCGGCCGCCGTCGGCGATCGCCTGCAGCGTGTTGGCCAGATTCGGATTGCGCCAGGTCTCGCCGGTGCGTGGCGCGCGGCCGTCGATCGTGAACTGCTCGGCGAAACCCGGCCACTTCGACAATCTGGGCACCGAACGGTCCCAGTAGTACGCGATCACCTCGTGCACCGGATGCCCTTCGCGTGCGTAGCGGATCGTCGGCGCGAGGTTGTCGGCCATGGCGCGCCTGCCGAATCGCTTGTGCAGCGCGAACCAGCCATCGACCGCGCCGGGCACGGTCACCGGCAGTGGACCGTGCGAGGGAATGTCGGTCAGCCCCCGGCGCTGGAATTCTGCCAGCGTCAGTGACTGCGGCGAACGGCCCGAGCCGTCGTAGCCGTACAGGCGCTTGGTCTTCGGATCCCAGACGATCGCGAACAGATCACCACCGATGCCGTTGCCGGTCGGCTCCATCAGCCCGAGCGCCGCATTCGCCGCGATCGCCGCATCGACCGCACTGCCGCCGGCCTTCATCGTGTCGAGCGCGATCTGCGTCGCCAGCGGATGCGAGGTCGCCGCCATCGCATGCGGCGCATGCACCTCGCTGCGTGTCGCGAACGTGTGGCCGGTGATGCGGTCGGCAGCAGCGGCCGACGGCGACAGCGTCATACCGAGCATGGCGGCAGTGAGCAGGGAGGGGAGCAGGCGGGGCATGGGGGTCGATCCGGACTCGCGGGCGCACACAGTAGCGCGCTGCGGTAACGTCGGTCACATGGCATCCGATCTCATAGCCGCTCACATGGCCCGAGTTACGACACGCGCTGCGAGTTCCGCGCAAAGAGCAGGCACCGCCGGATGCCGGACAGAACGGCGCGGTGAATGCCGACGTACGTATCAACGTAACTGGGCCCTCGGACCCTCGTATCGAGCGCGCGAATGGACCATGCTCGATACTCGAAACAAGGCCTCGTGACAGCCGCACGACGACGCAGGAGCACCGACATGGAAGAGGGGAGTGCGCGGGGCATGAGACGTGGCGTCAGAGCGGAGAGACAGGCCCCGATCGAAATGGGCCGATGCGGCGTCGTAAGTTCACCAACCCGTGTCGGGCACGCGAAACTCGTGGTCGCCGCCGGTCTTGCGTTCGTTCTTGCGTCGTGCGCCCCTGCTTCGACTTCGGTCGCCGCCCCCGCCGCGGCGAGCGAAGCAACAACCGCCTGCCCGACTGACGCGTTCGACGTTTTCATTGAGCGCTTCGGTCGCGAAATCGCATTCCAGGAACTGACGACTGCAGATCCTCTCGTGATCGAACGCTACGACGCCGCTGCGGAGCCGGAACCGCGCCGGGTTGTAGAAGAGATCGCCGTGGCTGATATCGCCTGGCCGGTGATGCCGCGTCTGGATCCTGATGATGACGGCCGTCGCACGCACGCGTTCATACCGACTGCGGACGGCCGCATGGAAGTGCATGTCCGCTGGCCGGATACAAGCGATCAGCAACGCTACGTCTTCGGACGAGCTCCGTGCTGGCAGTTGCAGCGCGTGATCGACGATTCGATCTGAATTTCTAGGCACGGCGCCGGGCACGCGGATCCGCCGCAGGGAGTGATCGATGCACATGAGCCGGAAGATCGCAATGCTGCTTTTCGCACTGCTAGTCGGATGCGACGCGCACGAGCGCGGGGCGGTGACCGCAGACGACGTCACGGTGCGTGCGGATGCGTCGCACATGCAGACATCTGCAACGCAGGCATCACTGGCCACGGCATCGGCGGCGGACGATCCGTCTGCCTTCGTACCCGCGGGCGCAACACTGGTGGACACCGTGCTCGGGGATCTGACCGGCCTGGGCACTGCCGACGCGCTGATCGTTTTCACGCCTGGCGCGTCAGAACAAGGCCGGCTTGGCGACGGCCCATCGCGCACGGTTGCCCTGCTCACGCGCGATGCGTCGGGCCGTCTGCAGAACGCAGCTGAGAACGCGAGTATCGTGCCGTGCGAACGCTGTGGCGGCATCGCCGGCGATCCCTATGCCTACGCTCGCGTCGAATCGGGTTTCGTCACGCTGGCGATATCCGGCGGTTCGCGCCAGCGCTGGTTCCACGATTACATGTTCCGATATGGCCCCGAGTCCGGAACCTGGAAACTCGAACGGGTCGTCCGCGGTGTCAGCGACAGCCAGACGGATGAGCAGCTACAGGTTGAACTGACCGCAGCCGATTTCGGTGACATCGCATTTGCAGATTTCGATCCTGCGTCGCTGCCCCCGCCACCCACGCTCGATTGATGCGTCCGGGGGGTCTTGAACCGCCACAACCGATGAAGCCGGACGCTTCGTCGAAACGGACCCAGCAGAAGGAACTGGAAGATGACGACGGAACGCGAAGTACGACTGTTGCGCGATGCCCACGCAGCCGGCATCGCCCGGCCGCGGGAACTGGCGAACTTCATGGCTCAAGTCGGCCACGAGTCGGATGGGCTCGAGCGACTCGAGGAAGGATTCCGCTATACGCGCAATGCCGAGCAGATCAGCGATAACGTGCGCTCCGCCTTGCGCGAGGGTCGGGATGCGCTTGAGGCCGCTCGAATCGAGGCGCTCGCTGGCCGCCCTGAGCCGCTCGCGGAACTGATGTACGGCGGACGCATGGGCAACACGGAGCCGGGCGATGGCTATCTGTACCGCGGGCGCGGCTACATGCAGCTGACCGGCAAAAATCAATACGCGGCCGCTGGCGAGGCACTGGGACTCGATCTGGTCGGCAACCCGGATCTCGCCGCGAACCCCGAACACGCATCACGGATCGCGACGTGGTATTGGCAACAGAATGTGCCGAGGGCTGCACGCGAGAACGCGCGTGCAGCCGGTGCGGCAATCAACGGGACTGATCCGCCGAACGGGCTGGACGACCGCGAACAGCGCTTCGAACGCTGGGAACGCGAGATCACACCCGAAAGCATCCGAATGCTGGCCGCCATGCGTGATGCCGGGAACGACGTCGAAGTGTCTTCGGTGAGCAGCTTCGAGCAGACCATGCGCGCCATGCTTCCGCCCCAAGCCGGCATTGCACCGCACGTGACGGGACATTACGGCGAACATCGGGGCGCGCATGCCCACGGCGGCACGGACTTCAATTATGTCGGCGGGCAGGCCGGGATCAACCTGGCGCATCCGGTGGTGCACAGCCCGGTTGCAGGCCTGGTCACGTTCTCCGGTGGTGCGTTCGGGACGGTGAAGATCCGCGATACGCAGGGGTATTCGCACGAGCTCCTGCACCTCGACGCGCGCCGGGTCGAAACGGGTCAGATGATTGCGGCTGGGGACCCGATCGGCACCATGGGCGGCCGTGGCCCGGAAGGCGCGAACCAGTATGCACGCCACGTGCACTATCAGTTGCGGGATCCGCAGGGCGCGCTGGTCAGCCCCGAGACGTTCTGGGATCGCGAGCCGTCCGTGCAACACGGCGCCAGGGCTTCGGCACAGGTCGAACTGTTGCGCGAGGGACATCAAGGTGCCGGTGTTGCCGAGCTGCAGGCGACGTTGTCCGGACTCGGCTATCACGATGCACGCGATGCCCCGCCGCGGGCCGACGGCATGTTCGGGCCACGCACCAGCGAGGCCGTGCGCGCATTCCAGCAGTCGCAGGGTCTGGAGGTCGACGGGGTTGTCGGTCCCGCGACACGTGATGCGCTGGACCGTGCGCAGCGAGGCCAGCGGACTTCGGTACGCGATCCGGCTGCGCTGAAGGCTTCACCGATCGAAGGCCTGCTCGCAGCCGCACGCAGCGGGGATCCGGCGACATTGCAGACCGCAATGGATGCATTCGCCGAAACCCGTTTCGGCCAGGCATTCGCACAGACACAGGCGCAGGCGGCCGCGGTGCCGGGGCAGGACGCACATGCGCAGCACGGAGCACAGGTCGAGACTCCGGCCCAATGCGGACCCGACCGCTGACGCGCCGCCTGTGTACTGAACAGGCGCCGTGCCCGGACTGGGGTTTGCCCCAGCTGTCGATCGTGGCGCGATGTGCCTAGGGTCGAGTCATCGGGTCCGGGAGGTGAGCCATGAGCTCCAGCGTGCAGTCTTCGAACGTCGCGCAGTCCAGCCTGCAGGGTCTGCTGCCCCCGGAGATGCTGCGCGCACAACCCGCGGGTGCGCCTCTCACGCCGACCGGCAGCTACCAGCTCGAACCGGGCTACCACCCGCAGCTCGGTGCGCTGTTCGCTTCGAACGGCAACGCCGCCAATGCAGCCTCGTTCGATGCACAGGTGCGCGGACAGGATGCCCGCGCGATCGACATGGACCTGATGGAAATCTCGGCCGCGGTCTACGACCCGGCCGTCCAGCAGGTCGGTAACTGGAGCCGCGTCAGCGATGCCGATCTGATGGCGGCCGGCATCGATCCGGCGCTGCTGGAAAATCCGCAGAGCGGTTTCCGCGCCGGCATCTACACCGATGGAAACGGCAACCACGTACTCGCCTTCGCCGGCTCCAACGAACTGAAGGACTGGACCGGTGCCAACTTCCGTCAGGGGCTGGGCTGGGAATCCGAGCAATACGACGAGGCCGTACAGCTGGCGCAGCTGGCGTCGGCGGCCTACGGCGAGGATCTCGCGATCACCGGCCATTCGCTCGGCGGTGGGTTGGCCGCCACGGCCGCCATGGCCGTCGATGGGGCCGCGGTGACGTTCAACGCATCTGGTGTGCACGATCGCACCATCGAGCGCCTCGGGCTCGACCCCGCCGCCGCCAAGGCCGATGCCGCCGACGGGCAGATCCGTCGTTACAACGTCGATGGCGAGGTGCTGACCAAGGCCCAGCAGGACATCTGGGTCGTCAACAACATCCCCGATGCGCCCGGCCACGAGATCGTGCTCGACGATCCTGCGCCGTTGAGCGGCTGGAACCGCTTCAACCCGATCGCGATCGCCTCCCACAGCATCGCCAAGCACATGCAGGACGCAGTGCTCGAAGCGCTGACCCAGCAGCAGCCCTGGGTCCACTGACCGTTGAGGCAGGGCAATGGGTCGCGCCCACCGCCTGTGTGAGAATGAGCGGATGCGCGCCGCAGTCCTGAGCCTGTTGCTGATGCTGTCCGGCGCCGCCTGCAGTGGAGACGCGATGGACGCCCGTGCCGCTTTCCCCGATGCCAGCGCTGGTGCGTTGGCCAACGCTGTCGCTGCCGACGATGCCGCAGCCGTTCGCGCGCAGGTGCAGGCCGGTGCCGATCCCAATGCGCGTGGCGACAAGGGAGTGAACCTGCTGCAGGTTGCGATGCTGGCGCAGGCCAAGGGGGCGCTGCAGGCGCTACTCGATGCCGGCGCCGATCCCAATGCGCCCGGCCTCGGCGGCGCGACCGCGGTCCACGGCGCGGCGATCGCCGATGATCCCGATTATCTGCGCATCGTGCTTGCGCACCGGGGCGATCCCGACGCGCGCCACGGCGAAACCGGCGCGACCGCACTCGCGGGCGCCACCGGTCCGCGTACCGATGTGCAGTTCCGCATGCTGCTCGAAGCGGGTGCCGATCCCGGCGCCGCCGACCGCACCGGCAACACGCCGTTGCACAAGGCTGCGATGATCAACGCCGGCGACCACGTGCTGGCCCTGCTCGAGGCCGGCGCCGACCCGCAGGCGAAGAACACCCAAAAGGCCACTTTCCAGCGCTACTTCTTCAAGACGCCGGGCAACCGCCTCAACGACACCGCCCTCGCGAAGCGCGAGGCGGTCGTCGCCTGGCTGCAGGCGCGCAACGTGCCGCTGGAAGCCGGCGCCGACTGAGATGCTCCGCCGCAGCTTCGTGGGATGGGTAGAGCGCAACGAAACCCATCACGGCTTCGATCGTGCGATGGGTCTCGCTGCGCTCTACCCATCCTACGTTCGAAGCACGGGCCATCTGCAGGAGTTGGGGGCCTAGGAGCGGCCCTAGATGGCAGGCCGTCCAGACGCCGCTAACGTGGAACTCCGAATCCCCCGCGGAGCGCGGTCATGTCCCTGACCATCGGCGATGGCGTTGGACGCATCCAGGAACCGGCCCTGCCGCCGCAGGCGCTCGCGCAGTGCACGGCCGTACCGCTGCCGCAGCAGTCGGCCGGCCTCTACCGCCCCGACACCAGCTACCACCCGCAGATCCAGGCCGCCGCGCCCGCGCCGGGCCAGGGACAGGGGGGTACCAGCCCCTACGCGATCCCCGGCAATACCACGCTGGGCCAGGTCGCCAGCGGTACGCAGGCGCAGCCTTTCGACGTGACCATGTCGCAGCTCGCGACCGCGGTCTACGGCACCCGCGGCGATCCGCCGGCCGGCTGGAGCGAGGTCAGCGACCAGCAGTTGCAGGATCTCGGTGTTGCCGATCCGCAGGCCTGGCGCCTCCAGTACCTCGGCGCCAACGACAGCGTCGCGACCAACGCCCAGGAGTTCCGTGCCGAGGTCTATACCGATGGCGCGGGGAACTACGTGCTGTCCTACCGCGGCACCGCCGAAGGCGGTCCGGACTGGGACAACAACTTCCGCCAGGGCCTCGGCTACGAGACCGCCGACGGCGACAAGTTCAGCGTCACCGCGGTCAACACCGCGCGCGAGTTCGCCAATGTGTTCGGCGACAACGGCGCCAACTCCTCGAATCTCGCGATCACCGGCCATTCGCAGGGCGGCGGTCTCGCCAGCGTCGGTTCGCTGGCTAGCGGCATTCCGGCGGTCACCTTCGATGCATCGGGCATCCACCCGAACACGCTCGACCGCATCGGCATCGATCCGCAGGCCGCGCGCGACGTCGCCGAAGGCGGCCAGATCCGCGCCTACTCGCTGGCCGACGACGCGTTGACCAACGCGCAGGACAGCTGGATCACCGGCGTCATCGCACCCGACGCGCTGGGCACGCAGATCGTTGTCGAACCGGCGGCGGCCGACGCGAACAACATGTTCTCGAACTACGGTCCGATCGAGGGCTTCTCGCAGGCACAGAGCGATGCCATCAACACCGGCGTCGAGATCGCCCGGCATCCGTTGACCGGTGCGCTGTCGCCGCTGGTCGGTCTGGTCGGCAACGTGGCCTATGCGGGCATCAGCCACAGTCCCAACGCGCTGAGCGCCGGCATGATCGAGGCGCAGCCGTGGCAGGCCGGCTACGAGAATCCGTCATCGCTGGGCCGTGACCTGCAGAACCTGCTTCCGGGGTCGACCAAGGATGACTACGCCCGCAACGTGCATGACTTCGCCACCGACATCGACACCGTGGTCGCCAACGAGTTCGCCAATGGCCAGTACGCCCAGGGTGTCGCGAGTCTCGCCGGTGACTTCGTCGAAGGCGCGTTCAATTCCGCCGGTGACACCATCGACGGCTATGCCGACCAGCTGGCCGGCTACGTCGAGCAGAACGTGGGCGGCTGGGGCGGCGACGCGCTGTCGACCGTGATCGATGGCGCCGGTGATGTCGCCGAGTTCGCCACCGATGTCGGCGGACAGGTGGCCGAGAGCGTTTCCGACGGTGTGGGCTGGGTGGCCAAGGGCGCGAGCAATCTGATCGGTGGCCTGTTCGGCCGTTGAGTCTCACCGTCGCCGAATGGTCTCTGCGCATGATCGGGCGCTGACATGATCGGCATCCGCGCCCTCGCGTCGTCCCTCCTTCTCCTCTGCGCCGCAGGGTGCGCCCAGCCGTCCATGAGCAACGACGCATTCGACACGCCGGCGACCGCGCAACTGGCCGACGCCGTCCGCCGCGGCGATGCCGCCGAGATCCGCCGCCAGCTCGAGCACGTCGCGCCCGACATGCCGGGCAGCGACGGCGACACCCTGCTGATGGACGCCATCCGCCAGCGTCGCGCCGTCAGTGTCGAGGCCCTGCTCGAAGGCGGCGCCGATCCGAACCGCGCCAACGCACGCGGCGATACGCCGGTGCACGCGGCCGCGTTCTCCGGTGATCCCGCGATCCTGCGGACGGTGATCGCACGGGGCGGCGAGGTCGACACGGTCAATCCGCATACCGGCGTGACGCCGCTGGTGCAGGCCCTGCTGTCGCCGACCGCCAGCCAGGCCGAGGTGCTGCTTGACGCCGGCGCCGATCCCAACATCGCCGACCGCAACGGCGACACCCCGCTGCATGTCGCCGGTCGTACCAACGGCGGCGCCGCGATCCTCGCGCTGCTGCGCAAAGGGGCGCGACCGCAGGCGGAGAACGCCCGCGGTGCAACATTCCAGGCCGAGTATTTCGGCTTTCCGAGCAAGCTGCTCAACGATCGTGCCCGCGCCGAGCGTCGCGAGATCGTCGCCTGGCTCAAGGCCAACGGCGTACCACTGGAGGCGAACGTCGAAGTCTCGTACTGAGGCGCACCGTCAGGGCCACGCCGGTGGCGATGCCTGCCAGGCAGCGAACACCTCGGCCAGCACCGCCAGTTCGCGGTCGGTCCAGTCCGGCAGTAGCGTCGGGTAGTTCGCCGGATCGTTCCAAAGCGTCGGTTCGGTGCGCACCGCGGCCGCGTACCACTGCAGGGCTTCGTCGCGCCGGTCGGCCGACCACAGCGCCAGCGCCAGCGTTGGCGGGGCCCAGCCGGGCTTGAGCAGACGCCCGTCGAGCGCCTGTCGCCACTGGTCGAGCGCCTCATCGTGGTGACCGGCACGGTAGAGGTCCCATGCGAAGTTCCAGTGCAGCGCACTGCGCAGGGGCGCGCGCGTCGACAGGTTTGCGAAAGCCTGGGCGTAGAGCGTGCGGCCCGCATCTTCGCGCCCGGCCTGTATCAGCGCCCGTGCAAGCTGGCCGCGTGCCTGGTCGGCGTTGCGGGCGTTGCGATCGATGAGTTGCATCAGCCGCGCGTGGGTCTGATCGTCATTGCCCTCGATCGCGACCACCGGCACCGCGGTGCGCGCATCGTCGTCGAAGTAGAACTCGGCCGGCGCCGGCAGCGATTGCGCACCGACGCTCGACGCGAACAGCAGGCCCAGCGACAGCAGGCCGGATCGCAGGTATTCCATCTCCATGTCCCCTGTATGACGTATGTGTGACTCCCCGCACCGATTGTAGCCATGCCGCGCGGGGCGACGCTGGGATCGGTGCCACGGATGCGCCCTGCCGAGGCAATCGCTGCCGCAAGGTCGCCGGCCGGAGCCACGTGCGCGGATGCAGACAAGCGCTGCATCTCCAGACACGCGATCCATGCATCTGGGTGATTCGCGGTGGTGTGTGGGCCGCGGCGCGAGCGTCGTGGCCGGCCTCGCGCATGCCTTCAGCCGGCGCGCCGCCAGGCCACGCAGCGGTTGTGCGCCGGCATCGGCACATCGGCGAGCAGCTGGAGGCCGATACCTGCGGCGAGCGCGTCGACCGCCTGCAGATCGCGGATGCCCGAATCGGGATCGCGCGCTTTCAGCCAGCCGTCGAAGGCGCGGTTGCTCTCACTGGTGTAGGCGCCGCTGTCGTTGAACGGGCCATAGACCACGAGCGTCGCATCCGCGGCCAGTACCTCGTCGAAGCCGGCGAAGCATGCCTCGACTGCCGGCCAGCCCATGATGTGGAAGGTGTTGGCGGTGAACGCTGCATCGAAGCGGTGGCGCGGCCAGGGGCCCTGCGCGACATCGAGCGCGAGCGGCGCCGGCGTGTTCGGCAGCGCCGCGGCATCGAGCCATTGGGTGGTGCCGCCCAGCTGCGACGCGCGCTCCGAGCACTGCCAGCGCAGCCATGGCATCGCCGCGGCGAAATGGACCGCGTGCTGGCCGGTGCCGCTGCCGATCTCCAGCACTTCCTGCCGGTCACGGAAGTGGACCTGCAGCACCTCGAGGATCGGACCGCGGTTGCGCTCGCACGCAGGCGAGAACGGAAGATCGGCTGCGGGCGGCGTTACGGTCATCGGCGTCACGATACCCGTGGTCGTGTCAGGTTGCGCGCCACTGCGGCCCACGACGCAGCCGGATGGGGCCGGGAGCTGCGTTATCGGCCGGATCGAGCACCGTGTCCCCCTGCGTGATCCGGAGGAGGCCGTCTGCAGCGAGCGCGCGTGCCACGCGGCGCACATCGGGCATCGCATCGCGCCAGTGGTCTGACGCGCACAGCCGTCGCGCCACCTCGGACGGGCAGATCGAAGCGTCGGGCGCGCGCGCAGCCAGCAGTGTCCGAATCTCCGCGGCGATGCGGGCCTCGGTGCCCGACACGGCTCAGGCAGGTTGCAGCAGGCGCAGGCCGAAGCAGTCGCTTGTGTCGTTCCAGCCGTGGCTGACACGCAGCCCGGCCTGCGCGGCGAGCGCTGCGAACGAGGCATCGGTGTATTTCTGACTGACCTCGACGCGCATTGCTTCGCCTTCGGCGAACTCGAAACGCCGGTCTCCGATGTGCACCGCCTGCGCCCGTTCGCTGACCAGCGCGGTTTCGATCCGCATGCGCTCGCGCGCATACACCGCGTGGTGGCGGAAGCCATCGAGGTCGAAGTCGCTGCCGATCTCGCGATTGAGCCGCGCCAACAGATTGAGGGTGAACGCGGCCGTGACGCCGGCCAGGTCGTTGTAGGCCGCCTCGATCGTCGCCGGGTCCTTGTCCAGGTCGATGCCGATCAGCGCGCAGCCGTCGGCGGCCATGGTGTCGCGCATGGAAGTCAGCAGCTGCACGGCCTCGGCGTTGTTGAAATTGCCCAACGTCGAGCCGGGGAAGAACACCAGGGTGCGCTGGGCACGGCGTGCGGCGGCGGGAAGTGGCACCGGCCGGGTGAAATCGGCGCACACGGGCAGCATTTCCACGTCCGCAAACTGTTGGCCGAGCCGGGTCACGCTGTCCATCAGGGCGGTGCGCGAGATCTCGATCGGCGTATAGGCGACCGGCGCGTCGAGGCCCTCGAGCAGCAGTTCGGTCTTGCGCCCGCTGCCGCTGCCGAACTCCACCACATGCACGCCGCCCCCGATCGCCTGGGCGATCGACGGCATCTGCGCCTCCATCAACGCCAGTTCCACGCGCGTGAGGTAGTACTCGGGCTGCCGGGTGATGGCCTCGAACAGCCGCGAGCCTTCGGCGTCATAGAAGTATTTCGACGGCAGCGACTTGGGCGTGCGTGACAGGCCTGCGATGGCGTCTGCGGCGATGTCGTCCGGCTGCGGGCGCAGATCGGTCAGCGCGGCCTGGGCGCGGGCACGGGCGATGGCGGCATTCATGCGGAATCCTTGGCCAGGCGCACGCCGGCGAACTGCCAGCGTGCGTCGGAGGGAAAGAAATTGCGGTAGCTGGCGCGGACATGGTCGGCCGCGGTTACGCAGCTGCCGCCGCGCAGGATCCACTGCGCGTCCATGAACTTGCCGTTGTATTCGCCGAGCGTGCCCGGCCAAGGCCGATAGCCCGGATACGCGGTGTAGGCGCTGCTGGTCCATTCCCAGACATCGCCGAACATCTGCTGCAGGCCCGTGGAGGCCGTGCGCGGTGCATGCGGGTGCAGGTGGCCGGCATCGACGAAATTGCCGTCGACCGCCAGCGAGGCGGCGGCCTGTTCCCACTCGAATTCGGTGGGCAGGCGGGCTTCGGCCCAACGCGCGAAGGCGTCGGCCTCGTAGTAGCTCAGGTGGCACACCGGGGCGTCGGGATCGAGATCGCGCCAACCGCCCAGGGTGAACACGGCTGCATCGTCTTCGCTCCAGTACAGCGGTCGTTGCCACCCCAGCGCACGGACCGTCTCCCAGCCGGCGCTGAGCCACAGCGTCGCGGTGCGGTAGCCGCCATCGGCGATGAAATCGCGGTATTCGGCATTCGTCACCGGGCGGTGCGCCAAGGCATGCGCCGGAACCAGAACGCGATGTCGCGGCGATTCGTTGTCGTAGGCGAACGCCGCCTGGTCTGGCCAGGCTGGGTGGCCGATCTCGACGATCGATTCCTGGCGCGAAATCCAGCGCAGGGCGCTGCCCTCGCCGTGCACCCGCGGCAGGTCTTCGCGATACGCGGGCGTGAGCGGGTTGCACGAGAACGCGTGCTTGATGTCGGTCAGCAGCAGTTCCTGATGCTGCTGCTCATGCTGCAGGCCCAGCTCGACCACATCGAGCAGGCGTGCATCCAGCGCACCGGCCTGCAGCTGCTCGCGCATGCGTGTCTCGACGGCCGCCCGATAGGCGAATACCTGCGCAAGCGAGGGCCGCGACAGCACGCCGCGACGCGGCCGTGCATGCATCGGGCCCGCACCCTGGTAATAGCTGTTGAACAGGTAGTCCCAGGCCCGGTCGAGCTGCTCGTATCCCGGTGTTTCGGCCAGGACGAAACGCTCGAAGAACCAGGTGGTGTGCGCCAGGTGCCATTTGGTTGGACTGGCGTCTTCCATGCTCTGCACCATCGCGTCCTCCGCGCCGATCGGTGCAGCAAGGTGCGCGGTCCGGGCGCGTACCGTATCGAAGCGGTGGGCAAGCGCCCGACATCGCGACGCGTCGGGGGCCGGAGTGTCGGAGGGCAGGGGGCCGCGCATCGCCATCGCGCAAGCTTAAAAGCGGCGTGTGACGGCTCTGTCGTGACGCGGACCTCACGCGAGCGGCAGGCGTCACGCAGGCGCGACGTCATTGAACCGCAGGCCGTGCGGATATGCCGCTAACGGAATCTGCACGTCACGCATGACGGCGACACCACAGAGCCTGCCGGACACTGCGTGCCAATACCCACGAAGGAGTTTCCAATGCGACACGTTGCCTTTCCGCTGGTGGCCGCGATGGCCTTCGCCTTCACCGCGTGTACCAACGATCCGCCGCCGCCGGACGTGCCGCCGACCGATCCGGCACCGATGAACGACCCGGCCATGCCGCCGCCGGCCACCGATCCGATGACCCAGCCGCCGGCCGATTCCACGACCCCGCCCACCGATCCCACCATGCCCCCGCCGACGGATCCGATGACCCAGCCCCCGACCGATCCGACGACCACGCCGCCCGCGACCCCGCCGGTGGAAGGTGACGGCACCACGACCGGTACCTGATCGCATTTTCCAGAACACCAATGCGTCTCCCGGGCTGATCAGGCGCACTGCGCGTCGCTCTCTCTCCAATCGGCCCTGTTGCCGTCCGTCTCTCCAGGCGGGCGGCTTTTTCTTGGACGCTGTTCTGGCACAGATGGCGCCGGTCAGCCGGTCGAGGCCTCTGTAGCGGCCAGGGGCGGCCACGGTGCGCCTCGATAAGTGGCGCGATGCGCGAGCGCGAGCAGGGCGTGATCCTCGTGCGTGTCCCCATGCGCGTGGATCTCGGCGAATGCGGTCAGATCGTAGCGCGCACGCACCTGACGGGCTTTCTCCTCGGCCACGCATTGCGGTCCTGCATAGCGGCCGCTGAGACGATCGCCGCGCGTGTCCAGGGCCGAGCACACCAGCTCGATGCCCTGCGCCTCGCACCAGGGCCGCAGGTACACATCGAACCCGCCCGACACGACCACCACGCGGTCGCCATCGGCGCGATGCGCGTCGATCCGCGCCTGCATGTCGGGCCGCACGAGCGCCGGAAGCACGTCGCGTGCAAAACGTCGGCCTGCGTGTTCGACCGCCGAGCGCGCCGCACCGGTAAAGGCATAGCGGATCAGCACGGTCCGAAGCAGCGACACCGGTATCAGACCCATCCGGTAGGCCAGCGCCGGCAGCGCGAACAGGACGATGCCGCACCAGCGACGTCGCCGCGAGATGGCATAGCGCACGAAGTCCGGCAGGGTCTCGCGCGTGGTGATGGTGCCGTCGAAGTCGAACAACGCCAGCGTGCGCTGTCGCGCGCCGGTCTGCGGCGTGCTCATGCGACCGACAGCGCGGCCTGCACCAGCAGTGCCACGACACATGCGAGCGCGCCGAACCACGCCAGACTGCGCAAGGCTGCCTGGTCGACGATGTAAGCCACGCCGTGCAGCACGCGCAGACCGACGAATACCAGCGCCAGCAGCGCGATGCGCGGGTGCGCGACGCCGCCCAGCTGCGCCAGCACGACGGCCGCCGCGAACGGCGCAAAGGCTTCCAGGGCATTGAGATGCGCGTTGTAGGCACGCTTCAGGCGCGGATGCTCCTGGCGCGCCACCCAGCCACGCGGATCGCGGTTGTCGTAACGCGGCGCGGATGCCTTGGCGATGGCAACCCACAGATACGGCAGCAGTGCGGCGATCAGCACGCACCAGTAAGCGGTCGCAAGGGACATCGGATCACTCCGGGTGGGGATGCGGGATGCCTATCGCACGGGACGTCATCCCGTGTCGCCGAAGAAGGTCGCATCAGGCGCAGCGGTGAGCATAAAAAACGGCGGCGACATCGCTGTCGCCGCCCCCGGTGTCACTCCGCACGTGTCGCGCTTACTGCACGCCACCCGCTTCGCTGCGCATCTGGTCGCGCGCGGCCTTGAACGGATTGCCGTCGTACCAGTTCGGCCACTGGTCGCCGTCGGCGAGCGTGCGGCCCACGCCGTACAGGGCTTCGAGATCCTGCACCACGCCGTCGAGGTTCCAGTCCGGGTTGTAGACGTCACTGGGCTGGTGATAGCGCTTGGCGTAGTCGTCGCTCGCCGCCTTGCCGGCCGCGGCGCCGCCTTCGACCAGATCGCTGCCGCCCTTGGCGTAGAGCGCCGGCACGCCAGCCTTGGCGAAGTTGAAGTGGTCGGAGCGGAAGTAGAACCCGCCGGCCGTGTTGCTCTCGGGCACGAGCGTGCGCGACTGCGCGTCGGCGTAGGTCTTGAGGATGTCCTCCAGCTCCGAATTGCCCATGCCGGTCACGACGAAGTCGCGCGCCGGGCCGGCCACGCTCATGGCGTCGAGATTGATCACGCCCACCGTCTGCGCCAGGTCGAAGCTCGGCTGTGCCACGTAGTACTTGCTGCCCAGCAGGCCCGATTCCTCGAGCGTCACGGCCACGAACGCCAGCGAACGCTTCGGCTTGGGCTCGCTGGTGGCGAACTTCTCGGCGATCTCGATGATGCCGGCCACGCCGGTCGCGTTGTCGATCGCGCCGTTGTAGATCGCATCGCCGTCGCTGCCTTCACCCGCGTGCTTGCCCAGATGGTCCCAGTGCGCGATGTAGAGGATGGCCTGCTCGGGCGTTTCGGTTCCCGGCAGGATGCCGATCACGTTGCGCGAGCTTTTCTCGGCGATCGTGCTCTTGAGATCGAAGCCGACCATGGCGTCGAGCGACACCGGCTTGAAGCCGCGGGTGTTGGCGGCCTTGATCTGCTCGTCGAGGTCGAGACCGGCATCGGCAAACAGCTGGCGCGCGACATCGCCGGTGATCCAGCCCTGCGCCGGCAGGCGCGGTTCGGGATCGTCCTCGGCGCGCAGGTCGAACTGGGCGCCGGACCACGAGTTCTTGACCACGTCCCAGCCGTAGGACGCGCCGGGCGTGTCGTGGATGATCAGCGCGGCGTTCGCGCCCTTGCGCGCGGCTTCCTCGAACTTGTACGTCCAGCGGCCGTAGTAGGTCATCCGCTCGCCGTCGAACAGGGTTTCGTCATTGGCGTGGAAGCCCGGATCGTTGACCAGCATCACGACCGTCTTGCCCTTCACGTCGAGGCCGGCGTAGTCGTTCCAGTCCTGCTCGGGCGCGTCGACGCCGTAGCCGACGAAGACCAGCTCGCTGTCGGCGACGCTGATCGCGGCCTGGCCGGTGCGCGTGCCGATCACGAAGTCATCGCCGAATGTCAGCTCGCGCGCGCCAGCGCTGGTCTGCAGGCGCAGCGCCGTCGACGGGTCGGCCGTGGTTTCGATCATCGGTACGGTCTGGTACCAGCTGTCGTTGTCACCGCCGGGCTGCAGGCCGATGCGTTCGAACTGCGCCTTGATGTATTCGACAGTCTTCTCTTCGCCCGGCGTGCCCGGTGCGCGGCCTTCGAACTCGTCCGATGCCAGCATCCGCACCATCTCACCGAAATCTTCGCCGGTGATCTCGGGCGAGAAGCTGTGCGCGGCCTGCGCATCGGGCAGGGTCGCCGCAGGGGCGGCGTCGTTGTCGCCACCGCACGCGGCGAGCGCCAGCGCGGCCGGCAGCGCCAGCAGAAGAAGGGGTCTGCGCATCCTCAAAACCTCCAGAACATGGAGGCCGCACTATACGTGCGTTCACGGCGCCGGGCTGGCGTCCGTATGCCAGGCGTCTGTGTGACCGGTCGGGTCTGCCAGCTTCGCCGCGCGCAGAGGACGCGGGGTTGAAGACCGCGGTGCGCGTCGAGAACGCAGCCGGTTGCCGATGTCCTCAACGAACAAAGCATGCCCGCTTCCGGGCGTCGCTCCTGCTTCACCCGTCGAAAGGCGGACGCAAGCGCGCTTACTCCTGCGGTGCCCGCGCGCTGTCGTAGGGGATCGCCGTCGCCCCGCTGATCGCGCCGGTCCTGGCGCTCGCGTGCACGTACAGCGTGACTTCGCGCTTGAACTCCAGCGGACCGTCGACCACGACGTCCGGGCCGATGATCACGCGCGGGTTGCGGCGGCTGATCGTCACCGGGAACCAGTTCGATGAAGGCTTTTCGACCACGACCTTGCCGCGGACCTGCGAGCCGGCGCCGACGGTGACATCGCCGTTGACGGTTTTGACGTCGCCGGTGACCTCGGTGCCGACCAGGCCGATCGCGCCGTTGACCGTGGACACGTTGCCGTCCACGCGGCTGCCACGGTCGACGAAGATGCCGCCGCTGACGCTCTCGACGTTGCCGTCGATGCGTGCGTCGGCGCCGACGCGGATGCCGCCGTTGACGGTGGTCAGCGACTTGGCCTGGGTGCGCGCGCCGGTCTGGATGCCACCGTTGACGGTTTCCATGTCTTCGACGGTGATGCCGTCGCCGGCGCGGATGCCGCCATTGACGGTTTCCACGTCGCGCGCGGTGGCGTTGTCGCCGATGCGGATGCCGCCGTTGACCGTACTCAGATCGCGGTAGGTCTGGCCGGCCTCGGCCTCAACACCGCCGTTGACCTTGGAGATGTCGCTCTGCGCGAAGGTCGCGCCCGACAGCGCGAGCGTGACGGCGAGCAGCAGGGACGCGGGACGCAGGCGCGCGCGGACAGCGGACATGGCGGTGACCTCTCTGGGATGGATGGGCGGGCCGGGGCCCGTCGACGGTAGAGTGCCGACGCTTCGCTACAATCGCATCTGTCTTTGGTCACTGGGTCGATCGTCGTGCACAAGGTTGCAAGTTCTCCCCGTCCGCGCCCGGTGGTGTTGCTGATCCTCGACGGCTGGGGCCATCGCGACGACCCGCGCGACAACGCTCTGGCGCTTGCGGACATCCCGAACTGGCGGCGCCTGCTGGCCGAGCACCCGACCACGCTGATCCACACCGAGGGCCGACACGTCGGCCTGCCGGACGGGCAGATGGGCAACTCCGAAGTTGGCCACATGAACATTGGCGCCGGCCGCATCGTCTACCAGGACCTGACCCGCATCGATGCGGCGATCGAGGACGGCAGCTTCTTCGACAACGCCGAGCTGCTGGCCGCCTGCGATGCGGTGCGCGGCAGCGGCGGCACGCTGCACGTGATGGGCCTGCTGTCGCCCGGCGGCGTGCACAGCCACGAGTCGCACCTGTTCGCGATGCTGGATCTCGCCGCGAAGCGCGGTGTCGCCCGGGTCGCGGTGCACGCCTTCACCGACGGCCGCGACATGCCGCCGCGTTCGGCCGAGCCGAGCCTGCGCGCGCTGGCCGATCGCTGCGCCGCGCTCGGCAACGCGCACGTTGCCAGCGTGTCCGGCCGCTACTACGCCATGGACCGCGACCAGCGCTGGGAGCGCGTGCGCGCCGCATGGGATGCGATCGTCGATGCGACATCGCCGCATCGTGCGCCGGACGCGGTCACCGCGCTGCAGGCCGCGTACGCGCGCGACGAAAACGACGAGTTCGTGTTGCCCACCGTCATCGATGGCGCCACGCCGATGGCCGATGGCGATGCGGTCGTCTTCATGAATTTCCGCGCCGACCGCGCGCGCCAGCTCACCGCCGCATTCGTCGATCCGGCGTTCGCCGGCTTCCAGGCGCGCCGCCCGCAGCTCGCGCGCTTCGTCTGCCTCACCGAATACGACGCACGCCTGCCGGCGCCGCTCGCATTCGCGCCCGACACCCTGCCCAATACGCTGGGCGAGGTGCTGGGCGCGAACGGCATGACCCAGCTGCGTATCGCCGAAACCGAGAAGTACGCGCACGTGACGTTCTTCATGAGCGGCGGCCGCGAGGATCCGTATCCGGGCGAGGACCGCATTCTGGTGCCGAGCCCCAAGGTCGCCACCTACGATCTGCAGCCCGAGATGAGCGCGCCGGAAGTCTGCGCGCAGCTGGTGCAGGCGGTGCGCGACGAACGCTTCGATGTGGTGATCTGCAACTTCGCCAACCCGGACATGGTCGGCCACACCGGCGTGCTGGAGGCGGCGATCAAGGCGGTCGAAACCGTCGATCGCGCGGTCGGCGAAATCATCGAGGTCGTGCGCGAGAAGGGCGGCGAGCTGCTGGTCACCGCCGACCACGGCAACGTCGAAATGATGCGCGACCCGGAAACCGGCGAGCCGCATACCTCGCACACCGTCGGCCCGGTGGATCTGGTCTACGTCGGCAGTCGCGATGTGCCCCTGCGCCGCGGCGGCGCACTGCGCGATCTGGCGCCGACCATCCTTGATCTGGTCGGCATCGCCCAGCCGGCCGAGATGACCGGCCGCAGCCTGCTGCAGGCCGCCGGCTGAGCATGGCCCGCGGCGCGACGCTGCTGCTCGCCGCGCTGCTGGTCGCGGCGCTGCCGGTGCTCGAGAGCGCCGCGCAGAACAGCCGCGAGACCGAACGCCGGCTCGAGCGCGTGCGCAAGGAACTGCGCGACGTCGCCGGCGAACGGCGGCGGCTCGAAGGCCAGCGCGGCGAGGCGGCACGCGACTTGCGCGCGGCCGACGAGCAGGTGGCCGCGTCGACGCGCGCATTGCGTGACACGCGCATCAAGCTCGCCGAAGAGCAGGCCGCGCTGGAAAAGTTGCAGGCGCGCCGCGTCGAACTCGAGTCGACCGTCGAAACACGCCGCGAAGAACTCGCGGCGCTGGTGCGCGCCGCCTACACGGTCGGCGACGAGGCGGCGCTGAAACTCATGCTGGCCCAGGACCGCGTCGCCGACGCCGGTCGCCTGCTGACCTATCACCGCTACCTGCAGCAGCAGCGCAGCACGCGCATCGGCGAACTGCGTGCGGAGATGGCCGAGCTCGACGGCATCGAGGTCGCCATCCGGGACCGCCGCGCCGCGCTCGAGGCCACCCAGGCCGAGCAGCGCACGCAGCTGGCGACCGTCGAGGCCGACCGCGCGAAACGCGCCGAGGCGGTCAAGACCATCGAATCGCAGTTCAACGACCGCAGTGCCCGCGAGAAGGCGCTGGGCCGCGATGCACGCGCCCTCGAACGCGTGCTCGCCCAGCTGCGCGAAGCGGCGCGCCGGGCCGAGGCCGAACGCCGCGCCACGGCCGCTGCCGCGCGTGAACGCGAAGCGCGCGAGGCGCGTGAGGCCGAAGCATCCGGTCGCCCGCGTCCGCCGCCGCGCCCGCCGACCCAGGTCGCGCGCAATGCAGCGCCGCAGGTCGGCGGCCTGGGCTGGCCCATCAGCGGCAGCCTGCTCACGCCCTACGGCGGCAAGTTGCCCGACGGCCGCAGCAGCACCGGCATCCTGATCGGCGCACCGGCCGGCACTTCGGTCAAGGCCGTTGCCGATGGCACGGTAGTGTTCGCCGAATGGATGACCGGCTACGGCATGCTGCTGATCGTCGACCATGGCAACGGCTACATGAGCCTGTACGCGCATAACGACGGGCTGCAGAAGAACGTCGGCGACGCCGTGCGGCGCGGCGATACCGTGGCCAGCGTCGGCAGCTCCGGCGGTCAGGGCCGCAGCGGCCTGTATTTCGAATTGCGCCAGAACGGTACGCCGGTCAATCCGACGACCTGGCTGCAGCGGCGCTGAGTCGCGCGGCATCGCCGCGCGCCGGGACGTTCAGCGCAGGGCGGCCGCCGGATCCTGACCCGTGGGCACCTGCACGAATTCGACATCGACACCGTGGGCCTGCAGCACCGCAGCCAGCTGGCGCTGGCGCGCCTCGTACATCGCGAACAGCTGGGCCAGGCGCGCCTCGCCGGTCTCGCCAGCCGCGCAGCGGATGCGCCAGTCCTGCGGCGCCAGCAGCGCGATCCGCACCACGCCGTCGGCATGCCGCAGCAAGGGCTCGGGCGGCGCGTCGAGCCAGGCTTCGCTGGTGGGCGCGAGCAGCGCGGTTTCGAGCACGTCCCACAGCGGTTCCAGGCCCTGGTTGCGGTACTGCAGCGCGGTCATCGCCAGCAGGTCGTGCAGGGTGAGGTAACGGGCATGCTCGATGCGCGCGCCGAACGCATCCTGCGCGCACAGAGCGGTGTCGGCTTGGGCCATGCCCAGATCCAGCAGCATCGATTCCATATGCGCCGACACCGCTTCGGTGGCCGCCGGCTCGCCGACGAACAGATACGGCAGCACGCGCAGGCGCCCGCCCGCCAGTTGCGCATCGGCCTGGAACGGCAGCGGCGTAGCGCCGCTGGCATCGCTGCCGAAGGCGATGATGCGCGGGCCCTCGCCGGCCTTGGGCGCGCGTGCGCGCAGCTCGTCCAGGCGCCGGTGCACCGGCCAACCGGGGCGCAGCAGTTCGGCGGGGTCGAAATGTGCGGCGGCGAAGACCAGGTCGAGCTCGCGTACGCCCGGGACCAGCGCGCCCAGGTCGCGGCCGAGCAACCGTGCCAGCTCGCCGGCGGCCTGTTGGCCAAGCGCGCCGCGCGCGGGCACCGAGTCGTCGCTCAGTTCGAGCGCGAGCACGCCCAGCACCTGCGGTTGCGAAGGAACTTGTCGGGAAATGTCGGGATCTGCGGTCATTGGCCGTGCACATCGGCAGCGATACACTCGTTCACATTATGCCCGTCCCGCGTTCGGGACAGTCCACGCTGTTTCCGCCGAGGTCATTCCGATGCTGCAAGGTCGTCCCGTCGCCGTGCTGGGTGGCGTCCGTATCCCGTTCTGCCGCCAGAACACCGCGTACGCGGACGTCGGCAATCTCGGCATGTCGGTGCGCACGCTCGGGGCGCTGGTCGAGAAGTTCGGCCTGCACGGCCAGCAACTGGGCGAAGTGGCGATGGGCGCGGTCATCAAGCACTCCAGCGACTGGAACCTCGGCCGCGAGGCCGCGCTGTCGTCGGGCCTGTCGGCGCTGACGCCGGGCATCACCCTGCAACGCGCCTGCGGCACCTCGCTCGATTCGATCATCACCATCGGCAACAAGATCGCTGCCGGGCAGATCGAATCGGGCATCGGCGGCGGTTCGGATACCACGTCCGACGTGCCGATCGTCTACGGCCGCGCGCTGCGCCGGCGCCTGCTCGCCGCGAACGCGGCCAGGACCACGCAGGGCAAGCTGGCCGCGTTCAAGGGCTTCCGCCTGCGCGAGCTCAAGCCCGATTTTCCGGGCGTGGCCGAGCCGCGTACCGGCAAGTCGATGGGCGAGCACTGCGAGGACATGGCCAAGGAGTGGAACATCGCGCGCGATTCGCAGGACGAACTCGCAGTCGCCTCGCACCACAAGCTGGCCGCCGCCTACGAGCGCGGCTTCTTCGACGATCTGGTGGTGAGTTTCCGCGGCGTCTCGCGCGACAACATCCTGCGGCCCGACACCTCGATCGAGAAACTCGCCACGCTCAAGCCCGCATTCGACAAGGTGTCCGGCCGCGGCACGCTGACGGCGGCCAATTCCACGCCGCTGACCGACGGCGCGGCGGCCTGTCTGCTGGCCAGCGACGAATGGGCCGCCGCGCACGGCCACCAGGTGCTCTGCCACATCCGCGATGCGCATGTGTCGGCGGTCGACTTCGTGCACGGCGAAGGCCTGCTGATGGCGCCGACCGTCGCGGTGGCCGAAATGCTCGCGCGCAACGGCCTGACGCTGCAGGACTTCGACATCTACGAGATCCACGAGGCCTTCGCCGCGCAGGTGCTGTGCACACTGCGTGCGTGGGAGAGCGAGGATTACTGCCGCACGCGCCTGGGGCTGTCGGCGCCGCTGGGCCGCATCGATCCGGCGAAGATCAACCCGGTCGGCTCTTCGCTGGCGGCCGGCCACCCGTTCGCCGCAACCGGCGCACGCATCGTCGCGACCACCGCCAAGCAGCTGGTGGAGCGTGGTGGCGGCCGGGCGCTGATCTCGATCTGCACCGCCGGCGGCATGGGCGTGGTGGCGATTCTCGAGCGCTGAGCGTCACCGCCGGTCGTGGTGACCGGCGCTCTTCTTCCGGAGTTTCTCGATGACTGCCGTCCGCATTCCGGGCCGTATCGGCCTGCTCGCCGCCGCCGTGTTCGCACTCGCTGCCTGTGGCCAGAACGAGGAGGCCGCGCAACCGCCGGCGGCCTCCGGTCCGCAGATCGTCTCGGCGCCGCCGCCGGCCGATGCGTTGCCTGGATGTGCACAGATCGCGGCAGCGGTCGGCGACCTCGTGGCTGGCCTCGACCCGGTCGATGAGGCCGGCACGCGCCAGGAGAGTCCCGATGGCCATGGCCTGAGTTGCGCCTGGCGCGCGGCGGACGATGGCGCCGCGCTCGGCGTCATCATCCTCGTCGACCGTGAACCGCTGACCGCCCAGGACATGCAGCGCGCCGGCATGTACGTCGAGGACCCGCGCGTCGCGTCGCTGGGCGGCTTCATCGCGATCCCGGACGGCCTGCTCGACGGCAACGCGCCGCTGGGACCGGTTGGGCCGCAGGTGATCGTCGGGCCGGTCACGGTGACGGTCGCCGGCAATGGTCGCGGCCGTGCTGACAGCGTCACGCTGGACCAGGCGGTCGATGGCGCGGTGGCGGTGCATCGCCTGATGCGCTGAGACATCGGGCGCGGTGTGTGCCGCGCGCCGCGCCAGCGCATGCCTGCAGCAGCGTCGCGATCGCTGACTGAAGGCCCGCATCCGCTCCCGACCGCTGCGTCCGACGAGTGGCCGTCGCGGACGCGGTCAGGCACCACGCCCCCGGTGAATCTCAGAAACGGTCGGTCCTGTGCGGCGGCGCATCGCCGTGCACGTAGGGCAGGCCGTGCACGTCGCGGGTGTCGGCCTCGATCGGATCTTCGATCACCGGCGTAGGTGCCAGGGCCACGACCGGCTCGTTGCGTGAGGCGCGGATGGCATTGGCGTAGCACAGCCGTGCATTGCGCTCGTCGCCGGCGGCCGCATAGCCGTCGCCCAGTTGCACCCAGGCATCGCTGCCGGCGCCCTGGTCGATCGCGCGCTGCAGATAGTCGCGGGCGTTGGGCCAGTCGCGCTGCATGTGGTGCAGGCGCGCCAGGCCGAGCATCACCCCGGGGCTGGCCGGATGCGCATTGAGCCAGCGCTCCATGCGCGCCTGACGGTGGGCCGGATCACCGACTTCGAGCGAGGCGTAGCGCGCGGCGACGCGCTCGTCCCAGCGCGCATCGAGTGCGGTTTCCAGGCTCTTGAGCGCGGCGTCGTGCCAGCCCAGCGCGACCGCGCGGTCGGCATAGGCGAGGACCACAGGCGTCTCGGTACGGACGTGCTTGGGCAGCGCTTCCCAGCGCTCGGCCAGTGCATTGGCGTCGGCGGCCTCGCGCAGCGAAGCGGCCGCCCAGCGCACTTCGCGCGCTTCCAGCTGCGCTTCGGGCAGCGCGTTCTGGCGACGCAGCGCGCCGAGCAGGCCATAGGCCTCGGCGGCATGCCCGGTCATCGCCCAGGCATCGGCGCGCAGCGCCAGTCCGCGCGGCGGCAGCGGTTGCGCGGCCGGCGCCTCGAGCGCGGCGAGCGCGTCGATGGGACGCTCGTCGAGCAGGGCGATTTCGGCCAGGGCGATCGCGCGCGTTGCCGGATGGCGCTCGCCGAAGCGATCAAGGTGCGCGCGCGCCGCGGCCTCGTCGCCACGGGCGACCGCCGCCTGCGTCGCGGCAATGCGCGCCGCCGGCTCGTAATGCGGGTTCTCGTCGGCCGACTGGCCCAGCAACTTCTCGGCGCGGGCGTAGTGGCCCTGGTGCAACGCGTCGAGGCCCTCGCCCAGGCGGCTCTGCGCCCGCGTCTCGCGGTAGCGCCCCCAGCTGCGGAAGGGCAACAGGATCAAGGTGATCAGCAGCCAGATCAGAACCATCGCGCCGAGCGCCATCGCGATCGCGTTGGCGATGGTCGTCGTGTAGTTGATGCCCGCGCGGTGGACGAGGACGTAGCTCGGATCACCCGCCAGCAGCAGCTGCGCGGCCAGCGCCCCGAGCAGGGCGATGATGATCCAGACCAGCAGGGCTCGGAGCAGGGACATGGCGGCGTTTCCGAAGGGAGGATGCAGGGAGAGCGGTACGGTGCCAGAGGCCATCGTGACGGCATCGTCGCGGCCACGCACACTGTTCGGGCGCGCGCTCGATCAGGTCAGCAGGCGGCGGCGAGCAGCGAGGCGGGCGTCGCGTTCGCTGCCTGCGTGATGCGTGTGAACCCGGCGCTCCTCGCGAGCGTCGCCAGACGCGCACTCGCGGCCAGCACGTGGGCCTGGCGCAGGCGGTGAACGGCGGGCGGCGGCAGTATGTCGAGCGTGCGCTGCAGTGCCTCGCCACTGCTCAGCGGCAGCAGCCAGGGCGTCGGCAGCGTCATCAGCCGGGCGATGCGGGCCGGAGATGGCGGGGTGGGGATACGCATGTAGACGTCGGCGCGGCGCAGGTCGGCGCCGGCATCGCGCAGGGTTGCGGCGAGCACGCCGCGGCCGCCCGGCGCGGTGACCAGGCCGACCGAGCGGCCGGCGACGTCGGCCAGTGCGGGCAGGGCCAGCAGGCCTTCGCTGTCCATGCGCGACGGCGCGTCGGCGTCCCCGACTCCGGCGCGCCGGAGGGCGCGGGCAGTGCCGGCGCCGACGCCCAGCCAGGTCTGGCCGGGGGCTGCCCGCAGCGCCCGCAACGCGGCCGCAGCAGCGACTGCGGGCGGACTGGTGAACACCACGACTTCGGCTGCCAGCGCTGCGTCGAGCGCTGCGCGCGCGTGCGCATCATCGCGGTGCGCGATGCGCCACGGCGACAGCGCGAAGACCTGCAGTCCGTGGCGTGCGGCCGCGCGGCGCAGCGCGGCGTGCGCACCGGTCGGCCGCAGGGAGATGACGTAACATCCCGCCTCGTGCGGGACAGCCGGCGCCGGATGCATGCGCCAAGCTTGGTGGCTGCGGTGAAGCGGCGCAAGCCGACCGCGTGCCCCTGTGCCAGAGAGGTTTCCGTCCCGCATGACGCTTGAAGATTCGCTCCGCGCCCTGGAGACGTACTACGCCTCGATGCCGCCGGTGGCGGCGATGGCCATTTCCGTGGCCGGCTATGACGGCGAGGCCCTTCGCCTGCACGCACCGCTGGCCGCCCACGTCAACGACAAGGGGTCGGCGTTCGGCGGCAGCCTGGTTTCGGTGATGACGCTCGCCGCCTGGGGGCTGGTGACTCTGCGCGTGGAGCAGGCCGGGCTGGACGCGGAGGTCTACGTGGCCGATTCCACCGTGCGCTACCGCGCGCCGCTGCTCGACGACCTCGAGGCGGAAGCGGTGCTCGATGCCGATGGCGACTGGGATACGTTCGCCCGGACCCTGCGCGAACGCGGTCGCGCGCGCGTCACGCTGTGCGCGCGCGTCGCCCTGCCCGATGGCGGCACCGCGACCGAAATGCAGGCGCGCTACGTCGCGATCCGGCGGCCGGCAGCCTGAGGCCAGCGTCGCCGACGCTTACCGCACACGCGGGACTTGCGCCGACGCCCCGGACTGCGAAGAATCCGCGCTCCCTCCTGCGCCTGCGATCCCCGGGGTCGTGACCATGCCCCATCCGTGCCTGACCTGCGGCGCCTGCTGTGCCCATTACCGGGTGCGTATGCACTGGATGGAGACCGACGCCGCCGGCGGCCTGGTGCCGCATGCTTCGACCGAGCCGGTGAGTCCGCATGAAGTCGCCATGCGCGGCACCTGGGAAGCGAGCCCGCGCTGCATCGCACTCGACGCCGATATCGGCCGCCGCTCGCGGTGCACGATCCACGCGCTTCGTCCCCAGCCCTGTCGTGACGTGCTGGCGTCGTGGGAACACGGCCAGGCCAGCGCGCAGTGCGACAAGGCACGCCTCGCGCATGGCCTGCCGGCGCTCACTGCCGCCGACTGGATCACACCGAAGATCGAGGTGGTGGTGGTCGATGCGATCGACCTGGCCGACGCGCCGTCGCCGCTTCCTGCAATGCCGGCCGCCATGCTGCGCGCCTAGCACGCACCCTGGCGCGTTCGCCGGGAGTCCATACCGCGTTGCTCGCCGCCCGATCGCGCGCGCAGTCACGGCGGTCAGAGCGGGTGCGCGTCCAGGAACGTGCGGATCGCCGGTACCAGCACCGCATGCTTGTCTTCGAGCACGTAGTGCCCGGCATCCTCGAACGCCATCACCTCGGCCTGCGGCAGTGCCGCACGGAAACCGGCGAGGAAATGGTGGTCGAACACGAAATCCTGCAGCCCCCAGCCGATGAACGCCGGGCGGTCAGCGTACTCGGGCAGGCGTTGGCCGGCCGCTTCGAGCAGCGGCCAGGCGCGGTCCTTCGGCCCCAGCGGAATGTCCTGCATGAAGCGCACGGTGGAGATGCGGTTGGCCCAGCTGTCATAGGGCGCGACATAGGCGCGGCGCACATCGGCCGGCATCCGCCGCTCGACGCCGAAATACGACGCGCCGCCGGAAAACGCATTGAATCCGCGGATGATCCACTCGCCGACGGTGTAATCGCGCCCGAGGGCGATCTGCCACGGCATCGGCTTGTCGGTCGGCAGCGGAAACGCGGCCGTATTGGTGATCACCAGCCGCTTGACCTGCGCCATATGGCTGAGCGCCCAGCCGAAGCCGATCATGCCGCCCCAGTCGTGCACCGCCAGCGTCACCGGCCCATCGATGCCCAGATGCTCGAGCAGGGCGCCGACGTCCTGCACGCGCGATTGCAGCGTGTAGTCGTAGCGCGGCAAGGCGTTCGGGGCATCGTCGGGCTTGTCCGACCAGCCCATGCCCACGTGGTCGGGCACGATGCAGCGGTAGCGGTCGCGCAGGCCCAGCACGAGGTGGCGCCAGTAGTAACTCCACGACGGATTGCCGTGCAGCATCAGCACGATCTCGCCGTCGCGCGGGCCCTCGTCGAGATAATGCATCTGCACGCCGGGGCGCGCTTCGAAGCGGTGGCCGCTGAAGGGATAGTCAGGGAGCTGCACGGGACTTGAAGCACCGAAGGCTGCGATGAATGCGTTGCATTGTAGTCGGCAGCCGGCGTCACGCCTCGAAACGCGTGGTAATTCGACGCCATCACACGGCCAGGAAACGCCCGCTAAGCGCGCTACCGGGCGGAAGCTCGGCCCCCATCGGCGTATGCTGGAAATATGAATACGACTGCACGCAAGCAGAGCGCCGATCACAATGATTTGCGCCACTGGCTGCGTTCCGGTACTGCCGACCTGCATACGTCCGTTGACGCCTGCTTCAGCGACGGACTCGGGACGCCGCATGCCTATGCGCGTTACCTGGTCGGCATGCACCGTTTTGCCGCGGACTACGAAATCGTGGTGGGAATCGCGCCGCGTTTTTCGTTCTGGTTGTCGGACGACCTGCGCACGTTGCGGCTCACGCCGCTGCCGCCATCGGGCATCCGCGGCCTGCTCGCCGATCCCGACGAACGCCTGGGTTGGGAATACGTGATGGCCGGCAGCAGCCTGGGTGCACGCCATCTGCTGCGCGGTGCGCAGGCGCTCGGTCATGCCGAAGAGCACGGCGCGCGCTTTCTCGGGCGCCATGCTCTCGGCAGCGAATGGCGCAATGTCCTCGATCGTCTCGCCGCACGTGCGGCGTCGCCGACCCGCCCTGCGGCCCTGCTCCAGGGCGCGCGCGACGCATTCGGGCTGGTAAAGTCGTGTTTCGAGCGCAGCTTCGACGCGCTGCCTGGTCCCCCGCAGGAGCCTGCCGTATGAATCCCTCGCTCGATCGTGCGCTCCAGGCGTGCGCAAACGAACCGATCCATCTCTCCGGTGCGATCCAGCCGCACGGCTATCTCATCACCTGTCAGCTGCCCGACTGGACGATCCGCCATGTGTCGGCCAACGTCGAGTCGCTGCTCGGCGCCACGCCCGAGGACATGCTGCGGCACTCGCTGCGCGAGTTCCTCACCGACGATCTGATCCAGGCCATCGCCGAGACGATCGGCTTCGGCGAACCCGGCGCGCCGCCACAGCGCGCCGCGGTGGGCAACATCGGCCCGATGGCGCACCTGTGCGACATCAGCGTGCACGTGGCCGACGGCCTGGTGCACATCGAGATCGAGCCCCAGCCGCGCAGCGCCGGCGAGCGTTCGCCGACGGTGGTGGCACAGACCATGATTGCGCGGGTCGCGGCCAGCGAGGACATCGACGACTTCAACCAGCGCGTGGCCGAGCAGGTCCGCCTGCTGACCGGCTACGACCGGGTCATGGTCTACCGCTTCCGCCACGACGATTCGGGCGAGGTGGTGGCCGAGTCGCGCGAGTCCGCATTGCCGGCGTACCTGGGCCTGCGCTATCCCGCTTCCGACATTCCGGTGCAGGCGCGCCAGCTGTACCTGCGCAACCGCATCCGCGTGATCCCGGACGCCACCTATGTGCCGGTGCCGATCCTGCCCGACCGCGACAGCCGCGGCGCGCCGCTCGACCTGGGCCAGATGGCGCTGCGCAGCGTCTCGCCGGTGCATCTGGAGTACCTCGCCAACATGGGCGTGGTGGCGTCGATGTCGATCTCGATCACCTCCGGCGGTCGCTTGTGGGGCCTGATCGCCTGCCATCACCGCACTGCGCGCCGGGTGCCGCCGGGTGTGCGTGCGGCGGCCGATCTGTTCGGCCTGTTTGTGTCGATGCGCGTCGCCTCGCGCGAGCAGCAGCATGCGATCTCGCTCGAAGAGGGTGCGCGCAGCGTGCGCGACACGCTGGCGCTGCGTCTGGACAACGCCGCAGATCCACGGTTGGCGTTGCAGGGCGAACTCGATCTGCTCAATCGTGCGCTCGACTCGGATGGTGTCGGCCTGTCGCAGGGCGGCCACTGGTACAGCGCCGGGCGCGCACCCGACGAGGAGCGCCTGCCGGGGCTGCTGGAGTGGCTGCGCCGCAGCAACACCGGAACCGGCCCGGTGAGCACCGAACGCGCGGTCGACTGGAGCGAAGGCGAGGCCGACGGCCTGGCCGGCGTGCTCGCGCTGCCGCTCGACCTGGCCCGCGACGAATGGCTGTTCTTCTTCCGCTGCGAGGAGATCGAGGACGTGCGCTGGGCCGGTCGGCCCGACGAGCCGTTCGTGGTCAGCGAGGATGGGGAGAAGATCGGCCCGCGTGCGAGCTTCGGTGCCTGGCACGAAACCGTGCGCGGCAGCAGCGTGCCGTGGAGCGACGCCGACCGTCGTGTCGCCAGCCGCCTGCACATGATGCTGCGCGAGCGTTATCGCCGCAGCGCGCTGCACAGCGAGATCGGCGACCTGCGCGCGCGCCGCACGCGGCTGGATGTGCGCGAGCAGCGCGAGCGCCTGCTGCAGCTGTCCGAACTGCTCGAAGGCCTGGTGCATGTCAGCCCGCAGGAAGCGGCGCAGCTGTCGGATCGCATCAACAAGCTCGAGAACGAGCTGCAGTCGCTGATCGGGACGGTGAGCGTCGCCAACGACTGAAGGGCGTGACCGCCCATGAAAAAGGCGCCCCTCAGGGCGCCTTTTTTTCTTTCCGGGATCACGCGTCGCGGCGTGTCACCACTCCACTTCGGCCATCGTGCAGTTCAGGCCCGAGCCGATGCCCAGCAGGGCGATGCGGTCACCCTTCTTCAGGCGGCCGAGCTCCTTGAGCTTGCTGAGCACGATCGGCACCGAGGCCGGGCCGATGTTGCCGTGCTCGCCGAAGATCGTGTGGACCTTGCTCGGGTCGATGCCGAAGTTCTGCACGAAGGCGCCGGTATGCACCTTGCTGACCTGGTGGATGACGAACTGGTCGAGTTCGTCGACCACCCAGCCCAGCGCTTCGCGCGCGGCCACGAAGGTCTTCTGCGCCAGCTTCATGCCTTCCATCAGCAGCATGCGCGTATCGGTGACCATGCGGTCGAGGTTGCCGCGGCACAGGGTGTTCCACTCGGTCGCCGAACGGCTGACGCCGCCCTTGTAGCGCGGCGCGTCGGGCACGAGATCCGCGCGGGCAAGCACCATCGCCGCCGAGCCGCAGCCCAGCGTCAGCGTCGCCAGTTCGTTGCGGAAATCCTCTTCGGTGGTTTCCGGACGCAACAGACGCTCGATGGTCTTCTCGTAGGCGAGATTCGCGGTCTCGCCATCGACGACCAGGGCGTAGTCGATCTCGCCCAGTTCGATCATGCGGCTGGCCACGTCCATGCCGTTGACGAAGGCCAGGCAGGCGTTCGCCAGGTCGTAGTTCTGGCAGGTATCGGGAATGCCCAGATTGCCGCCGACGATGCTGGCGGTGGACGGCTCCAGGTAGTCGCGGCTGACCGAGGTGTTGACCAGCAGGCCGAGCTTGCCGACGTCCAGGCCGGCATCTTCGAGCGCTTTGCGGCCGGCCATCGTCGCCGCGTCCGAGGCCAGCATGTCGTCGTCCCACAGGTGCCGCGCGTGGATGCCGGCGATGTCCTGCAGCACATCGGTCTTGATGCCGAGGCGGTCGAGGGTCGGCTTCAGCCGTGCGTTGATGTCGTCGCTGGTGACACGGTGCGGCGCATCGACATGGGCGAGGCCGGCGATGGCGACGTTCTTGAAGAGCATGGGCTGGGCGCCGGATCTGGCAAAGGGAGCCGCATAGGGTACCCGTTCGGGCCGGGAGGCGCATGTTGGGGGGTCGCGCGGCTGGCCCTGCGGGCGGCGGATGCGGACAATGGCGGCCCCGCACCGGATACGAGGGTTCCATGGCCGCTTCGCCTTCCAAGCTCGCGCAATTGCGCGACCTCTCCGTGGTCGTCGCCGATACCGGCGATGCCGAGGCCATCGCGCGGCTCAAGCCGGTCGACTGCACCACCAACCCGACGCTGGTGCGCAAGGCGCTGGATCTGCCGGTCTACGCGGACCTGGTGGAAGCCGAACTCGAGCGCGCGCGCGAATACGACGGCGATCTGGCCAGCCGCACGCAGCGCGTCGTCGACCGGCTGACGGTCGGCGTGGGCCGCAAGCTGGCCGGCCTGGTGCCGGGCCGCGTGTCCACGGAAGTCGATGCCGATCTGTCGTTCGACACCGAGGCGACGATCGCCAAGGCACGGCAGTTCATCGAGATGTACCAGGACGCCGGCGTGCCCCGCGAGCGCGTGCTGATCAAGATCGCCGCGACCTGGGAAGGCATCCGCGCGGCGAAGGCGCTGCAGGACGAAGGCATCGACTGCAACCTGACGCTGATCTTCAACCGCACCCAGGCGATCGCCTGCGCCGAAGGCGGGGTGTTCCTGATCTCGCCGTTCGTCGGCCGCATCCTCGACTGGCACGTGGCGCGCGGGCAGACGCCGGCGACGATCGACGACGACCCGGGCGTGCGCTTCGTGCGCGACGTCTACGCCGAGTTCAAACGCCGCGGTTCGCCGACCGTGGTCATGGGCGCTTCGTTCCGCTCGACTGCACAGATCGAGGCGCTGGCCGGCTGCGACCGCCTGACCATCTCGCCGGATCTGCTGGAAAAACTCGATGCCGAACACGGCGAACTGCCGCGCCGGCTGGTGCCGGGTGACGGTACGGGCGACGTACCGCCGCCGGTCGATGCCGCGCGTTTCGCGCGCGACCTCGCCGACGACGCGATGGCCAGCGAGAAGCTCAAGGGCGGCATCGATGCCTTCGCCCAGGATCTCGACGCACTGCGCGCGACCATCGCCCAGCGGCTGCAGGCGCACTGAACATGACCCTGCGTGTGCGGGACCGGCTGCGCACGGTTATGTGCGCGGCGATGCTGCCGCTGCTGGCGGCATGCACGACGACGCGTGGTGACGCGCCGGGCGTGGCGGTGGTGGTGCCCGAAAGCCGGCCCGGCCAGAGCATCGGTTATCTGGACGCGCCGGCGTTCGACAGTCGCGCCTTGTTGCCCGCGCCGCCTGCGCCGGACTCGGCGGCGCAGGCGCACGACGATGCGATCGCCGCGCGCAGCCTGACCCTGCGCGACACGGCGCGCTGGCGTCAGGCGACCGTCGATGCCGATCTCACGTTTCCGGCTGCCGAGCCGTTGTTCGCCTGCGAGCTGGGCGTGCAGATCGACAGCATCCGCACGCCGCATCTGGTGCGGCTGCTGCGGCGCAGCCTCGCCGACGCTTCCAACGCCGGCCGCGCCGCCAAGAACCACTGGCAGCGCGGACGTCCGTTCCAGGACAACGGCGCGCCGGTGTGCACGCCGCAGGACATGCCGCACATGTCGCGCAGCGCCTCGTATCCGTCGGGTCACACCGCGATCGGCTGGACCTGGGCGCTGGCGCTGACCGCACTGGCGCCCGAACGCAGCGACGCGCTGCTGCAGCGCGGCCGCAGCTTCGGCGAGAGCCGGCTGGTGTGCAACGTGCACTGGTACAGCGACATCGTCGAAGGCGAGCGTGTGGGGGCGGCCACGTTTGCACGGCTGCAGGCCTCGCCCGAGTTCCAGGCCGATCTCGCGGCCGCGCGTGCCGAAGTGGCGTCGCAGCGCGCCGCGGGCAACACGCCCGCGGGTTGCGATGCCGAAACCATCGGACTGCGGCAGTCGCCGCTTCCCGCCGCCGACATGCGCAGCCCGCCGTGATGGCCACGCCCGATCCCGACCCGCGCCCGCAACCGCCCGAGCCGCCGCTGCCCAGCGATTGCTGCGACAGCGGTTGCGCGGTCTGCGTCCACGACACCTACGCCGAAGAGCTGCAGTACTACCGCGAGCAGCTCGCCGCGTGGCGCACGAGACACCCCGACGCGAAGCCGGAGTGACCGGTGACGGCAGCGTCGCCCGCGCGTGGCCGGTGCGACCCGGTCCGTGCAATGGCATGCATCCGCGCTTGCATCAATCCAGAACGCGCAGCGCCGGCAGGCGCGGGCGCAGCCAGGCACGCCATCGTGCAGCACAGGGATGGCGTTGCCGCTGAAGCCGCGCAGGGTGGCGACGGTCGGATTGCCGGGCATGTTGCCGACGATCGCGCCGTCGGCCAGCTCGAACACTTCGCGTGCTGCGTGCGCCCATGCGCGCGATGTCTTCGCGGTCGATGACCTGCAGCGTCGCCGGCGCTTCGCGCTGGCGCAGATCGGGCCGGCTGCCGGTCTCGTGCGGTACATCGTGCGTGCGCAGCCGCTGGGCCTGCACGTGCAGCGCGTCGCGGGTGGCAGCAGTCGCTCGACTGTTGGGCGTGGGCCATGACGGGCGCACACAGCAGGCAGGCAATCGCGAGTGGATGGCGACGTGCAGGTGCGCATCAGAACGTTCCCCGCAGTTCGATATCGAGCGTGCGTGGCTCGCCCAGGTAGACCATCTGCGTGCCGATGGCGTGTTGGACGTAGGTGCGGTCTGCGAGGTTGCGCCCGCGCAGGGTCACAGCGAATTGTGGCGTCGGACGCCAGCGCACATGCGCGCCCCACAGCCCATAGCCCGAGGTTTCGAGCGTGTTGGCATTGTCCGCATGTCGCGCCGACACCGCGCGCACATCGGCGCCGACCGACCAGCGTGGCGAAAGCGCGTAGTCGACCCACAGATTGCCGACGCGGGACGGCGTGTTCGTGGGACGGTTGCCGGCGCGCGACACCGGCGTGCCGCCGATGGTCTCGAAGAAATCATCAAGCGTTGCATCGACCCATCCGGCGTTGGCCTGCAACCGCAGTGCCTCCATGGGCCGCACGTCGAGCGTGGCTTCGAGGCCGCGCGCCGATTGCTGGCCCACCGGCAGCGTCTGACCCGGGTTGGACGGATCTGAGATCGCGAGGTTCTCGCGCACGATGCGATACGCCGCCAGCGTCGCGCTGGCACGGCCATCGGCGAAATCGAACTTGCTGCCGGCTTCCAGCTGCCGCCCCCGGCTGAGATCGAAGTCGCGCAGGCTCGAGAAGCCTGCCGTCGACAGGATGCCGGCAGGCGGATCCGCCGCGGTACTCAGCTGGACATACACGTTCGCATCCTGGGGCAGCGAGGCGGTCAGGCCGATGCGTCCGGTGGTCGATGTGTAATCGCGCGGCCAGCGCGCCGGGCTGGTCGCGGTGGGCGCGCGATGGTTGACGACGTCCAGATCGATCCGCTCATGCCGCACGCCGGTCATCAGTGCAAACCGGTCACCCAGCTGCGTGAGATTCTCGGCCGATGCCGCGACAGTGCGCACCCGATTGGTCGCGCCCGGGAGGTGGCCAGGCGCGGTGCCCGGAATGTCGAAGAAGTACCCGGGGACGTGCGCATCAATCGGCACCAGGTCCACTTCGCCGCCGATCGATTGCGGGAAGCGCGTCTGCCGGTTGTGGCTCAGCTCGAGCCCGGCGGTCCACTGCGTCGGCAGTCCGCCGAGCGTACCGGCCCGCTGCCAATCGGTCCTGTTACGCGTCACCTGCTGGGCGTGTCGTTGCTGCAGCACGCCCGAACGCGCGACGCCGCCACGAGCGGGATCCCAGCGGTAGACCTCGACGTTCCGGTAATCGCGCAGCGCGTCGTAGTGATAGAGCGTGTTGACCACGCGGCTGAACGTGCCCGCGTTCCATTCGAGCAGCGAGCGCCCCCATATGACTTCCTGGCCGTAGAAGCCGTCGGCAACGTTGTAGTTGCGGCCCACGCTTCCCGGCAGCGCGAACAGACGCCCGGCGCCTGTCTCGAGCGCGGGGGAACCCCAGTACACGCGCCGGTTGTCTTCGTTCTGGTACTCGAGCGCCAGCGTGTGTGTGAGCGTCGGTGTCAGGCGCGAGGCCAGTGACGCGGCGACGGTCCAGCCCTCGCGACGTTCGGCATCGACCCAGCCGTTGCGCGTGCTGCGCGCGACATCGAGACGCGCCGCCTGGCTCGGCGTCGCACCGCCGAATTGCCGGTTGATGCCGCCGGCCAGCACGCTGCTGCCATGGGAGCCTGCGCTGGCCATGACGCCGGCCGTATCGGCGTCGAAGCCGGCCACACGGCTGACGTAATTGATGGATCCACCGACCGCGCCGGCACCGTACAGAAAGCTCGACGGGCCGCCGATCGCCTCGACACGCTCGTAGATCCACGCATCCACCGGGCGCGCGGCAATAGAGGCGTACTTCACGTCGATGCCGTTGAACAGCTGCGTGATCTGCGCGCCGGAAAAGCCGCGCCAGGTGACGCTGTTGCCGTGGCCGGGCGGCGCGGCGACGACGAGGCCCGGAATCGCGTGCAGGGCCTCCTGCGTCGAACGCACGCCGCGCGCCTCCAGCGTGTCCCGGTCTACAAGGAACACCGAGGCGGGCGTGTCGCGGTCGCTGACGTCGAGTCGCGATGCGCCGGTCGCGGCGCGGTCGAGCGGCGATCGCACCCCGCGCACCTCGATGCCGTCGAGCGTCGTGGCGTCTTTCGTCGGTGTCTGTGCGTGGGCGCTGCCGGGCAAGGCGTGCGCCAGCAGACCGGTGACCGTCAGGGCTAAAAAATGGGAATGCAGACGCTTCGGTCGCTCACTTGGCCGGCGTGCGGTGAGCGGCATCGCGGGACGAAGCGTGGCAGTGAGGCGGGCGGGCACGCGCGGCGCGCCGTACGCGAGGGCGCGTCGCGACAGGAATGATGTCGACATGTCGGGGAGGTCCAGAGGTTCAAGGCGACGGCAGCGCCGTACTCGCAGAGGCGCGCCGCGCAGGCGCGCGCACGTCACACGGCAGGCAGGGCCGATCGATGGGTCGGCATGGCGTGCCCGCCCGACGGGCCGGGCAGGCGCATCAGGCTGCCAGCGGAGGGCCTCTGGACCCGAGTCCGCATGGATGCCGCACGGACGCGCGAGCACACCGACGCGCAGTCGCGCGTGGTGCAGGGACCAACAGCGTGTAGACCAGCCACAGCATCGCCATCAGCGCCGTCGCGAGCAGCGGGCAGTAGGCGCAGTCGGCCATGTCGCCGTGCGCAGCCGGTGCGGGCGGTGGGGCGTCGCGCAGTTCGAAGGGATCGACCATCGACACGTGCGCCCCGCCGGCCATCGTGCACATCTCCATCACGATGGTGCGCGGGCCATCCACGTCGTACGCGCTGGCCAGCCGGCCGATCGAGGGCAGCAACGCCAGCAGCAACACGGCCGTCAACGACAGCCATGTCATGGCAGTGCGCAATCGCGTCCCCCGGATCATCGCCGGAGTCTAAGCGCGCATGCGCGAGGGCATCGCGGCCTGCGACGTTTTGTCGCGCTGTGAACTGCACGAATGTCGCCTGCGGTCACGCGCGCTGCATGGGTGCGGTCGCTAGGCTTGCGTCCCCCGGCGCGCATGTCGCGTCGTTCGTCTCCCCTGCATCTGGAGTGTGTGATGTCCGTGCGTCGTTCCGTTTCCGTCCGTGGCCGCTTCGGTCTGGCTGCGATGTGCCTAGGCCTGTCGATGCTCGCCGGCTGCAGCCAGTCGACCGGCAACGACGCCATGACCGCGAGCGGCGCGTGGATCCGCTACGTGCCCGACGGCAACGAAGACGGCGTCGCTGCGGCCTACGTGACGCTGCACAACAAGCAGGTCGTCGACGACCGTCTGGTCGGCGCGAGCGTCGACGGCGCCTCGCGCGTGGCGCTGCGCAGGGTCGAGGGTGAAGGCGAGGATGCACGCGCAGCTGCGCTCGATCCCGGTCCGGTGATCGATGCGCGCAACTACCTGCGTTTGCAGCCCGGCGGCGTGCATCTGGCGCTCTACGGCATGACGCCGAGCGCCAACACGCAGGTGCCGGTGACGCTGCATTTCCTGCACGCGCCGGATCTCGAAGTGGATTTCGCCACGCGTCCCACCGCCGGCCATGTGCCGGCCTCGAACGGGGCCGACCTGCGTCCCTGAGCGCGCACGTTCGCGAGGACGACACGCCGCAGCGTCAGCGGGTCGTCCTCGGGGATCGGCGCTCAGGCTTGCGCCGATTCGGCGTGCCGCACCTGGCCATCGCCACGCACGACCCAGCGTTCGATCGTCAGTGACTCCAGCCCCATCGGGCCATACGCGTGCAGGCGGGTGGTGGAGATCCCGATCTCCGCGCCCAGGCCCAGCTGCCCGCCGTCGTTGAAGCGCGAAGACGCGTTGACCATCACCGCCGAACTGCGGATCGCGCCAACGAAGCGCGTCGCCACGTCGGTGTCGCGGGTGCAGATCACCTCGGTGTGATCGGAGGTGTGGCGCTGGATGTGGGCGACGGCATCGTCGAGTGATTCGACGACACGCACTGCAAGAATCGGCGCCAGATATTCGGCGTCGTAGTCCTCGTCGGTGGCCGCGTGCGAGGCGGGGAACAGCGCCTGCGTACGCGCACAGCCGCGGATCTCGGCGCCCCGGTCGACCAGCGTCTGCAGGGCGCCGGGCAGCCAGGCCTGGGCGACATCGGCATGCACCAGCAGCGTTTCCAGCGCATTGCACACGCCGGGCCGCGAGAGTTTGCCGTCGACGGCGAGTCGCGTGGCGATCGCCGGGTCCGCCGCTGCATCCACGTACAGATGGCACACGCCCTTGTAGTGTTTGATCACTGGCACGCGCGCGTTCTCGGCCACGAAGCGGATCAGGCGCTCGCCGCCGCGCGGGATCGCCAGGTCCACCAGGTCGGTGAGCTGCAGCAGCTCGAGCACATGCTCGCGCGCGGTGTCCTCGACCAGCGCGACCGCTTCGGCCGGCAGGTCGAACGCGGCCAGTGCGGCATGCAGGCAACGGGCGATCGCGATGTTGCTCTCGCGCGCCTCCGAACCGCCACGCAGCAGCACGGCATTGCCGGCGCGCAGGCACAGCGCAGCCGCATCGGCGGTCACGTTCGGGCGCGCTTCGTAAATCATCGCGATCAGGCCCAGCGGAATACGCACCTTCTCCACGGTCATGCCGTTGGCGTGGGTGTCGGACTGGGTGACCTGTCCGACCGGATCGGGCAGCGCGGCGATCTCGGCGATCGCCTGCACGATGCCGTCCAGACGCGCATCGTCGAGCGCGAGGCGGTCGAGCATGGCGCCGGTCGTGCCGGCATCGCGCGCGCGCTGCATGTCGCGTGCATTGGCGGCGAGGATGTCGGCGCGTCCCGCATCGACGTGCCCGGCCATCGCGCGCAGCAGCGCGGCGCGGCGGTTGGCATCGAGCGCGGCAATCGCGTGCGAAGCGGCGCGTGCGCGCGTGGCGAGGCCGCGGATGTAGCTGGTCTGTTCTGCAGTCATGGAAGCTCCTGTGTCGGGTGCGTTCACGCCGCGCGGTCCATCAGGACCAGATCGTCGCGGCGGATCACGGCGCGGCCGTTGTGGAAGCCGAGCACGTTCTCGATGTCCTGGCTGTGGCGGCCGGCAATGCGCTGCAGGTCGGTCGCGTGATACTGCACCAGCCCACGCCCGATCCTGCGGTCGTCGAGATCGACCAGTTCCACCGCCGCGCGGCTGCTGAAATCGCCGTCCACGCCAACCACGCCGCCAGGCAGCAACGACGCGCCGCGTTCGGTGAGCGCGCGGCAGGCGCCGTTGTCGATCCGCAGGCGACCGCGACAGGCCGGCTGATGGTGCAGCCACAGCTTGCGCGCGAGCAGGCGCTGGCCGTGCGCGGGAATCAGCGTGCCGTGCAACTGGTCCTGACCCAGCGCCTGCAGCGCCCGTGCGTCGTGACCGCAGAACAGGGCGGTGTCGATGCCGGCCGCAGCGGCCTTGCGCGCCGCTTCGAGTTTGGTCGCCATGCCGCCGGTGCCCAGCGCGCCCGCGCCGCCGGAGGTCATGCGCATGATCTCGGGCGTGATCGCTTCGACGCGCGGGAGTGGACGTGCGTCGGGGTCGCGCGTCGGATGACCGGTGTAGAGGCCGTGGGTGTCGGTAGCGATGAACAGCATGTCGGCATCGACGAGCGCTGCGACCGCGGCGGCCAGATTGTCGTTGTCGCCGAGCTTGAGTTCGTCGACGGCCACGGTGTCGTTCTCGTTGACGATCGGCAGCGCGCCGCTGCGCAGCAGTTCCTGCAGCGTCGCCTGCGCATTGAGGTAGCGGCGACGGTTGCGCATGTCGTCGTGGCTCAGCAGCACTTGGGCGACGGGCTGTTCGACCAGCCTCTGCCACAACGCCAGCATCGGTGTCTGACCCAGCGAGGCCAGGGCCTGGCGCTGCACGAGGCTGCCGCGGCGTCGCGCGATCAGGCCACGGCCGGCCGCAACGGCGCCCGATGACACCAGCAGCACTTCGCGGCCTTGCGCACGGAAGCGCGCGATCAGCGCCGCCAGTGCGGCGGCATTGTGCGCGCCGAGCGCGCCGCGGCCATCGGTCAGCAGGCTGCTGCCGACCTTGATCACCGCGCGCCGCCAGGGCGCGAGCGGTTGTGCGGGAAACGGGTGCGTGGAGACGTCTCCGGAAACGGACATCGAACGGGTTCCTTGTCGTTGCGAGGGGAAGTGCGGCGCGCGGCGTGGCGCGGCCGCAGGGCGGCCTGCGGTGTCCGGACATGGGTCCGGTACGCACACGATCGGCATGGGAGGAAAAGCAGATCAGAAGCGCAGTGCGGCGCGAGAGCAGGCTCGATCGCGCGCCTGGTTGTGGAGACCCGCTGTGCCCGCAGAGAGGCGGAAACGCAAGACGCGGGTGGGGTCTCGAGGTGTGTCCATCATAACAAAGGTGCGCGGCTCACCCAAATGCGCGCATCGATGATCGCCGGCGATCATCGATATTGCAGGTGGTTTGCGGACGATTGAACGGATGCGCGTTCGCTGCACCCGAGCCGTGTCAGTCGCGCCGACCGGCGGTGAAGGTCTCGAACGCGGCGAGTGTCTCCGCACTCACGTGATGTTCGATGCCCTCCGCATCGCGGCGGGCGATGTCTTCGGGCACACCCAGTGCAAGCAGGAATGCTTCGACCGTCCGGTGACGGGCGCGACTGGCCTGAGCGAGACGCTGGCCGGCATCGGACAGGAAGACGCCGCGGTAGGGACGCTGGATGACGTAACCGTCGCGGATGAGCCGCTTGAGCATCTTGGCGACCGTCGGTTGCGACACCCCCATGCGTTCGGCGATGTCCACCTGTCGCGCCTCGCCCGCGTGGACCAGCAGGTCGGAGATCAGCTCGACGTAGTCTTCGGTCAGTTCCGAGCGGTGCGCCTCGCGCACCTGGCGGAAGCTTTCCACCTGCACCTGTGCATCCGGCAAACCGGCGGCAGGGGGCAGTGCGGATGCGGGCGCTTTGCGGGACATCTCGGGACCGTGCCGTGGCTGTGTACGCACATTGTCACCGTTGCCGCACGGTCTGGCGATGTCGCCAGTCACCGCTCCGGGTTGCCGCGCGGTTGACGCACCGCCCGCGAACATCATCGCTCGCCCGCACCCACACCAGATCATGAAGAAGCGCTTTTCGATTCCGCTATGGGTGCTCGTCATCGTCGTCGCGCTGATCGGGCTGCGCCTGGCGCTGCCGTCGATCGTGCGCGACCAGATCAACGAGCGCATCGCCGTCATGGGCGACTACCGCGGGCATGTCGAAGACGTCGACCTCGCGCTGTGGCGCGGCGCCTACGTGTTGCACGGCCTGGAGGTAACCAAGATCAGCGACGACGTGCCGGTCCCGTTCTTTCTCGGCCCGCGCGTGGACATCGCCCTGTCGTGGCGCCACCTGTTCCGCGGGCGCGTGGTCGGCGAACTGGAATTCGATGCGCCCGAGCTGAACTTCGTTGACGGCCGTGGCGAGGGCGACTCGCAGGCCGGCGAGGGCGTCGACTGGCGCACCCAGCTCGATCGCATCGTGCCCTTCCAGATCAACGAACTGGTGGTGCACGACGGTGTGGTGCGCTTCAACAATCTCATCAGCCGCCCGCAGATCGAGGTGGCGGTGGAAGCGATCGAGGCGCGGGTGGAAAACCTCGGCAACGTGCGGCCGCCCGACGACCCCGAGCGCGTCGCACGCCTGGACGCCACCGCCCAGGTGCTGGGCGATGCGCCGCTGGAAATCCACGCCGACTTCGATCCGTTCGGACGTCCCGACAACTTCGATCTGCACCTGCGTGCGACCGGCGTCGAGCTCACCCGTCTGAACGATGTCGCGCGCGAATACGCGGCCGTCGATTTCGAATCCGGCCACGGGGATTTCGTCCTCGAACTGCAAGCCCGCGACGGCGCGCTCGACGGCCACGCCACGCCGATGTTCCAGGACATGCAGATCTTCAGCTGGGAATCGGACGTCGAGCAGTCCGACAAGAATCCGCTGCAGGTGGTCTGGGAAGCGACGACCGAAGTGGTGACGCGCGTGTTCCGCAACCAGCCGGAGGACCAGTTCGCGACCCGCGTGCCGATCCAGGGCAGCATCGACGATCAGGAGATGGGCGTGCTGCCGGCAATCGCCGGCGTGCTGCGCAACGCCTTCATCGAGGCCTATCGCGCGGACTTCGAACGGCTGGGGCCGCGGCTTTCCGACTGATGCGCATGTGGCGCGTGCCTTGCGCGCAGCATGCGGGCATGTGAGACGAATCAGTTCGCCCGTACGCGCTGCGCATCGGGACAGGCGGTCGCGTCCTGCGCGCAGGCCAGCGTCTGTCCGAGCAACGCCGCACGCACCGCGTGGGCAACGGCGGTGTTGTCGATGTAGCGCCCGTCGCTGTAGCCCACATGGCGAGCGTAGCCGGGATCGACGCCGATGACCTGGCGCTCGAGCAGCGACGCCCCCGCGCCTTTGGCCCACACCGGCACCAGTGCGCGCGTGTGGTTGCCGGTGGGGCGGAAGCTGATGCCGGGCATGCGGCCGGCGCCCTGGTTGAGAACCGGCTGGAACGGCACGCGATCGGCGTCGGGACCCAGCGGCATGCTGTTGTCGTGATCGGTGGTGACGATCAGCAGCGTGTCGTCCCAGTTGCTGTGCGCGTCCACCCAGGCGATGACTTCGGCCACCGCGTCGTTGAAGTCCACGGTTTCCTCGATCGTGCGCCCGTACTCGGGGTGGTCGTCGCAGGCACCGTAGCTCCACTGCGTGCCGCATTTGCTGGTGTGCGCCGCCCAGTCGGTCGCACCGCCTTCGACCATCAGCACGAAGCCTGTATCGCTGCGGCGCTGCAGGTAGCGCAGTGCGCCGCGAGTCATCGTGGCCAAGGTGGGCACGGTGGTGATCAGCGCATCGCCCGAGGGCTGCGCAGCGTCGCGACCGGTCACCTCGGCCTGGCGGGCCTGCTGCAGGGTGCGCGCCACCTGCGGCACGCCCAGCAGCGGGCCATCGATGTGCCGGGTGCCGTCGGCCAGCGCCTGGAACTCCTCGCGCGTGCGCAGCAGCTGCCAGGGACGCGCGCTGCCCGCAGGCTGCAGCCGGCCCCCGGCCACCGCCTGCCAGTCCGCCTCGGACACGAATTCGTCGGGCGCATCGCAACCGGTGTCCACTTCGCCGTGGACCAGCGCATCGCATGCGGTGCCGTTGACGTTGTAGCCGGGGCCGCCGGTGCCCATGACGAGATCGAGGCGTCCTTCGTGGAGCATCTGCCGGGCGATGGCGTGGTGGTGCTTGCGCGATGCGTTCTGCGCGCCGAATGCGGCAGGCGTCGCGTGCGAGAACGGCACGCTCGTCACCACGCCGGTGGCCTTGCCGAGCGAGTGCGCGAGGAACGTCACCGGCGCCACCGGATTGCCGGAATTGTCGTGGTTGATCGCGTTGTTGTAGGTCTTGTGGCCCGAAGCGAGCGCGGTGCCTGCGGCCGCGCTGTCGGTGGCCTGCGTCGCCGTGTAGCCGTAGCCCGCGAACGGCAGCGCGGCATCGCCGGTAGGCGTGGCATCCCAGGCCTGCGCGGGGTCATATTCGACATCGGCCCCCATGCGATACGTGGGCGTGTTCGACGTGGTGAGCGGCGTGGTGCGCATCCCCAAGCGCGTGGGGAAGTGTGCGTAGGGCATGCCGTCGCGACTGCCGTACTGCCAGTACGCCGCCGCGTCCCATGCGCCCCAGCCGGCCCCGTCGTTGATCATGACGATCACGTTGCGCGCCTGAGGCGCCTCTGCGGTCGGCAGCGTGGCGCGACACCCGGCCACGAGTAGTGCGGCGAGCAAGGGCAGCATCCGCGCGGTGCGCATACGGCGGCGATCGGTACGGGCGAATCGGGACATCGGGCATCTCCGGAAAAAACAGGAAGCGGGCCGGCAATCGACCATTGGATCAGCGCGATATGACGAACGTCACCGGCACGACCACCTCAATCGCCCGGCCGGCGATCGCATCGGGTGGCGGGGGAACGGGCGAAGCACGGCGCACGGTCGACAGCGCCTCGCCGTCGAGCACGCTCGAGCCGCTGCTGCGCGCGATCGACGGCGCCAGCACGTCGCCGGCGCGATCGACATCGAAGCGCACGTAGCGCACGCCCTGCTCGCCACGACGCTGTGCCTGACGGGGATAGCGCTGGTGGCGCTGAACCTTGGCGGCGGCCTGCCAATGGGCTACGCGCCCCCGGGCCCGTGTGAACGTTCTGTTATAAGGTTCCAGCTCGACCCGCCGCGCCGACGCGTCGGTTCGACATCCGCCCGTCCGTTTTTCCCGGAGCAAGACCCATGGTTCTACGTGCCTGCCTGTTGTCCACCGCCATCGCCGCAAGTCTGCTGGCCAGCCCGCTGACGCTTGCCGCGCAACCGGCTGCCGCGCAGGCCGAGCAGCAGGCCAATCCGCTGATGGGCGCCTGGAACACGCCCGACGGCGTGCCGCCCTATGACCGCATCCGTCCCGAGCACTACGAGCCGGCATTCGATCTGGCGATTGCCGAGGCGCGCGAGCAGAGCCAGCGCATCGCCAACGACCCGGCCGCGCCGACGTTCGAGAACACCATCGAGGCGATGGAGCGTTCGGGTCGCCAGCTGGCGCGTGTGTCGAGCACGTTCTTCACCGTGGCCTCGGCCGACGCCACGCCGGCCAACCAGGGCATCCAGAAGAACGTCGCGCCCAAGCTTGCGCGTCTGTCCAACGAGATGATGCTCGACCAGGCGCTGTTCCAGCGCGTCGACGCGCTCTACCAGCAGCGTGCGCAGCTGGGCCTGACCGCCGAGCAGACACGCCTGCTCGAAGAAACCCACAAGCGCTTCGTGCGCGCCGGCGCGGCGCTGTCGCCCGAGGCGCGCACGCGCGTGGCGGCGATCAACGAAGAACTGGCGAATCTGGGTGTGGCGTTCGGCCAGAAGCTGCTGGCCGACCAGAAGGCCAACGATGTGGTGCTGACCGCGGCCGAGGTTGAAGGCCTGCCGGCCGACCAGACCAGCGCTGCGGCCGCTGCGGCGCAGGCCGCAGGCCAGCCGGGTGGCTATCTGTTCCCGGCCACGCGTTCGGCCGCCGAGCCCTTCCTCACCGCCGCGCCCGACCGCGGCGCGCGCGAGAAGATCTGGCGCGCCTTCACCTTCCGCGGCGACAACGACAACGCCAACAACACCAGCGCGGAGATCAAGCGACTGGTCGAGCTGCGCATCGAACGCGCCAAGCTCATGGGCGCGCCGAGTCATGCGGACTTCGTGCTCGAAGACACCATGGCCAAGACCACCGATGCAGCCATGGACCTGCTGATGGCCGTCTACGAGCCGGGCCTGGCCCGCGCGCAGGAAGAGCTGCGCGACATCCAGGCGCGCGCTGCGGAGGACGGCATCGACAAGGTCGAGCCGTGGGACTGGCGCTACTACGCCGAGCAGGTGCGCCGCGAGCGTTTCGCGCTCGACGAGAACGCGGTCAAGCAGTACCTGCCGCTCGACGGCATGGTCGATGCGATGTTCGAGACCACGCAGAAGCTGTTCGGCCTGACCGCGCACGAGCGCACCGACATCCCGGTCTATGCCGACGGCGTGCGCGTGTTCGAGATCCGCGAGGCCGACGGCCGCAAGGTCGGTCTGTTCTATGCCGACTGGTTCGCTCGTGCCACCAAGCGTCCCGGCGCATGGATGAACAGCATCCGCGTGCCCAGCGGCCTGCTCGGCGAAAGCCCGATCGTGGTCAACAACCAGAACATCACCCCGCCCGCCGCCGGTGAGCGCGCGCTGATTTCGCTGGACGAGGCGCAGACCCTGTTCCACGAGTTCGGCCACGGCCTTCACGGCCTGCTGTCGACGGCCCGTTACCCGAGTCTGTCGGGCACGGCGGTCGCGCGCGACTTCGTCGAATTCCCCTCCCAGGTCTACGAGCACTGGATCACCGAGCCGTCGATCCTGCGCGCCCATGCACGCAATGCCGACGGCGAGCCGATTCCCGAGCCGATGCTCAAGGCTTTGCTCGAAGCGCAGACCTTCAATCAGGGCTTCGCGACCGTGCAGCAGCTCTCCTCGGCCATCCTCGACATGCGCCTGCACAAGCTCGACGCACTGCCGGCCGACTTCGATGCGAGCGCCTGGGAAACCGCGCAGCTGGCCGAACTGGGCGTGCCCGAGGAAATCGGCATGCGTCACCGCCTGCCGCACTTCAGCCACATCTTCGACGGCGGCTACTCGGCCAGCTACTACGCCTACACCTGGGCCGAAGCGATGGACGCCGACGGCTTCGATGCGTTCAAGGAAGCGGGCGACGTGTTCGACCCGGCACTGGCCGGCAAGCTGCGTCGTGAGGTCTACGAGCGCGGCAACACGCGCGACCCGGCCGAGAGCTACATCCAGTTCCGCGGCCGCATGCCCACGGCCGATGCGCTGCTGCGCAATCGCGGCCTGAAGTAGTCGCAAAACAGGTGCACCGGAACGGGCGTGCGGCGCAGGTCGCACGCCCGTTCTGCGTTTCGGGGATGTGAGGTACCGACGTGGCGCAAGACCGAAGTTAGGTGTAGCCGAGCGTGTGACCGCACTCGACCTCAACGCAGCAGAGGCTGCGATGCGCGTCGCGTTCTTGCGAGAACACCGGAGCATTGCAGGGCTTCACCCCGCGCGCCTTCGGGCGCGTGCTACACCGGCGGCATGTCTGTCTCCAACGTGATGACGCCCGGCCCCATCGGTCTGATCGCCGACACGCACGGCCTGCTGCGTCCTGAAGCACTCGCTGCACTCGCCGGCTGCGATCGCATCCTGCATGCCGGCGACATCGGCGGCCCGGAGATTCTGGATGCGCTGCAGGAACTCGCGCCGGTCGCAGTCGTCCGCGGCAACAACGACACCGCCGACTGGCAGCGTGCGCTGCCCGAAGAACTGGTACTCGACATTACCGGACTGCGCGTGCGCATGCTGCACGACCTCAAGCAATACCGGCCACACGCCGACGACCGCATCGTCGTGACGGGCCACTCGCACCGGCCCTTGATCGATGCCCGCGACGGGCGTCTGTACATCAATCCTGGCAGCGCCGGACCGCGTCGTTTCCGTCTGCCGATCACCGTCGCGCGGCTGTATCTGGCGCCTGCGGGGCCGCGCGCGGAAATCGTGCCGATCCTTTGAGCGGGCGGTGAGCATCACGCAGACGTCCTTCGTTTGCGCTCATGGAATTTCGACTGCGACACGCGCGGTTGGGCATCTGGGAGTCCATGCCACTCCACCCGGATGAAGCGAGAGCGCCGGACGACTTCGCGCGTATCCGGTACCCGGCGGGCGTGACGTTTGCTCCCTCCCAGCCTCCCCCGCAGCCGGGGGCGGGACCATTTCGCGCAGGCTGACAGCTCGCAGGAAACGCCGCTGAAATCGGCGCGAACGGGCAGGTCCGCGGAGGCCGCGCTTTCAAGCCCTCCCCCGCCTGCGGGGGAGGGTTGGGAGGGGGCGAACGTTCCGCGGCGGGGAACGTCCCTTGCAGAGGTCGAGCCGAAAGCCTTCGCGTGCGATCACACTGCATCTGCCGGCGACGCTGGGCTGTCAGATACGCATGCGCGCTCAGGCCGCAGAACCAGCCCTCACCCCACCAGTGCCGGAAACGCGCGCTGCATGCAGTCGTGGCGTTCGCACACCTTGCAGCCCGGTCCGATCGGAGTCGCGTCGGCCGGATTCCCCAGATCCAGTCCGCGCGAATACACCAGCCGGCCGGCGTGGCGCAGGTCGCAGCCCAGGCCCACGGCGAAGGTGCGGCGCGCCTGGCCGTGTCCCACCGGGCCGCTGTCGACCTGCCGCGCCAGCCAGAAATGGCTGCGGCCGTCGGGCATGCGGGCGATCTGGGTCAGCACGCGGCCGGGCTGGTTGAACGCGGCGTAGACGATCCACAGCGGGCACGAGCCGCCGACGTGGGAGAAGTGGAAGTCGGTGGCCGAATGGCGCTTGGACACGTTGCCGGCGCGGTCCACGCGCACGAAGAACACCGGCAGTCCCGGGCGCTCGGGGCGGGCCAGCGTGCTCAGGCGGTGGCACACGGCCTCGAAGCCCACGCCGAAGCGGTGCGCGAGCCGGTCGATGTCGTAGTGCGCGGCTTCGGCGGCGTCGAGGAACCGTCCGTAGGGCATCACCAGCGCGCCGGCGTAGTAGTTCGACAGGCCGATGCGTGCTTGCGCGGCGAGTTCGGGGGTGTGGAAGCCGGCTTCGGTCACCAGCTTCTCGATCAGCGCGCCGTGCGCGTGCAGGCCGAGTACGGCGGCCATCTGGAAGGCCTGCTGGCCCGGCCGCAGCCAGTCGGGCAGCCACAGCGTGCGCGTGGCGGCATCGAAGTGGCGCTTGTCGCCGGCGCCTTCGCCCACGCGCACCTCGATGCCGTGCGCGGCGCGCAGGTGCGCGCGCAGCCACGGCGCCACCTGTCCGGGCGCCAGGTTCTGGGCGGCGAACGTGGCCTCGGCCAGGGCGTCGAGCTCGGCGACGTGATTGCGGCGGCGGTTGAAGTAGTCGCGGACCGGGTCGCCGTCGGGGCGCAGCAGCGCGGCTTCACCCAGTTGCGCGGCCAGCACGTCGGCACGTTCGCGGATGCTGCGCTGGCGCCGGTGCAGGTCCAGCAGCAGCCGGCCGATGCCGGGCAGGTCGCCGGCCAGCAGTTCCAGTTCCTCGGGCGTGGCTGCAGGCTCGCCCAGTTCGGCCAGCGCCTCGCGCAGTTCACCGACCAGCGCCGCGGTCCCGCCGGCCTCGAACAGGCCGGGCTGGGGGCCGAGCAGGGCTTCGAGCCGCGCCTGCACTGCAGGCGTGAGCGGGCGCTGGTCGCGTTCGATCTGGTTGAGGTAGCTCGGCGACAGCGCCAGCGCCTGGGCCAGCGCCGCCTGGGCCAGGCCGTGTTCGGCGCGCAGGCGTCGCAGGCGGGCGCCGACGAAACGTTTGGGGCGGGCCATGATTCGCAGGATTCGCAACTATCGCCGGCATGTTCGCACGATCCACGGCCCCGCGCGCGCGTTCAGTCCTCGGCGGCGTGCGAATAATGCGAATCCATCTCCCGCTGAGCAGGTTCCGGTATGTCGAATGCGCACAAGGTGCCGTTGTTGATCGATGGCGAGTTCGTCCAGTCGCAGACCACCGAGTGGCGCGATGTCGTCAATCCGGCCACTCAGGAGGTGCTGGCCCAGGTGCCGTTCGCGACCGCGGCCGAAGTCGATGCCGCAGTCGCCGCCGCGCAGGCCGCGTTCAAGACCTGGTGCAAGACGCCCATCGGCACCCGCGCGCGCATCTTCCTCAAGTACCAGCAGCTGATCCGCGAGAACATGTCCGAGCTGGCGGCGATCCTGACCAGCGAGCAGGGCAAGACCCTGCCCGATGCCGAGGGCGACGTGTTCCGCGGCCTGGAAGTGGTCGAGCATGCGGCCGCGATCGGCAACCTGCAGCTGGGCGAGCTGGCCAACAACGTCGCCAACGGCGTCGACACCTACACGCTGCTGCAGCCGCTGGGCGTGTGCGCGGGCATCACCCCGTTCAACTTCCCGGCGATGATTCCGCTGTGGATGTTCCCGATGGCGATCGCCACCGGCAACACCTTCGTGCTCAAGCCCTCCGAGCAGGACCCGCTGGTCACCATGCGCCTGGTCGAACTCGCGCTCGAGGCCGGCATTCCCAAGGGCGTGCTCAACGTCGTGCACGGCGGCCCGGACGTGGTCAACGCCATCTGCGACCACGCCGACATCAAGGCGGTCTCGTTCGTCGGCTCGACCAAGGTCGGCACCCACGTCTACAACCGTGCCTCGCTGGCCGGCAAGCGCGTGCAGTGCATGATGGGCGCGAAGAACCACGCCGTCGTGCTGCCCGATGCCAACCGCGAGCAGACGCTCAACGCGATGGCGGGCGCGGCGTTCGGCGCTGCCGGCCAGCGCTGCATGGCCGCCAGCACCGCGGTGCTGGTGGGCGAGGCGCAGAGCTGGATTCCCGATCTCGTCGCCAAGGCCAAGACGCTCAAGGTCGGCGGCGGCACGCAGGCCGGCGTCGATGTCGGCCCGGTGATTTCCTGCGCGGCGCGCGAGCGCGTCGAGGCGCTGATCCAGTCGGGCATCGACGAGGGCGCCACGCTCGAACTCGACGGCCGCAATCCGCAGCTCGATGGCGAGTACGCGAAGGGCAACTTCGTCGGCCCGACGATCTTCTCCGGCGTGAAGCCGGGCATGCGCATCTACGACGAAGAGATCTTCGGACCGGTGCTGGTGATCCTGGCCGCCGATTCGCTCGACGAGGCGATCGAACTGGTCAACGCCAATCCCAACGGCAACGGCACCGCGGTGTTCACCCAGTCGGGTGCGGCGGCGCGCCGGTTCCAGGAAGAGATCGACATCGGCCAGGTCGGCATCAACGTGCCGATTCCGGTGCCGGTGCCGCTGTTCTCGTTCACCGGCTCGCGTGCATCCAAGCTCGGCGACCTCGGCCCCTACGGCAAGCAGGTCGTGATGTTCTACACCCAGACCAAGACCGTCACCGCGCGCTGGTTCGACGACGAGACGCTGAGCCACGGCGTCAACACCACGATCAGCCTGAAGTGAGGCCCTGATGGCACCGCAGATCGCACCGCGTCCCGACCCGACCGCGCTGAGCGAAGACCAGTGCGCCTTCCGTGAGGCGGCGCGTGAGTTCGCCGCCGCCCAGCTCGCCCCGAACGCCGCCCACTGGGATGCCGAAGGCATCTTTCCGCGCGAGGTCATCGCCGCCGCCGGCGAGCTCGGCTTCTGCGGCATCTACACGCCGGAGGACGCCGGCGGCATCGGCCTGTCGCGTCTGGACGCGGCGCTGATCTTCGAGGAACTCGCCGCCGCCGATCCCTCGACCGCCGCCTACATCACCATCCACAACATGGCCACGTGGATGCTCGCCAGCTGGGCGGGCGAGCGCGTCCGCGACACGTGGGCTTCGCAGATGGCCAGCGGCGCCAGGCTCGGCAGCTATTGCCTGACCGAACCGGGCGCCGGTTCCGACGCCGCCTCGCTCAAGACCCGCGCCGTGCGCGACGGCGACGACTACGTCATCGACGGCAGCAAGGCCTTCATTTCCGGCGCCGGCGCCACCGACATGCTGATCGTCATGGCCCGCACCGGGGGCGAGGGCGCGCGCGGCATCAGCGCGTTCGCGGTGCCGGCCGATCTGCCGGGCATCGAGTACGGCAAGAAGGAAGAGAAGATGGGCTGGAACAGCCAGCCCACGCGCACTATCAGCTTCACCGGCGTGCGCGTGCCGGCCGACCACCTGCTCGGCGCCGAAGGCGAAGGTTTCCGCATCGCGATGAAGGGCCTCGACGGCGGCCGCATCAACATCGCCGCCTGCTCGCTGGGCGCCGCGCAAGGCGCGCTCGACGCCGCGCGCGGCTACATGCGCGAGCGCAAGCAGTTCGGCAAGGCCATCGCCGAATTCCAGGCGCTGCAGTTCAAGCTCGCCGACATGGCCACCCAGCTCGTCGCCGCCCGGCAGATGGTGCACACCGCCGCGCGCAAGCTCGATGCCGGCAGCGGCGATGCCAGCGTGTGGTGCGCGATGGCCAAGCGCTTCGCCACCGATGCCGGCTTTGCGGTCTGCAACGATGCGCTGCAGCTGCACGGCGGCTACGGCTACATCCGCGAATATCCGGTCGAGCGCCTGCTGCGCGATTGCCGCGTGCACCAGATTCTGGAAGGCACGAACGAGATCATGCGTGTCATCGTGGCGCGCCACCTGCTCAACACCGAAGAGGACCTGCGATGACCGCCCACGACTACCGCACCCGCGACTGGACCGGCCTGAAGCTCGAGATCGATGGCCACACCGCTGTCGTCACGCTGTCCAATCCGCCCGCACACACCTGGACCGTGCACAGCCTGTCCGCGCTGCGCGACCTGGTCGGCGCGCTCAATGCCGACCGCGACATCTATGCGCTGGTCATCACCGGCGAGGGCGAGAAGTTCTTCTCCGCCGGCGCCGACCTCAAGCAGTTCGCATCCGGCGACAAGGCCGCTGCGCGCGAGGCCGCACGCCGTTTCGGTGAAGCCTTCGAGGCGCTGGCGACGTTCCGTGGCGTGTCGATCGCCGCGATCAACGGCTACGCGATGGGCGGCGGCCTGGAATGCGCGCTGGCCTGCGATCTGCGCATCGCCGAATCGCACGCGCAGATGGCGCTGCCCGAAGCCACCGTCGGCCTGCTGCCGTGCGCCGGCGGCACCCAGAACCTGACCCGGCTCGCCGGCGAAGGCTGGGCCAAGCGCATGATCCTGCTCGGCGAGCGCATCGACGCCGACACCGCACTGCGCATCGGCGTGGTCGAAGAGGTCGTCGGCAAGGGCGAGGGCAAGACCAGGGCGCTCGAATGGGCGGCCAAGGCGGCCAGGCAGTCGCCGACCAGCGTCGCGGCGTGCAAGACGCTCGTGCAGACCACGCGCAGCCAGCCGGCCACGGCCGGCCTGATCGCCGAGCGCGAACTGTTCGTCGACCTGTTCGACACCGCCGACCAGGCCGAGGGCGTCAACGCGTTTCTGGAGAAGCGCGCACCGGTCTGGAAGAACGCATGAGCACCGCTGCAGAGCCGGTCGTCCAGTTCGAAACGCGCGCAGCCGCCAACGGCATGCGCATCGGCATCGCCACGCTCAACAGCCCGCGCACGCTCAACGGCCTGTCGCTGGAGATGGCGCAGCTGCTCGATGCGCAGCTGATCGACTGGGCAGGCGACGACACGATCGCGATGGTGGTGCTGCAGGGCGCGGGCGAGAAAGCCTTCTGCGCCGGTGGTGATCTGCAGTCGCTGTATCGCAGCATGCGCGAGCAGCACAGCGACGACGTGCTCGGCAACGCTTACGCCGCGGAGTTCTTCGAGGTCGAATACCGCCTCGACCACCGCATCCACAGCTACGACAAGCCGGTGCTGTGCTGGGGCCATGGCATCGTCATGGGTGGCGGCATCGGTCTGATGGCCGGCGCCAGCCACCGCGTGGTCAGCGAGCGCTCGAAGCTGGCGTTTCCCGAGATCACCGTAGGCCTGTTTCCCGACGTCGGCGGCAGCTGGCTGCTGCGGCGCGTGCCGGGTCATGCCGGCCTGTTCCTCGCGCTCACCGGCGCGCCGCTGGGCGCCGGTGATGCCATCCACGCCGGCCTGGCCGACGTGCACGTGCCCGAGGACGCACGCGGCGCGGTGCTCGATGCGCTGGCGTCCACCGACTGGCGTCAGGAACCGGCCGCCAACCATGCACGGCTCGACGCGGTGTTGGCCCGGTTTGCGTCCCCGGCCGAAGCTGGCCCGCTGCAGCGCCATGCGGCGTTGATCACAGGCGCCTGCGAACACGCACGGCTCGAAGACATCGTCGAGGCGATCCAGGCGCTCGATGCCGGCGACGACGCCTGGCTCGCCAATGCACAGAAGACGCTCGCCGCCGGCGCACCCGGTTCGGCGCGACTGGGCTTCGAGCTGCAGCAGCGCGCCGATGGCCTGTCGCTGGCCGAGGTGTTCCGCATGGAATACATCGCCGCCCTGCACTGCGCGACCCACGGCGATTTCGCCGAAGGCATCCGCGCGCTGCTGATCGACAAGGACCGCAACCCGCGCTGGGAGCCGGCCACGCTCGCAGAAGCCACGCCGGCGTGGGCACAGGGCTTCCTCGACGCCCCGACCTGGCCGACGGGTACGCACCCGCTGTCCGATCTCACCTGACCTGTCGCCGCACGCGCGCGACACCACCGCACGGAGAACTCGCATGAGCCGCATCGCTTTCATCGGTCTGGGCAACATGGGTGGCCCGATGGCCGCCAACCTGGTCAAGGCCGGCCACGCCGTGCGCGTGTTCGATCTGGCCCCGGCCGCGCTCGAGGCTGCCGCCACGGCCGGCGCCAAGGTCGCCACGTCCGCGCGCGACACGCTCGACGGCGCCGAATTCGTTATCTCCGCGCTGCCCGCCAGCCGGCATGTCGAGGGCCTGTACCTGGGCGAGGACGGCATCCTGTCCGACGTGCCCGACGGCGCCTTGCTGATCGACTGCAGCACCATCGCGCCGGAGGTCTCGCGCAAGGTCGCTGCCGCGGCGCAGGCGCGCGGGCTGGCGATGATCGATGCGCCGATGTCGGGCGGCATCGCCGGTGCTGCGGCCGGCACGCTGACCTTCATCGTCGGTGGCAGCAGCGAGGCACTCGAACGTGCACGCCCGGTGCTGCAGAACATGGGCAAGAACATCTTCCACATGGGCGATGCCGGCGCCGGCCAGGTCGCCAAGCTGTGCAACAACATGGCGCTGGGCGTGATCATGGCCGCGACCGGCGAAGCCATCGCACTCGGCACCGCGCAGGGGCTCGATGCCAAGGCGCTGTCGGACATGATGGCCGTCAGCACCGGCCGCAGCTGGGCCACCGAGGTCTGCAATCCGTGGCCGGGTGTGCTCGAAAATGCGCCCGCGTCGCGCGGCTACTCGGGCGGTTTCGGCAACGACCTCATGCTCAAGGATCTGGGCCTGGCGACGGAAGCGGCAACCGCATCCGGCAGCCCGGTGCCGCTGGGCGCACTGGCGCGCAACCTCTACGCCATGAACAGCCGCGCCGGCCGCGGCGGCCTGGATTTCTCCAGCGTCGTGAAGCTGTTCGCCGCAGACAAGTAAGGCGCGGCCTTCGAGCGCCGCAGACACTGCGGCACTTGCGACAGCGGCACCACGCGCGGGGGCGGTATCATCGCCGGCCCCGGGTTATCCCCACCGCACAGGACAACGCACGTGGCCGTCAATCAGGAACAGCTGGATCGGATCAAGTCGGGCCAGGGCTTCATCGCCGCCCTCGACCAGAGCGGCGGCAGCACGCCCAAGGCGCTCAAGCTCTACGGCATCGAGGAGAACGAGTACGCCAACGACGCGGAAATGTTCGACCTCGTCCACAAGATGCGCACCCGCATCGTCACCAGCCCGGCGTTCACCGGTGAGCGCGTGTTCGGCGCCATCCTGTTCGAGCGCACGCTCGACGCGCAGTTCGACGGCCAGGACGCCGCCGAGTACCTGTGGAAGACCAAGGGCGTGGTGCCGTTCCTGAAGATCGACAAGGGCCTGGAAGACGAGGCCGACGGCGTGCAGCGGCTCAAGCCCATTCCCGGCCTGGCCGATCTGCTGGCACGCGCCAAGGCCAAGGGCGTGTTCGGCACCAAGGAACGCTCGGTCATCAAGCAGAACAACGCCGCCGGCATCGCCGCGGTGCTGGACCAGCAGTTCGAACTCGGCCAGCAGGTGCTCGATGCGGGTCTGGTGCCGATCATCGAACCGGAAGTCGACATCAAGGCCGCCGACAAGGCCGACATCGAAACCACGCTCAAGGCCGGACTGCTCGAGCGCCTGGACAAGGTCGATGCAAAGACGCCGGTGATCCTCAAGCTCACGTTGCCCGAAGTCGACGGCTTCTTCCAGGAGCTGGTCGAACACCCGAGCGTGCTGAAGGTCGTGGCGCTGTCGGGCGGCTACAGCCGTGACGACGCCAATGCGCGCCTGGCGAAGAACCCGGGCGTGGTCGCCAGCTTCAGCCGCGCGCTGACCGAAGGCCTGAGCGCGCAGCAGAGCGACGAGGACTTCAACACCGCGCTCGACGCGGCGATCGCGTCGATCCATCGCGCGTCGGTCAGCTGATCCATCGGGCTACAGACGGATCAAAGGCCGGCGCACATGCGCCGGCCTTTTTCGTTGACGGAGAGTTGCTGCACTTCGTTCCACGAGATCACCCGCGCGTGAAGCCTGTGCAATGGATTGGTGAAAGCTGGATGCGCGACTGTTAGAAAGCGGTTTTTTTGGCGGCCACCTCCCGCGACAACGCTGGCGAATCAATAAACACAGCGCACTCAAGAAAGCGATTTACACCCGGAATTGCGGATTTTCTGCATAGCGTATGCATCACGGTTTACATCTGGAGATGCCGCGATGCCTGTTCCGACATTTGTGACCCACTACATGGTGCGTCGCCCGAAATCAGCTGATCGCACGCACGCCGGGCAGCCCGATTCCGTGCATGCATTTGAAAATCGTCAGGCCCGCAAGATCCGGGGCATGCCCGACTCGCGGCAAAACGCGTCCCAGTCCACGCAGTCCCCCATGCTGCGGCGCGCGGGTTGAACCCGACCAGGACTGGTTGATAAAGCCGGCGTGTTCCGCGCGATGGCCGCTTCTGCGGACGCAGGAATTATCAGCATCCTCCACCAGTGCAGAGCGTTCCATGTCCTCACGTAGTTTATGTTCGGCCATCCTCAACAACCTCCAGAACAGGCGCTCTCTCGCACTTCGTGAAGCAGAAAAGTGAGCGCGTCTGTTTTCGCTCGTCGTCCCACGAAAACGGGAATCCATAGGCGTTGATATGCGATGAGTCGATGTCCAGAGGGGGCCTTTCCCAAAGGTGACGGGCTTGTTCGGGCAGTGCCTCCGGGGCGCCTTTGCGGCACTCTCGAACGCATTCGGAAAGAAGCCAGCGGAAAGCCACCGCCCACGTCATCGGCGCTTGCTATCGTGCGGCTCTCCCTTCTGCACGGATCATCCGATGAAAGCCGCCGTTGCATTGTTCGCTCTGCTGCCAGGATTCGCATTCGCACAGTCTTCCGATCACACGAACAGCGCACCGCCTCGCGGCTGGTCGCTCGGCGTCGCCGTTGCCGCGTCCGACAGCCCCTACGTCGGAGAAGGGGCGCGCGTGTTGCCGGTGCCGACCTTCGCCTACGAGGGTGAGCGGCTGTTCCTGCGCGGCATTGCCGGTGGCGTGCATCTGCTCGACACGGGTTCTTTCCAGCTCGACGCGCTGGTGTCGGCGCGCCTGGACGGCTTCGACATCGACGACCTCAGCGCATCGGGCCTGGCCGGCAACGGCCTGGATGCACGCCTGCTCGAAGATCGCGATCACGGCCTGGATGCAGGCATCGGCGCGGCGTGGTCGGGCAATTTCGGGCGCCTGCGTGCGCAGGTGCTTGCCGACGTCACCGGCGCCAGCGAGGGATACGAGCTGGGCCTGGAATACACCTACTCCATCCGTTCGGGCGCGTGGCTGCTGCTGCCCAGCGTCGGCGTGCGCCGGATGTCGGCCGACCTCGCCAACTACTACTACGGCACGCTCGACGCAGAAGTCGCGCGTGGCGTGCCGCGTTACAGCCCGGGCGCGGCGGTGGTGCCGTCGGTCGGCTTCGCCGCAACGCGTCCGGTCGGCGAACGCTGGACGTTCATCGGCGGGCTGACCTACCGCGTTCTGCCCGACGAACTGACCGACAGCCCGCTGCTCGAACGCGGTTCGGATGGCGTGCCCTCACTGTTCACCGGCATCGCCTACCGCTTCTGAGGCAGCCGGACGATGTCGCGCTCCGATTGCATTATCCGTCAGGCGACGCGTGCCGATCTTCGGCACGTAGTCGCTCTGCTTGCCGACGACGCCCTGGGCCGAACGCGCGAAGACGGCCGGTGGCCCTTGGCGCAACCGTATCTCGATGCCTTCGATGCCATCGAGGCCGACCCGAACCAGCTGTTGGCCGCGGTGGAATCGCGAGGTGCCATCGTCGGCACGCTGCAGCTGAGCTTCATCCCCAACATCTCGCGCCTGGGCACGTGGCGCTGCCAGATCGAGGGCGTGCGCATCGCCGCGCAGACGCGCGACAGCGGTCTGGGCCGGCAGATGATCGAATGGGCGGTCGCACAGGCCCGCGCGCGTGGCTGCGGGATCGTCCAGCTCACCTGCGACGCGTCCCGGCACGATGCGCAGCGTTTCTACCGGTCACTCGGCTTCGAAGGCACGCACATCGGCTTCAAACGCGCGCTGTGAGCGCGCGGCTACTGGCCTCGTGACGGAGTGCCCATGCTGCAACTCGCAGCCACACAAGCATCCGATCGCAGCGCCAGCAGCGAGGCCACCAGGGCATCGGAGGCGCCGTACAGCGGCACGTGTCCGCGCAGCAGGATCTGCGCACTGCGTCGATACGCGACGCTGTCGATGTCGATGGAACCCACGGCCGCTCGGGCCACGACCGTGGCTTCGAGAATGCCGGCGGGGTTCTCGATGTCGACCCGGTGCGCGGCAACGTCCGGCCCCAGCACGGACGCCCCGATGCTCACCGCGTGCGCCACCGTGCCGGGCGTCAGGACGGCAGCAGCAAGACAGCAGCCGCCGGACACGGCCATCGTCGCGTGCGCGCTCTGCGGCGTGAAATAACGCACCGACACATGACCGCCAGCGCGCGGCGGGGACACCAGGCAGATCTTGGGCACCGTCTCGCTGCGTGCCAATGCGGCCGCATCCATGAGGCGGCCGTCGCGATGCCGCAGCCCCATACGCAGCCCGCCTTCCACCCAGGTCTCGCGCAGGGCGCGCATGAGCGTGGCATCGGCGCCCAGCGTCTGTGGCGACTCATCGCCGGTGATGCCGAAGTCCGCCGCGCGCGCAATGAGCATCGGCACTGCGACATCGACGCAGGACACGTGTCGGCCGGCGATCCGGTCCATCGGCTGGCCGGTTGGCAGCAGCCTGCCCGTCCGGGCACCGACCGGGCGCTGCAGGAACAGGTCGACGCCCGGATACCGTCCCGCCACGCCGGGAATGGCGGCCAGCTCGAAGCCGTCATCCGGTGCGCGCGTCATGCGGCTGCGGGTCAACACACCGGTGTTGGTGTTGCGGATCTCGATCGTGCCGTCCGTCAGCAGGTCGACATCCTGCGCCCACAGCTGCAGCGCCGCGGACATGTTGCCGCAGTTGACGCCCCAGTCGATGTCCGCGTGCTCGGCCGCGAGCTGGGCCAGCGTGCTCACCAGGCGCGGCTGCCCGTCGACGGTTTCGGTATCGGCGAAGAACACCTTGTTGCTGGTGGCCGCCCCGCGCCCGAGGCCGGTGATCTGTCGATTGCCCGGCGCCCGGCCCGAGGCCGGCACGCCCATCAGCAGACGCAGCAACGCTTCGCGCAGTTCCAGATCGCGGGGGACGAGCCGTTCCCAGAGCACCAGTCCGGTCGAGGTGCCGCCACGCATGTGGTGGACCGGAAACTCGACGGTGCCGTCGCGGAACCGGATCGCGGGCAGGCAGGGCGCAGCCACGACGGTCAGGTGAGCGCGCAGCGCCGCGCTGCGATGCCCGAGCCGGCGCGCACGTCGATCAGCGCTTGCGGTTGAGGAAGGTCAGCACGGCGCCGCAGACGATGCCGATGAACAGCCCCAGCGCGATCCACTGCAGGATGGTCAGTTCGTTCATGGCGTCGCGTCTCCATTCGGCGGCGCCGGCAGCGGCGCGATCTGCGTCGGCCGGCCGCGTGCGTCCAGCGCGATCATCACGAAGCGCCCGCGCGTGCACAGCTCGCGGTCACCGCTGAGCAGGTCTTCGGCCACCAGCTCCACTTCCACCTGCATCGACGTGCGGCCCACTTCGACCACACGCGCGATGGTTTCGACGAGCTGGCCCTGCTTGATCGGCAGCTTGAAATCCACCTGTTCCGAACGCGCCGTCACCACCGTGCGGCGCGCATAGCGCGACGCGGCGATGAACGCGGCTTTGTCCATCCACGCCAGCGCAGTGCCGCCGAACAGCGTGCCCAGATGGTTGGTGTGATCGGGAAAGACGATCTCCAGCATCCGTGCTTCGGTCTTGGGCGTGTCGACGGGAGCGGCCACGCTCAGGCCTCCGTCGCTGCGAAGTGCGTCGCCACCGCCTGCGCAATCTGCGGAGGCGCCTGGAAGCCCGGCAGGCGCGCAGCTTCGCTCCCGTCCTTGAACAGCGACAGCGTCGGCGTCTGGCGCAGGTTCAAGCCCCGGAAGAAATCCTCGCCGATCGTTTCCATCTTCACCTTGAGCAGGGCGACGCCCTCGGCATCGCTGCTTGCGGCGAACTTCGCCAGCGACATGTCGAGCATCTTGCAGCCCGGGCAATCGTCCTTGTAGTAGTCGACGAGCAGGCGCGGATGCGCGGCCAATGCTGCGGCGTAGTCGTCAGGCGTGGAGGCGTGGAGTGTCTGCATGGGGGGTGTTCTCGATCTGCGTTGTTGCTACGGCAAGAATGTGGTCGGTCCAGCGTTGGATCTTGGTGGCGTCGCGTTCGCCGTGGGGCATCTGTTCGATCTCCAGCCGCGGGTAACGCGTACCGAAGAACGCGGCCATGCGCCGGGCCGCACCGCAGTAATTCTCCTCGCCCCACTGCGTCTCGCCGGTGCCGAACACCGCGACACGGTCCGGCTTGCCGACCGCGGCGACGAGGTCCTCGATGAAGCGCTTCATCTCCGGCGGCGTGCGCCCGGCATTGATGCTCCAGCTGCCGAGCACGTAGAGATCATGCGCGGCGCCGTCGGGGCAGACCTTGGCGAGGGTCTGGATGTCGGCATCGATCCAGGTGACGGCATGGCCCATCTCCTCGCACCGCGCGTGGATCGCACGCGCGACATCGCGGGTGTTGCCGCTGAGCGATGTGTGGGCGAGGAGGATGCGCATGTAGGGGTGTGTGTCTCGGAACAGTTACTTCTGCATTGGGGGCATGATCAGCTCAAGAAAGAAGTAGTCGGCGCAATTCTTGTCATCTTGATTTCCACTGCCGAATTCGAACTGAGTGCTACTCATGTGGTTCAAGATCATTGATGCGCTTCGGTCGCAAAGGCTAATCATGTCGCTTGCGATGTGGTCAGAGGAGCCATCTGAAGACGCGAACAGAAAGAAAAAGCCATCCGGCAAAAAGTTATTCTCGTAGAACGGCTTCTTTCGTGAGTTCAGGGCCTGCAGGTCGGATAGGTCACTATCAATAACAATTCCGACTTGGTTAGTAGCGCTAATGGCCCCTAGGTTGACGTGGTTCTTGAGGACAAGGTTCCAACCGATGCGCTCAGCGTTTACTTCTGGCGCAGAGTCAAGAATCGCGTATGCACAAAGCGGTTCTATGGGTGTTGCGCCAGTGGATGTCCGATAACTCAGGTCAGAAAAGTAGGCGCAAGTTACGCTAACTCTTCTCCCGCAAATGTGTTTGGTGTTCGTGTCGATCGCGATGAGTTTGCTGCTTCTCAGCGAAAGTTGAAGATCCAAATCAAATGCTGGAGCGTCGACTGTGGCGGGTGCTGAGACCAACACCTTCTCTTTTCCAGATTGCCTGTCGTAGGACACGACTGAGAAAACTGAGCCTGGTTCGACGCTGCTTGGCGAGACTGTCCCTGATAGCCGGTCAATGGTGACGGAGATATTGGAAACGACTCCGTTCGTCTTCCAGCGGAGGGATGTGGTGCGAGGTTTGCTGCGCTTCTTATTCCTCATAACCAGATTCCAGCGTTCGGTTACAAATCGTCGAACCCGTTATCCGAATTCGTCTTCTTGTACGACGCATTGCGCATCTCGAAGAAGTCGGTCTTCGTCTCGGTGAAATTGTCCGCGTAGGCCTTGATCCACGGCATGACGTTTTCGTTCGATTCGCTGTAGAGCTTCTCGATGCCGAGCATGCCGGCCATCTTGTTGGCGCGGTACTTCACGTAGCGGACCATCTCGTCGACGTCGATGCCGTCGATGCCGTCGAGCACCTCGGCCGTCCAGCGGGTTTCCAGTTCGATCGCGTGCTCGAAGGCCTTGTGCACGTATTCGGTGAGCTGGTCGCCCTGCAGGTTCTGGTTCTCGCCGATGATCGCGCGGATCAGTTCGCTGATGAACTTGCTGTGCGCCAGTTCGTCGCGGTTGATGAAGCTGATGATCTTGCCGGTGCCGGTCATCCGGTTCTGGCGGACCAGGTTGTAGAAGTAGGCGAAGCCCGAATAGAAGTTGATGCCTTCGAGGATCGACGACTGGATCAAGGACCGGATCAGCGTCTCGGCACTCTTCTCGCGCATGAAGTCGTCGTAGGACGTCATGATCGGCTGGTTGCGCGCGATGATCGTGGGATGCGTGCGCGCGAGTTCGAACACGCGGTTCTGGTCGGCCAGGCCGGTGATCGAGGCCAGCACGTAGCTGTAGCTCTCGTTGTGGATCACTTCCTGCTGGCCGATGATCGCGGCGTTCGCATGCGCGGCCGGGTCGGTGATGTATTCGGCGACGTTGTAGATGAAGCGCGTCTGCGGCGAATCGAGCGTGGCGAGCAGGCCGATGATCGAGTCGTAGGCGTTCTTCTCGCGCGCCGAGAGCTCGCCGTACTGCTTGGCGTCGCCCTTCATGTCGACCTCGTCCGGAATCCAGAAATTGGTCGAGAGTTCCTTGTAGGCGCGGTAGAACGACGGGTACGGAATGTCGTTCCAGTTGAGGATGCCCGAGGTCGTGCCGTTGATGATGCCGGTCGAACGGTTCGGGTGACGCGGCTCGAGGATCTTGATGCGGTCGAGCGGGGTAGAGGTGGCGGCCATGTTCGGGATCTCGTATCTGAAGTCTCGCGCGGTGATGGAACGCGCGACGGGGTCGGAGTCACTTTCCGGCACGTATGCGGACCGGAAGGTCGGTGGGGTCGGTCCGGAAAGTGACTCTGACCCCTGCTGTTTCTTGAAGCGCGCGCGGTGACAGGTCGCGCCTGATACTTCAACCGTCATCCCCGCGCAGGCGGGGATCCATGGACGTTGCGCTATCGGACTCGAAGTCCATGGATTCCCGCCTTCGCGGGAATGACGATCAAAAGCGGAAGCAGCGCTTCGTCAGCTCGAACACCATTCGCATTCCGCGATATCGATATCGTTCGAACGCACGTAATACGTGGTCTTGATGCCTTGCTTCCACGCGGTCATGTGCAGGTCGAGCAGCGTGCTCGCGCGGATGGTGCTGGGTACGTAGAGGTTGAAGCTGATCGCCTGGTCGACGTGACGCTGGCGGCGTGCGTTCTGGCGCACCGAGGCGAACTGGTCGACCTTGTAGGCGCCCTTCTCGTAGTAGGCCCAGGTGTCGAGCGACAGGCCCGGCGCGGCCACCGGGCGACGGTAGTCCTTCTTTTCCTCGTAATAGAACGCCGAGTAGATCGGATCGATCGACGCGGTGGAACCTGCGATCTGCGCGGTCGACATGTTCGGGGCGACCGCCATCAGCCAGCCGTTGCGCATGCCGTTGACGCCGACCTGGGCGGCCAGGTCCAGCCATTCGGGCGAGTTGTAGCCGCGGTCGGCGAAGTAGGCGCCGGTGTGCCAGTCGCTGCCGGCGAACACCTGGTAGGCGCCCTTTTCCTTGGCCAGTTCCATCGAGGCCTGCACGGTGAGGTAGTTGATGCGCTCGTAGAGCGCGTCGCTGTAGTCCTCGGCCGCCTGCTCGTTCCAGTGGATGCCCTTCTGCGCCAGCAGGTGGTGCCAGCCGAACGTGCCCAGGCCGATCGCGCGGTACTTCTGGTTGGTGATCGTCGCCTGCGGCACGGGCAGCATGTTCAGATCGATCACGTTGTCGAGCATGCGCACCTGGATCGGGATCAGGCGCTCGAGCACGTCGGTGATCAGATCGCCCTGGCCCTGCTGCGGCACGATCGCGCGGCCCAGGTTCACCGACGACAGGTTGCACACGACGAAGTCGCCGGCCTGCTTGGTGGTGACGATCTGATTGCCGGAGATGATCTCCTGCATCATCTTCGTCGGGCTCATGTTCTGCAGGATCTCGGTGCAGAGGTTCGACGAGTAGACGCGGCCAACGTGCTTGTTCGGGTTCTTCCGGTTCACTTCGTCGCGGTAGAACATGAAGGGGTTACCGGTCTCGAGCTGCGAGACCATGATCCGCTTGAAGATGTCGATGGCCTTGACCGTCTTGCGCGAGATGCGCTCGTCGGCCACGACTTCCTCGTACTTCTTGCGGAACGTGCCGTCGCCCTTCTTCTCGTCGAAGAAGTCCTGCAGGTACCAGCCCTTGATGCGGTGCACCTCGTGCGGGTCGAACAGGTACCAGTCGCCGCGGCGCTCGACCGCTTCCATGAAGACGTCGGGAATACAGACCGAGGTGAACACGTCGTGCGCGCGCAGGCGCTGGTCGCCGTTGTTGAGGCGCAGGTCCAGGAACGCTTCGATGTCGCGATGCCAGATGTCGAGATAGACCGCGACCGCGCCCTTGCGCTGGCCCAGCTGGTCGACCGACACGGCGGTGTTGTTGAGCTGCTTGATCCACGGCACCACGCCGCCCGAGGAATTGGGCACGCCGCGGATGGCCGAGCCCGACGAACGCACATAACCCAGGTACGCGCCCACGCCGCCGCCGCCCTTGGAGACGCGGGCAATGTCGGTGTTGGAGTCGTAGATGCCCTGCAGCGAATCGTCGACGGTGTCGATGAAGCACGACGAGAGCTGGCCGCCGACCTTGCCGGCGTTCTGCAGCGTCGGGGTCGCGACGGTCATGTACAGGTTGGACAGCGCCCAGTAGGCCTCGCCGACGAGCTGCATGCGGCGCTCGCGGCCGCCCTTGGTCTCGTTCTGCATCAGGTACAGGGCGATGGTCAGCCAGCGTTCCTGCGGCAGCTCGAACACCGCGCGCGAGGTGTCGGTGGCCAGATACCGCGTGGCCAGCAGGTACAGGCCGTTGTAGGCGAACAGCTTGTCGCGCTCGGCCTCGATCATGCGGCCGGCTTCCTGCAGCTCTTCCTTGGAATAGGCGCGCAGGATGTCGTTGGAATAGATGTTGCGGTCGGCCAGCGATTCCTGCAGGCCGACATAGGAGCCGTACTTCTGCTCGGCGTCGTAGAAGCGGTTGCGGCTGGCGCGCTTGTACAGGCGGTGCAGGTACAGGCGGGCGGCGAAGAATTCCCACTCCGGCGCGGTGACGTCGACGCGGGCCTCGGCCTCGCGGATCAGGTGATCGGTGAGGTCGTCGGCGTTGACGGCTTCCTTACGCTCGACGAAGCCGAACACGCTGCGCTTGTAGTCGGCGATGTCGAGCTGCGGGAATTCGGCATGGGTGCGATCGATGCTGCGCTCCAGGCGCGCACGGTCATAGGGAATGCGGCGGTTGCCGGCTTCCTTGGTGATCCAGGTGGAGACGTCGGCGGCAACGTCGGTGGTGTCTGCGATTGCGGTGTGCATGGCGGCGCTCGGCGGCGGCGGCACCACGTCGTCGGCTTCGACGGCGGGCGACGCCACGGGGGTGGGGGGCGTGGCGGTGGTCGGACTCGAAGGGGTGCCGGTGACGGCCTGCGTGGCGTCGGTCGCGAGAATCTCGGGGCTGGTCATGGTCGTCCTTTGAGTCCTGGGTTGCACGGTGGCGATCGGTGCGTCTTGCGGCTGATCATCGACGGTCACGGGCATCGCGATTTCGTAGTGCTTTCGATGCCGTGGAAGCGAAAGGTGCCGTGTCGACAAGGTGGCCCGGAATGCGGCGCTGCATGGCGTCGGATGCCTGCGCGGGAGCAGGCGAAACGACAACTTCTGCGGCGCGGGCAAGACCTTGACAAACACATGGCCTTCACGCGGCTTCCACATCCCCTAGTGGGTCGTGATCGAGGCCGGCACAAAATATGGGACCTTCCGGCCGCATCGTCAACAAGAAGTCGAGGAAGAATCGGGCAAGCGCGTCATGCCGGGGCTCCCGGCGGATTCAGGTTCCGGCGCCCCGCTTCGAGGCGCATCTGGATGCGCGATGCAACCCTTCTTTGAGCCCGCGAGAGTCGCCGGGACTCGCCCGGCCAGGCCGCGGACGAGGCGGATCGGCATCGACTCGCGCGGGGGGGCGTCCGCCCCCGCCCGGCCATCGGCGAGCTGCCCTCAGCCCCGGTGTTCGCGCGCCAGAAATTCCGCGCTGCGCATCTCGATCAGGCGCGAGGCGGTGCGCTCGAAGCCGCCCACCAGGCGTTCGCCCGAATACAGCGCCGGCGGTTCGGCCGCGGCCGTGCAGACCAGATTGACGTTGCGGTCGTAGAGCTCGTCGATCAGGGTCACGAAGCGGCGCGCGGCATCGTCGCGGGTGGCATCCATGTGCGGGATGCCACCCAGCAGCACGGTGTGGAACTCGGTCGCGACCTGGATGTAGTCGCTGGCGCCGCGCGGGCCTTCGCACAGCGCGTCGAAATCGAACCAGGCCATGCCCGGCGTGCGTGCGCGCACACAGATGCGGCGGCCGTCGATCTCGATGCCGGCATCGCGGTGTTCGTCATCGCCGCCCAGTTCGTGCCAGCGCGTCTCGAGCCAGGCGTCGGATTCGGCGTCGAGCGGTGTGCGGTAGACCGGCGAACGCGTCAATGCGCGCATGCGGTAGTCGGTGTCGCTTTCCAGGTACACCACGTGGGTGTGGCGCTGGAGCAGGTCGATCGCCGGCAGAAAGCGCGCGCGCTGCAGGCCGTCCTTGTAGAGATCCTTCGGGTCGACGTTCGAGCTGGTCACCAGCACGATGCCGTCGGCGAACATGCGGTCGAGCAGACGCGCGAGCAGCATCGCATCGCCGATGTCGCTGACGAAGAATTCGTCGAGTACCAGCACACGCAGGCCGGCATCGCGCCAGCCGCGCACGATCGCCGCCAGCGGGTCGCGTTCGCCGGCATGCGTGCGCAGCGATTCGTGCACCTCGCGCATGAAGCGGTGGAAGTGCGTGCGGCGCTTGCGGCCGAGTTTCGGATCGGGCGCGGCGTGGCGCGTGGGGTCCTTGTGCGGTGGCGCGACGTTCGCATCGTCCGTATCCGTCGGCCGCATCGACTGCAGCGGAAGCCCGTCGTGGAACAGGTCGATCATGAAGGTCTTGCCGCGACCCACACCGCCCCACAGATACAGGCCTGCCGGCGCTTCGGGCGCATCGCCGCCGAACAGGCGACCCAGAACGCCACGACGCGGCGGCGGCTGCACGAGGGCGGCATGCAGGCGGTCGAGTTCGACCAGCGCCGGCTGCTGCGCCGTGTCGGCCTGCCAGTCGCCGCGGGCGACACCGGCGGCGTAACGTTCGGACGGGGTGGGCAGCGCGCTCACGACGGCATCCGCGACGCGCCTGCGCGCGCCGGCATGGCGAATGTCGGCATCAGCCCGCGGCCTGCGGCAGGTGCGGCGTGAGCCAGTGCTTCACCACGCCGCGCAGGTCGATCATGCGGCGGTGGAAGAAGTGGCTGGTCTCGGGCATGCGCACCAGCTCGGCCTGCGCGCCGGTGTCCTCGAGCCAGTCGTAGACGGCCTGGGGGTCGACGATCTCGTCGGATTCGCCCTGGATCACCAGCCACGGGCAGGTCGGCAGCACGATCGACCCGAAATCCCAGCGCCCGGCCGGCGGTGCGACCGAGATCAGCAGATCGGGCTGCAGCGCATCGGCGGCGCGCAGCGACACGTACGCCCCGAAGCTGAAGCCGGCCAGCCACAGCGCGTGACCGGGGCGTTCGCGGCGTACCCACTCGATCACGGCGGTGAGATCGTCGATCTCGCCCACGCCGTTGTCGAACGCCCCTTCGGACGCGCCGGTGCCGCGGAAATTGAACCGCACCGAGGCCGCACCGAGCTCGCGCGCCGAACGCGCGACCATCGTGACGACCTTGTTGTGCATGGTGCCGCCCTCGGTGGGCAGCGGATGGCAGACCACGATGACGACCGGCAATGCCGCGACATCGTCGTCGGGCAGGTCGATCGCGACCTCGAGGACGCCGACAGGGCCGGGCAGCGACAGCGGACCGGATTGGGTAGGGAACGTGGGGGACGTCATGCGCGAATGATACCGGGGCCGCCGCGATGGGGCCGTGGCCCGCAGGTGAACTCGGAGTTCCACCGGGCCCAAGATTCGCCGCTCTTCTGGCTGCGGCAGAGGCTGGGAAGGGGCGGGCGGCACGCTCGCCTGTTGAGGGGGGCGCGCGAGTCGGCCGGATGTTTTCGCTCGGACCTGGTGCAACCGACGGCTGACGGTTCGCCCCCACCCAACCCTCCCCCGCGGGCGGGGGAGGGCTTGAAGCGCGGCCCGCGCGAAGGCGGGGTTCAAGCACGATGCGCGCGAGGACGGCGGCGGGTCTCAAGGTCGGCTCGAAGGCGGCTTGATCGTTCGAACGTCATCTATTCCTGGCGATCTGTCAGCGCAGACGGACGGACTCCTCCCCCGCCTGCGGGGGAGGCTGGGAGGGGGCGAGCGTCCCGCTCGCCTGCTGATGGGTGCGCGCGAATCAGCCGGATGTTTCCGCTTGGGCCTGGTGCATCCGACGGCTGAAGGTTCGCCCCCACCCAACCCTCCCCCGCAGGCGGGGGAGGGCTTCGAGCACAAAACGTGCGCAGGCGGAGGAGGGCTCCAAGCCGGATCGAACGAAGGCTGCCGGATCGTTTCGAACGCCATCCGCGACTCCGACGATCCATCAGCGCAAACGAGTGTGCTCCTCCCCCGCCTGCGGGGGAGGCTGGGTGGGGGCGAAGCTTCCGCTCGCGCACGACATGATCGTGCGCGAATGCTGCAAGGCTTCATCCCTGTGGTCATGGACTCGCCCGACCGGCCTCCGCAGCGCCGGAGGGGGCGCAGTCACTGCTCGCGCAAGCGCAATCCCACCACCAGCGGGTCGTGATCCGAACTGCGCCACGGGGCCGAGGCCTCGCGCTCGCGCATGTCGGACGGTTCGTCGGCGTTGATGTGCCACTTCGCCACGCCGGCGACGCGTTCGGCCAAGGCCGGACCCAGTAGCGCATGGTCCAGGCGCCCGGCCTGGCCGTCGAACACGAAGCTGTAATGCGTGTCGACATCACCGCCGGCGAAGGGGTCGCGCCAGCCGGCGTCGATGAAAGTGCGCACCGGGTCTTCCAGCGCGTAGGCGTTGAAGTCGCCCATGACCGCGACACGGTCGGCGGTGCCGGTCGGTGCGGTGGCCAGCCAGTCACGCAGGCGCTGGGCGGATTCGACACGTGCCGCGTTCCAGCAGGCCTGGCCGTCGCCGCGGTCGCGGTTCTCGCCCTCGGCGTTGCTGCAGCCCTTGGACTTGAAATGCACGGCGACGACGGTGAAGTCCATGCCGTCCGCGCGACGCCCGCGCACCGGCACGAAGGCCTGGGCCAGCGGCACGCGGCTGAGGTCCTCGAACGGCCCGCCGTCCAGCGTGGCCGGCGCGCCCTGCGGGCGGACGCGGGTGTGCCGGTAGAGCATGCCGACGCGGATCGGATTGGTGCCCGGACCCTGGCCGGCGTCGACGAAGCGCCAGTCGCGCGCCGGCCCCGCGGCGTTGAGGGCGTCGACCAGCTGGGCGATGCTCGAATGAGGGTCGAAGCCGTCGTTCTCCAGCTCCATCAAGGCGGCGACGTCGACATCGAGCGCACCGATCGTTGCGACCAGACCCTCGAGCTGGCGCGCGAGTTCTTCGGGCGTGCGTGCGCCACGCGCCGTGGGGAAGCCGCCGCCGCGGCCATCGCCGTTGAACAGGTTTTCGAGGTTGAACGCGGCGATGCGGACATCGCCTTCCACCACCGGCACCGGCGGGCGGGGAGCCGGCTGTACTTGCACCGGCGCGGTCAGCTGCAGCCGCCAGGCGCCGTGACGGTAGTCGACGATGCCTTCGACGCCGGTCAGCACGCTGCCGGTGCGCAGCGCCTGCGCGGTGTCGGGCAGATACCAGGGCATGCCCTCGGCGGGCGGGTCTTCGCGGCCGTCGTCGAGCAGCACGCGCTGGAAGGCGTTGGCGGCCCTGACCATGTGGGCGTCACGACCGGGCCAGCCGATCTCGGTGGGCGCGAACAGGCGGCCGTCGAAGCTGGCCACGAGCGTGCCGCGCCGCGCGCGCTCGTGCTGGCCGCTGAGGGTGAGCGGGGCGTCGATGCGTACCCAGCGCCCGGCCAGGGTCGACCAGTCGTCAGGCGGTCCCTTCAATTGCAGAGGAGTGAGTGCCGGCGCGGGTGCGGTGAGCGTGGTGATGCGTTCGGGACGCAGAGTGGCGACGCCGTCGACATCGCGCAGCATGCCGGCCACGCGCACGTGGATACCGGCTGCCGGCGCTGGCTGACCGGGCAGCGCTTCGACGAACACGGCCTTGGGCATGCCCTTCGCCGTCCGCTCGTTCTTCGCCGCGCGCCCGGTTTCGACGAACCAGCCTCCCAGCCCGTCCGCGAAGGCGCCGGTCACGCGGCCTTCGATGACCACCTCGCGTGCGGCCGGCGGGGCTGTGTCGGTGAAGATCACCGGCGAGGCCGCCATCGCGGGCATGGCGACGGGCGCGCCGATCAGAAAAGCGCAGACAAGGCTGACGGACAGGGGGCGGACTCGGGACAGCAAACGCATGCACGGATCTCCAACGACGCCGGAAACGACGACGCCGCCTGGTGAGGCGGCGTCCGGGGCGAGCGAGCTTACCCGACCGCGATTACTTGAGGTTGTCGACCATCCAGTCGACGACGGCGTGCATCTGTTCGTCGCTGAGCGCGGGGTTGCCGCCGCGCGGCGGCATCACGCCCGCCTCGCCGGTGAAGCCGTCGATCGAGTGCCGGTAGAGGGTCTCGGTGCCCTGGGCCAGGCGCGCATCCCAGTGCTGATGGTCGAGCGTCGGGGCGCCGCCGGCGCCGGAGGTGTGGCAGCCCGCGCACAGATTCTGGTAGATCGTCGCCCCGTCGAGCGTGCCGCCATAGGCGACCTGCGAGGCAGCCGCGGCGGCCGCAGCCGCGGTGGCGGCGGCCTGCGACGCGGCGCCCGTCGCGCCGGCATAGACCGCGCCGACCGGCGCGATGCGCGCCTCGGTGCGCTTGGCCACGCCCGGCGGCACTTCGGCCGGCACGGATTTGTGCAGGAACCAGGCGCCGATGATCAGGCCCAGCGTGACGATGGCCAGGAACAGCAGGACCATCGAGAAGCGCTTGAGGAACTCGAGATCGTAATTACGCACGAATCACCCTTGGCGACATGGCCTGCGGCCACAGCTGCGCCCGAGTATACGGGCAGGGTTTGCCGATTGCAGAGCCTGCCCGCATGCCGCGATGCGGCGCGGGCGGCGCCTTACATGCCTGCGTAATTCGGACCGCCGCCGCCCTGCGGCGCCACCCAGACGATGTTCTGCGTGGGGTCCTTGATGTCGCAGGTTTTGCAGTGCACGCAGTTCTGCGCATTGATCCGCAGGAACGGGCCGTCCGGACCGTCGAGGAATTCGTAGACCGCCGCCGGGCAGTAGCGTGCTTCGGGACCGGCGTAGGTCGCCAGGTTCACGTCAACAGGCACCGAAGCGTCTTTCAGCGTCAGATGCGCCGGCTGGTCCTCGGCGTGATTGGTGCTCGACAGATACACCGAGCTCAGGCGGTCGAAGGTCAGTACGCCGTCGGGCTTGGGGTATTCGATCTTCGTGTGCTGCGAGGCAGGTTCCAGACACGCGTGGTCGGGCTTGTCGCGGTGGATCGTCCACGGCGGCACGCGCATGCCGAGCTTGGGCAGCAGCCACTGCTCGATACCGGTCATCAGCGTGGCGGTGGTGCGGCCCTTCTTGAACCACTGCTTGAAGTTCTTCGACTGCGACAGCTCGGCGTGCAGCCAGCTGCTTTCGAACGCGGCCGGATACGCGGCGAGTTCGTCACCGCTGCGATTTTCGCCGAGCGCGGCGAACGCGGCCTCGGCGGCGAGCATGCCGGTCTTGATCGCGGCATGGCTGCCCTTGATGCGGCTGGCGTTGAGCGTGCCGGCCTCGCAGCCGACGAAGGCGCCGCCCGGGAAGACGAGCTTGGGAATCGACAGCAGGCCGCCCGCGGTGATCGAGCGCGCGCCGTAGCCGATGCGCTTGCCGCCTTCGAGGTACTTGCGGATCGCCGGGTGCGTCTTGAAGCGCTGGAATTCCTCGAACGGGCTCAGCCACGGGTTCTTGTAGTCCAGACCGACGACGAGACCGATCGCGACCTTGCCGTCCTCGGCGTGGTACAGGAACGAGCCGCCGTAGGTGTCGTCGGTCAGCGGCCAGCCGGCGGTGTGCACGACCAGGCCCGGCTCATGCTTCGCCGGGTCGACCTGCCACAGTTCCTTGATGCCGATGCCATAGCTCTGCGGATCGCGGCCCGCGTCGAGCTTGAACTTCGCGATCAGCTCGCGCCCGAGCTGGCCGCGCGAGCCTTCGGCGAAGATCGTGTACTTGGCATGCAGTTCCATGCCCAGCTGGAACTCGGCCGTCGGTTCGCCGTCCTTGCCGATGCCGAGGTTGCCCGTCGCGACACCGCGCACGCGGCCGTCGTCGGTGTACAGCACTTCGGCGGCGGCGAAGCCGGGAAAGATCTCCACGCCCAGACCTTCGGCCTGGGCGCTGAGCCAGCGCGTCAGCGCGCCCAGGCTGACGATGTAGTTGCCGTAGTTCTTGAAGCAGTCGGGCAGGAAGAAATCCGGCGTGGTTTTCGAACCGGTCTCGTCGAGGAACAGGAATTCGTCGCGCGTGACCGCCTGCTTGAGCGGCGCGCCTTTTTCCTTCCAGTCGGGAATCAGCTCGGTGAGCGCGCGCGGGTCGATGATCGCGCCCGAGAGGATGTGCGCGCCCGGCTCGGAGCCCTTTTCCAGCACGCAGACCGAGACCTCGCGACCTGCTTCTGCCGCCAGTTGTTTGAGGCGGATGGCGGTGGACAGGCCGCCCGGGCCTGCGCCCACGACGACGACGTCGTACTCCATCGATTCGCGTGGGCCGTGGGTGTCGAGCAGGTGCTGGGGTGTCGTCATCGTTGCCTTGGGCGGTGTGCCTGGGTACGGAGTGCGGCCAGCATTGCAGCGGGCACGCGACGGCCGCGTGGGCGGGCGAGTGTAACGCGGGGCCTGCGCGGCTTCTTCAGCGCGGCCGCGCGGACAGCGGAAACGGCGTGACCACCTCGCCCGACGCCGCATCGCGGATCGCGGACTGGCCCTTCTTCTCCACTTCCTCCACGCGGAGCACGCTCTGCATCGGCAGATGCAGCGTGCGGGTATTGCCGAATTCGGCCTGCAGCCGCTCCTCGGTCGGGTCGACGACCAGCCCGTCGCGCACGTCGAACACCAGTTCCGACACTTCGACAAAGCCCCACAGCCGCCCGCTTTCGACCTGCCGCGCGTAAAGCTCGTAGACCTTGCCGTGGGTGAGGAAGGTGATCTTGTAAAGAGTCTTGCCAGTCATGCCGGCAATTGTAGGCGCCGGGATTGGAGATCCGGGATGGGTGATCGGGTAGAGCCGCCGTCAACCGCCGGCCGAGCGCAGAGCCGCTTCTTTCGAATCACCAATGACAAATCACCAATCACGGCTTCTCAATAGCCTTTCAGCTTGCGCAGCCGCTGGCCGATCGCATGCCGCGACAGCAGCGCAAAGCCGACGCCGAACAGGAAGCCGGCCAGGTGCGCGGTCCAGGCGACGGCGCCGAAGGCCGGGCCGATGTAGGCGAAGATCACCTGCAGCACCGCCCACAGGCCGATCAGCAGCGAGGCGGGCGCGCGCACGAATTCCAGGAACAGTCCAAGCGGCACCACCACGCCCAGGCGCGCGCGCGGAAACAGCGCCAGATACGCCCCGATCAGCGCCGACACCGCGCCGCTGGCGCCAATGATCAGCCGATCGGGCGTGCCGATCGCCAGCACCGCCGACAGATTGGCCAGCGCGCCGCCGACCAGGAACAGCACCAGCAGCCGCCAGGCGCCCATCAGCCGCTCGGCCGGCAGGCCGAAGATCAGCAGGAACACCAGATTGCCGAGCAGATGCGCCCAGTCCGCGTGCAGGAACAGCGCGGTGACCAGCCGCAGCCAGGCGGTCGCGTCGACCCAGTTGGCGAGGGTGCCGTCGACCCCGACCGGCCCGCCATAGAGCGCGCCCCAGTCGAGCAGCAGCGCGTAGTGGTCGCTGGCCGAACGGGTGCTGGCCCACAGGAACGCCGCCCACAGCAGCGCGCACAGCATCGGGACCGCCCAGCGGAGCGGCGTGCGGGCGTGGCGGTTGGGAATCGAAACGAACATCGTGGCGCCATTGTCGAGCGCCGCCGGCATGCCGGTAAAGCGCGCCGCGCCGGGCCTTGCGGATGCTGCTGCGCAGCAAGTTTTCCGGACGGGGCGGTACGGTATAGTGCGCCCGCTACGCGCGTTCGGGAGGGGAATTCCGACAGGTGCCGAGGACGGAGGGGCGCCGTCCACACCAGGCGAAGCATCACAACAAAAAAACCTGTTTGGGAGAGATACGAGAGATGGCGACCAACCCCCGCTTCATGCAGAACACCGTGCTGGCCGTCGGCGTCGCCGCCGCGCTGGCATTCGCAGGCCAGGCCCAGGCGGCCGGCTTCCAGCTCAAGGAAAACAGCGTCAAGTCGCAGGGTTCCTCGTTCGCGGGCACCGCGGCCAAGACCGGCGACAGCTCGGTCGTGACCAACAACCCGGCGGTGATGACCCAGTTCGAAGGCACCACGGTGCAGGCCGACCTGACAGTCATCGACCTCAACTATGAATTCCAGGGCAGCGGCACCGATGCGCTCGGTCGCCCGCTCACCGGCAGCAACGGCGGCAACGCCGGCGACGTCACTCCGATCCCGGCCCTGTCGGTCGTGCACAAGCTCGACAACGGCGTCGCGCTCGGCGCGATGGTCAGCGCCCCGTTCGGCCTGAAGACCGAATACGACGCCGGCTGGGTCGGCCGTTATGCCGCCCAGACCTCGGACGTGAAGGTCGTCGACCTGACCCTGTCGGGTGCGATCGATCTGAGCGACCGCTTCTCGGTCGGTATCGGCGTCATTGCTTCGCGCGCCGACGTGACGCTGTCGAAGGCGGTGGATTTCGGCTCGCTGCTGGCCCAACAGGGCGTTCCGGGCTTCCTGCCGCAAAGCGCGGACGGCCTGGCCGAGATCCAGGGTGACGACAACGGCTTCGGCTGGTTGGTCGGCGCCCATTTCCGTCCGACCGACAACGTCGCGATCGGTGTCAGCTACCGCTCGGAGATCGATTACGAGCTGACCGGCACCGCGGACTGGACCGTGCCGTCGGGCCCGGCTGCCGTGCTCGGCCAGGCGCGTCCGGGGCTGTTTCTCGATGGCGGCGCGTTCGCCGAACTGACCACGCCGTCGATCCTCAACATCGGCGCCACCTGGCAGGTCAACGATGCGCTGATGCTGTCGGCCACCTACGCCGAGACCGGCTGGGAGTCGCTGCGCGAAGTGCGCATCCAGTTCGACAACCCCGATCCGGATTCGGTCGAGCCGTTCGAGTGGCGCGACACGTACTTCGCCGCCCTGGGCGCCGAATTCAAGCTCAACGATGCCTGGAAGCTGCGTGGTGGTGTTGCGTATGACGAAACCCCGACCAGCCTTGCCCACCGCACCCCGCGCCTGCCCGATGCGAACCGCATCTTCTACTCGGTCGGTGCGACCTGGACGATGAGCGACGCGTTCGACGTCAACTTCGCCTACACCCGCATCAATCCGCGTGATCCCAAGATCGACACCACCAGCGGCGGCAGCCGCGTGGCCGGCGATTTCGACGGCAACGCCAACCTGTTCGGCGTGTCGGCGCAGTACCGCTTCTGATCGACGCGGCACCGTGACACGGAAAAGCCCCGCTCCGGCGGGGCTTTTTCTTGGGGTCGTCTGACGCTCCCGGCAGTGCCCGTGCGCCACCTGGCTGGGCACGTGCGACTGTCGCGACGCGGGATGGACCGCGAAGGCGCGACGATGCGCGTGGCTGACGCATGAGGTCATCGAGCATGGGCGATGCGCAAGACTCCGCGTTCCTCGCACGCGCTGCTGGCGCGGCCCGGCCGGGACTGGGCGCACGTCGCAGCCTGGTGTTGCCGGTGCCGCGCGCGCAGTGGTCGCTGCCACGCGGCACGCGGATCATCGACGGCCTGGCCTTCGAGCCGAAATCCGAACTCCACATCACCCTGGCCGGGCGCGACACCGTCGCCGCGCTCGACGCCGTGCTCGGCCCGCGCCGCGCCGAAGACCTGCTGCGCGAGGCATTCGCGCGCTGCGACTGGCGCTGGCGCCGCGCCCATCGCTATCTGCGTCTGCACCAGGCACGGCCGACCGGGCCCGATGCCGGCGCGATCATCGAACCGCTCGAGCTGCCGGGCCTGGCGGCGTTCCATCGCGCACTCGCCGCCGCGGGTCTGGACCGCCCGGTTCCGCCTGCGCACGTGACGCTGTGGACGCACGCCCGGCCGCAGGGCATCGGCATTGCCGACGCGCCGGCACTGAGCCGGCTGTACGTGCGCGAAGTGGCGGCGGACGAGCTCGGCCTGTAGATGTCGCGGCCCTGTAGCAGCGCGTGCGCGATGGGGCTCGACGCGAAATGCCCTTCGCGCGCAAGCGCGCTCCTACAGGTGTCTCGATCGGCCACGTTGGTCTTGGACAACAGCAGCCCATGTAGGAGCGCGCTTGCGCGCGATAGGGCTTTCCCCCGAATACCTCACCGCGCGCAAGCGCTCCGACGATGCGCCTAGCCCAACCGGTCCAGCAGCCATGCCCAGGCCGGCAACGTGAGCAGCGACAGCACGATGCCGTAGCCGACCAGTGCCGCGGCAAGCCGGGGCGCCAGGCCTGCGGCGATCGCCAGCGCGGCGGCGGTGATCATGCTCGGCATGGCCGACTCGAGTACGTTCGCCTGCAGCATCGCCCCCGACATGCCGAACGCCAGCGACAGTGGCAGTGCGAGCGCGGGCATCACCAGCAGCTTGAGCACCAGGCCGGTCGCCAGCGGACGCAACTCGTCGCGCGGCATGCGCAGCTGGATCGACAGGCCCACGGCCAGCATCACCAGCGGCAGCATCGCGCCGGCCAGGTTGCGCAGGGCGGCGTCGATCCAGGCCGGCGGCTGCGCCGGCATCAGCAGCAGCGCGAACGCCAGTGCCCACAGCGGCGGAAAGCGCAGGATGCGCAGGCCCACCTGACGCGCAGTCGGTGGCGTGTCGCCGGCGTAGCGCGCAATCACGGTCAGGCCGAACGTCGACAGCAGCACGAAGGTGCCGAACTGGTCGTAGACCACCGCATAGGGCACCGCGTCGGCGCCGAGCAGCGCGGCGACCATCGGATAGCCGATGAAGCTGCTGTTGCACAGCGCCACGCACAGCAGCACCACCGCGGTTTCGTCGCGCGCGAAACGCAGCCAGCGCGCGATCGGCAACACCAGCGCCACTGTCGCGACCGCCAGCAGCCAGGGCGTCGCGGCCACGCCCAGCAGCGCCGGATCGAACTGCAGCTGCGGCACGTGCACCAGCACCGCGGCCGGCAGGCACACATAGAGCACGACGAGGTTGAGCACCTCGGCGGCATTGGCCGGCATCGCGCGCAGGCGGGCGAACAGCATGCCCAGCGCAAGCATCGCCAGGATCAGGGCAAAGGCGTCAAAGGCCATGGGCCGTCAGGTGACGTGGGGAACCGCGATGCTACCCGCCGCGGTCCGCGCTGGCGGTGTCATGCGCGGAATGCAGCGTCAGATGTGCGGCGGGCCGCCGCACATCCCGGGGTCGCTCACCCGATCAGACCCGCCGAAGCAGGGCGGGCGTTTGTAGCCGCGCGGGATGCCGCGCAAGCCGCGACTACTCGTTCCGGCCCGCCGAAGCGCGGCGGGCGTTCGTTCGCACGCGAAGCAATGCTTCGTCAGCGCGCTCACGTGTTCCGGTCCGCCCAAGCATGGCGGGCGTTCGTAAGCCGCGCGCGGCATGCCGCGCAAGCCGCGGCTACTCGTTCCGGCCCGCCGAAGCACGGCGGGCGTTCGTAACCGCGCGCGGCATGCCGCGCAGGCCGCGACTACTCACCCAACGTCAGCAGGGACGCGTTGCCGCCGGCGGCGGTGGTGTTGATGGTGACGGTCTTCTCGGTCGTGAAACGCGGCAGGTAGTGCGGGCCGCCGGCCTTGGGACCGGTGCCCGACAGGCGCTGGCCGCCGAAGGGCTGAACGCCGACGACCGCGCCGATCTGGTTGCGGTTGACGTAGACGTTGCCGACGCGCGCGCGTGCGGTGATCTTCTCGACCGTCTCGTCGATGCGCGAGTGGATGCCCAGCGTCAGGCCGTAGCCGGTGCTGTTGATTGCATCGAGCACCGCATCGAGTTGCTCGGCCTTCCAGCGGATCACGTGCAGCGCCGGGCCGAAGTTCTCGCGCTGCAGCTGCGACAGCGACTGCAGTTCCCAGGCGCGCGGGGCGAAGAAGGTGCCGTGCGCGGCGTCCTCGCCGACTGGCGTCGTGGCAATCAGACGTGCTTCGTTCGCCATGCGCTCGGCATGGGCGTCGAGCATGCGCAGCGCATCGGCGTCGATGACCGGGCCGACATCGGTCGACAGCAGCGCCGGGTCACCGACCTTCAGCTCGGCCATCGCGCCGGCGAGCATGTCGAGCACCTTGTCGGCGATATCGTCCTGCACGAACAGCACGCGCGCGGCCGAGCAGCGCTGGCCGGCCGAGGTGAAGGCCGAGCCCAGCGCGTCCTTGACCAGCTGTTCGGGCAGCGCGGACGAATCTGCGATCAGCGCGTTCTGGCCGCCGGTTTCGGCGATCAACGTGCCGATGGCGCCGTCGCGTGCAGCGAGCGCGCGGTTGATAGCCAACGCCGTGGCGTTGGAACCGGTGAACACCACGCCGGCCACGCGTGCATCGCCGGTCAGTGCCGCGCCGACGCTCGCGCCATCGCCCGGCACGTACTGCAGCACGTTCTTGGGGATGCCCGCTTCGTGCAGCAGCTTGACCGCCTCGAAGCCGACCAGCGTGGTCTGCTCGGCGGCCTTGGCGATGACCGTATTGCCGGCCGCCAGCGAGGCTGCGATCTGGCCGGCGAAGATCGCCAGCGGGAAATTCCACGGGCTGATGCACACGAACACGCCGCGGCCGGAGAGCTGCAGCGTGTTGGATTCGCCGGTGGGGCCGGGCAGGGCCTCGTCGACGAACAGGCGGCGCGCCTCGCCGGCGTAATACCGCAGGAAATCCACCGCCTCACGCACTTCGGCCACGCCGTCGGGAATGGTCTTGCCGGCCTCGCGGGTGCACATGGCGATGAACTGCGCCGTGCGCGACTCGAGCACGTCGGCGGCGTGTTCGAGAATCGCCGCGCGCGATGCGGCCGGGGTCGCGTTCCAGTCGGCATGCGCGGCCGTGGCGTTGTCGAGCGCACGCTCGACGGTCGCGCTGTCGGCTGGCAGCCAGTCGCCGACATGGACGCGGCGGTCGGCAGGGCTGTTCACCACGACCTTCTCGCCGGTCGGCTGGGCGCCGGGCACCAGCGGCGTCGCCGACCACGTCGTCGTCGCGCTGCGGATCTGCTCGGCGAGCGCTTCGAGCTGCGCGTCGTTGGCGAGGTTGACGCCCATGGAATTGCTCCTGTCGTGCGATTGGCTGCGGTAGAGATCGACCGGCAGCGGAATGCGGGGGTGGGGAATGGATTCGAAGCCGGACACCACGTCGACCGGGTCGCGGATCAGGTCGTCGATCGCGACGTCCTCGTCGCTGATGCGGTTGACGAAGCTGGAGTTGGCGCCGTTCTCCAGCAGTCGACGCACCAGGTACGGCAGCAGGTCCTCGTGCGAACCGACCGGGGCGTAGACGCGGCAGGCGACGTCGAGGCGGTCGGCCGGAATGACCTCGGCGTAGAGGTCATCGCCCATGCCGTGCAGCTTCTGGAACTCGTAGGCCGTGCGCGCGACGCGGCCGGGCAGCACGGTCTGCGCGAGGCGATGCACGGCCGCGATCGTGTGCGCGTTGTGGGTGGCGAACATCGGGTAGATCGCATCGCTCGCCGACAGCAGCCGGCGCGCATTGGCCAGATAGCTGACGTCGGTGTTGGGCTTGCGTGTGAACACCGGATAGCCCGGATGGCCTTCGACCTGCGCGCGCTTGACCTCGCTGTCCCAGTAGGCGCCCTTGACCAGGCGCACCGGAATGCGGCGGCCGTGCATGCGGGCGAGGGCTGCGATCCAGTCGATCACGAACGGCGCACGCTTCTGGTAGGCCTGCACGACGATGCCGAAGCCGTTCCAGCCGGCGAGCGAGGCATCGGTCAGCGCCGCCTCGATCACGTCGAGCGACAGCTCCAGACGGTCGGATTCCTCGGCATCGACGGTCAGCCCGATGCGGTGCGCCTTCGCGCGCTGGGCCAGATCGAGCAGGCGCGGCGCGAGTTCGGCGATCACGCGGGCGTGCTTGGCGTGCTCGTAGCGCGGGTGCAGCGCCGAGAGCTTGACCGAGATCGACGGTGCGCCTATTTCGTCGTCGAACGTGCCGGAGCGGCCGATCGCGTCGATCGCGTCCTGGTAGGCCTTCAGATAGCGGTCGGCATCGCGCTGGGTGAGCGCGGCCTCGCCGAGCATGTCGAACGAATAGCGGTAGGCGGCGTTGTCGCCCTTGCGCGAACGTGCGAGCGCCTCGCTGATCGTGCGGCCCATGACGAACTGGTGGCCCATGATGCGCATCGCCTGGCGCACCGCGAGGCGGATCACCGGCTCGCCGACGCGGCCGACCAAGCGCTTGAACGCGCCGTGCACGTTGCGCTTGGTTTCGTCGGCCAGGTCGACCAGGTGACCGGTCAGCATCAGGCCCCAGGTCGAGGCATTGACCAGCACCGAATCGGACTGGCCCATGTGCTTGCGCCAGTTCGCTTCACCGAGCTTGTCGCGGATCAGCGCATCGGCCGTGCCTTCATCGGGAATGCGCAGCAGCGCCTCGGCCACGCACATCAGCAGGGCACCTTCCTCGCTGCCGAGGTCGTACTGCTGCATGAAGGCCTCAATGGCGCCGCGGTCACGTGCGCGCAGACGCACCCGGCGGACCAGGTCGGCGGCGGCCGCCTGGATGGCGGCGCGGTCGGCGTCGGGCTGTCTGGCCTCGGCCAGCAGGGCCTGCACGCGGGAGGTTTCATCGCCGGTCCAGGCCGCGGTGATCGCGGCGCGCAACGGCTGGAGGGAGGCCGCGGGGACCGCGTGCGACGGACTGGCGTTCAAGGCAGGGCGACCGGCTGGAGACAGAAGCGGAATTCTAGCGTGCCGGCATGTCCCGGCACTGTGCGGAACCCGCTGGAAATGCGCCCCGGACGGACACGGTCGCGGCGGTGTTCAGCCTGTGCCGGGGGCGTCGAAGCTGCGCATCGAAAACCGCACCCGGGCATGCGTCGCAGCGAGCGCGGTCAACGGCTGCAGCAGACGCGGCAGGCAGGCGGCCAGTTCGACCATTGCGGCCCCGTGCCGCGGCGGCAGCGCGCCGGGGCGCGGGAGCCAGTGGCCGCTGGTGAACACGTCCAGCGGCACGCTCTCGATCATCGGTGCATCGCCATGCGGCTGACGCCATTCGATCAGCAGGCCATTGCCGCGTGCCGTGCCGCTGCGGTCGAGCGGGTCGAGATACAGGCGGGTGCGGTGCAGGGCGATCACCGATTCGGCGGCCGCCAGGCACTGCGCTGCCGCGTCGGCGAAGCTGTCCGACAGGGCGGCGGGCAAGCGGGCACGCGGGCGGTGCTCGCCGTGGCGGCGCGCGCCGGCGCCGAGGATGTCGTCGGCGGAGAAGACGGCCGACACGCCGTCACCGCGCAGTTCGAGTCGAAGGCGCTGGCGGGTCGGCAGCACGCTGCCGAAGCCGCGCCGGCTGGCGGTGTCGCTGGCAGGCAGCGCCCGCAGGGACTGCGAACGTCGTGCGCTGGCGGGAGCAGCGGGCGCGTGCGGGATGGGTTGGGCCACGGGCGCTCTCCGGTATGGGGAAGAACGGCTATAGCGCGGCTCGTGACGGGTCACCATCCGGGCTGACCCGAGGGTGTTTCGAGCTGCCTCGCACCGCGGCTTGCCCCTGCCGAACACCGACAGCTACCATTCAGACGTCATCCGCAGTACGCCGCCGCTCCTGCGCATACGTCCGGCCCCCCACGCCGGGTGAGGACGGACGCGTTCCCGCCAGCACCTGAGGCCGACCAGGCATGGGGTCCGATGTGAAGCAAGGCGCTCGTTTCAAACCCTTGACGGCCGCACCGTGGGCGGGGGGCGTGCTGTCGCTTCTGACGTCGACGCAGGCCCTGGCGCAATCCGCCGATCCCCACCGCTGGCAGCTCAACATGGGCCGCGGCGTCACCACGTCCGCCCAGCACGCCTATGACGCGCACATGCTGGCGCTGTGGATCTGCGTGGCGATCGGCGCCGTGGTGTTCGGCGCCATGGCGGTGGCGATGTTCCGGTTCCGCAAGTCACGCGGGGTCACGCCGGCCCAGTTCAGCCACAACACCACCGCCGAGATCGTCTGGACGGTCGTGCCGATCGTGATCCTGGTGCTCATGGCCGTGCCGGCCACGCGCAAGCTGATCGCGCTCTACGACACCCGCGAGGCCGCGATGACCGTCAAGGTCACCGGCGTGCAGTGGATGTGGAAGTACGAGTACATGGGCGAGGACGTCACCCTGACCAGCCGCCTGGACCGCGAGAGCGACCGGCTGCGGCAGAGCCGCGGCACCACGCGCGCCGAGCTCGACGCCCACGGCCATTACCTGCTCGACGTCGACACGCCGCTGGTGCTGCCGACCGATACCAAGATCCGCTTCGTGGTGACCGCCGATGACGTGATCCACTCCTGGTGGGTGCCGGCCTTCGGCTGGAAGCAGGATGCGATACCAGGCCTGATCAACGAAGCCTGGACCGAAATCCTCGAGCCGGGTGTCTACCGCGGCCAGTGCGCCGAACTGTGCGGCAAGGACCATGCGTTCATGCCGATCGTCGTGCGCGCCGTGCCGCCGGCCGAATTCGACGCCTGGCTCGCCGAGCAGAAGGCCCGCGACGTCCCGGCCATTCCGGTGCCCGGCGATCCGGGCCCGGCCGATGCGCCGCCCACACCGGGCGATGCCGACACCACGACGCAGGCCCCGTCCGCCCCCGCCGCGCCCGCGGCCGGCTGATCGATCGAGGTAGACCGTACATGTCCACGCACACCGCAGCTGCTGATGCGCACCACCACGACGGTCACCACGCCCACAAGCAGGGCTTCGTCCAGCGCTGGTTCTTCTCCACGAACCACAAGGACATCGGCACGCTCTATCTGCTGTTCTCGTTCCTGATGTTCATCGTCGGCGCGGCGATGAGCGTGATCATCCGCGCCGAACTCGCCGCCCCGGGCCTGCAGCACGTCAGTCCGATGTTCTTCAACCAGATGACCACCATGCATGCGCTGGTGATGATCTTCGGCGGTGTGATGCCGGCCTTCGTCGGCCTGGCCAACTGGATGATTCCGCTGCAGATCGGCGCGCCGGACATGGCGCTGCCGCGCATGAACAACTGGTCGTTCTGGATCCTGCCGTTCGCGTTCACCCTGCTGCTGATGACGCTGTTCCTGCCCGGTGGCGGCCCCGCCAGCGGCTGGACGCTCTACCCGCCGCTGTCGCTGCAGGGCGGCAGCAACGTCTCGCTGACGATCTTCGCGATCCACATGATGGGCATCAGCTCGATCATGGGCGCGATCAACGTCATCGCGACCGTGCTGAACATGCGCGCGCCGGGCGTGGACCTGCTGAAGATGCCGATCTTCTGCTGGACCTGGCTGATCACCGCGTTCCTGCTGATCGCGGTGATGCCGGTGCTGGCCGGCGCGGTGACGATGCTGCTGACCGACAAGTTCTTCATGACCTCGTTCTTCAACGCCGCCGGCGGCGGCGACCCCGTCATGTACCAGCACATCTTCTGGTTCTTCGGGCATCCCGAGGTCTACATCATGATCCTGCCGGCGTTCGGCGTGGTCAGCGAGATCATCCCGACCTTCAGCCGCAAGCCGCTGTTCGGCTACCAGGCGATGGTCTATGCCACCGCGGCAATCGCGTTCCTGAGCTTCATCGTCTGGGCCCACCACATGTTCACCGTGGGCATGCCGCTGGGCGGCGAGATCTACTTCATGTTCGCGACCATGCTGATCTCGATCCCGACCGGCGTGAAAGTGTTCAACTGGGTATCGACGATGTGGCGCGGCGCGATGACGTTCGAAGCGCCGATGCTGTGGGCGATCGCCTTCGTGATCCTGTTCACCATCGGCGGTTTCTCGGGCCTGATGCTCGCGATCGTGCCGGCCGACTTCCAGTACCACGACACCTATTTCGTGGTCGCGCACTTCCACTACGTGCTGGTGACCGGCGCGCTGTTCTCGATCATCGCGGCCACGTATTACTGGTGGCCGAAGTGGACGGGCCGGATGTACAGCGAGTTCTGGGCCAAGGTGCATTTCTGGTGGACGATCGTGTTCGTCAACCTGCTGTTCTTCCCGCAGCACTTCCTGGGCCTGGCCGGCATGCCGCGCCGCATTCCCGACTACAACGTGGTGTTCGCCGACTGGAACCTGATCAGTTCAATCGGTGCGTTCGGCATGTTCGCCACGCCCTTCATGATGTTCGCGATCCTCCTGCACTCCAAGCTGCGCGGTGCGCCCGCTGCGGCGCGGGTCTGGGAAGGCGCGCGGGGCCTGGAATGGACGGTGCCGTCGCCCGCGCCGCACCACACCTTCGCCAGGCCGCCGGTGCTCAAGCCCGGCGATCTCGCCCACGACGACATCAGCCCCTGATGGCGGTTGCCATGACCCGACCCGGACCCGATGCCGATCTCGCCGCGCGCCGTCGCCGGGCCCGCCGCACGGCGATGCTCGTGGCGGTGATCGCCGCCGCGGTCTATCTGGGTTTCATCGCGCGCGGGGTGCTGCTGGCATGAGCGCGACAACGAAGAAGACCTTCGGCATCGGCAAGCTGGTCGCCATCTCGGTCGCCGCGTTCGCGTTCACTTTCTCGCTGGTGCCGCTGTACCGCATCGCCTGCGAGAAAGTGTTCGGCATCCGCCTGGAGAACAGCGCGGCCGCCGCGCCGGCCGCAGCCGCCACGCCGGCAGAGCGCTGGGTGACGGTGGAGTTCGACGCCACGGTCAATTCGCGCTTGCCTTGGTCGTTCCGGCCCAACGAAACCCGCATGCGCGTGCGCGTGGGCGAGCAGTACGAAACCACGTATTACGCGCACAACGACAGCAGCGCTCCGGTCGTCGGCAGCGCCACGCCGTCGGTGGCGCCGGCGCGCGCGTCGGGCTTCTTCCAGAAGACCGAATGCTTCTGCTTCACCGCGCAGACACTGGAAGGCGGTGAGACGCGCGACATGCCGGTGCGCTTCATCATCGATCCGTCGTTGCCGCCCGACGTCAACACGGTCACGCTGAGCTACACCTTCTTCAAGAACGATGTGCTGACCTCGCGTCTGGCCGCCCATGCGGCGCCGGCGCGGAGCATTCCCGGCGTGGCCGCGGCGCCCTGAGCCCCGCCCACGCCGACCCGCCCCTTGCGCTCGACGACCCGGACACCGCCATGGCCCACGCCAAGCCCGAGCAGGACCCCGACCTCTATTTCGTGCCGCACGACAGCAAGTGGCCGCTGTTCGCATCGGTCGCGCTGTTCATCACCATGCTCGGCCTGGCGAGCTGGTTCAACGAGGCCAGCTGGGGGCGGCCGACGTTCTTCGTCGGCGCGGCGCTGCTGTCGCTGATCCTGTTCAAGTGGTTCGCCGACGTGATTCTCGAATCGGTGTCGGGCTACTACAACAAGCAGGTCGACGTGTCGTTCCGAATGGGGATGGTGTGGTTCATCTTCTCGGAGATCATGTTCTTCGCCGCGTTCTTCGGCGCACTGTTCTACGCACGTGCATTGTCGCTGCCGTGGCTCGGCGGCGAGGGCAGCGGCGCGATGACCAACGCGGTGCTGTGGGACGGCTACAGCGCGGCGTGGCCGTCGGCCGGGCCCGGTGATGTCGGTGGCACGTTCCAGACCATTCCGGCCTGGGGCCTGCCGCTGATGAACACGCTGATCCTGCTGGCCTCGGGCATCACCATCACCCTGGCCCACCACGCATTGCGCGCCGCACATCGCACGCGCCTGCTGGTGTTCCTCGGTGCCACGATCGTGCTCGGCTGCGTGTTCCTGTTCTTCCAGATCGAGGAATACGTCCACGCCTACCGCGACCTCAACCTGACCCTGGGGTCGGGCATCTACGGCTCGACCTTCTTCATGCTCACCGGCTTCCACGGCGCGCACGTGACGCTGGGCACGATCATGCTGATCGTCATCTGGCTGCGCTGTTTCCGCGGGCATTTCACCCGGGAAAACCACTTCGCATTCGAGGCCGTGGCCTGGTACTGGCACTTCGTCGACGTGGTGTGGCTGATCCTGTTCCTGTTCGTCTATGTGGTTTGAAGCGACGTGATTGGTGATTCGTGATTCGTGATTGGAAAAAGCAGATCGAGCGAGCCTTGGCTCTTTCGAATCACCAATCACGAATCACCAATCACGCTCACACGGGGTTTGCGGCGTCAGCCGTAAACCCCGTGTGGTTTTATCCAGCCCATCCAGATCGCCAGCAGCACCAGCAGGATCAGGCCCACCGACAGGCCGATGCGGCGGGTGAGCGCCTTGACCGTGCGGTCGGTCGTGCCCTTGTCGGTCATCATGTAGTACAGCGCGCTGCCGAGATTCCACAGGATCAGCAGCACGAAGGCGATGATCAGCAGCGTCTTGAGCGAGTCGTTCATCACCATCGCAATCTCCCGGGCACGTGGCGTGTGCGGCGAGTATCGCAGCACGACGCGCGCGCCGCATGAGCCTGCGCACCACCCGCATCGTCGGCTGGACCGCAGCCGTGCTGGCCATCGTCGCCTTCGTCTCGCTGGGCCAGTGGCAGCTGTCGCGAATGCAGCAGAAGCAGGCGACGCTCGACGCGGTCGAGCGCACGCTGGCCACGCGCGCCGCAGCGCCGCTGTCGGTTGCCGGCGACCCGGCGCGCGCCCGCGATTACGACTGGAGCGCCGGCCGCGGCCGCTTCGTCGACCGGCCGGCCTTCGTGCTCGACAACCAGATCCACGATGGCGTGCCGGGCCTGCGCGTCTATCGGCTGTTCGCCCCGGTCGACGCGCCACCGTTGCTGGTCGATCTGGGCTGGACGCCACTGGCCGATCGCAAGACACGCTTGCCCAAGGCGGCGATCGTTCGCGGCGACGGCCTGCGCGGTCGTGATCTCGAACTGCGCGGCCTGCTGGCGCCGCCGCCGTCGGCCGGACTCGCGCTGGGGCCGGCGCTGGTACCCGGCGATGCGGTGCTGATGACCCGGGTCGAACTGGACGCGATCGCCACGCAAGCGGGCCTGCCCGGACTGCCGCCGCGGGTGCTGCGCGTGGATCCGGCGCTCGATGTCGGATATGCGCGTGATCTCGACGTGCTGCCCAACACCCTGCCGCCCGACAAGCACCTCGGTTACGCGGTGCAGTGGTTCGGGCTGGCGCTTGCGGTGCTCGTCATCGCCCTCGTACTCACGTTCCGGACGCGTCGCCGATGACTGTGATCCCGCCCGAACCGTTGCTGCCGCCCGCCCAGCGCAATCGCAACCGCGCACTGCTGGTGCTGATCGTGGTGCTGTTCCTCGGCAGCGCGCTGGTCGCCGGTGCGCTGCGGTTCTCCGGCTGGCGCCCGGCGGGCATGCAGAACAAGGGCGAACTGCTGGACCCGCCGGCGGACCTGCGCACGCATCCGCTGCGTCTGGTCGATGGCGGCAGCTACGAATGGCGCCCGGCCGATCGGCGCTGGCGCATCCTCGTCGCACCCCCGGCTGACTGCGCGCACGCCTGCGTCCGAATGTCGCAGGAACTCGATCTCGTCTGGCAGCTGTTCGGCCGCAACGCCGATCATGTCGACATCCTGTGGGCTGGAACCGTGCCCGATGGCGCCGTTCGCAACAGTGCCTGGCGGGTCGTCCAAGCTGACCCGGACTTGCGTGCGACGTTGCCGCGCGTCGACGGCGGGCCCGGGGAGGCGGACAATGGCGTCCCCGCCTATGTCGTGGACCCCAACGGGTTCGTCATCCTGCGCTATGCCCCGGGCTTCGACCCGGGGGACCTGCGCAGCGACATGGCCAAGCTGCTGAAACTCAAGTGATGACCCACACGCCCCCCGCGCGCGCGAGCTCGTTCCGCCCGGCCACCTACAAGCATTTCCACCGCATCGCCTGGCTGGCCACCGCGCTGACGCTGTGCGTGATCGTGTTCGGCGCCTTCGTGCGCCTGTCCGATGCCGGGCTGAGCTGTCCGGACTGGCCGACCTGCTACGGCCGCGCCGCATGGCCGCAGGCCGCGAGCGAAGTCGTCGATCATGCCGCGACCGCGATCCGCGAGTTCGAATCGCACAAGGCCTGGCGCGAGCAGGTGCACCGCCATCTGGCGGCGACGCTCGGCGTGCTGGTGCTGGTGCTGGCGCTGCTGGCCGCGCGCCGACGGCGCTTCGGCGTGCTGCAGATCGTCGGCGCCTCGCTGCTGGTCGCACTCGCGATTCCGCTGTACATGCAGGGCCACGTCATGGCTGCGCTGGGCATCGCCGCGCTCGGCGAGGCGATCCTGCTGCTGGCGGCGCTGCGCTGGTCGAACATCGATCTGGCACGCGCGGCGGCGCTGACATTGGCGGTGGTGATCTTCCAGGCGCTGCTCGGCAAATGGACCGTCACCATGCTGCTCAAGCCGGTGATCGTCATGGGCCATCTGCTCGGCGGCATGCTGACGTTCTCGCTGCTGCTGTGGATGGCGTGGCGAGCGACGGTGCAGCCGATCGTGCTGGTGCATGCGCCGGCGCTGCGACGCTGGACGCTCGGGGCGATCGTGCTGGTGGCCGTGCAGATCGCGCTCGGCGGCTGGGTCAGTGCCAACTACGCCGCGCTTGCCTGCGGCGCCGGCGGCTGGGTCACCGATGCGCACCACTACGTCGATTTTCCGAAGTGCATCGGCGAGTGGTGGCCGCATGCCGATTTCCGCGAAGGCTTCGTGTTGTGGCGCGGTGTCGGCGTCGATTACGAGGGCGGCGTGCTCGACGGCGCGGCGCGCGTGGCGATCCAGCTCGCGCACCGGGTCATGGCGATCGCGGTGTTCGCGTATCTGGTCGCCTTCGCGGTGCGCCTGCTGCGCACGCCGGGCCTGCGCGGCTGGGCGGCGGCGCTGGCGCTGCTGACCTGCGCGCAGGTCGCGCTGGGCGTGCTCAACGTCAAACTCGCGCTGCCCCTGCCGGTGGCGGTCATGCACAACGGCGGGGCTGCGCTGCTGTTGTTCGTCCTGGTGTCGTTGCTGGCACGCCTGAAGCGGCCCGACTGACGTGGCTGGCAAGGCTCGCGAATACTGGGCGCTGACCAAGCCGCGCGTCGTCTCGCTGATCGTGTTCACCGCGCTGGTGGGCATGTTCCTGGCGGTGCCGGCGCTGCCGCCGTGGCGCGAGAGCATCTTCGGCCTGCTCGGCATCTGGCTGGCGGCAGCGTCTGCGGCGGCGATCAACCACCTCATCGACCAGCGCATCGACAAGGTCATGGCGCGCACCGCGCATCGGCCGCTGGCGACCGGCGCGCTGCGCCCGGTACAGGTGCTGGTGTTCGCACTGGCGCTGGGTGCGGCGTCGATGGCGGTGCTGGTGCTGCTGGTGAACGTGCTGACCGCCGTGCTGACCTTCGCTTCGCTGATCGGCTACGCGGTGATCTACACCGGCTGGCTCAAGCGCGCGACGCCGCAGAATATCGTCATCGGCGGCGTCGCCGGCGCCGCACCGCCGCTGCTGGGCTGGGCGGCGGTCACCAACATGGAAGGGCCCTGGGACTGGGCGCACGCCCTGCTGCTGGTGCTGATCATCTTCGTGTGGACACCGCCGCACTTCTGGGCGCTGGCGATCTTCCGCCGCGACGACTACGCCCGCGCGCTGGTGCCGATGCTGCCGGTCACCCATGGCGTGGCCTATACGCGCTGGTCGATCCTCATCTACACGGTGCTGCTGGTGGTGATCACCCTGCTGCCGGTCGCGATCGGCATGAGCGGCGTGTTCTATCTGGGCGGCGCGGTCGTGCTGGGCCTGGTGTTCCTCTGGTACGCATGGCGCCTGTTCGACCCGCCGGACGATTTCTTCCCGATGCGGATGTTCAACTACTCGGTCGTCTACCTGATGGCGCTGTTCGCGTTCCTGCTGGTCGACCACTGGCTGATGCCATGGCTGCCGGGCGCCGGCGCGGCGGCAGGGGCGCTGGACTGGCAGCGGATGGCCTGAGCGCGTCATAGCGGCCGGTCGCCGCGAGCCGATGCTTGTTCCACGTGAGTGGGCCGGACGCATGCTCGGCCGCCGCGCAAAGACACCTTGAAGAATGCCGGTCGTGCGCGACCGTCGGCGCATCAGTGGCGGGCACGACGGGCTGCCGCATGGGTCCCGGGAACTTCACCCGGCCCGGCAATGCAAAACGCCGGCCCGGAGCCGGCGTCTGCTTAGAATCTTGCGCCCCGGCGGCGCCGGGCGCCGCGCTCCGATCAGCCGCCGGCGACGACCGTCGGCGTCGGCGTCGCCATCAGGCAGGCATCGGGATCGCCATCAAGGCCCGCCGGCATGTCGCAGGCGCGCGGTTCGAAATCGAGCGTGGCCTGCCAGCCGGACTTGCGACCGGGCGTCAGCCCGACCTGCACGTCGACGTCGCGGATCATGACCCGTGCGCTCTGCTGCGCGTTGCCGCCGACCGCCCAGCCGTCGAGCGTCTGCGCAAGCGTCGGATCCAACAGACGGTTGGCTTCGAGCAGCTGACGGGTGCGGGCGACCGCCTCGGGATGTTCGAGCGCGCCGCCTTCGGGCTGGATGGCGACGCCGCTGAGCAGGCCGTCCTTCTGCTTGAAGACCACGCGATCGGCCGGCACCACGATCTGCTGGCCATCGGGCAGGCGCAAGGTGACGTCGCGCGGCTGGGCGATGGTGTGCTCGGCCGCCAACGTGCCATTGGACTGCGGCCAGGCCAGGTCGACCTGCTCGGCGACCGGCGCGGCCAGGTCGATGTGCAGCGGCTTGGCCAACGGCGGCGGCGTGTCGATCTTGGCGCAGGCACCGGCGAACAGGGCCAGGGAAAGCGCGAGTCCGGCGCCAAGGCGCGTCGGCAGCGGTCGGAAAGCGGGCATGGGTCGAGCCTGTCGGGGAAGGGAAAGGGCGGGTGCCCGCGCCGGACCCGTCTGTGCGGACTCGGCCGATTGCGGTACTGGACGGACGGGTGGCTGCGCGTGCGCGGACGTCACCTGTCGATCCCCTGGCGCGGATCAGACCAGCATCGAGGTTAAAGAATCGTCATCAGGGCGTCAGCGCATGTGCCTGAAAACGTTTGCAATCCGTCTCAGCGCGCGCGTTGCAGCAGCAGGTCGCGCAAGGTCTGCTTGCCGGCTGCGTCCAGCGTGCCGGCGCGCTGCTGGCCCAGCAGATCGTCGATCTTCTGCTGCAGCACCTGGCGGTCGAGCTGGGCGATGACGTCGCCCAGTTCCAGCGCCCAGGTCGTCGCGTCGCCGGGCAGGCTCTGGCTGGCGAGCTTGCGCAGCGCCGGGGCTTCTTCGCGCCCGTCGAACTGCGACAGCAGCACGCCGGTGGTGATGTCCGGCCGCACGCTGGCGATCGCGATCAGTTCGGTCAGCAGTTCGATGCCCGGCTGGCGCAGGGCGACGAACGGGTAGGGCGGCGGCAGGTCCGCGGCCAGGCCCGGCTTCTGCAGCAGCAGGGCGATCGCGTGGCGCACCAGGCTGCGCTTGGGCGGTGGCGCCCCACGACCGCCGCGGGCCATGCGCATCGGCGCCGGGCCGGTTGTTGTCGGACCTGCGGCGCCGATACCGGTCAGCTCGGCCAGGCGCTGGCGCATCAGGTCGGCGAAGGCGCCGTCGGGAATCTGCCCGAGCATCGGTTTGGCGCGTTCGGCCAGCCGCGCCTTGCCGTCGAGCGTGGACAGGTTGATGCCTTCGCCCAGGGTGTCGAAGAAGAACGTCGACAGCGGCGTCGCCTGCGTCAGGCGCGCCTCGAACCCGGCCGCGCCCTCGCTGCGCACGATGGTGTCGGGGTCCTCGCCGTCGGGCAGGAACAGAAAGAACGCCTGGCGGCCGTCGCGCATGCGCGGCAATACCGACTCCATCGCCCGCGTCGCCGCGCGGCGACCGGCAGCGTCGCCGTCGAAGCAGAAGAACACGTCGGGTGCATTGCGGAACAGCAGCTCGGCGTGGTCGGGCGTGGTCGCCGTGCCCAGGGTCGCAACGGCCTGCGGCACGCCGAACTGGAACAGCGAGACCACGTCCATGTAACCCTCGACCACCACCAGCCGCTCGATCTTCTGGTTGGCCTGGCGCACCTGCCACAGGCCGTAGAGTTCGCGGCCCTTGTGGAACAGCGGCGTCTCGGGCGAGTTGAGGTATTTGGGCGAATCCTCGGCCTTGAGCACGCGCCCGCCGAACGCAATCACGCGGCCGCGGCGGTCGTGGATCGGGAACATCACCCGGTCGCGGAACTTGTCGTAGCTGTGGCCGCGGTCGTTCTTCGACAACAGGCCGACCTTCTCCATCACCGCGATGCGGCGCGCGTCGTCCTTGCCCAGTGCGTCCTTGAGCGCGGAAAACCCGTCGGGTGCATAGCCGATGCCGAACGTCGTGCGGGTGGCGTCGTCCAGGCCGCGGCGATCGAGGTAGGTACGCGCGCCCTCGTGTCCGGCGAGCTGGCGCACGAAGAAGCGCGATGCGGCCTCGAGCGCGTCGTACATCGGCGCGCTGTCGGGACGCGCCTCGCGCTGCTGGGTATCGCGCGGCACTTCCATGCCCGCGCGCTTGGCCAGTTCGTCGACCGCATCGAGGAACTCGAGGCGGTCGTAATTCATCAGGAAGCTGATCGCGGTGCCGTGCGCGCCGCAGCCGAAGCAGTGATAGAACTGCTTGGTCGGCGAGACGGTGAAGCTTGCCGAGCGCTCGTCGTGGAACGGACAGCGCGACGAATATTCCTTGCCCTGTCGCTTCAGCGGCACGCGCGCGTTGATCACCTCGACGATGTCGGTGCGCGCCAGCAGGTCGTCGATGAAGGCGTCGGGGATGCGCGCCATCAGTGCGTCGCCCCTGGGCGCGCGCAGGCGCCCGCGCGACGGGCGCGGAGCGGACGATGGGCAACGGAAACGACGCGGATCATGCGGACGCTAGGATGCCATGCGCGGGCCGCCCCGCCGCGCCCGCGGGCGATATCAGGGTGTCGTCGGCGGCGGCGGATGCGCGGCCGCGGCGGCCTGGCGTTCGGCGCGTTCGGCCAGTTTCCGGTCGACGGAGGCGCGGCGCAGGCGTTCGTCGATGACCGCGGTGATCAGCGCGCCGACGAAGAAGATCGTCGCCGCGTAGTACATCCAGATCAGCAGGATCACCAGCGTCCCGAACGAGCCGTAGGCACTGCCCGGCGCGGCATGGGTGATGTACAGCCCGATGGCCCAGCGGCCGATGACGAACAGCACCGAAGTGATCACACCGCCGAACATGGCCTGGCGCCAGCGCACGCGGCGATCGGGCAGGTAGTGATAGAGCAGGGCGAAGGCCAGCGAATAGATCACCAGCATCAGCGTGTTGCCCACCAGCGGCAGGATCGAGGGCACGTTGGCGAAGATCACTTCCACCGCGGTCGTCGTCAGGGTCGAGACCAGCACCAGGAAGCCGAGTGCGAACACCACGCCCACCGAGAACACGCGCTTGCGCAGGAATGCCTTCAGGCCCCCGGGCAGGCGCCCGCTCTCGGTGCGGAAGATCAGGTTCAGCGTGCCCTGCAGCTGCGCGAACACCACCGTGGCGCCGACGAACAGCAGCAGTGTGCTCCACAGCCCGGCGAGCGAGCCGACGTCCGGCTGCTCGTTCGCGTTCTGGATCACGGTGCGCGCGACCGTCTGCGCGCCTTCGCCGGCCAGCAGACCGATCTGCTCGAGCAACGCTTCCTGCGCCGAGGGATAGAGCGAGGCGGTGATCCACAGCACCAGCACCAGCATCGGCGCCAGCGAGATCAGCGTGTAGAACGACAGCGAGGCGGCCTGGGTCAGCAGGTCGGCATCGACGAAGCGTTTCACCAGCGCGACCGGCAGGCTGTCCTCCACCCGGCTCACGCCCTTGTCGATGCGATGGCGCAGGCGGCCCCAGCGGGTGTGGGCGGCGGGCGCGTCGGGGTCCGGGCGGTCCTGGGGGGCTGCGGTCATGCGAATCGGGGATCGTGGGGCCGGGACGCAGGCGTCCTTCGCGGCGTTGCCGCCACCTTAGGCGGGGCGTCGTTGCGGGGCGTGACGGCCGCTCAGCCGGCCCGCTGCGCGAGTGCGCGCAAGCTGGCGCCTTCGAGGCGCTGCACCGTCCAGTCCGACTGCGCCACCGCGCCCAGGCGCCGGTAGAAACCGATCGCCGGCGCATTCCAGTCGAGCACGGTCCACTCGAAGCGGCCGCAGTCGCGTGCGAGTGCAAGCGCGGCCAGATGCCGCATCAGCGCCAGGCCGATGCCGCGCCCGCGATACGCGGGTCGCACGAACAGGTCTTCGAGATACAGGCCGCGGCGACCGAGGAAGGTCGAGAAGGTATGGAAGAACAGCGCGAAACCGGCCGGCGCGCCATCGACGTCGGCCATCACCACTTCGGCCGCGGGTTCCGGGCCGAACAGCGCGGCGCGCAGCCGCGCCTCGTCGGCGACCACCGCATCGGCGAGACGCTCGTATTCGGCCAGCTCGCGGATCATCGCCAGCACCGCCGGCACATCGTCGACGCAGGCGGGCCGCAGGATGACGCGGGCGGCCTCGCCGGTCATCAGTTCGACAGCGACTGCTTCACCAGCCGCGAGACCACGCCCATGTCGGCCTGGCCGGCCAACTGCGGCTTGAGCACGCCCATCAGCTTGCCGATGTCGGCCGGGCCGGCGGCGCCTGTCTCGGCCTTCGCCGCGGCGATGGCCGCCAGGATCTCCGCCTCATCGAGCTTGGCCGGCAGATAGCGCTCGATCACGACGATCTCCTCGCGCTCGACCTGCGCCAGATCCTCGCGCGCGGCGGACTCGTACTGGCTGACCGAATCGCGGCGCTGCTTGACCATCTTCTCCAGCACGGCCAGCACGGCGGCATCGTCGAGTTCGGTACGCTCGTCGACCTCGCGCTGCTTGACCGCGGCCAGCATCAGGCGGATCACGCCCAGCGCGTGCTTGTCGCCGCTCTTCATCGCGGCCTTCATGTCGTCGGTGAGTTGCTGCTTCAGGGGCATGGCGGAATCCGTCTGGGATAAAAGGTGGACAAGGCAGGCGCCGCAGACACGACAAAAAGCCGGCCGCGCGATGCGCTGCCGGCTTTTGCGTCACGAGCGATCGGACCGGACGGAATCGTCCGGCAGGCGCCGATCAGTACAGGCGCTGGCGCTTGGTGACGTCGCGCGAAACGCGGCGGGCCTGACGCTTCACAGCGGCAGCGGCCTTGCGCTTGCGCTCCTGGGTCGGCTTCTCGTAGAACTCGCGCTTGCGGGTTTCGGCGAGCACGCCCGCCTTCTCGCAGGTGCGCTTGAAACGACGCAGCGCAAACTCGAAGGGTTCGTTTTCGCGGACTTTGACGCTAGGCATGGAATCTCCGGGGATCTGGACACCCGGCCCGTGGAGGCCGGATCGAATCTTTGCGAATTCGGAATCTGCCGGGTCACGTCCCGGCGAGCCGCGTATCATAGCCGCGTCCCGGCGGCAGGCGCAAGCCACCGGGTCGGCCGCGCCCGGCGCGGTGTTTTCCGTCCGCTTCCGGCCCCGCTCATGAAAGTCCTCGGCATCGAAACCTCCTGCGACGAAACCGGCGTGGCCGTCTACGACACGGCCCAAGGCGGCGCGGCGGGGCTGCGCGCGCATGCGGTCTACAGCCAGATCGCCCTGCACGCCGAGTACGGGGGCGTGGTGCCCGAACTCGCCAGCCGCGACCACGTGCGGAAACTGCTGCCGCTGATCCGCCAGACGCTGGCCGAAGCCGGCCTGTCGACGCGCGACCTCGACGGCGTGGCCTATACCGCCGGCCCGGGTCTGGTCGGCGCGTTGCTGGTCGGCGCCGGTGTGGCGCGGTCACTGGCCTGGGCGCTCGAGGTGCCGGCAATCGGCGTGCACCACATGGAAGGCCATTTGCTGGCGCCATTGATGGAGGACGACCCGCCGCAGGCGCCGTTCGTCGCGCTGCTGGTGTCGGGCGGCCACACCCAGCTGGTCGCGGTCGATGCGATCGGCAGCTATCGCCTGCTCGGCGAAACGCTCGACGATGCCGCAGGTGAGGCCTTCGACAAGACCGCCAAGCTGATGGGCCTGCCGTACCCCGGCGGGCCGCAGCTGGCTGCGCTCGCGCAGACCGGCACCCCGGGCGCGTTCAACTTCCCGCGGCCGATGACCACGCGCCCGGGTCTGGATTTCAGCTTCAGCGGTCTCAAGACCCAGGTGCTGCTGGCCTGGCAGGGCAGCGACCAGTCGGACGCGACGAAGGCCGACATCGCGCGCGGCTTCGAGGACGCGGTGGTCGACACGCTTGCGATCAAGTGCGCGCGCGCGCTGGATGCGACCGGCTGCAACACCCTGGTAGTCGCCGGCGGCGTCGGCGCCAACACGCGTCTGCGCGAGAAACTGCACGCCGACGCGCAACGCCGCGACGGGCGCGTGTGCTTCCCGCGCCCGGCGCTGTGTACCGACAACGGCGCGATGATCGCCTTCGCCGGCGCGCTGCGTCTGGAAGCCGGACAGCACGGCGACGCCGCGGTCCACGTGGTGCCGCGCTGGGATATGGCCTCGCTGCCGCCGGTGGCGGCAGCGGTGTGATGGGTGATTCGTGCTTGGCGATTCGTAAGAGCGGCGCGGTCGCGAGCGTGATGTTTCCACGCAGAGCGACGGGCTAAGCTGTTGCTGTTGCTTTTTCGAATCACCAATCACGAATCACCAATCACGACTTCCCAATGGACCACGTCTTCATCGAAGGCCTCGAGATCGAGGCGCTGATCGGCATCTACGACTGGGAGCGGCGCATCCGCCAGCCGCTGGTGCTCGACCTGGAGATGACGTTCGACAACCGGGTGCCGGCGGCCAGTGACGACATCGCCGACACGCTGAACTACAAGGCGGTCAGCAAGCGACTGATCGAGTACGTGTCGGCCTCGGATTTCGGTCTGGTCGAAACGCTGGCCGAGCACTGCGCGGCGATCGTGCTCGAAGAGTTCAAGGTCGAGTCTGTACGATTGAAGCTCAGCAAGCCGGGTGCGGTGCGTGGTGCACGCGCGGTCGGCGTATCCATCCAGCGCACGCGCCAGGCCTGATCGACCGGGGCCTGGCGTCGCCGTTTTTCCGGCGCCCCGACAGGAGATCCCCGCACCATGCAGCCGCGATTGCAGCAACTCCAGGACGTTCTCGCCCCGTATCCGTGGGCCTACACCGTCACGGTGGTGTGCGCATTGCTGCTGCTGGCGTGGCTGGCAAACTTCGTCACCAAGCGCGTGTTGCTGCGCGGCCTCAAGCGGCTGCTGATGCGCACGCCCCTGGGCGGCGCCGACCACGACCACGAGATGCGGCTGCAGGTGATTCCGCGCCTGGCCAATGTGGTGCCGGCCCTGGTGATCGCATGGGGCGTCACCGTCGTTCCCGGGCTGCCACCCCAGCTGGTGCTGATCGTCGAGCGCTTGTGTCAGGTCTTCGTGGTGGTGACGATCGCGCTGGCGATCTCCAAAGCGCTCGATGCGGTCAACCGCGGTTACGAGCGTCGCCCGGAAGCACGCAACAAGCCGATCAAGGGCTACTTCCAGGTCGTCAAGATCATCATGTTCGCGCTCGTGGGCATTTCGGTGGTCGCGACACTGATCGGCGCGGAATTCCTGCACATCGTCACCGGCCTGGGCGCGATGACCGCGGTGTTGATGCTGATCTTCCAGGACACCATTCTCTCGCTCGTCGCCAGCGTGCAGATCAGCAACGACGGTCGCGTGCGCGTAGGCGACTGGATCGAAATGCCCGGCCAGAACGCCGATGGCGACGTCATCGACATCGCGCTGCACACGATCACCGTGCGCAACTGGGACCGCACCGTGACCACGGTGCCGACGAAGAAACTGGTCAGCGATTCGTTCAAGAACTGGCGGCCGATGTCGGAAGGCGGCGGGCGGCGCATCAAGCGCGCGCTGCACCTCGACCAGCGCAGCGTGCGGTTCCTGGAGCCCGACGAGATCGCGAAGTTCCGTCGCTTCACCGTGCTCGACGAATATCTCGACCGCAAGGACCAGGAACTGGGCGAGTGGAACGCGAAGCTGGCCGCGCGCGGCGCCGAGGCGGTCAACCATCGCCGCGTGACCAACCTCGGCACGTTCCGCGCGTACGTCCAGCACTACCTGAAGCACCACCCGGGCATCCACCCGGATCTCACCCTGCTGGTGCGTCAGCTCCAGCCCACCGAAGCCGGCCTGCCGCTGGAGGTCTACGCGTTCACCAACAACACCGCGTGGGCGGTCTACGAAGGCATCCAGTCGGACATCTTCGACCACCTGCTGGCGATCCTGCCGGAGTTCGGACTGCGCGTGTTCCAGGCCCACAGCGATGCACCGGTGGACGTGCGCCTGCACCGCGACGATGAGGCGGACGGCGACGCGGACCCCGCGCCCACGCCGCCTCGCGCCGCACCGCCGCTGCCGGCCCCCGACGCCGACTGAAGGCCTCGCCGGGCGTGGGGGCGATCGGCGATCATGGCGTCCCCACCGGAGTGCGCCATGTCCCTCGCCCTGCTCAGCCTCGGCAGCAACGTCGAGCCCGAGACCCATCTGCGCAGCGCGATCGCCGCATTGCACGCGCGTTTCGACGATGTGGTGATGTCGTCGGTCTACCGCTTTCCGGCGGTGGGCTACACCGGTCCGGACTTTCTCAATGCCGCAGCCACGCTGCGCACCGGGCTGTCGGCAGAGGCGCTGAACGACTGGCTGCACGCGCTCGAGGACGCGCACGGGCGTGATCGCAGCGGCCCGCGCTACAGCGACCGTACGCTCGACATCGACATCGTGCTGTTTGACGACGCGGTACTCGACGGCGCGAAGCATCTGCGCATTCCGCGCGACGAACTGCGCCACGCCTTCGTGCTGCGGCCGGCGGCGGAAATCGCGCCCGACTGGGTGCATCCGGTGGCGGGCGCGACGCTGGCCGACCTGTGGGCGGCGCACCCAGACCGGCACGTCGCGTTCGAACGGATGGCGCTGACGCCCTGAGCACTTGCGCACAGTCTCCACGCGTCACATCGGGCGATCTCCCACGTCCTGGCAGTGACTTCCGTCGATTGCGGCCGGCGCCGGGACGACGGGAGAATGCGGTCCACCACGGGGAGTCGATGCCATGTTCGAGCAACTGTCACGAAGCTGGGGGCTGGTGAAGGCGAGTGCGGCGGTGCTGCGCGCGGACAAGGCGCTGATGCTGTTCCCGGTGCTCTCGGGTCTGGCGACAGTGGCCGTGCTGGCCACGTTCGCGTTGCCGCTGTTTGCGATGCGCATCTTCGAGCACAGCATCGGACTGGCCGGCCTGCTGATCGCGTTCGTCTTCTATTTCTGCCAGTACGCGGTGATCGTCTTCTTCAACGCCGCGCTGGTGGGCGCGGCGATGATCCGCCTCGACGGCGGCAATCCGACGCTGTCCGACGGTCTGGCCGCGGCGAAACGCCGGTTGCCGGCGATCCTCGGATATGCCGCGATCGCCGCGACCGTCGGCGTGCTGCTGCAGTCGCTCAAGCACAAGGACAACAACTTCCTGGTGCGCCTGTTCGGCAGTGCTCTGGGCGCGGCGTGGACGCTGGCGACTTTTCTCGTCGTGCCGGTGCTGATCAGCCGTGACGTCGGGCCGATCGACGCGCTCAAGCAGAGCGTGAGCCTGCTCAAGCGCACCTGGGGCGAGAACGCGATCGGCAATGTCGGCATCGGCGCCGCGTTCGGCCTGCTGACCACGCTGGCGGCGGTGATCGGCATCGGTCTGACCTACCTGGCCTGGATGACGGCGCCGGCACTGGGAATCGCGGTCGGCGTGCTGTGTGTGCTCGGCCTGATGCTGCTGGCGGTCTACCAGGCGGCGTTGACCGGCATCTACTCGGCAGCGCTGTACCGCTATGCGATCTCGCACGAGGTGCCGGCCGGTTTCAGCGGCACGCAGCTGGCACACGCGTTCGAAGCGAAGCGCTAGTTCGCGGGGCCAGCCCGTCCGCCTGCGTGTAGGAGCGCGCTTGCGCGCGAGCAGGGGTTCCAGCGAACTGCCATCGCGCGCAAGCGCGCTCCTACAGGGGCGTTCGAGCGTAGTCGCGATGCGTGCAGGCGCGCCCGGCAACGCTCGCTGCCTACTCGAACCCGTACCTACAGATGGCGTCCGCCGTCGAGCCGCAGCACTTCGCCGGTGGTGAAGCCGCCGCGCAGCAGCCACGCGACGGCGTCGGCGATCTCCTCCGCACTGCCGAGCCGCGCCAACGGCGTGGCGTCCAGAATGCCCGCCTGCACGGCCGGGTCGGCACCGTCCTCGGGCCACAGGATCGCGCCGGGGGACACCGCGTTGACCCGGATCTCGGGCGCAAGCGCCACCGCCAGGCCGCGCGTCAGCCCGAGCAACGCAGCCTTCGACGCCGCGTAGGCGACGAGGTCGGCGCGCGGGCGTTCGGCGTACAGATCGCCGATGTTGACGATCGCCCCGCGGACGCTGCGCAGATGCGGCGCGGCCGCCTGCGCGAGCAGAAACGGCGCGCGCGCGTTCGTCGCCATCAGTGCATCGAAGGTCGTCGCATCGGTAGCCGCCAGTGCGGTCGGCGCGAACGCGGCGGCATTGTTGACCAGGCCATCGAGACGGCCGAAATGGGCCACGGTGTCGGCGACCAGCAGCGGCACGGCGGACGCATCGGCCAGATCGGCCTGCAGTACACAGGAGCAGCCCGCGCGCGACGCGTCGAGTTCGGCGGCGAGCGCATCGGCGGCGTCCCGCGAGCGATGGCAGTGCAGCGCGAGCGCATATCCGTCGGCATGCAGACGCCGCGCGATGGCCGCGCCGATGCGGCGGGCGGCGCCGGTGACGAGGACGACGGGGGCGTTCGATGACATGCCGATGCGCTCAGGTGACGACGGGCTGTCACCTTACGCTAGCGACGCTATGCTCGCGCCATCGTCCCGCCGGTGCCCGGGACCCCGGGGAGACACGCGATGACCACGCCCTTCAGCATCGATGCGATCGACCACGTCGTGCTGCGCGTCCGTGACCTCGAGCGCGCGGTTGCCTTCTACATCGAGGTCGTCGGCTGCAGCGTCGCACGTCGACGCGACGACCTCGGCATGGTCCATCTTCGCGCCGGGGCATCGATGATCGATCTGGTACAAGCGAGCGGCCGGCTCGGTCTGCAGGGTGGCGGGGCACCGGATGCCGGTGCGCGCAACGTCGACCACATCTGCCTGCGCATCGCGCCCTTCGAGGCGGCTGCGCTCGTCGCTCATCTCGCCGCACACGGCGTCACGCCGGAGGGCCCGCCGGCGTCCAATTACGGTGCGCAGGGCGACGGCGATTCGCTGCGTTTCGCCGATCCGGAAGGCAACATCGTGGAGTTGAAGGAGCGCCTCTAGCGCTGCCCGATGGGCCGCCCGGCCATATGTCGAAGACATCGGCAGCGCGTCGCTCCCGTCGGTGAGCGCCTGCACTGCAGATCCGTGTCGCGACACGGGCGTGCGCAACCGCTGCTGTATCGTGCGCGCCAGTCTCCTTTCTGCCGCCGCCGTCATGTCTACAGATACCCGTGCCATCGAGGCCGACGCCCTCGCCCACAGTGCCCAGCTGCGCGCGCTGATCCATGCGCAGATCGACGCGGCGGGCGGGGCGATTCCGTTCTGGAAGTTCATGGAGCTGGCGCTGTACGCGCCGGGCCTGGGCTATTACAGCGCGGGTGCGACGAAGTTCGGGGCGGCCGGCGATTTCGTTACCGCCCCCGAGCTCGGGGCGTTGTTCGCCGAGTGCGTGGCCGAGGCGGTGGCGCCGGTACTGCGCGAGATCGGTGCGTCGGCGCAGTTTTTCGAGATCGGCGGCGGCAGCGGTGCGTTCGCCGGCGATGCGCTGTCGCATCTGGCCGCGCTCGATGCGACGCCGGCGCGCTACGCGATTCTCGAACCCAGCGCCGACCTGCGCGAGCGCCAGCGCACGCATCTGCAGCAGCGCCTGTCGGCCGAACTGTTCGCGCGCGTGGCGTGGGTCGACGGACCGATGCCGGACGACTGGCAGGGCGTGCTGTTCGCCAACGAGGTCGTCGATGCGCTGCCCACGCCGCGCTTCGCGATCGGCGAGGGCGAGGTGTTCGAGGAGTACGTGACCCGCGACGGCGATGGTTTCGCACGCACCTTGCATCCGGCCGATGCGCTGCTGTCGGCGGCGGTGCGGCACGTCGAACGCCAGCGCGGCGCACCCCTGCTGGAAGGTTACCGCTCCGAGCTGCTGCCGCAGTTGCCGTACTGGGTGCAGGCGGTGGCCGGGGGTCTCACCCGTGGGGCGATGCTGTTCGTCGACTACGGCTATGCGCGCCGCGAGTACTACCGCGACGATCGCGAGGCCGGCACGCTGCGCGCCTTCCATCGTCACCAGGTCAGCGGCGACGTGTTCGCGCTCCCGGGCCTGCAGGACCTGACGGCGTCGGTGGACTTCACCGCGCTGGCCGAGGCCGGGACCAATGCCGGCTTCGAGTTCTCCGGCTACTGCAACCAGACCTCGCTGCTGCTCGGCAACCGGCTCGAGCAGCGTCTCGCCGCGCACGAGGCGGACGCCCCGGACGAGGCGGCGCGCTACGCCCTGCGCCAGCAGGCCAAGCGGCTCACGCTGCCGGGCGACATGGGCGAGGCCTTCCAGGCCATCGGTTTCGCGAAGGGCGTCGACTTCGACCACGCCTTCCTGATCGGCGACATGAGCCATCGGCTTTGAATCGCGGCGTGCGCTTCGGCCGTTCGTTCAAGCCGCTGCGGCATCCGCGGCTCTGGGGCGGGCTGTGGATCGTGGCGATCGCGATCGTCGTGGTGCTGTCGCTGGCGCCTTCGGTGCCGATGCCGGACGTGGACGGCAGCGACAAGATCGGCCACTTCCTCGCCTACTTCGCCCTGGCCGCCGCGGCGGTGCAGCTCTACGCGCGTTGGCCCGCGCTGCTGGGCGCCGGCATCGGCCTGGTGCTGCTCGGCATCGGGCTCGAATACGCGCAAGGCGCGCTGACCGAAACGCGCATGCAGGACCCGGCCGATGCACTGGCGAACACGCTGGGCGTGATCGCGGGTCTGGCCACGCGGCTCACGCCCGCCCGCGACGTGCTGCTGCACCTCGAGGCTGCCATTTCGCGGCGCTGAACGTGCACGGGCATGGCGGTCGGATTGCCGGATAATCCGGCGGTCCCGTCTTTCCGGCCGCAGCATGTCCACCGTGTCCCCCTCCCTCGATTCCATGTCCCACGGCGATGCAGCCGACCGCGCGCAGGCGCGCCTGGCCTGGGCGCGCGCCGCCAGCGGTGACGCTGCGCTGCAGCTCGAACGCGCCTCGATGGACGCCGGCTTCCGCAGTTACTGGCGCGCGGCCACCGGCGGCGGCACACGGATCGTCATGGACTCACCACCCGCGCTCGAGGACGTGCGGCCGTGGCTGCGTATCCGTGATCTGCTCGAGGCCGGCGGCGTGCGCGTGCCGCAGGTGCTGGCGCGGGATGTCGAGGCGGGTTTTCTGCTGCTCGAGGACCTCGGCGGCGAGACCTGCCTGCAGGCGCTGGCACGGCTCGATGCCGAAGAGCTGATCGACGCTGCAATCGACCAGTTGCTGCGCCTGCAGGCGATCGCGCCGCCGCTCGATCTGCCCGCATTCGATGCGGCAATGCTGCGCCGCGAACTGGCGCTGTTCGAGGACTGGTTCCTCGGCCGCCACCTCGGCGTGACGCTCAGCGTTGACGAGCGCGCGGGCTGGGAAGCGGTGCAGGCGCATCTGATCGAGTCGATGCTGGCGCAGCCGCAGGTGCTGGTGCATCGCGACTACATGCTGCGCAACCTGATGCCGGTCGTCGGTGGCGTGGCAGTGCTCGATTTCCAGGACGCGGTGCGCGGCCCGGTCGCCTACGACGTGGCCTGCCTGCTGCGCGACGCCTTCCACAGCTGGCCGCCGTCGCAGCTGGCGATCTGGCTCGACCGCTACCACGCCAAGGCGCAGGGCGCCGGCGTGCCGGTGCCGTCGCGTCCGCAGTTCCAGCACGACGCCGCCCTGACCGGCGTGCAGCGCCATCTCAAGGTGCTGGGCATCTTCGCGCGCCTGCATCACCGCGACGGCAAGCCGAAATACCTCGCCGACGCGCCGCGCTTTGTCGCCTATCTCGCTGCCGCACTGCCGCCGCACGCCGCACTCGCGCCATTGGCGCGCCTGCTCGACCGCCACGTGCGCCCCGCTCTGGAAACGGTCTCGTGAGCGACCTGTTCGAATCGGCGCCGCAGCCGGTACACGGCATCCGCACCGGCATCGGCGGCTGGACGTTCGCGCCCTGGCGCGACAACTTCTATCCCAGGGGTCTGGTGCAGAAGCGCGAGCTCGAATACGCCAGCCGGCACCTGACCGCGATCGAGATCAACGGCACCTTCTACGGCGCGCAGAAGCCGGCGACCTACGCCAAGTGGGCCGATGAAACGCCGGACGGCTTCGTGTTCTCGCTCAAGGCGCCGCGCCACATCGTCGGCGCGCGCGCACTGGCCGGCACGGCGAAGCAGATCGCCGGCTTCGTCGAGGGCGGCATCGCCGAGCTCGGCAACCGGCTCGGTCCGTTGCTGTGGCAGTTCGCGCCGCAGCGGCGCTTCGACGGCGACGACGTTGAAGCTTTTCTGGATCTGCTGCCCGATACACTCGACGGCATGCCCCTGCGGCACGCGGTCGAAGTGCGCCATCCCTCGTTCCGCAGCGAAGCCTGGCTGCGTCTGGCGCGCGCCCGCGGCGTCGCGTCGGTGTTCACCGATTCGGACGACTACCCCTCGTTCGCCGACATCACCGGCGACTTGATCTACGCGCGCCTGATGTCGAGCCGCGAAGACCAGTCACTGGGCTATCCCGGCCTGCAGCTCGATGCCTGGGCCGAACGCGCGCTGCAATGGGCGCACGGGCAGGCGCCCGCCGATCTGCCCTACGTCGGCGCACGCGATGCCGCGCCGACGAAGCCGCGCGACACCTTCGTGTTCTTCATTTCGGCTGCGAAGGCGCGTAATCCTGCCGCGGCGATGGCGCTGCAGCAGCGTCTGGCCGCATCCCGCTGACACGGGGCGCGGCGCAGGCCGCGCAGGCAGTCAGCGCGCCAGCACCGCGCGGGCGACATCGGCGTGCAGGGCGTCCATCGCGGGGCCGGAAATCGACGCGCCGTGGACGTAGACCGCCAGCAGCAGCGGCGCGCGGTCGGGCGGGTACAGCACCGCCACGTCGGCCGCGGTGCCTGCGCCGCAGGTGCCGGTCTTGTCGCCGACGATCCAGCCTGCTGGCACACCTGCGCGGATGCGTGCATCGCCGGTGCGGTTGTCGACCAGCCAGGCGGTGAGCATCGCGCGTGACGGTGCACGCAGGCTGTCGCCCAGCAGCAGGCGGTGCAGGTCGTCGACCATGGCGCGCGGTGACGTGGTGTCGCGCGGATCGCCGGCGGCCGCTTCGTTGAGCGTGGGCTCGTTGCGATCGAGTCGCGTGACCGGATCTCCATTGCCGCGCAGGAAGGCGGTCAGCCCCGCAGGGCCACCGATCAGCGGCAGCAACAGGTTCGCCGCGGCATTGTCGCTCTCGATCACCGTGGCCCGGCACAGGTCGCTGACGGTCGCCGTGCCCCCGTCCACGCGTGTCTGGACGTAGGGCGAGTGCGCGATGATGTCGTCGGCATGCACCGCGACGGCTTGACGCAGGCCGATCGCGCCGCGGTCCACCGCATGCAGCACGGCGGCCGCCAGCAGCCATTTGAACGAACTGCACATCGGAAACCGGGCCTCGTCGCGCCAGCCCACGCGCCGACCGGTGCCGGTGTCGAGCAGGGCCACGCCCAGGCGGCCGCCTGCGGCGCGTTCCAGCGCAGCGAACACGTCGTCCGAAGGCGCCACAGTCTCTTCGGCCAGAAGCGGCGACAGGGCGGATGCGAGGATCAGTCCGCCGGAAGCGGCGAGCAATTGGCGGCGTGTGGGCATCGCGGTCTCTCCGGAACTCAGCCGCGCAGCTTACGCCGCGCCGGGCGGGTCAAGGCACGCGGCTGCGGGCGATCGCCTCGATCCGCGCACGGCGCAGCGCCTCGCCGACCGCCGGCCCGCTGATGCCCTCGGCGGCGAGGTCACGCGCATTGATCGCCACCGCCGCGGCATGCGCGCGACGCAGGATGCCGGCCTGCGGATAGGCATCCTCCGCACTGCCGAGGCGGCCGCGCTTGTCGCATTCGCAGACCAGGGCGAGCTGGTCGATGCGCGCCGGCTTGCGGAAACCGTCGCTGCGGGCGATGAGGTCGTGCAGGGTCGCGTCGCGCAGTTCGGCGATGCGGTGCACGTTGAGGTGCTCGCGGCAGGCGACGATGGCCAGTTCGCGATACGCGGCCGGCACCTTCAGACGCGCACAAAGTGCTTCGACCGGCGCGACGCCGGCATGTTCGTGACCGATGTGGCGCGGCAGCTTGTCCGTCGGCGTCAGCGCCTTGCCCAGGTCATGGGCGAGCGCGGCGAATGCGATGCACGCATCGCCCGGCGCCAGGCGCGCGGCCATGTCGACGACCAGTTCGACGTGCACGCCGGTATCGACTTCGGGATGGAATTCGGCGCGCTGCGGCACGCCGTAGAGCGCGTCGACCTCGGGCAGCACCACGGCCAGCGCGCCGCAGTCGTGCAGGGTGCGCATGAACGCTGACGGCCGCACGGATGCGAGCGCGCGCGACAGTTCCTTCCACACGCGTTCGGGCGTCAGCGATGCGAGTTCGCCGGCCTCGACCATGCCGCGCATCAGCGCCATCGTCTCGTCGGCGACGGTGAAGCCAAGCGGCGCGAAGCGCGCCATGAATCGCGCGGCGCGCAGCACGCGCAGCGGGTCTTCGGCGAACGCCGGGCCGACGTGTCGCAGCACGCGCGCTTCGATGTCCGCCGCGCCGTCGAAGGGGTCGATCAGCGTGCCGTCGGGCGCCTGCGCGATCGCATTGATCGTGAAGTCGCGCCGGCCCAGATCTTCTTCCAGCGTGACGCCCGGGTCGGCATCGACGACGAAGCCGCGATGGCCGCGCCCGGATTTGCGCTCGGTGCGCGCGAGTGCGTATTCCTCCTGCGTGCGCGGATGCAGGAACACCGGAAAATCCAGGCCGATGGCGCGAAAGCCGGCCGCCTCCATCGAGGCCTGGGTTTCGCCGACGACGACCCAGTCGCGGTCGCCGACCGGCTGGCCCAGCAGGCGGTCGCGCACGGCGCCGCCGACGAGATAGGTCTGCATGGTGGACATGGTGCGGGAACCGGCGCAGGTCAGGTGGACGTGACAGCCTAACCGGCGTTGATCGGCGGTGACCTCAACGCATCGATGCCTTGCGTCCGAATTCGCGCTCGTACGCAGCGCGTTCGGCATCGGACAGCCGTTTGCGGAAGTCGTGGAAGGTCCACGTCCGCGGCTCGTCGCGCCAGCGGTAATGGCGCAGTCGCAGGCCGGCGATCGGCGTGGCGGTGGCGATTTCCAGGCGCAGCGGCATGCGCTGCGACTCGTAGGCGAGCGGCGGCAGCGTGGCGGGCGTGCGCCAGTCGCCGGGCATGTCGGGGCTGCGTCTGGTCGTGAACTGTGCGGACGGAATCTCGTTGCCGTCCGCATCGACCGGCACCGCCGTCGTCCACAGGCCTTCGCGACGCGTGGGCGCCCAGGCGTCCTGCACCAGCGTGGCCCGGTACGGCGTGGTCCACTCGATGCGCGCATCGTCGTTGCCCGTGCGTGTGGTGTCGCGTGACACGGTCTCGGCGTGGTCCCAGCGGTAGGCCTCCACGTCGCCGGTCATGCGCACACTGTCGAGCGTCCACAGCGCGTCGGCCGATGCGTCGGCCGGCACGCGGAACGGGAAGCCCAGCTGCGTGTCCTCGAGGCGCTGGCGGTCGGACATCGGCAGCGTCGGCTGCACGATGGTCGCGTCGATGCCGGGCAGCGGTCGGCCGGCCGCGTCGAGCAATTCGACGGTGCGTGCGCGCAGGGACACGAAGGCGTCGATCGGCGCGCCGGTGTCGCCGATCGCGCGGCCATCGGCGCCGAGCACGATGCGCGGGCGCCCGCCGTCGGGCGCACGCTGCACGGCCACCAGCAGCATCGCCTCCAGTTCCGAACCGTCGGCGGCCGGCATCCATGATTCGAGCGCGCCTTCCGGTGTGGGATGCGGCTGGTACTGCGATGGATCGTCGGAAGGCGCGGAGAACGGCGGGGCGTCGAGCATCTCGCGTGTCCGCTCGACGTAGTCCTGCGCCATTGCGTCGTCGAGTTCGAGATCGAGCACCGGGCGGGTGGCCATGTCGATGACGTGCAGGCGATGCACCTCGGGCGCGGTCCCACCGGCTGCGTGTTCGAGATACAGGCGGGTTTCGAGCGGCTGGCCGTCGTCGATGCGGACGGCCTGACGGCCGTGGCCCTGCAGGCCTGCGCCGCGGAGATCCAGATCGAGCACGGCGACCGTCGCGTCGACGGTGCGTACCCGCAGCGTCCGGTGCAGGCCGGCGTGGTCGCCGCTGCGATCCTCGCTGTCGACGCGGATACCCGCGCGCAGCGCAGACGGCAACACGACCGGGCGCAGCGCCAGGGCGCTCAGGCGCAGATCTGCGGGGATGGCCGCGCCTTGAGCGCCGCGCGGCGTCAGCACGCTGCCATCCGCCGCCAGCTGCAGATCAAACCCGGTCCCGGTCGCTCCCGGCGCGCCGTCCTCGGTGTCGAAACCCGATGGGGGAGCGCCCGGGGCGTCGGGCGCACGCGCCCACACCGGGCGGATCTGCAGCGCGGACGTGCTGTTGCGTGCCGGGGCCGCCGGTGACAACGCGGCGTAACGCCAGTGACGTTGTGGCGGGAGGTCCGCATCCACGCCGGCGGCCGTATGGGCGATGAAGACCACGCGCTGTGTGTCCTCCGCCTGCGCGCAGGCCGCCGCCATCCACAGGCAAACGCCCGTCGCCACTTCACGCCATCGCCTCATCCACGTGCTCCGTTACAGGCCGCCCGTCGACGCGGATGCGCGAAACAGTCCGGCGAACCGGGCATTGTCCCAGTCGGCGCGCCGCCGCGCACCCGCGCAGGCCACGCGGCCCACATCACCCGCGCTCTAGACTGGCCGCCCGTGTCCCGGAGTGCCGCCGTGCCCCGTCCTGCGATTGCGCGTTCCGCCATCCTGCTGCTCGCCAGCCTGCCGCTCGTCGCATGGGCCGCGCCGGTGGCGGTCGCCGGCAGCGGCGATGCGATGGACATCACGTTGATGCTGGTCTACCTGGGTCTGGCGATCGCGCTGTCATTCCTGTGCTCGATCGCCGAATCGGTGCTGCTGAGCATCAATCCGTCCTTCATCGCCGGTCTGCAGGGCAGCCGGCCGAAGCTGGCGGCAAGGCTGCAGGCCTTGCGCCACGACCGCATCGACCAGTCGCTGGCCGGCATCCTCACGCTCAACACCATCGCCCATACCGCCGGCGCGGTCGGCGCGGGCGCCAAGGCCTCCGATGCCTTCGGCAGCGCTTGGGTGGGCGTGTTTTCGGCGGTGGCGACGCTGCTGATCCTGTTCCTGTCGGAAATCGTGCCCAAGACGCTGGGCGCGCAGTACTGGCGCCAGCTCGCCGCGCCGACCGCCACCTTCGTACGCCTGCTGATCGTCGTGCTGTATCCGCTGATCCGCCTGTCCGAACTGCTCACGCGCCTGATCTCGCGCGGGCGGCAGGCGCACGTGTTCAACCGCGAGGAGTTCATCGCGATGGCCAGTGTGGGCGAGCAGAGCGGCGGCATCCTGCCGCACGAATCGCGCGTGCTGCGCAATCTGTTCCGCATGTCGGAGCTGTGCGCCGAAGACGTGATGACGCCGCGGCCCGTGGTGGCCGCGCTGCGCGACGACACGCGGGTGACCGATGCGCTGGCCGACTCGCGTGCGGCACCGTTCTCGCGCATTCCCGTCTACCGCGACGACATCCACGACGCAGACGCCTTCGTGCTGCGCGCCGACCTGCTGCAGCGCGAGGCGCTGGGCGAGGGCGACACGCCGGTGCGCGCGCTGGCGCGGCCCATCCGGCCGGTGCCCGAAGGCATGCCGCTGACCGGCCTGCTCGATTTCCTGCTCGACCACCGCCAGCACATCGCGCTGGTGGTCGACGAATACGGCGCCACGCGCGGCGTGGTGACGATGGAGGACGTGGTCGAGACGCTGCTGGGTCAGGAGATCGTCGACGAGAGCGATCGCGTCACCGACATGCAGCGCCTGGCGCGCAAGCGCTGGGAAACCCGGGCCGCGGCGCACGGCCTGCCGGTCGACACGGCGCCCGGCAACGATGTGCCGCCGCGCGACTGACGCCGCGCGCCGTCACAGACGCGGTCAGTCGACGCTGTCGCGGCGCTCGACTGTCCAGGTCCGCGGCACCAGCGTCCAGCGATAGCGCCGCAGTTCGACCGCCGCGATCGGCGCAGGCGTGGCGATCTCGGTGCGCTGCGGCGCATGGCGATGCTCCCAGTCCAGCGTCTCGGGGTTATCCCGGCTGTAGCGCATCAGCGATGCCTGTGGCAGGGCGCGGCCTTCTGCATCGACCGGCACCGCGATCGTCCACAGACCGGTCATCTCGCCGGGACCGGCGCGAGGCTGTTCGACACCGATGCGCTGGGCCGACATCCAGTCGATGCGGGCACGGGGCAGCGACTGCGGCTGATCGCCATGGGCAACCGTTTCCACGCCGTCCCAGGCGAAGGTTTCGACATCAAGGCCGAGCTCGATGGACGTTGCTGCCTCGAGCGTGTGCGTCCGCGTGCCCGGGTGCAGCCGGAACGGAAAATTTGCCTCGCCTTCGTCAATGCGCCACTGGCCTGCGATCGCCAGTGTCGAACCCACGGGCACCGCTTCGAGATCGGACACTGGCCGGCCATCAGCGTCGCGGAAGACCACCGAACGCACACGTGCGACCAGCAGCGGCCGGTCGTCCTGTGTCGCATCATCGATACCGTCATAGCGCTTGCGCAGCACGATGCGCGCGCGACCCATGCTGCGCGGTTCCAGTGTGAAATCCAGGCGTGGCGTTTGCGCATCCACCTGCTCGACGTCCAGCATGTCCGCCAAGAGCACACCGGGCGGTGGCGAATCCGAATCGTAAAGCGCGGGATCGACCGGCTGCTCCGAGAACGGCGGCGCGTCGAGCCGTTCGGCCTGGTACTCGGCGATGGTCGCGCCCGAATCCGACAGATCCAGCATGGGCCCGAGATCCATCGCCACCATGCGCAGGCTTTGCTCGGTGGCCGGCATGTCGTCGGTCGCGTCCATCTCCAGGCGCAGGCGCACGTCGAGCGGCATGCCGTCGACCAGGCGCACCGCCTGCCGGCCGGTGCCGCGGAGGCTGTCGGCCTCGATGCGCAGGGCGAGCACGGCGACGCCATCATCGACCGCCAGGACTTCGAGGCGGGTGTCGATGTCGCCCAGGGTCGGTGTCGACTCTCGCCGGGTGAAGACCTTGCCCACCTGCAGCCGCCGGGGCAGCGCCCGCGCCTGCAGGCCGAGCGACTGCGGCGCGTCGACCAGGGCCTGCGCCGCCCGCGGGCGTTGTGCGGTCAGTCGCGTCCACGCATCGGCGTCGACGGCACGCAGCGGCCCCGGCGTGCCGTCGGCCGAAACCCGCATCTCGAGCCCGCCGGCCAGCACATCAATGACGGCGGCATCACTCGGGTCGTCGGCGTCGAGATCGTCGGTGGAACGCGTGTAACCGCCGCCGCGCTGCTGCGACCACAGCGGGCGCGCGTGCATGCGAAGTTCGCCGGACGGGCCGTGTTCGAGCGTGAGCCGGCTGTAGCCGACGCTGCGCAGCGTCCCGCCATGGCCCGCTGCACGAACGCTGTGTTCGACGAAGTACACGGCCGGCTCGGCCTGGGCTGCAGTGCAGACGGCCAGGCCGACGCCCAGCAACACGGTGCGCAATACGCGCATGACATCTTCCTTGATCGGCGTCGGACGTGTGGAAAGGCGCGCATCGAAGGCGCGATGCGCGCGTGGTGCCGTCATGCGGCGGTGCGGAGGCCGGTCAGCCGGCCGGGCAGGCGAAGGCGCGTGTGCGCGCGTCGCTGGTGCCGTCGATACGATTGGCCAGCGGCGCGGCCTTGCCGTACATGCGCCAGTCGTAGATCACGCTGAAGGCGAGCACGCGCGCAACGTATTCGCGCGTCTCGCGGTAGCTGATGGTCTCGATCCAGATGTCGGGATCCATGTCCGGACGCTGCGCCAGCCAGCGGCCGGTGGGCGAGGGGCCGGCGTTATAGGCGGCGATCGCCACGTAGGGCAGGCCGTACATGTCCTTCTTCTCGCGCAGGTAGGCCGTGCCGATGGCGACGTTGGTCGCCGGGTCGTAGAGGCTGTCGGCGCCGGTCCAGTTCATGCCCAGGCGGCGCGCGACGGCCGCGCCGGTGGCCGGCATCACCTGCATCAGGCCGCGTGCGTCGGCGGGCGAGCGCGCATTGGGATTGAAGGTGCTCTCGGCGCGGATCTCGGCCGCAACCCAGGCCGGGTCCAGGCCGTGACGCTTCGATTCACGCTCGATCAGCGCCTGCTGGGTCAGCGGAAACCGCAGCGTGTACAGCCGCGTTTCTTCCGGCTGACGGCCCAGGCCGAACACGCCGCGGTCGTACCAGCCGTTCTCCTGCGCGACCTGCACGGCGATGCGCCGCTGCGCATCGTCGAAGCGCGCGAGCGCCGCATTCCATTCGCGCACCGCCCAACCGGGACGATCGATGCGGTACAGCGCCAGTGCGCGCACCAGGCCCGGATCGGCTGCCACCTGCGTGCGTGCGTTGTTGGACGGCGCGAATTCCATCGGACACAGCGCGTAGGGCTGGTCGAGGCGGTCGGCGGCGAGAAAGCCGTGGAAATCGGAGTTCTTCGCGGCTTCGCGGAACAGGGGCACCGCGCCGGCGCGGTCGCCGGTGAGTTCGGTGGTGCGCGCCTGGAACCAGGTCCAGCGCGACTGGCCCCGCTGGGTGGCGCCCATCTTGCCGATGGCCGTCAGTGCGGCGGCCCAGTCCCTGCGCGCCAGGGCTTCGCGCACACGCCACTCGTGCAGGCGCTCGTCGTAGGCGCTGTCGGGCACGCGGCCCAGCAGGCGCGCCGAATCGGGCAGATAGGACGCCACGGTCCACAGCGCGGCCTGGTACAGCACGCGGCCGTTCTCGGTTTCGCCGAATTCCAGCGCCGCGGCCAGCGCGGGCAGCTGCTGCTCGGCGGCCAGCGGATCGTCCTTGGCGAAACGCGCCAGGCCGTGCGAGGCGACCAGACGGCTGCGTGCGGTCTTGGGCCACGACAACGCGCGTGCGTGGGGCGCCTGCATGTAGGCCGCGTAGTCATTGGCCAGGGTCTGCTCGCCCGCCGACAGACCGCGCGCGATGGCGCGCATCATGCCGGCGTCCCAGTCGGCGACGGCCAGGTCGAAACGCTCCCAGCGCAGCGCATCGCCCAGTCCACCATTGGCGGCCAGCGTTGCGAACGGGGCATCACAGGCATCGGGCAGCGACTTGCCGCTGCTGCGCCAGATCGCCCGGGTGTCGCGTGTCCACTGCGCATCGGTCGCGCCGGAGCGCGCGCGGGCATCGAGCTCGATGCAGCGCAGCGTGGTGTTGCTGATGCCCGGTGCCCAGGCCGCACGCACCTCCTGCCATTCGCCGCGATCGGCGAGCGCGCGCAGCCAGGCTTCGCGGAATACCTCGGCGACCGGCGTGTCCGCATGGCGCTGCAGGAAGTCGCGCCCCTCGGCGAGCGGCAGCGTCGCCAGATTGCGCCGCAGGCCGGCGAATTCGAGCCAGGCCGCGGCCGGATGCGATTGCATCGCCGGCGAGACCGGCTGCCCGCGTTCGGCGGCCTGCATGGCGATGCGCAGCGCCGAGTCGTCACCGTTCTGGGCTGCTACCAGTCCCGGCATGAGCGCGGCCGCCAGCAGCAGCATCCAGCGACTGGGGCGGCGCGGGCGGGAGTCGGCGGGCGTCACGGGCATCTGCGGCATCGGCACAGGCATGTCGAGAATGGCGGGCGACTATAGCGAAGACAGGCTGAAGCCCGTTTCGCGGTCGGCGTCTGTAGGAGCGCGCTTGCGCACGATGGGCATGATCGGGAACGCTTCATCGCGCGCGAGCGCGCTCCTACAGAGAGGCGGATCAAGCGTGAGCGCTGCTGCAGGATCTGTCTGGCTCGAACCCGCCACCGATTAGAATGGCCGCCTGTTTCCGTCCGGTCCGCACGCATGATCACTCTCGGCACGCCGCTGTCCCCGTCCGCCACCCGTGTCCTGCTGCTCGGCTCGGGCGAGCTGGGCAAGGAAGTCGCGATCGAACTCCAGCGCTTCGGCGTCGAAGTGATCGCCGCCGATCGCTATGCGAATGCGCCAGCGATGCAGGTCGCCCATCGCAGCCACGTGCTCGACATGCTCGATCCGGGCGCGCTGCGTGCATTGATCGAACGCGAACAGCCGCACCTCGTCGTGCCGGAGATCGAGGCGATCCACACCGACACCCTGGTCGCGCTGGAGCGCGAAGGACTCAAGGTGGTCCCGACCGCACGCGCCACGCGCCTGACGATGGATCGCGAAGGCATCCGCCGGCTCGCCGCCGAAACGCTGGGCCTGCCGACCTCGCCCTACCGCTTCGTCGACACGCGCGAGGAGTACCGCGCCGCGATCGAGGCCGTTGGTCTGCCGTGCGTGGTCAAGCCGGTGATGTCGTCGTCTGGCAAGGGCCAGAGCACGGTGCGTAGTGAAGCCGACATCGACGCGGCCTGGGACTACGCCCAGACCGGTGGCCGCGCCGGCGCGGGCCGCTGCATCGTCGAGGGCTTCATCGACTTCGATTACGAGATCACCCTGCTGACCGTGCGGCACGCCGGCGGCACCGCGTTCTGCGCGCCGATCGGTCATGTGCAGATCGCCGGCGACTACCGCGAGAGCTGGCAGCCGCAGGCGATGTCGCCAGCCGCGCTGCAGGCCGCGCGCGACGTCGCACGTGCGGTCACCGGCGATCTGGGCGGCCGCGGTGTGTTCGGTGTCGAACTGTTCGTGAAGGGCGATCAGGTGTGGTTCTCGGAAGTCTCGCCGCGTCCGCACGACACTGGCCTGGTGACGCTGGCCTCGCAGGATCTGAGCGAATTCGCCCTGCATGCCCGCGCGATTCTCGGCCTGCCGATTCCGGTCGATGCCGACGGCGTGGTGCAGCACACCACCGCGGCTTCGTGCGCGCTGCTGGCGCAGGGCACGGGCGTGCCGGTGTTCTCGGGCATGGATGCCGCGCTGCGTTCGTCGGACAGCGCGCTGCGCCTGTTCGGCAAGCCGCGCGTCGAAGGCCAGCGCCGCGTCGGCGTGACGCTGGCGCGTGGCGCGGATGTGGATACGGCGCGCGCGGTGGCGCGCGAGGCGGCGGCTGCGATCAAGATCGAGTGGACTTGATCGGGCGTGTGATTTCTTCAGAGATTTCTACGCTCGCAGAATTCCGCCCCTTCCCCCGCGTGCGGGGGAAGGTTGGGATGGGGGCGAACGATCCGTTTGCTGCTTTGCGTGATCACAGGTGCGGTGTATCGCTCGTCATTGATTTCACCGACGAGCTGATCGTTCGCCTCCACCCAACCCGTCCGGACCGGGGTAGCACGCCGGTCGTTCAATCGATCCGCGCGGCAGTGCCGCGCAAGCGGATCGCTCTCACCCCCCGCAAGCGGGGGAGGGCTTCAAGCGTGCACGTCCATGCATCGCGCCACGGCGATCACGCGCCGAGCCACGCATGCTGACCTGGACCCTGCTGCTCTTCCCGTTGCTCGGCGCAGTCGCCGGGGTGCTTGCCGGCCTGCTCGGCATCGGCGGCGGGCTGGTGCTGGTGACCGCGCTGGTGTGGCTGTTGCCGCTCTACGGCGTGCCGGCTGATGCCGCGATGCACGCCGCGCTCGCGACGGCGCTGGCGAGCATCGTGCTGACCGGTCTGTCGTCGACGCGCGCGCACCATCTGCGTGCCAGCGTGCTGTGGCCCACCGTGGCCTGGATGATCCCGGGCGTATTGCTCGGGGGATGGCTGGGCAGCTGGGTGGCGGTGCTGCTCGATGGCGATGTGCTGCGCTGGTGCGTGATTGCGTACTGCGCAGTCGTGGGCACGCAGTTGCTGCTGTCGCGCACGTCCGGATCACGCGGTGCGGACGTGGTGCCGACCGGCGTCGGTCTGTCGGGCGCGGGCGTGGGCATCGGCGCGCTGGCGTCGGTCGTCGGCATCGGCGGCGGCAGCATGACCGTGCCGCTGCTGGTCTGGCTGGGCGTGTCGCCGGTGCGCGCGGTGGGCACGTCGTCCGCGTGCGGCGTGTTCGTCGCGCTGGCCGCGGCGGCCGGTTACGCCTTGCAGGCGCCGGTGGATGTGGTGCCGGGCGCTTCGTGGGGCTACGTCTACGTGCCGGGTGCCCTCGGCATCGCCGTGGCGTCGGTGCTCGCCGCGCCCTGGGGCACGCGCATCGCGCATGCGATCAGCGGCACGGTGCTCAAGCGCGTGTTCGCCGTGTTCCTCTATCTGGTGGGCGCGAGCCTGCTGTTTCTCTGATGTCTTTTCCGGATCGTCCATGACCACGCACATTCCCGACACCATCGCCGCCCTCGCACCGCGCATGACCGACTGGCGCCAGCGTATCCATGCCTGGCCGGAACTCGGCTTCGAGGAGCACCGCACTTCGGCGCTGGTGATCGAAACACTGCGTGGCCTGGGGCTGGAGGTGCACACCGGGCTCGGCGGCACCGGTGTGGTCGCAGTGATCGACAGCGGCAAGCCGGGCCTGTCGATCGGTCTGCGTGCCGACATGGACGCGCTGCCGATGGACGAGCAGAGCGACCTGCCGTTCCGCTCGCAGCGCCCGGGCGTCGCGCACACCTGCGGACATGACGGGCACACCTCGGCGTTGCTCGGCACGGCGACGCATCTGGTCGCGCATCCGCCGGCGACGGGGCGCGTGTTGTTGATCTTCCAGCCGGCCGAGGAGGGCGGGCGGGGTGCGATCAGGATGATCGAGGACGGCCTGTTCGAGCGCTGGCCCTGCGACGAGGTCTACGCCTTCCACAACATGCCGGCGCTGCCGACCGGCCGGGCCAGCGTGCGCAGCGGTGCGACGCTGCAGTCGCTGGCGGTGTTCGAGATCGCGATCGAAGGCGTCGGCGGTCACGCGGCCGCGCCGCATCGCGCCAACGATCCGCTGCAGGTTGCCGCGCGCCTGGCGGTCGACATCTCCGCGATCGTCGGCCGTCACATCGACCCGATGGAAGCGGCGCTGATCAATGTCGGCTCGCTGCAGGCCGGCACCACGCACAACATCATTCCGTCGGCCGCCTCGCTCAGCGGCACGATCCGCTCGCTGTCCAGGGACGTGCACGAAGAACTGCTCAAGCGCCTGCGCGCGCTGTGCGAGGGCCATGCGCAAATCTCCGGCTGCAGCATCGATCTGCAGATCCCGCATTCGTGCCCGCCCTGCGTCAATGCGCCCGCGCAGGCCGTGCTGGCGGCCGAGGCGATCGGCGAAGTACTCGGCGCCGACAATGTCGCGACCGACCTGCGCGCCTACCCGTTCTCCGATGATTTCTCCTACATGCTCGAACAGTGGCCCGGCGCCTACCTGTTCCTCGGCATGGACAGCGCGATGTGCCACCACCCGACGTTCCGTTTCGACGACGGCCTGCTGCCCGTCGCGGCGGCCGTGTTCGACCGCATCGTGCGTCGCCGTCTCGGCTGAGCCCCCTGCAGGAGCGCGCTCGCGCGCGATGGGGCTTGATCGGGAACGCCTCTCGCGCGCAAGCGCGCTCCTACAGGTCGACGCTGCATCGGGCCTGAGGTCGGCTCGGCATCGACCACGCCATGCGCGCACTTCGTCGGCGCTCGCTAATCGCACAGCCCCCTGCAGGAGCGCGCTCGCGCGCGATGGGGCTTGATCGGGAACGCCTCTCGCGCGCAAGCGCGCTCCTACAGGGGATCAACCCGGCGCGCCTGGCGCACTAAGCTATGCACTGCGCCCAACCCGAGTGCTCCATGTCCCAGCGCGACTGGGTGGCCCAGGCCATCCGCAAGATCGAGGCCGATTTCAACCGCTCGGCCGACACCCATCTGATTCCGCTGGCGCTGCCGGGCTTTGCTGGCATCGACGTCTATCTCAAGGACGAATCCAGCCACCCGACCGGCAGCCTCAAGCACCGGCTCGCGCGTTCGCTGTTTCTCTACGCGCTGGCCAACGGCTGGCTGCACGCGGGCAGCACGATCGTCGAGGCGTCGAGCGGTTCGACCGCGGTGTCGGAGGCCTACTTCGCGCGCCTGCTCGGGCTGCCCTTTGTCGCGGTGATGCCGGCTTCGACCTCGCCGGAGAAGATCGCGGCGATCGAGTTCCAGGGCGGCCGCTGCCATCTGGTGCCCAGCGCCTGCGGCATCGGCGAGGCCTCGCGACAGCTCGCACGCGAAACCGGCGGCCATTTCATGGACCAGTTCACCTATGCCGAACGGGCCACCGACTGGCGCGCGAACAACAACATCGCCGAGTCGATCTTCAAGCAGATGGCGCAGGAGGCGCATCCCATCCCGCGCTGGATCGTCTGCAGCGCCGGCACCGGCGGCACCAGCGCCACGATCGGCCGGTACGCCCGTTACCGTGGCTTCGACACCCGCGTGCTGTGCGCCGATCCCGAGCACTCCGCGTTTTTCGATCACTACGCCCGCAGCCGCGACGGCCACACCACTGATGCCGATGTCGCCCCCGCACCGCCGTCGCGCATCGAAGGCATCGGTCGCCCGCATGCCGAGGCCAGCTTCATTCCCGGTTGCGTGGACGCGATGCTGAAAGTGCCCGACGCCCTGAGCCTGGCTGCGATGCGCTGGACCAACACGCGGCTGGGCCGGCGCGTCGGCGGCTCCACTGGCACCAACATCATCGGCGTGCTGCACGCGGCGCACGCGATGCGCAAGGCGGGCATCGCCGGTTCCATCGTGAGCATCCTGTGCGACGGCGGCGAACGCTACGCGCACAGCTACTACAACCCCGACTGGTATGTGGCGCAGGGCTTCGACATGGCGGCCGCCGATGTCGCGATGCGTGGGTGCGCCGAGCAGGGCGCCGCCCTGCCGACGATGCCGGTCACGGGCGACGTGACCGGCTGAGCACTCCGGTCAAGCTGGGGTTGACCCCAGGTGCGGCCAGGTTAACGATTCGTTACAACCGGAGAGCCGGCGGCACGGGGGCTCCGGCAGACCTCTCGCACAAACGGAGTTGCACACATGACGTCGATGCCCCGCACGCGGCTGGCTGCCGCGGTCCAGTTGTCGCTGCTGCTGGCTGTGCCCGCTGCCGCCCACGCCCAGTCCGCCGCCACCGAGCCCGAGGCGCGCACGCTCGATACGGTGCAGGTCACCGGCAGCCGCATCCGCAAGGCGGAGATGGAAACCGCGGTGCCGGTGCAAGTGCTCTCGCGTGAGGACATCGACCGCAGCGGCTTCACGTCCGTTGCCGACATCGTGCAGAACCTCACCGCCAGCGGCGCGGCGCTCAACACCAAGTTCAATTCCAGCGGCAACTTCGGCTTCCCACCTGACGGCGGCGGCGTGGGCGCGGGCGCGGCGACGGTCGATCTGCGACATCTGGGTGCCAAGCGCGTGCTGGTGCTGGTCGACGGCATCCGCTGGGTCAACGAATCCTCAGGCTCCGGCGTCGGCTCGGCGGTGGATCTCAACACGATTCCGCTGGCGCTGATCGAGCGCATCGAAGTGCTCGAAGACGGCGCCTCGTCGATCTACGGCTCCGATGCCATCGCCGGCGTGGTCAACATCATCACCAGGCGCGAGGCCGACGGCGGCAGCCTCGACCTGCACTACGGCGAGTACGACGATCTCGGCGGTGCGACCTGGGGCGCGGATCTGGGCTGGGGCGGCGGCACCGAACGCGCGCAGTGGTTTCTCGGCGCCTCGTACTACAAGCAGCGCGAGGTCGCGTCGACGAAGTTCGCCAACGCCGCGGTGCCGGTGCCGGGCACGGGCCTGGCGAACGGCAGTTCGGCGACGCCGGCGGGTCGCTTCATCTTCGAAGATCCCAATACCGGCGAGACCGTCGACCTGACGCCGAACGACGGCGCCACCGCCCCGATCTACGATCCCTCGCAGACCGGCTGCACCCGCACCGATGATTACCATTGCTTCGGCACGGCCGACCGCTACAACTTCGCGCCCAACAACCTGCTGCTGACCCCCTCGGAGCGCAAGTCGGTATTCGGCCAGGTGCGCTTCGAGTTCACGCCACAGGTTTCGGCCTATGCGCGCGTGCTCTACAACGAGCGCACCTCGTCCAACCAGGCCGCGCCCGAGCCGATCTTCCTCGGCACCGATGCCGGCGTGTACAACCCCTACGCCGAGAGCACGCTGACGATTTCGGCGCTCAATCCGTTCAATCCCTTCGGCTTCGACCTGACCACCGAAGGCGACAGCCCCAACCTGTTCCTGCTCGCGCGGCGTCCGGTCGAAGGCGGCCCGCGCCGCTACACGCAGGACGTCAACACCTGGTACGCGGCCGGTGGCCTCGAAGGCACATTCGCCGTCGGCGTGCGCACCTGGAACTGGGACGTGAACCTGGTCCGCAGCCAGAGCCGCGCCGAGCAGACCAACACCGGCAGCTACAACATCCGCCGCATCAACGAAGCGCTGGGCGATCCGGCCGTCTGCGCGACGATCGCCGGCTGCACACCACTGAACCTGTTCGGCGGCCCGGGCACGATCACGCCCGAGATGCTGGCCTTCATCCAGCCGGTGGTGCGCGACGAAAGCCGCAACACGCTGACCCTGGCCTCGGCCAACGTCACCGGCGATCTGTTCGAGATGTGGGCCGGGCCGCTGTCGTTCGCGGCCGGCTACGAGTACCGCAAGTACGAGGGCAGCTACACGCCCGATCCGATCACCGTGGCCGGCGAATACAACGGTGTGCCGTCCGGCATCACCCGCGGCGAATACGACGTCAACGAGGCCTATGCCGAGTTCAGCGTGCCGCTGATGCGCGACGGCGCCTTCGGCGAAATGCTCGATCTGAGCATTGCCGGCCGCTACTCGGACTACTCGACCTTCGGCGGCGAGACGACCGGCAAGATCGGCCTGCGCTGGCAGCCGGTCGACGAGATCCTGTTCCGCATGAGCTACGCCGAAGGCTTCCGCGCGCCGTCGATCGGCGAGCTCTACGGCACGCTGAGCCGCTTCGACGCGACGCTCGTCGATCCGTGTTCGGGCTTCGCTGTACCGTCGCCGGCCTGCGCCGCCGACGGCGTGCCGCCGGGTTACACACAGACCAATTCGCAGATCTCGGTCGTGACTTCGGGCAATGCCGAACTGCAGCCCGAGCACAGCCGCAGCCTGATGATCGGCTCGGTGTGGAGCCCGTCGTTCGCCGACGGCGCCGCGTGGTCGGATCGCCTCGATCTGGGCGTGACCTTCTATCGCCACCACATCACCGACGCGATCCAGGCGCCGGATGCGCAGGCGATTCTCGAGCGCTGCATCGCCACGCGCGATCCGTTCTCCTGCGCGTCCTACGACCGCAGCGATCGCGGCCAGATCATCCGCTTCGACGACATTCTCGCCAACCTCGGCACGATCAAGACCGACGGCTGGGACTTCACCGCCGCATGGACGCTGCCCGAGCGCGACTGGGGCCGCCTGCGCTTCGACGCCAAGACCACGTGGGTCACGCGCTACGAGCTGGCCAACGAGACCGGCGCGCTGGAACCGCGGCGCCCGGGCGTAGAGGTCAACAACAGCGCGATTCCCGAGTGGAGCGGCACCCTGGTCACCGACTGGACCCGCGGCCCGTGGTCGCTGGCCTGGACGGTGCGCTACATCGACAGCCTCGTCGAATCCTGCGGCGGCGCGAACGGCTTTGCGATCTGCGACGACAGCGCCAACGACGTCAACAATCTCGGCGCGACCACCTACCACGACCTGCAGCTCTCCTGGCGCTACACCCGCTGGCTCGACGGCCTGCGCATGAGCCTGGGCGTCAACAACGTCACCGGCAAGGAACCGCCGGTGTGCCTGAGCTGCAGCCTCAACGGCTACGACGCGTCCACGTACGATCTGCCGGGCCGCTTCGTCTACGCGCGCCTGGGGATCGATTTCTGATCTCGAGGCGGAGCCGCTGAAACGCGTGCGATAACCTCGCTGCGACCGGATGGTTTGCCCCCATCCAACTCTCCCCCGCTGCCGGGGGAGGGCTTTGGAAAGTCGCAAGCGGCGCGAATTGCGCGCGCGAGCCCTTCCCCGCAAGCGGGGAGGGTTGGGTGGGGCAGACAGTCGCTCGCTGCATTGCCGGGCGCACGCGGATTCGACGACGTGAGCACGCTCGAAGTATTGCGATCGGCACGCAGGGCTGGCCCCCATCCCAGCCTTCGACCCGTGGAGGGCCCAATGCCCAGCACGCGGGGGAAGGAGTGGATCCCGGCGTCTGAAATGTCGGCGCGGATAACGTGCAGGTCCGGTGTAGCGCGCACGAGATCCAACCCGAGCGACCGCTACCGACAGCTCACCGCCGCAGCGCGGTTTCGGGCACGTGCAGCTCGGTCGACAGCGCCAGATGGTCGGAGAATGCGGCCGGCAGCGCCTTCATGTCGGCGCACTGCAGGTTGCCGGTGACCAGGATGTGGTCGATCGCCTTCTGCGGGCGCCAGCTGGGGAAGGTGTGCACGGCGCACGCGGGTGGCTGCAGGCCGGTCTGGCGATAGAGCACCGACATCTCGGGCCGGTCGGAGGTGCAGTTGAAGTCGCCCATCAGCACCGCGTGCGGATGTTCGGCCAGCACCTCGGCAATGAACGACAGCTGCGACAGTCGCGACTGCGCGCCGAGCGACAGATGGGCGACCGCGACCACGAGGCCGTCGTCGCCTTCGCCGAAGCGGCTGAGCAGCACGCCGCGACCGGCGATGCGGCCGGGCAGCGCATGGTTGACGACCTCGATCGGCTCGAGCCGGCTCAGCAGGCCGTTGGCGCTCGAGGCGACCGCACCCACGCGGCGGTTCGGCTGGTGGGTCCAGTACTCGAAGCCGCCGCGCTCGGCGAGGTAGTGCGTCTGGTTGGTGAAGCCCGAGCGCCAGCTGCCCGGGTCGGCTTCCTGCAGGCCGACGATGTCGTGGCTGCCGGCGAGCGTGGCGATCGCATCGAGCGCGGTGCGCTTGCCGGCCGGCAGCACGTGCGACCAGCTGCGCGTGGCGTAATCGCTGTAGCGACGCGTGCTGGAACCGGCCTGGATGTTCGCGCTCAGCAGCTTGAGCCGGCGCGATGCGGCCGAGGCGGCGGGGGCGGGTGTACTCACGGCGTCGGGCGCTTACTGCGCCGCGCGTTCCATCGCGACCAGATGGTCGGTAACGCGCACCAGGTCCTCGAGCGAACGGCTGGCCATCACGCGGTACTTGCCGTTGACGATGATCGTCGGCGTCGCCTCGATGCCGTTACGGGTGACGAACTGACGCGCGCGGCCGAGGTTGGCGTTGACCGCGAAGCTCTGCATCGTGCTGGCGAAACGCTTCTGGTCGATGCCCAGTCCGCCGTAGAACGCGGCGATGCTGTCGGCATCGGCGTTGGGGCGCAGCGCGCGCTGGATGTGGATGGCGTTGAAGGTCGCTTCGTGGGTCCGCTCCAGCGTGCCCATCGCCTCGGAGGCGAAGAACGCGCGCGGGTAGTTGTCGTTCGGGTCGAACACCACCGGCACCGCGACGAAATCCACGTCGGCCGGCAGGCGCGCCTTCCAGGCCTTGACCAGCGGCTCGAAGGCCGCGCAGTGGCCGCACCAGTAGGCGAACACCTCGGCCACTTCGATGCCCGGGCCGTTGGAGAAACGCTGGCCGCCCTGGATCACGGCGTAGTCGGTGCCTTCGACCGGCGCCGGGCCTTCGGGCGCGGCCGGCGATGCCGTGCTCGCCGGAGCGGCTGCAGTGGCGTCGGCAGCCGCAGCGTCGCCGGTGTCGGCGCGCGCGGGCGCGGCAGCAGCCGGGGCGGCGGCAGGGCTTGCCTCGGCACTCGGCGCAGGCGAGGCGGGCGATGCGGCGGGGTCGGGCTGCTGGCCGCAGGCCGCGAGCAGGACGGGCGCGAGCAGCAGGAGCAGGGTGCGGCGGATCTTCATGGTTCGGTCTCTCGAAGGAATGCGTGCGATGGGTGATGTCAGCGCGCGGCGCGTTCGCGTGCGATCAGCTGGTCGGCCACGGTGAGCAGGTCTTCCAGCCGCCGGCCCATCACCCGGTAGCGGCCGTTGATGATGAGCGTGGGGGTCCCTTCCACGCCACTGCGCATGGCGAACGCGCGCGCGGCGTTCAGTTTCTCGTCGGTCTCCGGGCTTGTCATCGCCGCGGCGAAGCGCGCCTTGGAGCGCGCGCCATGCTGGGCATAGAACGCGGCGATCGCGTCGACGCTGGCGCCACTGCGCGGCAATACCGACGTCTCGTGGACAGCCGAGAACACGGCGTGGTGGCTGCGCTCGCCGAGCTTCTGCGCCTGGGCGGCGAAGAACCCGCGGGCGAAGTTGTCGTTGGCCGCGAACGCGGCCGGCAGATAGGTGAAGCGCACGTCGCGAGGCGCCTGTGCGCGCCAGGCATCGACCAGCGTCTGGAAGTGGAAGCAGTGCACGCAGCCGTATGAGAACACCTCGACCACCTCGATCTGCCCATCCAGCGGCTGCCAGGGCTGGCCATCGGCGATGACCGCGTAGTCGAGGCCTTCGACCGGCGCATGGTCACGCGCGGCGGCCGGCAACCAGGCCGAGATGGCGAGCGCGGCGACAGCAAGCAGGCGATGCCAGGGAGATGCGGACAGCGACTTCATCGGGGAGAGCTCCGGAAAGCGGACGCCGCGCCCGGGACGGCCGGCGCAAAAAGCGCGGCGGTCGCCGACGGCGCGGCGTCGGTGAACAGGTCGATCAGGGCGGCATGGTGCCGCACGCCGGTGGGAGATGTCGCGTCACTGCGTGGCGGGCGGGGGTTCGGCCGATTCGAGGGCCTCGTCGGCGGTGGGGTCCGTCGCCGGCACGGCTTGGTCGTCGGGCGCGACCGCCGGCGCCGGTGCCGCAGCGGCCTGGGCCTCGATCGCGGCCAGCATCGCCGGGTCGGGACGCGGATGCAGGCCCTGCATATAGCTGGCGAGCGCTTCGATCTCCTCGTCGGTCAGCGACTGGGCCACTGCGGCCATGACGTCGAACAGGTGGCGATCGTCCTCGCCCGTCTCGCCCTCGCGATAGGTGTACAGGCGCGCCGAGCTGTACCAGGCCTGCTGGCCGCCGACGTGCGGGTACGCCGGGCCCGGATTGCCGCTGCCGGCCGGGCCGTGGCAGGCCATGCAGGCGGGAATGCCGCGTTCGGCGTCACCACTGCGGAACAGCTTCTGGCCGACCTCGTAGAACTTCATGCCCTCGTAGGGACCGGCTTCGACGAGCGCATCGTCGGCGATGCCCGCGCCGCTGCTCTGCTGCGCGTAATGCGCGCCCAGATCGCGCATGTCCTGTGCGCTGAGCGGCTGCGCATAGGGCTGCATCAGCGGGCTGAGCCGCTCGCCGCTCTTGAACAGCGCCAGCTGGCGGGCCACGTAGCGCTCGCTCTGCCCGGCAATGCGCGGGTACAGGGTGGGATCGGCCTCGGCATTGCCGTCCAGGCCATGACAGGCCGCGCAGGTACCGGCCAGCTGGGCGCCCCGCTGCGGATCGCCGTGAGTGGCGTCGGCCAGTTCGGCCACCGCGTTGTCACCGAGTTCGCGCGTCTCCACTGCCGGCGCGTCGGGCAGGGGCTGCACGGTGGACTGCGCGAACGCGACGGCGCCCACGGCTGCTACGACAAGACCGGCGATACCAAAGGCGCGAGCGTGGCGCATTGCTGGGCTCCGAGATCTTCGACGCCGCGTCCGGCGGGTCGCCGGCGACAGGTCACCGGATTATGTTGGCCCGCCGGAGGGCGGTCAAACCGCGCGGACAGCCGGCGCCCGTCGTGCCAAGCTATCGCGATGTCGAATCCCTTTGCCCGCGCCAACTATCTGTTGGCCGCACACACCCCGCAGCAGCTCCCCGCCGACGGCGGCTTCGAGGTCGCGTTCGCCGGCCGCTCCAACGCCGGCAAGTCCAGCGCACTCAATGCGCTGTGCCACCAGAACGCGCTCGCGCGGGTGTCCAAGACGCCCGGCCGCACCCAGCAGCTGGTCTTCTTCGCATTGCCGCCGCACGACAACCGCTACCTGGTCGACCTGCCGGGCTACGGCTACGCCAAGGTGCCGCGCGACCTGCAGGCGCACTGGCAGGCGTTCCTGGCGCGCTATTTCCGCGAACGCGAGGCGCTCAAGGGGCTGGTGGTGGTGATGGACATCCGCCATCCGCTCAAGGACTACGACCGGCAGATGATCGCCTTCGCGGTCGAGCACGGCATGCCGGCGCATGCGCTGCTGACCAAGGCCGACAAGCTCGGCCGCGGCGCGGCGGGCAATACGCTGCAGGCGGTGCGCAAGGAGCTGCAGGCCGAGCACGGCGACAAGGTCAGCGTGCAGACGTTCTCGGGCGAATCGAAGGTCGGCGTCGACGAGGCCCGGGCGGTGATCGCGCGCTGGATGGAGATCGACCGGCCCGCGCCGGCCCGCGCCTCCTGACCCCCGGTTGGAACGCTGGCACTGCACAGGTGCGACGCCCGGAGGGCGGCCGCACGCTTATAGTGCGCGCTTCGCGAACGGGCGCCCCGTTCGCGCCCTTTTTCCTGCAGAGCCGTTCGCGCATGTCCAGCCCCAGCCACGTCGCCGAGACGCCCATCACCGACCGCGCGCAGCTGGTCGAGGTGCTGGCCTCGGGCGAGAAGCCCGTCGACGCCTGGCGCATCGGCACCGAGCACGAGAAGTTCGGCTTCCGTCTCGACGACCTGCGTCCGCCGACCTTCGACGGCCCGCGCGGAATCGAGGCCCTGCTGACCGGCCTGACCCGCTTCGGCTGGGCGCCGGTGGACGAGCACGGCCACACCGTCGCCCTGCTCAAGGACGGCGCTTCGGTGACGCTGGAACCGGCCGGCCAGCTGGAACTGTCGGGCGCGCCGCTCGAGCACATCCACCAGACCTGCAGCGAGGTCGAGAGCCACCTGCGCGAAGTGCGCAGCGTCGCCGATGGTCTGGGGCTTGGCTTCCTCGGCATGGGTTTCCAGCCCAAGTGGTCGCGCGCCGACATGCCGTGGATGCCCAAGGGTCGCTACAAGATCATGCGCGCCTACATGCCCAAGGTCGGCGATCTGGGTCTGGACATGATGACCCGCACCTGCACCGTGCAGGTCAACCTCGATTACGCGACCGAAGCCGACATGGTGAAGAAGTTCCGCGTGTCGCTGGCGCTGCAGCCGGTGGCCACGGCGCTGTTCGCCGATTCGCCGTTTACCGAGGGCCGGCCCAACGGCTACCTGAGCTACCGCTCGCACATCTGGACCGATACCGATGCCGACCGCACCGGCATGCTCGATTTCGTGTTCGAGGACGGCTTCGGTTACGAACGCTACGTCGACTATCTGCTCGATGTGCCGATGTACTTCTCCTACCGCGACGGCGCCTATCACGATGCCAGCGGCCAGAGCTTCCGCGACTTCATGCGCGGCGAACTGCCGGTGCTGCCCGGCCAGCTGCCGACGATGCGCGACTGGAACGACCACATGACCACCGCGTTTCCGGAAGTGCGTCTGAAGAAGTATCTGGAGATGCGCGGCGCCGATGGCGGCCCGTGGAACCGCTTGTGCGCGCTGCCGGCGTTCTGGGTGGGGCTGCTGTACGACGACGCCGCGCTCGACGCCGCCTGGGACCTGGTGCGCGACTTCACGATGGAAGAGCGCAACGCCCTGCGCGACGGTGTGCCGCGCCACGCGCTCAAGACGCCGTTCCGCGGCGGTACGCTGCGCGATCTGGCGGTCGAGGCGTTGAAGATTTCCGCCGCCGGCCTGGCGCGGCGTGCATGCACCAATGCGCGCGGACAGGACGAGCGCGTGTTCCTGGAAACGCTGATCGAGATCGCCGAGTCGGGCGAAACACCGGCCGAGCGCAAGCTCGCGCTGTATCACGGCCCGTGGCAGGGCGAGATCGACCGCGTGTTCCGCGAGTTCGCCTACTGAGCGCGTCGCTGCGCCACGGTCACGCCGCGCTCGTATAACGTGGACGCATGAGCGCCCACGACGATCTGCCCACACCGCTGCGCGAAATCGACTTCGCCAGTACCGATGCGCTGCTGCGCGACGACGTCCGCCGCCTGGGCGCGATGGTCGGCGACATGTTGTCCGAGCAGGTGTCGCCTGCGTTGCTCGAGCAGGTCGAACAGGTCCGACGCGCGGCGATCGCACGTCGTGAAACGGGCGCGCCGGTCGATGCCCTTGCCAGAGGCCTGGCCGACATCTCGCTCGATGATGCCGACGCGCTGGTGCGTGCGTTCGCCGCTTACTTCGGTGCGATCAACCTGGCCGAGCGCGTGCATCGCATCCGCCGGCGCCGCGATTACCAGCGCAATGGCGATGCACCGCAGCCGGGTGGACTCGAAGCGGCGCTGTGCGAACTCAAAGACGCCGGCATCGATCTGCCGCAGCTCGAGGCCGCCCTCGCGCGCCTGCACATCGAACCGGTGTTCACCGCCCATCCCACCGAAGCGGTGCGCCGCGTGCTGCTGGAGAAGGAGCGCACGATCGTCGAGCGGCTGATCGCCGACATCGACCGCGAGCGTACGCCCACCGAGCGCCGCGCCGACCACGCGCGCATCGTCCTGGCACTGACCTCGGCCTGGCAGACATCCGAATCACCGGCGCGCAAGCCCACCGTCGCCGACGAGGTCGAGCATGTCGGCTACTACCTGTCGAACGTGCTCTACCGCGTGCTGCCGGTGTTCTACGAAGCGCTCGGCGATGCGATCGAATCGGTCTACGGCGCGCGTCCGTCGCTGCCCCAGGTGCTGCGTTTCGGCACCTGGGTGGGCGGCGACATGGACGGCAATCCCAACGTCAACGCCGACACCATGCGCGCGGCCCTGGGCGCGCAGCGCAGCCAGGCACTGGCGCAGTACCGGCGCGATCTTCGCAGCCTGGGCAACGTGCTGACCCAGACGTCGAACCGCGCGACCATCGACGAGGCCATCCATGCGCGCGTCGACGACTACCGCCGACGTCTGCCCGATGCCGATGCCGCGCTCAATCCGCGCCACGCCGACATGCCCTACCGGCGCCTGCTCGATCTGATGCAGCTGCGGCTGCGCCTGACCGATGCCGACCACCGCGCCGGCTACGCCGATGCGGCCGGCTTCCTCGCCGATCTGGAACGGATGGACGCGAGCCTTCGCAGCAACCGCGGTGCGCACGCCGGCCTGTTCGCGCTCGAACGGCTGCTGTGGCGCGCGCGCACGTTCGGCTTTCACCTCGCTGCGCTGGACCTGCGCCAGGACTCGGCCGTGCACGACGAGGTGCTGGGTCATCTCGACGGTTGCGACTGGACGGCGCTCGACGTCGACGCACGCATCGAGCGCCTGCACGCGATGCTCGACACGCCGCCGAAGGCCAATGGCGCGGCCTCGCATCAGACGGTCGCATCGACGCTCGGCGTGTTCGGCGCGGTCACCGACCTGCGCCGCAGCCACGGTGCATCGGCGACCGGCCTGTACATCATCTCGATGGCGCGCAGTGCGGCCGATGCGCTGGCGGTGCTGGCGCTGGCGCGCATCGCCGGCTGCGTCGAGGACGGCCAGGTGCCGCTGGACGTGTCGCCGCTGTTCGAGACCGTCGACGATCTGCAGGCCGCACCGGGCGTGATGCGTGCGCTGTTCGACGATCCGCGTTACCGCGCGCACCTGGCCGCACGCGGTGACCGGCAGACGGTGATGCTGGGATATTCGGACAGCGCAAAGGATGGCGGCCTGCTCGCTTCGCGCTGGGCGCTGCAACGCACCCAGGTCGAACTGACCGCACTGGCCCGCGAGGCCGGCGTGCGCATCGTGTTCTTCCACGGTCGCGGCGGTTCGGTGAGCCGTGGCGGCGGCAAGACCGGACGTGCGATCAATGCCGCGCCACGCGGTTCGGTCGACGGCGCTCTGCGTGTGACTGAGCAGGGCGAAGTCATCCATCGCAAGTACGGCATCCGCGCGCTGGCGCTGCGCAATCTCGAACAGTCGACCGCCGCCGTCCTGCAGGCCACCTTGCGCCCGCGCGCGCCCGACGCGCGCGAGGACGCCTGGCGGAACATCGCCGCCGAACTGGCCGAGGTCTCGCGCACCCACTACCGCGCGCTGGTGCACGAGCGCGCCGACTTTCCCGACTACTTCCGCGCCGCGACACCGATCGATGTCATCGAGCGTCTGCAGATCGGCTCGCGTCCCTCGCGTCGTCGCGATGGCGGCATCGGCAACCTGCGGGCGATTCCATGGGTGTTCGCCTGGGCGCAGAACCGCTCCGGCCTGACCGGCTGGTACGGCCTGGGCACGGCCCTGCAGCACGGCATCCGTGTGCACGGCCAGCAGACCATGACCGAGATGGCGCGCGACTGGCCGTTCTTCCGCGCCGCGCTCGATGACGTGGAGATGCTGCTGGCCAAGACCGACATCGCCATCTTCGAGCGCTATTCGCAGCTGGCGGGCGAGGCGCACGAGGCCTTCTTCCCCGGCATCCTCGACGAATGCCTGCGCACGCGCGACGCCATCCTGTTGCTCAAGCAGCAGGACGTGCTGCTGGCCGACGACTACCGCCTGCAGTTGTCGATCCGCCTGCGCAATCCGTATGTCGATCCGATCAGCCTGCTGCAGGTGGAACTGCTGCGTCGCTGGCGCGCGGGTGATCGCGAGGACGAAGCGCTGCTGCGTGCGCTGGTGTCGACGGTCAACGGCATCGCAGCCGGCATCCAGAACACGGGTTGAGGATGGTGCCGGCTGCCGCGCCCTCTTTACGGAACCTCCGGCACGCAGGGGGCGCCGCACTCGTCGCGGCAAGGCGGCGCATCCGCGCTGCAGCGACACCGATGCGTCGACACGGGGCAGATCGATGAGCGGCCGCACGCAACCGGAGCGGACGCTTTCGCGCCGCCGCGCCTTCCTGGCCGACACGACCGCGCTGGTGCTGTTCTTCACCGCCACCGGCATCCTCAACGAGCGCTTCGTCTCGGGCATGGAATGGAACGAGGTGCTGCAGGCGCGCCTGCTCGGCGCAGCGCTGATGATTCCAGTGGGGCGCCCCTACGGGCTGTGGCGCGACCTGTTGATGCGGCGCGCGGGCCCGGGCCGGTGGTCGCAGATCTTCTGGGACTCGATGGCGCTGATGAGTTTCCAGGTGCCCATCTATGCGGCCATCATCGCGATCAGTGGCGCATCGGGACGCGGCCTGTGGATGGGCATCCTCGGCGCGGCCTGCATCATGCTGGTGTCGGGGCGTCCCTATGGCGCCTTCCTCAACTGGATCCGCCGGCTCTTCGGCCTGCCGCCGGGCGGCGACAAGCCGATGAGCCTGCAAAGCTGACACCGCCCGCGGTCTTCGGCCGGGCGTAGACTCGCGCAGTCCCCGACCGAGCGCATGCGATGACCGCAGACGAGCTGCTGCTGTACACCAACCCCATGTCGCGCGGTCGCATCGCGCGCTGGATGCTGGAGGAAGTCGGCCAGCCCTATCGCGTCGAACCCGTCGGTTTCGACGGCGCCACCCGATCGCCCGAGTTCCTTGCGGTCAATCCGATGGGCAAGGTGCCCACCCTGATCCATGGCGGTGTGGTGGTCACCGAAACCGCCGCGATCTGCGCCTATCTCGCCGAGGCTTTCCCTGATGCCGGCCTGTTGCCGGCGGCCACGCCCTCTTCGCGCGCCGCCTACCACCGCTGGATGTTCTTCGCTGCCGGTCCCGTCGAGGCCGCGGTATCGGCCAAGGCGCTCGACCTGCTCGCGCCACCCGAGCGCGCCGGCATGGTGGGCTATGGCAGTTTCGAGCGCATGGTCGACGGACTCGAGTACGCGATCGCCTCCGCGGCGCCCTGGCTGACCGGCGAGCGCTTCACGGCCGCCGACGTCTACGTCGGCGCGCAGGTGAGCTGGGGCCTGATGTTCAAGTCGCTGCCTGCGCGACCGGCGTTCGTGGATTACGTTGCGCGCCTGCAGGCGCGGCCGGCCTGGCAACGCGCGAGCGCGCTCGACGACGCGGCGATGCCTGCACAGGGCTGACGCCCCGCGTGGCACTGGACATGCCGGTGTCACATTCTCCCGTTGCAATGCACGCCGCCATGGACGGCGCGGGCCGCTCCCACAGCCCGTTCCTGCACTGTCGCTCCCGGTCAGTCAGCGCCTGCTTCCCCACGACCCGGGACGTCCCATGTCATCGTCCACATCCACGTGCCGGCAGGTGCCGGCATGAGTGCCATCGCCGTTGCCGGCGCCGATGCAACCGTTCCCGCGGTCGCCGCAGCGTTCGGCATGGTCTATCAACCCATCGTGCGTCTGCACGACCACCGCGTGGTCGCGCACGAGGCGCTGATGCGTCCGGCCGATGGCGCTTCGCCGCTGCAGCTGCTCGATCGCGCGCGCGGCGAGGGCACGCTGGGCGAACTGGAAACGCGCGCGGTGCGCAGCGCGGCGGCCGGCTACGACTTCGCCGGCGGCGGCTTGCTGCTGGTCAACCTCAGCGCGCACGCGATCCTCGGCGGCGGTGCGCGTCCGCACGATGTGCTCGACGCGCTGCAGGCGGGCGGGCGCGACCTGCGCAATTTCGTCGTCGAGATCACCGAGCGCGACATCGTCGAGGACTGCCAGCAGCTCGCGCACGCCATCGGCTACCTGCGCGCGGCCGGCGTGCGCATCGCGCTGGACGATTTCGGCAACGGCCATTCCAACTTCGAGCTGTGGCACGAGCTGTCGCCCGAGTTCGTCAAGATCGACCGCTTCCTGGTGCACGACGTCGCCGACAGTGCCGGGCGCTTGAACATCCTCAAGGCGCTGGTGCAGGTGGCCGACGGCTTCGGCACCGAACTGATCGCCGAAGGGGTCGAGCGCGTCGAGGACCTGCGCGTGCTGCGTGATCTGGGCATCCCGCTGGTGCAGGGCTATCTGCTCGGTCGGCCGGCTGCGGGCATCTCGCGCAGCGTGTCCGAGCGCGTGCGTGCCAGCGCCGGCGACAAGGTGCAGGTGTGGCCGCGCGATGATCGGCCCAGCGCGTTCCGGCGCATCCTGGCCGAGCACATGCTGATCGAGGCGCCGAGCATCCGCGACACCGCGACCAACCACGAGGCCGAAATCCTCTTCCGGCAGAACCCGCAGCTGAGCGCGATCCCGGTCGTCGATGGCGACGACGTGCCGGTGGGCCTGATCAACCGGCGCGCGTTCAACGAACACATGGCGATGCCGTTCGCGCGCGAACTGCTCGGCCGCAAGCCCTGCATCACGCACATGAACGCCTCGCCGGTGCTGTGCGACATCCGCCAGAGCGTGGACGAGATGTCGCAGATCCTGCTCGGAGAAGACCAGCGCTATCTCTACGACGGCTTCGTGATCACCGACAACGGACGCGACCGCGGCGTCGGCACCGGCGAAGCGCTGGTGCGTCGCGTGACCGAATTGCGCATCGACGCGGCGCGCTACGCCAATCCGCTGACCCAGCTGCCGGGCAACATCCCGATCACCGAGCACGTGCGGCGGCTGGTCGAGACGGGCCAGGGTTTTGTGGCCTGCTATTGCGACCTCAACCACTTCAAGCCCTACAACGACCAGTACGGCTATTTCCTCGGCGACCGCATGATCCAGCTAGTCGCCAGCACCCTGCTGCGTCATGCCGACCCGCGCTGGGATTTCGTCGGTCATGTCGGCGGCGATGACTTCGTGATGCTGATGCAGAGCGACGACTGGGCGAACCGCTGCGAGCGCATCGTCGCCGAGTTCAACGCCGGCGCGCTGGCGCTGTTCGACGACGATGACCGCGCGCGCGGCGTGCTCGAAGGCGAAGACCGCAGCGGCCGTTACGCGACCTTTCCGCTGACCACATTGACGATCGGCGTGGTGCGGGTGGCGCCGGGCGAACGCAGCGGCGCCGAAGACATCGCCTCCAGCGCCGCGCGGGCCAAGCGCGAGGCCAAGCGGCGCGGGCTGTCGGTGCATCTGCTGGAGACCTGAACGCGCCAGCCACGCCGGCTCGTTCACGAGTGCCCTGACAGCATCGACGCCTCCCGCCCAGGAGCGCCCGACGATGCCCTACGACCTCACGCCCGCCCCCGGCCAGGTGACCGACAGCGCGCCCATGCACACCGCGGCGGTCCGCGCACGCATCGGCGATGCGTCGCTCGACGCTTCGCTGACCATCTCCACCAGGGGCCTGCTCGCCGTCGGCGCGCTCGTCTCGGGCATCCTGCTGGCGACGTCGGTGATCGTGCTGACCGCCACGCGCCGGTTGCCGCAGCGCCGCTGGCCGTTCTGACGCCACCGGCGCACTGCCATGGCCCGCGCGCGGTCGCTGACCCTCGCCACCTTCAACGTCAACGGCATCAACAGCCGTCTGCCGCATCTGCTCGACTGGCTGGCGGAGGCGCAGCCCGACATCGTCGCGCTGCAGGAGCTCAAGGCCGCCGATGCCGCGTTTCCGGCCGCAGCGATCGAGGCCGCCGGCTATGGCGCGCTGTGGCACGGCCAGGCCTCGTGGAACGGCGTGGCCTTGCTCGCCCGCGACGCGGTACCGGTCGAGAGCCGGCGCGGCCTGCCGGGCGAACCGAAGGACACGCAGGCACGCTACCTGGAAGCGGCGGCGCACGGCCTCGTCGTCGGCGCGCTGTATCTGCCCAACGGCAATCCGCAGCCCGGTCCGAAGTTCGACTACAAACTGCGCTGGATGGCCCGCCTGGCCCGGCATGCGCGCAGCCTGGTCGATCTGCCGCATCCGGTGGCGCTGATCGGCGACTTCAACGTGATTCCAGAAGATCGCGACGTCTACGACCCCAAGGCATGGAAGCGCGATGCGCTGATCCAGCCCGAGGTGCGTGCCGCCTGGGAAGAACTCCTGGCGCAGGGCTGGACGGATGCACTGCGCGAGGTATTCGAGGACGAGGTGGTCTACACGTTCTGGGACTACTTCCGGCGCCACGCCGAACGCGACCGTGGCCTGCGCCTCGACCATCTGCTGCTCAACCCCGTACTGGCCGAAGGCCTGCAGGAAGTCGGCGTCGACCGCTGGGTGCGCCTGCAGGACAAGGCCAGCGACCACGCGCCGACCTGGGCGCGCGTGCGTCTGCCCACCACGCGCCGCCGCGCCTGAGCGGGCCTTCGCCGGCGGTCGGGCAATGCCGCCGATTCCACATGGACACCACACACCGGCGCGCAGGCTGGAACATATGAAGTCCCGATCCGACATCGACGCCCTGATCGACCAGCTGCGCGCGCGCCTGCAGGCGCTGCTGGACGCCCATCCGCACGACGCCGTTCTCGACCTGTTCGCCGACGAGGCCAAACCGCTGGTGGAGCAGGTGCCGGCCGAGTTCGACGCCGACGTGCAGGACCGTGTGCACCGCATGCTGGTCGATGCCGGACTGCTGCCCGACGAGTCGCCGACCGGCTGATCCGGGCGCGTCCCCGGCCCCGCCGGTGGCGCCGGCTTCGCGTGTGCCGTATACTCCCCCCTAGTATCGAAGGGCGGGACGGTATGCCGCATTCCCCGGAAGAAAAGAAACGTGTCCTGACCCGCGTGCGACGCATGCGCGGCCAGCTCGATGCGCTCGAACGCGCGCTCGAGGCCGGCGCCGACTGCGGGCCGGTCCTGCAGCAGTTGGCCGCGCTGCGCGGCGCGGTCAACGGCCTGATGTCCGGCGTACTCGAAAGCCATCTGCGCGAAGAACTGGGCCAGCCCAGCGACTCGCCCGAACAGCGCCGCGCCAGTGTCGACGATGCCGTCGCGCTGGTGCGCACCTATCTCAAGTAAGACGTCCAGGAGTCCCCATGTCCCAGAGCATCAAGTCCCGTGCCGCCGTGGCGTTCGCCGCCGGCGAGCCGCTGAAGATCGTCGAGATCGACGTCGCCCCGCCCAAGTCCGGCGAAGTGCGCGTGCGCATCACCCATACCGGCGTCTGTCACACCGATGCCTTCACGCTGTCGGGTGACGATCCCGAAGGCATCTTTCCGGCCGTGCTGGGCCACGAGGGCGCGGGCATCGTCGTCGACGTCGGCGAGGGCGTGACTTCGGTCAAGCCGGGCGATCACGTGATTCCGCTCTACACCGCCGAGTGCGGCGAGTGCCTGTTCTGCAAGAGCGGCAAGACCAACCTGTGCGTGAGCGTGCGCGCCACCCAGGGCAAGGGCGTGATGCCCGACGGCACGACGCGCTTCTCCTACAACGGCGAGCCGATCTACCACTACATGGGCTGCTCGACCTTCAGCGAGTACACGGTCGTGGCCGAGGTGTCGCTGGCCAAGGTCAACCCGGATGCGAACCCCGAGCACGTCTGCCTGCTCGGTTGCGGGGTGACCACCGGAATCGGCGCGGTGCACAACACCGCCAAGGTACAGGAAGGCGATTCGGTCGCGGTGTTCGGTCTGGGCGGCATCGGCCTGGCGGTAATCCAGGGCGCGCGCCAGGCCAAGGCCGGGCGCATCATCGCGGTCGACACCAACCCCTCGAAGTTCGAACTGGCGCGCGAGTTCGGTGCCACCGACTGCATCAATCCCAAGGACTACGACAAGCCGATCCAGCAGGTCATCGTCGAGATGACGACCTGGGGCGTGGACCATTCGTTCGAGTGCATCGGCAGCACCCAGGTCATGCGGGCCGCGCTCGAATGCGCGCACCGCGGCTGGGGCCAGAGCGTGGTCATCGGCGTCGCCGGCGCCGGCCAGGAAATCAGCACCCGGCCGTTCCAGCTGGTCACGGGCCGCAAGTGGATGGGCACCGCGTTCGGTGGCGTCAAGGGCCGCACGCAGCTGCCGGGCATGGTCGAGGACGCGATGCGCGGCGACATCGAACTCGCTCCGTTTGTGACCCACACGATGGATCTGGACGCGATCAACGAGGCCTTCGACCTGATGCACGAAGGCAAGTCGATCCGCTCCGTGGTGCACTACGCATGAGCGGCCTGGACAAGGCCGCGCTGGCGGCACTGCTCGACGACGCCGGTCTGGAAGACGACGCACGCAAGGCGATCGAACGCCTCGGTGCGCAGGACATCGCGCAGATCGACGGCGCGATCCTGGCCGCGCTCGGTCACGAATGGAAAAAAGCCGGCTTCATTGCCGCCGGCGTGATGATCGCAGCGCCCGACGCCCACGAGGACCTGCCCGAAGCGGTCTACGTGCAGCGCATCCGTGCGCTTCTCGATGCCGGGCGCATCGAGGGCCGCGGCGACGCGACGGCGTTCAAGACCTTCGAGATCCGCCTGCCCGACGCACAGGACGCCCGCTGAGATGAGCATCGAACGCATCGAACATCGCGCCAGCGCCGGTGGCTGGCAGGACGTCTACGAACACGCATCGACCACGCTGGGCTGCACGATGCGGTTCGCCGTCTACCTGCCGCCTCAGGCACAGGCGCAGGCCGACGCCGCCCTGCCGGTGCTGTACTGGCTGAGCGGCCTGACCTGCAACGAGCAGAACTTCATCACCAAGGCCGGCGCGCAGCGGTATGCGGCCGAGCACGGCGTGGTGATCGTCGCGCCCGACACCAGCCCGCGCGGCGACGACGTGGCCGATGCCGAGGGCTACGACCTCGGCAAGGGCGCGGGCTTCTACGTCGACGCGACGCAGCAGCCGTGGGCGGCGCACTACCGCATGTACGACTACGTGGTGAACGAGCTGCCGGCGCTGGTGGAAGCGCATTTCCCGGTGTCGGATGCGCGTTCGATCAGCGGCCATTCGATGGGCGGCCACGGCGCGCTGGTGATCGCGCTGCGCAATCCCGGTCGCTACCGCAGCGTGTCGGCGTTCTCGCCGATCGTCGCCCCCAGCCAGGTGCCGTGGGGCGAGAAAGCCTTCGGTGCGTATCTCGGTGACGACCGTGCCGCGTGGGCTGCATACGACGCGAGTGCACTGGTGGCCGATGCGCGCGAGCGCCTGCCGCTGCTGGTCGACCAGGGCGACGCCGACGAGTTCCTCGAAGCGCAGCTCCGGCCGCAGGTGCTGCAGGCCGCGTGCGAGGCGGCGGGACATCCGCTGACCCTGCGCATGCAGCCCGGTTACGACCACAGCTACTATTTCATCGCCAGCTTCATCGGCGAACACATCGCCCATCACGCGCGCGCGCTGAAGGGCTGATCCAGGCCGGGCCCGGCTGCGGCCGGCGCCCGGATGCCGCGCGATGCGCGCGGCGCTTCATGCTCAGCCCGCGCGCACGTCGCGCAGTTCCCAGGCGCTGCCGGCCAGCAGGTGCAGGCGGTGCTTGAGAACGGTGCTCGAGATCGAGGTGCTGACCACCAGGTCCACGCCCAGATCGCGGTCTTCGCCGGTCACCCGGGCGGACGGGTCGGTGATGCCCAGCGCGGGATCGACTTCGTCCGGATCGGGCTGCAGCGCACGCCAGCGGGTGAACAGCGTGTCGCCACGCAGCGCATCTTCGACTTCGGACGCGATGCCCGCCGCACCCTGCGCGCGCAGCGCATGTTCGCCCGCGGCGCGGGCCTTCTCGGGTTCGGGCAGGCGGATCAGATAACGGGTGCTCATTCGAGGGCGTCCATGGAATCGATCCCGCAGCCTAGCAACCGGGTGCGTTAGAAATCCGTCATGCAAAAGCGCAGGTCACGCCGGATGCGGGCGACCTGCGCCGATGCTCGGTGCGTCCGCGCGCGGTGTCGCCGCTCGGTTTCCGATCGCGGCATCGCCGCTGTCCGGCGCCGCGTGCGGGCCGTCGCCTCAGGCGAAGCCGTGCGACGGCGCGGCGAAACCCAGGGTCAGCGAACCGGCGCCCACGTTGACCATGCCCGTCAGGCTCATCACCGTCTCGAAGCGCTCGACGTGGTGTTCGTCGCAGGCGGCGACCAGCGCGTCGTAGCCGGGCAGGGCGCGCATCTGTTCCAGCTCGCCGCCGTAACTCAGGCACAACGTCGGGGTCAGCAGGCCCGCGCGCATGCGATCGACCGCGAATGCGAACAGCTTCTGCGCTGCCGGCTCGAAGCCGCGCACCTTGTCGACCGGGCCGGTCTCGCCGCGGTGACAGTGCAGGATGGGCTTGATGTCGAGCGCGCCGCCGATCAATGCCGCGAGCAGGCTGACGCTGCGGTCGCCACGATGCTTGATGCGCGCGCGCAGGTAGGCCAGATCGCGCGGCACCATGTAGGCGTAGCTGCGTTCGGCGAGGAACTCCAGCCGGCTGCGGATTTCCGGCGCGCTCGCGCCCGCTTCGCGCAGGCGCACCGCCTCGACCGGAAGAATTCCCTGGCCGGCGAACACCTGCTGCGAATCGACGATGCGCAGCGCGAATGGCGTGGTGTGCCCGGCGTCGGCGCGCACGGCCTTGTATTCGTTGAGGATCGCGAAGCTCGCGTGCGTGGCGTTCTCGTGGATCTGGCTGCGGTGGCGGGTCACCGTCAGGCAGAACACGTAGTCGTAGTCGATGACCAGCTGTTCGAGAAACAGCGCCTTGATCTGCTCGACCGGAAACGCGGACGTCTCGGCGGTGTGGCGCTCGCTGACGTGGCTGTCGATGAAGTCGAGCGTGGCGCGCTCGTCGCGCAGGTCGACGAATGCCGACTGGCCGATCCGCACCGTCACCGGCAGCAGCCTGATGTCGTGGGCGGCGAGCCAGTCCGGCGGCAGGTCGCAGGCCGAGTCGACGACGATTCCGATGCGCATGGGATCCTCCCTTTCCAGTGTCGGCGCCCGCCTGTGCCGGCGGGTCGCGAAGCGGGCGCATGCGACGCCCGGTCGCACTCTACGCGAACGCTGGAGGCGCAGCACCCGCGGCGATGCCGTCGAACGGGCGCGCGCATCCCGGCAGGCGCCGTCGGGCGCGGGCTATTCCACGCCACCGCCGATGCCGACGGCGACCATGTAGATGACGATCGGCAGCAGCACGATGGCGACCACGGCACCGAACAGGAACACGCGCCGACGCCGGGTCATCGGCGGCTTGGGGGTCTTTTCGTTGGAACTCATGGGAGGTGTCCCGCTCGTCAGGTGGCCCATCCTAGGCCCGGAGACGTGATGTCCCGGCGACCGCCCCGGGACCCGCGGTCCGGGCATGCAAGGTCGGACAGAAGCCCAGGTCCGGCGCGTGTCAGACGTCCGTGCGCCTGCCGGCGACCATGCGCTGTGCGCCGAGGAAGGCGCGCATCGAGGCCGGCTTCACCGGCTTGGTCAGCACGCGGTAGCCACGGATGCGCGCGGTCTGCTTGAGCGTGTCGCTGCCGTCGGCGGTGAGCAGCGCACCGGGGACATGCGGCGCGATGCCGCGCAGGGTATCGAGCGTGTCCAGTCCGTCGAGGCGGTCGTGCAGGTGGTAATCGACCAACAGCACGTCGGGCGATTCGTCCATGCAGGCGATCGCCTCGTCGATGGTCTTGGCGCACAGCGGCTCCACGCCCCAGCGCCGCAGCAGCGCACGCATGCCGGCGAGGATGTCGTCGTCGTTGTCCACGCACAGCACGCGCAGGCCGCGCAGGGATTCGTCGTGCAGCGGCGCCGGCGCGGCGGTCGGCGGCAGGGAGGCGACGGTGCTGCGCGGCACGGTGATCGCGAACATGCTGCCGCGGCCGACATGCGAGCGTGCATCGAGCGTGTGCCCGAGCAGGCGCGAGATGCGCTGGCAGATCGACAGGCCCAGCCCCAGGCCGCGACCGTCCCAGTCGAAGTGCTGCTCGTAGCGGTGGAACTCGTCGTAGATCTGGCTCATGTGGTGCTCGGGAATGCCCGGGCCGGTGTCCCAGACCTGCAACGCCACCGAGTCGCCGCGCCGGCGCGCGGCCAGCACGATGCGTCCGCTGCGGGTGTAGCGCAGTGCATTGGCCAGGAAGTTCTGCAGCACGCGCCGCAGCAGGCGGCGGTCACTGCGCACCGCGATCGGCCGCGCATGCAGGCGGATCTCGAGCTTGCGCGCCTTGGCCATCGGCGCGTACTGGCCGGCGAGCTGGCGCAGCAGTTCGGACACGTCGAAATCGACGATGTCGGGCTTGAGCGCGCCCGCATCCAGGCGCGACACGTCGAGCAGGCCGTCGAGCAGTTCCTCGGCTGCGCGCAGCGAGGTGTCGACGCGTTCGGCCAGGTGCTTCTGTTCGTTGCCGTCCTGGGTTTCGCGCAGCGCGGAGGTGAACAGTCGCGCGGCATTGAGCGGCTGCAGCACGTCGTGGCTGACGGCGGTGAGGAAGCGCGAACGCGACTCCTGCGCGGCCTCGGCTTCGCGGGTCCGTTCGGCGACGCGCTGCTCCAGGGTTTCATTGATTTCGCGCAGTTCGCGTTCGGCGCGCTTGTAGTCGGTGACGTCGCTGTAGCTGGTCGCATAGCCGCCGCCGGGCAGCGGTTGGCCGCGCAGTTCGATGACCTGTCCGTTGCCCAGAACGCGTTCGGACACGTGCGGCGAGCCGGCGCGCATGTAGCCGATGCGCTTGTCGATCTCGGTGTCGATGTCGATGACGTCGCGCGGGCCGAGTTCGCCGCGCTCGGCGTTGTAGCGGATCAGGTCGGCCACCGGCCTGCCGACATAGAGCATGTTGTCTGGATATCCGAACAGGCGCTGGTAGCTGCGGTTCCACGCCACCAGCCGCATCGTGCGGTCGACGACGCTGACGCCGTGGTCGATGTTCTCCAGCGTCGAGGACAGCACCTCGCGGTTGAAGCGCAGCTCCTGGCCGGCCTCGTCGAGCATGGCGACGACCTCATCGACCTCCATCCCCGAGCCCTTGAGCGCGCTGGTCATCAACAGGCGCGCCGAGGACGCTCCCACCGCCGCGGCGAGCTGACGTTCGGTGTACTGCAGCCAGGTGCGGTCGGCCGGCGCATTGGCCGTCAGCGGCCGGCCCAGCCACAACGCGTGTTCGTCGAACGCCGCAAGTGCGGTGCGCTCGCCGACGATGCGCCCGGTCAGGGTCAGCAGATCGGCGATGCGGACGTTGCCGCTCCAGTCCTCGGACGCGAACGTGCGGCGTTCGGCATACGGGTCCAGGAACGGGGCCGCGCGCAGGCGTTCGTCGAGCGTGGGCCGCCAGCGCGCCGACACCAGCAGCAGTGCACCGACATTGAGCAGCAGCGACCAGAACGTGCCGTGGGTCAGCGGGTCCCAGCCGGCCAGGCCGAACAGCGCGTGCGGGCGCAGCCAGTGCATGCCGAAAGGGCCGACATCCAGCCAGTGCGTGTCGAACCAGCCCGACTGGGTCAGCGTCGGCAGCAGCAGGGTGTAGGTCCACACGGCGAAGCCGATCAGCAGGCCGACCTCGACACCGCGCCGGCTCGCGCCGCGCCAGTACAGGCCGCCGATCAGGGCCGGGGCGAACTGCGCGACCGCCGCGAATGCCATCAGCCCGAACGCGGCCAGCGTGGTGTCCGTCCCGCTGGCGCGGTAGTAGCCGTAGGCCAGCGCGGCCAGGCCGACGATCGCCACGCGGCGGATCCACAGTACCGTGCGTGCCACGTTGCCGCCGTGGCGTTCGGCATAGCCGCGGCGCAGCAGCATCGGCATGACCAGGTCGTTGCTGACCATCGTCGCCAGTGCCACCGACGAGACGATCACCATGCCGGTGGCCGCCGAGAACCCGCCGATGTAGGCGAACAGCGCCAGTGCGTCGGCGTCCACCGCCATTGGCAGCGCCAGCACGAAGCTGTCGGGCGCCACCGGCCCGGTGCGGCCGAACAGCGACACGCCGGCGGCGGCGATCGGCAGCACCATCAGACAGATGATCACGAGATACCCGCCGAACAGCCAGCGCGCGCGGCGGATGTCGCGCACGTCGCCGCACTCGACCACCGCCACGTGGAATTGCCGCGGCAGGCAGATGATCGCCGCGAACGCCAGCAGACACTGGGCGACGAAGCTGCTCGGCGGCGCGTTCTCGACCAGTGCGCGCGTCGCCTCGCCCAGCGGCAGGTCGTGGCTGCCGAACCAGATGATCGCGAACAGGCCCACCGCGACCAGTGCCACCAGCTTGATCAGCGATTCGAGCGCGACCGCGAGCATCAGGCCCGGACGGTGTTCGGTGGCATCGACCTGGCGGGTGCCGAACAGGATCGCGAACAGCGCCATCAGCGCGGCGACATAGAACGCCGGATCGCCGAACGGCGTGACCGGATCGTCCGGCCCGCCGAGCACGCCCAGGCTGATCGCCACCGCCTTGTACTGCAGCGCCAGGTACGGCACCGCGGCCACCAGCGCGATCAGCGCCACCATCGCCGCCAGCCGCTGCGAGCGCCCGTAGCGCGAGGCGATGAAGTCGGCGATCGAAACGGTGTTCTGCGACTGCGCGATCAGCGCCAGCCGCTCGAGGATGCGCCAGCCGAACAGCAGCAACAGCAGCGGGCCGATGTAGATCGGCAGATAGCCCAGGCCCTGACGCGCGGCGGTGCCGACGGCGCCGTAGAACGTCCACGACGAGCAGTACACCGCCAGGCCGAGGCTGTAGACCACCGTCCGCAGCCACGGACGGTCGGGGGACAACGGGCGCCGGTCGCCGTACCAGGCCACCGCGAACAGCAGCGCGGCATAGCCCACCGACACCAGAAGGAGAACCCAGCCCGACAGCATTCCGTATCCCGCGTTGCGATCGGCGCAGTGTACGTGGCGCCTGCGTGGCGTCCCACCGCAGCCAGGTGCTCAGGCGCGGATGCCGGCGGTCAGGCCGGCGCGGCCATGATCCGGTCCTTGCCGTCGCGTTTGGCGCTGTACATGGCCAGGTCGGCGCGCTTGAGCAGCGATTCGAAGGTTTCGCCCGCGCGGCGCATGGCGATGCCGGCGCTGAAGGTCATGGTGATGCGCTTGTCGTCGTGGAGCACCGGCCGGTGCGCCAGCACCGTGCGCAGTCGTGCCAGCGCCGCCATTGCATGGGGCAGGGGCGTGGCCGGCATCAGGATCACGAATTCCTCGCCGCCGAACCGGCCCAGCGCATCGCGGTCGCGCAGCGTCAACCGGGTGATCTCGACGAAGTGGCGCAGCGCCGCGTCACCGCCCAGATGCCCGTGGACGGCATTGAGCTGGCCGAAATCGTCGAGGTCGACCAGGGCCAGGCACAGCGGCCGGTCCAGGCACGCCGTCGGCGCCTCGCGTTCGAAGGCTTCGTCGAAGCCGCGGCGGTTGAGGCAGCCGGTGAGTTCGTCCTCGCGGATCAGGCCCGAGGCATCGCGCAGCTTCTGTTCGAGCTGGCGCATCCGCCGCTCGCTCTCTTCGAGTTCCAGGCGCGCGGCGACCAGGTCGTCGCGTGCGCGGATGGCGCGGGCCTGGATGCGACCGGTGTCCTCGAGCACCGCATCGAGCACGCCGTTGAACTCGGCGATGCTGCGCGACTGGCGGATCCGGCTCGCATGACCGCTCAGGCGGTCCTGGTATTCGCAGGTCTCGTCGACCATGCCGTCCAGGCGCTCGACGAAGGTGCCCATCATCGAGCGCATGGCGGTGCGCGATTCGTCGATGCCGTGCTTGAGCAGGGTCTGGCGATAGAGCACTTCGCGCAGCCCTGCGCGCGTGGTCTCGAGCACGGTCCGGTCCAGTGGACCGGCCAGCAGGCTGCGCACCTGCAGGATCTGCCCGTGCAGCCAGCTCTTCTCCTCGAGCAGTTCGGACACGTTTTCAAGCAGCAGATCGAACAGGCTCACCAGCAGGGTGATCTGTTCCTCCGCGTCCTGGGTGTGCAGGCCGATGCGATGGCACAGGTCGGCCAGGCGGCTCGTCAGCGCCGACAGGTCCCGGCCCGGCGTCCAGCTGCGGAACGCGGCCGCCAGCACGACCCGCTCCTCGACCAGGGCATCGTCCTTGCACGGCAGGGCCGCCAGCGTGTGGCGCAACAGGTCGCGCAGCCGCTCGGCGTCGGTGTCACCCGCGGCCGTCGTTTCCAGCGGCACGTGCCGCACGTACTTGTCGATCAGCTGGCGCATGGCGCGGCCGTAGGCCAGCCAGTCGCCCGACCTGACCGCCGACTGCAGATAGGTGCCCAGGCTGCCGAGTTCGTCGTGCAGGCCGGCCACGCCGTCGGCGAACGCCGACAGCAACTCGGCCGGCGCCTCGACGTGCGCGAACAGCGCGACCAGGGCCTGACTGGAAATCGCATCGCCCGCCCGGCTCGCCGCCTCGGGCGCACGCTTGGCATTGGGGTCGGGCGGCTTGGGCATGTGAGTCGGTCGTCGGGCGGGCGGCGCGGACGCGGGGCCGGCACCCGGAAGGGCGCGCCAGTCTATCGGCCGTGTCGGGCAAGACTTGAGGCGCTGTCCGACGGGCCAGAAAAAAAGGCGGCCGAGCGGCCGCCTTTCCGATGCACCCGGTTGCGCGTGCTCAGTACTTCGGCACGGCGCCGCCCACGCTGTCGCTCCAGGCATCGATGCCGCCGGCGACGTTGTAGACCTGGGTGAATCCCTGGTTGCGGAAGTGCTCGGCCGCCTGCTGGCTGCGGCCACCGTGGTGGCACAGGAACGCCAGCGGCGTGTCCTTGGGCAGCTGCTGCAGACGCGCGATGGCGTCGCCGTCGAGGGTCTCGAACGGACGCCCGACCTGGGCGATCGCGCGCTCTTCGGGCGGGCGCACGTCGATGAGGGTGAGCGTGCCGGCGGCGAGGCGATCGTTGGCCTCGGCCGGGCTGATGTCCTGCACCGGCTTGGGCGCATTGGGGTTGTCGATGACCAGACCGCGGCCGCGGATGTCGTCGGCGAAATCGATCGTCATGCCCTCGGCGCGACGCGCCGCGCCCAGGTCGAACTGCACGTCGATGCCGTCGGCCTGGGCGATGATCGCGCCCGGGTTGCGCGGGGCCAGCTGCAGGCGCGTGCGGAACTGCTTGTCGATGTCGACCTGCAGCACGTAGTCGCCGCCGGCGTCGGTCACGGCCTTGACGATCATCTCGCGCGCGGCCGGGGTGATCGAGATCGTCGGCGGCGTGCGGTCGGGCGGGGCTACGCCGAACAGGCCGTGCAGTTCGCCGCTGCCGACCATCTGCTCGATGATGTCGCTGCCGCCGACCAGTTCGCCGTCGACATAGAGCTGCGGAATCGTCGGCCAGTCGCCGTAGACCTTGATGCCTTCGCGGATCTCGCCGTCCTCGAGCACGTTGACGGTGGCGTAATCGATGCCCAGCGATTCGAGCGCCGACACGGCCTTGGCCGAGAAGCCGCACTGCGGCGTCATCGGCGAGCCCTTCATGAACAGCACGGCCCGGTTGCCCTGCAGCAGGGTGTCGATGCGGGTGCGGAGGGCGGGGTCGAGGGACATGGTGGGGACCTGGTGTGCGGGAACGACCGACATGGTACCGCGGGCCCTGCGATGCAACCCCGCTGCGGGCCGAACGCCGGGTTGTCGATGGCATCATGCGCGCCATGTCCGCGCACCGCCCGCCCCGTCGCCCGCATCTGTGGCTGCCGCTGCTGCTGGCCTCGCAGCTGATCATCGTGCTGGTGTGGTGGCGCGCGGGTTGGGCGATCGGCCTGCCGCTGCTGCTGACCAGCCACGCGCTGTGCCTCTGGGGCGTGCTGGCGCCGGCGTCGCGGCTCTACGGCCCGGTGCTGACGCGGCTGCCGGGCGAGGGTGTGTGGCTGACCATCGACGACGGGCCGTCGGACGACACCCGGCCGCTGCTCGACGTGCTCGATGTGCACGGCGCCAAGGCTACGTTCTTCCTCGTCGGCGAGCGTGCCGCTGCCCGGCCGGATCTCGTGCGCGAGATTGCCGCACGTGGCCATGGCATCGCCAATCACAGCCAGACCCATCCCCAGGCGATGTTCTGGGCGCTGGGGGCGGCGCGGATGCGACGCGAGATTCTCGATTGCCAACGCACGCTGACCGCGATCACCGGCCAGGCGCCGGTCTGGTTCCGTTCGGTCGTCGGCCACACCAATCCGTTCGTGCATGCACCACTGCGCGAGGCGGGGCTGGCGCGCGTTGGTTGGACCGCGCGCGGCTTCGATGCGGTGAAGGCGGATGTGGACACAGTGGTCGACGCGATCGATGGCGATCTCGCGCCGGGCGCGATCGTGCTGCTGCACGAAGGCGCCAAGCACGGCCGCAACGTCGCGATGATCGAAGGCGTGCTCGCGCGGATGCAGGCGAAAGGCCTGCTCACGGTATTGCCCGAACACCCGTAAACGCGCGTCACGCACGTCGGGGCAAGTCCACCTGTAGGAGCGCGCTTGCGCGCGAAGAGGCGTTCCCGGGAAAGCCAATCGCGCGCAAGCGCGCTCCTACACGGGGCGAGGCCGCATCACGGGTCAGGTGCGGCGGAATCTGTCGTCCCGCAGTTGGCTGCGCCCCTCCGCATGCGCATCGTGTTGCGAGGCTCCCCTGTAGGAGCGCGCTTGCGCGCGATGAGGCGTTGCCGGGAAAGCCCAATCGCGCGCAAGCGCGCTCCTACACGGGGCGCGATCGCATCACGGGTCGGGCGCGGCGGAACCCGCGCCGAACTACGCGCGGATTCCGACGATCAGCCAGTTGTTGAACGGCGTATCGCCGTACAGCGGACGCAGGGTGGTCGTCAGGCCCGCGCCTTCGAGCTGGCCGCGCAAGCCATCGGCGGTGGGATAGCTCTTGGCGCGTTCCTGCATCCAGCCGGCGAAGTTGGCGAGGCGATCGGTGATGCGCGTGGTGCGGCTGCGCGAGGTGTCGTCGGCCAGGCCGCTGCGGATCACCAGGCGCGCGCCCGGCACCAGCATCGCGATCACGTTGTCGAGCAGTTCGCGCTGGCGATCAAACGAGAGGTACTGCAGCACGTCGAGGATGGCGACGCTGCCCTGGTGCGCGGGCAGGCCGACACCGAGATCGAGTACGTCGAGCTGCACGTCGGCCAGCCCGGCGCGCGCGGCGACCTCGCGGCCGCGGCGGATCTTGGCCGCGTCGATGTCGACCCCGGTGAACGGCAGCGACTGGCCGTCGGCACGCAGCGCATGTGCAAGCAGCCCCAGCCCGCAGCCCAGATCCAGCACCGGCGCGGTGGTCGGACGCAACGCCTGCAGCACACCCGGATACAGCGGGTCGGTGCGCAGCTTGGTCAGCGTGTAGTAATAGTCGTAGCGGTTGCCGAGCACGTGCCGGGGCAGGAAAGCGCGCGCGATGTTGCGCGCGTCTTCGCGTGGATAGGGCGCGGTGGACAGCGGCGCGGTGTCGGTGGAGGTCGCAGTCATGGCCGCGACAATACGCGTCGCGCGACCGGCAGCGCCAGCGCCGTCCACAGCGCGTGCAGCATGGCCGAGGGATGCAGGCCATCGTCGGCGAGCATGTCCGACTCGCCGCCACGCGCACGGCTGACCGGCGCGATATCGACGAAGGCGACATTCCGCGCGGCGCAGATCGAGGCCGCACGCGCGTTGTAGGCGTCGAGCTCGCGTGCGATCGCGCCGGTGTCGCGCCCCGAATGCGCGCCGAACGGCGTCACGCCCCAGTCCGGGATCGCGAGCACGAACACCTTGGCCGCATCGCCGCCGGCGAAGCCGATCGCCCGTTCCAGCAGGGCCAAGAATGCGGGCGCATACGCTGCGACCTCGCGACCGCGGTACTGGTCGTTGACGCCGACCAGCAGGCTCACCAGGTCGAACGGGCCGACGGGGGCGGCGGCGTCGATGCCGGCATCGAGTTCGTCCGTGGTCCAGCCAGTGGTCGCGACGACCTGCGGCGCGTCGATGGCCAGCCCTTCGCTGCGCAATGTGTCGGCCAGGCGGACCGGCCAGCGATCCTCCGCGTCGATGCCTTCGCCGATGGTGTAGCTGTCGCCGAGTGCGAGATAGCGGGCCGGTGTGGTCATCGCGCCGCGCGTGCCTGGCGCCGGGCCAGCGGCACGACCTTGTGCGCATCGGTGATCTGGCGTTCGAGCACGCGATGGATGCGCGCGAACACTTCGCGCAGCTGCTCGGGTTCGGGCAGCAGGGTGACGCGGAAATGATTGCGGTAGGGCACGTTGAAGCTGTTGCCCGGCACGACGAGCACGCCTTCGGCGTCCATCAGTTCGAGCGCGAACGCATGGTCGTCGAAGCCGCGCGCGAATGCTTCGGCGATGCCGGGAAAGGCGTACAGCGCGCCGGCCGGGGCGACCAGCGACAGATACGGACTGGCCTCGCAGGCCTCGATCACCGCGCGCCGCGCTTCGTGCAGGCGGCCGCCGGGCGCGCACAGGGGCGTGATGGTGTCGGCGCCCGTGAGGGCAGCCTCGATCGCGAACTGTCCCGGCACGTTGGCGCACAGGCGCAGCGCGCCGAGCAGGTCCATGGCGTTGCGAAAATCGCGGCTGCGCGGCTCGTCGCCCGACAGCACCGCCCAGCCGACGCGCCAACCGCAGGCGCGGTGCACTTTCGACAGGCCTCCGAACGAGATGCACGGTACGTCGCCGGCGATCGGCGCGATGGGCTCGAACGCCGCACCGTCATAGGTGATGCCGTCGTAGATCTCGTCGCACAACAGCAGCAGGTCGTGACGTGCGGCGATCGCGACGATGCGTTCGAGCAGCGCGCGCGGGTAGACCGCACCGGTCGGGTTGTTCGGGTTGATCAGTACGATCGCGCGCGTGCGCGCCGAGACCAGCGCTTCGAGTGCGTCGGGATCGGGCAGGAAACCGTTCTCGGCCTTGCACTGGTAGAACACCGGGCGGCCGTCGTTGAGGATCGTCGCCGCCGACCACAGCGGATAGTCCGGCGAAGGCACCAGCACCTCGTCGCCGGGGTTGAGCAGCGCACGCAGCGAGATGTCGATCAGTTCGCTGACGCCGTTGCCGACGAACACGCGCTCGGCGGTCACACCCTGCGCGCCGCGCGCGACGTGGTACGCGGCGATGGTTTCGCGTGCGACCGGCAGGCCCTGCTGGTGGGTGTAGGGATCGGTGTCGTGGATGCGCTCGGCGATCGCGCGCTGCAGATGCTCCGGCGCACGGAAACCGAAGGCCCCCGGATTGCCGATGTTGAGCTTGATCAGCGTGCGCCCCTGCGCCTCGAGTTCGCGCGCGCGTCGCGCCAGTTCGCCGCGGATTTCGTAGCGGACTTCGGACAGGCGTTCGCGGATTTTCAAAGGGGCGGACATCGGCAGCGCTCGGCGCGGGGAATGTCGCCCGATGCTAGCGGAAAACCCGCGTTCATGCGGCCGGCCTGCTCGGGGCTGCATGCCACCTGCGGGAGCGACCCTGGTCGCGATTCCGGCGATAGCTCCGCCTGATGGATGCCCGGAAATCGCGCGCGAGCGCGCTCCTGCAGGGGTTCCCCTTAGAATCCGCGCCATGAAGATCGCCCCTCGCATCGCTTGACCTCCGCCGACCCCGCGCTGCGCGCGATCGGCTGGCCGTTCGACGGTGCGCCGTCGGGTCCCTGGGCCGAGGTCATGGCCGCGCATCCGCAGGCCCGACCGATGCGCATCGTCGAGCAGCACCGCTCCGGCTATCTGGTGGCCGGCGCACCGGGCGAGGCGATCGCGGTCGAGTCGCTGCCCGACTGGCTGCGCCGCAGTGGCTATCGCAAGGGCACCATCGCGCCCGAAGACCGCGGCGCGGTCGGCGACTGGGTACTGGTCGAGGACGGTCAGCGCATCGTCGCGATGCTGCCGCGGCGCAGCGCGATCAAGCGCGCCGCCGCCGGCGAGCATTACAGGCAGCAGCTGATCGCGGCGAACATCGACATCGTGCTGGTGGTCTGCGGCCTGGACGCCGACTTCAATCCGCGCCGCATCGAGCGCTACCTGCTGCTGGTGCAGGGCGGGGGCACGCCGGTGATCGTGCTGACCAAGGCCGACAAGCCCGAGGCCGACATCGCCGCCGCCACCGCCGCGCTGGCCGACGTGATCGGGCTTGGCGTGCCGGTGGTGCCGGTCAACGCGCGCGATGTCGACAGTGTCGCCGGCCTGCACCGCTGGCTGGGCCCCGGCGTCACCGCGGTGCTGGTCGGCAGTTCGGGCGCCGGCAAGTCCACGCTGACCAACCGCCTGCTCGGCACCGAGCGCATGAAGACCGCCGAAGTGCGCGCCACCGACGATCGCGGGCGCCACACCACCACGCACCGCGCGTTGATCCCGCTGCCTTCGGGCGCCTGCCTGATCGACACGCCCGGCATGCGCGAACTCAAGCCGACCGGCGAGGAAGACTTGTCGGAAGGCGGTTTCGCCGACATCGAGGCTCTGGCCGCCGATTGCCGTTTCCGCGACTGCACGCACGGCAGCGAACCGGGCTGCGCGGTGCGTGCGGCGGTCGAGGCCGGCACGCTGTCGGCCGCTCGCCTGGGCAGCTATCTGAAATTGCGCGACGAACTCAGCGGCGCGGCCGGGCAGCTTGCCAGCCGCATGGCGCAGAAGACCGAGAGCCGGCCGACAGGCAAGCCTGCGCCGAAGAGTGGCGGGCGACCTGGCGTGAAGCCGGCCAAGCGCGGATCGGACTGGACGCGGGAGCGCTGAGCGCGCGGGTGGCCTGAGCGCCGCCAGGATCCGAAGCCCTCCCCCGCGCGCGGGGGAGGGTTGGGTGGGGGCGAACGCTCCGACATCGGGATGTTGCCGGGAGTGGCTGGCGACCGTTCGGGCGCCGCGCGCAACTCCACATCGCCGCCGCCTGACGTTTCGCCCCTCCCAACCCCTCTCCCGCGTGCGGGGAGGGCTTCAGCGCACCGCGAGTTCCAAACAGCCTGCGCGCGAGAACGCGCGAATGCGCAAGCGCGATCTATCCGCTAGCGTGACCCCATCGTCCGACGGAGTCGCACATGCCCGACGCCATCGCCCACCACGCGGCGCTTGATGCCCGCATGGTCGCTGCCGCGCGCGGATTGCGTCTCCTGACGCTCGCGAGCTGGCCCTCGACGATCCAGCAGACGTTCCTGTCGGCCTTTGCGGCCGGCCGCCGGGTGATGCCCGAGGTCACGTATCCGCGCCACGACTTCGGCGATGCACGCCGCGCACTCGATGCGATCGCCCGCGCCGCGGATCCCGATCATCCGCTCGGCGCCTACATCGCCGAATCCGCGCAGGCCTGGGGCACCACCGCGCAGCTGCTGGAATCATTGGGCACCGCGGCCGCGTGCACGCATGCGATCACGCTCTACGGCCGCCCAGATGCCACGCTGCCGGGTGGCGCATTGAACACCTGTGACGCGGCGCGGCACTTCATCGAAATCGCCGACGCACTCGATCCGGGGCTGCTGGCCGACATCGAGCATCCGACGATCGATGCCCTGACGCTGCAGGCGCAGTTGCAGGCCGACCTCGACGCGTATTTCGGCACGCGGGTGGTGGCGGTCGAGCTCGATCCGACGATGATCGCCAAGGCCGCGGCGGGCGCGTACCGGCTGCGCCTGCGCCGCGATGCGCGCTATTCGGTGCACGACCGCCAACAGCTGCTGCAGCACGAAGCGTTCGTGCATTCGCTGACCGCACTCAACGGACGCGAGCAGGCCGTGCTGCCGAGTCTGGCGATGTCCTCGCCGCGCACCACGTGCACGCAGGAAGGGCTTGCGGTGTTCGCCGAGCAGATCACCGGCAGCATCGACATCGGCCGCATGAAGCGGGTGAGCCTGCGCATCGAGGCAATCGCGCTGGCGCTCGACGGCGCGGACTTCCTCGAGGTGTTCGATTATTTCCACGGCGCCGGCCAGCCGGCTGCCGAAAGCTTCGCGTCCGCCCAGCGCGTGTTCCGCGGCGTGCCCCTGCGTGGTGGATACGCCTTCACCAAGGACGCGGTGTACCTGCGCGGGCTGATCGACGTGCACACGTTCTTCCGCCAGGCGCTGGCGCACCGGCAACTGCCGCTGTGCAGGCATCTGTTCGCCGGCAAGATGACGCTCGCCGACGTGCAGCGCTTCGCGCCGCTGTTCGAGGCCGGCACGCTGGCCGCGCCACGCTGGCTGCCGCCATGGCTCGACCGCGCCGGCGGTCTGGCCGGCATGCTTGCGTTCTCGCTGTTCGCCAACCGCATCCGCCTGGACACGCTGTAACCGCAGCGGTCTTCAGTCGCCCGAACCGAACCGCCCTCCTGCAGGAGCGCGCTTGCGCGCGAAGGGCGTTGCCGGCAGAGCCCCATCGCGCGCAAGCGCGCTCCTACAGGGGGCGGTGCACGCCCGATGCATTGCAGTGCGCTTCGCGCGAGACGCGGGGTGTCGTGACCGAGCGAGGCAGGTGCGAAGCACGTGTAGGAGCGCGCTTGCGCGCGAAGGGGCATTGCCGGTGAAGCCCATCGCGCGCCAGCGCGCTCCTACAGGGGGGCGTTCGTCAGCGTGCGAAGTGCGGCGGTGTGGTGGTCGAGTGCAGCACGCGGACCGCATCGCCCAGTGTCGTCAGGTCGGCGCCCGACAGCAGCGCCTGCAGACGTGGGCGGTCGGCGTCGAAACCGGGGACCAGACCCACCCAGGCGTTGCGTCCGGCGTCCTTGGCGGCGTACAGGCAGCGGTCGGCGATGGCGGTGGTCTGCTGCCAGTCACCGAGCGTCGGCCAGGCCGTTGCGAACGGCCAGGGCGCAAAGCCGATCGAGCAGGTCATGCGCAGCGTTGCGCCATGGGCCAGGGGCACGGGCGTGTCGGCGATGGCACTGCGGATGCGCTCGGCCAGTTCCGCCGCGGCGTCGCCGTCGTCGAGGCGCGCGACCAGCATGAATTCCTCGCCGCCCCAGCGCAGCAGCAGATCGCCTTCGCGCGTGAGTCCGCGCATGCGTGCGGCGAACTGCACCAGGGCTGTGTCGCCGGCCTGGTGGCCATGGCTGTCGTTGATGCGCTTGAACGCATCGATGTCGAGCATGAAGAAGAACAGCGTGTCCGCGCCGCGCCTGCCCGGTGCGCGCGCAGCCTCGCGGGCGAGCCAGGTCTGCAGTTCGCGACGGTTGGGCACCTGGGTCAGCGGGTCCAGACGCGTGGCGGCATCGAGCCGGGCGTTGCTGTGCTGCAGCTGCCGGTTGGCCTGTTCGAGCTGGGCGGTGCGCTCGGCGACGGTGCGGTTGAGCAGCTCGACGCGTTCGCGCTCGCGCCTTACCGCCTGGCGCGTGCGGCGCAGGTACAGGGCCAGTACGACCAGACCCAGCAACGCGTAGGCGACCCACGCCAGCGGATGCCGCCACGGAGGCGGCGGCATGTCGATCGTGAGCACGCGCGACTCGCCGAACTCGCCATCGCGGCCGGCCGCCTGCACTTCGAGGCGGTAATGCCCGGCCGGCAGGTGGTTGATCGAGAACTCCGTGCGCGCCTGGTGCGGGTAGATCCAGCCGGTGTGCAGGCCGTCGACGCGGTAGCGCAGCTGGGCGGCGGCGGGGGCCAGGAAATCGATCGCGGTCATGCCGATCGTGAACACGCTGTCCTCGTCGCGCAGGGTGATGCCGGGCGTGTAGACGATGTCGGTTTCCGCACCGTTGCGCGCGTCCTCGTCGGTCTGCCGGCTCAGCAGCTGCAGGCTTGTCAGCACCGGATGGGCGGGCGCGCTGCGTCGCGGCAACTGCATCGGCGCGACCACGTCCACGCCCTGGGTGCCGCCGAAATACAGCAGCCCGTCCGCGTCCTGGAACCCCGACCCGCTGTTGTATTCCTGGTTGTGCAGGCCGTCGCGGCGGCCGAGGTTCTGCACGATGCCGCTGTCGGGGTCCAGCACGCTCAGGCCGTTGTTGGTGCTCAGCCACAGCCGGCCGCCGGCGTCGGGCAGGATGCGGTAGACCACGTTGTTGGTGAGGCCGTCGCGTTCGGTCAGCACGGTCGATACGCCGCTGGCGCGGTCGATGCGGTACAGGCCGGCAGTGAACGCACCCACCCAGATCGCGTCTTTTGAGCCGTAGACCGCCCATACCGAGCGGTGCATGCCGGCGCCGGCCGGTGTCACCGCCTGCAGTGTGTCGCCCTGCAGGCGCCACAGGCCGCGCGTGTTGGTGCCCACCCACAGCGCGCCGTCGCCGGCCGTGTCGGGGTGGAACGTGGTCACCATGTCGCCTTCGAGCGGGGCGAACCGGGGGTCGGCCTCGACCCTGCCATCGGCCAGCCGCTGCACGCCGCTGCGGGTGCCGATGAGCAGCGTCGCGCCGTCCATCAGGAGGGCGTCGATGCGTGGATCGCCCAGTCCGTCCACCTCGACCAGACGGCCGTCGCCATGCAGACGCCACAACCCCGACAGCGTGCCGATCCACCAGCCGTCGGACGCCGCCGGCTCGATCGCGCGGATCGACAGCCCGGCCAGCTCGGGCCGTGCCCGCCAGGGCGCGCGCGGGCCGTCGCGCAGCTGCAGGCCGCTGTCGGTGCCGATCATCATCGCGCTGCCGGCGCGGCGCATCGCGCGGATGCTCTGGCTCGGCCAGTCCGTCATGTCGCCGACGCCGGCGCCGTCGTTGCGGATCACCGCAGCCAGCGGTCGCACCCGGTACAGGCCCGAGGTGTAGGTGCCGATCCACCAGGCGCCCGATGCGCCCTGGTGGAAGCCGGTGATCGCGCTGCGCGGGGGCCGGTCGAACCGCAGCCGGTGCGGGCGGTCACTGCCCGGCGCCAGCTGCACCACGCCACCGTCGCCGAATCCCACCAGCACCCGGCCGTCCTCGAGCCGGATCATCGCGCTCGCCTCGGCGCGACCGCTCCGCAGTTCGGCGAGCGGCCAGTGCCGCTGCATCCGGCCATCGGCATCGAGCCGGAACAGGCCGGTGTCCCCGGCCAGCACCCACAGACCGTCGCGGCCTGTCTGCAGGGCGGTACAGCGGTGCGCGCCGCGCAGCGGCGGCAGCGCGACCAGCGCGTCGGACCCGACCGCCCACAGCGCGCAGTCCACATCGAGGGCGATCGGCTGGCCGCGCGCGCCGGACCATTCGAGGCCGACGAGTTCAGCCGTGGCGCCGAGCCGGCGCACCCGGGACACCTCGGCATCGACGTGGTCGACGCCGGCCTCGGTGGCCACCCACGCACCGCCCGCCGGGTCGAGCAGGACCGCGGTCACGCGCGTGTGCGACAGCCCGTCGGCGACGTCGAGCCGGCGCTGCGTCCAATTGGGCAGGTGCACCACTTCCAGGCCGTTGTCGTTGGTGCCCAGCCACAGGCGCGTGCGCCGGGGCTCGAAGGCCAGGCTGTCGATGCTGCTGCTGACCAGATTGGCGCCGCCGGGCGCCAGGTCGGGCGCATTGCGATAGGCGCGGAAGCGGTGCCCGTCGAAGCGGTTGAGCCCGTCCTGCGTGGCGACCCACAGAAAGCCCTGGTCGTCATCGGTCATCGCCGAGACCGTCAGCTGCGACAGGCCCTCATCGAGCCCGTACATCTCCAGGCTCAGCGGCCCCGGCGCGGACGGCGCGGCGTCCTGGGCCTGCGCCACGGCCGCCGCGCAGGCCAGCACAACGCAGGCCACGCACCGCGCGGCCCGTCGGCGCACGGACTGGCGATCGAAACGCATGCTGATGGCGACTTCGCTGCGCACAGACTGGTGTCCCCCTTCCGACAGTGTGCCTGCGAATCCCGTGCCAGCGTGGCGGCCTTCGTGGCGGCCTTCACATGGGCGCCCATGCCAGACTGGCGGCCATGGACACCGCGCCCACCATCCTGGTCGCCGACGACCACCCGCTGCTGCGGGCCGCCGTGCTGCATACGCTGCGCGATGGCCTGGGCGCGATCGATGTGGTCGAGGCGGCGAGCGCCTCGGCCCTGGCGCCCGCGCTCGAGGCGCATCCGGGCATCGAGCTGGTGTTGCTGGACCTGGCCATGCCCGGGGCACGCGGCCTGTCGTCGCTGGTCTGGTTGCGCGGTGAGCGTCCGGAACTGCCGGTGGTGGTCATCTCCTCCAACGACCACCCGCGCACCGTGCGCCGCGTGCAGCAGTTCGGCGCGGCCGGCTTCATTTCCAAGTCCGCGCCGGCCGAGTCGATCGGCGAGGCGGTCGCCACCGTGCTTGACGGCGGTAGTTGGTTTCCACCGCTGACCGCCGAGCGTTCGGAAGAAGACGCGCAGCTCGCCGCACGCCTGGCCCAGCTGACCCCGCAACAGTTCCGCGTGCTGCTGGCCATCGCCGACGGCCTGCTCAACAAGCAGATCGCCTACCAGCTGGGCCTGGCCGAGAACACGGTCAAGGTCCACGTGACCGCGATCCTGCGCAAGCTCGACTGCAACAGCCGCACGCAGGCCGCGGTGCTGGTGAAGGCGCTGGAGCGCGAAGACGAGGCGTGAGGGTTTGGCCTGCCTCCGCTTGCGGGAGGGCCCGGCGGGGATTCGGCAAGTGCGCGGGATGACGAGCTGTGTGCGCATGCCGCGTCGTACGTGTCGGAATGTGTCGTGAGCGGGCGGTTTGCCCCCACCCCAACCCTCCCCCGCACGCGGGGGAGGGAGCCGAGCCGGCCTACGCTACGCGAGAGGTCTTTCGCCTGGTGCTTCGAGTGATGGTGATTCGCGTGCAGCGAGGGCCGCTCAGCGAATGACCGCCCGCCCCCGCGCGCGGGGGAGGGGCCGGCGCTTCGGCGAGTGCGCGGGATGACGAGCTGCGTGCGCAAGCCGCGTCGTACGTGCCGGAATGCTTCGGGATCGGACGGTTTGCCCCCACCCCAACCCTCCCCCGCATGCGGGGGAGGGGGCCGAGCCGGCCTCCGCCGCGCGAGAGGTCTTTCGTCTGGGGCTTCGACCGTTGGTGATTCGCGTGCAGCGAGGCCCGGTCAGCGAATGAGCGCCCTCCCCCGCGCGCGGGGGAGGGTTGGGTGGGGGCAAACGATCAGTGCAGCGATAGGGCGCACCGGACCCGACTGACCCGGTACGCGCAGGTGGCGCGTTTACCGACCCCGCAATCGCATCTGCATCATCAGCGCCCGCAAGGCCGGCGGACGCAGGGGTTTGCGCAGGAATCCGTAGCCGGCGTCGAGGGCCTGCGTGCGCAGGGCGGGTTCGGGTTCGCCGGTCACCACGATCACCAGCGGCGCCGCGCCCCAGCGATCGCACAGGGTGTCGAGCAGCGACTGGCCCGGGGGCTCGCCCATGGGCACGCCGAGCAGCACGAGGTCGGGCGCGGCGCCGTGCGCGGCGGCCGCCAGTGCGGCGTGTGGTCCGCCGGTGAACAGCACGTCGCACTGCCAGCGCTCGAGCAGCAGGCGCGTTGTGGCGCAGGCCTGCGGGTCATCGTCGACCACCCACACGCGGCAGCCGCGCAGCGGCGCATCGTCCTCGGTGATGGTCGGCGGCGGGGCGGTCGATACCGCCGGTGCCTGCGGCGACGCGATCGGCACCGAGACACGGAACACGCTGCCCGCGCCGGGGCGCGAGCGCAGGTCGATGCGATGGCTCAGCAGGCGCGCGATGCGCTCGACGATCGCCAGGCCCAGCCCGGCGCCACGGCCACCCGGATTTCCGTCGTCGAGGCGGCGGAACTCCTCGAAGATCTCGCGCTGGCGGTTGGGCGGAATGCCCGGGCCGGTGTCGTGCACTTCGATCCACACGTCATCCCCGTCGCGACGCACGCCCAGCACGATGCGTCCGCGCGCGGTGTAGCGCACGGCGTTGGAGAGGAAGTTCTGCACCAGCCGCCGCAGCAGCGTGGCATCGCTGCGCACCCAGACACGCGTGGACACGTGATCGAAGCGCAGGCCGCGCGCCTGGGCCAGCACGCCGGTTTCGCGCGCCAGACTCTCGAGCAGCGGGCCCAGCGGCACGTCGCACACGTCGGTGCGCAGCGTGCCCGTTTCCAGGCGCGAGAGATCGAGCAGGCTGGCGAGGATGCCGTCCTGCGCCGACAGCGCGCCGTCGATGTGGTCGGCCAGGCGCCGGGTCTCGCCGTCGTGCAGGCGGGCGCGCAGGCCGGCGGTGAACATGCGCGCGGCGTTGAGTGGCTGCAGCAGGTCGTGTACGGCGGCCGCGACGAAGCGCCCCTTGTAACGGTTGGCGGCCTCGGCCTGCGCGCGGGCCTGCTCCAGATCGGCGGTGCGTTCGGCGATGCGCCGTTCCAATGCATCGGCCAGCGTGCGCAGTTCGCGCGCGGTGGTCGTGTAGCTGGTGATGTCGGCGTAGCTGGTCACGAAGCCGCCGTCGGGCAGCGGGTTGCCGCGGATCTCCAGCACCGTGCCGTCGGACTTTTCGCTCTCGCGCATGTGGGGCTTACCGCTGCGCAGATGGTCGAGGCGACGTTCGATGGCCTCTTCCACGGGGCCTGGTCCGAGCAGGCCGCGGCTTGCGTTGTAGCGGAACACCGCCTCGATCGGCGTGCCCACCTGCACCAGATCCGGTGGGAACCGGAACAGTTCGATGTAGCGCGCGTTCCACGCGACGATGCGCAGGTCCGCGTCGATGATCACCACGCCCTGCGGCAGATGCGCCAGGCGCCGGCTCAGCCCCGTATCGGCCTCCTGCGCCGCGGCGACCAGGCCGTCGCGCGCGCTGCGCAATTCCTCGGCGTGGTGGCGCACCAGGGTTTCGAGTTCGGCCCGGCTGCGCCGGCGCAGGGCCGACAGGCGCAGACGCTGCTGGACGACCAGCGCCAGCAGCACGAATGCGATCCAGCCGATGCCGGCGGCGAGGGCGCCCCGGCGGGCGCCGGCAGCGATCGGCGCCGCATCTTGCAGCAGGTGCAGGCGCCAGCCGGTATCGGCCACCGGCGCGTTCTTCCACAGCCAGGTGCCGGGCATCGACGGGGTCTCGATGCGCATGCGCGGATCGGCAGTGCCTGCCCGGTCCAGAGGCTGCCCGTGATAGGGCCGCAGGGGCTGGTCGTGATACTGGCGCGTGGCGGCGAGTTCGGCGCGCGCGGTCGTATCCAGCGGCGCGAGCACGCGATAGCGCCACTGCGGGCGGCTGGCCAGGAACGCGACGCCGTGCGCATCGCTGACCAACACCACATCGCCCGTGGCCGGCCAGCTGCGCTCCACGGGTGCCAGGCTGACCTTCATCGACACCAGACCGACGGTGCGGCCATCCCCGCCGCGGATCGCGTCGGACAGGAAATACCCCGGCACGCGTGTGACCACGCCGATGCCGTAGAAGCGACCACTGCCCGCGCGCAGGGCCTGCTGCACATAGGGGCGGAATCCGAAGTCCTCGCCGACGTTGCTGTCCGCATCCCGCCAGTTGCTGGCTGCGACCGCCACACCGTCACGGTCGATGAGGGTCAGCGTGCCGGCACCGGCGCTGCGGTTGATGGTTTCCAAACGCCGGTTCAGGGCCAGCCGGGTCGCGTCATCGACAGGTCCCTCGACCCCTGCGCGCAGGCCCGGGTCGAGCGCCAGCAGACGCGGCAAGGCACGGTAGCGCTCGATGCGCTGCGCCAGCGCCTGGACATGGAGTTCGAGCTGACGCGACGCATGCGCGGCCTGGAGTTCCAGTGCCCGGCGTTCGCCCAGATGCCAGCCGGCGAGTGCGGCCAGTACCAGTCCGCCGACTGCCAGGGCCAGGGTGACGGACAGGCGGCGGGAGCGGGCAAGGGGGCGCATGGCGGCCTGCAGTGTAGGCCGCCACGCACGCGGTCCCGAGGCCGCATCCCTGCCGGTGCGGGCGCGACGCCCGCGCGATGGCGAGTCGCCGCGCCCGGGTGTCACGCCTGTCTCAGAACTGGACCTGGGCGCGGACTTCGACCACTTCCGGCCGAACCGTCGCACCATTGCGGGTGGCGTTGAGACGCACGTAGTTGGTCTGCAGCTTCACGTACGGCGTGAGGTACCAGTTCGCGCCGAAGGTCCAGTCATGCTGGCGGCCACCGCCGACCGGGCCGTCGTCGAGGTCGAGCCGGCTGTAGCGCGCCGCGAGCTCCACCGCGCCATAGGCGTTGGCCGGTTTGGGATTGGCGACATTGCCGGCCGAGTACACGCGGCTTTCGCCGGTCAGCAGCCAGCTGGCGGCCAGATACCCGCCCTGGGCGCTGTAATCGGCCAGACCATCGTCACGGCTGATGTCGGCGCGCAGCAGTTCGCCCTGCAGCGACACCGGACCGTCGATCCAGATGCCTTCCAGACCGGTGCGGCGGATATGGCCGACCGGCGCCAGGCTGCCCGAATCGACCAGACGCACGTCGGTCAGGCCGGCGCCCGGGCGCGCGCGCAGGCGGGCGGTCGGGTCGAACTGCACGCCACGGCCGTCGGTCCAGCCCTGCGGGTTCTCGCGCGAGGCGGCAATGCCCAGGTGCAGCACGTCGCCGGCGGCCTTGCGCGGGGTCCATGCTGCGCGCGCGGCATAGGTCTGGCCCGGGTTGTCGCCCTGCAGGTCGTGGCCGCCGTAGCCGCCGAGCTGGAACAGCGCGTGGTCCTGCTCGAGCGTCCATTCCACGCCGGTGCGGCGGCCCTGATAGATCGCCTGGATCGGTGCGGCCAGTTCCATGAACGTGCCTGCGCGCGAGCTGGTCACGCCTTCCAGGCCGACGGGCACCTTCATGTAGCCCAGACGCAGCTTGCCTACGTCGCGGCCGAAGAAGTGCCGGCTGTCGAACCGTACGAACACGTCGAGCCAGTTCTTGGACTCGAAGTCGAAATACACCATCGCGTCCCAGATGCCCGACTTCTTGATCGTCGCGCCGAACTCGCGCCGACGTACGCCGCTTTCGTTGTCGATGGCGGGTGTGCCACTGAAATGACTGTTGTCCCAGGCGAAGTTGCCGGTCAGCGCCAGCTCGGTGTCGTCGGCGAAGGAGAACTTCGGCGGCCACGCCTGCGCTTGGGCATGGGCGGTGGCGTGTGCACCGGCGAGCAGCAGGCCGGCGGCGAACAGGGGGGAGAAGCGAAAACTCATGCAGGTACCATCGTGTTGTGCGTAAGGGGCGATGTCGCCCGCGCCGGCGCGAGCCGGAACGTGGACACCGCGCGGGTGAGCTGTTGCGCCTGGTCGGCCAGGCTGCGTGCGGCGGCCGTGGCTTCCTCGACCAGGGCCGCGTTCTGCTGGGTGGTTTCGTCGAGCTGGATGACCGTCTGGTTGACCTGGTCGATGCCCGAGGACTGTTCCTGAGAGGCGGCGCTGATCTCGGCCATGATCGCGGTCACGCGTTCGACCGCGCCCAGCACCTCGGCCATCGTACGCCCGGCCACGTCGACCTGGCTCGAACCTTCGCGCACGCGTGCCACCGATTCGCCGATCAGCTGCTTGATCTCGCGCGCGGCTTCGGCCGAACGCTGGGCCAGGGTGCGCACTTCGCTGGCGACGACCGCGAACCCGCGGCCCTGCTCGCCGGCGCGCGCGGCCTCGACCGCGGCGTTGAGCGCGAGGATGTTGGTCTGGAAGGCGATGCCGTCAATGACGCCGATGATCGCGCCGATGCGCGCGGAGGCCGCGTCGATCGAGCCCATCGTCGCGACGACCTGCTCGACCGCTTCCGCGCCCTGACCAGCGACGTCGGCCGCGCTGCGCGCGAGCGTGTCGGCCTGGCGCGCATGGTCGGCATTCGCGCGCACGGTGGAGGTCAGTTCCTCCATCGAGGCGGCGGTTTCTTCCAGGTTGGCCGCCTGGCTTTCGGTGCGGCGCGAGAGGTCATCGTTGCCGGCCGCGATCTCGCCCGCGGCGCCGTCGATCGACACTGCCGACTGCTGGATGCCGCGCACCATGTCGGTCAGCTGCGCGACGGTGCGGTTGGCGTCGTCGGCCAGACGGCCGAACGCGCCCTGGTAGCGGGCATCGACACGCTGCGACAGGTCGCCGTCGGCGATCGCGCTCATGATCCGGCCCACATCCGACAGGCCGGCATCGGCCTGCTGCATCAGGCGGTTCAGGGCTTCGACCATCTCGGCGAAGGCGAAGCTGTAGCGGGCCTGGTCACCGCGCGCGCTGAAATCGCCGCGCGCCGCGGCTTCGGCCAGGCGCGCGATCTCGTGGTTCACCGCGCCCATGTTCGCCTTCACCGTGTCCAGTGCCTCGTGCAGACGCGCGCGCTGACCGGGCAGGCGACGCATGTCGCGGCTCAGATCGCCTTGGCCGTACTCGTCCATGACCGCCATCGCATCGTTGATCGCGTCGAGATGCTCGAACACCACCGTGTTGACGCCGCGCGCCAGCGCGCCGTAATCGCCCGGGAAATCCTCGGGAATGCGATGGCCGATGTTCTCGCCCTGCTGCAGCGTGATCAGCGTGCCCATCTCGCGGTTGAAGCGCTGCAGCTGCTCCTGCATCTGGCGCATGCTCGCCAGCAGCTGGCCGGTCTCGTCGCGCGCGTCGATTTCGATCGGCGTGTCGAAGCGGCCCGAGGCGATGGCCTCGGCGGTGCGCGTGGCCGCACGCAGCGGCGTGACGATGGCGCTGCCGATCAGCCACGACAGCAATGCGGTGCACAGCAGCACCAGACCGCCGATCAGTGTCAGCAGCCAGGTGAACCCGATCGCCTGCGCCTGGATGTCGTCGGCGTAGACGCCCATGACCACGATCCAGTTCCAGTCCTCGAACGTGCGCGCATAGCTGATCTTCTCGAACTGGCCCTCGAGCCCCGGCTTGGGTGCGCTGTAGTAGGAGAAACCATCGCCCGACTTTGCAGTGGCGAGGATGTCGCGATACACGTACTCGCCCGCGTCGCTGCGGTAGTCGTACATCTCGGTGCCCACCTCTCGGGTGGGATGCTGCACGATGCGCGCCTGCGGATCGACGACGAAGTAATAGTCGGTGCCCGCGTTGGTGCGCACCGCGCCGAGCGTACTCAGTGCCAGCCGCTGCGCTTGGGCCTCGGTGATGCCGCCGCTGCGTGCCTGGTCGGCGTAGTGCTCGACGATGCTCAGCGCGGTGTCGATCTGGGTGCGCACGCTCTGCTTGCGGGCATCCACCAGTTCCAGATATTCCAGGCGTGCGGCGGACACGGCCAGAATCACGATGCCCAGCCCGGTCACGGCACAGAGCAGGATGAACTTGCGGGCGACCGGCAGATCGGCCAGTCGGCGTCGGAGGGAGGCGAACATGTGCATGGGACGGAACCTGGGGCAGGGCCCCTCCTATCGGCCGAATGGGGTGGGGCTGTAGCGCCAGCGTCCTGATGCCGGAGGTGTTCATATTGTCCGGCGTCGGAAGGGGCGCGTCGCTAACACCAATGGGTTATCGGGGGCGCTCGTCGACCGGCGTACAACGGCAGCCCCGGTGTCGCGCACCGACGCAGCCCCATCTCGCATCCTCGATCCGGGGTGTCGACGCCCCCGACGCAGGTGTGGCACCGACGCGTGCACCGCCCGCAGTGCCCGGCCGAAAGCGTCCACGGCGGCGCGCCTCTGCCGGGCGACCCCGGCCCTTGCTGGCCGAACGATTGCGCTGCGCGCGCCCGATTGGATCGCACCGCGCACGACCACCATCCGCCCGCGTCCGGTCGGCGCGCGGGTGGGGGGTTAGAATCCCGAGCCCGACGCTTTCCTCTCCCAAGACCCAGACCGATGTCCAACGACGAGTTCCGCCAGGCCGCCCTCGACTATCACCGTGCCTCGCCGCCGGGGAAGATCACCGTCAGCGCGACCAAGCCGATGCTGACCCAGCGCGACCTGGCCCTGGCCTATTCGCCGGGCGTGGCCTTTGCCTGCGAGGAGATCGTCAAGGACCCCAACGCCGCCAGCGAACTCACCGCGCGCGGCAACCTGGTGGCGGTGATCTCCAACGGCACCGCGGTGCTGGGCCTGGGCGACATCGGCGCGCTGGCCGGCAAGCCGGTGATGGAAGGCAAGGGCGTGCTGTTCAAGAAGTTCGCCGGCATCGACGTGTTCGACATCGAGGTCGACGAGCGCGACCCCGACAAGCTGGTCGAGATCATCGCCTCGCTGGAGCCCACCTTCGGCGGCATCAATCTCGAGGACATCAAGGCCCCCGAGTGCTTCATCGTCGAGCAGAAGCTGCGCGAGCGGCTGAAGATTCCGGTGTTCCACGACGACCAGCACGGCACGGCGATCATCGTCGGCGCGGCGATCGTCAACGCGCTGGAAATCGCCGGCAAGAAGATCGAAGACGTGCGCCTGGCCACCACCGGCGCCGGCGCTGCGGGCATCGCGTGTCTGGACATGCTGGTCGCGCTGGGCCTCAAGCCCGAGAACATCCTGGCGTTCGACCGCGAAGGCGTGATCCACAGCGGCCGCACCGATCTCGACCCGGCCAAAGCCCGCTATGCACGCGACACGCCCGCGCGTTCGCTGGCCGAAATCGTCAATGGCGCCGACGTGTTCCTGGGCCTGTCGGCCGGCGGCATCCTCAAGCCGGAGATGGTCGAGACGATGGCGCCGAACCCGGTGATCCTCGCGCTGGCCAACCCGTACCCGGAAATCATGCCCGAGGACGCCAAGCGCGTGCGCCCGGACGCGATCATCGCCACCGGCCGCTCGGACTATCCCAACCAGGTCAACAACGCGGTCTGCTTCCCCTACATCTTCCGCGGCGCGCTCGATGTCGGCGCGACCGGCATCAACGAAGCCATGAAGCTCGCCTGCGTGCACGCCATCGCGCTGATGGCCAAGGCCGAGGCCAGTGATCTGGGCAGCGCGTACGGCGAGGAGATTCCGAGCTTCGGACGCGACTACATCATTCCGCGCCCCTTCGACCCGCGCCTGCTGACCATCGTCGCGCCGGCCGTCGCCCAGGCCGCGATGGATTCGGGTGTCGCGCTGCGTCCGATGGAGGACATGCGCGCCTATCGCGAGAAGCTCGGCCAGTTCATCCACCGCACGGGCCTGGTCATGAAGCCGGTCTACGACCGCGCGCGTGGCGACCGCCAGCGCATCGTCTACGCCGAGGGCGAAGAGGAAGTGGTGCTGCGCGCGGTGCAGACCGTGGTCGACGAAGGCCTGGCGACGCCGATCCTGATCGGCCGCCCGGATGTCATCGACATGCGCATCAAGCGCCTGGGCCTGCGCCTGGTGGCCGGGCGCGACTTCGAACTGACCAACATCAACGACGATCCGCGCTTCAACGAATACTGGCAGCACTATCACAACCTGGCCTGCCGTCGCGGCGTCACGCCCGATTCGGCCAAGAACCTGCTGCGTTCGCGACCCTCGCTGATCGCCGCGATCATGGTCGACCGCGGCGAGGCCGACGCGATGATCACCGGCATCGTCGGCCGCTTCCACAAGAAGCTCGGCTACGTGCGCAGCGTGCTGCCGCTCGACCCGGGCCTGCAGAGCACCTCGGCAATGACCGGCGTGGTCAACGACCAGGGCCTGTGGTTCTTCGTCGACACGCACGTACAGCCCGACCCGACCGCCGAGCAGATCGCCGAGAGCACCATCCAGGCCGCCTACCGCCTGAAGCTGTTCGGCATCGAGCCGAAGATCGCGCTGCTGTCGCATTCCAACTTCGGCAGCCACGACGACCCGAGCGCACGCAAGATGCGCGAAGTGCGCGAGATCCTCGTGCGCCGCGCGCCCAAACTCGAGTTCGACGGCGAAATGATGGGCGACACCGCCTGGGACGAATCCCTGCGCCGCCGCATGCTGCCCGACACCACGCTGAGCGGCCGCGCGAACCTGTTCGTGTTCCCGAACATCGACGCGGCCAACATCACCTACAACATGATCCGCGTGATGACCGGCGGCGCCGCCCTGGGGCCCATCCTGATGGGCGTCAACAAGCCCGCCCACATCCTGACCCCCTCCGCCACCCCGCGCCGCGTGATCAACATGACCGCGATCGCCGCCGTGGACGCGCAGATCCGCAAGGCGCAGGTGGCTGAAGGCTGATTACACCGCGCGCGAATCCATCGCGCGCACTCTGTCCCTTCCCCCGCCTGCGGGGGATTGCGCCCTTTACGGGCCGAAGGTTGGGATGGGGCGAACCTTTCGTATTGGAGCGCTGATTCAGGCGAGCGCATTCGCCTGGGTTTGTTTCTTCGACGATCTGGCCGTTCGCCCCCACCCAACCCTCCCCCGCGGGGCGGGGGAGGGCATCAAGCGACACGTCGGGGGTTCTGGACACGCCGTCCTGTAGGAGCGCGCTTGCGCGCGATGGGCTTTTCCCCGTTGACCCCTCGCGCGCGAGCGCGCTCCTACAGGGAATCTCGGGCTCGAAAGGGCAGGGCGCAGCTGCGCAGGTCGCGGGCACTGACGAGAAAGGTTACGCCCTGCAGTGGCTCGCCCGGCAGCCCGCTCGGCGAGCCGCTGAGAAACACCACCGACACCTCGGGCAGCCTGCCAGACCCGCCTTCCTGTAGGAGCGCGCTTGCGCGCGATGGGCTTTTCCGGTGATGCCTATCGCGCGCAAGCGCGCTCCTACAGGGGGGTTCGCGCTCGGGAGGACAGGGCGCAGCTGCGCCCAACGCAGGCGCTGACAGGAAGGGCTACGCGCCTGCGGAAGGGCTAAGCGCCTGCCAGGCGCCGGACGACGTCCGGCAGCAACTCCAGTTCGTCCTTGAACACCAGCGCATCGCCGCTGGGGAGTTCCTCGCCCGGCGCGCCGATCGGCGAACCGGTGAGAAAGACCACGGGCACATCAGGCAGCACGGCGCGGGACAGGCCCATCGCCTCGGCGCCCGAAAAGCCCGGCAGGTTCACGTCCGACAGCACCAGCTGCGGACGGAAATCGCGCAGCAGGCCGCTCAGGCCGGCTTCGCCGTAGGCGCGCCGACACTCGACGGCGATGCCGGCATCACGCAGCGCCAGCTCGGTGAGCTCGGCGTCGTCGCGCGAATCGTCGACGATCAGCACCCGCAGCGGCGCGGCGTCGGTCATCAGTCTTCTTCGGGGGTTTCGTTGAGCACGGCCCAGAACTTGCCGAGCGTGCGCACCGCTTCGAAGAACTGGTCCACGTCCACCGGCTTGACCACGTAGGCGTTCACGCCCAGATCCCAGCTGCGCGCCAGATCGCTCTCTTCGCGCGAGGACGACAGGATCACGACCGGCATGCGCTTGAGCGTTTCGTGCTCGCGCAGCTGCTTGAGCACTTCCAGGCCGTCCATGCGCGGCATCTTGATGTCGAGCAGCAGCACGGCCGGATCGCCGGCCGCGCGGTCGGCATGCTTGCCCCGCTGCAGCAGGTAGTCCATCGCTTCCACGCCGTCCTCGACATGCACGATGGGATTGGCGAGATGCGCTTCGCGCAGGGCGTCGATCGCCATCTCGGCATCGTGCGGGCTGTCCTCGGCAAGGAGGATGGTGCGGATTTCACTCATGTCAGGCTTTGTCCGGGGTTGGAAGTGACGCCGGCGTCGTGTGCGGACGCGGGCAGTGTGAAGTGGAACGCGGCGCCCTTGCCGGGCTCGGCCTCGGCCCAGATGCGGCCACCGTGGCGTCCGAGGACGCGGCGCACGCTGGCCAGGCCCACGCCGGTGCCGGGGAACTCGCTGGCCGCGTGCAGGCGCTGGAACACGCCGAACAGCTTGCCCGCGTACTGCATGTCGAAGCCGGCGCCATTGTCGCGCACGGTGAATTGATAGCCGCCCTCGGCGCCGCGGCGGCATTCGATGTCGATACGCGCCGGCTCGGTACCGCTGCTGTACTTGACCGCATTGCCCAGCAGGTTGAGCCACACCTGGCGCAGCATGTTCTCGTCGCCCACCACGATCGGCAGCGGCGCGATGGTCCATTCGATGCGGTGGGCGGGGTTTTCGGTGTGCGCGTTCGAATCGAGCATTGCGCGGGTGTCGGCCACCATCGACTGCAGATCCACGCTTTGCAGGCGCAACGCGCTGCGGCCCAGGCGCGAGTACACCAGCAGATCGTCGATCAGCGCCGACATGCGCCGCGCCGAGCTGCCGATCACGCCCAGGTAATGCGTGGTCTTCTCGTCGACGTCCTCGCCCAGGTGGCGGCCGAGCTTGTCAGCGAAGCCGGCAATGTGGCGCAGCGGCGCACGCAGATCGTGGGAGACCGAATAACTGAAGGCTTCCAGCTCGCGGTTGACGTCCGACACCTGCTCCACCTTGCCTTCGAGCTGCTGGTTGAGCTCGCGGATCTGGCGTTCGCTGATCGTCTGCGCGGTGATGTCGGATGCGGTCACCAGCACAACCGAGTCGTCGCGGTCGGGCAAAGGCATCCGGCGCGCATTGAGCAGCATCGTCCGCTCCATGCCGTCAACGGTGGGCTGGCTGAGGCGGTAGTCCCACAGCTCGCGGTCGCGGGCGAGCACGTCGTGCAGGCGACGCAGGGTTTCGGCGTCGTCCCAGGCGCCTTCGCCGACGGCGTCGAGCTTCTGTCCACGGATTTCCTCGCCCACGCCGTAGAGTTCGGCGAATGCGGCGTTGTGCATCACCACGCGCTGGTCGCCGTCGATCAGCACGATCGGCTCGCGCACGCTGTCGAGTACCACCGCAGAACGATTGCTCGCCCGCGTCGCCAGACTCTCGGCTTCGCGGCGCCCGCTCTGCGCGCGCAAGGTGAAATAACTGGCGGCCAGCAGCAGCAACAGCTGCACCAGCATCGCCGTCCAGCTGGCGAGGTCGGCATTGCGGCTGGCGCGCTCGGCCTGGTCATCGCGGTCGTCGAGCAGCGTCTGCTCTGTCTCCACGATGTCCATGACCAGGCGCTGGATCGGGTTGAGCACCACCATCTGGTCGATCTGGACGTCGGTCGCCGTCTCGGCTGCCTTGGTGACTGCATCGATACGCGCCAGGCGTTGTTCCAGATTGCTGCGCAGCGCGCCCAGTCGGGCCTGCTGTTCCGGGTTGTCGCGCGTCAGCGCAAGCACTGCATCGACATTCGGCAGGATGCGCGCATTGGCCTCGTCGATGCGCTGGCGCAGCAGCGGGCTGTCGATGCCGCGGGCGCGCGTCATGGCGGCAGCTTCGAGGCTGCGCGCGTCGGCGGCGACCGCCTGCATGAGCGACTCCACCTCGCGCGTGTGCACCACTTTCTGTGTCGCCCGGTCGGCCTCGCCGATCGCCGAACGCATGATCAGGAACGGCCCCACCACGATGGCCACGATGGCCAGGCCCAGAACGGGCAGGCGCCAACGGCTCAGCAGGGAGGCATCAGTGGGCGGCATCGGCAGATCGGCAAGCGGGCGGAGTGGTCGCGCATGATGCCGCTTCCTCCCCTGAACCGGCGATCATGACCGATGCGACGACAGCGCTGCAACGCACCGTTCGCCCCCGTCCGGTACCCGGTGTCACGCCTGTTAGAATTCACGGTCCAAAGAACCCCATGCACCGCGGCGGCGCGCCGCGCTGGAGACCTGAATGAACTGGCTCAACGACGTCCTGCAGAACGACCCCGATCCGACCGAAACCCGAGAGTGGATCGAGTCGCTCAAAGCGGTCATCGACGTCGGCGGCCCGGAGCGCGCGCACCAGATCCTGGAGAACATGGTCGAGCTGACGCGCCGCGCCGGTGCGCACCTGCCGTTCGCGCCGACCACCGAATACGTCAACACCATTCCCACGCACCTCGAGCCGAAGATGCCGGGCAACCCGGAGCTCGAGTGGCGCATCCGTTCGATCATCCGCTGGAACGCGATGGCGATGGTCGTGCGCGCCAACCGTAAGCCGGGCGACCTGGGTGGCCACATCGCCAGCTTCGCCTCGTCGGCCACGCTCTACGACGTGGGCTTCAACCACTTCTTCCGCGCGCCGTCGGCCGACCATCCCGGTGACGTCATCGCCACCCAGGGCCACAGTTCGCCGGGCATCTACGCGCGCTCGTTCCTCGAAGGCCGCTTCACCGAGGCCCAGCTCGACCATTTCCGCATGGAAGTCGACGGCCAGGGCATCTCGTCCTATCCGCACCCCTGGCTGATGCCCGACTACTGGCAGGTGCCGACGGTCTCGATGGGCCTGGGGCCGATCGCCGCCATCTACCAGGCGCGCTACTGGAAGTACCTCGAAGCCCGCGGCCTGATGCCCAAGTCTGACCGCAAGGTCTGGTGCTTCATGGGCGACGGCGAGACCGACGAGCCGGAAAGCCTCGGCGCGATCTCGGTCGCCGGCCGCGAAGGCCTCGACAATCTGGTCTTCGTCATCAACTGCAACCTGCAGCGCCTCGACGGCCCGGTGCGCGGCAACGGCAAGATCATCCAGGAACTGGAAGGACAGTTCCGCGGCGCCGGCTGGAACGTGGTCAAGACCATCTGGGGCAGCTACTGGGACCCCCTCCTTGCGAAGGACAAGGACGGCATGCTCAAGAAGCTGATGATGGAGACCGTCGACGGCGAGTACCAGAACTGCAAGGCCTTCGGCGGCGCGTACACGCGCGAGCATTTCTTCGGCAAGCACCCCGAAACCGCCAACCTCGTCGCCAACCTCAGCGACGACGACATCTGGCGCCTCAACCGCGGCGGCCACGATCCGCACAAGGTGTTCGCCGCCTACCAGAACGCGATGGACACCAAGGGCCAGCCGACCGTCGTGCTCGCCAAGACCGTCAAGGGTTACGGCCTGGGCAGCGCCGGTGAGGCGCTCAACCCGACCCACAACACCAAGAAGCTCGACGACGAAGCCGTGCGCACGTTCCGCGACCGCTTTAAGATTCCGGTCAGCGATGCCGCACTCAAGGACGGTGCCATTCCGTTCTATCACCCGGGCAAGGACTCGGAGGAAGTGCAGTACATGCTCGAGCGTCGCCAGGCGCTGGGCGGCTTCCTGCCGCAGCGTCGCCGCAAGAGCACCGAGACGCTGAAAGCTCCCGAGCTCAAGGTCTTCGACCGCCTGATGCAGGACACCGGCGAGCGCGAGATCAGCACCACCATGGCCTTCGTGCAGTCGCTGTCGATCATTCTGCGCGACAAGGAAGTGGGCAAGCGCGTCGTGCCGATCGTGGCCGACGAAGCCCGCACCTTCGGCATGGAAGGCCTGTTCCGCCAGCTGGGCATCTACGCCCCGCAGGGCCAGAAGTACAAGCCGGTCGACCGTGACCAGCTGATGTACTACCGCGAAGACGCGGCCGGCCAGGTGCTGGAAGAAGGCATCACCGAGGCCGGTGCGTTCGCCTCGTGGATGGCCGCGGCCACCAGCTACAGCACCAACGACGTGCCGATGCTGCCGTTCTACATCTACTACTCGATGTTCGGCTTCCAGCGCATCGGCGACTCCGCCTGGCAGGCGGCTGACATGCGCGCCCGCGGCTTCCTGCTCGGCGCCACCGCCGGTCGCACCACGCTCAACGGCGAAGGCCTGCAGCACGAAGACGGCCACAGCCACCTGCTGGCCGGCGCCATCCCGAACTGCCGCGCCTACGACCCCACCTTCGCCGGCGAAGTGGCGGTGATCCTGCAGTACGGCATGACCCGCATGCTCGACCAGCAGGAAGACGAGTTCTTCTATCTCACCCTGATGAACGAGAACTACGGCCACCCGGCACTGCCGGAAGGCGCGGCCGAAGGCGTCATCAAGGGCATGTACCTGCTCAAGGACGCCGGCAAGGCCAAGAAGGGCGAGCTGCGCGTGCAGCTGCTGGGCTCGGGCACCATCCTGCGCGAAGCCATCGCCGCCGCCGAACTGCTGGACAAGGACTTCGGCGTCACCGCCGACATCTGGTCCTGCCCCAGCTTCACCGAGCTGCGTCGTGACGGCTGGGATGCCGAGCGCTGGAACCGCTTCAACCCCGAGGCCAAGACGAAGAAGAAGGCCTACGTCACCGAACTGCTGGAAGGCCGCCAGGGCCCGGTTATCGCCGCCACGGACTACGTCCGCGCCTTCGCCGACCAGATCCGCGCCTTCGTGCCGGCGACGTACACCGTGCTCGGCACCGACGGCTTCGGCCGCTCGGACACCCGTGCCAACCTGCGTCGCCACTTCGAGGTGGATCGTTACTACATCGCCCAGGCGGCGATCGACGCACTGGCGAAGGACGGCAAGATGACCGGCAGGGATGTGGCCCGGGCGATCAAGGTGTACAAGATCGATCCGGAGAAGGCGAATCCGGTTGGGGTTTAATAGCAAAAGCGTTATGAAAAAGGGCGACTCACAAGAGCCGCCCTTTTTATTTTCATCTGACGGAGCGTTACCAAATTCCAGTTACGCAGCGCTTATACGTAAAGTCATCCTGAGTACCGTCTGTGCGGACTACCCAAAAACACCTTCCGGCGTAGCCATCTTTGTCGACTTTAAAATGGGATATGCCGCAGCCTAACTTGCTCTCAACGTCTTGATGCCTATTTAGAAGCGCTTCTAGATCCGCGCTGTCGGCGGGCGAAACGCGCTCACCTATTCGATATCGACCTAGCATTTCCTTAAAGAAATTTAGTGCATCCATCTGTCGAGGAAAATCACGATTTCCAATGGTCAGAGGCTTGGCTGGCATGTCTGCGGGTACTCGGGCGAGAGGGGTGGGATGCCTACCTATTTAAAGGTCAGTGAGGGGTGATCGCGAGTGTAGAAGCGACCGACCACGTATTCTTCTCGATCTAACTCTTCGGCAATCATGGCTGTGCCAAAGATGACCTGGTTATCGGTATCCGATTCTTCAGAAATATTGACGATCAGCTTCTGGAAATTCTGGCTTCTTGCAGCCTCCATTCCCTTATCTTCGATGGTGTCAAGCATGACGAATCGAGGATGTCGAAAGAATGGTTTTTGCGTGGCCGCGGCGTGGAAGCCTAGAACGAAGGCGCTCTTAAGAATTGCGCGCGAACTTGCCGAGAAATAGGTGTGCCCATCTACACTAATTTTATTGTCAGAGAAGCTGAAATCCACCTTTTGGGGGTTCTCGAAAGAGTCTTGTCTTTTCAGATCTCTAGCTAGTAGGCTTTTTGTATTGTTCGAGATGGCAAGGTAGGCCTCGGTCAGCCTCTCCTGCTGCGCGTAAATAAGCTGTTGATTCCGATCCCGAAGACGGCTCAAGCGATCATTCAGTTCTGACTTCTGTGACGATAACGAGTCCATGACGGAAATCATTTTCGCCTTCTCGTTTAAATCTTCTTCGCGTCGGTCTAGATAACCGAGGCGCTTATATAGCTCACTTAGTGCATGCTCTTGCTCATTCGTTGGTCTGCGCTGAATCTCGGCGTATCTCCGTGCAGCAGAGCTCCACTCGGACTCGATTTCTCTCAGAGAAGCTTCCGCTGATATTAACTTAGAACTACGCTCTTCTTGTAGAAGTCTGGATTGCCTTAGTTGAAGCGTCGTCTCATTGATAAGGCCGCCTATGCGCTCTGAAGCCATATCGATATCAAAGGGCTCCTTGCAAAGCGCACAGTTTCCAGGCTCAGAAATTGAAACTTCTGAGTAACACGCGGGGCAGGCTGAAAAATGTGCTTGACCAAGTTCTTGAGCCACCAAAGCGGCATCCTTGAGTGCCCCAAGCTTCTCTTCCAAGCTTCGAATAAAGGACGCGGAATCCGCCCATGCCATCTCAAGCGCATCCCGCTCGTTGCGCTGAACTGCCAGCGCCTCCTGGAGCTTCACCAAGCTGGCATAAGCCTCTTCTAGTGCTCCTAGGGTGGGCCGCTGAGCTTCAGAGATCGATACGAGCTGGACTCGACCAATCTCTTCGCCAACGGACTTGCGCTCCTGATCCGTTCTCGCACGCTGTTCTGCGACCCATGCGAGAGTTAGGTCATGGCCCGCTTGACCGAGCGCCCTATGAAGGCTGCTGAGCTCTGCCGAGACTGCGTCAAAACGCTTGTCGACTGTGCGAATCTCAAGCTCGTTTGCGTAGAGCTCATTGTCGAACGCGCCGCATAGAAGCTTGCCCACTGCTTCTCGGATCTTCGAATTGTCAAAGCCCTCATGAGCAAAAAGTTCATCCACCGGACTCAGCTGGTCGGCGTACAGAAGTCTCATCACCTGATTCATGGTGATGTTGCCGCTATCTTCGTTCGCTGCTTCTGGAATATCTAGAAGCCTGAAAATAACTTGAGAAAAACTCTCTTTCTGCTGCGAGCGCCGATACGGATATCGTTCCCATTGTGATCGATCGGCGGAAAGTCCCGCATCAATACTGCCGAAGAAAACGTCCATCGGCTGCATTGAAGTATCCGATATAAGTCGCGATAGAGTTGCTATCTTTCCGCTCATCTCGACTTCAAGTAACACCCTCTCGCATAGCAGCGCCATCTCACTCCATTCACTTACGTCCCCGCCTAGTCCGTAATGGATGAAGTTTAAGATCGTTGACTTTCCTGAGGAGTTTTCGCCGCGAACTATATTGACTCCCTTGTGAAATTTCTCGTCATATACAGAGCGTCCTTCACGCTCAATCAGCATTCGCCTGACTTGTATGCTGGGGTCAAATCGCGTCATAGCGAAACTCCAATAATCCCGTTCTAGCCTTTATCCCATCCGGGCCCAGAAGCTCATATTCGGTCATTAGTGTTTGCAGTGCCTGCATTACGGAATCGTCTCGAGAATTCTCAGCTTCGATTCGTTGTGAGAGGGGTTCTGGTTCACCTAAGCCGGTCTCGACGACTCTTTTGCTTGAAAGCATCGTTGGCTCGAAGAAGCCTAGAGAGACTAGCGTGCCGGCTGCAGCCAGCTGGATCTTCTCCATCCGGTTGAAAAGCAAGTAATCGTCTGGCTGGTTTTCATATCTATTCTTCGAGAGCTCGCGAGCGAGAACTTTGATGCTTCGATGCTTCCGAAGTAGCCGCGCTCGCTCCAGTCGGAAGAAGAAGAGAAGATAAAAGTCGGCAATCCTTAGCTGGTCGTAATGCCACGACGTGTCCGATGTCATGATGCGCCGCAAGCGAAGGAGTCGAAACTCGGTATGGAAAACGTCAAACGCAGGCTGGTAAGAAAGGTAGTTCATTGATGCCACCTCACTCTGCACTGCTCAGCTAACCAGTAAATCATTCCCATGGCCGTGCGATGGTCAAGAGAAAAAACCTCAATTCCAACTTCCTCGATCGCGGGAACTATTATTTTCTCTTCAATAAGCTCATCTACGGACACTTGATCCAGCATCGGGACTAGCGGTGAAATTTGATGGGAGTATTTGTACTCAGCCATGGCGAGTAAGTGTACAAATATTTCCTGTGCAGATGCATAAAGCGACCAGCGTTCAAGGAGCTTCGCAAACTGCTCTTTCATTTCTAGCGCAGTTATTATTTGTGATGATCTTCCGGATACTTCGAGCTTCGCGACAAGCCCTTCGACGCCGTCTGCCGGAACTCTCTTCTGAAAAAGCTGTAGCTGCTCGATAACGGCGGAGGAGCAGCGGCCGTCTGCAACCTCATTTTGAAGGCGGAGCTTCAGCTGCTCAAGCTTTGACGATCTAGCCGAAGGTGCGGAATGTTTATGGATTTCGGTCTTATTTCCGCCAACAACATCGCCACCTGCATGGGCACCCTTCTGGTTGATAGACATAAATTTCTCTATTCCACCACCTAGCTTCCGAATTTATCGCGCCCGACAATGTCGCCGCCCGCGGAGCTGCCGCTCTGGTCTACCGAATTTCCTTCTCTATCAGCCTTCATCTTTTTAAATCTCACGGTAGCCAAAGATCCGCTTGCTGCGCCTATTAAAAAAGAGACGATCTCAGCCACATGGGTCAGAAAGAATTCCATCAATTAAGCTCCTTGATTAAGGTGTGGCGTGAAAATCCGAATATACTTGGTCCCATCGAGTAGTAACGGTGTTAAGTTAAAATATTCAACGGTGCTAGAGTGGCTTGCGTATGCTCTTGAGCCCTAAGTGGGGAGCGCCGCTGCGTTGATTCGCTGGATCCACGACTCTCCGACTAAAGCAGCCGTCTTTTCCGGTTCTCCGTACCAGAGACTTAGGAAGGCGCAGGCCGCCATGACGATCGTGAAAGTAGAGAAGATCCATTGGTGAAGGCCTTGATGGCTCGTTGCAAGATATAGGCCAATCGCCGCAGCGCCGGCAAACGCAAAGTATCGAATGACAGGCCAATAGCGTAGGGCTTTACGCACTGTTTGCTTGCGGTGCCACCAGTGCTTCCAGCGCACCTTTTTTGTGTCGGCTTCGTAGTCAAGGAGCGGCCAAAGATCTGAGAGATGTGCCAAAGCTTGGCTAGTGTGCGGGTGTTCGAATGCAGTTCGGATGGCATGCGCGGGGAGAGCCGTTCCGTAGAGATGCCGGATGGTCACCTCCAACCAAAGGTCGTCATCAGATCGCTGCGGGTCCCACCGCTCTAGAAACTCGCTGCGATGCTGACTATGGCGGCCCTGTAGACCGAATAGACCGCGTATGACGTAGTACAACAACACGAAGAGCACAGCAGGAATGAGCAGGCTTGGTCCACCCGCGGCAATGACATCCTTGATCACCTTGAAAGCTCCGTGTGGCGACGTTTGTTAAAGGGGTAAGCGCGGCAGAGTCATGTGGGGCGGAGGCCAATCGATCAATTTAAATTCACGAGCCGAGCACTTCGACAAGCTCTTCCAGGGGGTCTCGCACACCTCGATAAGCATGCTCGAAGATCTTGTTCCGATGGAACTCGAGGAACCTACCTTGCATTTCATTGAATGCACCGACTCGCGAACCTTTCTTGAGCTTCAAACCAATCTTTTCTAGTACGTTTGAAGGGATCTCATTCGAGACAAGGAGCTGGCCCTGCGCTTCGAAGGAGATCCAGCCTTTATCGAACAGGTGATCGGCAGTTGGCGTTAGTAACAAGCCGTTGTTGCCGTCCGTGCGCTCGGCTGCGGAAGATCCCGACCAGGGCTTTATGTGGCTGGCGCGCAGAAATCGGAGATCCATGACGCCGGTAATGCGGCAGCTCTTCTCGATATCGATCAGCCTGCGGCGGAAGAGCTGCTGCTTGGTACGCACGGCGCCTAAACGCATGGCAACTGTGCTTCCCAGTCGCATTTCCACATCCGATGGCGACTCAATCGAGTTGCCATGTGAAGATGCGCCATCAACGGGCTGAAGCCGGAACACGATGGCAGTCCGGTTTGCGCCGATCGTTGCGGGCGTATCAGGCTTGGCGTACGACGAGAGGCAGACAAACTCGCCGTCAAACCGATAAGGCTTGCCGTGACCAAGCGACTTGAACACGAGAAGTCGCTTGCCACTCTGAATGTGCTGCGCGATGGCCTTGTTGCCACCGCGCATCGTCATGTCGCCTTGCTGGCCCTCGCCGTAGTAGTGAAGGATGCCGTCGTCATCCCACGAATCCGTATAGCCGTGCGCTTTGCCCGCTTCACCGGTGAAGATGAAGACGAACGGGCCATCCTTCGGAGTCGAGATCCCGCCTTGCCGCTGGCCTCCCCACTTGTCGTGGATGTCTAGCCGCCGGCTGTAGAGCCCGCCCATCTGATAAGGCAGATCGGCGCCTGCTCGTCGCAGCGACTGCACTGGCGTGTCATCCATAAGCGGCATCCCCTCCGCCGGCCAGGCTACATCACTGGCGGCCTACAAGTCGCCGTTGACCGTTGAAGAGAGGATTGAGGGGCAGCAGCCGAGGCGCTCCATTCCTCGGCCCGCGCGTCTGGCTACCCGAGGAGGACTGGGGATCGCGCGTTGCTGACGAATCAACTTTGCTTGGCAAGACATGTGGCATCCATCGGAGCGTGCCCAACCGCTTTGTAAGGACTTTCTGAGTTGTGCGACTGGATGCATCTGCAGTCGAAGTGGCTATCCGGTTCTTCGACGGACGGCTGAGTCAGCCAACTAGAGCCAGTTGCTACGCCGAGGGCTGCAGCAGGTCAAGGATGTCCACGCCAAGAACCTCCGCCAAACGCTCGAGTCCATCAATCGAGATGTTGGTGACGCAACGCTCGAGCTGCGAGATGTAGGTCCGGTGGAACTCCGCCGCATCTGCGAGCTCCTCCTGGCTAAGTCCCTCTCCCTTGCGCAAGCGTCGAATGTTCGCGGCAACGCGTTGTCGCGCGCTTTGCGACGGCTTCTTTGAGGGCTTGGAGGGCATGGCTCCAAGCCTGAGCATCTACCGCCTTACGATCTACAGACTATAAATCTACTGGATATAACTCTACATGAATGTGTCGATTGGTCTCGCTCGCACCGCAGGAGGTCACGCGTCTCCATCTTCGTGCTCTAGGAGCAGATCAACGATATCCACTTCAAAGATCACGGCAAACCGAACCAAGCGATCGATGGAGATGTTGGTCTTGGCACGCTCTAGCTGAGAGACATAAGTGCGATGGCACTCGGCCATCTCACCAAGTTCCTCCTGACTCACGTCATCCGGCATGGCTTCGCGCAGGCGACGCACATTCGCGCCGACTCGGGCGCGGACCTTCAGGGCAGCTTCGGAAGGGGGCGAGGACATGTGCCCAGCCTGTCCCTCTACCGGCTCTCGATCTACAGCATATAAATCTACTGGATATAACTCTCATTATGGCGTATGGTCTTGCCAGTGCTGGACGCATGGTGCGCGCCGAAAGGCGTTGCGCCGAGCGCCCCAGGCACTAGGGGCAGGGCGCAGCCGCGTGGTCACGCACTCAGTACGCACGGTGTTCTCCCGCTCTTATTTCGGACGAGTCAATCGCGTGGCTGAAAAAGACTTCGACATAGCCAACAGGCGGGAGCAAGGGACGCACCATGAGGACACACACACTACGTGGGGCGATCTCTATCGCCTTGTTCGCCACCGCAGTCGGAACGACAAGTCTGGCGGTGGCACGGAGTTCGGATGGCCGCGAGACGGCGCGGATCTCGAATGAGGCGCAGGACGCGCAGCAGTTCGACTTGGCTCCAGGCGCGCTGGCGGCATCTCTGGATGCATTCGGCGCGCAGAGCGGCCGCCGTATAACGTACGCACTAGAAGTGGTCGAGAACCGACAGGGGAGGTCGGTCCAAGGCCGCATGCATTGGACCGACGCCGTTGCGAGGCTGCTGCAGGGAAGTGGCCTGAACTACCGCGAGGCAGACGACGGCACCGTAGTGATCGAGCCCGCTCTCGCAGCCGCCGACCGCATCCCCGCGCCCGAACCCGCTGCCGCACGCGCACCGCAAGGCACGAACGCGACGGACCTCGAAACGATCACCGTCACCGGCACCCGCATCCGCGGCGGCACCACGCCATCGCCGGTGATCACGCTAGGCAGCGAACGCATCCGTGAAGAGGGCTTCGCCGATCTGGGCGAGGTGATCCGCAGCGTGCCGCAGAACTTCAGCGGTGGACAGAATCCTGGCGTGCTAAGCGGCAACATCTCCGGTGCGGGCAACGCAAACCAGAACATGACCGGCGGCTCGGGCCTCAACCTGCGCGGTCTGGGTGCGGACGCCACGCTGACGCTGCTCAACGGTCGGCGCATGGCCTACGGCGGTTTCACGCAGTCGGTGGACATCAGCGCGATTCCGGTCGAGGCGGTGGAGCGCATCGAAATCGTCGCCGACGGCGCGTCGGCGATCTATGGCTCCGATGCTGTGGGTGGCGTAGGCAACGTGGTGCTCAAGCGCGACTATGACGGCGTGGGGCTTGGTGCCCGCTTCGGCTCGGCCACGCAGGGCGGGCTGTCCACGCGCGAGTACACGGTCACCACGGGTGCAACGTGGTCCGGTGGCGGGCTGATCGCAACCTACAAGGATGCATCCGTCGATCCGATCTACAGCGACAGGCGTGCCTACACCGAGCAATTGGTGGACCCCTCGACGCTGTACCCCGGCAGCGATTTGCGCAGCGGTCTTTTGAGCGCCCACCAGTCGCTGGACGATGCAGTGGAGCTTCGGGTGGATGCCCTGCGTACCGAGCGCGATCAACTGCACCACTACAACTGGGCGGGGCGACACAGTGTGGTCACGCCTTACACGATGACAACGCTGATAGCCCCGAGCGCCGAGGTGTGGCTGCCCAATGACTGGAGCCTGTCGGTCAACGGCGCATTCGGCCGGGGCACGCATGAGCAGGTGCGCCGCGAGACGATCGCTGCCACCGGCGTCACGAGCATTTCGGACGTGTGCTACTGCAACGAAAGCCGCAGCTATGAGATCGGCGCAGAGGGCCCGCTCTTTGCGCTGCCCGCCGGGGACGCACGCATCGCAACCGGTATCGGCCAACGCCGCAATACATTTCGAAGCACCAATCGCGTCACGGGCATGAACACCGTGGATGGCAGCGAGCGCGCGCGGTTCGCCTACGCGGAGATCGACGTGCCGGTGGTCTCACCGGAGCAGGGGAGGGCGGGCATTGAACGCCTGTCGGTGACCGCCGCTGCGCGCGCAGAGGACTACAGCAGTTTTGGCCAGGTCACCACGCCAAAGCTGGGGCTCATCTATGGCCCCAATCCCGACATGACGTTGAAGGCGTCATGGGGCAGGTCATTCAAGGCACCCACGCTGTTCGAGCGGTATGCATCCGCCGACGCCTGGCTGTACCACCCCAGCAGTTTCGGCGGCGTGGGATATGCACCCGATGCCACCTTGCTTGCGGTGACGGGCGGCAACCGCGATCTCGACCCGGAGCGCGCAACCACCAGGTCCGTGTCTTTGGCGTGGCATCCTGACGCCTTGCCGGGACTGGAGGCAGAGCTGACATGGTTCCAGGTGGCGTATACCAACCGGGTCGTCCAGCCCATCGCGAACTCCCCTCAGGCGCTGAGCAATGCGCTGTACGCACCTTTTGTGGATCTGGCGCCGTCTCTGGCAGCGCAACAAGCGCTGCTCGACCGGGCCGATACGTTTCGCAGCGCGATCGCTACGCCGTATGACCCGAGCAAGGTCGCAGCGCTCGTCTATCTGCAGTACGTCAATGTCGCCAGCCAGGACATCCGCGGCATTGATGTGTCCGGCACCTATCGCACCGATCTGGCGCTTGGCTCGCTGACGCTTCGCGGCTCGGCAAGCTGGCTGGACAGTACCCAGCAGACGATTCCCGGTCAGGCGGCGTATGACCTGTCGGGCACGTTGTTCAATCCCGCCAAGCTCAACGCCCGGTTGGGCGGAGTCTGGAAGCGGGGCGGCTTGTCGACGTCCACGTTCTTCAACCACACGAGTGGCGTGACGAATCGCCTGGATGGGGTGAAGTCCGCGTCCTTCACCACGCTGGATGTGTCGCTGCGTTACGTGACAGATCGGGAGCGCGGCTTCCTTGGGGGAACGGAAATTGCGCTCTCGGTCGACAACGTGCTCGATCGGGATCCGCCCCATTACGAGGTCACGGCGCCGCTCTATGTGGCGCCCTACGACTCGACGAACTACTCGCCGGTCGGTCGGTTTGTGTCCCTGTCTGTCTCCAAGCACTGGTGACGTGCGCCGGCGCATCCGGCGACGAGGTGGAGGAGGTTCCAATGTCGAATGATTCAACACGTGGCCTCGCGGCCGGCGTCCTGCTCTGCGTACTCGCCGGTTCGCCGAGCGCCCACGCGGTGGCACCGCGGCAGCTGCTGGAAATCGTGGAAATTGCGAATCCGGTGATGTCGCCAGACGGCAGTCGCGTGGCCTTCCGGACGGAGCAGGCGTCGGTCGAGCGCAACACCTACGACACCGTCTGGTACGTGCAGACGAGTGAGGACGCGGCGCCGCGCCGCATCGCCGAAGGTGGCGTTCCGCTGCGCGATTCCGCGGGCGTGGCGCTACCCGTAAACGCAGTGTGGTCGCCCGACGGGCGGTGGTTGTACTACCGCGCGTTGATCGACGCGCGAATCGGCATCTGGCGCGCGGCGGCTGACGGGACAGGTGCTGGCTCGATGACTGCCGAAGCAGGCGATGTGCAAGAGGTCCAGCTCAGCGATGACGGTCGATTCCTGCACTACAGCGTGGGTGCTGCGCGCGAGACTGTCGCGAAGGCGGAGACGGACGAGTACGACCGAGGCATTCGTATCGACCCGCACGTGCCGATTGGTCAGAGCTTGTTCCGTTCGGGCAACGTCGAAGGGCGTATGGCGACGCAGCGATTCGCGGACATCTGGTTCAGCCGCCGGAATTTGATGTCGGATGTGCCGTTTCGTTGGCACGCAATCGATCTGGCGACCGGTATTTCTGCGCCGCTCCAACCTGCGCCTTCCCCGGAACGGCATGCCACGCCACCGGTTCCGGACGGCGTGGAGGGCCAGTTGTGGAAGTCGATTGCGCAGCCGGACGGCATGGGCGTCACGCTGCTGACCCGGACCGGCGAGGCGGAGGGCCAACAGCAGGCACCAAACCTCTTGCTGTCGGCAACGGCTGATGCGCGTGGAGGGCCGGTTGCCAAGTGCGTAGCCGATGCGTGCACCGGACGTTCGATCACCGACGTCCAGTGGCGCCCGCGACACCGGGAAGTGCTGTTCACATCGCACGACCCCGCCGAGGGCTGGGCACAGTCGATCCATCGCTGGGACATCGAGACAGGCGACGTGCATCCGGTCGTGCAGTCTGGAGGCCTGGTGAACGGTGGCGGCCGCGACCCGGCGACAGGCTGCGCCGTCTCGTCCGATGCCATGGCGTGCGTCACGGCAGATCCGATGCAGCCGCCGCGACTGGAGTGGATCGAGCTCGACACCGGTGACCGCCAAGTGCTGTTCGACCCCAACCGAGCACTGGCGCAGGACATGTCCCGTCTGCCCGCCGTGCGTCGTCTGCAATGGGCCGACAACGAAGGTCGGGAATTTTCGGGCCTGCTGTATCAGGCGCGCCACGAGGCGGACACGCCGCCGCCATTGTTCGTGACCTACTACAACTGCCCAGGCTTCGTGCGGGGTGGAGTAGGGGACGAGTGGCCGCTTGCCTCGTTGGCCGCCGCCGGGATTTCCGCGCTCTGCATCAATCGCTTGCCCAACTACACGATGGACGCGGTCGAGCGGCACGGCGAGGGGCTGGAAGCCGTGCGCAGCGTCATTGATCTTCTGGCTGCCAAGGGCGTGATCGACCCGACGCGCGTGGGCATGGGCGGGCTGAGCCTGGGGGGCGCGGTCACACTGTGGACCGTCGCCGAATCTGACTTGATCGCGGCGGCCTCGGTCGCCAACCCCGTTGTCTCGCCGCTGTACTACCTGATCGGCAGCATGAAGGGCGACATGTTCTTTGATGGCCTTCGCGACATGTGGGGTTTGGAATCTCCGGAACAGACGCCGGAACGCTGGCAGGCGATCTCGCCCGCCTACAAGCTCGACAGGATGAAGGCGCCTATCCTCTTCCAGCACTCCGAGCAGGAATACCTGTACGCGCTGGACTACGTGATCCCGTTGCTGCGGCGGGATCAGGCAGATCTGTACGTGTTCCCCAACGAGCCGCATCAGAAGTTCCAGCCGCGGCACAAGATCGCTGCCTACGAGCGAAATCTGGATTGGTTCCGGTTCTGGTTGCAGGGACACGAGGATGAAGGGCCCGGCAAGCAGAGTCAGTACGAACACTGGCAACAAATGCGCGAAGCCTCGGCGGCATGGTCGCGCTAGACCGCAGGCGCCTCAAGTCTGATGGCGTACCCAGTTCTCAATGGAGCACAGGTCGAAGATGCGCATGAACCCATCGTCCAGGTCATCGTGGCGGCGATCGAAGAAGCGCTGCAGGGCAGGGGCATCCAGCAGACCATGGCCCTCCAGCGATCCTCGCAGGAGGTAGTCCCGCAAGAGGTGCTTGTTCCGTCGATAGACGGCGCCGGAGTAGTTCATAAAGGTGCCCTTGCTCCGGCGGTGCAGGATCTTCGCGGGCAAATCATCCACAAACGCTGATCGAGCGACGGACCGGTTACGGCCCCCCTCAATCCACATCCAACTCGGCACCCGAAGGCAGGCCTCGACCACGGGCTGGGACAACAGGGGCATGCGCAGGTGGGAGGTTGCGGAACGCGCGACGCCATCCCTGAAGATCTGAGCACCCGCGAGATCAAAGATCCGCTCACGGTCTCCTGGAAGCGAATCGGGAGGCGAGGTGAACCATGGGTGGAGGTTGGCCGCGCTGCGGTGAGCGGTGTCGCGAACAAATGACAGGTCAGGAACGCGGGGTGGCTTGGCAGGAGCAAGCAGCTTTCTCGCGGTCAACCTGCTCGCTTTCCAGAAAGTGCATTGATGCAGCTCCGCAAGATCGCGAACGGCACGTGCAGCCGCGAGCAGGCCGCGCTCCCGATACGCGTCAGCCGCAGGCGCAGCGGTCTTGATGTAGCCGAACGCGGTGTCACCGCCACCGCCTGAGAAGAAGCTCCGTACGCCATGCTCTCGCCCGATGGCTTCTTTCAACTTGTTCGCGGCGTTCTGAAGAAACCAGGTGCTGGGGGCGACGGCGTTCGATGGAGGCGGGAAGTCGAACTCTGCATCCTCAACCCGCAATGTTCTGACATGGAGATCCTGGCCGAGCAGGTCGGACATGGCGACCGCATAGTCGCGCTCGTCAGCGCCCGGTACCGCGGTGACCAGGTTGCAGCACGTGACCCGGGCTTTCGAGTTCCGCAGGCAGGCCGCGACAATTGAGGAATCCAGGCCGCCGGACAGCTCGAGCAGTACGTCGCGGTCGGTGTCTGCCCACGCCTCGACGGCCTTGATGACGGCCGACCGAACAGCCGCGGCAGCTTCGGAGGCGCTGCGATAACGCCGGCCGGGGGATACGAACGGCCAAGGACTCCAAACTTCGCTTGTGTCGGCGCCGTCCTCGGAGACCCGCAACCGATGGCCCGGGAGAAGCTCGATCACCTCAGCAAGCCCGGTTGACCCGGTTTTGATGTGCGGGTAAATCAGGTTTTCCCGGATGAAGCTCCAGTCGATCGCACGGTGATACAAACCTGTGTCGACCATCGTTGATATGTCAGATGTCACGAAGCCCGAGGCTGTGGAGAACACACAGGCCACGCCGCCCGACGGGTCTCTTGTCACGTCGAAGCTGCCCGCGCTCGGGAATTCGAACAGGACGTAGTCACCCCAGAACTGCTCGCTCATGTAGAGCGAGAGATCGGTATTTAGAGGGATTTCGGGGCGGCTGGAGCCGGCTAGTGGTTTGCCATCAGCACATCGGAAGGCGTGGCCGACCAGAACTGACCGTGCATCAATTCGAACGACGGGCGTGTCGGCCGAGGCATACAGAGCAAAGCGCTCATGGTCCAACACTTGGTTGAGGCCGAGGTTGCGGAATGCCTCGCCAATCTGGCCTCCGTTTGCAGCCCTTTGCTGGCCAAACAGTGCGGTGAAACGATACATCAGACCGTCCTGATCGCTGTATGACAGCGGACGTTCCCGACAGTGTCGTTCAGAACGAGATCGCTTGCTTGCACCCAGCAATGCGCAGAGAACGGATCCAGCGCTACGCCGAACACGAGTCGGGTCTGGAGACCTCGTCTCCGAAGGAAGCGGGTAAGTGCAATAGAGTCGACAAGGCAGCGCATCTTCACCGGAACGAATAGACGGGCGCGCCGAAAAGCCGCGGATGCAGCCAGAAGGTAAGGTGTGTCTTCCCTCGAGCCAGAGGATGAGTGGGGGCTTTCTTCGCGTTGAGCATAGTCATCGAGAATGCTCTCGAGCGTGCTAAGCCGAAGCCGAATGCGCGTGTGGATCACGAGCAGGAACACTTCCAGAACTTCCGTGAGGCGATTGCGTCTGCCTACCTCGGCCATCTCCATCGCGCTCTCTGACGGTAGCGTCGCGAGAGGCTGCCTTTCGGCGATGGCGGCGGATTCGTCTACAAGCACGCCTTTCTTGATCAATTTCTGAACGCAGGTTTCTTCGGGTATTCCGCCAGACAAGTAAGCGAGAAGTGCCGTCTCAAGGTCGTTGCCGAGCCGGAAATAGCGATCCCGGCTGACGTCGAGGAATACAAGTCGACTACCAATCTGACAGTACGAAATCTGGTGTGCGAGGGCGTATTGAGCCACGGGCGTTTCTCCATCTGTCAGCGGAGGGGGCGCGCCTTCGTGGCGCGCCCCCTGCTTCCTAGTCCTCGGCGATTCCGGGCAGCGTCGTGTTGCCCATGTCCTCGCCGAGAAGTGCGCCGCCCTTGGTGTCGACACTTGCGACTCCAAGGAGGATCTCGTCTTCGCTGGGCGCGCCAGCAAACCGAGTTGCCTCTTCTTTGGTCTTCATGATCAGATCTCCGATGTGCGGAAAGGCAGAAAGTCTTTTTCTGCCAATCGAGTCAGCCTTCGGAAATTCCGGGGATGAAGGGATCGCCGATGTCTTCGCCGACAAGGGCGCCACCCTTCGTCTCGACGCTCGCCACGCCGAGCTCGATCACCTCGTCCCGCGCATCGGCGGGGATGTTGTCGTTGATGCTCATTGCAGTCTCCTACGGTTGCGTCATGGACGTCCCATGACGAAGCCACCGTAGGAGTGGCCTGCAAGAATTTTCAAATAATTCTTGCGTAATACACAGAGAATACTTGCGGAGCTGTGACCATTATCTCGACTTGCGGGCAACAGCCGCGCAGTCAGCTGCTCAGTGCAGACGCGCTCGCTTCGCGTTGAGCAGGGAGACAATCTTCGGGACCAAGCGAATGCGGCGTGCGTAGTAGGCATCGATGCCGGACTTCAGCGCGGCCATGTCGCCCGACTGCCAGTGCGCGCACAGCTCGGCGATTTCGGCATGGGCATCCTCGATCAACGTCTGCTTCGCACGGCGCACGGGCGCCAGTTGATCGTTAGTGCGGCGCACGGCCTGGTGCAGTGCGGTCTGCTCGGTGGCTTCCGCCATGGCGTCGAACAGTTTCCATGTGCTTTTGGGCACATCAGCCGGATCGGCAGTCACATGGTGTGCCCGAAGCTTTCGCACCTGCGGGCTCCAGCCGATCTCGCACGCCGCGCGCAGCATCTGGTGCATCCAGTCGTATCGATCCCGCAGGTCCACCTCGGCGAGAAGCGGCACGTAGAGCCCGCCCCGCGGATGGTTCTCGATCATCCCCTCACCGATGAGCCGATGAAGCGCCATGCGCACAGGCGTGACGCTGGTCTTGAACTCGCGCGCCACCGCCTGCGGCTCGATGCGCTGACCGGGCAGGTATCGACCGGACTGCAGTGCGCGGCGGATACGCTCGTGCAGAAACGTGCTCTTGATGTGCATCGCGTTCATCGCGGAACTCCATGTCGGCGTCGAGCGGCGTCCTAGGCTGAAAGTACTACAACATTTGCGAAGCGGCGTGTACGTCGTGAGATTGAGGAATTCTGCCTGTCCGCGCTCAAACCTAAGACGTTGCAAAGAACTGTTGGACCGGCACGCCACTTCTCGACATCTTGACAGTGCCGAACGACTTCGCGCACTGTTCCTAAGCGCGGTTTCGATGCAGGGGGCATCGAGCTTGGGCGCTGGGGAATTCACTTATGCGAGGGATCCGCATGCCGGCTTTCGGCATCTATTTCAGCCGTTATCGGGCTGCTGTGCTTATAGCACTGATAGCGATGGCGCCATGCTCTGCGTGGGCAACGAAGGTCACTGAATTAGAAACAGTGAGCGTTCGCTACGTGAACAATGGAGGCGGCGGCGCGACTAACCTCGGCCCTGTAACCGTAACCGCGCCTCGAGGTGGGTATTCCGGAGGCGGCGTCGTAAATTTCGAAACTATTCGTGTCACCGCTCCGAAGGAAAACGCGGGAGGAGGCGTGCCGACTTTAGGCACGGTGCATGCGATCAGGCCAAACCCGGGCGATCCTGGGCAACCTACACATGCCAGTGATCCAGAAATAAAATGTGGGCAAATGGCAGGAAACCCAATTGTTTTCTCCACCGGTAACAAGGTCGAGTTTGAGACGGACTTTACATCGACCGGTGAAATGGGCCTATTTCTAACTCGAACGTATAACCACTACTGGTCGGGAATTGGGCTATTTGGTCAACATTGGCTGAGCAACTTTGACTACTCGCTGACTTCAAGCGGCGTGGGTGGGGGCGCGACGAACCTTTGGCTGCAACGGCCCGATGGCCGCCGCATCAAATTTAATCGAACTGCAGCTGGTCGCTGGGAAGAGGACAAGGCGCAAGCTATAGCCTATGTCACCTTATTAGGCGCCACCTACACGCATTATTCGGAAGATGGCTTGGTAGAAACCTATAGCTCAAGTGGCTATGTAACGCGCCTCGCCAATAGGCAGGGAGTTGCCTGGGACTTCACTTACAGCAATAACTATTTGCAGCGTGTAACGCATAGCTCGGGGCGGTACGTGCAGTTCACCTGGGCCGGTGGTCAGCTAACACGTGTTACTGATCCCGCCGGCAATGCTTATAGCTTCTCCTATACTGCGAACGCACTTGGGGCGGGCCGCCACCGCTTGGCAAGTGCTACGTCGCCCGGCGCACCGGTCACGACCGTCCAGTACCATTACGAAGACAGTCGATTCCCGGGAGGTCTCACTGGTAAGTCCTATAATAATGTGCGGTACTCGCGTTTCACATACGATGCAGGCGGGCGCGCCACATCTAGCGAACATGCGGGGGGTGTAGACCGCTACAGCTTTACTTATGAGCTCAACCCCGCGCCACCGCCGCCCGCGCCGCGTCCTCCTCCGCCTCCTCCTGTAGGCGGCGTGTGCGACCCCAGGACCGGCGTCTGCACAGTGCCAAGGGGCGGAGCGGGCCCGTTGATGCCGATGTCTTTGGCTACGCACGAGGCCGTCGCCTCAATAGCCACCCCGGGAACGATTCGGCGCGTAGTGCAGACCAATCCACTGGGTAAGAAAACGACCTACGAATTCGAGGGCGGCAAATTGATCGCTACGATCGGCCATGCGTCAGCGAACTGCCCTGCTGCCGATAAGCTCATCGTTTATGACAATAACGGGTATCCATCGATTACTGAGGATTTTGGCGGCACTGTCACGTATACAACCTACAATGCCAAGGGGCAATTGCTCGAGACGCGCGAGGCCCCTGGCACGTCGGTGGAGCGCAAAGTCAACTTTGGGTGGCTGGCAAATAATCTGATTGGTCGTGAAACGGTCGCAGGGCAACGAGAAACAGTATTTACTTATGATTCTTTGCAGCGTGTCGCCTCGGTGTCAGTCAAGAATCTGAGTGCGAATGGTGTAGCAAATCAAACGCGTACGACAAACTATTCTTACAGCGCTCATGTCAATAAGTTGCTTGCAACTGTGACAATTGACGGCCCCCTGCCCGGAGTGGGTGATTCGATCAGGTACACGTATGCGTCGAATGGTGCCTTAAGCCGTATTGATAACGGCATCGGGCATGCGACGATTTTCCAATCCCACAATGCACTGGGCGTGCCAGGCAAGGTAGTCGGCGCGAACGGTGATGTCGTGGAGTACGTCTATGATGCTCGCGGCCGTATCGTTCGAGAAAGAAAATTTCCGAACGGTAATGCGGCGGATACTACTTATGCATATGATGCTGCAGGTCTGCCGTCGCGTATTACGCTTCCTGACGGCCATTACCGCGAATTTTATTACACAGCCGATCGGCGTCTGGCGGAAATTCGCATGCCGCAAGGGGGTGACGATTTCGCGGCTACTCGTTATACATATGATGCGATGGGAAACACGATCCGAACGGAGATTTCCCGCGACACGTGGGTGCCCATTAACGGGGCGCAATTCGTTAGTCAGTCGGTTCCTAACCCGATGGTCCGGGGGCAGAGTTATTCAGTCACGGTGCGGTTGAAGAATACTGGCGATACCCCCTGGACTAGCGCGCAGGATTACAAGCTCGGGATTCGTAATCAAGTGGGTGAATCAGCTTGGGGGGTGAGTCGTGTGCCGGTGTCTGGCAGTGTTGCTCCCGGCGCGACCGCGACCTTTGGGTTCAACGTAACTGCCCCGTCGACGTCGGGAAGCTACAACTTTCAATGGCGTATGCAGCAAGGTGCAAGTGGCTTCGGATCCACCACGCCAAATGTGAGCGTGGCCGTGAGTAGCCCGACGCAGCCGCCGCCACCACCAGGCGGCGGCTGGTGTGATCCGGTCCGCGGAATTTGCTATGACCCGATGTCGACCCCGAATGGCGAGTTGAGCGAACCAGCCTTGCCGCTTGGAATGCAGAGCGCCGTCGTGTATCGCGCATATGTCGACTATGACGAACTCGGACGCGTGATCAGAGAGCGTGGAAACAATGGGCAGTCGCTGCGTTACACCTACGATGCGACCGGCAATATCGTTGCCGTGACGAACGCCTTGGGGCACCGCACGACCTATAGTTATGACCAACTGCATCGAGTGGTCCGAGTTGTTGCGCCGTTGGGCAGCACCTCGCGCTACGAATACGACACGCTGGACCGGCTCACGAAGGTGACCGATCCGAAAGGAAAGATCACGTCATATATTTATGATGGCTTTGGTCAGCTCTGGGCTCAAAGCAGCCCGGACACCGGCATCACTCGCTTTGAGCATGATGCGTACGGGCGTTTGACCCGACTGACGCGTGCCGACAACAGTGCCACGACCTATGCTTATGACTTGGTAGGTCGAGTGATAAGGCAGCAAGCTGGCGGCCAGACACAAGCATTTGTATATGATAGTTGTAGCAATGGTAAGGGCAGGCTATGTGGATTTAGCGACGCTAGCGGCAGTACTGCTTACGCCTACACGGCTTATGGGCAACTGCAGAGCGCCGCCCCAGTGATCGGCACCAGTAACGTAGATTTCTCGACTGATTATCTATACGACCAGCTAGGGCGTATCGCTCAAATTCGCTATCCCAATGGACAGCTGCTGAAATACACATATGCGAATGGCCAGCTGAGTCGAATTTCTGCCGTGATAAACGGCTCGACTCAGGTAATGGCGAAAGAATTCAAATATTCTCCAACCGGTGCCGAGTCGGAGTGGAAGCATCACACTGGTGTCACCCGGCGTCTTAGCCATGATATGGATGGTCGTGTTACCTCGATCAGTCTAGACGGTGCAGCAAATGTTCAGGCATTGACCTACTCATACGACGCCGCAGACCAAATCACTCGTATCGGCAACGGAGTTCATTCAACCGTTAGTCAGACCTACGCGTACGACGCGCTTGGGCGCCTGACGGAGGCGGCTTCGTCCGCACGCAATCAATCATTTGCTTATGATTCGAATAGCAACCGCATAGAGCACGTGTTCGGGAATGGGACGACCACGTTTGGCTATGCGGGAGGCGGCAACCGGCTAACTCAGATCAACCGTGGCACGTCCGCCACGCCGGTGATCTATACCGCTAACGGCAATACATCCTCGGTTGGTAGCACGGCGTACGCTTACGACCCTTTTAACCGGTTGAATAGAGCAGTAGCGAATGGTGTGACTACCAACTATTGGACCAATGCTATCGGTCAGCGTGTTTACAAAACTCAAGGCGCTCCGAGAGCAGCATTCTTTATCTACGGGCCATCGGGAGAACTGCTAGCAGAGTACGGTGGCTTCACTGGATCGATGAGATGGCGCAACTACTTCTGGAAAGCTGGGGAGTTGTTCGCGCTCACGGACGGCGCCGCAAAGCGAATGGTGCACGTCGACCATCTTGGCCGCCCGGAGGTCGCGACTGACATCTCGAATTCTGTTGTATGGCGCTCCAATAACTATGCCTACGACCGAACCATCCGGGCGGATTCTATTGGTGGGCTGAACGTGGGTTTCCCTGGGCAGTACTACGACGAGGAGACGGGGATTTGGTATAACTACTACCGAAATTATGATTCGAATACCGGTAGATACTTGGAAAGTGATCCGTCTGGTCTCCAAGGGGGTCTTAATACTTATATCTACGCCAATGCTAATCCGGTGGAATTTATAGATCCGAATGGGCTGAGGGGTGTGAGGCGTGCGCCGCCGAGGAATCCATGGAATGCCTATCAGGCAGAGATGGCTGCCCGCGGTGTGCCAAAGGCTAATGTACTGATAAACTATAGGCAGCTTAAGCTCTCCCAGGCGGGAGTCCAGCGTGACCTTCAGGTTGCGGGTGAGAACGCGCCGGATGCTTGGAATGGGGGGGTTAAGGAGGTCGACCCGGTCGGCTGTATAGTTGCGTTCTGCGGGCCGGGTGTTGATCCTGACGCGCCGGCAAACTGTCCTGTTCATGGCGGTCGCACCATCGTCAGTGCACCAGGACAACTCCCATACGGATGTAGATGCCTATGAGTCACGAGTGGAGAGAGCTTCCCGATTCTGTCGTTCTGAATATTTATAAATCTATTCTGACGGTACTGATTTGTATTCAGGTGCTCTGGCTTGTAGCGCCTCCTTCGTTTTGGAATTCCGTTGGCAATGGGACGTACAACGGGGGCGTAAATCCGGACGCGCTTGCGGCGCTGGAGGTTTTGTCTCTGGCTCTGGTTTTCGTGTACATATTTCTTTATGCTGGAATGTTGTATTGCAAGCGCTGGGCGAGAAACTCTGTTATCGCGTTGTCTTTGGTTACTTTTTTTTCAACGTGGGCTGGCGGAATTTCTGTCCAATCAGGGTTGGAGGGCGCGGTAGGTTATATGCACACAGTGCTTGAGGGGCTTGCGGTAGGGCTGGCTTTTCATCCGGGCATTCTAGGGAGGAGGAAGTAGGAGATTTCTCATACCCTTCGGCAGCGGTCGCGCCAAAAATGGAGAGTCTCGCGGTTTCTGCATTACATCGCGCGTGGTGGGTAGGTTTTCGATGGATAGTATATTTGGTTGGCTGGGTTCTTTTTTTTATCTTTTGAGTTATTTACTATTTCGCAGGTAAGCTAATGCGTGGTGTTTTGGATGGGCGGGTGGCGATGGGGTGGTTCTTTTTTTGGGCTGCTCGTCGGTTTGTTTCTACGGCGCAGGTAGTTTCCATTAGGAATAGTGGCCGTTCTCGAAGGAGTAAGTGATTTTGATTGAGGCCCAAGCTCGCGCGATCTAGGCTGGTTGGGGCCGAGCGGGACGCTATGGGGCATGTTGTGAGGCTGACGGAAATTCAGCCCGGTCATCTGGCTCCTTACAGGAGGCCAGCGGGATACGTACGTAACCGCTGCGCGCCACAATCACGAAAAACCGCTTGAATGCGGCTTCGGCTTCGGTTGCAGTAACGGTCGAGTCCCCTTAAGTTGGACTGACATGCAACCCGGACAGTTCGCGTCGGCTCAGAGTAGCGGTGCAGAGTACTGCGGAAAATAGGAAGATCGGCGTCGCCAGAACGTTGTGCGCTAAGCGCCCGCTAAACTTCGCACCCGCTTCCGCATTCGATCAGGATCCCGCCATGCCCCTCACCACCACGCCGTCTGGCCTGCAGTACGAAGACACCGTCGTCGGTACCGGCAAGGTAGCGCAGCCGGGCCGCAACGTGACTGTGCATTACACGGGTTGGTTGTACGAGAGCGGCGCGCAGGGTGCGAAGTTCGATTCGAGCAAGGATCGCGACGAGCCTTTCATCTTCCCCCTGGGCGGCGGCATGGTCATCAAGGGTTGGGACGAAGGCGTGCAGGGCATGAAGGAAGGCGGCCAGCGCACGCTGATCATCCCGGCGAACCTCGGTTATGGTGCACGCGGCGCCGGTGGCGTCATCCCACCCCATGCCACGCTGAAGTTCGACATCGAACTGCTGGGTGCCTGATACGCCGCAGCTTCGAAGAAGCGGCCTGCAGGCAAGTACTTCGTGCGGCCCGGCGCTCGGGCCCAGGGGACGGGCCCAGCACCTTGATGCGGTCGACGTGTACCGCAAGGTCGACGGTCACCGTCACTTCGAATCACGGCCGGTTCTGATTGGATGCGGACTGCGCTGATCACCGCTGTGGTGAACGGCAGACTTTCTCTCCACAGGAGCTGGTCACCATGAAGATTCGCGGCCTCATTGCCTCTGCTCTGATCGGCGCGGTGGCAAGCGCGCGCTCCATGACGCCGATGGCCACGCTGGCGGCAGCACGCCTAGCCGGTCGAAGCACGGACGGGCATCTCGTGCTGCTGGATCGCCCGCTATTCAAATACGGCGCGCTGGCGATGGGCGTTGGCGAATTGCTTGGCGACAAGATGAAATCAGCGCCGGACCGCACCGTATCGCTCGGTCTGCTGGCCCGTGTGATGAGCGCCGGTATCGCTGGTGCGGCGTTGGCGCCCAAGGGGCAGGCGCGGGCCGGTGCAGCCGTGGCGGTCGCCGTCGCCGTGCCGCTGGCCTATCTGACCCTTGCGGGTCGCAAACGGGCCATGGCGCGTCTCGGGCAGACCCGCAGCGGCCTGATCGAAGACGCGCTCATTGGCGCCGCGGGTACCGCTGTGGTCGCACTGGCCACCAGGCCGCGACACAGCTGATCAACTGCGAGAAGGGACGCCGATTCTTTGGGTCGAGCCTCGGGTTGCGGCACGAGCGTGGAATCGGCGTTGATGCGCCTCATCCTGGCCCGCCGATCGTGGCTACCCGTTTAGAGGTTCGCCGACGAGCTAGCGGCGCCAGTTTCACTTTCGCTTGCGATCGGCGGCTGAGCCGAGCAGACGGGCGCAAGCTTCCCTGTGGACAGCGACTCCAGATCACTCCAATCGCGTCACGGGATGGCGTCGACCGCCTCCCTCCAAGCGCACCCGATCAGTCCAGACGCTTGCGAAAACGTGCGATCGCCAGCGCCATCGTCACCACGGTGAAACCCACCAGCGCCAGTACCGCCGGCCACAGCTCCCAGATGCTGGCGCCGCGCAGCATCACGCCGCGGATCAGACGCAGGAACTGGGTCATCGGCAGCACTTCGGCGCCCCACTGCACGGCATCGGGCATGCCGGCAAAGGGGAACATGAAACCCGAGATCAGGATCGAGGGCAGGAACACCAGCATCGCCACCTGGATCGCCTGGAACTGGGTCTTCGTGTAGTTGGAAATCAGCAGGCCCATCGACAGATTGGCCAGGATCAGCAGCACCGAGGCGATGTAGACGTCGAGCAGGCTGCCGCGCAGCGGTACGTCGAAGAACCAGAAACCCAGCACCAGGATCAGCGTGGTCTGGATCAGGCCGATGACCGCGTACGGCAGCACCTTGCCGACCATCAGCGCGCTGCGGCTCAAGGGCGTCGCGATCAGCAACTCCATGTTGCCGCGTTCGCGCTCGCGCACGGCCGCCATGGCGGTGAACATCATCATCGTCATGGTGAGGATCAGGCCGATCAGGCCGGGCACGATGCTGACCGCCGAACGCCGCTCGGGGTTGTAGAAGCTCACCACTTCGATCTGCGGCGCGTCTTGCGCGATGCGGCCGCCATTGGGACGCTCCAGCGGCATCTGCGCCAGCTGGTTGGCAGCGGCCTGCACGACGGTGTCGGTGCCGTCGACCATCACCTGCACGGCGGGGCGACCATCGGCGAGGCGGCGATCAAAGTCGGGCGGTATCGCGATGCCCACGCTGACCTCGCCGCGCCTGAGCATGTCGACCAGTGTTTGCGGCGTGTCGGCCACATCGTGCAGACGGATGATGCCGGTCGCGGTCATGTCCATCACCGCGGCGCGCGAGGTCGCGGTCATCGCCTGGTCGGCGACGGCGGTGTGCAGGTTGCGCGGGTTGTAGTTGATCGCGTAGCCGAACAGCAGCAGATCGACCACAGGGATCATCACGATCATCAGCACGCTGATGCGGTCGCGGCGCATCTGCCGCAGTTCCTTCAGCGCGACCGCCCACATGCGGCGCAGCGCGCTCACGAATCGTCTCCCGCGCGTTCGCGGCTGCGCGTGGCAGCGACGAACACGTCTTCCAGGTTGGCGGACACCGCGTCGACCTCGGCCTGCAGCCCGGCAGCGTGCAGCGCACGCGCGACGACGTCGGCATTGTCCGCACCCGACACCGACAGCACGCGCAGGTCGTTGCCGATCTGCGCAACGCTGAGCACGCCGGGCAGCGTCGACAGCAGCTGCTGTGCGCGCCTGGGCTGCGCGGCGCGCACCGAGAGGCTGCGACCGCGCAGATCGTCGGCGAGATCACCGGGTGCGCCGTCGGCCACCAGCACGCCGCGGTCGAGGATCGCGATGCGGTGGCAGCGTTCGGCCTCGTCCATGTAGTGCGTGGACACGAGCAGCGTGGTGCCGGCATCGGCGAGTTCGAACAGCGACTCCCAGAAGTCGCGGCGCGATTCGGGATCGACCGCGCTGGTGGGTTCGTCGAGGAACAGCAGTTCGGGTTCGTGGATCACCGCGCCGGCCAGCGCCAGGCGCTGCTTCTGGCCGCCGCTCATCGTGCCGGCCAGCTGCTTCTGCCGATCGGCGAAGTGGTAGCGCTCGACCAGCGCGTCGACGCGCGTGCGGGCGGCGGCGCGCGACAGGCCGTAGACGGCGGCGAGGAACTCCAGGTTCTCGCGCACGGTGAGGTCCTCGAACAGCGAGAACCTCTGCGTCATGTAGCCGATGCGGAAGCGCAGGGCGTCGGCCTGTTCCGGGATGCGCAGGCCCAGCACCTCGATGTCGCCGGCACTCGGCGTCAGCAGGCCACACAGCATGCGGATGGTCGTTGACTTGCCCGAGCCGTTCGGCCCGAGGAAGCCGTAGACGCTGGCGCGCGGCACGGACAGGTCGACGTGATCCACCGCGACGAGATCCCCGAAGCGCTTGACCAGGCCGCGGGCGCGGATCGCATCGCCGCCCGCGTGCGCGATGTCCATGCGCGGCTCAGCGGACGGCATCGAACTGCACCCGCAGCGGAAGACCCGCCGGCAGCGCGGCGGCGTCCTCGAGCTGCACTTCGGCGAGATAACTCAGGCGCGCGGCGTCCTTGCCGGTCAGCGCGTAGTAGGGCGTGAACGCCGGCTCGGCGCGGATCATGCGTACGCGCCCGCTGTAACGGCGCTCGCCACTGGCGCCGACCAGCACGGTTACCGCATCACCGACTTCGATGCCCGCGCGCAGCGGTTCTGGCACGTGGATGCGCGCGTAGGGCTGATCGCCGACCAGCATCACCGCGAGCGGCGCGCCGATCGGGGCTTCGTCGCCCAGGCGGTACGGCAGGCTGTCGACGCGACCGGCGCGCGGTGCGACCACGTCGAGGCGCTCGGTCGAGTACGACTGCGCGGCGAGCTGCGCTTCGGCGGCGCCGAGCGCTGCCTGCGCCTGCGCCACCTGTTCGGGCCGCGCGCCGTTGCGCAGTTCGTCGAGCGCGGCCTGCGCGGCGGCGACCTGGCCATCGGCATTGCCCATGGCCGCGCGTGCGCGATCGACGTCGGCCTGCGAGACCAGCTGCTGTCCGCCCAGCGGACGCAGACGGTCGAAGTACGCCCGCGCATCCCGGGCTTGCGCTTGCGCGGCCGAGAGATTCGCGCGTGCCTGCGCGACCGTTTCGGCACGCGCGCCGTTGCGCAGCTCGTCGAGCGCTTCGCGCTGGCGCGCGACATCGGCCTGCGCTGCCGCGAGCTGGGCATCGCCGCGCGTGTGTTCGAGCGTGAGCACGCGCGCGCCGGCCTCGACGCGTTCGCCTTCGCGCACGGCGATGTCGACGATGCGCTCGGCGGCAGGCGCGGGCAGGGTGATGCGGTCGTATTCCAGCGTGCCGAGTGCTTCGGCCGGCGCGCGTGTGCAACCGGCAAGTGCGAAGGCCACGAGCGCCACGGCCGCGATGGCGCGCGCTGGGAAGATACGGATCATGCGAGCTCCAGACCGCGTTCGATCAACGCGCGCGCGTGGGTGCGAATGTGTTCGACGGACAGTGGCGCATCGGCGAACAGCTGCTGCCAGATCGGCAGGCCAGCAGCGGGGAACAGCGTCAGCCCGACCAGCGACACCATCAGCAGACGCGGGTCGAGCGCGGCATTGAGCCGCCCGGCGGCCTGCTCGGCGGCGATGCGCTGCACGAGCACCGCGCTGATCTCGGGCGCGAGCCGCGTCAGCATCAGGTCGCGCAATGCGCCGCCTTCGCTGACCACCTCGCGGATCCACAGCGCCGGCATCCACGGGTGCCGCTCGATCAGCGCACAGATGTGATCGACGAACGCGGTCAGCACCGTCTTCAGTCCGGCGTCAGGCATGCCGAGCAGCGTGTCGCGCACTTCGGCGAACACCGGCATGAGCCGCTCGGCGATGACCGCGTCCTGCAGGCCGGCGGTGTCGCCGAAGTAGTAATGCAGCAGCGCCGGCGTGCACCCGGCCTCGTTGGCGATGTCGCGCAGCGAAGTGGCCCTGATACCGCGCCGCACATAGCACGCAAGCGCAGCATCGAGCGCGCCTGCGCGGCGTTCGGCGTCCGCCTGGGGGCGCCCGGGTCCGCGTCGAGGGGTCCTGGAAATCATCGGCGCATATTAATTGATCGAACAATTAATTTTTGATCGGGCGCTGAATTAGTAGCACTCGAGCCGGATGGCACCTCGGGAGCTTGCCGCGGCGCGCTCCGTCCTCAAGCAGGCGATGTGACGCACGTTGCGCTCCAGCTTGCCGTCCGTCGGCAACGCCGCCGCATCGGTCAAGAAGCGCCCGGCCCAGCCGATCCACAGCGTCAGGATCGGTCTTGAACGCGCCACAGCGAGGGACAGCAAGATGTTCGACTTCGTCGCAAACTTGTTCGCAGGCAAGCAGCGCCGTGCACGCGCGGCACGCGTCGACCAGGCCCTGGCCGAGGCACGCAGCCTCCTGGCCGCCATCGACCGGGCGCAGGCCATCATCGAGTTCGATCTGGACGGCAACATCCGCAGCGCCAACCAGAACTTCCTGTCCACCGTGGGCTACAGCCTGGCGCAGATCCAGGGCCGGCATCACCGCCTGTTCGTGGACGAGGCCTATGCACAGTCGCGCGAGTACGCGCAGTTCTGGGAGGCGCTGCGCCAGGGCGAGGTGCACAGCGGGCGCTTCCGCCGACTGTCGAGCACGGGCGCGCCGATCTGGATCGAGGCGTCCTACAACCCGGTACTCGATGCCACGGGCCGGCCGTGCAAGATCGTCAAGTTCGCTACCGACATCACCGCCAAGATGCGCGAGGCGGGCGACTACGCCGGGCAGATCGCGGCCATCTCCAAGGTGCAGGCGGTCATCGAGTTCGACCTGCAGGGCCGCGTGCTGTGGGCCAACGAGAATTTCTCGGTCGCCACGGGCTATTCGCTGGAGGAGATCCGCGGCCGACACCATTCGATGTTCCTGCACCCCAGTCTGCCGCAGGACGCCGCCTACCGGCAGTTCTGGGCCGATCTGGCCGCCGGCAAGTTCGATGCCGGGCGTTACCGCCGGGTGGGCAAGAACGGCGACGAGATCTGGATCCAGGCGTCCTACAACCCGATCTTCGACGGCGACGGGCGGCCGTGGAAGGTGGTCAAGTACGCCACCGACATCACCGCAGAAGTACAGCGCGAACGCGACCTCGCCGCCGCCGTGGCCGAGGTGGGCGAGATAGTGGCCGATGCCGGCCGTGGTGACCTGCGACGGCGTGTGTCGTTGACCGGGCGTACGGGCGCGGTGGCTGCGTTGTGCGGCGGCGTCAATGCGCTGGTCGAGTCGATGGCCGCCATGGTGGGCCACGTGTCGGCCGCCTCGAACGAGGTGCTGTCTGCGGCCAGCGGCATCGCCTCCGACAACGCCGACCTCGCGCGGCGCACCGAACACCAGGCGGCCTCGCTCGAAGAGACGGCGGCCTCCATCGAGGAGATCACCTCCGCCGTTCGGCTGACCGCCGACAACGCCCAGCAGGCGACCGCGCTGGCACAGGCCGCCACGCAGGTGGCCGACGCAGGCCACCAGTCGGTGCGCCAGGTGGTGGACACCATGGGCGAGATCCAGCGCAGCGCCGCGCAGATTGCCGAGATCACATCGGTCATCGAAGGCATCGCCTTCCAGACCAACATTCTTTCGCTCAATGCGGCCGTGGAAGCGGCACGCGCGGGCGAGCAGGGCCGCGGTTTTGCCGTGGTGGCCACCGAAATCCGCGCACTCGCGCAGCGCTGCGCCAGCGCATCAAAGGACATCCGCGGGCTGATCGCCGACTCGCGCCGCACCGTCGACGCCGGTGCCGGGCTCGCCGCCGATGCCGGCGCCACGCTGACGCGCACGGTCGAACGCGTCGGCGAGGTCAATCGCCTGGTGGCCGACATCGCCCTGGCCGCTGCCGAGCAGAGCGCGGGGATCGGCCTGATCAACGGCGCGATCAGCGCGATGGATGGCACCACCCAGCAGAACGCCGCGCTGGTCCAGGAGGCGATGACGCGCGCGCGCAATCTGGAGGAGGAAGCCAACGCGCTGGTGCAACAGGTGTCGCATTACCGTGTCGCGCACGGCGATGCGGCGGGGCGTGCTGACCACGGTGCAGCTGCCGGTGCAAGGTTCCGCCCAGCCGTCGCTGCCTGAGACCGCACACGCGTCGGCTTTCAGCGCGGGCGGAATGCTTGACAGCATCGACACGCGCCACGACGCTCGCGTCATGCAGATCGACCTTCAGACCTTGAACGTGCGCCAGCTCGACGCACTGATCGCCGCGGCGGAGAAGCGACAGGCACGCCTGGCGCAGCGTCGCGGCATCGCCGTCGTTCGCGCCGAACTGGCCGCACTCGCACAGTCGCTGGGTTACACGGTCGAAGAGCTCTTCGGCACTTCGGCGGTGCCCGCACCCGGCGCGCCGGCGAAACGCGCCCCGCGGCGAAAGGGCGCCAAGGTGGCGGTGAAATACCGCGACCCGCAGAACCGTCGCAATACCTGGACCGGCCGGGGCCGCATGCCGCGCTGGCTCGCCGCCAAGACACGCCAGGGCCTGAGCGCTGCGGATTTCCTCGTGCCCGGCCTGGCCAAGCCGACCGCCAACACGCGCGCGATCGGCCAGAAGACGGTGTTCAAGGCGGGCTGAGTCACCGGCTTTGGGGACTGGCCGCGCGGGCTGCGGTCGCCGGGTGAGGGGATACATACGCTTGTCCACCGACTACGCGAACGACACCGCGCGCATCGAGATCTCCGTGTCCTACACGCTCGGCGAATACCGCCGCGTGCTGCGCGAACTGGTGGCGGCCGACTTCACGCCTGCATCCGCGCCTTCGGGATGGGCGCGTCTCTGGAACGGGCCTGCGGCCGGCAATCTCGCGTTCGCCATCGTGGTGCCGTTGATCTTTGCCTGGAAGCAGGCCCGCATCGGTGACTGCGCATTCGCCTTCGACGCTGCCGGATTCTCGCGCACGACGCGACGCGGTACCGCGACATGCGCCTGGTCACAGGTCGCGCGTGTACGCCGCTTTTCCCGGGCCTACCTCGTCGAACTCCAGGCCGGCGGCGCGCTGCCGCTGCCGTTCCGCGCCTTCAGCGCCGCGCAGCGGACACGCTTCGATGCGCTGCTGCAACGCGCCGGGCTGTAGCGGCCGGCCGTCGACTGCGAGGCGCGCGCGATGGCGTGGAAACATCCGGGCGGCCGTCGCCGAGGTATGGGCGGCGATGCGCATGGATTCTCGAAGCCACCCGTGAAGTCCGCGCGGGCAGCGGTACGTCCTGCCATCTGACCACTGCAATTCCTTGCCATCGCAGTCCCTAGACTCGCCCGACCTCATCGGGATGGAGACGCGTGGACACCGAAGCGGACGTCGAGCAGTTGAACGTCGTGGAGCGCACTGGCCTTGCGTTCCTGCGTCGGGGGTGTCGCCGCGATGCGAGCGAGATCCGGGCCTGGCGGGACGAGGATCGGGCCCGCATCCGCCGTCTGCAGTGGTGGGCGGTGGGCCTGTGCGCGCTGGCCGGCGCGGTGTCGGCGGCGCTGATCGGCGCGGCAGATCTGTGGCTGCGCGATGTGCTGGGCACCGGATCGGACCCGTCGCTGCTGTCGCCGGGCGACGATCTGGCCTATTGGGCCTGCTACGGCGGAATCGCGCTGCTGCTGAGCCTGCTGGAAATCCTGGCGATGTACTGGCTGCTGCTGCGCAGCGTGGCCGGCATTGCCGATGCGGCGGGGCTGTCGTTCTCGCGGGGCGACGCCGAGGACGTGCTGACGACGGGACTGTCGCGCGCGGCGCTCGACATTCCCAACCCGCGCCGTTCGCTGCACGGCATCGATCCCTATGTGCGCACCTCGCGCCTGAAGATGCTGGCCTAAACCGCGCTGTATCGCATCAAGGTCGGCGCGACGAGTTTCATCGTGCGCATTCTTGCCCGCCGCGTGCTGGCGCGCAGCGGCCTGCGCGTGCTGCTGCCGTTCGCGGCGGTGCCGGTGTTCGCGGGCTGGAATGCGCTGATCGCGTGGTGGGTGATCCGCGAGGCGCGCGTGCGTGCGGCCGGGCCGCTGGCGGTGCGGGAAGCCGTCGCGGCGCTCGAACGCGCGCAGCTCGACGACGAGGGTCGGCGCCTGGCGCTCGACGCGGTCGCCGAACTCGTGGTCGCGGCCGAGGACGCGCATCCCAATTACGACCTGCTGCTCGCCCGCCTGCGCCACGTCTTCGGCCTCGAGCCGCGCATCACCGACTGGGCCGAAGTCCGTGCCGGTCTCTCGCACGCGGGCACGGCAACGCAGCACGCCGTCCTCGCATTGATGACCACCACCACCGCCCTGCGCGGACGCAGCCGTCGCGGCCAGCGGCAGGTGCTCGCGTCCGCGTACGCCGCATGCGACGTGCCGCTCGGCCAATCGCTGGAAGCGGCGCAGACGCGCATCGCCGAAGGCCGTTGCGTGGCGGACTGAACGCGTACGGGACGAAGCGCGACAGCGCGGTCCCGTTACGGCGCCGCTGCGGGTTCGCTGCAGCGCTCCGGCACGGCATGGCCTTCGAGAAACGCCGTGGTGGAAGCCACGAAGCAGGTCGGCGCCACGAAGGGCAGCAGGTGGGCGCCGCGTTCGACCGTCGTCATCTGCACATCGCCGGCCTTCGCGAGCAGGTCGACATGGGCCAGCGCGCCCGCATAGGACGTGTTCGGGTCGAGGGTGCCGTGTACCACCAGCGTGCGCGGCATCCGGGCCGGCGTGTGCCCGAAGAAGGCATCGCGCGCATAGAGCGGCAGGGACGTGTTCACGAGGAAACCGGGAATCGCGCTCGTGAACAGCGCGTCCCGGGCTTCGGCATCGACCGTCGCCTGATCGAGGTCACGGCGGCCGTTGTTCTCCGATGCGGAGACCAGCATGACCAGCGGCAAGGAGGGGGGCGCGACCGGGTCGGCGACGAGGCGCGCATGGATGTCGCGCAGTTCGACGAGCGCACTCTGCAACGGCGCGGCATCGTCGTGTGCCAGTGCGTCGATGATGGCGGGCAGGCGGTCGCGCAGCGTCGGAAAGTTCAGCAGCGTCCCGAGCGTGCGGCGCAGATCACCGCCCGGCACATGCGCGCGCCAGGCAGCGTCGGGGTCATTCCTGGACAACAGGGCCGCATAGGTCTTCGTGGCGTCGGGGCCCAGCACGTCGCGACCGACCGCGTCGACCAGCGCCGTGCGATGACCGAGGTCCCAGTGCGCCGCGGATTCGGGCGGCACCAGCCCGTCGAGCACCAGGCCGTCGAGCGGCTGGGGCGCGACCTGCAGCATGCGCAGCGCAAGCTGGGTGCCATAGGACACCGCGTAGACGTGCACGTCCCCCGCGCGCCGCTGCCGCGCGATCAGCGTCGAGAGATCCTGCGCCGCCTGTGTGATGGAAAACGCCGCGGTGCGAGACGGGTCGGCATACAGCGCGCCGATGCACGGGCCCCACTCGTCGTCCGCGAGCGCTACGCCACCAGCGCTGTCGAGCGCTTCCTGCACAGGGCACAGGCGGGTGGAGCGGCCGGTGCCGCGATGGTCGGGCAGCACCAGATCGTGATCGGGGAACGCCGCGCGGAACGTGGCGATCATGGGGTGCAGCGCAACGCCGGGCTCGCCCGGGCCGCCGGGGATCAGCCACACCTCGCCGCGACGATTTGCCGTCTCGGGCGCCGGCACGCGGCGCACGAACACCTCGATCCCGGCGCCTTCCGGCGTTTCGTGCCGCAACGGAAGCTGGGCGAGCAGACACTCGCTGCCGACGAACGCCTCGGCCGGGTACGCATCCGGACAGGCCACCGGAACATCCTTCCCGTGGGCAGCCAACGGCAACCAGGCGCCGGTCGACAGGAGGAGGGCAACAGCGAGCAGGCGCATCAGGCGATTCCGTGTGGGGTTCGCGACGCTAGCAGCTCATGCCGGCGGCCGGCCCACGTCGGAAGTCACGGGGATGCCCGCAGTGCCCACGCCCGAAGCATCCATCGCGGTTCGATCGGCACCCAACGCAGCGCCCGGTAACTGCCGCGAGAGCGCGGATGTCACTGGCAGGTCGGCAGCGCCTGCTCGAAGTGACGGGCCCGCGGGAGCGTTCGATGCGCTATTGCGCCTGCGTAGCTTCGGCGACTTCTGCAGTCGGCGCTCGGGCAGGATCCAGTTGCGTGCCGGCAGGGGACAGCGGTCAAACATCGCCCTCCGGAATTCACCGTGGCACAGCGTGCGTGGGCCTAGGCTCGCGCCACCATCCGACGAGGCACGCTCATGAAAATCCGCACTACGCTGATCGCCGCTGCGCTGACCGTCGCGCTCGCGGCCTGCAACAACCAGGATCCGGCCAACGACACCACGGGCGTGAACACCGAAACCACGGCCGTCGAACAGGGCATCGGCGCCGACCGCGCAGACACCGCCGGCACCACCGGCCAGGCCGGCGCAGCCGGTATGACCGGCGCAACCGGCATGGACCGCGATGTGCCGGCCGCCGGCCAGCTCGCGGACGCCGACCGCAAGGCGCTGATGACGGTCGAGGAAGTGGACCGCCATGAAGTCGCCGCTGCCGAAGACGCGCTGGCCAAGAACGTCGAGGGCGAGGTGCGCAGTTATGCCGAGACCCTGCGCGACGACCACTCGCGCAACCTCGAGGCGACCCGCAATCTCATGGCCGGCGGGACGACCGGCAGCTACGCCACGGGCGCTGCGGCGACACCCGCCGCACGCGGCACGACCGAGCCTGCGGCCGGAAGCGGCGCCGGGCATGACGCTGCACATGGCGGCGCCGCCGGAACGGCCATGCGTGACGGCCAGCCGGCAGACGCCGAACTCCGCGCGATGCGCGACAAGCACGAGACCGAGCGTCAGCGGCTGGCCGCGATGGAAGGCGACGCCTTTGCCAAGGCCTGGGTGGACGCCATGGCCAAGGGGCATCAGGAAGCACTGGACAAGCTCGATGCCATGCTGCCGGGCGTGACCGACGAGGACGTCGCGAACCATCTGCGTGAGACCCGCAAGACCGTGGCCTCGCATCTGGAAACGGCGCGCGAGCTGCAGGGCAACCGCTGATCACAGGTGCTGCACCCGTGTCCTGCGTAGGCGGCGGTCACGCTGCCTGCGCAGGCGCATCGCCCGGCCGCTGACGCTTCGCAGTTGCACGGCGCAACTTCACGTCCGACGGGCAGAGCACAGGCTTTGCTGTGCGCTTCGACAAGCCAGGAGCCAGTCAGATGCGCGACATCCTCAAGACCCTTGCCACCGAGCACGACGAACTCAAATCGCTGTTCGAGCAGATCAACGCGACCACCGACCGGGCCGAGAAAAAGCGCACCGAACTGCTCGAGAAGATCGAGGCGAATCTGATCCCGCACGCGAAGTGGGAGGAACTGGTCTTCTACCCCGCCTTCGCCGAGCGTGCCTCGCACGACCAGTTGCTGCAGCATGCCGAAGCGATCCAGGAACACCGCGCGGTCGAGCTGACCGTGCTTCCCGATCTGCACGCCTGCGACAAGACCTCCCGGCAGTTCGCCGGCTCGGTCAAGGTGCTGTCGGAGTTCATCTCGCATCACGCGGACGAGGAAGAACAGGAAATGTTCAAAGCCGCGCGCCAGCTGTTCACACCGGCCGAGCGCGCTGAACTCGATGAACAGTACGAAGCCTGGAAAGCCTCGCCTGCAGCAGCGGGCCTGAGCTTCCACGCCAAGGCCAAGACCGCCCTGAAGTCGATCATCCGGAATCCGAAAGCGCCGGGTTGAGCCGGTAACGGCAACCGCGGCACAGCGCGTGTAAATCCGCCCGGCGTCTTCCAAGACGCCGGGCGACGCACATCAGCGACTGCTAGCCTGCCGAAATCCGCGCGCTGCCCGGCGGTGAATGCGGGCGGTGGCGGCATCGCGATCCGCAAGCTGGGGTACGCTGGCCTGCCTTGCCCGGTCAGACGCCATGCCCACCAGGAATCTGGACACGCTCTTCTCAGGTTGGGAACGCGAACTGCGCCTGTTGCTCGAAACCAGGCCGACTCACCAGGAGTTCTGGGACTACTGGCGCGAACGCGAGGAAGCGGTGGAACGTCTGGCGACGCCGCGCGATGCCGAAATCATCAACGCGGCTTTCGACCATCTGTTCGCGATTGCCGAATCGTCGGGCTATGTGCGGGTTCCGGTGCTGCCACCACTGGTGGCCGAGGCCGGCGAGGCGTCCTAGCCCAACGCTGCGCGAGACCCTTCAGTTCGTCGCCTCGAGTCGGACGGACGGAGCGTCGCGTGTTTGCCCGCGATGTCCGCAGCGGGGACGCGTTCGCCTTTCATCCGGCCGCGCCGTGCGTGTTCGCCAAGCGGTTTTTGCAGGCGTCGCACGACCGCTGCGAGACGATTCAACGCGACGCGGAACTGCGCGGCCGGCGATCCTCCAGCCAGTCCACCAGTTGCCCGTACCAGGCTTCGCGGTGGCTCGGTCGACCGGTCGAGGACAGGTGGTGCTGGCCTTGCGGAAACAGCACCAGTCGCACGTCATCGAGACCGGCGCGTAGCAGGGTGGCGTAGAGCTGCTCGCCCTGGCCGACCGGGCCGCGCTGCTCGTCCATGCTCCGCAGGATCGAGCTCGGCGCCTCATGCGCGGGCGATGCACGCGATGCATTCGGCCGTCGCGGCCTCCACCACGATGTCGACGCGACAAGGCGCCGCGCATGATGACTGCGGCGTCAGTCCCGACGCGGCAGCACGATGGTGAAGGTGGTCAGGCCGTCCGCCGAGGTCGCGTCGATGCTGCCTTCGTGTGCGGTCACGATTTCCCGGACCAGAAACAGTCCCAGCCCCAGGCTGACGTGCTCGTCCCTGAAGGCATTGGTATTGCCGCGCCGAAGCGGGTCGAAGAGCGTGCGCAGGGTGTCTTTCGACAACGGCGGGCCACTGTTGGCGACCGCGATGCGAAGCTGCGCCGGGGCGCCGGTCACCGTGATCGAGATCGCGCCGTCGCCGTATTTCACCGCGTTGGCCACCAGGTTGTGCAGCGCCTCGCACACGCGCGAAGCGTCGAAACGCCCTTGCGTCGGACCGGATGACGCGTAGCGGATCGCCGCATCCGGCCACGCGGCGCGCAGCAGTTCGACTTCGTCCCCCAGTTTCCGGGCAAGGTCGCAGGGCGCCGGTTCGATCGCCATGCCGACGCCCAGCTTGCTGCGGCTGTAGACCAACAGCGCGTCGAGCAATTCCTGCATCCGTTCGCCACCGGCGCGAATGCGCTCGACCTGGCGCGCGTACGGCGTGTCGCAGGTTTTCTCGGCGAGCGACTGCGCCGTGAACACCACCGCGGTGAGCGGTCCGCGCAGGTCGTGTCCCAGGGCGCCGATGAAGATCTGCCGCCAGCCGTCCACTTCGGCGGAAAACTCGGCCAGCGATTCGGCCACGGCCTGGTCGATGGCCTCGTTGAAGCGCACGATATCGTCGACCGCGTCGGTGGTCAGGGCCGCGTTCTCGGTCCACAGCCGGAGCACCGCCGCACGCAGCGCGCGGTACTCGGCGACCATCCGGTTGATGTCGAAGCCCGCCAAGGCCCGCGTCCGGCCGTGGTAGGTGGCGGCTGATTCGGGGCCGGTCCGAGCCGGCGCGCGGCCTTCGGACTTGTCGCGCTGCTCGGATGCGGACTGCGGGCTGCGCAGATCGGCCACGATGGCGTTCAGGATCTGCGGCAGGTGGTTGCGCAGTTCGTCGGCCGAAAACGTCACGCCGCGCGGCGCCTGGGTTTCCGCGAACGACACAGCATTCGCCAGGATCTCGCCGACGTTGCTCTCGATGAAATCGGCTAGACGCATGCAGCGCCTCCTGCGCACCTGTATGCATTCCATGCTAACGCGGTTGCCGCGCCTGTTCAGTGCGCCGGCGCGCGTTCGGTCGGCGGCACCGGTCGCCGATTCTCGGCGATCGCGTGCGTCCATGGTCCGGAAGCGCGCGCACCTGCCGCGCGGCTGGGCAGGCGGTCAGCGCATGCCCAACCGCTGCTCCAGCTCGCGCGCCAGCCGGCGCCGCGCGAACACACCCTGGATCTGCCGGGCCTTGATGCTGGTCGCGCTCAGATGCGCCACGCCCTCGCGCTGTTCCACGCGGTACTGCCGCGATGCCGCGCACAGCGCCGCGCGGGCGGCGGTGATGGTGACCACCGTGATCTCGATCGACGCCAGCGGCATGTCGGCCTGTACTTCGGGATTCTCGGCGCAGGCGCGGTCGATCATGGTGCGGAAGCGACCGATGTCGATCTCCTCGCCACTGGCCAGGGGGCCGACATTGGTGGCGCCGCGGGCATCGTCGGGGCCGGCCTGCTCGTCCTGCGGCAACTGCTCGTTGCGCTCGGGGATGACCGCGCGCAGGCGACTGCCGTCCGGTCGCGTCAGGTCGAGAATGATGTCGAGCACGTAGACCGGTTCCAGCCCGAGGCTGGTGACGAAGCAATGCGCGCCCATGCCGCGTCCTGCGCCCGAAGTGATCAGGATCGACGGCCGGCGCTGCCTGCGGTAGCTGGCGAGGAACGCGGTGAGATAGACCACCCAGATCAGCGCAGTCAGCCCGGCCATGCCGGCCGAGATCAGCGGTGCGTGTTCGAGCAGGGTCTGCAGCATGCGGGGGCGATGGACCGGAACGGAGGCGGCACTGTGCGCCGGCGCGCATCACGCAGACGCGAACCGTGCCGGCGCGGGCGCCACGCATGGGCGCCGGCGACCGCTGCGGTCACCGCGGTTCATCGGTGCGCGCGCCGTGCCGGTCCAGGAAATCGACCAGCAGCGCCGCGATCGCGTCTGGCTGGTCCTCGGGCGAGAAGTGTCCTGCATCGTCCACGATGTGCAGCGCCGCGCCGGGAATCGCGGCCTGCAGACGGTGGGCCCAGTCCAGGGTCTGCCATGTGTCGTGCCGGCCCCAGATCAGCTGTACGGGGACTCGGCCGAGGACGTCGAGACGCCCGGCGATCTCCAGCGTGTGGCGCGGATCGTAGTGGCGCATCTGATGCTGCACGTAGCTGGGCTGGCCGAGCGGGCCGCTGATGTAGTCGAGATACATCGGCAGGGCATCGCGCTCGAAACGGTCGGGCGCCGCGGATGCGGTACGCAGCCACTCGTGAAAACGCGCGCGATGCACGGCGTCGGGTGCCTGCAGCAACGCCTCCAGACCGCCGGCCATCTGTGCCCGCGTCCGCTGCGACGGATAGCTGTCGAAGCTGACCGTATCGATCAGGGTCAGCGAGCGCAGACGTTCGGGGTGGTAGACGCCGAAGCGTTGCGCGATGCCGCCACCGATGTCGTGGGCGACCAGATGCGTGGACGCGAGCTGCCAGTGGTCGAGCAGCGCTGCGAGCACCGGCACCTGGCCGGAGATCGACGTGTCCACGTCTTCGCGCCAGGGACGTTCCGACTCGCCGTAACCCAGCAGGTCGAATACGTGGGCCCGACAGCCGGCTGCGGTGAGCTGCGGCGCGATGTGACGCCAGATCAACGACGACGACGGCGTGCCATGCACGAGCACGACCGGCTCGCCATCGCCGAACACGTTGCAGGCGATGCGGTGCCCATCGATGAGGACATTGCAGGTGGCGATCGGCTTCAAGCGCATGCTCCTGGTTGCATGAGAGATGCGGCGTGCATGGCCGCGCCGACATGCGACGGGCCGTGACGCCGGCACGCCACGCTAGAGCGCGCGAAATTGCGCGCGCGTCAACGCAAGGCGTGCGGGTGACGCTCGCAATGCACGTGGCAACAGGAGCCGACCGCCAGCCGGCGGCGACGGCGTGTATCAACCGGCCCGGCGACTGCACCAGGCATGGATCAGGCCGGCCTGGAAGAACAGCGTCGGCGCATCGAAGCCACCGGCCTGCAACAGCGCGGCGATCTTGGCCGGCGGCAGCACGCCGACATCGTCGCGGTAGGCCTGGCGAATGCGGTCCAGCGCCTCGGGCGTGACGTCGGCCATCGCCATCATCCGCATCCACGCCGGCAACAGCACCGCGTAGTCGGCCGATGCGGTGTCGGCGGCGAGGTCGGAGCTGGCGAGCACTCCACCCGGCACCAGGCGCGCGGCGATGTCGGCGAAGAAGCGCGTGCGCGCGGTGGTGTCGACCAGGAACTGCGAGACGAGAAAGCTCGTCGCGGCATCGAAGGGCGCGGTGTCCGGCAGGGTGTCGAGGAAGCCGTGGTGGAAGTCGCAGCGCTCCAGGAAGCCTTCGGCCTGCGCCCGGACGCGGCAGGCTTCGAGCATCGCGCCCGAGGGATCGAGCGCGGTGAAGCGCCAGCCCGGAAAGGCCTGCGCCAGATGCGCCAGTTCCTGCCCGGTGCCGACGCCGACGCACAGCACCCGCGCGCTGTCAGGGAGTCCAGCCAGCAACGGGTCGAGCACGAGATACATGCAGTCGCGGATGGCGGCGGTCTTCGCCCACTGGCGGTCGTAGCCGGGCGCCTGCTGGTCGAAGAGGGCGATGAGGGCGTCGGGCTGCATGGCGGTTCCGGTGCGCGGGGGCAACGTTCCACGTTAGCGGATCGGTCAAGCCACGGCGCCACCCGCTCGCGACGCGCCGATCCGTATCGTGGCGGCCTGCCCACAGACAGGACCGTTCCGATGTCCGAACCGACCATGACCGCCATCGCCATCCGTGGCGGCTCGGGAGATGCCGACGCTCTGCATCCGGTGCAACGCCCGCGCCCGGTGCCGAAGGACGGCGAAGTGCTGATCCGCGTGCGCGCGGCCGGCGTCAACCGGCCCGACATCGTGCAGCGCAACGGCCGCTATCCTCCACCGCCCGGCGCCCCGGATACGCTGGGGCTCGAGATCGCCGGCGAGGTGGTGCAGGGCGCGGGCCGCTGGCGGGCCGGCGATCGCGTGTGCGCGCTGCTGGGCGGCGGCGGTTATGCCGAGTACGCCGTGGCCGATGCGCGTCACGTGCTGCCGATTCCAGAAGGCCTGGACTGGGTGCACGCCGCGGCGCTGCCGGAGACGGTGTTCACCGTCTACGCCAATGTCTTCGAACACGGCGCGCTGCAGCCCGGCGAATGGCTGCTGGTGCACGGTGCGACTTCCGGCATCGGAGTGGCCGCGATCCAGATGGCGAAGGCGGCCGGTGCGCACGTGCTGGCCAGCAGCCGCGGTGCGGACAAGGCCGCACGCACGCGGGCGCTCGGCGCCGATGTGTCCATCGACACCACCTCGCAGGCTTTCGGCGACGTCGCGCGGGCCCATGGCGGCATCGACGTGGCACTGGACATGGTCGGCGCGCCGACGTTCGAGGCCACCCTCGATGCGCTCAACCCGAAGGGCCGCATCGTCTACATCGCATCGCTCGGCGGGCCGACGCTGCAGGTGCCGGTGATGAAGCTCATGCAGAAGCAGGCCGTGCTGACGGGTTCGACCCTGCGCCCGCGCAGTGCCGACGAGAAGGCGCGCCTGGCCGTGGCCGTCGAGCGCGTCGTGTGGCCGTGGATCGCCGACGGCCGGGTCAATGCGGTCATCGACCGCACATTTCCGCTCACCGAAGCCGCCGCCGCGCATGCGTATCTCGAAGGCGGCGAACACTTCGGCAAGGTGATGCTGGAGGTGCCATGAGCACGGACACAGTGCGCTTTGCCGTGGGCGATGTCCTCGCGTCCTGGGCCACGCTCGACGACGACGTCATGGGCGGTCATTCGCGCAGCGGCGTGGCGGTGCGCGAGGGCGTGCTGCAGGTCGCGGGCGAGGTGTCGCTCGACGACGGCGGCGGCTTCGCCTCGGCACGCGGGCGCGCGGCGTTCGATCTGCGCGGCGCGCGCGCCCTGCGCCTGTGCGTGCGCGGCGACGGTCGCGACTGGCAGCTGCGTCTGGCCACCGATGCCCGCCACCGCGGCGCACCGGTGTCGTGGCGCGGCGATTTCTCCACCCGCGACGGGGAGTGGACCGAGGCGACGGTCGCGTTCGCCGACATGCGGCCGACATATCGCGGCACCGTGCTCGATGGTCCCGCGCTGGATCTGGCGAAGATCGAGGAGGTCGGGCTGTTGATCGGTGACGGCCGTGCCGGCCCGTTCCTGCTCGATGTGGCGTGGATACGGCCCGATGCCATCGCGACCGACACTTCGCCTGTCCGCGGCTGAGGACAGGCGCCGGCGCACGGCACGCGTTTGCGCACAGCATCGCTGCCGCTAACCTAGCGGGCAGCATCTGCGGGCCGCCTGCGTCGGTCCGCACCACACGCCTTCTACGAGACACGCCTGAATTCTTCCGACCCCACCGAGACTGCGGGCGAGCGCGACACCGAACGCGTGAAACTGGCGCTCGCTTCGGGCGCGATCGTCGGCACGTGGTTCTGGGACGTCGCACAGGACCGCGTCGTCGTCGACGAGGCGCTGACCCGCGCCTTCGACCTGGACGCGGGCGATGCCGGTCAGGCCCTGCCGTTGGGCAAGATCCTCGCCTCGGTCCATCCCGGCGACCGGCCGGGGCTGGAGGCGGCGATCGACGCGGCGACCCGTAACGGCGGCCGCTACGTGCACGAATACCGTGCGCGCAGTCGCGACGGACATTACCGCTGGATCGAGGCGGCCGGCCACGTCACCCTCGACAACGCCGGACAGGCGCGGGAATTTTCCGGCGTGCTGGTCGACATCGATGCGCGTCGGCGTCTGGCAGTGGAACGCGACGAGGCGCAGACCCTGCTGCGTTCGTTTGTCGATGCCGCACCGGGCGTGGTCTACGCCAAGGATCGCCAGGGACGGATCCTGATCGGCAACCGCGGCGTCACCGAACTGCTGGGCCATCCGCCCGAAGTCTATGTGGGCCGGACCGATGCCGAACTGCTCGGCGATGCCGGGCAGGCGGCAGCGGTGATGGCGACCGACGAACGCATCATGGCCAGCGGCCGTGCCGAGCAGATCGAAGAGGTGGTCGACTTTCCCGATGGTCGACGCGCGTACTGGCTTTCGACCAAGGCGCCGTTGCGCGATGTCGACGGCACCGTGGTCGGCCTGGTCGGCACCTCGCTCGACATCACCGACCGCAAGATCGCCGAAGCCCGGCATCACGAGATCGAGGAGCGTTACCGGCTCGCCGCACGCGCCACCAACGACGCGATCTGGGACTGGCGCATCGCCGACGGCCAGGTCGTCTGGAACGAAGCGCTGGCCTCGCTGTTCGGGCATGCGGTGACCGAAACCGATGCACAGTGGTGGCTCAACCACATCCACCCCGACGACTGCGGCCGCATCGACGCGCACATCCACGCGGTCATCGAGGGCGCCCAGACCGCCTGGTCGGGCGAATACCGCTTCCGGCGCGCCGACGGCAGCTATGCCTCGGTGCTCGACCGCGGCACGGTCTTGCGCTCGGCGACGGGCGCGCCCATCCGCATGATCGGCGCGATGCTCGATCTGTCGGCCAGCAAGGCCGCGCAGGCGGCACTGGCCGAGAGCGAGGAGCGCCTGCGTCTGGCCACCGACGCGGGCGACATGGGCTTCTGGGACGTCGACCTGGTCCACGACGTGCTGATCTGGCCGGCGCGCACCAAGGCGATGTTCGGCATCTCGCCCGACGCGCCGGTCAGCCTGCAGGATTTCTATCTGGGCCTGCACCCCGACGACCGCGAGGTCACCGGCGCCGCGTTCGCCGCAGCCGTCGATCCGGCGCAGCGCGCGTTCTACGACGTCGAATACCGCACCGTCGGCAAGGAGGACGGCGTGGTGCGCTGGGTGGCGGCCAAGGGCCGGGGGCTGTTCGAGAACGGCCGCTGCCTGCGCGTGGTGGGCGTGGCGATCGACGTGACCGCACGCAAGGCCGCGGATGCGCGGCTGCAGGAATTGAACGAACGCCTGGAAAGCCGGGTCCGCGAAGAGGTCGCCGAGCGCACGCGCGTCGAGGAAGCCCTGCGCCAGAGCCAGAAGATGGAGGCGGTCGGCCAGCTCACCGGCGGCATCGCCCACGACTTCAACAACATGCTCGCCGCGGTGATCGGCCCGCTGGACCTGCTGGCCTCGCGCTTCGCCGAAGGCGATCCGCGCGCACGGCGCTACATCGACATGGCCATCGACGGCGCCAGCCGCGCCGCGCAGCTGACCCAGCGCCTGCTCGCGTTCGCGCGCCAGCAGCCGCTGCAGCCGGTGGCGCTGGACGTGAACCGGCTGGTGGCGGGCATGTCGGACCTGCTGGCACACGCGCTCGGCGCCACCATCCGCGTCGACACCGTGCTGGCGCCGGGCCTGTGGTGCACGCACGTCGATGCCAATCAGCTCGAGAACGTCATCCTCAACCTGGCCGTCAACGCGCGCGACGCGATGCCCGAGGGCGGACGGCTGACCATCACCACCGGCAATCGCGTGATCGACGCCGACGAGGCTGGCAATACCCTCGATGCGCTCGCCGGCGACTACGTGGCGATCACCGTCACCGACAGCGGCAGCGGCATGTCGCCGGAGGTCGCGGCCAAGGCCTTCGATCCGTTCTATACGACCAAGCAGATCGGCAAGGGCACGGGCCTGGGCCTGTCGCAGGTCTATGGATTCGTGAAGCAGTCGGCCGGCCATGTGCAACTGCGCTCGGAGGTCGGCCGCGGCACAGTGGTCGAAGTGCTGCTGCCGCGGCTGGACGTGGTCCACGACATGCCGTCGCCTGTGCCGGTGCGCGCCGCGGCGACGCCGCGCGGCGATGCGCAGCGCGTCCTGATCGTCGACGACGACCCCGCGGTCCGCCAGGTGTCGGTCGACGCCTTGAGCGAACTGGGCTACCGCGTGCTCGAGGCCGACGGCGCCGCCGCAGCGCTGCAACTGCTCGACCTGCATGCCGACATCGCGCTGCTCTTCACCGACGTGGTGATGCCCGACGTCAACGGTCGTCAGCTGGCGCTCGAAGCCTTGCGCCGGCGGCCGGCGCTCAAAGTGCTCTACGTCACGGGCAACAGCCGCAACGCGCTGCTCAGCGATGGCGTGCTCGAGCCCGATGTCGCGCTGATCGGCAAGCCGTTCACGCTCGATGCGCTGGCGACGCGGGTCGCGGCCGTGCTGGCCGGCGAGCGCTGAGGCGCCGCGCGGCACGGGCCGCGCCCTGCGTCTCACGCAGTGACAACGCCCGGGCCCATGCTGCGCCCATGGAATGGCAGACCGACCCCCTGCTGCGGGAAGAGATCGTCGTGGGGCGGCCCGCACTGCGGGCCCTGCCGATGCATTACCAGTGGAACCGCTGCGCCGGTGCGTTGCTGCTGACCTGGAAGGGCCAGCCGGTGGGACGGGTGTTTCCTGACGGACGCTACTGGCTGCGCTGGCGACGCCGCGAACACGCCGGCACTGCGGCATCGGCGGCGCAGGCGCAGCGTTTCATGGCGCGCTGGCTGCGTGCGCGCCGCCATCTGGCGCCACTGCTCGACGCCGACCTGCCACCCCGCACGCTCGTGCCGCTTGCCGATTTCCTGCGCGAGTACGAAGGACGCGCGGGCTGACGACACGCGCAGGCCTCGGATGCGAGCGCGCTGCCCGGTCGCGGCGTCTCATCGATTGAGACGGTTCTGCGGCACCGTGCGCGCCCGCGCCATCTCACTGCAGTCGATGTCCGTTGTCGTTCCGTCCAAGCCGCGTGCCGCGAATCCGCGCACGCTGCACGCCAGGCCGTATGCGGCCGGTCCGTGACCGGCGGCGGGAAGCCGCCGCCCTGTACGTGTATCCCGAACATCTGCGTGGCGAGATCGAGGCGCTGCCGCGCGCACCGGGCGTCTACACCTTCCTCGGCAACGAGGACGACGTGCTGCCGCTGTACATCGGCAAGTCGGTCGACATCCGCGGCCGGGTCATGGACCACCTGCGCACGCCCGAAGAAGCGCGGCTGCTGCGCCAGTCGCGCCGCATCACCCACGTGCGCACGGCCGGCGACATCGGGGCGCAGCTGCTCGAAGCGCAGCTGATCAAGGCCTCGCATCCGCTCTACAACCGCAAGCTGCGGCGCACGACGCGGCAGTTCTCGCTGCAGCTGCACCGCGGTGTGGTCAGCGTCGTCAATTCGGCCGAACTCGACCCGGCGCGCGCATCCACGCTCTACGGCCTGCATTCGAGCCCGCGCGCGGCGATGAGCGCCCTGCGCCGCATCGCCGACGACCATCGCCTGTGCTACACCCTGCTGGGCATCGAGCACGGCACGCCCGGACGCCCGTGCTTCCGCGCGATGCTGCGCCAGTGCGCCGGCGCCTGCCATGGCGGCGAGAGCCGCGGCGAACACGAAGAGCGCCTGCGCCGCGTGCTCGAGGATCGACAGGTCGTCGCCTGGCCCTTCGCCGGTGCGGTCGCGCTCGAGGAACGCGGCGCCGACATGCGGCAGTACCACGTGGTGCGCGACTGGCAGTACCTCGGCAGCGCGACGACGCTCACTGCGGCGCGGCGCATCCGCGGCCAGGTCGGCCAGTTCGACCGCGATGCGTATCGCATCCTGCAGGCACCGGTGCTCGGTGGCCTGCACCGCATCGTGCCGCTGGCGGCGTGAAACTCAGCGCGTGTCGCGCTCGGAGGCGTCGAGCGCGGCGTACCAGTCGGCATAGGGCGAGTTGTGCACCATGTGCCGGTTGTAATCGGGCGCGCCGTCGCGCCACCACACCGGGCCGCGTTCGCCGAGCGCGTGCTTGGCCGCATCGACGTCACGCCGTGCCGCCGCCAGGCTGTCGGCATCGTCCGCCTGGCGAGCATGCTTCACCGCGCGACGCGCATCCATCAGTGCGGCCACGTGGTGCTGCCGCGCATCGTCCGGCAGGGCGGGGTTGGTCGCCCGCCACAGGCGCCCGCGCACGATCAGGTAACGCCCATCGGGTGTGGTCAACGGCGGCATACGCGGATCCGGTGGCACATCGAGCGAGTCTAGGACCTCGGCTGCGGGCATCCGTATACGACGGCGCGCCGCAGGTTTCACCCGTGGTCGAAGCCCCGGCGGCGAACATGGCTGCACCGGGCCGCACGCGCGGCCGCAACCACGAGGTGCCCGATGTCATCCAAGTGTCCTGTCGCGTCCCGAGCCGGTGTCCTCGGCCGGGCCATCGCCGTTGGCCTGCTCGGTTCCGCGCTGCTGGCCGGCTGCCAGCGCGCCGACGAGATCGCCGTGGCCGAACCGGCAACACCGGCGCCCGGCGGTACGCCTGAAGTCGTCATCCCCGAAGGCCCGACCGCGCCGACGCCATCGGAACTGATGTCCGAGGCCGACGCCGACGCGGATGCCGAATCGGCGACCGTCGGTGGCGATGGTTCGGAAATCCGCCTCGATCCACTGGGCGAGGCCGATCTGACCGGACTCGACGGCGAGCTGGCCTGCAGCTTCGCCGTCGACGACCAGTCGCCGCTGCTGCTGGCGCGCGGCAACGTGGGCAGCGACCAGGGCGCGCAAGGCGTGGTCAAGGTGGCCGGCTACGTCGAGCGTGTCACCGCGCCGGGCGGCTTCGACGGCATGCTCGACAACCCGACCTTCCGCGGCCAGGGCAAGACCGTGCGCATCGAAACCACGGGCGAGGCCATCGGCGGCGGCGAATCGCCCCCGCGTCCGGCGACGCTGACCTATCTGCGTGCCGACGGCGCCAGCCGCAACTTCGAGGGCCAGTGGCGCTGTGGACCGTAACGGCCCGCATGCCTCGCACCTGATGACGCCGCGCCGCTCGCGCTCTGCGCGAACGGCGCGGCGCGTGTGGATCTGCCGAGGCTGAGCGTTCCCGCCCGGACGGTTCCACCCTCGAGAGGTCACGCGCACGGCCGCCTTGCGTGCCGTGCGCGGACGCGGGAGCTGGAACCACGCCCGGCCATGCCCGGAAGGCATGGATGTTGTGCCCGGCGCGCGGCTTCTGGGCGATCGTGTCGACACCTAACGTGGCGGCATCGTCTCCCACACGGTGCCCACCATGCGCGCGTCCACGTCCAAGTCTTCCGTCACACCTTTGCCGATTGCACGCCTGCACCGGCGCACGCTGTTCGCCATGTCGGTCGCGGCCGGCATCGCGGTGGCGAACATCTATTACAACCAGCCGATGCTGGGATTGATCGGCGCCGACCTGCGCGATGCGCGCGTGGCGGCGTGGATCCCCATGCTGACCCAGCTCGGCTATGCAGCCGGCCTGATTGCACTGCTGCCACTGGGCGACATGCTCGAACGGCGGCGGCTGATCGTGATGCAGTTCGTCGCGCTCGCTGCGGCGCTGGCGCTCGTTGCACTGGCGCCGGGCCTGTGGATGCTCGCGGCGGGCGCGGTGCTGGTCGGCGCGCTGGCGACGGTGGCGCAGCAGATCGTGCCCTACGCCGCGCAGTTGGCCACGCCCGAGCGTCGCGGCGCCGCAGTCGGCACCGTCATGGGCGGATTGCTGGCAGGCATCCTGCTCAGCCGCACGCTCGCGGGCATGGTGTCGGATGCCGCCGGCTGGCGCGCGATGTTCTGGATGGCGGTGCCGCTCGCACTGGGGGCCGCGGTGTGGATGGCGCGCGTGCTGCCCGTGCACGTGCCGTCCGAGCGCCCGCGCTACGGCGTTCTGCTGCGTTCGCTCGCGCATCTGTGGCGCGCAACGCCGATGCTGCGCCACGCCGCGATCACGCAGGCCCTGCTGTTCGCCTCGTTTTCCGCGTTCTGGACCACGCTGGCGCTGCACCTGGCAGCGTCGCCGCTGCAGCTGGGCGCGTCGGCAGCCGGTGCGTTCGGCATCGTCGGCGCGGCTGGCGTCGCGGTTGCGCCACTGGCCGGGCGTATCGCCGACCGCCACGGACCGGGCCGGGTCGTCGTCAGCGGTACGCTCGCCACTGCGTTGGCCTGGCTGCCCATGGCGTTCGCACCGGGCCTGGTGGGCCTGGCCATCGGCGTGGTGATCCTCGACCTCGGCGTGCAGGCGGCGCTGGTTTCGAACCAGCACGTCGTCTACGGCCTGGATCCGGCCGCGCGCAGCCGGCTCAATACGGTGTTCATGAGCGCGATGTTCCTGGGCGGCGCGGCCGGCTCGGCGTTGGCGGCCCGGGCCTGGGCCGCGCATGGCTGGGCAGGCGTGTCGGTCGTCGGCGCGACCCTGCCGCTGCTGGCCGTGGTCCTGCAGGCCTGGTGGCGTCTGCGCCCCGACGCCAACGCTGCGATGCCGGGCTGAACTCAGTCCGCGGGCGCCAGCTGGCCTTCGATCCACGCCGCAAAGGCGCGCGCCTTGCGGCCGGGCTGCCGGCCCGGCGGATACACCGCCCACAGGTCGACCGGCGGCAGTCGCCAGTCGGTCAGCACCGGGCGCACCGTGCCGTCCGCCAGTTCGGGCGCGAACATCCACGCCGATGCCAGCGCGATGCCCAGGTCGGCAAGCACGGCAGCGCGCACACCTTCGGCCGCGCTGACCGACAGGCTGCCGCGCAGTTCCAGCGTGCGGGTCTGTGCATCGCCGAGCAGCTCCACGCGCTGTGGTGCGCGACCGCGGGCGTAGACGATGCAGCGGTGCGCGGCGAGGTCGTCGAGCGTGAGCGGTGCGCCGTGGGCGTCGAGATAGGTCGATGAGGCCAACAGATGCTGCGGACCCTGGGCGAGGCGGCGCGCGGTCATCGACGAGTCCGGCAACGGGCCCAGGCGCAGTGCGAGGTCGGCGCCTGCGGCCAGCAGGTCGACAGGCCGGTCGTCCTGCAGCAGTTCGATGTGCAGCCCGGGATGGCGCGCGAGGAAAGGCGCCAGGCGCGGAATCACGTGCAGCGAGGAGAACGTCACCGGCACGCCGACCCGCAGGCGGCCGCGTAGCGCCGCGTCCTCGCCACGCGCGGCATCCTCGGCCTCGTCGAGCTGGGCGAGCGCCTGCACCGCGTGCGCGTAGTAGGCGTGCGCGGCATCGGTCGGCGACAGGCCGCGGGTGCTGCGCGAGAACAGGCGCGTCTCGAGCATCTGCTCGAGAAGGGCGATCGACTTGGAGACAGCGGGCTGGCCGATGCCCAGCTGACGCGCGGCTGCGGAGAACGAGCCGGTGTCGATCACCGCGATGAGCGTGCGTGATGCGGTGAAGCGGTCCATGCGCTGCAGTGCGGCCGTAGTGCCCGGGATGCTGCGCACTCTAGCGGCGGTGGTCGGCCGCTCCAAGCGCGCCTGCCGACCGCGAGGCCGACAGGCGCGCCGCTGTCAGCGCTTGTGCTGTGCGTAGTGCGCGTTGACCGTGTTCCAGTTGATGTGGTCCCAGAACGCGCTGACGTATTCGGGGCGCCGGTTCTGGTACTGCAGGTAATAGGCGTGCTCCCACACGTCGATGCCCAGCAGCGGTTGTCCGCGTGTGTCCACGACGTCCATCAGCGGCTCGTAACCGCGGAATGGCCGCCGGACCGCAAGGTCACCGGCGGCCGGCAGTTTATGGCGTGTCGGCGCCGAGTCCGGTCCGGATGGTGCCGGCGGCGGATGCATCGTCGCCGGCTGCGGTCGATGCGCTGTCCGATGCAGCGCGGTCTTCGTCCGCATCGCCCGCGTCGTCTGCGGTGTCCTCGTCCGCTCCATCATCCGCTTCGTCGTATGCGTCATCGCTGGCGTCATCGCGCTGTTGACCGCGTTGCCAGACCTGGTAGGCGAAGTATCCGAGTGCGCCTACGGCGGCGAGCCTGAAAAGTCCCATGGTCGATCTCCGGTTCGAAGGCTGCGGGGTCAGTCGGGCGTGCCGGGCGAGGCGTCGTCGTCGGGCACGTCGGTGGTCGCCGGTTCGGCATCGGGCGGTACATCGCGCCCGGGCGCACCGGTCTGGCCGGGCTGCTGGGTGTCGTGACCGGGCGTGCGGCCCGGCTGGGTGAGGTCGGTGTCGCCGTCGGTGGGCTTGCCGTTGTTGTGGCTCATGTCGTCTCCGCTGCATCGAGTGGGAGCGCGACGGTGCGACCTCGGGCGTGAACCCGGGGCGAGGCCGGGGCATTCAGACGGCGATCGCGCCAGGGCCGGACAGAACCGCTTCATGCCGGAGCGCGAGGGAGCGACGCACTTACTCGGCGGGCGACTTCCGGTCCGCGCTGCGCCCGGTGGCGTCGTCGGTTTCCTCATCGCCGTACACGCCCACGCCGTGGCGGAAGCTCAGCGTGCCGCCCAGCCAGCCGGCCACCATCACCAGCAACGCCATCGTTGCCGAGGACAGCAGGCCCCAGGGCCAGACCGCCTCGGCGTGGCCGGGCAGGCGCAGCCAGACGCCCAGCGCGGCCATCGCCAGCACCATCACCGCGACGATGAAGTGGTTCCAGGCCGAGACGTGCCGGCGCACCACGCGGATCGACATCATGTCGAGCGTCCCGACGATACCGGCGAGCACGCCGAAGCCCAGACCGGCGACGTTGAGCCAGAACGACAGTTCGGCCCAGAAATCCGCCCCCAGCCACAGGTACAGCACGTCGGTGACGACGACCATCGACAGGAAGGCGATGGGAAACGTCACCAGCATCGGATGGATCGGATGCTTGGCGATCGCCAGCACGCTTTCCACGGTGTGGCTCTGCGTGCGGGGGACGGGTTGTTTCAGATCCTTGCGCATCGGGTCCTTGGCGCCTCAGGCGCAGGTCGGGAGAAACGCCAGCGGCGTCATGGTGAAGACGACGCCCAGCGCGGAGATCGCGGCGCCCAGCAGGCACACCATCACCATGAAGTAGCGCCGGGCGTGGTGGGCGCGCCCGCAGTCGTCGCGCTCGAGCAGGGCCCGGCGGATCTGCCACACGCGCCAGGCTTCCCAGGCGATCGCGGCCAGGATGGCCGCAGACAGTGCCCACAGCACCCAGGTCATCAGCTCCAGGCCGCCCACGCGGCTGCGCCACAGCTGCTGGGCGCAGGCCAGGCCCTGCAGGCTGTAGAGCGTGACGAAGTGCAGCGCCCACAACGCGAACGGGGCGACCATCCGGGTCAGGCTCATGCGGGGCGACGTACTCACATCCACCTCGGGAACAGATGCAGGACGGCCCAGGTCACCGCGCCGATGCCGACCACGTAGCGCCAGAAGCCGGCGGCGATCCGCGATTCGAGGCTGCGGACCGCGTCGACGAATCCGCAGTGAATGCGCAGCGCGGTGAAGCCGCCGATCAGCATCGCCACCACCACGTGGACCGCGTGGAAGCCGGCGAGTGTCCACACCACCGATCCGTAGGCATGCACCTGGGGCGCGCCGACCGCGGCCCACATTGCGGGCAGATGGACGGCGAGGAAGCCCGCACCGCCGAGGAGCGCGACCGCCTGCCAGACGATCGCCGCGCGCGATCGACCGGCGGCGAGTGCCGCGGGGCCGCGCCATGCTGCAAGCAGCGGCAATGCCAGCAGGGCCAGCGATGCCAGCGCCGGTGTCCAGGCCATGAGCGTGGCGCCGCCCGCCGGCCAGGCCGGCGCGTTGAGCCAGAGGTAGAAGTACGCGAACACCAGGGATGCGAACAGCGAGCCGTCGATCAGCAGCGTGCCGACCAGGGCCCACCAGCCCGGCGCATTGCGCGCCGCGGCCTGCGTGGGCAGACGCAGGCCCGGTGCCACCTCGATGTCCACCGGCGCATGACGGTCGCCGGTGGTCCAGACCCAGCGCAGGAACAGGCCGATCAGCGGCGCCAGCATCAGGATCGACAGCCAGTACTGCGAACTGATGAAGCCGGCCAGCAGCACGGCGATCATGAAGGCGGCGATGATCGGCAGCCAGGTGGAGGTCGAGATGCGGATCACCTGCTCCGGCTGCCCGGACTGGATGCTGGTGCCGAGCAGCTCGCGGCGGTCGTCGTGGGCTTCGCCGAGCATGCCGTCGGTGCGTCGCGTGTCCTCGACGATCTCGGGGGTGTCCCAGAGCGGATAGCGGCTCTTGACCTGCGGAACGGACGCGAAGTTGTAGGTCGGCACCGGCGTGGGCACGGCCCATTCCAGCGAGCCCGCCTGCCACGGGTTCTCCACGCCGCGGCGGCCGAGCAGGAAGCACAGGGCCACGTCGATCAGGATCGCGACGACGCCGACCGCCATCACGAAGCCGGCGGCCGTCGAGACCAGGTTGAGCCAGTGCACGCCCAGCTCCATCGCGTAACTGTCCACGCGCCGCGGCATGCCGACCATGCCGGTGACGTGCATCGGCAGGAACGCGAGATTGAAGCCGATGAACACCAGCCAGAAACCACTGCGGCTCAGCGATTCGCTGGGCATGCGGCCACTTGCGAGCGGCAGCCAGTAGTACAGGCCCGCGAACAGCGGAAACATCAGGCCGCCGATCAGCACGTAGTGCAGATGGGCGACGACGAAATGGGTGTCGTGCACCTGCCAGTTAAACGGCACGAAGGCCAGCATCACGCCGGTGAGGCCGCCACAGACGAACACCACGAAGAAGCCGATGATGTAGAGCATCGGCACGCGCAGCCAGGGCTTGCCGGCCCACAGCGTGGCCAGCCACGCGAAGATCTGGATGCCGGTCGGAATGGCCACCATCATGCTGGCCGCGCTGAAGAACGCCAGCGCCAGCAACGGAATGCCGACCGCGAACATGTGGTGCACCCACAGTCCGAAGCTCAGGAACCCCGTCGCCACCAGCGCCAGCACCACCCAGGTGTAGCCGACGATCGGTCTGCGCGCGAAGGTCTGCACGACCATCGAGACCACGCCCGCGGCCGGCAGGAAGATGATGTAGACCTCGGGATGGCCGAACAGCCAGAACAGGTGCTGCCACAGCAGCGGATCGCCGCCGCGCGCGACCTCGAAGAACGCGAAGTCGAACGCGCGCTGGATCTCCAGCAGGATGCTGGCCAGGATCAGCGGCGGAAACCCGAACGCGATCATGAAGGCGGTGACCAGCATCGCCCAGACGAACAGCGGCATCCGCCGCAGGTCCATGCCCGGCGCGCGCGTGATCAGCACGGCGGTGATCATTTCCACCGCCGACACCACGGCGGCAATCTCGGCGAAGGTCACGCCGATCAGCCAGAAGTCCGCGCCCTTGCCGGGCGAGTAGGTCGAGTCGCTCAGCGGCGTGTACATGAACCAGCCGGTGTCGGGCACGCTGCCGAAGAAGAAACTCGAATAGAGGAACAGCCCGCCGAACAGGTAGCACCACCAGCCGAACGCCGACAGCCGCGGGAACGGCAGATCGCGCGCGCCGATCATCTTCGGCACCAGGTACATGCCGAAGCCGCCCATGATGGGCACCGCGAACAGGAACATCATCGTCGTGCCGTGCATGGTCACGAACTGCGCGTAGCGCTCCGGGTCGAGCACTTCCAGGCCCGGCCAGGCCAGCTGCAGACGCATGAACATCGACAGCAGGCCGCCGATCAGCAGGAAGGCGAAGCCGGTGACGATGAAACGCATCGACACGGTCGAATGGTTGACCGCGGTCAGCTGTCCGATCAGGCCGGGACCGTTCGCCCACACCCGTTCGAGCCGGGCGAGCCGGTCGGTATGACGGAGATGGTCGCCGGGCGTGGGAATGGTGTGGTCGGGCGTGGGGCGGCTCACAGCACGTCCTCCGAGGCGCCATGGCGTGGTGGTGCGCGCCCGGCCGGAGCGTCGGCCGATGGCGGTTCGTCGGCCGGACGCGGGCTGCGGCCGGCGAGCCAGTCTTCGAGCGCATCGCCCTTCAGCACGCGCACCGGAAAGACCATGCGCGCGTGTTCCAGTCCGCAGAACTCGGCGCACTGTCCGCGCATCGGCACCTCCCGGTCGGCGCGCAGCCGCAGCGTGTTGATCCGGCCGGGGATCGCATCGACCTTGCCGCCCAGCCGCGGAATCCAGAAGCTGTGGATCACGTCCTCGCTGGTGATCCGGAATTCCACCATCTGTCCGATCGGCATCGCCAGTTCGTCGATGCTCTCGCCGATGACGCGGTCGTCCGCATCGCGATAGCGGAAATGCCATTGCCACTGGCGTGCGGTCACGTCGATCACCGCGTCGGGTGCTTCCCCCACACCGGTGACGCGCGCGCTGGTCACGGTGCCGTAAACGAGCAGCGCCGCGACGACCACCAGCGGCAGCGCCACACCGCCCCAGAGGATCAGGCGTTCGGGCCGTCTGGGCGCGTCGCCGGCCTCGCGTCGACGCAGGGTGTGCCAGAGAAACAGCAGCACGCCCACCCACACCACGGTGAACACGATGGTCATGAGCCAGCTGCCGCGGGCGATCTCGGCAGCGGCAGGCCCCGCGGGATCGAGCATCGACTGCGGGCCGGCGCAGGCGCTCGACAGTGCCGCGCAGGCGGCGACGGACAGGGCGCCGGGACGCCGGAGATCTCGGATCGGCATGACGATTGTTGCGGCCCCAATGTCCACGTTCACGGGCGCCAGGCTGGCGAACCCTCCGGGCACGCTACCGATGTGTGCGGCCAGGTTTTGTGAATACGTCGGCACGACGCAGGCCTCGCGCGGCGCTCACGACCCGCTCGCAGACCGCCGCCGCAGTCTCATGGCCTGAGACGTTTGACCGGCACAGTAGGCGCGTGAACCTGACCGACAAACTCGCGATCCTTGCCGACGCCGCCAAGTACGACGCCTCCTGCGCGTCGAGCGGCGCGAACAAGCGCGACTCGTCGAAGACCGGCGGCATCGGCAGCACCGAAGGCATGGGCATCTGTCACTCGTACACGCCCGACGGGCGCTGCGTGTCGCTGCTGAAGATCCTGCTGACCAATTTCTGCGTGTTCGACTGCGCGTACTGCGTCAATCGCGTGTCGAGCAATGTGCGCCGGGCGCGCTTCACCACACAGGAGGTGGTGGATCTGACGCTGGATTTCTACAAGCGCAACTACATCGAAGGCCTGTTTCTCTCCAGCGGCATCATCCGCAATGGCGACTACACGATGGAGCAGCTGGTCGAAGTCGCGCGCAGCCTGCGCGAGGATCATCGCTTCGCCGGCTACATCCATCTCAAGACCATTCCCGACGCCGCGCCGGAACTGCTGGCCGCCGCCGGCCGCTACGCCGACCGTCTGAGCATCAATATCGAACTGCCCACCGAGGCCGGCATGTCGGCACTGGCGCCGGAGAAGACCCATGCCGGCATCCACGGCGCGATGGGCGAACTGAAATGGCGCATCGACGAGGACAAGGACGCGCGCCGGGCCAAGCGTCAGGCGGTGACGGTGCGCCGCGCCAGGGCGCCGCGTTTCGCACCCGCCGGGCAGAGCACGCAGATGATCGTGGGTGCGGACGGCGCCAACGACCGCCGCATCCTCGAATCGAGCAGCCGCATGTATGGCACCTACCGGATGCGGCGCGTCTATTACTCGGCCTTCAGTCCGATTCCCGATGCTTCGAGCACGCTGCCGCTGCAGGCGCCACCGTTGCTGCGCGAACACCGGCTCTATCAGGCTGACTGGCTGCTGCGCTTCTACGGTTTCGACGTCGAGGAGATCGCGCCGGAACCGGCGGCCGATGAAACTGCCGGTACGTCGGCCGGCATGCTCGATCTCGATGTCGATCCCAAGCTCGCCTGGGCCTTGCGCAATCCGACGCGTTTTCCCGTCGACATCAACCGCGCGCCGCGCGAGATGCTGCTGCGCGTGCCCGGCCTGGGCGCCCGGAATGTCGAGCGCATCATCGCCGCGCGCCCGCACGGCGCCTTGCGCCTCGACGACCTCGCCCGCCTGCGCGTGCCGCTGAAGAAAATCATGCCGTTCGTCATCGCGCCCGGACACCACCCGCGCCAGCGCCTCGATGACCCCGCGCGCCTGCGCAGCGAACTCGCCCCGCAGCCGCGGCAGGCGAGTCTGTTCTGACTGCTCGTGGTCACGCATCTGGACAACAGATCGCAGTTCTCTCGCTTTGAAGCCCTCCCCCGTCAACGGGGGAGGGTTGGGTGGGGGCGAACGTTACGGTTGTCGCGACGTGTGGGTTTGCCCCCATCCCAACCTTCCCCCGCGCGCGGGGGAAGGAGACAAGCGTGCTTCCGGGCGAGCGCGGCATGAGCGCACATCAACCACGCGGCCGCATTTCAGCCCAGGTCGCCCCACCCTGGGATGCCGCCGCCTGGCGCAGCGCCGCTCGCGCCGCCTTGTGCGCCGGCCTCGCACCCGAGGACCTCGACTGGACCGGCGGCGCGCAGGGTTCGCTGCTCGGCGGCACGGATCTGTCGACGCTGCCGGCCACGCGCAAGGCCCCGCGTGTGCCCGCCGAATTCCTGAGTCTCGCCGAGGCCGTGCTCTGCCACCGCGCCGAAGATCGCCACGGCCTGCTCTATCGCATCCTGTGGCGGATCGCCCAGGGCGAACGCGCGCTGTTGCTGCGCGCGTCCGATCCCGACATCCACCGCGCACGCACGATGGCCCAGGCGGTGCGCCGTGACAGCCACAAGATGAAGGCCTTCGTGCGCTTCCGCGAAGTGCCCGGCGATGCCGAGCATTACATCGCCTGGTTCGAGCCCGACCACTGCATCGTCGACCGCGTGGCACCGTTCTTCGCACGTCGCTTCGCCGGCATGCGCTGGGCGATCGTCACCCCGTACCGCACCGCGATCTGGGACGGCGCCGTGCTCGCTTTTGCCGGCGGCGGCACGCGCGCCGATGCGCCGGCCGAGGATGCGCGCGAGGACCTGTGGCGCACCTACTACGCCAACATCTTCAATCCGGCGCGGCTCAACACCACGATGATGCGCACCGAGATGCCGCAGAAGTACTGGAAGCATCTGCCCGAAACGGCGCTGCTGCCCGACCTGGTGCGCGAGGCGGGTGTGCGCGTGCGCGAGATGGCCGAGCGCGAACATCAGGCGCCGCGACGTCGCATCCCTGCCGCGCCGGCGCCCGCGCCCATCGTTGCCGGCTCGCTCGATGCACTGCGCGAATCGGCGCGCGATTGCCGCCGCTGTCCGCTGTGGCAGCCGGCGACGCAGACCGTGTTCGGCGAAGGGCCGGGCGATGCGCGCACGATGATCATCGGCGAGCAACCGGGCGACGAGGAGGATCTGTCGGGCAGGCCCTTCGTCGGTCCCGCCGGGCGTCTGTTCTCGCGCGCGCTCGAAGAACTCGGCATCCCGCGCGACACGCTGTACCTGACCAATGCGGTCAAGCATTTCCGCTTCGAACCGCGCGGCAAGCGCCGCCTGCACAAGCGGCCCGACGTGGCCCACATCGAGGCCTGCAACGGCTGGCTGCGCGCGGAGATCGCACAGGTGAAGCCCGAGCGCATCGTGTGCCTGGGCGCGAGCGCGGCGCGCGCAGTGTTCGGCCCGGGCGTGCGCCTGACCGAAGCGCGCGGCATCTGGCGCACGCGCGAAGATGGCGTGCGCGCATTCGCGACCGTGCATCCCTCGTGGGTGTTGCGGCAGGGCGACGCGGAAGCGCAGGCCCGGGCCTATGCGGGCTTCGTCGACGATCTGCGGCTGCTGCTGGCAGCCTGAGCGCCCGCATGAACGGACGCGGGTGTCTGCGCCGCCCGTTCACCTGCACTTCGCGCCGGCCATCCAAGACTCGCCGCTCCCAAACCGCAGGAGAGTGCGATGAAGCAGACGACTGCCATTCGAGGCCTGGCACTGGCGCTGTCTCTGGCGGCTGGCGCCGCCATGGCCCAGGACGCGATGACCAGCGCACAGGTGCGCGCGACTCTGACCGAAGGCGGCTATACCGACATCCACGATCTGGAGTTCAAGGACGGCGTGTGGAAAGCCGACGTCACCGACGCCAACGGTCGCGACATCGACGTGCGCCTGGACCCGGCCACCGGCCGCATCTATCCCGAGACCGCCGGCGCGACCAATCTGGGCGAGGCCGACATCCGCGCGCAGCTGACCGCTGCGGGCTTCACCCGCATCGAGGATGTCGAGTTCGACGACGGCATGTGGAAGGCCGAGGCCGACACCGCCGAAGGCCAGCGAGTCGATCTCAAGCTCGACCCGCAGGACGGCCGCATCGTGAGCCAGTCGCGCGACTGATCCGCATGCGGTGACGTAAAAAAACGCCCGGCTCCGGCCGGGCGTTCTCGTATGGGACGTCAGTCCTGACGCAGATGCTCGGGGATCGGCACGTCGTTGGGCATGTCATCGCGCACGCAGTTGGCGGCGTCCTTGGGTGCGTCGACGTGCCCTTCGACGCAGCGTGCGGCGATCATCGCCCAGCGCGACACGGCATCCTCGCGCGAGGCCAGCGCGCCGGTCGCGTTGAGCCAACGTGCGATCTCCAGCAGCCGCTCGCGTTCAGTCTGCGATGCGACCGCGTCGATCGCCGCCGTGCTGACCACCCAGTTGTGCGCGAATGCGGCGATGGCGCGTTCGGATGCCACGTCCGGAGACGCCAGACCCTGCGGATCGTCGAGCAGCGCCTGCAGGCGGATGGCCTCGCGCGCCTTGAGATCGCCGGCCGAGCCGATGCTCGTGCGCAGCAGCACGGTGGTCGCGATCGCGCCGATGAACATGCCGAACATCAGCACGAAGATCGCGCCGATCAGCAGCGGGCCGCGCGGACGCCGCGCGTCGAGGGATTCGGATTCGTGTGTCACGCGTGGACTCCGTCGCCGGCCCGGTGCCGGCGGCGGCATAGGCTAACGCAGCAGGTGCGTTTCGCCGACGCGCGCGATGCGACCGATCAGCGCAGCCAGCCGGCCAGTTCCTCGCGGCTCAGACGTCCGTCGCGGTTGCTGTCGATCGCATTGAACTCAGCATCGAGCGCCGGATGCGCGCGCGCCTCGGCGCGGCTGATGTAGCCGTCGCCATCGACGTCGAGCGCGGCGAAGTCGATGCGGTATTGCTCGGCCTGCGCCGAGCGCGGCTCGTAGGAACGGATGACGACCTGCTGGCCGCCTTCGCGATCGAAGGTCACCACGCCGGTCTGACGGCCGGACTGCGACGACAGTGCCGGCGGTGCGTCGACCTGCTGCAAGGGCGAGGTCGACACCTGCGCCGCGGCGGGCAGGGCGATGGCGGCGAGCGCAAGCAGGCCGGCGGCGAGGACGGAACGGGACATGGCGGCACCCCTGTGGTGTGGGTCGGCAGCCTCGCAGGCCCTGCCCGCACCGGACGTGAATGGGAGGCTGCGCCAGTGCGACCGGATCCTGCGCCTCAGCGGTGGCGCAGCCGCAGCAACACCGTCTGGATCGCCAGCACCACACCGATCGACAGCGCGACCCAGGCCGAGGTCACCGCGCCGGGCAGCGGCCATTCGGTCTGCTTGAACCACACCGCGAACAGGCCCCAGCACGCGATGGCGAGCCAGGCGACGTTGCCGCGCATACGGGCGTTGAGCACCAGCAGCACTACCGCCGACACCGCCCACAGCACCAGGCTCCAGCCGAGCATGCGCGTCGTCGACAGCAGCTCGTAGGCGACGATGGTCTGGGCGAGATTGAGGAAGGCCGCCAGCGCCAGCCAGCCGGCATGGATCGACAACGCCAGCCACGCCAACCGGTAACGCGCGACGACGCCCGGGCGCGAGAGCTGCACCGCGCACCAGGCCAGCGATGCCAGCGCGGCGAAGATCACCACCACGCAGGCCCAGAACAACCCGGCGGAGAACAGCGGCATCCAGATCGCGGTGAGGAGGAAGCCGCCCGCCGCCATCGGCGCGATGCGACCGAGCACGGGATCGGTGCGGCGGGTGCCGGTCGTCTGCCAGACCGCGTAGACCAGATCGAGCAGGAAGATCAGACCCCACACCGAGAACGCATAGCCGGCCGCGACCAGCAGGGTGGGGTAGCGGTCCGACACGGTGCCCTGGTCCGGGCCGAACGCACCGGTCTGCGAAAGCCAGGCGATGACGGGCATCGCGATTGCACAGAGCAGGACGAGCAGACGCATGACGGTGGTTCCGGAAAGAGACGCGGGCGGATGCTGTCAGGGCGCGCGTGAGGGGATCGTGCGAAGCGGTTGGAGAACGCTGCGCCGCATGCGTTCCGCTCCACCTGCCCCGTGCAGGCGCGCGCTTGCGCGCGAGGAGCGTTGGTCGGGAAGGCCGCATCGCGCGCAAGCGCGCGCCTACAAGGCGCGTTGCGACGCCATTCGCGCATGGCCGCGCGCCGGCGCGGACGGCTTGCCCCCACCCAACCGGCCCTCGCAATGCGGGGGAGGGCTCGAGCAGCTGCGCGCGCGAGACTGCGCTTATTCCGCTTATTCCGCTTGTGCTGCGGATTCCGCTGACCCGACTTGCATCCCGCTGTGCCGCAGCAACGCCGCGATGTCGGGTTCCCGTCCGCGGAAGGCACGGAAGTTCTCGATCGCATCGCGGCTGCCGCCGCGCGACAGCACTTCGGCCCGGAAGCGCGCGCCGGTGTCGGCCACGCGGTCCGGTGCGTCCTCGAACGCGGCGTAGGCGTCGGCGCTCAGCACTTCGGCCCATTTGTAGCTGTAGTACCCGGCCGCGTAGCCGCCGGCGAAGATGTGCGAAAACTGGTGCGGGAAGCGGTGCCAGGCCGGCGTCCGGTTGACTGCGACTTCGTCGCGCACGCGCTCCAGCAGGGCGAGCACGTCGTCGCTGGCGACGTCGAAGTGCGCATGCAGCTGCATGTCGAACAGCGCGAACTCGATCTGCCGCAGCGTCTGCAGGCCGCTCTGGAAATTGCGCGCGGCCAGCATGCGGTCGAACAGATCGCGCGGCAGCGGTTCGCCGGTGTCGACGTGCGCGGTCATCGCCTGCACGCGGTCCCACTCCCAGCAGAAGTTCTCCATGAACTGGCTCGGCAGTTCGACCGCATCCCACTCCACGCCGTTGATGCCGGCGATGGGCAGCGTATCGACCTGCGTCAGCAGCTGATGCAGGCCATGGCCCATCTCGTGGAACAGGGTGATGACCTCGCCGTGGGTGAAGGTCGCCTGTGCATCGCCGGCGCCGCGGCCGAAGTTGCAGACCAGATACACCACCGGTGTCTGCACGCCGCCGGACGTGGCACGGCGGTTGCGGCAGTCGTCCATCCACGCGCCGCCGCGCTTGCCTTCGCGCGCGTAGAGATCGAGATAGAACTGGCCGACCAGCGTGCCGTCAGCGTCGACGAGGCGATAGAAGCGCGCATCGGCGTGCCAGACCGGTGCGCTGTCGCGTTCGACACGCAGGCCGTAGAGCGATTCGATGACATCGAAGAGGCCGGCCAGCACCCGGTCTTCGGTGAAATAGCGTTTCACGTCCTGCGCCGAATACGCATAGCGCGACTGCCGCAGCCGGTCGCTGGCATAGGCGATGTCCCAGGGTTCGAGCGTGTCGATACCGAGCGCGTCGCGGGCGAAAGCTTCGAGTGCCTCGCGGTCGCGCTGCGCATGTGGACGCGCGCGCGTGGCAAGGTCGCGCAGGAACGCCAGCACCGCGTCCGGACCGGTCGCCATCTTGGTCGCCAGCGAGAGTTCCGCGTAGTTGGCATGGCCCAGCAGGCGCGCCTTCTCGCTGCGCAGTTCGAGGATGCGGGTGATCAGCGGGCCGTTGTCGAGCGCCTCGGGCCCGGATTCCGATGCACGCAGGCCATAGGCGCGATACAGCCGTTCGCGCAGGGCGCGATTCGTCGCATAGGTCTGCACCGGCAGATAGCAGGGCATCTGCAGGGTGAGCTTCCAGCCCGGGCGCCCGTCGCGTTCGGCCGCGCTGCGCGCCGCGCCCAGCACGTCGTCGGGCAGGCCGTCGAGTTCGTCGGCATCCTCGACGTACAGCGCGAACGCATCGGTGGCATCGAGCACGTGTTCGGAAAACTCGGAACTGGCCTTGGCCAGCGCCTGCTGGATCTCGGCAAAGCGCGCGCGCTTCGCATCGTCGAGCGCCGCGCCACCCAGACGGAAATCACGCAGCGCATGGGCGAGCACGCGCCGCTGCAGGGCATCGAGCCCCAGCGCGTCGGCCTGGTCGGACAGTGCCTGGTACTGCGCGAACAGCGCCTGGTCCTGGCCCAGCGCGCTGAAGAACCGCGTCACCTTCGGCAGCGCGGCGTTGTAGGCCTCGCGCATCGCAGGCGTATTGACCACCGCATTGAGATGGCCGACCTGGTTCCAGGCGCGGCCCAGTCGCTCGGTCGCATCCTCCAGCGGCACCACCACGCTGTCCCAGCCGACAGGCTGCGTGCGGCCGGCCAGCGCCAGCGCGGTGTCGGCTTCGGTCACCAGGGCGTCGATGGCCGGCTGGACGTGCGCCGGTTCGATCGCATCGAAACGGGGCAGGCCGGAGAAGTCGAGCAGGGGGTTGTCCATGACCGGTCCAGGTAAAACGGGGCGCCCGATTCTAGGCTGTCGGCCGCCCCGTCTCTGGACGGCGCCGTCACTCCCGGCGCGGCAGGGCGTAGGCGGTGACCTGGTCGCCGGCGGGCGTTTCCATGAAGTGGTGGCCGCCGCTCATGATCACCAGGAACTGTCGGCCATCGACCTCGTACACGGCCGGTCCGGCCTGGCCGCCGGCCGGGAGCACGTCGCTCCACAGCGTCTCGCCGGTTTCGATGTCGATCGCGCGGATCAGGTCGTCCGTGGCCGCGGCGATGAACACCAGGCCGCCCGCGGTGACCGCGCTGCCGGCGTTGTTGGGCGTGCCGATGTCGATGGGCAGCATCGACGGGATGCCGAACGGCCCGTTCTTGCGCGCGGTACCGAAGGGGCGGTCCCACACAGTGCGACCAGTGGCGAGCGAGATGGCGCGGATGCCGCCGTAGGGCGGCTGCTTGCACAGCAGACCGGTAAACGGCAGGCGCCAGCCGGCGTTGACGTCGATGGCGTAGGGCGTACCGGCCTGCGGATCGGCCGCGCCCTCGGCGCTCGAACCCATGCTGTCGCCGCGCACTTCCGGATCGCCGCCCTCATCGCGCGGCACCCAGCCCAGACGGTCGGCGCGGTCGCGAGTGATGAGCCGGTTGTAGTTGGGCATGTCGTTGTAGTTGGCAACGATCACGCCCCGGTCGGTATCGATGGCGATGCCGCCCCAGTCCGAGCCGCCGTTATAGCCGGGGTATTGCACGAACCGGCGTTCGGCGGTCGGCGCGGTGTAGATGCCGTCGTAGCTGGCATGGCGGAACTGGATGCGGCAGGCGAGCTGGTCGATCGGCGTGATGCCCCACATGTCCCGTTCGGTGAGATCGCGCTTGGCCAGCGTGTGGTAGGTCGAGAACGGCTGGGTGGGCGAGCGGCGTTCGGGTTCGACGCCGCCGCCGGGCACCGGACGCTCCTCCACACCGACCAGCGGCTGACCGGTACGGCGGTCGAGCACGTACATGTCGCCCTGCTTGCTCGGCAGCACCAGCGCCGGCACCGCGCCGGCATCGGTCGGGAAGTCCACCAGCGTGGCCTGCGAACCGAGGTCGTAGTCCCAGACGTCAATGTGCACGGTCTGGAAGTTCCACACCGGCCGGCCGGTAGTCACGTCGAGCGCCACCAGCGAGGTCGCGTAGGCGTCTTCCTCGGGAAGACGCGAGCCGCTCCAGTAGTCGGCCGAGGAATTGGCCATCGGTAAATAGACGTAACCGAGCGCCTCGTCACCCGAGGCGATGGTCCACATGTTCGGGGTGCCGCGAGTGTAGGTCTCGCCCTCCGGCGGCAGGCCGGTGATGTCAGGGCGCACCATGTCCCAGGCCCAGCGCAGCTCGCCGGTGACCGCATCGAATCCCTTGATCACGCCCGACGGCGCCCAGCGACGCTGGCCGTCGAGCACCTGGTGGCCGGTCACCACGACGCCGCGCACGATCGTCGGCGGCGAGGTGATCGACACATAACCCGGTGGCGTCTCGCCCATGCCTTCGGTGATGTCGATCTGACCGTTGTCGCCGAAGTCCGCGCACGGCGTGCCGGTCTGCGCGTCGACCGCGATCAGACGCCCGTCGAGCGTGCCTTCGATGACCCGCGTCGCACAGGCGCGCGGACCGCTGGCGATGGCGACCGTCGGCCCGGCGCCATCGGATCCGGCCGTCGACGCATCGCTCGCGAGCTGCGCGGGTGCGGTCTCGGGCGTGGCGTAGAAGGCCACGCCGCGGCAGGCGGCGGTATACGGAATGTAGGCATCGTCGACCTGCGGATCGTGGCGCCAGCGTTCCTCGCCGGTGGCCGCGTCCAGTGAGATCAGAATGTTGCGCGCCGTGCACAGATACAGCGCATCGCCGACCTTCAGCGGCGTGGTTTCCGCGCCCCAGCGGTGTTCGGGCAGATCGCCGGTGCGATAGGTCCAGACCTTCTCGAGCTGGTTGACGTTCTCGCGGTTGATCTGGTCGAGGCGGGTGTAGCGGGTGGCGGCGTTGTCGCGGCCATACGCGCCCCAGTCGCCGTCGGCCGGTGCATCGGCGGGCTGTCCGCCGTTCGATGCGGTGCGCGGCTCGACCATCAGCGGGCGATGCGCGCTCCAGTCGGCACGCGTCACGCCATGGGGCGCGAATGCCAGCGCGAATGCGGCCACGAAGACCAGGCCCAGGGCGCCGGTGGCAATGTAGGACGCGCGGCGCGACGGTCCGCCCGACAGGCGCGGCGCCAGCAGCGCCACCGCGATCGCCAGCACCACCATCAGGCCCAGTCGCGGGATCCATCGCCAGTAGTCCAGACCCGACTCCCACGCCGTCCACACCAGCGTGCCGACGAACACCACGGCGAACCAGATCAGGCCCCAGCGCCGGCCCAGCGCTATGCCGGCGCCTGACACGACTAGGCCGATGCCGGCGAGCAGGTAATAGGCGCTGCCGCCGATCGCCAGCAGCCAGCCGCCGCCGCCGCCCAGCACCAGGCCGAGCAGGATCAGCAATGCGCCGAGGATGCGGGCCGGCCAGCCGGCCGGGCGGCGCGCGGGCCGGGCCGTTGGCGAGGGCGTCGTCATACCGGAATCTCCGTGCAGCGAAAGCGCGGCAGGTTAAGGATTCGTTTGCGCAGACGCTGTGAGTGCCCCTGCACGATCTGCGCGGCGCGCTATCGTGTCGCGCCTGTCCGCCACCGATGTTCCGCTGCCGTGCATTCGATCGAAGTCGTTCTGGTGATGCTGCTGGCGGTGCTGGCCAGCGGATATCTGGTCCGCGTGCTGCCGCGCTGGTTGCCGCTGCCCCTGCCGCTGGTGCAGATCGCGCTGGGGGCGACGATCGCCGGCGTGTTCGGCCAGGGCGTCACGCTCGACCCGCACCTGTTCTTCGTGCTGTTCCTGCCGCCGCTGCTGTTCCTCGACGGCTGGCGGATTCCCAAGAACGGCCTGTTCCGCGATCGCCGGGTGATCCTGCAGCTGGCCCTGGGGCTGGTGGTGTTCACCGTGATCGGCGCAGGCCTGCTGATCCACTGGATGATCCCGGCGATGCCGCTGGCGGTGGCATTCGCGCTGGCGGCGATCCTCTCGCCGACCGACCCGGTGGCGGTGTCGTCGATCGCCGCGCGCGCGCCGATTCCCAAGCGCGTGATGCACATCCTCGAAGGCGAATCGCTGCTCAACGACGCCTCGGGTCTGGTGTGCTTCCGCTTTGCAGTCGCCGCGGCGCTGACCGGCACGTTCTCGCTCACTGCCGCATCGTTCACCTTCCTGTGGCTCGCGCTGGGTGGCATTGCGGTCGGCGCGGCGCTCACCATCGGTATCAATCGCGGCCATTCACTGCTCTCGCGCGTGTTCGGCGAGGAGGCCGGCACGCCGATCCTGATCAGCCTGCTCACGCCATTCGGCGCCTACCTGCTGGCCGAGGAGATCGGCGCGTCGGGCATTCTCGCCGCCGTCGCGGCGGGCATCACGATGAGTTACGTCGAGCTCAGCGGCCGCGCACTGGCGACCACCCGCGTGCAGCGCGCCGCGGTCTGGGACACCGTGCAGTTCTCGCTCAACGGCATCATCTTCGTGCTGCTGGGCGAGCAATTGCCGTGGATCGTCGAGCGTGCGGTGCGCTCGGTGCGCGAGGCCGGCCACGTGGAGCCGTGGTGGCTGGCGATCTACGTGCTGGCGATCTCGGGCAGCCTGCTCGCGCTGCGCTTCGCCTGGGTGTGGGTGTCGCTGCGCATCGGCCTGCACCGCAGTGGCGAGCGCGAGCGTCGGCCCAGCGTGCGTCTGGTGGCGGCGATGTCGCTGGCGGGCGTGCGCGGCGCGATCACCCTGGCCGGCGTGCTGACCCTGCCGCTGGCGCTCGACGACGGCACGCCGTTTCCCACCCGCGACCTGGCGATCTTCCTCGCCGCGGCGGTGATCATCCTGTCGCTGCTGCTCGGCAGTCTCGCGCTGCCGCGTCTGCTGCGCGGGCTCGAGGTCCCGGAGATCGGCGAAGACGAACGCGAGATCGACCGCGCCCGTCACGAAGGCGCGGTGGCTGCGGTGGCCGCGGTCGAGCGTGCCCAGCATGCGCTGCCGGCCGCGCGCGAGAACCCCGACCTCTACGCGAGCGCAGCGGTGCGGGTCATGGCGCTGTACGAGGAGCGTCTGCGCCGCGAGGCCAGTGCCGGCGTGGATGCGGCTGCGCTACGGCGCGCCGACGGGGCCGAGCGTGCACTGCGGCTGGCCGGCCTGCACGCCGAGCGCGAACGCATCTACGAACTCGCACGCCATCGTGAAATCTCCGACGACATCGCGCGGCGACTGGTGCGCGATCTGGATCTGCTGGAGGCGCGGTACCGGTGATGTGACGTCCTCCCCGTGCACGGAGAGGGTTGTGGCGGGCCGTCAGACGTGGAGGACAGGGGGCCGGCAATGCGCGAACCCGCATGTCTCGCGACCGTAGGGTTTGCCATCCCAGCCTCGCCGGCCCGGCGCAGCGCACCGGGCGTTTGATCGATCCGCGCAGTGGTGCCACGCAAGCGGATCTCTCACCCCAGCTGGCGGGGGAACGTGCAGATTCCGAATCAGCCCGGCTGCCAGTCGAACGCCAGCGTCTCGTCGCGCGCGAAGCGGTTGAGATGGTTTTCGATGACCGTCTGGTAGCGCTCGCTGTCCTCGGCGTTGGGCTGGGTCAGCACGATGCGCAGGGTGCCGTCCTCGACGAAGAAATCGGCGCCGTGGTCCTCGCCCTGGAAGGGAATGAAGGCATGGCCTTCCTCGTCGTCGCGGGTGATCTCGAACTTGTGCCGCCAGTGGTTGCACAGCGTGCGCAGCAGGCGCGGCGCGTCGTTGGAAGGCGTGGTCGCGGTGGTGGTGATCGACATCGTGGATTCCTCGCGGACGGCGCATCGCCGCGGCCGCGAGCATAGGCAAGCCAGGCCACGGCGTGAAGCCCGGGCCGCCAACGCAGTGTTGCAGCGTCGATGCCGCACACTAGGCGGCTTCACGTGTGCCGATATCGCCAGGACCGCCATGACAGACCCCGCTGCGCCCCACGCATTTCCCTGGCCGGTCGTGCTGTTCGATCTCGACGGCACACTGGTCGACAGCGCATCCGACATTGCCGCGGCCGTCAACCGGCTGCTGGCCGAACTGGGGCACGAACAGGTCGACGAGGCCACGGTGCGCAGCTGGATCGGTGACGGCGCGCGTCAGTTGATCACCCAGGCGCTGCGTCATGCCGGCGACCTGCAGGACGTCGATGCGGTGATGCCCCGTTTCATGCGCCACTACGCCGATTGCCTGCTGCTCGACCCCAGACTGTATCCGGGCGTCGAGGCGACCCTGAGCGCCCTGCGCGCAAACGGTGTGCGCATGGCCGTGTGCACCAACAAGCCCGCGCAGTTCGTGCCGCCGCTGCTCGAGGCGCTGGGCATCGCGAAGTATTTCGACGCCGTCCTCGGCGCCGGGGACCTGCCCGAACGCAAGCCGCATCCGCTGCCGTTGCTGCATCTGGCCGAAGGTTTCGGCGTCGACATCGGGCAATGCCTGATGGTCGGCGATTCGGGCGCCGATGCAGGCGCCGCGAACGCCGCCGGCGCACCGCTGGTGCTGGTGGGCTATGGCTACCGGCGCGAATTCGATCTCCACGGCTGCGGCGCGCTGGCGGTGATCGACCGCTTCGACCAGTTGCTCGAGCTGCGCTGACCCACGGCCCGACGCGCTAGCCGGACTCCCTGTAGGAGCGCGCTTGCGCGCGATGAGGCGTTCCCAGCAAAGCCCCTCGCGCGCAAGCGCGCTCCTACACGGCGGCGGCGCGCTGGCGGTGATCGACCGCTTCGACCAGTTGCTGGGGCTGTGCTGACTCACGGCACCCTGCGCTGGCCAGGCTCCCTGCAGGAGCGCGCTTGCGCGCGATGAGGCGTTCCCGCGAATGCCTTCGCGCGCAAGCGCGCGCTTACACTGACAGCCGTTCGCGCACCGCGGCGGCGATGCGGGCGGTTTCGCGCAGCGGGGTGACCTCGAACGCCGACAGGGTGTCGTCGAACCGGCGCACACGGCCGTCGGCGATCAAGCCTTCGACAAAGCGTTGCGGACCGCCGTCGAGCTGTCCGGGGGCGAACACGAACACCGGCGCCCGCGTCGCACAGGCCTCGGACAACATGTTCACCGAGTCCCAGGAACAGACGATGCGGTCCGCCCAGCCGAGCATGCCCGCATACGGGTTGGGTCCATCCTGCGCATCGACCCACACGCACGCCGCGCGACCTGCATAGCGCCTGCGCAAGGCGGCGCATACGGCCGGTGGCGTGCGCCGCGACGCGGTCAGCAGCAGGCTGCCGCCTTCGCGCGCGACGAGTGCATCGAGCCGCGACGCCAAGGCGTCGAACGCGGCCACGTCGAAACGTCCGTGCCGGGAATCGCCCCCCAGCAGCACGGCGATGCGCGGGCCGGGCAGGGCGCCGAGCGCGGGAAACGCCGCGCGTGCATCCGCCAGCCAGGCGTCGTCGACCGGATGCAGGCTGCCGCGCGCGACCAGCACGTTCTCGCCACGCAGGCTGTCGTGCTCGGGCACGACGACCAGATCCCAGCGCCGCGGATCGATGCGCGGATCGAGGATCTGCACCGTGCGTGCGCCGCGTGTGCCGGCCAGGCGCGTCGCCAGCGCCGCCTGACGGCCGCAGCCGATCGCCAGGTCCGGTGCCCCGTCGAGCCGCGCGGCATAGGCATCACCGAATGCATGGTCCGCCGCCGGCAGCCGGCGCGGCGCGAGCCAGCGCCACGGCGCCCGCGGTGCGAGATGCACGGCCTCGGCGCGCGGGGACAGTGCGGCGGCCAGCGCCTCGGCCTGGCGCGCGTTGCCGGCGCGGCCATCGCTGACCGCCCAGATGCGTACGTAATCCCGCGCTTCGCCTGGCCCACGTTCCACGTATGTGATCATCCGTTCCGACCGGCGCACCGGTCACGCCGCCGCAGGACTCTACACTGCGGCCTTCGTCCCGCCCGCTTGTTCCGAGGATGCCGATGACCGACACCCTGTCCGATGCCGCGCTCGACCAGCTGTTCCGCACCGCCCGTACCTATAACGGCTTCACCGGCGAGATCAGCGACGAGACGCTGCACCAGCTCTACGACCTGCTGAAGTTCGCGCCGACCTCGGCCAACTCGTCGCCCGCGCGCTTCGTGTTCGTGAAATCGGACGAGGCCAAGGCCAAGCTCGGTCCCGCGCTGAGCGAGGGCAACTACGACAAGACCGTGTCCGCGCCGGTCGTGGTGATCGTCGCCCACGACGAGGACTTCCACGAGAAGCTGCCGTTCCTGTTCCCGCACACCGACGCCAAGAGCTGGTTCGAAGGTCCGCGCGAGAACCGCGAGGCGCCGGCATTCCGCAACGGCACGCTGCAGGGCGCCTACCTGATCATGGCCGCGCGCGCGCTGGGTCTGGACACCGGCGCGATGTCGGGCTTCGACAATGCCAAGGTCGACGCGGCCTTTTTCGCCGGCACCACGATCAAGTCCAACTTCCTGATCAACCTGGGCAAGGGCGATCCGTCGACGATCTTCCCGCGCTCGCCGCGTCTGCCGTTCGACGAAGCCGCGCGCATCCTCTGACCATGTTCCCGCGCGCCCGCCCGCGCTGCGCGGGCGGGCCGCCTTCCACCATCACACCCGAAACAGGACCCTCCCATGCGTACCGCCCACCTGCTGCTCCCGCTTGCCGCCGCCCTCGCCCTTGCCGCCTGCGCCCAGCAGGAACCGGCCGCGCCTGCGGGCACCGCCACGCCCGCCGCCGAAGCCGCTGCGCCGGCTTCCGAAGCGATGGCCGAAACCGCACCGACCGCCGAAGCCGTGGCCGGCGTGTCGGGCACCTATGTCCTCGACCCCAACCACACCGACGTGATCGCGCAGTGGAGCCATTTCGGTTTCTCCAACCCGGTCGCGCATTTCGGCCAGGTCGACGGCGCGATCGTCTATGACGCCGAGAACGTCGGCGCCTCGTCGGTCGAAGTGACCCTGCCGCTGTCGGGCCTGAACTCGCACGTCGCCGCCTTCGACGAGCACCTGCGCAGTGCCGATTTCTTCGAGGCCGACAAGTACCCGAACGCCACCTTCAAGAGCACGTCGGTCGAAGCGGCCGGCACCAACAAGCTCAAGGTCACCGGCGACCTGACGATCAAGGACATCACCCGCCCGGTGGTGCTCGACGTCACGATCAACAAGTTCGGCGAACAGCCGATGGCCAAGCGCGCCGCCGCCGGCTTCGACGCCGTCGCCCAGCTCAAGCGCAGCGATTTCGGCCTCGGCATGGCCGCGCCGAACGTCAGCGACGAAGTCGAGCTGCGCATCACCACCGAGGCCATCGTCGCCGAAGGTGATGCGCCGGCCGCACCGGCCGCGCAGTAACATCGCGACCCGACGCCGGCGCACGTGACCCGTGCGCCGGCGTTTTCGTTTCCGCGATCCGGACCTGCCATGAAATTCCATCGACCCGCCGACGAGCGCGGGACCAGCCGCCACGGCACGCGTACCCGGCTGTGCACCTTCTCCAGCGGCGATTACCACGACAGCGACTGGATGGGCTTCGGCGCACTGCGCCAGCTCAACGAGGAGCTTCTGCCGGCCGGCACCACGGTTCCGGCGCAGCGCGTCGCGAACATGGAGCTGCTGACGCTGGTGCTCGACGGCACGCTGGTCCGTGATGGCGTCGCCCTCGATACGGGCACGCTGGCCTGGACCGGCGCCGGCCATGCCAGCGATACGCCGGTCGAACGCGCGGGCGATGGCGACGCACGCGTGTTGCGTATCGCGCTGCAGCCCGATCGCGTGAACCTGCCGCCGGCCGAGGGCGTGCATCGCCTCGCGTCCGGCACCGGAGGAGACTGGACGCTGTGTGCCTCGCCCGACGGCGAGGCCGGCGCGCTGCCGGTCCGCCAGCGCGTCCGGCTGCGCCAGGCCCGCCTGGCGCCGGGTGCGGAGCTCGGGCTGGCACTCGATGGTGCGCATCGCCACTGGCTGCAGGTGCTGCAGGGCCAGATCACGATCGATGCGCAGGTCCTGGCCGCCGGCGATGCGCTGGGCTGGCAGGACGAGGCGGTGGACACCGCCCTGGTCGCGGGCGGCCACGGTGCGGCCTTGCTGCTGTTCACCCTGCCGGGCTGAGCCCGCCTGCACGGCCGCGCGCTAGAATGCGCGTCTCCACACGATGAATTCCGCCGTCATGACCGCAGCCAACGTCCAGCAGACGCAAGCCAACGCCGCCCAGCGCTACGAAGTGCGCCGCGCCGATCTGCCGTTGAGCTGCCCGCTGCCGTCGATGGCGCTGTGGAACTCGCATCCGCGCGTGTACCTGCCGATCGAGGCCGAAGGCGGCCAGTCCGATTGCCCGTACTGCGGCGCGCATTTCGTCCTCGTCGACTGATTCCGGTTTCCGGCGCGGCCGCATGCGTCGACCGCTGACCGTCGTCCAGCTGCTGCCGGCGCTGTCATCGGGCGGCGTCGAACGCTCGACCCTGGAAATCGCGCAGGCGCTGGTCGAGGCCGGCCATCGCGCGATCGTCGTATCCGCAGGCGGCCGGCTGGTGCCGGCGCTCGAAGCGACGGGCGCCACCCACGTCAGCCTCGACATCGGCGCCAAGTCGCCGTGGGTGCTGCGTCATGTCCGCCCCTTGCGTCGCCTGTTGGCCGAGACCGGCGCCGACATCGTGCACGCGCGTTCGCGTCTGCCGGCGTGGATCGGCTGGTGGGCGCTGCGCGGCATACCGGCCGCGCGCCGGCCGCATTTCGTCACCACGATGCACGGACTCAACTCGCCCTCGCGCTACAGCGCGATCATGGCGCGCGGCGAGCGGGTGATCTGCGTGTCGGACACTGTGCGCACGTATCTGCTGCGCCATTACCCGGACACCCCGACCGATCGCCTGCGCGTGATTCCGCGCGGCATCGACCCGGTGAAATTCCCCCCGGCGCCGTATCCCTATCCCACTGCGCGCGCGGAAGTCGCCGCGCGCTGGCCCCAGCTCGGCGGCAACGGTCCGCTGCTGCTGCTGCCCGGTCGCGGCACGCGGCTGAAGGGCCACATCGACGCGATCACGCTGCTGGCGGATCTGCGCAACGCTGGTTTCGATGCGCGCCTGTGGATGCCCGGCGCACGCGAGGCCGGGCGCGAGACCTATATCGCCGAACTGATGCGCGAAGCCGAGTCGCTGGGCTGCGCCGATGCGCTGGCGATGACCGAGCCGACCGACGCGATCGCCCGTGCGTATGCGGCCAGCGACCTGGTGCTGCAGCTCTCGCGCAAACCCGAGGCCTTCGGTCGCACCGTGCTCGAGGCGCTGTCGAGCGCGCGGCCGGTCGCGGGCTGGGCGCATGGCGGTGTCGGCGAACTGCTCGCGCAGCTGCAACCCGGAGGCGCGGTCGCGCCGTTCGATCGTGACGCGCTTGCGGCCGCCGCGCGCCGCCTGCTCGCCCGTGCGCCGACGCGAGCCGGTACGATGCCCGACACGCTGCGTGCGATGCAGGAGGCGACCCTCGCGGTCTATGACGAGTTCGACGACAACTGACGCGCCGCTCGGCGCACGCGCGCCGCGCCCCGTGGGCTGGCGCTGGGCGCCGCACTGGGTGCTGGCCTTCGTGATCCTGTGGCCCGCGCCGGGCTACGCCGAAGGCGTGATGGTGCTGGGCGCACTCGCCGCGATCATCCACCTGCTGGCCGCACGCTTCCGCGGCGGCGCCCAGCTGCTCAGCGCGCCGGCCTGGGCGCTGACGAGCGTGCTGTTCTTCGCGTACTGGACGCCGCAGTTGATCTCGGCGGTGGACTCGGTCGACTTGGGACGCGCGTTGCGCGAAGCGGCCGTGGATCTGCGCTACCTGCCGTTCCTGTGGCTGGTGGCCTCGGCGGTAGCGACGCGGCGCGGCCGGCGCATCACGCTCGGGGGCCTTGCGGTGATCGTTGCGGTGTGGACGGTCGACGCCTTGTGCGAGGTGTTCTTCGGCACCAGTCCGCTGTTCTTCGGCATCGACCAGCTCAAGCAGGTCATCAGCAACCGGCCGATGTGCACGCTGGAGCAGGTGGCCGCGGCCGACCGCATCGGCGGCGTGCTCGGCCCCTGCAATCTCAAGCTCGGCATCGTGCTCGCCAGCCTGTCGCCGTTCGCGCTGTACTGGGCCGGGCGCCGCTTCGGCATCACCGGCTGGATCGTCGCCAGTGCGGCGATCGGCATCGTGATCCTGTTCGCCGGCTCGCGCGCGTCGTGGCTGACGTTTGCGCTGGTGCTGCTGTTCTCGGGCTGGCGTCTGCTCGGCTGGCGACGCCTGCTGGTGGTGTTCGCCGCCGGCGCGGTCGTGGCAGTCGTGGCGACGTTCGCCTCGCCGCTGGTGCAGGAACGCGTGGAGCGTACGGTCACCGGGCTCTCGTCGGCCGACCAGGCCGGCGTCGACGATGCATTGGCAGGCCGCACCCGGATCTGGGGCGCGGCGCTGTGCATGATCCGCGAGCATCCGGTCAATGGCGTGGGGGCGCGGGGTTTTCGCGAAGCGTTCCCGGGCTGTGATCCGCATGCTGGCGAACGTGCCGCGTGGGGCGAAGGTCCGGCATTCCATGCCCACCAGATCGTGCTGGAGATCGGCAGCGAGACCGGTCTGATCGGCCTGTTGATGTGGCTGGCCGGTGTGGCGATGGCCTGGCGCGCGTGGCGTTTCGCCACCCCCACCGCGCGGGAGCAGGCGCGCCCGGCGATGCTCGCACTCGCGGTCACCGTGTTCCCGCTCAACACGCATCTCGCGTTCTATTCGACGTTCTGGGGCGGCTTCACGCTGCTGCTGTGTGCGCTCTATGCCGGAAGCCTGCTGGCGCGAGAGGAGCCAATGCAGCCCGAGGACGGCGTAGTGCGCTGAGGTTGACCCGGGTGACGCGCGTGTCTACTCCTTCCCCCGCTTGCGGGGGAAGGCTGGGATGGGGGCAAACGATCCGGTATCGGACACCGGGGACATCTCATTTGAAGCAGCTGGCGTGCCCCCGACATTGCATGATCTGGGCGCTCGCCCCCACCCAACCCTCCTCCGCGGGCGGGGAGCGCTTTCAAGGCGATGTCCCGACACGTCCGGCGTCACTCAGTACAGCGACGCCCCGTCCGGCTGCCGCTTGAAGCGGCGGTGGATCCACAGGTACTGGTCGGGCGCTGCGCAGGCCATGTCCTCGATGCCGGCCATCACCGTCGCGGTGTCGGCAGTGGCGTCCGTCGTGGGATACGGATCGGGCGCCGGCGTGAGTGTGAGCGTGTAACCGCCGTCGTCGCGCCGCACGTGGCGGTAGAACAGCACTGCCGCGCCGGACATGCGTGCCAGTGTGTGGGTCGAGGTGAGGCTGTGCGCGGGGCGGCCGAAGAACGGCACGTAGACCGCATCGCCGCCGCTGGGGTCCTGGTCGGGCGCGTACCACAGCATCCCGCCACGCTTGAGGTGCCGCACCACGCCGCGCACGTCGCGCTTGGGAAACATCGCCGCGGCGTAACGCGCGCGGCCACGGCGCACGGCCCATTCCATCGCGGGCTCCGAGTGCGGACGGTACATGCCGGCCAGCGGCACGTAATCGCACATCAGCCGGCCGCAGACCTCCAGCGTGGTGAAGTGGCCGGAGACGACGATCACGCCGCGACCGGCGGCACGCGCGGCCTCCACGTGTTCGACGCCTTCGACGACGAGTCCGCGCTTGAGCGGCGCGATCGAGCCCCACCACGCGCGTCCGAATTCGAACAGACCGATGCCCAGCGCATGGAAATGTCGACGCAGCAGTGCATCGCGCGCGGTGGCATCGAGTGCGGGAAAGCACAGTTCGAGATTGCGCGCGGCGACCTTGCGGCGGCTCGCCAGCGCAATGCGCAGCACGTTGCCGAGTCCACGACCTAGCAAGCGCTGCAGCGGCCACGGAATCCGCGCGGCCAGCGCCATCAGTCCGATGCCGAGCCACGCCGGCCAGTGGCGGGGCGCGAGCGGCGGACGGGGCAGGTCGGAAGATGCGGACATGCCGCCATTGTAGAAGCCGGGCGTCGGGCGAGGTTGAAGGGGTTGTGCCAACGAGGAGGTCCGATGTGGGAGCGCGCTCGCGCGCGATTCCGGCACATCCTCGGCTGCGACACTTCCGGAATCGCGCGCAAGCGCGCTCCCACGGACTGAGGCGCGTTTCCAACTTTCGTTCGACCGTGAAGTCCCAGGCGCCGGCTTTGCGCCTTCCGCTATCCTGTGCCGATGCGGGCCGACACCACAGAACGACTGCTGCGCGGCCTGTATTCGGCCCTGCTCGTCGTGCTTGCGCCAATCACCGTCTATCACCTGATCTGGCGCGGCTTTCGCCAATCGGCCTATCTGCTGCGCTGGGACGAGCGCTACGGCATCTACCGCACGCCGCCGACGTCGACGCCGGTGTGGGTGCATGCGGTGTCGGTGGGCGAGGTCAACGCGGCCGCGCCGCTGATCAACGCCCTGCTCGCCCGCGATCCCGCGCGGCGTCTGCTGGTCACCACGATCACGCCGACCGGTTCCGAACGCGTGCGCGCGTTGTGGGGTTCGCGCGTCGAACACGTGTATCTGCCTTACGACCTGTCGGGCGCGGTGCGGCGCTTTCTGCGGCATTTCCGCCCCGGGATCGGCCTGATCGTCGAGACCGAGCTGTGGCCGAACCTGCTGTTCTGCTGCCGCGATGCCGGCGTGCCAACGGTGATCGTCAACGCGCGGCTGTCGGCGCGCTCGCTGCGCGGCTATCGGGTGCTGCGGCCGCTGGTCGGGCGCGCCCTGCGCACCGTGCGCCGGGTCGCGACGCAATCGGCCGACGACGGCAAGCGGTTCGTGAAGCTCGGTGCGCTGCGCGCGACGGTGGTCGACACCGGCAACCTGAAGTTCGACATCACGCTGGACGAGGCGAAGATCGCCGCGCTGGTCGCCGATTTCCGCAGCCACGCGGGTGCGCGTCCGGCGTGGATCGCGGCGAGTACGCATCCCGACGAGGAAGCCGCGGTCATCGAGATCCACCGCCGGTTGCGCACGCGCTGGCCGGAGCTGCTGCTGATCTGGGCGCCGCGCCATCCCGAACGTTTCCGCATTGCCGCGCAGCTGGGCGTCGACGCCGGCTGGCGCGTCGCCACGCGCGCGCTGACCACATGGCCCGATGCCGGCGACGACGTCTTCGTGCTCGACACGCTCGGCGAACTGGGCCTGTTCTTCGCCTGCGCCGATGTCGCCTTCGTCGGCGGCAGCCTGCAGGACATCGGTGGCCACAATCTGCTCGAACCGGCTGCGGTCGGCACGCCGGTCGTCACCGGCCCGCATCTGCAGAACTTCGCCGACATCGCCAAACAGCTCGGGCGCGCAGACGCCCTGCGTATCGGCGCCGATGTCGACGCGGTGCACGAGCACATCGCCGCGCTGCTCGACGATGCAGATGCGCGCACGACCATGGCCGAAGCCGGTCGCACCCTCGTCAGCAACGGCCGCGGCGCACTCGCGCGCACGCTGGCGCTGATCGAGCCCGACCTGCCGGAACCGGATACGAAAACGGCGCGGATCGTGCGATCCGCGCCGTCGTCACACTGACGCGCCCTGCGCTTACTGCGCCTGCGTGCCTTCGCCTTCCCCGGTGGAAGCGCCCATGCTGTTGACGTTGACCGTCAGCTGACGGTTGATGTCCTGCAGATGGCTGATGTCGAGCGTGCCGGCGGCCTGTTCGAGCAGCAGGCGGCTCTGCAGGAAGTTGTACTTGGCGAATGCATAAGCCTGACGCGCCGAGAACAGGTTCTGCTGGTTGATCAGCACGTCGATGACGGTACGCGTACCGACTTCCAGGCCGACCTGCGAGGCCTCGTAGGCGCTGTTGGCCGAGACCAGCGCCAGACGGCGCGCTTCGACCTCGGTGATGCCGGCGACGAGGTTCTGGTAGGCGCTGCGGGTGTTGCGTTCGATCGCGCGGCGCTGCGCCTCGTACTGGTCGGCGGTGATGTCGCGCTGGGCGATCGACTGGCGCACGCGCGACTGGGTGATGCCGCCGCTGAAGATCGGCACGGTCAGGGTCACGCCGATGCTGTTGGTCTCGCCGGCGCGCAGCTGCGATTCCTGATTGGTGCGGCCCCAGCTGTCGGTCTTGCCGTAGCTGGCGCCTAGATCGAGCGTCGGCAGGTGGCCGGACTTCGCCGCGGTCACGCTGTGCTCGGACGCGGTGACCTGGTAGCGCAGCGCCTGCAGCTGCGGGTTCTGCTGCACCGCCGTGGCGACCCACGCCTCGGCGTCGCGGCCTTCCGGCAGCTGCGGGGTGAAGTCGTCGGGCAGGCCGCGCAGGTCGGCGATCGGCTGGCCGGTGATCTCGCCCAGCGCCTGGTAGGCATCCTGCAGCGCGTTGCGCTGGACGATGGTGTTGGCGCGCGCGCTGTCGTACTGGGCGCGGGCCTCGTGCACGTCGGTGATCGGCGCCAGGCCGACTTCGAGGCGCTTGTCGGCGAAGTCGAACTGGCGCTTGAACGCGGCCTCGGCGGCCTCGGCGGCGGCCAGCGTCTCGGTCGCGACCAGTACGTCGAAATAGGCCGCGGCGGTGCGCGTGATCAGCGAATCGTTGTCGGCGTCGAGCTGGAAGTCGGCCGCGGTGCTCAGCGCGCGCTGCGAGCGCAGCGTCGCGAACTGGCCGAAATCGAACAGCACCTGGCTGGCATTGACGCCGTAGCTGCGCGTCCGGGCCTTGCCCGACACGCCAGCGGCGCGGCTGTCGGTCAGCGAGGCGCTGCCGCCGATCTGCGGCAGTAGCGCGCCGCGTGCCTGCACCGCGCCTTCCTTGGTCGACAGGCGCTGCGACTCGGCGATCGACAGGGTCGGATCGTTGGTGCGGGCCAGCTCGTAGGTCTGGACGAGGTCGGCGGCCAGCAGGGGACTGGAGGTCAGCGCGAGCGCGAGCGACAGGAACAGGGGGCGGCGGAACATGGGGATCCTTCGGCGATCAGAGGGTGAACTGCGGCACCGGCGCGGCGCCTGCGAGGTAGGCGAGCCCGGTCTCGAACAACGATTCGATGCGCGTGGCGTTGACGTCGTCGCCTTCACGGTGGACCAGCACGGCCTCCATCGCGGGCGCGCGGCCGCGGACGATGAACAGACGGCCGCCGGGACGCAGCCACTGCACGAAGCGCTCGGGCACCACGTCGACGGCGCCACCGACGCAGATCGCGTCGAAGCGGCGGTCGGTGTTCCAGGCGAACGCGTCGGCGGCGACCACGTCGGCATTGGCGATGCCCTGCGCCTGCAGGCGGCCGCGGGCGGCGTCGGCAAGGTCGGCATGCTGTTCCAGGCTGACCACGTCGCGTGCCAGATACGCCAGGCATGCGGTGAGATAGCCGCTGCCGGTGCCGATCTCCAGCACCTCGTCACCCTGTTCGAGCGCCAGCGCCTGCAGCGCACGGCCTTCGACGACCGGCTTGAGCATGGTTTCGCCGTGGCCGATCGGCAGTTCCAGATCGGCATAGGCCAGCGCGCGGCGCGCATCGGCCACGAATGCTTCGCGCGGCAGGCGCGAGATGGTCTCGAGCACGCGCGGGTCGAGCACGTCCCAGGGCCGGACCTGTTGTTCCACCATCGCCGCGCGGGCCTTGGCGTAGTCGATCGTCATTGTTGCGGGTTCCTTCGTTCGCCAGCGCGCAATTCTAGCGGTGCGGGGGCGCTTGCATCATCGCGGGGGTGGTGCGGGCCACGCAGTGCCGGAAGTCACCGGCCCAGACGGCACGCGGGGGATGCATGTGACCGGGTTCAGCGGCGCCCGTAGGCGCGCAGGAACATGTCCACCGACGCCTCCAGGTGCGCGCGCCGTTGCTGGGCGCAATCGCCGGTGTCGTCGCAGTCGAACACCATGCGCTGGTGCAGGTCGCCCTTGATCAGTACGAAGAACTGTGCGGCCGCGGTCGGCACCAGAGCGTCGTCGATGTCGAGATCGCCAGTCTCGATCCGGCGGCGCAACATCGCGGCGAACGCACCCTGCACGCGCTCCGGGCCGCCCTTCCAGAATCGCTGCGGCAGGCGCTTTTCGACCATCTGCGGGGTGCACAGGAGGCGATGGCCGGCGACGGCCTCGGGCGAGGACACCATCGCGAAGAACGCTTCGGCGACCGTCAGCAGGCGCTGGCGCAGCGGCGTGTCGGGGGAGGGCTCGAACACCGAATCGGGCATCTGCTGTTCGCAGTAGCGCGCTGCGGCCTCGGTGAACAGGGTGTCCTTGTCGCCGAAATGGCTGTAGACGGTGAGCTTGGAGACGCCGGCCTCGGCGGCGATCTGGTCCATGCTCACGCCTTCGTAGCCCTGCTGCAGGAACATCCGCTCGGCGGCCTCGAGGATGGCGGCGCGCTTGGCCAGGTCCTTCGGGCGTCCCGGGCCGGCCGGCGCCTTCTCGGGCGTCGGAGCAGGGGGCGGCGTGGACGGACGCGTCGACATGGCGCGGAATACTATACCAGCCAGTTCTGAAAATATAGGATACGCCTCCGTATCCTCAGCCTGTGGACGGTCGCCATGCGCCGCCTGATCCGGTCGTTCCCCCCGTCCCGCGCTGCGGCGCACGCGTGCGTCCTGTGCGCCGTGCTGGTCCTGGGCGCCTGCGGCGAAACCGCCGCACCCGAAGACACGCCGCGACCGGTGCTGGTCGTTCGCCCCGCCGATGCAGGCATGCAGGCGGCTGCGCGCTACGCTGGCGAGATCCGCGCCCGCGAGGAAAGCGTGCTGGCCTTCCAGGTGGGTGGCCAGCTGGTGCGCCGCCACGTCGACGCCGGCGCGCACGTCAGCCGGGGCCAGGTGCTGGCCGAGATCGAACCGGGCGATCTGCGCTTGCAGCAGCAGTCGGCGCAGGCCCAGGTGGCGGCGGCGGAGGCGGAATATGCCCGCGCCCGTACCGACCGTGAGCGTTATGCCGTGCTCGTCGATCAGCAACTGATCAGCCGCTCGCAGATGGACGCGCAGGACGCGGCGTACACGGCGGCGCAGTCGCAACTGCGCGCGGCGCGTGCGCAGGCCGACGTCGCCGGCAACCAGGCCGGTTACACGCAACTGCGTGCACCGCGCGACGGCGTCATCGCCAGCCGCGAGGCAGAGGCCGGCCAGGTGGTGGCCGCCGGGCAGGCGATCTTCATGCTCGCCGGCGACGATGGCCGCGAGGTGGCCATCGCGCTGCCCGAATCGCGCATCGCGGCGTTCGCGATCGGCCAGCCGGCCGAGATCGAACTGTGGAACCGGCCAGGCGTGCGCGTGCCGGGCACGATCCGCGAGATCGCCGCCGCCGCCGACCCGCAGGCGCGCACGTACGCCGCGCGCGTCGCGCTCGCCGACGAGGCGGTCGACGGCATCGAGCTCGGACAGAGCGCACGCGTGTATCTCACCGCGGCGACATCCGCTATGGATCTGCAGGTGCCGCTGACCGCGATCCAGCCGGGCCCGGAGGGCGGCAAGGCGGTCTGGGTCGTCGACCCGGCCGAAGGCAGGCTGCGTTCGGTCGCGATCGAGACCGGCGCGTACGGCGCGCGCAGCGTGCCGGTACTGTCGGGTCTGGCCCCGGATGCGCTGGTGGTCGCGGCCGGCGGCCACCTGCTGCGCGAGGGCCAGCGGGTGACGCCGGTGGATCGGGAGAACCGGCCCATCGAACCGGCAGCGCCGACGCCGGGAGCAGCCGAGTGAGCGTCGGCAGTGGCGCCACCCCTGCAGGAGCGCGCTCGTGCGCGACGGGATTTCCCGGTGACGCTTCATCGCGCGCGAGCGCGCTCCTACAGGGGGCCGGCGCATGAGCCGCTTCAACCTCTCCGAATGGGCGCTCGGCAATCGCACGCTGGTGCTCTACATGATGCTGGTCGTCGCCATCGCCGGCATTTTTTCCTATGGGCGCCTCGGCCAGTCGGAGGATCCGCCCTTCACCTTCAAGGCGATGGTGATCCAGACCCAGTGGCCGGGGGCGACCGCCGAGCAGGTGGCACAGCAGGTCACCGAGCGCATCGAGCGCACGTTGATGGAAACCGGCGACTACGAGTTCGTGCGCTCGTACTCGCGGCCGGGCGAGTCGCAGGTGATCTTCTTCGCGCGCGATTCGATGCGATCGGGCGAGATTCCCGAACTCTGGTACCAGGTGCGCAAGAAGGTCGCGGATCTGCGGCCCGCGTTGCCGCAGGACATCATCGGCCCGTTCTTCAACGACGAGTTCGGCGACACCTTCGGCAACATCTACGCGCTGACCGGCGAGGGCTTCGACTACGCGATCAAGAAGGACTACGCCGACCGCATCCAGCGCGAGCTGCAGCGCGTCGACGATGTCGGCAAGGTCGAACTGGTCGGCCTGCAGGACGAGAAGGTCTGGATCGACCTCAGCAATACGCGGCTGGCCACGCTGGGCATTCCGATGGCGGCCGTGCAACAGGCGCTGGCCGAGCAGAACGCGATGGCGCCGGCCGGTTTCTTCGAGACCGACAGTGCGCGCGTGCAGTTGCGGGTCGACGGCACGTTCCGGTCGGTGGAGCAGATCCGCGATTTCCCGATCCGCGCCGGCGATCGCAGCGTGCGTCTGGGCGACATCGCCACCGTCGAGCGCGGATTCGCCGATCCGGCCGCGCCACGCATGCGCTTCATGGGCGAGGACGCGATCGGCATCGCGGTGGCGATGCACGACGGCGGCGACATCCTCAGGCTCGGCACGCGTCTGGAAACCGAGTTCGCGCGGCTGCAGGAGACACTGCCGGCCGGCATGGAACTGCGCAAGGTGTCCGACCAGCCGCGCGCGGTACGCGATTCGGTGGGCGAGTTCGTCAAGGTGCTCGCCGAGGCGGTGATCATCGTGCTGCTGGTGAGCTTCGTCTCGCTGGGCTTCCGCACCGGCCTCGTCGTCGCGGTGTCGATCCCGCTGGTGCTGGCGATGACCTTCATCGCGATGGACCAGTTCGACATCGGCCTGCACAAGATCTCGCTCGGCGCACTGGTGCTCGCGCTGGGCCTGCTGGTGGACGACGCGATCATCGCCGTGGAGATGATGGCCATCCGCATGGAACAGGGCGACAGCCGGTTCGCGGCGGCGAGTTATGCGTGGACGCATACCGCGTTCCCGATGCTGACCGGCACGCTGGTCACCGCGGCGGGTTTCCTGCCGATCGCGACCGCCGCATCGAGCACCGGCGAGTACACGCGCTCGCTGTTCGAAGTGGTGACGATCGCGCTGGTGGTGTCGTGGATTGCCGCGGTGCTGTTCATCCCGCTGCTCGGCGCGAAGATGCTGCCGGATCTGGCCAATCCCCAGCCGCCGCGTCCCGGCTCGCTGTCCGCGCGCTGGCATGCCACGCGCCTGCGCGCGGCGGACCGCTGGCCTGCGTTCGGTTTCGCGCTCGCGCCGAAGGATCCGCAGGCGCACGATCACGATCCCTACCAGCGGCCGTTCTACCGGAGCTTCCGCGGCCTGCTGGACTGGTCGCTGCGCCATCGCTGGATCGTCATCGCCGCGACAGTCGCGCTGTTCGTCGCCTCGTTGCTGCTGTTCCGTTTCGTGCCGCAGCAGTTCTTCCCCGATTCGACCCGGCTGGAACTGATGGTCGATGTCGAGCTCGCCGAAGGCAGTTCGCTGCGCGCGACCGAGGCCGCCGCCGCGCGGCTCGATGCCCTGCTCGACGGACACGAGGGCGTCGAGAACCGCGTGGCCTACATCGGCACCGGCTCGCCGCGCTTCTATCTGCCGCTGGACCAGCAACTGCCGCAGGCGAACTTCGCCCAGTTCGTGGTCACCACGAGCGACGTGGCGGCGCGCGAACGCGTCCGCGCCTGGCTGAGCGACGAGGTCGCATCCGCGTTTCCCGAACTGCAGTTGCGCGTGACGCGTCTGGAGACCGGGCCGCCGGTGGGCTACCCGGTGCAGCTGCGCATTTCCGGCGAGCACGTCGAACGCGTGCGCGACATCGCCGACGCAGTCGCCACGCAGGTGCGGGCGAACCCGCACGTCGCCAACGTCAACCTCGACTGGGACGAGCCCAGCCGCATCGTGCGTCTGGTCGTCGACCAGGAGCGCGCGCGCGTACTCGGCGTGAGTTCGCAGCAGCTTGCGCAGTTCCTGTCGAGTGCGCTGTCAGGCCTGCAGATCGGCACGTATCGCGAGGGCAACGAATTGATCGGCATCGTCATGCGCGGGACCGATGACGAGCGCGGCCAGCTCGAGATGCTCGAAAGCCTGGCCGTGCCGACGTCGAACGGACAATCGGTGCCGCTGGGGCAGGTGGCGCGGCTGGAGTCGACGTTCGAGGACGGCATCATCTGGCACCGCGACCGGCTGCCGACGATCACCGTGCGCGCCGACATCCGCGGTGATGTCACGCCACCGACAGTGGTCGCGCAGATCCTGCCGACGCTCGATGCGATCCGCGCCGGACTGCCTGCCGGCTATCGCCTGGAGACCGGCGGCACGGTCGAGGATTCGGGCAAGGGGCAGGATTCGATCAAGGCCGGGATGCCACTGTTCCTGTTCGTCGTGGTGACCCTGCTGATGCTGCAGTTGCGCAGCTTCTCGCGCACGGCGCTGGTGCTGCTGACCGCGCCGCTGGGCATGATCGGCGTGACCCTGTTCCTGCTGGTGTTCCGGGTGCCGTTCGGTTTCGTGGCGATGCTCGGCACGATCGCGCTGGCCGGCATGATCATGCGCAACTCGATCATCCTCGTCGACCAGATCGAGCAGGACATCGCCGCCGGGCACGCGCGCTGGGATGCGGTGATCGAGGCGACGGTGCGTCGCTTCCGGCCGATCGTGCTGACCGCGCTCGCTGCGATCCTGGCGATGATCCCGCTGTCGCGCAGCGTGTTCTTCGGGCCGATGGCGGTCGCGATCATGGGCGGGCTCACCGTCGCGACACTGCTGACGCTGACCTTCCTGCCGGCGCTGTACGCGGCGTGGTTCAAGGTGCGCCGCGACGAGTCGCCCGGCACCGCGTGAGCGGTGACGGCGCGCTCAGGGCAGCCAGAGTTTCTCGAGATCGCGCAGGCCCCAGTCGTCAGGGGATTCGGCCTGCACGATGCGGTCGCCACACGCCGCATCGGAGAGATCGACGTCGCGCATCAGCACGCGCGATTGCCGCCGGATGCAGTGGAAGATGCGGATCTTGGGTTTGAGCAACGCCGGCGATTGCTCGATCACCACTGCCAGCTGCTGGGATTCAAGGCGCACCAGGGTGCCCACCGGGTAGATGCCCAGGCTTTTGACGAACGCCTGGAAGATCGCCGAATCGAAATGGCCGTGCCATGACGCCATGCGCCGCAGCGACTGCGCCGGACACCAGCCGCGCTTGTAGGACCGGTCGGAAGTGATCGCGTCATAGACATCGCAGACCGCGGCCATGCGCGCCATCCGCGAGATGCCTTCACCGGACAACCGGTGCGGATAGCCGGTGCCGTCAACGCGCTCGTGGTGGTGCAGCGCGATGTCGAGCGCGGTCGCATCGTCCACGCCGCTGTCGACCAGCAGCCGGTGCCCGTCCTCGGGATGGCGGCGCATCGTGTGGTATTCGGCATCGGTGAGGCTGCCGGGCTTGTTGAGTACGTCCGGCGGCGACACCGCCTTGCCCATGTCGTGGAGCAGGCCGCCTTTCGCCGCGGCGTGCACTTCATCCTCGGGCAGCCCCATCTGCCGCGCCAGCCCCGCCATCAGCGCGGCGACCGCCATCGAATGCAGGTAGGTGTAGTCGTCTGCGGTCTTCAGGCGCGCCACGCTGACCAGCGCATGCGGGTTGCGCAGTACCGAATCGCAGACGGCGTCGACCAGCGGCACGGCCGCCGAGGTGTCGACCGCACGGCCGAGACGGATCTCGCCGAACATCGCCTCGACCACGCGACGGCCGGTTTCCAGCAGATGCCGGGCCTGCCGGACCTCCGCCTCGAAGCTGGTGACCATGCCGGCAGTCGGCGCGTCGGTCTCCGACGCGCTCGTGACTTCGATGGTGTCTGCAGCATCGGGCGAAACCGGCGGGATCTCGGCCTCGACATCTAAGCCGAGCGCGAGGTCGATCACCACCTCGTCCACGCCGCTACCCTGCAGTCTGGCGATGTCGTCCGAGGTGGCCACGAACGAGGTACGCCAGAAGGGATGGTCGAGCCAGGACCCGCACAGACGCTGGACGTGCATGCCGGGGCGGAGTTGATCGGTTCGAATCGTGCGCAACATGGATCGGCACCAGAGCGGGCGTGGCGGCGCGGCCCGCGCGCCGGCTCAGGCTGCGGGCCTGCGTCGACGACAGGAGACACGGGGCGGAAACCGACGCCGGTGACGCGCGTCGAGCCTGTATCGGCAGGCGCGACGGGGACTTGAGGCCTGCCGGCAGGCGAGGCAGTGGCACGCACGCGACGCGGCCGGGCCCGGGTCAGCGCGGATGTTCGAGCAGAGAGAGATCGCGGACCGCGCCCTTGTCGGCGCTGGTCGCGAGCAGCGCGTAGGCCTTCAGTGCCGCGCTGACCTTGCGCGGCCGCGCCTGCGCGGGCTCCCAGCCGAGCGCGTCCTGCACGCTGCGGCGCGCGGCCAGTTCGGCGTCGTCGACGAGCAGTTCGATGCGTCGCTGCGGAATGTCGATCAGGATGCGGTCGCCGTCGCGCACCAGTCCGATCGCACCGCCTGCGGCCGCTTCCGGCGATGCGTGCCCGATCGACAGGCCCGAGGTGCCGCCGGAGAAACGGCCGTCGGTCAGCAGCGCACAGTGTCTGCCCAGACCCTTCGACTTCAGGTAGCTCGTCGGATACAGCATTTCCTGCATGCCGGGGCCGCCCTTCGGGCCCTCGTAGCGGATGACCACGACGTCGCCGGCCTGCACCTCGTCGGCGAGGATGCCCTTCACCGCGGCGTCCTGGCTTTCGAACACTTTCGCAGTGCCTTCGAACACGTGGATCGACGCGTCGACGCCCGCGGTCTTGACCACGCAGCCGTCGGGCGCGAGGTTGCCGCGCAGCACGGCGAGGCCGCCTTCTTCCGAATAGGCATGCGCGACGTCGCGGATGCAGCCGCCGGCGCGGTCGTCGTCGAGCGTCTCCCAGCGCGTCGCCTGACTGAAGGCGGTCTGCGTCGGGATACCGGCTGGGCCGGCCTTGAAGAACGTGTGCACCGCATCGTCGTCGGTGACGGTGATGTCCCAGCGTGCGATGGCCTCGGCCAATGTGCGGCTGTGCACCGTCGGCTGGTCGACGTGCAGCAGGCCGCCGCGCGCGAGTTCCCCGAGGATCGACACGATGCCGCCGGCGCGGTGCACGTCTTCCATGTGATAGGTCTGGATGTTCGGCGCGACCTTGCACAGCTGCGGCACGCGGCGCGACAGGCGATCGATGTCGTGCAGGTCGAACGCGACTTCCGCCTCCTGCGCGGCGGCGAGCAGATGCAGGATGGTGTTGGTCGAACCGCCCATCGCGATGTCGAGCGTCATCGCGTTCTCGAACGCCTCGAAGGTCGCGATGCCACGCGGCAGCGCGGTCGGGTCCTCGGCGCCGTACCAGCGATGACACAGCTCGACGACGGTGCGCGCGGCCTGCAGGAACAGCTGTTCGCGATCGGCATGCGTCGCCAGCATCGAACCGTTGCCCGGCAGGGCGAGGCCCAGCGCTTCGGTCAGACAGTTCATCGAGTTCGCGGTGAACATGCCGCTGCACGATCCGCAGGTCGGACACGCGCTGCGCTCGTAGGCGGCGACCTTCTCGTCGGAGGCAGTTGGGTCGGCGGCGACGACCATCGCGTCGACCAGATCGAGGCCGTGTTCGGCGAGCTTGGTCTTGCCGGCTTCCATCGGACCGCCGGACACGAACACCACCGGGATGTTCAGGCGCAGCGCGGCCATCAGCATGCCGGGCGTGATCTTGTCGCAGTTGGAGATGCATACCAGCGCATCGGCGCAGTGCGCGTTGACCATGTACTCGACGGAGTCGGCGATGATCTCGCGGCTCGGCAGCGAATACAGCATGCCGTCGTGGCCCATCGCGATGCCGTCGTCGACGGCGATGGTGTTGAACTCCTTGGCCACACCGCCGACGCGTTCGATTTCGCGCGCGACCAGCTGGCCGATGTCCTTCAGATGCACGTGGCCCGGCACGAACTGGGTGAACGAGTTCGCGACCGCGACGATCGGCTTGTGGAAGTCGGCGTCCTGCATGCCGGTCGCGCGCCACAGGGCGCGGGCGCCGGCCATGTTGCGGCCATGGGTGGAGGTTCTGGAGCGGTACTCGGGCATCGATCACTCGCGGGTGCGGCGGACGGCGTGGACAGCGCAGCAGTCGGGCCGGCGCGGCGAGGTGCCGCCGCACCGGTCTCGTCAGTCGCGCAGGACTTCGGTCTTGCAGGATTCGATGCGCGCAAGCACGGCAGCCGTGGCGTCACGCGTGGAAACCGCGGTGCCTTCTGGCGCGAGATCGGCGGTGAACACGCCGGCATCGAGCGCCGAATCGACGGCCGCCTCGATGCACGCCGCTTCCCGCGACAGGCCCAGCGAGTAACGCAGCAGCAGCGCGGCGCTGAGGATGGTGCCGTAGGGATTGGCGATGCCGCAGCCTGCGATGTCCGGCGCGGAACCGTGGATCGGCTCGTACATTCCCACGCTGCCTTCGCCCAGCGATGCCGAGGGCAGCAGGCCGAGCGAGCCGGCCAGCATCGAGGCCTCGTCGGTCAGGATGTCGCCGAACATGTTCTCGGTCACGATCACGTCGTAGGCGCGCGGCTTGGACAGCAGATGCATCGCCATCGAATCGACCAGCTGGTGTTCGATGGTGACGTCCGGGAATTCCTCGCGCTGGATGCGGCTGGCGACATCGCGCCACAGCCGCGAGGTCTCGAGCACGTTGGCCTTGTCGACCGAGGTCACATGGCCGCGGCGACCACGCGCCAGCAGACAGGCGCGGCGCACGACGCGTTCGATCTCGGCGACCGAGTAGCGGCACAGGTCGCTGGCGCCGTCGGCATCGCGGGTCTTGTCGCCGAAGTAGATGCCGCCGGTCAGTTCGCGCACGACCAGCAGATCGACGCCGGCCAGCAGATGCGACTTGATCGGCGAGGCGCCGATCGCCGCGGCGTGCGGGCGCACCGGGCGCAGGTTGGCGTACAGGCCCAGCGCCTTGCGGATGGCCAGCAGGCCCTGTTCCGGACGCACCGTCGCATTGGGATCCGACCACTTCGGGCCGCCGACCGCGCCCAGCAACACGGCGTCGGCATCGCGCGCCGCGGCCAGGGTGTCGTCGGGCAACGGCCTGCCGGTCGCGTCGATCGCGGCGCCGCCGATCAGGTGTTCGTGCAGCGAGAAGCGATGGCCGTAGCGCGTGGCGACGGCCTGCAACACGTTCACCGCGGCGGCGGTCACTTCGGGGCCGATGCCGTCGCCCGGCAGTACGACGATGTCAGCGTGCATGGTGCGTGTCCTCGTAGTGTTGGATGTCGGCGCTGCGCGCCAGCAGATAGCCCATCTCGTCGACGTCTTCGAGCAGGCAGGTGCGCGCGAACGCCTCGAGCGGGAATGCGTGGATGGTGCCGTCGGGCGTGCGCAGCTCGCGCGCTTCGATGTCGACCGTCAGCACGTCGTCCGGACGCGTCATCAGGTCCTGCACGACAGCTTCCGGGAGCACGACCGGCAGCAGGCCGTTCTTCAGCGAATTGTTGCGGAAGATGTCGGCGATCTCGCTGCTCACCACGACCTGCAGGCCGAGATCGCGCAGTGACCAGGGCGCATGTTCGCGCGAGGAACCGCAGCCGAAGTTGCGGCCCGCGAGCAACACCGAGCGGCCGGCGTTGTGCGGCTGGTTGAACGCGAAGTCCGGATTCGCGCTGCCGTCGTCGCGCCAGCGCCAGTCGTTGAAGGCGTGCTTGCCCAGTCCCTTGCGCTCGGTCGTCGACAGGAAGCGCGCGGGAATGATCTGGTCGGTATCGATATTGGTCTGTGCCAGCACCACGCTGGCCGAGCGAACCGGGAAGCCGCTCGCGTTCTCGGCGGTCATCACGCCACCTCCCGGCGATCGTCGAAGCGCTCGCGCGGATCGGCCACGACGCCGCGCACCGCAGCCCACGCCGCCGTCGTCGGCGAGGCCAGCAGCGTGCGGGCGCCGGGTCCCTGACGGCCTTCGAAATTGCGGTTGCTGGTGCTCACGGCCAGCTGGCCGGGCGCGACCAGATCGCCGTTCATCGCGATGCACATCGAGCAGCCCGGCTCGCGCCACTCGGCACCGGCGGCGCGGACGATCGCATCGATGCCTTCGGCTTCGGCTTCGCGCTTGACGATCTCCGAACCCGGCACGACCAGCATGCGCACGCCCGGCGCGACGCGATGCGCGCGCAGCACCTCGGCGACTTCGCGCATGTCGCGCAGGCGGCCATTGGTGCAGGACCCGACGAAGACCACGTCGACCGGCATGCCGGCCAGCGGCTGGCCGGCGACCACGCGCATATAGTCCTGGCCCTTGCGTTCGGCCGCATCGACCGGCGCCGGCACCGGCACGTCGACGCCGATCGCGGTACCCGGGTGCGTGCCCCAGGTCAGGGTCGGGCGGATGTCGGCGGCGTCGATGTGCACGTCGACATCGAAGCTCGCACCGTCGTCGCTGCGCAGCGTGCGCCAGTGCGCGACGGCCGCGTCGAAGTCCGCGCCCTTCGGGCCGCGCGGCGTGCGTGCGATCCAGTCGAAGGTGACATCATCCGGCGCGACCATGCCGGCGCGTGCACCGGCTTCGATCGACATGTTGCACAGGGTCATGCGCTGCTCCATGTCCATCGCCTCGATGGTGGAGCCGCGGTATTCGATGACGTGACCGGTGCCGCCGTTGACGCCGATCACGCCGATCGCGTGCAGGATCACGTCCTTCGCGCCGACACCCGGTGCCAATACGCCGTCGACGGTGATCGACATGGTCTTCGCGCGGCGCTGCAGCAGGCACTGCGTCGCCAGCACGTTGCCGACTTCGCTGGTGCCGATGCCGAAGGCCAGCGCGCCGAACGCGCCGTGCGTAGAGGTGTGGCTGTCGCCGCAGACGATGGTCATGCCGGGCAGGGTGAAGCCCTGCTCGGGCGCGATGACGTGGACGATGCCGCGCTGGTCGGAGCTCATGTCGAACAGTTCGATGCCGAACGCGGCGCAGTTGTCGGCGAGCGTCTGCACCTGCTTCTCGGACGCGGCGCTGGCATAGGGCAGGCGGCCGTCGGCGCCGGCCGGCAACGTCGGCGTGGAATGGTCCATCGTCGCCTTGGTGCGGTCCGGGCGGCGCGGCGACAGGCCGCGCGCGCGCAACTCGGTGAATGCCTGCGGCGAGGTGACTTCATGGATCAGGTGCAGGTCGATGTAGAGCACCGCGGGCGCGGCCTCGCTCTCGGGGATCACGACGTGCGCGTCCCACAGTTTGTCGAACAGGGTTTTCGGGGCAGTGACGGTCATTGCGGGCTCGGAATGCGGATGCAGGGGCGGGGCAGGAATCAGGCGCGCGCGGCCTGCGGTGCCGGTACGCTACGCGAGGCACGCAGGATCCGGTTGGCCACGTCCAGCCAGGCCAGCGCGCTGGCCTCGATGATGTCGCGGCTGGTGCCGGTGCCTTCGTGGATGGCGTCGCCGTGGCGCACGCTGACGCTGGCTTCGCCGCGTGCGTCGCGGCCCATGCCGACGCTGTGGACCTGGTAGCTCTCCAGCGCCAGCTCGACGCCGGTCGCGGCCGCCAGCGCGGCGAACAGCGCATCGACCGGACCGTCACCCAACGCACTCTCCGAGACCTTGGTGCCGTCGGGATCGGACAGTTCGATCTGCGCGCTGGCCCGCTGGCCGCGATCGCTGACCGTCATCGACGCCAGCCGCCAGCCCTGACCGCTGACGTCGCCATGCATCAGCGCTTCCAGATCGTCGTCGTCGACCACGCGCTGGCGCTCGCACAGATCCTTGAACGCGACGAACACCTGCTCCAGCTGCGCCTCTTCCAGCGTGTAGCCCAGCGCACGCAGGCGGTGGCCGACTGCGGCGCGGCCGCTGTGACGGCCCAGCACCAGCTTCGAATCGGGCCAGCCGACATCGGAGGGATTCATGATTTCGTAGGTGCCGCGGTGGCGCAGCATGCCGTGCTGGTGGATGCCCGACTCGTGCGCGAACGCGTTCTCGCCGACGATGGCCTTGTTGCGCTGTACGCCCATGCCGGTCAGACGGCGCAGCAGCTGCGAGGTCGGGACCAGCTTGCGGGTGTCGATGCCGGTGTCGATGTCGTAGAAGGCGTTGCGGACCTTCAGCGCCATCACCAGCTCTTCCAGTGCGGCATTGCCGGCGCGTTCGCCGATGCCGTTGATGGTGCATTCGACCTGGCGCGCGCCGCCCTCGATCGCGGCCAGCGAGTTGGCGACCGCCAGTCCCAGATCGTTGTGGCAGTGCGCGCTGAAGATCACGTCGCGCGCGCCGGGGATCGTCGCGATCAGGCGCTTGAACAGGGCGAGCGATTCCTCGGGCGTGGCGTAACCCAGCGTGTCTGGCACGTTGATCGTGGTCGCGCCGCTGGCGATTGCCGCGGCGATCACTTCCTCCAGGAAGTCGTCCTCGGTGCGGGTGCCGTCCTCGGTCGAGAACTCGACGTCGCCGACCAGCCGACGCGCGTGCGCCACGCTGGTCGCGGCCATGTCCAGCACCTGCTGGCGGCTCATGCGCAGCTTGTGCTCGCGGTGCAGCGGGCTGGTGGAAATGAAGATGTGCAGGCGCGGATTGGCGGTGCCTTCCAGCACGCGCGCCGAGGCCTCGATGTCGGCCGGCAGACAGCGCGACAGCACGGCCAGCGTCGGGCGACGCACTTCGCGCGCGATCAGGCGCTGCGCTTCGCGGTCGGATTCGGAGCTGGCCGGAAAGCCGGTCTCGATGATGTCGACACCCAGCGCGTCGAGCGCGCGTGCCATCACCACTTTCTGCTGCGGCGTCATGCTGCAGCCGGGGGACTGTTCGCCGTCGCGCAGGGTGGTGTCGAAGATGCGGATGGTGTCTGGAGCGATCATGCGGGGAGTTCCTCGGGAATGCGGTGCGGCGTGCGGTCGGTGCGGGCGGTGGTCGCGCATCGAAGTCGCGGTTCGCCGCATCCGGACGGCGCGGATGCGGTCAGATCGTTGCGGCGGCGCGGTGTGGCCGCAGGCACGGTCGGGATGACGGCCGCAATGGCCGGCACCTCGGCGACGGGTTCGCGGACCCGGCGCCGTGGCTTGCGCGGTGCGCGCGGACGCACTTCCGACAGCAGTTGCGCCAGCACGCCGGCATCGACGTTGCCGCCCGACACCACCGCGACCTTGCTGCGGCCGGCGACGCGACGACCGGCCGCCAGCGCCAGCGCGCCCGCGCCTTCGGCGATTACGTGTTCCTCCAGCGCCAGACGCACCAGGGTTTCGCGCAGTTCGGCCTCGCGCACGATGACCACGTCGTCGAGCAGATCGGTCAGCAACGCGCGCGTCAGCAGACCGGGATCCTTGACCCGAACGCCATCGGCCAGCGTGGCGACCGGCGTGAACGGCGAATGGTCGCCGCGCAACACGCGCGCCATCGAATCGACGCCTTCGACCTGCGCACCGACGATGCGCACGCCCTGAGACTTCAGCGCCAGCGCGACACCCGACGCCAGACCACCGCCACCGATCGGCACGATGACCACGTCGGGCACCAGCGCAGCTGCGATCTCCAGACCGACGGTGCCTTGCCCTGCGATGACGTCGACGTCGTCGAAGGCTGACAGCAGACGGAAGCCGTTGTGCGCGGCCAGTTCGGCGGCGAAGGCTTTGGCTTCGTCATAGGTCTCGCCGTGCAGGCGCACGGTGGCGCCCCAGTGGGCGACGCCGGCGATCTTGGTGGCGGGTGCGTTCTTCGGCATCACCGTGATCGCCGGCACGCCCAGCCGGTACGCGGCCCAGGCCATGCCCTGCGCGTGGTTGCCGGCCGAGGGGGTGATCACCGTGCGGTCGTCGCCGCGCTCGCGCGCAGCCATCAGCGCGTTCAATGCGCCGCGTACCTTGTAGGAGCCGGTGCGCTGCAGGTTCTCCAGTTTCAGCCAGCAGCCGAAGCGCTCGGCGTAGTGCATCGGTGTCACGTCCAGATGCCGGCGCAGCCGCGCCTGCGCCGCCAGCACATCGCTGGCGGTGGCGCGCGGTTCGCGGCGTACGTCGGGCTCGGACATGCTCAGACCGCCGTCAGCCAGCCGCGCGCGACTTCCGCCTCGCCGCGCACCACGCGCGCGTACAGCGCGGCCAGTTCGCGGGTGACCGGGTTGTCGCCGTAGCTGCGGTCCTCGACGCCGTGCACCGGCGCGACTTCGGCGGCGGTGCCGCAGGCGAAGACTTCGTCGGCGTCGCGTAGTTCCTCGACGGTCACCGCGCGCGATTCGGCACCGCTCAAGGTCACCAGCGTGTCGCGGGTGATGCCCGGCAGCGCGTCGCGATGCTGGACCGCAGTGACACGTCCGGCCTTGACGATGAAGACGTTGGCGCCGGTGCACTCGACAACGAAGCCGTCGGCATCGGTGAACAGCGCTTCGTCGAAGCCACGCGACTTGCTCTCGCGCTTGGCGAGGATCGAATTGACGTAGGCGCCGCACAGCTTCAGCGGCGGCAGCGAATCGGCCGGATTGCGCCGCCACCTGCTGATGCCCAGCCGCGCGCGGGTGCCATTGAGATGCACCCGGGTGGCGGTGGTCGCGACCATCATGTGTTCGGTGTGACCTTCGACATCGAGACCGAAGCCGCCTTCGCCGAACCACGCCAGCGGCCGGATGTAGGCATCGCGATGCCCGTTGGCGCGCAGTGTCGCCAGCACCGCGTCGGTCGCCTGCGCAGGATCGAAGGACAGGCCCAGCAGCTCGGCGCCTTGGCGCATGCGCTCGATGTGTTCGGGCAGGCGGAACACCGCGGCGCCGTCGGGGGTCGCGTAGCTGCGGATGCCCTCGAACACGCCGCTGCCATAGTGCATTGCGTGCGTGGTCAGGCCAGCCTGCAGCGCATCGATGTCGTGCAGCGCGCCATCGAACCAGACCTGCGGACGGGTCGGCGACAGCGTCTCGGCGACGGACGGCGCCGCAACCGGCGCGGCTTCGGCGGCGACGTTCAACGACACGGCGAGACCTCCACCGACAGGCAGTCGTAGAGCTTGGCCAGCTGGCCCTGCAATGCGGTCGCGGCGCGGTCGCCCTCGACGGTCATGCGCAGGTTCCAGCGGTCGCTGTCCTCGCGTGCGGCACCTTCGAATGCCACCGGGCGGAAGCCGCGACGTTCGGTCGTGCCCAGCACGCGCACCAGCGCACCTTCGGCCCGGCGCAGGGTCATCTCACACTGGTAACGCATGGCTCGATTCCTTGGAGGCGGTGGCAACGGGTTCGGCGGCGGGCGCGGCCGGTGCGCCGACGTCGAGCGAGGTCACCTCGTCGGCGTCGAGCATCTGCGCGTTGTTGTGGTTGGGCGGCACCAGCGGCCAGACGTTGGCGGCGGTGTCGATGGCGACGTGCAGCAGCGTCGGGCCATCAGCGGCCAGCAGCGCCTGCAACGCGGCATCGACATCGGCGGCCTTGTCGACCGACAGCGCCTGGATACCGAACGCGCGCGCCACTTCGGCGAAGTCCGGGTTGTCGGACAGGTCGATCTCGGAATAACGGCGCTCGAAGAACAGCTCCTGCCACTGGCGCACCATGCCCAGCGCCGAGTTGTCGAGCAGGATGATCTTCACCGGCACGCGGTAGCGCTTCAGCGTGGCCAGCTCCTGCACGTTCATCATGAAAGAGCCGTCGCCGCTGACGCAGACCACGCGTCGCGACATGTCTTCCATCTGCGCGCCGATCGCGGCCGGCAGGCCGAAGCCCATCGCGCCCAGCGCGCCGCTGGTCAGGTGCTTGCGCGGATGGTCGAAACGCCAGTGCTGCGCGACCCACATCTGGTGCTGGCCGACATCGCAGGCGACGACCGCATCGGGCGCCAGTTCGCTCATGCGCTTCAGCAGCGCCGGCGCGAAGACCTTGTTGCCGGGTGCGTCGTAGCGCGCGGCGAACGTCTCGCGCCGCTGCGCGCACAGCTCGCGCCACGCACTGCGGGCGACCGCATGACGCCCCTGCATCTGCGCCGCGCACGGCGCGGCCAGGCGCGACAGACTGGTGGCGACATCGCCGCAGACCGACACATCGGTGTCGCGCAGCTTGCCGATCTCGCAGCCGTCGCCGTCCAGATGCACGATGCGCGCATGCGGCGCGAACTCGGCGAGCTTGCCGGTCGCGCGGTCGTCGAAGCGCGCGCCGACGACGATCAGCAGATCCGATTCCTGCACCGCCAGGTTCGCCGCGCGGGTGCCGTGCATGCCCAGCATGCCGAAGTTCGCCGGGTGCGCCGGCTGCAGCGCGCCCAGTGCGCGCAGCGTCAGCACGGTCGGGATCTGCGTCAGATCGGCGAACTCGCGGAACGCCTCCAGCGCATCGCCCAGGATGATGCCGCCACCGCCGTAGACCACCGGACGCTCGGCCTGCGAGATCAGCGCGGCGGCCTCGTGCAGTGCATGGTCGGCGCAGGCCGGCATGGTGTCGGCCTGCGAGGGAATGTGTGCGCCCAGATGCTCGGCGTTGCCGATCTGCACGTCCTTCGGCAGGTCGATGAGCACCGGGCCCGGACGGCCCGAACGCGCGATGCGGAAGGCCTCGCTGACGGCGTTCGGCAGCTCGTCGACGCTGCGCAACAGAAAGCTGTGCTTGACGATCGGCAGGGTCATGCCGAACACGTCCAGTTCCTGGAACGCATCGGTGCCCATCAGCGGCGTCGCCACCTGACCGGTGATGACGACCATCGGCACCGAGTCCAGCATCGCATCGGCGATGCCGGTGATCAGGTTCGACGCACCGGGGCCGGACGTGGCAACGCATACACCGACGCGCCCGCTGGCCCGTGCGAACCCGTTCGCGGCGAACGCCGCGCCCTGTTCGTGGCGGACCAGCACGTGCTTCAGCGACGCGCCGTGCAGCGCGTCGTAGAACGGCATGATCGCGCCGCCCGGGTAACCGAAGATCGTCTCGACCCCCTCGGCTTCCAGAGCCTGCACCAGCCAGCGGGCGCCGTTCATCAGGCGGCTTCCGTATGCGAGTTCCTCGCAGAAGCCCGCACTTCCATGTGCGGACTTTCCACAGGAGCTGCTGCTTGCGCCGGCGCGCCGGCCTGCGCCCCGGCCTGCTCGCCCAGCCAGGTCATCTTCGCGCGCAGCTGCTTGCCGACCTGCTCGATCGGGTGGTCCTTGTCGGCCTGCTGGAACTTCCGGTAGTTCGGCAGACCGGCGTCGTACTCGGCCTGCCAGTTGCGGGTGAACGTGCCGTTCTGGATGTCGGTCAGCACGTCCTTCATGCGCGCCTTGACCGAGGCGTCGATCACCCGCGGTCCGCTGACGAAATCGCCGTATTGCGCGGTCTCGGACACGAACTCGAGCATGCGGGTGATGCCGCCTTCGTAGAACAGGTCGACGATCAGCTTCAGCTCGTGCAGCACCTCGTAGTAGGCGATCTCGGGCTGGTAACCCGCCTCGACCAGCGTCTCGAAGCCGGCCTGCACCAGCGACGACGCGCCGCCGCACAGCACCGCCTGCTCGCCGAACAGGTCGGTCTCGGTTTCTTCCTTGAACGTGGTCTGGATGATGTTGGCGCGCGCGCCGCCCAGGCCCGCGGCATAGGTCAGCGCCAGCTGCTCGGCGTTGCCGGTGGGGTCCTGATGCACCGCGTAGATGCAGGGCACGCCGCGGCCGATCTCGTACTCGCGGCGCACCAGCGCGCCCGGGCCCTTGGGCGCGACCAGCACCACGTCCAGATCGGCGCGCGGCGCGATCACGTCGAAGTGCACGTTGAGGCCGTGCGCGAACAGCAGGCAGGCGCCCTGTTTCATGTGCGGCGCCAGCACGTCGGCGTAGAGCTGCTTCTGCACCATGTCGGGCGTCAGCACGGCGACCAGGTCGGCGTCGGCGACCGCTTCGGCAGGCGTTCTGACGGTGAAACCATCGGCCTTGGCTTGTCGTTCGGTCGGGCCGCCGGGACGCAGGCCGACGACGACCTGGAAGCCGGAATCGCGCAGGTTCAGCGCGTGCGCGCGGCCCTGGCTGCCGTAGCCGACGATCGCGATGGAGGGTGTGGCATTGCTCATTGGGCGTGATGTCCGGTTGCGGGTGGAAGGGCGGGGATGCGGCGTGGTTTTTCGATCGGCCAAACAAAAACCCCGCGCCTCTCGGCGCGGGGTTTCGGTTCTTTCGACCGTGGGTTTCTTCGTGTTGCTAAGCGAACCCCATTCCCGCGCCTGGTAGGACGGTAATAAGGAGTACGAGAAGGAGAATGGCCGAGGTAAGCGCGACCGGCAGGCGCACGTCGCGCGCCTGGAGGCGTGCGGCGATGGCGGTCTGCGGGTGGTTGTTGCGCTGCGTCATGGGCTCGAGAAAACCACGCCCGCGACGCGGGTGTCAACAGTTACTTCGACAACGTTTTCCGGGGGCTGGCCGACGCGTTTCAGGCGCGACGCGCTGCGCGATGTTTCTGCCGCAGCAACCGCAGACACGCCGCTTCCCACTGGCGCGCGCCGCGTGCGCTCGCCGCGATGCGTTGCAGGCTGCCGTCGCGCCAGGCCGGGTACAGCACCGGATCGATGTAGGCCTTGCGGCAGACCGATACCGTATTGCCCAGTGCGTCGGCGACGTCGGCGATGACGATCTTCTCCTGAGTGGTCAGGGCACGTTCGCTGGGCTCCCCGCCGCGCTGGCCTTCCGGCAGCGGCATCGCAGCGAAGCGGCGGAACGCCATCAGCGTGCCCCCCCAGGTGCGGAAGTCCTTGGCGGTGAACGCGCCCCCCATCGCGGCGCGCAGATAGTCGTTGACCATGCCCGAGTCGATGCCATGCCGCTCGCCGGCATCGTCGAGATACTGGAAAAGAGCCTGGCCGGGCAGCTGCTGCACCTTGCGCACCAGCCGCGAGAGTTTCGCGTCGTCGAGTTCGATTTCCTGTTCCTGCCCGCTCTTGCCGCGGAACTTCAGTCGCGCGCGCCCGCCGCGCACGAGTTCGAAATGACGATTGCGCAAGGTCGTCAGACCGAAGGAGCCGTTGCTGCGCGTGTAGCTGTCGTTGCCGACACGCACGAAGGTTTCCGCCATCAGCGATACGACGATCGCCAGCACCTTGTCGCGCTGCAGGCCGGGCAGCTTGAGGTCGCGACGCAGCGCACGACGCAGACGCGGCAGCGCGGTCGCGAAGGCGACGATGCGGTCGAACTTGCCGGCGCCGCGCACTTCGCTCCAGTCGGCGTGGTAGCGGTACTGCTTGCGCCCGCGCGCGTCGCGTCCGGTCGCCTGCAGGTGGCCGTTGGCGAGCGCGCAGATCCACACGTCGCGGTAGGCCGGCGGGATGGCGAGCATGCGGATGCGCTCGAGCGTCTCGCGGTCGCGCACCGGGCGGCCGTCTGCATCGCGATAGCTGAATCCGGTGCCCGCACGTCGCCGGCTCAGGCCGGGCTGGTCGTCGCAGACCCAGCGCAGACCGGCTTCGCGCGCGGCGCGTGCGCTCTCCGGATCAGCCGGTCCGCGGGGCGGTAAAGATGCCTGTGATGTCATGGCCGGCTGATAGCAAGTGCGCAATCAGGGGTTCGTGAACCAGTCGGGAGACGCCAGCCGGCGATGTTCACCCCGCCGGCACGGAACGCTTCGCACACTCGCCGCACACACCCAAACTCAGGACCATCGCCATGAAGACGATGCACAAAAACCTTCTGGCCGCCGCGATCGCCGGTTCGATGCTATTTGCAGGGACCGCATTCGCGCAGCAGGACCGTTCGGACCGCACGACGGCCGCGCAGACCGAATCGAACCAGCCCATGTCCGACACCTGGATCACCACCAAGGTCAAGAGCGCACTGCTCGCCGAAAGCGACGTGTCGGGTCTCGACATCTCGGTGGAAACCGCCAACGGCACCGTGAGCCTGTCGGGCGATGTCGACAGCCAGGCACAGATCGATCGGGCGACCGCCGTCGCACGCGACATCGAGGGTGTCCGCGCCGTCGACGCCAAGCAGCTGCGGGTCGGCAATACGGAGCGCCGCGATGCCGACCACAACGCAAACCATCGCGATGATCGCAACACCGCCGCGCACGCCGACCGCGACATGGATTCCGACCGCTCGGACCGCACGGTCGCGGCGAACACCGAGTCCCGCCAGCCGGTGTCCGACACCTGGATCACCACCAAGGTGAAGGCCGATCTGCTCGCCACGAGCGACGTCTCCGGCCTGGACATCAGCGTCGAGACCGCCAACGGCGTCGTGAGCCTGTCGGGCGATGTCGAGTCGCAGGCACAGATCGATCGCGCCGAAGCGGTCGCCCGCGACATCGAAGGCGTGCAGCGCGTCGACACTCGTCAGCTGCGGGTGGCGCGCGGCAACTGATCGCCCCGAGCCGCTGTGTCGAGAAGGGCCTCCCACGTGGAGGCCCTTTTTTTTCGGGACTGGCCCGGATGGCTGGCTCAGCCGACCAGTGCCCTGGCGAGTGCGGCGGACGTTGCCGCCAGGCGGTCGCCGCGCGCCGGACGTGCGAGGCACCGCGCAAGCGCCGGAGGCGGCGCGACCGCGTGACCGACCAGCGGCTCGACGATGGCGTCGAATTTCGCCGGATGCGCGGTGGCGACGACGGCCCAGTCGCCGCTGTCGCCAGCGTGGCGCAGCGCCTCCAGCAGATGCAGGCCGGTGGCAGTGTGCGGACAGGGCACGATGCCATGTCGCGTCGGCGCGCAGCGGATCGTCTCGCGGATGGTCGGGTCTTCCACGCTGCAGGCCGCGAACGCCTGCCGCAGCGCGTCGTCGTCCGCATGCCAATGGCGCAGCCGCTCGAAGTTGCTCGGCGCGCCGACATCCATCGCATTGGCAAGCGTGGCGCGCGTCGCCTGCGCGGTATACGCGTCGCCTGCGAAATAGCGCGGCAGCGTGTCGTTGGCATTGCAGGCCAGCCGGATGTCCCCGAGCGGCGCGCCCATCGCGCGTGCCAGCCAGGCGGCGCTGGCGTTGCCGAGATTGCCGGTGGGCACGATGACACCGAGCCGCCGACCGGTCGCCGCCTGATGGTGCGCGGCGGCATGCGCGTAGTACGCGGCCTGGGGCAGCAGGCGCCCCAGACTGATGCTGTTGGCGGTGCCGAGCGGCACGCGTGCACGCAGGTCGGGGTCTGAAAGGGCGTGCTTGGCCAGGCGCTGGCAGTCGTCGAAGCTGCCCTCGATACGGAACGCGCGCACGTTGTCGCCCCAGCACTCCAGCCCGTGCGCCTGTCGCGGTGACACGCGGCCCTCGGGATACAGGATCACCACCGAAAACCCGGGCCGGCGATGGAAGGCCGATGCGACCGCCGCGCCGGTATCACCCGACGTGGCCACAAGGATCGTCGTGGCCGGCGCATGCGGATCGCGCAGTGCGCCGAGCGTGCCGGCAAGAAAGCGTGCGGCGTAATCCTTGAAGGCCGCGGTGGGACCGTGGAACAGCTCGAGCAGATGGTCGCCCGCGCCCGTGAGCGGACGCAGCGGCGCGTCGAATGCGAACGCATGCGCGCACAGATCCGCCAACGTCGCCTCGATGCGCGAGCCGGCGAACCACGGTGCGAGGCAGGCATGTGCGGTTTCGGCCAGCGTGGCGCGCGGCGTGGCCAGATCCAGCGCCGGAATCGATTCGGGCACGTAGAGCCCGCCATCGGGCGCAAGACCGGCCACGAGGGCTGCGTCGATGCCGACCGCAGGCGCGTTGCCGCGGGTGCTGACGAACTTCATGCGCCGTCCCGCTCGAACAGCTCGGCGCGGGGGGCGGCCACCGGCGAAACGTGGGCGCGCGCCTCGATGCCGACGTCCAGAAAGCCTGCGCGCATTATCGGGGCGGCGGCGCGGGCAGCTGCGAGTGAATCGAACCAGGCGAACACGCTGGGGCCGCCGCCGGAGATGCTCGCGCCCAGCGCACCGTGCGCCAGCGCCGCAGTCTTGACTGCATCGAAGCCGGGAATTAGCGGCGCACGCCGGGGTTCGACCAGCACATCGTGCAGACCGTCGCGGATCAGCTCGCGATCGCCGCGCTGCAGGCCGGTCAGGAACAGCGCCAGGTGCGTCGAATGCGCCACCACATCGTGCAGCGCGTAGGGCGCCGCCAGCACGGCGCGCGATCGACGCGTTTCCAGCACCTGATCGGGATGCACGACCACCGCGTGCAGCCACGACGGCACGTCGAGCGCGATCGCGCGCTGCGATGTCGACAGGGTCACGCCGCCGAGCAGCATCGGCGCGACGTTGTCGCCGTGGCGCGCGCCCGATGCGACCGACTCGCCGTCGAGTGCGAACGGATACAAGGCCTCGCGCGACAGCGGTTGCGCGAGCAGCGCGTTTGCCGCCACCAATGCCGCGACGCAGGACGCTGCCGAGCCGCCCATGCCCGACCCCAGCGGGATGCCTTTCTCCAGCGTCAGCGCGAAACCGAAGGGCAGTGACAGCGCCGTACGCAGCGACTGCAATGCGCGCCCGGCGGTGTTGTCGCTGGCGGCCAGCGGCAGCCGTTCGGCGCCGGTGACATCGCCGCCGATGCCGTCGATGCGCACCTCGAGCGCGTCGATGCGCCGCACCCTGGCAATGTCACGCGGGCCGTCGATGACGTGGCCGAGCACGTCGAATCCAACGCCGATGTTGCCGACACTCGCCGGCGCGAACGCGCTCGCCCAGATGCTCATGCGTGCCGCCAGCCGGTGCGGGCGCCGAGCGCATGGGCGATGCCCAGCACGTCGGCGAACACGCCGGCGGCCGTGACCTCCGGGCCGGCGCCCGGGCCCTGCACGACGAGCGGATTGTCGGCATAGCGGGCGGTGGTGAACTGGACGAGGTTGTCGGTCAGACGCGTGTGCATGCAGGCATGATCGTCGGGAAGCGCGCGCACGCCAACACTGGCCGTGCCGTCGGCGTCGAGCCGGGCGATGTGGCGCAGGCCGCAGCCCTGTGCGCGCGCAGCGTCCAGGCGCGCCTGCATCGGCGCGTCGAGTTCGCCCAGACGCTCGAGGAATGCGTCCAGCGGGACATGGCTCAGCGCCTCGGGCACCAGACTCTCGACCGCCACGTCGTCCAGTGACAGCTGCAGGCCGGCCTCGCGCGCGAGGATCACCAGCTTGCGCGCGACGTCGAGCCCGGACAGATCGTCGCGCGGATCGGGCTCGGTGTAGCCGAGCGCACGTGCCTGACGCACCAGTTCGGAGAACGGCCGGCTGCCGTCGAAGCTGTTGAACAGCCACGCCAGCGTGCCCGAGAGCATGCCGTCGATCGCATGCAGGCTGTCGCCGGTGTCGAGCAGATTGCGCAGGGTCGCGATCACCGGCAGGCCGGCGCCGACGGTCGCCTCGTACAGGAAGCGGCTCTGGCCGGTGGCGCGGGCGTCGGCGATGCACGCGTAACGTGCCCAGTCGCCGCTACCGGCGTGCTTGTTGGGCGTGACGACGTGGATGCCGGCGGCGAGCCAGCCAGCGTACCTGTCCGCAACCGCGTCGCTTGCGCTGCAGTCGACGATCATCGCGTGCGGCAGGTGGTCGGCACGGACGTGCGCGGCGAAGGCGTCGAGATCGCTGACAGCGGCGGCATCGTCGAGCAGCGCGGCCGCCGTGCCCGGGTCGAGCGGCGTCTGGCTCAGATGCATGCGCCGGCTGCCGGCGATTGCACGCAGGCGCAGGTCGACGCCGGCACGCGCGCGCAGGGCGGGGATCACATCGCCGAGCTGGGCCAGCAATGCCCGCCCGACCTTGCCCGGGCCGATGACGCCGACCGACACCGTCTGCGGCGAGAGCCAGAACGCGGCATGCGCGGCACGCAGCGCGCGCGTGGCATCGGCCTGCGCGATCGCGACGGAGATGTTGCGTTCGCTCGCGCCCTGGGCGATCGCACGGATGTTGACGCGCGCCTGCGCCAGGCCGTCGAACAGACGCGCCGCGACGCCCTGCGTGCCAACCATGCCGTCGCCGACCGCGGCCAGCACGCACAGGTCGCCCCTCATCGCGACGCCCTGTGCTTGTCCTTCCGCGATCGCATCGGCGAAGGCCTCGACGATCGCGTCGTGTCCGCGTTGCGCCTGTTCGGCGCGCACCACGCAACAGATCGAATGCTCGGACGAGCCCTGCGAGATCATCGTCACCGAGACCCCAGCGCCGTGCAGGGCCGCGAACAGGCGCTCGGCCATGCCGGGGACGCCGACGAGGCCACTGCCGACGAGTTCGAGTACCGCGACATCGCGCACCAGGCTCAGGCCCTTGACCGGCGAGACGGCCGGGCTGGCGTCGGGTGTGATCAGCGTGCCGGGGGCGGCAGGATTGCGGCTGTTGCGGATGCGCACTGGCAGGCCGCGGGTCTGCACCGGCGCCAGTGTCTGCGGATGCAGCACGGCGGCGCCGAAGTACGCCAGCTCGCAGGCTTCCGCGTAGGAAAGGGTCTCCAGGCAGACCGCGTCGGGCACCAGGCGCGGATCGGCTGACAGCACACCGTCGACGTCGGTCCAGATCGTCAGCGCGTCGGCGTCGAAGAGGCTGGCGAAGATCGCCGCCGAGTAATCGCTGCCGTTGCGGCCCAGCGTGGTATCGCGTCCATCGGCGTCGCGAGCGACGAAGCCGGTGATCACGACATCGCGCGCCCCCTTGGCCATCCGCCACGCGGCGAGTCTTGCGCGGCTGGCGGGCCAGTCGACGACGGCGCCCATCTCACCGGCATGGACGACCAGGACCTCGCGCGCATCCAGCCACAGCCAATCGGCACCGAGCGCGGCCTGCACCAGGCGCGAGGACAGCTGTTCGCCGCAGCCGTGGATGCGCGCTAGGCAGGCGGCGAGCTCGTGCGCGGCCGGCGCGATCTCGAGCGTGCGCAGATCATCCGCGAGCGCGCCCAGCTCGGCTTCCAGCGCCTGGTGCAGCGCGCCGACTGCGTCGGGCTCGAACGTATCGGCGGTGGCGAGGTGCCGCGCGCGCAGCCGTGCCCAACCGGGCGTCCAGTCGTGTCCGGCGGCGGCCGATTCCGCGAGTGCGACCAGGGCATTGGTCGTCGCGGCCATCGCCGACACCACGACCACGCGCAGGCGGGCATCGGTCGCGACGAGCGAGGTGAGCCGGGCGATGTGCTCGGCATCGGCAAGACTGCTGCCGCCGAACTTGTGCACGTGGCAGGCAAGCGCTGGCGCGGCGGAGGCGGGCGGGTGGGACAGGGCGACAGCGGACATCGGAGGGCTCCTGGTTGGAGCTCCGCAGCCGGCGGGAGGGACTCGGATGTCCGCATCCCGGGTCGGGATGCGGAGCGGGCGGTCAGATCAACTGGCGGCGCGCGTCCACATCCCGTGCCCGGTGGTACCGGTGCCCGTGGTGGTGACGGTGGTGGCCATGGATGCGGCAGCCGCACGCGCGCCGGAGATCGCCGGGACGGCGATCGCAGTGGCGACATGATGGTTGGTGCGGTGCGGCATTCCCGCAGAGGATCACGCCGACCCGAGGGGCGTCAACGGTTTTCGCGGTAACGATTGCGACGACACGTTGGGTCGGGTTGCGGGGCGTGTTCTAATCCGCCTCGAAGCGGGGGTACCGGCGCGACCGGTTGAGACAGTCCCTTCGAACCTGATCCGGCTCATACCGGCGTAGGGAAGCTTCGCAGGACCCGCTGCAGATCCGTCCTCCGCATCCGTGCGTGGCCGGGCGCTGCGCGCGGGCCGGCGCCGCCGCTTCGTCCGCACACATCACAGGACGAACGCCATGAACGCCGTGCCTTCCACGCTGCAGCAGCAGACCGATCAGTTGTCCGAAACCGTGACGCGGCCGATTCCCGGCTCGCGCAAGATCCACGTCACCGGCTCGCAGCCCGACATCCGGGTGGCGATGCGCGAGATCGCGCAGACGCGCACGCCGACGTTGTTCGGCGGCGAGGACAACCCGCCGGTCACCGTCTACGACCCGTCCGGCCCGTACACCGATCCGGACGTGTCGATCGATCTGTCTGCAGGCCTGGCGCCGATCCGCGCGCGCTGGATCGAGGCGCGTGGCGACACCGTCGAGCTCGAGGGGCTGAGTTCGGAATTCGGCCGCGCCCGCGAACACGACCCCAAACTTGCGCACGTGCGCTTTCCGGCGCGCGTGTTGCCGCGTCGTGCGCAGGCCGGTGCCAACGTGACCCAGATGCATTACGCGCGCCGCGGCATCGTGACGCCGGAGATGGAGTACGTGGCGATCCGCGAGAACCAGCGTCTGGAACTGGTACGCGAGGCGCATCTGCGCGCGCAGCATCCGGGCGAAGCCTTCGGTGCCAGCATCCAGCAGTCGATCACGCCGGAATTCGTGCGTGACGAGATCGCACGTGGCCGGGCGGTGCTGCCCAACAACATCAACCACCCCGAGAGCGAGCCGATGATCATCGGCCGCAACTTCCTCACCAAGATCAACGCCAACATCGGCAACAGCGCCGTGAGTTCCGGCATTGCCGAAGAGGTGGAAAAGCTGGTCTGGGCGATCCGCTGGGGCGGCGACACGGTGATGGACCTGTCCACCGGCAAGCACATCCACGAGACCCGCGAGTGGATCGTGCGCAACTCGCCGGTGCCGATCGGCACGGTGCCGATCTACCAGGCGCTGGAGAAGGTCGACGGCCGCGCCGAAGAACTGACCTGGGAGATCTTCCGCGACACGCTGATCGAGCAGGCCGAACAGGGCGTGGACTACTTCACCATCCACGCCGGCGTGCTGCTGCGCTACGTGCCGCTGACCGCCAAGCGCGTGACCGGCATCGTCTCGCGCGGCGGTTCGATCATGGCCAAGTGGTGCCTGGCGCATCACCGCGAGAGTTTCCTCTACACGCACTTCGAAGAGATCTGCGAGATCATGAAGGCCTACGACGTGAGCTTCTCGCTCGGCGACGGCCTGCGCCCGGGCTGCATCGCCGATGCCAACGACGCCGCGCAGTTCGGCGAGCTGGAAACGCTGGGCGAGCTGACGAAGATCGCCTGGAAGCACGACGTGCAGACCATGATCGAAGGCCCCGGCCACGTGCCGATGCAGCTGATCAAGGAGAACATGGACAAGCAGCTGCGCGAGTGCGGCGAGGCGCCGTTCTACACGCTGGGGCCGCTGACCACCGACATCGCACCCGGCTACGACCACATCACATCCGCGATCGGTGCGGCGATGATCGGCTGGTACGGCACGGCGATGCTCTGCTACGTCACGCCCAAGGAGCACCTCGGCCTGCCCAACCGCGAGGACGTGCGCGACGGGATCATGGCCTACAAGATCGCCGCGCACGCAGCCGACCTCGCCAAGGGACACCCGGGCGCGCAGGTGCGCGACAACGCGCTGAGCAAGGCGCGTTTCGAGTTCCGTTGGCAGGACCAGTTCCACCTTGGACTCGACCCGGAAAAGGCCGAGGCCTTCCACGACGAAACGTTGCCGAAGGACGCGCACAAGGCCGCGCACTTCTGCTCGATGTGCGGCCCGCATTTCTGCTCGATGAAGATCACCCAGGACGTGCGCGACTATGCAGCCGAGCAGGGCGTCGACACCGCCCAGGCACTCGATGCCGGCATGGCCGAAAAGGCCGCGGAGTTCAGGCGCCAAGGCGCGGCGCTGTACCGCCCGGAGTGAGCGAAGACGGGCCGGCTGAATGGTTCAGCCGGCCCGTCGCGTGCGGTCCACGTGCGGTCGCTTATGTTCAGGACCGGTATCGGGACAGCGCGTCACGATCCCTCCACTCAAGGGAGACCCGAACATGAAGACTTCGACGTCCCGCGTGGCCGGCTGGCTCGCGGCGCTGTGCTGCCTGGCGCTGCTTGCCGGTTGTGCCACTGGCCCCCGCATCACCACCGATTCCGATCCGCGCGCCGACTTCTCGACCTATCGCACCTGGGCGTTCTATTCGCCGCTCGCCGTCGAGAAGGACGGCTACGAAACCCAGGACAGCGAGATCATGAAGAACGCCGTCCGCGCCGAAATGGAGCGCCGCGGCTACCGCTACACCGACGCCGATCCGGACCTGTGGGTCAACATCAACGCCTACATGGAGCGCCGCACCGACGTCAGCAGCGTGCCGACCGTCGACTACGCGTACTACTACAGCTATCGCCACCGTGGTTACTTCGCGGTGCCGTACTGGAACGAGCGCACCAGCGTGTACCGCTACACCGAGGGCACGATGAACATCGATCTCGTCGACGCGCGGCAGAAGCGGCTGGTCTGGGAAGGCATCGCGGTGGGCCGCGTGTCCAACGTCAAGAACGAACAGCGCGTGCAGCGCATCAATACGACGATTGCCGAAATTTTCGCCAATTATCCGCACCAGGCGGGAACGCGCGCGCCGGCAATGTGAGGGTTGTCGATCTGCTGTGATCCGGAAAGCGGGCCGTTCGGCCCGCTTTTTGTTTGAGGGCAGCGACGCCGGAGCGGAAGACGCGTTCGCCCTTCGGCTTGCGACTTCCCGCTGAAATCCTCGCGCGCACAGGGCGCGGCGCGCCACCCGCAATCGGCATTGCGCAGGCGGGCACGCCTGTCATGGAAGACCGCGACACTGGCGGGCGCCCGATAGGCCGGATCGGGCCACAGCGTTCGACGCCGGGCCTGCCCGTGCCGAAGCGTGGCGGCCCATGTGCGGAATCTGGTCGCAGGCTGCACTTCATTCAGCCTGCCTTGGCTACCCTCCCCCGCTTGTCTGCTGGTGCACTGATGTCCGACCCGATGTCTCCCGACGTGCCGGCGCCTTCGCGTCTTCGCGTGGGCGACGGTGTCGTCGACCTCTCCACGCGCGAGATCTCCATGCCGGGCGCGCGTGGGGCTCGCCGTGTCACGCCTAAAGCCATCGGCGTGTTGCGGATGCTGGCGCGTGTGCCCGGTACGGTCGTGGGCCGCGGCGAGCTGCTCGAGCAGGTCTGGCCGGATACGCTGCCGACTGACGACGTCCTGACCCAGGCGATCACCCAACTGCGCAAGGCCTTCGGCGCGGGAGATGCCGGCGCGGCCGCAGGCAAGCGCTACATCGAGACCATCGCCAAGGGCGGCTACCGGTTGACGGTCGAGGTCGAAGTGCTGGCATCCGAGCACGACGTCCAGGCCATGGCCGTGCGCACGACCGACCCTGCGTTCCAGGCGGTTCCGGGGCCTGCGGATGCAACGCCTGTCCACTTGCCGGTCGCGTCGCCGCGCGGCGGAAATTGGAGGCGTTGGCTGCCGGTCGGCCTGGCATTGCTGCTGGTCGTCGTCGCCGGGCTCGGACTATGGACCGCGTTCGAGACCGCCCGGCTTCCCGCCGGCGATGCGTCCGGCAGCGCGGGGCCGGCGCCGGTCAGCCGTCCGTATCGGCTGATTACCGCCGGCGAAGGTTTCGCGCTGTCTCCGTCCCTGTCGCCGGATGCGTCGATGGTCGCGTATTCCGCGACCGGTCGGATGGGCGGCTCGGCATCGAGTTCGGCGATCGTGATCCAGACGACCACCAGCGCCGTGCCGCGCGCGGTGTCGCGTCCGCCGCCGGACGCCAGCGACGACCTGCCGGCCTGGTCGCCCGACGGGCGCGAGATCGCGTTCGCGCGCTGGCACGCCGACGGCGCCTGCCGGGTGATGCTGGTCGCCGCGACCGGCGGGGACGAGCGCGAGGTCGCGCGCTGCGACCGCAGCGATCTGTTGAGCTTCGACTGGCTGCCCGATGGCAGCGGCCTGCTGTTCGGCACGATGACCGGCGCCGACGAGGCTGCCCGCCTGCGCATCCTCGATCCGGTCAGCGGCCGCTGGCGGGCGCTTGATTACGCAGGCGCGCCCGGTGACATCGACTATGCGCCCCGGGTATCACCGGACGGGCGCTGGATCGGCTTCATCCGCAACCCGCAGATGGGTGACCTGTGGCGCGTACCGATCGACGGCGGCGCGCCGGAACAGATCACCCGGCTGGGCGCCGAGCTGCTGGGCTGGGACTGGACGCCCGACAGCACGGGCATGGTGTTCGGCCTGCGTGTGGACAGCGAGGCGCGTCTGTACCGGGCGGACGTGGCGGGCGGGGCGCTGGTCGACCTGGGAATCGAGGATGCGCAGGCGCCGTCGATCTCGACGCGCAATGGCATGATGGCGTTCGTGCACCGCCAGCCGAGGTTCGGGCTGTACCGGATCGATGCACATACCGGCGACTGGCAGCGGTTGTTCGCCTCCGCCGGTCGCGATGCCCAGCCGACGCTTGCGCCGGACGGGCGCCAGATCGTGTTCACGTCCGATCGGGCAGGGCGGTTCGAATTGTGGTGGGCCCGGCTCGATGCCCCTGACGCGCTGCGCCCCATCGAAGGGGTTCGCCCCGATACACGGCAGGCGCCGGTCTGGTCTCCCGATGGACGCTCGCTGCTGCTGACGGCGCTGGGCGAGGACAACCTGCCGATGATTCTCGAGGTCGAGCCGGCCAGCGGCCGCGTCGAGCGCCTGGAAGTGCCGGCGCGCCAGGTGGCCCAGGCGGCATTCGGGCCGGATCATTCGTTGCTGATCGTCGAAGGCACTTCTGACGGCGGCACACGTCTGGTGTCCTACGACCGGCGGACCTGGCGGCGTGGCGGCAGCATCGACGGCGCATCGCAGGTGCGTTATGACGCCGCGCACGACCGCGTTCTTTATACGCGGATCGATGCGAACGGCCTCTGGGCGGCAGCGCCGGACCTGTCGGCGGAATCGATCGTGCGCCTGGACGACCGGGTCCCGACGCGCTGGCGCTACCGCAGCTGGTCGGTGGATGCGGCGGGGATTGCCTACCTCGATGCCACGACCGCATGCTGGTCCCGCATCACCCGCTATCGGGTCGAGTCACTGAAACTCGCGGCGGCGGATACGGGCGCCTGCTTGGACCCGGTGACCCGCAGCGCGACCAATGGACTGGCGGCCACGCAGGACGAATGGTTCGTGTCGTTGGCGTCCGACGATGGCAGCGCCATCGGCTTCATGCCCCTGCCTATGCCCGCGCGGAAACGCGAAGCCGATTTCCTCGCCAAGTGGTTGAATCTGATGAGAAACAAGATTTCGTGATTCTTTCGGATCGGGATTCGTAGCGAATTCGGCAAACTCTACGTCGCATTTCGGGCCGGTCATTCGTGGATCCGGCAAAACGTCGCTCCCCCGATGGACGAGACGTTCCGATGCCGAATTGCCTGTGGGCCGCGCGTGGCCAGATGCTGTCGTTCGATGCGCCCGAGGTGGCCGCTCATTGTCTGGGCGTCGCTCGTCTGGGCGGGCTGCAGGTCAACGCGCCGATGTTCAATCTGTGGGTCCAGGTGCGCGGAGATGGCTGGATCGAATCACGCGAAGGTCGCTTCCGGATGCGGCGCGGCGACTGGATGGCGTTCGAGAAGGAATCGACACCGCTCGTGCAGGGCGGCCCGCAGGGTCTGTGCATCGGCATCGCACTCGATGCGAGTGCGCTCGATGGACTGCAGGCGCTCAGCGACGGCAGCCTGTACGCCGGTCGCGGACGTTTGCCCGCCGGCGAACTGCGCATGCTGCTGCGCCTGTGGCGGAAAGCGGCCCAGGCCGGCGGCGAGCCGCTGTCGGTGCGTCCACTCCTGCTGCAACTCGCCCATGTGCAGCGTGAGCTGGCGGCGCGCGTCCGGCGGTGTCCGGGGCGTTCGCGCAGCCGCAAGCGCCAGGTCTTCGGCCGCATGCAGCGTGCGCGCCTGTATCTGGAAGGCAATGCCGATCGCGTCGTGCGGATCAGCGAGCTGGCCGACCTGACCAGCTTCTCGAGCTGGTACTTCTCCAAGGCCTTCCACGCGCTCTACGACGAAAGCCCGCAGCAGCTGTCGGTGCGCCTGCGGCTCGAGCGCGCAGGACATCTGCTCGAAACCACGTCGATGATGATCGGCGAAGTGGCCGCGGCCACCGGCTTCGACAACTGCTGCAGCTTCGCGCGCGCCTTCAAGAATCACCACGGCGTGTCGGCCAGCCGCTACCGCACGCGCTTGCGCCACGCGGCGGCCGAGGCAGCCGACGAGGTATACGCAGCGGCGTAACACGTGGGTGTGACGCCTGTCGCTTCGCGGTGTCGCCGGGCGGCGAAGCGACAGGATCGGCAAAGACAGCGGGCGCTGCAGGCAAGGCGGCACGAGCGGTTCCAGACGTAACGTGCGGATGGCGTCTTAACGCGTCAGTAACGCATTCACTCTGGAGAGAGAACTTTGAAGAACCTTCGCACTCCCGCACTGCGGAAGGGCCTGCTGCCGGCCGCGATCCTGGCCGCCGTTGCGCCGGCGGTCACGTTCGCTCAGGCGCAGACCGCCAGCGGCACCACCGAACTCGACCGTATCCAGGTCACCGGCTCGCGCATCCGTTCAGTTCAGACCGAAACCGCGCAGCCCGTATTCGTGATGAACCGTGCTCAGATCGAAGAGCAGGGCTTCCAGTCCGTTGCAGACATCCTGCAGAACATTTCGGCCGCCGGCAGCCCGTCGTTCAGCCGTTCGTCGGTACTTGCTTCCAACGAAAGCGCAGGTGGCTCCTATATCGACCTGCGTAATCTGGGCCCGAGCCGCACGCTGATCCTGCTGGATGGCAAGCGCCTGGGCATGAACGCCGAAGGCCTGCAGGACGTTGCATCGATTCCGTCCTCGATCGTCGAACGCCTCGAAATCCTGAAGGACGGCGCGTCCACCATCTACGGCTCCGACGCGATTGCCGGCGTGGTCAACATCATCACGCGCAAGAACTTCGACGGCGCCGAGGCGAACGGTTATTTCGGCCAGAACACCCAGGGCGACGGTGCAGTCACCACCGGCGACTTCACCATCGGCTCGACAAGTGAGCGCAGCTCGCTTCTGTTCAGCGTCCAGTACTCGAAGGAAGATCCGGTCTGGGCGAAGGACCGTCCTTATAGCCGTTTTGGTAACGGCCCTTACCACCCGACCGCAGGTCGCAGTGTCGTCAGCCAGTTCGGCACCATCTCGAATGGCCCCGAGTACATCGTCGGCTACGATGATGACGGCGAAGCGATCACCGATACGCTCTATACGCTGAATCGCGGTGGAAACTCGCGCGATTTCGGTGATTTCCATCAGACTGATGGCAGTGATACGTCAAACTCCAATGAGCAGATGATGCTCAAGAGCGGGATGGAGCGTCGCTCGGCATATATGCAGGGTCGCTTCGATTTCACCGACAACGTGTCCTTCGTCGCGGACGCGCTGTACAACAGCCGAGAAACCGAGGTCCAGGTCGCTGGCTACCCGTTCCAGAGCGCAGCCTGGACCGACGTTGCGCCGACCAATCTGTCGATTGACAGCTACTACAATCCGCTCGGCAATCAGAGTGGCTTCGCTGCACCGCAGGAGACCGAGTTCTTCCGCCGCGGCTGGGAAGTGCCGCGCGTTACCACCAACAAGCTGACGACCTATCGCTTCTCGGCCGCGTTCGAAGGCGCGTTTGAGATCGGCGAACGTTTCTTCGATTGGAACGTCGGGTACATGTACAACAAGAATGAGGGGTCGAAGGTCGGCTATGGCGACTTCAATCTTCTCAATACGGCAAGGGCGCTTGGGCCTTCGTTCCTCAACGCTGACGGCGTCGTGCAGTGTGGTACTGCCGACAACCCGATTCCACTGGGCGTGGGTTCTGGCCAGTGCACTCCGTGGAACCCTTTGAGCAACTTCGGGGACGCGGGTCCCAATACCTTGTCCGACTCGGACGTGCAGAGCTACCTGTTCTCGCGTAACCAATCGCTGTCCGAGTCCGAGACCCAAGTCTTCTCGGCCGATATCTCGGGCTCGATTGTTGAACTCCCGGCAGGCACTTTGGGCTTTGCGGCTGGCCTCGAGCATCGCAAGGAGTCGGCGCTCTACTCGCCCGACGCGATGATGCAGAATGGCACGACTACGTCCAATGCGGCGGGTCTCACCCAAGGCCAGTACAGCTTGGACGAGGCCTATCTTGAATTGAATGTACCGCTGTTGGCGGACCTGCCGGGTGCGCAGGAGCTGACCATCAATGTCGCTGGTCGCTATTCGGACTACGACACCTTCGGCGATACCACCAATCTCAAGGGCGGCTTCACGTGGCGTCCGATTGAGCAGCTGATGGTGCGCGGTAACTATGGCGAGGGCTTCCGCGCTCCGGTTATCGGTGATCTCTACGGTGGGCTGGCGGGGACGTATGCGACGTACACCGATCCCTGCGATACGCTTTTCGGAAACGCTACAGTGAACGCGAACACGGCTGCCCGTTGTGCGGCTGATCCGAGCGTACCCGCGGGCTACCGTCAGATCCGGCAGGGCGGCGGCTTGGCACCGACGCCAAACTCGCAGTCGAACGCGATGTATATGACCGGTGCCAATCCAGAGCTGATGCCGGAAACCGCCGTCACCAAGACGCTTGGTCTCGTCTACAGCCCCGACTTTGTCGATGGCCTGGACATCTCGCTCGACTGGTGGAACGTCCGCATCGAGAACTCCATCCGCGCTGACGCGCTGACGTTGATTCTGGATGACTGCTACCAGCGCGGCATCGAGTCGCGTTGCGGCAACTTCACCCGTGATGCCGCAACCGGCGAAATCGTCGACGCCCAGTGGGGCATGCTGAACTCGGGTTGGCTCGAAACCGAAGGTTACGACCTGGCGATCAACTATCGCCTGCGCGAAACCGCGTTCGGTGACTTCGGTGCCAATTGGCAGACGACCTACACCTCGTTCCTCAACGAGCAGGTCGACGACACGGGCGCCAATCCGACGCAGGTTTACACCGGCTTCGGTGGCAATTTCCGCATCCGCTCGAACCTGCAGCTGACTTGGGACTACGGCGACTTCGGTGCGACCTGGGGCATGCGCTACTTCTCCAGCATCAAGGAGAACTGCGCTTACGATCAGAGCGGTGGACCGGAGTGCAACCTCCCGAACCACATCGCGCCGGACACGGGTGCACAGCCGCTCAACCAGACCGGCTCGAACACGTTCAACGACGTGCAGGTCCGCTGGCGCGCGCCGTGGAACGCGACTGTGTCGGTCGGTGCGAACAATGTGTTCGACCGTCAGGGTCAGGTGCTGTACTCGCAGCCGAACAGCCAGTACGGCTACTACGGCGGGTTCGATATCGGCCGCATGGTCTACATGAAGTACCAGCAGCGCTTCTGATCCATCGAAGCTCTGTGTAAAACGCTACGGCCCCGAAAGGGGCCGTAGTGCTTTCAAGACTTGATCACATGAAAGAAGGCCGCCCCAGGGCGGCCTTTTCTGTTACGGCGACGCGCGCCGCGGGGGCGCATTTGGCCGTCCCACCACTGCCAGGCGCTCAGATCGGCGAGGGCACCGCGACAAACTGCTCTTGCACGCACATGCAGCAGCACATCCGCCGGGACATCACGGCGATCAAGAGAAAGCTCAAAAGCGGAGGACGACGCCCGGCGGCCCAATCTCCAACGACTGGCGCGCGCTGCTGTCAGCCAGCCCTCACGCCGCCTGCGTATCCGCCAATCCCAGCAGCCGCTCGGCATGCCCACGCCAGCCCTCGAGCTTGTCGAGCATGCCTGTGCGCTGGAGGTAATCCTCGTCCACCGCCTCACCGGCCGCCAGGGCCGTCGCGACGTGGACGGCGCCCGTGACCCAGAAGCTGCGGGTGCCGCTGCGGGCCGGAGTGCGCTGGAAGGCGACCGCTTCGATGATCGGCATCGGCAGGCCCCACAGTCCCAGCAGATAGGCACCGGCCTCGGTATGGCCGGGGGCGTCGGTGGGTTGGGTGTCCGGATCGGCGCGTTCGTCGCGGATGCCCGGCAGCAGCAGGCCGATGTCGGCCAGCAGGGCTGCGGTGGCGCCGAGTTCGGCACTCGATTCGGGCAGCATGCGGCGCGCCAGCTGCGAGGCGACCAGCGCCCGCTGCTGCATCGCAGTGCGGTCGATGTCGACGCGGGCGCTGTGCGAGAACACCTCGCTGGCCAGCACCAGGTCGCGCATCGTCGACAGACCGATGCGCGTCACCGCGGCGCGCAGGTCGGTGATGGTGCGGCCGGCGGAAAAGTACGCCGAGTTGCACAGCTGCAGCACCTTGGCCGCGATCGCCGGGTCGCCGGCGATGAGCTGCGCGATGTCGTTCGCGTTCGTGTCCTCGTCGGCTTCGAGCGCGTGGGACAGCGCGAGATAGGTCTGCGGCGGCGAGGGCAGCTTTTCGATCTGGCCGATGCATTCGCGCAGCGCGGGGTTGTCGAGCAGCTCGCGCAGCTCTTCCAGGCTGCCGATCGCTTCGAGCAACTGCGCGTCGCCCACCGGCATCGGCAGGAAGCGGTGCGCCAGCGACAGCACGCGCGCGCCCGGCTGACTTCCGATGGCCGCGATGCGGGAGGTTTCAGGGCGAAGCGTGCGGATCTGGCCCAGCAACGTGGCAACCGGCATGTCCGACAGCGTCGGCGCGACGACGACCACGTCCTGCGGCGTGTCGGCAATGCGCGCGATCGCGTCGTGACCGGTTTCGGTGCGCTGCACCTGCCAGCTGTCGTCCATGTCGCCGACGAGGGCGACGAGCGCCGACGGCAGGCTGTCTTCGCCGCCCACAAACAGAATACGCACGATGTTGATCCCTTGGATGCCGCGCCCCGTACACCGTGACGCTGGACAGCGACAATCTTAACAAGCGCATCGTGTCCGGTCTGGCGCGCCGTCACGAACTGTGACGGCCCGACGGTCCCGGCAGGCGTGCCGGAGAGCCGGAACACGGCGAGGTGACGCCGACCTGGCGTCGCCTCGGTGGTGCCTCATAAAAAAGGCCGCCTCGTGGGCGGCCTTGCGTCGTCACCTGGCAGGACGCCTCAGCCTTCTGCCTGGAAACGCGCCATCGAGTCGACCAGCACGGCCTTGGCAGCGGCCGCGTTCTCCCAGCCGTCGACCTTGACCCACTTGCCCTTCTCGAGATCCTTGTAGTGCTCGAAGAAGTGGCCGATGCGCTCGAGCCAATGCGCCGAAACCTGTTCGATGTCGTTGATGTGCGCATAACCGGCGAACACCTTCTCCACCGGCACGGCGAGGATCTTCTCGTCGCTGCCGGCCTCGTCCGTCATCTTCAGCACGCCGACCGGACGGCAGCGGATCACCGAGCCCGGGATCAGCGGAAGCGGCAGCACCACCAGCACGTCGGCCGGGTCGCCGTCGCCGCAGACGGTGTTGGGCACGTAGCCGTAGTTGCAGGGGTAGCGCATCGGCGTGGAGAGGATGCGGTCGACAAAGATCGCGCCGCTTTCCTTGTCCACCTCGTACTTGACCGGCTCGGCGTCCTTGGGGATCTCGATGATGACGTTGATTTCGTCCGGCGGATTCTTGCCGGTGGGGACGGAGTCCAGGCCCATTGCGATGCGCTTCCGATAGTCGATAGAACGGGCATTTTACGGCCTGCGATGTTGCGGCGCAGCGGGAGCGACGGTTTCCATTGCAACGGAGCCTCCCGCCGTCGACCAAGGGTACGCCCCAGTATGGTGACGCCATACGCAGGCGTACATATGGACGCCCGTTCCGCACGCCGCAGGCCACGCCCATGTCCTCGTTCGATCCCCAGGTGCAGTCCTCCTCCCACGCGCGCTCAGGCGTCTGGGACCCGTCGTTCGATCAGCACGCGCGTCTCGACCCGGAAGTGGTCGGCCAGACGCCTTGGGATCCGGCATCCGGGCGCGGCGCCGAAGGCAGTCGCGTGGACGCCGGCGCGACCCGCATCGATGGCGACGCGACGAACGAGGGCGGCCGCACGCGCTCGCAGACCACCGACGGCAAGCCGGTACTCATCGATCCGCTGCACCAGTCGACGGAAGTGACCATCACCCGTGAGCGCACTGCGGTGGAGCAGGGCGGTCAGCTGTATGCGGTCTCCGACCAGCTCGTGGTCGCCACCGGCAACGGCAACGACACCGTCCGCGTGACCCAGGACGCGAACGGCGCCCTGGCGCTCGCCGTCAATGGCGAAACCTATGCGCTGGAACTGGCCCAGGGCCAGGAGATCACCATCCGCGGCGGTGACGGCGACGACACCATCGAGATCGCCGAAGGCGTCGACGTGAACTTCGTTATCGAAGGCGGCAGCGGCGACAACACGATCACGGCGCTGGGCGGAGGCGACGACCGCATCATCGGCGGAGCGGGCAACGACACCATCACCGTGGGCGAGGGCAACAACTACGTCTACGGCGGTGCCGGCGACGACGTCATCCGCGTCGAAGGCGCCGGCCGCAATGTGCTCTACGGCGGTGACGGTGCCGACCGCATCACCGCAGGTCGTGGCTTCGACTACGTCGACGGCGGTGCCGGCGACGACCACATCGAAGGCGTGGCGGGCAACAACGTGTTGATCGGCGGCACCGGCAGCAACACCATCCATACCGGTACCGGGGATACCCGCGTCTACGCCGGCAACGACAGCACCGTAGTCAATCAGGGCGGTGAGTCGGTGGTCTACGCCAGTGAGGCGATCGGCGACCGCATCAGCGCCGAGAACGGCGGCCGCAACACCGTGGTCAATGTGGCCATCGATCCCACGCTCGGCCGCAGCATGCGTATCGAGGGTTCCGAGGCGTTCGTGAGTCGCGTGCAGTCGGATATCGAAATGCTGCGTGCATCGCCCAATGGTCAGCAGATGCTGGCCGAGTTCGACCAGGCGGCTGCCAGCGGTCACGTGGTGACCATCCGCGAACTGCAGAACGAACAGAACGGCTACGCCAGCATGGTGCCCGGCTACATCCGCAACGGCGAAGCCGGACAGCCGACCGATGTGACGATCTCCTACAACCCGCAGTTCTTCCTCGAAGACCTGCCGGCGCCGTCGGTGATCCTGTATCACGAGATGTCGCACGCCTTCAACGGCGTTACCGGCACCTTCATGCCCGGTCCGTTCACCGGCACCTCGACACCCGACGACGCGCGCGACGCCGCAGCCGGCGTGCCCAATCTCGAACGCCAGGCCGTCGGCCTGCCCAGCAGTCATCCCGAGTACGACTACGGCGATGGCCGGGTCACCAGTTCCAACCCGCATGCACTGACAGAGAACGGCATGCGCGGCGAAATGGGACTGGACCTGCGTCCGAGCTACGCGTTGCCGTGACCGGAGTCGACCGCGCGGCGGCCCGCCAGGGAGGGCGCCGCGCGGCATGACGCGGCATGAACACATTGCGTGCCGCGCGCGGCTACCCTCGTTTCCGTCGTCATCCAGGAAGTGCGCATGAGATCGGCCACCACGTGTCGAACCGGAGGCTCGCGGCACATCGCCACGACGGCGCTGCTGCTCGCATTCGTGCAGGCCACTGCCTGCGCCCAGACGTCACCCGCCCGCATTTCTGCCGCCAGCGAGACTCCCGCCATGTCGTCCAATGCCACCCGCGTCGAATCGGACGATGTCGTCGTCGACGTGCGTTTTGAAGCGCGCGCCAGTGCCCCGCTCGAGGTCCACTACCGGTTGCAGAACATCGGCGCAGCGCCACTTGCGGTCTTCGACCGTGGCGACCGCCACGCCGTGCTCACCAAACGCCACGCCACGGGCGACATCGGCCAGCCCGGCACGCGCGATGAGGGCAACGGCGATATCACCTTGTCGCATATGGCCAAGCCCTTGCCGACGCCGTCGCCGACGTTGCCGCCGGTACCGCTGGCGGCAAAGGTCGAAAGTGGTGGCGTGCTCGAGGGCAGGTTCACGGCGTCGCCGATGAGCCTCGACGCCCCCAAGCGCCTGCGCTGGTGTCTGGGGGTTTCCACGTTCGAGCCGGCCCGTTTCAGCGCGCCCGAACAGGTGGGCGGGATCGAAATCTGGCACGCCAGCTTCGACGAAGCGGCGCGACAGAAGACGGTCTGCACGCCCTGGTTCGACATTGCCAGCAGTAGGTTCGAGACGTAGACCAACCCGGCGCGAGACACCTCGTCTCAGATCAAGGAAGGGCTTCGACAGCGAAGCGACGATGTCAGCGTTCTGTCCCGCCCTTCCGCACGTCATGCCCTGTTCCACCCTCCCGGAAGGGAAACGCTTTCAGAACCAGGCCGCGGAGCCCTTTGACCATCACCCGTTGACCGTCATTCCCGCGAACGCGGGAATCCAGTGCCTCTGCGCGTCAAAAGCTTGAAGGCGCTGGATGACCAGCCGTTCGGCCGTTGAAAAGCATCCCCGCGTTCGCGGGGATGATGTCGTTGCCGAGCCACTCGCAAAGGGTCCGGAAGAGTCGAGGCGAAGGCGCCGAGCGGGGCGTACGCCGCTCAGAGCAACGGCACCAGCAACAATGCGACGATGTTGATGATCTTGATCAGCGGATTGATCGCCGGGCCCGCGGTGTCCTTGTAGGGATCGCCGACCGTATCGCCGGTCACCGCAGCCCTGTGCGCCTCGCTGCCCTTGCCGCCGTGGTGGCCGTCCTCGATGTACTTCTTCGCGTTGTCCCAAGCGCCGCCGCCGGTGGTCATCGAGATCGCGACGAACAGGCCGGTGACGATCGTGCCGATCAGCAGGCCGCCGAGTGCGCGGATGCCGGCGCCCGGGCCCATCAGTGCGTTCATGCCGAGCGCCACCACCACCGGCGCCAGTACCGGTAACAGCGAGGGCACGATCATTTCCTTGATCGCCGATTTCGTCAGCATGTCGACCGCGCGGTCGTACTGCGGCTTGCCGGTGCCTTCCATGATGCCGGGGATCTCGCGGAACTGCCGGCGCACTTCCTCGACCACCGCGCCTGCCGCACGACCGACCGCTTCCATCGCCATCGCGCCGAACAGATAAGGGATCAGGCCGCCGATGAACAGCCCGATGATCACCGCCGGGTCGGCGAGGTCGAAGCGGAACTCGGTACCCGGATACTTGGCCTCGAGGTTGTGGGTGAAGTCGGCGAACAGCACCAGGGCCGCGAGCGCGGCCGAACCGATCGCATAGCCCTTGGTCACCGCCTTGGTGGTATTGCCCACTGCGTCGAGCGGATCGGTGATGTTGCGGATTTCAGGCGGAAGCTCGGCCATTTCGGCGATGCCGCCGGCGTTGTCGGTGATCGGCCCGTAGGCGTCGAGCGCCACGATCATGCCGGCCATCGACAGCATCGCCGTCGCCGCGATCGCGATGCCGTACAGGCCCGCGAACGAGAAGCACGCCCAGATCGCGAAGCACACCGCGATCACCGGCATCGCGGTCGATTTCATCGACACGCCCAGGCCCGCAATGATGTTGGTGCCGTGGCCGGTGGTCGAGGCCTGCGCGATGTGCTTGACCGGCGCGTACTGCGTGCCGGTGTAGTACTCGGTGATCCAGACGATCACACCCGTCAGCACCAGGCCGATCAGCGCGCACAGGTAGAGATTGGTCGCCCCCGAACTGTTGTCGGCCATCAGCTGCTGGGTGATCGGCCAGAACAGCACCGCGGCGATGACCCCCGACACGATCACGCCCTTGTACAGCGCGCCCATGATCGAGCCGCCGGCCTTCACCTTGACGAAGAACGTGCCGACGATCGACGCGAGAATCGACGCGCCGCCCAGCACCAGCGGATACAGCACGCCGTTCGCCCCGACCGTTGCCGACATCAGAAAACCCAGCAGCATCGTCGCGATCACGGTGACCGCGTAGGTCTCGAACAGGTCGGCGGCCATGCCCGCGCAATCGCCCACGTTGTCGCCCACGTTGTCGGCGATCACCGCCGGGTTGCGCGGATCGTCCTCGGGGATGCCGGCTTCGACCTTGCCCACGAGATCAGCGCCGACGTCCGCGCCCTTGGTGAAGATGCCGCCACCGAGGCGCGCGAAGATCGAGATCAACGAGCTGCCGAAGGCCAGGCCCACCAGTGCGTGCAGCGCCGCTTCGCCCCCGATGCCGAAGCGCGGCAGCAGCATCCAGTAGCCGGCGACGCCGAGCAGGCCCAGGCCCACGACCAGCATGCCGGTGATGGCGCCGCCGCGGAACGCGACGTCCATCGCCGGGCCGATGCCGCGGCGCGCGGCTTCGGCGGTGCGCACATTGGCTTTGACCGACACGTTCATGCCGATGTAGCCGGCCGCACCCGACAGCACCGCGCCGAGCAGGAAGCCGATGCCTGTTGCCCAGTTCAGAAACAGCCCGATCAGCACGAACAACATCACGCCGACCACGGAGATCGTCAGGTACTGCCGGTTGAGATAGGCCCGTGCGCCTTCCTGGATCGCGCCGGCGATCTGCTGCATGCGTTCGTTGCCGGCCGGTTGCCGGTTGATCCAGCCGGCGGACACCACGCCGTAGAGAATCGCGATGGCGGCACAGCCCAGTGCCAGCCACAAACCGTGTTGCTCGAGCATTGGAACCTCTCCCAGAGTCGGTATGCCAAGACGAAAACAGCGGTGCAGCGTTGATGCGCGTCGACTATCGCACAGCGCCCCGCGCGCGTTTCCTGCGCTGCAGCACGGGTCACGCGCAAGGCATCGGCGAATGCGGGTGGCGGTTCGAAACGCGGTCTACAGCCACCGGGGCGGGCGCGCTGCAGCGCGGCATGAATGCGACACACGTGGCGGGACTGAACCCTCCGGCCACCGTACGCAGGTGCAGGGATGGAAAGCGCCGGCGCGGATCGCCATGATGCCGGCACCCCGCGCACTTCGTGACCTGCCATGTCTTCGGTTCTGCTCGACTTTCTCTCCGGTGGCCTGCTGCAGTTCGGCTGGCTTGCGATGCTCGTCTGGCTATTGGTGGCGACCCAGCTGACGATCTTCGCCGTCACCCTCTATCTGCATCGCAGCCAGGCGCATCGGGGCGTGGATTTCCACCCGGTCATCGCGCATTTCTTCCGCTTCTGGACGTGGCTGACCACGTCGATGATCACGCGCGAATGGGTGGCCATCCATCGCAAGCATCATGCGAAGTGCGAAACCGAAGACGACCCGCACAGCCCGCGCTTCAAGGGCATCAAGACCGTGTTCTGGCAGGGCGTGGAGCTGTATCGCGAAGCGCGCGGCATGCGCGCCGACATCGAGCAGTACGGCAAGGGCGCGCCCAACGACTGGATCGAGCGCAAGGTCTACACGCCGCACGCCAATCTCGGGCCCACCCTGCTGCTGGTGCTGAGCTTTGTGCTGTTCGGCTTCAAGGGCGTCGCGGTCTGGGCGATCCAGATGGCGTGGATCCCGTTCTGGGCAGCGGGTGTGGTCAACGGCCTGGGCCACTGGTGGGGTTACCGCAATTTCGAAACCACCGACACCGCGACCAACCTCACGCCGTGGGGCGTGTGGATCGGCGGTGAGGAGCTGCACAACAACCATCATGCGTTCCCCAGTTCGGCCAAGTTCGCACTGCGCAAGTGGGAATTCGACATCGGCTGGATGGTCATCAAGGGCCTGGAATCGGTGGGCCTGGCCAAGGTGCTGCGGGTTGCGCCTTCGCTCGACATCCGCCCCAACATCCACGTGCCCGACACCGACACGATGAAGGCGCTGCTCACCCACCGCTTCCAGGCGATGACCGACTACCAGCGCAATGTGCTGGGCCCCGCCCTGCGTGACGAAGCCCAGGCCGCGGGCGCCAAGCTCCGCGCGCTGTTGCCGCGGCAGCTGCGCAAGGGCCTGGTCGACGACGGCCGCTGGCTCAAGCCCGATGCGCGCGCGCAGTTGCAGAACTGGGTCGCGCAGCGGCCGCGCATCCGCACCCTGGTCGAATACCGCGCGCGCCTGTCGGCCCTGCTCGAAGCGCGTTCGCACAACGCCAGCGAGACGCTGCAGCATCTGCAGGCCTGGTGCCGTGAGGCCGAAGCCAGCGGAATCCGTGCGCTGCAGGACTATTCGGCGCGACTGAAAGGCTATTCGCTGCAGGCCGTGCGTGCCTGAGCGTGCGTCCGTGCGCCGCTTCGCGCGTGGCGCGTTGCAGGGCGGATGCGGCTTACTCGCCTTCTCGTTCATGGCCTGCGCCGCGGCGCAGGTCAACGCAACCCGCGACTACCTGGCGCAGATGGACACCGACGGCGATGGCCGCGTGTCGCTGGCCGAATACCAGGCCTGGATGGGCTACGCCTTCGACCGCATGGACCGCAACGGCGATGGCGTGCTGACCGCCGACGAGCTGCCGGGCGGCAAGGGCGGGCCGGTGACCCGCGCGCAGTACATGGCCCGGCTTGCGGCCACGTTCAATCGCCAGGACACCAATCGCGACGGTTATCTCGACGTTCGCGAACTGGCCGCGCCGCCGCAGCGGTAGAACCGCCACGGCGGTGCGCAGAGCGCGGCTCAATCCAGCGGCATTTCCGTCTCGATCCAGCGCGTGACCGAATCGTGCCGCGGCGCCCAGCCCAGTTCGCGACGCGCGCGCTTGCCGCGCACGCGGCTGTTGGAGCCGAACGAATAGCGGGCATGGCCCTCGCCCCAGACCTGCGCGGCCTCCTCGACGGTCCAGGATTCGACGGGGCCCAGACCGAGTCGCTTCGCGATCGCCGCGCCCAGTTCCGCGTACGAGGCCTCGCCGTTCTCGACGAAATAGAAGGCGCCAGCGGGCGCGTCCGCCAGTGCGAGGCGATACAGCGAGACCACGTCCTTGATGTGCACGTTCGACCAGCGGTTGACGCCGCTGCCGACGATGCGGGCCACGCCGCTTTCGCGCGCCTGCCGCACCAGCGGCGGAATCTGCACGCTGTCGCGGGCGATGCCCGTTCCGGTGCCGTAGATCATCGTGTTGCACAGCACGACGCTGCGCACGCCGTCGTCGGCCGCGGCGAGGATCAGGGTGTCGACGGCGTGCCGCGCCTGCTTGCCGGCCTCGACGATCAGCGGCGTGTCCTCGTCGAAGACGTGCGGCGAGAGCGCATTGCCGGCCACGTCGTCGCCGATGACGCTCGAGCCGCTCGTGTGCAGGAAGGCCTTGCCGCTACCGCGCAGGCCGTCGAGCAGCGCTTCGGCCGCGCCGCGGTGATCGCTGCTGGCGGCATTGATCACCGCGTCCGCGCGCCGCGCCTCGGCGGTCAGCAGGGCGCGGTTGTCGAGCGTGCCGACCACCGGCGTGACACCGAGCGCCTCGACGCGGGCCGCCGCTTCGGGCGAGCGGACCAGGCCGCGGATGGCATGACCGTCGCGCAGCAGGGCTGTGGCGAGCGAGCCGCCGATGAATCCGGTGACGCCGGTCAGGAACAGCTGCATGGGGGAGACCTCATGGATGGGAAGGGCGCCAGTCTGCGCCTCCGGATTCGCGGCAGAAACGCACCAAACGGGAGAAGTCTTTTGCGCGCTGCGCGATAATCCGCGCAGCGCGCCCCGGGCCGATGTCATGAAGACCACCCTCGATGAACTGCAGGCCTTCGTCGCCGTCGTCGACAGCGGTTCGATCACCGCCGCCGCGCGCCGGCTCGAACAGACCGTGTCCGCCATCAGTCGCGCGCTGGGACGGCTCGAGGACAAGCTCGGCACCACACTGCTGCAGCGGACTACGCGCCGCATCGCCCTGACCGAGGAAGGGCGCGCGTTTCTGGAGGATGCGCGCGCAGTGCTGGCGCGCATGGACGCCGCCGAAGACCGCATGCGCGCACTGCGGGACGGGCCGGCAGGCGTGCTGCGCATCGATGCGGCAACCTCGTTCCTGTTGCACGTGCTGGTGCCGCGCATGGCCGCGTTCCGCGCCGCGTATCCGCGGATCACGCTGGAACTGACCAGCAGCGACCGCTTCATCGATCTGGTCGAACAGCGCACCGACATCGCCATCCGGGTCGGTGCGCTGAAGGACTCGAGCCTCGTCGCGCGGCACCTGCTCGACAGCCGGCTGCGGATCCTGGCCTCACCGCGCTACCTCGATGTCCACGGCATGCCTGCATCGATGGCCGACCTCGACGCTCACACGCTGCTCGGATTCGCCGGCCTGCCCCATCTCAATGCGTGGCCGTTGGCGGATGCATCGGGCGCGCCGTTGGAGATCTCGCCGGCGATCGCCGCGTCCAGTGGCGAGACCGTGCGCGCACTCGCAGTCGCCGGTGCCGGCATCGCCTGCCTGTCGGACTTCACCACCGCCCACGACCGCGAGGCCGGCCGTCTGGTGGAACTGCTCGCCCCGCACACCCGTGACGTGCGCCAGCCGGTGCATGCGGTGTACTACCGCAATTCGGGGGTGTCATCGCGCATCCGCGCGTTCGTGGACTTCATCGCCGAGGCGCTCGGCACGCCATCGGTCGCCTGACGGTCGGGCTCAGCGCCCGCAGGCTGTGCGCAGCACCGGATCGGCGGGATCGAGCGGGTGCCAGGTGGCGTTGTCGAGCAAGCCGTCCTCGGCGAACACGACCTGGTCGAGCAGATCGGCACGCCGGTGGCCGGCGCAGTCGAACATCGCGCCGAACTGCCGCGACGGCTCCCAGCGGCCGGCCAGCACGACCTGGGTCAGCACCATGTCCGGATGCGCGGGATTGCGGCGATCGAAACGGTGGTCGACTGCGATCAGCCGATTGGTCAGCGGCACCACGTAGGTCCACGGCCGGTACCAGGACCGCGTCTGGTTGGTCGAGGCGATCTCGACACCTTCGGGATAGCTCGAGGTCGCGCGGTCGAACCACGAGTACTCCAGCCAGATCGCCATCGCCAGCATGCCGACGCCAGCCGCGGCGGGCACGAACCAGCCCGGCAGGCGCTTGCGCGCGAGGAAATTGAGCGACAGGGCGAAGCCGGCCAGGCCGAAACCGGCGGCGATGATGGCGATGAACTCGAGCAGCATGGGCAGGCGGTTCCGGTGATCGGGCGAGGCTTGTGCCCCGGATTATCGCGGACCGGTGACGCACCGCAGGCACGTCGCCGGTGTCGAAACGCGACGGCCCGCCCCCCGGAAGGGGACGGGCCGTCGAATCAGCACGCGGTCGTGGTCAGTGGTCGACCGCCGCGCCTGCACCGCGCGGAACGCGGATGCTTTCCACCAGGTCCTGCACGTGCGCCGGGGCCGGACGGGTCAGCTTCATCACGATGTAGGCGGCGAGGAAGTTGAGCACCGCGCCCACCGCGCCGAACGACAGCGGCGAGATGCCGAACAGCCAGTTGTCGGCGGTGTTCTCGAGCATGTTGGTGCCCGGAATGAAGAACCAGCCCAGATACGTGAAGATGTAGAGCACGGTCGCGCCCAGGCCCACGAGCATGCCGACGACGGCGCCGGTGGAGTTCATCTTCTTGGAGAAGATGCCCATCATGATCGCCGGGAACAGCGACGAAGCCGCCAGCCCGAATGCCAGGGCCACGGTCTGGGCCGCGAATCCGGGTGGATTCATGCCCAGCCATGTCGCCACTGCGATCGCGACCGCCATCGATATGCGCGCGGCCAGCAGTTCGCCCTTCTCGGAGATGTCGGGCCTGAGCGTGGACTTGATCAGGTCATGACTGATCGCAGACGAGATCGCCAGCAGCAGGCCTGCCGCAGTCGACAGCGCCGCCGCCAGGCCACCGGCCGCGATCAGGCCGATCACCCATCCGGGCAACTGCGCGATCTCCGGGTTGGCCAGCACCAGGATGTCCTGGTTGAAGGTGACCATCTCGTTGCCCGCCCAGCCGCGCGATTCGGCGACCGAGGCGAACTCCTCGTTGGCACCGTTGTAGTACTGGATGCGGCCGTCGCCGTTGCTGTCCTCGAACTTCAGCAGACCGGTCTGTTCCCAGTTGTGCATCCAGTCGGGACGTTCGTCATAGGCGATCGACGTCGCTTCGGTGCCCTGCGGATAGATGGTCGTGATGATGTTCAGACGTGCCATGGCACCGACCGCCGGCGCCACCGTGTAGAGCAGGGCGATGAACACCAGCGCCCAGCCCGCAGACTTGCGCGCATCAGACACCTTCGGAACGGTGAAGAAGCGGATGATCACGTGCGGCAGGCCGGCGGTGCCAATCATCAGCGACATGGTGAAGAGCACCATGTTGAGCATCGAATCGTGCGCGCCGGTGTAGTCGTTGAAGCCCAGCTCCAGCAGCACCTGGTCGAGTTTGGCCAGCAGCGGCAGGCCCGATTCGGTATGCGTGGAGAACAGGCCCAGCTGCGGCAGCGGATTGCCGGTGAGCTGCAGCGAGATGAACACCGCCGGGATCGTGTAGGCGATGATCAGCACCACGTACTGCGCCAGCTGCGTGTAGGTGATGCCCTTCATGCCGCCAAGTACGGCGTAGACGAACACCACCGCCGCCGCGATCAGCAGGCCGGTGTTGGTGTCCACTTCGAGGAAGCGCGAGAACGCCACGCCTGCGCCGGTCATCTGGCCGATCACGTAGGTGACCGAGATGATCAGCAGCGCCGCCACCGACACCAGTCGTGCGGTGCGGCTGTAGAAGCGGTCACCGATGAAGTCGGGCACGGTGAAGCGGCCGAACTTGCGCAGATACGGCGCAAGCAGCAGCGCCAGCAGCACGAAGCCGCCGGTCCAGCCCATCAGATAGCTGGAATTGCCGTAGCCCACGAACGCGATGAGGCCGGCCATCGAAATGAACGAGGCCGCCGACATCCAGTCCGCGGCGGTGGCCGCGCCGTTGACGATCGGATTCACGCCGCGGTTGGCGGCGTAGAACTCGGCCGTCGAACCGGCACGTGCCCAGATCGCGATGCCCACGTAGAGCAGGAACGAGCCTATGACGAAGATGAGGTTGATGGTGAACTGATCCATGCGCGCGGTTCCTTATTGCTCGTCCACGCCGTACTCGCGATCGAGCCGGTTCATGTACCAGGTGTAGAAGAAGATCAGGGCGATGAAGACCAGGATCGAACCCTGCTGCGCGAACCAGAAGCCGATGTCGGTACCGCCGATGCGGATCCCCGACAGCAGGGGTCGCAGGATGATGCCGAAGCCGAACGAGACCAGCGCCCAGATCGACATGCAGATGCCGATGATCCTGAGGTTGGCCTTCCAGTAGTTCTGTGCGGTTTTGTCGAGCATGTGGCGTTTCCCCCTCAGATGGCGTGGTGGGCCGTGCCCGGCGCGCATCGCGGCGTGCGGGGCAGGTGGAAGTCGGAATGCTTGGATGCGGCGTCCGGGCCGTCTTGCAACGCGCCGTCCAGGGCGCGGGTGTCACGACACGGTGTTGCGGATGGCTCTGACATGCGTCGCCTCCCACGGCGTAGCCGTTGCGAATGGATCTCTGCCGCGCCGATGCGGCGTGGCACGGGGCCGGCTGCGGCCCCGTGCCGGTCGATCAGAACGAATAACGGGCCATCGTGTGCAGACGCATCAGCTCGCCGTCGGTGCCCGACTCGAGCGTGCGTTCGCCCCAGATGGCCTCGACACCGAAGTCGAGCTTGGGCACCGGCGACCAGATCATGTTGGCGTGCACCGAATGCACCTTGCGGGTCACGCCGAGGCCGGTCCACGACGCCTCGTTGTCCCACTGCGACCGCGCGTAGAACAGGTTGCCACGCACCTTCGGCGTGAACACCTGGCGCAGGCCGACGTAACCGGCCCAGCCGCCGAGTGCATCGATGTCGCCGGCGCTGTCGACCATCGCGTCCTGCTGGATCGTCGCCAGGCCGATGTAACGGCCGATGCCGTCGCCGCCGCTGAGCTGGTAGCGGATGTCGGTGCTCTCGCCGAGCTTGACCAGACCGCTGACCTGCGCGCCGTAGCCGGTGTCGGTGCTCTCGGCGCCGACGACGGGTTCGTACTTCAGCTGGCGCGCCATGCCCGCGAAACTCACGTGGCCCCAGTCGCCCTTGTGCGTGTAGCGGGCGATGACGTCGGGGATCGCGCTGTTGTCACTGGCGATCACGCGCGCCCCGCCGCCGAACGGCTGCACGGTGGTCTCGGGCTTCTCGATCGAGATTGCCCAAGGACCGCTGGTGTAACGCAGCTGTGGCTGGCGCACGAAGGTGACGCCATCGGTCGGGCCGACGAAGTCGACCGCATCGAGCAGCGCGGTGGTGTCCATGAAGTTCGACCAGGTCTGGCCGACCAGCCAGTTGTTGTAGGTCAGGTAAGCGTGGCGCAGCGTGGCGCCGTAGGTGTTGGTGGCGGCCGTATTGCCGAGCGCACCGCCGAAGAAATCGAGTTCCACGCGTGCGCCGAGCCGGTCGCCCGAATCGAGCACGGTGCTGGCGTCGAACCACAGCCGCGAGAATTTCAGGTGGGCATCGGAATAGGTGTCCGGGCCGTCGCCGCCGACCGGAATCGCGCCGGGCACGTAGAAGTCGCGGCCGGCGGTGCCGGCGGCGATGTCGCCGTCTGTGGTCTTGGTAACCATCGCATCGGTGCGGATCATGCCGCCGACGGTGAACGTGGTGCCCGGATTCGCCTGCGGGGTGATCGTCGTCGCCTGGATCGGTGCGGCAGCGCCGGTGCCGGTCGCGGCCGGTGCGGGCGCCGGTTGCGCAGCCTGGGCGGTACGCACTTCGCTCACGGCGGTGTCGGTCTGCTGTTGCTGCGACACGAGCTGCTGGACCATCGCTTCGAGCTGGGCGACGCGCGCTTCGAGTTCGCGTTCCTTGGCGGTCTGCGCGAACGCGACGCCCGGCAGCGTGAGCGCGGCGAGTACCGCGGTGGCCAGCAGGCGCGGCCGCGCCTTCGGTGTCTGGTTCATCGTTCCCCTCCCACGGGCTGGATCAAGAAAGCGGAGCAACGGCAAGATGCCGCCACCGGTCCGTCCTGCAGACTGCACGCCCGGGGCGGAGTCGCCCATTCGCCATTGGTCGATATCCGAACCGCGTCGCGCCGGTTAGACCAAGGTCTAGACGCCTGTCGCGGCGAATCCGGCACACTGGTCGGACGCGTCTGAAGGAGGCTCCCCCGCGATGTCCAATCCCGCAGAAACCTACGCCGCGCCGACCGGATTCGCCGGCCCGGACACCATTACCGCCGACGCCTACGCGCGCGACTACGCGCGTTCGGTGCAGGACCCGGATGCCTTCTGGGGCGAGGCCGCCAAGCGGCTCGACTGGTTCAAGCCGCCGACGAAGATCCGCAACGTCAGCTACGACCTGCAGGACTTCCGCATCCGCTGGTTCGAGGACGGTGAGCTCAACGTCAGCGTCAACTGCCTCGACCGCCATCTCGCGACGAAGGGCGACAAGACCGCGCTGATCTGGGAAGGCGACAGCCCCGACACCGAAGCGCTGCACGTCAGTTACCGCGACCTGCATGCGCGCGTCTGCAGGCTCGCCAATGCGCTGCGCAATCTCGGCGTCGGCAAGGGCGACCGCGTCACCATCTATCTGCCGATGATCGTCGAGGCGGCCGTCGCGATGCTCGCCTGCGCACGCATCGGCGCGGTGCATTGCGTGGTCTTCGGCGGCTTTTCGCCGAACTCGATCGCCGACCGCGTGTCGGATTGCGGCAGCAAGCTCATCATCACCGCCGACGAAGGCCTGCGCGGCGGCAAGAGCGTGCCGCTGAAGGCCAACGTCGACGCGGCACTGAAGCTGCCGGGCACCAACACCGTCGAGACCGTGCTGGTCGTGCGCCACACCGGCGGCGCGGTCGACATGCAGATGCCGCGCGACCGCTGGTACGACGCCGTCGTCGACGACCAGCCCGACACCTGCGAACCGGAGCGCATGAACGCGGAAGACCCGCTTTTCATCCTCTACACCTCCGGGTCGACCGGCAAGCCGAAGGGCGTGCTGCACACGACCGGCGGCTATCTGCTGTTCGCCAGCTACACGCACCAGGCGATCTTCGACCTGCGCGATGACGACGTGTACTGGTGCACGGCCGACGTCGGCTGGGTGACCGGCCACAGCTACATCGTCTACGGCCCGCTGGCGAACGCCGCGACCTCGCTGATCTTCGAAGGCGTGCCGAACTATCCGGACGTCTCGCGCTTCTGGGACGTCATCGACAAGCACCAGGTCACGATCTTCTACACCGCGCCCACCGCGATCCGCGCGCTGATGCGCGAGGGCGAAGCGCCGGTCAAGAAGACCTCGCGCAAGAGCCTGCGCCTGCTCGGCAGCGTCGGCGAGCCGATCAATCCCGAGGCCTGGCGCTGGTACGCCGACGTGGTCGGCGACGGCCGCTGCCCGATCGTCGATACCTGGTGGCAGACCGAGACCGGCGGCATTCTCATTTCGCCGCTCCCCGGCGCGATCGACACCAAGCCCGGTTCGGCGACCAAGCCCTTCTTCGGCGTGCAGCCGGCGCTGGTCGATGCCAACGGCACCGTGCTCGAAGGTGCGACCGAGGGCAACCTCGTCATCACCGATTCCTGGCCCGGCCAGATGCGCAGTGTCTACGGCGACCACCAGCGCTTCATCGACACCTACTTCAAGGCCTATCCGGGCAGCTACTTCACCGGTGACGGCTGTCGCCGCGACGAGGACGGCTACTACTGGATCACCGGCCGCGTCGACGACGTCATCAACGTGTCCGGTCACCGCATCGGCACCGCCGAACTCGAAAGCGCGCTGGTGCTGCATCCGAAGGTCGCCGAGGCGGCGGTCGTCGGCTTCCCGCACGACATCAAGGGCCAGGGCATCTACGCCTACGTGACCCTCAAGGCCGGCGAAGCGTACAGCGAAGACCTGCGCAAGGAACTGGTCAAGCACGTGCGCAGCGAGATCGGCCCGACCGCATCGCCCGACCACATCCAGTGGGCGCCGGGTCTGCCGAAGACGCGCTCGGGCAAGATCATGCGTCGCATCCTGCGCAAGATCGCCGAGAACGCGCCTGACCAGCTCGGCGACACCAGCACGCTGGCCGACCCGTCGGTCGTCGACTCGCTGGTCAAGGAGCGCTACATCCCGGGCGCATGAGCCCGTGACATCGTCGTGCCGGTGACGCTCGCGCGCGCCGGCACGGCTCGTGTTTTCCGTCGATGCATCGATGCACCTTTCTTCCTCCTGGGCCCCGCCGGCTGCCGCAATGACCACCCTGCTGATCGCCGACGACCATCCCCTGTTCCGCGAAGCCCTGCGTGGCGCCATCGCCCGCGCCGTGCCCGATGCGCGCTTGCGCGAGGCGCACAACGTCGACGCGCTCTACGCCATGGTCGAGTCCGAACCGGACGCCGACCTGCTGATGCTCGATCTCAACATGCCCGGCGTGCACGGTTTCAGCGCGCTGGTGCACCTGCGCGCGCAGTTCCCGCAACTGCCGGTGCTGATGGTGTCCGCACGCGAGGAGCCGGCGGTGATGCGCCGCGCGCTGGATCACGGCGCGGCGGGTTTCGTGCCCAAATCCGCCGACGCCGAGACCCTGGCACGCGCAGTGGCGCAGGTGCTCGACGGCGACCGCTTCGTGCCCGAAGCCGCGATCTCCGCGCCGGCCGTGACGCCCGGCGAACATGACGTCGCCGCGTGCCTGCGCGATCTCACCCCGCAGCAGTTCCGCGTGCTGCAGATGCTCGGCGACGGCATGCTCAACAAGCAGATCGCCTACGAGCTGGGCGTGTCGGAAGCGACCGTCAAGGCGCACATGACCGCCGTGCTGCGCAAGCTCGGCGCATCGAATCGCACCCAGGCAGTGCTGATCGCCGGCAAGCTGGCGGTGGATCCGGATCCGGACGAGATTCCTGCGGACGCGCGGTGAGTTTCCGCCCCATGCCTCGGCTTGCGGCGATCTGAAGCCCTCCCCCGCGCGCGGGGGAGGGTCGGGTGGGGGCGAAGGTTCCGATCACGGCCCGACCGATTTCAAGCAGATGCGGTTGTGAAATCGCGCCCGGCGCATTGCGTGCGGCAGACGAGGTTCGCCCCCATCCCGGCCTTCCCCCGCGCGCGGGGGAAGGGGCGGATGGCGACGCGTCCCGACCTCAGCTGGTCACCACACCGACAGGGCCGCACGCGCGAGAGGGCTCAGAGCCTTACCGCGTCCGATACGCCCGCGGCATGCCGCCTTCATTCGCCGGCGTCGCACGCGGCAGGTAGCGATCCCGCAATTCCGTCTGCCGCGAGCGCATCTCGATCGCACGGCCGTCGAACCAGACCTGCTCGGCGGTGCTGGTGACGTCCAGCGGGTCGCCCGACCACAGCACGAGGTCCGCCTTGCGACCGACCGCGATCGTGCCGATCGCATCGCCGACGCCGAAGGCTTCCGCCGGCACGCGCGTCAGACCGGCGAGACCCGCATCCCATGGCAGACCGTGCGCGACCGCGTTGCCCGCGAGCTGACGCAGCTTGCGCGCGTTGTGCGAGGCGTCACTGGCCTGGGCGAAACCGACGCGCACGCCGGCGGCCTGCAGACGCGCGGCGTTTTCCATCGTCGCGCCGATCTGGTCGAAGTTGGACGGCAGGTTCACCAGCGGATCGACGAATACCGGCACGTCGGCCGCGGCGAGCTCGGCCGCGACGCGCCAGCCCTCGGCGGCGCCGCGGATCGCGATGCGCAGGTTGTGGCGCTTGGTCCAGCGCAGCAGCTGGCGGATGTCGGACGCGCGATTGACGCCGACGACGATCGTGCCGCGGCCGTCGAGGTAGGGCGCCAGTGCACGCTTGCCCGCGGGCGTGAGCGCGGCGACGTGCGAATCGGCCGGCAGACGACCGCGGGCTTCGTCGATCAGCTGGTCCAGCACCATCCACTGCGCCGCACGCGACGAGCCGCTCTGCGCCGCACCGTCGGCGCCGAGCGACAGATACAGCACCTTCGGGCCGGCCGGTTCTTCGCTGCCGTCCAGTCGCATCACCGCGCCCTGGCCACCGATGATCGAACTGCTGCTGCCGGCCGAGATCAGCGTGAAGCCGATGCCCTCCACGCGCGCGACCGGAATGACGATCGAATCAGGATTGAAGGCCAGCGTCACGTCGAACTCCGGACGCACCGCCATGTGGCTGTCGTCGCCGAGCGACAGGCGGTCGTCGCGCGTGCCGCTCTCGCCGGAGACTTCCTCGATGCCGATGCCGGTCACGCCGCCGAACAGCGTCGGTGTCAGCGGACGGCCTTGCGCTTCGACGACCTGCGCATCGCCGGCGGACAGACCTGCGCCGATACCCGCGATGCGGCCGTTGCGCACCAGCACGTCGGTGTTCTGCAGCGAACCCTGCGCACTGGCGGTGTGCACGGTCGCGCCGCGAATCAGCACCGATTGCGCGGCGACGGGCAGGGTGGCGGCGATCAGCACGCCGGTGACCAGCAGGCGCGTCATCGCGCGTGGCAGACGGCGGCTCATCGGGCACCTCCATTGGCGGCGGCGCCCTGGCCGAGCATGAAGTCCGACACCGGCTGGCGCGCGGGATCTGCGCGGTCGTAGACGTGCGCGCCATCGATCCACACGTGTTCGGCCAGCGCGTAAACGGTGAAGGGATTGCCGTTCCACAGCACGACGTCGCCCATCTTGCCGGCGGTCAGCGTGCCGGTCTGGTCGAGTACGCCGAGCGACCTGGCCGCGTTCTCGGTCAGCCAGCGGATCGCGTGTTCGGGCGTGATCTCGATACCGGCGCGATGCGCGGCCGCCATGACCTTGGCCGCTTCCTGGTTGAGGCGCTGGATGCCTTCGTCGGAATCGGAATGCACGATCGCGCAGCCGCCCGGCGCGCGGTCGACGATCGCGATGTTCTCCTGGATGCCGTCGAAGGCCTCCATCTTGAAGCCCCACCAGTCGGCCCAGAGTGCACCGCAGACGCCTTCGGCGCCGAGACGGTCGGCGATCTTGTAGGCCTCCACGCCGTGGTGGAAGGCAGTGACCTGGAAGTCGAACTCCTTGGCGAGATCGAGCATCTGCGCCATCTCGTCGGCGCGGTAGCAGTGGATGTGCACGAGGATGTCGCCATCCATCGCGCCGGCCATGGTCTCGACCTTGAGGTCGCGTTTGCCGGGCGAATCGCCGGCCTGCTTGCGGCGATAGTCCGCTGCATCGATCAGCGCCGCGCGATAGCCGGCCACGTTGCCCATGCGCGTGGCCGGGCCACCCTTCTGGCCATAGACGCGCTTGGGGTTTTCGCCGCAGGCCATCTTCAGGCCGTAGGGCGCGCCGGGAAATTTCATGTCGGTGACCATCGTCGCGGCCACGTTCTTGAGCGTCACGCCGCGGCCACCGATCAGGTTCGCCGAGCCGGGCAGGATCTGCAGCGCGGTGACGCCGCCGGCGAGCGCCGCGCCGAAGCCGGGATCCTGGGGCCACACCGAATGCTCCGCCCAGACCTGTGCGGTATTGGGCGCGGTCATCTCGTTGCCGTCGCTGTGCGCGCTGGCGCCCGGGCTCGGATACACGCCCAGGTGCGAGTGCACGTCGATGATGCCGGGCGTGACCCATTTGCCGGTGCCGTCGACGCGCTGCGCGTTCGCCGGTGCCTGCAGGTCATTGCCGACCGCGGCGACGCGGCCGTCCTGCAGCAGCACGTCCGCGCCTTCGAGGCGCTGGCCGTCGCCGATCAGCACGGTGGCATTGGTGATCAGCGTCGGCGCCGACGCGATCGGCACATAGGTGCTGGCGTAGGCGTCCGCGCCGACGTGCGGCGCTTTCGCTGCGGCGGACGATGCGCCGGGCGTGGATGTGGTGGCGCAGCCACCGAACAGGGCGACCGCGAGTGCGGCGGACAACAGGCGGGACATCGGCGACTCCCCGAAGACGTGTGGACGGCAGGTGTTTCCCCGGCACGACGGTGGGACGGCGTGCGACAGCTATCGAGTGTACCTGCGGCCGCGCGCCACGCGCTGCGACCTGCGCCGCGTTCTGTGGCAGGTGCGAGGCGCATGCGAGAATGCCGCGCACGAGAGGAGACGAAGACGATGAAAGAAAAAGAACAGATCGTCGAGAACTGGCTGCCGCGCTACACCGGCGTGCCGCTGGACCAGTTCGGCGAACACATCCTGCTGACCAATTTCGGTGGCTACCTGCACCATTTCGCCCGCCTCACCGGGGCCGAGGTCGTGGGCCTCGACCGGCCCATGCCCAGCGCCACGGCCGACGGCATCACCATGATCAACTTCGGCATGGGCAGCCCCAACGCCGCGACGATGATGGACCTGCTCTCGGCGATCATGCCCAAGGCGGTGCTGTTCCTGGGCAAGTGCGGTGGCCTCAAGCGCAAGAACCAGCTCGGCGATCTGGTGCTGCCGATCGCGGCGATCCGCGGCGAGGGCACCAGCAGCGACTATCTGCTGCCGGAAGTGCCGGCCCTACCGGCGTTCGCGTTGCAGCGTGCGGTCTCGACGATGATCCGCGACCTCGGCCACGACTACTGGACCGGTACCGTCTACACGACCAACCGCCGCGTCTGGGAACACGATGCTGCCTTCAAGGAACGGCTGCGGATGATGCGCTGCATGGCGATCGACATGGAAACTGCGACGGTGTTCGCCGCCGGCTTCGCCAACCGCATTCCGTCGGGCGCGCTGCTGCTGGTCAGCGACCAGCCGATGATTCCCGAAGGCGTCAAGACCGAGGCCTCGGACGCGAAGGTCAGCGCCGACTTCGTCGAGCGCCACATCAACATCGGCATCGAAGCGCTGAAACTGATCCGCCGTCACGGCAAGTCGGTGCGCCACCTGCGCTTCGACGAATAACCCTCTTCAGCACGCAGCCCCATGCAAGAAAGCCCGACAATCGCCGGGCTTTCTTCGTCAGCAGGGAAGCGTTCGCTCAGTCCGCCGAGGGCCGCCTGACCGCATAGATCAGGCCATCCTCGTAGGCCTTGTGCAGGTCGGCCTTGGCGATCTCGATGCGTTCGCTGTCGTCGAACTCGATGGCCGACACGTCGCCGCGCAGGTCGCTGCGTGCGGTCGCCTTCTCGGACGAAGCGGTGTTCTCGGTGATGACGATCACGCCGTCGGCGTCGGCCGCGACCACCTTCAGCAGGCCGTGGGCCGGATCGATCGGCACCCGCGAGTCGTCGTTGAACTCGTATTCGGAGAAGGCGCTGAGCTGCGCGGCATAGAGGTCGCCCACTGCGGGTGCATCGAGCAGCGCCCGGTCGGCGTCCCCGCGCTGACAGGCCGAAAGCAACAACGCACCCGACAGCACGAACAGGGCAGGCAACAGGCGGATCAGGCGACGCGTCATGCATGTACTCCGGCGAATGAGGAATCGCCGCGAGTATAGAACCGGCCGCGGAGCGTGGTGCACGTGTCACCGGGCCGCGCTAGTCTGCGGCCATGGATACGATCACTCCCAAGGCCGTCGTCGACTTCTGGCGCGATGCCGGCATGCAGAACTGGTTCCGCGGCGGCGATGCCTTCGACCGCGAATGCGACACGCGTTTCCGCGACGCGCATTTCGCCGCCGGCCGCCGCGAACTCGAACACTGGCTCGACACGGCCGAGGGCGGTCTGGCGCTGCTGATCCTGCTCGACCAGATTCCACGCAACATCTTCCGCGGCAGCGGCCATGCCTTCGCGACCGATCCGCTGGCGCGCCATTACGCACAGCGGATGATCGAAGCCGGCCGCGATCGCAGGTTCGAGGATGCGCTGCGTGGTTTCGTCTATCTGCCCTTCGAGCATTCCGAAGACCTGGCCGACCAGCGACGCTCGGTCGAATTGTTCGCCGACGTCGACAACGTCGAGTACCGCAACTACGCCCAGGCCCATCTGGAGGTCATCGAACGCTTCGGCCGCTTCCCGCACCGGAACCGTGCACTGGGGCGGGTGAATACACCCGACGAGCAGGCCTGGCTCGACGCCGGCGGCGGTTTCTAGCGGCGCTTTGCAGGGGCGTTGCATGCGCCTGGCCCGAATGCCCCTGTAGGAGCGCGCTCGCGCGCGATGCTTCACAGGCGTTCCCGGCAAAGCCCTTCGCGCGCGAGCGCGCTCCTACACGGAGCAATCGCGCGGATGGACGCGTCCGAGCGCCCCCCTGTAGGAGCGCGCTCGCGCGCGATGCTTCACCGACGACCCGACCAAGCCCCTCGCACAGATCAGTTCCTGCAATGGCAGATGCGCGCCGCGCCGGTCACAGAAACGAATCGGCCAGCCGCGCGATGCCTTCGACACTCCGCCGCCACGCCGGCCGCCTGCGCCAGGTTTCGGCGTCGAGCGCGTCGGACTGCTGCAGGTAGCCCTGCTCGATTTCACGCAGCCGCGCGACCACGCCGGCGTCGAAGCACAACAGGCCGGCTTCGGCATTGAGCATGAAACTTCGGATGTCGAGATTGCTCGAACCCACCAGGGCGATCTCGCCATCGATGCTCAGGTGCTTGGCGTGCAGGAAATGCGGCCGATACAGGGCGATACGTACGCCGGCCGCCAGCAGTTCGTCGTAGAAGCCCGCCTGCGCCCAGGCGGTGAGCCGCTGGTTGTTGGTCGCCGAGAGGATCAGCTGTACCGACACGCCGGACAGAGCCGCCACGCGCAGTGCGCCCACGGTCGCCTCGTCGGGCACGAAATAGGGCGAGACGAGCACGGCGCGTCTTCGCGCACGCTGCAGCAAGGCGACGAACATGTCGCGTGCGTTCTCGAACGGGTAGGCCGGTCCGCTGGGCAGCAACTGCGCCGGCGCCTGGCCGCTGGGTGCGATCGGCGGGGCATCGACCTCCAGCACTTCGCCCGTTTCGATGTACCAGTCGCTGGCGAACAGGGCCTGCAATTGCGCCACCACCGGCCCGCGCACCCGGGCCACGACCTCGCGGTTGGGGTGGCCGGGCACGAAGTGCGGATCGGCCAGGTTCTGCGAACCGGTGAAGGCGATGCGCCCGTCGATGACCGCGATCTTGCGGTGGTTGCGCAGATCCATGCGTGCGCTGCGCCGCCAGGCCAGACCGCCGGCCAGCGTGGCCTGGACACTGACGCCGGCATTGCGCAGCTCACGCCGGAAGGCGCGCAGGCCGCGCTTGGCACCGACCGCGTCGAGCAGCAGCCGGCAGCGCACACCGCGCCGTGCGGCGCGCTGCAGGGCCTGGGCGACGGTCTGACCCGAGGCGTCGTCGAACATCAGGTAATAGAGCAGGTGCACTTCGCGGGTCGCCGCCTCGATGTCGTCGATCAGCCGCTGTAGCGTGCCCGCGTAATCGTCGAGCAGTTCGACCGCGTTGCCGTTGGTCGGCATGAAGTCGCCGAGTCGTTCGGTCAGGCGTGCGATGTCGGCCGGCGCCGAGAAGGCATCGGCCGGCTGCCATCGCAGCGCGGTCAACGGCGCCTGCCGCTGGCGGATCAGACGCGAGGCACGCGCCTGTCGCGCACGCCGTTCGCGCGACAGCCAGGGGTGGCCGAGCAGCAGATAGGCCGGCAGGCCGAGCAGAGGGACGAAGCCGATCAGCAGCAGCCAGCTGCGCGCCGCCGACGGGCGGGTACGTGCCGGGATCCAGAGCAGGGCGGCAATGCGGATCAGCCAGTCGGCAATGAGGATCCACAGGCCGACATGCAGGTCGTGATTCGACATGCAGGCGAGTGTGGCATCGGGGGATGTCCACACGGGTGAACCGGCTTGTCTCCTTCCCCCGCTTGCGGGGGAAGGTCGGGATGTGGGGGCGAAGCTTCCGTTCGCGAAGGTGATGCCTGCGCCGGCGTTCGCTCGAATCGCGAGGTTCGCCCGGGACGATGTTCGACTCTTCGGATCGTTCGCCCCCACCCAACCCTCCCCCGCAGGCGGAGGAGGGCTTGATCACAGTCAGACACACGAAACCCGCCTCTCGGCGGGTTTCGTAGAGGCGCGGGATCCGGCGTTCGCCGAGATGACCTTCCGGCAGCCACGCCCTGCGCGCGTGGGTCCCACAAGCACAAACCGCCTTGCGGCGGGTTCTGCTTGAAGACACTGGATGACCAGCCATCCGGCAGTTGAACAGCGCTTCCGGCCTGCGCCGGGATGACGCAACGTCAGCCGCGCTGGAGCGCGGGTGCTGAAAACACGAAACCCGCCTTTCGGCGGGTTTCGTAGAGGCACTGGATGACCAACCATCCGGCTGTTGATCAGCGCTTCCGGCGTTCGCCGGGATGACCTTCCGGCAGCCACGCGCTGCGCGCGTGGGCCGTCAGGTCACTTGATCTTGCCTTCCTTGTAGATCACGTGCTTCCGGACGACGGGATCGTACTTCTTGATCTCCATCTTGCCGGGGGTGTTCTTCTTGTTCTTGTCCGTGGTGTAGAAATGCCCGGTGTTGGCCGAGGAAATCAGACGGATCTTGTCGCGCTTGCCTGCCATGTTCTACTCCTCAGACCTTCTCGCCGCGGGCACGGAGCTCGGCGATCACGGCATCGATGCCGTTCTTGTCGATGGTGCGCAGGGCCTTGGTGGACACGCGCAGCTTGATCCAGCGGTTTTCGCTGGCGACCCAGAAGCGACGCTCATGCAGGTTCGGCATGAAGCGACGGCGGGTCTTGTTCATGGCGTGCGACACGTTGTTGCCATGCGTCGTACGCTTGCCGGTGACTTGGCAGACTCGGGACATTACGCACCTCGAAGTAATTGTTGCCTCCCTTAGCCAGGAAGACGGCGGCCCCGATGGCGTGGCCATCGCGCGGAACGGGAGGGAAGTCTCGTCGCACCGCCCGCGGAAACCGCGCGTCCGTCGGGCTGGTCGGCCATGTGGAAATGGTCCGGACGCAACGAGCCGGCCATTATTGTGAAATTGTCCTTGCGATGCAAGGGCTTGGCGTGTCGGGCGCCGGCATCTGCGCATGCGGCGCGTTCATCCAGGCCCGCGACTGTGCAGCGCTGCGACCGCACCGGGCAAATCGCCGCAGCGCGTTCACCCGGCTTTGCGTTTCCGTGGCCTGCGAGGCTTGGCGCCCACCGGCGGCGCGGTGTCCTTGCCCGCCAGCACGCCGGCGTCCTGCAGCGTCTCCAGCCACGACAGCGTGTCGACGTAGCCCAGGAAGTGCTGCAGATACTCCGGCGACAGGCCGCCCATCAGGGTCAGCGAGCGATGGGCGAGGGCGGCGGAGTTCAGCGGGCCCGCACCCGTCGGCGCCTGCGCCAGCGACTTGCGGACCTGGGTGCGGGTGCGCAGTGTCGACCACAGTCGACGGAAGTCGTCGACGGCGGGCAGTTCGGGATAGGCCGCGTTGTCTCTCTCGCGCGTCGTCGTCTCGTCGGCGAGAACACCGAGATCGCCGCGCGTACGCGCGGTGCCGTGCGCGTCATCGGACAGCGCGATCTCACGCGCATACGCCTCGACCAGCGCCGCCAGCTTCGCTTCGAGCTGGCGACGCGCGTCGCCGTCGCGCTGCAGCGCACGCGCATGCAGCGCGACGATGCGATGGAAGCGCAGCGGCGCGATGCGATCGGCGCCCTGAGAACGCCAGACGTCGAGCAGCGCGGCGATGTCGTGCGTGTCAGTCGCCATCGCTGCCGGCCGCGGACTGCTGCCGTGGCACCGGCGCCATCTCGACGCGGCGGTTCTGCGCGCGCCCTTCGGCGTCGTCGTTGGAACCGACCGGTTGCTGCGCGCCGAACGCGGCGGCGAACACCGACTCGGCCGGCACGCCGTCGCCGATCAATGCGCGGGTGACATTGAGCGCGCGCTGCGCCGACAGCTCCCAGTTGTCCGAGAAGCGGTTGCCGTCGCGCACGAGGCGGTCGTCGGTGAAGCCGCTGACCATCAGGATCTCGTCGCGCGAAGTCAGGTACTCGGTGAGCGGACCGGAGAGGCTGCGCAGCAGTTCGCGGCCCTCGGGCTGCAACTGGTCCGACGCATCGGCGAACAGCACGCTGCCGCGGATGCCGATGCGGCCGTCGACCAGGGTGATGCGACCCGCGGCGAGCGGCGCGGCCAGTGCCTGCTCCAGCGTCTGCCGACGCTGTGTCTCGGCCTCGCGCTGGGTGATCTCTTCGTCCAGCTTGAGCTCGAGCTGCAACTGCACGCCGATCACGCTGACCAGGATCAGCACGAACGCGCCCAGCAACACCGACATCAGGTCGCCGAACGCGGCCCAGATGGGCGCGCTCGATTCGTGGTCGCCTTCCAGCTCCACGCTCATGTTTCGGACGTCCGCCGGCTGCCGAGCTGCTGCAGCTCTTCGATGATCTGCTTCTGTGCCAGCACGCTCAAGTCGACGACCTCACGCGCCTGCGCGACGTAGTAGGCGAGCTGCTCGTCGCTGCGCGCCAGCGACTTCTCCAGCGCGTCCTCGATGCCGGCCAGGCGTGCGGCCAGTGCATCGTTGGATTCGCCGAACACCGTGACCGCCGCGCCGAAGGCCTCGCCGAGGCTGGCAACTTCGGCCGCGCCGACGCTCAAGGTTGTCGCCACGCCATCGAGCTTGCCGGTCTCGGCCTCGATGTGGTCGGTGAAGCGCGTGCCGACGCGTTCGAGCAGATCGGCCGAGGTCGCGACCAGTGCATCGATGGCCGCGCGCTGTTCGGTCGAGGCGTGGTTCACCGCCTTCAACAGGGTGTCGAGCGTCGACAGCATCTGCGTGCGTTCTTCCAGCATCGCGGTGTCGCGGACCATGCTCTCCGACAGCGACTTGCGCAGTTCGGCGATGACCTCGGCGGCCGCGCGCGGCGCTTCCGATGCGGTGTCGACCAGGCGCGAGATCTCGGCGATGGTCGCGCTGGCATGCGCCTGGGTCTGCGCGGCGATGCTGTCGGCGGTCGTCGCCAGCGTCTCGCCGATCGCCTGCTGCTGGCGCGTGGTTTCGGCGCCGGCCTGCGCCCAGTCTTCGCGCAGTGCAGCCGACATCGCGGCGAGGCTGTCGGTCCACGCCGACAGACGCTGCGCATCCTGCGCGGCGAGTGCGGTCTGCAGGTCGGCGTGCGAGGCGTCCACCTTCTGCAGCAGCGCGGCCGAATGCGTTTCGAAGGTCGCCGCGGCGGCGGTCAATGCCTGTTCGTGGCGTTCGCCCAGGGTTTCGTGCGCCGCCATCTGCTGCGACAGCGCGTCGTTCCAGCGCGTGGCGAGCGTGTCGACCGTCGTTTCGAGACGCGTACCAACGCCGTCGACCAGCGCGGTCGCGCGGGTTTCGAAGGTGGCGCCGACGCCATCCAGCGCGGCGCGCAGGTCGTCGGTCAACGCGGCCTGCGCGGCCTGCTGCGCGTCGAGCGCCTGCTGCCAGCGTTCGGCGACGGCGGCGGTGGACGCGTCGAAGCCGCTCGTCAGCGCCTGCAGCTGCGTGTCCACCGCGCCGGTCACGGTGTCGTGCAGCGCAGCGCTGCGATCGCTCGCGGCATCCAGACGTGCGACCACGGTGTCGAGCAGACCGCTCGCGCGCTGCTCGAACGTCGTGTTGAAGCCGTCGAGTGCGCTGCGCAGGTCGCGTGCCAGCGCCTCGTTCGATGCGGTCTGGCCGTCCAGTGCGGCCTGCCAGCGCGCGGCGACGGTCGCGGTCGAGGTTTCGAAGCCGCTCGACAGCGTCTGCAGCTGCCGTTCGACCGCATCGCGCACGGTGGCCTGCAATGCGGCGGTTTCCTGCGACAGCGCGGCCATCGTGGTTTCGAACACCGGCTGCAGGGCCGCGGTCGCGGCGCGTGCGCTCTCGGCGACGCTGGTCTGCAGAGCGCGCTCGACCGATGCGGCCAGCTGCGTGTAGACCGCCTCGGTGCGGTCGTGGAAGGCGGTCTGGCTGGCGGACTGACGCTCACCGGCCGCGGCGCTCTGCTGCTCGATCGCCGCCATCATCGCGCCCAGGCGTTCGACCAAGGCCGGCATCACTTCGGTCTGCTGCTGCAACAGGCGCAAGGTTTCGCTTCGCTGATAGGCCTGCGAATGCACGTGCAGCGTGGCGGCACTCGCCGCGTCGAGCCGCTGCACGGCGCGTGCGCGCTCGCGGCGCAGCAAGGCCGAGACCAGACCCAGCATCGCCGAGGTCGCAATGCCCGCGATCGAGGTGCCGAACGCAAAGCCCAGGCCCTTGACCGGCGCGGCCAGCGAATCGCGGATCGCCTGCAGGTCGGTCGCCGTCTCCAGCGCCATGCCGGTGCCGCGCAGCATCACCATCATGCCCAGCAGCGTGCCGAGCATGCCCAGCAGCACCAGCATGCCGACCAGATAAGGCGTCAGCGCCGGCACCGGCAGTGCAACGCGCTCGCCTTCGACGCGCAGGCGCACCGCGCTGCGCAGGCCCGGGTCGAGGCCGTCGAGCCAGGACTCGAAGGACGCCGGCGGCGCGGACAGGCCGTCGACCGCGTCGACGAGCGATGTGGTGGCGCGCCGATAGCGCAGCAGCTCCAGCCCGCCGACGACGTAGAACGCGCCGATCAGCAGCGAGACGGCGAATGCCGGCGGATTGCTGCCGACATAGCCGATGGCGATGCCGGCGACCACGGCCAGGCCGAGGGTGAAGGCGAGGGCGGGCACGAAAGCGGAAATGCGATTGCTTGGGAACATGGGCACTGCGTCAGTGGGTGCGAAGCGCGGCGAGCAGCGCGTCGACCGGTTGGAAACGGACATCCAGTTCGGCGATCAGCACGCCCTGTATGTCCCTGCGAAAACCATCGAGCCAGACCGCGGACGGATCCGTGGCCGCATCGCCTGCGGCGGCGCGCAGCCGCTCGAAATGCGTTTCGAGCAGCGCCGGCACCGCGCCCAGCAACGCGTGCTCGCGCGGACTCAGCGCGCCCTCCATCACCGCGTCCACCTCGGCCAGACGCGCCATGTCGGCCGACTGCTGCGCCAGCCGCTCGCGCAGCTCGCCACGCAACCGGCCCGTCGCCGCCTGCATCGAGCGCTGCAGGGTGATGTGGCGCTGGCGGAACGGGGCGAAGTCGATCGCGACCGCCGGCATGCCTGCCTCTGCGTCCGGCGTACCGGGCTGCGGCTGCGACGCCGCGAGTTCCGGCGCGGCGGCGATCGCCGCCAGCAAGGTCGACCGGGCCCGCGCGCAGGCCTCGGCGTCGTCCCGATCAGGCACCTGCGCGTCCGGTTCAGCCTCGGTGCCCTTGGCGTCCAGCACCTTCGACAGCACCACGGCCCGCGTCCAGTCGATCCACTGGCTCAGCCGCTCGGCCGGCGCCGTGCCGCCCTGCGGCAGCGCGTCGTCGGTCAGGCGGGCCAGCAGCCGGACGAAGGTCGGGCCGTGGAAGGCGGGGCGGGGTGGGGCGTCCAAGGGCGAAGCGCGCAAAAGACGGCGATTTTACAGTGCCTGCCTGTCCGGAGCGGCGTACCGCAGAAAAGGCCGTCGCCGGATGGAGCCGCAGGTCGCCCACGACCTGTATTCGCGTCACGCTAGCATCGGGCGTTGAATGACGTCCGAGGAGAGTCGGGCGCACCTTTCGCGCTGGAGATATCGATGTTCCGATCCCTGTTGTCGATTCTGCTTTTGCTGTGCGCCTCGTCGCTGCTGGCCCAGGAACGCATCCTCGCCTACGACAGCGATCTGCAGCTCAACGCCGACGGCAGTCTCGATGTCACCGAGCGCATCCGGGTGCGGGCGGAAGGCGAGAACATCCGGCGCGGGATCTATCGCGATTTCCCGACGCGTTACAAGGATCGCCACGGCAACCGGGTGGTCGTGGATTTCGAGATGGTCGGGCTGCAGCGTGACGGGCGCAGCGAGCCGTACTTCATCGACCAGCTCGGCAACGGCGTGCGGGTGAACTTCGGCAACGACGATTTCCTGCCGGTGCCGGGTGAGTTCACCTACGAACTGCGCTATCGCACGACGCGGCAGATCGGGTTCTTCGACAGACACGACGAGCTGTACTGGAACGCGATCGGGCACGGCTGGATGTTCGGGATCGAACGCGGATCGGCCACATTGCGCCTGCCGGAGCCGGTGCCGACCGATGACCTGCTGCCGGAGTGCTTCACCGGCGCACAGGGCGCACGTTCGCAGGCGTGCACGGCTGAAGTCACCGGGCCGGGCGCGGCACGCTGGACACTGTCCGCGCCGCTCGCGCCGCAGGAAGGTCTGACCACGGTGCTGGCGTTTCCCAAGGGCCTGTTCGTCGAGCCGACGACGGCGCAGAAGCTGCAATGGCTGCTGCGCGACAATCGCGCGCCGTTGATCGCGTTGCTGGGTCTGATCACGTTGCTGGTGTTCGCGTTCTGGCGCTGGCATGTGGTGGGCCGTGATCCGAAGCCGGGCACGATCGTGGTGACCTATGACCCGCCGGACGACCTGTCGCCGGGCATGCTGCGGCACATCGAGCAGAACCACACCGATACGCGCGCGTTCTCGGCCGACGTGCTCACGCTCGCGGTCGCCGGCCATCTGTCGATCCATCGCGACAAGACCCGGGTCAAGGAAGACTGGCGGATCGAGCGTCTGGACGAGGGCGGCAAGGCGCTGCCTGCGGATCGCGCGGCGCTGCTGGCCGACCTGTTCGAAGGCGGTCCGGTGCTGAAGCTCGACGGCAAGCACCCCGATTACATGCAGAAGGTGGTCGCCGCGCATCAGAAGCGCAACAAGACCGCGATCGCGGCGACGTTCAAGCGTGGGCTGTACCGCTACAACGGTGGCAGCCTGTTCGGCATCACCCTGATCACAGGGCTGTTCGCGATCGCGACCTTCGTCTTCAGCGGTGGCAGTGGTCTGCTGTTCGCGCTGCCGGTGCTGGCGGCGATGGGGGTCGCGTTCTTCGTGTTCCTGTTCCTGCTGCCGGCGATCACGCCGGAAGGTCGCGCGATGCGCGACCGCATCGAGGGCTTCAAGCGCTATCTGACGGTGGCCGACAAGCAGGACCTGGCGCGGCTCAAGGGGCCGAGTGAAGACGCGCCCATGCTCGATGCGGAACGCTTCGAGTTCCTGCTGCCGTATGCCGTGGCGCTGGATGTCGAGGATGCGTGGACCGCAAAGTTCACCGCGGCTGTGGGCGCATCCGCGGTCGCTGCGGCGACGGCCTCCATGGCCTGGTTCCACGCGAACGGACGCACGGGTCTTGCGGACTTCACGGATGCATCGGGTTTCGGCAAGGCGATCGGCGGCGGTTTTGCCGGGCAGATCGCGTCGAGTGCGTCGCCGCCGGGGAGTTCGTCGGGCAGTTCGATGGGCGGTGGCGGGGGCTTCTCGGGTGGTGGAGGCGGCGGCGGAGGAGGTGGCGGGCGGTAGTGACGTCTTCGCGGGAAGCGCCCCTCACCCCAACCCCTCTCCCGGGGGAGAGGGGCTCGAATCCCGCGGGACCCTGCTTGAAAGCCCCTCTCCCCCCGGGAGAGGGGTTGGGGTGAGGGGCGCTCCGGCCGTCAGTCGCGCTCGACCTTCCGGTGCACCCACCGGTAGAGCACCGGCAACACCAGCAGCGTCAACAGCGTCGAAGACACGATGCCGCCGATGACCACCGTCGCCAGCGGTCGCTGCACTTCCGCGCCCGCGCCGACATTGAATGCCATCGGCACGAAGCCCAGCGAGGCGACCAGTGCGGTCATCAGCACCGGGCGCAGGCGACCCAGAGCGCCGTCGACGATTGCGGTCCGCAGATCCAGTCCATCCTCGCGCAACTTGCGGATGAAGCTCAGCATCACCAGCCCGTTGAGCACGGCCACGCCGGACAGCGCGATGAAGCCGACGCCTGCGGAGATCGACAGCGGAATGCCGCGCGTCAGCAGTGCGAGCACGCCGCCGGTCAGCGCCAGCGGCACGCCGCTGAACACCACCAGTGCATCGCGCAGCGAGCCGAAGGCCATGAACAGCAGCGCCAGGATCACCAGCAGCGTCAGCGGCACCACCAGCGACAGGCGCTGACTGGCCGACTGCAGTTGCTCGAACGTGCCGCCGTAGTCGATCCAGTAGCCGGTCGGCAGCGTCACTGACGACGCCACCGCGGTTTTCAGTTCGCCGACGAAACTGCCCAGGTCGCGGCCGCGCACGTTGGCGGTCACGACGATGCGGCGCTTGCCGTTCTCGCGGGCGATCTGGTTCGGCGCGAGCCGCGTGCCGATGGTCGCGACCTCGCGCAACGGCACCGTGCGCGGCACGCCGCTGGCCCAGGTGCCACGCCGGTCGGACTCGTCGCTGCCGGCGTCGTTGCCCAGAGGAACCGGCAGGTCGGCGAGTGCGGCCGGATCGCCGCGCATCGATTCGGGCAGACGCACCACGATGTCGAAACGCCGGTCGCCTTCGAACAGCTGTCCGGCGGCCTGGCCACCGATCGCTGCGGCCACCACCCGCTGCACATCGCCCGGATTGAGCCCGTACCGCGCCATCGCCCGCGGGTCCGGTGCGATCTCCAGCAGCGGCAGGCCGTCGAACGCTTCCACGCGCACATCGGCTGCGCCGTCGATGCCTTGCAGCACGCGTTCGACCTCGCCGGCCAGTGCCTGCAGTTGCGCCAGATCGTCGCCCTGGATCTTCACCGCCACGTCGCTGCGCACGCCGGAGATCAGTTCGTTGAAACGCATCTGGATCGGCTGGGTGAACTCGTAATTGTTCCCGGGCAGGGACTCCGCGACGGCTTCGAGTTCGGCGACCAGCGCCGCGCGCGCCTTGCGGGGATCGGGCCAGTCGCTGCGCGGATGCAGGATCACGAACGTGTCGGCGACCGACGGCGGCATCGGATCGTTGGCGACCTCGGCGGTGCCGATGCGCGAGAACACGTGCGCGACTTCCGGCGCGCTCAGCAGGCGCCGTTCGAGCGCGCGCTGCATCGCCACCGATTGTTCGACGCCAGTGCCGGGGATGCGCATCGCGTGCAGCGCAATGTCGCCTTCGTCGAGACTCGGAATGAACTCGCTGCCCATGCGGGTCGCCAGCCAGCCGCAGGCCAGCACCAGCACCAGTGCGCCGCCGACCAGCCAGCGGCCATGGCGCAGCGCCCAGTCGAGCGCGGGTGCGTAGCCGCGACGTGCGGCGCGCATCACCCGGTTGTCGTGCTCGGCCACGCGCCCGCGCAGCAACAGAGCGATCGTCGCCGGCACGAAGGTCAGCGAGAGAATCATCGCGCCAGTCAACGCCAGCACCACGGTGATCGCCATCGGGTGGAACATCTTGCCCTCCACGCCTTCGAGCGCGAACACCGGCAGGTACACCGCGGCGATGATGCCCAGACCGAACAGGCTCGGGCGGATCACTTCCGCACTCGCCGATGCGGCGATCGCGTGTCGCTCTCTGGTGTCGAGCAGGCGCCCGAGCCGCTGCTGCGCTTCGCCGAAACGACGCAGGCAGTTCTCGACGATGATCACCGCGCCGTCGACGATCAGGCCGAAGTCGAGCGCGCCCATGCTCATCAGGTTCCCGGACACGCCGCCCTGGCGCATGCCGATCACGGTGAACAGCATCGTCAGCGGAATCACCAGCGCGGTGAGCAATGCGGCGCGCACGTTGCCGAGCAGCAGGAACAGCACCACGATCACCAGCAGCGCGCCTTCGATCAGGTTCTTCGCCACGGTGCGGATGGTGCGGTCGACGAGTGCGGTGCGGTCGTAGACCGCGGTCGCGCGCACCCCGTCGGGGAGGCTGGCATTGGCGGTCTCGAGACGCGCGGCCGCGGCCCGGGCGACGGTGCGGCTGTTCTCGCCGACCAGCATGAAGACCGTGCCCAGCACGACCTCCTCGCCGTCCTGCGTGGCCGCGCCGGTGCGCAGTTCTCGGCCCTCGCCGATGGTCGCCACGTCGTGCACGTGGATCGGCACGCCATCGCGGCGCGCGAGCACGATGTTGCCGATCGCCTCGATGTCGGCGACCTGCCCCGGCACGCGCACCAGCAACTGCTGGCCGTTGCGCTCGATGTAACCGGCGCCGACGTTTCGGGTGTTGTTGGCGACAGCAGTGACGACGTCCTCGAAGGTGAAATCGAGCGCGACCAGCATCGCCGGATCCGGCGTTATGTGCAGCTGCCGCGCGAAGCCGCCGATGGTGTTGACCTCGGTGACGCCGGGCACGGTGCGCAGCTGCGGCCGCAGCACCCAGTCCTGCAGCGTGCGCAGATCGGTGGCGCTGTACGGCGTGCCGTCGGGCTTGCGCGCGTCCGCGTCGGCTTCGACGGTGTACATGAAGATCTCACCGAGCCCCGTCGCGGCCGGGCCGAGCGATGCGTCGACATCGTCCGGCAACTGGCCGCGGATCTCCTGCACGCGCTCGGCGACCTGCTGCCGCGCGAAGTACAGGTCGGTGCCGTCTTCGAACACCACGGTGACCTGGGACAGGCCATAGGCCGACAGCGAGCGCGTGTACGACAACCGCGGCAGGCCGGCGAGCGCGGTCTCGACCGGGAAGGTCACGCGCTGCTCGGTTTCCAGCGGCGAGTAGCCCGGCGCCGAGGTGTTGATCTGCACCTGCACGTTGGTGATGTCCGGAGTGGCGTCGATCGGCAGCTTGGTGAAGCTCCAGCCGCCGATGGCGATCAGCAGGAGCGTCGCCGCCAGGACCAGCCAGCGGTGCCGGATGGAAGCGTGGATGAGGGACTCAAGCATGGGGCGCTCCGATGCTTGAGGTGTGCGCAAGCCGTTTCAGTACATCCCCAGGAGCATGTGCCGCTGAGTTTGATTTCCTCGTAACGCTGCGGTCCTCCACAACGTCCTTCCCGCCTTCGCGGGAATGACGAGGTCGAAGTCGTGCGAGATGTGTCAGGCGCCCGATCAGCAGGCGTGCCGCGACCTCAATGCGCATGCTCAGCCCCCGCCTTCTCCAGATCCGCCTTGATCGTGTAGCTCTGCTCGACCACCACTGTTTCGCCAGCGCGGATGCCGCCGGTGATCTCCATCTGCCGCGCATCGCGCCGCCCCAGCGTCACCACGCGCTTTTCGTAGCGCTCGCCCTCACGCACGAACACGACATGGCGTCCGTCCATCTGCTGCAGCGCCGTCAGCGGCACCACGAGATCCGCCGGCTGCGTCGACACCGTCACCATCGCGCGGACCGCCGAACCCGGACGCCACTGCCCATCACTGTTGTCGAGCGTGGCGCGGGCGATCGTGCTCTGGCTGGCGGTCGCGGTGCCGGGCAGCACGCGGTCGATGCGGGTGTCGGCGGTCGCGCCGTCGCCAAGACGGGTGATCGTGACGGGTGAACCCGCAGCCAGATGTTCGGCATCGCGGCCGAACACGTGCAGATCCACCCACAGCTTCGACAGGTCGGCCAGTTCGTACAGCACCGCACCTTCGGCGGCGCTTTCGCCGACGGACACGTTGCGCGCGAGCACGGTACCGGCGATCGGCGCGGTGACCGTGTAGCTCGACAGGCTGAGGTTGCTGTCGATCGTCGCCAGCAGCTGACCGGCGCGCACGCGGTCGCCGACTTCGGCGTGCAGGCGGCGCACCGGGCCGGGGAAGCGTGCGGTGATGCGCGCGTTGCCGGTTTCCAGCGTGGTCAGCAGACCCTGCACTTCGTGCTGGTCTGCGATGGTGCCGGCAGCCGCGGGCGCGACGCGGATGCCGACTTCGTCGGCGACGTCGGCGGCAACAACGGTGGCATCGTCGCCGTGGTCATCGTGCTCGTCGTCGTCCGTGTGGCCATCTTCACCGTGGCCGGCGTCGGCATGGTCGTCGTGCGCATGCGCCGCGTCTCCGGTTGCGGGTGCACTCGGGGTTGCGCCGCAGGCGGACAACGACAGCAGCAATGTGAGTACAAGCGGCGCGGTGAAGCAGGTATCGAACGTCCTCATCGGGCGTCTCCATCATTCAATGCGGGCGTCGCGGGCGCGACGAGGAGCGGCTGGCCGGTCAGGCGCTGCAGTTCGATCAGGGCGATCTGCGCGGCTTGCGCGGCATCGAGCTGCTGGCGCAGGGCATCGCTGCGCGCGTCCTGCAGTTGCGACCATTCCAGGTAGGACACCGCGCCGGCGCGCCATGCGCGCGCGCTCGCGCCGGCGGCGCGGGTCAGGCGCGGCAGTACGTCGCGTTGCAACAGTCCGACTTCGGCCTGGGCGACGCGATAACGCCCATGTGCCTCGGCCAGCGTGGCCAGCAGCGCACGGTCACCGACCTCGCGCTCGATCGAGACGAGGGCCAGTTCCGCCGCCGCGGCGCGGATGCCGGGCTGTGCACGCGCACGACTGCCGAGCGGGACGACGAAGCCACCGACCAGCGAGGTGTCGCCGCTATCGCGCTGGTGACGGATGCCGGCCTGCCACCCGATGTCGGGCGCGGCATCGCTGCGTGCGAGTTGCAGTCGCGCTTCGGCAATGCGCGCGCGATCGTTGAACTGCAGCAGTTCCGGCGACCGCGCGAGCACGGCGCGCAGCGTGTCGAAATCGGCGATGTCGGGGAGTGCCAGCGGATCGCTGTCGGCGATGGCGAACCCGCTATCCGGATCGCCCCACAACATCGACAGGCTGCGCCGCGCGCTGTCGGCCTCCAGGCCGGCACGCGCGAGATCGAGTTCCGCCTGGGCCTGCGCGGCCTGTGCGGTCAGCACTACGGCCTCGGGCGAGGCACCGGCGGCGAAACGCCGGCGCGCGGCATCGACGAAGCGCGTGCGGTGCGCGACATCGCTGCGCGCAATGGCCTGTCGACGCGTGGCGATGACGACCGCAAGATGCCGCCGCGCGGTTTCGGCCAGCAGATCGACACGCGCGGTTTCGCGTTGCAGGGCGAGCGCATCGATACGGGTCTGCGCGAGCGCGCGCCGTGCATCGGGCTTGCCGCCGCGCTCGAACACGCCCGCCAGCGTCAGCGTCGTTTCGAAACTGCGCGTGCCGGCATCGAGGCCGAGGTTTTCGATCTCGACGCCGGCTTCTAGCGCGGGCCGCAGCAGCGCGGCATCGCGTTCGGCGTCGAACACGGCGCGCTGGCCATCGAACAGGCGCAGCGTGGGATGGGCGTCGGCGACGCGCGCGAACGCATCGTCGAGGGTCAGTGCCTGTGCACTGTCGCGCACGGGCGAGGGCGCCGTCTGCGCGTGCACGAGGCACGGCGCAGCGGCGAGGGCGGCCAGGGCCGCCAATCGCAACAACATGGGATGTCTCCGGATTCGTGACGAACGGATGCCGGCGTCAGGCCGGCACGGGTGTCATGCGGAGATCGGGGGACGCAGCAGGGTGTCGGGCGCGCGAAGCGGCGCCGCGTCGCTCAGGACGATGTCGGGCTGCGCCGCCGGGCGGGACGTGAAGATCGCGGCGAGCGGCGGCAGGCCCGGTGTGTGCGCACCACAGGTGGCGCAGTGCGCGACCGCGTGCAACAGGTCGCCGCCGTCGTCGTGCGCATCGGGCGCGTGGTCGTGCTGCTCGGCGGTTTCGCCGTGCGCGGCCTCGTAGGTATTGCCCATCGCCACCAGCACCGGCGCGGCGATCAACCCCAGCACCAGCAGCGCCAGCAGCGCCAGCAGCAGCGGGCGCGACCAGAAGGCCATGGTGGGATGACGGGACATCGTCACAGCGTAGGCGGCGGGATGCGCGTTACACAATTCCAGCGGCGTGTGCGGCGACGAGCGCCCTCACCCAACCCCTCTCCCGGAGGGAGAGGGGCTCAGTCAATGCACGCTTCGGCCTTGAAGCCTCTCTCCCTCCGGGAGGGGGTGAGGGAAACCGGAAAGGCGGGCGGGCCCGTCTCAACCGCGCTGTGCGCGCAGCCGTTCCAGCACGCCGTCGAGGGCTTCGAGGTTGCCGTAGTGGATCACCAGCCGGCCCTTGTTGCCGCGGCCGTTGGCGATCGATACGCGCGTGCCCAGGGTTTCCGACAGCTCGTTTTCCAGCGAGACGATGTCGGCCTGCGGGCGGGCCTTGGTCTTGGGCGCGGCGCGTCCGTTGCCACCCGGCACGCGACCGGCGGCGAACTGCTGCGCGCGGTGTTCGACTTCACGCACCGACCAGCCGTGCTCGACCGCTTCGCTGGCGAGTTTGGCGGCCAGCTCCGGCGAAAGCGTCAGCAGCGCACGGGCATGGCCCATTTCCAGCTGCCTGGATTCGACCAGGATGCGGATCGCCTGCGGCAGTTCCAGCAGGCGCAGCAGGTTCGACACCGCGGCGCGCGAACGGCCGACGGCCTCGGCGGCCTGGGCGTGGGTGAGGTCGAATTCGTCGATCAGGCGCTGCAGTGCCTGCGCTTCTTCCAGCGGGTTGAGGTCCTCGCGCTGGATGTTCTCGATCAGCGCCATCGCCACGACCGTGCGGTCCTCGACGTTGCGCACCACCACCGGCACTTCCGGCAGCCCGGCCTGCTTCGACGCACGCCAGCGGCGTTCGCCGGCGATGATCTCGAAGGTGCGGTCGGGGCGCTCGCGCACCACGATCGGCTGGATCACGCCCTGCGCCTTGATCGACTCGGCCAGCTCGGTGAGCTTGTCTGCGTCCCAGTGCTTGCGCGGCTGGTACTTGCCGGCGGTCAGCGCGTCGATCGGCAGCACGCGCAGGGTGTCCTGCTCGGTCGCCTCCAGGCTGGGCGGCGCATCGGCGGCGGCCTTGGGGCCGAGCAACGCTTCGAGGCCGCGGCCCAGGCCGCGTTTCTTGGCCGGCGTCTTCGCAGCGGTCATGCCGGGGTCTCCATGGCAGTGGCGTCCTGGGTGCGGGCGGCGTCGCGCTCGCGCTGGCGGCGGATGACCTCGCCTGCGAGGCCGAGATAGGCGACCGCGCCGCGCGAGGCCTTGTCGTAGCCGACGATGCTCTGGCCGTGACTCGGCGCTTCGGCCACGCGCACGTTGCGCGGCACGATGGTGCGGAAGACCTTTTCGCCGAAATGGTTGGTCAGCTCGGCCGACACCGCGTTGGCGAGGTTGTTGCGCACGTCGAACATGGTGCGCAGCACGCCTTCGACCTCGAGCGCGGGATTGAGGTTCTGCGAGATCGCGTCGATGGTCTCGAGCAGCGCGGACAGGCCCTCGAGCGCGTAGTACTCGCACTGCATCGGCACCAGCACCGAATCGGCCGCGGTCAGCGCGTTGAGCGTCAGCAGCGACAGGGCCGGCGGGCAGTCGATCAGGATGAAGTCGTAGCGGCTGCGCAGCGGTTCGAGCGCAGCGCGCAGACGCTGCTCGCGACCGTCGGCGCCCATCAGTTCGAGTTCGGCGGCGGTCAGGTCGGTGTTGCCGGGAATCAGGTCGACGCCTTCCTCGGTCTGAGTGACCGCATCGCCGGCCTCGACCTCGCCCAGCAGCACGTCGCAGGTGGTCACCGGCACCGCGTTCTTGTCGATGCCGCAGCCCATCGTTGCGTTGCCCTGCGAGTCGAGGTCGACCAGCAGCACGCGCTTGGGCGTGCGTGCGAGCGCGGCGGCCAGATTCACGGCCGTCGTCGTCTTTCCGACGCCGCCCTTCTGGTTGGCGATGGCGATGATGCGGGCCATGGGCTTTCGTGCACGGTTCAGGAAGGGAGCCGGCCGCCTCGGGCGGCCGGACCGGGGATTATGCCCCCCAAGCGCCGCCGGGCGTAACCGGACCTCCGCGGCTGTGGCTGCGCCTCAGGTGCGGACGACCACGACCAGCCGGCGCTCGGCGTCCAGGCCCGGCACGTCGAGCGGCGTGTTCGATTCGACCCGCCAGCCGGGCGGCAGGGCCGCGATCTCCTCGACCGGGTCCACGCCCTTCATCGCCAGCAACCGCCCGCCGTCGACCTTCGGCAGATGCCCGCCGAAGGCAAGGATGTCGGGCAGGGTGGCGAGGGCGCGCGCGGTGATCGCGTCGAACGCGCCGGGGCGGTCAACGGCTTCGATACGCGACTCGGCGACTTCCGCATTCGACAGCTTCAACTGCCGGATCGCCTCGCGCATGAAGCGCGCCTTCTTGCCGTTCGACTCGACCAGGGTGACGTGCAGGCCGGGCAAGGCAATCGCCAGCGGGATGCCGGGCAGGCCGGGGCCGGTGCCCAGATCGGCCAGCGTGGCCAGGCCTTCGACGTGCGGCGCCATCGCCAGCGAATCGAGCAGGTGGCGCACGACCATCTCGCGCGGATCGCGCACGGCGGTGAGGTTGTAGGTGTTGTTCCAGCGCAGCAGCAGGGCCAGATAGGCCAGCAGCGGCGTGGCAAGGTCGGTGGACAGGCCGAGCGTGCGCAGGCCGGTTTCGAGCTCGGTGCGCAGGGCGTCGTCGATGGGGGGGCTCATGACGCTATTGTAGGAGCGCTCGCGCGCGAGGGGCTCTGCCGGCAACGCGCATCGAGCGCACGCCTACATCGGGGACTGTCGCCACGCCACCGTCGCCAGATACCCCGGCATCGGCACGAACGCCTGCAGCGTCCAGTCGCTCGGCAGACCGAGCGCCGGATCGCACTCCACCAGCGCCCAGTCGTCGCCGCGCGCGTCGAACCGCAAGCGGTCCAGTCCGAACGACAGTCCGTGGCCGTACGCCTTCAACACCGCTTCCTTGGCGCACCACAAGCGCACGAACGCGGTCTCGGCCACTGCCGGCGGCAATGCGGCGAGGGCGGCGGCTTCGACCGGATCGAAGAAGCGCTGCGCCAATGCCATCGCCTGGGGGCGCGGACGCAGGAATTCGATGTCCACGCCCACCGCCACGCCTTCGCCCAGCGCGACCAGCAAGGTCTCGCCGCTGTGGCTCCAGTTGGTATCGAGGTCGGCGCGGGAGTCCAGGCGCAACTGCGGGCGCCCGCGTTGATCGCGCTCGAGGGTAAAGCCGTCGGTGCCGAGCATGTCGGCCAGCCACGGACGGACGAGGGACTCGGCGGACTGGCCGCGCCGGTAGTCGCGCCAGGCGCATCGCACCGGACCGGCGCGCAGACTCGCTGCTTTGCTGAACATCCGCACTTGGCATCCCGCAGGGCGTCCAGCGTAAGCTAAAACGGCTGTTCCGCGCGCCGGACACGGCGTCCAGCGTTCTTTCGGAGTGGCAGCACGATGTCGGCAGTGGTGGTGGAACAGGGAACGGTGCCGGGCGCGGCGTCGACGGATGCGGCCGTGGCGCGCGCGCTGGTCGCCGGCGATCCGACGCGGATCGTCGCCTTCGGCCCTGACGGCGCTGTGCCGGTCTCGACGTTCTTGGCGCACGTGCGCGGCGTCGCGGCGTTGCTGCCCGATGCACCGTTCGCGCTGAACCTGTGCGAAGACCGCTACCGCTTTCTCGTCGCGTTCTGCGCGGTGGCACTGCGCGGCCAGTCCACGCTGCTGCCGCCGGCGCGTACACGTGGCGCGATCGACGACGTGCGCGCCCGCCACCCGCACAGCTATTGCATCGGCGATCGCGACGATTGCGGTTGCGACACGCTGCGCGACGCCGCCCACGCGCCCGAGCCGCCGCATTACGTGCGCCTGCCAGACCGCCTGCCCGAACACGAGGGCGCGGTGCCGATGCTGGCGCCCGACGCGCTGGTCGCGATCGGGTTCACCTCCGGCAGTACCGGCGTGCCGGGTGCGAATCCCAAGACCTGGTCCACCTTCCACACCGGCACCGCGCAGAACCTCGCGGCGCTCGCCGATTTGCACGGCGAGGCGACGCTGCCGGTGGTGGCCACGGTGCCACCGCAGCACATGTACGGCATGGAGATGTCGGTGCTGCTGCCGCTGCTGGGCAACGTCGCCGTGCATGGCGCGCGTCCGTTCTTTCCCGAGGACATCGCCGCGGCGCTGCGCGATGCGCCGCGTCCGGCGCTGCTGGTGACCACACCGGTGCATCTGCGCTCGCTGGTCGAATCGGGCGTGGCGCTGCCCCCAATCGCCGCGATCGCCACCGCGACCGCGCCGCTGACGCGCGAGCTGGCGGCTGCGGCCGAGGCGCGTCTGGGTTGCGAGGTGCGCGAACTGTTCGGGTCCACCGAGACCTGCATCTTCGCGCGCCGCCGCACCGCGCACGAAGATGCATGGACGCCGTTCGACGGTGTGCGCCTGCAGCCCGTACCCGACGGCACGCTGGTGCACGCGCCGCATCTGTCGGAGCCGCGGCTGCTCGCCGACCTCGTCGAACTCGACGCCGCCGGCCGCTTCGTACTGCGTGGTCGCCAGGCCGACATGATCGAAATCGCCGGCAAGCGCGCCTCGCTGGCCGATCTCACCCGGCGACTGCTGGCGATCGACGGCGTGCGCGACGGCGTGATGTGCCAGTCGCGCGCCGCCGATGCCTATGGCGTGCGTCGCATCGAAGCGGTGGTGGTGGCCGATGCGTCGCTGTCGGACGCCGCACTGCTCGATGCGCTGCGTGGCAGCCTCGATCCGGTGTTCCTGCCGCGGCGCCTGCGGCGTGTGGCGGCGCTGCCGCGCAACGAGACCGGCAAGCTGCCGCGCGCCGCGCTCGATGCGCTGCTGGCAGGGCGCTCCACGGAAGCGTGATGTAACAGGCCGGCCGACGCCTGCCCGGCGCTCAACCCAGCAGGCGCGCCCAGCCGTCCATGCCTTCCACGCGCGCCAGTACCAGCTTGATGCACACGATCAGCGGCACGGCGAGCAGCAGTCCGACGATGCCCCACATCCAGCCGAACAGCATCAGCGCCAGGATCAGCACCAGTGGTGAGATCGCCATGCGCCGGCCGAGCACGATCGGGGTGATGAACTGGCCTTCGATGGTGTGCAGCAGCAGGTACAGCGCGGCCGGAACCACCGGCGCCCAACCCGGCGTGGGCCAGCTGCCCTCGTAACTGACGAAGCCCATCAGCAGCATCAGCAGCACGCCGAGCAGGGGGCCGACGTACGGCGCGAAGTTCAGCAGCGCCACCACCGTGCCCCAGAGCAGCGCGTCCTGCAGGCTCTGTCCCATCCACACCAGCATGCCGGCGAACACGGCGCCCAGCAGCGTGTTGATGATCGAGATGGTCAGGACGTAGCGCGAAATTTCCAGCTCGATCGACTGCATGATATCGACGGTGAGCTTGCGCCGTTGCCGGTCGGGCAGCATCGCGATCGCGTTGCGCTGCAGGTTCTCGCCATAGACCATGAAGAAGAAGGTCAGCAGCACCACCGCGAGCACCGAGGCCAGCATCTTGGGCGTGGCGACGATGGTGCGCCACGAGCTGTTGTCCTGGATCTGCACCAGCTGTACGCGCCGCTGCGGGCGGTCCTCGGTCGCGCGCGCGAACGACTCTGCGGCCTGGTTGGCCTGCTGCACCGGCTGGGTCATGGCCTTGAGCCGCGGGGCCAGCGCCCGCAGCGTCTTGGGTGCCTGCTGCACCCATTCGCTCGCCGGGCCATACAGTTGCAGGCCCAAGGCACCGGCCCCGGCGATTCCCAGACTCAGCACCAGCAGGGCCCCGACGAACCGCGGAATCCACAGCCGGCGCAATGCACGCAGCAGCGGATTGCCGATCAGCGCGAAGAACATCGCCAGCAGCACCGGCAGCACCACCGCCTGCGCGGCCCACAGCGTCGCCAGCACGGCGAGCGTGGCCAGCACGACCACGGCCGTAGATGCGCGTGGCCGTGGTGCAACCGGCGTGGGCGCCGGTGACGGTGCGCCCTCCGCTGGCGGGGGACTGGTCAGGGTGGTCATCGAAGTGTGTGCAGGTCGCGCTCAGCGACCCGATTCGGACAACTCGGTCGACGCTTCTGCCGGACGCGGCTGCTCCGACAGCACCGGGTCGGGGCGTCGGCGGTCCGCGCGCGGTGCCGGCGGGGTCGGATCCGCCGCAGCCGCCGGCGCCTGCGGCGTCTTTGGCGGCGACGCGCTCTTCTGCATCTGCGCCGCGGCTGCAGCACCGGCCGCCGCCGCGGCCTGGGTGTTGGTCGCGCCGCCGGTCTTGGCGGCGACATCCTCGGCGGCAGCGTCTGCAGTCTGCGCTGCGTCATCCGCCGTCGCCGCTGCTTTGCTCGCCGTAGCCGCCGCGACCGCGGTCTGGATTGACGTCAGCAGACCGGAAATGGCGCTGATCATCTGCAGCGATTTTGGTCCGGCAAGCTTGCCGACCTTGCCGAGCCTCACCATCGCCCGCTTGGGTTCGATATTGCCGGTCACGAAGCCTGCGATCAGGCCGGCAATCATGATGCGTCCGGGTGTCCAGGCCTCGTTCCAACTCACGCGCAGAGCGCGATAGCGGTCGGTGGTCTGGACGAGGCGGCCATCGAGCAATGTTTCGGCACGCTCGACGCGGTTCTTGAGCCCCTCGAAATTCATGCGGCAGGCCCTCCAGCTGTGGAGCCGGGCGCGGTCGGCTTGGAAGCCGGTGCGTCATCGTCCTCGTCATCGTGACCCGCTTCGGAAAACAGGCCCAGACGCGAGAGCTGACGGCGCGTCGCGTGCATACCGGCATAGTCGAAAAACACCGACACACGCCAGGCGGCAATGCAGGTGACGACCAGGCTGATGAGCGTGGCGATCGAAATCGAGGATAGCCACGACAGGCCCCACGACTGCAGCAGCGCGATCGCCGCGCCCATCGTCAGCAGCCAGGCCGATGCGCCGAACACGACGGCGACTGCTGCCCAGGCAAGGCCCCGGCCCAACGCACTGCGTGACAGTGCGAAATCGGCCGACACCAGCTTGCGCAGGGCCCGACCGCTGTCGAGCCCCGAGCTGAAGGTTTCAGTGGCCGCCGCACGGATGCGGCGGATGCTTTCGTCGAGGTGCGGCGCTTCTCCGGGCGCGCGCTCGGCGCTGCCGGCCGACTCTGCCTCGCGCGGGTCTTCCCCGGTCTCGCGCTCGGTCATGCGGCTGCGCTTACTTGCCGCTGCGTGCGAGCTTGGCGATGATCCAGCCGGCCGCGAACGCGGTGCCGAAGGCGGCGATCGGGCGCTCGCGGATCAGGTCGGCGGCGCTTTCCACCAGGTCACGGCCCTTGTCGAGCAGCACGTCGTACTGTTCCTTGGCCGCGCTGCTGCCTTCTTCGAACGCCGACACGCCGGCCATCGCCGAATCGGCGAGATCGGACTTGACGGTGGCGCGGCCCAGCTTGAGTTCGTCGCCGGCCACGTTGGCTGCATTCTTGACGGCAGCGCCGGCGTCACGTGCGGCCTGGGCGAGGTGCGAACCGGCCTCGCCAAGATGGGTCTTCACCGCGTCGGTCGAAGTGGGGCTCATGGTCGTGCTCCTGTCGTTTGGCAGAGCCGCGGAACGCCGCGGCGGATGGGGGCGAAATCGGGTGGAACGGGTCACCGCATGATCAGGTCGGCAATGCGTCCACGGCGTGAAATGCGCAGTACCAGGTCGGTGGGACGGTCGGCGAGCGAATCGCGGAAACCGGCCAGATCACGGAACTGACCGCTGTTCGCCGCCAGGATCAGGTCGCCTTCGCGCAGGCCGTTCCGGTAGGCGCGGCTGTCCTGCTCGACCGCTTCGATGAGCACGCCGCCGGCGCGCTGGTTCTGGCGGCGCAGGGCTTCGGGCAGATCGGCGAACGTCGCACCGGTCAGGCGCGCATCGACGCTGGCACCGTCGCGCGGCAGCGCGCTCAGGCGCGTGTCGATGGTGAGCGTGCGGCCGTCGCGCAGCACGCCCAGCGACACCGGCGCGTCGATCGCCTGCAGGCCCTGGAAATTGCGCAGCGACTCGCTGTTGTCGATGCGCTGGCCGTTGGCCGACACCACCACGTCACCGGCGCGCAGGCCCGCGTGTGCCGCAGGCGAGCCGGCATAGACGCGCGTGACCACGGCGCCGCGTGTGTTCTCCTCCAGGCCCAGTCCCTGTGCGATGCGCGCATCGACCGTCTGGGTGTCCACACCCAGCGTGCCGCGCTGCACGCTGCCGGTCGTCGCCAGCTGGGTCATGACGCTGCGCGCGAGCGAGATCGGAATCGCGAACCCCAGGCCGATGTTGCCGGCCATGCTGCCGCGGGTGTTGAAGCTTGCGGTGTTGATGCCGACCAGCTGGCCGCTCAGGTTGACCAGCGCGCCGCCCGAATTGCCGGGATTGATCGACGCATCGGTCTGGATGAAGTTCTGGAAGCCGACCCCCGGCACATTGCTGCGCCCGACCGCCGACACGATGCCCGAGGTCACCGTCTGGCCGAAGCCGAAGGGATTGCCGACCGCGACAACGAAATCGCCGACCTGCAGATTGGCGTCCTGCGCCATCGGAATCGCGGTGAGGTTGTCGGCCTTGATGCGCATCAGCGCCACATCGGTGTCGACGTCCGAGCCGATGAAGTCGGCTTTGACGGTACGGCCGTCGGCGAGCGTCACCGACACGTCGTCGGCGCCTTCGATCACATGATGATTGGTCAGCACGTAGCCCTGCTGCGCGTCGACGATCACGCCCGAACCGAGCGATTCGTTGATGCGCTCCTGACTCAGTTCGGGAAACATGCGGCGGAAAAACGGATCGTTGCCGAACGGGCTCACGCGCACGCGCTGCTTGGTGTGCACCGACACCACCGACGGCGTGACCGTCTTGAGCATCGGCGCCAGCGACGGCAGTGCCTGGCCATCGATCGCGCTCGGCAGCGCGGCAATCGTCGGCACGGCGGCGACCGGCGCCGCGCCGGCAGGCTGCTGGACGACGTCGCGGATCGCGGTGGCGGCGAAGCCGCCGAACGCCGCGGCGCAGGTCAGGGCGAGAAGGGTGGTTTTGGCGCGCATGGATCGTCCCCTGTCGGCGATGCGTCTGTCAGGACGCGGAGCGTGGAAGGTTGCCTGGCGGCGGTCAACTTCGGCCGCCGTGGAGGCGGAGTGTGGCGCGCTGCATTTGAATCGGTGTTGAAAGCGTCGCGTGCGGGAGTCGATGCACATGCACGCGTCGCCGTCGCCGTCGCTGCGCCGCCGGTCGTGGCTCCTTCGCCACGGCCTTCGCGCTACATTTCCGCCACGGACGATGGGCTCCGCACTGTGACTGACGAGGACACCCGCATGAGCAATGGAAACGGAGTCGGCGATACCCTGACGCACGCCGCGGAGGATGTCGCCGACAAGGCCAGGGAGATCGTGGCCGTGGTCCGGCAGCGCGCCAGCAAGGCCGCGCAATCGGCGAAGCAGAGCGCGCAGAACGCCGAGAAGACCGTGACCTCCCGTGTCACCAAGGTACGCACCGCTGCCAGCAAGCGCGCCGAATCGGCAGGCAAGGCGGTCAGTCAGCGCGTGAGCGCGGTCAAGCAGAAGCTCGCCGCCGCGAAGTCGGCAGCGTCGTCGGAGATCGCCGCGCTCAAGCGCAAGGGCGCAGGCAAGGCCGCGGCTTCGAAGGCGACCACCGGCAAGACCGCGGCGAAGCCGGCGGCCACTCGAAAGACCGCCGCAAAGACCTCCACCGCCAGGACGCCGGCGGCCAGGACGGCCGGCACGCGGACGGCCGCCACGCAGGCGACGGCGAAGTCCACCACGCGCAAGACGCCGGCCGGTACGTCGGGCGCAGCGACCTCGGCGACCCGCAAGACTGCCGCCAAGAAGGCCGCCACCACCCGCAAGGCGAGCGCCGCGAAGAAGACCGCCAAGAAGGCGGTCACCCAGAACACCAGGAAGGCCGCCACCAAGACCGCCACCGCCAAGCGCAGCGTTGCCGCCCGCAAGGGCGTGGCGAAGAAGACGACGGCGACCGCCAAGCGCTCGGTCGCCGCGAAGAAGGGCGCTGCCAAGCGCGCTTCGAAGAAGGCCTGAGCCATCAACGCCGCCGCGCACCTGCGGGCGCGGCGGCGTTGGACCGGAACAGCCGCCCGTGGGGGTCGCACGCATGCGTCGGTCGGCCGGCGGATCGATTCGCGTCCGCCTGGTACCGATACGCATGCACCCGTCGGACCTGTGCTCAGGGCGTGTCCCGGCCGATGGTTCCGTGGGAGGGACGCAGGCACACCGCCGCTGCATCGGCGAGCACGTCGATGCGATGTTCGTGCAACGCATCCACGCCCAGAATCAGGGCGGGCCGGGTGTCCAGTCCCAGCGTCGCAAAGACCGGCAGGGCGCTGATCCGGATCTCTGTCGTTGGCAGAGCGTGTCCGTCGATCGCCAGCGTGGGAAGCGCGTAGAGCCAGGTCGGTATCGCGTCGTTCGACAGGCCGCGCGTGCCGTCCGCCCGCGACCGCAGACGCGCGTCGCCTTCAGCCAGGCCCAGCGCCCGTGCAGCGGGCCAGTTGAGGACCGTTTGCGCTGCTCCGCTGTCGACCACCGCCAAGGCTTCGACGGTGCGATCGCCGTCCTGCAGCTGCGCCGGCACGAAGGGGAAGCGACGCAAGGCGTCCGCGCGACCGGGCAGGGCGTTGTCGAGGCGGCCGCCGGTGCTCAGCGATCCGGCCGGCGCCAGGGTCAGCTGCCCGGCGGGCAGATCGAAACGCGTGTCGAAGCGCGTCAGCAGATCGTTGCCGAGAATGCCGTCGATCGGCGGCACATCGGCCTCGGCGATGTGCGACAGATCGATCGCGAGCAGCTGTGCCTTCCACGCGAAGGTGCCGGCGGAGAGGTCCAACGATCCGGTGACGCGTACGCCCGCCACCGAGCCGCCGGCGCCGTGCACCGGCGCCATCGTGCGCGTGGTGTCGATCAGGCCGAGCCGTTCGGCGAGTGCGGCATCGACGACGCTGGCGCCGGCCGCGGTGTCGACGACGAAACTCAGCGGACGTTCGACGCTGTCGATGCGCACGTCGATCCGCGGATGCGTGCCGACAAGCGACATCGGAACACGGTGTGAGGTGGTGGCCTGCGCCGGCGACGCGACGGGGGAGCAGACAGCGAAGGCGAGCGACAGACAGGCGCAAAGAAGCGGACGCAGGGACATGGCGATTCCACGGCAGAAGACGCCGGCATCAGACCGTCTGCCCGTATCGCGGCGATGTCCGCAGTGCCAACTCCGGCGCGCCGCCTGATACACGCGTGATACGGAGCCGCGCGAGGATTCGCGCATGCATCCACAGCCCTACCGCATCGTCGTCGTCGACGACGATGCCAGCATTCGCGACGCACTCGTCGACTATCTCGCCCGCCACGGTTACGCGGTACGCAGCGCCGAAGACGCTGCGGCACTCGACCGGTTGCCGGTGCCGGCCGAGGCGATCGCGGTCCTGTCGGGTGGTCCGCCGCATGGCGCGGGATTGCGTGTACGCCGCAGCGCAGCCCCGCCGGACGGGGTGCCCATGCCGTGGCTGGCGGAGCTGGCCGCCGAACGTCTGGGTCGTGCGCCTGGTGAGGTCCGGGCGGTCTGGCGGACACCGCCGACACTCGACATCCAGGTGGTCGATGTCGGCCCCGCGGCATCGGCAACGATGCTCGAGTCCGAGAGACAGGCGCGCGTGCGTGCGGCACTCGCCACGGCCGGCTTGCGTCTGCCGGCCTTCGAACTGGCCGTGCGCGAAGCCGACGGCAGCTGGCAGGTGGTCGGCACCGCCGATCCGGGGCGCGGGCAATGGCGTCGACAGGTGTTGCTGGCGCTGGCACTGGGCGCGCTGCTGATCGCGCCGCTGGCCTGGTGGATGGCGCGGCGTCTGACGCAGCCACTGCGCCGCCTCGCCGTGGTGAGTGCCGGCATGGATCTGGGCGGCGACGGCCCGCCGGTGCCGATCGAAGGTGCGTCGGAGGTACGCATGCTGGCGCGGGCGATCGCTGATGCACAGCAGCGCCTGCGTGCCCAGGCCACCGACGTCACCGCGATGCTCGCCGCCGTCGCGCACGACCTGCGCACGCCGTTGACGGGTCTGCGCCTGCGCGCCGAACACGTGGCCGAGCCCGATCGCACGCGCATGATCGCCGACATCGAGCGCATGCAGGCGATGGTCGCGCAGGTGCTGGCCTACGCGCAGGGCGAGGTGGTGCCGCTGCAATGCCGGCCGCTCGACGTCGCCGCGCTGGTACGCGAACTCGGCGAAGCCGCGTGTGCCACAGGACAGCGCGTCGAAGTGCGGGCTCCCGTCAGCGCGCGGATGCAGGGCGATGCGCTGGCGCTGCGTCGCGCATTGGCGAATCTGATCGACAACGCCGTGCGCTACGCCGGCGCGGCGGAGATCGAGGTCCGCGTCGAAGCCGGCGCGGTGTGCATCGAAGTGGCCGATCGCGGCCCCGGCATCGCCGCCGACGCGCGCGCCCGCCTGATTCAGCCTTTTGAGCGCCTCGAACACTCGCGCAATCGCCGGACCGGCGGCGCAGGCCTGGGCCTGGCGGTGGTCCGCACCGTCGCGCACCGTCACGGTGGCAGCTTGGAACTGGCCGATCGTCCGGGCGGTGGCCTGATCGCACGGCTGCGGTTGCCCGCGTCTGCCGCTCAGATCTCCGCTTCGATCGCCTCGTCCAGCCGGTCCGACGCCACCATGTAACCGTTGGCCTCGACCGCGTCGCGGACTTCGAGCAGGGCCATGCCGAGCGCATCGAGATCGGCCGCGTCGGCCTGACCGACGATGTCGATGCAGCGGGCGTTGAACCAGGTCCAGAACTGGCGATAGGTCTTGTGCTGCCAGTGTTCGGCGCCGACGGCGCGGTGCAGTTCGCCGACCGCGATGGTGGTCGCGTCGCGCATCAGAACGTCTCCTGGCCGGGCAGCAGGGCGCGCAGTTCGGCATCGGTGAGGTTGCGCCACTGGCCGGGCTTGAGATGGGCCAGCTTCACCGGGCCGATGCGCACGCGCACCAGCTGCTTCACGCGCAGCTTGAAGTGCGCGGCCATCAGGCGGATCTGGCGGTTGAGGCCCTGCACCAGGGTGATGCGAAAGCCGAACTTGCCCAGCGGCGCGGTGCGGCAGGGCAGGGTGAGCTGACCGTGCACCGGCACGCCGCGTGCCATGCCGCGCAGAATGTCCGGGGTGACCGCATGGTTCACGGCCACCAGGTATTCCTTCTCCAGCTTGTTCTCCGCGCGCAGGATCGCGTTGACGATGTCGCCGTTGCTGGTGAGCAGGATCAGGCCTTCGGAATCCTTGTCGAGCCGGCCGATCGGGAAAATGCGTTCGCGGTGGTCGATGAAATCGACGATGTTGCCCTTCACCGACGATTCGGTGGTGCAGGTGATGCCCACCGGCTTGTGCAGCGCGATGTACACGTGGCGACGCTTGCCCGGAGCTGCGCTGCGCTTGGCCAGCGCCTGGCCGTCGATCTGCACCACGTCTTCGTCGCCCAGCTCGGCGCCCACGCGCGCGCGGATGCCGTTGACGGTCACGCGGCCCTCGCCGATCAGCCGGTCGGCTTCGCGCCGCGAGCAGGCGCCGGTGTCGCTGATGTACTTGTTGAGGCGCATGGCTGGGTGGTGCGGACGATCGCGGGAGGCGCGCAGTCTGGCAGAACACAGGCCGCAGGTGCTGCCGGACAGGTCGGTACCGCCGACCGGCACATGCGGCGCAAAGCATGCGGTGCATGCGCCGCCCTGTGGTCCGGCGCGCGGGCGACCCGCATCGACGCGCTCTAGACATCCGTGCAGCTCGTCGTCGCCATCGTCGCCGGGCTGGTGCCTGGTCCGGACAAGCTCTTCGTGCTCATGCAGCCGGCGATTTCGGGCGCAAGGGCTTGGCGGTCCATGGCGGTCACGGCATCGAAGATTGTCGGCACGGCCTACGTGCTGTATCTCGCGACCGGGGCGTTCCGTGCCAGCGGGGCGGAGGCCAGCCCCGCCGCATCGGTGGCTGACTTTCGCCGGGCCCTGTATCTGCGCGGCGTGGTGATGAACATCCCCAATCCGAAGGTGGCGATCTTTTCCTGGCCTTCCTGCCACAGTTCGTGACGCCGGAGGCCGGGGCCGCGGCGCCGCAGATCTTCCAGCTCGGCGCGCTGTTCATGGCCGCCAGTCTGGTGATGTTCTCGATGGTGGCCCTGCTGGCCGCTCGCCTGAGCGGCTGATTGCGCCGCAGCCCACGCGCGATGCCGGTGGTGCACAGGCTCGCCGGCACTGTATTCCTCGGCCTGGCCGCGAAGCTGGTGACGGCACAGCGCCGAGCGCGCAGGCCGACCATGGGGCGGCGCAGGGGCCATGAAAAAACCCCCGGGCGTCGCCGCCCGGGGTCGATGTCACATGCCGCGGTGCGGCGCGGACCGAGTGGATTACTCGGCCTGCACTTCCTCGGCCTGCAGGCCCTTCTGGCCCTGCGCGACCTTGAACGACACGCGCTGGCCTTCCTGCAGCGACTTGAAGCCACTGCCCTGGATCGAGCGGAAGTGGACGAACAGGTCCTGGCCGCTTTCCGGGGTGATGAAGCCGAAGCCCTTGGCATCGTTGAACCACTTGACGGTTCCGTTCTGACGTTCGCTCATGGCGAGTACTCCTTGGTTGATCGATGAACACGCACGACCCGCGGTATGCGGTGTCGCGACTGCAAGCAAGGGGTAACGCGAAGCGATGGAGCGGATCGTCTGGGAGGCCGTCGCCGGCCTTGGAACCTGTGGATCTACCGCATCGGAGTCACGGTGTACCGTGATCCCGCTTTGAACAGTGCGTGCACCATACAGGAGCGCGCGCGCTGTGCGATGAACGCGATGTCCGTTCACGGGAACAGGAACGACGCTGTCGACCTCCACGCGCGGTTGATCGTGCGCGGCGCAGGCTCACGTGACCCTCTCCGAGACACCGTCATGAGCACGCCGCAGACGCCCGACAGCATGCAGAAATCCCGGCAGGACAAGAAACCGCCGGAGAAACCGCAGGGCGATGCGCCCGGCAAGCTGTCCGACGACTCGGGCGACCGCGCCGACGAACGCCAGGGCGGGCACTGAGCACAGCCGCCAGTTCCTCTGTTTCCAACTCCTACGGACGCCCCCATGCGCACCGAACACGAATATCGCCCGATCAGCTGCGATTTCCACGATCTGCTCGAAGCCTCCGCCACGCAGCGCCGCACCGCGCAGTTCGAGGTGCGCGATGCCGATGGCGAGCTCCGCACGCTGTCGGCACGGATCACCGACATCCAGACCCGCGACGACGGGGAATACGCGCTGCTCGACCGCGACGAGGAAGTCCGCCTCGACCGCATCGTGTCCATTGACGGCGCCCGGCAGTCCGACTACCCGGACTGAATCGCGACGGCGCACGCAACCTTGGCCTACCGTCTGACCCGGCGAGACCGTAGCGCGACGCATGCCCTGCGGCGCATCGCGGGCGCCCAGCTCGACGCCGCCGTCGATGCGCTCGACACCGCCGGCGACGCACGCGGCGCGGCCGTCCATGCGGTGCGCAAGCGCTGCAAGAAGGTGCGCGGTCTGCTGTGGCTGGTCGCACCGGTGTGCGATGACGCCGACGCCGCCTCCGATGCCCTGCGCGATGCCGCGCGTCTGATCGGCCCCTTGCGCGACGCGGCGGTGCGGGTGGCCACGTACGACGCGCTCGTGACGCACTACGGCGCGCAGCTCGACCGCCGCGCGCTGGCCTCGGTGCGACGCCGGTTCACGCTGCGTCGCCACGACGTGGAAGCGGACGATGCGGATGCAAGGCTTCGCGAATGCCGCGAGCGCCTGGCCTCGGTGCGGGACGCGGTCGACGACTGGACGCTCGATGCCGACGGCTTCGACGCCTACGCCGACGGCCTGCGCCGCACCTGGCGCAAGGCGCGCAAGGCGATGGCGTGTGCGGCCAGATCGCATGCGGCCGAGGATCTGCATACGTGGCGCAAACGCTGCAAGGATCATGGCTATCACGCCCGTCTGCTGCGTTCGATCTGGCCCGGTCCGATGGACGCCCACATCACCGCCGCCAGCGCGCTGGCCGATTGCCTGGGCGAGCATCACGACCTCGCAGTGTTCGTCGCCGCCATCGACGCGGCGCCCGAGCGGTTCGGCGATCGCGCGGCGATCGATGTGATGCGCGGGCTCGTGCATGCGCGACAACAGGCGTTGCTCGAAGATGCCCTGTCACAGGGACGGCGCCTGTTCGCCGACAAGCCCGCCGCGCTCACCCGCGCCTGGGGCATCCGCTATCGCGTGGGGCGCGAGGGCTAGCGCGGCTCGTGCGCGTCCGCGCCGACGGCCGAGACCTGTTGCAGCGCCGTCTTGAGCGCGTCCAGGCCATAGGGCTTCTGCAGGATGTAGCGGTCGCGCAGGCGCTCGGGCACGCCGGCCGCACCGTAGCCGGTCATGAAGATGTAGGGGATCGCGCGGGCATCGAGCGCATCGGCAATCGGGAAGCTCTTCTCCCCGCCGAGGTTGATGTCGAGGATGGCGAAGGTGATGGTGTCCGTTTCAAGCGTCGCGAGCGCGCGCGACACCGTCGACGCCACGGCCGGCCGCCGGTAACCGAGATCGTCGAGAAAATCCTCGAGCAGCATCGCGAGGATCGATTCGTCCTCGACCACGAGAATCGTCGCGTCGCGGTCGATCATCGATCTGCAACGTCCAATGGCGCCACCGCGCGGAACACCACGCCGTCCGGCGCATAGGACAGTTCGACCTCGCCGCCCAGGTCATTGCGCAGGCCACGTTCGAGAAGGCGCGAGCCGAAACCGCGCCGCACCGGCGGTGTCACCGGTGGCCCACCGGATTCGCGCCACGTGAAGCGCATCGCCTCATGGCCTTCGCTGCAGTCCCACGAGGCGCGCACGCGTCCCGACGGGCTCGACAACGCCCCGTACTTCACCGCGTTGGTGCACAGCTCGTGCAGTGCCATCGCCAGCGCGAGCGCGCGCTTGGGATCCACGCGGCAAGGCGGGCCGTCGATCTCGAAGCGCTGGCCGGGCGTCGATTCCCAGGGCGCGACTGCACCGGCGACGATGTCGTGGATGTCGGCGCTGTGCCAGTTCTCGCGGGTCAGAACATCGTGCGCGCGCGACAGCGCCAGCAGCCGTGATTCGATGCGCGCGGCGCCATCATGTACATCATGCGCATTCTCGAGCGTCTGCCGCACCAGCGACTGCACGGTCGAGAGCGTGTTCTTGACGCGGTGGTTGAGTTCGTTGACCAGCAGCTGCAGGTGTTCCTCGTGTCGACGCCGGTCGGTGACATCGCGCGTGGTGCCTGCCACCGCCTCGACCTCGCCATCCAGGCCGATCACCGGAGTGAAGATGTAGTCGTAGATGCGCAGGCCCTTCTCGTGATGCGGGAAGGGCACGTCGCCACGGATCGGCTGGCGCGTGGCGATCACCCGCTCGATCTCCTCGTCGTGCATGGCCGCATGCCAAGGCTCGTAACCGATCTCCAGACACGTCTTGAACTGCGCCTGTTCCCAGCGCATGCCCCACATCGCCAACAGCGCATCGTTGGCGTAGATGAAGCGGTGCTGCCGATCGAAGACGTAGAGCAGGTCAGGCGTTGCCTGCAGAAGTGCATCGAACGCCCGCCACGTCGCCGGATCAAGCTGCTGCGCTGGGTGCACAAGAACCGCCCCTGTCGAAAGGAGGCGACTCTAGCATCGCGATGTGGGGACGCCGTCATGGCGCCGGAGGCGTGGAAAGGCGCGCGACGCCGATCTACGCCGCGTCGCCTTCGGCGTGTCGCCAGACCGCCTCGGGCACCGGGGCGAGTACCTCGATTTCCGGGCGGCCGAACAGAAAGCCCTGGAACAGCGCCACGTCGAGCGCACGCAGGCACCGGAACTCGGCTGCGGTTTCCACGCCTTCGGCCAGCACCGTGCAGCCGATGGACGTGGCGATCTGCACCACGCCGCGCACGATGGCCTCGCGCACCGGATCGGCATCGATGCCGCGTATCAGTCCGATGTCGAGCTTGAGCAGGTCGGGCTGGAAATCCGCCAGCAGCCGCAGGCCCGCGTAGCCGGCGCCGAAATCGTCGATCGCGGTCATAAAACCGCGGCTGCGGTAGTCGCGGAAGATGCGGGTGAGATGCGCGTGGTCGCGGACGCGTTCGGACTCGGCGGTCTCGAACACCAGCCGCTCGGTTGGAAACCCGCAGGTCTGCGCGGCCGCAAGCGTGAGGCGGATGCAGGTTGCCGGTTCGTAGACCGCATTGGGAAAGAAATTGATCGACAGGCGTTGCTGCAGCCCCAGCCGCGCCGCGGTCTCGATGGCCTTGACCCGACACGTCTGGTCGAAGCGGTACAGCTGCTCGGGTGTGACCTGGGCCAGGACCTCGGCCGCGCCGCCGCCGTCGGCGGTGCGCACCAGCGCTTCGTAGCCGAAGATCGAGCGGTCGCGGGCGTCGACGATCGGCTGGAAGGCCATGCGAATGTCGAAGTCGAGCCTGTCGTCGCCACCGCAGCCCGCACAGGGATGCGGCGACGCCGTGGCGCCGAAGAATTTCTCGAGATACATGCGGCCTCCGGCGGCAACTGGCCCGGCGTGCGGACGTGCAGGCGGACGGGCGGGCATCCTACGGCAGAGCCGCCCGCGGCGGCGTGCGGTACCGCACGCGGGCGCCCTGCGTGCATGCCAGAATTCCGGGGCGCTCGAAGTCCCATGCGCCGGCGCGGCGCGAGGTCGACGGCGGCGGCGATCGCCCCGTCGACACGTGGAAAGGGCGGCACACGATGACCGCCGGCGCCGCTCGCGTGTGCAGGTCGTCTGGACCGGGCCGGTCGCGCGGGTCTGGCGACCAGCCAACGCGACGTCGGATCGGGCCGCCGCACGGCGACCGGGTCCTGTCCATCGATGAAGAAGTCACCGAGGAGTTCGTCATGCATGCAGCAGCACCGCTATCCCGCGCGGGCCGATACCGGCACCGGCGCGGCGCCTGGACGATCGCGGCACTGCTCGGCCTGGCGGTCTCGGTCACGATTGCGCCCGCCCACGGTACGCCGTCCCATGTGCGCATCGTGACCACCACCGAGGGCCATCAGCTGCAGGTCGACGGTGTGCCGTTCCGCATCCGTGGCGCGGGCCTGCAGGACGGCGACCAGGAGGCCCTGGCGGCGCGCGGGGCCAATGCCTTCCGCACCTGGAGCACGGCCGAGGATCCGGCCGCGGTGCGGACGATGCTCGATCGCGCGCAGCGCAACGGGCTGATGGTCGCGATGGGCCTGCACGTGGGCAAGGAGCGGCACGGCTTCGACTACGGCGACGCGGCGGCGGTCGCCGCGCAACAGGCGCGGATCCTGTCGCAGGTGCGTGCGTATCGCGAGCATCCGGCGGTGCTGATGTGGGTGGTCGGCAACGAGCTCAATCTCGAGGCGCGGGACGTGCGGGTGTGGGATGCGGTCGAGTCGATCACGCGCGCGATCCAGGCCGAGGATCCGCACCATCCGGTGATGACGCCGCTGGCCGGCTTCGACACCGCCCTGGCCGAGCAACTGCGCACGCGCGCACCGTCGCTCGATCTGATCGGCGTCCAGCTCTACGGCGACATCGGCGAGCTGCCCGGCAAGCTCGCAGCCGCCGACTGGCGCGGGCCGTACGTGGTGACCGAATGGGGGCCGACCGGCCACTGGGAGAGCCCGCTCACCACCTGGGGCGCGCCGATCGAGGACCATGCCTCACGCAAGGCCGAACTGCTGGCCGACCGCCATGCCCGTGTCATCGAAGCCGATCCCGCCCAGGGGCTCGGCGCCTTCGTGTTCCTGTGGGGGCAGAAGCAGGAGCGCACGCCGACCTGGTACGGGCTGTTCCTCGCCAGCGGTGAGTCGACGCCGGGCGTGGATGCCATGCAGCGTGCCTGGACAGGCGCCTGGCCCGCGAACCGGGCGCCGTCGACCGGACCGCTGCGCATCGACGGCCGCGTCGGGACCGACAGCATCGTGCTGGCGCCCGACGCCGGGCATGTCGCGCGCGTGGACGCTGCCGATCCGGACGGCGACCCGCTGCGCTATCGCTGGACTGTGCGCGAGGAAAGCCGCGCCACCTCGATCGGCGGCGACCCGGAAACCCTGCCGCCGCAGGTCGAACTGCGCGTGGCCGAAGGCGAGGGCGGCACGCTGCGATTCTCCGCGCCCTCGCGTCCGGGCGCCTATCGCCTGTTCGTCGAGATCCTCGACGGCCAGGGCCATGCCGCCTACGCCAACCTCCCGTTTCACGTCGGACCGCCGCCGGTGGAATAGTCCGCCGACGCGCGTGCGTTCGAAAATCCGGCGGCGGCGTGGTGTTCCGGCGATCCCGCGCGGGGCTTTCCACACGCGGAAGCGGGCGCCTCGCGTCAGTTCGCCGGCAGCACGCGCAATACCCGCCCCTGGGCGCTGTCGGTCAGCAGATACAGCGCGCCGTCGGGCCCGGTGCGCACGTCGCGGATACGCTCGCCCAGTTCGGCGAACAGGATTTCCTGCGCGCCCGGCCTGCCACCGGCCATCGGTACGCGGCGCACGCTGCGCTCGACCAGCGCGGACACGAACAGGCTGCCGCGCCAGGCCGGGAACAGCGGCGCGTCGTACCAGGCCATGCCCGATGGCGCGATCGACGGCGTCCAGAGCGTCAGCGGCGGCGTGATGCCCGGCCAGCTGCGATACGGCGTGACGCGCGCACCGGTGTAGTCGATGCCGTCGGTGGTGACCGGCCAGCCGTAATTCGCGCCGGCCACGAGCACATTGAGTTCGTCGCCGCCGCGCGGGCCGTGTTCGTGCGCGTACAGCGCATTGCCCACACGCACGATTCCCTGCGGGTTGCGGTGCCCCAGCGTGTAGATCTCCGGCAGGGCCCCGTCCTGGTCGACGAACGGGTTGTCATGCGGCACGCGGCCGTCGGTGTGGACGCGGACGCTCTTGCCCAGGTGCGTGTGCAGGCGCTGGGCATCGGTGCGCTCGAGATTGCCGTCGCCGACCGCTGTCACCAGGGTGCCGTCGTCGAGCAGCGCCAGTCGGCCGCCGAAGTGCTGACCGTGGGACTTGGCCGGCTGCGCGGTGAAGATCGGCGCCACGTGTTCCAGCTGCGCTCCGTCGAACCGCGCGCGCACGACGCGCAGATGATTCGCGCGTGGCGTGCCGTGGGCGAACGACAGGTACACCAGCGCGTTCTGCGCGAACGCCGGATCGGGCAGGACGTCGAACAGGCCGGCCTGTCCCATCGCCAGGACCGGCGGCAGGCCGGCCACCGGCGCCGACAGGGCGAAGCTGCCGTCGGCGCGCGGCGCGAGCACGCGCAGGCGTCCGGGCCGCTCGGTGACCAGCATCCGGCCGTCGGGCAGGAAGGCCAGCGACCACGGGTACTCGAGGCCCTCGGCAATGGTTTCGATGCGATAGGCGGATGTCTGCGCCGATGCCGATGCCGATGCCGCGGCCACGACGATGCAGAGCGCCAGTGCGATGCGCATCGCATGCGTGTGCAGCCGGCGCAGGGACAACGGGGGCATGCAGGTTCCACATCGGCGCCGCGGCTGCGGCATCATCGAAACATGATGCTGCAAGGCCCCTACCGATGACGACCCCGAACACGCGTGCAGCCTGGATGCGACGCGGTCTTGCGTTTCTGGCGGCCTGGCTGCTGGCCGCCGCCTGGGGCAGCGTGGCGCAGACGCACTGGAACCTGCAGGCGCTCGCCGGCCTGGGCATCGAGTTGCCGATGGGCGTGCGCGCGACGACGACGCTGCAGGATCTCGTCGGCTTCGGGCCTGCCTACGCCGCCATCGTCCTCGCCGCGTGGGTGCCCGCGTACGTCATCGCCGCGCTGTCGGCGCGCAGATGGGCGCGTGTGCGGACGCTGCTGTACGCGTCCGCCACCGGCATTGCCCTCGTGGTCGCGATCCGCGCAGCCGACGCCGTCGCGCCGATGCCGGTGCTGATCGACGCCACGCGCGGTGTGGGGGGGCTGGCGGTACTCGCCTTGGGCAGCGCGCTGGGCGGCGGGCTGTTCGCACGCTGGACGCGTCCGATGGGCTCACGTGTGTAGTGTACGGGCGACTCCGGCCTCGGCCGGGATATGCCACGCATGGGGCCGGACGGTCGGGTCGCGACTGACGGGCCGAGGGACGCCGGCCCTCATCTGCGGCCAGCCTCCGAGTACGCAGATCAATGAATAGTCCGCACTCGCGGCCGGCTCACGGGAGGGGGTGGAAGTTGGTGGCACGGCGATCCCGCCGTTGGAGCCCACCATGAACCCCCAGAACCAGAATTCGCAGAGCCAGACTCCTTCGCAGTCGCCCGGCCAGGGCGATCAGGACGACCAGTACGGCCAGCAGGGCATGGACCCGCAGCGCGGCGGTGGGCAGGGCGACGCCGAAGAAGAATGATTTGGCGCCATACACCTGCGCCATGCGCGCTGCCCCGGCAATGCCGGGGCAGCGTGGACAGGTTCAGGCGACCGCCTGGCCCAGGTCGGCGACGCGATAACCGGCGCCGGTGATGGTGTGCAGCAGCTGCACCGGCTGGTCACGATCCACGGCCTTGCGCAGGTTGTAGAGATGGCTGCGCAGCGTGTCGGAATCGGGCAGCGAAAGGCCCCAGATCTCCTGCTCGATCTCGCGACGGCTCACGACGCGCGGTGCCTCGCGCATGAGGATCGTGAGGATCTTGAGCGCGATCGGCGCGAGGTTGAGTTCGCGCCCGCCGCGCTGCACACGCAGCGAGGCCGGGTCCAGCACCAGGTCGGCGATCTGCAGCACGCTCGCACCCACTTCGCGACGCTCGCGGCGGATCAGTGCCCGTACGCGCGCTTCGAGTTCCTTGATGTCGAACGGCTTGGTCAGGTAATCGTCGGCGCCGGCTTCGAGGCCCTCGATCTTTTCCTCCAGCGAATCGCGCGCGGTGAGCATCAGGATCGGCGTGGTGCTGCGATGTTCATTGCGCAGCCGGCGGCAGACTTCCAGCCCACCCAAGCGGGGCAGCATCAGGTCCAGCACGATCACGTCGAATGTGATTTCGCTCGCCAGATTGATCGCGTCGATGCCGTCGGCGGCGTAGTCGACTTCGAAACCGCGGCTTTCGAGAAACTCGCCCACCGGTTCGGAGATGTTGCGGTTGTCCTCGACGAGCAGAATGAGACCGCCGGGACTGTGGTGCGCCATGATCGAAGACTCCATCGTGCTGATTAAGGTTTGCGACGCTCTCATCACGGCAGTGCAAGAGCGGTGAAAACCCGTGTGCGTTTCCGCACATAACCGCACACGAAATCGGCGTGACCTGCCCATCGGGCGCGATGCGCCGGCCCTCGCGCCAACGGCTTGCCGAATCAGGCGGTTTCTTTCGACTCGCCGGCGCGTACGGCTTCGAATTCGGTGCGATTGCGTCCGCCGCGCTTGGCCGCGTACATCGCCGCATCGGCGCGCTGCAGCAGCGGGTCCACGCCAAGATCGCCATCCTGCAGTGCCCCGAGACCTGCACTGACCGTCACCGACAGGCCGGGGACATCGAGCACTACCGCGCTGCCCGAGAGCATCGTGCGCAGCGCGTCGATACGGGTGTAGGCGTGTTCGGGCTCGGCGCCGGGCAGGATCACCAGGAATTCCTCTCCGCCCATGCGCGCGACATGGTCGGCGCTGCGGAATGCGCCGCGCAGGGTATGGGCCACGTGCCGCAGCACGCGATCGCCGCATTCGTGGCCGTGGAGATCGTTGATGCGCTTGAAGTGGTCGAGATCGAGAAAGGCGATGGTCAGGGGCGTGCCGTCGCGGCGCGCCTCGGCGATGCAGCGTTCGAGCCGATCCAGAGCCGCGCGCCGGTTCGACAGGCCGGTCAAGGGGTCGGTCTCGGCGAGCCGGCGCATCTCGTCGCGTTGCTGGCGCAACAGACCCAGGCGCAGGGTCAGCACCATGCTGCAGGTCAGCGACAGCCATCCCCCGGCGAGCATGAACGCCTCGACCTTCCACACCGCAAGCGCGGTTGGCGCCAGCAGCTCGAATGCGGCCACGCCCAGAAACGGCGCCACGCCGGCGAGCAGCGATGCACCACCCGGCCGCCCCCGCCATAGCGCCAGCATCGCCACGCCAGTGAATGCCGCGATCGCCAGATAGAAGCCGATTTCCGTGGCGACCGACAGGGCGGCGATGGCCGGGTCGGGCAACCACGGCGTGGCCAGGCCCAGCACGATCAGCACCCGCGCGGCCCAGCGCAGGCCGTGTTCCAGCGCCGGAAACCGGAGCCGCAGCCACGACTGCCGCACCAGCGCCAGCGCAGTCACGCCGACGAGCGCAGTCGCCAGGCCGACCATCGCCTCGACTGCGAATCCCGCCACCGGCAGCCAGGGCCGCGGCCACGCCCACAGGCCCGACAGCAGCGCCAGCCAGACGGCGAAGGCGCCGACGGTCGCGGCATAGGTCAGAAACGCGCGCTCGCGCGTGGCGACGAAGCTCAACAGGGCCGACATGACCAGCGTCAGCACCACGGCCAGCGATGCGATGCGGATCGCGAAGCGCACGATGTCCGCGCGCTGCACCGGCGCCGGCTCGCCCAGCTGCACGATCGGCCGCCACAGCGGCAGCGGATTGGGATCGAACTCGATCTCGATCGGCATCGTGTCGCCGGCCTCGGGAACCAGCACCGTGCCCACGCCGGCGCGGAAGCGCGAGTCGAGCGTGCGGGCGTCGTCGAGAGTGCCGCAGCGGTCGCGCAGGCGGTCGCGGATGTCGACCTCGCCGGCAAGCGCGTTGAGCACCACGATCGCCTGCGGGTGGCCGGGCCAACCGCCGGCCGGCGCGGGAAGCTCCAGCACCTCGCGCCCCGGACGATGCACGTGCACGCAGGGCCGCATGTCGTCCGACACCTGTGCAGTCTCCCCGACCACGACCGGTGCCGACGGCGCGGCACGCATGCAGCCTGCCGACATGGCCATCAGGAGCGTCAGTGCGAGAGCGACTGCCATCGCACGCCAGGCGCGCATGCCGATCATCGTCCGTGCGGTCGTCCGTCGTCTCCCGGAGCGGGAAGAAGCTGCGATTGTAACGGCGCGGAATGAAGGCGCATCGGGTCGCGAGCTACCGCTAAGCTGTCGTGCCGATCGTTGCGGAGAAGGCCGTGGGCCTGCGCGCCGTGCTCCATCTGCTGCTGCATGCCGCGGTGCCTGCGCTGCTGGCCTGGCTGTTCTGGCGCGAACGGTTTGCGCGCGCATGGGCGCTGCTGATGCTCGGCTGGGTCATCGACATCGACCACCTGCTGGCCGACCCGATCTACGCGCCGGGGCGGTGCAGCATCGGTTTCCATCCTCTGCATACCGCGCCGGCGATCGCGGTGTATGCCGGCCTGACCGTGCCGAAGCGCACCCGCCTGTTCGGCATCGGCCTGCTGGTCCACATCGCGCTCGACGCGATCGACTGCATCTGGATGCGCCATGCCGGCTGACCGCGCCACGGTGCTGGTGCTCGGCGGGAGCGGGCTGGTCGGCCGTCACGTGCTGGAGCAGCTGCTGTCGGATCCACGCGTCGGTCGCGTGGTTGCGCCGGGAAGGCGTCCTCTGGGGCGCGTCGATGCCCGGCTGCACGCGCCGGTCGTCGACTTCGATGCACTGCCCGAGGCGGCCGACTGGTGGGCCGTCGATGGCGTGATCTGCGCACTCGGTACGACCATGCGCCAGGCCGGTTCGCGCGACGCGTTCTGCCGCGTCGACCACGACTATCCGCTTGCGTTCGCCGGGCTCGCCCGTCGACACGGTGCGCGCGCGTTCGCGCTGACCTCGGCGATGGGCGCCGACCCGCGTTCGCGCTTCTTCTACAACCGGGTCAAGGGCGCGCTCGAGGCTGCCTTGCAGGCGCAGGCCTGGCGCTCGCTGACGCTGGTACGACCGGGGCTGATCGGCGGGGCGCGGGCCGAGGTGCGGCCCGGCGAGCGTGCCGCGGCCATGGCGCTGGGGGCGCTTGCGCCGCTGTTGCCGCGACGCTGGCGGATCAGCCCGGCGCCGCGTATCGCCGCAGCGCTGGTCGCATCGGTGCTCGCACCCGCGCCGGGCTGCCGCGTCATCGATGCCGCCTCGCTGGCAGCGCCAGCCAGCACCGATTCAAGCGATCGCTGATACGGTCGGGGACCTGCGGCGCACGCGCCGACGATTCGGAACGGGCATCGCGATGCGCATCACGCCACTGCTTTGGATTTCCCTGCTGCTCGCACCGCTTGCGGCCAACGCGCAGGACGAGGCGGTCGATCTGAGCCTGCCCGCGCAGCCGATGTTCACCGGCGAGGCGGCATTCGGCGGCGGCGAATACACCGGCCCGCGCACCGATACGCCCGAGTACCGGCGCGGCCGTGAAGACGCGCGCGCGGTGCGCGGCGGCTGCCCCACCGGCCCCGACGGCAGCGAGCGCACCGTGACCGGCAGCGTGACGACAGGTATCGGCTATGCCTCGCGCGGCGGCAATGCGCACTGGAACGAGGCCGACATCCACCTGTGCAAGGAGCGCGTCAGCGATGCGGGCAACGTCAACACCATGCATCTGAATCTGCGCGTGGGGCAGTACGACGGCCCCGGTCATCCCGGCATCTACGGCGGTGCCTTCGGCCCGTACGGCGGCTACGGCCCGTACGGCCTGCGTGGTCATTTCGACGGCTTCGGGCCCGGCTACCGCGATCTGTACGGCCCGTATCCGACCGGTCGCCCGCGTACCGAATCATGGACCGAAGGCCGTCAGCCCTGGCGTTGACGGCGAGCGCCGCGGCTGCGCTCAGAGATCATCCGGCCCGGCCAGCTCGCATCGAAGTGCCTTGATGCCCGCGCTGCAACCGCCTTGCGCGGCTGCAGTTTCAGTGTTTGTGCGCATGCGTACCTCGCCCGGCGGCGCGCGTATGCCACGCGCGACAAGCGGATTTCGGGGCAGGACGTGGTTGGACGACATCAGCGTCGTCAGGTGTCGCCTGGCGGTGCCTTCGAGCTCGGCGCGCCGGCGCCCCGGGCGCGAGCAAACCGCTGCAGCAACTGACGGATTTCCTTTCCCGCCCGTCATTCGCCGTCGCGGCCCGGCGCGCTGAACCGATCGTGCCGCACTGACGTGTCCGTGCCGTCTCGCTCACGCCTCCCTGCCTAGGCTGGCAGCCGCCGCATCGCGGTGAACCGATCAACATGTGGAGACGACGATGACGATGAAGATTCCCCAGGGCGCACTCGTAGTGGTCGCGGACGGTGGCTCCGCTCGCGTGTTCAGCAACGTCGGCGACGACCGCACGCTGACGCTGCGCCAGGAAGCGCTGCTGGAGGGCATGAACCTGGACGATGAAGGTCCGTCCGGCTCGATGCCGTCCGAATCGAGTGCATCGCAGCTCGACGAGGCGACGTTCGCCAAGCAGCTCGCCAAGGGGCTCAACGACGGTGCGCTGAAGAACGAATACGCGCACGTCGTCCTCATTGCCGATCCCCAGACGCTGGGACGCGTGCGCCCGCTGCTGCACAAGGAAACCCAGCAGCGACTGGTCGGCGATCTTGCGAAGGATCTGACGAACGCGCCGCTGGAAACGATCCAGCGCGCGCTGTCGTGATGTCCAGCGGCTCCAGCGCGGATGCGCCGACGCGCGAGGCGGTCGAGGCGATGCGTGGGCCGCTTGTGCTTGAATTCGGCACTGACTGGTGCGGCCACTGCCAGGCCGCCCAGCCGGCGATTTCCGAGGCGCTGCGCACCCGTACAGACGTCACGCATCTGAAGATCGAAGACGGCAAGGGCCGGCCCTTGGGCCGCAGCTTCGCCGTCAAGCTGTGGCCGACACTGGTCGTGCTGCAGGACGGACAGGAGGTCGCGCGTGTCGTGCGTCCTACCGGCATCGCCGATCTTGCATCCGCGTTTTCGGCGCTCGACTGACCGATCAACCGGTTGTCGCGGCCGGCAGGCCGCGATGCTTCGACACATGCGGATTGCCCGGCACGCTGAAGCGCCATGGCCGTTCGGCCGCCTGCCGGATCCCGATGCGTGTGGTGACCAGCGGATCAGACGGCGGCGATACGCCGTCGTCGCCGATCCAGAGTCTCGAGGTGCGGCGGGTAATGTCCAGACCCGCGTCGTCGCGGCTGACACCGAATGCCTGGGCGAGACGCCCCGGGCCACTCGCCAGCAGGGTGGGCTTGGTGGTGCGCCGTGCCACTGCCATCGCACCCATGCCGCCCAGCGGTTCGGCCGCGCGCAGCAGCACGCCATGGCCCGAGCGATCGCCGCATACGGCGTTGATGGCCCAATGCATGCCGTAGATGAAGTAGACGTACAGATGCCCCGGCGCGCCGAACATGACCGCGTTACGGGGCGTGGGTCCGCGGTACGAATGCGCTGCGGGATCGTCGCGACCGCAGTACGCCTCGACCTCGACGATGCGCGCATACCGGCCATCGGATGCGACCAGCACCTTGTTGAGCAGTTCGGGGGCGACGAGGTCCGCACCTCGGGCATAGAAGCGACGGGGGAGAGCACGCATGTCGGCAGATTGACGCGCGCCGCGTCGGCGACGTGCGAACTGCAGATGCAGGATGAACCGCGGTGACCGCCATCCCACACGGGCTCGTCATGTGCTGCGGGCGAAGATCACCGGGTGTCGGCCATTCCCTCGGCCCACGGATACAGACGATGCCCCCGTTCCGCTACACCCTGCGCCATAACGCCGCCACGTTCGACTGGGAACTCGCTGCTGCGGGTGAGGCGCCGTCGACCTCCCACCACACACGTTCTTCCGCGTTCGCCAGTCTCGCCGCCGATCCCCAGGTCCTCGTACGCGGCGCGACCGTCCGCGTCTTCAGCGCCGATGGCGGCTACGAGCGCGAGCGCACCTATCGTCCTTCGCGCTGATCGCGCTGAAGCGGGCACTCTCGTTCTGCAAGCACGCTGAGCTCGTCGATGCGGCGCCCGTGCCAGTGAGGCTGAACGCTTCTTTCACTCCGTATTGATGCATGTGCGTCGACCGTGTCCGGTCCGATAGCAAGCTGGCTGGTGACGCGGATGAGGCACCACGATGAGCTGATCGACGCGATGGTGCGCATGTGCCGGGAGAAGTTTCCGGAGCTCGAATGGAGTGACATCGAGCCAGTCCTGCGGCGCCTGTGGACCGAATCGGCGCATGCCCCGCGATGGGACCGCATACGCGACACGGCGTACAGGCGCTGGTGTCGCGCAAACTGCGGGTCGCGCAGTCAGCCAGTGATGACCGCGTCGCCCTCGCTCGCCTTGCACTGAGGCTTCAGCGCGGCAGCGGCGGGTCCTGCGGACGGTTCGGCGCAGGCGGGTCGTGCTGGGGTTGGGGATCCCGCTCAGGATCGCCGGGCGTCGGCAGGGGCGGGTCGACGGGCTGGTCCGGCATCGGGTCGTGCATCGGGTGGGGGATGCTGCCCGGCACATCTTCGGACGGTGTCGGCGTGGGCGTGGGGTTCGGCATCTGCATGGCGAAGTCCGGTAACCGGAAGGGAGATCCACCGTGGACGCGTCGGCGCCATACGCGCGTGAACGCCGCGCGCGCTTCACCTTTCGCGGTGCAGGCTGCGCACATGACGTCCGCTGCACCCTGTCGCCGATGCGTTCCGCGCCATGCGTAGATTCGTCCAGGCCTTTGCCGCGGACGCCGTAGCGCCCGAACTGCCGCCGGATATCGCAGCGGATCTGGACACCGCCTCGCCGCGTTACAACATCGTGTCCGGCGAGGATGCGCTGGTGCTTCGCATGCGCGACGGCGCATACACACTCGATACCTTGCGCTGGGGGCTGGTGCCGCGCTGGTCGAAGCAGCCCGAGACGCCCTACAGCACCATCACCGCGCGCCTCACGCGCGCGCCTGCCAGCCGCATCTATGCGCGACCCTGGGCGTCGCAGCGCTGCGTCGTGCCGATGAACGGCTATTACAAATGGGACCGCAGCGGCGCGCGCGCGACGCCGTATTTCATCCAGGCGCGCTCGGGCGCGCCGCTGTTCGCGGCCGGGCTGTGGGACCTGTGGGAACGCGAGCCGCCGCCGCTGGCCTCGTTCGCGCTGTTAACCATGTCCAATCCGGCGATTCCGGCGCCGCTGTCGCCCGACGGTCCGCTGTTTCTGCCTGCAGCAAGGCTCGCCGACTGGTTGGCCGGAGCCACGCCCGATCCACATGGGCTGGCGAAGACGCCGCAGCCGCTACTTGAAGCCTATCCGGTGTCGCGGCGCATCCGCAGCCGCGATGTCGACGACTACACGCTGCTCGAGCCGGTCGCGCTGGATGCGCCTGACAGCGCCCCGGAACATGCGTTCGACGATCTCGACGAGGACGATTGAACGGCGCGCTCACGCGCCGGGTCTATCGTGGCCATCCATCAACGCCCCCGGACACCGCCATGTCGATCCCACGCGCCGCACTGCCGCTGCTGCTGCTTGCCGCCGCGCTTCCGCTCCACGCCCAGACGGCGTTGACCGACGCCCAGTCCGCCTACCTCGGCGCGCACGTATTCGATCGCCAGGTCGCGGTGTTCCGCGAATACTGCGCCCAGGACCCCACCGGTACGCAGGCGATCGATACCGGCGTGGCGCAATTTCGCATCAACAATCCCGACTATGTCGCCGCGCGTGCCGACACGCCCGATTCGGACGAGTTCAAGGCTGCGGTAGCGGCCTTCGATGCGCAGTTCGACCAGGTCGCCCAGACCATGCGCACCCAGTTGGCGGAACGGCCGGTGGGTCCGCAGTGCGCGACGCTCGGCGACGAGCTGCGCAAGGCGCGCTTCGCATCTCTGCTGGAAGAAGCCAAGCGGCGCTCGGCCGCGACGCCCTGATCGGCGGCGCGTTTCAGAACGGCGCGCCGTCGATCGGATCGCGTTCGGGGGCCGCCAACGTGCGGATCCGCGCCAGCGTCGCGGCGTCTGATGCCTGCCGGCAGATGTCCCACACCTGCCCGGCCGGGTAGGCGCCGACGACGCGGAAATCCGTCGCGTCCACGCAGAGATGTCCGGTACCGGCTGGCAGCAGCAGCGCGTCGCCCGCTTCCACGGTCAGCAGCAGACCGTCCTCGCCGCCCAGCTCCAGTCGCGCGCGACCGGAGAACACGCCCAGCACCTCGTGCGCGGTCGAATGGTAGTGATGGAAGTCGTACACGCCCCCGCGCCAGTCCGGCGGCCAGCCATTCGCGTCGAAGCGCCGTTCGAAATCCGCCGCGTCCATGCGCCGCCCATGTGCGGTCCGCAGATCGCGATAGATGCGCACTGCGAGCTGTGGATTGTTCGGCATCCAGCCGTTCGGGCCGAGCACCCGGTGTTCGACCTGTGTGCGGTCTTCGCGCATGTGCGCACGGTGCGCGTCAGGCGGTGGACGCGGCGACAAGCGCCGCGTGACTCAGCCCTGCAGCGCGACGTGCAAAGGGATGCCGGCATCCCAGCGTTCACGACCGGCGAGCGCCGGCAGCTCGACCAGCACGGTCGCGCCCACCACCGTCGCGCCCTGGCGTTGTGCCAGTGACAGCGCCGCGCGCAGGGTGCCGCCGGTCGCCAGCACATCGTCGACCAGTACCACGCGCGCGCCGGCCGGCAATGCATCGGCGTGCATTTCCAGGCGGTCGCTGCCGTATTCGAGCGCGTAGTCGGATGCGATCGTGCGCGCCGGCAGCTTGCCGGGCTTGCGCACGGGGACGAAACCCGCGCCCAGCGCCTGGGCCAGCGCGGCAGCGAAGATGAAGCCGCGCGACTCGATGCCGACGAACGCGTCGGGCACCGCGTCACGCCAGGGGGCGGCCATCGCGTCGATGGCATCGGCCAGTCCCCGTGCATCGGCGAGGACGGGCGTGATGTCCTTGAAGACGATGCGGGGTTTGGGAAAGTCCGGGACTTCCCGGATCAACGACGACCAATGGGGCATCGGGCAGGCTCGTGCGGCGGGCGACGATCATCGCCGCAGGCCGCCGCCGACACAATGTTCACCGTTTGCGGCGTATGTCCGCTGCGGTTTCCCTGGGCGTCGTCATGAACAGTCTCCGTGCTTCGCCCTGGCATCTGCCGGTCCTGCTGGGGCTGGCCCTCGCATTGGCGTTGCCGGCGCAGGCGCGTGTGGTCTGGCGCTGCGTACAGGGCGGGACGGTGAGCCTGTCGACCGCGCCCGAGCCGGGCTCGAAATGCGAGGCACGCGAGGTTCCCGACGATGCCGTGCAGACGCCGAACCTGTGGGGCGCGATGGGCGTCTTCAGCGGCGTGCTCTACGAACGCGAACAGGACGGCGCCCTGGTCTACGGCACCCGTCGGCTGCCGGGGTCACGCGAGTACCTGCGCTTCACCGTGCACACGCCGCCCGGCGAGCCGGCGCATGAAGGGCTGGGCAACGTCGGCACGCCGCAGCTCGCGCCGCACTCGGCCCTGTTCGCGGCGAACGCGAAAGCCTTCGGCCTGGACGAGGCCTGGCTGCGGGCGATTGCCCATGCCGAGAGCGGTTTCGATGCCGATGCGGTTTCGCCCAAGGGCGCGCGCGGGGTGATGCAATTGATGCCCGACGTCATCGCCGACTACGGCGTGGTGGATCCCCATGCGCCGGCCGAGTCGATTCGCGCCGGCGCCCGGCACTTGCGCAGCCTGCTGCGACGTTACGACGGTGACCGCACCCGTGCCCTGGCCGCCTACAACGCGGGCATCGGGACCGTCGCCCGGTTCGACGGCGTGCCGCCGTACGCGGAAACACGCGCCTACATCGACAAGGTGCAGGCGCTGTACCTGCGCTACCGGGCGGCGATGGGCCATCCGGTGGAGCGGCCTGCCATCTGATCGGGTGCGCTCGCGCCCTGTCGCGCTGCGCGTCGACGTCGCAAGCGCGGCTGCAGCCCCTGCAACGCGCGTCACCGCTGTGCGGATCGGTAGGTGAGGCGAAAACGAAGAAGGCCGCGGCGAACCGCGGCCTTCGCTGCGACGCGTGCGCCGGTCAGCCCTCGCGCGGCGTCAGACGGATCAGGCGGCCGCCCTTGCCGTCCTCGATGACGTACAGCGCGCCGTCCGGCCCCTGTGCGACGTCGCGGATGCGGCCCCCCATCGCGAACCGCTCGACCTCGCGCGCGGATTCGCCATCGATTTCCACGCGTACCAGCGTCTGGCCCGACAGGCCGCCGATGAAGGCGTTGCCGGTCCATTCGGGGAACAGCGTGCCGCTGTAGAACATCAGGCTCGACGGCGAGATGACCGGCGTCCAGGTGATCGCCGGCTTCTCGAACTCGGGGCGCGTGTCGTGGTCGGGAATCGGCCGGCCGTCGTAGTGGTCGCCATTGGAGACGATCGGATAGCCGTAGTTGGCGCCGCGCTTGACCAGGTTGAGTTCGTCACCGCCGGCCGGACCCATTTCGCTGTTCCACAGGCGGCCCTGCGCGTCGAAGGCGATGCCGAGCGGATTGCGATGGCCGAGCGACCACACCTGCGAGGCCACCTCGCCCTTGCCGGCGAACGGGTTGTCGTCGGGCACGCTGCCATCGTCGTTGAGGCGCAGCATCTTGCCCATGCTCGACTGCATGTCCTGCGCGGGGTCGAACTTCTGACGATCGCCCGAGGAAATCCACAGCATGCCGTCGCCATCGAACGCGATGCGGTGACCGTAATGGCCGTTGCCGCTGACCTTGGGCACCTGACGCCAGATTACCGAAGCGTCCTGCAGCGCGCCGGCATCGAGATCCAGGCGCGCGCGCGTCACCGCGGCGCCGCGACCGCCTTCGCCGTCCTCGGCATAGCTGAGGTAGACGATGCCGTTCTGTGCGAACTGCGGATGCGGTTTGACGTCGCCCAGGCCGCCCTGGCCGCCGTAGCCGACCTCGGGTGCACCGGAGATCTCGCGGACTTCGCCGCCGGGCAATGTCACGTGCTTGAGCACGCCGCGCTTCTCGGTGATCAGCACGTTGCCGTCTGGCAGGAAGCCGATCGCCCAGGGCTCGTCGAACGTCGCAACCGCGCTGCTGGCGAACGGCAGACCTTCGATCGCATCGCCGGGCGTCGCGCCGTCGTCGGCCTGGGTTTCGGCCGAGGCCTGCGTGCCGCCGTCAGCAGATGAGGCGGCTGCGCCATTGGCGGCATTGCCGTCGCAACCCGAAAGCCAGAGCAGGGATGCGGCGAGCGTGGTGAGAACGAGGGGTCGCGAAGGGTGCATGCGGCGCTCCAGGAACTGTTTTGGCGGAAGGCCGGGAGTGTCGCACAGGGTCGGGTGGCGCTCGCGGCGTCGTCTGCAAGCGCGCGAAGCGTAAACGTTGTGTTCGATTCAGCCGGTTTGTACCGCGCGGCGCGACCGAGCCGTGAGCAGGCGTGGATGCGTCGATGCGTCCGTGGCGGCATCGAGCGCTGCCTGTTCACGTGTCGACAACGAACCGGGTAACGGCTCACTCCGCGCGGCGGGTTAAGCGTGTGTAAGGCGGGCACGTCGCGGACCCGCGACGGTTCATTCGCCCATCGGCAAGGTGACTTCCGTGCGGTATCCACGACGAGGATGAAACACCAGCCCGCGCGACATGCACCACATCACGATTGACGTATCCCGATGCAACCCAAGGAGAAGACCCGCATGAAGAACGCACGCAAGCCGCTGATTGCTGCCCTGGCCCTCGGTGTCGCCATGGCCACCCCGATGGCCTTCGCCCAGGACCCCGCTGCGACCACGCAAGTGCCGCCGACCTCGTCTTCGATGCAGGACGCGACCACCCCGACCACGACTACACAGGACTACGCGCAGGACGCCACGGCGGATGCGCCGCAGGCGCAGCAGGGTCAGGTCACCTGGGCGGACCTGGACACCGATGGTGACGGCAGGCTCAGCCGCGCTGAAGCCGCAGGCCTCGAAGGTCTGGGCCAGGTGTTCGACGAGGTCGATGCCGACGGTGACGGCTTCATCACGCCCGAGGAATATCGCGACTACGTGAACCGTCAGGCCGCGGGCGCAGGCGCTGCCGGCAACTGATCGGCACATCGCAGCAAACGCGTCATGGAGGGACGGTCTTCGGGCCGTCCCTTCTTCGTATTCGCGCGCGGGAAAGGCCGAACCACCGTGCGCGCTTGGTGCGCGCATAATCGGCCGATGACGCAGATCCGACTGGTCGGTTTCGATGCCGACGACACGCTCTGGCGCAGCCAGGACTACTTTGACGAGGCGCAACTCGAATTCGAGCGCATCGTCGGTCGCTATGTGGACCTGGCCGACGTGCGGGTGCTCGACGCGCTGTACGCGGTGGAGACGGCGAACATCGCGGTCTTCGGTTACGGCGTGAAAGGCATGGCGCTGTCGATGATCGAATCGGCCACGCAGATCACCGGTGGCCGTATCGCCGCACTCGATCTGCACCGCATCGTCGAACTGGCCAAAGGACTGCTGCGCCACCCGGTGGAGCTGCTGCCGGGCATCCGCAGCGCGGTCGAGGCGATCGCCGCGCGCTACGAGGTGGTGCTGATCACCAAGGGCGATCTGTTCCACCAGGAAGCCAAGGTGCGCGACTCGGGCATGTCCGATCTGTTCCGGCGCATCGAGATCGTCAGCGAGAAGGACACGCCGACCTATGCGCGCGTGCTGTCGGAATTCGAAGCCGGCCCCACCGAATTCCTGATGATCGGCAATTCGCTGCGTTCGGACATCGCGCCCGTGCTCGCGCTCGGCGGCTGGGGCGTGCACATGCCCTATCGCACGACCTGGGCGCACGAGACGCAGGCCACCATCGACGTGGGATTCGAGCGCATGTGTGTGGTTGAAACGCCCGAGGCCTTGCCCGCTGCGGTGGGGATGCTCGTCGCGCGCGCCGGCGGCGCAGGCTGAGGCCGCCGGGCTGCTGGAAACGCTTGCAATTGCAGTAAGCGGTTACAGTTTGAACCGATTCCGTACGCATCCGGCGCAGGATGCGCGCCACCGGTGAAATTGCACGCGTGTTCATTTCGCGTGCGCCATCGTCGACGCATCGGGCCGCGACCGTGCGGCTGATAGAGGAGACGCCATGACCACACTTGCCTTCACCCGCTGGCTCGCACCCGGGCTGCTCGCCCTCGGCCTGGGCGCCGCCGCAATTGCGCCGGCCCCGGCCCATGCCCAGTCCAACGACGACCTGGTGCGCGTCATCGTCGACGTCGCCGACGTGGTCCTGCGTGGCAACCAGCCCTACTACCGCGGCCACTCCAATGACCGGCTGCGCGTGTCCTACGATCATCGCGGGCGCCCCACCTACTACCGCATGGCGCCGCGCCACTACGACGCGCGTTACCACCGCAACGGCCCGCCGCGTCATGCGCCGGCGCACGGCTGGCGCAACAAGCAGCAGGTCCGCCGTGAGTCCTGCGATCGTCGCGGCCGCTGCACCGTGCAGTACTACGACCCCCGCCAGGACCGCTCGCGCGACCGCCGCTGGCGCTGATCCTTCCGATTCCGGATGTCTGTCTTCATCGCGCCGCAGTCACTCGACCGCGGCGCGTTTCTGTTAGCGTCGGCGGATGCTCCGATTCCAGCCCCGAATGTCGGCATGCCGCTCCGTGATGCTCGTGATGTGCTGCATCTTTGCGGCGGCCAGCGTGCCGGTGGTCGCGGCCGAGCCGATGCGCTGCGAGCTGCAGTTCTCGGCTGGTCAATGGTCGGTGCAGCACCGCACCGCCCGCGGGGCGGGCGAGTTGCGTTGTGAGGACGGGCGCCGCCTGCCGGTGCGCGTGAGCGTCAAGGCGGATGGCGATGCGCTGCGGATCGATGCGGGCGCTGCGAGCTTCAGCGGCGTCGAGGATCCCCGCGACGTGATCGGCGCCTACGTGGCCGAGGGCGATGTCGGCGGCGACTTGGCGATGCGCAAGGGCGCCATCGCCTTGCGCGTGACCGCCACCGGCGACTGGTGGCAGCGCGGCGGGCGTCCCGGCACGCTGGTGATCGCCGCGCGTTGAGGGTTCAGTCGCTGCGATGGCGGGTGTCGGCATCGCGCGGCAACTCGCGCATCGTGCTTTCGGCGTCCAGGCCGATCTGCGTCGCGAAGCGGTCCAGCGCCAGCCACCAGGCGCCCAGCGCCACTGCCAGCACCGCCGCGGCGATGCCCCACAGCCAATAGCGGCGCGGGCGGTGTTCCGCATGCGTGCGTGAGGTGGTCATGAGGCTGTCCTCCGGTTGCGTGGCTGGGGTATGGTCGGACGCCGCGCGTCGCGGGCACGTGTTGGTCTTCCGCTCGCACATCTGAGCCGCGGCGCGCGACGGCGTACCCGGTCAGTCCAGGAGCCTTCCGCATGTCCTTCCGTTTCGTCGTCCTGCCTGCGCTGCTCGCCATCGTCGCGCCCGCGTGGGCGCAGGACGCGGACGATGCGCCTGCACCGGCGGCCACGCCCGCCGTCTGGACGATGGCGACCGGCGATGCCTGGCTCGACACCTGGCTGACCGACATCAACACCTACGCCGGGCGCTACCGCGGCGCCTTCATCGACGAACTGGTGCGCTACCAGGGCGCGCCGCGAGCCTTCGTCACCGAGCTGCTCGATGCCGGCGGCCGTCCGGCGGACGTCTACCTCGCCTGCGCGGCTGCGCAGGCCATCGGCCGCCCCTGCCGCGACGTGGTCGGTGAATGGCGCTTCGATCCGGCGGGCGGTTGGGCAGAGGTGCTCGCACGGCTCGAAGCCGGCCCCGACACCGCGCCGTTCGCGCGTGTGCGCCAAGGCGTGGTGTCGAGCTTCGACCGCTGGGCACGCCCGATCACCCTCGACGCGGCCTTGCGCCGCGCCTTGCCCGACCGCGAGGGCTGACCCGGGTCAGCCGCCGCGCGGTCGGGGCGTCGGTCAGCCGATCGCCAGCGTCTTGTTCTTGCGTTCGGCCAAGCGCTTTTCCAGGTAATGGATGTTCTGGCCGCCGGCCGCGAAGCCCTGGTCGCGCATGATCCGCTGCTGCAGCGGGATGTTGGTCTTGATGCCGTCGACGACCATCTCGCTGAGCGCCACGCGCATGCGGCAGATCGCAGTCTCGCGGTCCGGGCCGTGCACGATGAGCTTGCCGATCATCGAGTCGTAGTTCGGCGGCACCGCATAGCCTTCGTAGACGTGCGTATCGACGCGCACGCCGGGGCCGCCCGGCGCGTGGAAGTGGCGGATGGTGCCGGGCGAGGGCAGGAAGGTTTCCGGATCCTCGGCATTGATGCGGCATTCGATCGCATGCCCGCTCAGCACCACGTCTTCCTGCTTGATCGACAGCTTGTGGCCCGAGGCGATCATCAGCTGCTCGCGCACCAGGTCGATGCCCGTCACCAGCTCGGTCACCGGGTGCTCGACCTGGATGCGGGTATTCATTTCAATGAAGTAGAAGCGGCCGTTCTCGTAGAGGAACTCGAACGTGCCCGCGCCGCGATAGCCGATACGGATGCAGGCATCGACGCAGACCTTGCCGATCTCCGCACGCGCCTCTTCGCTGATGCCCGGTGCCGGCGCTTCTTCCACGACCTTCTGGTGGCGGCGCTGCATCGAGCAGTCGCGCTCGCCCAGATGGATCGCACCGCCCTGGCCGTCGGCCAGCACCTGGATTTCCACATGGCGCGGGTTCTCGAGGAACTTCTCCATGTAGACCATGTCGTTGCCGAACGCGGCCTTGGCTTCCTGCTTGGTCGTGGCGATGGCGTTGACCAGCGCGGCCTCGGTGTGGACCACGCGCATGCCGCGCCCGCCGCCGCCGCCGGCGGCCTTGACGATGACCGGGTAGCCGATCTCACGCGCGATGCGCACGTTGGTCGCCGCGTCGTCATCGAGCGGGCCTCCCGAGCCCGGCACGCACGGCACGCCGGCGTCCTTCATGGCGCGGATCGCCTCGACCTTGTCGCCCATCAGGCGGATGGTCTCGGCCTTCGGTCCGATGAAGATGAAGCCCGACTGCTCGACACGCTCGGCGAAATCGGCGTTCTCGCTGAGAAAGCCGTAACCGGGATGGATGGCCTGCGCGTCGGTGACCTCGGCCGCGGCGATGATCGCCGGCATGTCGAGATAGCTCTGCCCCGACGGCGGCGGACCGATGCACACCGACTCGTCGGCCATGGCGACGTGCTTGAGGTTGCGGTCGACGGTGGAATGCACCGCGACCGTGCGGATGCCGAGGGTGTGACACGCGCGCAGGATGCGCAGCGCGATCTCGCCCCGGTTGGCGATGACGACTTTTTCAAGCATGGGATTGGGGATCCGGGATTGGGGATTCGGAAGACACATCCGGCTCGCGGATGCGGCGCTCGTGGGAGCGGATCAGAGCATTGAGGCGGGCGTAGGTGCGATCGAGCAATTCCGCATCTGCAGCGCTGTCGTGAAATCCAAGGCGACGCGCGATCTCCAGTTGGGTGGAAAGTTCTGCGAGTGAGCCGCGGGCAAACGACAGGTGGCGCAGATAGTCGGAGGTCGAACGACGCGCGGCCCCTTCCGCAATGTTCGAAGGGACGCTGACTGCGGCGCGTCGCATCTGCGCCATCAAGCCGAGACGTTCATCGGAGGGGAAGGACGCGGTGGCGCGATACACGGCTTCGACCAGTTGCATGGCGTCCTGCCATACGTCCAATCGCTCATGTGGCCTGGGTGTCGCGATGATGTCCACCAAATCCCGATTCCCGGATCCCGAATCCCGTCGTGATCGGCCTTTAGCCGATCACGAACAACGGCTGATCGAACTCGACCGGCTGGCCACTCTCGACCAGGATCGCCACGACCGTGCCCGAGGTTTCGGCCTCGATCGGGTTGAACATCTTCATCGCCTCGATGATGCCCAGCGTCTCGCCGGCCTTGACCTGCTGGCCGACGGTGACGAACGGCGGCTTGTCGGGGGCGGGGGAGGCGTAGAAGGTGCCGACCATCGGCGACTTGGCCATCTGGCCGGGCGGCAGATCATCCGCCTTGGCGGTGCCACCGGTGGCGGCGTCGACCGGGGAGCTCATCGGCATCACCGGCTCGGCCGCGCGCGGGGCAGCGGTCATCGGAGCCGGCGCGTAGGCGACCGGCGCACCGCCGGAATTGCGCGACAGGCGGACGGATTCCTCGCCCTCCTTGATCTCGATCTCGGTCAGGTTGGACTCTTCGAGCAGGTCGATGAGCTTCTTGATCTTTCGCAGGTCCATACGGGCCTCGTAGGTTGTAGAAGAAGTGGGCGAGCAGGCCTACAGCGAAAGGAACCGCTGCAGCTGCCCGATACGGGTGCGGGTGTGGTCGATCAGGCATTGCAGGCGGGCCGCGTTGCGGCCACTGCCCTGGATGGCGATCGCGAAGGCGGCGTCACAGTCGCGGCTGCGGACCTGTTGCCACGCGGTCTGGGCGTCGGCGACTGCGGCCTGCGCACCGGCGCAGTCGCCGACGCACGATGCATCGGACGCGAGCAAGGCGACGGTGTCGGCATGGACGGCGTCGAGCGATGCGTCGAGACGCGCGTACTCGGAGGCCATGCACAGGTCCGCATCGGACGTCGACAACGGCGCTGCGCAGTCGGCGCGCGTCAGCGTATCCGCGCGGCTGGCGGCGGGTGCGGCCAGTGCAAGGCAGACGAGCAGCAGCACGGGGCGGCTGACGGTCACGCCGCCTGCTCCAGGCCGCGCAACGCGGCATCGAGCGCATAGCGGTAGCTGTCCGCGCCGAAGCCGCAGACCACGCCGGTGGCCAGATCGCTGAAATAGCTGTGGTGGCGGAACGGCTCGCGGCGATGCGGGTTCGACAGATGGATCTCGTAGAACGGCAGGTCGATCGCGGCCAGCGCATCGCGCAACGCCACCGAGGTATGGGTGAAGGCGGCCGGGTTGATCAGGATGACCGCGGTGCCGTCGCTGCGCGCGGCCTGGATGCGGTCGACCAGCACGTGTTCGGCGTTCGACTGCAGCGCGGCGAGCGTGTGGCCGGCGGCCTGCGCGGTCGTCGCCAGCATGGCGTCGATGTCGGCCAGCGTCGCGTGCCCATAGACCGCCGGCTCGCGAGTACCGAGCAGGTTGAGGTTGGGGCCGTGCAGGACGAGGATGGAGGCCATCGGAAACGCGGAGCAGCAGGTGCGCGAAGTCTGCGGGATGTCCCCGATGGTGTCCAGTTCGCCGACGTTCGATGATTTTAAACGGCCGTTTGATTTGGGCCGTCAGTCGGCGACCCAGTCGTCGATCTCGCCGTGGGCGAAGGGGCCGATACGCTGCTTGAGCAGCCGCCCGCCCGGCGACAGCAGCACGGTATAGGGCAGTACGCCGCGCGGATTGCCGAGGCGCACGCCGGCGTCGGCCGGGCCGGGCGCGTCGAGAGCGATGGCGTAGTCCACCGGTACCCGCTGCAGGAACGCGCGGACAGCGTCCTCGTCATCCAGCGCGATGCCCAGCACCTGCACGCCGTTGTCGTCCTGTTCGCCGGCGAAGCGGTCGAGCTCGGGCATTTCCTCGATGCAGGGACCGCACCAGCTGGCCCACAGGTTCACCAGCACCGGGCGCCCCGCATAGGCGCGTGGCACCTGCAGCCGTTCGCCATCGAGGCCGGCGAGGTCGAACGGCGCGACCGTATCGCCGCGCCTGGCGGCGGACACGCCGTCCGGCGGTGAGGGGGCGGTCGCGCTCAGCGTGTCGGCGTACAGGCGCTGCCCGGCCTCGGTACCGAGCAGCGGGCCCGGCCCGCTGACGAACAGGCTGGCCAGTACGCCCAGGCCGCCGGCGGCGACGGCGATCGCGACGACGGTCAGCGGGCCGACCTTCACCGCGCGGCCCTCGCCCGGCCGAGCGCGTCGACGACGATGGCATCGCTCAGCACTGCCGGCAGCACGCGGCCGGGGCCGCCGTCGGCGGGATAGACGACATAGAGCGGCACGCCGACCGCGCCGTGCGTCTCGAGGAAGGCGCTGATTTCGGGATCGACATTGGTCCAGTCGCCGACCATGTAGGTCGCGCCGGCCTGCGCCAGCGCGTCCTTGAACGCGGCCCCGGACAGCACACGCCGCTCGTTGGCCTTGCAGGTCACGCACCAGTCGGCGGTCATGTTGACGAACACCGGCGTGCCGGCGGCGCGCAGCGCATCAAGACGCTCGGCCGAATAGGCGACCTGGTGACGTCCTTCGCCCGTCTCGGTGGCAAGGGGCGCCGGCGCGGCCAGGCGGTCGACCGCGATCACCGGCAGCAGCGCAACCAGCACCAGCAGCAGGGCCAGCGCGCGATGCAGTCCGTGGCCGGTCCAGCGACGCCGTTCGAACCACCACAGCGCCAGGGCCAGCACGGTCATGCCGGCAACCAGCAGGGCCATCGCATCGACGCCGCGCTGCTTGCCGAGCACCCAGGCCAGCCACAGCGCGGTCAGATACATCGGGAAAGCCAGGACCTGCTTGAAGGTCTCCATCCAGGCGCCGGGCTTCGGCAGCCTGTCAGCCAGTGCAGGTACCAGGCCGATCAACAGGAACGGCAGCGCCAGTCCCAGGCCCAGCATCAGGAACACCGCCAGCGCCATCGGCGTGGACGCGGTGAACGCATATGCCAGTGCGCCGCCCATGAAGGGCGCAATGCAGGGGCTGGCGACCACGCAGGCCAGCACCCCGGTGAAGAAATCGCCCACCGGCCCGCTGCGGCCGGCCAGCGCCTGGCCGACGTTGCCCACGCGCCCGCCCAGGGTGAAGACACCCGACAGGCTCAGGCCCACCGCGAACATCAGATAGGCCAGCGCGGCGACGAACCACGGCTGCTGCAACTGGAAGCCCCAGCCCATCGCCTGGCCGGCCGCGCGCAGTGCGATCACCAGCAGGCCGACGCCGGCGAAGGCGACGAGTACCCCGGCGGTGTACCAGAGCGCGTGCGAGCGTGCCGCCGCGCGGCTGCCGCCGCTCTTCGCGATGCCCAGAACTTTCAGCGACAGGATCGGCAGCACGCAGGGCATCAGGTTGAGCAGCACGCCGCCGAGCAGGGCCAGGCCGAGGGCCGCGAGCAGTCCGATGGATGTGGCGCCGGGCGGACGGGTGCGCTCGTCATTGTCGGCGCGTGCATCGCCGGACTCGGCGGGCGGGGCCTCGGGCGGGGTGCCGGCCGCTGGCTGCGCGACGGACGCGCCGCTCGATTCGGGGCCGGCCCCGGCACGTGCGCCCGGCGCCGCTGCGGTCGGCGGCGCATCGGCTTCGCCGGGAGCGGGCGTGGCGTCCGCGCCTTCAAGCGCCGCCGCAGACTCGGCCACGTCCTGCACGCGTCCGGCCGGCAGTGACACGCGCACGGAGCGCGTCATCGGCGGATAGCAGATGCCTTCGTCCTGGCAGCCCTGGAAGGTCGCCACCACCTCCACCTCGGCCGCATCGGCCGTGGTACGCACCAGCGGCAGGGGCACGTCGACCTGGTCGAAGTAGACCGTGACGTCGCCGAAATGCGCATCGTGGTGCGACTGTCCCCGCGGCCATCGCGGCGCGCCGGCACGGATGCCGTCTGCGCCGCGCACCTCGAAATGGTTGCGGTCGCGGTAGAGGTAATAGCCCCTGGCCGGCGTGAAGCGCAGCAGGATCGTGTCGGCATCGCCCGCGATGGCTTCGAACGCGAACGCGCGCTCGGGCGGCAGGGCGTCGTTGGCGCCGGTGAGCGTCGGCGCGACACCGGCGCCGCGGCCGAGCGCGTGTCCGAATGCGGCGAAGCCGGCGTCGGACGCCTGCGGCGCGCGCGATGCGCTGTCCGCGGCGCGCGGCAGGGCGACCTGCAGCGTGCGGGTCTGCGGCGGGTAACAGATGCCGAGGTCCGCGCAGCCCTGATACTTCACTTCGAGCTGCACGCTGCCGACGCCGTCGGCAGGCGCGCCCGTCAGCACCGCGGTGACGCGGTCGCGATAGGTCTCGACCTCGCCGAAGAACTCGTCGGTGTGCCGGCGCCCGTCGGGCAACTGCAGCGGATCAGCCTTGAAGCCGCGCTCGACCCGCGCGCCCATGCGATGGCGATACAGGTAATAACCATCGGCGATCGCCCAGCGGATCTCGATCCGCTCCGGCGACACCGCCTCGGCCGACACACGCAGCGCGTCGTCCACGGGCAGCACGGCGTCAAAGCCGATCCCCTGCGCCCACGCCGGCAACCCGGCGAGCAGCAACAGGCCGGCGCACAGCCATCGGCACAGGTGCGCAGGAATGGCGGGCAGAACACGTCGGCCGTCGGGGCCGGCCTTGGACACGGAGTGGGACGCGGGCATCGCGGCAGTATCGCAGGCCCCCGGCGGCGATGCCGAACGCAGGTTCAACCCCTGCGCGTCAGCCTTGCCGCGCGCCAGTCGCGTCGGCGATCCACTGCAGATAGGCGGGCAGCCCGCCCGCGACCGGCAGGGCGATCAGCTCCGGCACGTCGTAGGGATGCAGCGCCTGCAGGCGCGTGCGCAGGGCCGGCAGCCGTGCGGATGTGGTCTTGATCATCAGCAGCACTTCGTCGTCGACCGCCACCTCGCCCTCCCAGCGATACACCGAGCGCACCTGCGGCAACAGGTTCACGCAGGCGGCGAGACGCTCTTCGACCAGCGTGCGGGCGATTCGCTCGGCGGCCGCGGCGTCGGGGCAGGTGCTGAAACAGGCGAGTGCGTCCATCGCGCCACAGTAGCGCGTGCCTGCACGGTGCGTGCACGGCTGCCCGGCCACGCTGGCGCGCCGCCAGGACGGACGCAGCATCCCGCTGATGGGAGAAAGATGCCGCGCTCATTATTGAACCGGCCGGTATAATTTCTGCCTTTCCATTCTGCCGAGCCGCGCTGCGGTTCCCAACGAGTTCGATGCGTCCGATCCTGTCCTGCCTGACCGCGGCCCTTCTGGCCTGCGCCACACTTCCCGCCGCCGCCCAGAGCGCGCCCGTCGAAATCGGCGCCGGCGTGTCCTGGACGCGCGAGAACGAATCCACCTTCGTCGCCAGCGCCGCGTGGCTGCCCGAGTGGCGCCGCACCGAGAACGGCGTGCTGCGCTGGGACATCGGCGCGGTCTACGTGCGCGGTCGCGACAACACGCGTTTCGATCTGGCCGAGGACGCCGGCGTGATCCATGGCGGCGCCCGCTACGAGCGCGACAACGGCTTCGTGGCCGGCTTCGGCGTCGGCGTGCAGGCCGGCCGTACCGACGCGCTGTCGGGCAATCCGCAGTTCGTCAGTTCGATCGGCTGGCGCTGGCAGCGCTTCGGCCTGCTGGCCCGGCACATTTCCAACGCCAGCATCAAGCAGCCCAACGACGGCGAGACGATGCTCGTCGCGACCTGGCGCTTCCGCTGACCGGGCGCCGCCTGCGGGCGGTTTGCGTCGTGCCTGCGTGTGCGGCCACCTCACCCGTCGCGCGCGAGCGGCGGGATGAGGCGGAAATTTTTCGTCCTCGCCCCTTGTAATCGCGTCCACCGCGCCCATTTCCCGATCCGTCCCGGCCCTGCCGGGTGCGTGCGCCGCAGTTTCTGGCAGTCGTCATATGCGAGTGCTAGAATCGCCGCACGATTTCTTTCCAATCAATCACTTAGAGAGGGTGAAATGAGCAATCTGAAGCCGCTGTACGACCGCGTCGTGGTCAAGCCCGTCGAGGCCGAAGAGAAGAGTGCGGGCGGCATCCTGATCCCCGACAACGCCAAGGAAAAGCCCACCAAGGGTGAAGTCATCGCCGTCGGCGAAGGCAAGGCGCTCGACAACGGCAGCGTGCGCGCGCCGAAGGTCAAGGTCGGCGACATCGTGATCTACGGCCAGTACGCCGGCAGCGCCTACAAGTCCGAAGGCGTCGAATACAAGATCATCAAGGAAGACGACGTTCTTGCCATCGTCGGTTGATTGACGGCGACGGCGGTGATTGGTGATTCGTGATTGGTGATTCGTAACAGCCTTCGCTGACGACTCCCTCCGTTTCCCGACCATCGCCGTACACCCGCTCGTTCGAATCACGAATCACTCATTACGAATCACGGAGTTTTACCCATGGCTGCTAAGGAAATCCGCTTCGGCGAAGACGCACGCGCAAAGATGGTGCGCGGCGTGAACGTGCTCGCCAACGCCGTCAAGGCGACCCTCGGCCCGAAGGGCCGCAACGTCGTGCTCGAGAAGAGCTTCGGCGCCCCGACGATCACCAAGGACGGCGTCTCCGTCGCCAAGGAAATCGAGCTCTCGGACAAGTTCGAGAACATGGGCGCGCAGATGGTCAAGGAAGTCGCCTCCAAGACCTCCGACAACGCCGGTGACGGCACCACCACCGCGACCGTGCTGGCCCAGGCGTTCATCCGCGAAGGCTCCAAGGCCGTCGCCGCCGGCATGAACCCGATGGATCTCAAGCGCGGCATCGACAAGGCCGTGACCGCCGCCGTCGCCGAGCTCAAGAACCTCTCCAAGCCGACGGCCGACGACAAGGCGATCGCGCAGGTCGGCACGATCTCGGCCAACTCGGACGAGTCGATCGGCAACATCATTGCCGACGCGATGAAGAAGGTCGGCAAGGAAGGCGTGATCACCGTCGAGGAAGGCTCGGGCCTGGAGAACGAGCTCGACGTCGTCGAGGGCATGCAGTTCGACCGCGGCTACCTGTCGCCGTACTTCGTCAACAACCAGCAGTCGATGGCGGCCGAGCTGGATGACCCGTTCATCCTGCTGCACGACAAGAAGATCTCGAACGTCCGTGACCTGCTGCCCGTCCTCGAGGGCGTGGCCAAGGCCGGCAAGCCGCTGCTGATCGTCGCCGAGGAAGTCGAGGGCGAAGCCCTGGCGACCCTCGTCGTCAACACCATCCGCGGCATCGTCAAGGTCTGCGCCGTCAAGGCTCCGGGCTTCGGCGACCGTCGCAAGGCGATGCTCGAAGACATGGCCGTGCTGACCGGCGGCACCGTGATCTCCGAGGAAGTGGGCCTGTCGCTCGAGAAGGCGACCATCGCCGACCTCGGCCGCGCCAAGAAGGTGCAGGTCTCCAAGGAAAACACCACGATCATCGACGGCGCCGGCGAGACCGGTGGCATCGAGTCGCGCATCAAGCAGATCAAGGCGCAGATCGAAGAGACCTCGTCGGATTACGACCGCGAGAAGCTGCAGGAGCGCGTGGCCAAGCTGGCCGGCGGCGTTGCGGTGATCAAGGTCGGCGCCTCGACCGAGATCGAAATGAAGGAAAAGAAGGCCCGCGTCGAAGACGCCCTGCACGCCACGCGCGCAGCGGTCGAGGAAGGCGTGGTCCCGGGCGGCGGTGTGGCCCTGGTGCGCGCGCTGCAGGCCATCGGCCAGCTCAAGGGTGCCAACGAAGACCAGAACCACGGCATCCAGATCGCCCTGCGCGCGATGGAAGCCCCGCTGCGCGAGATCGTCACCAACTGCGGTGAAGAGCCGAGCGTCGTGCTCAACGCCGTCAAGGACGGTTCGGGCAACTACGGCTACAACGCCGCGACCGGCGAGTACGGCGACATGATCGCGTTCGGCATCCTGGACCCGACCAAGGTCACCCGTTCGGCCCTGCAGAACGCGGCCTCGATCGCCGGTCTGATGATCACGACCGAGGCGATGGTCGCCGAGCTGCCGAAGAAGGACGAGCCGGCGATGCCGCCGGGCGGTGGCATGGGCGGCATGGGCGGCATGGATTTCTGATCCAGCGTTTCCCGCTGTACCGTTGCACGCAAAACCCCGCCGCAAGGCGGGGTTTTGCTTTGTGCGCCGTGTGCAGACAGCCGGTATCTGAGTCGCCCGCATTGCCGCGGCGGCATCGGATTCTTCCGGCACCTGGCCACCAGCACCGACCATGCGCCGACCAGTGCGCCGAGTTGCGGGCGATGGGTCTGGACAGCTTCGATGCCGTGCAGCGCGAACGGATCGCCCGCGACAGCAACGATGCATGGAAGTGGGAAATGACGATGCGCGTGCCGATGCGCTTCAATCGCCTGGTGCTGTTGCGCCCGTGGATGTGGCACAGCGCGGGTGAGGCGTTCGCACCACGATGGACGACGCACGCTTCGTCTACCTGATGTTCTTCAGCCGCGCCTGATGTAAGCGTCGCGCGTCGTGCAGGTTGCCGTCACCGGCGATCGGCGATGCTGCGTACATGTCGTCGACGTCCCGGACTCCGTGGTGGCGCACGCACCGCAGGGCGCTGCGTCGTGCGGGTTTCGTGCTGGCCGCTTTGTACGTGTTGTATCTTGTCGCGGCGAACGTGTTCCTCAACAGTGCATTGGGCGAGGGCGTGATCAACGCCAAGCCCGAGCGTTACCACGCGCGCTGGGACTGGGCGATGAGCCTGTATCCGGGACACATCCACGCGCGCGGCGTGGTCATGGGCGGGCACGCGCGGACCAATCGCTGGGTCGTGGCCAGCCCGCGCGCCGACGGACGCATCAAGGTGCTGCCGCTGCTGTGGCGCGAGGTGGCGTTCGGCACGATCCGCGCCCGCGATGTGTCGGTCCATGTCGCGCGTACCGATGCGGACATGCCCTCTACCAAACGCCCGGGCACGGCGCCCTGGACGCTGCGCTTCGATGCGATCACAACGCCAAGCCTGTTGCGCCTGGACTTCTACCAGGCGCGGGTGAGCGGCCATGGCGAAGCCCGCTTCGCGCTGGAAAAGACGCTGCAGGGTGGCGAGCTCGAGGTCGGCCATTCCACGCTGGACATGCCGGACGCGACGCTCGAAGTCGCCGGCGTGCCGCTCCTGCGCGAGGGCAGGCTCGAGTTCGAGATCGCAATGCCCGCGCACATCCGCGAGCAGGCCCAGGGCGAGGAAAAACTGGTACTGCTCGATGCGCGCATGCGCGTCGACGGCCCGGCGCCGGGTATCGACCTGGTCGCGCGCGAGGGCGATGCCCTGCCCATCGGCACCGCGGGCTTCGTGGGGCACCTGCAGGCCGATCTCACGCTCGAACACGGCGTGCTGATGCCGGGGAGCCGTCTCGACTGGTCGGCACCGGTGTATTCGAGCGCCGTCGACGCCAGTCCGCTGACCCATCCCCTGGGGGTCGCGCTGCGCACCGCGCGCGACGCGATCGTCGTCGCGCTGCGCGTGCCACCTGCCGCGCCGGGCGCCACGCCGTGGCTGCGTGCGGACCTGCACATCGACGACCGGCGGCTCGGCCCCGATGACTGGCTGCGGCCGTTGCGCGCGGTGGGTGGCACGGTTGAAACGCAGTGGCCGAACGTGCCGCTGCGCTGGATTGACGTGATCCTGCGCGACGTCGACTGGCTGGCCTTCGACGGCCGCGCCGATCTCGACGCCGCGCTGCGCCTGGAGGACGGTGCGCTGCAGGCGGGCAGCCGGCTCGACATCGACGATGCGGCGTTGTCGGCACGCGTACTCGACAACCGTTTCAGTGGTGATGCCCGCGCGCGCATGCGCATGGACGCCGATGACAAGGACGGCCTGCGCACGACGATCGGCATCGTGCTCGACCGTTTCACGCTTGCGCCCGAGGCCGCTCCGGATCGAGTCGATCTGCGCGGACGCGATCTGCGGCTCGATCTGGCGTCAACCGGTACGTTGGCGGAATTCCACGAACATCTCGACGCGCACCTGCGCTTCGACGATGCGCAGGTGCCCGACCTGCGCACCTACAACCGCTACCTGCCCGGCGACAGCGCCCGCCTGCTGCGCGGCAGCGGCCATGCCAGCGGCGACATCCGCCTCGACAACGCCGGCGAGATGGTCAGCGGCCGCATGCGCGTGCGGGGCCAGGATGTCGCCGTCGCGCTGGGGCCGTCGCGGTTGTCGGGCAATGTCGATCTCGACAGCCGCCTGTCGCGGATGCAGAAGGTCGGGCGCCGCTATGCGATCGATGCGCTGGCGGTGAAGCTCGATGGCGTGCAGCTGGACGGAGAGGGCGATGACGCGCCTTGGTGGGCACACCTCGCGCTCGAGGACGGCAGGCTCGCCTGGGGCGAGCCGTTCGAGGTCAGCGGGCAGGGACGGCTCGACATGTGCGATGTCAGTGTGTTGCTGGGGCTGTTCGCCGAGCGCAGCGCCTTTCCGCGCTGGATCGGCAACCTGATCGATTCGGGCCAGGCGCAGGCGACCGGCCAGCTGCGTCTGCGCGACGACGAACTCGTATTCGACCGTGTACAGGCCAGCAACGACCGCATCGACCTGCAGGCGCGCCTGCGCATCGTCGATGGCACGCCGGACGGCGATCTTTACGCGCGTTGGGGCGTGCTCGGCATGGGGGTCGAACTCGAGGGTGGGGATCGCACATTGCACATCGCCGGCGCGCGCGACTGGTACGAATCGCGGCCGCCGCTGTTGTCCGACTGATCGATGGTCGCTGCTGCAACCGTCGCACCGCGCGTGCGGGCGTGCTAACAATGCCGCCCATGACCTCGCGCAGCGCCATGTTCTTCTATTGGTACGCGTTTCCGACGCCACAGGCGGCGGACGGTCCGCGCGCGCCCTGAGTACAGGTCGCACGCATTCCCGACAAGCCGCCAGCGACCCTGGCGGCTTTTTTCGTTCCAGCGTTCGCCTTTTCACCGAGAACCCCATGCCCCCGCATACCGACGACCTCCGCATCCGTGCCATGCAGCCTTTGCCGACGCCGGCCGAGCTGCTGGCCGAACTGCCCTGCACCGAAGCCGTGTCGGCGACCGTGGCCGACGCCCGCGCCGCCTGCCACGCGATCCTGCACGGCGCCGACAACCGCGTGATCGTCGTCGTCGGCCCGTGTTCGATCCACGACCCGGACGCGGCGCTCGAATATGCGCAGCGCCTGCGCGCCTTGCGCGACGTCCACGGCGATGCGCTGGAACTGGTCATGCGCGTCTACTTCGAGAAACCGCGCACCACTGTCGGCTGGAAAGGGCTGATTAACGATCCCGATCTCGACGGCAGCTTCCGCATCGACAAAGGCCTGCGCACCGCGCGCGGCCTGTTGCGGCAGATCAACGCGCTGGGCCTGCCGGCCGGCGTCGAGTTTCTCGACATCATCAGCCCGCAATACCTCGCCGATCTCGTCGCCTGGGGCGCGATCGGCGCACGTACCACCGAAAGCCAGGTGCACCGCGAGCTGGCCTCTGGCCTGTCGTGCCCGGTCGGGTTCAAGAACGGCACCGGCGGCGACGTACGCATCGCAGTGGACGCCGTCGGCGCGGCCTCGCATCCGCACCACTTTCTCGCCGTCGGCAAGGACGGCAGCTGCGCAGTGGCGTCGACGGCCGGCAATCCGGATTGCCACGTCATCCTGCGGGGCGGCGCGCAACCCAACTACGAGGCCGCGTACGTGGAGGCCGCATCCGGCGTGCTGCAGGCGCAGGGCCTGCGCGCGGCGTTGATGATCGACGCCAGCCACGCCAACAGCGGCAAGAATCCGGACAACCAGCCGAAGGTGATCGACGACATTGCACGCCAGATCGAAGGCGGCGAGGGGCGCATCGTCGGCGCGATGATCGAAAGCCATCTGATCAAAGGCAAGCAGGCGCTGGTGCCGGGCGCGCCGCTGGTCTACGGCCAGAGCATCACCGACGGCTGTATCGACTGGCCGACCACCGTGCAGGCGCTGGACCGGCTCGCCGATGCAGTCCGTGCGCGCCGCGCGCGCATCGCGGCGCAGGCGGCCTGAGCGCGGCCCCGCCGCGCAACACACGAGCCGCACACCTGTAGGAGCGCTGCGGGAAAGCTACGCTCGGGCGTCGATGATGCGGCGTGCCCGTATCGACCCATTGCGGGTCGGGCCTCGTGTAGGAGCGCGCTCGCGCGCGAGACGCTTTCACGGGACAGCCCCATCGCGCGCGAGCGCGCTCCTACAGGGGCAGCGCTGCGGGAGGCACGCTCGGACGTCGATGATGCGGCGTGCTCGTATCGACCCATCGCGGATCCGGCTTCGTGTAGGAGCGCGCTTGCGCGCGAAGAGGCTTTGGCGGGACAGCCCCATCGCGCGCAAGCGCGCTCCTAGAGGGGCATCGCTGCGGGAAGCACGCTCGGACGTCGATGATGCGGCCTCGTGTAGGAGCGCGCTTGCGCGCGAGGCGCTTTCGCGGAATAGCTCCACGCGCACCGGCGCACCGGCGCACCGGCGCACCTACGCGCGGACGCGCAGATCGTCAGGCCGCGCTGCCCGCCGCCATGCCCGAGGCCCAGGCCCACTGGAAGTTGTATCCGCCCAGCCAGCCGGTGACGTCGAGCACCTCGCCGATGAAATACAGGCCCGACGCGTGTTGCGATTCCATCGTCCGCGACGACACGCCGGCGGTATCCACGCCGCCCAGCGTGACCTCGGCGGTGCGATAGCCTTCGGTGCCACTGGCCACCAGCGGCCAGGCCTGCAGCAGCGCCGCGGTGTCGTGCAGTTGCGCGGGTGTGAACTGCTTCATCGGCCGGTTCGCCAGCCACACCTCGCACAGGCGTTGCGCGAAGCGGCGCGGCATCAGTTCGGCCAGCACGTTCTTGAGCTCCGTGCCGGGCCGCTCGGCCTGCTGGGCCTGCAGCCACGCAAGCGCATCGCGCCCGGGCAGCAGATCGAGTCGCAGATCGTCGCCCGGCTGCCAGTACGAGGAAATCTGCAGGATCGCCGGGCCGCTGATGCCGCGGTGCGTGACCAGCATGCGATTGCGGAAGCTCGCGCCTTTGCAGCCGGCCTCGACATCGAGCGCCACACCCGACAGTTCGGCCAGACGCTCCTGGTGCTTGCCGCTGAGCGTCAGCGGCACCAGCCCCGCGCGCGTGGGGACCAGCGCATGGCCGAACGCGGCGGCAATCTCGTAGCCGAAGCCGGTCGCGCCCATCGTCGGAATCGACAGGCCGCCGGTGGCGACCACGAGGGACGCGCAACGCAGCCGCCCCAGCGACGTGGTCAGCCCGAAGCCGTCATCGAGCCGGCGTGGAAGCTCGACCCGGCAGTGCGTGCGCACCGCCACGCCCACCGCGTCCGCTTCGTCGAGCAGCAGCTGCACGATCTGCTTGGAAGACCCATCGCAGAACAGCTGGCCCAGTTCCTTCTCGTGCCAGGCGATGCCGTGGCGGTCGACCAGGTCGATGAAGTCCTGCGGCGTGTAGCGGGCCAACGCCGACTTGGCGAAGTGCGGATTGCCGGAGATGTACTGCGCCGGCGTGGTGCCGGTGTTGGTGAAATTGCAGTGGCCGCCGCCCGACATCAGGATCTTCTTGCCGACCTTGTTGGCATGGTCGAGCACCAGCACGCGGCGCCCGCGCTGGCCGGCGGCGATGGCGGCCATGAGTCCGGCCGCGCCCGCGCCGAGCACGACCACGTCCCACTCGGCAGCGGGCAGGGCGGAATCGGCGGTGGCGGGGACGACAGACATCGGCGGCGGTGACGGGCAGGGGCGCGCAGTCTAGCGGGCAGCGTCGGCGCACGTCGCCGCGCTGCCCGCGCGCGGTGGATAATCGCGCCATGACCGCGCCGTCGCCCTGGCATCTCTATCTGCTCGAATGCCGCAATGGCAGCTGGTACGCCGGCATCACCAACGACCTCGACGCGCGCTTCGCCGCGCATGTGTCCGGACGCGGCGCGAAGTACACGCGCGGCAATCCGCCGGTGCGCGTGCTCGCCAGCCGTGCCTATCCCGACCGTGCCAGCGCTTCGCGCGCCGAATGGCAGCTCAAGCGGCAGCCGCGTGCACGCAAGCTCGCCTGGCTGCAGGGCGGTGATGGCGCTGCGCCGCCGCTGGAGATCCGTCCCGGCGCGCTCGACGATCCACGCGTGGTTGCCCTGCTGCACGCGCATCTGGCCGACATGGCGCTGCATTCGCCACCCGGCAGCATCCATGCGCTCGATCTCACGGGCTTGCAGACACCCGGCATCGCGCTCTTCTGCGCGTGGCGCGGCGAGGCGCTCGTCGGCTGCGGCGCGCTGTACGATCCGGGCGACGGCCATGGCGAACTCAAATCGATGCGCACCGATGCCGCGCACCTGCGTCAGGGCATTGCCGCCGCGCTACTGATGCACCTGATCGCCACCGCGCGTGCGCAAGGTCTTACGCGCCTGTCGCTGGAAACCGGCACCGCGCCTGCGTTCAAGCCTGCGCACGCGCTGTACGCACGGCACGGTTTCGTGCCGTGCGGTCCGTTCGGACATTACGTCGAAGACCCGTACAGCTGTTTCATGACTCGCGCGCTGTGACCGGCCCGCGCATGTCGCCGGTGTCGAGCCAGCGCTGGTGCCACGACAGCGCTTCGGGCAGCAGATGCGGGGTGTGCCTGCCGTAGCTGTCGCGCAGGGCGCGTGCGAAATAGTCGTCGAGTGCGTCGCGATAGTCGGGATGCGCGCAGGTGTCGATCAGCACGCGCGCGCGCTGCTTGGGTGCAAGCCCGCGCAGGTCGGCCAGGCCGTGCTCGGTGACGACGATCGACACGTCGTGCTCGGTGTGGTCGACGTGGCTGACCATCGGCACGATCGAGGAAATGCTGCCGCCCTTGGCGGTGCTCGGGCTCATGAAGATCGACAAAAAGCCGTTGCGCGCGAAATCGCCCGAGCCGCCGATGCCGTTCTGCATGCGGCTGCCCATGATGTGGGTGGAGTTGACGTTGCCGTAGAGGTCCACCTCGACCATGCCGTTCATGCCGATGCAGCCCAGCCGGCGCACCAGTTCGGGGTGGTTGGAGATCTCCTGCGTGCGCAGGACGATCTTCTCGCGGAAGAAGCCGATCTCGTCCTTGAACGCGGCATTGGCCGCCGGACTCATCGCAAAGCCCGTGCACGAGCCGTGGCGCAGCACGCCGCTGCGCAGCAGGTCGAGCATGCCGTCCTGGATGACTTCGGTGAACGCCGACAGGTCACGGAACCCGCTGTCGGCCAGCCCCGCGAGCACGGCATTGGGGATGTTGCCCACGCCCGACTGCAGCGGCAGCAGATTGGCCGGCAGGCGGCCACGCTTCACCTCGTGCTGCAGGAACGCGATCAGGTGCCCTGCGATGCGTTCGCTGGTGGCATCGACCGGGCTGAAAGGGCTGTTGCGGTCGGGTGCATGTGTTCGCACGATCGCGGCGATCTTGTCCGGATCCACGCGCAGTGCGGTCTCGCCGATGCGGTCGTCGGGGTGCTCGAGCGGAATCGGACGGCGCTGCGGCGGCAGGGCTGTGCCGTAGTAGATGTCGTGCATGCCTTCGAGCTCGGCCGGCTGCCAGTCGTTGACCTCGACGATCACGCGCTTGGCCAGATCGAGCCAGGTCTTGCTGTTGCCGACCGATGTCGACGGCACGATGCCGCCGTCCTCGCGGATCGCTACCGCCTCGACCACCGCCACGTCGATGTCGCCGTAGAAGCCGAACCACGCGTGCTGGGCGACGTGGCTCAGGTGCGCGTCGATATAGGCCAGCGAGCCGTCGTTGATGCGCCGGCGTGCGTCGGGATCGCTCTGGAACGGCAGGCGCAGCGCGATGCCGTCGACCTTGGCCAGCGCACCGTCGAGTTCGGGCGCGGTCGACGCGCCGGTCAGCAGCCGGATCTGGAAGGCCTCGCCGGCCAGATGCGCCGCTTCGATGCGCGCGGCCAGTGCCGTGGGCACGGCCTTGGGATAGCCCGAACCGGTGAAGCCGCTCATCGCGACGGTGTGGCCCGGTTCGATCAGGGCGGCGGCGTGCTCGGCGGACACTACGCGTTCGCGCAGGGCGGCGTGGCGGATGCGGTCTTCGGTCATGACGGTACAGGCGCGGGGGAGGGTTCGATTATCGCGCCGCCCGGGGTGCTGCGCTTTGCGTGGCTGGCTATAGTCGTGCGCCACACCGCAACACGATGTTCCCGATGCCGCACGACGCCCCCATGCCGCTCCCCACCCTCGCCTGCGCTGCTGGCGGCACCGGCGGGCATCTGTTCCCGGCCGAAGCGCTGGCGCGCGAACTGCAGCGACGCGGCCATCGCGTGGTGATCTACACCGAACGTCGCGGCGCCGCGTATACGCAGGCACTGGCCGGACTCGACCACGTCGTGCTGCCTGCACGCAGTCTCGAAGGCGGGCTGCCCGGCAAGTTCGCCGCCGGCCTGACCATCCTGCGTGCGACCGCCGCGGCCCGCGCCGACATGCGCCGTCGAGACGTGCGTCTGCTGGTCGGTTTCGGCGGCTATCCGAGCTTCGCGCCCGCGCTCGCCGCCAAGAGCCGCGCGCTGCCGTTGCTGCTGCACGAACAGGGCGCGCGCCTGAGCATGGCCAACCGCAAGCTGCTGCGCTTTGCCGATGGCGTAGCGACGTCGTTCCCGGCCACTGCCGGCCTCGAGGGCTTCGATGCGACGCGCGTCGTCGACACCGGCAATCCCGTGCGCCAGGCGATCCTCGATGCGCGCGGCGACTATCCGCTGCTCGATGCGGATGCGCCGCTGCGTCTGCTCGTCGTCGGCGGCAGCCAGAGCGCGCGCGTGTTTGGTGAGGTCGTGCCGCCGGCGCTGCTGCAGTTGCCCGAAACCCTCCGCCATCGCCTGCAGGTCTCGCTGCAGATGAAGGGCGAGGGCGCCGCCGGTGTCGAGACCGCACTGCAGGCCGGCGGCATCCAGGCGACGGTACGCCCGTTCTTCGACGACATGGGCGCGCGCCTGCGCGATGCGCATCTGGTGATCACCCGTGCGGGCGCGACGACCGCAGCCGATCTGCTCACTGTCGGTCGGCCGGCGATCCTGGTGCCGATCCCGCAGGGCGGCTCGCGCGACGAACAGCGTCGCAACGCCGAGACCCTGGCCGCGGCCGGCGTCGGCTGGTGCCTGCCCGAATCCGAACTGACGGTCGAGTCTCTGGCGGCATTGCTCGCCCAGGCCTTGGCCTCGCCGAGTGTGCTGCCCGATGCCGCGCGCGCCGCCGCCACGCTCGGTCGTCCGCAGGCGGCATCGGCGCTGGCCGATCTCGTCCAGGCCACGCTGGACCGGCACGCATGAGCGCCACCGCCGACGACTGCGATGTGCTGATCGTCGGCGGCGGCCACAACGGCCTGGTCTGCGCGGCCTATCTCGCCGGCGCCGGCCTGCGCGTGCGCGTGCTCGAACGCCGCGGCATCGTCGGCGGCGCCGCGGTCACCGAAGAATTCCATCCGGGTTTCCGCAACTCGCTGGCCAGTTACACCGTCAGTCTGATCAACCCCCGGGTCATCGCCGACCTGCGCCTGGCGCAGCACGGCCTGCGCGTGGTCGAGCGCCCGTACTCGAACTTCCTGCCGCTGCCCGACGGCCGTGCGTTCCGCCTCGGCGGCCCGGCCGGGCTGGCCGAGCTCGCGCGCTGGTCGCCACGTGATGCTGCGCGACTGCCCGAGTACTACGCGATGCTCGACCAGGTCGTGCACATACTGCGCGCGCTGATGCACACCACGCCGCCGAACGTCAGCGACCGTTTCGTGCTCGCCGACTGGCTAGGTTCGCTGACCGTCGCGAAACAGTTGAAGTCGCTCGACATGCGCGGCCGTCGCGATCTGCTGGACCTGTTCACCAAATCCGCCGGCGAGCTGCTCGACGACTGGTTCGAATGCGAGCCGCTGAAGGCCGCGCTCGGCTGGGATTCGATCGTCGGCAATTTCGCCAGTCCCTACACGCCGGGCTCTGCCTACGTGCTGCTGCATCACGTGTTCGGCGAGGTCAACGGCAAGAGCGGTGTCTGGGGCCATGCGATCGGCGGCATGGGGGCGATCAGCGAGGCGATCGCGACCGAGTGCCGCGCGCGCGGTGTGGTGATCGACACCGATGCGGAGGTCGCGCAGGTGCGGGTCGAGGGCGGGCGCGCAGTGGGCGTCGATCTCGCCGACGGGCGCCGCCTGCGCGCCGGCGTGGTCGCGTCCAATCTCAATCCCAAGCTGCTCTACACGCGACTGATCGCGCCCGAGCATCTCGACGACGACACCGCCGCGCGCATCCGCCGCTACCGTTGCGGCTCGGGCACGTTCCGCATGAACGTCGCGCTGGCCGAACTGCCGGATTTCCGCGCCGCCCCGGGCACCACGCTGCAGCCGCATCACCAGAGCGGCATCCTGATCGGCGATTCGCTGGGCTATTTCGAGCGCGCCTACTTCGACGCGAAATCGCGCGAGCACAATCCGGGCTGGGCACGCGCGCCGGTCGTCGAGCTGGTGATCTCGTCCACGCTCGACGACAGCCTCGCGCCGCCTGGGCGGCACGTCGCCAGTCTGTTCTGCCAGCACGTCAATCCGGTCATCGACGATGCCCACGGCGGCTGGGACGCGCATCGCGGCACCGTCGCGCAGCGGATGATCGACACGGTGGATGCGCGCGCGCCGAACTTCGCACGCAGCGTGCTCGGTTATGAGGCGCTGTCGCCACTCGACCTCGAGCGACGGCTGGGGCTGGTGGGCGGCGACATCTTCCACGGCGCGCTGGGCGCTGATCAGCTGTTCAGTGCGCGGCCGCTGCTGGGGCAGGGGCGTTACCGCGGTGCGCTGCCCGGGCTGTACCTCTGCGGATCGGGTTCGCACCCCGGCGGTGGCGTCACCGGACTGCCCGGTCGCAACGCCGCGCGCGAGATCCTGCGCGACCTGCGCCGCGGCCCTAAGCCCTGAATGCATCAGGGTTTTTGTACCCGTCGGTATCGTTTTGCAATGCAGCGTGCAAAGCGGTAACGACTCTTTCACTATCGCCCTGCACCCGACGTGGGGGAGGGAGCAAAGCCCGCAACCGGTTTACCGGCGGCGGGCTTTTTTAATGCCTGGCATGCGTGGCGTCGTTCGACGCGGGCCGCTCGCGGGCCTCCGGCGTTCCGGTCCTGGCCGCCGACCGCAGGCGTGAGCGCGCCGGCAGGTGGCGCAATGCGACAGCGCCGTGTCGGCCGCCCGCCGCGCAGGCGACAATCGCTGCATGCATGACGACCGCTTGCCGCCCGAACTCGACGCCCACCTTGATCGCCTGATCGCACGGCTGCCCGAAACCGTCCGTGGCGATGCCGCCGCCTGCGCGCGCATCCGGCCGGTGGCGCTCGCCAGCGATTTCGCGCTCGACGTGTTGCAGCGTCAGCCCGCGGTGCTGGCGCAGTTGCTGGCCGATGACGCCGCCGACGGCATCGCCTTGCCGGTGTTGGCCGCCGACGCGCGCAGCGAGTGGCCGGCGCTGCTGCGCCGGTATCGCGCTGCGTGTTCGGCGCGTCTGGTCTGGCGTGACGTGCACGGTCTGGACGATGTCGACGCCACGCTCGCGGGCAGCACCGCGCTGGCGGAAACCTGTCTGACGCTCGCGCTCGACGCGCTGGAAACCGAGTTCGCGCAGCGCTATGGCCACGTCCGCGACGCGGATGGCAATCGCGTGCGGCTGGTGGTGTTCGGGCTGGGCAAACTCGGCGGCGGCGAGCTCAACTTCAGTTCCGACATCGACCTGATCTACGCCTTCGCCTCGGCAGGCGAGAGCGATGGTGCACGTCCGCTGGCGGCCGAGGACTACTTCACCCGTCTGGGCCAGCAGCTGGCCAGACTGCTCGACGAGACCACCGGCGATGGCTTCTGCCATCGCGTGGACCTGCGCCTGCGGCCGTTCGGCAGCGCTGGCCGCATCGCGCTGAGCTTTGCGGCGATGGAGCAGTACTTCCAGCACGAGGGCCGCGACTGGGAACGCTATGCCTGGCAGAAGGCGCGACCGGTGGCAGGCGATCTGGAAGCGGGCGAGCGCTTCCTGGTCCAGCTGCGGCCCTTCATCTACCGGCGCTATCTCGACTACGGCGCGCTCGACGGGCTGCGGCAGATGAAGGCGATGATCGCCGCCGAAGTCGCGCGCAAGGAACTGGCCGACGACATCAAGCGCGGCGACGGCGGCATCCGCGAGGTCGAATTTCTCGCCCAGGCGATGCAGCTGGTCCGTGGCGGTCGTGAGCCGGCCCTGCGCGACCGGCGCCTGCTGCCGACGCTCGCCGCGTTGCAGGCACACGGGCAGATCGATGCGGACACGCTCTCACTGCTGCAGGACGCCTATCGCTGCCTGCGCCGGGTGGAGAACCGCCTGCAGATGCTGCGCGATGCGCAGACGCACGTGTTGCCGAGCGATCCGCTCGACCGCCTGCGGATCGCCCGCGGGCTCGGCCATGCCGACTGGACCTCGCTGGAGGTGGCGCTGGGCACGCAGCGCGCGGCGGTGGCGGCGGAGTTCGATGCGCTGTTCGCGGTCCGCAGCCAGCAGCGCACCGCGCGGGCCGACGACGATCTCGCCGGTTACTGGTGTGCATTGCCCGATGGCGGCAGTGCCGGCGTGCTGGAGGCGGCGGGGTTTTCGGAGAGCAGCGATGTGGATGTTGCGCTGCGCGACTTCGCCCGCTCGCCGAGCGTGCGCGACCTGTCCGACGCCGCGCGCGCGCGCCTCGACCGGCTGATGCCGGTCTTGCTGCAGGCATCGGCCCCGGCCGACCGCCCGTTGCAGGCGATCCGTCGCCTGCTGGCCCTGCTGCACAACATCCTTCGACGCGCCAGCTATCTGGCCCTGCTCGACGAACGCCCGGCCGCGCTCGCCCGGCTGGTCGATGTGGTCACGCGCAGCGCCTTTCTCGCCGAACGCCTGGCTGCGCACCCGCTGTTGCTCGACGAACTGCTCGACATGCGCGCAGAGGGCCCTCTGCCGCGGCGCGGCGACCTGGCAGCGGCCTGCGCGCGCGCGCTCAAACAGCCGGATCTCGAAGCGGGCCTGCTCGATCTCAACGAAACCCGCCAGCAGCTCAGTTTCCGGATCGCGCTGGCCACGCTCGACCGGCGCCAGTCCGGACAGGACGCCACACGCCAGCTGGCGTGGCTGGCCGACGCCGTGGTCGACGTGGTGCTGGTGCTGGCCAAGCGCGACCTGGAACGCACCCATGGCGCACTGCCGGATGCGCGCTTCGCGGTCATCGGCTACGGCAGTCTCGGCGGCGAGGAACTGGGCTTCGGTTCGGATCTGGACCTGGTATTCCTCTACGACGCGCCGGCCGATGCGCAGTCGACCGGAGCACGTCCACTCGATGCGCAGCGCTGGGCGGCGCGGCTGGGGCAGAAGATCGTCGCCCTGCTGGGGACGGTGACCGGCGGCGGCCGGCTCTACGACGTGGACGTGCGCCTGCGCCCCGATGGCGGCAAGGGCCTGCTGGTGTCGTCGCTGTCGAGTTACGCGGAATATCAGCGCGAGCGCGCGTGGACCTGGGAACACCAGGCCCTGGTGCGGGCGCGCTTCGTGGCCGGCGACGACAGCATGGCCGCGGCGTTCGACGATGTCCGGCGCGACACGCTGTGCGCCCCGCACGACGCGGGGCAACTGCTCGATGACGTGCGCGCGATGCGCTTGCGCATGCGCGGAGAACTCGACCGCAGCACGGGCGAGCGCTTCGACCTCAAGCAGGGCCCCGGCGGCCTGGTGGACCTGGAGTTCCTGCTGCAGTACCTGGTGCTGCGCGAGGCCGCGACGCGCCCCTCCCTGCTGGCCCCGCGTGCGACGCCCCTGCTTCTGGAAGCGGCCGGAGCGGAAGGCCTGATCGACGAGGCCACCAGCGCCGACCTGCGCACCGCGCACGCCACGCTGCTGGAACTGGGGCTGGGCTGTACGCTCGACCGCCGCGCGCGCATCGTGGCGCTCACCCCGGAACTGGACGCGGCACGCGAAACGATCCGTTGCGCAGCTGCCTGGTCCTGAACGAGGCCGATTTCATCCGGAGTTGTCGAGCGCGCTTCCAGAATTGGTGGCGCTGCCGAGGTATGTCGCAAGCGCCGGCAGTATTCCGAGTGTGAATCCAGGTCAACGAAACCGCGCTTGTCGTTCCACTGGCGGAACACCTGGGAACTTCCGCACGCCTTAGCAGTCATAGACATCGACTGCTAACATCCTTCTCCATGAGCACGCAGACCATGACCCACGCCCTGGTTGCCAACAGCCTTCCGATCCCCAGCCCGCTGGGTTCGCTGGATGCCTACATCGGTGCCGTGCACCAGATTCCGGTGCTCTCGGTCGAAGAGGAACAGGCGCTCGCCCAGCGCTTTCGCGACGACGAGGACCTCGACGCCGCGCGGGAACTGGTGCATTCGCACCTGCGCTTCGTCGTGCACGTCGCCCGCGGTTACAACGGCTACGGCCTGCCGCTGGGAGACCTGATCCAGGAAGGCAATATCGGCCTGATGAAGGCGGTCAAGCGTTTCGACCCCGACGTGGGCGTGCGCCTGGTGAGCTTCGCCGTGCACTGGATCCGTGCCGAGATGCACGAGTTCATCCTGAAAAACTGGCGCATCGTCAAGGTCGCCACGACCAAGGCCCAGCGCAAGCTGTTCTTCAACCTGCGCAAGTCCAAGACCCGTCTGGGCTGGCTCAACGCCAGCGAGGTCAAGGCGGTCGCCGCCGACCTCAACGTGTCCGAGCGCGAAGTGCTGGAGATGGAATCGCGCCTGTCGGGCCGCGACATCGGCTTCGACGCGCCGGCCGGCGAGGATGACGACAATGCGCCGCCGGCGCCGGTCGCCTACCTCGTCGCCCGTGACGAAGACCCGGCCCAGGCCTACGAGCGCAACGACAGCGAGGACAACCAGCTCAGCCTGCTGCGCGAAGGTCTGGCCACGCTCGACGCCCGCTCGCGCGACATCATCGCTCGCCGTTGGCTGGACGACGAGAACAAGGTGACGCTGCAGGAGTTGGCCGACGAGTACGGCGTGTCGGCCGAGCGCATCCGTCAGGTCGAGGCCAATGCGCTGAAGAAAATGAAGGCGCTGTTCGCCGCCTGAGTCTTTCCGTCAACTTCGATGTTCCTGCAACGGCCCGCGCATGCGGGCCGTTTGCATTGGCGTCGGGGCGCGGGAGTGGCGGATCAAGGTGTCACGACGCCTCGCGTAGCGAGCGTGCGCAGCAGGGCGTCGGTCATGGCGGCCGGATCGGCCCGGCCGTTCTGGTTGGTCAGCACGATGGTGGTGAGCCCGGCGGCGATGTCGCGGCGCAGCCAGCAGGAAAAGCCCGCGGTGCCGCCGCCGTGCGCCACCACCGGGTTCTCGCCTGTGCCCTCGATCTTCCACCCCAGTCCCCAGTCGATGGGCGTGCCGTCGACGAGATGCGCAGGACGCCACATCCGCGCACGCAACGCGGGCGCGAGGATCTGGCCGGCGTCGAGCGCGACCGCCCAGCGCGCCAGATCGTGCGCCGTGGACACCAGTCCGCCGGCAGAGAACGTCGCGCCCGGCGCGGCGAGCGGCGGGCTGTCGTCCCATGCCGCGCCGTCCCAGAAGCGGCCGCGGGCGACGTCACCGTCGTCGCGTACCGCCGTTCGGGGCCCCGTGCGGGTCATGCCGGCGGGCGCGAAGAAACGCGCGCGCAGTTGCGACCAGAACGATGCCCCGCCCACAGCTTCTGCCGCCATGCCCAGCAACACGTAGCCGGTGTTGTTGTAGGCATGGCGCGTGCCGGCCGCGAAAGCGACCGGGCGAGCGGCAGCGATCGCCACGATCTCGCGCGGCGTCAGCGCCTGTGGCATCAGCGTGCGGAAGTTCTCGGCATCGAGATATTCGGGCAGGCCGCCGGTATGGCTGAGCAGCGCGGCAAGGCGGCGATCGCGCCACGCGTGCGGCAGATCGTCGACATAGCGGCCGATGGGCGCGTCGATGTCGAGGTGGCCTTCGGACGCGAGCACGGCGATGAGACCGGCGGTGAAGGTCTTGGTCAGTGACCCGATCTCGAACACCGTATCGGGACCGGGCGCGTGGACGTCGGCAGGTCCGCGATGGCCGCGCCCTTCGATCGCCACGATGCGCCCATCGTGGACGACGCCGATTGCCACGCCCGGCGCGCCGGCGAGGTCGAGCGTGTCGATCAACTGCGCGTTACCGTCCGTCGCCCGGGCGAACGCAGACATCAGAGTCGCACTGCCGATCGCCTGCAGGAACGCGCGACGCCGCATGGGGTCTCCGTGACCGGGCTTTCAGTTCACCACTTGAACAGCACGAGGCTGATCGCCAGCGCGCCCATGCCGGTGACGAGGCCATAGACGGTTTCATGGCCCTTGGCGTAGCGCTTGGCGGCGGGCAGCAGCTCGTCCAGCGCAAGAAACACCATGACGCCCGCGATCAGGCCGAAGACGACGCCGAACACCGGTTCGGACAGGAACGGCCGCAGCACCGCGTAGCCGATCAGCGCGCCCAGCGGTTCGGCCAGGCCCGACAGCAGGCAGGCCAGAAACGCATAGGTCTTGTTGTTGGTGGCGAAGTACACCGGCACCGCGATCGCGATGCCTTCGGGGATGTTGTGGATGGCGATCGCGAACGCCAGCGGCATGCCCACGCCGGGGTTTTCCAGCGTTGCGAAGAACGTCGCCAGGCCTTCGGGGAAGTTGTGCGCGGTGATCGCGACCGCGGTCAGCAGGCCGACGCGCTTGATGTAGCTGGCATTGTGTTCGCGGAAGTAGGGATCGTCGACATCGAGCCGCTCGTGCGGGTTGGGTACCAGGCGGTCGATGGCGACGATGAAGAGCACACCGCCGAGAAACGACAGCGTTCCCCAGGTGAAACCGAGCTGTTCGCCGTATGCGTTGGTGAAGGCGAGGATCGACTTGTCGAGAATCTCGGTCAGCGACACGTAGACCATCGCGCCGGCGGCGAACGCCAGGCCGAAGGCCAGCAGGCGCGCATTGGGCTGCCTGGCGAACAGCACCAGCAGGCTGCCCAGGCCGGTGGCGAGGCCGGCCGCGGTGGTGACTCCCAGCGCGATCCAGAAGTTGTAGGCGGAGATTTCGAGCATGCGCAGCGGCCGGGACGTGGGGAGGGACGCGACTCAGCCTGGCGGCAGGTCCGGCCTGGATCGACGCGCGGCCATGCTAGCCGAAGCGACGATCGGCGCGCGCATCGGTCCGTGGCCCGGCGTGTTCCGCCGCGTGCGTGTCGGCCTCCGGCGCGCGCGATGCCACGTCGTCGGGCGGCCCGAAGATGATCCGTGCCGCGCGCTGGTAACTCCAGTAGGCCCAGGTCCAGTTGAGCAGCACGACCACGCGGTTGCGGAAGCCGATCAGGAAGAACACGTGGGCGATCAGCCAGAACCACCAGGCGACCACGCCCGAGAGCTTCAGCCTGCCCAGGTGAACAACCGCGGCCATGCGCCCGATCGTCGCCAGATTGCCGAAATCGCGATAGACGAACGGCCGGGTCGGCTCCCCTCGCAGGCGTGCGCGGATGGCGCCCGCGACGTGCCGGCCCATCTGCTTGGCGGCCGGCGCCACGCCCGGCACCGGGCGGCCGTCGCACTGCACGGACGCGAGATCGCCAGCCACGAACACGTCGGGCAGGCCGGGCACGCGCAGGTCGGGTTCGACCTGGACGCGGCCGGCGCGGTCCCGCGGGGTATCGAGCAGCGCGCCCAGCGGCGAGGCCGCCACGCCGGCGGCCCAGACGATGGTCCTTGCGGGCACGTGGGTGTCGCCGAGCCGGAAGCCCTCGGCGTCGATGTCGCCCACCGGCGTGCCGGTCAGCACCTCGACGCCCAGTTTTTCGAGCTGGCGGCGCGCCCGCTCCGACAGATCGTCCGGGAATGACGACAGCACGCGCGGCCCCGCCTCGATGAGCCGCACCCGTGCGAGCGCGGGGTCGATGTTGCGGAACTCGCTGCGCAGCGTATGCCGTGCGATCTCGGCCAGGGTGCCGGCCAGCTCGACTCCCGTCGGTCCGCCGCCGACGATGGCGAAGCTCAGCCATGCCGCGCATCGCGCCGGATCGGTCTCGGCTTCGGCGCGCTCGAAGGCCAGCAGCAGTTTGCGCCGCAGCCGCAGCGCGTCGTCGAGCGTCTTCAGTCCGGGCGCATGCGCGGCCCACTGGTCGTTGCCGAAGTAGGCATGGGTGGCACCCGACGCGAGCACCAGCGTGTCGTAGTCGAGGGTGTCGCCGTCGGCCAGCGTCAGCGTCTTGGACGTTCTGTCGATCCCGTGCACCTCGGCCAGCCGCACTTCGACGTTGCGCTGGCCGCGCAGGATGTGGCGCAGTGGTGCGGCGATGTCGGGCGCCGACAGACCGGCAGTGGCCACCTGGTAGAGCAGGGGCTGGAAGAGGTGATGGTTGCCGCGGTCGACGAGCGTGATGCGGACCGCGTCGCGCGCCAGCGCACGCGTGGCCCAGAGGCCGGCGAAGCCGCCACCGACGATGACGACGTGGGGCAGACGATCAGGGTTCGACATGGCGGACAACGTGCGCGGGGACGTCCGATCTTAGGCAGGCATGCGGGAAGACGGTGTCGCGACTGCACGTTTGGCCGCAGGAACACTGTAGGAGCGCGCGCGATGAGGCTCTACCGGGAACGCCGTTCGCGCGCGAGCGTGCTCCTACACGGGGCGCGTCAGGCGCGTAGGGCCCCCGACGTTGGCGGATGGCGCCGTTCGATGCAGCCATGTCGCGCAAGGCACTCTCGAAGCGCCCGCGTGCGCAAACCCTGTAGGAGCGCGCTTGCGCGCGATGAGGCTCTAGCGGGAACGCCATTCGCGCGCGAGCGCGCTCCTATACGGGGCGTCAGGCGCGTGGGGCCCTCGACGTTGGCGGATGGCGCCGTTTGATGCAGCAATGCCGCGCAAGGCACTCTCGATGCGCCCGCGTGCGCGAACCCTGTAGGAGCGCGCTTGCGCGCGATGAGGCCCTACCGGGAGCGCCATTCGCGCACGAGCGCGCTCCTACATGGGGCGATGGCGCCCCACGCGTACGTACGGGCTCTCTCTGCGCGCCCGGGTCTGCAGACGATCAGAGCCGCGCGCGCTGTGCGCTCAGGGCGTCGTACTGCGCGGTCCAGTCGGCGAGGCGCTGGCGTTCCTGGTCGACGACGGCGGCCGGCACCTTGTCGCTGAACTTCGCCAGCTTGGCCGCGCTCTTGTCCTTCTCCGAGCTGACGCGCGCGATTTCCTTGTCCAGCCGCGCCCGCTCGGCATCGAGATCGACCAGACCTTCGAGCGGCACGAACAGCTTGAGATCACCAACAAGGCCGGTGGCCGCCGGCGGCGGATCACCGTCGAGCGCCTCGATACGCTCGAGGCGGTTGAGGAACTTCAGCGACGCGTCGAAGCGCTGCAGACGTGCGCGTGTGACGTCCCCGGCGGCCTGCACCAGCAGCGGCACCTGCTTGCCGGGCGAGACGCCAAGCTCGCTGCGCACGCGGCGCAGGGCGGTGACCATCTGCTTGAGCCATTCGATGTCGGCTTCGGCGCGCTCGAAGTCCGCGCCGGTGAAATCGGCGGCCTGCGGATAGCGCTGCAGCGAGACCGTGGCGCCGTCGATGCCCAGACGCGGTGCGACCTGCTGCCAAAGTTCTTCGGTGACGAACGGGATCAGCGGATGCAGCAGGCGCAGCAATGCTTCGAGCACCGACAGCAGCGTGCGACGGGTGCTATCCGCAGCGGCCTGGTCGTCGCCCGACAGCGCCGGCTTGGCGAGTTCGACGAACCAGTCGCAGTACTCGTTCCATGCGAATTCGTACAGCGACTGCGCAAGCAGGTCGAAGCGGTACGCGGCGAAATGCGCCTGCGCTTCGTCGGCGACCTTGGCCAGACGCGCGAGGATCCACTTCTCGGCATCGGTCACGGGCGAGTGCTTTTGCGAATCACCAATCACGAATGACGAATCACCGCTTTCGGTGTGCATCAGCACGAAGCGCGTGGCGTTCCACAGCTTGTTGCAGAAGTTCTTGTAGCCCTCGGCACGCCCGAGATCGAACTTGATGTCGCGGCCGGGGCCGGCCAGTGCGGCCATCGTGAAGCGCAGCGGATCGGCGCCGTGCGAGGCGATGCCGTCGGGGAATTCCTTGCGCGTGGCCTTCTCGATCTTCGGCGCGTCGGTCGGCTTCATCAGGCCGGTGGTGCGCTTGGCGACCAGCGCATCGGCGCTGATGCCGTCGATGATGTCGAGCGGGTCGAGGATGTTGCCCTTCGACTTCGACATCTTCTGGCCGTCCTTGTCGCGGACCAGACCGGTCATGTAGACGTCGTTGAAGGCCACCTTGCCGGTCAGCGCGTCGGTCAGCATGACCATGCGCGCGACCCAGAAGAAGATTATGTCGAAGCCGGTCACCAGCACGCTGGTCGGCAGGAAATCGTCGAAGCCGCGCTCGCGCATCGCGTCCGCATCGGGCCAGCCGAGCGTGCTGAAAGGCCACAGGCCCGACGAGAACCAGGTCTCGAGCACATCGCTGTCCTGGCGCAGCGCGACGTCGTCTCCGATGCTGCCGCGCGTGCGCGCTTCGGCTTCGTCGCGGCCGACGTAGATGTTGCCGGCCTCGTCGAACCACGCCGGGATGCGATGGCCCCACCAGAGCTGGCGGCTGATCGTCCAGTCCTGGATGTTCTCCATCCAGTGGCGATAGGTGTTGATCCAGTTCGGCGGCACGAACTTCACCGCCCCGCTCTCGACCAGTTCCATGCCGCGACGGCCGAGTTCGTCCATCGCCACGAACCACTGGTCGGTCAGATACGGCTCGATGACCTGGCCGCTGCGATCGCCGCGCGGCACCTGCAGCTTGTGTGGCTTGATCTCCACCATCAGCTCAGCGGCTTCGAGGTCCGCCACCACTGCCTTGCGCGCGGCAAAACGGTCGAGACCGCGGTAGCGCTCGGGCGCGTTGTCGTTGAGTGCGGCGACGTCGGTGAAGAGGTTGATCGTCGGCAGGCCATGACGCTGGCCCACCGCGTAGTCGTTGAAGTCGTGCGCCGGGGTGACCTTGACCACGCCGGTGCCGAAGTCGCGGTCGACATAGTCATCGGCGATGACGGGCACGCGGCGCCCAGTGAGCGGCAGCTCGACGTACTTGCCGACCAGCGATGCGTAGCGCGGATCGGCCGGATGCACCATCGCCGCGGTGTCGCCGAGCATGGTTTCCGGACGCGTGGTCGCGACGACGAGGTAATCGCGCGTTTCGCGCAGCGTCTCGACGCCATCGGCATCCACTTCCACGTGCTCGTAGCTCACGCCGTCGGCGAGCGGGTAGCGGATCGACCACAGGAACCCGTTCTCTTCCTCGCTGACCACTTCGAGATCGGACACCGCCGTCTTGAGCACCGGATCCCAGTTGACCAGACGCTTGCCGCGATAGATCAGGCCCTTCTCGTGCAGGCGCACGAAGGCTTCGATGACCGCCTGCGAGGGCATGTCGTCCATCGTGAAGACGCTGCGCGACCAGTCGCCCGACGTGCCGAGGCGCCGCATCTGGCGTTCGATCGTGCCGCCCGACTGCGCCTTCCACTCCCACACTTTTTCGATGAAGCCGTCGCGGCCCAGGGAATCGCGGGTCTCGCCCTTGCCCTCGAGCGCGAGGTTGCGCGAGACCACCATCTCGGTCGCGATGCCGGCATGGTCGGTGCCCATCTGCCACAGCGTGCGATAGCCGCGCATGCGGTGATAGCGGATCAGCGCGTCCTGCAGCGTGTGCTGGAAGGCGTGGCCCATGTGCAGCGTGCCGGTGACGTTCGGCGGCGGCAGCAGGATGGTGTAGGCCGGGCCGTCACCACGCGGCTCGAACACGCCGCTCTTTTCCCATTCCGCGTACAGGCGGGCTTCGAAGGTACCGGGGTCGTAGCTGGGGGCGAGGGGCATAAGGCGTGGGGATTCGGAAATGGGGATTGGGGATTCGGAAGAGCGGGGCTCCGGCGGGGCAGGATCCGCTGTTTCGAATCCCCGATCCCTAATCCCGAATCCCGGCTTCCCACTCACATGTCGTACTTCGACACCTCGAGCCCGGCTGCCTTGTACTGGCGCCAGCGCTCGCGCAGCGGTTCGCGGGCCGAGTCGTCGGCCGGCACCACTTCGAGCACGCGCTCGAAACCGGACGGCGCGACCGCATCGCGCAGGTTGATGACGAGCGCGCGGACCGGCGCATCGACATCGGGTGTGGCGATCAGCACCGGGGTGACGTCGTCCTCGTCGTCCATGCCGGCGATCTGGTGCGGGATGTAATCGTCCTCGCCCAGGTCCCACAGCAGGTCGTCGAGCGCTTCGGCCTGGGCGGTGTCGCGGGCGAGCACCAGCGTCCACAGCTCGGCGGCGTAGGCCTTGCGGACGAGTTCGCACACCAGGCGCAGCGGCTCCTCGCGGAACCGCGGCTTGGCGATCAGATAGAAATCGGCGCGGGCCATGGCGGCAGCGGGCGGGCCATGGCCGGGGACGCGACGGCGCGCCGGGTCCCCGTCAGGCCCGGACCGGTCAGGCGACCCGGTCCATCAGCCACTGGCTCAGCAGGCCGACCGGGCGGCCGGTGGCGTAGGCCATCTTGCCGCTGCCGCTGGCACTGCCGGCGATGTCGAGATGCGCCCAGCGCTGGCCTTCGGTGAAGCGCGACAGGAAGCAGCCGGCGGTGATCGCGCCGCCCCAGCGGCCGCCGATGTTGTAGACGTCGGCGAAGTTCGAATCGAGCATCGGCTGGTATTCGTCCCACAGCGGCAGGCGCCACGCGCGGTCGAACACGTGCTCGCCGGCGGCCAGCAGCTCGGCGGCAAGATCGTCGTGCTTGCTCATCAGGCCGGTGGCCTGCGTGCCCAGGGCGATCATGCAGGCGCCGGTGAGCGTGGCCACGTCGACCAGTGCTGCAGGCTCGAAACGCTCGGCGTAGGTCAGCGCATCGCACAGGATCAGGCGGCCCTCGGCGTCGGTGTTGCCGACTTCGATGGTCTTGCCCGACATGCTGGTGATGACGTCGGACGGGCGGTAACTGTTGCCGTCGATCGCGTTCTCGACTGCCGGCACCACGACGTGCAGGTTGATCGGCAGGTCCAGGCCGACCGCGGACACGAAGGTGCCCATGACCGTCGCCGCGCCACACATGTCGAACTTCATTTCCTCGATGCCGCCCTGCGTCTTGAGGTTGACGCCGCCGGTGTCGAAGGTGATGCCCTTGCCCACCAGCACGTAGGGCTTGGCGTCGCCGCCGTTGTTCCAGCTCAGCACGACCAGCTTGGGCCGGTTGGCCGAGCCGCGTGCCACGGCGAGCAGCGAGCCCATGCCCAGCGCTTCCATCTGCTGCTCGTCCAGCACGTCGCAGGACGCCTTGTCGAAGCGTGCGGCGAAGGCCTGCGCCTGCTCCGCCAGATAGGCCGGGTTGCAGATGTTCGGCGGCAGGTTGCCGAGCTCGCGGGCGAACTTCACGCCCGCGGCGATCGCCGCGCCCTGCGCCAGCGCATCTGCGTCGTCGCCGACGATGGCGATGGACTTGAGCGTGTCGCGCTCGCGCTTCTTGTTTTTGGCGCCCAAGGTCGCGACGTAGCGGTAGGCGGCGTGGTCGGCGGCGACCACGGCCTGGCGGATCTTCCAGGCGGTGTCGCAGCCGGCGACGTCGAGGTCGGCCAGCGCAATCGCGGCGTTGGCGCTGTTGGCGTCGCGCAGGGCACGCACGGCATCGCCGACGGCCTTGAGGTACTGCGGCACGCCGAACTTGGTGCGCTCGCCCAGGCCGATCGCGAGCACGCGCGGCGCGTTCACGCCGGGCAGGTCGTGCAGCAGGCTGGTACGGCCGGCCTTGCCGGAGAGGTCGCCGCGCGCGGCGAGCTGGGTCAGGCGGCCACCACTGGCGGCATCGATCGCCTCGGCGGCACCGGCCAGCGGGCCGTCCGCGAACACGCCCACGACCAGGCAGTCGGTCGTCAGGGCGGCGGGGGCTTCGTGGTTCAGGGAGAATTCGAGGGTCATCAACCAGTTTCCATGGGGTGATCGGTACACTTCACGATCCAGCGCGCGGCGCCCGTGTCAGGCTTGCTGCCGCAGAAGCGCCGAGATGGCGCGGCTGGACGAACCCCCAAGTCTAAAGCAAAGCCCTCGCGCCCGATGCCGAAGCTCGACCGATACCTGTTCCGCGAGCTGGCCCAGTCCACGTTCGCCGCCCTCGTGGTGCTGATGATCGTGAGCCTGGGCGGCGTGTTCGCCGATGTGCTCAGCGACATCGCCCGGGGCCGTGTGCCGGCGGGCCTGATGCTGGCGCAGCTGGGCCTGCAGGTCATCAACTACCTGCCGCTGATCCTGCCGCTGGGCCTGATGCTGGGCCTGATGCTCGGCTTCGGCCGGCTCTACCGCGATTCGGAAATGCCGGTGCTCACCGCGGTCGGCGTGGGCCCGCGGCGGCTGCTGCGGCCGCTGTCGCTGGTGGTGGGGCCGATGTTGCTGGTCATCGGCGCCTGTTCGCTGTGGCTGGGGCCGTGGGCGCGCGACTATTCGCAGCAGATGATCGAGGCGGGCCAGCGCAGCCTGCTGGTCTCGGGCCTGGAAGCGGGGCGCTTCGTCGAATTCCCCGGCGGCAACGGCGTGATCTACGTCAATGCGATGTCCGACGACGGCAGCCGGCTGGGGCGCGTGTTCGTCTACCGCCAGGACGATGGCCGCATGGACGTCACCACCGCGCTCAGCGGTGGCCTGAGCATCGACGGCACCGAGCGCTTCCTGCGCCTGGACGAAGGCTTCCGCGTCGAAGGCCCGCTCGATGCCGGCCTCGACTATCGGCTGATGCGCTATGCCAGCAACGAGCTGCGCCTGCCGGCGGTGGAATCGCGTGCCGACGGCGATGATCCGGAACTGCAGCCCACGCTCGCGCTGTTCGGGGATCCGCGGCCGGAAGCGCATGCCGAACTGCACTACCGGCTTGCGCCGCTGCTGCTGACGCTGGCCTTCGGCCTGCTCGCCGTGCCGCTGGCACGCAGCCCGCCGCGCCAGGCGCGCTACGGACGGATGATGACCGGCTTTCTGGCCTACGTGCTGGGCATGAACTTCATGATGCTGGGCAAGGACTGGGTGGGCGAGGGCCGGATCCCGGTCGCGCTGGGACTGTGGTGGCTGGTGCTGCCGCTGCTCGGCCTGGCGTGCTGGATGTACTTCACCGACGGCCGGGTCGCGGCGCCGAAGTGGAGGCGCGCGAAATGAGGCCCTTGCTGCGCATCCATGATCTGTACGTGGCGCGCGTGGTCACCGTGATGGTGCTCGCGACCTGGGTGGTGCTGGTGGGCCTGGACGCGGTGATGGCGGGCGTCAGCGAGATCGACGCGGTCGGCCAGGGCGACTACCGCTACTTCGACGCGTTCCTCTACATCCTGCAGACGCTGCCGCGGCGCGCCTACACCATGTTCCCCACGGCCGCGGTCATCGGCTCGCTGATGGGCCTGGGCCAGCTCGCGGCGACATCGGAACTGATCGCCATGCGCGCGGTGGGCCTGTCGCGCACACGCCTGAGCGTGTCGGTGGCGCTGCCGCTGCTGGTGCTCACGGCGGTGATGATCATCAACGGCGAGACGCTCGGCCCGATGGCCCAGCGCAGCGCCGACAGCATGAAGTCGGCCGCACGTTCGAGCGACATGATCGTCGGCCGCTACTCGGGCCTGTGGGCGCGCGAGGGCGACACCTTCCTCAACGCGCAGAACGGTCACGAAGTGAGCGACGGCGCGGGCAGCCGCATCCAGCTCGAGGACGTGCGCCTGTTCGAATTCGCCAGCGACGGGCGCCTGGAGTCGGTCGCGCATGCGCAGAGCGCCGAACACGGTGTCGACGGCTGGGTGCTGCATGACGTCAAGCGCACCTGGTTCGAGCCGCGCGCGGTCACCCGCACCGAGGCAGACGAGGAGCGCTGGGACTCGCAGCTCGACGCCTCCACGCTCGCCGCCAGCGCCAGCACCATCTGGCGCCCGCGTTACATGCCGTCCAGCGAGCTACGCGCGGGTATCGAATACCGCCATCGCAACGAGCTCGATGCCAGCGAGTTCGAAGAACACTACTGGGGCCGCTGGTTCTACCCGCTCAACGTGCTGGCGCTGTGCCTGGCGGCGATTCCCTTCGCCTTCGGCTCGCTGCGCACCGGCAATGCCGGCAAACGGCTCTTCATCGGTGTGGTGTTCGCGCTGGGGTTCTGGCTGGGACAGACCCAGATCGTGAAGCTCGCCGCGGTGTACCACCTCGACTACCGCCTGGCCTATCTGATCCCGCCGGTGGTGATGCTCACCATCTCCTGGTTCCTCTTCCGACGACGGAGTGGGTGAGGCGCAGCCGTTCGCGCGGCACTGCCGCGCGGCTGCGCCGAACGCCCGGCGTGCTTCGCCGGGCCGGACGCGTGCGCCCCTTTTGTAGGAGCGCGCTTGCGCGCGAGAGGCGTTCCCTGGCAAGCGCCACCGCGCGCGAGCGCGTTCCTACAGGGGCGATGTTTCGGGCCGCTTCCCTATCTGCATCTGCGCCGAATCGATCGCCGAACGCAATGCACACGCTGCTCGGACCAACGTGCGCACGCCCTTCTGTAGGAGCGCGCTTGCGCGCGAGAGGCCTTCCCGGCCAAGCGCCATCGCGCGCGAGCGCTTCTACAACAACGAGTGCTCCACAACCCTCAGTCCGCGCGCAACCGCGGCTTTTCGTCTCGCAGCATCCGCGTCCCACTCGCCCGGTCGTGCCAGGTCAGGCGCTCGCGGTCGACCCACGCCCACCAGAAGCCCAGTCCGCCGGCCAGCAGCGAAGCGGTGCCCACTGCATAGCGCAGCCACAGCGCACCGGTAGAGGCGCGGCCGCCATCGAGGGCGCGGACCCGCAACCGCCAGGGCCGCATGCCGAGCGTCTGGCCGCCGGTGCGCCAGCTGAGCACCGCATACAGACCCGCGACCGCCCAGCACGTCGCCCACAACATCCACTGCATCGCACTCAGCGGCCCGATGTTGTGGCGGACATCGCCGGCAAGCGCGGCGTCGAGCAGCACGAACGGCACTGCGGTCGCGAACCACAACGCCAGGACCGGCCACAGGTCGTAGAACAGCGCCAGCAGGCGCCATCCGATCCAGGGGCGGGGCGGGGCGGTGCCGGAGGCGCGGACAGCGGACATCGCCAGAGCATAGCCGCAGGCGCCGGTGGTCTTAAGCTGTGCGCGATGCCCATGACGACTGCCACGACCACGCCTGCCGAGCGTCGCGCCCTCACCATGGCCCTGCCGCCGGTCCGCGAAGACGACCGGCGCGACATCGAAGGGTTTCTCGATGCGTTCTGGGCCGAGCACGGCATCGCCCGCAAGACCGGCGACGCCTACCGCAGCGACCTGGAAGCCTTAGCCCGCTGGCGGGACACGGCAGCGGGCATTGCGACGGCCGACCGCGAATCGATCTTCCGCTTCCTCGCCTGGCGTTCCGGCCATGGCTGGAGTGCGCGCAGCAATGCACGGCTGCTGTCGGCGCTGCGCGCGTTCTACGCCCACCGCCAGCGTCGCCATGGTCGCAGCGACGATCCTACCGCGCTGCTCGATCCGCCGAAACTGCCGCGCGCGCTGCCCAAGGCACTGGGCGAGTCCGAGATCGACGCCCTGCTGGCGGCGCCGGACGCCGACGACATCGAAGGCCTGCGCGACCGCACGATGCTCGAACTGATGTACGCCTGCGGCCTGCGTGTGAGCGAGCTGGTGGAACTGCCGGCCAATGGCGTCAACCTGCGCCAGGGCGCGCTGCGGGTGACCGGCAAGGGCGAACGCACGCGGCTGGTGCCGCTGGGCGAGGAAGCCCAGCACTGGCTTCGGCGTTATCTCGACGAGGCCAGGCCTGCGCTCGCCGGCAAGGGGCCGGCGCGCGATGCCATCGGTGAAACGCCGCTGTTCCTGACCCGTCGCCGCGCCGCGATGACCCGGCAGCAGTTCTGGGTGCTGGTCAAACGGTACGCCGCTGCCGCCGGCATCGAGCCCTCGCGCGTCAGTCCGCACGGTCTGCGCCACAGTTTCGCCACCCATCTGCTCAACCACGGCGCCGACCTGCGCGCACTGCAGATGCTGCTCGGGCACAGCTCGCTGTCGACGACGCAGATCTACACCCTGGTCGCCCGCGAACAACTCAAGCGTCTCCACACGATCCACCACCCGAGAGGGTGAGCCCCCGTCGCTCACGCGGCATGCCGCGTGACGGGGCGAACGCCCGGCGTGCTTCGCCGGGCCGGACATGCGCGGAATCGGCATGCCGATGACATTGCGACCGCAACCGCGTGACGGGACGAACGCCCGGCGTGCTTCGCCGGGCCGGACATGCGCCGAACCGGCATGCCGATGACATTGCGACCGCAACCGCGTGACGGGGGCGAACGCCCGGCGTGCTCGGCGGGCCAGACGAGCATCCAGATCGGTCGGATGGCAGTACGTCGTCCTGTAGGAGCGCGCTGGCGCGCGAGAGGGTTCCCGATCAAAGCGCCATCGCGCGCCCGAGCGCGCTCCTGCAGGAACGGGTCTTCCCAAAAGCATCGCTGCCTGGAGGTAGGCTCGGCGCCGGCACGCCCGGCCACCAACCGCCCGTGAACACGCCGCCCCGCCCGGGCCTCGCGCTGCGCCTTCATGCCAGAATGCCCGTCCCCGGGAGCCCCCCGTCCTTGGTTGCCAGATCCGATGAAGCACCTCGTGTTCGCGCTGCTCGGCGCCTTCAGCCTCTCCGCCTGTGCCCAGAATCCGGGTGATGCGGACGCCGGGTCATCTGCCGATGCCGCGCCGCCGGCGGCTCCGGCCGCGATCGAGGCGCCGGCCGGTTCGCCCGCCGCCGCAGCGCGTGATGCGATCCTGTCGATCAACCCGCGCGTGTCGATCGAGAGCATCGCCGATGCACCGCTGCCGGGTTTCCAGGAAATCATCGTGTCCGGCCAGGTGCTCTACGTCAGCGATGACGGCCGATACGTCCTGCAAGGCAGTCTGTTCGATGCGCGCGAGAAGCGGGACATGAGCCAGGCCGGGCTGTCCAAGCTGCGCCAGCGCCTGCTGTCGGAAGTGCCCGAGGACCAGCGCATCGTCTTCGCGCCGGCCAATCCGAAGTACACCGTCTCGGTGTTCACCGATGTGGAGTGCGGCTACTGCCGCCGGCTGCACGAGGAGATCGCCGAGTACAACAAGCGCGGGATTGCCATCGAATACCTCGCCTATCCGCGGATGGGGCCGGGGACCGAGGATTTCCGCCTGATGGAATCGGTGTGGTGCGCCGACGACCGCAAGCAGGCGCTGACCGCCGCCAAGGCCGGCCGCCGTGTCGATTCGAAGGCCTGCGCCAACCCGGTCGCCGCGCACTACGCGCTGGGCCAGCGCGCCGGACTGACCGGCACGCCGATGATCATCGCCGCCGACGGCACCACGATGCCCGGCTACATGCCGCCCGACCAGTTGCTCGAAGCCCTGCAGCGTCTCGACGGCGGGGCCGGCAGCAGCCGCTGAAGTTCACGTACGCCCCGCCGCACAGGCGCGGTTGGGGCGGCGGGCGCGGCCATTGGCTACAATGGCCGGCCCTGAAATACGGTTTCCCCGGACATGATCGTCCTCGAGGGCCAGCAGGCCCTGTCGCCGTTCCGCCGCGAACGGCTTGAAGCACGTCTGCAGTCGGTGTCGCCCACGCTCGTCGTGGCCGGCGCCTGGCATGTCTACTTCGTCGAGGCCGAGGCCGGGCAGTCGCCCGACGACGCCACGCTGCGCCGGATCCTCGAGGTCGATGCGGGTCCCGCGCCCGCACGTGCCGAGGGCACCGTCTCGCGCTACGTCTCGCCGCGCCTGGGCACGATTTCGCCCTGGGCCAGCAAGGCCACCGAGCTGCTGCGCGGCGCCGGCCAGCCGGTGCATCGCGTCGAACGCGGCCTGCGGTTGGACCTGGGCGGCTGGCCGGAGGATGCGGCTGCACAGGCGGCGGTGTCGAAGCTGCTGCATGACCCGATGACGCAGTCGCTGCTCGACGACGTCGACGAGGCCGATGCGCTGTTTGCAGTGCCGGCGCGCGGCGCGCTCGAGCGCATCGCGCTCGACGATCTCGACGGCGCGAACAGGCGCCTCGGTCTGGCGCTCGCCGACGACGAGATCGCGTACTTGCGCGAGCGCTTCGGTGCGCTCGGCCGCGATCCGTCCGACGTCGAACTGATGATGTTCGCGCAGGCGAACTCCGAGCACTGCCGGCACAAGATCTTCAACGCGTCCTGGACCATCGACGGCGAAGAGATGACCCGCAACGGCCGCGCGCAATCGCTGTTCGGCATGATCCGCCACACGCATGCGACGACGCCCGAGCACACGCTCTCGGCCTACAGCGACAACGCCGCGGTCGTCCAAGGCTATCCGGCGCGCCGCTTCCGGCCCGATCCGGTGTCGTTCGAATACCGCAGCGAGCCGCTGGTCGACAGCGCGTTCTGCATCAAGGTTGAAACCCACAACCATCCGACTGCGATCTCGCCGTTCGCGGGCGCGGCCACCGGCGCGGGCGGTGAAATCCGCGACGAGGGCGCGACCGGTCGCGGCGGCAAGCCCAAGGCCGGCCTGACCGGATTCTCGGTCTCGCACCTGCGTATTCCCACGCTCCCGCAGCCGTGGGAAGCGCCGCGCGCGCTGAATCCGCGCATGGCGCCGGCGCTGGAGATCATGCTCGACGGCCCGCTCGGCGGCGCCGCGTTCAACAACGAATTCGGCCGGCCGAACCTGCTCGGCTATTTCCGCAGCTTCGAGCTGGCCGAAGGCGACGACGGCCTGATCCGCGGCTACGACAAGCCGATCATGCTGGCCGGTGGCCTGGGCGCGATCGACCGCACGATGGTCGAGAAGAAGACGCTGTCGCCGGGCGATGCGGTCGTGGTGCTCGGTGGTCCGGCGATGCTGATCGGCCTGGGCGGCGGCGCGGCGAGTTCGGTGGCCTCGGGCGAGAGCGCCGAGGATCTCGATTTCGCCTCCGTGCAGCGCGACAACCCGGAGATGGAGCGCCGCGTGCAGGAGGTCATCGACCGCTGCGTGGCGCTCGGCGAGCGCAACCCGATCCTGTGGTTCCACGACGTCGGTGCGGGCGGTCTGTCGAACGCGATCCCAGAGCTGCTGCACGATTCGGGCGTCGGCGGCATCATCGATCTGGACCGTGTGCCCAGCGACGACCCGTCGCTGTCGCCGATGCAGCTGTGGTGCAACGAGTCGCAGGAGCGCTACGTCCTCGGCATCCCGCAGGACCGCGTCGAGGAATTCAAGGCGATCTGCGCGCGCGAGCGTTGCCCGGTCGCCTTCGTCGGTGTCGCCACCGCGAAGGAACATCTGACCGTCGGCTACGGCGCCACGCCGGACACGATCGGCGGCGAGCACGACTGGCCGATCAATTTGCCCATGGACGTGCTGTTCGGCAAGCCGCCGAAAATGCACCGCGACACTGCCCGCGTGGCGCCGTACCGCTGGCAAACGCTCAACAGTCGCACCGTGGATCTGCACGAAGCCGGCCTGCGCGTGCTCGCCCATCCCACGGTCGCGTCGAAGTCGTTTCTGATCACGATCGGCGATCGCAGCGTCGGCGGCCTGACCGCGCGCGACCAGATGGTCGGTCCGTGGCAGCTGCCGGTCGCCGACTGCGCGATCACGCTGTCCGGCTTCGAAGGCTTCACGGGCGAGGCGATGGCGATCGGCGAGCGCACGCCGCTGGCGCTGATCGATTCGGCCGCCGCCGCGCGCATGGCGGTGGGCGAGGCGATCACCAACCTCTGCGCCGCGCCGGTCGAGACCCTGCACCGGGTCAAGCTGTCGGCGAACTGGATGGCCGCCTGCGGCCACGACGGCGAAGACGCGCGCCTGTTCGACGCGGTGCGCGCGGTCGCGATGGGGCTGTGCCCCGAAATCGATCTCGCGATTCCGGTCGGCAAGGACTCGCTGTCGATGCAGGCGCAGTGGCAGGAAGCCGTGAGCGGTGATTCGGAATTCGTGATTGGAGAAGAGCAGGCGGCGTCGGCTTCGAATGGCGCCGCTGCTTCGAATCCCCAATCACCAGTCACCCATCACCAGACCCACAAGGTCGTCTCGCCGGTCTCGCTGATCATCACCGCGTTCGCTCCGGTGCCCGATGTGCGCACCCAGCTCACGCCCCTGCTCAGCCGCGAGGCCGACACCGAGCTGTGGCTGATCGGTCTGGGCGCGGGCAAGCAGCGTCTCGGCGGTTCGGTGCTGGCGCAGGTCTTCGACGGCTTCGGCGGTCCGTGCCCCGACGTCGACGAGCCCGAGCGCCTGAAGGCGTTCTTCGAGCTGATCTGCGAGGCGCGCGAAGCCGGCCTGCTGATGGCCTACCACGACCGCTCCGACGGCGGCGCCTTCGCCGCGCTGTGCGAGATGGCGTTCGCCGCGCATGTCGGCCTCGACATCGATCTGGAAGGCTGGGGCGACGACCGCAATCGTGACGCGCTGCGCACGCTGTTCTCCGAGGAACTCGGCGCCGTCGTGCAGATCTCGGCCGAGGACCGCGCCGAGTTCGCCGATCTCGTCGCGCGTCACGGCCTGATCGAATGCGCCCAGCGCATCGCCCGTCCGACGACCGCCAACGCGATCCGCGTGCTAGATGGCGAGGACGTGCTGGCCGAGTGGAAGTGGGATGCGCTGTTCGATGCCTGGTGGTCGGTGACGCACGCCATGCAGGCGCTGCGCGACAACCCCGAATGCGCCGACGAAGAGCGGGCCGCTGCGCGGCGTTTCGACGCGCCGCCGATGCGCCCGCTGCTGAGCTTCGATCCGGCCGAGGACATCGCCGCCCCGTACATCGCCAAGGGCACGCGTCCGAAGGTCGCCGTGCTGCGCGAGCAGGGCGTCAACGGCCAGATCGAAATGGCTTCGGCGTTCGACCGCGCGGGCTTCGCCGCCGTCGACGTGCACATGAGCGATCTCATCGCCGGCCGCGTGGATCTGGCGACGATGCAGGGCCTGGTGGCCTGCGGCGGCTTCAGCTACGGCGATGTGCTCGGCGCCGGCCGCGGCTGGGCCACCTCGATCCTCGAGACCGCCGAGCTGCGTACCGTGTTCGAGCGCTTCTTCGCCCGCGGCGACACCTTCGCGCTGGGTGTCTGCAACGGCTGCCAGATGCTCTCGCAGCTCAAGCCGATCATCCCCGGCGCCCAGCACTGGCCGCGTCTGCTGCGCAATCGCAGCGAGCAGTTCGAGGCCCGTTTCGGCCTGCTCGAGGTCGAGGATTCGCCGTCGCTGTTCTTCGCCGGCATGGCCGGTTCGCGGATTCCGGTGGCGATCGCCCACGGCGAAGGTCGCGTGCAGTTCGACGACGATGCCGACCGGAGCGCGGCGATCGTGGCTCTGCGCTACGTCGATGCGGACGGCCCGGCGATGCGCTATCCGGCCAACCCGAACGGCTCGCAGGACGCGATCGCCGGCCTGAGCTCGACCGACGGCCGCGCGACGATCCTGATGCCGCATCCCGAGCGCACCCCGCGCACCGCGAACCTCAGCTGGGCACCGGCCGACTGGCCCGATGACAGTCCCTGGCTGCGGATGTTCCGCAATGCCCGACGCCATCTGGGCTGAATGCCTCCAGCTGGTGCAGCGCAGACCACGATCCCGGCTCCGGCCGGGATTTTTTTTGCCCCGGTTTCGGCTGACCGAAGTCGTCCGGCTGCTCGCGTGCGACGGTTTTTTGACACTTAAGTGATTGATTGTCCTTGGGAGTCAAAAATTGACCTTGACGGGCAGTTTCGGCATCGCGAGTATCGGGTCCGAACCGACGTTTGGGGAACGTTCAACTTGTGCGAGCAGCGGACAAGAGCCGTGACCGCAGCCGCCGTCGCCCTCGGGCCGGGGGCGCCACCGTGATGCATTGAATCGTCCGCAGCCCGGCAAGGGCGGCGGTTTTTTTTTGAAATCCCTTTTAGATCAACGACCTGCAGAGGACCGAAATGAATCGAATCTATCGAAAGGTGTGGAGCCGCGCGCTCAAGCAACTCGTAGTGGCTTCGGAATTCGCCTCCGGAGATTCGGCAGGCGGCGCCTCGCCCGCCTCGGCAGGCACGGGCGGACGGCGGGCCCTTTCAGCTGCGGTTCTGGTGGCTCTCGCAGGCCTGGCGCTGCCCGTGTCGGCGCAATCGGTGTCGGTGGGCGGTTCGGGCACCTGCGCGGTGCTGACAGGACTGCGTCTGGCAGTGACCCAATGCGCGATCCCCGCCTCGGCGAACGCCTCGGGTACCAATGCGACCGCTTACGGCGCACAGGCCGTGGCGAGCGGTCCGCAGGCGACCGCGCTCGGTTATGCGGCGCAGGCCACCGGGCCCAATGCCACCGCGCAGGGCGCCAGCGCGCGCGCCACGGCGAACAGCGCGACCGCGACCGGCGCCAACAGCCGCGCGACGGCAGCCAACGCCTCGGCGATCGGTGCCGGGGCCAATGCCGCCGCAACTGGCGCCACCGCGCTCGGTTCCAACGCGCAGGCCTCGCGCATGCAGTCCACCGCGGTCGGATTCACCGCGCAGGCGCTGGCCGATGGCGGCACCGCGCTCGGACGTGCGGCATCGGTTCGCGCAGGTGCGACCGATGCGGTCGCGATCGGCCACGGCGCCGTCGCCACGGAAGCCGACACGGTGTCCTTCGGTGACGGCGTGGGCACCGGCGCTGCGGGCGCGCCCGGCACGCGTCGTCTGGTCAACGTCTCCGACGGCATCGCTGCGAGCGACGCGGCCACCGTCGGACAGGTCGAAGATGCGGTCGCCGAGTCCACCCGCCACTTCCAGGCCACCGGGGACGACGAGGCGCTGGTCGAGGGCGAGGCATCGCTTGCCGCGGGCGCCGCGGCAGCGACCGGTGGCGATTACACGACGGCCGTCGGTTCGTCGAGCAGTGCGTACGGCACCGGCGCATCGGCGCTGGGCAGCGGCGCCTACGCTGGCGGCGCGCAGGCCACGGCACTTGGCTTCAACGCCAGCGCGACACAGGACAACGGCACCGCGGTCGGCGCAGGCGCAGATGCCAGCGGCGTCGCCAGCACCGCGATCGGCGGGCAGGGCGAGGGGTTCGACGAGTTCGGGTTCCCGATCGAGGACGAGGACGGCAATCCGGTACTCGTCGGCGCTGCGGCGGCCGATTACGCGACCGCCGTCGGCGCGGGCGCGCAGGCCGCCGGTGCCCAGAGTGCGGCGCTCGGCTACGGCGCACGCGCCGAAGGCGAGTTTTCGCTGGCGGCCGGCCACAAGGCCCACGCCCAGGCCGACTATGCGGTGGCGCTGGGTGACAACAGCCGCGCCAACGGCGAGCAGAGCACCGCGACCGGCGCCTACGCCTGGGCGACGGGGAACGGCGCCACGGCCTACGGCAGCTTCGCGTGGGCCATCGGCGAGGAAGCCACTGCGATCGGTATGGACTCGTATGCCGATGGCCGCCGCTCGGTGTCGATCGGCTACGGAAGCTGGTCGCCGGGCGCCAGCGCCGTGGCGATGGGCCGGGGCGCGTTCGCCTACGACGACTACAGCGTGGCGATCGGCCACCAGGCGCTTGGCAACGATCTGCATGCCATCGCCGTGGGCACCAATTCGCTCGCCAACGCCGAGAGCGCCATTGCGATCGGTGCCGGCGCGACGGTCCAGGCAGGCGCCACCAACGCGGTTGCACTGGGGTCGGGCTCGGTTGCCGATCGCGCCGACAGTGTCTCGGTGGGCGCGGACGGTAACGAGCGTCAGATCACCAACGTCGCCGCCGGCACCGAGGCGACCGACGCGGTGAACCTGGGCCAGCTGGAAGAGGCGACCGCCTCGACCCGCTACTTCAACGCCACCGGCGAAGGCGAGGCCTATGCCGAAGGCGAGGACGCCACGGCTTCGGGCTCGAACGCCTACGCCGGCGCCGATTACGCCACCGCCACCGGCTCGAACGCCGACGCCACCGGCATCGGATCGTCGGCCCACGGCAGCGGCGCGCGTGCATGGGGCGAATACGCCACCGCCAGCGGCTATGCCGCGGTTGCAGAAGGCGATTCGAGCACCGCGGTCGGCGGCTGGCTGTACTACGAGGATCCCAACACCGGCGCGGTGGTGCTCGACCAGACGACGACCGCCAGCGGTGTCGGCGCATCCGCATTCGGCGCGGGCGCGCAGGCCAACGGTGCCTTCAGCACGGCGACCGGCGCGGCGGCGACGGCCGACGGCGCGCAGTCAACGGCGCTGGGCTACAACAGCACTGCGGCCACCGATGGCTCGAGCGCGCTGGGCACGTTCTCCGAAGCCACCGGCGGCTATGCGACCGCCGTCGGCTACGGCAGCGTGTCGAGCGGCGACTACGGCCTGGCGGTCGGCGGCATCGCCGACTACGGCGAACTGCTGATCGGCCTGCCGGGCTTCATCCTGCAGTCGACCGAAGCCACGGGCGTGGCCTCGACCGCGCTGGGCAACGGCGCCTGGGCGACGGATCTGGGCGCGACCGCGGTCGGCACCCTGGCCGAGGCGACCGGCGTGCAAAGCACGTCGGTCGGCACGCTGGCCTACGCCACCGCCGATGGCGCATCGGCGATCGGCAGCGGCAGCTCGGCCTCGGGCGTGGATTCCACCGCGGTGGGCTTCCTGTCCAACGCCAGCGGCGCCAACAGTGTGGCGCTGGGTGCGAACTCCGAAGCCGATCGCGACGACACGGTGTCGGTGGGCGCAGCGGGTGCAGAACGCCAGATCACCAATGTCGCCGCCGGCACCGAGGGCACCGACGCGGTGAACGTCGACCAGCTCGAAGACGCCACGCAGTACAACCGGTACTTCGCAGCGACCGGCGGCGAGGGCAATGACGAAGGTGCGTTGATCGACGGTGAGTACGCCACGGCGGCGGGGTCGTCCGCGGTGGCCTTCGGCCAGGGCGCCTCGGCCTTCGGCAGCGGTGCGTTCGCGATGGCCGAGAACGCGACGGCCGTCGGCTTCAATGCCACCGCTTCCGGTCAGAACAGTGCGGCCTTCGGCGCAGGCGCACAGGCCGACGGCCCGGCCAGCGTCGCCATCGGTGGCAATGCGGTGGACGAGAACGGCGAACCGCTGCTGGTCGATGGCAGCGGCAATCCCATCGAGACTTCCGCCACCAGCGCCGGTGTTGCCGGCACCGCAGTCGGTGCCAGCGCCGATGCCAGCGGCTTCGCAAGCTCGGCCTACGGCGTCGGCGCCTCGGCGCTCGGCGAAGTCTCCGCAGCCTTCGGCGCAGTGGCGACCGCTGCAGGCGATGCCTCGACCGCGATGGGCTATGCCTCGGCGGCCACCAGCGCCGATTCGACCGCGATCGGTTCCTACTCGGTCGCCAGCGGCATCAACAGCGTGGCGGTGGGCGGCGGCGCCGGCCTGTTCAACCTGTTCCCGACCGAGGCCAGCGGCGACTACTCGACCGCCGTCGGCGGCGCGGCGTGGGCGTCGGGCTTCAACAGCACCACGGTCGGCAACTTCTCCACCGCCTCGGGCGACGACAGCCTCGCGCTGGGTTCGGACGCGGTGGCGAGCGCCGATGGCAGCGTCGCGCTGGGTCAGGGCTCGGAAGCCGATCGCGACAACTCGGTGTCGGTCGGCAGCGCCGGCAGCGAGCGCCAGATCACCAACGTCGCCGCCGGCACCGAAGGCACCGATGCGGTGAACCTCGATCAGCTCGAGGCGGCGACGGAGAACTCGCGTTACTTCGTGGCCAGCGGCGCGGACGGCGAAGACGGCGTCGCCGCCTATGTCGAGGGCGAGTACGCGACCGCGGCCGGTGAGGCCGCGAGTGCCTACGGCACCGGCGCCTCGGTGTTCGGCTCGGGTGCGTTGGGCGACGGCGACTACACCACCGCCTCCGGTTATGGCGCTTCTGCGACGGGCACGTCGGCGACCGCAGTGGGCGGAATGCTGTACTACACCGATCCGCAGACCGGCGAGGTCCTGCTCGAGCAGATGACCTCGGCCGACGGCGAAGGCGCGACCGCGCTGGGCGCGGGCGCGCAGGCTGCCGACGCGTTCGCCACCGCCACCGGCGCGGCGGCATCGGCATCGGGGCTGCAGTCCACCGCGACCGGCTACAACAGCCTCGCTTCGGGCACCGGCGCGACGGCCAATGGCGGTTTCGCCGAAGCGACCGGCGAGCTTTCGACCGCGCTCGGCTACGGCGCCGAAGCCAGCAACACCCGCACCACGGCGGTCGGCATCAGCGCTTCGGCCAGTGGCACCAACGCCACGGCGCTCGGCAATACCGCCGCGGCGAGCGGCAACGCGAGCCTGGCCGCGGGTAGCACCGCGCAGGCGACCGGCCTCAACAGCACCGCGCTGGGCGGCTCGGCCCGGGCGACCGCCGACAACACCACCTCGCTCGGCCAGTTCGCCTGGGCGACTGCGATCGGGACGACCGCCGTGGGGCGCGATTCCTATGCGTATGCGCAGAACGCCACCGCGCTCGGCCTGAGCGCGTGGGCCAGTGGCGTCAACAGCGTCGCGCTCGGTGCAGGCTCGCGTGCGACCGAGGCCGGCGTGGTGTCGATCGGCAATGGCACCGGCACCGGTGGCTATCCGGCGACGCGCCGCATCACCAACCTGACGGCCGGCATCAACGACACCGACGCGGTCAACATGGCCCAGCTCAACGCGGTGGCCGAGGCGGGTGAAGAGGCCGCGCAGTACTTCGCCGCGAGCGGCGAAGGCGAGGCCTCGGTGACCGGCGACGAAGCGCTGGCAGCCGGTTCGGGTGCTGCGGCCGACGCCGACTATGCAACCGCCGTCGGCTCGTCCGCACTGGCGCTGGAGCAGGGCGCCTCCGCGTTCGGCAGCGGCGCTTTCGCGTTCGCCGAGAACGCGACCTCGCTGGGCTTCAACGCGGTGGCCAGCGGCGCGAACGCGCTGGCTGCAGGCGCTTCGTCCGACGCCTCGGGCGAATACGCGATCGCGGTCGGCGCCGAAAGCATCTCCTCCGGCCTCTACGCCACAGCGACAGGCGCGGCCGCGAGCGCTTCGGGCGACGGCAGCGTGGCCTCGGGCGCGCTTGCCGAAGCGACAGGGGTCGAGGCGACCGCGGTTGGCTTCTTCTCCGCTGCGAACGGCGAGGGTGCAACGGCGGTCGGCGGCGAAAGCGTGGCCGATGGCACGGCGGCTGCGGCATTCGGCTTCGCGGCCGAGGCCACGAACGATTACGCGACCGCCGTCGGCAGCCTCGCCTCGGCCAGCGCGTTCAACAGCACTGCGCTCGGCAGTGCCAGCAACGCGACCGGCGAAAGCACGCTGGCGGTGGGCGCGGACAGCGTCGCCTCCGGTGACTACAGCACGGCGGTGGGTCAGGCGGCCACGGCGACCGGCTACAACAGTGTCGCGGTGGGTGGTGCCTTCCTCGGCATCCTGCCGGCCGAAGCCTCGGGCGATTACGCGACCGCCGTGGGCGGCGCGGCCTATGCGGGCGGCACGAACAGCACTGCCCTGGGCAACCTGGCGGAGGCCTATGCCGACAACAGTGTCGCCCTCGGCGCCGACTCCATCGCCGATCGCGAAGACAGCGTGTCGGTGGGCTCGGCGGGCAACGAGCGCCAGATCACCAACGTCGCCGCCGGCACCGAGGCGACCGACGCGGTGAACCTGGGCCAGCTGGAAGAGGCGACCGCCTCGACCCGCTACTTCAACGCCACCGGCGACGGCGAGGCGTACGCCGAAGGCGAGGACGCCACGGCTTCGGGCTCGAACGCCTACGCCGGCGCCGATTACGCCACCGCCACCGGCTCGAACGCCGACGCCACCGGCATCGGATCGTCTGCCCACGGCAGCGGCGCGCGTGCATGGGGCGAATACGCCACCGCCAGCGGTTATGCCGCGGTTGCAGAAGGCGATTCGAGCACCGCGGTCGGCGGCTGGCTGTACTACGAGGACCCCAACACCGGCGAAGTCGTGCTCGACCAGGCGACCACCGCCGCCGGTGTCGGCGCATCCGCGTTCGGCGCGGGCGCACAGGCCAACGGTGCCTTCAGCACCGCGACCGGCGCGGCGGCGACGGCCGACGGCGCGCAGTCGACCGCGCTGGGCTACAACAGCACCGCGGCGACCGACGGCTCGAGCGCGCTGGGCACGTTCTCCGAAGCCACCGGCGGCTATGCGACCGCCGTCGGCTACGGCAGCGTGTCGAGCGGCGACTACGGCCTGGCGGTCGGCGGCATCGCCGACTACGGCGAGCTGCTGATCGGCCTGCCGGGCTTCATCCTGCAGTCGACCGAAGCCACGGGCGTGGCCTCGACCGCGCTGGGCAACGGCGCCTGGGCGACGGATCTGGGCGCGACCGCGGTCGGCACCCTGGCCGAGGCGACCGGCGTGCAAAGCACGTCGGTCGGCACGCTGGCCTACGCCACCGCCGATGGCGCATCGGCGATCGGCAGCGGCAGCTCGGCCTCGGGCGTGGATTCCACCGCGGTGGGCTTCCTGTCCAACGCCAGCGGGACCAACAGCGTGGCGCTGGGGGCGAACTCCGAAGCCGACCGCGACGACACGGTGTCAGTGGGCGCAGCCGGCGCAGAACGCCAGATCACCAATGTCGCCGCCGGCACCGAGGGCACCGACGCGGTGAACGTCGACCAGCTCGAAGACGCCACGCAGTACAACCGGTACTTCGCAGCGACCGGCGGCGAGGGCAATGACGAAGGTGCGTTGATCGACGGTGAGTACGCCACGGCGGCAGGTTCGTCCGCGGTGGCCTTCGGCCAGGGCGCTTCGGCCTTCGGCAGCGGCGCGTTCGCGATGGCCGAGAACGCGACGGCCGTCGGCTTCAATGCCACCGCGTATGGCCAGAACAGTGCGGCCTTCGGCGCAGGCGCACAGGCCGACGGCCCTGCCAGCGTCGCGATCGGCGGCACGGCGGTCGACGAGAACGGCGAACCGCTGCTGGTCGATGGCAGCGGAAATCCCATCGAGACTTCCGCCACCAGCGCCGGTGTTGCCGGCACCGCAGTTGGTGCCAGCGCCGATGCCAGCGGCTTCGGCGGCTCAGCGGTCGGTGTGGGTGCTTCGGCGGTCGGCGAACTCTCGTCGGCATTCGGCGCGGTCGCCAATGCAATCGGTGACCAGTCGACGGCGCTGGGCTACGCGTCCGCCGCCACAGCTGCCGATTCCACCGCGGTGGGTTCCTACTCGGTCGCCAGCGGCGCCAACAGCGTGGCGGTGGGCGGCGGCGCCGGCCTGTTCAACCTGTTCCCGACCGAGGCCAGCGGCGACTACTCGACCGCGGTCGGCGGCGCGGCGTGGGCGTCGGGCTTCAACAGCACCGCGCTCGGCAACTTCTCCACCGCGTCGGGGGACGACAGCATCGCGCTCGGTTCGGACGCAGTCGCCAGTGCCGACGGCAGTGTGGCGCTGGGCCAAGGCTCGGTCGCCGACCGCGCCAACAGCGTTTCGGTGGGTGATGTCGGCAGCGAGCGTCAGATCACCAACGTCGCCGCGGGCGAAGTTGCCGAGGGCAGCACGGACGCGGTCAACGGCGATCAGCTGCATGCGACCAACGTGCGTGTGGACGGCGTCGAAGACCGGCTGGGCGATGTCGAGGACGTGGCGGCCAATGCGATCTCCTACGACGACGACAGCCGCTCGACGCTGACCTTCGACGGCGAGGACGGCACGCGCCTGACAAACCTCGCCAACGGCTCGATCAGCGCCGGCAGCACGGACGCGGTCACGGGCGGGCAGATGTACGGCGCCATGCAGTCCACCGCCGACGCACTCGGTGGCGGGGCAGCGGTCACGGCCTTCGGCACCATCTCCGCACCGACCTACGCCATCCAGGGCGGCAACTACTACTCGGTGGGCGATGCGTTCGGCGCTCTGGACGCGGAGATCAGCGGGCTCAAGCAGCAGGTCGGCGATCTCGACGCGACGGTCAGCGGCGGCCGGGACGTGCGCGCGCAGACCGCGGGCGCAGCGATGGCGGTCACGCCGGAATCCGACGTCGAGTCCGCCTCGACGGCCGATCCCGACGCCCGCGTCGCCACGACAGCCGCGGCTGAATCTTCGGCAGGCGATGCGCAGGTCGCGACGGCATCGGCCCCGGCCGATGCACCGGCCGAAGGCGAGGTTTCCGGCGTGCAGGGGCGTCGCACGGCAGCCAGTGGCACACCCGAGCGGGTGGGAGACACCGTCCGCGCGCCCACGTCCGCAGTGGCGTCCGAAACGCCGGTCGCCGGTGGCGCAACGGTTGCGCAGGTGGATGCGGCCGCGGCCGATGCGCGCGCCTATGCCGACACCACCGCGACCCAGGCGGTCTCGAGCGCGAAGGCCTACACCGACCAGCGCTTCGCGGCGTTCAACGACACCTTCGAATCGTTCAAGGGCGATGTCGACCGTCGCTTCTACGACACCGATCGCCGAATCGACCGGCAGGGTGCGATGGGCGCGGCGATGCTCAACATGGCGACGAGCGCGGCGGGCATCCGCACCCAGAACCGTGTCGGTGTCGGTGTCGGGTTCCAGGGCGGGGAAAGCGCGCTGTCGCTGGGCTACCAGCGTGCGATCAGCGAACGCGCGACGGTGACCTTCGGCGGTGCAATGAGCGGTGACGAGAAGTCGGTCGGCGTGGGTGCCGGTTTCGGCTGGTGACGGAATGGCGGGCCCGCTTCGCGGCGCGCCGCGGCGCGGGCCCGGTGAGCAGGGAAGAGTTGCAGATCGCAACGGACGCAACCCTTATCAATTTCAGAGAGGAGCTTCACCTGATGCGTGTCAACAAGAAATCCGTGGTGTGTGGATTGTCCGTCGCCATCTCGATGGCACTCGCCGCGCCGGTCGCCTGGGCAGGTGGCTCGCTCGAATACCTGCGCGCCAATACCACTGCATTGCAGGCTGGCGAAACCTATGACGAGTTCGTCGTCAAGTATCGCGAGAACGCGCCGCAGCGCGCCGATCGCACGCGCCTGCTGCAGTCGGTGAACATGGCCGCGTCGCGCGCGTTGCCGAGCGCCGGCAAGTCGAACCTGGCGCTCAACGCGCAGTTCCAGCGCCGCCTCGCGGTGGGCGCGGATGTCGTGCGGCTGTCGCGCAAGCTCGATCAGGCATCGGCCGAGGCGCTGATCCGGCAGATCGCCACCGATCCGTCGGTCGAATACGTCGAGCCGGTGATGCGCATGGTGCGTCTGGAAACGCCGACCGATCCGCGCTGGGACGAGATGTGGGGCCTCAAGACGCCGGCCGAGAGTGGCGGCGGCATCAACCTGCCGCCCGCGCTGGATCTCGCGCGTGGCAACGGTGTGGTCGTGGCGGTGCTCGACACCGGCGTGACCGACCATCCCGACCTGACGGCGAACGTGCTGTTCGATGCGGGCTACGACTTCGACGAGCGCAAGCCTGGTGGTTACGACCCGGGTGACTGGACCGACGGCAGCGAGGGCTGTGGCGTTGCTTCGAGTTCCTGGCACGGCACCCATGTGGCGGGCACCGTGGCCGCGCTCGCCAACAACGACATCGGCGTCGTCGGTGTTGCGCCGGAATCGACCATCCTGCCGGTGCGCGTGCTCGGCAAGTGTGGCGGCTCCAGCACGAACATCGCCGACGCCATCATGTGGAGCTCTGGTGCGAGTGTGGCCGGCGTGCCGGACAACGCGTACAAGGCCGACGTCATCAACATGAGCCTGGGCGGACGCAACCCGGCCGCCTGTCCCAATGTCTACCGTGATGCGCTTGCGTACGCGGCCAGCCAGAACGTGACCGTCGTCGTCGCGGCCGGCAATTCGGGCGTGGACGTGACCGAGGCCAACGGCGTCGGCACGACGCTGGGCAATTGCGGCCCCAACCAGATCGTCGTCGGTGGCGTGACGCCCGACGGCCGCCGCGGCGGCGTGCTCGCCGATGGCCGCGTCGCCAGCAGCGGCGGTTCCAGTCACGGGCAGCGAGTCGACATCGCCGGCCCCATGGGCCTGGGCTGGTTGCCGATGGAAGAGCAGGTGCTGTCGACCGTCAACCTGGGTCTGGAAGGTCCGACGCAGCCCGGTTACGACTTCTACTACGGCACCTCGATGGCGTCGCCGCACGTGGCCGGCGTCGTCGCGTTGATGATCAGCGCCACCGACGAGGAATTGACGCCGGCGCAGATCAAGGAATTCCTCAAGGACAGCGCCCGCCCGTTCCCGGTCGCCATCGATCGCCCGATCGGCACCGGCATCGTCGATGCCGCGGCTGCGGTGCAGTACGCGATCGACGGGCCGCCGCCGCCGTGCGAAGTGGATTGCGAGCCGCCGGCGACGCCGATCGCCAACGCGACTCCTCTGCGTTCGCTCACCGGTGGTGTGGACAGCGAGACGCTCTACAGCATCGAGGTGCCGGCCGGCGTGCGCGGTCCCTTGAGCATCGTCACCAGCGGCGGCAGCGGTGATGTGTCGCTGCATGTGAGCCTGGATGAGGCGCCGGGCGAGACGGGCACGTGGAACTCCGCGCGTCCGGGCAATGCCGAGACCATCCGCATCAACGCACCGGAGGCGGGCACGTACTACATCAAGCTGGTGGGCGTGCGTGCGTACAGCAACGTGACGCTGCAGGCGCGTTTCACCGCGCCGTAAGCGGCAGGCAAGAGCCGCCCGGCATCGGGTCGGGCGGCCGCGGTAACAGGCCGGCGGATGGCGACATCCGCCGGCCTTTTCGTATGTTCAGATCCTTGGAGGCGTTGCATGGCGCTTGTGGCGCTGCGGTCGCTGCGCGGCGACCGCAGCGGCGCGTCGCCAGCGCTTCACCGGCAGCATCAAGTCAGGAAACGCCGATCGGGCTCCAGCGGTCAGGCTCCAAAGCAGCGCATCGAAATGCGCCTCAGCCGGCGTCAGCGTTCAACACCTGCTCCTGCAGGACACGGCCAAACGCCTGGAACGCCTGCTCGGCCTGCGAGATGTCGTCGAAATCTTCCGCGCATGCGAGCACCACGGTCGCGCCTTCGCGGCCGGCCTCGGGATCGATGACGCCCACATTGCAGGCACGGCGGATCTGCGTGCCGGTCTTCTGCGCGAAGTCGGTGCCGGCCGGAAGCCCTGCGCTGATGCGGCGGTCCCCGGTCGTGATCTGTCGCATGTGGCCGAGAATGATCGCGGTGCTGTCCGGCGACAGCAGTTCACCGGCGGCAAGCCGCTCGAGCATCAGGCCGAACGCGGGCAGGCGGGCCTGGTTGTCCTCGCCGTCGTAATAGGCATCGAAGACCGCTTCGATGGACTCGGCGTCGAGCCCGCTGCGCGGCACGCCGAGTTCGCGGGCCAATGCTTCGAGGCGCGGTTCGCCGACATCGGCATTGCGCAGGCGCACGATGGCCATGTTGTCCAGATCCTCGACGCCGGGGTGGGTCGGTCCGTAGGCGTCGTAGCGCACCTGCAGGATGGTCGTGATCGGCCCGAAACCCGCGCCCACCCATTCGCGGATGCGCGTGTCGAGATGGTCCTGCCCGATGCGGCGGATGAGCATGTCGGTCGCGGTGCTGTCGCTGTCGCGCAGCGACTTCTCCAGCAGCGTGGTGATGCTGAACTTCGTGCCGGGTTTCTGCCCCAGCATGTCGCCGGCACCGTCGACGAAGTCGCTCTGCATGAGCGTGAGTTCCTCGTCGAGCGACATGCGTCCCGCATCGACCTCCTCGAGCACTGCGATCGCGACCGGCACCTTGATGGTCGACGACAGATACCACGCGCGATCGTCGCCGCGGTCGAGCGTGCCGGGCGCATCGCCGAAATGGCGCACGTAGACCCCGAACTCGCCCGGCATCTCGTCGTCGATGCGCGCGACGGCTTCATCGAGTGCATTGACCCAGGGCGCGGTCGAACGCGCCGCGTCCTCGGCGGCCGCCGCTTGCACCGGGTCATCGGGAGTGGGCGCCTCGCCGCTCCGGCACGCGGCAAGCAGGCAGACGGCGAGGACGGTGGCGGCGAAACGGACGTGGGTCATCGGAGCGGAAGAGGCGGCGGATCGAGCCTGTTCAATACGCCAGACGCGGTGACGGCCTCGCCAATGCTGCGCAGCGCGCGCTCGCCGGTGGCGCCGGTCGGGCCACGCACGCAGGCGGCAACGACCACCTGCACCGGCGGCGCATCGCCGGCCGGCATGGTGACGATGCCCGAATCGCACAGGCGCCTGTACTGCGTGCCCGTCTTGTGCGCGAAGTCTGCAGTCGGCTGCAATCCTGCGCGGATGCGCCGCTGTCCGGTCTTGACGCGCGACATGACGCCCAGCAGATACGCCGTGTGTTCGGCATCGAGCGCGAGGCCCTGTTGCAACGCGACCAGCATCCGCCCGTAGTCGCCGAGCGTGGCGCTGTTGACGTGCGTGGCGTAGTACGACTCGAAGGCGGTATCGAGATCGGGCGCCAGGAACGTGTCGGGCGACACCGACAACAGCTGCGCCAGGCGCAGCACGCGTGCCCGGCCCACGCCCGCACGCTGCAGGGCCAGCAGATCCTGCGACGACAGCTGCGCGGCGCCCGCATGCAGCATGCCGTAGGCGAGCCGGCGCACGTCTGCGAGCGTGGTGATGTGCACGCCCTGGCTGGCGATGAGTTCGGCCGCGACCGCATTGACCTGTCCCAGTCCGACCGTGCGGATCAGCACGTCGCTGGCGGTGTTGTCGCTGTAGACGATCATCTGGTCGAGCAGCCAGGCGATCGTCAGGCGGTCACCGGCGCGATGTGCGTTGGTGCGCCCCGCACCATCGACGAAATCGGTCTCCAGCAGCGTCACTTCGGTGTCGAGCGTGAGCCAGCCCTGCTCGATCTCGCGCATGACCGCGATGGCGATCGGCACTTTCACACCCGACGCCAGGTACCACGACTCATTGGCGCGCAATCCCCAGGATTCGTCGCGGCCCACGTGGTGGACGTACACACCGATCTCGCCCGGATACGCCGCATCGACCGCAGCCAGCCTGCGCGCGAGCGCATCGGCCCACGGCGGGGCGGCGGGCAGGATGGACTTGGCGATCGCCGGCTTCTCGGGAACGCTGCGTGCGATGGCGGGCGTGGGCTGCTGCGCACCGGCGCCGGAGGCGGCGAGCACGAAGAGCATGAGCATCACGGCGGCGATGGAACGCGGCATCGTCGGCTCCTGTCGGATCTGAAGCCGGTGCGGGCGCGGGGCATTGCGCACCGGACCACGCACCATAGGCACCGGCCGCGTTATTGGCGCTGAACCGGGGCGCGGCGGCGTCGTTTCACGGTCTGCCAGAGCCAGATCCACGTGGCCGTGGCGGCCAGCAGCAGGGCGGTGAGCATTAGGGCGCGTTCGTAGCTGACCGCCTGGTAGAGCCCCATCGCCTCGCGGAACAGCAGGAAGATCACGCCGATGTGCACGATGAACGCCATCAGCGCATCGCTGCCGATGATCGCGATCGGGCGCAGTCCCTTGGCCAGCAGTTCGCCGCCGGCAACCGCGAGCGCGAGCAGGGCGAATGCGCCACCGACGCTGAAGAGCATGAACATCAACTGCGGCGGATGCTTGCCGGCGTTGCGACCGATCTCCACCAACAGCGGCTGCAGATCGCCCCCGCGCGCCACGAACCAGGCCAGCAGCACGGCCGCGACCAGGGCGAGCGCGCCGGCCAGCGCCAGGCGCGTGCGCCGATCGCCGTAATAACGCAGCAGCAGGCCACCGATCAGCAGGCCCACCAGCACCAGCGGCCCGCGCGCGAGCTGGCCCCAGGTGTAGTAGTCGGGATGCTCGACCAGCAGGGCCTGCAGTTGCGGCACGCCCCAGAAATCGAAGTGATGCAGCAGCCACCACGACGCGAACGCGACCGGAATCGGACTGAGCCAGCGCAGCACGGCGGGCGTCTTCGCCCACAGCGGCAGCAGCCATGGAATCCACAGCAACGCGATGGCGTAGAAGCCGAGGATCTCCACGAACGACGGGAAATCCCGGTACAGCAGCGTATCGACGATGGCCGACGTGTCGTGGCGCCCATACATCTCCACGACGGTGAGCACCTTGTACCAGAACAGCACCAGCAGCCCGCGCCACAGCAGCCGGTTGCGGCGCTGCGGCCAGTCGGGCGCGGACGTCTTGGGCACGAAGGCCACCGCGAGGGCAATGCCGAAGACGATCACGAACAGCGAGGACGAGAACTTGGTGATCGCGTGGATCGGCACCTGTCCCCAGGACGGAAAGTCGTCGTAGGGCATCAGTGCATTGGTGCCGTGGCTGAGGATCATCAGGCAGACGGCAAAGCCGCGTGCCAGGTCGATCGCACCGATGCGTCCGCTGCCGGGTGCAGCCCCCCGCGCCTGCACTGCGCTGCCGGCCTGCGTCGCCGATGCCCTCCGATCGGTCATGGGCCGCGGCCCTCGCGGATTTCGATCCCAGGCCGGCGCACCGCGTGCAAGCGCACGCGAATCAGATACGCGGAGCAGCACGCCATGCCGGTTCCTCGAACGGGGGAGCAGGGATTGCAGCAGCGCCTACGTGACGGAACGGTCAGCGCTTCGCCGGTCGACGCACGGCGATCTGGGATACTGTCGCGTCCATCCGTGCCTTCGAAATTGCCGATGTCGATCTCGTCCAAGTCCCGCCGCGATGCACGTCGCCGTCGCACGCCGCAAGGCGCCAGCGCCCGCAGCGATGCGCCGCAGATCCACGCGCAGCTCAAGGGCCCGGACGACCGCGTGCTCGCCGGCGCCACGTACGCGGACGGCGAATGGACCTTCGTGCTGCGCGGAGAACCGGTGACCAGCACTGCCAGCGCCGCGATGCTGCTCGCGATGCTTCGCCACGTCGCGGCCTCGCGGCACGCCCAGGGCATCGCCACGCGCCTGTCGGTGTCGAAGGCGCTGGACGCGGCCGCGAATGCGGAAGCCGCGGCAGAGGGACGCACGCTGACCGAACATCTTGACTGGCTCGAAGCCGAGCGCCGCACGCGCAACGACCCGCCTGCGCCGGCGCCCGTCACCCACTGAAGCTCGCCGTCTGCACGATGAACGTGCAGGCCGCGGCGTCGGGCGGCGCGTGGCGTGTCGGTATCATGCCGGCCTGCCCTTCCAGACCGCCTACGATGCGCCACGTCCCAACCCTGCCGCGCCTGACCGCTGTCGCTCTCGCCGTGATCGTGCTGGCGGCCTGCGGACGCAATGCGCGCGAGGACGTGCCTTTCATGGGTGAATCCTTCGATTCGGACGACACCTACTCCCGGACCTACGAATTGCCGCCGGCCCAGGTCTGCAGTTCGGCGCGTCTTGCGCTGCTGGGCCAGGGATATGCGGTCGGCAAGGCCGGCGACGACGCGGTCGAGGCGACCAAGAACTTCCAGCCCGAAGACGAGGTGCACACGCAGCTGTCGGTGCGCGTGTCCTGCGTGCCGCGCGGGGAGACGCGCACGCTGCTGTTCGTCAGTGCGCTGCTCGACCGCTACGTGCTGCGCAAGAGTTCCAACTCGGCGAGTCTCGGTGTGGGGGCGCTCGGCTCGGTGTCGCTGCCGATCGGCAGCCGCGAGGATTCGCTGGTGCGCGTGGCCAGCAGCACCGTGCAGGATGCCGGCTTCTATCGGCGCTTCTTCGAGCGTGTGGGCTTCTACGTGCCCACGCCCGGCACCCGCGACCGCAAGCCGAGCGAAGCGGACATGCGGCGCGAAGACCCGCCGCCGTCCGATCTCGGCCACGGCGCGACGCCTGCCGACACCGGCGAACTGCCCGCCGGCTGATTCCGCCATTGCGTAAGGGCTTTGACGTTCGACGTCGGGCCCGGCGTCGGCGAACTGCTAAAGTCGAACGGTCCGTCATCGATGGGGTGGTTGTGCCGTGAACGCGGTGCTCGAGGATTCCGCTGCGGCGCCTGACGCGCCCGAGATGCGCATCGTGGCGCGGCTGCGTGAGAGCGGCCGGCTCAAGGATGTCGACCTCGGCCGCGCCCAGCGCCTGCATGTCGAGGCCGGTGGCAGCCTGCTGTCCCTGCTCGGGCGTCTGGGACTGGTCTCCGAGCGCGACCACGCCGAGGCCTGCGCGGCCGAGCTCGATCTGCCGCTGCTCTTCGCGAAGTCGGTCCCCGAGGATCCGCCGGAACTCGTCGAGGGTGCCCAACCGCTGTCGGTGCGTTTCCTGCGCCAGTTCCACCTGTTGCCGATCGGCGAGAGCCGCGGTCGCCTGCGCGTGTGGATGTCCGATCCCTTCGATGGCTACGCGCTCGATGCGGTGCGGCTGGCGACGGGTTGCGAGATCGAACCGGCCGTCGGCCTGCGCTCGGAAATCGACGATCTGATCGAACGCTGGTACGGCCAGGGCCGCAGCGCGATGGGCACGATCATCGAATCGGCCGACGGTGAGGGCGGCGGCGATGTCGACGACGTCGAGCATCTGCGCGATCTCGCGTCCGAAGCGCCGGTGATCCGGCTGGTGAATCTGGTGATCCAACGCGCGGTGGAACTGCGCGCATCCGACATCCACATCGAGCCGTTCGAGAGCCGGTTGAAAGTGCGCTACCGCGTCGACGGCGTGCTGATCGACGGCGAAAGCCCGCCGGTGAACCTGACCGCGGCGGTGATCAGCCGCATCAAGATCATGGCGCGGCTCAACATCGCCGAACGCCGCCTGCCACAGGACGGCCGCATCATGCTGCGCGTGCAGGGCAAGGAACTCGACCTGCGCGTGTCGACGATGCCCACCGCGCATGGCGAAAGCGTCGTGATGCGTCTGCTCGATCGCGAAACGGTGGTCTTCGACTTCTACAGGCTCGGTTTCACCGACGAATTCCTGCCGCAGTTCAACAAGGTGCTCGACCAGCCGCACGGCATTCTGCTGGTGACCGGCCCGACCGGTTCGGGCAAGACGACGACGCTGTACACCGCGCTGTCGCAGCTCAACACGCCGGACGTCAAGATCATCACCGTCGAGGATCCGGTCGAATACCAGATCGAAGGCATCAACCAGATCCAGGCCAAGCCTTCGATCGGCCTCGACTTCGCGCATGCATTGCGCTCGATCGTGCGCCAGGATCCGGACGTGATCATGATCGGCGAAATGCGCGATCTGGAAACCGCGCGCATCGCGATCCAGTCCGCGCTGACCGGCCATCTCGTGCTCAGCACCCTGCACACCAACAACGCCGCCGGTGGCATCACCCGCATGCTCGACATGGGCGTGGAGGACTACCTGCTGACCTCGACGATCAACGGCATCCTCGCCCAGCGCCTGGTGCGCAAGCTCGAGCCGAGCCATGCGGTGCGCTACACGGCCTCGCCGGAAGAGATCGAACGCTTCGAACTGCGACGCTTCCAGCCCGAGGGCGAGATCTTCCTGTATCGCCCGGCCCCATCGGCCCTCGCGCCGACCGGCTACCTGGGCCGGACGACGATCGTCGAATTCCTCGTCATGAACGATGCACTGCGTCGCGCCGTGATGCGTCATGCCGGCATGGGCGAACTCGAACAGCTCGCACGCGAATCGGGCATGCGCACGATGTACGAGGACGGCATCCTCAAGGCGCTGCGTGGTGAGACGACGATCGAGGAAGTGCTGCGGGTGACGGAGGAGGCGTGATGGAAGCTCCGCGCGGAATCCCGGTTTCCTACAGGACGTCATCCCCGCGAAGGCGGGGATCCAGCGACTTGGGCGTTCCTTCCAGTGTTGCCGCTGCGTCACGCCTCACGGAAGGGGTTGCTGCCGATGGATCGGAATCCATGTGTCTATCTGCTGGCGAGTGCGCGCAACGGCACGTTGTATATCGGCGTGACTTCGGATCCCGTGCGGCGCGCCTGGACGCATCGCGAGTCGGCAGCACCAGGTTTTACCTCCCGTTATCGGGTCGCTCGACTCGTCTGGTACGAAATGCACGAGTCGATGGAGTCGGCGATCACGCGCGAGAAGCGGCTCAAGAAATGGAATCGTGCCTGGAAGATCCAGCTCGTCGAGGCGTCGAATCCTTATTGGCGCGATCTATGGAGCGAAATCCTCGGTTAGTGGACGTCGCTCTCTCGGCAGGATTGAAGTCGCTGGATTCCCGCTTTCGCGGGAATGACGACAGTGAAGTTTTCGACCTTTACGCCGGAACGCATGCGGACAACCGTCATTCCCGCGAAAGCGGGAATCCAGTGTCTTGTGCAGTTGGGGTCGGCGCCGCCACCCGCAATCCTCCGCTCGCTCCGGCCCTCTGACGCCAGTACCCATGCCCCTCTACCGCTACAAAGCTCTCAACACCCGCGGTGAAGTGCTCGACGGCACGATGGATGCCGGCAGTGAAGCCGAGGTCGCGTTGCGGCTGCAGGAGCAGGGGCATCTGCCGGTCGAGGCGCGGCCGGCCAGCGAGGCGCGGGCGGTCGAGGACTGGAAGGCGCTGTTCAAACCCAAGCCGTTTTCCGGACAGCGGCTCGTGCAGTTCACCCAGCAGCTGGCGACGCTGCTCAACGCCGGCCAGCCGCTCGACCGCGCACTGACGATCCTGCTCGATCTGCCCGAAGAACCCGAGGCCAAACGCACCATTACCGAACTGCGCGATGCGGTGCGCGGAGGTGTGTCGCTGTCGACCGCGCTCGAGCGCCAGCACGGCACGTTCTCGCGGCTGTACGTGAACATGGTCCGCGCCGGTGAAGCCGGGGGCAGCCTCGAAGACACGCTGCAGCGGCTGGCCGATTATCTCGAGCGTGCGCGGGTGCTGCGCGGGCGGGTGGTCAATGCGCTGATCTATCCGGCAATCCTGATCGTCATGGTCGGCGCGTCGCTGATGTTCCTGCTCGGCTACGTGGTGCCGCAGTTTGCCGCGATGTACGACAGCCTGGACGCCGAACTGCCGGTGTTCACGCAGATCGTGCTCGGTGTCGGCGAATTCGTGCGCGACTGGTGGATCCTGCTGCTCGTCGTGCCGGTGCTGGCGCTGTACGCCTTCGTGCTGAAGCTGCGTGATGCGCGGTTCCGGCTGCGCTTCGATGGCTGGCTGCTGCAGCGGAAGATCGTCGGGCCTCTGGTCGCGCGCATCGAAACCGCGCGGCTGGCGCGCACGCTGGGCACACTGCTGCGCAATGGCGTGCCGCTGATCGCCGCGCTCGGCATCGGCCGCAAGGTGCTGGGCAACCTCGCGCTGTCTGCGGACGTCGAGGCGGCCGAGGGCGAGGTCAAGAACGGTGTCGGTCTGTCGACCGCGCTCGGGCGCGGCAAGCGCTTTCCGAAGCTCGCGATCCAGATGATCCAGGTCGGCGAGGAATCGGGCGCGCTCGATGCGATGCTGCTGCGCACGGCCGACACCTTCGACCAGCAGACCGGCACCGCGCTCGACCGCATGCTTGCCGCCCTGGTGCCGGTGATCACGATGTTGCTGGCGCTGGTGGTGATGGTCGTGATCCTCGCCGTGCTGGTGCCGATCTACGACCTGACCAGCGTCATCGGCTGAACGTCGGCGGTTCAGCCATAACGGGGCATACAATGCGGCACACACCCGTCAGCGAGGCAGTGTCGATGCAGCACATCCGCAGGTCGTGTCCTTCCGGCAACCCGCGCAGCGCGCAGGGCGGTTTCAGCCTGATCGAGATCATTCTCGTCGTCGTGCTGATCGGTGGCATCGTTGCCTTCGCGGCCACGCGCATTCTCGGCGGTGGCGATCGCGCTCGGGTCAATCTGGCCAAGGCACAGGTGCAGACGCTGGCCGAGAAGGTGCACCAGTACGAGATGGATACCGGCAGCCTGCCCGGCTCCCTCGACGATCTGGTCACCCAGCCCGGTGGGGTCGGCAGCTGGCTTGGCCCCTACGCCAAGGAAGCCGAACTGCGCGACCCCTGGAACACGCCCTACGAGTACAGCGCGCCGGGCAGCAACCAGCCGTTCGACATCGTCAGTTACGGCGCCGACCGCAAGCCGGGCGGCGAAAGCGTCAACGCCGACATCCGCTACGAATAAGCGACGTCCGCCCCGCTGCAGGCGCGATCGATGATGCTAGATTCCGGAGCTGCTCCCGCTGCCGGATACCGCCGCGCCAGATGTCGCATCGCCTCGCCAGGGTCCGCGGATTCTCCTTGCTGGAAGTGTTGCTGGTCGTCGGCCTGATCGCCGCGGCCGGCGTGCTGGCGGCCGTCGCGATGGGCGGCGGGTTCGAACGCATCGCCCTGCAGTCGACGGCCAAGACCATCGCTGCGCAGTTGCGTTACACGCGTGCGCAGGCGATCGCGACCGGCGAGCCGCAGCGTTTCGTGCTCGACCCGCAGGCGCGAACCTGGTCGGCGCCCAACGGGCGCCACGGCGAGATTCCCGAATCGCTGGAGATCGAATTCACCGGCGCGCGTGAACTGCAGGCGCGCGACGGCGAGGGCGTGATTGCGTTCTTCGCCGACGGCGCAGCGACCGGCGGACGCGTGCGCGTGCTGTTGCGCGATGCGGCCTGGCAGGTCGACGTGGTCTGGCTGACGGGAGAGGTGCGGATCTCGCGCGGAGCGTCGCGCGAATGAGCGGCCGTTGCCAGCGCGGTTACACGCTGATCGAAGTGATCGTCGCGTTCGCGGTGCTGGGGCTGGCGCTGACACTGCTGCTGGGCACGCTGTCGAACGGTACGCGGCAGGTGCGTTGGGCCGCCGACTCGGGGCACGCCGCGTTGCATGCGCGTTCGCTGCTCGACGGCCTGGGCATCGATACGCCCGTCGCGCCGGGCAGCAGCAGTGGTGAATTCGAAGGCGGCCGTTATCGCTGGTCGATGGAGATCGCGCCCTACGTCGACCCGGCGCTGCCGGGGGCCTTGCCCGACCCGGGCGGCCGGCAGCTGTTCGAGATCGCACTCGATGTCGACTGGGGCGAGCGCGGCCCGCGCGAACGTCTGCAGGTGCACACGCTGCGCCTGCGCGAGCCCGGCGCGATGGCGACGTGGCTGCCATGAGGCGCGCGCGCGGCTTCACCCTGATCGAAGTGCTGCTGGCGACGGTGCTGCTGGCCGCCGGTCTGGCACTGGCCTTGACCACCCTGCGTGCCGCCACCGCGACCGTCGATCGCGGCGAGGCGCTGGCCCAGCGCAGCGAACGCATGCGCGCGGTCGAAGGCTTCCTGCGCCGGCGCATCGCGTCCGCGCAACCGATCGCGTTCGACACCGATGCGAATACCGGCGAGATGTCGCAGTTCGTCGGCGAGCCGGAGCGGCTGCGCTTCGTCGCCGATCTGCCGAACTATCTGGGACAGGGCGGCCCGCATCTGCATGACATCGCGCTCGACACCGGCGGGAATGCGCAGCGCCTCACCGTCGCCTTCGGCATGGTGATGACCGGGCGCACGATCGAGCTCGACGAAGCGCGACCGCCCGAGCCGCTGGTCGAGGACGTGACTGCGCTGCGGCTGCGCTACCGCGGCTTCGACGAGATGGGTGCGCTGGGCGACTGGCAGACGCAATGGGGCCCGGCCGCGTTGCCACTGCAGGTCGAGGTGGCGATCGAAACCGAGCGCGACGGCGCCTGGCCGGTGCTCGTGATCACGCTGCCGCAGGGCACGGGCCAGAGCGCGATGGCGGCGCTGCCATGAGCGTGCAGACGCAACGTGGCGCCGCGCTGCTGCTGGTGTTGTGGCTGATCACGCTGCTGGCCGCGCTGGTCGGCGCATTCGCGCTGACGGCCCGCATCGAGCAGCAGCAGGGCCGTGTGCTGAGCCGGGGCGTCGCCGGTGACCAGGCTGCGCGCGCCGGGCTCGAATACGCACTCACCCGCCTGGACACGAACGACCCCGCGCTGCAATGGCAGCCCGACGGCCGTCCCTATGCGTGGCGCTTCCACGACATTGCCGTCGAGGTGACCATCGTCGACGAGACCGGCAAGGTCGATCTGAACGCGGCCGACGGCACGCTGATCGCCGCGCTGCTGCAGGCCACCGGGGCCGAGCCGGACGTGGCCGTGCAGGTGGCCGGCGCGATCGTCGACTGGCGCGACGGCGACGATTTCGTGCAGGTGGCCGGCGGCGCGGAAGCCGCCGACTACGCGCGTGCGGGGCGGCCGTATGGCGCCAAGAACGCGGCATTCGAGAGCGTGGCCGAGGTCGAGCAGGTGCTGGGCATGACGCCGGCGCTGTATGCGGCCGTTGCGCCGCATCTGACCATCCACAGCCGTCTGCCGTCGCCCGATCCACAGTTCGCCGCCGCGCCGGTGCTGCAGGCCATGGGCGTGGACGCCGACCCGATCCTCGCTGCGCGCGCGCAGGTGGGGGCACAACTGGCCGGCGCGCTGCTGGGCGGCGGAAGCGGCACGTATAGTATCGAGAGCCAGGCGCGGCTTCCGGAGGGGCGGACCGCGCGGCTGCGGGCAGTGGTCAGGACCGGCGGTGGCGCCGTACCGGGCACGGCATACAGCGTGCTGCGTTGGGAGGAGGGAGCGTCGCCAAGATGATGTCCGCAACACCCGCACCCTCGGGCGAGGCCGCGCCCGGCCGCCGCGCGTGGCGCCTCGACGGTCGATTCGCCGCCCGCCTGCGCGGGTTCCTGTCCTGGTGGGGCGCCGCGCTCGCGGCTTGGCTGCCGCGGCGCGTGCGCGAGCTGTTCGGGCTGGCCAGCCGCCGGCTGCTGTTGTCCCCGCACGACACCGACATCGCCCTGCAGCTGCACGATGCCGACGGCGTGCGCGAGCTGGCACGGTTGCCGCGACCCGCGCAGGGGGCCGACGACGATCCGCTCGCGGCCGTGCTGGCGCCGCGCAGTGCCGAGTTGTCGCGCTGGCTGGTGCTGCCCGCGCGCATGGGGCTGCGCCGCCGCATGACCCTGCCCGAGGCCGCGGCCGACCGCCTGCACGACGTGCTCGGCTTCGAGATCGACCGGCAGACGCCGTTCGCCGCCGCCGACGTGCGTTACGACCATCGTGTGCTCGGTCGCCGCGGCGACGGGCAGATCGATGTGGAACTGGTCGTGGTCCCGCGCGCGGCGATCGATACGCAGCTCGCCGCGCTGGGGCCGCTGGCGCCGACCCTGGCCGGTATCGACCTGGACGGTGAAAACGGCCCGCTCGGCGTCAATCTCATCGACGACGCACGCCGGCGGCGCCGCGAGGATCCGCAGCGGCGCGTGCAGTGGCTGCTGGCCGCGATCGCCCTGATGCTGACCGCATTCGGCCTGTGGCAGATGCGCGAGAACCGCAGCGCCGCGGCCGATGCGCTCGAAGCGCGGGTGGCCTCGGAAGCCAAGCGCGCGCGCGCGGCCACCGTGCAGCGCCAGCAGCTCACCGATCTGCGCGAAGGCATGGCGTTCCTGGCGGCCCAGCGCGCCGCGCGGCCGATGACCGTCGCGGTGCTCGACGAACTCGCGCAGCGGCTGCCCGATTCCACGTCGCTGGAGAAGGCCGCCATCGAGGGTGACCGCGTGCTGCTGATCGGTCTTTCCACCGAAGCTTCGGCGCTGGTCGGACAGCTGTCGGGCTCGCCGCTGTGGCGCGCGCCCGCACTTGCCGGCGCCCTGCAGAACGACCCGCGCACACGCGCCGACCGCTTCACGCTGACCGCCGAACTCGTGCCGCCTCCGACGGCCGCTGCCTCGCCACCGCAGGAGCCCGCGCGTGCGAACGATGCCCGATAGGCCGGTCTCGGCCCGCGACCGCTGGCTGGCCCTGGCGCTGCTGCTGGGGGTGCTGTCGTTGGCCTATCTGTTGCTGCTCCATCCCTGGTGGACGCAGCCGATGCGCGCGCTGGAATCGCGTATCGACACCCTGCAGGAACGCGAGCTTCGGATCCGCCGCGAACTCGAACAGGCACCGCAGATCGGCGCCGAACTCGAGCGCGCGCGCGCGGCGATGGCCGACGCGCCCGGCTTCATGCCGCAGGCCAGCGTGGAGCTTGCGACTGCCGCGCTGGTGCAGCGCCTGGAGCGCGCGGTGCTCGATGCGAGCCCCGGCAACCGCAGCTGCGCGATCAGCAACCGCTCGCCGATCGCCGGCCAGCGCAACGACCGCTACCCGCGCGCGACGGTGCAGGTGCGCCTGCGCTGCGGCAATCCGGAACTGGCGGCCGTGCTGCACTCGCTCGAAACCGGCACGCCGCGCCTGTTCGTCGACAATCTCAACATCCTCAGCCAGCGGCACACGCTGGCGGCCGGTGCGAGCAGCGGAGGTGTGGACGTGAGCTTCGATCTCTCCGGCTACGTGCTGCCGCCGGCCGGCAGTGCGGCCGCAACGGCCGGCAATGCGCGTACGCCGCCGCGCACCGACGGAGGCGTCGATGCGGATTGACGCCACCAACGCGCGCACCTGGCTCGTCGCCGCCGTCGCCGCATGGGCGCTGCTGTTCACCGTGCTCGCGCTCGCGGGTATGGCGGGGCGCATCGGCACGCTCGAGGCCGAGGCCACCGGCAGCGCGGCCACACCCGCAGCGCCGGATGTGCCGCCCGCACCACCGCTGTCGGCCTTTGGCGAGATCGCGGCGCGCCCGTTGTTCACCGGCGATCGTCGCCCGCAGCCGTTCTTCATCGATCCGCAGGACGAAGGCGAAGGCAGCGGTAATGGCTTCGATTTCGTGCTGACCAGCGTGCTGCGTACGCCGGATTTCGCGATGGCGATCCTGCAGCCGGCCGAGGGCGGCGAGTCGATCCGGCTGAAGGTCGGCGAGGGCCCGCCGGGCGCGTCGAACTGGCAACTCGATTCGGTGGACGCCCGCAGCGTCGTGTTCGCCACGCCCGAAGGGCCGCGCACGCTGGAGCTGCGGGTGTTCGACGGCAGCGGCGGCCAGCCGCCGACGCCGATGACGCCGACTCCCTCGCCCGACGGCCGGCCGCCGGCGCAGGCTGCCTCGCGTCCGCCGCCGACCCCCGAACAGGCGGCGCAGGCGGCGTCCCAGGCCGCCGATGCGGCCGAGCGCGCCGCGGCCGCCAACGCCGGCCCGCAGTCCCGCGACCGGGCACGTCGTGGCGATGCGCAGACGCAGTCGGCCACGGGCAGCGCGACCGCCGAAACCGCGCCGTCCGCCGGGCCGTCGGAAGCGCAGGTCGAGGCGATCCGCCGTCGCATCGAGGAACGGCGCGCGCGTCTGCGCCAGCAGCAACAGCAACAGCAGTCCATCCCCCAGACTCCGTAGAGCCGTCGATGAAGCCATCCGTGACGCCCGCCCTTTCTCTTCGCGCCATCGCGATCGGTACCGGCATCGCGCTGCTCGCCGGCTGCGCCACCGCGCCGACGCCGTCGATGCGCCGCGATGCCGATCTGCGCCAGGGTGTCGAGGCCGGTACCGCCGCCGACGGCACGAGCGCGTCGACGACCGGCGCGCGCACCCAGCCCCTGATCGCCGATGACGAGCGGCCGCAGCCGCAGATCCGCCGCGGCAGCGGCACGGTCATCAATCAGCGCGCCGCATCCGCCGCGGCGCCGTCGCTGGGCGGCACCACCGGGCAGGCCTCGTTCAATTTCGAGGGCGAGTCGGTGCACGCCGTTGCCAAGGCGATCCTCGGCGACATGCTGGGCCAGAACTACGTCATCGCACCGGAAGTGCAGGGCACCGTGACGCTGGCAACGCCGCAGCCGGTGAGCCCGGCGCAGGCGCTGAGCCTGCTGGAGATGGTGCTGGGCTGGAACAACGCCCGCATGATCTACAGCGACGGCCGCTACAACATCGTCGCCGCCGACACCGCGCTGGCGACGGGCACGGTCGCGCCGCGCACCGGTGGCACCGTGGCCGCGCGCGGCTTCGAGGTGCGCACCGTGCCGCTGCGCTACATCTCGGCGACCGAGATGGAAAAGGTGCTCGAACCCTATGCGCGTCCGAACGCCATCGTCGGCGCCGACAACGCGCGCAACGTCATCACCATCTCCGGCAGCCGCTCCGAGCTCGACAACTACCTGCGCACCATCGAGATCTTCGACGTCGACTGGCTGTCGGGCATGTCGGTCGGCGTGTTTCCGCTGCAGTCGGGCAAGGCGACGCAGGTCGTCGCCGACCTGGAAAAGGTGTTCGGCCAGGACAGCGAATCGCCGGTGTCGGGCATATTCCGCTTCATGCCGCTCGAAGGCGCGAATGCAGTGCTGGTGATCACGCCGCAGGCCGATTACCTCGGCGAGATCCAGCAGTGGCTCGAGCGCATCGACAACGCCGGGCAGGAGCCGCGGCTGTTCTCCTACGAGCTGAAGTTCATCAAGGCCCGCGACCTCGCCCAGCGCCTGTCGGAAGTATTCGGCGGCGGCAGCGGCAGCAGCGGCGCCGGACAGGATGCCTCGTTGATGCCCGGGCTTACCGGCAACACCTTGCGCACCGGTGGCACCGACGGCACGTCCGGCTTCGACAGCGGCAGCAATTCCGGCCTCGGTCGCAACAATCGCGGCGGCGCGTCCGGCCTGGGCAGCGGACGCAGCGGTGGCGGCGACATCGGCCAGATGCAGCTCAGCGAGCAGCAGGACGGGCCCAGCAGCGTGACGCTCGAAGTCGAGGGCGACCGTGTGGGCGTGTCGGCCGTCGATGAAACCAACACGCTGCTGGTGCGAACTACGCCGGCGGCCTGGCGTTCGATCCGTGACGTCGTCGAACGGCTGGACGTGATGCCGGCGCAGGTGCATATCGAGGCGCAGGTGGTGGAGGTCGCCCTGAGCGGCGATCTGCAATATGGCGTCAACTGGTTCTTCGAGCGTGCTGTCACCGATGCAGGCTTGCCCAACGCCGTTGGCCGCTCTACGTGGGCAGGTATTGCAGGCAGCATCACTGGCACGGAAACGGGCGCCGGACCGGCGGGACTGGGCTGGACATTCCTCGGCAGAAATGCGGCGGCAGTGGTCAGTGCGCTCGACGAAGTGACCGATGTGCAGATTCTGCAATCGCCATCCGTCTTTGTGCGCAACAACGCCATGGCCGAGTTCAACGTCGGTGCCAGCATTCCGATTTCGTCGAGCAGCGTGAATCCGATCCTGGGTGACAGCCAATACACGCAGGTCCAGTACATCGAAACCGGCACGATTCTCAAAGTGCGGCCGCGCGTGACCCGGGACGGCATGGTGTTTCTCGATATCGTGCAGGAAGTCAGCTCTCCCCAGCCTCAGAACACCGCGGACGACCAGGGCAATGTGCGCATCGACACGCGCCGTCTGAAGACAGAAGCTGCCGTCCAGGCCGGCGACACGGTGATGTTGGCGGGCCTGATCCGTGATGATGTGGGGCGGGTGTCCACCGGCTTCCCGGGGCTGAGCAGAATCCCGGTCATCGGGGGACTGTTCGGAAGACAGAGTTCGCGCACCGAACGCAGCGAAGTCATCGTGCTGCTGACGCCGACCATCGTGCGCAACCCGCTCGAGGCCCGACAGCTGACCGACGAATACGGCCGACGCTTCCGCGCGCTGCAGCCATTGCAGCGCACGCAGGACTGAGCCGGGCGATGCGCAAGGGGGCTGCGCATGGCTGAGTTGCCGGTGGTGCTGCTGCCGGTCGGCCACGACGACGACGCGCTCGACGCATGTCTGGCCGCGCTCGAGGCCGGCACGCCGGCCGGTACGCGCGTGTGGCTGGCCGACGATGCGCGCATCGGGCCGCGCGGGGCGCAGATCGTGCAGCGCTGGCTCGCGCGCACCGCGCTGCAGGCCGACTACACCTGCCGTCAGCGCTCGATCGGTGAGGTCGCGCATCTCGACGATGTACTGCGCGCCTGCGGCGATGCCGATGTGATCGTGCTCGCACCCGATGCGATTCCGACGCCGGGCTGGGCGAACGCACTGGCGGCATGCTTCGCACGTGATGCGTCGATCGCCACCGCCACGCCGTGGTGCAATGCCGGCGAAGCCGCAGCCTGGCCGCGCATCGGCGAGGTCAACGCCGTGCCAGACGATTCGGTGCGCCTTGCCCATGCCTGTCGCGCGCTGCCGCCGCTGTACCCCGAACTGCCGGCCGCGATCGGCCATGCGGTGCTGCTGCGCGGCAACGCGCGCCGCAAGGCCGGCGGACTCGATGTGTCGAGTTATCGCACCTGGTATGCGGCGCTGATCGATCTGTCGCTGCGCATGGCGGGTCTCGGCTGGCGCAACGCCTTGTGCGAGACGGCCTTCGTTGCCCGCGGTGGCGAGGGCGGCCCGGCGGATGGTGACATGGACGCACTCGCCGTGCGCTGGCCGGCCTGGCACTCGCGCCTGGCGACGTTCCTGATGCGCGACCCGCTGTACGCGACGCGCGTGGCGCTGCAACGTGGCTTCGACGCGCTTGAAGACGCGCCGGCGCAATGGCCGCTGTTCGAAGAAGCGGCTGCGAGTGAAATGCAGTCGCCCGGGTCCTCGCCGTCTTCCGGCAACTCCGACTAGCGCCGCTTCGTGCCGCGCGCGGTGTCCAGCCGCGACCGTTCGAAGCCCTTCCCCGCGTCGCGGGGGAGGGTCGGGTGGGGGCGAACCGCCAGTTTGTCGTGTGGCAACTCCCGCGCGCCTGGCAGTCATGCGGATTGTCGATCGCGCTGGTCGGACCGTTCGCCCCCCATCCCAGCCTTCCACGCATGCGGAAGAAGCGGCTGATTCCGCGCCAACGCCGTCGTGCGTCGCATTGGCGGACAATGGCGAACCAGCGCTGCTGCTCTCTCCTCCAGGCCTCGTCCGCGTGACCCCCACACCCCCCGACATCGTCGCCGTCGTCGTTACCCATCGCAGCGGCAGCACCATCGATGCATGCCTGACGCGTCTGCGCGCGGCCGACGGCGTGACGCAGATCCGCGTCGTCGACAACGCGTCTGACGATGCGACGCTCGGCATCGTGCAGCGCCACGCTTCGCTCGATCCGCGCGTGCGCTTCATCGGCAATCCCGACAATCCCGGTTTCGCGGTTGCCTGCAACCAGGGCGCGCGCGCGGCCGACGTGTCGTGGATCGCGTTCGTCAATCCCGATTGTCTCGTTGAAGCCGACACGCTTGCGCGCCTGCATGCGCACGCCGAGGCGCTTGGCGCGCCGTGCCTGCTGGGCACCGAACTGGTCGGCGAAGACGGCGTACGCGATCCGGCCGCGCGCCGCCGCGACCCCGACTTTGTCGCGATGCTGCGCGACCCGCGCGCGCGCGCCCTGGCCGTGCCGCGCGATCGCGCGCAGGCATTGCAGCGGGTGGAAGCGATCTCCGGTGCGCTGATGCTGATGCCGCGTGCACTGTTCGTCCGCATCGACGGCTTCGATCCGGGCTATCGCCTGCACGCCGAGGACCTGGACCTGTGCCGGCGCGCGCGCGAGGCCGGCGCGGTGATCGCGGTCGCCAACGACATCGAGGTGCTGCACGTGCGCGGCGTCTCGAGCCGCTCGCGGCCGGTGTTCGTCGAATGGCACAAGCATCGCGGGCTCTGGCGCTACTTCCAGCGCTTCGAAGCCGGGCAGCGCAGCTGGCTGCAGCGGGTCGCGGTGTGGTTAATGATCTGGGCGCGCTTTCCGCTGGCGGTGTTGCGCCGCGCGGCGGCGAGCCGGGGCTGATCGATGGCCGCGATCGCCTCGCTGCTCGACACCGACCTGTACAAGTTCACGATGATGCAGGCGGTGCTGCACCAGCACCCCGGTGCACTCGTGCAATACCGCTTCAAGTGCCGCACGCCGGGCATCGATCTGGCGCGCTACCTCGACCAGATAGACGCCGAGATCGACGCGTTGTGCGCGCTGCGCTTCACCGCCGAGGAGCTGGCCTACGTGCGCGGCCTGCGCTTTGTGAAAGCGGATTTCGCCGATTTCCTCGGTCTGTTCCATCTCGACCGCAAGTACATCGCGCTGCGCGCGTCGACGGACGTGCCCGGTGAGATCGAGCTCGACATCACCGGCCCCTGGCTGCACACCATCCTGTTCGAAGTGCCGCTGCTGGCGATCATCAACGAGGTGTGGTTCCGCAACACCACCCAGCCGGATTTCGCCGAAGGCGAGCGCAGGCTTGCCGCCAAGGCCGCGCTGCTGCGCGATGCGCCCGGCTTCGAGGACTGCCGCATTGCCGACTACGGCACCCGGCGCCGCTACTCGCGCCAGTGGCACGACCACATGCTGCCGCGGCTGCGCGATGCGCTGGGCGACCAGTTCGTGGGCACCAGCAACGTGCATTTCGCGCGCGTCCACGGCATGACGCCGCACGGCACGATGGCCCACGAATATCTGCAGGCCTTCCAGGCGCTGGGCCCGCGACTGCGCGACTCGCAGGTCGTCGCGCTCGAGTCCTGGGCGCACGAATACCGCGGCGATCTGGGCATCGCGCTGTCGGACGTGGTCGGGCTGGACGCCTTCCTGCGCGACTTCGACATGTACTTCTGCAAGCTCTTCGATGGCGTGCGCCACGACTCCGGCGATCCCTTCGTCTGGGGCGACCGCATGCTGGCGCACTTCGCCGCGAACCGCGTCGATCCGGCGAGCAAGATCCTGGTCTTCAGCGACGGGCTCGACATCGACAAGGTCAAGCGTCTGCACGCGTACTTCCGCGGGCGTTGCAAGCTGGCGTTCGGCGTCGGCACGCACCTGACCAACGACCTCGGCCCGACGCCGCTGAACATCGTGCTCAAGATGGTCCGCTGCAACGGGCAACCGGTCGCCAAGCTCAGCGATTCGCCGGGCAAGAGCATGTGTGACGACCCGGGCTACTTGGCGTATCTGCGGCAGGTGTTCAAGGTGTCGGGCGACGCGGTTGCCTGACGCTGGCGCGGCGAACGTCGTTGCACTGGCTCGCCTCTTCTGCTCCCCCCCGTGCGCGTCGGAAGGCCGGGGTGGGGGCGAGCGATCCAATTGCAGGAGAACACGTTCGGGCGGGACACAGGCGCGAAGTCACGTATGTCTCGAATTGACGGTTTGCCCCCACCCAACCCTCCCCCGTGCACGGGGGAGGGCTTGAGAAACCTCAGCGATAGCGGTTGATCGCGTCGCGCAGCGTGCGGGCCTCACGCGCTGCGGCGTCGGCGTAGTCGTCGCCGCTCGAGGCATAGAGGATCGCGCGCGAGGAGCTGACCATCAGGCCGCTGCCGTCTGCGGTCTTCGCGTTCGTCACCACGGCTTCGACATCGCCGCCCTGTGCGCCGACACCCGGCACGAGGAACGGCATGTCGCCGACGATGGCCCGCACTTCGCGCAGCTGTTCCGGCCAGGTCGCGCCGACCACCAGCGAGACGTTGTCGTGGCCGTTCCACTCGCGCGCGATGGTCTCGGCGACGTGCTGGTACAGCGGACGTGTGCCGCCGCCATTGGCGACCGGCAGATCCTGCAGGTCGGCGGCGCCCGGATTCGACGTGCGGCACAGGATCACCACGCCCTTGTCGGCGCGGTCGAGGAAGGGCTGCACCGAGTCGCGACCCAGATACGGATTGACCGTCACCGCATCGGCCTGGAACCGATCGAAGGCTTCGGCGACGTAGCGCTGCGCGGTGCTGCCGATGTCGCCGCGCTTGGCATCGAGGATCACCGGCACGCCGGGATGCGCGCTGTGCAGGTGCGCGATCAGCCGCTGCAGCGCGTCTTCGGCGCCGAGGGCGGCGAAGTGCGCGATCTGCGGCTTGAACGCGCAGGCGTACTCGGCGGTCGCGTCGGCGATGTCGCGGCAGAAGGCGAACACCGCGTCGGCATCGTGGGCGAAACGCGCGGGGAACTTCGCCGGTTCGGGATCGAGCCCGACACAGACGAGTGTATCGGCGGACTGCCAGCGGGCGCGCAGCGCCTCGGAGAACGACGGCGACATGCGATTGGGCCTCAGGTGACGATGATCGGGGCGCCGTGAGTCACCACGACGGTGTGTTCGAACTGTGCGCCGTAGCCCTTGCGGCAGATCAGCGACCAGCCGTCGTCGAGCTCATCGGTGCGCGTGACGTGCGTCGCCAGAAAGGGCTCGACGGTGATGACCATGCCGTCGTGCAAACGGCGCGTGTCGCGGCGGTCGTAGTAGCCGGGGATCGAGCCGGGCGATTCGTGCAGGGCGCGGCCGACGCCGTGGCTCTGCAGATTTCGGATGACGCGGAAGCCCCGCCGCGCAGCGACGGTTTCGATGCTGCGGCCGATGCCGCTGAGCAGTTCGCCCGCGCGCAGCTGGGCGATGGCGGTATCGCGCGCTTCGCGGGTGGCGTCGAGCAGACGCTGCTGCGCGGCGCTCGCGGTGCCGACGACGAAGCTCGCCCCGGTATCGGCGAAGAAGCCGTCGAGTTCGGCGGAGACGTCGATATTGACCAGGTCGCCGTCACGCAGCGGCACGCCGGACGGAATGCCGTGCGCGACCACGCGGTTGACGCTGATGCAGGTCTGGGCCGGAAAACCGTAGGTCGACACCGGCGCGGAGACCGCACCGGCATTGCGCAACATGTCGGCGGCGATCGCGTCCAGATCGCGCGGTGTCACGTCGGCCAATGCCTGCTCGCGCATCGTCGCCAGGATGTTCGCGACGAGTGCGCCAGCACGTTTGAGGCCTTCGAGTTCTTCCAGGTTCTGGATGGTCATCCTGTGGTCTCCGGAGGCTTTCCTGGTCGAAGGACCGCATTCTTTCCGACCGTCACTCCCGCGGCTCTCAACAGACGCATGTCTGATCAGGCGGGAGTCCGTGGACGTTGGGCTGCTAGAAGCAAAGTCCCTGGATCCCCGCCTGCGCGGGGATGACGGCTTGGCAAAGGCGCCCGCGCGTCGCGCGGGCGCCAAGTCGTCACTTCAGCGCCTTGAACCGCAGACGCTTCGGACCGGCGTCGTCGCCCATGCGGCGCTTCTTGTCTTCCTCGTACTCGCGGTAGTTGCCCTGGAAGAATTCGACGTGGCTGTCGCCTTCGAACGCGATGATGTGCGTGGCGATGCGGTCGAGGAACCAGCGATCGTGCGAGATCACGAAGGTGTTGCCGGGGAATTCCAGCAGCGCGTCTTCGAGCGCACGCAGGGTTTCGATGTCCAGATCGTTCGACGGTTCGTCGAGCAGCAGCACGTTGCCGCCCTGCAGCAGGGTCTTGGCCATGTGCAGGCGACCGCGCTCACCACCCGACAGCGAGCCGACCATCTTCTGCTGGTCCTGACCCTTGAAGTTGAAGCGGCCGATATACGCGCGCGACTGGATCTCGGTGCCGTTGATGTTGAGGATGTCGAGGCCGCCCGAGATTTCCTGGAACACGTTGTGGTTGCCTTCGAGCTTGTCGCGGCTCTGGTCGACATACGACAGCTGCACGGTCGGCCCGATGACGATCTCGCCCGAATCCGGCTTTTCCTGGCCGGTGATCATTTTGAACAGCGTCGATTTACCCGCGCCGTTGGGGCCGATGATGCCGACGATTGCACCCGGCGGAATGATCATCGACAGGTTGTCGATCAGCAGACGGTCGCCGAACTTCTTGCTGACGTTCTTGAACTCCATCACCGAGTTGCCCAGGCGCTCGCCCGGCGGGATGAAGATCTCGTTGGTCTCGTTGCGCTTCTGGTAGTCCTGCGACTGCAGTTCCTCCAGGCGGGCCAGACGCGCCTTGCCCTTGGAGCGGCCGCCCTTGGCGTTCTGGCGCGACCATTCGAGTTCCTTCTGGATCGCCTTCTGGCGCGACTTCTCCTGGTTCTCTTCCTGCTTCAGGCGCTCGTCCTTCTGCACCAGCCACTCGGTGTAGTTGCCCTTCCACGGAATGCCGCGGCCGCGGTCGAGTTCGAGGATCCACTCGGCGGCGTTGTCGAGGAAGTAGCGGTCATGGGTGACCGCCACGACGGTGCCGGTGTAGCGGGCGAGGAACTGCTCCAGCCATTCGACCGATTCGGCGTCGAGGTGGTTGGTCGGTTCGTCGAGCAGCAGCATGTCCGGCTTCTGCAGCAGCAGGCGGCACAGCGCGACGCGGCGCTTTTCGCCGCCCGACAGGTTGCCGACCTTGGCATCCCACGGCGGCAGGCGCAGCGCGTCGGCGGCGACGTCGAGCTGGTTCTCCAGCGTGTGCGCGTCCCCTGCGGCGAGAATCGCTTCGAGACGTTCCTGCTCCTTGGCCAGCGCGTCGAAGTCCGCGCCTTCCTCGGCGTAGGCGTCGTAGATCTTGTCCAGCGCCGCCTGGGCCTGCAGCACTTCGCCCACGCCTTCCTCGACCGCTTCGCGCACGGTCATCTCCGGATCGAGCTGCGGTTCCTGGGCCAGATAACCGACCTTGGTGCCGGCCTGCGGCCGTGCCTCGCCCTCGAAATCGGTGTCGACGCCGGCCATGATCTTGAGCACCGTCGACTTGCCGGCGCCGTTCAGGCCCAGCAGGCCGATCTTCGCGCCCGGGAAGAACGACAGCGAGATGTCCTTGATGATCTGCCGCTTCGGCGGGACCACCTTGGACACGCGATTCATGGTGTAGATGTATTGCGACATGGGGGCTCCGGTTGCGCCGGCCCGCGCCGAGGCCCGGTCTGGGGCGGCGTCGGGTGAGGAAGGGATGGCGGCGATTATAGCGGACCGCCCCGGCGCGGGCCTCGCCGGCGGCGCCCCGGCGCTACAATGCCGGGCCCTGCCGTTCACCTCTCCCGGAGCCTGCGAATGTTCCAGCGCGACGCCCGTCTCGACCGTTTCGATCCCGAACTCGCCCAGGCCATCGCGGCCGAGGTCCGCCGGCAGGAGGACCACGTCGAGCTGATCGCGTCCGAGAACTACTGCAGCGCGCTGGTCATGGAAGCGCAGGGCAGCCAGCTGACCAACAAGTACGCCGAAGGCTACCCGGGTAAGCGCTACTACGGCGGCTGCGAATACGTCGACATCGCCGAGCAGCTCGCGATCGACCGGCTGAAAGACCTGTTCGACGCCGACTACGCCAACGTGCAGCCGCATTCCGGCTCGCAGGCCAACCAGGCCGTCTACTTCGCGCTGCTGCAGGCCGGCGACACGATCCTGGGCATGTCGCTGGCGCACGGCGGTCACCTGACCCACGGCGCCAAGGTCAATGCCTCGGGCAAGCTGTTCAACGCGGTGCAGTACGGCGTCAACGATGCCGGCCTGATCGACTACGACGAGGTCGAGCGTCTCGCGCTCGAGCACAAGCCGAAGATGGTCGTCGCCGGGTTCTCCGCGTATTCACAGAAGATCGACTGGGCGCGCTTCCGCGCCATCGCCGACAAGGTCGGTGCGTATCTGTTCGTCGACATGGCGCACGTCGCCGGCCTCGTCGCCGCGGGTGAATACCCCACGCCGGTGCCGCACGCGCATGTCGTCACCTCGACCACGCACAAGACCCTGCGCGGTCCGCGCGGCGGCATCATCGTCGCCAGCCAGCAGGGCGCGGGCGAGCAGTTCGAGGAAATCGCCAAGAAGCTGCAGTCGATCGTGTTCCCGGGTATCCAGGGCGGCCCGTTGATGCACGTGATCGCGGCCAAGGCCGTTGCGTTCAAGGAAGCGCTGGCACCCGAGTTCAAGACCTACCAGCAGCAGGTCGTCAAGAACGCGCAGGCGATGGCCAAGGTCGTCATCGAACGCGGCTACAAGATCGTGTCCGGCGGCACCGAGAACCACCTGATGCTGGTCGACATGATCGGCAAGGACGTCAGCGGCAAGGACGCGGAAGAGGCCCTCGGCCGCGCCCACATCACCGTCAACAAGAACTCGGTGCCCAACGACCCGCGCAAGCCTTTCGTGACCTCGGGCCTCCGCCTGGGCACGCCGGCGGTGACCACGCGCGGTTACACCGAAGCCGACTGCACCGAGCTCGCGCATTGGATCTGCGACGTGCTCGACGCCCCGTCGGACGAGACCGTCATCGCCACCGTGCGCGACAAGGTCGCCGCGCAGTGTGCGAAATATCCGGTGTATGGCTGAGATGCGGTGATTCGTGATTGGTGATGGGTGATGCGTCAAGCGGATCACCTGCACCTGTCGATCCGCGCGGTCAGCTGCTCTTTCGAATCACGAATCCCGAATCCCCAATCACGGCCTCTCATGTATTGCCCCTTCTGCCAAGGCACCGACACCCGCGTGATCGATTCACGCGTGTCTGAAGACGGCGCGACGATCCGGCGTCGGCGTGAGTGCGAGGCGTGCGGGGAGCGTTTCAGCACGCTGGAGACCATCGAGCTCAAGCTGCCGGCGATCATCAAGGGCGACGGGCGGCGCGAACCGTTCGATGCGCGCAAGCTGCGTCTGAGCATGGACCGCGCGCTGCACAAGCGCCCGGTGTCGGAAGAGCAGATCGAAGCAACGGTGCGTGCGGTCGTGCACCAGTTGCGCATGACGGCCGAGCGCGAGATTTCCTCGCGCCGCGTCGGCGAATTCGTCATCGCCGAGTTGCGCAAGCTCGACCATGTCGGCTTCGTGCGCTTCGCGTCGGTGTATCGCTCGTTCGAGGACGTGGCCGACTTCCGCGAGGAACTCGATCGCCTCGAGCGCGACCTGCCGGGCGAGGGCCAGTTGCCGCTGCTCGAGGGCGATGCGACGCCGGTGAAGGCACCGCGCAAGCGCTGAGTCTCCCGCGTCGCGTTTTAGGAGCGGCCCACATGGCCGCGAGCGGATGTCCCGAGAACGCACGATCGCGGCGACGCGCCGCTCCTACAATGCGTTGCCCGGCGTGATTCTGAAGCCGGACCCGCCTGCGAGGACGCGCCGATGACCGATTTCACTGCCGACGATCACCGCCACATGGCGCAGGCCTTGCGCCTGGCCGAACGCGGCGCCTGGACCACGCGCCCGAACCCGATGGTCGGCTGCGTGATCGTCGCCGACGGTGAGGTCGTCGGCGAAGGCTTCCACGTGCGCAAGGGCGGGTCACACGCGGAAGTCTTCGCGTTGCAGGCGGCCGGGATGCGCGCGCGGGGGGCGACCGCCTACGTCACGCTGGAGCCCTGCGCCCACACCGGCAGCACCGGGCCTTGCGCCGATGCGCTGATCGCGGCCGGCGTGTCGCGCGTGGTGGCGGCGATGCGCGACCCGTTTCCGCAGGTCGACGGTGCCGGCTTCGATCGCCTGCTCGCGGCCGGGATCACCGTCGAATCCGGGCTGATGGAAGCGCAGGCACGCGCGCTCAATCGCGGCTTCCTGTCGCGCATCGAACGCGGCCGGCCTTGGCTGCGGGTCAAGCTGGCCTGCAGCCTGGACGGACGCACCGCGATGGCGAACGGCGATTCGAAGTGGATCAGTGGCGCGGCCTCGCGCAGCGACGTCATGCGCTGGCGTGCGCGCGCCGGCGCGCTGCTCACCGGCAGCGGCACGGTATTGGCCGACGATCCGCAACTGACCGTACGACTCGACGAGGACGCGTCGTTCGCGGTGCCGTTGCGTGTGGTGCTGGATGCAGGATTGGCGACGATCGCGCGCGGCAACGTCCGCGATGGCGCCGCGCCGACCTTGTATGTGCACGCGCACGACACCAAGGTGCCGCACGGTTTCGAGGCGCCGCGCCTGCCCGTGGCGCGCGATGCCGCAGGCCAGCTCGATCTGCGCGCCGTGCTCGCGGCGCTGGGCGAGGGTGGCATCAACGAAGTCCAGGTGGAGGCGGGCGCCACGCTGTCGGGTGCCTTCCTGCGGGCGGGGCTGGTCGACGAACTGCTGCTCTACATCGCGCCGGTGCTGCTGGGCGAACGCGGCCGGCCGCTGTTCGACGGGCTGGGAATCGATGCGATGGCGCAGCGGCTGCATCTGCAGACGGTGGATGTGCGGCAGATCGGCGACGACATGCGTCTGATGCTGCGCCCGCAGCCCTGACCGGCACTTGTAGGAGCGCGCTTGCGCGCGATGCGGCTCTCAGGGGAACGCCTCTCGCGCGCAAGCGCGCTCCTGCAGGAGGCGGCCCGGTGGCTCGGCGCGAAGGCCGTGCGTGCGGCCGCCGACGTCGTGGCGCCAACGCGGAGTCGGCCCCACAGCCTGTTCCGATTCGCCTGCTGCTGCGCCTGTAGGAGCGCGCTTGCGCGCGATGGGGCTTTCAGGGGAACGCTTCTCGCGCAAGCGCGCTCCTACAGGGGCATCTCGGGCTCGGTACGAAACGCCGTGCGTGCGCCGTCGGCGTCGCGGCGCCAACGCAGAACGGGCCCCGCGGGGCCCGTTCGTATCGCGTCTGCGCTGGATCAGAAGCTCGCGCGCACGCCCACCTGGAACTGGGTCGTGTCGCTGTACTTCTCGACCTCGCCGACCAGGCCCCAGGTGCGGGTCAGGTTGACCTGGCCGCCGAGCACGCCGAAGAAGTTGTCGTCCAGATCGCTGCCGTCCGCGTAACCGGCCTTGATCCAGGCTTCGGTCATCGGCGATGGCTTGCCGCGCAAGCCGGCCGTGCCGCGCCACAGGTTGAGGTGGTCGCGACCGGTGCCGCGGAACGATGCGTCGCGCAGGTCCACTTCCACGCCCATGCGCACGTAGGCGATGTCGGCGGTGAAGTCGAGGCGGTCGCCCACGTCCATGCGGTAACCGATGCCGATCTCGGCCTCGTCCACGGTGAACTCGGCGCGCAGGCCGTCGAAGCGGTAGGTCTTGCCGACCTCGGCGTAGCCGCCGAAGACGTAGGCGGACGGCGCGATCGCGAACGAGCCGCGGATGTAACCGCCGTCACCCTTGGGATCGTCGAGGAAATCGTCCTCGACCTGCAGCTGGGTCCAGCCCGCTTCGACGAAGGTGTAGCTGGGCATGTCGGCCGCGGTGGCGGCACACGGCAGTGCGGCCAGCAGGCTGGCCAGAAGGATGTTGCGCATGGGAAAGAAACACTCCGAATGATGTCCATCTCGCCTGGCCATTGCGGCCGGGCAAAGGCGACGTACTTGTCGCGGCGCGGATTCTAACGATTTCTTCACGCGGCGCCAGAGGCGCGGGCAAGGCGCTGTCCGCGCGATGAAGCGTCCCGCAGCGACGGGCAGCGCGGCCAGGGCGCGCTGCTAGAATGCGCACCGTCGGCGCTGCCGACATCAATCGAATGTCTTCGGGGCGGGGTGAAAGTCCCCACCGGCGGTAGGCGCGGCGACGCGCGAGCCCGCGAGCGCTGCCGGCAAACGCCGGCGGGTCAGCAGATCCGGTCGAAGTCCGGAGCCGACGGTCATAGTCCGGATGCGAGAAGACGACCTCTTGCGTGGCGCATCGCCGCGCACGCTGTCGCGTCCTGGACGATGTTCCCCTTCGGCGAAACCGTGCGGCGTGAGCCGTGCGGAGGGAGACAGCGACATGTTCACCGGACTGATCGAAGGCGTCGGACGCCTGGTGTCCACCGAGGCCCGCGGCGGCGACGCGCGTTTGCGTATCGCGGTCGGTACCTTGCCGTTCGACGGTGTGGCGATGGGTGAAAGCATCGCGGTCAACGGCGTCTGCCTGACCGTGGTTGTGTTCGACGACGCGCATTTCGAGGCCGATGCGTCGACCGAAACCCTGTCGCTGACCACGCTCGGCGCGCTCGCGCCGGGCCGCGCGCTGAACCTCGAGCGCGCGATGCGTCCGACCGACCGTCTCGGCGGGCACATGGTCAGCGGCCATGTCGACGGTGTCGGCAGTGTCACCTCGGTGCACGAGGACGCACGTGCGCAGCGCTGGCGTTTCAGCGCGCCGGCCACGTTGCTCAAGTACGTCGCCCACAAGGGCTCGATCTGCGTCGACGGCGTCAGCCTGACGGTCAATGCGGTCGACGACACCGGCTTCGAAGTCGCGCTGGTGCCGCACACCGTCGCGCACACCGCGTTCGGCAGCACGGCGGTGGGCGAGGCGGTGAATCTGGAAGTGGATCTGGTCGCGCGCTACGTCGAGCGGCTGTTGAGCGCCGGCGTCGTGCCGGCAGGAGCACACGCATGAACTTCGCCCCCGTCCCCGAACTGCTGGAAGAAATCCGCCAGGGCCGCATGGTCGTCATCGTCGACGACGAGGACCGCGAGAACGAAGGCGATCTGATCATGGCCGCCGAGCTGGTCAAGCCGGCCGACATCAACTTCATGGTCACCCACGGCCGTGGGCTGGTGTGCCTGCCGGTGACGCCGAGCCGCGCCGCGCAGCTCGGTCTGGCGCCGATGGTCCGCGCCAACACCGCGCAGTTCCAGACCAACTTCACCGTCAGCATCGAAGCGGCCGAGGGTGTGACCACCGGCATCTCGGCGCACGACCGCGCACACACCATCCGCACCGCAGTGCAGCCGAACGCGAAGCCCGACGATCTGCACCAGCCCGGCCACATCTTCCCGCTGGTCGCCCAGCCCGGCGGCGTGCTGACCCGCGCCGGGCATACCGAGGCCGGCGTGGATCTGGCGATGCTCGCCGGGCTGGAGCCGGCCGGCGTGCTGGTCGAGATCCTCAATCCGGACGGCAGCATGGCGCGCCGCCCGGAGCTGGAGGTCTTCGCCCGCACGCACGGCCTGAAGATGGGTTCGATCGCCGATCTGATCGCCTACCGTCTCGCCACCGAACACACCGTCGAGCGCCTCGACGAACGCGAGATCGACACCGAATTCGGCCCGTTCAAGCTCGTGACCTACCGCGACCGCATCGCCCACGAACTGCATTTCGCGCTGGTGCGCGGCACGCCCGATGCCGACACGCCGACGCTGGTGCGTGTGCAGGTCGAAAATCCGCTGGCCGACCTGCTGCACTGGCGCCGCGACGATTTCGGCGTGGCCGCGACCGACGCGCTGCGCGCGATCGCCGCCGAGGACCGCGGCGTGATGGTGCTGCTGTCGGCGCCGCGCGATGCCGACGCCCTGCTGTCACGCCTGCGCCAGGAACCGGTGGTCCGACCGCCGGGCAAGGACAAGGACGTGGGCCAGTGGCGTCGCAATGGCGCCGGCGCGCAGATCCTCGCCGATCTGGGCCTCGGCCGGCTGCGCGTGCTGGGCACGCCGCGCAAGCAGGTCGGTCTGGCCGGCTACGGGCTGGAAGTCGTCGAATACGTCACCCCGTGACGCGCGTTAAACTGCCGCTCCCCTGCGAGGCCACAAGCCCATGAGCCACATCGAAGGCGATCTGCGTGCACCCGTCGGTGCGCGCTACGCGATCGTCGCCAGCCGCTGGAATCCCAAGATCACCGACACGCTCGTCGCCGGTGCGCGCAAGGCGTTCGCCGATCACGGCGTGGCCGAGGATGCGGTCGACGTGATCCGCGTGCCGGGCGCCTGGGAGATTCCGGTCGCTTGCGCGCGCCTCGCGGCAAGCGGCAATTACACCGCCTTGATGGGCCTGGGCTGCGTGGTTCGCGGCGACACCCGCCACTACGAGCAGGTGGCCGACGGTTGCAGCGACGCGCTGATGCGGGTCGCACTCGACAGCGGCGTGCCGGTCGCCAACGGCGTGCTCGCGGTCGAGGACTACGGCGATGCCGAGAAACGTGCCGGCGGCAGCCATGGCAACAAGGGCGAAGAAGCGGCACTCGTCGCCATCGAAATGAGCAACCTGCTGGACAAGATCGGATGAACCAGACCCGCAAACCCCATGGCGTCGACCCGGTGCTGCGCTCGCGCGCGCGCCGTCGTGCGCTGCAGGCCATCTACGCGATGCAGATGTCGGGCGCCGAACCGCGCGAGATCGTCGCCCAGTTCGCGCACGAGCAGGCCAAGGAAGTCGCGGATCTCGCGTACTTCGAGGATCTGGTCCACGGTGTGGGCACGCGCTATCGCGAGCTCGACGCGGCGCTGGCGCCCTTTCTCGACCGCACGATCGACGAGGTCGACCCGATCGAGCGCGCCATGCTGCGCATCGCCGCCTACGAGCTGCGGCACCGCGTCGACGTGCCGTATCGCGTGGTCATCGACGAGGCGCTCAAGACCGTCAAGCGTTTCGGCTCCGAGCACGGCCATACCTACGTCAACGGCGTGCTCGACAAGGCCGCCGCGCAATGGCGCGCTCCGGAAGTCGGCGCGCTGCGCGGGCGCTGAGCCCGGCTCGCCGTCCATGGCCGGCGAGTTCGACCTGATCGACCGTATCCGCGCCCGCGTCCTCGCGCGCGCGGACGTGGCGCTGGGCATTGGCGACGACGCCGCGCTGCTGCAGCCGCCGCTTGGCCGGCAACTCGTCGTCGCGATGGACACGCTCAACAGCGGCGTGCATTTTCCGCCCGCCACCGCGCCGGCCGACATCGGCTGGAAGGCGCTGGCGGTGAATCTGTCCGATCTCGCCGCGATGGGCGCATTGCCCGCGTGGTGCACGCTGTCGTTGTCGATGCCCGAACCGGACCCGGTCTGGGTCGATGCATTCCTCGACGGCTTCGACGCGCTGGCCCGCGCGCACGACGTGGCGCTCGTCGGCGGCGACACCACGCGCGGCCCGCTGTCGGTCTGCGTGACCGCGTTCGGACTCGTTGCGCCCGGCGCGGCGTTGCGACGCAACGGTGCGCAGGCCGGCGACGACATCTGGATCAGTGGCACCCCCGGCGATGCCGCCGCGGCACTTGCGCAGTGGTCCGACGGGGGCACGCGCGATCCCGTGTTGCGGGCGCGACTGGATCGCCCCACGCCGCGTGTGGAACTGGGGCTCGCGCTTGCCGGACACGCGCATGCGGCAATCGATGTCTCGGATGGACTGCTGGCCGATCTCGGCCACGTGTGCCGGGCCAGTGGCGTCGGCGCGATGCTCGACATCGATGCGGTGCCCGTGTCCGCCGCGCTGCGGAACGCCGTCGACGACGTGCACGCACGCCGCGCGCTGCAGGCCTCCGGCGGTGACGATTACGAACTGTGCTTCACCGCGCCGGTGTCGGCACGCGATGCCATCGTGGCGGCGGGCGCAGCGTCAGCGACGCCGGTGGCCCGGATCGGTCGCATGATCGAAGGCGCGGGTATTGCGGTCTCGACCGGGGAAGGCGCCCCATGGTCGCCGGCGCGCGCCGGCTGGGACCACTTCGCAGGCTGATCCAGCGCGACGCGAACGGAGTCCCGGCAACCGGTGCAGGAGCGGCGATACGCGGCCCCGGTCAGTCATCGGCCCGGAACGCATCCTCGATCCACCGCAGCACCGGCGCGTCGGCGTCGCCGCTCGCTTCGACCACATCGAAACGGCAGGGCAGCTCGCGCAGCGACGGTTGCCGCATCAGAAACTGCTGCGCGGCCAGCACGAGCTTGCGCCGTTTTCCGGCATCGACCGACGCCGCGCCGCCGCCGAAGCGCGCGCTGCTGCGATGCCGCACTTCGACGAACACGACGACGCGCGCCGTGCCGCGCGCATCGAGCATCACCAGATCGAGTTCGCCGCCGCGAAAGCCGACGTTGGCTGCGAACGGGCGCAGGCCGGCGGCCTGCAGGTGCGCAGCCGCTGCCCGTTCGACGGCAGCGCCATCGCGCCGCCGGTCGTTCAACCGCCTGCGTCCGCCTGCGGTACGACATGGCCGCCGCGCCACGTCGCCCACGCCGGCTGACGCATGACATTGCCGTCGGGGCCGATGCGCAGCATGCCGGTCGCGCCGCCGACGGCGGCCTCCGGGTTGCGGGCGAGGTGTTCGAGATAGCCGCTCAGCAGCCAGGCGTCGAAACCGAACGCGAACAGACGCGCGGCCGCGCCACGCGCGGTCGGCAACTGCTCGGCGACGGTGGCCAGCGGCGGCAGCGAACGCGCGCTGGCACCGGTCGACCAGCTCTCGGTCGGGAACACGATGCCGTCGAGGATCTGGTCTTCCTCCGCCTTGCCGGTGCCCGTCTGCAGCAGCGAACTGCCCACGCGCGGGCGCGTGGCGAGGCCGGCGACCGACAGCTGCGGCGCGATCACGCGCGCCTGGTTGCCGCGGATGGCCAGGAACACCGCGTCGACGCCGGTGCCGCTGGCGAGCGCGTTCTGAAGGGCCGCGGTCTGGTCGACCGGCTGATCACCGACGATCGCCAGCGTCGCGACGACGCTGCCACCGTTCTGGGCCAGGCGTGCGGTCAGCGCATCGACGCTGCGACGCGCGGCGTCCTCGCCGTTGCTCAGCACCAGCACGTTGCGCGCGTTGCGCTTGAGCAGGTATTGCGCGGCCGCATCGCCCTCGTCCTCGGGCGCCAGCGAAAACGCCGCGGCGTTGTCCGGCGCCTGCGCGCTGCCGCGGTTGAGGGCCACGGTCGGCACCTGGGTGGCGCCGCGGAACACCGCGTCGACTTCCTCGCGGCCAAGCGGCCCGACCACCTGGTCGGCGCCCTCGGCGATCGCGCGGGCGTAGGCATTCGCGGTGCCGGCCGCAGTGCCGGTGGTGTCGTAGAAGGCGAGTTCGGGGCGGGTGCGGCGTTCGCCGTAGTAACCGGCAAGCAGGCCGTCGCGCACCGGTCCGGCGGCCGTGGCCAGCGCGCCACTCATCGGCAGCAGCACGGCGAGCTTGCGCGGCGGACGGTAGCCGTCGGCCTCGGCCGGCGCGCGGGTGTCGTCGATCGTCCAGCGTGCGGGCGCGGTCGGGACCGGCGTCGATTCGACGACCGCGCCGGTCTGCGTGGTCTGCACGGTTGCGCAACTGGCGAGCATCGCGGCGAGCATGGCGCCGGTCAGCACACGCAATGCGCGGGGCCGGGCCGGGGCTGCGCCTGCGGCGCGCGTGCGGGCGTTCGAAGACTGGGCCGTTGCTGCCATGTCGCGGTTCCGCTGCGGGATAATGGCCGCATTCTAGCGTTCCCGGTGTGCAGACTGATGAGCGATCCCTCCCGCGCCCCGGGCGTGCTCCACGTGGTGGCGACGCCGATCGGCAATCTCGGCGACCTCTCGGCACGCGCGCAGGCCGTGCTGCGCGCGGTCGATGCGATCTGCGCCGAGGACACGCGGCATACCCGTCAGTTGCTCGGTCATTTCGGTATCGAACGGCCGCTGGTCGCGCTGCACGAACACAACGAGGACGGTCTGGCCGCGCGCCTGGTCGAGCGGCTGCAGGCCGGCGAATCGCTGGCGGTGGTCAGCGATGCCGGCACGCCGCTGGTCAGCGATCCCGGTTTCCGGCTGGTGCGCGCCGCGCGCGAAGCGGGCCTGAAGGTGTCGCCGGTGCCGGGGCCGAGCGCGCTGATCGCCGCGCTCAGCGTGGCCGGGCTTCCGAGCGACCGTTTCGTGTTCGAGGGCTTCCTGCCGGCCAAGGCCGGCGCACGGCGCGAACGCCTGCAGGCGCTCGCCGCCGAGCCGCGCACGCTGCTGTTCTACGAGTCCTCGCATCGCATCGAGGCGATGCTCGCCGATGCTGCGCAGGTCTTTGGTGGTGACCGGCCGGCGGTGGTCGCGCGCGAGTTGACCAAGCTGTTCGAAACCGTGCTCGACGGCCCGCTCGACGCCCTGGCCGCGCGGGTGGCGGGCGAGGCCGACCAGCGCAAGGGCGAATTCGTGGTGCTGGTCGAAGGCGCCGGCGACGATGCCGACGCACGCCTGGCCGAAGGCCGCCGGGTCTACGCGCTCCTCAGTCGAGAGATGAAGCCGTCCTTGGCGGCCAAGCTCGCCGCCGACATCACCGGCGCGCCGCGCAAGGCGCTGTACGGCCAGGGAACTTCTGAGGCCTGATCGCGTCGAACGGTCTCACATGGAAGGAGATCACCGGATGCCTGTCCGTTTCGCGCGCCTGTCGGCCGTCGCCCTGTGCGCCACGCTCGCCGCCTGCACCTATCGCCTCGAGGAATCGCACCTGGTGCGGCCGCTGCCGGCGCCGCCCGCGGATCTGGCCGCGCTGCAGACGCTGCATCCGGACTACGCGGCCACCGAATCGCGTATCGAGGCGGCAGACGGCGCGTCGCTGTACCGGCTCACCCTGCGTCGCCCCGACGCGCGCGCGACGGTGCTCTATTACGGCGGCAACGGCTTCCGGATCGGCCCGCGTGCGCAGCACCTGTTGAAGTCCTACGCCTCGCTGCCGGTCGATCTGGTGCTGGTCGATCACCGTGGCTACGGCGCCAGTACCGGGACGCCCGGCGTCGAGGTCATGCGCGCCGATGCGCTCCAGATCTACGACGAGGTCCGGGCCGACGTCGACGGCCCGCTGGTCGTGCACGGCCAGTCGCTCGGCAGCTTCTTCGCCGGGCACGTTGCCGACCACCGCCGTCTCGATGCGCTGGTGCTGGAAAGCTCGATGACCAGCGCCGAGGACTGGACCCGCGCGATGCGGGCGCGCGCCGGGTTCTGGACGCGGCTGGCAGTGCGGCGTTTCGACATCGCCCCCCCGCTGCAGAATACCGGCAATCTCGGCGTAGCCGGGCGTCTGGACGAACCGGTGCTTTACGTCGTCGGCGCCGACGACGTGGTGACCGCCCCGGAGTTCTCGCATGCGCTGTTCGACGCGACGCCGCCGCAGGTCGACCCGCGCCTGCTGGTCGTGGCCGGTCGCAGTCACAACAACGCCACGCTGTCGCCGGAGTTCCAAGACGGGTTCCTCGAACTGCTGGCGCGCATCGACACGCAGTGACATCCGCGGCGCCAGTGCCGTGCGGCGTGCGACAATGCGCGCGGCGGAGTCGGCCAGACAGTCGCGTCATCACGGGTGCCCGCATCCGGCGGTGCCGAGGAAAGTCCGGGCTCCACAGGGCAAGGTGCCAGGTAACGCCTGGGCGGCGCGAGCCGACGGAAAGTGCAACAGAAAGATACCGCCTACGTCTTCTCCGGAAGGCCGGCAAGGGTGAAATGGTGCGGTAAGAGCGCACCGCGAGTCCGGTAACGGACCGGCACGGCAAACCCCACCTGGAGCAAGACCAAATAGGGACCTCATGACGTTGCCCGCGTCGGGTCCGGGTAGGTTGCTCGAGCGTACCGGTGACGGTGCGCCTAGAGGAATGACTGTCCACGACAGAACCCGGCTTATCGGCCGGCTCCGCCCCAAAAGCAAAAGCTTCCGGTCCCGGTCTCCTGAAGCTCCGGTACCGGCTCCGAAGCCGGACCCGCACGGCCCCGTCGCCCTTCTCCCCTCGTGGGAGAAGGGAACGGGATGAGGGGGCGACGCTCGCGCAATTGTTGGGCACCGCAATGGCGTCCTGTGCCCGGGTGGGCGGAATTGTCGGGTCTTCGATGCCGTCATTGCCGCGGATGCGGGAATCCAGTGCCCTTGGCTCCTCGTCGGAAAGCCGGAAGTCGCTGGATTCCCGCTTGACCAGACATGCGTCTTTTGAGAGCCGCGGGAGCGACGGGAGTTCTGCGTCCTCCGCCACTTGGCGCCACCTGGCCTGCGCAATGCCCATTCAGAGTTCACAAATGCTGCGGCGCAGCATCAAGGTTCCGTGAAGCGCATGTGAGGCGGTCGTTCAGGCCCAAAATTGCTCGATTCTCAAAATTTGAGACGAAACAGAAGCTTGTGGATAAAGTTTGAACAAGTCTCTGAAGAGTGCTGCAAGTCATTGACCAGACAGGTGAAAAGCCGCTCACAAAGCTGTTGACAACCCATATGGGCGGTCCTAAGGTGGCGACTCGTGGGGAAACCGGGAAATTTGTGGTTTTCCAAACGTCGAAGCCCGCTCCAGACGGGCACCTACTGGGCAGGACCGGACGTGTTGCAGGGCGAAACCGCCATCACCATCGACGACAAGGGCCGATTGGCGATTCCGACCGCCTATCGGGACTTCGTCGCGCGTGAGTGCGACAACCGGCTGGTGCTGACCTACAACCCGTTCGACGCGGGTGGCCTCTACCTCTATCCGTTCAAGGCCTGGGAAGCGCTGCGCGACCAGGTCAACGCGCTGCCGCGCACACTGGCGCGCAACCGCACCCTGCAGCTCAAGCTCGTCGGCGCCGCCACGGTGGTCGAACCCGACGCCAGTGGCCGCATCGGCATTCCGCCCAGCCAGCGCAATACGGTCGGCATCGAGCGACGCGCGGTGCTGGTGGGGATGGGCGACAAGTTCGAGCTCTGGAGCGAGCAGGCGCACCAGGCGCAGATCCGCCAGACCCTGACCGACGAGGACATGGCCGGCGACGATCTCGAAGGATTGCCGTTGTGACCGCCGGTGGTACGGATGCCCCGTCCGGCCACCTTTCGGTGTTGTACGCCCAGACCCTCGACGGTCTGCACGTGCGCCCGGAGGGCCGCTACCTCGACGGCACCTTCGGCCGCGGCGGACACGCCGGCGGCGTGCTGGCCCAGCTCGGCCCGGCCGGGCGCTTGCTGGTGATGGACAAGGACCCCGACGCGATCGCCGTCGCGCAGGCGCGTTTCGGCACTGATCCGCGCGTGGCCATCCATCGCGGCAGCTTCGTCGATCTGGCGAACTGGTCGGCCGCGGTCGAGGCGCCGCTCGACGGGGTGCTGTTCGATCTGGGCGTGTCGTCGCCGCAGCTCGATGTCGCCGAGCGCGGTTTCAGCTTCGGCAAGGACGGCCCGCTGGACATGCGCATGGACCCCGATACGGGCCAGAGCGCGGCCGAGTGGATCGCCACCGCCGATGAAGCTGCGATCGCCGATGTGCTGTGGACCTGGGGCGAGGAGCGCATGAGCCGCCGCATCGCGCGCGCGATCGTCGCCCGCCGCAGCGAAGCGCCGTTCCTGCGCACGGCCGATCTGGCTGCGGTGATCGCCGCCAACGTGCCGCGCAGGATCAAGCCCGGCCAGAAGGAAACGCATCCGGCGACGCGTTCGTTCCAGGCGATCCGCATCCACATCAACCGCGAGCTGGCGGACCTCGAAGCCGGTCTCGACGCTGCGCTGGAGGCGCTGCGCCCCGGCGGGCGTCTGGCGGTGATCAGCTTCCATTCGCTGGAAGACCGCATCGTCAAACGCTTCATCGCCGGGCATGCCAAGGCGCCGGCCGGCAACCGCCGCCTGCCCGAAGCCGCGCCGTTCGTGGCGCGCCTGCGCATCGTCAGTGATGCCGTGAAGGCCGACGAGACCGAGCTGCGTGCCAATCCGCGCGCGCGCAGCGCGGTGCTGCGCGTGGCCGAGAAGCTCGAAGGCGTGGGCGACGCAGGGGTCGCCGGATGAAGCTGCGCCATGTCCTCGTCGCGATTCTGCTGGCCGCCAACGTGATCACCGCGGTCGGCGTGGTGCACGCGCGCCACGACTACCGGCAGCTCTACGTCGACCTGACGCGCCTGGAGCGCGCCCGCGACGAACTCAACATCGATTTCGGCCGCCTGCAACTCGAGCAGGCGACCTGGGCCATGAGCAACCGCGTCGACCAGGTCGCGCGCGAGCGCCTGGGCATGCGCTTCCCCGAGACGGCCGAGATCGTGGTGGTGCGGCCATGAACTTCCGCAAGTTCATCAAGGCCGGCGACGGTCACGCCAAGAAGCCTCGCAAGCGCGCGCAGTTCGATCTGCGCCTGCGCCTGATGCTCGTCGGCGGCGCGCTGGGCCTGGGCGCGGTGGCGCTGGTCGGTCGCGCGGTGGATCTGCAGCTGATCGACAACGCCTTCTACCAGCAGAAGGCCGATGCGCGTTTTCGCCGGGAAGTGCCGATTCCGGCCTCGCGCGGCATGATCACCGACCGCAACGGCGAACCGCTGGCGATCTCTTCGCCGGTCGAGTCGCTGTGGGTGAATCCGCAGGAACTGAGCAAGCATCCCGACCGCCTGCCGGAACTGGCGGACGTGGCGGGCCTGCCGCTCGAGGAACTGTCGCGCGCGGTGTCGCAGCGTGCCGACAAGGAGTTCATGTATCTGCCGCGGCACCGCCGCATCAGCCCGGTCGCCGCCAAGCGCGTGCTCGACCTCGGCATCCCCGGCGTGTTTTCGCAGCGCGAGTACCGCCGCTTCTACCCGCAGGGCGAGGCGGTGTCGCACGTGCTGGGTTTCACCAACATCGACGACCGCGGCCAGGAAGGCATCGAGCTGGCGTTCGACGAATGGCTGGCCGGCAAGCCGGGCGCGCAGAACGTGATCCGCGATCGCCACGGTCGCATCGTCGAGCACGTGAACCTGGTGCGCGCCGCAGAGCCGGGCAAGGACCTGGTGCTGAGCATCGACCGGCGCATCCAGTTTCTCGCCCACCGCGAACTGCGCCGCGCGCTGGAGGACACCGGCGCCAGCGCCGGCTCGATCGTCGTGCTCGACGTGGCGACCGGCGAAGTGCTGGCGATGGCCAACCTGCCGACCTACAACAACAACCGCGTGACCGGCGAGAACCGCGACGCGCACCGCAATCGCGCGGTGACCGACCTGCTCGAGCCCGGTTCGACGATGAAGCCGATCACCGTCGCCGCGGCGCTGGAGAAGGGCGTCATCACGCCGACGACAACGTTCAACACCAGCCCCGGCTGGATCCCGAACGGGCGTTTCAAGACCAGCGATTTCCGCAACTACGGCGTGCTCGACACCACCGGCATCATCACCAAGAGCTCGAACGTCGGCTCGTCGATGATCGTGCACAAGCTCGAGGACCGGTACTTCTACGAGTTCATCCGCAACATGGGCTACGGCCGCAGCACCGGCAGCGGATTTCCGGGCGAAGCGGCCGGCCTGCTGGCCGATCCCTCGCGCTGGTCGGGCACCGACAAGCAGGTGATGTCCTACGGCTACAACATGGCCGTCACGCCGCTGCAGATCGCCCACGCCTATGCGACCTTCGGCAACCACGGCCGCGCCCTGCCGCCGACGTTCGTCAAGGGCGGCGCCGGCGAAGGACGGCAGGTGCTGTCGGCAAACGTCGCCGACGAAGTCGTGCGCATGATGCAGACCGTGACTGAGCCGGGCGGCACCGGCACGCGCGCGGCGATCCTGGGGTATCACGTCGCCGGCAAGTCGGGCACCGCGCGCAAGGCCAGCGGCGGCAGCTATGCGCGCCGCTATCTCGCGTTCTTCGCCGGCCTGGTGCCGGTGGAGAACCCGCGCTTCGCGATGGCGGTGGTCATCGACGATCCCGACACCTCCAAGGGCGGCTCGACCTACGGCGGCGGCTACGTGTCCGCGCCGGTGTTCCAGCGGGTCATGGACGGCGCGCTGCGCCTGATGGACGTGCCGCCGGACGACATCGACACCTGGCTGGCCGCGCAGGCCGCCAACGACGCCAAGCGCGCCCGCGCGCAGGGCCGCGCCGTGCCGGCGACGGCCGCGGCCGCACCGGTCGTGTCGGCGACATCGCCCGCGCCGGTCGTCGCCACCCAGGTCGCCGGAGGCCAGCGATGAGTCGCGCGATGGCACTCCGCGATCTGCTGCCGGACGTGGCCGCCGTGCCCGAGGATACGGTCATCACCGGACTGGTCCAGGACAGCCGCGCGATCCGGCCGGGCGATGCCTTCGTCGCGATCGGCGGCTTCGGCACCCACGGCCTGCATTTCACCGACGCGGCGCGCACGGCGGGCGCCAGCGCGATCCTGTTCGAGCCGCCGGTGCCGGCCGAGATCGAATCGATGCCGGGCGACGCGATCGCCGTCGCCGGCCTGCGTGCGCGCATGGGCCGGATGGCCGACACCTTCCACGGCCGGCCGTCGCACGCGATGACGATGGTCGGCGTCACCGGCACCAGCGGCAAGACCTCGACCGTGCAGCTGCTGGCGCAGGCCTTCGAGATCCTGGGCACGCGCGCGGGCACCATCGGCACGCTAGGCGCCGGTCTGCACGGCGCGCTCGCGCCGAACGGCTTCACCACGCCACTGGTGCTGCAGACCCACGCGCTGCTCGCGGACATGCGCGATGCCGGTGCGCAGGCGGTGGCGATGGAAGTCAGCTCGCACGCGCTCGACCAGGGCCGCGTCGATGCCGTGCACTACGACGTCGCGGTGTTCACCAATCTCACCCGTGACCATCTCGACTACCACGGCGACATGGCCGGCTACGGCGCAGCGAAGGCGAAGCTGTTCGTGCGAGACGGCCTGAAGGCCGCCGTCATCAACATCGACGACGCGTTCGGCGCGACGCTGCCGGCCACGCTGGAGTCCGGCGTCCGCGCGATCACCGTCAGTGCCAAGGGCGATGCGTCGGCCGATATCGCCGCGCGCGACATCGCACTGGACGATCGCGGCATCGCGTTCGCGCTGTGCATCGGCGGCGAAGCGCTGCCCGTGCAGGCCTCGCTGCTCGGCCGCTTCAACGTCGACAACCTGCTCAGCGTTGCCGGCGTGCTGACCGCACTGGGCCACGCGCCGCAGGCGATCGTGCGCGCGCTCGAATCGCTGCAGCCCATCGCCGGGCGCATGAACCGCCTCGGCGGCGACACGCAGCCGCTGGTCGTCGTCGACTATTCGCACAAGCCCGATCCGCTGCAGCAGGCGTTGCAGTCGCTGCGTGGACACCTGCGCGGCGAACTGGTCTGTGTGTTCGGCTGCGGCGGCGAACGTGATACCGGCAAGCGCCCGCAGATGGCGGCGATCGCCGAAGCGCACGCCGACCGCGTCATCGTCACCGACGACAATCCGCGCCGCGAGAACGGCGACGCGATCGTCGCCGACATCCTGCGCGGCTTCGCGAATGCGCAAGCCGTGACCGTCGAGCGCGACCGCCGCCGCGCGATCGAACGCGCGATCGCCGAGGCCAGGCCGGGCGACATCGTGCTGATCGCCGGCAAGGGCCACGAGCCCTACCAGGAAATCGACGGCGTGCAGCACGCCTTCGACGACCGCCTCGTCGCGCAGGCCGCGCTCGATGCGTATGCGGAGGCGCGCCCGTGATCCCGATGACGCTCGCCCGCATCGCGCAACTGGTCAACGGCCGCCTGCACGGCAGCGACGGCGCGTTCGACATCGACGCGGTCGCCACCGACACCCGCAAGCTCGACGCTGCCGACGGCCGCGCGCTGCTGTTCGTCGCATTGAAGGGCGACAACTTCGACGGACATGACCACGTGGCCGGCGCGGCGACGTCGGGCGCACGCGCCGCGCTCGTCGCGCGCGTCGTCGAAGCCGAGCTGCCGCAGATCGTCGTCGCCGACCCGCAGGTCGCGCTCGGCCTGCTCGCCGGCGCCGTACAGCGCGCGCGCGCGGCGACCGTCGTCGGCATCACCGGCAGCAACGGCAAGACCAGCGTCAAGCAGCTGGTCGCCGCGATCCTCTCGCGCTTTGCGGTGACCAGCTTCAACCCGGGCAACTTCAACAACGAGATCGGCCTGCCGCTGGCGGTGCTCGACGCGCCCGAAGACGCCGCATTCGCGGTCTACGAGATGGGCGCCGGCAAGCCGGGCGACATCGCGTATCTGACCGCGATCGCGCGGCCGCGCATCGCCCTGGTCAACAACATCGCGCCAGCGCACATGGAGCGCATGGGCAGCCTGCTCGGCATCGCCGACACCAAGGCCGCAATCTACGACGCGCTGCCGGGCGACGGCACCGCGGTGATCAACGCCGACGATGCATTCGCCCCGTACTTCGCCGAGCGCGCTCACGGCCGACGCCTGCTGCGCTTCGGCATCGAGGCCACGGCCGATGTGACCGCTCGCGACCTGCGTCTCGACACGGCCGGCGCGCACTTCCACCTGGTCACGCCTGGGGGCGAGGCCGACGTCGCGCTGCCGCTGCCCGGCCGTCACAACGTGCGCAACGCATTGGCCGCGACCGCCATCGCGCTTGCCGCCGGCGTGCCGCTGGACACGATCGTCGCCGCGCTCGGCGCCGCCGAGGCGGTCACCGGTCGACTCGTGCGCCACACGCTGGACAGCGGCGCGGTGCTGATCGACGACAGCTACAACGCCAACCCCGGTTCACTCAACGCCGCCATCGACACGCTGGGCGCCGCTGCGGGTGAGCGCTGGCTGGTGCTCGGCGACATGCGCGAGCTCGGCGCTGACGGCGCAGCGATGCATGCCCAGGCCGGTGTGCGCGCAAAGAGCGCGGGCATCAGCCGTCTGTATGCGCTGGGCGAACTGAGCGCAGCCGCGGCCGAGGCATTCGGCGAGGGCGCGCGTCATTTCGAGACCCACGATGCCCTGATCGCCGAACTCGCCGGCGACCTGTCAGCCGGAGTGCCTTCTCCAATCACCAATCACCCATCACCAATCACGGTTCTCATCAAAGGCTCTCGCGGCAGTGCGATGGACCGGGTGGTCACCGCGCTGCGCAACAACACAGGAACCGGACATGCTGCTTGAACTCGCCCGCTGGCTGCAGGGTCTGGAAGACTTCTTCAAGCTGTTCGAGTATCTGACGTTCCGCGGCATTCTCGCCGCGCTGACCTCGCTGCTGCTGTCGCTGTGGCTGGGTCCGGCGGTGATCCGCAAGCTCGCCCAGTTCAAGGGCGGTCAGCCGATCCGCACCGACGGCCCGCAGACGCACTTCTCCAAGGCCGGCACACCGACCATGGGCGGCGCGCTGATCCTGCTGACCGTGCTGCTGTCGGTGCTGCTGTGGGGCGATCTGCGCAACAAGTACGTCTGGGTGATCATGGCGGTCATGGTCGCCTTCGGCGCGATCGGCTGGTACGACGACTGGATCAAGATCGTCAAGCGTGACCCCAATGGTCTGAAGTCGCGCTGGAAGTACCTGCTGCAGTCGATCTTCGGCCTTGCCGCCGGCCTCTACCTCTATCTCTATGCCGACGTCGCCGCGGCGACGACGTTCTACGTGCCGCTGTTCAAGGCGGTCGCCCTGCCGCTGGCCGGCATCAGCTTCGTTGCGATCGCGTACTTCTGGATCGTCGGCTTCTCCAATGCAGTGAACCTCACCGACGGTCTCGACGGCCTGGCGATCATGCCGACCGTGCTGGTCGCCTGCGGCCTGGGCGTGTTCGCCTACGCCTCGGGCAACGCGGTGTTCTCCAACTACCTGCAGATTCCGCAGGTGCCGGGCGCGGGCGAGCTGGTGATCATCTGCGCGGCGATCGCAGGCGCCGGGCTCGGGTTCCTGTGGTTCAACACGTATCCGGCCATGGTGTTCATGGGCGACATCGGCGCGCTCGCGCTCGGTGCTGTGCTCGGCACGATGGCGGTGATCGTGCGCCAGGAACTGGTGCTGGTGATCATGGGCGGCATCTTCGTCATCGAAACGCTGTCGGTGATGATCCAGGTCGCCAGCTTCAAGCTGACCGGCAAGCGCGTGTTCCGCATGGCGCCGATCCACCACCACTTCGAACTCAAGGGCTGGCCCGAGCCGCGCGTGATCGTGCGCTTCTGGATCATCTCGGTGATCCTGGTGCTGGTCGGCCTGGCCACGTTGAAGGTGCGCTGATGGCGCGACCCTACGACCAGCTCGGATACGACAACGCCTCGACCCGCCAGGCGACGCGCATCGACGACATCGTCGGTCGCTTCGATCCGTGGCTGCTCGGCGTGATCGTCTCGATCGCGACGCTCGGCGTGATCATGGTCGCGTCGAGCTCGATCGCGATCGGCGAGGACATGCGCGTCGGCCGCTACTACTTCCTGACCCGCCACCTGATGTTCCTCGGCCTGGGCCTGGGCCTGGCGCTGGCGGTGATGCGCACCGAGCTCAAGACGATCGAGAAGTACGACCGTTTCGTGCTGCTGGCCTGCTTCGGACTGCTGCTGCTGGTATTCGTGCCGGGCCTGGGACGCTCGGTCAACGGTGCGCACCGCTGGATCTGGCTGGGCGTGTCGAACTTCCAGGTGGTCGAGGCGGTCAAGGTCATTTACATCGTCTGGCTGTCGAGCTACCTGGTGCGCTTCCGCGACGAGGTCAACGCGACCTGGCCGGCGATGATCAAGCCGCTGGGCGTCGCCGTGGGCCTGGTCGGCCTGCTGCTGCTGCAGCCCGACTTCGGACACGCGACGCTGATCCTCGCCGTCACCGCCGGCCTGCTGGTGCTCGGGGGCGTGCACCTGCCGCGCATGGCCGCGCCGGTCGTCATCGGGCTGCCGATCTTCGCCTTCATCGCGATTCTCGAGCCCTATCGCGTGCGTCGTCTGACCTCGTTCCTCGACCCCTGGGCCGATCAGCTCGGCGCCGGCTATCAGCTCAGCAACGCGCTGATGGCCGTGGGCCGCGGCGAATTCGCGGGCGTCGGCCTGGGCGCATCGGTGCAGAAGCTGTCGTATCTGCCTGAAGCGCATACCGATTTCATCTTCTCGGTGCTCGCCGAGGAACTCGGCTTCGTCGGCGTGTGCCTGGTCATCGGCCTGTTCGTCGCACTCGTCGGCAGGGCGATGTGGATCGGCCTGAAGTGCGTGGAGATGCGTCGCCACTTCGCCGGCTACTGCGCCTTCGGCGTGGCGCTGATGATCGGCCTGCAGAGCCTGGTGTCGATCGGCGTCAACCTGGGCCTGCTGCCGACCAAGGGGCTCACGCTCCCGCTGGTCTCGTCGGGCGGCTCGAGCGTGATGATGACCTGCGTGGCGATGGGCCTGCTGCTGCGCGTGTCCTTCGAACTCGACCGCGCCCAGCGCCAGGTCGCACGGCTGCGCGGCGATGCCGTCGCGCCTGCGCCGGCCGGCCCGGTTCCCCCCACCACCCAGCCGCCGCTGCCCGTGCAGCCGGCGCCGCAGCCGCGTGGCACCAGCCGCCTGCAGCAGCGCGTCGAGCCGAGCTTCGGCGGCAGGAGCAACGCATGATCCGTCGTCTCCACCAGACCCGCGGCCTGTCGAAGGAAGACTTCGCCAAGGTCTTCTCGCGCGTGCATTTCGTCGGCATCGGCGGCACCGGCATGAGCGGCATCGCCGAAGTGCTGTGCACGCTGGGCTACAAGGTCTCGGGTTCGGACACCGCCGACAACGCCACCACGCGGCGTCTCGCCGGCCTGGGCGCCACCGTGCACCGCGGCCACGCGGCGGCGAACGTGCTGGGGACCGATTGCGTGGTCGTCTCCAGCGCGATCCGTCCCGACAACCCGGAACTGATGGAAGCGCGCGCGCAGCGCATTCCGGTCGTGCCGCGTGCCGAAATGCTGGCCGAGCTGATGCGCTTCCGCCGCAGCATCGCGGTGGCCGGTACGCACGGCAAGACCACGACCACATCGCTGACCGCCAGCGTGCTCGCCGAGGGCGGGCTCGATCCGACCTTCGTCGTCGGCGGCCAGCTGCTCGCTGCAGGCGCGAATGCGCGCCTGGGCAGCGGCGACTGGCTCGTCGCTGAAGCCGACGAGAGCGACGGCAGCTTCCTGCGCCTCAATCCGCTGGTCGCGATCGTCACCAACATCGACGCCGACCACCTGGAAAACTACGGCGGTGACTTCGCCCGCGTGCAGGCCGCCTTCCACGAATTCCTGCACCGCCTGCCGTTCTACGGCCTGGCGGTGCTGTGCATCGACGATGCCGAGGTCGCGCGTCTCGCGCGTGACACCCCGCGCCACGTGATGACCTACGGCGTGTCGAGCGATGCCGACGTGCGCGCCGAGGACATCGCCCAGGACGGCGCGGCGATGACCTTCACGCTCTGTCTGCCCGAGCAGAACCGCATCCGCGTGCGTCTCGCGCTGCCGGGTCGCCACAACGTGCTCAATGCGCTGGCCGCGGCCGCGGTGGGCTGGCAGCTCGGCGTTGCGCCGGAAGCCATCGCCGCCGCGCTCGGCAGCTTCGAAGGCATCGGCCGCCGCTTCAATCTGCTGGGCGAAGTGGTCACGCCGAACGGCGCGCGCGTGCAGCTGGTCGACGACTATGGCCATCACCCCAAGGAACTGGCCGCGGTGTTCGAAGCCGCGCGCGGTGGCTGGAACGACCGGCGCCTGGTCGTCGCGTTCCAGCCGCACCGCTACAGCCGCACGCGCGATCTGTTCGACGATTTCGCCGGCGTGCTGTCGGACGTCGACGCGCTGGTGCTGACCGAGGTGTATCCGGCCGGCGAAGCGCCGATCGCCGGCGCCGACGCCAAGGCACTGGCGCGTGCGATCCGCGCCCGCGGTCGCATCGATCCGGTCGTCGTCGGCGGCGCCGATGAACTCGCCGGCGTGCTGCCCGACATCCTGCAGGACGGCGATCTGCTGCTGATGATGGGCGCCGGCGACATCGGCGCGGCGGTGCAGAAACTGTCGCGCTCGGGATTCGACACGGAGGCCGCGCGATGAGCCTGACGCTGTCGCCGCCGCGTTTCACCGATCCGGGCGTGTTCGGCCGCGTCGCCGTGCTGCTCGGCGGTCCGGGTTCGGAGCGCGAAGTCTCGCTGCAGTCGGGGCAGGGCGTGCTCGATGCGCTACGCTCGCGCGGCGTCGATGCGCATGCCGTCGATGGCGTGCCGGCACTCGCCAAGGCGATCGTTGCCGGTCAGTTCGACCGCGTCTTCAACATCCTCCACGGTGGCGATGGCGAGAACGGCGTGGTGCAGGGCCTGTGCGATGCCTTCGCGATTCCGTACACCGGTTCGCGCGTGCTCGGCTCGGCGCTGACCATGGACAAGATCCGCACCAAGCAGGTGTGGATGAGCCTCGATCTGCCGACGCCGCGCTATCGCCGCCTGCAGCCGGGCGACGATGTGCACGCCGCCGCGCGCGCGATCGGACTGCCGGTGATCGTCAAGCCGTCGAAGGAAGGCTCGAGCGTCGGCATCAGCCGCGTGTTCGAGGACGCCGATCTGGATGCGGCCGTGGCCCTGGCTGCGCGTTACCCCGGCGAACTGCTGATGGAGCAGATGGTCGAAGGCGACGAGTTGACCGTGGCGGTCATCGAGGACGTCGACGGCCCGCACGCGCTGCCGTCGATCCGTATCGTGCCCAAGGGCGCCTGGTACGACTACGAAGCCAAGTACATCTCCGACGATACCCAGTACCTGTGCCCGGGCCTTGAGGGCGACGACGAGGCGCGAATCGGTGCGCTGGCCGTCGATGCGTTCGTCGCCGCGGGTTGCAGCGGCTGGGGCCGCGTCGACGTGATGCGCGACCGGCGCAGCGGGGAGCTGCTGCTGCTGGAAGTGAACACCGCGCCCGGCATGACCAGCCACTCGCTGGTGCCCAAGGCTGCGGCGAAGATCGGCATCGACTATCCGGCCCTGTGCTGGCGCGTGCTCGAGGCCACGATTCCGGTGGAGGTGGCCGCGCGATGAACCAGGCGTTCGGCACGATGCTGCGGGTTCTGGCCTGGCTGCTGGCGATTTCGCTGGTGGCCCTGCCGGTGGTCGCCGTCGTCAACGGCTGGATCGGTGCCGAGCGCTGGCCGCTGCGCGTGCTGCGCCTCAACGATGGCCTGGAGCAGGTCGACACCGCGCGCGTGCGTGAAGCGGTGCTGCCGCATGCGCAGCGCGGGTTCTTCGCCGTCGATCTGGGCGATGCGCAGCGCGACGTCGCGCGCTTGCCCTGGGTCGCGGGCGTCGAGGTGCGCAAGCGCTGGCCGGACGTGCTGGAAGTCCGCATCGCCGAACACGTGCCGTTCGCGCACTGGGGCGAGGGGCGTCTGCTCTCGACCCGCGGCCGGCTGTTCGCCGCCGAGGGCGTCGAGGCGCCGGCCGACATGCCGCGCTTCGACGGCCCCGAAGCCCGCATCCCCGAGATCGTCGCGCTCTACAACGAATCGCGCGATCTGTTCGGCGGCGCCGGCGTGCGCGTCGAGCGCGTCGTGCTGGATGCACGCGGCAGCTGGCAGCTGAGCCTGTCGAACGGCACCGAGGTCATCGTCGGCAGTCAGGAAGCGCGTCTGCGCCTGGCCCGCTTCGCCCGCATGCTGCCGCGCCTGACCACCGGTCGCGAAGACATGCTCACCCGCGCCGACCTGCGGTACACGAATGGCTTTGCCCTGGTCTGGGCGGAGCCGGGTGACGACGTCGCCACATCGCATCACGAATCACGAAACCCCAACCACGGCCTCTCATGAACCGCAAAGGCGACAAGACGCTCATCGTCGGACTCGACATCGGCACCTCGAAAGTGGTGGCGCTGGTCGGCGAGTATTCGCCCGGCAACCCGATCGAGGTCATCGGCATCGGCAGCCACGAATCGCGCGGCCTCAAGCGCGGCGTGGTGGTCGACATCGAATCCACGGTCCAGTCGATCCAGCGTGCGGTCGAGGAGGCCGAGCTGATGGCCGGCTGCGAGATCCGCTCGGTCTACGCCTCGATTTCCGGCAATCACGTGCAGTGCCGCAACTCGCCGGGCATCGTGCCGATCCGCGACAACGAGGTGACCTGGGCCGATCTCGACCGCGTGCTCGATGCGGCCAAGGCCGTGGCCATCCCGGCCGACCAGAAGATCCTGCATGCGATCCCGCGCGAGTACGTGCTCGACGATTCGCAGGAAGGCATCCGCAACCCGGTCGGCATGACTGGCGTGCGTCTGGAAGTGCACGCGCACCTGGTGGTCTGCGCGCAGTCGGCCGCGGCCAACATCAGCAAGTGCGTGCAGCGCTGCGGCCTGCAGATCGACGACCTCATCCTGTCGTCGCTGGCCTCGAGCACCGCGGTGCTGACCAGTGACGAGCGCGAGCTGGGCGTGGTGCTGGTCGACATGGGCGCGGGCACGACGGACCTGGCGATCTTCGTCGGCGGCGCGATCTGTCACACCGCGTCGTTGCCGATCGCCGGCGACAAGGTCACCGAAGACATCGCGCACATGCTGCGCACGCCGACGCCGGAAGCCGAGCAGATCAAGGTCCGCTACGCCTGCGCGCTGGCGCAGCTGGCGACCAGTGAGGAATCGATCCAGGTGCCGAGCGTCGGCGACCGTCCGCCGCGTCGCCTGCCGCGGCAGTCGCTGGCGCAGGCGGTGCAGGCGCGTTACGAGGAAATCTTCGAGATGGTGCAGGCCGAACTGCGCCGCTCGGGCTTCGAGCAGCACGTGCGCGCCGGCATGGTGCTCACCGGTGGCGCTTCGAAGATGGAAGGCGTGGTCGAACTGGCCGAGGAAATGCTGCAGATGCCGGTGCGCGTGGGCATTCCCCAGCACGTCACCGGGCTTGGCGAAGTGGTCGGCAATCCGGTGCACGCCAGCGGCGTCGGCCTGCTGCTGATGGGCAGCCAGATCGAACACCCGCGGCGCCCGGTGGTCTCGGGCGGCCGCGCCGGCGGCTGGCTGAAGAAGATCTGGGCGCGGTTCAACGGCGAGTTCTGAAGAGCCGTGATTGGTGGCTCGTAATTCGTGATTTGAAAGAGCAAAAAGCAAGAGCGGCACGCGGTAGAGGCAATCCAAGCTCCATAACTAAAAGCACGCCGGATGGCGATCGAGAATGGCGGTTCGCTTCGTCGAATCACCAATCACCAATCACCAATCACGGCTCCAAACCGAGGACACGGACATGGCACATTTCGAACTGGTCGAGAAGATGGCTCCAAACGCGGTGATCAAGGTCATCGGCGTCGGCGGCGGCGGCGGCAACGCGGTCGCGCACATGGTCAACAACAGCGTCGACGGCGTGGAGTTCATCACCGCCAACACCGACGCGCAGGCGATCAAGAACTGCGGCGCCAAGCTGCAGTTGCAGCTCGGCAGCAGCGTCACCAAGGGTCTGGGCGCAGGCGCCAACCCGGAAGTCGGCCGTCAGGCCGCGCTCGAAGACCGCGAGATCATCATGGACGCGCTGCAGGGCGCCGACATGGTGTTCATCACCGCCGGCATGGGTGGCGGCACCGGTACGGGCGCAGCCCCGGTCGTGGCGCAGCTGGCCAAGGAGATGGGCATCCTGACCGTTGCGGTCGTCACCAAGCCCTTCCCGTTCGAAGGCCGTCGCCGCATGCAGGTCGCGCTCAAGGGCATCGAGGAGATGTCGGCGCACTGCGATTCGCTGATCACCATTCCCAACGAGAAGCTGATCACCGTGCTCGGCCGCAACGCCACGATGATCCAGGCCTTCCGCGCCGCCAACGACGTGCTGCTGGGCGCCGTGCAGGGCATCGCCGACCTGATCGTCCGTCCGGGCCTGATCAACGTCGACTTCGCCGACGTGCGCACCGTGATGTCCGAAATGGGTCTGGCGATGATGGGCACCGGCCACGCCCGCGGCGACGACCGCGCGCAAGCCGCCGCCGAAGCCGCGATCCAGAACCCGCTGCTCGACGACGTCAACCTGGCCGGCGCCAACGGCATCCTGGTCAACATCACCGCCGGCGCGGACTTCACGATGAGCGAGTTCGACGAAGTCGGCCGCACCGTGGAGAATTTCGCCAGCGAGGACGCGACCATCGTCATCGGCACCGTGCTCGACCCCGACATGCAGGACGAAGTCCGTGTGACTGTGGTCGCGACCGGCCTCAACCGTGCGCCGGCGCGTGCCAGCGGCTTCGATGGCCAGGGCGCTGCCCGCGGCAAGCCGCAGGTGCAGCTGATCAGCAACAACCAGCGTGGCCTGCGCGACGGCACGACCGGCATGCTGATCGAGGACGAGACCGACGCCGTGTCCGCCTACACCCCGGGCCACAGCATCGCCGCCTCGCTTCGCGGCACCGGCAACGGTGGCAGCAGCGCCTCGGCATCGCCGGCCCGCGGCAGCGCCCGCGCCGAGTCGTCGTCCGATGCGCCGAAGGTCGCCGACTTCGGCAGCGACAGCAGCTACCTGGATATTCCTGCGTTCCTGCGTCGCCAAGCTGACTGATGCCATCCCTGGCGCGAATCATCGGCTCCGGCAGGTCCGGCCCGGCCATCCATGGCCGGGCGCGCAACGAAGCGCGAGGCAGTGCCTCGCAAGCGCTCCGTCGCGCCCTGCGTCGCCAGGCCGACTGACCCGCGTCACCCGCGGCGGTCCATCTCCTGCGCACCGACATGACGGTGCGTGGCGATGCGTCCCGCCGCATGGCGGAGGTCCTCCCGTCATGAAGTGCCCGGCGACGCGTTGTCCGCGCGTCGCCTCTTGGGTCCACCGGGCTTCCCGGTGGACCGTTTTTCCGACACCGCGCTACGGTGTTTTGCGCATTCATGCGCATCTGCGCCGGCCTCGACGCTTTATTCAGGTTCAGGTGGTGCCGTGATAATCTGCCACCCGGTTCCGATGACAGTCCGATGACGGACGCGCCGGAATCTTCCTCCCTGCGGACACCCCCATGCCCCGCCAACGCACCATCAAGAACGTGATCCGCGCGACAGGCGTCGGCCTGCACAGTGGCGAGAAAGTGTTCCTGACGCTGCGCCCGGCAACGCCCGACACCGGCATCGTGTTCCGTCGCGTCGACCTCGACCCGGTCGTCGAGATTCCCGCCGACGGCAATCTCGTGACCGAGACCACGCTGTGCACCGGCCTGAGCTGCGGTCCGGCCAACGTGCAGACCGTCGAGCACCTGATGTCCGCGCTCGCGGGTCTGGGCGTCGACAATCTCTATATCGAACTGTCCGCGGCCGAAGTGCCGATCATGGACGGCTCCTCGGGCCCGTTCGTGTTCCTGCTGCAGTCGGCCGGCGTCGTCGAGCAGGACGCGCCCAAGCGCTTCATCCGCGTGCTCCGTACTGTGGAAGTGCGCGAAGGCGACAAGATCGCGCGCTTCGAGCCCTACGACGGCTTCAAGCTCGACTTCACCATCGCCTTCGATCACCCGGCGATTCCGGTCGCGCAGTCGCGCGCGGAGGTGGAGTTCTCGACCGAGGCCTACATCCGCGAAGTCAGCCGCGCGCGCACCTTCGGCTTCATGCGCGATCTCGAATACATGCGCGAGCGCAACCTGGGCCTCGGCGGTTCGATGGACAACGCGATCGTCCTCGACGAGTTCCGCGTGCTCAACGACGACGGCCTGCGCTACGCCAACGAGTTCGTGCGTCACAAGATCCTCGACGCGGTCGGCGATCTCTACCTTGCCGGCCACCCGATCCTCGGCCGCTTCGTCGGCTACAAGTCGGGCCACGCGCTCAACAACAAGCTGGTCCGCGCGCTGCTGGCCGAAGCCGACGCGTGGGAAAAGGTCAGCTTCGACCAGACCGCATCCGCCCCCGTCGCCTACGGCACCCCTGCGACTGCCTGATTGATCGCGGGGACGCCCCCGTGCGCGCGCGCTCGCGCACGATTGCGGCGTTGTCGAGACCGGACGCGAGGCGGCATCGCGCGCAAGCGCGCTCCTACAGTGCACCCTGATGCGGTGTCGCCAATCGTTCTGGAATCTGGCCGGCCACGCGTCAAATCGCGCTTCGACAGCCATCACCTCAGGTGCCGCTTTCGCTTCGTGTAGGAGCGCGCTCGCGCGCGATTGCGGTGATGTCTGGGCACCGCGGCGACCTCGTATCGCGCGCAAGCGCGCTCCTACAGGGGCCGCGGACGTGGTGTCGCCGATCGTTCTGGAGACCTGGCGGCGCGCACCAGATCGCGCTTCGACAGCCACCTCAGAGCAGCTTTCCCGCTTCGCTCCGTGAAGGAGCGCGCTCGCGCGCGATTGCGGTCATCCCCCGGAACGCGGCGATCTCGCATCGCCCGCAAGCGCACTCCTACAGGACGATTCAGGCGAACCGTCTCGCGGCACGCGCCACCGTCGGATGCCGCAGCCATGCGTCGCGTCACCTTTGCGAACCCGGGATGAACCCGCAACACAGGCGTCTGAGCAGTTCATCCCGCGCGTCGTAAATAACGTAAATTTAACCTGAAATTTCTGTTTCCATAATTTTCGGTTAACTTCCCGCGCCGGATCGGCCGGTAGCATGCCCGCTCCCCTTCACCCGGCGTCGACGTCGGTGAGCAGGGGGAGGGATCACCCGGATCATCGCGCTCCGCTGTCGTCACCGTCCGGCGACTGCAGCGAGGCCAGCGCGGCCGCCACGGCCTCGCGGGCGACGGCGGACGGCGGTTTCGGACGTGCACGGCCCGCATCGACCTCCGGTCGAAGTGGCCGGGTCGTGGTCCTGATCACGATGTCGCTGACATCCAGCCCGATGGACCGGGCGGCGTCGAGCAGCACTTCGGCCGACAGGCGCAGCCTGGCGTGCCAGATGGGCGAATCGACGAGGAACACCAGCCTGCTGCCGTCCACATTGGCCAGCCGCGCATGCGGCGCCAGCGTCGGCGGAAGCAGGGGAACGAGGCGGCGATCGAGCGCGTCGAGCCACATGGCCCGGCGGATCGGATCGGCCGACGCACCACCCAGGGCCGCGTCCAGCGCGGCCGTCGCCGTCCCGATGCGGGACGCACCGGCGCGGGGTGGCTTGGACCTGGACCTGAAATCAGACATTGGCACGCATGACCTTCGAAACCCTGTTGAATGATATGCGCGGCCGCGCCGCGACGCTGGCCGGCAAGGCCCGCGCGCTCGCCGTGCGCAAGCCGCTGACCGTCGTCACCGCCGTCGCCGTCGCCAGCCTGTGCGGTGGCGCTGCGCTCAATGCCGCCGAAGTCGCCCGCCTGCATGGCGTGGCCACGGCCAACGAGCGCGGCATCGAGCAGACACGGCAGGAGGCCCAGCGCGAGATCAACGCACTCGCTGCCCGCATGGCCGAGCTGCAGGCCCAGGCCAATCGCCTCAATGCGCTGGGCGACCGGCTCGCCCGCGGCGCCGGGCTGGAGGACGGCGAATTCGATTTCGACCGCCCGGTCGGCCAGGGTGGCGCGGAGCCTGCGCGCGACATGCCGGCCCGCAAGCTCATCGGCGGCCTCGACGCGCTCGACGGCGATCTCGCCAGCTCCGGCCAGCAGCTCTCGGTGCTCGAGGCGCTGCTGTTCGACCGCAAGCTCGAACAGAACGCGCGTCCCTCGCGCTCGCCGGTCGCCAGCAGCTACGTGACTTCCAACTATGGCTACCGCGCCGATCCGTTCGGACGCGGCGGCCAGTTCCACAAGGGCATCGATTTCAGTGCCCGCACCGGCGATCGCGTGATGACCGTCGCCGATGGCGTGGTCAGCTATTCGGGCGTGCGCAGCGGATACGGCAAGACGGTGGAGGTGGACCACGGCAACGGCTACGTCACCCGCTACGCGCACAACTCGCGCAACGTGGTGAAGGTGGGCGATCTGGTCCGCGTCGGCGACGAAATCGCCAAGGCCGGTTCCACTGGCCGCTCGACCGGCGCCCATGTGCACTTCGAAGTCTGGGAGAACGGCCGCGTGCAGAACCCGCGCAAGTTCCTCGGCGACATGGGTGTGAGCCGGCAGTAAGGTTTTTCTCCTTCCCCCGCGGGTGGGGAAGGCCGGGATGGGGGCGAACGGTCCGTTCGCGATCGCGTTGGTATCGCGCTTGACCTGTCGCGCTCGATGACGCGGGTCGGTGTGCGTGGGTTGCCCCCACGCAAGCCTCCCCCGCAGCGCGGGGGAGGGCTTCAATCGGACGTCAACGTTGATGGCTCGCCGGCCATGTCGCATACGGGCGACGTCCACGGCACTCTTGCGGCTGGCGCTTGAAAACGCCCCGCCGCTCCCCAAGCTACAATGCGCGTTGCCAATGAAAGGGCGCCTGGCGCCCTTTTCTTTTTGCGGCTTCGGGGGAAACCGCCGAGCCGCGTTCCGTCTTCAGGATCCGGATCTCCAATGCTCAATCGTCTGCTCACCAGTGTCTTCGGCAGTCGCAACGACCGCTTCGTCAAACAGCTCGAGAAGATCGTCGCGAAGATCAACGCGCTGGAGCCGCAGATGGAGGCGCTTTCGGACGCCGAACTCCAGGCCAAGACGCCCGAGTTCAAGGAGCGCGTCGCCAAGGGCGAGACGCTCGACAAGATCCTCCCCGAAGCATTTGCCGTCTGCCGCGAGGCCAGCAAGCGCGTGCTGGGCATGCGCCCTTACGACGTGCAGCTGATCGGCGGCATGGTGCTGCACATGGGCAAGATCGCCGAGATGCGCACCGGTGAGGGCAAGACGCTCGTCGGCACGCTGCCGACCTACCTCAACGCACTCGAGGGCAAGGGCGTCCACGTCATCACGGTCAACGACTATCTGGCGCGTCGCGACGCGGCGCAGATGGGCAAGCTCTACAACTGGCTGGGCCTCTCGGTCGGTGTGATCTGGCCGGGCATGCCGCATGGCGAAGCCAAGCGCGACGCCTACCGCGCAGACATCACCTACGGCACCAACAACGAATTCGGCTTCGACTACTTGCGCGACAACATGGCGCTGTCGAAGGCCGACCGTTACCAGCGCGGTCTGAACTACGCGATCATCGACGAAGTCGACTCGATCCTGATCGACGAAGCGCGCACGCCGCTGATCATTTCCGGCCCGGCCGACGATTCGCCCGAGCTCTACATCAAGGTCAATCGCATTGTCCCGTCGCTGGTCCGCCAGGAGACCGAGGACGGCGACGGCGACTTCTGGGTCGACGAGAAGGGCAAGCAGGTCCACCTGTCCGAAGCCGGCCAGGAACATGCCGAGGAACTGCTGCGCAAGGCGGGCATCCTCGAAGGCGACGACAGCCTGTACGCACCGCAGAACATCCACGTCGTGCATCACTTGAATGCCGGCCTGCGCGCGCATGCGATCTACCAGCGCGACGATCACTACATCGTCCGCGACGGCGAAGTCATCATCGTCGACGAGTTCACCGGCCGTACCCTGCCGGGCCGTCGCTGGTCCGACGGTCTGCACCAGGCGGTCGAGGCGAAGGAAGGCGTGCCGGTGCAGCGCGAGAACCAGACGCTCGCCAGCATCACGTTCCAGAACCTGTTTCGCATGTACGGCAAGCTCTCGGGCATGACCGGTACGGCCGACACCGAGGCCTACGAGTTCGAGAGCATCTACGGGCTGGAAGTGGTCGTCATCCCGACCCACCGCCCGATGATCCGCAAGGACAACCCGGACGCGGTGTTCCTCAACCGCAACGGCAAGTACCGCGCGGTCGCGCGCGAGATCCAGGCCGCCAACGAGCGCGGCCAGCCGGTACTGGTCGGCACCACCTCGATCGAAGTGTCCGAGCTGCTCAGCGAACACCTGCGCAAGGAAGGCATCCATCACGAAGTGCTCAACGCCAAGCAGCACGAGCGCGAGGCGACGATCATCGCCCAGGCCGGTCGCCCGGGCGCGGTGACCATCGCCACCAACATGGCCGGCCGCGGTACCGACATCGTGCTCGGTGGCTCGCTGGAAACCGAGCTGGCGACGCTGGAAGCCGAGACCGGCGTGCCGGTGGACGAGGCGACCAAGGCCAAGCTGCGCAGCGAATGGCAGGTGCGCCACGATGCGGTCAAGGCCGCCGGCGGCCTGCACATCATCGGCACCGAACGCCACGAATCGCGCCGCATCGACAACCAGCTGCGCGGTCGTTCGGGCCGTCAGGGCGACCCGGGTTCGAGCCGCTTCTACCTGTCGCTCGAAGACAACCTGATGCGCATCTTCGCCGCCGATTGGGTGCAGAAGGTCATGGCGCGCATGGGCCTGCAGGAAGACGACATCATCGAGTCGCCGCTGGTCACCAAGCAGATCGCCAACGCGCAGCGCAAGGTGGAAGCGCACAACTTCGACATCCGCAAGAACCTGCTGGACTTCGACGACGTCAACAACGACCAGCGCAAGGTCATCTACGGCCAGCGCGACGAGCTGCTCGACGCCGAGAGCGTCAAGGACAACGTCGACGGCATCCGTGCCGATGTCGTGAGCGGCATCGTCGGCCGCTACGTGCCGCCGCAGTCGATCGACGAGCAGTGGGATCTGCCGGGTCTGGAATCGGAGATTGAGCGCGAGTTCGGCCTGCGCCTGTCGCTGGTCGAACTGGCGAAGACGCGCGAGGAACTCGACGACGAGCAGATCAACGCCCACGTGCAGCAGGAAGTGGACCGTCTGTTCGCCGAGAAGGAAGCCTCGCTCGGTGACGAGACGATGCGCATGCTCGAAAAGCACATCATGCTCAACGTGCTCGACCAGGGTTGGAAGGAGCACCTGGGCCGCATGGACTACCTGCGTCAGGGCATCCACCTGCGCGGCTATGCGCAGAAGCAGCCCAAGCAGGAATACAAGCGCGAGGCCTTCGAGCTGTTCTCCGAGATGCTGGAGAAGGTCAAGCACGACGTGGTGACCATGCTCGCGCGCGTGCGCGTGCGCAGCGAGGACGAGATCGCAGCCCTGGAAGCCGAAGAGCGCCGCCAGGTCGAGGCCAAGCTCAACCAGGCCCAGTTCCAGCACGCCGACGCGGGCGGCTACGGCGCCGACGAGGAAGCCGAGGACGTGCGCGCCGCGGCAGCGGCCGCCTCGCCCGCACAGCCGGCGACCATCGTGCGCGACGGTGAAAAGGTCGGCCGCAACGATCCGTGCCCCTGCGGCAGCGGCAAGAAGTACAAGCACTGCCACGGCCAGCTGAGCTGACTCCCGCGCCCGCGCCAGCGCCCGCTCTCGCTCCCGAGAGCGGGCGTCCCCCTGCAGGAGCACGCTTGCGCGCGATGGCCTTCCCGACACTGTCGCAAAGGCCCCCGATCTGCCCGCCGCTCCAGGCACCGGCATCAGACCCCCTGTAGGAGCGCGCTCGCGCGCGAGGCCTTTCGCCGGCGCTGTCACGGGCAAACCTCACGCGCACGACACCCAAGCCCCGTCGCCCGCGCTGGCCAGCCACCATCCCCGATGCGCCCCCAGCCGCTCCACCCGCTGGTGAACCGCCCCGCATCTCGCCTAACCTGATCGCCCTTCATCCCGCAGAGCCGCATGAGCGAGCGCGTCATCGAGGTCGTCGCCGGTGTCATCACCGACAAGCGCGGCCGCATCCTGCTGTCACGGCGCACGCCCAACCGCGATATGCCCGGCCTGTGGGAGTTCCCGGGCGGCAAGCGCGAGCCGGGCGAAACACCGGAAGCAGCACTCGCGCGCGAACTCGACGAGGAACTGGGCATCCGCGTCACCGTGGGCCCGCCCCTGATGACCGTGCCACAGCAGTACCCGAGCAAGCGCCTGCGGCTCGACGTGCGTCACGTGACGCATTGGGACGGCGTGCCGAAGGGGCGGGAAGGGCAGGCGCTGGCATGGGTGGCACCCGACAGGCTCGCGCGCTACTCGATGCCGCCTGCGGACCTGCCCGTCGTCGCCGCGCTGCAGGCGCCGGATCGCTATCTCGTCACCCCGCCTCCAGGCGACGATGACGCGACATGGCTGCAGGCGCTCGACGATGCGTTGCGCCGCGGCATCCGCCGCGTGCAGGTGCGCCTGCCGGGCATCGACGCTGCGCGTCGCGCCACGCTGTTGCAGCAGGCCGCCATCCGCTGTCGGCGGCGCGATGCGCAGGTGCTGTTCAACGGCGACGTCGACACCGCGCTCTCAGCGGGCGCCGGCGTGCACCTGACCGCGGCCGCGCTGCACACGCACGACGTCCGACCGCTGCCCGCACATGCGCCACTGGCCGCGTCCTGCCACGACGCGCGCGATCTCGCCCAGGCGGCCCGTGTCGGCTGCGATTTCGTCGTGCTCGGCCCGGTTGCAGACACCGCCAGTCATCCGGGCGAAGCGGGCATCGGCTGGACCGCCTTCTCACGCCTACGCGAAACCAGCGCCCTGCCGATCTACGCCATCGGCGGCATGACGCCAGACGACATCCCCGAGGCCCGCCGCCACGGCGCGCAGGGCATCGCGGCGATCCGGAGCCTGTGGCCTGGCTGAGGGGGAATTGCGGTAAGTCAGCGACCTCGCCGGAGTGATCATCAAGTCGATCGAGACCATTCCCGTCCAGTCGCGTCCGCCGTGCGTGCGAACCAAACTGCCCCAACGACGCCACGCGGCCCCCTGTAGGAGCGCGCTTGCGCGCGATCGGGCTTTCCCGGCGCCACCCCATCGCGCGCAAGCGCGCTCCTACACAGGCACCATCTTTCGACCGCATATTCGGCGCCTGATCATCGACTTCAACGCTTGCCGCGGCCAGTAAGTGACGGACGCCGTAGCCCATGTAGGAGCGCGCTCGCGCGCGAACGGGCTGTCCCGGGAAAGCCTCTTCGCGCGCAAGCGCGCTCCTACAGGGGTGTCATCGCGCGATATCGCAGATCCAGCGCTCCGATGGCCGCATCCAGTGCGTCCAGCGTACTGTCGTTGACGACCACGTCGTCCGCGATCGCCAACCGCGCCTGCTGCGTCGCCTGGGCCGCGACCATCTTTTGCGCGAGGTGCGCGTCGATGCCGTCGCGTGCCAGCAGCCGCGCCATCTGCACATCATGCGGCACGTCGATCACCAGCACGCGGTGCAGCCACGGATACGCGGCGCGTCCGCCTTCCGCCAGCAGCGGGATCGCCGCCACCGCGTACGGGCTGTCAGCGTCCTCGCAGGCCTGCTGCAACATGGCACGCACGCGCGGATGGATGATGGCTTCGAGCTGATGCCGCGCAGCCGGGTCCTCGAATACGCGCCGGCGCATCGCCGCGCGGTCCAGACGGCCATCGGCGGCCAGCGCGTCACGGCCGAATACCGCGACCACCTCGGCCAAGCCTTCGCTCCCAGGTTCGACGGCCGCGCGTGCAGCGAGGTCCGCATCGGACACGAAAATGCCCCGCGCTTCGAAGGCGTGCGTGGCCGCGGTCTTGCCCGAGGCGATGCCGCCGGTCAGGCCGATGATCAGCGCGCTCATCGCCGCGTGCGGCTCAGTCGAGGCCGGCGAACCGCATGTAGGCGCCGGTCAGGTCGTGACCCCACATGAAGGTCACCCAGCCGGCGATAGCCAGATATGGACCGAACGGGATCGGCGTCGCGCGGTCGCGACCCTGCACGGCCAGCATGATCGATCCGATGATCGCGCCGGCCACCGCCGACAGCAGGATGATCGGCAGCAGGCCATTGAGGCCGCACCAGGCGCCCAGCGCGGCCAGCAGCTTGAAGTCGCCATGGCCCATGCCTTCCTTGCCGGTGGCCTGCTTGAACAGCCACCACACCGACCACAGGCTGGCGTAGCCGACAATCGCACCGAGTAGGGCGGGCTTGGCCGGCATGTACAGGTTGTCGAGGCTGGCGATCAGGCCCAGCCACATCAGCGGCAGGGTCAGCGAATCAGGCAGCAGCTGGGTGCGGATGTCGATGCCCGACGCCGCGATCAGGAACGAGGTCAGCACCAGCGCGCCGAAGCCCTGCCAGCCGAAACCGAACTGCCACACGCAGGCCACGAACAGCAGCATCGTCAGCAGCTCGACCGCCGGATACTGCAGCGAAATGCGCTTGCCGCTGTGGCGCGAACGCCCGCGCAGCATCAGCCAGCTCAGGACCGGAATGTTCTCCCACCACGCCAGCGGCGTACCGGTGTCCGGGTCGTGCGAGCGTTCGACGACGATGCCCGGTGGCGGCGGATCGTACAGCTCCGGCTCCCCCAGGATCTCGCGCGCATCACGCTTCCACTGCCACTCCATGCGCCGCGGCAGGCGCAGGATGACCACATTGAGGAAGCTGCCCACCAGCAGGCCGAGGCCGGCGGCGAGCGGATAGCCGAGGGCGGGGTTCTGGTCGAGAAACGCCATCGATCAGCCCATTGCCGCCATGGCGATCTTGAAGATCGGCAGGTACATGGCGATGACGATCGAGCCCACGAGCGTGCCGATGATCACCATCACGAAAGGCTCGATCAGGCTGGAGATCGCATCGACCGCGTTGTTGACCTCTTCCTCGTAGAACTCGGCCACCTTGAAAAGCATGGTGTCGAGCGCGCCGGCTTCCTCGCCGATCGCGGTCATCTGCACCACCATGTGCGGGAACAGCGCGGTCTGTTTCATCGCGACGTTCATCTGATAACCCACCGCCACGTCGTCGCGCATGCGCAGCACCGCCTTCTCATAGACCGTGCTGCCAGTCGCGCCTGCCACCGAATCGAGGGCCTCGACCAGCGGCACACCGGCCTTGAAGGTCACGCCCAGGGTGCGCGCGAAACGGGCGATTGCCGAGTTGTGCAGCACTTTGCCGATGATCGGAATGCGCAGCATCATCCGGTCGACCGCATGCTGCAGCGGCAGCGAGCGCTTGAACGCAAACAGGAAGGCCGTCGTCCCCGCTATGGCGACGAGCAGGATCAGCCACCACCACCCGACCATGAAGGCCGAAATGCCGAATACCAGTTCGGTGAACGCAGGCAGGTCGGTGCCGAAGCTTTCGAAGGTTTCGCGGAAGGTGGGCACCACGAAGATCATCAACACCGCGCAGACCAGGATCGCCACTGCGATGATGGCGACGGGGTAGAACAGGGCCTTTTTGATCTTGCCCTTGATCGACTCCATGCTCTCTTTGTAGTCGGCGATGGTCTCGAGCACGGTTTCCAGCGCGCCCGCCGATTCGCCCGCGCGCACCAGGTTGCGATACAGCTCGTCGAACTGCACCGGGTGCTTGCTCAGCGCTTCGAAGATCGATGAGCCCCCCTCGATGTCGGCGCGGATGTCACCGATCAGCTTGCCCATGCGCGGGTTGCGCTGGCCGTTGCCGATGATCTCCAGCGCCTGCACGATCGGCACGCCGGACTTCATCATCGTCGCGATCTGACGGCTGAAGACGGCGATGTCCTTCGGGGTGATGCGCTTGCCCGCACCGCCGAACAGCGGCTTGGCCTTGGCCTTGATGAGCTTGGGCTGGATGCCCTGACGGCGCAGTTCGGCCCGCAGCAAATTCGCGTTGCGCGCCTGCTGCTCGCCCTTCATCTTGATGCCGCGCTTGTCCGTGCCTTCCCACGTGAATGTCTGAAGCGCAGGCGCTTCGCGAACGGACGTGGCCGGCTTGCCGGCAGACTTTCGGATGGCGGTGCGCGTGGTCGACATATCGGATTCCCCGGAATCCGGCTCCCCAGCCGGAATGGTCCGCCGAATGTTAGCCGTTCGGCGGCATAAGTGTCAGACCACGGCGTGACCGGCGGCATGAAACCGCAAGCCGGACGGGCCGTCGATGGATCAGTCGGTGGTGACGCGGTTGATTTCCGCCAGGCTGGTCAGGCCCTGCTGCACCTTCTTGAGTGCCGACTGGCGCAGATCGTTCACGCCGGCGCGCTGGGCGACCGCGGCGATCTGCAGCGCATTGCCGCCCTGCAGGATGATCTCCTGGATCTCTTCGAGCATCGGCATCACCTGGTACACGCCCACGCGGCCCTTGTAGCCGTTCGTGCACTCGTCGCAGCCCACGGCTTCGTAAATCTCGATGCCCGCGCGCACCTGGTCTTCGGTGAAGCCTTCCTGCAGCAGGGCGTGGTCGGGCAGGTCGACACGCTTGCGGCACTTCGGGCACAGCCGGCGCGCAAGGCGCTGGGCGATCACCAGCGTCACCGAACTGGTGATGTTGTACGGCGCGATGCCCATGTTCATCAGGCGCGCGATCGTCTGCGGCGCATCGTTGGTATGCAGTGTCGAGAGCACCATATGGCCGGTCTGCGCGGCCTTGATCGCGATTTCCGCCGTTTCGATGTCGCGGATTTCGCCGACCATGATGATGTCCGGGTCCTGGCGCAGGAACGAGCGCAGCGCCGCGGCGAAGGTCATGCCCCGCTTGTTGTTCTGCTGCACCTGGTTCACACCCGGCAGGCGGATTTCCACCGGGTCCTCGGCCGTGGAGATGTTGCGGGTCTCGTCGTTGAGGATGCCCAGCGCCGTGTAGAGGCTCACCGTCTTTCCCGAGCCGGTCGGGCCGGTCACCAGCACCATGCCGTACGGTTTGTGGATCGCGTCCAGGAACAGCTTCTGCTGGTCCGGCTCGTAACCCAGCTTGTCGATGCCCAGCTTCGCCGCGCTCGCATCGAGGATACGCAGCACGACCTTCTCGCCGAACAGCGTCGGCAGCGTGCTCACGCGGAAGTCGATCTGTTTGGTCTTGGACAGGTTGAGCTTGATGCGACCGTCCTGCGGCACGCGCTTCTCGGCAATGTCCAGCTGCGCCATCACCTTCAGGCGCGCGGTGATGCGGCCGTTGAGCTTGACCGGCGTTTTCGCCACCTGCTTGAGGATGCCGTCCACGCGCAGACGCACGCGGTAGTCGGTCTCGTAGGGCTCGAAGTGGATGTCCGAGGCGCCGCGCTTGATCGCATCCACCAGGACCTTGTTGACGAACTTGACGATCGGCGTGTCGTCCTTGCCGTCGACCACGTTCTCCATCTTGCCCGGGTCGTCATCGGTGCCGACGTCCAGCGTTTCCAGGCCGTCGCCATCTTCCAGATCGTCACCGAAGCTGTCCGATGTCTGCTGCCAGAGTTCCAGCGTGCGGCGGATGCTGTCCTCGTCGACCAGAATCGGCTCGACCGCGAGATTGGTGTGGAACTTGATCTCGTCCAGCGCCTGGAAGTTGGTCGGGTCCGAGGTGCCCACGAACAGGCGGTTGCCGCGCTTGAACAGCGGCAGCACACAATGCTTGTTCAGCAGTTCCTCGCTGACCAGCTTGGCGGCGTGTGCCTGCGGATCCATCACCAGCGGGTCGAACAAGGGCATGCCGAATTCGATCGCGTTCGCCGCCGCCATCTGCGCCGCGGTGACCAGCTTGTGCTCGCGCAGATAGCCGGCCACCTGCTTGCGCGCCGCCGTCGCCTTCTCCAGAGCGTCGCGCGCCGTGACTTCGTCCAGCGCGCCATCGAGCACGAGGCGGCGGACGATGCCGGTGATGCCGACGAGGTTGGCGGTGGTGACGGCGTTCACAGCATGCACTCCCGAAGAGGCGGCAGGGGTGACTAATCTACTACGGCGGCCTGCGTCCGCAGGCGCGGCGTGAGGTTATAGCGATCGGCAGCTGCCGGTGTCCATGTCGCAGCGTGTCGCTGCAACACCGGGCGCGTGCGGCCGGCCTTCGATTGTTTCGCCCAAGGCAGTTGCCGTATCGGCGCTGGCACACGCCCGCTCAGGCGCCGCTGGGGGCGTGTCGCCATCCTGCAGCGCCACTAGAGAAAACTGCGCGTAGTTCGCCATCTCCGCGAGACATGCTCTTTCGCTGGCGCGTACGCGATACGCGTTGTAGGCCGGCAATGCAACTGAAGCGAGGATGGCGATGATCGCAACAACGATCATCAGTTCGATTAGGGTGAAGCCGCGTACTTCGGATGCAACAAGCAGGCCAATTCTTACCGCCGTAAGCCGCTGGAGGAGTTTTGATCATGCAGCTTGACGCGTAATGCAGTCCCGTATCCACAGCTAGCACCACGACGCCTAGAGCGCATTGGTGTGCAAGCATCCGGGCTCCGACCAACAGGCTCTAGCCTAAGGCTTAGGGACTTCGTTGTGACGTAGAGGAAGCGAGCCGATGGCGCAAGCATATAGGCGGCGCAAAGTGAACGTGGCACCAAAATTTGCAGCGGGCTAGACGGAAGCGAGCAGCTACAGCGAATCGCGTAACTTCCCGCATTGCTCCATATAGAGAAACCCCGCCGAAGCGGGGTTTCTTATGCAATGCCAAGCGATCAGGGACCCCGGCCTCGAGCTAAAGAAGCTAGCCCGCTCGAGTGATCACTTGGCACAGCTATTAGCGCAGCTCGCAGGTCGCATTCGACCAGTCGCAGAAGACATCCTGGTCGCCAGGGGCCACCGGGGAAGCAACTTCGGTGAAAGTGCCGGCCTCGGCTTCGACGAGCGCGCGGCTGCCTGTAATTTCGGCCTCGCAAGCTGCTGCGGTGTGCGCAGGCAGGTCTGCATCAGGGAAGCCACCATTGACGCCTGCGACGTAGGAATTGACGTAGGCCTTCGACTCTGCGAGGCAGGCGTTCTCAGCAGCGCGCACGCGGTAGTTGTTATAAGCGGGCAGCGCAATCGCGGCCAGAATCGCGATGATCGCGACAACGATCATCAGTTCGATCAGGGTGAAGCCCTTCTGATTCTTCATGGTGTATCCCCTAGGAGTGGATGGTTCACGTGCCTCGTGGCCGGCGGATGCCGATCCCTGGGCTTGCCGTGCGACTTGCACGTGCGTGGGGGTTAACGCATGAGGCGTGCCAACCTTCTGGCCCGACTCCGGACGCTGAAATGTGCGCTGGTTCGCGGTGGAGCGAACGGTGCGGGCGCGAATGGTGTCTGGGAGCGTCAGGATGTGACGCGAAGTGCACATTCACCGCAAAGGGGCATCGATTCGATATCGGCCGGATTGGCGAGGGCTGAAGGGGTGCGCGAGATTGTCGGAATCGCGCGCGAGCGCGCTCCCACAGGGGGTTGGGCGCAATCGCCAGTCGATGCCGAGCTTCTTGAGCTTGTAGCGCAGGGCGCGGGTGGCGATGCCGAGTGCGGCTGCGGGCCTGGTCTTGTTGTAGCGGTGTTCCTGCAGCGCCGGCTGGATGGCGGCGCGCGATGCCCCTCAATGATGGAGAGCGGGACGATGCCGGGAAAACGGTGAGCCTGGAGCGCGCGACCGCGAGCATAGGCGCGAGACGACGCGATGTGCCCGCTGCCTTGAATGCAATCGTCAGGAACGAGCTCGAGCGCGAAACGATACCGGAGACAGGCTTCGCTCAATCTTCAGAGCGATTTGCATCCCCGGATGACGTTCCGCTATTAGTAGTGGTATCGCGCTGCGGCGATCATCAGCACGTTGCCTTCGACCTTGTAGACGATGCGATGCTCGTCGTTGATGCGCCGGGACCAGTAGCCCGCCAGCGCATGACGCAGCGGCTCGGGCTTGCCGATGCCCTGGAATGGATCGCGCTGGATCGCCTTGATCAGCTCGTTGACCCGCTTCAGCAATTTCCTGTCGGTGTGCTGCCAATGCAGATAATCCTGCCAGGCCTCGTCCGAAAACTGCAGAATCACTCGGCCAGTTCCCGCGCCTGTCCCCGGCCGGCTTCCAACTGGGCGATAGACTCGAGCAGACGCTGTGCGTTCTTCGGGCTGCGCAGCAGATAAGCGGTTTCCTCCATCGCCTTGTAGTCGTCGAGCGACATCATCACAACGGCCCGCTCGCGGGTGCGCGTGATGATGACCGGCTCGTGATCATTGACTACGCGATCCATCGTGTCGGCCAGCGTGGCGCGCGCCGCGGTGTAGGTGATCGTGTTCATGGCACTCCGACTGTACAGGATAATGTACATGATGGGGCGTCGAGGTCACTCGATCAACTGATCGTCGCGCGTGTCTGTTATGGCAGGAGACGGGCCGCTGATAGCTGCCGTCTTCCGATGCGAAGCGACGTTGTTGCCAACCGCCAAGGCGGCGCATGGTTATGACTGGGGACTGCGTTACGCGTAAGCACGCACCCTGGATCGACAGTGCGATGCGCCAGCCTCGACGGGATCACGATGCGTGCCCGTTCGGGGATGTCTGAACAATTCCGCTCTTGACCGTCCTTCCCGCAAAAGCGGCAATCCAGCGCCTCCCTATGCTTTGAGGCGCTGGATCCCCGCTTGACCAGACATGTGTCTGTTAAAGCCGCGGGGGTGATTGCAACTATTCAGACCTTTCTTAGTCGATCCCGAGTTTTTTGAGCTTGTAGCGCAGGGCCCGGAACGTGATGCCGAGCGCCGCCGCGGTCTTGGTCTTGTTGTAGCGGTGCTCCTGCAGCGCCTGCTGGATGGCGGCGCGTTCGATGTCCTCGATGAAGGAGGGCAGGGCGGTGCCGGCGGTCTCGTAGGGGCTGACGGTGCGCGGGTCGCGTGGCGCGGTGCCGCCGGCGCCCAGGGCCTGGTGGGTGCCGGTGACGAAGGGCGAGGCGTGCACGGCGGGCGCGGCAGTGTTCGACGAGCTGTGGCCGCGCGGCGTCGGCAGGTGCAGGTCGCTGGCGGTGATGTGGTCGCCGTCGGCCATCGCCAGTGCGCGTTCGAGGATGTTTTCCAGTTCGCGCACGTTGCCGGGAAAGCCGTAGGCCTCGAGCGCGGCGACGGCGTCGTCGGCCAGCGTGGGCGCGGGGCGGTGCATGGCCTGGCTCAGGCGGCGCAGGATGGCGTCCGACAGCAGCGGCAGGTCGCCGGCGCGTGCACGCAGCGGCGGCACGCTCAGGCCGATGACGTTGATGCGGTAGTAGAGGTCATGGCGGAAGCGGCCGTCATTGACCAGCTGCGACAGATCCTTGTGCGTGGCCGAGAGAATGCGCACGTCCACCTGCACTTCGGCCGGGGCGCCGACCGGGCGGATGCATTTCTCCTGGATCGCGCGCAGCAGCTTGACCTGCATCGGCAGCGGCAGTTCGGCCACTTCGTCGAGAAACAGCGTGCCGCCGTCTGCGGCCTGGAACAGACCCGGCTTGTCACTGTGCGCGCCGGTGAAGCTGCCCTTCTTGTGGCCGAAGAACTCGCTTTCCATCAGTTCGGTAGGAATCGCGCCGCAGTTGACCGGCACGAACGGGCCATTCGCCCGCGCGCCCTGTGCGTGGATGGTGCGTGCGACCAGCTCCTTGCCGGTGCCCGATTCGCCGTTGATGAAGACCGGCGCCTGGCTGCGCGCGACCTTGGCGATGGTATTGCGCAGCGTGACCATGGCATCGGACGTGCCCAGCAGGCGGCTGCTGTGCTCGTCGGTTTCGCGCTTGGCGCGCTCGCCCAGTTCCAGCGCCTGGCGCACCAGGCCGCGCAGCACGTGGATGTCGACCGGCTTGCTGACGAAATCGAACGCGCCGACCTTCAGCGCCTCCACTGCGGCTTCGACATTGCCGTAGGCGGTGATCATCGCGACCGGCATGCCGGGGTAGCGGGTGCTGATCTCGGCGACGAGCTCCAGGCCCGAGCCGTCAGGCAGACGCATGTCGGTCAGGCACAGATCGTATGTGGCCGAGGCCAGCAGCTCGCGGGCGGCGGCGAGCGTGGGCGCGGTTTCAGTGCGCAGGCCCATGCGGCTCAGGGTGAGGACCAGCAGTTCGCGGATGTCGTGTTCGTCATCGACGATCAGAACGCTGCGGGTGTCACTCATCGATTCGCCACACGTATGGAGCCGGAAGGTGACAAATAGTGACAGAAGCTGCCCATCGTGACGAGGGATGCGGCGGTGATCCGCGTCACGAGGGAGGCGCGACAGATTCCGGAAAACCAGGGGTTGAGGGCGAACTCCGATACCGGTGCCGGCGTGTTTCGGAGCCGATCCGCCAAGAGGCCTCTGAACAACTCCGCCATTCCCGCTTCGCAATGACGAGCGGGACTGGAGGTGTTCAGAGCATCGCTAGTGCCTGCGACGCACATGTGCCTGCCGACGGCGCTCAGCCCGCTCCGACCAGAACACGAATCCGTGGAACTGCGCGGCGCATGCGGCGAGCAGGGTCCAGACGAGATCGAGCGTCAGATACACGCCGGCACCGCGATTGAGCGCGGGCCATTCGGCGCGCCGCAGGAACATGTTGCCTTCGCCCAGAACGCGGTGCAGTGCCTGGCCGGTCGACAGGCTGTTCCAGCCACCGTGGTCCACCAGACCCCATGCGCCCCAGCCGAGCACCGCGACGATCGTCAGCGTCCAGGCAATCGCCAGCCACAATGGCAGATGCCGCAGCACGCCGGCACGCGCATGCAGCTGGATGGCGCCACTCGACCACGCCAGCAGCAACAGCCCACACAGCAGCACGAACACCATCGATGCATCCCGCCTTCCTCACATGCGCTGCAGGATGACCGGGCGCCGCAGGCCCCGGCATGAAGGCCGCCACTGCGATGTATCCTGACGCCCCTCGTTTTCCGGTGCCGGCCGGCCTTGGCGGTCACGCGACTGCCCGGCGCGCCGCTCGTGGCCCCATGACCCGAACCCCGCTCTCGCCCCGCGCCCGGCACGCCGATGCGTACGCCGCATCGCTCCGCCTGTCCGTCGCACCCATGATGGACTGGACCGACTTCCTTTAATATCAATTAGTTAAAAGAAGATGGTGCACTAGTGGTTCGCTAAGTGATGGGGGGGGCGCTGCGCGGAAGCTTTTGAGCGGTGCCCCTCTAGGACTGCCTCAGGGAACGCCTAGGCAGCGTTGGATAGATTTTTAAGATTCACCTTCGTCAAGGGTTGAAAACAGCATTTTTCATTTATGATCTGTTCATAATTAGAAAAAGTCTTTCTTATCAAGTACATGCGGGTGAACTCGGCGGTGCTGTTTGTTGACAATCGCCTATTTCAAATGTTGTCAGTTGACGTCTGAAGTGGTTGTGGTATGGGCGGCGTATCTCTATAGTTACAGCCATAGCCGGGGCAGCCTCGCCAGGCATTACGAGAGCCGCTCATGCAAGTGAGTGGCTCTTTTAATCGGTCGAGGCGCTGGGGCGTAATTTTTCTAGGGCGAGGAGCGTGTGATGACGAACGACATGAACGCTAATGTGAAGCTGCAGGCTGTAGAGGCTGCGCTCAAGGAGCGTGGCGTCGTCGATGTGAAGTTTTTCTTCAACAAGGAAGGCGGATCACCTACCAAGGTGGCCAATGATGTGGTTAACGTCCTCAATGCGATGCTTGACGGCAAGACATTGCCTTTCAATGGTGTGGGCGATTCGCGCCGCGCCGCTTAACTAGCTACTGCTTGCTTGGGGCACCTAGAAGGGTGTCCCTTTTGTTTTCTAAGGGGGAAGGAACTCTTGGTTTTCGAAGAGGATGACATTAGCTACTGCCTGTCGAAGGCTCGCGATATCGGTGACCAATACGAGTTGTACGTGCTGCACGGCAAGGAGTTCCCGCGTTCGGTTGACGACCTTCTTTGGATCTGCGGCGAGTACTTGGGGAAGAAGATTTTTGTCGAGTACGTAGATATTCCGGCAGAAGGTTCTTCTGTTAGCGCCACGTACTGGGCAAACTCGGATGGTTCCTATCGTATCGGCCTGCTGACTGGCATGTCGAAGGACGAAGAGAAGTTCGTCCTTTGTAAGGAACTCTTCCATGTCATCTTCGATGACGAAGGGCGCCGGAGTATGGACCTCTCGACACATCTTGAGGACTGCACCACTGCTTATACAGTTAACGGGGGACCCCCTCGTTGCGCTGTCGCGTGGGAGACGCTTGCTGAGATCGCCGCCATCGAGTTCTATTTCCCCTTTGAGCAGCGTGAGAAATGTCTGGACGGAGGCACGGTAGTAGACTTCGCGCGTCTTGCGGTTAGGTTCGAGATCCCGCGTTACTACGTGGAGGTGGCGTGCGGCGCTGGTAACATGGCCTACGTTAAAAAGTACCTCTAATTTTCGTGCGTTTGCGGTTCTTGTTGTATAGATGATCCGCACGTTTCTTAGCTGTCAGTCTCACAACAAGAAGGCCCCGCAATGCGGGGCCTTCTTGTTGTCGGAACAGGTCGTTTAGAGGACGTCGCAACACGCCGATCACTCGATCCGGATCTTCGACACCGAGTGGGCTCGGCACAACTCAGCCTCCGCACGCTGGATCCATTGCTTCGGGCCGTCAGCCAAGCCCTGTCGAGATAGCGCCGCGCGCGCCGCGTCAGCGCGGTCACGCTGTCCGTGCACCAGGAATGCCAGCGGCCTGAGATCGGACGACAGGAAGGCGTCCAGCTGGCGCGCGAGGGCGATGGCGTCTCCGACAACGCGGTCGTGATCGTTCAGGGCCGCTACGAGCTTGCGCTGCGCGCCAGTGCTCTCCTCGGTCGCCTCTGGGCTGGCCGCCTGGTAAGCCTTCCGCAGTCCGCGCAGGGCGTCGCCCACTTGTCGCATGGTGTCCGGGTTACAGGCACGGATCTCCGGAAGCGTGCCCACGCGGATCGGTACTGCGACCGCCTCCCTGATCACTTCGCCATCCGAATCGCGCTTCGCCGGGACGGTGCCGGTCACGTCGACAGTACCGCGGCCGGTGCGTGCGCGATCCTCGATCGCCCGCCGCGTCGCGTCGCCGACCTCCTGCAGCAGCTCGGAGAGCCGCTTGCGTCGCTCCTCCAGCCCCACGAGGGCGGCCTGCTGCTCCTGCATCCGCGTCTCGCGTTGCGCCAACAGCCCAGCTAGGCGAGCCAGCTGCTCATCTCGATCGATCTGGGCCGTCGCTCGGTGGATGTCGGCCATGATCGAGGAGTCGGCCGCAAAGGTGTTTTGGGCACAGTCGCGCCCGATCACCGACAGGGCGCCTCCCTCGACGCGAGCGACCCAGCCGCGGCCATGCTTGGTCCGACAGAGATGCGACTTGCCTGGCGCCACTGCGCAGCAGCGCATCGCATCTGGCGGTAGCGCGTACCAGCCGACCAAGCCCCGATAGTTGTCGAGGCTGACGGGCTGGTCTGCGATGAAGCCCGGCTCATCGCGGACTTCCTTGCTGTCCATGAATCGTTTCATGGAGCGAGGATACGATGCGGCTACGACGCTTGCCGCTGGCGCTGGGAATCCCACCAGGTCGCCACGTCCCGCGTGTCGTAGACATCGCCGGCGCGCTCCGGCAGCAGGCCGGCGCTGTGCTTGTTGGCCATCGTCTTGATGGTGGCCTTCGGGAAGAACGCGTCGCGCAGCTGCTCGATCGTCATGGTTGCGCCGAACTGGCCGAACAGGATCCAGAAGGTTGAGTACTGACTTCTGTCAGCCATTGCGAGTCTCCTCGTTGAGCTTGTAACGCCGGGCGCGCAGCCACTCGCCGAACGACTCGACGCCGTCTTCGTGCAGCCAGTCGGCGTAGCGCTGCTTGCTGCGGGGCTGCTTCACCCACGTGCCAGCCGCAGCCAGGCGGCCCTCGGCGGTCACGCTGAAGATGTCGTCGCCGCCGCTGAGTGCGCTGCCGGTGCGGCGGGTCATCAGGCCGCGGTCGACCAGTACCATGCACACGGCGTGGTCTTCGCTGCCTTCGCCGGTGACGAAGTGATTGCGGAAGGCCGGCTTCGTGCCGTCGGCGCCGATACCGAGGGCGTGCCGCAGGGTGTCGAGCTGCTGCGCGTCCATCAGGCGACGCGCTCGTCGAACATGTCGCGCGTGCGGTCACAGCGCGGGGTCGGCGGCGGCGGTGGCTCGTCGCTGGCCAGGCGGTCGTCGCGATCGTTCGTGTCGCGCTTCATGCGGGCCTCGAAGTTGCGTTCGAGGTGCGCCCAGGGGTCATGCATCGTCGTGCTCCTGATTGAGGAATTCGCCGTTCGCGCCCCGGCGTGGGCGTTGCACGCCGTAGGCTTCGGCGAGGCAGTTGAGCCATCGGTTCGCGGTGGCCTTGCTCACTTCGAAGCGGGCCGTGACGTCCTCGGGCATGGGGAAGTGCACGCGTTCGATCGCCCAGGCGACGACGCGCGCATAGACCACCAGCGTGGGCAGGCCGGCAGAGACGCCGCGCCGATGCCAGTTCTGGCGGATAGGCTTGGGAAGCGCAGCCACATTCGAGAGCGGCTCGAGCGCCACGAAGCCCGGCTTGTGGTGCAGGCCGGTGGTGCCGAGTGATGCGTGCATCAGGCAGCCTCTCGCTCGCACAGCCCAAGGTCGGAAGTGCAGCCGCCGCCCCCTTGCTGCTGAAAGAAGAGATCGAACTGCCGACCGCCGCGGCTCGTGCGGCTCCATTCGACCAAGGTGTCGATGCGCGAGTACGTGCCGGGGCGATCGACGTCGGTGGGGTCGGTGACCGCAGGGAAGAACGTGGCCGAGCCGCGCTTATTCGCTTCCGCCAGCGTCTGTTCCCATTCCCGGATACGGTCAATGTGCTCCGGGAACTGATCAGCGATGCCGCGCAACTCGTCCTTGCGGCAGTTGATGCAGGGCATGCAGCCAACACGGCCCATGCCGAGCGCGTAGAGCGGGTTGGGCGCCAGCCCATGTCGACGGTGCTGCGCCCAGACGTCTTCCACAGACCACGAGAAGATCGGACGCCAGACCATCGAACCCGACTCGTGCCGGTTGAACAGCGGCTGCTTGGCGCGGTTGCGCGATTCTTCGGCTCGTATGCCCAGCCATTGCAGCACAGGTCCTGCGGTCAGCATCTCGGCGACCGGGCCCGTAGTGATCGGGATGGTCTTCAGCTCTTCGGTGCAGAACTGCGCCATGCGGCTGGGGAACCGGCCTTTGCTGATGCACAGGTCGAGGAACGGGTTACCGGTCGGCTCGTGCAGCTCCGCGGCGCGCTGGACGATCGCCTCCGGGATGCCCTGCTTGGGCCACTCGCGCAGCAGGTATTCGCGGTGCTGTGCGAGCTGGCGTGTGAAGTCAGCTCGGACGATCTCGACGCGCGGGCCACCCGTGCGCTCGTGCAGCCGCGCGACATATTCGAGCGTCATCTCGTGCTCGTTGCCGGTGTCGGCCATCACGGCGCGGAAGGTCCGGCCGGATTCCATCGCGCGCAGGTAGACCGCGGTGCTGTCCTTGCCGCCGCTGACATTGACCAGGTGCTGGATCATTGGTCCCTCCTGGTGAACCAGGTGGACGTCAGCGGGCTCATGATCAGCACCGAATGCTGGTGGGTCTCTTCCAGCAGCAGATTGGCGATTCGACGCGCTCGATGGTCGATATCCGGCTGCGTCGAGGGGAATCTGGGGTAATTGATCAGGCCGACGACGAAGCCGGATTCTTCGCCGCCGGTATAGATGAAAGTGGTGGGCTCCACGGTCACGCAAAGTCCCTCGCGAAGACACTCCTTGCGCAGCGCTTGCTTGGCGACTTCGATGGGCCCCGACATGTAGATCCGCGCCCATCCGGTCGCACACGTCTTCTCGCTGATGATGTTCGGAGGCGTCATGCGCGCAGCTCCGAAGCGGCAGAGACCTGGCGCTGTTGGGCGCAGCACGCGCAGCGGCCGGTGGCGGCCAGCGGGCCGTGCCACTGGCAGCAGTCGCTGCAGCCGGGCACGTCGTCGGTGCCGTGGGCGAGGCCGGCGGCGAGCATCTTGGGGTTGGCGTGCGTGAGCAGCCAGTCGGTGTGCTCGCGCAGGCGACGCACGCGGACGTCGGTGTACTCGACGTCGAACCAGCCCATCAGCAGGCCGAAGGCGACCGGCTTGGCGGCGCGCGGCTCGCGGGCGAAGACCAGCACGGCGCCTGCGGTGCGATCGCCGGCCCAGCCTATGAACGGTTGCATCGTCGGCTTGATAGGCTTCGGCCCAGGCGTCTCTGCTTCAATCGCCATTTCGGAGATATCAGACATGGATGTGCCCTCGAAACTGTCGGCTTGGTGTTGGATCGATGGCAGCTGCGGGCCTGACTGGGAGGCGTGGTCTGCAATCGGCACGGGCCTCGCTGCGATCGCGACGGTCTTCGCGGTGTTGATCGCGCTTACGTCGGCCAAGCGCGAGCACGACCGGACGATCCAGATCCGCGACGATGAATGGAGTCGCGAGGACGCGCGGCGCCAAAGCCGCGCGGCGATCTATGCCCACACCTTCGGGCGGGAATTGCTCCAAGCAGCTGTGCCGCTCATGCGGCTTTACAACGATCTGAACACTTTGATGCGCGCGGGACGTGTCGCCGAGGCTGCTCGCCTCGTCAGTTCTGTCGGCGGCGGCCAAGGCCAGCTGACGATGATGGAGCGAATGGCCGACCGACTTGATGGGTTTACTGACCGCCAGGCCGTGGCGATCCTCAATGCGATCGGCATCTGGAATCAGCTCGCGAAGCCGCTCAGCCCTATAGCCGCAGATGTCGATCAGAACTTGCGCGTGCAGTTGATTGCGCAGCGAATGGTCGATATCGATCAAGCTCTTCTCATTTTTCGCGAGCTTCAGGAGCTGTTGGCTGAGCAAGCGAAAGCGCTTGGGTTTGCGCGTGAGCGCAAGGTTGAAGACATCGCGCGCGAGAACACCGAGCGTCGAGACGAGCTTCTGGCCGCAATGGGCTTCGTGCGAGAGGGCGAGTAGCTTTTTCACAGCGGTCACGACCGTCTACGCGGCCAGTGCTGCGGTGGCGTTCCGCAGGCGCTGGTCGAGGGCGGTGTTTTCGGCTTCCAGCTCGGCGATGCGTCGCTGGTCGGCGGCCCACTGCTGGGCGCGCTCGCGATAGTGCGCGGCGTTGATGTGGTGGCCGCTGGTCGATTCGGCGTCGGCGAGTTGGTCGAGCAGCTCGGGGCCGCTGACGGCGGTGAGTGCGGTGAGGTCAGTCATTGGCGGGCTGGATGTGGCGGAAGAGTTGAGTGGGGCCCAGGCGTTCGATGCGGCCGCCGCGGCGTCGGAACTCGGCTATGTCGGCGGCGATCTGGGCGCGCTGCTGGTCGAGCGAGGGCGCGCGGCTGCTGGTGGTGTTGGCGTGCCGCGACGGCGCGAGCGACGTGACGGTGCGCGTTTCGCGCCAAGGGCGCGGCGCGGTATCGCCCACCCGATAGCGCCAGCCGGTCTTCGGCGAGCCGGTGCGTACGGCGCAGCTGTTACGCGCCATCTGAGACAGCGCGATGCCGGTGCGTTGGACGTCGCCGGCTTCGTGCGCGGCCGCAGCGATCTCGGCCACCGTGTGGGACTGCGGGTTCTCGCGCAGCCAGGCGTAGAGGCGCTGGTAGAGCGCGTCGCGTGCCTGGAGACGGGTACGTGTGCGGTTGTTCACGCCACTGCATCCACCGCGGCATCGCCGCGCAGTTCGCGCACGGCGTCTAGGCCGTCCGTGGTGAGGGTGACGGTGGTGGCGTACTCGTCGCGACCTTCGAACTCGAGCAGGCCGTCGCGCTCGAGGCGCAGGATGGTGCGGCGGGTGATCACCGGCACCGCGGCCTGGCCGCTGGTGCGCACGCGGTCGGCGGGCGGGGCGGTGAATCCGCCTTTGCAGCGGCGCAGCCGGTGGTTCGGCGCGTTGGCCGCGGCAAGCAGCGCGGCGCGGATCTGCGGCGTGTATTGCGAGCTGGGCATGGATGGCTCCTGCCGGCGATGCCGGCGCTGGTGTGTGCGGGTCAGGCGTAGCGGGTGGCGAGCGCGGCCAGTGCGGCGATCGCGCTGACGATGCGCACGGCGGCACTGATGCGGCGGCGCTTGCGGTAGGTGATCGGCCGCATGCGCAGGTCGTTGGTCTGCGCGTGCTGCGAGGCGAGCAGGAAGCGCAAGGTGCGAGCGGAGAACGTCATGCGCGCGCACCGGGCGCCAAGCGCGGGCGCAGCTGGACACGGTGGAAGCCGGCACGGGTGTCGGCGACGAAGCGCGCGAGGACTTGGCCGCGGGGCTCGGTGCGCTCGCGCTGCGAGGCGAGATACAGCGCGTGGCGCGCGAGGCTCAGGTCGATGACGACGGGGGCGCGTGTATCAGCCACGGTGCACCGCCTCCCGCGCTTCCATCGCGCGGACGTGTGCGTCGTGGGTGGGCTGTTCGAGGTCGGCGTTACCCTTCAGGATCACGGCCTGCGCCAGCTGATCGATGCGGGCGCGCGTCTCTCGCTCCTCTGCCGAATTGGCCGCAGAGGCTTCGCGGAAGTGCTCGATTTCCGCGAGGCGGAACTGCGCGGCCTCGACGTGCCCCAGCAGCGCGTCCAGACCATCGCCGTCGAAGCGGCCGGCGTCGACGCAGGTGATGAAGTGGTCGCGGATGGTGTCAGTGAGGACGGTCATGCGGCACCGCCAAGAGCGATATGCTCGTTCACCGCAGAGGACGAATCGCCCGCATGGACCAATACGTCAACGTCGTTCTGGGAACGCTGCTCGTCGGCTACATCAGCTTCTGGATCAGCAGGTGGCGCGTCTATGAAGATCGACTGGCTTGGGTCAGCCTGGCCGTGATGCCCATCGGAGCGGCTGGCTTCGGCTACGGTTGGGGTGGCGGCTCCAGTGTGATCACTATCCTGCTGGGCTTGCTCTTGGGCCTGCCCGCCCTGCTGGTGTTGGGCGTGAATCTGGAGGCGCTGTTCTCGCTCATGGGACGCGCCGATGATCAGCGCGAGTAGCACAAGCGCGTAGCCCGCCGGTCGTACTTCGGGCGCAAACGCTGGCGCTTCACACTGCGCACGCCGTGCGAGCGTGCCGCTCACCCCGTTGCCGACAATGAGGACGATCGCTGCGGCCACGAAGAGCGTGATCGCCAGCGCAGGCAGTGTCACCTCAACGGTGCGCCCGTCGATCATTGCCACACCGACGGCGCAGGTCGCAAACGCAATGGCGCGAGCTGCAGTCCGCGAGCTGCGCATCACGGCCTTGAGGCCTTCCGTGGAAGCACTCATCGCGGCGCGCTCCGCATGTCGGCGAGTGCGCTGACGACGATGGCAATGACCATCGCGGGCAGGAACGCGGGTTGTGCGAGTAGGTCGAGCATGTGCGCCTCCATCGATTGATGAAGACGACAGGCGGGTCACCGGGGAGGGGGAGGCCCCAGCGCGGGCAGGGGAGGGCCGGCGGGCGACCCGCCGGTCGCCGTCCCGCAAGGGGACGATGCAGATACTAAGCGTACTTAGCGTAATGTCAAGCGGGCTAAGTAAGATTGATAGGCCGGCTTAGTGCGGTTGCGGCCAGAATGGCGAATCCTTCAGTCGGAGCCCGGCATGTACGGACGAATCTTGATCGCAGGGCTGCTCCTCGCAGCGATGGCGGGGTGTGCCACGGTGGAGAGCGGGCGCCCCATCTCCGAGGGCGCCATTGCGTCGATGGTTGAGGGCCAGACAACAGAACAGGCGGCCCGTGCGGCCCTGGGTAAGCCGCAGAGCGAAACGACACAGGCCGGTGGCGAAAAAGTGCTGGTGTACGTGCACACAGTTGGGCGCTCGAACGGCTTCACTGCGAACGCGCAGACGCAGACGCTGGGCCTCGTGTTCGATGCAAACGGCGTACTTCAGCGCAAGACGGTCCAGGCGATCGACTCGCGCTCGCGCTAGGTGGCGGGCGGTGCGTCTGGCGCGCCGAACCCGTTCTGGACGTTGTCTTGCAGCATTCGCATGCGTTCGCGCAGTGACTCGAGGTCGGCGTCGCTCAGCGATGCAAGGAGATCCACGCCGGCTTCGTCGAGTGCGCGTTGAATCTCGTCGGTGAGCCCGTACCACGCTGCAATGCGCTGGATTTCCCGCGATGCACGTGCGCGCCACGAAGACTCCAGTGGCGGTGGGGCGGTGTAGCTTTCGAACTGCTGGAAGCGGCGCCAGGCCTCGCCCTCGGCATCGTTTCTGACCACCGTCGGCGACGGCGTTGCCTCGCCCAGCAGCTTTCGCAGCTGGGAAACCTTGTCCCTCATGTGGACCTCCCTGGCCGCGCTCAGGCGGCTGCACGTCTCACGAATTGCAGGACCTTGGCGGCCTGCAGTCCTTCTTCCAGCAGGTCGTGGGCCAGAAGCGTGACTTCCGCGCGCTTGTCGGGCGGGAGCGTGAGTCCACGTTCATCAAGAGCCTCAGCAACCAGCTGAAAGGCGATCTTCCAGTGCTCGAGTTGCACAGGCTGCGACGCGTAGTCGGCGTGGGCATCGGCGACCGTTGACCGGCTGCCGGTGAGTAGCTCGCGGGCGTCGATTCCGACGGCATCGGCGATCTTGAACAGCTGCACGGCCTTGACGTGCTCGGGCAGCACGTTGTCGTTCATCCAGTTGCTGATGGTGGCCGTGGTGGACTCCGCGCGGCGCGCGAGGTCGGCAGGCTTCATGCCTCCCATGGCGGCGGTGAGGCGTTTTCCGAGGGTGTCGCGGGTCATAAGCCAGCTTAGCGACGGTATCGCTAGGCGTGCTTGACACATGGCGCTAAGAGGTCTTAGCGTATCCGTCGCCATGAACCTATCCCTCACGAAGCGGCAAGTCCGCGATGCGCTCGGCCAGAACACCGATGCGTCGGTCGCGCGGTTCTTCCACATTTCCACTGCGGCAGTGGCGCAATGGGAACTGGATCAGCCGATTCCCGAGCGCCGCGCGCTCCAGGCGGTGCTGAAGCGCCCCGACCTGTTCGGCGCGCTCTCCACGCAGGCCGCCAACGACGACGTCGGGCCGGCGAGCGAAGAAGACGGCGACGGGTGCGCCCGCGCCGGTCTCGATGTGGAAGGCGCGCAGGGCGCTGAAGCGAAGGTCCATGCGCCGAGCATGGAGCGCGGGCAGGGCGCCCGCTACGTTCGCGGAGATGCGCCGTGAACATCGTCGACGCGGCCTACGCCACGGTGCACGACTACCCGGGTGGCAGCGAGACCTTGGCGCCTCGGCTCGGCATGAGCGCGGCGGTGCTGCGCAACAAGGTCAACCCGAACAACACCACGCACCACCTCTCGCTGGCTGAGGCGCAGCGGCTGGTGGGGCTGACGGGCGACAAGCGCATCCTGCACGCGCTGGCACTGGATGCCGGCGACGTTCTTGTCGAGGGCTGTGCCGGCGAAGCCGCTGCGAGCGACATGGCCATCCTTGAGTGCATGGCCCTGGTGTTCTCGGGCACGGGCAACCTGGCGAAGACCATCCACGAAGCGTTCGCGAACGGTGCGCTGAGCGCTGACGAGTTCGACCGCATCAAGGCCGTCGCGTACGTGGCGCGCAGAAAGATCATCCGGCTGATGGGCCGGCTGGAAACGATGGTCGAGGGCCCGCGTGTCTGATCCGCAGCCCTACGAGTTCGGCGAGGACAGCTACGTCCACTACGCCATGGAGTGCGCCCGGAAGCGGGCCGAAGAACAACAGCGTCGCGCGATGCGCGACTTGACCCAGCAGGGGGAGCGGGGCGATGCCCGACGCGATTGACCAGATCCAAGACGTGAGCGAGCGCCACCTGGCGAACTCGTTGCAGCACCGTAAGCGCGTACGCGCCAACCGCCTGCCGGGCCTCACGCAGTGCGAGGACGTCGACTGCAGGGCCGACATTGCGCCGGCGCGCACCGAGATGGGTGCGCGTCTGTGCGTGGGCTGCCAGACAGCTGAGGAAGCGCGCGGCGCCCAGCACGCCGCTTGGGGGCGCCGGTGATCCATGCGATCGACCCGACGCCACTGGCCGCGTGCGGGACGGACACCAGCCAGCCCGGCGACGCTCGCGCGCATGCAGGCGATGCGGGAGGAAGCGCTGGCGCCGGTGACGGTGCCACGCTCGTCGGAGGAATTGCTGGCCGAACTGGAACAGCGTCGCGTGGACGCCACCTGCACCCCGCAGTTGCCTTTGCGCTCGCGGACCAGCGAATGAACATGCGCACGCTCGAGGCGCGCCTGTCCGCGCTGGCCGACGGCGAATTGCACGAGCAGATCCGCATGCTCTCGAATATGAGCCGGCACGCATCGCGTGTGCTGGCTGCAGCACATCGCGCGCGCAAGCGGAACAACCGCGCGCGCCAGCAGGCCGGCGCATGAGCGTGTCGCGCTGCATGGGCCGAGCTCTGAAGATCGCGGAGGCGCCACGCGCGACGTGGGCCGATGCGATCGCCGCGGTTCCGGAAGCTTGCCCGCACGCCGACTGCACCGGCGGGCAGGGCTGTCGTGCGCGCGTAGCGGACTATCTGCGCATCCAGTGGCGAATGGTCGCCGCGCGCGAGCAGCGGCGGGAGCGCGCAGCCGCATGAGCATCGACGTGGAGCAGCTCAAGGCGGGCGTGGACCTGGTCGCCGTGGTGCGCCAGTACGTGAAGCTGCGCAAGTCCGGCCGCGAGTTCGAGGGTCTGTGCCCGTTCCATGCGGAGAGTACGCCTTCGTTCACCGTCATCCCGCACAAGGGCTTCGTGCATTGCTTCGGATGCGGTGCGCATCACGACGTGATCGGCTTTGTGCAGGCCATCACCGGCGCCGACTTCCACGGCGCCTGCGCGCAGCTGGGTGCACGCGACTATCAGGCGGCGCGCGAGGGCGTGCGCCGCGAAGTCGAAGCGCCCCTCGAGGGTAAGTGGGTGGCGCTCATGCCGGTGCCCGAAGACGCGCCGGACCTCATGGCCGGCAATGGCTGGACGGTGCCGATCTGGAACCCGAAGACCTCGAAGCTGCGCCGGATGAAGCCGACGCGCGTTGACGCCTATCACGGCGCTGATGGCGCGTTGCTGGGGTATGTGCTGCGCTGTGACTTCCCGGACCATGACACGGGCAAGCCGCGCAAGTGGACGCCGCAGGTGACCTGGTGCGTGGGTGAGGACGGTAAGCGCCAGTGGTGCCTGCAGGCATTCCCCGAGCCGCGGCCGCTGCTAGGCCTCGACGCGTTGGCGGCCAAGCCGAACGCGCCGGTGCTCGTGGTCGAGGGCGAAAAATGCCGCGCGGCTGGCGCTGGCGCGTGGCCGCAGTACGCGGTGGTGGCGTGGCCGGGCGGCAGCAATGGCATGGGCAAGGTGGACTGGGCGCCGCTGGCCGGACGCGAGGTTGTGCTGTGGCCGGACGCAGACGATGCAGGCCGCAAGGCCATGCTCGGCCACTGCAACGATGCGGGCGACGTGACGCCAGGCGTGGCGATGTATGCCGCCCGGTCCGCCGCGCGCTCCATTCGCCTGATCGACAGCAGCGGCATGCCGAAGGGCTGGGACATTGCCGATGCTTTGAATGTCGACGGCTGGGCGCCGCGACAGCTCGCGGCCTGGGCCGCGGCACGTGTGATCGACGTGACGGTGCTGCCGGCATGAGAAGCGAAGGCCGCCAGATCGACTTCGTCCGCGACAGCGTGGAAGCGCAGATCCGCGCGTGCCACATCGCCGCCGAACGGGCGCGCGTGAATCCATTCGAGACACCCGATGCGTGCGAGCGCCGGGCGGCGCATTACCTGGCCGAGGCCGCGCGCCTGGAGCAGGAAGCGCGAGGTGCATGTTGAGCGCGAAGAAAGCACTGACCGTCGTTGACGGTGGCCGAGGCAACCTGCCCGACGACTGGCGCAAGGACCTGACGCGAAACCGCGACGGCAAGGTCGAGGGCACGCTGCACAACCTCATGCTGATCTTCGAACACGACGATCGGTTGAAGGGGCTGTGGTGGCTCAACGAGTCGACCAACCAGATCGAGCTGTCACGCGATGCGCCCTGGGAGGGCGGCACACGGCGGGAGTTCATCGACGCGGACAGCTTCGAGCTGGCGGCCTGGCTGCAGGCGCCCGAGCGCTACTGGGTGACGTGCGGCGACGAGGCTGTGCTGAAGTCGGTGATCGCGGTGGCGCGCCGGTATCGGCGGCACCCGATCCGCGAGTACCTGACCGGTCTGAAATGGGACGGCACGCAGCGCGTCGAGCGCATGCTGGTCGACCTGTTCGGCGCGCCGGATAACGACTACAGCCGGCGCGCAGCGCTGTGTTTCGCGGTGGGGGCGGTCGCGCGCATCCTGTGGGTCGATCCGAAGCAACCGTGCGTCGGTGCACAGGTCGACTTCATGCTCGTGCTGGAAGGCGAGCAGGGCAAACGGAAGTCGAGCGCGTTGCGCGAGCTGTTCGGCAGCGCGTGGTTCGTGGAGACATCGGAGTCACCGACCGGCAAGGACTTCTACCAGGTCATCCAGGGCTGCTGGGGCGTGGAGATCGGCGAGATGGACTCGTTCGGCAAGGCCGACGTGACCAGCGTCAAGACCGCGATCACCCGGCGCGTCGACAAGTTCCGTGCGCCATACGAGCGCCAGCCTCGGTCGTATCGACGCGAATGCGTGTTCGCAGGTACCACAAACGAGCACGAGTACTTGAAGGACGCCACCGGCGGCCGGCGCTTCCTGCCGGTGCGCACGGACGGCGAGGTCAAGATCGACGGCATCCGCGAGCTGCGCGACCAGCTGTGGGCCGAGGCCGTGCACCTGTTCGGTGCGGGCACCGAGTGGTGGCACCTGCCCGAGAACGCCGCCGAAGAGCAGGAAGCGCGGTACGTGGGCGACAGCTGGGAAGGGCGCATCGCGCGGTGGCTCGCAGGCAAGACGCCGGGCGACAACGCCTATCCACCCGAGCACACGTTCGGCGGTGGAGGCCCGCTCGGCAGCACCACGACCGACGAGCTGCTGACGTACGCGATACGGGCGGACGTGGCAAAGCACGGACGGCCCGAGCAGATGCGCATCGCCCAGGTGATGAAGCGCCTCGGGTGGGCCAGCGAGCGCGTCCTGCGCGACGGATTCCGAGAACGCCGTTGGGTGCGCGCCAGCGGGGATGCCGTGCTGCCACCGCCCGCGCCAGCGAGGAAGGCCGATGCCCCGCCGTTCTGACGCCGCGCCCGACCTCGGGCCGCCACTGCCCGACCTCTGCCCAACCTCTGCCCGACCTCGGGCCGCTTGGCATGGCCGATTGCCCAACCTTCCCAACCTTTCTCCGCATGCGCGTATGAGGCAATCCACCATCCACCATTCCCTCTATATCCACACAGGTTGGGTAGGTTGGGTAGGTCGGGCAATCCGCGCAGTGGCGCGGCCTCAGCGTTGCCCGACCTCTGCCCAACCTGCCAACAGGTCGGGCGGCGAGGTCGGGCAGGCGATTCCCGTGGAACACGCGCGCATCGACGGGGTGGTCAACGTGGAACGGGCGGGGGCGCGCGGGTCCTCCCGGGACCTCGCGAACCTGCGGGTAGCAAGGCCGCAGTTTTCGTGCAGTTTTCTGTTCCGGGTTTGGTTCCGCTGGTACCGGATGGGTTCCGCATGAGTTCCGGAGCCCGCCTCGTCTCTGCCGCCGACTACGCCACGCACCGCGGCGTCAGCGATTCCTACATCCGGCGCATGCGCCGCGAGGGCAAGCTGGTCTGCGTCGGCAAGCTGGTCGACGTCGACGCCAGCGACCGGCTGCTGGATGACGTCACCGATCCGGTGCGCGGTGGAAATCGCGCGATGCCCGCTGGCGCGGACGCGGGCCAGCGCGGGCGCGCCGCCAGCGGCGAAGTGCAGGAGGCGATCCACCGCGAGCGGCTGGCGAAAGCGCGCCTGGCCGAACTCGAGCTGGCGCGCGAGGCCGGCGAGCTGACCCGCACCGACGGCGTCGAGCGCGCCGTTTTCACCCTGGTGCGCCAGGCGCTCAACGAGCTGCAGGGCATGAAATACCAGCTGCGCGGGCGGCTCGCTGCCGCGACGGACGTGGCGGCCGTCGACGCGCTGCTCGACGAGCACGTGGGCGCAATCTGCGAGCGCATGCGCAAGGCGGCCCGCACTCTCAACGCTGAGCCGCTCGGCGCCGAGGCCGTCGACGTCGTCGAAGCTGGCGCTGCGCTGGACGCCAACGAGGCGCAGCCCGCGTGATGCTCGACGTCGCCGCGTTCGACGTGCCGATGCCGGACCCGACCGCGCTGGTCTGCGACGCGTGGGAGCGTGCGTGGACGTTGCCGGAGCAGCTTGACGTGTCGGCCTGGGCGGACGCCCACCGCGTCATCGCGAAGGGCGCAGGCGCGGAGCCGGGGCCTTGGAGAACCGATCGCCACCCGCCGCTGCGCGAAATCATGGATTGCCTCAGCGAGCACAGCCCTGTGCGCCTGGTGGACTTCATGAAGTCGGCGCAGATCGGCGCGACCGAGATCGGCATCAACTGGACCGGCTACGTCATCGACCAGGGGCTGGACTCGATGATCGTCGCGCAGCCGGTGAAGGACCTCGCGCGCTCGTGGGCTACCAGCAAGTTCGACCCGGCCGTGGTCGAGATGCCCGGCCTGCTGTCGAAGATGTCGACCGACAACACACTGGAGAAGCGCTACCCCGGCGGCACCATGTGGGTCATCTGGGCCAACTCGTCCAAGCAGCTGCGCCAGCGCACCGCGCGCTACATCTTCATGGACGAGGTCGACGAATACCCGCGCGACCTCGGCGGGCAGGGGCCGGCTGACCAGCAGCTGGCGGCCCGTGGGATGTCCTACGGCGATCGCGCCCGGCTCTACCGCGCCTGCACGCCCACCATCGCCGGCCGGAGCGCTATCGAGGCCGGCTTCAAGGAAGGTGACCAGCGGTACTACCACGTGCAGTGCCCGCACTGTGCCGGCGAGCAGGTGTTGGAGATCGAGCGCCTGCAACCGAACGGCACATTCGCGTGCGCGGTCAATGGGTGCGTCATCGAAGAGCACCACAAGTCCGAGATGTTCCGCGAGGTCGGCCACGGTGGCACGGCGCGCTGGGTGCCGCACAACGCCGATGCGCCCGAGTGGCATCGCAGCTACCACCTGTGGGCCGCGTACGCCCCGGAGGGCTTGGGTCTCTCCTGGCAGGACATCGCCGACAAGCGCCTCGAGGCAGAGCGCAACACGGACCTGTTGCCCGGCTTCCAGAACCTGGTCATGGGCATCACGTTCGAAGGTGCGCGACAGGAGCAGGACCACGAGGCCGTGCAGGCTCTGGCTGAGCCCGGCATGCACCTCGGCACCGTGCCGCTTGGCGGGCTCATTCTCACCGCAGGCGTCGACATCGGCCACGACCGGTTCTACGTGACGGTGCTCGCCACCGGTCGCGGGCAGCGCCGCTTCCTCGTGGACTACCAGATCATCGACGGCGACCCGACGCTGCCGAGTGGATACGACGCGCTCGACGCGTTCCTCAAGGGCACGTGGAAGAACACGTTCGGTTTCGAGATGGCGATTGCGGCGGTCGCGATCGACGGTGGCAACTGGACCGAGATGGTGGCGCAGTACGTCAAGCGGCTGGTCAATCAGTCCGGCGGCACGCGCTACATCGAGACCGGTCGCGGCTTCCAGCAGCAGACGGTGTACCTGGTGCGCGGCCGATCTGAGCGCTCGTCTCAGCGCGCCGTGTACCGGCCGCTGCAGAAGGACGTCAACGAGCGCGAGAAGACCATCGCCCGCAGCGTCGGCGTTTGGGGCGTGGGCGGCAGTGTGCTGAAGACCATGCTGCACGGATGGATCGCCGCGGCGATCGCCGAGAAGGAACGCGCGAACCAGGCGCAGGATGCCGAGAACATCGACGGCCGGATGATTCGATTCCCCGGCGGTCATGGCGGCGAGGTCGACCTTGCGAACCCAGACCCGGGCCGACTGCCCGAGTCCTACTACAAGGGCCTGACCGCCGAGTACTACGACCTCGACGCGGGTGCGTGGATCCGGCCGAAGGGCGTCTACAACGAGCCGCTCGACACCGGAGTGTATGCGGTGTGGGCCTCGCTCGCGCCGGCGGTCAAGGCGGACATGATTCGCGACTCGCAGTGGGATGCGCTCGAGGCGCAATTCCAACCGGCCGTCATTGGGCTCTTCGATCCGGTGCCGGCGGCCAATGATTCGCGTGAAACACAGACGGAGGTGCAGCCGATGAGGGCAGCGAATGATTCGCGTGGAACACAACAGCCACGCCGGCACCGCGCCGGCCTCGGTCGCGACGGGTGGGGCCTGTGATTCGCAAGCGTGAGACAGAACAGCAATTACGCGAGCGGATCGAAGATGCGCTGGTGCGCGATGTCGGCGTCAGTCCTGCGATGGCACAGCCTTTCATCAACTCCGTTCTGCGCTGCTTCGCAGGCGAGCAGCCGTATTTTCCAGCGGCGCCGCGTGACTACCCGGTCCTACAGATACGCGGCGCGTTGGAGCGCGGGATTCCCGTGAAACAGGTGATGAAGGAGTTCGACATTTCGCGTGCCTCCTTGCACCGGATCTTCCCGGGCGGATTGCCTAAGAAAGCCGCGAATGACGCGGATTCTCAGAACTCAATGAATGTTGCGACAAATTAGTTTTTGGGTGCTTTCAAATCAGTAACTTGCGGCCCGGGTTGTCTCAAGTTTCGTTTAGTTCTGAGACAACCAAGTGCGGACCATATGTCTCATGGCAACCGCACGCGAAATGCTGGATCTCTACACGACGGCCGAGGCCAACGTGCTCAAGGGCCAGCGCGTGCGCTTCGGCGATCGCGAGCTGACGCGCGCCAACCTTGAAGAGATCCGGGCCGGCCGCCGCGAGTGGCAAGCGCGCGTGGATGCCGAAGCCCGCCGGGGCCGGTCCGGATGGGCGGTGGCGGACTTCGGGGGCATGACGTGACCGCCACCGCCACCGCCTCCATCGCAAAGTCGCGCCTGACGTCGGCCATCGCCATCGACCGCGCCGCGCGTGAGGCGCAGGCCGTAGTCGAGCGCGCGAAAGTGCAGGCCCGCGCGCACGAAGTCACTCGCCCGTCGCGCCACCGCAAGCTCGCCCGCGACTGGGGCAGTGCCAACAGCATCGTCGGCATGGACGCGCGCCAGCTGCGCGACCAGGCGCGCCACCTCGAGCGCGATCTCGACATCGCCGACAACGCGCTCAACGTGCTGGTGCAGAACACCGTTGGCAGCGGAATCGACGTGCTGGCTGCGCCGCGTCTGCCCGGCCAGCCGATCAATCGCGCCTTGGCCGAACAGGTCGATGACCTTTGGGATGGCTGGTGGGACGCACCGGAAGTCACCGGCATGCACGACTACGGCGCGTGCCAGCAGCTCCTGTGCCGCACGTGGATGCGTGACGGCGAAAGCTACTACCAGGACCTGATCGGCACCGTGCCCGGCCTTGTGCACGGCACGCCGGTGCCCTACAGCATCGAGATGATCGAGCCGGATCTGATCCCGCTCGACATGATCGATCCCGCGCGCAACATCCTGCAGGGTGTCGAAAAGAATGCGTGGGGACGCGCCGTCGCCTACCACGTCTACAAGACGCACCCGGGCGATGCCTGGGGCGCCACGCTGGAGACCAAGCGCGTCAGCGCGGATGTCCTGCACGGAATCCGCAACACCAAGCGCCTGCACCAGGTGCGCGGCCTGAGCGTCTTCGCCAGTGCCATGTCGCGCTTCGAAGACGTCAAGGACTACGAAGAATCAGAGCGCATCGCGGCGAAGGTCGCGGCGTCGATGTGCGCCTACATCAAGAAGGGCAACCCCGACCGCTACGGCGAGACAGCGGGTGGCGTCGCCGGGCAGATGGTCACGCCCGAGGCTGGCGATCGCGAGCTGCGCTTTGTGCCGGGCGTCGTCTTCGATGACCTGCTGCAGGGCGAAGACATCGGCATGATCGACAGCAACCGCCCGAACCCGAACGCCGCCAACTGGCGCATGGATCAGCTGCGTGCAGCGGCGGGCGGTATCGGCGTCAGCTACAGCAGCCTGACGCGCAACTACGACGGCACCTACTCCGCGCAGCGTCAGGAGCTGGTGGAGCAGTGGGGCGGCTATCTGATGCTGGCCGAGCGCTTCATCGCGCTCGCCGTGCGCAAGCATCGCCTGCGCTTCATCGAGGCCGCCGTGCTCGCCGGCAAGCTGCGCCTGCCGCGCGGCTGGCAACTGCGCCACCTGGCAGCCAGCACCTACGTGCGCCCGGTCATGCCGTGGATCGACCCGCTGAAGGAAGCCTACGGGCGCGGCGAGGCCGAAGACCGCGGTTGGACCAGTCCGCAGCAGAACACGCTGCTCTACGGCAACAACCCGAACGACGTCGAGCGCGAGCGCGCCGACTGGGCCGCGCGCCGCGCCGAACTGGGCGACGCGCCGCAGCCCGCGCCTGCCACCGCGCAGGCCGACCGCAGCGCCATCCGCGCCGCGTCCATCACCGCCGCACTGAGGGACTGACCGATGCGCACCCGCACGCTCACCACCGCCATCCACCACGTCATCCGCGCCGACGGCGGCGAGGGCACGCAGCGCCGCAGCTTCCTGCGCGTGACGGCACGCGCGAATGCGCCTGCCGAAGTGATGATCTACGGCGTCATCGGAGAGGCGCTATTTGCCGGCACCGTGTCCGCGCGCGATCTCGCCGACCAGATCGCTGCCATCCAGGGCGACACCATCCACGTGCGCATCAACAGCGAAGGCGGCATCGTCTCGGACGGCCTATCGATCTACACCGCGCTGCGCAATCACCCCGCACGCAAGATCGGCTACGTCGACGGCCAGGCGGCATCCATCGCCGGCGCAGTGCTGATGGCCTGCGATGAAGTCGTCGTGTATCCCACCTCGCTCTTCATGCTGCACGCGCCCAGCACCATCGCCGCCGGTAACGCTGCCGATTTCCGCGAGTTCGCCGACCGGCTCGACACGCACGCGCGTGCGATGGCCGAGGCCTACGCCGCCAAGACCGGCAAGCCCGACGAGATCGCCGCGCTGCTCTCCAGTGGGCAGGACCACTGGTACACCGGCCGCGAGGCAGTCGAGTTCGGCTTTGCCGATCGTGTCGAGGACTTCAGCGCGGTCACGGCCGAAGTCGCCGACGGCGCCCGCGTCGTCGCCCTCAACTCCTACCTCGCGGCCACGCGCAGCGCGCCCGCACCCATCACCGCCTGCCTCGGCAGGCACATCACCGCGGCCTTGTCGCCGACCGTCTTCGCCTCGCTGTCCGAGGCGTCACAGCAGGCCGCCATCGGCCATATCGAGGATCCCTCCATGCGCGATCAGTACCTCCGAATCGTCGCCGAGGCCGGTGCCAACAACGCCGCGCCGGCCGCAACGACTCCCACCGCCATCCAGACGCCGCCGGCCGCCGCGCCCGTCACCGCCGCCGTGCCGACGCCGGTCGACCCGAACGCCGCCGCCACCGCCGCAATCACCGCGCTGCGCAACCGCAACACGGAAATCCGCGCAATGGCAGCGCCGCACATGGCCAATGCCCAGGTGGCCGAGTACATCAACGGCGTCATCGATGCCGCCGACCCGGCCGTCACCGCCGACGTCGCCGGCCGCCAGGTGCTGGCGCTGCTCGGCCAGTCCGGCGCACCGCTGGCCGGCAATATCACCGCCGTCCCCGGTGGTGACCAGCGCGACCGCACGCGCGCCGCCATGCTCAACGCGATCGAGGCCCGCGCCATGCGCGCCGCGCCGCAGGGCGACAACCCGTTCCGTGGGCACACCCTGGCCGATCTCGCACGCGAGTGCGTCACCGCCACCGGCACTAACACGCGCGGCATGGACCGCATGCAGATCGTCGGCCTCGCGTTCACGCACTCCACCAGCGATTTCCCGTCGCTGCTCGGCGATGCCGCCAACCGTGCTGTGCTGCGCGGATACGAAGAGGCCGAAGAGCAGATCGACCAGTTCACGCGTGCGGTGAGCGTGCCGGACTTCAAGCCGACCAACCTCGTCGGACTGGGCGCGTTCTCCGACCTGCTGGAAGTTCCGGAAGGCGCCGAGTTCAAGTACGGCACCTTCAGCGACCAGTCGCAGTCGATGCGTATCGTCACCTTCGGCCGCCTGTTTTCGATCACGCGCCAGGCCATCATCAACGACGACCTCGGTCTGTTCGACGACGTGCCCCGCAAGATGGGTCAGGCCGCACGCCGCACGATCGCCAAGAAGGTGTTCGAGCTGCTCAACAGCAACCCGGTCCTCGCCGATGGCGAGCATCTGTTCTCGGCTGCCCACGGCAACCTGCTGACCGGCGCCGCCATCAGCACCGCCAGCGTCGATGCCATGCGCGTCGCCATGGCGCGGCAGAAGGACAACGACAGCAACACCATCCGCGTACCGATGAAGTCGCTGCTCACGCCGATCTCGCTGGGCGGCCTCGCGCGCACCGTGCGCGCCAGCCAGTACGAAGTGGGAGCTGCCGGCCAGCGCAACAACACCACGCCCAACATCGTCCAGAACACGTTCGAAGTCATCGACGACGGCCGCCTCGACGATGCCGATCCGGCAGCGTGGTACGGCATCGCCAATCCGACCTACGTCGACGGCATCGTCATCGGCTACCTCAACGGCAACCAGACGCCCTACCTCGAGCAGCAGCAGGGCTTCACCGTCGACGGCGTCGCCTGGAAGGTCCGCCTCGACGCTGCCCCGGCCATCGCCGATTACCGCGGCCTCTACAAGAACCCCGGCGCATAACGGGCAGGGCGGCGCCGCAGCCCGGCGCCGCCGCCTTCGCAGCACCGCCTCCCTCGATTCGAACACCCGGAGATCCCCATGAAGAACGCACATCAGGACGGCCGCGTGCTGGATGTCACCCTCGCGGCAGCGGTGACCAGCGGTCAGGTCGTCACGCAGGGCCGCCTGCTCGGCATCGCAGTGACCAACGGCGCCGTCGGCGACACCATCGCGGTGCACGTCGAGGGCGTGTTCCGCCTGCCCAAGCTGCCGGCCGCTGTCATCAACACCGGCGACCCCGTCACCTGGGACATCAACCCGGGCCGCGTGATCGTCACCGGCGCCACCAGCGGTGATGTCGAGAACTTCGGCTATGCCGTCGCCTCGGCCGCAAGCGGTACCAACGAGGTGCTCGTGCGGCTCTGCCCCGGCGCCGGCGTGCCTGCCAGCGGCGCGTAACGCCTCTCCCGTCCGCACGCGCTGGTCTCGTCAGCGGTGCGTGCGGATGGGCCCTTCACCGCAACACCGGAAGACGCATGACGCAGGCAGCAGGCATGGACCTTCAGGAAGCTACCGACAGCACGCTCGCGAAAGCCGTGACCCGATTCGTGGTCCCGGTGCTGCTCACGATCATCGGCACGGTGCTCGGTTGGATGGTCAGTGATGTGCGCGGCAACCAGGCGCAGCAGCAGCAGGAACTGTCCGCGCTGACCGTGAAGCTCGAGCGCGTCGACAGCAAGGTCGAGCTGATGAATTCCAAGGTCGACAACGGCCTGATCTGGCGCATCTCCGAACTGGAGCGCCGCCTGCAGCACGTCGAATCTGCCGCGAGGACCCCATGAGCGAACCGAACAACCCCGAGACCGGCGTGCGCGCGTGGTTTGCGCGCTGGCAGGAATTCGTGATCTGGCTGCCGGTGCTGTGCGTGCTGGCCGTCGTGGGCTACGTGCTGCTGGGCGCGGTCGTGCGCATCGGCGCCGACCCGCTTGCGTGGCTGGCCGAGGTGCCGGTGATGTGCGTCTGGGCCGCGGTGGCGGCGGCGACTGCCTGGCTCATCAAGCGCACCTACCTGCTGGACCTGGACGACGCAATGGAGCGCGAGCTCTACCGCCGAGTGCTGGACGAAGCGGACGCCGATGCGCGCTGGCTCCTCGTCAAGGACCGGCTGGAATGGCTGGTGCTGCTGGTGCTCGCGTTCGCCTTCTTCTGGCCGGCCCGCTGATGCGCGCGTGGCTGCTCCCGCTGCTGTGCCTGCTGGTCGCCTGCTCCGGCGCGCCGGCCGCGCCTGTCGTCGTTGCGGTCGAGGCCGCGCAGGATGACGCGGCCAACGTCACCGCGCCTGCCGTCGAGGCGGTGGACACCGCCGTGGTCGAGGCCGTTGTGCCTGTCGTCGTCGCTGTGCAGGACGCCGTGCAATCGGTGTTGCCCCCGCCGGTCATCGCGCCTGCTGCGCTGCCGCTGGTGTCGCCCGCCGCGAGCGCGCTGATCGTCCGCTGGGAAGTCAGCGGCCCCGCGCACTACGTGCGTCGCCTCGAGCGCCCCATCTGGCCGCAGGGCGCCAGCGGCATCACCTGGGGTATCGGCTACGACGGCGGCCATGCGACAGCACGTGACATCCGGGCGGCCTGGCACGCGCATCCCGAGGTCGAGCGTCTGGCATCCACCGCCGGCATCGTTGGCACGCGTGCTCGCGACGCACTGCCGGCCTATCGCGACATCGTCACCCGCTACGACTACGCCAGCGACGTATTCACGGCCGTTTCGTTGCCCATCTACCACGCGAGCGCGCGCCGCGCGTTCGGTGCTGGTTTCGACTCGCTGCCGCCCGATGCCGCCGGTGCGCTGGTGTCGATGGTCTACAACCGCGGCGCGGCGATGGCCGGTGATCGCAATCGCGAGAAGCGGACCATCCGCGATGTTTGCATTCCGGCCGGCGATCTCCTTTGCATCGCCTACGAGCTGCGCAGCATGTGCCGCCTGTGGCGCGGCACTGTCAACGGGCGTGGCCTGTGCGATCGCCGGGATGACGAAGCGCGCCTGGCGGAGAACGCGGCATGAGCGCGCTGACCATCAAGCCGTTGCTGTACGTGATTGCGGCCCTCGCGCTGGCGGTGCTCCTGCTGGGCAACCGCAGCTGCGTGCAGAGCGCCAACGCCCGCACCGACGCGGCCAAGTTGGACGGTGCTGAAGAGCTGGTCGCCCGCGTGCGCACCGAACGCGATGCGTGGAAGCGGCAGGCCGAGGCGAACGCGGACAACGCGAACACCTGCGCGGCCTCGCTGAAGCTCATGACCACCGAGTACCAGCGCCAGCAGCGCGACCACGCCACGCTCGACGAACAGCGCAGGGCGGCCATCACCGCCGCCGAGCTTTCCGCTGCCGATTCCGACCGCGCCCTGCAGCGCTTCACCGCGCAGTTCCAGGCCGAGAGCCGGACCGCCACGTGTGGCGCCGCACTGGCCGCCCTCAACACCGCCTGCCCTGCGCTGAAGGAGTACTGATGCGCCCCATCCTCATCATGGCTGCTGCCGTTCTGCTGGCCGCCTGCGGGCGTGATCGCAGTGACGTGCAGGCTGACCTGCCGCCGTCGTGCCCGGCCAGTGCCGGCGCGTCGGTGGAGTTCATCGAGCGGAAGATCTACGTGCCGATCCCGTCGTCGCTGACGCGCCGCGAGGACATCGCCGAGGGCGCACTCAACGAGTGCCCCCAGGTGGCGCGTGACCGCCGCGCCGCGATCGAACGGCTCAACAGCCGCATGCAGCAGATCGAGGCGCAGCAGGGCACCGAGGTGCAGCCGTGAGCGACGCCATGTTCGCCGAGATGCACGCGGACGTACTCGAAGAGTTCGGCCAGACGGGCTTCGTCACGCGCGGCACCGACGCCGCCGTGCCGGTGACTGTCATCGTCGAACGCGAGGTCGCAGTGACCGACGGCTACGGCAACATCGTGCGCCGCGTGGACATCGCCAACTTCGCGGTCGCACAGTGGCAGCCGCAGGCCGGTGACCGTCTGACGGTGGGCGCCTGGACGAAAGCGGTACAGACGCTGGATGGCGACGACGGCTTCATCACCCGGGCGGTGATGCATGGCTGAGGTGGCGCGCGACTGGGCGATCCTCCAGAACCTGCAGGCGCGCCTGCGGACGATCAGCATCGCCAACGGCTACCGCACCGACATCGGCACAGACGTCGCGCTGGAGCGGCCGCGCACGGCGCCGGTCGCGCCGATGATCACGCTCTACGCGGGTGGCCGCACGTATCCGCAGGACGCCCAGTCGCGCACCGAGCGCGAGTTCACGCTGGTCGTGGAGATCCGAGTGCCGGTGTCGGTTGATGCGCCGAACGAGATGGCCGTTGCCGCCGATGCGGACGTCGAGCAGGCGCTGGACGCATACCTGCCGCAGCCGCTCGCCTTGCCGCTGGTGTTCGAAGAGTCGCTGGTGCTCGAGCAGCCTGACGGCGTGCCGGAGCTGGTGGTGCAGCAGATGTACAGCACAAGGTACCGTCGATGAGCGTCGTGCGCACCGGTGCCACCTCGCGCGGCCGCATGGTCGCGGACTTCAACCTGCGCGGCGCGCTGGAGACGCAGCGCAACCTCGGCATCCTGACCGCCAGTTTGCCGGGCATGCACAAGACCGCCATCCGCACCGCGCGCCGCCGCATCCCGGTCGAAGCCCGCCGCGACATCCAGGCCGAGTACGACGTGCCGGCCGGCCGCGTCCGCAAGGACCTCACCGCACGCGAGACGCCCGATGGCATCCGCCTGGTGGGCCACTTCCGCGGCATCGGCCTGCGCAACTTCCGCGCGCGCCAAACGAAGAAGGGCGTGACGTACGCGATCTTCCGCGGCGCGCGGGACCTGGAGGCCGGCGCCTTCATCGCGCCGATGGCGAACCGAAACGAGCACGTGGTGCATCGCGTCGGCCCGAAGCGGGTGATGACGCAGGGCCGATACAAGGGCAAGCGCCGCCAGCCGCTGCAGGTGCAGTACGGCCCCACGGTCGCCCAGATGCTGCGCAAGGGCCGCCGGCCGGAGCGCCTGGCTGACTTCGCCCGCGGCGTGCTCGGCGACGAAATGACGCGCCTCATCAACTACTACCTGGGCGGCCGTCCGCTGTCCTCCATCCCCGGAGCCTCCGCATGAGCAAGAAAAAGATCACCGTCTATCGCCCCGGCACCCACGCCGGCAAGCGCTACAACCCCGGCCCCGATGGCCTCGTGCTGGAAGTGACCGCGAGCCAGGCAGAGGCCCTGCGCGCTGCCGGCGCCGACAAGCCGCCCACCGGCGTGACCCACAGCGCCGGCACCGCTGACACCGCGCCGCCCGCAACGCCTGTCAACGCGCCGGCGGGTGCCGGCGCAGGCGCAGGCGGCGCGGTCACCGAAGCCCCCGCCGACAAGACCGCCGCCGCGCGCGCGACGCGCACCGGCTGATTGCGACTCACGCAACACCACCACGACACGACACGCGACACCGACAGGAGCACGCGATGAAAGACTTTTCGTTCCAGGGCAAGATCTACCTCGGTGAGCGCCGTGCGGGTGGCCGCCCCGGCAAGCTGATCTGGGTGGGCGATGCGCCCAACTGCAACGTCACCCTCAATACCGAAAGCGAAGACCGCACCGAGAGCTTCAGCGGCCAGCGCCTGCAGTCCGCGCGCCTGCGCACGTCCAGCACCGCCGAGCTGGCGCTCACGTTGAACTACTTCAACGCCGACACGCTGGCCCTTGGCCTGTATGCCACGGTGAGCGAAGTGGCCGCCGGCACCGCCACCGATGAAGCGCTGCCCGCCGGCCTGGTACCCGGCAGCATCATCGCGCTGGACAATCCCAACGTCACCAACCTGGTGCTGGTGGACAGCAGCGGCACGCCGGTCGAGCTGGACGAGGGCACGCACTACGCGTTCGAGTCCGCGCAAGCCGGCACCATCCGCATGCTGTCCGTCGATGGCCTGACCCAGCCCATCATCGCCGACAGCTACGCCTACGCCGCCGGCAAGAGCGCCGCCATGTTCACGGCCGATCCGCCGGAACGCTACTTCCTGATGGACGGCATCAACACCATCACCGGTGAGCGCGTGCGTGCGCACCTGTACCGCGTGCAGTTCAACCCGGCCAGCAGCATCCCGCTGATCAACAGCAGCTTCGGCCAGCTGGAACTGAGCGGTGCGGCGCTGTTCGACGTGGACGCTGCAAACGACGCGGAGCTGGGCGGCTTCGGCAAGTTCGAGCTGCCGGCAGAGGCCGCCTAAGCCGTGGCGCGTGACGTCACCCAGCAGGTCAACGCCGCCGGCCAAGCGCCGGCGGTGGAGGCCGACACGCTCACGGCGCTGCACCCGGACGCACCCCTGACGCTCAGCGGCCGCGCGATCACCGTGCGCGAGTACGGTTTCTTCGAAGGGCTTGAAGTCGCGCACCGTGCCTCGGCGCTGATCGCCGACATGCACCAGCTCTGCCGCGACGGCGTGCTGCGCTTCGATCGCGTCCGGCGCCTGTTCGGCAAGCACCGTGAAGTGGTGCGCGCGATCGCCGCCCAAGCGGCGGACGTGGAATCGGAATGGGTCGAGGGCCTGCCGCGGGACGAGGCCGATCTGTTTCTCAGTATCTGGTTCGCGGTGAACGCCGATTTTTTCGTGCACGAGGTCGTGGTGGAGATCCGCGAGGAACGGCAGCTCGCCGCCACGCGGGCAGGGACGTCGACTGGGCCGACATCTTCGTCCGCCTCGCCGACGGCGGCCTCGGCGACCTCGACCGGCTCGGACGCTACACCGAGCGCCAGCTGACGGCGCTCTACGGCGCAGCGCAGCGGCTGGACCGTGAGCGCCGCGCCGATGCGGTAGGGGACATGGCCGCGGCGATCGCCGGCGCCGTGTGGGGCAGCAAGGACACGAAGAAACACATCGACGGGCTGAGAAAGCGCTGATGGCACGAGACAACAATCGGGACTTCGAGATCAACTTCCGCGCCCGCGCTGATTTCAGCGCGGTCGATCGGGAGAGCGCGCGTACGGCCGCGGCGATCGACAAGATCACCACGGCCACCAAGCGCGCGAACGACGAGATGGCCCAGAGCCGTGGCGCGGCGACGCCCGACGCGGCCGCCGCCAGCCCGTCCGCCGCAGAAGCCAAGGCGGTCGGCGACCTCAACACCGCGCTGCAGACCAATGTGGCGGCGCGTGATGCGCAGATGCGGGCCATCCGCGCCACGCAACAGGCCATCGCGTCGGAGATCGGCAGCATCGGCGAGCTGCATGAGCGGCTCGACCGTGGTGCTCGCAGCTTCGATGACCTGGCCGACACTGAAGCCCGTCTGGACGCCGCAATGGCGCGTGGCTTGGTGACGGCTGAGGAGTACGACGCCGCCCTGGTCAAGCTGGACAAGGACGCCTCGCGCCTGCAACGCACACAGGAGCAGGGCGACGCCGTACTGACCCGCACCGTTGCCCGGCACGACAAGGTCGGCGCCGGCCTGCAGAAGCTGGCGCGCGACGAGGCGTCGTTGAAGAAAGCCGTCGACGAAGGCCGCATCAGCCGCGAGCAGTACAACCGCTCGATGGCGGGCATCGACGCCGAGCGCGTACGGCTCAACAACCTGAAGCAGGGCGCGGAGCAAAGCGCGCGTGCGATGCGCGGTCTGAACTTCGAATCGCGCGAGGTCCAGCGCAACCTCACCCAGCTGCTGACCTACGGCGCCACCGGTAACTTCGGGATGGCCGGCAACCAGATCCTGCAGCTGGGCAGCCAGGCAGGCGCAGCGCGGCTTCTGCTGGGCGGCCTGGGCGCGACAGCAGGTGCCACAGCTGCTGCGATCGGTGTGCTCGGCGCCGCCGCGGCGACGGGCTACCTGCAGCTGCGCGCGCTCGACACCGCGCTGCTCTCAACCGGGCACTCGCTGGGCGTGACAGCCGGTGAGCTGACCAACATCGCGATGCAGACCGGCGAGGCCACGGGCGGCTTCAAGCAGGCCGAGCAGGCGGCGCTGATCTTTGCGCGCTCGGGCCAGGCGTCGGCCGACACCGTCCAGCAGATGACCTCGGCGGCCGTGGGCCTGTCCCTGCTCACAGGCAAGTCGATCGAGCAGACCAGCGAACAGGTGCTGCGCATCGCGCGCGAGCCAATCCCGGCGCTGGCGGAGCTCAATCGGCAGTATCACTTCCTGACCGCGGCCGAGTTCGAGCGCGTGCGGGCGTTGCAGGAACAGGGCCGTGAGCAGGAGGCGGTGCGCCTGGGGCTGAACTACCTGGACCGCGAAACGGCAACGCGCGTGGAAACCATGCGCGCCAACGCCGGCCTGCTCGAGCGCTCGTGGCGTGGCGTCAAGGAAGAGATCCTTGCGGTGTGGCAGTCGCTGCAGGACATCGGCCGCGACGGCGTCGACGTGCAGCTTCGTGCGATCGACAGAGCGCTGGAGACCGCGAAGGGCCTGAACACGTTCGGTGCGTTTACTGCGCCCGGCGGACTGGTCAGCGGGCTGCTCCTCAGGGCGAATCGCCCGGAGGTCGTGCGCGGCCTAGAAGCGCGTCGCGCGGCGCTGCTCGCCGAGAAGGAAGCGATCGACGAAGCCGCGGCAGCGGAAGGCGAGCGCCAGCGCGTGCAGCAGCGCGGCGTGGACGCTGTGGCGGCGATCGACCGAGCGCTGGAGAGCGGCGCCACTCGTGCCGAGCAGATGCGCAAGGCGACCGAGGAACTGAAGAAAGAATTCCTCGCGCTGCGTGAGGCCAATCCGGACTCGGCCAAGCTGGCCGACGTGATCTTTGGCGCCGACGGTAGCATCCGTGGCGGCGACTACGACAAGGCGCTGGCCGGCATCCAGGAGCGCTTCAAGGAGCGCGCAGGTCGGAAGCCCGCGCGCACCGAATCCGAGCAGGCCGAGCAGGCCGCGCAGCGCGCCCTGGCTGCCCTGCGGCAGCAGATCGAAGGTCTGGACGCGCTCGAGGACGGGCAGAGCCGTGCGAGTGAAGCGGCGCGTGTGGACTGGGAGATCCGCGAGGGGCAGTACAAGTTGGCGAGCGAAGCCACGCAGCAGGCTTTGATCGACCAGGCGCAGCTGCTGGACCTGGAGCGTCGGCGCGTTGAAACCAGCAAGGTGCTCGCGAGCGCGCAGCTGGAAGTACTCCGCATGCAGGGGCGCTCGGCCGAGGCGCTGGACATCGAGCTGCAACGCGAGTTTGGCCAGACGCTCAACGACCTCGAGAACCGTGCCGACACGGCCGGCCTCGCGATCATGCGGAACCTTTTCGATGGCCGGAAGGCCCGCGCCGCGCTCGCGGATATGCAGGCCGAGTTCCAGCGCGTCGACGGCCAGCTGCAGCGCGAAGCGCAGCGGATCAACATCGAGCAGGACGCCGGCCTGATCAGCCAATACCAGGCGCAGGAGCGCCTGCTGGAACTGCGTCAGCGCGAGATCGCCTTCCTGCAGCAGCAGATCCCGCTGCTCGAACAGCAGGCCGCGATCCTCAAGGACCCGGAGATCACCGCGCGCCTCGAGGACATGAAGCTGCGGCTGTATGAGCTGCAGCAGCAGGCCGGCCAGCTCGCGACCACCTTCCGCAACTCGTTCGAGGGCGGGCTGGGTGACGCGCTGTACAACCTGGCAACCGGCACCACCGACCTGCGCGGCGCGATGCTCGGCCTCGTGCAGGATGTGATGCAGGGCATGGCGCGTCTGGCGTCGCAGCAGTTGGCCTCCATGGCGACGGCGAAGCTCATGCAGGCGCTGATGAAAGAGGGCGGCGGCCCTGACTTGGCGTCTCCCGATCCTGCGCAGGCGGCCGCGGCCGGTGCCGCGTACGCAGCACCTATCACCGTTGCCGGCAGTGTCCTGAGCGGTGCGGCCTCTGCGCTCGGCGTTGCGGGAACCGCGTTAACGACGTCTGGTCCAGTGTTGGCGACGTCGGCTGCAGCAATGGGTATCGCAGCCGCGCAGCTGCAGGCTGCAGCGAACACGTTGCTGATCGCGAACTCAGTTGGGGCAGCCAGCGGATTCGCCGATGGCGGCTACACCGGTCCCGGCGGCAAGTACCAGGTCGCCGGCGTCGTCCACCGCGGCGAATACGTGATGCCGCAAGAGACCGTTGCCCGTTACGGCGTCGATGCCATGCGTGCCATCCACGCCGGCCGTGCGCAGTTCGCAGACCTCGGTGCATTCCGGTCGATCGCATCGGCGGGCCCGCAGTACAGCTTCGCAGATGGCGGTCTCGCACAGCACGGCCTGCCGGGCGGGGGCAACAGCCTCAGCATGTACCTGTACCAAGACGTGGACGCGCTGCGTGCCGCGGTGCTCAACCACCCGGCGACCGAAAAGTACGTCGTCGCCACTGTAGGTCAGAACGGCAACGCAGTGAGGGCGGAGTGGTGATCGGCACGTCGTTCGCTGAGGCGAAGGTCTGGCCGGTCATGCCCAACTGGAAGGGCGGGGTGCGCGAGTCCCTCACTTGGGCAACTGAGATCGGCCAGTCGTCGGCAACGGCTGCTACGTACCATCGGAGCTACCGACTTGGTCCCCGCCGCGAGTTTTCCTTTGACGTGCTGGCCGGCGGGCAGGAGAGCCGTGTCGCCGACATGCTGCTGGCCGGCCATCGTGGCGAATGGCTTTTGCCGATCTGGCCGGACGTGCAGCACGTGGGGTCGCCAGTTGAGACCGGTGATGAGCTGGTTTCCTGTCGCACGGCGGGCTTCGATTTCGCGTCCGGTGGCCGCGCGTTGCTCTATGCGGACCTGCACAGATGGGAAGTGGTTTCCGTCAGCGCCATTGAAAGCGATCATCTGTTGCTGAGTTCGCCCGTCACGGGTGCGTTCGCGCGTGGCGCGCGCCTGCTGCCGTTGCGTCGCGGCTGGGTCCGCGACGGCTCGGAAGCGGTGATGCTGACCGATCGCGTCAGCCGCCGTACGCTCGAGGTGGACATCGCCGAGCCTTGCGATTGGCCGGTTCTTGCTGGCGGCGCCGAGTACCTGGGCACGCGTGTGCTGGATGTCCGGCCCGATGCCAGCGACGACCCTTCCCACGCCTACGCCGGCCTGCGTGAGTCGGTGGACTTTGGTATCGCCATGCCGGTGGTCGCTGACTTGCCGGGCATCACCCTCCGGACGCAGCGTGACAGTTGGAAGCTGTTCGGCCGCAGCGAGCATTCGTGGTTTAGGTCTTTGCTTTACTCGCTGCGGGGTCGTCAGCGCCGTATCTGGGTGCCGTCCTGGTGCGACGACCTCCGGCCCGCGTTGCCGATTGCCGCGGGCAGCGCGTCTGTCGCGATCGAGTGGGCTGGCTACACCCACTTCGCGCTTGGTCGTCCGAACCGCAGGGACATTCGCATCCAGCTGCTCGACGGGACGGTCTATTACCGCCGCATCATTGATTCGCTGGACGCTGGCAGCATCGAGATTCTGACGCTCGATGCGGCGCTCGATGGCGCTGGTATCTCGGTGCACCAGATCCGACAGGTGTCGTTCCTGTCCATGGCTGCCTTGGCGAGCGACGCCACCGAGATCAATCACTTGACAGATGCCGACGGCACTGCGCGCGCAACGACTGGCTGGCAAGCGGTGGTGCCCGATGTTTGACGCCGAGTTGCACCTCTTCATCTTCCGCCGCCAGGGCGTGACGCTGCGCTTTGCCGCGGCTGATCGCGATATCGAGATCGGCGAGCACGTTTACCATGCTGCGCAGATCGAGCGGGATGCGATAAAGCAGACGGCCGAGCGCGCGAAGGACAAGCTGAAGATCCGCGTGGCCTACCTGCTCGCCCCGGTCGAGCCGACCGACGGTTGGCCGGTCACGCAGGCGCTCGGCGACTGGTGGCGCCCGCACATCCCCAGCGACGAGATCTCGGTGATCTGCCTGTCGTATCGACCGGGCAGCGACGAACTGCCGGACGTGGAGTGGATGGGATGGGCCGTGCAGCCGGCCTACAGCGATGCGCAGCTGGAGATCAACTGCGACTCGAACCCGCCCCACGGAAGCGCTCCGAATCAAGGCCCAAAGTGGCAGCGCGCCTGCTTCAAGACCGTCTATTCGACTGGCATTCGCGGCTGCAATCTGCCGGCCGGTGGATATCTCGTGCCTGCCGAACTGACCGCCGTCGCCGGCAACACCATTACCGCAGAGGCCTTGGTCAACCCGAAGCGCACGTTCGTCGGCGGCTACGTCCAGTGGCAGGACGCGACCGATCCCGAACTGACGCATCGCCGGGCGATCACCGCGCACGAAGGCGCCACTGTGATGCTCGCCGACGACGTGGGTGATCTCGCCGTCGGCGCGCAGGTGTCTGCGTACACCCGTGGGTTCTGGGTGACCGGCGAGGTTGCCCAGCACGGTGTCGACGACCTGACGCTGCAGGTGCCCGCGTTCGCTGGGACCGAGTTCTCCCTCGTCGGCGGCACCCTGTCCTGGACGCGCAGCGACGGCCTCGTCGAAGAGCGCCCCATCATGAGCCACAACAACACGACCGGCGCCGTGACGCTGCTGTGGGGCGGTGCCGATCTGTCTGGCGGGTTGTTCGTCTCGGCGCTGCCGAACTGTCCGAACACGTGGGCCGCATGCGCCGCTCGTCGTCCGGACCCCGAACTGCACTACGGCGGTGCCATCTATAAGCCAGTGCGGGACCCAATCGTCCAGGGAGTTGCAATGTCATGGGGCTGATCGCGCGAACGCGCCACGCACGCTACGTCTATGGCTGGCGGTTGCGCTATTGGTGGATGGACACTCGCAGCGGCGATCGCGCGCGCGTGATCGGGTTCTGCCTGGCTGTAATGGTGGCGATCATCCAGTTCATCCAGATGGCGCTGGTCGCAATGTTTCCGACGCCTGGCGCGCCGGCGAAGGCGTACTGGTGGATTGTGCAGCTGGTCATCATGATCGTCGCGGTTGCGGTCGCGTACGCCATGCGTCCCAAGCCGCAGAACGCACAGGAGCGAAAGGTTGACCCGCCCACCGTCGAGGACGGCACGGCGGTGAAAGACTACTTCGGCACCTGCTGGATCGAGCACGAGGACAACTTTCTGCTCGCCTGGAAGGTCGTGGGCCAGGATCCGATCCGCCGATGAGCCTGATCGTGACCCGCCACCACCTTTTCACCGTTCCCGGTTTCAGTGCCCGCGCCGGATTCTGCCGCGCTGGCGCCCGCACCTGGTTTCGTCGTCACGACCTGGACTGGACCGACTTCGTGCGCAACGGGATCTCGGCCGACGCGCTCATCCGGACTGGCGACGCGCTCGCGCTGGCGCTGGTCGACTGGGCGCGCCAGGCAGAGGACAGCATCAATGGGTAAAAGCAAGAAGACGACCGTCGGGTATCACTTTCGCGTGGCCTACCACGTAGGGCTGTGCCGTGGCCCGATCGACGCATTCCTTGAGTTTCGCGCGGCCGACAAGGTGGCGTGGGACGGCAGCCAGCAATACATCAACTGGATCTGGCCCGACGACGACCGAGCCAAGGTACCCAAGGACGAGATCCGCGAGGAGGTCATTCCGCCGACGGGCTCGTTGACGTCCTCTCAGCGCATCTACATCGGGGCGCCGGATCTGTTCGGCGGCGAGAATGAGCAGGGCGGAATCGTGGGCCCGGTCGATGTCATGTTCGGCGGTGCCGACCAGCTGCCGAATCCCTACTTGCAGTCGGTGTTCGGCATGCAGACCGTGGCGTGGCGCGGCCTCGCGACGCTGGCGTTCTGCGGCGGCCGTTTCGGCGCGATGAGTCCGATGCCGCAGCGGCCGGCGTACAAGGTGCGCAAGATCATCAACGGTTGGTCTTCGGGTGAGTGCTGGTATCCGGCGTTTGCGCAGGTGCCGGTGGGCTCGACCACCATCAATGCGCCGACCGCGCTGTACATCGCCCTGGACGTGAGCGGAAGCATGGCCGGAGGACGCCTTGAGGTGCTCAAGCAGGCAATGGGCTTCGTGTTCGATGTTCTGGCGGGCTGGGTGACGGCCGGCTCGCCGCAAATCGATCTCCGCGTGGTGGCGTGGGGATCGTCGGCGACTCACCGGGATGCGCGCCCGCTGACGCTGGACGGAATCGGCGAGATGCGCAGCTTCGTCAATGGCCTGACGACCAGCGGCAGCACCAACGCGATGGCCGCGTATGGCGGGGTGCATGAATTTGCAGAGCTTTCCGGCCTCGGAAATCGCGTCGTCGTGTGCGTGTCCGATGGCGGAATGAGCAACATCGACCAGGCCGTCCAGCTGATCGCAGATTCGGAGGCGGCGCTGGGGCCGATCGCAATGCGCGGCATCGGCATCGCCACACCCGGCAGCTTGGCGAACTTCGACAACAGTGGCGGCCCCATCCCGGTGATCAGCGGCGAGAACGCCGACGAGGCAGCGCAGGTGATCCTCGCGGCCATGTCGAGCACGTCCCCGCTGCTGGGCATGAACCCGGCGCACCTGCTGGTCTACAGCCGCACCGACGAAAGCATGGGGCGCGAGCCTCTCGCCAACATCAATCAGGCGAGCCTGCAGGCTGGTGCACTGCGCCTTTTCGCCGAAGGGTTCGGCGTGTGCACGCACTACGACCCCGCCGCCGAATCGCCGGAAGACCTAGAAGAGCGCATCTGTCGCCTGATCGGCGGCTCGTTCCAGCGCAGCCTGTCGGACGGGCAGTGGTATCTGGACCTGGCGCGCGGCGACTACAACGTCGACGCACTGCCGGTGATCGATGACGACGACATCCTCGACTTCCGCGAGCAGCCCACCACGCTCGAGCGCGCAGTGAACAGCATCGCGGTGCGCTACTTTGACCCGACCCGGAAGGAAACCATCATCACGCCGGCAGTCCGCGCCCTCGGCCTGGTGCGCCAGTTCGGGGAGATCCACGAAACGCTGGATTGCCCCGAGATCCCCAGCGCCTCGCTGGCGCTTCGCAAGGCGGAGACCGAACTTCGCGCGCGCATCACACCGACGCGCACGTTCGAGTTGACGACCACCCCGCGTTCGAAGCATTTGCGCCGCAACCAGTACTTCCTCCTGCGCTCGTCTCGGCGACAAATTGACGGCATGGTCTGCATCGTCGGCGAGCGGGTGCTCGGCACGCTGAAGAGCGGGGCGATCCGCTGGAAAGTGGCGCAGGACGTCTATCGTCTGGCGGCGGACAGTTATGCCGCCGTCGAGCCTGGCGTCGATACCCGGCCGCCCGTGGTGCCTGCACAGATCACCGCGTCACGCGTGTTCGAGGTGCCCTACATCAACATCGCCGCCTTGATGCCGCGCGCCGAGCTCGATGCGCTGACCGCCGATGCTGCCTTTGTCGGTGCCTTCGCCGCAGAGCCGGCGTCGGGCACGAACTACACCATGTGCGTGCGTGCGGACGAGGGCGAATATGCGGCCGTCGCGATCGGCGAATGGTGTCCAACTGCGACCACTGCCGAGGCCGTTGACGCAGACACCTCGCCCGCGATCGTGACGCTGGCGACTCGGTCGAGCACGTTCCCAGTCTCCATCGGCATGGTCGTCATGTGGGGCAGCGAGATCTGCCGCGTGGACGCGGTCGACGCCGAAGCGGGGACCCTGGCCCTGGCGCGGGGCTGCGCCGACACGGTGCCGCAGGCGCATGCAGCTGGCGATCGCCTCTGGTTGGCCACTGAGGCCGCGATCGCAGAGACCGAGTACGTGGAGGGCGAAGACATCGAGGTGAAGCTGCTGACCAACACCGGCAGCCGTCAGGCGCCGCTCAGTGGTGCGGCGACCATCCCGTTGCAGTTCGCCGGTCGCGCGTCGCGCCCTTATCCGCCGGGGCGCTTCCGAATCGGCCTGGACGAGTCGCCGCTTGCGGGCGAGTTCGTCGTGTCCTGGGCGCACCGCGATCGCGTGCTGCAGGCGGACCAGCTGGTCGACACCACCGCCGTCAGCATTGGGCCCGAGCGCACCACGCGCTATGGCATGCGGATCCTGCGCGCCAGCAACAACGCCGTGCTCGTGCAGCGCGAGGACATCGCCGGCACAGCCGCGCAGGTCAACCTCACGCTCACCGGCGACATCGTGATTGAGCTGTGGTCGATCAGCCAGTTCGGGGCCAGCCTGCAGCGACATCGTCGTGTGGTGGCCTACACCGCGGCCGGCGCCACCCAGAACGTCATCGCCGCACCGGAGTACTCCGCGGCGGAAGACGAGTACGTGCTCGACGGCGGTGCGCCATGACCCGGGTCGTCGTCGCCCAGCGTATGTGGCAACGCCGCGGCACCGCGGCGGAATGGGAAGCCAAGAACCCGATCCTCGAGGCTGGCGAGATCGGTGTGCAGCTGGGCGAGCTACCGCTCGATCCGCAGATGTTCAAGATCGGAAACGGCATCACACCTTGGCTCGATCTCGCGTTCGCCGGCGGTGGAGGCGGTGGCGACGACATCGAGTTCCGCACCAATGCCACGCACTTGCAGTGGCGCCCAAACAGCGCAGTCGACTGGATCGACATCGCACCTCTGGCCGCACTGCAGGGCCCGCCGGGCGGGCGAGGGCCAGTCGGACCGCCCGGACCGGCGAGTTCTGGCTTCCCGTCCGCATCTTTTGACGGGGGGCTGTCCGACATCGAGCCTGGCGCGTTCGCGGACCTCTATGTCCCTTTCGCTTTCTCCATCCGCGCCGCGACTGTGATTGCTGGGTCGATAGGAAACGCAATCCTCGATGTGCGTGTGCGCAGCTTCGCGCTTGGCGCGCCGAACGCCTCCCACAGTATCTGCGGCCTGACGCCGCCAACCCTCATCGGCGCCAACCGGGTGCGCGACGACACGCTGGCGGATTGGGCGCTCGACGTGCCCGCGGATTCGTGGATGCGGTTCGTTTTCTCTGGCGGCGACAACATCCGCCGCTTGCATATTCAACTTGAAGGGGAGCGCACGTAATGGCGCGAGTTCAACGTATCGGCGGTCCGATGGACCACAGCAGCGACGCAGGATTTCGGGCCTGGGTGGCAGATGTCCATTCCATGCTCGCCGAGGCCGGACTCGTGCAGACCTCCGATTCCGGGCAGATCAATGCGGCCGCCGTCCTGCGCCCTGCGACCAACACCGTCGCCGGGTACAGCATGTGGAGGTTCGACGATCCGCTGCAGTCGGTCCAGCCAATTTTCATCAAACTCGGATTTGGCACTAGCTCTCAGGCGTCTCGCCCAGCGTTTCGCGTCCAAGTCGGCCGCGGGTCTGACGGCGCCAACGGCCTCCTCGGCCTCGTGACGCCTGAGTTTGCAGTCAACTCCCCGGCTCAGGCACCGGCATCCGGCGAATACGTCAGTTTCGCAACGCACAGCGCTGGCTTTGCTGCATTGGCCTACAAGCCAGAAGGGAGTCACTCCGCCTCGAATGCGTACGGGCCAGTCGTTGCGTTCGCAATTCAACGGACCTGCAACAATCAAGGGCTGCCTACCGCAGAGGGCTTGCTCTTGCTTGCTCCCAGCACCGGCTCGGGCAAAGCTTCCTCCGGGCAAGCTTGTCGCCTGCGGTTTGAGCCTACGCAAGACACGACGGGCGCGCTCAATAGTTTCGACCTCGGCTTCGTGCCCGGCAGCACAACGGACTCACGGGTAGGTCTGGCGCCGCAGATTTTCCCGCACTGGATGATGCTGCCGAAGCAGCGGCCATGTGTTGGGACTGCAGGCTCGATCGCCGGCGAGGTCGGTTTGCACACGCAGTTCCCGATGGCCCTCGTCGGCGTCGCGCAGCGAAACTATCTGCACCTCGGGGGGGCCTTCGGGTGCACGCTTTCGGCGTTCAACAAGTCCTCTTCGCCGACCGCGGTCGCGACTGCTACGAGCATTCTTTGGGAAGACTGACGTGGACCCGATCCCCGCTAACGAAATCCAGCTCGGTTCGTGGTCGACTACTGTCCTAGCCGACGTTTCGCCCAAGCCGATCGACCTAGCTCCGCCGACCGGCGAGGCCACTCCGCAGACGCACGCATTCGCGTACCTCTCGAACTAGAACAGGGCGCCGTGCCGGCGCTGCAACGCCGGCACGACACCGCAGAACACGCGATCAGCCGCGTGCCATTGGCCGAGGCCCTGCCACCCCGCGCGGGAGTGGCGGAAGTCTCGGCGATCGACATCGCAAAGGCTGAGAATACGTGTCACAACCAAACATCCCGTGGCCGGGCGGCAAGCGCCGGCTCCTGAAACACCTCTATCCCCACTTCCCGGCGCACGAGACCTACGTCGAAGCATTCGCCGGCGGCGCGGCCGCGCTGATGATGCGCCCGCACCCGGCGCCGCTCGAGGTGCTCAACGACATCGACGGCGACCTGGTGCGGCTGTACCGCTGCGTGCGGCATCACCTGGACGAGTTCGTGCGCAGCTTTCGCTGGTCGCTGGTGTCGCGCCAGATGTTCGAGTGGGCCAAGCTCGAGCATCCGGACACGCTGACTGACATCCAGCGGGCCGCGCGGTTCTACTACCTGCAGAAGCTGTCGTTCGGCGGCAAGGTCGAGGGCCGCACGTTCGGTGTTGTGACAAGCGGCGCCGGGCCGCGGCTCAACCTGCTGCGCATCGAAGAAGAGCTGAGCGCGGCGCACCTGCGCCTGGCCAATGTCGTCATCGAGCACCTGCCATGGCATGAGTGCTTCGTGCGCTACGATCGCTCGGGCACGCTGTTCTACCTCGACCCGCCGTACTGGCAAACCGAAGGCTACGGGGTCGAATTCCCGTTCGCCGAGTACGAACGCATGGCGCAGCTGCTGCGCACCATGAAGGGCAGGGCGGTCGTGTCCATCAACGACCACCCAGCGATCCGCGAGGTGTTCTCCGGTTTCGAGATGATCCCGCTGCAGATCCGCTACACCATCGGTGCCGCCGACACCCGCGGCGCACCCGCGGGCGAACTGATCATCAAGTCTTGGGACGACGAACAGGCGAAGCTGATCTGAGGGATTTCCTACCTGCCAGCGCGGCCCCTGCCGACTGAAGCCGGCGGGCCGCCAGTCACAATCGAATGGCAGCACGTGCGTGCGTCGATCTGCAGCCGAATCCCCCGGCCGACGATCGGCACCGGCGCTCGCCGCCGCACGATGCTGCCCTTACACGGAGGTGACGCATGGTCGTGATTCGAGACTCGGGCGATGGCCGCTTCGAGGTACACGCCGAAGACCGGCACTGGGAAGCGTTCGACGGGACGCTCGGCGCCATTCTGGCGGCCCAGGGCCTTGCGGGTCAGATCGCTGCAGAGAGTGGCGAACCAGTCCTCATCCACACGCCATGGGGCGACAAGCGCGTGGCAGTGCCCCCGTCAGCGCAGGTCGAAATCCTGGCCGATCCGCTCGAGCTCACCATCGACCCAGATCCGGTCTTCGGCTGACACCCGCAGCTCCGCGATCGCGCGACAGCCCTCGTCATAGGGCTGCTGTACCTCGTCCTCGATCGCGCCAAGGCAGGCGTGCAGCAGGTCGTCGACGAGGGCCACGAGTTCGATCCGACTGACTGCCTGGGCCGTCATGCCGCCACCTCGCCCTGCTTGCCGACGATCAGATCGTCGAGCGATGGCCGCTCTGCCAGGGCCTCGGGCTCGAAGCCCATGAGGATCGGGAAGTCGCGGACCGTACTGACCAGGTCACCGAGTTCGCCGATGAAGCCGCCGCGGCTGGTCAGCGCATCGAACGCGCCGGCGGCGATGCTGTAGTCCGCCCAGAACTGCCGATAGGTCTTGCCCCGAGCGTCGTAGTTGGCCACCCAGGCGACGAGTTCGTCGCCGGCCTGGCGGATCTGGTGATGCGTGCTGGTATCCATGCGGCGAGCTTGAGGCGGCGCCGTCTCGGTTCCTGCGACAGGCTGTCTCTGACAGAGCGGGTGAGCAGTTCAAGGGCGTCGCCCGCCCGCCCAATGGGATCTAGCGCAAACGCCATCTGATCTATGAGCGCTGGCCTACCGCGTCGCTGACCCGTCGGTATTCACATCAGCGTGCGGCTTATCTTCCTGTGCTATTCCGAGCAACACGATGTCCGAGAATCCGCTGGTCATCAGGCTTGCCTGGGCTTCGATATGAGCCTGCTCTTCGAGGCCTGTGCAAAGGTTGAGCACATGCGCGAAGTGCGGAACAAAGTGCTTTGCCCGGTCTTGCCCTAAGCCGGTAACCCGCCAAGTGCCGACACCGATGCCAAATTCATGCCGGCTGCGTGGTGGGCGGGCAGGAAGAAACAAGCTGACAAGCTTGGACTCACCCAAGCCGTCGTCATGAGCGAACATCTTGTCGCGCAAGGTCAAGGCTTCCTTATGGACCTCAAGCGAGTGCCCTGTGATGAGACCAGTGAGTTCGTCGAGTTTTTTCGGTGAACGCGCATTGCTGCACTTAAATGGCTTCGAATAGTTAACGATCGCTGCCGTCCACGCGGCTTGCTCCAACAGGGGGTGGGCTTCATCGACCTCGTCACTGCAACAAGCCTCCATGAGCTCCAGTGCATGCTGAAGATCGCGACGGGCATAGACGATCGCGGCATAACGACTGCAGGCGGGATTCGAAATCACGAAGGCCGCCGCCTCCGACACCGTGTAACGACCGCTGGCGTCGAACACGGGGCGAGGGAAAACCTGCTTCACGCTGCCTCCCGGTGCTCGTAGTAGGGGTGCCGCTTGTCGTCGAAGATCGCGTACAGCGAGGTGAGGTTGGTCGGATCAGGGTTGAGCCAGGCGTCGACGTGCTCGGGCTTGATGTTGATGATCGTGCGGTCATGGCCAGCCGCCGCAACCTCGGGCTCTGGAGCGTCGGTGATAGCGGCGAACGACAGTAGATCCGGCTCTTCGCCTTTCGGATCCTTCCAATGCGACCAGAGGCAGGCGATCAGCATCGGCTCAGCGGTGCGCGGCACGAATTCGAGGATCGTGTTGCGGCCGTCGACCTCGACGTGCTCATAGAACCGGTCGGCGACCATCACGCCGTGACTGAAGCCGAACAGGCCGCCCCAGAATCCCTCGAGGTTGTCGCGCCGGGCGTTGTAGGTGCCGGGGTACTTGGCGTCGTAGAACGCGGGCTTGCCGGCCGGGCGGCACTGGTAGCGCATCGGCTTCAGCACGCGCCGGCCGCCCTCCATCACCATCACCGGCGCATACACGCCGGGGAAGACGCGCGAGTCGGCCGGCTTCCATTCGGTGCGCTTCAGTCCAGCGATGCGCGTCTTCGCAGCCTCGACCTTCTTTGTGCCGATGCGCACGTCGTCCTGCGCCTTCTTCGTGACCTTAGTCTGCAGCTTCCGCTCGGCCTCGACCACGCGCTGCCGCTGCGCGAATAGCTCCTGCTCAAGAAGCGCGATCGCGGCGACGTCCGCCTCCCTCAGATTCGCCTGTAGCTCCGGCGGCCCGATCTGCTGCAGTTCGCGAATGGTCGCGCGCGGCGCCTTGGCCATCGGGTTCAGGCCGCGGTCCCACCAGAACGTCTTCACGTACTGCTCGATGTCCATCTCGACGTCGGGGAAGTGGCGCTGGTACTGCTTGAACTCGGCGTAGACCTGGGCGGAGTAACACATAGGACGTTCCGGGTGGGGCCACTCGGCGAAGGGTAATCCTGACTTCGTGGTGTCGCAGTCGCTGAGATTGCCGGGCGTAGGATGCCGGCCATGGACTGGCCACCACCCGAATGGATCATCTCCGACACCTACGACGAGTTGCGCTACGCCGGCCTGCCGCTGGCGCGAGTGCACTTCCAGCCGGATGGCACCGTCGAGGTGCGCACCCGCTGTTACAGCCAGGGGCCAACGCACTCTCGGCGGATGGCCACCGCCACTGGCGGCCGTCGCTACGTGGAGGCGTGGATGCGGAAGTGGGGGGCTGATGCCATGCGCGACGCGGGTAACAAGGCAGGGGCAATGGCGATCGAGGTTGCATACCGCGCCTCCCTGCCGCCCGTTGAGATCAAGCCCGATCCGCGCAGGCCGCGCCGCGGAAGAAAGCCGTTCTAATCGTCATCCGGGCGGCTTAAATTACGTGGAACTTTACGTGGGCAAGAAAAAAGGCCTGCGCATTTCTGCGCAAGCCTTTGTATTCTTTGGCGCCCGAAGTTGGACTCGAACCAACGACCCCCTGATTAACAGTCAGCTGCTCTATCGAAAGTTCGCTTCGACACCGCCTGCCGCTGATATCCCTTCGTAGACGGCAGCGAGGAGGTTGCAGCCTTCTGAATCGCCTCATTGCCCAATTCGAATTACCAACGAACCTTGAACGCCCAATGGATGTCTGTTTCGCTCAACTCCACCTGGAAACCTCGGTGCAGCAGATCGATCTGCACCTCCTGGGCAGCATCCTTAGAAAGACTCGTTTTTGCGAAATGACAGTCGTAGCTCCGCTGCTTCAGGTCAGACTGGGTGCCAATGAACATGTCGATCTGCGCGATCGCGTTGGTGGCCCCGTATTCGCTCACTTCGGCGCGAACTCGCGCTTGCTCTGCGGTGATTCCGGTCATCTCGAACTCCCTTCGATTGAAGCTAGATCGTAGCTGGGTTTTCGCGGACCCGGTGCAATGACTCTGGCCGCAGTTGTGTGTATCGCTTCAGCTCGTTCCACGACTCATGCAGCGTGACCGCAGCGACCTCGGGAATGTCGTAGCCCTGCTCAAACAGTCTTGACGTGGCCTCGTGCCGCAGGTCGTGGAAGTGCAGGTCGTCGATTCGGAGGTCTTTGCATGCTCGAGTGAACGCCGCACCGACCGACGACGGATTGAATGGGAAGATCCGGTCGTCGCCGTCGGCGCGCGCCTGCCGCTGCACGATCGTCCAGGCGTCGCCAAGGAGCGGGAACCGCTTGTGGTTGCCCTCCTTCTTGCGAGGGTGCTTGGCGTCCCGCAACAAGGCTGTTCGGTTCTTTTCGTCCACGTCGGACCAGAGCAGGCGAGTGATCTCCGACTCGCGCTTAGCGGTGGCCACGGCGAAGTCCACGATGTCGGCCATGGGGAGCTGCATGCGCCAGGCGCGCTCCGTGTAGTAGGCGCGCAGCCGGTCCAGCTCTTCCTGCGTTGGCCTCCGATCGCGCTTCTTCGACTTGCCCACGAGTTTGAGCAACCGTAGTACCGGACGCGCCTCCGCGACGGGGTCGCCTTGGAGGCGCAGGCCGCGCATGGGGCCGGCCAGCTTCAGCACCTCGGACAGGAAGCCCAGCTCGACATTCATGGTCGCCGGCGCGCACGCCGGAATGACGACACCGTCGAGTCGCATGTGCGTGCCGCCGACGCGCCGACGCGCATGCGCGATCACATCGTTCGCCGTGAGCTTCCGCGCGACGATGTCGCCGATCCCCTCGCGCAGGCGGGTCATGTTCCCGGTCTGCGTCTTCGAGATCGCCTTGGCGCTGCCGAGCTCGCGCGTGCGCCAGTCGATGAGGTCGCCGATGGTCGCGTTGTCCTCAGCCGTCGCGCCCGTAGCCTCCCGCTCGGCGAGCTCGCGCTCGACACGGTCGGCCCAGGTCTTAGCCGCGGTCTTGGTCGGAAACGTCCGCGTTTGAGACGGGAAGCCCTTGCGGCGCACAATGGCGCGCCACTTGCCCCCGCGGGGCTGGAAGGTTGCCATGGTGTACCAGGCTGGTCGTGGTGCACCAATGGTACGACGGCGCGGGAACGGCCGGGAAAATCAGGGTGTTAGCGGGTGACCCTCGACGGCCCGATGCGAGCTAAGTGCATGAATTCTCGATACGAAGCGTCAATCAAGCTGTCCGTTGCCCCGATGATGGACTGGACGGACGTGCACTGCCGGCAGTTCCACCGGCTGCTCGCACCCGATGCGCGCCTGTATACCGAAATGGTGCATGCGAATGCGGTCATCCACGGCGACCGCACGCGCCTGCTGGCGATGACGCCCGAGCAGGCCCCCCTGGCTCTGCAGCTCGGCGGCAGCGAGCCGGCACTGCTGGCGCAGGCCGCGCGCATCGCCGCCGATCACGGCTTCGACGAAATCAACCTCAATTGCGGCTGCCCGTCCGACCGCGTGCAGGCCGGGCGTTTCGGGGCCTGTCTGATGCGCGAGCCGGCACTGGTCGCCGACTGCGTGTCGGCGATGGCCGCAGCCAGCGACGTGCCGGTGACGGTGAAGTGCCGGCTCGGCGTCGACGACGATGACGACTACGCCGCCTTCGCCAGCTTCGTCGACGGCGTGGTGGCTGCTGGCGCATCGATGGTGGTGGTGCACGCCCGCAATGCCTGGCTGCAGGGACTGTCGCCGAAAGAGAATCGCGAGGTGCCGCCGCTGCGCTACGACTGGGCCTACCGGCTCAAGCGCGAGCGGCCTGCGTTGCCGGTCGTACTCAACGGCGGCATCGCCACCGAGGAGGTCGCGCTCGCGCAACTCGATGAGGTCGACGGGGTCATGCTCGGCCGCGCCGCGTATCACGACCCGTACGTGCTGCACGGCATCGACGCCGCACTGGCCGGCACCGCACGCGCGCCACGCGCCGATCTGCTGCGCGCCCTGCGGCCTTACACCGAAGCGCGTCTGGCTGAAGGCGTGGCGCTCAAGCACATCGTCCGGCACGTGCTGGGTCTGTTCCACGGCCAGCCGGGCGGGCGGCTGTTCCGGCAGGTGCTCAGCGAAGGCGCCCATCGGCCGGGCGCGGGCTGGGAACTGGTCGAGCAGGCGCTGGCGGCGACGGACCGCGCGCCCACGGCCCGCGAGGTGGCCTGAGCGCATTTGCGATTCCGGGCCGATGCGGGCCATGATCGCAGGCCGTCCAAAGCTGAACGCGGACAGTCATGTCAACGAAAAGTTAAGGACGGATTCACCGCCTTCGCCCGACCATCACTCGCTCGATCACCGACCCCTTCGCCCCCCAGGAGCGGCCGTGCCTGTCCCCTTCCGCCAGCTGTCGTGCCTGCTGTCCGTGACCCTGCTGGTCGCGGTCGCGCCGGCGGCGATGGCGCAGGATCCCGCCGCCGATTCGCAGCCCCGCGGCCCCGAAATGCGCGCCGCGCTGTCGCGTCCCGAAAGCGGCCGCCAGCGCATGCAGGATTCGATGACCGAGTCGGTGCGCCGGATCGAGCGCAACACCCGCGGTCGCGTCCTGAGTGTCGAGCAGCTGTACTCGGACGGGCGCAACCTCAATCGCGTGAAGGTGATGGACGACAGCGGTCGCGTGCGGATCTACGTCGACGACCCGCAACAGCGCCGTGGCACGCAAATGCGTGCACGCGGCGACGACGATTGATCCTGCATCCTCGCCCCCATTCACGGCCGGTCCGGCCGTCAGACCGGAGTTGACCCATGCGAATCCTGCTCGTCGAAGACGAAGCTCCCCTGCGTGAGACCCTCGCCGCGCGCCTGAAGCGCGAAGGCTTCGCCGTCGACGCCGCACAGGACGGCGAGGAAGGCCTGTACATGGGCCGCGAAGTGCCCTTCGATGTCGGCATCATCGATCTGGGCCTGCCGAAGATGTCGGGCATGGAACTGATCAAGGCGCTGCGCGAGGAAGGCAAGCAGTTTCCGGTGCTGATTCTCACCGCGCGCTCGAGCTGGCAGGACAAGGTCGACGGCCTCAAGCAGGGCGCCGACGACTATCTGGTCAAGCCGTTCCACGTCGAAGAGCTGCTGGCCCGCATTAATGCGCTGGTGCGCCGCGCGGCCGGCTGGAGCAAGCCGACCCTCGAGTGCGGCACGGTCACGCTCGATCTCGCCGCGCAGACCGTCAGCGTCGAAGGCAAGAACGTCGACCTGACGAGCTACGAGTACAAGGTGCTCGAATATCTGATGATGCATGCCGGCGAACTGGTCTCGAAGGCCGACCTCACCGAGCACATCTACCAGCAGGATTTCGACCGCGACTCGAACGTGCTGGAAGTCTTCATCGGCCGCCTGCGCAAGAAGCTCGACCCCGAGGGCACGCTCAAGCCGATCGAGACCGTGCGCGGTCGCGGCTACCGCTTCGCGATCCCGCGCAACGGCGAGGGATGAGCAACCGCCGCCGGCTGCGGAATGTCCGTGCTGGCGGTGCATGCGTCCGTCGTGCAGTCTCGGCGGCGGACGGAGCTCCAGATCTGATCGATGGCGGCTGACAACCGACTCTCTGCGCGGCTACGGCCGCGTTCGCTGCGTGCACGGCAGTTACTGGCGGCCAGTATCGGCCTGCTCGCGTTCCTCGCGCTGGCGGGCTACGCCCTCGACCGGGCCTTCATCGACGTCGCCAGCGAAGGTCAGCGCGAGCGCCTGCGCAGCTATGTCTACGCGTATGCGGGTGATATCGAATTCCTGCGCGGCGGCGAGATCTATCCCTCCGAATCGCCGCCCGACGACCGCTTCCTGCGGCCGGGCAGTGGCCTGTATGCCGAGGTCGTGTTGCCGTCCGGATCATGGGCATCGCGGTCCGCGTCCGGCCCGCAGCTGCCCGAAGCGCCGATGCTGTCGGCGCGCGAGGAAAAGTTCGAAGGGCCGCTGCCGATGGTCCAGAGCAACGGCACGCAGGGTGAGGTTTACCGCTATGGCCTGGGCCTGGTGTGGGCGCCCGACGGCCGCAGTGACGAGGAGTTCGGCTACACCATCTATGTGATGGAGGACGCGGGCATCGTGCCGCGGCAGGTGCGCGTGTTTCGCGCCGCGCTGTGGGTCAATCTCGGCGTCGCCGGCGTGATCCTGCTGCTGCTGCAGGGGTTGATCGTGCGCTGGAGCCTGTGGCCGCTGCGCCGCGTGGAGCACGAACTGGTGCGCGTGCAGCGCGGCCAGGCCGACCGCATGGGCATGCAGCATCCGCGTGAACTGCAGCCGCTGACCGAGAGCATCAATGCGCTGATCGATAGCGAGCGCGAGCACCTGGCGCGGCAGCGCAACACCATGTCCGATCTGGCCCACAGCCTTAAAACCCCGCTCGCCGTGTTGCGCTCGCGCCTGGATGCCGGCAGCCGCGACGAGGAGCTGCGTGAGGAAGTCGAGACTCAGCTGCAGCGCATGACCGATCTGGTCACGTACCAGCTTGCGCGTGCGGCATCGAGTGGCCACCAACTGTTCTCGGCCGCGATCGAGATCGAGCCGCATGCCGAACAGATCGTGCGCGGGCTGGAGAAGATCTACGCGGCCAAGGGCGCGGTCTGCGAATTCGAGATCGATGCCACGGCGCGCTTCCACGGTGAGCCGGGCGATCTGCAGGAGCTGCTCGGCAACCTGCTCGAGAATGCGTTCAAGTGGGCGAAGTCGCGCGTGCTGTTGACCGTGCATCCGGGCGAGACCGCGCCCAATCGCCGGCCAGGCCTGGTGCTGGTGGTCGAGGACGACGGCCCGGGGATTCCGGCCGATCGCGTGGCCTCGGTGCTGCAGCGCGGCGTGCGTGGCGACGAGCGCGTGCAGGGCCATGGCATTGGTCTGTCGATCGTGCAGGACATCGTGCACAGCTATCGCGGCGAACTGCAGGTGGGCCGTTCGGGCGAACTGGGCGGGGCCTGCTTCTGTGTGCGCCTGCCGCCGGGGTTCTGATCGTCGGTGCGGCCGGTGCGACTGTAGCCGCGCGCTGATGCGCGATGGGAATTCCCGGGAAAGCTTCATCGCGCGCGAGCGCGCTCCTACAAGGGCGCGAATCGGCTTTGTGTAGGAGCGCGCTTGCGCGCGATGGGGATGTGCCGGGGAAGCTGGTCGCGCGCGAGCGCGCTTCTACAGGTGTCTCTGCACGGATGGGCGCTGCTCCGTGTAGGAGCGCGCTTGCGCGCGATGGGGATGTGCCGGGGAAGCCTGGTCGCGCGCAAGCGCGCTCCTACAGGGGGTGCGCCTGGCGGGTCAGCGCGCGACGTCCATGGGCGAGGGGCCGTAAAGCCGGGCGAGGTGGGCGGCCACATCCGGCAGCACGTCGCGCAGCAGCGCGGGGGCGCTGAAGTGGTATTCGCTGCAGACGGCGAAGAATTCCTCGGGCGCTTCGGCCGCATACGGGTCGATCGGCAGGTCGTCGCCGGCATCCACGCGTGCGGCGAAGGCATCGAAATCTCGCTGGAAATCCTGCGCCCACGCGCGCTGCCAGTCGCGCGGCAGCGGCGGTGTGCCGTCGAGCACGCCGTCGAGCGCGTCGAGCTTGTGTGCCATCTCGTGCACCGCCACGCAGAAGCCGGTTTCAGGCTCGGCGATGTCGGCCTCGACATCCGCCCACGACAGCACCAGCGGCCCGCTTTCCCAGGCTTCGCCGATGAGTTCGTCGTCCCATTCGTGCATCACGCCCGCGGCGTCGACGTGACTGCGGTTCACCCGGAACGCTTCGGGGTAGACGATCAATTGCGACCAGCCGTGCAGGCCTTCCTCGCCGAACTCCAGCAGCGGCAGGCAGCACAGCGCGGCCAGGGCGGTGCGGTCGCGTTCGTCGAGCGACAGGCCGGCGACCGGTGTGATCGCCTTGCGGTGCAGGAACAGCGTCGCCAGCGTGCGCAGGTGTTCGCAGCGTGGCCCGTCGAGTGCGCGCACCCAGGGCAGCCGCGCCACCGCAGCGGACCAGGTCTCGTCTTCGATCGGGGGTGGGGCGCCGGCAGCGAAGAGGCGGCGGATCAGCGAACGCACGAAACCGTCAGCGGAACATGCCCGGCAGGAAGCTGTGCCAACGCGGGCCGCGTACGGTGCTTTCGATTTCGCCACCGCCGGACGTGGCCGGGCGCGATTTCGAGGCGCTTGCGGCCGGAGCGCGGCGGCTGGTGTTGGCATCCAGCAGGGGCGCGGCCTGCGGCGCGGCAGCGGCCGACGGGCAGGGCGAATCCGCACTCGTCTCCGGTGTCGCCGTACGGGCGAACGCCGGCAGGCTTGCGCCCAGCAGCAGGATGCAGACGGTCAGACGTGCGGACATCGGAAAACCCCGGTGGAAGCGGACGCACAGCCGGTCGACTATAGCGCAGCCGCGCCGGGCGGGTTGCCGCAGTGCGGCAACGGGCGACACCTGAGCCTGCGCTCGCCGATAATCGCGCCATGACGTCCCAGGATGCGCCGCCACCCGACACAGGTCCTTCGCCCGAGCGCGCGCTGCTGCAGCGGCTGATCGACGGGCCGGTGTCGGGCGATGCGCTCGCGCGGGCCTCGGGCCAGACCCGCGCCGCGGTGTGGAAGCGTATCGGTCTGCTGCGCGAGGCCGGCGTGCCGATCGTCGCGCGACCGGGGATCGGCTACGCACTCGCGCAGCCGATGGCGCTGCTCGACGCCGACGCCATCATCGACGCCCTGCCGGCGACGGTCCGCGCGCGGCTGGCATCGCTCGACATCGCCTGGAGCATCGATTCGACCAATGCCGCGCTGCTGCGCCGGCCGATGCCGGGCGCGCTGGCCGAAGTGCTGCTGGCCGAGCGCCAGACCGGCGGCCGGGGGCGTCGCGGTCGCAGCTGGCAATCGCCGCTGGCCGCGCATCTGTATCTGTCGCTGCAGCGTGGGTTCGAAGGTGGCCTCGCCCGGCTGGGCGGGCTGAGCCTGGTGGCCGGTGTGGCGGCGGTCGAGGCGCTGCACGCGCTCGGCGTCGATGCGATCCGGCTGAAGTGGCCGAACGATCTGGTCGTCGTCGATCCGGCCGGGCTGCGCAAGCTCGGCGGCATTCTGGTCGAGGGGGGCGGCGAACACGCAGGCCCGGTACGTGCAGTGCTCGGCATCGGGATCAACGTGCGCATGCCCGAGGCGCAGGCGGCCGTGATCGACCAGCCCTGGATCGATCTGGCGGGCTGCTGCGGGACTGCATCGCCGACGCGCGACGCGCTTGCTGCGGCCGTGATCGGCGCGTGGCTGCCGGCGCTCGACCTGTTCGATCGCGAAGGGCTGGCGCCGTTTCTGGCGCGCTTCGCGGATGTGGATGCGCTGGCCGGCGCGGACATCGATATCCATACCGGCAGCGGCACGCTGCACGGCACGGCGGCCGGCATCGCCGACGACGGCGCGCTGCAGGCCGTCGTCGAGGGGCAGCTGCGCGCGTTCCATGCCGGCGAAGTCAGCGTGCGCAGGCAGGGCGGCGCATGAGCACGTGGCTGTTCGACCTCGGCAATACGCGGCTGAAGTGCGCGCCGCTCGGCGACGATGGCCTTCCGGGCGCGGTGCAGGGCGCCGCGCACGTGACGCATGCGCAGGATGTCGACTGGTGCGAGGTGCTGCCCGCGCGGCTGGACACGGCGGTCGTCGCCAGCGTCGCGGCGCCGGCCGTGCGGATGCAGTTGCTCGACGCGCTCGCCGCGCGCGGGGCGCAGGTGCGGCTTGCGCACACTCTGCCCATGCTCGACGGCGTGCGCATCGCCTATGCAGAACCCGCGCGCCTTGGGGTCGACCGTTTTCTCGCCCTGCTGGCCGCGCACGCGGAAGGCGGCGCGGCACTGGTGGTCGGCGTGGGAACCGCGCTGACGCTCGACCTGATCGATGCCGATGGCCGCCATCTGGGCGGACGCATCGCGCCGTCGCCCACGTTGATGCGCGAGGCGCTGCACCAGCGCGTCGCGCAGCTCGCGCCGAGCGGCGGGCGCTATGTGGACTTTGCCGACGACACCGACGATGCGCTGGCTTCGGGCTGCGAAGGTGCCGCCGTGGCGCTCGTTGAACGCGGCATTGCGGACGCTTGCGCACGTCTGGGCGAGCGTCCGCGGCTCTTGCTGCACGGCGGCGGTGCGAAAGCCTTGCGCGCGCAGCTGCCGCAGGCGCATTGGCGCGCCGACCTCGTGCTGCACGGACTGGCGCGCTGGCATCGCGCTGCCGCCGTCGACGCGGTGAGCGGGTAGGATCCGGCCATGCTGCTGCGCGCACTCGTCGTTCTGCTGGTCATCCTCAACTTCGGCGTCGCCACGTGGTGGGCCCTGCGCGGCGCACCGGGCGATGCACAGGCCCTGTCGCCGCCGGGCCCCTGGACCCTGCAGCTCGCCCATGAGGCGCCGCCGTCGGCAGCGCCTGCAGCCGCAGCCGACGAGGCTGCTGCAAGCGCGCCCGCCGTCGAGCGCGAAACCCTGCGTCCGGCATCGCCTGCACAGTGCGTGGCGGTCGGGCCGTTTGCCGATGCCGCCGAGCGCGACGCGGCGCAGGCGCTTATCGCCGACCGCGTCGTGCGCAGCGCGCCGCGCGAGGTCGCCGAGACGCCTCGCGGCTGGCGGGTGTGGATGCCGCCGCTCGCCGATCGCGCGGCGGCTGACGCAATGGTCGCCCGTCTGCTCGAAGCGGGGTTCAACGACTACTACGTCATCGGCGACGGCACGGAAGCCAACGGCATCGCACTGGGCCGTTTCGGCGGCGAGACCGGCGCGCAGGCACGTGCGCAGGCGCTCCGGGCCGCGGGGTTCACCGCCGAGGCCGCGCCCCTGGGCAGCGTGCTGGTGCGCCATTGGCTCGACGCGATGCTGGCCGAAGGCGTGAGCGGCGATGCACTGCGCGTTGCGACCGGCGCGGCGCGGGTCGAATCGCGCGACTGCAACGCGGACTGGGTTGCAGGTTAGAATCCCCGCGCGGCCACGCCGCGATGCCATGCCGGCATAGCTCAGTTGGTAGAGCAACCGCCTTGTAAGCGGTAGGTCCCCAGTTCGAACCCGGGTGCCGGCACCACTTCCGATGCCGTCCTGCGCCTGCGCCCCCTGGCGCCTCCCATGGCCCGCCGGCGTCGATGCCGTTCCGCCGTCGCGATGCGACGGCCACGCTTCGTCTAAGGAGAGGTCATGCAGCAGACGTATCCCCCGGTCTCGATCTTCGGCGTGCCCACCGATGTGGGCGCCGGTCGCCGCGGCGCGTCGATGGGGCCCGAAGGCCTGCGCGTTGCCGGGCTGGTCGAAGCCCTGCTCGCGCGCGGCGTCGACGTCGACGATCTGGGCGACCTGCAGGGGCCGAAGAATCCCTGGACCGGTCCGGAAGCGGGCTATCGCCACCTCGAGGAAGTGGTGGCCTGGAATCGGGCGGTGCTGGCGGCGTCCTCGGCCGAACTCGCCCGTGGGCGCATGCCGGTGATGCTCGGTGGCGATCACTGTCTGGCGATCGGCTCGATTGCGGCCGTCGCCAACCACTGTCGCAGCCAGGGCCGCAAGCTGCGTGTGCTGTGGCTGGACGCGCATACCGATTTCAACACCTCGCACATCACGCCCTCGGGCAACGTGCACGGCATGCCGGTCGCGTGCCTGTGCGGTATCGGGCCGTCGGTGCTCACCCAGCTCGGTGGCCACACGCCGTCGATGCAGGTTTCGCAGTTCCGCCAGATCGGCATCCGCTCGGTGGACCCGGACGAAAAGCGCCTGGTCAAGGAACACGGCCTGGACATCTACGACATGCGCTACATCGACGAGGTCGGGATGCGGCGGGTGGTGGAGGAGGCGCTCGAAGGCCTCGATGCCGACACCCACCTGCACGTGAGCTTCGATGTCGACGTGCTCGACCCGACGATCGCGCCGGGGACGGGCACGCCGGTGCCCGGCGGCATCAACTATCGCGAGGCGCAGCTGGTGATGGAGATGATCGCCGACAGCGGACGGTTGGGCTCGCTGGACATCGTCGAGGTCAACACCGCGCTCGACCACGGCAATGCGACCGCGGAGCTGGCGGTGGACCTGGTCGAGAGCCTGTTCGGCAAGTCGACGCTGATGCGCGACTGAACGCTCCGCCGACGGCAGTGGGGTGTCGCTGGAAAGCCGGCCGGGGCCGCCCGGCGTTGCACGTCGTTTTCACGGTGCGCGTTCCTATAGTGCGCGCCATGGTTGCGGTGTCGCAGCCGTTCGCAACGATCCGGAGAATCCCATGAAGCGTTTGACCGCACTGCTGCTGCTCGCCATGTTCACCGTCGGCACCCTGTCTGCCTGCAATACCGTCAAGGGCGCCGGTCAGGACGTGCAGAAGGTCGGAGAGAAGATGGAAGACGGTGCCAACAACACCGGCGGCACCACGACCCGTCCCTGATACAAGGCGTTTTCCCGCAAGACATGAAGCCGGCGCAAGCCGGCTTTCTGTTGTCTGGATCGCTCAGCGAGGTGACGGCCGGGCTCACGAATCCATGACCGTCGCTTGATGTCCGGCACGCAAGGATGGCATCGCGGCCTGGGACTGGAATGCATCCCACGCATCGCTTCCATCAAGAAAGGACGGATCAGTCATGAACAAAGACATCATTGCCGGCAAGTGGACCCAGGTGAAGGGCAAGGCGCAGGCCAAGTGGGGCGACCTCACCGACGACGTGTTCGACGTCGCCGCCGGCGACAGCAAGTACCTGGCTGGCAAACTGCAGGAAAAGTACGGCTGGGAGCGCGACCGCGCCGAACGCGAGGTCAAGGATTTCGAGCGTTCGCTCGAAGACTGAGTCGCCAGTGGCGCGCTGCGCCCTTCGAACGGGACACGCGACGGACCGGCCTTGCGCCGGTCCGTCTGCATATGCGGTGGCGGTTCGGGGCGACGGCTGCGTGGCGGCGTTCCGCGGTGGCGGCCGGGCGCGAACGCGGCGGCGTCACAAGCCGATGAGGTGGGGAGCTTACGGGGGCAACGGGTAGACTGGCGCGGCCTCATCCGTCCTTCGTCAGGCCTGTCCGATCTATGTCCCAGCGTCCCACCCGCGTCCTCACCGGCATCAAGCCCTCCGGCACGCCGCACATCGGCAACTACGTCGGCGCCGTGCGCCCTGCCGTCATGGCCAGCCGCGCGCCGGATACCGAGAGCTTCTACTTTCTGGCAGACCTGCACAGTCTGGTGAACACGCAGGATCCCGCGCGTGTGCAGCGCTCGACACTGGAAGTGTCGGCCGCGTGGCTGGCGGCCGGTCTGGATCCGTCGAAGGTCTGGTTCTACCGCCAGAGCGACGTGCCCGAAACGAACGAGCTGATGTGGCTGCTGACCTGTGTGGCCGGCAAGGGCATTCTCAATCGCGCGCACGCCTACAAGGCGGCCGTGGACAAGAACCGCGCCGACGGCGAGGACGACGATGCCGCGGTGACGGCCGGGCTCTTCATGTACCCGGTGCTGATGGCCGCCGACATCCTGATCTTCAACGCCGACCGGGTCCCGGTGGGCCGCGACCAGATCCAGCACATCGAGATGGCGCGCGACTTCGCCCAGCGCTTCAATCACGTCTATGGCGGCGACTGGTTCACCCTGCCTGAAGCGGTGATCGATGATCACGTCGCAACGCTGCCCGGCCTCGACGGTCGCAAGATGAGCAAGAGCTACGACAACACGATTCCGTTGTTCGTGCCGCAGGCGCAGCTGAAGAAACTCATCTTCTCGATCCTCACCGATTCGCGCAGCCCCGGTGAGGCCAAGTCCACCGAAGGCTCGGCGCTGTTCCAGCTCTACCAGGCCTTCGCCACGGCCGACGAAACCGCGGGCTTTGCGCAGGCGTTCGCCGACGGCATCGGCTGGGGTGATGCGAAGCAGCAGCTGTTCGACGTGGTCGAGCGCGAGATCGCGCCGATGCGCGAACGCTATGAGGCGCTGATCGCGCGGCCAGGCGACATCGAGGACATCCTGCGCGACGGCGGCCGCCTTCTGCGGGAGCGTTACGCGACGCCCCTGCTGCAGCAGTTGCGCGATGCGGTGGGGCTGCGCGACCTCGGCGCCGCGACGACCGTCGTCAGCGACGCGGGCGTCGAGGCGAAGGCGGCGCCGCCGGTATTCAAGCAGTACCGCGAAGCGGACGGCAGGTTCTATTTCAAGCTCGTCGACGGGGACCGCGTGCTGCTGCAGAGCACGGCCTTCGATGCGCCGCGCGACGCCGGTCAGGTCATCGCCCGGCTGCGGCGGGGTGAGCTGGCGCTGTCCGACGCGCCCGCCGCGCCGGGCGAGGGCGTCGATCTCGAAACGGTGCAGGCCGCGCTTGAAGCCCTCGTTGCGGCCGATGCGGAGAAGGCCGCGTCATGAGTCCGCTCGTCGAGCTGAACCTGGCGCTGCTGTTGTTTCTGCCCTGGTTCCTCGTGCTCGGCGTGCTGTTCTGCGTGTTCCCGCGCACGCCACGCGGCGTTGCGCGACGTGTCTACGATCTCGTCGCCTTGGTGTTGTCATTCGCCGCATTCGTCGCGACGATCCATTGGGCCCAGGCGAGCGCCGATATTTCGCATGGCCACATGTGGGGCCAGATTCTTGCTACCGCCGTCGGATACGGCGTGTTCCTGGCGGTGCTGGGAGTGGCATTCGCACTGCGCGCTCGCCTGCTGCGCGGGCGCTGATCCAGTAGCGCGCTGGCGCGTGGTCCTGCCGCTCCTACAGGGAGCTGGCCCGAGTGGCGGCCGCTTCGTGTAGGAGCGCGCTTGCGCGCGATGCGGTGATGGCTGGCGATCCGGCATTGCGCGAATCGCGACCAAAGTCGCTCCTACAGGGAGCAGGCGCATGGCCGGCCGCTTCGTGTAGGAGCGCGCTTGCGCGCGATGCGGTGATGGTTGGCGATTCCGCCATCGCGCGAATCGCGGCCAAGGTCGCTCCTACGGGGAGCAGGCGCATGGCCGGCCGCTTCGTTTAGAAGCGCGCTTGCGCGCGATGCGGTGATGGCTGGCGATCCGGCATTGCGCGAATCGCGACCAAGGTCGCTCCTACAGGGAGCAGGCGCATCCCGCTTCGTGTAGGAGCGCGCTTGCGCGCGATGTGGTGGCGGCTGCCGATTCCGGCATCGTGTGAATCGCGACCAAGGCCGCTCCTACAGGGGCGCATGGCGTTGTTCCCATCGACCAAAGCCGGGTGGGGCTGCGCGCGTGGGGCGCCTAGACTGTCGCTTCCGCCTGCAGGAGTGACGCGATGACCGAGACGCACGACAGCACGCACGCCATCACGATCATCGACACCGGCTACGTGCGGCCCGGACTGTGCGCGGCCTATCTGGTGACGTCGCAAGGGCGCGCGGCCCTGATCGACTGCGGCACTGCAACCTGCGCGCAGACGGTACTTGCGGCCATCGACGCGGCGGGCGTCGCGCGCGACGCGGTCGACTGGCTGATGGTCACGCACGTGCACCTCGATCACGCCGGCGCGGCGGGTCCGTTGATGCGCGCGCTGCCCAACGCCAGGCTGGTGGTGCATCCTCGCGGCGCACCGCACATGATCGATCCGACGAAGCTCATCGCCGGCGCCAGGGCGGTCTACGGAGACGAAGCGTTCGAGCGTGACCACGCCGGCATGCTGCCGGTCGATGCGGCGCGGGTGGTGATCGCCGAGGACGGCCACGTCGTCGAACTCGCGGGACGCCCGTTGCTGTGCATCGACACGCCGGGTCACGCGCTGCACCACTACAGCGTGTGGGATGCGGCGACGCAAAGCTGGTTCGCCGGTGACACGTTCGGCCTGTCGTATCGAGAGCTCGACACCGCGAGCGGCGCCTTCATCCTGCCGACGACTTCGCCGGTGCAGTTCGATCCGGCGCAGATGCACGCCTCGATCGACAAACTGCTGGCGAAGTCGCCGGTTTCGATCCGCATCGCGCACTACGGCGAGGTCACCGAGTGCGCGCGACTCGCCGCCGACCTGCATGTGCAGATCGACGCGATGGTCGACATTGCGCGCGAGGCGCACGGACATGACGACCGCCATGCGCGCATCGTCGCAGGACTGACGCAGCTCTACACGCAGCGCGCCAGTGCACACGGCATCACGGATGCGCAGGCGCGCGTCCAGGAAATTCTAGGCGGCGATATCGAGATCAACGCGCAGGGCCTGGGCGTCTGGCTCGACCGGCAGGCACGCGCGGGCTGAACGTCCGCCGGCTTGAAGCCCGTTGCGAATGCAGCGCGGCCTGCGACAAAGCGGGACGCGCAGCGCAGGGCGCGCGGACTCCTGCCGGCGCACTGGCAGCGGCCGGCACCGCAGTGGACGTCGAGCGGGTGATCAGTCCCAGCGATTGAGGTGCGGGCCCGTCGGCGTGCGCTGCGGCCTGACCACGCAGAAGCGGTGACCGCTCGGCGCCTGCATCACCCACCAGTCCTTGACCTCCACACGCGTGGCGCCGAGCTTTTCCAGGCGCACCACTTCAGCCTCGATGTCGTCGGCTTCGATGTCCAGATGCACGCGCGAGTCGTGGTCGACCTTCTGCAGCATCAACACCGGCTCATCGTCGGCGGTATGGAGCAGCGCATAGCGGCCGTCGTCGTCTTCGGGCGGCAGGGGCTTGACCGGTTTGCCCAGCGCCTGGCGCCAGAACTCGATGTGCGGGGCGAGATCCTCGACCTGACAGTCGAGTACGAACGTGGACAGGCGGCTGTGGTGCGGCATCTGCGATCCTCCGTTGCGGGTGCTCGGGAGAATCGCAGTGCGGCTACGCGCGCCGCGTGATCAGTCGATTGGCGGCTGGCCCAGTTCGGCGAACAGCAGGTTCTGCGCCTTGCGGGCACTCGCACGCGGCAGCTTGGCCATCACGCCAGGGTGGGACAGCGCCAGATCGCCTTTGACCAGCAGCCCGTCCACATGCACGTAGCTGCGCGTGGCGTAGCGGTCGCCGTCGCGCGCGATCTCGAACCGCATCGGTGCGGTCAGCACGTTGACGCCCTTCTGGTAGACGCGGCGGCGCCCGTCGTCGTTGCGCAGCTTGTAGCTGTTGGCCGCCGCCCAGGCGTCGACGCGGGCCAAGACGTCGACGTCGGCGGCGAAGCTGCGCTCGTCCCACGGGTGGTTCACGCTCCTGGCCTTGTGGGCCATGAAGTTGAGCAGGCCGAACCCCGCCAGGCCTCCGCCAATTGCCGCCATCACCATCGACATCGTGTCCGTCCTTCCTTTTATGAATGGGGAGGACTGTAGTCGTCGGTTCGTTAAGAGAACGCTGGGGCGTGCCCCAGCTTGTGCGGACCTCAGACGTCGCTGCCGCGCCCGGGGCCGACGTGGGTGCGCACTTCGAACAGTTCGGGAAAGAACGTCAGCTCCAGTGCCTGCTTGAGAAAGCCCACGCCGCTCGACCCGCCGGTGCCGCGCTTGAAGCCGATGATGCGCATCACGGTGCGCATGTGGCGGAAGCGCCACAGCTGGAACTGCGATTCCAGGTCCACCAGGTCTTCGCACAGGGCGTACTCGCGCCAGTAGCGGTCGGTGTCCTCGTAGATGGTTTCGAACACCGGCACCAGGGCCGCATCGAAGGCATGCGGCTGGCGCCAGTCGCGTTGAAGGTGTCGCGCGTCGACCGGGTGACCCCAGCGGGCCAGGTAGCACAGGAATTCGTCATACAGGCCCGGCCCATCGAGCGCGGCCTGCAGGCCGGCCTGGCCGGCCGGGTCGTGCGCGAACACGTCCAGCATCGCCGCGTTCTTGTTGCCCAGCAGGAATTCGATGGTCCGGTACTGCAGCGACTGGAAGCCGGACGAAGGGCCCAGCACGTCTCGGAATTCCATGTACTCGGCCGGCGTCATCGTCTCCAGCACCGACCACTGCTCGGTCAGCTGCCGCAGCACCTGTTTGCAGCGCGCCAGCACCTTGCGGCAGCGGCGGGTGTCGTCGCGCCGCAGGTGGCCGATGGCCGCAGACAGCTCGTGGATCATCAACTTGAGCCACAACTCCGAGACCTGGTGCTGCACCACGAACAGCATCTCGTCGTGTTGCGGCGGGTCGGACAGCGGCTGCTGGGCCGCCAGCAGCAGGTCCAGGCGCAGATAGCCGCCGTAGGTGACGCGGCCTGAAAGGTCGCGGTGGATGCTGTCTTCGAGGGGGCGCTGGTTGCGATCGATGGTCATCGGTGGAGCGTACCGCAGCCGCCGGGCGTGACGCCTCGTGGCAGTAAGTGCCGCAAGGCGTCATGCAATCGACATCCGTCCCCGGCACAATCGGACCCGGGGCGCTGTCGCCCGGGGATCGAGGGGTTCAGGCATGACTCGAACACATGGCCGGCTGCTGTCGGCACTGCTGTTGTGCTGCGGCGCGGGCGCCGCGCAGGCCGAAGTCGTCATCAGCCAGATCTATGGCGGCGGCGGCAACAGCGGCGCCAGCTTCAACGCCGACTTCGTCGAACTGTTCAATACCGGCGATCTGCCGGTGTCGCTCGGCGGCCGCTCGGTGCAGTACGCCAGCGCGACGGGTACCGGCGCCTTCGGCGCCGGCGCCAACCAGATCGTGGTGCTGCCCGAGGTCGAGATTCCGGCCGGTGGCTATTACCTGGTGGGCCTGGCCGGCGGCGCGAACGGCGCCGCTCTGCCGACGCCCGATGCCAGCGGCACGATCAACATGTCCGGCTCTGCCGGCAAAGTGGCCCTGGTCGAATCGACGTCTTCGCTGGGCTGCAACGGCGGCAGCATTCCCTGCAATGCGGCGCAGACCGCGCTGATCCTCGACCTCGTCGGCTTCGGCGGCGCGAATTTCTTCTGGGGCAGCGGCCCGACGCCGGCCCTGTCGTCCTCGCTCGCCGCGCTGCGCGGCGATGCCGGCTGCGCCAACACGCGCGACAACGCCGCGGATTTCAGCGCCGTCACCCCGGCGCCGCGCAACAGCGCGAGCATTCCGAACATCTGCAGCGGCGGCGGCACGCTGTACATCAGCATCGGCGATGCCAGCGGCGCCGAAGGCGACAGCGGCACGACGCCGTTCTTCCTGACCATCTCGCTCAACCAGCCGGCTGGCCCCGAAGGCGTCAGCTTCGACTACGCCACCGCCGACGGCACCGCGACGGTGGCCGACAACGACTACATTCCGCGCGCAGGTTCGCTGGCCTTCGCCGAAGGCGAGCGCGCGCTGACCATCGACGTGCTGGTGGTCGGCGACGAGAAGGTCGAGCCCGACGAGATCTTCTACGTCAATCTGAGCAACGTGGTGGGCGCCGAAGTGGCCAAGGGTCAGGGCGTGGTCCCCATCCTCAACGACGATGTGACCACGCTGCCGATCCACGCCATCCAGGGCAGCGGCGAACGCTCGCCCTACGAGAACCAGCCGGTCGCCACCAGTGGCATCGTCACCGGCCGCAAGAACAACGGCTTCTTCATCCAGACGCCCGACGGCGAGGACGATGGTGACCCGGCAACCTCCGAAGGTCTGTTCGTCTACACCGGCAGCGCGCCGTCGGACGACGTGGCCGTCGGCAACAAGGTGCTGGTGCAGGGCACCGTGATCGAATACGTGCCCACTGCCGATCCCAACCAGCTGCCGCTGACCCAGATCACCGACCCGTCGGTGGGCAGGCTGTCCGAAGGCAATCCGCTGCCGGCGGCGATCGTGCTGACCACCGACATGCCCAATGTCGACGGCGGGCTCGCCCAGCTCGAGCATCTCGAAGGCATGCGCGTGACCGCGCCGAGCTTCACCGTGGTCGCGCCGACCGGTGGCAATACCAACGAGCGCGAAGCGACGGGCAGCAGCAACGGGCGCTTCGCGGTCGTGGTCACCGGTACGCCGCGTCCGTTCCGCGAGCCGGGCATTCCGGTGCTCGATCCCGATCCCTCGGGCAGCAGCGCGCCGAACATCCCGCGCTGGGATTTCAATCCCGAACTGATCGCGGTCAACAGCACCACGATCGGCGCGCCTGCCGCCGATCTCGCGGCCGGCTGCCGGATCATCGACGGCTCGCTGACCGGTCCGCTGGACTACACCTTCCGCCGCTACACGATTTACCCGGAAGGCGAACTCGCCAGCGACTGCTCGGGCGAAGGTGAGCCGCGTCCGTCGGCGCTGCCCGGGCCCGACCACGTCACGTTTGCCACCTACAACCTCGAGCGCTTCTTCGACACGGTCAACGACGGCAACGGTGGTCCGACGCTGACGGCCGAGGCGCTGGAGCGTCGTCTGTCGAAGGCCTCGATCGGCATCCGCGCCTATCTGCACATGCCGGACGTGCTGGGTGTCACCGAGGTCGAGAACCTGTCCGTGCTGACCATGCTGGCCAACCGCATCAATGCGGATGCAGTCGCTGCCGGTCAGCCGGATCCGGGCTATGTGGCGTATCTGGAAGAGGGCTTCGATGTCGGCGGCATCGACGTCGGCTTCCTCGTGCGTACGGCCTCGGTGGGCGCGGTTGCGCGCATCGAAGTGGCCAGCGTCACGCAGGTGGGCCGCGACGAGGTGCTGGTGAACCCGAACGGCTCGACCAGCGTGCTCAACGACCGTCCGCCGCTGGTGCTCGATGCAGTCGCGCACTTCGCCGACGGTCGCCGCTTCCCGTTCACCGCCATCGTCGTGCATCAGCGCTCGCTCAGCGGCGTGGATGCCGAGACGCCGGGCTCGAACGGCTGGGCGACCGGCGGCCAGCGCGTGCGCGACAAGCGCCAGAAGCAGGCCGACTACCTCGCCACACTGATCGACGGCATGCAGAAGGACGATCCTGCACGCCACATCGTGGTGCTCGGTGATTTCAACGCCTTCGAGTTCAATGACGGCTATGCCGACGTCATGGGCACGGTGACCGGCCTGCCGTCGCCGGCCGACGAAACCGCGGTCGACAACGACGGCCGGGTGCTGATCGCGCCGTCGCTGCTCAACATGACGCTCGAGGCGGCGAACGACGCGCGTTACTCCTTCGTCTTCGACTACCAGGCGCAGTCGCTCGACCATGTGCTGGTCAACCAGGCGATCGTCGATTCGCCGATGGTCGTGGGCCTGGACATCAGCCACGCCCGCATCAACGCCGACTTCCCGGAAGTTGCGCGCAACGAGGCGAACACGCCGACGCGCCTGTCCGACCACGACCCGACCGTGTTGTTGCTGCGCCTGCAGCCGGCGACGGTGGCGGATCTGGGCATCACCGCCGAGGCGGCCAACGCCGAGGTGTTCGCCGGTGACACGCTGGACTTCACCACGACGCTGACCAATGCCGGCCCCGATGCGGCGCAGTTCCCGGGCTTCGGCGCGGTGCTCGATGCCGAACTCGACGATCTGACCGTATCGCCGCCGGCCGACTGGAGTTGCGAGGCGCCTGAGATCGACGATGGCAAGACCTCGCTGGCGTGCAGCAGCGAGACGCTGGCCGATGCGGGCGAGGCGGTGTTCGCACTGTCGTCGACTGCGCCGGAGGCATCGATCGGCGAGACGGTCACGCTGACGGTTGCAGCGACCTCGCAGACCCAGGATCCGGACGAGACCGGCAACAGCGCGACTGCGGCGGTGTCGGTGATCGAGGATCCGCTGTCGGCGGCGCAGCCGCTGGTCAACGGCGTGCAGATCGGTGGCGTGGCCGGCAACGCCGGCGAGTCGCAGCTGTTCCGCATCGATGTGCCGGCCGGCGCGCGCAACCTGCGCATCGTCACCGCCGGCGGCACCGGCGACGTGTCGCTCTACGCCAGACCCGATGCGCTGCCGACGCCGGACGACTGGCAGCTGCGCTCGCAGCGGCCGGGCAACAACGAGACGGTGCAGGTGGTCGCGCCGCAGCCGGGCACCTGGTACATCCGTGTCGTCGGCGAGCGCGCCTTTGCCCGCGTGTCGGTGCGGGCCAGCTTCACGCCCTGACGCGCGTCGCTCGATCCTGCGGAGAGCCCCGGCCATGTGCCGGGGCTTTTTGTTGCAGCACTGCGATCGGTTCCTGCATCGCAATCCCGGAAGCGATGCGCTCGCGCGCGACGGCCCGGTCGGGAATGCCAGTCGCGTGCCAGCGCGCTCCTGGAGTCAGCCGCGCGGAAGATGGATGTGCGGTCCGACCGCGCGGGCAGCCCTGCTAGGATGCGGGGTCGCTTGATAGGGGATGCCCACCGCATGAGCCAGCCTTCCGTGCAGACCGCCGCGCCGCGCGGCATCGTCGTCCGCTTCCTCGATGCGGTCGAACGCGTCGGCAACAAGCTGCCCGATCCGGCGGTGCTGTTCCTCGGCCTGATGCTGCTCACCTGGGTGGTCTCGGCGGTGCTGGCCAACGTCGCCTTCGCCGAGATCGATCCGCGCAGCGGCGATCCGATCCAGATCCGCAACCTGCTCGCCGGCACCAGCTTCACCACCTTCATGGCGGACATGGTCCGCACCTTCGTCAACTTCGCGCCGCTGGGCGTGGTGCTGGTGGCGATGCTGGGCCTGGGGGTCGCCGAGCACACCGGCTTCATCAATGCCGCGCTGCGCGCGGTGCTGTCGATCACGCCGAAGATGCTGCTCACGCCCATGCTGGTCGCGGTCGGCATCTTCAGCCACGTCGCCGTGGACGCCGGCTACGTGCTGGTGATTCCGCTGGGCGCGGTGATCTTCTATGCGGCCGGGCGGCATCCGCTGGCCGGCATCGCGGCGGCATTCGCGGGCGTGTCGGGCGGATTCTCGGCGACGATCATTCCCTCCAGTCTCGACCCCCTGCTGGCCGGCCTGACCCAGGAGGCGGCCAACCTCATCGACCCGGCCGTGGTCGTCAATCCGCTCAACAACTACTACTTCACCACCGCGTCCACGGTCCTGGTGGTGCTGGTGGGCTGGTTCCTGACCGACCGCATCATCGAGCCGCGCCTGCGCGCCACGGCTGTGGACGGCGACGCCAGCGACATGCCCAAGATGGAAACCCTCAGCGCGCCCGAGCGCCGCGGCCTGTGGCTGGCGGTGCTGGCGATGCTGGCCTGCGTGGTCGTGCTGGTCGCGACCGCACTGCCCGACGGGTCGCCGTGGCGTGCACCGGCCGACGCGCCCTCGGGAGCCGGCGAACTGCTGGTGGCCAACGCGCCGCTGATGCTGTCGATCGTGCCGCTGATCTTCATCCTGTTCGTCGTGCCGGGCATCGTCTACGGCTATGCCTCCGGCACGGTGAAGACCCATCGCGACATCATCGCCGGCATGAGCAAGGCGATGAGCGGCATGGGCTACTACATCGTCATGGCGTTCTTCGCCGCGCAGTTCATCTACGCCTTCGGCCAGAGCAACCTCGGCGCGCTGCTGGCGATCAAGGGCGCCAACGGCCTGCAGGCATTGGGCCTGCCGACCGGCGTGACGCTGATCGGCATCGTGCTGCTGTCGGGCTTCGTGAATCTGCTGGTGGGCTCGGCCTCGGCGAAGTGGGCGCTGATCGGCGCGATCATGGTGCCGATGCTGATGCAGCTGGGCATCTCGCCCGATCTCACCCAGGCCGCGTACCGCGTGGGCGATTCGAGCACCAACATCATCACGCCGCTGCTGCCGTACTTCCCGCTGATCGTGGTGTTCTGCCAGCGCTACGTGAAGTCGAGCGGGATCGGCACGCTGCTCGCCCTGATGCTGCCGTTCTCCCTGACCCTGCTGGTGGTCTGGACGGCGTTCCTGCTGGGCTTCTGGGCAACGGGCATGCCACTTGGCGTGGGCGCCAGCTACGTCTATCCCGCCGGCTGAACGCGCGGATAGTTCCAAAGTCACTTTTCACGCTTTCAACACGCCGCTAAGGTGGCGCGTCGCCCGGCGCCTGCCGGGTTTTGTCGTCAGGAGTCGCCCTACGTGTCAATGAATCCGTACGCCGCCGAGGAGAAGAAGACCATCCTCGGCCATCCGCGCGGCCTGTTCGTGCTGTTCTTCGCCGAAATGTGGGAGCGCTTCTCCTACTACGGCATGCGCGCGCTGCTGATCTTCTATCTCGTGCAGCACTGGATGTTCTCCGACCAGGAAGCGTCGGTGATCTATGGCGCCTACACCGCGCTGGTGTACATCGCGCCGGTGATCGGCGGCTATCTCGCCGACCGCTACCTGGGACAACGCAAGGCGGTCGTCTTCGGTGCCGTGCTGCTGACGTTCGGCCACTTCCTGATGGCGTTCGAAGGCGACGGCGGGCAGGGCGCGGCCGAGCTCAACATCTTCTGGCTGGCACTGGCCTTCATCATCGTCGGCTCGGGCTTCCTGAAGGCCAACATCTCGGTGATGGTCGGCCAGCTGTATCCGCGTACCGACATCCGGCGTGATCCCGCGTACACGATTTTCTATATGGGCATCAATCTGGGTGCCGCGCTGGGCTCGCTGATCGCCGGTTACCTGGGCCAGACCTATGGCTGGGCCTGGGGCTTCGGCGCTGCGGGCGTCGGCATGTTGCTGGGCCTGGTGGTGTTCGTGCTCGGCAAGCCGCTGCTGATGGGGCGGGGCGAGTCGAAGATGCCCGAGCGTCTGGCTGCACCGGTCATGGGCGTCCGCTTCGAGTGGCTGCTGTACGTATCTGGCGTGCTGGCGGTGGGCGTGGTGTGGTTCCTGATCCAGTACCAGCGGCTCGTCGGTGGTCTGCTGATGGGCACCGGCTTGCTGCTGATCGGCTATGTGCTGTTCACGGCGGTATTCAAGCTCGACCGTGAGGCGCGGAACCGCATCTTCGCCGCGCTGATCCTGATCGTCGGTTCCGTCCTGTTCTGGGCGCTGTTCGAACAGGCCGGCGCGTCGCTGAACCTGTTCACCGACCGCTCGGTCGACCGCCACATTTTCGGATGGGAAGTTCCGGCGTCGATGTTCCAGTCGCTGAACTCGATCTACATCATCCTGCTTGCACCGGTGTTCGCAATGCTGTGGCTGTGGCTCGGCCGCCGCGGCTGGGAGCCGTCCACCCCGCTGAAGTTCGCGCTTGCCGTGATCCAGGTCGGCCTCGGCTTCCTGGTCTTGGTCTGGGGCGCGCACAGCGCCGGTCCGGGCGGGATGACGCCGGTGCTCTTCATCTTCCTGATCTATCTGATCCACACGATGGGCGAGCTGTGCCTGTCGCCGGTCGGTCTGTCGGCGATGAACCGGCTGGCGCCGGCGCACATGGCCAGTCTGATCATGGGCGCCTGGTTCTTCGCCTCGGCGACCGGCAACTTCGCGGCCGGCCTCATTTCCGCCGCGACCGGCGGCGAAGGCGAGGGTCGTGTGCTCGAGGTGTATTCGAACGTCGGCTGGCTGGCCGTTGGCGTGGGCGTGGTGATGATTTTCATCTCGCCGCTGATCCGCCGTCTGATGCATCTGGACACGCTCAAGGACGACGAGCCGTCGCTGGCCGGGCAGGACGCGATCGGCGAGCCGGTCGCACCGGGCACTCGCATCGAGCAGGAACGCCGTCCCTGATCGAGGCGCGGCACTCAACGAAAACAGCGCCTGCGGGCGCTGTTTTCCTTTGCGCACCACGCGCTCTCACGCGGGGCGCTGTGCGTAACATGCGGATCGATCGCCAGACCGCACCCAGGGGACTCGCATGACCATGCCGGACACCGCGCTGCCGCGCCCGACGCCCACGCAGCGCTGGCTCGCCCTGGTGTTCGTCAGCCTGGCGATGTTCGGCAACTACTACGTCTACGACGCGCTGGGTCCGATCATCGACCTGCTGCGTGAGCAGGAAGGCTTCAGCTACGTCCAGACCGGCTGGCTGTACAACATCTACAGCTTCGCCGCGGTGCTGGTGCTGCTGTTCGGCGGCTACGTCATCGACCGCTGGGGCACCAAGCTCGCGATCGTCGTGTTCTCGACCATCTGCCTGATCGCCGCGGCCGTCACCGCATCCACCGCGCAGTTCGAGGTGATGCTCGCGGGCCGCTTCCTGCTGGGCCTGGGCGCGGAACCGCTGATCGTCGCCGCGACCGCGGTGCTGGCGAAGTGGTTCAAGGGCCGCGAGCTGAGCTTCGCCTTCGGCATCAACCTGTCGATCGCGCGTCTGGGCTCGGCCTCGACCGACTGGTCGACTTCGTTCGCAGCGCCCTTGTACGAGAACTGGCAGGACCCGCTGTGGCTGGCCACCGGCGTAGCGGCGGTCGGCGTGACCGCGGCGATGCTGTACTGGGTCAGCGAGAAGCGCGCCGAGGGCCGCGTGGATCTGGGCGCGCCGCCGGAGACCGACAAGCTCGACTTCCGGCAGATGTACGCCTTCAGTCCGTCGTTCTGGTACATCGTCGGCCTGTGCGTGGTGTTCTACGCAACCGTGTTCCCGTTCCGCGCGTTCGCGATCGACTATTTCCAGCAGGCCCACGGCCTGGACCGCAGCACGGCCGGCATGCTCAGCAGCTTCCTGCCGCTGGCGGCGATCATCGTGACGCCGCTGTTCGGCCTGTGGGTGGATCGCGTCGGCCACCGTTCGGTGTTCATGGCGGTGGGTTCGCTGGTGATGCTGCCGCTGTTCCTCGCGGTGACCTATCTGCCGCCCGGTCCCGAGGTCGGCGTGTGGCTGCCCTTCGTCGGCAGCGCGCAGGTGCCGATCACGCTGCTGCTGGTGATGCTGCTGCTGGGCGGCGTGTTCTCGCTGATTCCGGCGGTGATGTGGCCGTCGGTGGCCTACATCGTCCGCGAGAACCGTCTGGGCGCGGCGTATTCGATGATGACGCTGTGCCAGCAGGTCGGCGTGTTCCTGGTGCCGCTGGCGGTGACGTCGATGAACCAGCTCAACGCGGCAGGTCCGCAGAACACCGGCGGCTACGCGCCGGGCATGTGGTTCTACACCGCGCTCGCGGCGCTGGGCCTGTTCTTCTCGTGGCGGCTTTGGCAGGCCGAGCGTGGCCCGAACGGCCACGGCCTGGAGCGCGGCGCGAAGGAGATGGCGGCCGGCTGATCCGGCCGCCGCGCGCGCGGTCTCAGACCACGTACTTGCGCGTGAGCTTGTCCAGCAGGCCGTCGAGCGCGGCGCGCTCGTCCTCGTCGATCGCCGACAGCAGGTCGCGTTCGAACTCCAGCGCCAGCGGCACGACCACGTCGTAGACCGCGTAGCCGGCCTCCGACAGCTGCAGCACCGAGCGGCGACGATCGCTGTCATGCATTTCGCGCTCGAGGAAACCGCGTTCGAGCAGTCGCGCAACGGCCCGGCTCACCGCCACCTTGTCCATCGCCGTGCGTTCTGCCACGCCATTCGCCGACAGTTCCGGATAGCGGCCGAGCACCGCGATCACGCGCCATTCGGTCACGCTGATGCCGAAACGCGACTCGTAGAGATCCGCCAGGCCGCGGCTGATGCGATTGGTCAGCACGCTGAGGCGATAGGGCAGGAAGTGCTCGAGATCGAGGCTGCGGTGCGAATGGTCGTCCAGGCCGTCGGCCGGCTCGGCCGGGGATGCTGCGGAAACCGCGGATCGGGTCATGGTGCAATGCGCCTTGCGGTAGGTTGCATACGAAACTATAAAGAAGGGTCTGACGCCGCGCCCCCCGCCCGGCCCCATCGCGATGGAGTATCCACCATGAGCGCTCACGCACACACCGCCCCCAATCTCGGCATGGAAGTGACCACGTTCGAGAACCCGATGGGGATCGACGGCTTCGAGTTCGTCGAGTTCGCAGCCCCGGCCGACAAGGCCGAGTACATGCACGCCTACTTCCGCAACATGGGCTTCACCGCGGTACTCAAGCACAAGTCGCGGCCGATCACCGTGTATCGCCAGGGCGGGGTGAACTTCCTGCTCAACGAAGACCCGGACTCGTTCGCCGCGCAGTTCGCCAAGGCGCACGGCCCGTCGGCCTGTGGCTTTGCGATCCGCTTCAAGCAGCCGGCCGCGACCGTGTATGAGCGTGTGCTCGGCAATGGCGGCGAGGCGATCGGTGAGGGTGAATCGACCAAGGCCGTCGACGCGCCAGTGGTCAAGGGCATCGGCGATTGCATGCTGTATCTCGTCGACCGCTACGGCACTTCGGGCTCGATCTACGGCGACGACTACGCACCGGTCGAAGGCGCCGACCAGAACCCGGCCGGGTTCGGCCTGACCTTCATCGACCACCTCACGCACAACCTCTACTTCGGCAACATGCAGAAGTGGTCGGACTACTACGAGAAGCTGTTCAACTTCCGCGAGATCCGCTACTTCGACATCAAGGGCGCGAAAACCGGCCTGAAGTCCAAGGCAATGACCGCACCCGACGGCATCGTGCGCATTCCGCTCAACGAATCGAACGACCCGAAGTCGCAGATCAACGAATATCTCGATGCCTACAAGGGCGAGGGCATCCAGCACATCGCCTGCTTCACCGACGACATCTACAGCTCGATCGAGCAGATGCGCGAGAAGGGCATCGAATTCCTCGACACGCCGGACACCTACTTCGAGGTCATCGACCAGCGCATTCCCGACCACGGCGAGGACGTCGAGCGTCTGGCGCGCAACAAGATCCTCATCGACGCCGATCCGGAGACGCACAAGCGCAAGCTGCTGCAGATCTTCACCCAGAACGCGTTCGGCCCGATCTTCTTCGAGATCATCCAGCGCAAGGGCAACGAAGGCTTCGGCGAAGGCAACTTCCAGGCGCTGTTCGAGAGCATCGAGCGCGACCAGATGAAGCGCGGCGTGCTCTGACGATCCGTTTAGCGCACGACCCGTGATCGTCATCCCCGCGCAGGCGGGGATCCATGGACACCGGCTCGTACCAGCAAGGTCCCTGGATTCCCGCCTGCGCGGGAATGACGGCGGTCAATCATTGCGACAGATCCAGTCGGATCTACAGATTTCCCGGGTGAAGCCATGAACGCATCGACGAACGACACGGGGACCGCGCTGCCGCTGGGCAACGCGCAGATGCGCGCCGCGCGCGGTTACATGTCCGGTTTCGGCAACGAGTTCGCCACCGAAGCCGAGCCCGGCACGCTGCCGATCGGCCGCAATTCGCCGCAGCGCGTGGCACACGGGCTCTATGCCGAGCAGCTGTCGGGCACGGCGTTCACCGCGCCGCGCGGCCAGAACCGACGCAGCTGGCTGTATCGCATCCGTCCGGCCGCAATGCACGGCGCGTTCTCGCCCTACGAGCAGTCACGTTTCCACGATGGTTTCGACCGCGGCCCCGTGCCGCCCGACCAGATGCGCTGGAGCCCGCTGCCGATCCCCGACACGCCGGTCGATTTCGTCGACGGCCTGTTCTCGATGGCGGGCACGGGTGGACCGGGCGCGCACGAGGGCGTGGGTATCCACGTCTATGCGGCGAACGCGTCGATGGAAGGCCGCTTCTTCTACAGCGCCGACGGCGAACTGCTGATCGTCCCGCAGCAGGGGCGTCTGCTGATCGCCACCGAGTTCGGCGTGCTCGAACTCGAGCCGCAGGAAATCGCGGTGATCCCGCGCGGCGTGCGCTTCCGGGTCGAGCTGCCCGACGGCGCGAGCCGCGGCTATGTCTGCGAAAACCAGGGCCATGCGCTGCGCCTGCCCGATCTCGGCCCGATCGGCGCGAACGGTCTGGCCAACCCGCGCGACTTCCTGAGTCCGGTCGCGTCGTATGAAGACGTCGCAGGCCACTTCACCCTGATCGCCAAGTTCCAAGGCCACCTGTGGCAAGCGCCGATCGACCACTCGCCGCTCGACGTCGTCGGCTGGCACGGCAACTACGCGCCGTACAAGTACGACCTGCGCCGTTTCAACGCGATCGGTTCGATCAGCTTCGACCATCCCGACCCGAGCATCTTTACCGTGCTCACCTCGCCCAGCGACACGCCCGGCACGGCGAACATGGATTTCGCGATCTTCCCGCCGCGCTGGCTGGTGGCGCAGGACACGTTCCGCCCGCCGTGGTTCCATCGCAACGTCGCCAGCGAGTTCATGGGCCTGGTGCACGGTCAGTACGACGCCAAGGCCGACGGTTTCTCGCCCGGCGCATGCTCGCTGCACAACTGCATGAGCGGCCACGGTCCGGATGCGGCGACGTTCGAGAAGGCCAGCGCCGCCGACCTGTCCAAGCCCGACGTCATCACCGGCACGATGGCCTTCATGTTCGAGACGCGTGCGGTGATTCGGCCGACGCGCCAGGCGCTCGACGCGCCGCATCGCCAGAGCGACTACCAGGACTGCTGGTCGGGACTGAAGCACAACTTCGTGCCGCCGCGCGGCTGAGTAGGCAGCAATGCGCGCCCTGTAGGAGCGCGCTTGCGCGCGATCTCCGGAGATTCGCCCATGCAGGCGACGCCCGGTCCATGCGATGGCTGTGCGAGTCGCACGGTCAGAGGGCCGGCCTCGGACCCTATCGAGAGGTTGGACTCGCGACACCGGCAATGCGTCGGTGCCGCGAGTGTTTTCCTGCAGCGCAAGGCTCAGTAGTTCGCCGCGCCCGCCATCGCCGCGAGCATGGCTGCGCCGCCGAACAGGAAGAACGCGCCCATCAGCACCAGTGCGATCAGCAGTAGGATGCCCTGGATCATGAAGAACAGGCGCAGCTTGTCGGTCGCGCGGACCGCGGCATCGACGCGTCCGGTGGCCGTCGCTTCCTCCGAAGCACCGGCTGCCTGGAACAGCAGCACACCGAGCCAGATGGGCACCCAGGCCCACAGGATGCCGATGAGGCTCAGCACCTGCAGGGCGCCGGAGATCATCATCATCACGCCCAGCAGTTTCATCCACAGCTTGCCGTTCGTCAGCGGGCCCATGATCGCCCGCACGGCGTTGTCCGAAGTGTCCATCAACAGTTTTCCCCTTGGATAGAAGGTCGTCCTTCCCCGGACGACGCGCAGCAGGTTAACCGCTGCATCGCGCGAAAGAAACGCAACCCGCGCGTGACGCGCCATGCAGGACGCATCGGAAGCGTTGCAGGCAGCAGTGTCGTGCGTTGCTGGAAGACGCTAGACCACCGCGTCGACTTCGCCGTCGAGTGCGAGCGTGGCCAGTGCCGACAGGTGCGGCTCGGGCAGGACTTCGGCCACGCGTTCGCGCACGCGCGCGGCGAAGCCGGACTTGGTGAAGGCTGGCAGTCCGGCAATCGCGTCGAGAATCGCGGTGACGGTCTGGGTTTCGTCGGCGCTGCCGACGAGTCGCGCACGCAGGTGTTGCGCCGCCGGCGCGCGCTGCAGTTCGAGCACGCCCTGCACGTAGATGCGCGCCGCGCTCAGCGAGCGCCGTCTCGCGGTTGCGGCTCGCACCGGTTCGGGCGCTGGTGCCGCGATGGCAGGCAGCGATGCTGGCGCCGGCAGGTCCACGTCTTCGAGATAGCCGTCGGCCTGCAACTGCCGCAGCAGCGGCACGGTATCGGCGCCGAGCAGTCCGAGCAGCTCGCGCGTGCTGCGGCGACCGTCGCACAGGATCAAGGCACGCCGCTGACGCAGATCGAGTGCGTTGCCGTGACTGGCGAGTGCGCGACGGGCGAGTTCGGTCTCGCGTGCGGGCACGGCGCGGGGCTTCCAGCGGCAGGCGTGCAGCATGGAAAGCGGCGATGAAGCGGCCATGACAGAGCGCGTGACGCCGGTCACAAGCCGTGCACGTGGCGTCCCCGTGTCGCCGGGCCACGTCCTGTTCACGGCTGCGCGCTAGTCTCGCGGCGATCCATCCATCGGAGCTGCCATGAACATCCCTCGCACCCTGCCGGCTCTCGCCGTGCTCGCCCTGTCGCTCGCCGCGTGCCAGCGCGAAGCGCCGCCCGCCGAACCGCTGCCGGCCGCGTCTGCGCCCGCCGCGCCGGCCGAGGCCGCGCCGCCGGGTGATCGGCCCGATGCCGCCGTGCCGCCACCCGATGCGATGGGCACCAACCTGCCGCAGGTCGTCGACGGCGTGGTGACGTTCGAAGGGTTCGGCCCGGCCACGTTCGGCAGCGATGCCGAGCAGCTGCGCATGGCCTGGGGCAACGATCTGGGCGACGCGCAGCCGTCCGAGCCGGGCGGCTGCTATTACCTCGCGCCGCCGGACGTCGGTACCACGCGGTACGGCATCGGCTTCATGATCGAAGGCAACCATTTCTCGCGCATCGACGTATCCAATGACGGTTACACCGCGCCCGGCGGCGGCAAGGTCGGCATGGACCGCGCGGAGATCGAACGCCTGTATGCCGGCCGTGTGGAAGCCGCGCCGCACAAGTACGTCGAAGGCGCGCAGACGCTGCGGGTGGCAGACGGGGATGGCAAATCGGCTCTGGTGTTCGAAACCGATGCCGACGGGAATGTCACGACATGGCGCATCGGGGTGCCGCCGCAGGTCGATTACGTCGAACGCTGCGGCTGAGCGACCGCAACGCCGGCCCGGTCAGCCGCCTTCGCGCGGCGCCGGGTCTTCGCGGTCGACCACCTCGGCATCGGCGTCGGGCGTGCGCTCGGGGTGGGGCGGACGCTCGTCCATCAGCGACAGCGCCGCACGCGACATCAGGTGGGCGCTGATCGGTGCGGTGAGGAACAGGAACACCGTGATCAGGATCTCGCGCGGGTGCACGCCGCTGCCGTTGATCCAGTGATAGACGATCGACGCGACCAGGATGCAGCCCACGCCCAGCGTGCTGGCCTTGGCCGGCCCGTGCACGCGACGGAAGAAGTCCGACAGCTTCACCATCGCCACGCCGCCGAGCAGGGTGAAGAAGCAGCCCGCGACAAGCAGGAAGATGATCGCCAGTTCGAACAGCGTGCTCATTCGACGATGTCCCTCCGGATGACGTACTTGCTCAGCACCACGGTGCCGACGAAGCCGAGCATCGCGATGATCAGCGCGGCTTCGAAGTAGATCTCGGTGTCGAGCAGCATGCCGAACAGAATCAGCTGGGCGATCGCGCTGATGTAGAGCGTGTCGAGCGCGAGGATGCGGTCAGGCGCGGTCGGGCCGCGCAGCAGGCGCCACAGCGCGAACAGCATCGACAGGCCGACCAGGTGCATGCCGGCGACGATGGCGATGTCGATCATGGAAAGATCTCCCTCAGCGGCGCTTCGTAGCGGGCCTTGACGTCTTCGACCAGCGCCTGCGGATCGTCGGTACTCAGGCAATGCACCAGCAGGTGCTTGCGGTCTTCCGACAGCTCCGCCGACACCGTGCCGGGCGTGAGCGTGATCACGCTGGTCAGCGCGGAAATGCCGTGGATGTTGGTCAGGTCCAGCGGGATCCAGACGAACTGCGATTTGAGCCGCGATTCGGGTCCGAGCACCTGCTTGGCCACGGTGACGTTGGCGATGACGATGTCGACCAGCAGCCGGCCGATCAGGCGCAGGCCGCCGCGCAGCCGTCCCAGGCGTGCGAACTCGCGCTCCAGGCGCGCGGCCATCAACGGCATCAGCCAGGCCAACAGCAGGGCCATGAGCACGTTGCTGGCGCTCACGTCCTCGGCCATCAGCAGCCAGAACGCGAAGACCGTCAGGCTCTGCGGGATCGAAGGCAGCATGCGGCGCTTCATGGCGAGGGCTCCCGGATCTGCGGCGCGGTCTCGCGCAGGGTGTCGATGTAGCCCGGCACGTCGAGCAGCTGCGCGGCGGCCGCGTCGGTGTAGCGCAGGATTGGATTGGCGAACACGGTCATCGCGATGCCGTAGCCCAGCAGCACCAGCACCGCGGTGACCTCGGCACGTCGCAGCGCCGGTGCCGGCACGTCGGACGGGGTGGCATCGACGCGCCAGAACAGCCGCGTTCCGGTGCGCGACAGGCCGATGATCACCATCAGGCTGCTGCCCAGGATCACCGCCCACACCCAGCCGGTCTGCGCATCGGGCACCGCTTCGAGCAGGCGCAGCTTGCCGATGAAGCCCGACAGTGGCGGCAGGCCTGCGATAGACACCGCTGCGATCAGGAACAGCGCCGCCGGCAGCGTCTTGCGCGTCATCGGCGCGATCTCGACGAGGTAGTCGCCGTTGCCGCCGCGGTGGCGTCCGATGACGTCGGCCAGCAGGAACAGCGCCGCACTGACGAACACGCTGTGGGGCAGGTAGTACAGGCCGGCGGAGATCGCCGCCGCATTGCCCAGCGAGAACGCGACGAACAGCGTGCCCGCCGACAGCAGCACCAGATAGGCGACGCCGATGCGCATGCGCGGCGCGCCGATCACGCCCAGCGCCGCGAGCACCACCGTCGCCGCACCGGTCGGCAGCAGCCAGTCCCAGGCGATATTGGCCAGCGGGCCGGCCGCCTCGCCGAACATCAGTGTGTAGACCCGCAAAATCGCGTACAGACCGACCTTGGTCATCACCGTGAACAGCGCGGCCACCGCGGCCGGCGCACGCGCATAGGCCTCGGGCAGCCACAGGTACAGCGGCAGCAGCGCGGCCTTGGCGCAGAACACCAGCAGCAGCAGACCGGCGCCGGCGTGGATCAGCACGGTGCGCTCGGGGGGCGCGATGGCGATGCGCGCCGCCATTTCGGTCATGTTGAGCGTGCCGAGCATGCCGTACAGCAGGCCCAGTGCCAGCAGAAACACCACCGAGGCGGCGATGTTGAACACCACGTAGTGCATGCCCGCCTTGACCCGCGCGCCGCGCGCCCCGCTGAGCAGCAGGCCGTAGGATGCGATCAGCATCACCTCGAAGAACACGAACAGGTTGAACAGATCGCCGGTCAGGAAGGCGCCGTTGAGGCCGGCCAGCTGCATCTGGAACAGGGCGTGGAAATGCAGCGCACGCTTGTCCCAGCCGGCGCAGGCGTACATCAGGCATGGCACGGCGAGCAGCGCCGTGGTCAACACCATCAGCGCCGAGAGCCGGTCGACCATCAGCGTGATGCCCAGACGCGCCGGCCAGTCGCCGAGCAGATAGACCAGCAGGTCCTCGCGATGGACCTGCATGAGCAGCATCACGCTGACGACGAGCAGCGAGACCATGCCGATCCACGCCCAGATGCGCAGCACCTTGGCGCGGTGGGTGCGCTCGAGCAGCAACAGCAGCGCGCCGAAGACCAGCGGGACGAGGACGGGCAGGACGGGCAAGTGCTGCATCACGCGCCTCCCCGCCGCTTCTCGTTGTCGGGCTCTTCGCCGTCGACGTGGTCGGTGTGCAGGTCGGCGTGCTCACGCATCGCGATGACCACCGTGACTGCGGTCATCGCGAAGGCGATGACGATCGCCGTCAGCACCAGCGCCTGCGGCAGCGGGTCGGAATAGTTGGCCAGCGTATGGGCGACGCCGTCGCGCAGCACCGGCGGTTTGCCGACGACCGGACGGCCCGAGGCGAAGATCAGCAGGTTGGTCGCATACGAGAGCAGCGTCAGGCCCAGGATGACGTCGAAGGTGCGCGCGCGCAGCAGCAGATAGATGCCGCTGGCGGCGAGCACGCCGATGGCGGTGGCGATCGCGAGTTCCATCAGGTCGCCTCCTCTCGGGCCTGTCGATGGCGGACGGTGCCCATCGTGGACAGCATCAGCAGGGTGCCGGCGAACACCACCACGTACACGCCGGTATCGAACACCAGCGCACTGGCCAGCGGCAGCATGCCGATCAGCGGCAGTTCGAGATCGAGGTGCCCGCTGGTCATGAAGGGCAGGCCGAACCACCACGAGCCCACGCCGCCGATGACCGCCAGCAGCAGGCCGATGGCGATGCCGCGCAGATAGTCGAAGCCGAACGTCGCCTCGACCGCGCGCGCGCCCTGCAGCACGTACTTCACCAGCACCGGCACCGCGAACACCAGGCCGGCGATGAAGCCGCCGCCAGGCGCGTTGTGGCCGCGCAGGAACAGGTAGATCGACACCGTCAGCGCCAGCGGGAACAGCAGCTGGGTGAGGTCGGCGGCGATCGGCAACTGCACCGGCGGGCCGGGCATCACTTCGTCGGGCTTCAGGCGCGCCCAGCGCAGCAGCGCGTGCACCACCAGCGCAGCAATGCCGAACACCGCGATCTCGCCGAAGGTATCGAAGCCGCGGAAGTCCACCAGGGTCACGTTGACCACGTTGCGGCCATAGGCCTCGGGCAGGGCACGCACCAGCAGCTCGCTGGAGATCGTGTCGGCCGGCGACATCATCATCGCGTAGGCCAGCACCGCCAGCCCGCCGCCGGCGAGCGTGGCGATGCCGATGTCGCGCAATTTGCGCAGCGGCCGGCGCGAGGCCTTGGACTGCTTGGGCAGGTAGTTGAGCGCCATCATCATCAGCGCGATCGTCACCATCTCCACCAGCAGCTGGGTTAGCGCCAGATCCGGCGCCGACAGGTAGACGAAGATCATGCTGACCACCAGGCCCACCGCGCCGATCACGATCAGCGCGGTCAGACGCTTGCCGTGGACGATGACCGTGCCCAGCGTGGCGGCGACCAGCAGCGCCCACAGTACCCAGCCGATCACCGGCAGCGGCTGCGGGGTGCCGAGCCCGACCAGCAAGGGCAGGGTCTGGCCGAACATCGGCACCCCGGCCAGCAGCAGACCGATGAGGATCATCAGGAACAGACTGCGCTGCAGGCTGCCGTTGGCGACGCGCGCGGTGAACCGCCGCGCCAGGCCGAACAGCGCTTCGACATTGAGGTGGAACACGTTGCGGCCGATCGAGCGGGTCACCACCGCATGGAAATCCAGCAGCCGGCGCAGACCGAAATACAGCGCGATGCCGAACACAAGGCTGGCGACGCTCATCATCAGCGGCAGGTTGATGCCGTGCCAGACCGACAGGCTGAATTCCGGCGCGGCCGTGCCCAGCGTGCCGCGCACCATGGTGTCGAGCAGCGGCCCGATGGTCAGCGCCGGCAGCACGCCCACCACGATGCACAGCGCGGCCAGCACGCCGACGGGAATGCGCATCCAGCGCGGCGGCTCGTGCGGCACCACGTCGAGCGCGCGCGGGCCGTTGCCGAAGAAGGTGTCGTGCACGAAGCGCAGGCTGTAGGCGATGCCGAAGATGCCCGCCAGCAGCGCCGCGATGCTGATCACCAGACGCATCGTCGCGTGGCCGCCGATCTCCAGCGCCTCGGCGAAGAACATCTCCTTGGACAGGAAGCCGTTGAGCATCGGGATGCCGGCCATCGCCAGCGAGGCGACGATCGCCAGCACGCTGGTCATCGGCATGTAGCGCCGCAGATTGCCGAGCCGGCGCATGTCGCGCGTCCCGCACTCGTGGTCGATGATGCCCGCGGCCATGAACAGCGAGGCCTTGAACGTGGCGTGGTTGAGGATGTGGAACAAACCGGCGACCACGGCCATCTCGGTCGACAGACCGAACAGCAGCGTGATCAGGCCCAGGTGGGAGATCGTCGAGTAGGCCAGCAGGCCCTTGAGATCGTGCTGGAAGATCGCGAACCACGCGCCGACCAGCAGGGTCGTCGCGCCGATGCCGCTGACCACGTAGAAAAACAGGTCGGTGCCGGCCAGTGCCGGATGCAGGCGCGCGAGCAGGAACACGCCGGCCTTCACCATCGTGGCCGAATGCAGATAGGCCGAGACGGGCGTCGGCGCTGCCATCGCGTGCGGCAGCCAGAAGTGGAACGGGAACTGCGCGCTCTTGGTGAAGATGCCCAGCAGCACCAGACCCAGCGCCCAGGGATAGAGCGCGCTGTCGCGGATCAGCGCGCCGTTGGCGAGCACCGTGTCGAGGTCGTAGACCGATTCGAGGCCGGCATCACCGAGGATACGGCCGATCAGCAGGATGCCGCCCAGCAGCGCCAGCCCGCCCATGCCGGTGATCGTCAGCGCCATGCGTGCGCCCTGGCGCGCATCCTGACGGTGCGACCAGAAGCCGATCAGCAGGAACGAGCTGATCGACGTCAGCTCCCAGAACACCGCCAGCAGCAACAGGTTGCCGGCCACGACCATGCCCAGCATCGCGCCCATGAACAGCAGCAGATAGGTGAAGAACCGCCGCGGGCTGTCCTTGGCCGAGAGGTAATAGTGGCCATAGAGCACCACCAGCCCGCCGATGCCGAGCACGAGCAGCGCGAACGTCCAGGCCAGCCCGTCCATGCGCAGGGTGAAGTCGAGTCCCGCCTCGGGAACCCACGCGTATTGCGTCTTGAGGATCGACCCGTCGAACACGTCGCCGGCCAGCAGTCCCAATACCGCGATTCCCAGCAGCGGCACGAGACCGGCAAGCCAGGCGGACGTGCGGCGCGACGCATTCGCGGACAGGGCCACGGCAAGCGCCAGCACGAAGGGCAGGGCCAAGAGAAGTTCGAGCATCGGGCTCCTTGTGGAGGCAGGTCGGCCAGTCGGCCGGCGGGTCACGCAAGGGCCGGGCAGTCTAACCGATGGGCGTGCACGGTGCGTGGGCGCGGTTGGCTATGCTTTGTTCCATGCATTCCGATTCCGAACGCGCGCCCGCCCCTTCGCGCCATGCCCTGGTGTTCGGCGCGAGCGGGGCGATCGGCGCCGCGCTGGTCGCGCGCCTGCACGCCGACGGCTGGACGATCCACGCCCTGTCCCGCACCCCGCCGGCCGCGGATGCGCGCGTGCACTGGCATCGCGGCGAGTTCGCCCGGTTGCCAGGCAGCCTGCCGTCACGCGTGGACACCATCTTCAGTTGCGGGCCGCTGGACCTGTTCTCGCACTGGTACGCATCGCGCGGCATCGCCTGCCGGCGGGTGATCGTCTTCGGCTCCACGAGCGATGCAACCAAGCGATCGGCGCAGGACGCGGGCGAGCGCGAACTGGCCGAGCGCCTGCGCGCCTCGGGCGCGCGCGTCTTCGAGGCGGCCGCCGCGCGTGGCGCGCAAGCCACGTTGTTGAGGCCGACGCTGATCTACGGCAGTGGACGCGACCGCAATCTCAGCCGGATCGTCGCGCTGGCCCGTCGCTCGGGGCTGTTCGTGCTGCCCGCCGATGCGCATGGCCTGCGCCAGCCGGTGCACGTCGACGATCTGGCCGCCGCCGCACACGCAGCGGTCGATGCGTTAACTGCATACGGCCAGGCCTTTGCGCTGCCGGGCGGCGAGACGCTTGGCTACCGAGAGATGGTGGCGCGCACGCTCGCCTGCCTGGCGCCCCGGCCGCGACTGCTGACATTGCCGGGAACATTGTTCGACCTCGTGCTGTGGGGCGCGCACCGGGCCGGCCGCCTGCAGGGGCTGCCACCGGGCGCGGTCGCGCGGATGCGCGAAGACCTCGCATTCGATGCGGCGCCCGCGCACGCGGCGTTCGGCTACGCGCCGCGGCCGTTCCGGCCCGACGCCTCGATGTTCGAGCCGCCCGGCACCGTGTAGAAGCGGCCTTGCCCGCGATGGGCGTTCTTCCGGTGGAGCCCTCGCGCGCAAGCGCGCTCCTACAGGGATCGCACGCTCCGCGACCCGCAGCGCGATCGAGGCACGCTCATGAGGTGTACGGCGAGCCGTTGCGCGGTGCTGGAGGCTCCGGTCGACGCGGCGGTCGGCGGGCTCCGTGTAGGAGCGCGCTCGCGCGCGATGGGCGTTTCCCGGGGAAGCCCTCGCGCGCGACCGGGCGCCCGGTGGAGCCATTCGCGCGCGAACGCGCCTGCAGACGCATCACGGGCCTGCCATCGGCTCCTCGACGAGCTTGCGCGACTTGTGCAGTGCGCGCAGCGCGATCGCCAGCACACCGCCGAGCACCATCGCGCCCCCGATCCAAAGCCGTGGGCCGGGACGGTCGCCCCAGAAGGCGATGCCCAGCCCGATCGCCATCACCGGCACCAGCAGCAGCCACGGCGTCACCATGGCCACGGGGTAGCGCTGCATCAGTACGTAATACAGGCCATGGCCGAGCAGCGAGGACACGAAGGCCGCATACACCGCGCCGCCCCAGCCCGCCCAGCGCGCATCGCCCAGTTGCGCCAGGCCGCCGGGCTCGAAGACCAGACTGATGGCGAGCAGCGGCAACACGCTGAAGACCGCCGTCCAGCCCTGCATATTCCACATGTCGACGCTGCGCAGCCCCTTCATCAGCACCGTGCCGATGGCCAGCATCAGCGCCGAGGCCAGCATCGTCAGCAGCGCCGCAGGATTGGCCAGCACCACCGGATCGAAGCCCAGCACCAGCACCCCGCAGAAGCTCACGCCGATCGCCAGACCCGTGCGCCAGGCGAAACGCTCGCCCAGCACGGCCCACGCCAGCAGGGCGGTCATCGGGATGTAGCTCTGCATCAGGATGGCCGGCGAGGACAGGTCGCTCGACAGGCGCAGGGCCAGAAAGCTCAGCCCGAAATGCAGCACGCCGATGCACAGGCACACCGCAATGAGGCGCGGCCATTGCCCGGGCGCGGGCGGGCGCAGCAGCCACACCAGCGGCAAGGCGAGCATTGCGAAGCGCACCGCAGTGAACAGGAACGGCGGAATCTCGCGCAGCGCATTGGCCGAGACGAGGAAGTTCAGCGCCCAGGCGATGCAGACGACGAGAACGAGAACGAGATCGCGAGGCGACACGACGGCACCGGGTGCATCGGGCGCGCAAGCATCGCACGTCGCCCGCCCCACACGCGCTTTGCGTCAGTAGGACCAGCCCAGCCGGCGGTAGAGCTTGGCCAGCACCCAGGCCGGCCCGATCAGCAGATAGCGCAGATCGGTCAGGAAACTCGGCTTGCGCCCCTCGAAGAGCCTGCTGTGTCCGACGAACTGCGCGATCCACGCCACAACAAACACCGACACTGCCGCGATCAGCAGGCCGCGCGTGCCCAGCGCCTGATGCAGGCCGTACGTGGCCGCGCCCATCAGCAGGAACACCGACAGCATCCCGAACCCCAGATGCCGCGATGCCCGCTGATAGAACCGCCACGCCCCGAACATCGCCAGCGCCGCCCAGATGCCGGGTTTGAAGATCGTGCCGCCGGGAATGCACCACAGCAGCGCGATCACGCTCCACAGGATCGCCGGCACCGCGAACACGTGGATCCACTGGTTGGTGTCATCGCGGTGGTCGGCCGAATAGCTGGCGAACCAGCGGTCGATGGGGCGGTCGGTCGTCGCTTGCATCGCGGGTCTCCGGAGCGTGTGCAGGTGCGAGGCGAGGATACGCGCAGATGCGCCGGCCGGCCGCGGTTGGTGGCTTCCTGCTTCTGCTCGTGCCCTTGCTCTTGCTCTTGCTCTTGCTCCTGAGAATGGTGATGGAGCAGCAAGCTGCGCAGACCCGGAGGGTGGCGGGCATGGATGCCCGCCGTTTTCCGACCGAGCCAGGATGGCGAGTCGGAAAAATCCCGGAACGAGTGACTCACCGGGTTCGCTTCGTCGGGGAGGCCCTTTCTTTTGCTTACTTTTCTTTGGGCCAACAAAGAAAAGTGAGTCGCTCGCCGACAGGCGAGTGAAAGCACTGCTTTTGTTTTGAGTGTCGGCAGACTTCGCTGACGCAAGATCAAACGCTTTCGTCCGCTGGCGCGGCCGAGTTCATTTCTTTTGGTAGACGCCAAAAGAAACGGAACCAAAGAAAAACGTCTCCCCGACGGAGCTAACCCGGCGAGTCACTCGTTCCGGGATTTCTCGACTCGCCATCCTGGCTCGGTCGAGAAACGCCGCCCACCCGTGGGCGGCGCCCTACGGGTCTGCAGGCGGCATGGACTCTTCATCGCACAGGACGATCAAAAGCCTTGCGTCGTCACTCATCCGCCTCTGTATGCGGAACAGAGGTGTCGACCAATCGAAGGATCTCATCCATCAACGTTGCCCGGAGCAGCGGCCGTTCTCGGTTCGTCCGCAAGACGAACAACATCACGCAGCGATGCGCGACCTCAGTCGACCGAAATTCCCGCCAGCTTCTGCAAGGCTTCCGCATACCGCGCACGCGTGCGTTCGATGACTTCGGCCGGCAGCTTCGGGCCGGGCGCGGTCTTGTCCCAGTCCAGGGTTTCCAGATAGTCGCGCACGATCTGCTTGTCGTAACTCGGCGGGCTGGTGCCCACCTCGTACTCGTCGGCGGGCCAGTAGCGCGACGAGTCGGGCGTCAGCATCTCGTCCATCACGTACAGGCGGCCGTCGGCATCGGTGCCGAACTCGAACTTGGTGTCGGCCAGGATGATGCCGCGCTCGGCCGCGTGTGCGGCTGCGTGTGCGTACAGGCGCAGGGTGGCGTCGCGGACCTGCTCGGCGAGGTCGGCGCCGATGCTGTGGACCATCGTGTCGAAGTCGATGTTCTCGTCGTGGTCGCCGACGGCGGCCTTGGTCGAAGGCGTGAAGATCGGCTGGGGCAGTTGCTCGGCCTGGCGCAGGCCGCCCGGGAGGGCGATGCCGCTGACGCGTCCGGTGCGCTGGTAATCCTTCCAGCCGCTGCCGATCAGGTAACCGCGGGCGATGGCCTCGACCGGCACCGGCTTGAGCTTCCTGGTCACCACCGCGCGCTGTGCGTACAGCGCCGGATCGACGCCGGCCGGCAGCACGTCGGCCACGTCGATGCCGGTCAGGTGATTGGGCATCAGCGCTTCGGTGCGGTCGAACCAGAAGTTGCTGATCTGGCACAGCATCTCGCCTTTGCCCGGGATCGGGTCGGGCAACACCACGTCGAACGCGCTCAGGCGGTCGGTGGCGACGATCAGCAGACGGCCGTCGCCGAGCTCGAACACGTCGCGGACCTTGCCGCGATGACGCAGGTGGAGGCCAGGGAGGTTCGCTTCGAGCAGGGTCGTCGACACGGTTGACAGTCCGGGTGGATCGCAAGCGGCCGGCAAGTGTAGTGCGAACCGGGGCGCTGTGCAGAGGCGCCCGCGCGCGGTCCACACGGTCCCCGGCTACACTGCCGGGCATGCATCGCTGGTACGGAAAACTGCTGGGTTTCATCGCCGGATGGCTGCTGCTGCGCCACCCGGCCGGCGGCGTCATCGGCGCGGTGATCGGCCATGCCTTCGACGCCGGCTGGCTGGCGCCCCGCCGGCACAAGGACCACGCGGTGCTGGGGCTGGGGCCGGAGGCAAGTCCCGAGGAGATCGACCAGGCTTATCGTCGGCTGATCTCGCAATATCACCCCGACCGCGTCGCCGGCGCGGCGCCGGAACTGCGCCGGCAGGCCGAAGCGCGCGCGGCCGAGCTCAATGCCGCCTACGACCGTCTGCGGCGCGGACAGGACGGCCGCAAGCGCCGCCGCTGAGCCGCGTTCGGGACGTGCGGCCGCGCTGATTGCAGCCGCAAAGCAGAGAAGCCGGCTTGCGCCGGCTTCTCTGTGGAACGGGATGGTTGGGTCAGAAGCGCCAGCTGACCGTGGCGCGCGCGGCGCCGTACTCGAAATCCTTGTCGCTACGACGCATGTCGGTGCCGTCGGGGTTGACGATCAGGAACGGGTTGGTCGCAGGCGCCGTGCCGGGGCCGGTGCGCACGCGCTGGTCGTCCGCTTCCAGGCTGGTGAACAGGTATTCGAGGCCCAGCGAGAGGTTTTCGCCCAGCTTGCGCTCGTAGCCCACGCCGGCCTGCCAGCCGAAGCCGGTGGTGTCGCCGTTGGTGGTGAACGAGTTCGCGGCGTTGCTTGTCGTGAACTCGTTCTCGAGCTTGGCGTGCGCCATGCCGCCGGTCAGATACAGCAGGTTGGCCGAGTCGGCGCCGAAGGCCCAGCCCGAGCGCAGGCGCAGTGCGGCGATGCGATCGACCTTGCGGAACATCGTGTAATAGGCCGGCGTGGTGCTGAAGGCGCTCACCGCGTCACGCACGTCGTTGGAGCCCAGCTCGCCGACGACGCCGAACACCCAGCTGCCCATCTGCCAGTCGTAGCCGCCGCGCACGCCGTAGTCGGCGCCGCCGCGGTTCTTGGTGCAGCCGGCGGCGGGCGTCGCGCCCTGGGCGGCGCCATTGCAGAAGCCCGGCGAGAACGCATCGGCACCGGCGGCGGTGCGCACGGTGTCGCCGTATGCACGGTCGAGATTGGTGTCGAAGATGAAGCGGTCGCTGCTGCTGTCTTCGGGGCTGTCGACAACGCCGCCGTACAGGCCGACGTAACCGCCGGTCCAGGTGTCGTCGGTGGACTGGGCGAAGGCGGCAGACGTGCCGGCGGCAAGCAGCGCGAGGCCGGCGGTGGCGGCAACCAAATTCTTCATGGGGCGGTTCTCCATTCTTGTTTTTGCAGCGCCGCTCTGGGGCGACGCCGTGTGGGGCACGGCTGCTCTGCGCAACCGCGCGACACAACTACGTATCGTTGCGTGACGGGCGCTGCATGCGACTCCCGTGCATCTGAATGAACGGGTCAGCCCGGTTCAGGCGCAGGCTGCGCGCGGGGCCGGGGCATGTGGACGCCTTAGAATGGCCGGCCGCGGCCGCCGGGTCGCGTTCCTCCATCATCTGGAATCGCGTATGCAGCCTGCCGTCATCGCACCTTCGATCCTGTCCGCGAACTTCGCCCGTCTCGGCGAGGAGGTCGACGCCGTGCTCGCGGCCGGCGCCGACTGGGTGCATTTCGATGTGATGGACAATCACTACGTGCCCAACCTCACCATCGGGCCGCTGGTGTGCGAGGCACTGCGCAAGCATGGCGTAACCGCGCCGATCGACGTGCACCTGATGGTCGAGCCGGTCGACCGCCTCGTGCCCGATTTCGCGAAAGCCGGCGCCTCTCTGATCAGCTTCCATCCCGAAGCCAGTCGCCACGTACACCGCACGATCCAGCTGATCCGCGCCGAAGGTTGTCAGGCGGGGCTCGTGCTCAACCCGGCCACGCCCGTCGAGGTGCTCGACTACGTACTCGAGGACCTCGACATGGTGCTGCTGATGTCGGTCAACCCGGGCTTCGGCGGACAGGCCTTCATTCCCTCCACGCTCGACAAGCTGCGGCAGGTGCGCGCCCGCATCGACAGATGCGGCAAGCCGATCCGGCTGGAAATCGACGGCGGCGTGAAGCCCGACAACATCGGCCAGATCGCCGCCGCGGGCGCCGATACCTTCGTCGCCGGCTCGGCGATCTTCGGCAAGCCCGACTACCGGGCCGTGGTGGACGCGATGCGCGGCGAGATCGCACGCGCCACATCGATGCGCGCCTGAGGCCGGCGCACCGCCCGGAAAGAGAAAAAGGCCGCATCGTCCGATGCGGCCCTTCGAATTTTGGAGGCTGATCCTGCCTCCGCCAGTCGTCCCTGCTATGGCCTTCCATGCTCCGGGTCGACGGTGACAGCGTGATGACAGCCCGGGCTGAGGCTTCACGGAAAACGCCCGGGCATCCGCTACGCTCCGCGCCACCCGTCCCCGCGCGACCGCACCCCATGCCGCACCCACATTGGCGCCTGATCCTCAACGGCAAGTCGGCCGGCGACGATGCGGTGCGCGAAGCGGTCGCCGCGATCCGCGCCCGGGGTATCGAACTGGACGTGCGGGTGACCTGGGAAACCGGCGATGCCGAGCGCTACACCCGCGAAGCGCTGGACGCCGCGGTCGACACCGTGGTGGCCGCCGGTGGCGACGGCACGCTCAATGCGGTGGTCTCGGTGCTGGCGGCGCACGACGCGCAGTCCGACGCCTTGCCGTCGCTGGGCATCCTGCCGCTGGGCACCGCCAACGATTTCGCGACCGCCGCCGGCATCCCCGGCACACCGAGTGATGCACTGGCGCTGCTCCGGCGCAGTGCGCCGGTGCCGGTCGACGTGCTGCGCGTGGATGCGCAGGACGCGGTGTACTGGTGCGTCAATCTCGGCTCGGGCGGATTCGGCACCCAGGTCACGGTGGAAACGCGCGATGGCCTGAAGAAGGTGCTCGGCGGGCTGGCGTACTTCATCACCGGACTGTCGCGGCTGGGTCGCATCGAGCCGGTGCAGGCGCGCGTGCGCGGCGGGGACTTCGCCTGGGCGGGCGGCTTCGTCGCGCTGGGCGTGGGCAACAGTTGCCAGGCCGGCGGCGGGCAGATGCTGTGCCCGGATGCGCGCATCGACGACGGCCTGATCGACCTGACCATCGTTCCGGAGATGGCGGGCGAGCTGGTCAACACCCTGCGCACGGCGTTGACCGAAGGGCAGGTGGCCGCGCTCGACGAAGTCGCGTTGCGCACACGGCTGCCGGCGCTGACGATCGAGTCGGATGCACCGCTCGTGCTCAATCTCGACGGCGAGCCGCGTCAGGCCCGCCGCTTCGATATCACCTGCGTGCCAGGGCGGCTGCGCATGCACCTGCCGCCGGGTTGTCCGCTGCTGGCGGCATCGCCCGTCGCCGCGGCAGGCCCTCGCGCCGGCGCCGACGAGCCGCTACAGTAATCGGCATGCGCACGTCCGCTCCCTCGCATTTCCGTTCCGTCGACGCCGGCTGGCGATGGTGGCGCACCGCCACTGCCGCCCCCGTTCGACCGACCACCCAGGAAATGCCGCGTGACCACGCTTCCCGAGTTCCAGCACTACGCCGCTGACGGCCACACCCACGTTCCCGTCGTCCGCGAGGTCCTGAGCGACCTCGACACGCCGCTGTCGGTCTATCTCAAGCTCGCCGACGGCCCGCACACCTATCTGTTCGAATCGGTCGAGGGCGGCGAGCGCTTCGGCCGGTATTCGATCATCGGCCTGCCGGCCGAGCGCGTGTACGCCTTCCACGGCCACACGCTGACCGTGCGCGAACACGGCGATGTGGTGGAGACGCGTGAGGTGGAGGATCCGTTCGCCGAAGTCGAGCGACTGCGCACGCAGCATTCGGTGCCGCAGATCGACGGACTTCCGGGTTTCACCGGCGGTCTGGTCGGCTGGTTCGGCTTCGAATGCGTCGAATACATCGAGCCGCGCCTGCGCGAGGGCGCGCGCAGCGACGTGCGCGACGAGCTCGGCACGCCCGACATCCTGCTGATGCTGAGCACCGAGGTCGCGGTGTTCGACAATCTCAAGGGCCGGCTGTACCTCGTGGTGCACGCCGACACGCGCGAGCCGCAGGCCTGGGTGCGTGCGAACCGTCGCCTCGACGCGCTCACACACAGGCTGCGCCAGGGCGGCGCGGGCTATCCGGAAACCCTGCAGCCGGCCGCGCTCGACGAATCGGATTTCGTGTCCGGCTTCACCCGCGAGGGTTTCATCGAGGCCGTTGCCAGGACCAAGGAATACATCGCCGCCGGCGATGCGTTCCAGGTCGTGCTGTCGCAGCGCATGTCGGTGCCGTTCAATGCGCGGCCGGTGGATGTCTACCGCGCATTGCGCGCCCTGAACCCGTCGCCGTACATGTATTTCCTCGATGTCGGCGGCACCCAGGTGGTCGGTTCCTCGCCGGAAATTCTCGTGCGCCTGAAGGACGGCGAAGTCACCGTGCGTCCGATCGCCGGCACCCGCCCGCGCGGCGCGACACCATCCGAAGACGTGGCGCTCGAAGCCGAACTGCTCGCCGATCCCAAGGAACGCGCCGAGCATCTGATGCTGATCGATCTGGGCCGCAACGATGTCGGCCATGTGTCCGCCGCGGGGACGGTCGAGGTCGGCGAGCGCTTCGTCATCGAGCGCTACAGCCACGTCATGCACATCGTCAGCGAGGTCACCGGCCGTTTGAAGGACGGACTGAGGTACGCCGACGTGCTGCGCGCGACGTTCCCCGCCGGCACCGTCAGCGGCGCGCCGAAGGTACGCGCGCTGGAGATCATCCGCAGTCTCGAACCGGTCAAGCGCAATGTGTACTCGGGCGCGGTCGGCTACATCGGCTGGCATGGCGATGCCGACACCGCGATCGCGATCCGCACCGCGGTGATCCAGGACGGCCGCCTGTACGTACAGGCCGGCGCCGGCATCGTTCACGATTCGGACCCGGACATGGAATGGGCCGAAACCATGAACAAGGGCCGCGCGCTGTTCCGCGCGGTCGCGCAGGCGGCGAAGGGGCTTTGATGCGACGCGCCGATTGTCCCTCCAACGCTACAGCCGCCGGAACCGCCCCATGCTGTTGATGATCGACAACTACGACAGCTTTACCTGGAATCTCGTGCAGTACCTGCAGGCGCTGGGCGCCGAGGTGCGAGTGGAACGCAACGACGCACTGACGGTCGAGGAGATCCAGAAGCTCGCGCCCGAGCGCATCGTGATCTCGCCGGGGCCGTGCACGCCGAACGAGGCGGGTGTCTCGCTCGAGGTCATCGAGCGCCTGGGCGCGACGACGCCGATTCTCGGCGTCTGCCTCGGGCACCAGGGCATCGGCCAGGCCTACGGCGGCAGGGTCATCCGCGCGCAGCGGATCATGCACGGCAAGACCTCGGCGATCCGGCACGAAGGCCGCGGCGTGTTCGCTGGCCTGCCGGACGGCTACGAAGCGACGCGCTATCACTCGCTGGTGGTCGAGCAGGCCTCGCTGCCCGACTGCCTCGAGGTCACCGCATGGACCGAACACGACGACGGCAGCCGCGAAGAGATCATGGGCTTGCGCCACCGCACACACCCGGTCGAAGGCGTGCAGTTCCACCCCGAGTCGATCCTCACCGAACACGGCCACGCGCTGCTGAAGAATTTTCTGGAGCGGTAAAGCCCACTGACGCCGTCATTCCCGCGAACGCGGGAATCCAGTGCCCTCTCCGGTCAGTCGAGCGAGGGCAGGTCGGCAGTTTGGACACCAACGCCTTCGCAGGAACGATCGGCTCAAGCGACGCTTTTCCGAATCACGAATCACGAATCACGAATCACGACCCGCACCCATGCCCATCACTCCCCACGAAGCCCTGCAGCGCACCATCGAACACCGCGAGATCTTCCGCGACGAAATGGTCGACCTGATGCGCCAGATCATGCGCGGCGAGGTCTCGCCATTGATGACGGCCGCGATCCTGTCCGGCCTGCGGGTCAAGAAGGAAACCGTCGACGAGATCGCCGGCGCCGCCCAGGTCATGCGCGAGTTCGCCTTGCCCGTGCCGGTCGCCGACGCGGACCGCGCGCATCTGGTCGACATCGTCGGCACCGGTGGCGATGGCGCGAACACCTTCAACATCTCCACGGCGAGCATGTTCGTCGTGGCCGCGGCCGGGGCGAAGGTCGCCAAGCACGGCAACCGCAGTGTGTCGTCCAAATCCGGCAGCGCCGACGTGCTCGAGGCGCTCGAGGCGCGCATCGACCTGCAACCCGATGCGGTCGCGCGCTGCATCGCACAGGCCGGCATCGGTTTCATGTTCGCGCCGGTGCATCACCCGGCGATGCAGGCGGTCGCGCCGGTGCGCCGCGAGATGGGCGTGCGCACGATCTTCAACATCCTCGGGCCGCTGACCAATCCCGCCGGCGCGCCGAACATCCTGATGGGCGTGTTCCACCCCGACCTCGTCGGCATCCAGGTGCGCGTGCTGCGCGAACTCGGCGCGCAGCGCGCACTGGTGGTCTGGGGCCGCGACGGCATGGACGAGATCTCGCTCGGCGCCGGCACGCTGGTCGGCGAACTGCGCGACGGCGAGGTGCGCGAGTACGAAATCCATCCAGAGGATTTCGGCATCGCGATGGCCGCCAGCCGCAATCTGCGCGTCGCCGATGCGGCGGCCTCGCGCGCCCTGTTGCTCGAAGCGCTGGACGGCACGCCCGGCCTGGCGCAGGACATCGTCAGCCTCAATGCGGGCGCCGCGCTGTACGTGGCCGGCGTGGCCGACACCATCGCCTCGGGCGTCGAACTGGCACGCGCAACGATCGCCTCGGGCGCCGCGCGCGCGCGCCTGGAGATGTTCGTCGCCGCCACCCGCGCGGTCTGACCGCGGCGTGGGCGTGTGCGCCTTTGAACGCTCGATTCGTGCGCCGCTGCCCGCGGCCGTCACGGCCGGACCGCCGCCACGCCGCTGCGGTATCGTGTGCGGCCCTTTCCTGACCGGCGCGCATTGCGCCGGCCGACGGTGCCGATCTTGAACGACGTCCTGCAGCGCATCCTCGCCCGCAAACACGAAGAAGTCGCCGCGCGCCGCGCCGCGCTGCCGCTGGCCAAGATCGCCGCGCGCGCCGCCGCCGCGCCGCCCGTGCGCGGCTTCGCCGCGGCCATCGAGGCGAAGATCGCCACCGGGCAGGCGGCGGTGATCGCCGAGATCAAGAAGGCGAGCCCGTCCAAGGGTGTGATCCGTCCGGACTTCCGGCCCGCGGACATCGCGCGCAGCTACGCCGATGCCGGCGCGGCCTGCCTGTCGGTGCTGACCGACATCGACTTCTTCCAGGGAAGCGATGCGTATCTCGAGCAGGCGCGGCAGGCCTGTGCGCTGCCGGTGCTGCGCAAGGACTTCATTGTCGACCCGTGGCAGATCTTCGAAGCGCGCGCGCTCGGCGCCGACTGCGTGCTGCTGATCGCCGCCGCACTCGACGACCGCCAACTGGTGGAATTCGCCGAGCTGGCGATGTCGCACGATCTCGACGTGCTGGTCGAAGTCCACGACATCGACGAGCTCGAACGCGCGCTGCAGGTGCCGGCGCCGCTGCTGGGCATCAACAACCGCAGCCTGCGCTCTTTCGAGGTCTCGCTCGACACCACGCTGTCGCTGCGCGATGCGGTCCCGCGTGATCGCAGGCTGGTCACCGAGAGCGGCATCCACACCGCAGCCGACGTGGCGCGCATGCGCGAGGCGGGCGTCGAGGCCTTCCTGGTCGGCGAAGCCTTCATGCGCGAGGCCGACCCGGGCGTCGCGCTGCGCACGCTGTTCGCGATGTCCGGGACCGAGACGGCACCCGACGCCGCCACGCGCGCCGACCTGTCGGCGATCGCCATCGCAGCTGCGACCACGCCGGCTGCGCCGGCTTCCGCGGTCGAAACGCCAGCTGCCGATGACGGCACGCCGGTCGTTGCGCAGCTGCTGAAGGACACCGCCGCCAATGCGCAGGCGCGCACCGTCGTGTTCGATTTCGACCACACCCTCTATGACGGCGACTCGGGCACGCACCTGTTCCGCTGGCTGATCACGCGCAGCGCCTGGCGCACGGCGCTGGCCTGTCTGGCCGCGCCGGTGCTCGGGCCGATGATCGCGTTCCTGCCGACGCGGCGCTGGGGCATCTCGGGCTTCGTGTGGATCGGCACGGTGGGCATGCACAGTCGCGGTCTGCTCGATCGCCTGATCGACCGCTACGTGGCCGACAACGCCGAGGCCATCCGGCCCAAGCTGCTGCCGATCGCGCTCGACGTGCTGCATGCGCACCGCGAGGCGGGCGACAACGTGGTCATCGCCACCGGCGCGCCGCCGGAACTGGCCCGCGCGATCCTGGCCTTCGTCGCCCACGAGGCGGTGCCGGTGATCGGGACCGCGGTCGGGCCGAAGCTCGGCGCGGTGATCGCCACCCGTCACTGCCACGCCGAAGAAAAGATGCGCATGCTCCGCGAGCGGGGCTATGCCGACATCGATATCGCGTATTCCGATTCCTCGGCCGACCTGCCGTTGCTCAAGGCCGCGAAGGCGCCGGTGGTGGTGAACCCCAAGGCCGGCACGATCGACATGTTCCGCCGCGTCCTGCCGGCCGGCACGCCGATCCTCAACTGGGGCTGCGCCGACCGCGGCGGCGAGCCCGTCGCCGCGTCGTAGGAAATCGCGCACGAGTCCGGCCCCCTGTAGGAGCGCGCTTGCGCGCGATGAAGCGATCCCGCCATGCCCCGTCGCGCACAAGCGCGCTCCTGCAACTGGATTTCGCGCAGGCCGACAGCCCGGGCCTCACCCCAGCAGCGTCCGCCCGATCTGGTAGAGGCTGATCGCCATCACCAGCACGCCGACCGCCAGCAGCACCCAGCGTTCGCGCACGCGCTTGACCACGAGCGCGGCGAGCGGGGCGGCGAGCATGCCGCCGACCAGCAGGCCCAGGATCACGTTCAGGTGCTGCAGGCCCATGGTCAGGAAGAACGTCACCGAGATCGACACGGTCACCAGGAATTCGGCCGCGTTGACGGTGCCGATCGTGGTGCGCGCAACCCCGCCCCGGGCGAGCAGGGTGGAGGTGGCGACCGGGCCCCAGCCTCCGCCGCCGCTGGCATCGAGCAGGCCGGCGAAGAATCCCAGGACCGGGACGCGTCTGATCTCGCGCCTGGGCATCAGCCGGCCGCTCGCGCGCAGCAGGATGAGCACCGACAGCGCCAGCAGATAGGCATAGATGACGGGGCGGATCGCATCGCCGGGCAACTGCGTCAGCACGTAGGCGCCGATCACGCCGCCTGCCATGCCGGGCAGTGCGAGGCGCAGAAACAGGCGCTTGTCGACATTGCCCATCGCCAGATGCGACACCCCCGACGCGCCCGTGGTGAACACCTCGGCGGTGTGCACGCTCGCACTGACCGCTGCCGGCGGCACGCCCATGCCCAGCAGCACCGACGAGGACACCAGGCCGAAGGCCATGCCGAGCGCGCCGTCGATCAGCTGCGCGGCCAGGCCGACCAGCACGAAGAACAGGAATTGGTCGCCAAGTTCCATGCCGCGGACTCCGAAAGACCGGGACAAGCTGCAGAGAGGGAGTGCCGCGCAGACGCGCAGCAGCGTGGGTCAGGCCTCGCCCAGGCGCTTGATGAAGCGCAGTGTGCCGTCGGAGAAGCCGCAGGCCTTGTAGAACGCGTGGGCGTCGGCGCGCTGTGAGCCGCTGGCAAGCTCCAGCCGCGCCGCGCCGGCGAAGCGCGCCCGGCGTTCGGCTTCCTTGAGCAGCTGGCGGCCCAGGCCATTGCCCTGGGCGTCGCTGGTGACGACCAGTGCGGTGATGCGGCAGGTGGTCGAGCCCAGGGGCAGGTAGTACATGAAATCTAGGGCCACCAGGCCACAGACCCGACCTGCGCTGCGCGCGAGCACCAGCGCCTGGCGGTCGTTGTCGACGATCACACGGATCCGCTCGCGCGCCTCGGCCTGGCTGCACGGATACCCCATTTCCGACAGCAGCGCGGCGACATCATCGGCGTCGATTGCCGAGGCGCTGCGCAGATCGGCGTCCGGAAGATCCCCGCGCGGCGCGAAATGACCGAAGCTCATGCCGGGCGCGCTCCTGTCGTGCCGTCCTAGCGCGTGCCGAACAGCACGATGGTCTTGCCACGCGCGGTGAGCTTGCCGTCTGCCTGCAGCTTCTTGAGCACGCGGCCGGCCATCTCGCGCGAGCAGCCGACCAGCCGCGCCAGTTCCTGCCGCGAGATCCGCAGCTGCGTGCCTTGCGGATGGGTCATCGCCTCCGGCTCGCGGGTGAGGTCGTGCAGGGTGCGGATGATGCGGTCGGTGACATCGAGGAATGCCAGACGACCGGCCTTGCGGCTGGTGTCGAGCAGGCGCCGCGACAGCTGCGCGCCGATCGCGTACATGATCGAGGTCGCATCGTTGGCCAGCACGCCATCGAACAGCTGATACAGACGCTCGTAACTAATCTCGGCCAGTTCGCACTGGGTGCGCGTGCGCAGGATCACCTCGCGCACGTCGGACTCGATGAACAGGCCCATCTCGCCGACCAGTTCGCCGGTGCCGAAGTACCCCAGGATCAGCTCACGCCCGTCGTCTTCCTCGGTGATGATGCTCACCGACCCGCTGACCACGTAATAGAGCGTGCCGGCCGGATCGCCGGGCCGGAAGACCTCGCTGCGCGGCGGATAGCGACGGCGGTGGCAATGCGCGAGGAACCGTTCGATCGCCGCGGGCGTGGGCGCCATCGGGTGCGGCGGACGGAGATGGGGATTGATCAGGGCCACAGGGGTCGGTGTCATGGGCTTGCGATCGGGGGAATGGAGCAGAGTAGGCCGTCAGGCTGCCGGGGGCAAACCCGCCTCGGCCCGAGGTCGCGGCGCATGGGGGCTTTGGCGCATAATTGCGCTTTCGCCCATTTCCCCCGAGGGTCGACCGACGTGGTCAAACCGCTCCCGCGCCTGAAGCTCCAGGGCTTCAACAATCTGACCAAGGCCCTGTCGTTCAACATCTACGACGTCTGCTATGCGGCGTCGGAAGACGAGCGTCAGCGCTACATCGCCTACATCGACGAAGTCTACAACGCCGATCGGCTGACGCAGATTCTGACCGATGTGGCCGAGATCATCGGTGCCAACATCCTCAACGTCGCCCGCCAGGACTACGAGCCGCAGGGCGCGTCGGTGACCATTCTCATTTCCGAAGAGCCGGTGATCGACAAGTCGCAGGCCAAGGGCGTGATCTCCGATGCGGTCGTCGCGCACCTGGACAAGTCGCACATCACCGTCCACACGTATCCGGAAACGCATCCCGACAACGGCATCGCGACCTTCCGCGCGGACATCGACGTCGCCACCTGTGGCGTGATCTCGCCGCTGAAGGCGCTCAATTACCTGATCGAGAGTCTCGAGTCGGACATCGTGACGATGGACTACCGCGTGCGCGGCTTCACCCGCGACGTGAAGGGCAAGAAGCACTACATCGACCACAAGATCAACTCGATCCAGGACTACCTGGCCAAGAACATCAAGTCGCGTTACGACGCGCTCGACGTCAACGTGTACCAGGAAAACATCTTCCACACGAAGATGCACCTCAAGGAGTTCGACCTCGACCAGTACCTGTTCGAGGAGAAGGCGCGCAATCTCTCGTTCAAGGAGCGCATGAAGATCGAAGCGCGGCTCAAGCGCGAGATCGAGGAGCTCTATCACGGCCGCAACCTGGTGGATTGACCGGAGAGCCGTGATTGGTGATTCGTGATCGGTGATTCGGAACAGCGGATCACGCGATTTCAGACGGCCCCGCAGACTGCGGGGCCGTTTTTGTTTCAGGCGGGCGTCTGACGAGTGCGGCAGTTCGCGGTCCGCCGCTTCTTCCAATCACGAATCACCAATCACCAATCACGGCCTTCCACTCACAGCCTGTACGCCACCGACTTCATCAGCTTCGATGCGCCGGCCATCAACGACGGTACCGGCCAGGGGAGGATGCGCGCGCCGGCCTGTTCGGCGTGGTCGGCGTGACGGGCTTCATCGATCTTCATCTGGCGCAGGATGTCGCGGCTGCGCTGGTCGGCTTCGGGCAGGGTCTGCAGGTGCTCGTCCAGGTGCGCTTCGACCTGGCGTTCGGTTTCCACCACGAAGCCCAGGTTCCAGCCGTCGCCGCGCAGTCCTGCCAACACCCCCAGCGCGTAGCTGCCGCCGTACCACAGCGGGTTGAAGACGCTCGGGCGGCTGTCGAGTTCGCGCAGGCGCTGCGCGCACCACGCCAGGTGATCGGTTTCCTCCTGCGCCGCGTCGAGCAGGTGGGCGCGGGTGCCCGGCTCGCGCGCCACGGCCGCCTGACCGAAGTACAGGCCCTGCGCGCAGACCTCGCCGACGTGATTGATGCGCATCAGGCCGGCGGCATGGCGGCGCTCGGGCGCATCGAGCACGACGTCGGGCGTGTCCGCGGCGGGGTTGGGCCGGCTGGCCGGCGGATTGCCGAACACCGTGTCGAGCGCGCGCTGGGTTTCGACCAGAAGCTGGTCGATGGGGGTCAGGCCGGGGCGGGGGAGGGCCATCGTCGCGGATTCCTGCTGCGCGGCGGGCTGCCGCGTGGCGTATCATTCTCGACCCTTGCCGCAGCGGGCGCCAGCGGCCCGGACTTCAGTCAGTGCCCTGACTTGCGCGGCCCGGGGTCTGCGGCTATAGTTCCGCTTCTGTGTTGCATGCTCTACAACGCGAGGCGAAGTTCCGCCGGCGCCGGCGCAATCAGCCCGACCAGTCACCGACCGAGTATTTATTCGTCATGAAGACTTTCACCGCCAAGTCCGAGACCGTCCAGCGCGACTGGTATCTCGTCGACGCCACCGGCAAGACGCTGGGCCGCCTGAGCGCGGAAATCGCCCACCGTCTGCGCGGCAAGCACAAGCCCGTCTACACGCCTCACGTCGACACCGGCGACTACATTGTCGTGGTCAACGCGGAGAAGATCGCCGTCACCGGCAAGAAGATGACGGACAAGCTCTACCACCGTTTCACGGGCTACATCGGCAACCTCAAGACCGAATCCCTGGGCCAGGCGCTGGAGCGCCACCCGGAGCGCGTGATCGAGATCGCCGTCAAGGGCATGCTGCCGAAGAATCCGCTCGGCCGTGCCATGTACCGCAAGCTCAAGGTCTACAAGGGTGCCGAGCACCCGCACGCCGCTCAGCAGCCGCAGCCCCTGGAACTCTAAGTCATGGCAATTTCCCAGAATTACGGCACCGGCCGTCGCAAGTCTTCCGTCGCCCGCGTGTTCCTGCGCAAGGGCAGCGGCAACATCACCGTCAACGGCCGTCCGCTGGACGAGTTCTTCGGCCGTGAGACCGCGCGCATGATCGTGCGCCAGCCGCTCGAGCTGACCCAGAACACCGAGTCGTTCGACGTCGTCGTGACCGCCACCGGCGGTGGCACCACCGGCCAGGCCGGTGCGATCCGCCTGGGCATCGCCCGCGCGCTGGTCGACTACGACGCGACGCTCAAGACCGAGCTGCGCAAGGCGGGCTTCGTGACCCGTGACGCGCGCGAAGTCGAGCGCAAGAAGGTCGGTCTGCACAAGGCACGTCGCGCGACGCAGTTCTCCAAGCGCTGATCGTGCTGCATCGGATCCGTGCGAAATGCATGGATCCGATGCTGCCGAAGCTTGCGATTTTTCGCGGTTTCGGCGTTACAATATGTTCATAGCCCCGTCGCCAAGCGGTAAGGCACCTGACTCTGACTCAGGCATTCGGAGGTTCGAATCCTTCCGGGGCTGCCACATTCGAAAGACGAAAAAGCCCGCCGTCAGGCGGGCTTTTTCGTGCGCTGCGAAAAGTCGTGTCGCAGGAGCGCGTTCGCGCGCGATGGACGTGGTCGAGCGACGCGACATTAAGCGCATGCGCACGCTGGCAGACGACTGTCTACGGCATTTCGGGCTCAGGGTTCGGCTGCCGGTGACCGTGTTGCAAGTGCACGCACGATGTGGCGATGCGCGTGCGCCGATGCAGGCCTAGAATTTGCCGATGAACGCATTCGCTCCCCCGTACACCGCCCCTTCCGATGTCGTCGCCGTCCTGCGCACGCAGGGCTGCGCGGTGCTCGCGCCGTCCACGCTCGCCGCGATGTGTGGTGTCGAACTCTCCGCACTCGATGCCTGGCGCGCAAGCTGGAACGACCTGCCACCCGATGCCTATCTCAAGGATGGCGGGCGTTATCGCAGCCGGCGCCACAGCTGCTTCGTCCAGCAGGGCGAGACGCTCGTGCAGGCGCCGCGTCGCGCGCATTGGCAGTCCGAGGACTACAACGCCCTGCACGGCGGCATGCATCGCTGGTTCGAGCCGCTGTCGCCCGGCCTGGTTGATGACCCGACGTGGACGCGCCTGCTGACCGGGCTCGGGAGCACGTTCGCGCAGGCGAGAGCGGTCGGCGACTGGCACATCGAAGCGCATCAGTTCCGCATCGACACCACCGACGGCATCGGACGCCCGACGCCGGAGGGCGCGCATCGCGACGGCGTGGATTTCGTCGCCGTGCTGCTGGTTGGACGCAGCGGTATCAAGGGCGGCGAAACCCGCGTGTTCGAGGCCGACGGGCCGGCAGGCCAGCGCTTCACCCTGACCGAGCCATGGGCGGCGCTGCTGCTCGACGATCATCGCGTGATCCACGAATCGACGCCGATCCAGCCCGCCCAGACGCACGGCCATCGCGACACGCTGGTGCTGACCTATCGCGCGCACGCATTCCAGGGTGAGGATTGAGCGCCCTTGTAAGCACGATGCGTGCGTGCCTCTGTCAGCCCAGGCGCTGCAGTTCCCCGGTGGTCAGGCGTCGCGCGACATCGCGATACGGGGCGTGACACGCCGGCAGTGCGCGCGGCGCTTGGTTACAATCGCAACGGATAGTCGACGCCAACCGGAGTTGCCATGAAGCTGGGTTCTTTGAAGGAGGGCGGCCGCGACGGCACCCTGATCGTCGTGTCGCGCGACCTGAGCCGCGCGGTGCGCGCGACCGGCATTGCAGCGACGCTGCAGCAGGCACTCGACGACTGGTCGAACACCGCGCCGCGCCTCAACGCCCTGTACGAGTCGCTCGACGGCGATGCCGACGGCGTATTCGACCTCGACATGTCGCGCCTCGCGGCGCCGCTGCCGCGTGCCTACGAGTTCGTCGACGGCAGCGCCTACCTGCCGCACGTCGAGCGCGTCCGGCGCGCGCGCGGTGCCGAGGTGCCGGAAAGTTTCTATACCGATCCGCTGATGTACCAGGCCACGAGTGCCGGCTTCTACGGGCCGCGCGACACGGTCAAGGTGACCAGTGAAGACCACGGCATCGACCTCGAAGCGGAGATCGTGGTGATCACCGACGACGTGCCGATGGCGGTCACGCCCGAACAGGCGGCCGGGCACATCCAGCTCGTCGGACTGGTCAACGACGTGTCCCTGCGCAATCTGATTCCGGGCGAACTGGCCAAGGGTTTCGGCTTCCTGCAGTCCAAGCCGCGCTCGGCGCTGAGCCCGGTGTTCGTGACGCCGGACGAGCTGGGCGATGCGTGGCGCGGCAACAAGCTGCACCTGCCGCTGCTCACCCACATCAACGGCGAATGGTTCGGTGCACCGGAGGCGGGTGTCGACATGCAGTTCGACTTCGCCCAGCTCGTCGCGCATGCCGCGAAGACGCGCCCGCTGGTCGCCGGCACCATCGTCGGCTCGGGCACGATCGCCAACGAGGACACGTCCAAGGGGGCCTCGTGTTTTGCCGAAAAGCGCACGGTGGAAACGCTGGCGCACGGCAAGCCGCAGACGCCGTTCATGGCCTTCGGCGACACCGTGCGCATCGAGATGCTCGATGCGCAGGGCGAAAGCATCTTCGGCGCGATCGAGCAGGTCGTCGAGCGTCAGGCGCTGCCGGAGTAATCGGGCGATGTCCGCGCCGCTGACGCTCTACACTTACTGGCGCTCGAGCGCAGCGTTCCGCGTCCGCATTGCGCTGCACCTCAAGGGGCTGCCGTTCGACAGCGTGCCGGTGCATCTGGTGCAGGACGGTGGCCAGCAGCGCACGCCTGCATACGCTGCGCGCAATCCGCAGCGGCTGGTGCCGGCACTGACGCACGGCGGTGCGGTGCTGACGCAGTCGCTGGCGATCATCGAATATCTCGACGAGGTGTTTCCGTCAGCGCCGCTGCTGCCGACCGACCCGCTGTCGCGTCACCGTGCCCGCGCACTCGCGCAGCTCGTCGCCTGTGACATCCATCCCCTCGGCAACCTGCGCGTGCTGCAGTACCTGGAACAGGAACTGCAGCTGCCGGCCGATGCGCGGACGCAGTGGATCAGTCGCTGGATTCGCGACGGCCTGTCCGCGTTCGAAACCTTGCTCGAGCAGGAGCGAGGCGGCGATTTCTGCGTCGGAACCGCGCCGACGCTGGCCGACTGCGCACTGGTGCCGCAGCTCTACAATGCCCGGCGCTTCGGCATCGACCTGACGCCGTACCCCAGGCTCTTGCACATCGACGCGGCCTGCATGGCGTTGCCGGCGTTCCAGGCGGCTGCCCCCGAGCGTCAGCCGGACGCGCCGCCGGCCTGACGTAGCGCGCAGAGCGCGTTTGCGCGTGAACCCGGATGTGGGCGTGCAACGAGGCCCGGTATTGCCTCCAGGCCGGGGCGCGTGCACCCCCCGGAATATCCCGGTTCGGCGCGCGCCCTTTCAGTGATCGCTGCCGAACACGTCCGCGTAGGGGTCGTGGTTGCCGGTCGCGCCTTCCGACAGACGGAACTTCAGATCCAGGCCATCGCGCGAGTCGGCAGCGCGCAGCGCGGTCTCGCGTTCGATCCGGCCTTCCTTGTGCAGGCGGAACAGACACTGGTCGAAGGTTTCCACGCCTTCTTCCAGCGAGTCCTCCATCGCCTGCTTGATCTCGTGCACCTGCCCGCGGCGCAGCAGGTCGCGGATCATCGGCGTATTGAGCAGGACTTCGGTCGCCGGAATGCGGCGGCCGTCCAGCCCCGGCACCAGGCGTTGCGACACCACCGCGCGCAGGTTCAGCGCCAGATTCATCAGCACGTTCTTGTGCGCGGCCTCGGGGAAGAAGTTCAGGATGCGCTCGATGGTCTGGTCGGCGTTGTTGGAGTGCAGGGTGGCCAGGCAGATGTGACCGGTCTCGGCGAAGGAGATCGCCGCTTCCATCGTGGTCGCGTCGAGGATTTCGCCGATCAGGATCACGTCCGGCGCTTCGCGCATCGCGTTCTTGAGCGCGTTGTGGAACGTCAGCGTATCCAGGCCGACTTCGCGCTGGTTGACCAGCGACTTCTTGTGCCGGTGCAGATACTCGATGGGGTCCTCGATGGTGAGGATGTGCCCCGAGGTGCTGGCATTGCGGTGGTCGATCATCGAAGCCAGCGTGGTCGACTTGCCAGAGCCGGTGGAGCCGACGATCAGTACCAGCCCGCGCGGAGCCATGATGATCTCCTTGAGCACCTGCGGCAGCTGCAGTTCCTCGATGCTCGGGATATGGCTGCGGATGGCGCGGATGACCATGCCGGTCTCGCCACGCTGGCGGAACACGTTGACGCGGAACCGCCCGGCGTTCTGCAGCGAATAGGCCATGTTGAGTTCGAGGTCGCGCTCGAACTGCTGGATCTGGCCCTCGTCCATCAGCGAATAGGCGATCTTGCGCACCATGCCTGGCGGCAGGCCGGTGCTCCCCAGCGGATACAGCTTGCCTTCGACCTTGATGTACACCGGCGCGCCGGTGCTCAGGAACATGTCCGACGCGTTCTTCTCGGTCATCAGCTGCAGGAAGTAGCCGATATCCATGAATCCAATCCCCTTTGGCGGCCGCCTGCGTTGCGCATCGCGTTGCGGCTGACGACAATGACCCCGATGACGCTGACCGGGCACGATGCTTCGATGAACACAAGCTTCGCATACATCCGTCCGCTGCTGCAGGGCGCCGCCCTGGCCGGCGTACTCCTGCTCGCGGGCTGCGCGAGCACGCCGCCGCCGACCGAGGAACTTGCTGCCGCGCAGCTGTCGGTGGCCCGCGCCGGCGATGCAGATGCCGACCAGTACGCGGCAACCGACATCGACCAGGCGCGCCAGGCCCTGCGCCAGGCCCAGTCCGCGATGGCCAGCCAACGCAGTGACGAGGCACGCACGCTCGCGCTATCGGCAAGCGCACTCGCAGACCTCGCCCATGCACGCGCTCGCCAGGCTGCGACCGAGGCCGAACTGTCCGCACGCCGGGCCGAGATCACCAACCTGCGCCAGCGGCTGCAGGTGGAGGAATGAACCCCATGCGTCCGATGATCCGTTGCGTGTTTGTGCTGCTGCTGGCGCTGCCTGTCGCCGCGCTGGCCCAGGCCGAAGGTGATGCGGCAATGCTGCAGCAGCGGCTGCAGGCGATCGATGCGAATCCCGCCACCGCTGGCACTGCCGCTTACGAACGCCTGCAGGCCCGGCAGGCCGTGGCGGCGCTTATCAATGCCCGCAGTGGAGAGCGCGCCGCCGCCCAGCAGATCGCGCAGTGGCGTGTGGAAACCGCCGAGCTCGCGGCCCAGACCGAAGCCTCGCGCCGCGAGTTGACCGAGCTCGAACGTGAGCGCAGCGCGCTCATCGTCGAGGCTAGCCGCCAGGACGCGGTGCGCGCGCGGCAGGAGGCAGAGCGCCTGCGCATCCAGGCCCAGATCCAGGCCGAGGAGGCCGCGCGCCTGCGCCTGGCCGCCGAAGAGGAACTCAACGCGCGTCAGCAGGCCGAAACCGTCCTGCAGGGCGTGGCCAGCGGCGAAGCCGCCAAGCTGCGTGCCGCGCGTCAACGCGAAGCGGAGTTGCGCCGCCGCGAAGCCGAACTGCTCAAGAGTCTCGAACAGCCCTGAGGCGTTGTGAGCCCCGCCTCGAGGGCGCCGTGGCGTATCGGTAGGGTCTGAAGTTATCGCGCGCTTGCAGCCGCGTTCGGGCTCGATCCCGCTCCAGTCGCCGGCGCTGCGGCCGCGCAGTGCCCGTAACGGCCGCCGCACCTGCGCCCTCTTCGCGGACTGAACGCAAGTAGAATCAATCAGTTACCCTTCGGCTCGCCCGCGAAGCCCGCTCTGGCGCGGTTCGTCGTGCTTGGCGCTGAAACCGATTCCGCGAATGGCGAGATCCCGCGTTGAAAATCGGACTTCGAGCCCTTGCCGCTCCCGGGTCGGAGGCGTAGGGTCGATTGCCCGGGTGGCAGCGATTCCCTTCCACCGCCCGGTCACAGAACCAGGCCGATGACCGAGATGATCCCCCACCAGGTACGTGTCTTCCGCCCACAGGGCGGCGATCGCCTGAATGGACCGTCCGCCGCACGTTCCTGGTTGCAGCCCACGTAACGCCCCTGCCGTGCCCGGCCGGGGCGTTCGTTTTTTCCTGTCAGGAGGATCCAATGTTCGAAGCGCAATCGCAGGCCGAACTCGAAGAGATCATGAAAGGAAACGTCGAGTTCCGGCAGCTCTACTTCCGGCACAAGGAGCTGGACAAGAAGGTGCTGAACGCGGAGCTCGGCGTGCTCGCCGTCGATGAGACCACGCTGTCGCAGATGAAGCGCGAAAAGCTTGCGGCAAAGGACCGCCTGACCACGATGTACGACCAGATGCAGAAACACTGAGTTCGCCCGTCGCGGGCGGTGGCGGCCATCCTCGTCGGTCGCCATCGCCCGCGGATGTTGTCCGCGGATGCGATAATCGGCGCCTGTTTCGCTGCAACCCGGACCTGCAATGCCGATCGCCGATTCCGTTCTCGACCTGATCGCCGACACGCCCATCGTGCGTGCCCGCCGCCTCGACACAGGTCCGTGCGAGCTCTACTTCAAGCTTGAAAGCCAGAACCCCGGCGGCTCCATCAAGGACCGCATCGGCCTGAAGATGATCGAGGCTGCCGAAGCCCGTGGCGATATCCAACCGGGCGCGACGCTGGTCGAGGGCACCGCCGGCAATACCGGCATCGGTCTGGCGCTGGTGGCCCAGCAGAAGGGCTACCAGCTGATCCTCGTCGTACCGGACAAGATGAGTCGGGAGAAGATCTTCAACCTCAAGGCGATGGGCGCGGAGGTCGTGCTGACCCGCTCCGACGTCGCCAAGGGTCACCCCGAGTACTACCAGGATCTTGCCGAGCGCATCGCGCGCGAGACCCCGGGCGCCTACTTCATCAACCAGTTCGGCAACCCCGACAACCCGGCCGCGCACGAGCACGGCACCGGCCCGGAGATCCTGCGTCAGATGGCCGAGGTGGGCGGGCTGGACGCGATCGTCTTCGGCTGCGGCAGCTCGGGCACGATGACCGGCCTGTCGCGCTGCTTCGCGAAAGACGCGCCGGACGTGGAGCTGGTACTGGCCGATCCGGTCGGCTCGATCCTTGCCGAATACATCAACGACGGCGTGCTCAACGACAAGTCAGGCAGCTGGATGGTCGAAGGCATCGGCGAGGACTTCCTGCCGGGTATTTCCGACTTCTCCCGGGTCAAACAGGCGTACGCGATCAGCGACCAGGAAAGCTTTCTGGCCGCGCGCGAACTGCTGCGCAGCGAAGGCATCCTGGGTGGCTCCTCGACCGGCACGCTGCTGGCCGCCGCGCTCAAGTACTGCCGCGCGCAGACCACGCCGAAGAAGGTGCTGGTGTTCGTCTGCGACACCGGCAACAAGTATCTGAGCAAGCTCTATAACGACTACTGGATGCTCGACAACGGCTTCCTGGAACGCGAATCGCACGGCGACCTGCGTGACCTCATCCTGCGCCCGTACTCGCGCCGTGACACCGTGGTGCTGGCACCGACCGACCTGCTGGTCACCGCCTACCAGCGCATGAAGCTCTACGAGATCTCCCAGCTGCCGGTCATGGACGGCGACCGCATCGTCGGCATCCTCGACGAGAGCGACGTGCTGCTGCACGTCTACGGCGACGAGCCGCGCTTCCGCGACCCGGTCTCGACCGCGATGGTCAGCAAGCTCGACTTCCTCGACGTCAAATCCCCGGTCGAGGCCCTGCTGCCGGTCTTCGACCGCGGCCACGTGGCGATCGTGACCGAGGGCGAGCGGTTCCTTGGGCTCATCACCAGGATCGACCTGCTGAACTATTTGCGGCGGCGGGTGAATTGAGTTTGCAGATCCGCCTCGGACCCAAGCTGTCATTCCCGCGAATCCAGCGTCTCTGATTTCGAGGCCTGCGCCGTCAAGTCGTCACGTCAATGCTGCGCGCACTTTGAACGCCGCGTTCAGTCCATCCGGCTAGAATCTCCCGTCCTTTCTGGAAGCTGACATGTCCGAATCCCATTCCGGCGACCGCGATTTCGCGCTGGCCACCAAGGCCATCCACGCCGGCCAGTCGCCTGACCCGTCCACCGGCGCGGTCATGCCGCCGATCTACGCCACTTCGACCTACGCGCAGTCCAGCCCCGGTGAACATCAGGGCTTCGAATACTCGCGCACCCACAACCCGACGCGCTTCGCCTACGAGCGCTGCGTGGCGGGCCTGGAAGGCGGCACCCGCGGCTTCGCGTTCGCGTCGGGTATGGCGGCGACCGCGACCCTGCTCGAACTGCTCGACAGCGGCGACCACGTCATCGCGATGGACGACCTCTACGGCGGCAGTTATCGCCTGTTCGAGCGCGTACGCACCCGCAGCGCCGGCCTGTCCTTCAGCTACGTCGACATGACTGATCCGGCGACGTTCGAGGCCGCGATCACCGAGAAGACGAAGCTGGTCTGGATCGAAACCCCGACCAATCCGATGCTCAAGATCGTCGACATCCGGGCGATCGCCGACATCGCGCACAAGCGCGGCCTGATCGTCGTCGTCGACAACACCTTCGCCTCGCCGATTCTGCAGCGCCCGATCGAACACGGCGCCGACATTGTCATGCACTCGGCCACCAAGTACCTCAACGGCCACTCCGACATGGTCGGCGGCATGCTGGTGGTCGGGGACAACGCCGAGCTGGCCGAGCAGCTCGCGTTCCTGCAGAACTCCTGCGGTGCGGTGCAGGGTCCGTTTGACAGCTTCCTCGCACTTCGCGGCCTCAAGACCCTGCACCTGCGCATGAAAGCGCACTGCGAGAACGCGCAGGCGCTGGCCGATTTCCTGCAGGGCCATGCTGCGGTCGAGCAGGTGATCTACCCCGGCCTGCCCACCCATCTGCAGCACGATCTCGCCAAGCGTCAGATGGACGGCTTCGGCGGCATCATTTCCGTCCGCATCAAAGGTGGATTCGAGGCCGCCAAGCGCTTCTGCGAGCGCACTGAGCTTTTCACGCTGGCCGAGTCGCTGGGTGGGGTGGAAAGTCTGCTCAACCATCCGGCGGTGATGACGCATGCGTCGGTGCCGGTTGAACGGCGCGCCGCACTGGGCATCCAGGATGATCTGGTGCGGTTGAGTGTTGGGGTAGAAGCAATTGTCGATTTGATTGGCGACATTTCCTCAGCGCTTCAGAATTGAAGGATCAAATTTGGACGCGTCCTTCAATCGACATCTCGTTCAGAGCCTGCATCAGCCAGAGTTCTGGGGTTACTCGAGTTGGCTCGATATTGTCACCAAGTACAGGCGTACCCGCCTGGGTTTAATCTGGATTTTGGTGCCGGTAGCAGTCTTCGTCGGGGCCATCGGCAGCGTGTACTCGAGAATTATGGGGCATGATCCAGCTTTCTATATTCCATATTTGGCGATCGGCTTCACCGTCTGGCGATTCATGGTGCAATGCACGAATGAGTCAGCTTCAATTCTTCGAGGACATAAATCCTTCATCATGGATGGAAGGACGCGATTAACCGACTACGTGTTGCGTTCAATTGCCAAAGCATTCTTTTATTTTATGTGCGCTGTTCTTGTGATTGTCGGCGCGTTGATCTGGTCGCCAGATATGCACTGGCCTCGAATTTTTACTCTAGCCCTCACATTCCCCATTATCGTGTTGAACATGGCGTGGTGGTCGACATGCGTCGCGGTGATCGGTTCCAGGCATGCCGACATTGGTGAAATGATCAATACCGCGTTGCGATTCGGAATGCTGTTGACGCCAATCCTCTGGGTGGGTGACAGATTCGAGGCGGGATCTGCCTTCTGGTGGGCCGTGCATATTAATCCCGCTTACCATCTCATCAATTTTGTGCGCGCGCCGATTCTTGGCCAGGCGATCGACCCGATTACAATTGCTTACCTCGCTATCCTGAGCATTTGCGGTTGGTTGACGGCGATATGGCTGTACCGTCGCTACGCGCGTTTCGTGCCTCTTTGGATCTGAGGGAGGAGGCGATGACAGCATTTATCCGCGCCCGGGGGGTAGGTCTTGAGGTTCCGTATTATGTGCAGCCTGAACGCCAGGGGGGTTCTTGGCTGGGGACATTATTGAGCGCGGCCACGGCTCGTCCCAGGCGGCACTTCGCTACATTGCTCGATGAAATCACCTTCGACATCGAAGAGGGCGATCGTGTTGCTCTGATCGGTAGTAACGGAGCAGGAAAGACAACGTTACTGAGAGTCCTTACTGGTGCGTTTCGGCCTACGCGTGGCAGCTTGGATGTGTACGGCTCCAGGCAGGCGTTGTTGAATCTCAGCCTGGGTTTCAATGCTGAAGGCACGTTGCACGAAAACATTTACCTCAGAGCCACGGCAATGGGTATCCCGGCGGCAAAAGTCCGTGGGCTTGTCGACTCAATTCTTGATTTCTCTGAGCTCGGGCATTTGGCGAATCGGCGTCTCTTGACGCTATCGTCCGGCCAGCGCATGCGCCTAGGCTTTGCGATTTCAACATCCGTTCAACACGACATCATGCTGCTCGACGAGTGGTTTGGTGCTGGTGACATCTCATTTGTGCGGAAGGCGCGGGAGCGCTTGGTCAGTCGTGTCGAGGGAAGCAAGATCGTCGTAGTCGCCAGCCACAATACCGATCTTGCCAAGAAACTTTGCAATCGTGGCCTTGTGATCCGTCAAGGGCACGTTGCGTTCCTCGGGCCCATCAAAGATGCCTTGTCAGAGTACAAGCGGATTTCCGAGGCGGACAGGGCGGCGCGCCGCGCCGCAGCAATGGCTGCAGACGGGGAAGGCGGTGGTCAGTCGTCAGTCGTTGGCCGGAGCGATTGATATGGCAATCGATGTCGACCATGTTGGACCGAGGAATTTCCAGGAAACGTTGGAGGTCGACGCGCTCCAGCGCGAGGTGCGCGATCTGAGAAAATGCCTCGACGGCGCTGAGAAGGCGCGTCAGGAGTTGCTTTCCAGTACATCCTGGCGGATGACCCGTCCGATCCGAGCCTTGAAGACGAGACTGCAGGCTGACACGAAGAAAAATCGAGCAGAAGCAACCGATCAGGCTAATTCGCCAGTGGTTCCGGGGCAGATTGCCCGGGTCTCGGACTCGATGAAGGGTTCCTCAGGCAACGAGATCTGCAGCAGGGTCGACGTGAGGAGCGCGTTCGCATCACTCCGCAAGATGCCAGGCCCAGTGAGAGGGGCGTCGCGCATTGTGTTCTTAGGAAGCCGAGAGCTGGCCTGTGAATTGGAGTTCGATGCCGAAGTCGACATCCTGCGAGAATCAAGCTGGCGTGACTGCATTCGGCCTGCTGGCTTCGATTACCTGTTGATCGAGACAGTGTGGGTAGCGGCATGCGAAGACTGGCGTTATGCCATGACGAGCGAAAGCGGCAGCAGGACCGAGTTGTTGGATCTGCTTGACGAATGCCGTCGGATATCGTTGCCGGTCGTTCTCTGGTTTCGCGAGGATGTCCGGAATTACGAGCGGTTCTCCTGGCTTGTTCCTTGTGTTGATCGCGTCTATGCGATCGACGATTCGGTCCGTGACAGCATCCGTCATGATCATCCGGACATTCGGGTTTCAATATTGCCCCCGGCAATCCAGCCGGCTATCCACAATCCCGTGTGTTCCTATGCGTTGCAGGAGGCGCGTGAGGCGCTTCGGGGCCACATCCTGTTCGACGGTTGGTGGGACGCATCAGCCGACGGAACGCTTCGACACCTGCTTGAGTCTATTGCGAGCCGCGGGCTGCGCTTGTGCGAAAGCGAGTGGGAGTTCGGAAACGTGCGTTTGAATGATGCGCCCACACTTGCGGCCATAACTTTAGGATGCGTAGATGGCCCGTCGAAAGCGGTTCTCAACAAGCTAATCGATTCGGAACTGTTCTTTCAGAGGACTTTTCGTCTGCCTTGGCGTCAGCGATTGGCGATGATCAGGGCCGCCGCCGCCGGTAGCGCAATTGGTTTCATTGGCGATGCAGTCCATCGCGATATCGCTTGGCATGGGGCGTCCGCGCAGATCGGCGAATGGCTTTCCAAGCTGCAGCGGAATCCGCTTGCTCGTTCAGCGGCTTCACATAGGTTGCGTCGTCGGCTCCTCGCTGGCGACTGCCTGGCGCATCGCCTGGCGCAGATCGGGCGTGATCTGGGATTGGCACCACAGCCTTTCGAAAGGCCGCCGGCGGTCGCTATGGTTCTGGTGACAATGCGCCCTCAGCTTCTTGAGGCGTGCCTGCAGCGATTCCGTCAGGATCGTTATCCGAACAAGGAGCTGATCGTCGTACTGCATGGCGATCATGATGTTTCCGCTGCTCGTTCGTTAATCGGGCCTGATGAACCCATCCGTGTTATCCAGCTAGGCAGCGAGCGCAGTCTGGGTGCGTGCCTGAATCAAGCAATCGAGGAGAGTGAGGCGGAGTACTGGGCGAAGGTCGACGACGATGATCTGTACGGGCCGGAATATCTCAGCGACGTGATGGCCTCGCGTTTGGTCTCCAGTTTCCAGATTGCAGGAAAGCCTCCCGTATTCGCTTATCTCGAAGCGGATGACAGCCTGTACCACGATCCAGAATGGGCCTCACTCTCCCACGTTTGGCATGCGTCGGAGGAAGCCAGCGCTGCCCTCGTGGCCGGTGGAACACTTGTCGGACGGCGAGATCTGCTCGAACGCGGTTTGCGCTTTTCCGAGAAGAGGCGAGGCGGTTCGGATTCCGATTTCATCCGCCGGTGTTATGAGCAGGGCCACGGGGTGCTGGCCCTCGATGGTTTCAATTTCGTCCGTTATCGGAGTGGTCAGGCCGGATTCCATACCTGGCAGATGGATGAGCGCGAGCTGCGAGGCCGTGCTGCAAGGCTCGGCGGTTTGGCCGACGTGCCTGACCGGGTATTCGTTTGATGGCGTGGTCCGATCTCATGACTGCGGACGTATCTGTCCGCATCTCCACTGACAGCAATGGAGTCGCAACCCGATGCCGGTATTGACATGGAAGCGGGCGCTCACGCTCGCATTGGCCCTATTGGCGGTCTGCAGTATCGGATATGGCGCATGGGTCGCGTCGTGGCCCGTTGCCGGTTTAGGTCTGGTCATGCTGGTCATGGTCGTCATGCTAGTGGCGGTGGCGACCTATCGACGTGTGGGTTTCGGCATTCAGCAGGCCATCGAACAACGGGCTGCCCTGGCCGAGCTCTCTCCACAGATCGCAGGTCTCGCGCAGCTCGCGCTGCAGATCGATGCCAACATGCGAAGTGCGGCTATTCGCGACATGAGGCCTCTCGTACTCGGGGCTTTTCGAGAAGTGCAGGATGCGACAGTCGATGTGGTACGTGGACTGGACCGGATGGCTGCCGAGATCAGTCGTATAGAGCATGCGATCCGGTCGGTTGATGCGAAGGCCTCCGCGCTCGCAGGCACTGTCGACCAAGGAGGCGCCGCGGTAGGCGGCCTGACCGAGGCCTTGGGAGCAACGCGGAATGCGTTCGATACGCGCGTATCGGAGCTCGGACAGGTGCTGTCCGAGCGGTTGGAAGATATCGGCAGCCTCGCCGAAACGCGACTCTCCTCGCTCGATGGTCTGATATCGGACCTGGATCGAGGACTTGCTGCGTTCGAGCAGAGAAACCGGGAGTTGTTGGAAGCCCATTCGGAACGCGTGGCTCGCGAAGTCGTCGCGCTGGAGGGAGGGGTGGCGAAGGAAGTCATCGGCTTGCTGGAAACCCAATCCGAGCGCATGGAGCGCGACGTGACACGCCCGATCAAGAGTCTGGTGAAAGAGATAGGAGGTACGCGCCTGCGCTTCGATGTGCTCAACGATGCCGTCGCGATGAAACGGATTCTCGATAAGTTCGACCTCGTGGCGCCGGCCCCCTTGATGTCGGGTTGGGCCATCGAGCCGGCGGCAATGGAGCACCTTCTCGAACTGGTGCGTCGCGATCAGCCGCGCCTGATCGTTGAGTGTGGAAGTGGGGTGTCGACGGTCTGGCTCGCGCTTGCGGCAAAGCAGTACGGTGGCCGCGTCATTGCGCTCGAGCATCAGCTCCAGTATGCGGAACAGACGCGTCAGGACCTCGCAATGCATGGCCTGGGCGCGATCGCCGAGGTGCGGGATGCTCCGCTGGAAGATGTCGAAGTGATGGGTGAAACGCAACGTTGGTATGCCGCAGTCGCATGGAGGTCGCTCCGCGACATCGACCTTTTGCTGGTTGATGGGCCTCCCAAGGCAACGGGCCCGCATGCCCGCTACCCTGCGGTCCCACTGCTGCTTTCCGCATTCGCGCCGCATGCGACCATCGTGGTGGACGATGTCCATCGCAAGGAGGAGCGCGAGATCCTGGCACTTTGGAATGAGCGTTTGCCCGGGCGACTCGGGGTGCCGGTACAGATGGGGCAGAGAACCGTCAGTCTCCGTTGGAACGCCCAGGCAACTTCCCCGTGAGTAGCGGAACAAGCGCGAACGCGTCGGGGCCTCTCCCCAGACGTAAGGGGGAGTTGGCCAGATGTCTGACGACATACGTTTCCCAGGCGAGGCGTCTCGAGGACGATCGGGAGCTCGATCGTCTGATCCTCAGAACCGGCTCGGTCCGCGCGGTCGATCTGCTGGCCTTGCTGGCTACGGCAGGGCGATTGAGGCGTGACGAAATACTCGAACGCATCAAGCGGGAAGATTTTGACTCCCGAACGTTGAACGACCAAGTCGGGCGAGTGGTCGACCCACGATACCTGTTCCGGCTCGCTCGGATCCTTGCCCTGCAGGACCGGACGTCAGACGACCGGGTCGATGCGCTCCGCCTGATGCGGTGGGTCCATCGCCAGTACGGCTTGCAGATTCTCAATGCCGGCGGCGCACGGCTGTACCAGAACCTCGCGTTCGAAGCAGGGGAGCGCACGCTCGCCGCGCAACTCGTTGACGACTGCAAGTTCCAGAGATTCGACGAACTCATCATGAGAGCGGATCTCGCAAATCAGTACATGGACGAGCGCGTGGGCGACGAAGCCGCCTGGTATGCCCAGTTCTCGCGGCTGTTCCTTCGTGATGGCCTTGAAGCTCCGACTCTGGCGCAGAGCACGCCGGGGGGTGAGGTGTTCGACCGGCTGGAGGGCATGCCGAGAAAGTTCGTTGCCGACGGTCCTCTGGTCTCGGTGATCGTGACGTCGTGGCAACCGCAGGTCGGCTTGGAGACGGCGATCCGCTCACTCGTCAACCAGAGTTGGCGGAACCTCGAAATACTGATCATCGATGACGCCTCACCCGCCGGCTCATCCGAACTGCTGGATCGCGTGGCGGCGCTGGATCCCCGAATCCGCCTGGTCCGCCTGGAGCAGAACGGTGGCACATATCGTGCGCGCAACGTCGGCCTGGAGCTTGCTACGGGACAGTTCGTGACCGGGCAGGATTCCGACGACTGGAGCCATCCGCGCCGGATCGAGAAGCAGGTCCGGATGCTGATGCGCAAGACGCGCCTGGTCTCGACGACAAGCCATGCGTTGCGATGCGATCCGAACCTCGTCTTCAACTCCCCCGGAACCCTCGTCAGGCGCGAGAATGCATCCTCGCTCATGTTCCGGAGGGAGGCGGTGCTGCAGCGCGCCGGCTTCTATGACGATACCCGCAAGGGTGGGGACACCGAATACATGCTGCGCATCGGGAAGCTGTTCGGGGAGGGAGCCCACCGGTTGCTGGAAGACAACCTGGCGCTGATCCGGATGTCCCGGGGGTCCTTGTCCACCGCCGAGTTCAAGCCCGGATGGCGTCACCCCGCGCGCGCATCTTACCGACGCGGCTACGAGTACTGGCATGCGCACAGTGATCCGGATGCGCTCCGGATCGAGCCGGAGTCGAAGAGTCGGCGGCTGTTCCCGATCCCGGAGCGCTTCACCACGATCCGGCGCGAACCGGCGAGCCACATCGCAGGAGCCCTCGATGTCGTGTTCGCCGACGACCTGCGCGGAGTCGGCTCCCCGATAAGACTCCGCGCGCTGCTTGACGAGGTGCGATGCGCGATACGTGCCGGCCTGCGGGTCGGATTGCTTCATCTCCGCTCGTTCCGCGACATGAGTTTCGAGAGGATCGACACGTTCTGGGAGCCGTTGTCCGGCCTCGTCCAAAGCGGCGCGGTACGCGAAGTACTGACGACGGATGCGGAACAGCCCCGAATGCTCATAATCAGACATCCGGAGATTGCCCAGTTCCTCTCGCCCGTCGGCGTTGTGCTGCGACCGAGAAGAATCGCGGTGATCGCGGAGGAGCCGGCCGAGGACGAATCCGGAAACACCTGGTTCTCCGCGGCCGCCTGTCACAGGAATCTTCGCGAGGCTTTCGGGAAGGCTGCTGTCTGGAGAGCGGGCCGGCGTATCTCGAAGGTGTTGAAAGCGGCACTTCCGGAGAGCGTGGAAATTTCGTCGGCCTATCCCCTAGTGGTGGACATAGGCTCATGGCGGGCGCCGACGCGTCGGTTGCAGGGTCGGCGCCCGATCCTCGGGCGTATCGCCGACGAGGGCGCCTCCGAATTCCCTGCCGATCGTACAAAGCTGCTGTCCGTCTATCCGGCCAGCGGCAAGATGCCGGTCAGATTCCTGGGGGGCGAGGACGTGCTGCGCGGCGTGCTGGGCAGCCGCCCGGTGCCTGCCAGCTGGACGCTGTTGCCGGTGCATTCGCAGGACCTGGACGTGTTCCTCAGCGGTTGCGATTTCTTCGTGCACTACACCGGACGCGGAAGGTCGGATGCTCCGGAACGCGTCGTGGTGCAGGCACTGGCGAGTGGCTGCGTGGTCATCATGCCTGTCGAATCCAGTGCGCCGTACGGCGATGCCGTCATCGGCGCTTCAGCCGAAAAGCTGGTCGAGACAGTGACGCGGCTTGCTTCAGATCAGGATGCGTTTTCGGCCCAGGTCTCGCGCGGCATTGCGTATGCCCGGGAATTCTGCCGTTTTGAACTGCTTGGCTGTCCAGGCCGACGCACGCCGGACCAAGCAGGGGCACACGCGCCGGTGCTGGATGACGCTCGAGTCGAGGCCGCCTATGGTTCGGCAGTGGTCGAGGGACATCTGCGGCGAGTACTGCGTACGAGCGACAGTTCCCGGCTCGACGCGACGATCGTGCGGACAGGCTCCGACAACGGACGCGATCTTCTCGCTGCGCTGGCATCTCACGGTCGCATGTCGTCTGCTGCTCTCGTCGGCATTGCCGAAGCGTTGCGCACGCCTGTCCGGCGGAGCGAAGCCCTTGCGGCGTTGCGGGATTTTTCGCCCCTGATGCTGCTCCGCTTCGCCAAGGTACTGATTGTCCAAGCACTATGGCCGGACGATCGTCTCAACGGACTTTCGCTAAGCGAGGGCGTCCTTTCGCTTCACGGCGGTCACATGGCCGACAAGCGGTCGTCCAAGACCTTTGTCGATGCGGCCCTCGTTTCCGGACAGCCCACGCTGGCCAGACAACTCGCCGGAATGCTGACATTGCGGAAGGAAGACCGGCTCCAGACGGCAGTCGACCTGGCGCATCCCAGATGGGGGGGAAGGGAAGACGAGTGGCTGCAGGCGTTCAGCGAGGTGTTCACGCGCTGCGCCCTTGAGCCGATGACGTTGCTCGACAGTTCGACCCCAGGCGAACCAGGATTCGAAAGGATCGCGTTTCCCGTGCAGGCTGGTGACCGTATCGACGAAGGGCCGCTGGTGACCGTCATCGTCACTGCCTTCAATCCGACGACGGCGCTCCTAACCTCGATGAGGTCAGTGCTGCACCAGACTTGGAGGCGACTCGAAGTCATCGTCGTCGACGACGCGTCCTCTTCCGGAAGAGGCATCCTCGATGCATGCGAACGCCTGGACGACCGGGTAAGGATCCTGCGTCACGCCTGCAATCAGGGAACTTATGTTGCCAGGAACACCGCATTGTTGGCTGCTAGCGGCGAGTTCATCACTTTCCAGGACTCTGATGATTACAGTCATCCGCGCCGTGTGGAACTCCAGGTGCGCCCGCTTCTCGACGATGCGGGCCTGATTGCGACGCGCAGCGCCAGTGTCAGATTGAGTCCCGACCTGCTGCTCGCTAATCCCGGAAGCGCGGCAATCCAGAGTAATGCGTCGTCCCTGATGTTCAGGCGGGAGATCGCACTGGACCGGGTCGGCTTCTTCGACAGTGTGAGAAAGGCGGCCGATACGGAGTACGCACTGCGTCTTGCGGCCGCCTTTAAGCGCCCCGTCCTGGAGCTGGACGAGCGCATGCCATTGGCCGTCGTGCGGCTGGGATCAGGTTCTCTCTCACGAGCGGAGTTCAAGCCGGGCTGGCGCCATCCTGCGCGCGCGGCCTACAGGGAGGCCTACGAGCGCTGGCATGCCGGGATCCGCGCCGGTGTGGACTCCCCCTACAGGGATGGAACAGTCGCAAACAGACCATTTCCTGCACCCTTGCGGTTCCAAGTCGATCAGCGCGACTTGGAGCAGGAATACGATGTCGTCTTCGTCGGCGACTGGCGGCACTACGGCGGTTCGCAGAAATCCATGCTGGAAGAGATCCGGGCACTAGTCGCCGCGGGATATCGCGTGGGGATATGTCACATGGAGGCGTTCCGTTTCATGACCAAGGAACGGCAGCCTTTGTGCACAGCGATTCGGGATCTGATCCACGAAGGTGTCGTCACGCAGCTCGTGTACTCCGATCGTGTACGCGTTCGCCTGCTGGCTCTCCGGTACCCGCCGATTCTGCAGTTCGTCCAATCCCAGAGATTCGAGTGGCGCATCGGTACCGCCATCGTGATCGCCAACCAGGCACCTACCGAGATCGATGGAAGCGATGTCCGTTACGTCGTCAGCGACTGCATCCGCAATGCACGGGCGCTCTGGGGGCTGGACCCGACATGGGTGCCGCAAGGCCCACAGGTCCGGGCTGCGCTGAGCGGACTGCTTCCCCAGGTCCTCTTGGAAGAGTTCGACATGCCCGGCATTCTGGATCCCGACGACTGGGAGCTGCGCCGCGATCGTTCTGGTCTACCGATCATCGGCCGCTACTCTCGCGACAATCCGCTCAAGTTTCCGGGTGACGTCGAGGCGCTGTTGGCGGCGTATCCGGATACGGATCGCCTGGAAGTCAGGATCATGGGAGGGGACCGCACCTGTCGCGAACTGCTGGGCGCACGTCCGGTCCCCGGCAACTGGACGCTCCTTCCCTATGGTGCCGAGGATGTCAAGGATTTCCTCGCGGGAATCGATTATTTCGTTTATTTCGACAACGACAACATCGTCGAAGCATTCGGCCGGTCGATGCTCGAGGCAATCGCAGGTGGCTGCATCGTGGTGCTCCCTCACAAATATCGTCCCGTTTTCGGCGATGCGGCGGTTTACTGCACGGCAGAACGCGTTCTTGCAACCGTGCAGGCGCTGGAGGCGGATGCAGAGAAGAAACGTGCCGTTCTCGAACGTGCGCGCGGGTACGTGCGTTCCAACTTCAGCCATCAGGCCTATGTGAATCGTCTTATGGAGGCTTACCGATTGCAGCCGGGTAATACAGGGGAGTGTTTCGCATGAGCGTCGGATCGAATCATGGCGACGTTGCGTCCGGGCTCGCCGGAGGCGGTTTCCGCCTCGAGATCCAGGCGCTCCGGGCGATCGCAGTGCTTGCGGTTCTCGTGTTCCACATCTGGCCGGCAGCGTTGCCGGGCGGCTACGTTGGCGTCGACGTTTTCTTCGTGATCTCGGGTTACCTGATCACCGGAATCCTGTTCAGGCAGTTCGATGCGACGGGGCGGATCCAGGTCGGGACGTTCTACGTTCGGCGCATCCGTCGATTGCTTCCCGCTGCGGCAGTGGTGCTGATTGCCGTCGCGTTCCTGCTCCCTCTGCTGCCCGCGACGCGCTGGGAAGAGACCGTATCGGGCATCGTCGCGAGCACGCTGTACGTACAGAACTGGTGGCTGGGTGCGCAGGCGGTGGATTACCTGGCCGCGGAGTCCGCACCCAGCGCAGTGATGCATTTCTGGTCGTTGTCGGTCGAGGAACAGTATTACATCGCCTGGCCGCTCCTGCTGATGCTGCTGGGACTGCTGCCTGCTGCGGTGAAGCGCCGCCCGGGACGCATCTTCGCGGCGATGGTGCTACTGGTCGTCGTGGCATCCCTGGCGTACTCGATATGGCTGACTTCGACCAATCCGGCACTCGCCTATTTTTCGACGCTGACGCGTGCATGGGAGCTGGGCGTAGGTGGCCTGCTGGCGGTCACCACCCGTTGGAAGACTTTGCCGCAGGCGATCCGCGATGCGCTGGCCTGGTGCGGCCTCGCGATGATCGCGTTCGCCGTCGTCCGGTTCGACGAGACCACCCCCTTCCCGGGTTACGCGGCGGCGTTGCCAGTGCTCGGAACCGCACTGGTGATCATGGGACGCGACTCGCCACGTCGGTTCAGCGCATATACGCTGCTGCGCGCCCGGGTTCTGCAGTATCTGGGCGACATCTCCTACTCGCTCTATCTCTGGCATTGGCCGGTGATCGTCTTCTATGCAGCTGTGGCCGGGCGCTCGCCGGGTCTCGTCGACGGGATCGCGTTGCTGGTGGTTTCGTGCGCGCTGGCGCACCAGACCAAGGTGCTCGTCGAAGACAGGTTCCGAGACGCGGGTTGCGGGCCATCCGCCTCGCTCCGGGCGTTCGGCCTTGCCGCACTCTGCATCCTCGCGTGCCTCGCCGCCGCCTGGGCTGCGACGAGGCCTTGGGACACGAGCCGGGAGGACGCACTGGCGGGGGGAATTGCAGCATCTTCGCCGGACGATCGACCGACCCATCCGGGCGCTTTGGTGCTGACCGACAATATTGTCGCGGCCCCGGCCGAGATCTTGCCCAGTCCAGAGAACGCGAAGAAAGACTTCCCTGCGCCCTACCTGCAGCGATGCATGGCGCGGGGCAGCAGCTCCAAGGTCGAGGTATGCACCTACGGAAACCCGCATGGAGAAATGCATGTGGTGCTGGCCGGAGACACCTACGCGGCCCAGTGGCAGCCTGCGCTGGAGTCGATCGCGGCGGCCAACGGATGGCGACTGGATGTGGTCGTCAAGACGGGGTGCGCGCTGGGAGATGCGACGCCCGTCGACTCTGACGGAAACCCATCGGCGGGCTGCCAGACCTGGCGTGACGCCGCGTCGGAACGTATCCGTGAATGGAAGCCGGATCTGCTGCTGATCGCCCAGTCGCCTTCATCGAGAGTGTCGGCTGGTGGGTCCCGCAACGAGCGGGTGACCGCACTCGCGGGATCCATGGCAACATTCGCGAACAGGCTTGCCATCTACACGGGAAGCGTCGCCTTCCTGAGAGGCACTCCGAATCTCGGACGTGCCTGCGCCGAAGTGGACGATATCGGCAAGTGTGAACTGCCCCGATCGAAGGCGTTGACGGATACGGATCCCGCGCTGCTCGCTTCCCGCAACGTCGCTGGCGCGCATTTGCTCGACCTGAGTGACGCGTTATGCCTCCCGGAGCAATGCGGCGCCGTCGTGGGCAACGTGCCGGTGTACCGGAATAGCGGCCATCTCACTGCGACCTATTCGCGCACCCTTGCGCCGGCACTTGCGCGTGCCGTGGCTGAAAGCACCGGAATACAAGTCACTTCGGACATTTCGTCCGTCGAGCAGTCCTCCGGCCTAGATCTGGCAAGGTTGGCCCTGCAGGCCAAGTCCGACAATCCGGACGTCTATACGAAGGGCTGTCACGTTGCCCAAGCGTCTGCTGAGCCGAAGTTCTGCCGTTATGGCCCCGAAGATGCCAAGGTCAAACTGGTGCTGACCGGCGACTCGCATGCTGGCCACTGGGAGCCGGCGGTACAGGAAATAGCTAAACGGAACGGATGGGCGCTGTATACCTTCACCAAGTCGGCGTGTGCGTTCTCAGACGCCAACGTCACGTCTGGCGGGCGCGAGTACAAAACGTGCGCCGAATGGAATCGGAAACTGATGGCTATCATTCTGGACATGCGCCCCGATGCCGTGGTCACGAGCCAATCACGGGCGCATATCGCTTTTGGAGTCGATCGCGGTGAAAGCAAGAGAATGCTTGCTCGCGGCCTGGTCAGCCGTTGGCGCACGTTGCGGGACAACGATATTGGCGTTGTCGTGATCGGTGGTACTCCTTGGATGGCGAAGGATGTGCCTGACTGTGTCAGTGCACCAGGCGTGCGGGCGAGCAGCTGTGACACGCCTCTGGAACGAGCGCTCAGATCCCCGGACCCCATACTGCTCGCCATCAAGGAAGGCGGCGCGGACGTGGAATTCGTTTCCATGAATGAACACATTTGTGAAGGAGAAAGCTGCCCAGCCTTGCGTGACGGGCAGGTCATCTGGCGTGACCGCCATCATCTGACAGCGACCTTCTCGAGGTCTCTCGCGCCCCACCTCGAACCGGTGATCAAGCGCGCCGTCGAACACTGAACTATCGGAAGAACAACAATGGAACTATCAAATACACGTCTAGCTGTCGTCGGCCTCGGTTACGTGGGCCTTCCCCTCGCGGTCGCCTTCGGACGGAGCATGCCGGTTGTGGGGTTCGACATCAGCTCGTCCCGTATCAACGAACTTCGAGAAGGCGTCGATCGGACGCTGGAGGTGTCGGCCGACGATCTCGCGCAGGCTGGGTCCTTGACCTACACCGATCAGCTCCAGGAACTCGCAGATTGCAACGTCTACGTCATCACCGTGCCGACTCCCATCGATGCGGCACGCAGGCCCGATTTCGATCCGCTGCTCAAGTCCAGTGCGGCGATCGGCAGCGTGCTGAAGAAGGGTGATGTGGTGATCTACGAATCCACGGTCTATCCGGGAGTCACCGAAGAAGTCTGCGTGCCCGTGCTCGAGCAGGCCTCCGGGCTTCGCTTCAATGAGGACTTCTTCTGCGGCTACAGCCCCGAGCGGATCAATCCCGGCGACAAGGAGCGGACCGTGACGAAGATCGTGAAGGTCACGTCCGGTTCGACGCCGGAGATCGCCGATTATGTTGATGCCCTTTACCGCAAGATCATCACCGTCGGCACTCACAAGGCGAGTTCGATCCGGGTCGCTGAGGCCGCCAAGGTCATCGAGAATACGCAGCGGGACGTGAATATCGCGCTGATGAACGAGTTGGCCGTCATCTTCCATCGAGTCGGAATCGATACCCATGAAGTGCTCGCTGCGGCCGGGACGAAGTGGAATTTCATGCCTTTCGTGCCAGGGCTGGTGGGAGGGCACTGCATCGGCGTCGATCCCTACTATCTCGCTCACAAGGCTGCGATGCTCGGCTACAACCCTGAGTTGATCCTGTCTGCAAGAAGAATCAACGACGATATGGGGCCATATGTCGCTGACAGGCTGATGCGACTGATGGCGCGCGCGCGCCTGAACATCGTTGGTTCCCGCATCCTCGTACTGGGACTCGCGTTCAAGGAGAATTGTCCGGACGTCAGGAACACCAAGGTCGTGGACGTGATCGCGCAGTTGAAAGATACCAATGCTGAAATCGACGTCCACGATCCATGGGTCGATCCGGACGAAGCACGGCTCGAGTACGGCGTGACGCTGGCGCCGGCTCCGGAACAGGGCGCTTATGATGCCGTTCTGCTCGCTGTGGCCCACAAACAGTTCGTGGGCGACGAGGCCACCGTCGATCTCGACGGGATCCTGAAACCGGGCGGTATCATCTTCGACGTCAAAGGCTGCTTGCCACGCAATGAGCGTACCTTCCGACTCTGATTTCGCCGGAGCGGCGGCTCGCGCGTTCCGCTTCGGCTTTCTCGCTTCGGATGGCCTGCCTCCGTTCCCGGGAATGCTGGCGAATTGGCGGCGCTTCGATGTCCCTGACTTGATGGTCTGGGCGCATCCAGAGGCGATTGTGCGGGAATTGGTGGGAACGGACTGGCATGTGTTGGCCGTGGGCGATATATACGTCGCCCACGGCGGCGAAAGTGTCGAGTACCTTCTTGCACGGGTCGCGCGTGACGGTGATCCATCGGCTCTCGATCAACTTGGCGGACGTTTCGCACTTATCGCGCGTGGGGCGTCCGGGGCGCGTGTCTATCACGATGCTTTCGGTGCTCGTTCGGTTTACTACCGTACAGGGGAGGCGGTGGCGTTTGCGTCCCACGCGGCCCTGCTGGCAAAGGCGTTCGGAGATGAGACATGCCCGGCGGCGGTTGCGTTCAGGGACAGCGACGAGTATGCGCAGCGCGGGACGAGTTATCTGCCGGGTGATTCGACCATGTACAGGTCGATATTTGCCCTGATCCCGAATACATGCCTCGATCTCGGCTTGTACCGTGCTGTCCGATATTGGCCGGTCGTTCCTCCGAAATCGACTACGACGGAGGCATTCTTCGAAGAATGTGACGAGTACTTTGCGCGCACCGCCGAGTATCTGGCGCCCAGATATTTGCCGTTGCTGGGCGTCACCGGCGGCACCGACGGCCGTGCATTGATCGCAGGCCTTCGGCGTCATGGCGTTTCGGGTTCCTACTTCACTTGGGAAGGCGGCCGTCTGCAGGAGGGAGAGCGCGAACTTGTAGAGGCGATGGCTCGCTACCTCGGAGGGGAACACACGTTCGTGCCTGTCGGCCGCAGAACGGAGGCCGCCAAGGACGAGCCGCTGAGGCTTGCCACCCGGCTTGCGACTGGATTCTCGAGAGGCGCTTCGTCCCTGACGGCGAATACAGGCGTGGTCGCCCAGTCTGGCGGTGTTTTCCTGCGTGGGTACGGCGGCGAGATCCTGCGCGGTTTCTACAACCGTCATAACCGTGTGCTGGACGTGATCTCGCCAGAGGCGTTGTCCGCGCTCTATTTCACCCGACGCGTTGAGCGTCCCGCGCGGGCGGTGCGTTCGTTCGCCGATACCGCGTTTGCGGGCTTCATCGAGCGTGCGGGATATCCAGAACAATTTCCGGGTCTTGATGCACTGGACATGTTCTATTGGGAGCACCGGATGGGAACCTGGGGCGCGGTGATGCTCAACGAGATGGATCCGGTGCTCTATTCGATGGCGGGTTTCAATTCGAGGCGCTTGTTCGACTCGGCATTCGGGCTCAAGGCCGAATGCCGGCTCGGCACGAAGCTCTTGCTGGATCTTACCGCCCGGTACGATCCGGTCCTGGCGAAGCTCGGGGTCGCGTCCTGAGGATGCCGGGAATGATCGAGATCATGGGGCCGTCGGCAGTCGGCAAGTCAACCGTCTTGAAACGGATCGCCGAAGCAGGCTTCCGTCGGGCGGACTGGCTGGCGCCGTGGGATCTGGATGGCCTCCTGTCGAGTGCCAGAGAAGGGATCCCGGCCAAGGAAAGAACGGCGCTCGCGGTGGATTCATACATGCCCCGCGAATTCATTCGGCTGTGCTTCTCCATTCTCTCGGCCTCTGAGATGCTGCCTTCGCAAAAGTTCGGAGCGGCGGTATTGCTGCGCAAGACCTGCGAGGATGCGTTCCTGCTGTCGAATGTCGATCTGCAATTACCGGTGGTTCACGACGAGATGCTGTTGCATCGAGCCTTCAGTTTCCTGCCCCACGCATCGGATCCGAAGCGCCACGCCGCAGCATATTTCGGTCTGGTTCCCGTGCCTGCGATGGCATGTGTGTTCCGCGCGCCTGCCGACATCATTGTGGCCAGGGCAATGGCACGCGGGAAGCTCCCTAACTGCTACTCCGGGCTCGGCGTCGATGGAATCTCGGAGGTGGTGGAGAACGCATTGATCGTGTGTGATGTGGCTGTCGATGTCCTTGCTGCGCGCGGCGTCGAGATTCGTGTGGTCGACGCGGGTCAAGACGTCGATGATGCCCAGGATGCATTGGTGGCGATAATCGATGAGCACCTGGGAGACGCCGATGCAGAAAATCGATGATCTGATGGAGCGGCTGCTCGAATCGTCCAGGAGCTTCCGCAAGAGATCCGGAAGGCACGTCCTGAGAACCGAGGACGTGGTGTACTGCGCCTTCTCCACGCCGGGGTTCTCCGTGCCGCGTGCGCTTGCGCAGCGTGACGCTGCCAGGCGGCTGACGCGTTTCGGGTTGGATCGCTCCCAAGTGGCGGGGCGGACCGTTCTCGATCTCGGCTGCAATGCGGGCGCGATGCTCTTCGAGCTCACCAACCGCGGTGTCCTGAGCGGTCGTGGTATCGAGTTCGACCTGGACAAGGTCGAACTTGCCCGCGAGATTTCACGGTTGTCGCAATTGACGCAACTGCAGTTTGAACAAGGGGATATCGATCGGGTAGACGCCGCTGACCTTGGTCTTTTCGATGTCGTGCTGGCGCTGGCCATCGAATCCCATGTACTGGATCAGAACAGGCTCCTCGCGCTGCTGGCTGAGGTGACTGGTCAGGTTCTCTGCTTCGAGGGCAATGCAGGCTGTGACATCAGGGAGATTGGCACGACGTTGCTGAAGCTGGGTTTCGACGGAATCGAATACCTGGGGACATGCGACGACGACCTGCGAGCCGCAAACAATCGACGGCCCTTGCTGAAGGCCTGGAGGACACGACGAAGGTCGGGTTCACGTCCGTTTCCCGGCGTCAGCTTGCCCAGCATGCAGAGTCAATCGGCTGCGGAGGTCGTAACGCACGCCGCCATGGCACTCAGGGCCGAGGCGGCAATGGAGACGTCGGGTTGCGCTATGCCCGGGGCTTCTGCTTCGCCAAGATTCCCTGGGAGCAAGCTCCCCAACATTGGGGGTGCGTGGCGCTGGCCGGTGGCTGGCTGCAATGGGATAGACGAGTAGAGCTGGCGATCGCGCGCGCCGATGGCTTCACGATCGCGATCCTCGGCAGGGCTGTCGATCTGATCGCCGGCGACGCGGAGCTGTTGGTCATCGCGCGACGGCTGCTGGATGCGCGCAGACGATCGATCGGCAGCATGCAGGATGTGATCGACGGCATGTCGGGGCGGTTTGTCGCGATTGACGCCGAAAGCGGTCGTGTTCGCATTCAGCAGGACGCCGCAGGGATGAGGACGGTTTATTACACCTCCGATGCTCCAATCTGGAGAGTCGCCTCCCATGAGCGCCTGCTCGTCGAAACTTGCGGTGGGAGAGAGCTTTCCCACTTCGGGGGAGCCTGGCCTGACATCGAGATGCTGCACGGGGCATACGGGTACCCAGGGCGAGCCACCGGTCATGCCGGCATCTTCGCGCTCACCCCCAATACGGCGCTCGATCTCCACGGAGGCCGAATCGAGCGGATATTCCCCGTTTCGGGACCTGGATCAATGCGTCCGGGAGATGCCGCCGAGCTTCTGACATCCCTCTTCCAGAGGCTGCTGGAGGCACTTGCCCAAGATGGTCGGCTGCTGCTCTCGTTGACATCGGGCCTAGACAGTCGGGTGACGTTGGCGGCGGCCAAGAAGCTGCTCCGAGATATCCGGATGTTCACTTACTCTCCCGCGACGAAGGCCAGCGACATCGAGATCCCATGCGCAATCGCCGATCGGTTCGGCATCGATCACAGGATGCTGGCCCTGCGCGAGAACAAGGATTTCCCACCCGGGTTTCGGCAAGCGATTACCGACAACTGCCCGAGACCGCACGTCCACAGCGCCGCTTTGGCGTACATACGGACCTTCAACCAGAATGACCTGCATATCCGCTCCAATCATTACGAGATCGGTCGTGCGTTCTACATGAAACACAGGCCGAAGAGTCCAGTAATGGATGCCGGTGTAATGCAACGGAGGTTGCTCGAAAAGGGAGGGCAGGGGAATGAAGCCATTGTGGCGGAGTTCGAGGACTGGATCTCGGCCACGGCGTTTCCGTTCGACTCCGGGTACCTGCCGCAGGATATTTTCTACTGGGAGCATCGAATGGGGCGTTGGTGCGCTCCCAATCTCTGCGAGAGCGATGTCGCATTCGATACGTGGGCCGTTGTCAACTCCCGCCTGGCTTATCGCGCCATGCTTGCGGTCCCCTTCGAAGACCGGGTGAAAGGCACGGTCTTCCTCAAGATAATCAGGAGAGCTTGGCCGCAGCTTCTTGATTTCCCCGTCAATGGCGTCCTTCACTCTTCAGTCGCGACCTGATCCCTACGCTTGGTCCCGTGCTCTTTCGATCTGAAGTAAGCTCGATCTCGCGCTTGGTTGCTGCGCGCGCGGAGGCTTGGTGAGAAGCCTTGGAGCCCGATGGCCAGGTGCCATGTAATCGGATGTAGACTGGCTGTTTCTCGATTATCCTTTGTTATCATCGAATTTCTGAACTATTACAGGATTGATATGAACTTCCATGATGTGCGTTCCTCTTCATTCAGAGGCCTCGTGCTTTCTGTGTCCCTGCTGCTGTTTGTAACCGCTTGCGGTAAGAATGAGCAGGATGCCGCCCACCAGGCGCAGGACGCGAATGGGGTCGAGGCGTCTCCCGGCGCGCAGGAGCAGGAGGATGTTCCGGAGCTTGCCGCGCTCAAGACGGAGTTGCTGGCGGGGCAGGGAGGACACCTGCGTTACGACCGCATCCAGAAGAACGACGGCGGCGAGGAGCGTCAGATATATATCGAGATGATGGGTGCCTCTGCCGCAGAAGCGGCAGGGCGATCGCTGGACATCCTCAAGACGCAGGGCTTTATCCTTGACTCCAAGTCAGAAGGCAACGACGAGGACATTCGCGCGAGTCTGCAGAAGTCCGGTCGCTCGGTAGTAAAACTGAGGGTTCGGGGACGGGCGGTGCATGCCAACCTCATGAGGCAGGACGCGACCTCCTCGGTGTATGTCACCTATGCCCTCTGACGCAACGCGCAAGTAAAGGCCGAAGGGGGCCTCGGCGGCCCCGGGTTTCTGATGAAAATCCCGGGGCGGCAGAAAGGGTGGCGGCTCAGTCGGCGCCGAACAGATCCCTCGTATACACTTTGCTTTCGCTTCCGATCAGCTCTCGTGTGAAGCGATTGGCTGCGATGACGTCGGATATCGCCTTGAATTGATCCAAGTCACGAATGATCGGGGAGCCAAGAAACACATCCTCTTTGATCGACGGCTCGTAGATCACGATCTTGATGCCGCTGTCCTTCAGGCGCTTCATCACACCCTGGATGCTCGATGTGCGGAAGCTGTCCGCCCCTGCTTTCATGATCAGCCTGTAGATGCCGACGATGCGTGGCTTGCGCCGGATTATCTCGTTGGCAATGTAATCCTTGCGAGTGGAGTTGGATTGGACGATGGCCTGGATAAGGTTCTGGGGAACATCCTCGTAGTTGGCCAGCAGTTGCCGGGTGTCTTTCGGCAGGCAGTAGCCGCCGTAACCGAAGGACGGATTGTTGTAGTGATTTCCGATGCGAGGGTCGAGTCCGACACCTTCGATGATGGCTCGGGTGTCTAGATCGTGAGTCTGGGAATAACTGTCGAGCTCGTTGAAATAGGCCACTCGCATCGCGAGATAGGTGTTGGCGAACAGCTTGATGGCCTCGGCTTCGGTCGCGCTGGTAAGGAGGACGGGGGCATCTTTGCGCTTGGCTCCTTGTTGGAACAGCGCGGCCAGGGATTCTCCTCGCTCTGAGATCTCTCCGATTATGATTCGGCTCGGGTGGAGATTGTCGTAGAGTGCTCGTCCCTCACGCAGGAACTCCGGCGAGAACAGGATGTTTCTGCTTCCGAACAAATCCTGTATCCGTCGGGTAAATCCGACTGGGACCGTGGACTTCACAAGGATCAATGCATCTGGCTTTGCTTCCAGCACCTGTTGGATCACGCTTTCAACCGAGCTGGTATTGAAGTAATTGCTCTTCTCGTCGTAGTCGGTGGGGGTGGCGACTACGACCAAGTCTGCTTCACGGAATGCGGATGTCCCATCCGTCACCGCAATCAGATCGAGTTCGGCGGACTGCAGATAACGCTCGACCTCCTCATCCTGGATGGGCGATCTGCGCTGATTGATCAGGTCGACTTTCTTGACGTCGATGTCCACCGCAGTGACGCTGTTGTGCTGCGCCAGCAGGATTGCGTTGGAAATGCCGACATAGCCAATACCGACGATGGCGATCTTCATGGTCGTGTTGTCCGTGCGGTGATCGTGTTGCCCGGAAATGAGCGCGGCCGCGTCAACAATCAGTTTCCCGGCGGGGCAGGCGCGAAACGCACGTCAACGGGCGTGGGATGCACCGCCGGTGCGAGTGGTGCCATAGGAGGCGATCCACGCGTCGACCAGCGATGCGATGCGGCCGGCGGCATAGCCGTCACCGTAAGGATTGTGCGCTCTCGCCATCGTGGCATGTAAGGATTCGTCATCAAGCAATGCACTTGCGGCGCGGATGATGCCCGACTCTTCCGCTCCCACCAGTTGCACCGTTCCAGCTTCGACTGCCTCTGGGCGCTCCGTACGATCGCGCATCAGCAGTACGGGCTTGCCGAGAGCCGGGGCTTCCTCCTGGATGCCGCCCGAATCGGTGAGGATGAGATGGGCCCGGGTGAGTAGGTAGACGAAGGGCAGATAATCCTGCGGTGGAACCAAGTGAATATTCTTCTTCCCGACCAGCAGGCGCTGGACCGGTGCCTGGACATTGGGATTGAGGTGTACCGGATAAACGATCTGGACGTCGTCTCGGGAGGCCAAGACCAGCAGCGCTCGACAGATCGATTCGAATCCCTGGCCAAGATTCTCTCGACGATGGCCGGTGACGAGGACGATACGACGGTCCTGGTCCAGGAAGGGGAAACGGGCGGCGAGAGATGCTTGCAGGGCCGTGTCGGCATCGAGGCGCCGTGTCACGTCCAGCAGTGCGTCGATCACCGTGTTGCCGGTCACGTGGACCGAGGATGACGCGATGCCTTCGGCAATCAAGTTGGAACGGGAGCTCGTCGTCGGAGCGAAGTGCAGCGAAGCGAGCGGTGCGGTCAGCCGGCGATTCATTTCTTCGGGCCAAGGCGCGTCCATATTGCCGGTGCGCAGTCCGGCTTCGACATGGCCGATCGGCACTTTGGCGTAGAAGGCCGCCAGCGAAGTGGCGAGGGTGGTGCTGGTGTCGCCATGAACGAGTACCAGATCCGGCTTGCGTCGTGCGATGACATCCGACATGCCTGCAAGGATGCGGGCGAAGAGGTCCGGCAGGCCCTGATTGGTCTGCATCAGGTCCAGATCGTCGTCGGGCACGATGCCGAACAGGTCCAGCACCTGGTCGAGCATCTGTCGATGCTGGGCGGTGACGGTGACCGCCGTTTCGATGCCGGGCATGCTGCGCAGAGCCGACACCACTGGGGCCATCTTAATGGCCTCCGGTCGTGTGCCAAACGCGACCAGTACGTGCTTCATTCGTTCGTGTTTCCTCGCCGGTCCGAGCGACTCAGAGCGCCGCTTCCAGTTCCGGCAGGATCTTGAAAAGGTCGCCCACCAGGCCGATGTCCGCGATCTCGAAGATCGCCGAGTCGGCGTCCTTGTTGATCGCAACGATGGTGCCGGCGTCCTTGATTCCGGTGAGGTGCTGGATGGCGCCGGAAATGCCGATGGCGATGTAGAGCTCGGGGGCGATGATTTTGCCGGTCTGGCCGACCTGCATTTCATTGGGCACGTAGCCGGCGTCGACCGCGGCGCGTGAGGCGCCGACGGCAGCGCCGAGCTTGTCGGCGAAGTCGAAGATGATCTTGAAGTTCTCCTCAGAGCCCACGCCGCGGCCGCCGGACACCACGCGCTTGGCGCTCTGCAGGTCGGGGCGGTCGGTGCTGCCGGCCGCCAGGCCGACGAAGCGCGTGTGACTCGGAAGTTCTGCTTCGACACTGGTCGTTTCGATCGTGGCGCTGCCGCCGCGGGCGGCTTCCTGCCAGGACGCGGTGCGCACGGTGGCGACGACGATCTGGTCGGCAGGCGCCTCGACGGTCACGATCGCATTACCGGCGTAGATCGGGCGCTTGAACACATGGCTGCTTTCGACCGTCATCAGATCGGAGATCTGGTTGACGCCCAGCAGCGCGGCGACGACCGGCATCAGGTCCTTGCCGAACGTGGTGGACGGCGCGAAGACGTGGCTGTAGCCGGCAGCCAGCTTGGCGATCTGCGGGCCGAGCACCTGCGCCAGCGCCTGGGTGTTGGCCGGGTTGGCGACGGTCAGCACCTTGGATACGCCGGCAACGGTGGCGGCCTCTGTGGCAGCGCCGGCCGGATCCGCGGCGAACACCGCAACATCGATGGACTCGGGCGACAGTGCCTGCGCCGCGGCGACGGTCTTGGCGGTCGCGCTGGCGTTGAGGGTGCTGTCAAGGTGCTCGGCGATGACGAGGACTTTGGACATGGAGTTCTCCTTGGAATCGTCGCGCCCGTGCCGGCGTCGCGTCGATAACACGCCGGCTTCGGGCCGGCAGTCACTGGGCTCCCGCGTGCGCGGGAGCGACGGATTCAGAGCAGGCCCTTGGCCTTCAGCGCGGCCACCAGTTCGGCGGCATCCTTGACCATGACGCCCTTGCCGCGCTTGGTCGGCGCTTCGTGATGCGTGGTCTTGAGCGTATCGGCTGATTCGACGCCGAGGTCGGCGAACGGGATCGACTCCATCGGCTTGGACTTGGCCTTCATGATGTCGGGCAGCTTGATGAAGCGCGGCTCGTTGAGGCGCAGGTCGGTGGTGACGACGGCCGGCAGGTCGACCTCGAGTGTCTCCAGGCCGGCATCGACTTCGCGCGTGACCGTGGCCTTGCCGTCGGCGATTTCAAGCTTCGAGGCGAACGTCGCCTGCGGGCGCGCCCACAGTGTGGCCAGCATCTGCCCGGTCTGGTTGGCGTCGTCGTCGATCGCCTGCTTGCCGAGGATCACCAGGTCCGGCTGTTCCTTCTCGACCAGCTTGAGCAGGGTGCGGGCGGCGGTCAGTGGCTGGATCGGCTGGTCGCAGACCACGTGGATCGCACGGTTGGCGCCCATCGCCAGGCCGTTGCGCAGGTGCGCCTGGGCGTCTGCCGGGGCGATCGTGGCGACGACGACCTCGGTCGCGACGCCCTTGTCGCGCAGGCGCAGGGCCTCTTCCAGTGCGATCTCGTCGAACGGATTGGCCGACAGCTTCACGCCATCGGTGACCACGCCGGACCCGTCCGGCTTGACCTGGATGCGGACGTTGTAGTCCACCACGCGCTTGTAGGCGACGAGGATCTTCATCGGTGCGGCATTCCTTGTGCTGTGCGGATCACCCGGCCGCGGCGGCTGGCGCGGGGCAATTCGTCGATTCTACCGGGGCGCCTGTCGGGGCGCGAACCCGTCGGCCGTCTATTGCCATTCAGGGGCACTGCGATGCGGGAGCAGTCGGTATCCTGAGCGGTCAGCGACTTGGTGCGCGGCGGCGAGAGGTGTTCAATGGCCACATGGCTCGTGACCGGCGGCGCCGGTTTTATCGGCGGTAATTTCGTGCTCGAGGCCGTGCGCCGCGGCATCCGCGTGATCAACCTCGATGCGCTGACCTATGCCGGAAATCTGCAGACGCTGGCGTCGCTCGAGTCCGATCCTAACCACGTGTTCGTGCACGGCGATATCGGTGATCGCGCCCTCGTCGCCAGCCTCTTGGCCGAGCATCAGCCCGATGCGGTGCTGAACTTCGCAGCCGAAAGCCATGTCGACCGCTCGATCGATGGGCCGGCGGCCTTCATCGAGACCAACGTGGTCGGCACGCTTGGCCTGCTCGAATCGGTGCGGGACTGGTGGAAGGCGCTGCCGGAGCTGCGCCGCGAGGCGTTCCGCTTCCTGCACGTGTCGACCGACGAGGTCTACGGCTCACTCGGTGAAACCGGCAAGTTCTCCGAAGCCACGCCGTATGCGCCGAACTCGCCGTACTCCGCGTCCAAGGCCGCGTCCGATCATCTGGTGCGCGCCTTCCACCACACCTACGGGCTGCCGGTGCTGACCACCAACTGTTCGAACAACTACGGCCCGTTTCAGTTTCCGGAAAAGCTCATCCCGCTGGTGATCGCCAAGGCACTGGCCGGCGAGCCGCTGCCGGTCTATGGCGATGGCAGGCAGGTGCGCGACTGGTTGTTCGTGACCGATCATTGTGCGGCGATCCGCACCGTGCTCGAGAAGGGCCGAGTCGGGGAGACCTACAACGTCGGCGGTGACTCCGAGCGGCAGAACATCGAGGTGGCCGAAGCGATTTGCCGCCTGCTCGACGCCCGCCGTCCGCGCGAGGACGGACTGCCGCGCAGCAGCCAGATCACCTACGTCAAGGATCGCCCCGGTCACGACCGTCGCTACGCGATCGATGCGTCGAAGCTGCGGGGCGAACTCGGCTGGAAGCCCGAGCACACGTTCGAGAGCGGTATCGAATTCACCGTCGACTGGTATCTCGACAACCAGGCGTGGGTGCGGGGCATCCTCGACGGCAGCTATCGCCTGGAACGCATCGGCACTGCCGCCTGACGGTTCGCCCCCACCCAACCCTTCCTCGCATGCGGAGGAGGGCTCCAAGGAACGACCATGACCCAACGCAAGGGCATCATCCTCGCCGGCGGCTCCGGCACGCGGCTGTATCCGATCACCAAGGGCGTCAGCAAACAGCTGCTGCCGGTGTACGACAAGCCGATGATCTACTACCCGCTCAGTGTGCTGATGCTGGCCGGCATTCGGGAAGTGCTGATCATCAACACGCCGCACGAGCAGGTCTTGTTCCAGTCTCTGCTGGGTGATGGCTCGCAGTGGGGTATGGACATCCAGTACGCCGTGCAGCCCAGTCCCGACGGCCTGGCGCAGGCCTATCTGATCGGCCGTGACTTCGTGGACGGCAAGCCCAGCTGTCTGGTGCTGGGTGACAACATCTTCCACGGCCATGGCCTGACCGATACGCTCAAGCGCGCCGATGCGCGGCGCGATGGTGCGACCGTGTTCGGCTACTGGGTCAACGATCCCGAGCGTTACGGCGTGGCCGTATTCGACGTGGGCGGAAAGGTCGTCGATATCACCGAGAAGCCGGAGCGGCCTCGTTCGAACTATGCCGTCACCGGCTTGTATTTCTACGATGGGCGAGCCAGTGATTACGCAATGGAACTGACGCCCTCGGCACGCGGGGAACTGGAAATCACCGATCTCAATCGCCGTTATCTCCGCGACGGCGCGCTGTACCTTGAACAGCTCGGCCGCGGGTACGCGTGGCTCGATACCGGCACGCATCAGGCCTTGCACGAAGCGTCGAATTTCATTGAAACGATCCAGGCCCGTCAGGGATTGCAGGTGTGCTGTCCCGAGGAAATCGCCTTCGGCAAGGGCTGGATCGATGATGAGCAGTTGCTGTCGCTCGCCCATCCGTTGCGGAAGAACAGCTACGGCCAGTACCTGATGTCACTCGTTGCGCGCGGGGCCGTCCGTTGAGGATCATCGAAACCAGCTTGCTTGGCGCTGTCGTCATCGAACCAGCCGTTTTTGGCGATGCGCGCGGGTTCTTCTTCGAAACCTGGAACGCCGAGCTGTTCGGACAGTACGGTCTGCCAACGAAGTTCGTGCAGAGCAATGTGTCGTCATCGGCAAAAGGCGTGTTGCGCGGCCTGCATTACCAGTGGCCGCGACCGCAGGGAAAGTTGGTGAGCGTGCTGCAGGGGGAGGTGTTTGACGTGGCCGTCGACATCCGCCGCGGTTCTCCGACCTTCGGCCAGTGGGAGGGCGTGCTCCTCAGCGAGGAGAACAAGCGCCAGTTCTGGATTCCCGAGGGGTTCGCGCATGGATTCGCGGTGCTGTCGGACATGGCGGTCTTCAGCTACCTGTGCACCGACGTGTACGTGAAAGAGGCCGACGCGGGCGTGCGCTGGAACGATCCGACGATCGGCGTTGAGTGGCCGGTCGACGCGCCGCTGCTGTCGGACAAGGACACACACGCGCCGCTTCTGGCCAACATCGCCGAGGACCGGTTGCCGGTGTTCTGCGCATGACCTCACTCGTTCTCGGCGCGAACGGGCAGGTCGGTCGGGAGTTGCTGCGCGCGCTTGCGCCGCTGGGGAAGGTTCAGGCCACGACGCGCTGCGGTAGGTTGCCCGATGGCGATGTCTGTCTGTCTGCGGATTTTTCAGACTCTGACTCCGTGATCGCGGTGCTCGACGCGACGCGACCGACGCGCGTGATCAATGCGGCTGCCTACACCGCGGTCGACAAAGCCGAAAGCGAGCCCGGTGCCGCCCAGGCTGTAAACGCCACGACACCTGGCGCGATCGCGCGCTGGTGCGCGGCGCACGACGTGCCGCTGGTGCATTACTCGACCGACTACGTATTCGACGGCCAGGGGGCGCGCCCGTACCGTCCGGACGACGCCACCGCGCCGCTCGGTATCTACGGCGCCAGCAAGCTCGCCGGCGAGAATGCCATCCGTGCAGCCGGTGGCCGGCATCTGATCTTTCGCACCGCATGGGTCTATGCCGCGCATGGCCAGAATTTCCTGCGCACGATGCTGCATGTCGGCTCGGAGCGCGACGTGGTTCGGGTGGTCGCCGACCAGATCGGCACACCGACGCCCGCGGCGCTCGTTGCCGATGTTACGGCGCAGATCCTGCGCGGCGATGCCTTGGTTGCAGGCACCTGGCATCTCACAGCGACCGGTGAGACCAGCTGGCACGGGTTCGCGCAGGCGATCTTCGAGGGCGCGGTTGCACGCGGTCTGATCGTGCGCGCGCCGACGGTGGAAGCGATCACGACGGCGGACTATCCAACGCCGGCCAGACGCCCGGCCTATTCGCGGCTGGACACCAGCAGCCTGCAACACGATTTCGGCGTGGTCTTGCCTGACTGGCGCGGGGCTCTGGGCGACGTGCTCGATACATTGGCGGCACGTTAGGGCTGCAGGGGCGCGCTTGCGCGCGAAGAGGCCTGGCCAGGAACGCCCATCGCGCGCGAGCGCGCTCCTACAGAGGCGTATTGCCCGATCGGCGTGGTGTCGCCTGACTGGCGCGAGGCTCTGGGCGACGTGCTCGATACATTGGCGGCACATTAGGCCTGCAGGAGCGCGCTTGCGCGATGTGGCGTTCCCGGTAAAGCCTTTCGCGCGCGAGCGCGCTCCTACAGAGGCGTATTGCCCGATCGGCGTGGTGTCGCCTGACTGGCGCGAGGCTCTGGGCGACGTGCTCGATACATTGGCGGTACGTTAGGCCTGTAGGAGCGCGTTTGCGCGCGAAGAGGCTTGGCCAGGAACGCCCATCGCGCGCGAGCGCGCTCCTACAGAGGCGCATTACCCGCGGTCGAAGGTGTCTTCAAAGCGCTGTCGCGGCGGTCGTCCGCGCGATTGCCGGTCGGGCGCGCGTTGCCGCGTTGAGAAAACGTTGGATCCGCCGGGCGCGATTGACGGTATGTCAGGCGCGCCCGTAGGTGTCCTCGAAGCGCACGATGTCGTCCTCGCCCAGGTAGCTGCCCGACTGCACTTCGATCAGTTCCAGCGGCACCTTGCCCGGATTGCGCAAACGATGGGTGACGCCGAGCGGGATGTAGGTGCTCTGGTTCTCGGTCAGCAGCAGCACATCGTCGCCGCGTGTGACTTCGGCCGTGCCACTGACGACGATCCAGTGCTCGGCCCGGTGGTGATGCATCTGCAGGCTCAAGGTCGCGCCCGGTTTGACCGTGATGCGCTTGACCTGGAAGCGCGGGCCGTTGTCGATCGAATCGTAGGCACCCCAGGGCCGGTAGACCTTGCGATGCCAGGCGGCCTGCGGCAGATCGCGTGCCTTGAGTTCGGCGACCACGTCCTTGACCTGCTGGATGCGATCGCTGCGGCCGACGAGGATCGCGTCGGGCGTTTCGACGACGATCGTGTCCTCGAGGCCGATCATCGCAATCAGGCGCTCGCCGTAGGCGTAGGTGTTGCGGCAATCGATCGAGACGACATCGCCGTGATGCGCGTTGCCGTCGGCGTCCTGGGGTGAGACTTCGCGCAGGCTGGCCCATGAGCCGACATCGCTCCAGCCGGCGTCGAGCGGCATGACCACCGCGGCATCGGTCTTCTCCATGACCGCGTAGTCGATCGAATCGGAGGGGCTTGCAGCGAATGCATCGGCGTCGAGTCGGGTGAAGTCCACATCTTTGCGCGCGGCGGTCCACGACGTGCGCACCGCCGACAGCATCGCCGGTGCATGACGTTCGAGCGCGGCGAGGTAGGCGTCGGCGCGGAACAGGAACATGCCGCTGTTCCAGAAATGATCGCCGGAGGCGACATAGGCTTGGGCGCGTGCCAGATCCGGCTTTTCCACGAAGGCTTCGACCGGCACCGGGCCGTCACCGTGGGCGGGCTTGGCCTTGATGTAGCCATAGCCGGTTTCCGGGCCACGGGGCACGACGCCGAACGTCACCAGTTTGCCGGCTTGTGCCGCGGGCAGGGCGGAACGCACTGCCGCATGGAAGGCCTCGGGCGTCTGCACGACGTGGTCCGAGGGCAGCACCAGCAACATCGCCTCCGGCGTCATTCGCGACGCCTCGAGCGCTGCGGCCGCGATCGCAGGCGCGGTATTGCGGCCCACCGGCTCGAGCACGATCGCCGCAGGTTTCGCACACACCTGCTGCAGCTGTTCGGCGACGACGAAGCGGTGCGCCTCGTTGGCGACGACGATCGGCCCGGCACCGTCTGCGAGCGGCGCAGCGCGCAGCCAGGTTGCCTGCAGCATCGTCTGCTCGCCGACCAGCGGCAGGAACTGCTTGGGATGCATTTCGCGCGACAGCGGCCACAGGCGTGTGCCGGAGCCGCCGGACAGCAGAACGGGGACGATCGTGGACATGGCGGCCTCAGGCGGACAACAGGTCGGACAGTTCGCGGGTGCGTGCATCGAGCAGCGCGCGGTCACCGCGCGCCTCGACGTTGAGCCGCAACAGCGGTTCGGTGTTGGAACTGCGCAGGTTGAAGCGCCAGTCGCCGAAATCGGCGCTGATGCCGTCGGTGTGGTCGAGCGCAGGCGCCTGCGCCGCGAAGTGGGTCATGACCCGCTCGACGGCGGCCTTGGCATCGGCGACCCGGAAATTGATCTCGCCACTGCACGGGAACTTCGCCACGCGCTCGGCCACCAGATCGCCCAGCGAGCGGCCGCTGGTGGAGACGAGTTCGGCGATCAGCAGCCACGGAATCATGCCCGAGTCGGCATAGGCGAATTCGCGGAAGTAATGGTGCGCGCTCATCTCGCCGCCGTAGACGGCGTCCTCGGCGCGCATCTTTTCCTTGATGAAGGCGTGGCCGCTCTTGCACAGCACCGGCACGCCGCCGGCGGCTTCGACCTGCTCGATCGTGTTCCAGACCAGGCGCGGATCGTGCACGACCTTGCCGCCCGGCTGCTTGGCGAGGATCGCCTCGGCCAGCAGACCGACCAGGTAATAGCCTTCGATGAAGGCGCCGGTTTCGTCGAAAAAGAAGCAGCGGTCGAAATCGCCGTCCCAGGCAATGCCGAAATCGGCGGCATGTGCGCGCACGGTATCAGCGGTGACCTGGCGGTTTTCGGGCAGCAGCGGATTGGGAATGCCATTGGGGAAGCTGCCGTCGGCCTCATGGCACACGCGCACGAACTCGAACGGCAGATGCGCGGCCAACAGGTCGACGATCGCGCCCGCACCACCGTTGCCGGCGTTGACCACGAGCTTGAGCGGACGCAGTGCCGTTGCGTCCACATAGCCCAGCAGGTGCGCGATGTAAGCGGATTTGTCGGTCATCGCCGATTCGCGGCCCTGCGTCGGGACCGGTGCAGGCAGACCCCCGGCCTCGATCGCATCGGAGATCGCGAACAGGCCGGTGTCCGAACTGATCGGGCGCGCTTGTTCGCGCACCAGCTTCATGCCGTTGTAGTCCATCGGATTGTGGCTGGCGGTCACCATCACGCCGCCGGCCGCGCCGAGATGATCGACCTGGAAGTAGACCTCTTCCGTGCCGCCCACACCGATGTCGATGACCTCCCGACCCTGGCTGCGCAGGCCGTCCGACAGCGCGGCCTGCAACTCCGGGCTGCTCAGGCGCACGTCGCGGCCGAGCACGATCGCGCCTTCGGGCAGCTGCGCCGACAGCGCAACGCCGATGTCGCGGGCCAGCGCAGGGTCGAGTTCGTCGGGGACACGGCCGCGCAGATCGTAGGCCTTGAAGGCGGGCAGAGGCATGGTCGCTCCATCGGACGGGGGAGTCCGATTCTAGCCGCTCGACGTCACACAACCGTCGCCGCACTGCCTCGAAGGTCCAAGGCCGGGTCGCGCCGCGGACCGCTAGAATAGAAAAACGTTGCGCCATGAGGATCGAGATGAGCGAGCAGAGTTCCGCCGCCCGACGCGGCAAGCAGTATCCCGACGCCGCGACGGCATTGGCCGACATCGTCGCCGACGGCCAGACCTTCGCAGTCGGCGGCTTCGGCCTGTGCGGTATTCCCGAAGCGCTGATCGCAGCCCTGCGCGATTCTCGCGTCAAGGACATCACCGCGATCTCCAACAATGCGGGTGTCGATGGCTTCGGCCTTGGCCAGCTGCTGGAAACCCGGCAGATCCGCAAGATGATTTCGTCCTACGTCGGCGAGAACAAGGAGTTCGAACGCCAGTATCTGGGTGGCGAACTCGAACTCGAATTCAACCCGCAGGGCACATTGGCCGAGCGCCTGCGCGCCGGTGGCGCGGGCATTCCGGCGTTCTTCACTGCGACCGGCTTCGGGACGATCGTCGCCGAGGGCAAGGAGACCCGCGAGTTCGACGGCAAGCATTACGTGCTGGAAACCGCGCTGGTCGCCGACGTCGCGCTGGTCAAGGCATGGAAGGCCGACAAGGCCGGCAATCTGGTGTTCCGCAAGACCGCGCGCAATTTCAATCCGGCCTGCGCGATGGCGGGCAAGGTCTGCGTGGCCGAGGTCGAAGAACTCGTCGAGATCGGCGAGATCGATCCCGACCAGGTGCATCTGCCCGGCATCTACGTCGACCGCATCGTCGTCAACGCCACGCCCGAAAAGCGCATCGAACAGCGCACCGTGAAAGCCGGAGGAGCGAACTGATGGCCTGGACCCGTGACGAAATGGCCGCGCGTGCTGCGCGTGAACTGACCGACGGCGCCTACGTGAATCTCGGTATCGGCCTGCCCACGCTGGTGGCCAATCACATTCCCGGTGGTGTCGACGTCTGGCTGCAGAGCGAGAACGGCCTGCTCGGCATCGGCCCGTTCCCGAGCGAAGACGAAGTCGACGCCGACCTCATCAACGCCGGCAAGCAGACCGTCACCGCGCGCAAGGGCGCGAGCTACTTCGGCAGCCACGATTCCTTCGCGATGATCCGAGGCGGCCACATCGACCTCGCCATTCTTGGCGCAATGCAGGTCACCGGCAGCGGCGACCTCGCCAACTGGATGGTGCCTGGCAAGATGGTCAAGGGCATGGGCGGCGCGATGGATCTCGTCGCCGGCGTCAAACGCGTCGTCGTGCTGATGGAGCACGTCGCGAAAGACGGCAGCCACAAGATCCTGCCCGAATGCACGCTGCCGCTGACCGGTGTGGGCGTGGTCGACCGGATCATCACCGACCTGGCCGTGTTCGATGTCACCGCCGATGGACTGGTGCTGGTCGAGACGGCCGACGGGGTGGATGCCGAAGAGCTGAAGGCGAAGACCGGCGTGGCGTTCGCGGCGCGTTGAACTTCTCGTGGGCCGACCGGGTCACGTCGAACTGTTGCCCGGCTGGCTGACGACTGCCGAAGCGGATGCACTCTTCTCGGCGTTGGCGAACGACGTGCCCTGGACCCGCCACCGCCTGCGCATCTTCGGCCGAGAGGTCGACGCGCCGCGCTTGAGTTGCTGGATTGGCGATCCGGAGGCGGCGTATCGCTATTCGGGAACACGCTTTGCGCCGCAGCCGTGGCCGGATGCGTTGCAGCCCATTCGCGACCGGGCGTCCGATGTGGCGGGTGTGGACTTCAACAGCGTGCTCGCCAATCTCTACCGCGACGGGCGCGATGCGATGGGCTGGCACAGCGACGACGAGCCCGAGTTGGGGCCGCAGCCGGTGATCGCGTCGCTGAGCCTGGGCGCGACGCGGCGCTTCGTGCTCAAGGCCCGCCAGCCGGATGCCGATGGGCAACGCGAACGCCGTGTCATCGAGTTGCCGCAAGGCAGTCTGTTGCTGATGCGCGGCGATACCCAGGCGCGTTTCCGGCATGCATTGCCAAGGACTGCCCGGCCGGTGGGACCGCGGATCAACCTGACGTTCCGGAAAATCCTGGTTTGACCCGGCCGGGCGGGGGCGTTGCCAACCAACGCCTACGTCTCACGGTGCCCCGTGTAGGAGCGCGCTTGCGCGCGATGGGCTTTGGACGCGCAAGCCCTATCGCGCGCAAGCGCGCTCCTGCAGAGGCGGGGTCTCAGCGCTGCGAGGGGACGCCCGGCCGTTCGTGGGTCAACTCGTGGGCGGTGCCCGATTCGAGGATCCAGCCGACCATTTCGCCGCTGACGTTCTGTAATGCGACCGAAAACGCGTCGACGACCTGGGCGACCTCGGTGCTGGCCGCCGGTTCTGCGGCCAGAAACGTGCGCGAACCGACGACGGTCTGGTCGATGTTGTGGATCAGCTTGGCGTTGGCCTCGATCGTCGCGGCAGGCAGCGCATTGCCGTTGTAGTCGGCCTCGAACCGGCGCAGGTCGATGACCAGCTTGTAGTCGGCGGTGATACCGGCGCCCTGGCGCGCGACGGCGGGGATGTGGCCCGAGTCCTCGAGCGTGCGCAGCACGGTGTCCTGCAGCATGTCGGTGGGTGTCTTCGACCAGCTGGCGCCGCGGTAGACCTGCAGCTCGGAGGGCGTGGGCCGCACCGCGATACGGAAACTGTCGATCATGCGCGCGGCGGTGGGCGGGCTCAGCGTCAGCTGCCAGTCGGCGCGCGGCCAGGCCGGGTCGGCCTCGACGCGCGGGTCGGGCGCGTAGATTGTCGAGCGGTCGCGGTCGCCGCCGCCGGCGCCGAGCAGCGAGCCGCAGGCGGCGAGCGTGGAAGCCAGTGCGAGCGCGAGGGCCAGGCGGGGCAGGGTGCGCACGGCGAAGGTCGACGGCAGACTCATTCGGGTTCGAACTCCTTGGGGGCGTCGCGACCGAGCAGGTAGCGTGCGGGATTGGCGTCGAGGCGGTCGCTGATGCGCCGCAGGTCGCGGACCAGCGACCGCAGCTCGCCCAGCGTCGGGCCGAGTTGGGAGAGGCCGTCGTTGGCGAAGCTGCTGATTGCCGCGCGGTTCTCATTGAGGATGGTGTCGGCGCCGCCGGCGGCCGAATCCATGCGCGCCAGCGTGCTCTCGAGACTGGCGACGAGCGTGGGCAGTTTCTGCACCAGCTCGCGGTCGAAGTTGGTCATCGCGCGGTTGGTCGTCGTCAGCGTCTGCTCGAGCTGCTCGCTGGCGGTCCGCGCGTTGATGATGATCGCGGCCAGGTCCTCGCGCTGGCCCGCCACCGAGCCGGTCATGCCTTCGATGTTCTCGAGCGTATTGGCGATGCGGGCGACGTTCTCTTCGCTGAGCACCTGGTCCAGCCGCTCGACCAGACGATTGGCGGTGTCGGAAATGTTCTGCAGCGCCGAGGCCTCGGTCTGGATCACCGGCACGCGGTCGTTGTCGGCCGACACCAGCAGAGGCGCTTCGGGCGAGCCGCCGGTGAGCTGGATGATCGGTGAGCCGGTGAGACTGGTCATCGACATGCGCGCGCGGGTGTCGGTCTTGACCGGTGCGTTGGCCTGCACGCGCAGGCGGGCGATGACCTGGCGCGGATCCTCGGGGGCGAGCTGCAGGTTGTCGACCGTGCCCACGGCAATGCCGTTGTATTGCACGCTGCTGCCTTCGCTCAGGCCGGTGACCGGCTCGCGGAAGATCACGTCGTATTCGTTCCAGCTGCGGTCGGACGAATACTTCGCCGCCCACAGCGCGAAGCCGAGCAGAGCGATCGAGGCGACGATGGTGAACGCCCCGATGAGGACGTAATTGGCTCTGGTTTCCATCTTTCAGTCGGCTCCCGGGCCGTTGGCCCTGGCATCGCGGGCCGCGCGTCCGCGCGGGCCGTGGAAATAATCCTGGATCCAGGGGTGATCGGTCCGTTCGATCTCCGCCACCGGTGCCACGGCGACCACCTGCTTGTCGGCCAGGACCGCGATGCGGTCACAGATAGCGTACAGGGTGTCGAGGTCGTGTGTGATCAGAAACACCGTCAGGCCCAGCGCTTCCTGCAACGTCCGGATGAGGCGGTCGAACGCGGCCGCGCCGATCGGGTCGAGGCCGGCGGTGGGCTCGTCGAGAAACAGCAGCGGCGGATCCAGCGCCAGCGCTCGCGCGAGGCCCGCGCGCTTGCGCATGCCGCCCGACAGTTCGGCCGGCAGTTTGTCGAGCGCATTGGCCGGCAGGCCGGCGAGCTTGACCTTCAGCAGCGCCAGCTCGTAGCGCAGCGAATCGCGCAAGTCGGGGTGGTGCTCCTTCAGCGGCACCTGCACGTTCTCGCCCACCGTCAGCGACGAGAACAGCGCGCCGTCCTGGAACAGCACGCCGGTATTGCGCTCGATGTGGCGCCGCTCTTCGCTGTCACGCGACAACGCGTCGGCGCCCAGCACCTCGATCGTGCCGGCCTGCGGCGTGCGCAGCCCCAGGATCGTGCGCATCAGCACCGACTTGCCGGTGCCCGAGCCGCCGACGACGCCGAGAATCTCGCCGCGACGCACGTCCAGGTCGAGCCCCTCGTGCACGGTCTGCGTGCCGAAGCGGTTGACCAGTCCTCGGACGCGGATGGCGACGTCGGCATCGCCGACGTCGGGATTGGGGATCGGGGATTGGGGATTCGGCAAAGCATCGCCCTCCCGCGAATCGGGCTCACCTGAGCGCTGCTGCGCTTTCAAATCACCAATCACGATTCACCAATACCGAATCCCGGCTCCATCACCACCCCACATGCATGAACCAGATCGCCGCGAACGCGTCGAACACGATCACCAGCGAGATCGTCTGCACCACGCTCGAGGTCGTGCGTTCGCCGACCGACTGCGCGGTGCCCTTGACCTGCAGGCCTTCCAGGCAGCCGATCAGGCCGATCACCAGCGCGAAGATCGGCGCCTTGGCCATGCCGACCAGAAAGTGCCGCAGTTCCATGGTTTCGTACATGCGCGCCATGTAGGCCTGCGGCGGAATGTCGAGGCTGAAGGCGCCGACCGACAGGCCGCCGACGAGACCGGCGATCATCGCGATGAAGGTCAGCAGCGGCAGCATGATCATCAGCGCCACCACGCGCGGGATGACCAGCAGGTCGACCGGGTCGAGGCCCAACGTACGGATCGCGTCGACTTCCTCGCGGCTGACCATCGCGCCGATCTGCGCGGTGAACGCACTCGCGGTACGGCCGGCGAGCAGGATCGCGGTCAGCAGCACGCCGAATTCGCGCAGGAACGCGATCGACACCAGCTCGACGACGAAGATCACCGCGCCGAAATCTGCCAGCACGGTCGATCCGAGGAACGCGATGACCGCGCCGACCAGGAACGACAGCAGCGCGACCAGCGGCACCGCATCCAGGCCGACCTGCTCCATGTGGTGCACAGTCGAGGTGAGGCGGAACCGGCGCGGCGACACCAGCAGGCGGCCGAGCTTGATCAGGGTTTCGCCGAGGAAACTCACCAGCGCGACGATCTCGCGCCAGTTGTCGTGCATGGTTTCGCCCAGTCGCGCCAGCGCGGCCTGGAAACCGTAGTCGCGTTTCTTCTTGGGGCGGTCGTCGGCAACGTCTTCGATCGCTTCGACCAGCGCATGGTGATCGTCGCGGAAGCGGAAGGCGGCGAAATCCAGCTGACGCTTCTCGGCAAACCGCAGCAGCTGCAGCACACCCACCGAATCGAGCCGCTCCACCCCACGCGCGTCCACCGACTCGATACCGCTGTCGTGCGCGCGCAATACCTGTTCGATGCCGGCCGCATGCGCCAGCGTCCAGTGTCCGCGCAGCCGCAGCGCACCGTCGTCTGCGGTTTCGGCGCTGGGCGTGGCGTGGCGGGGGACGGTCATGCAGGCATCGGGTGTCGAGGTGCAAACGCCGGTGAGCATACCGAAACGGCGCGTGAGCCTGCGTGTCACGCGCGTGGCGCTATCGGCAGCATCGCGTGCGTGCGATCCTTCGCCGATGTCCGCCGCCACGCCCCTGACCTCCGCCAGCTACGCTGCGCGCATCGCCTTCGTCGTCGAGCTGGCCGAACACCTCCACGCTTACGGCACCACTGCCCAGCGCCTGGAAGGCACGATGATCGCGGTGACCCAGCGACTGGGGCTGGGCTGCGAGCCGTGGGTCAACCCGACCGGCATGGTGCTGTCCTTCAGCGATCCGCTGCGGCCACCTGGCGACAGCGATACCACGCGCGTGATCCGCCTCTCGCCCGGCGACACCGATCTCTACAAGCTGTGCGAGGCCGATCGCATCGCCGAGCAGGTGCTAAACGGCGAGATGGATATCGCCGAGGGCTATGCAGCCCTGCGCGATCTCGATGCGCGCGGGCCAGGACGCTGGGGCAAGGCGCTGCACGTGTGCGGGTTCGCACTCGTCGCGATGGCGGTCGCAGGCCTGTGGCGGCTGCCGTGGGCCGACATCGCCACAGCGGGCACGATCGGCCTGCTGATCGGCCTGCTCGACCGACTCACTAGTAATGGCACCCGCTTGAAGGAAGCGCACGAGGCGCTGGCCGGCATGCTGGCCGGACTTGTCGCGATCCTCGTGTCGGCCTTTCTCGTGCCGCTCAACCTCAATACCGTGATCATCGCGTCGCTGATCGTGATGCTGCCCGGTATGGCGCTGACCAATGCCATCAACGAGCTGACCTCGCAGCATCTGGTGTCGGGCACGGCGCGGTTCGCTGGCGCGATCACCACGGTGCTCAAGCTGACCATCGGCACGATCATCGCCCTGGCGCTGATGCAGATGCTGGGCGTGACGCCCAATGTGCGCGCCTCGCGGCCACAGCCCGACTGGGTCGAATGGGCGGCGCTGGCGACGGCCGCCGCGGCATTCGCGATCCTGTTCCGGGCCGGCAAGCGCGATGTGCTGCTGGTGATGGCGGCGGCCGCTTCGGGTTATCTCGTCTCGCGCTGGGTCGGCACCGCCGTGGGGCCGAATATCGGGCTGTTCGTCGCCGCGCTGGTGACGACCGCCGCAGGCAACGGTTACGCGCGATGGGCGAACCGGCCCGGCGCGCTGATCCGCGTGCCGGGCCTGATCATGCTGGTGCCGGGCAGCAACAGTCTGCGCGGGCTGATGAATCTCGTGCAGCGCCAGGACATCGCCGCCGGCCAGGAAGCGATGCTGATCGTCATGAACATCGTGCTGGCACTGATCGCCGGCCTGTTGTTCGGCAACCTGCTGCTGCCGGCCCGCAAGGCGCTCTGAGTATCGGCAACGAAAAACGCCCGCCTTGCGGCGGGCGTGGGATGCGAGGCGACCGGAGGGTCACTTCTCGATCAGGAATTCCTCGAGCTTCTTGCCCTTCTTGGTCTGGGCGGCGAGCCACAGCGGCTGCTTGCCACGACCGGTCCAGGTCTCGTTCTTGTTGGCCGGGTTGCGGTACTTCGGCGGCACCTTGCCGAGCTTGCGGCCCTTGGTGGCGCTGGTGCGGGTGGTCGATGCCGTGCTCGCCGCGCGGGGTGCGCTGCCGCCGAACAGTTCGGCGATGCTGTAACCCTCGGCCGCTGCCTGGTCGGTGAGTTTCTTGCGGACCGCCGCGATCGGCTTGCGCTTCTTCAGTGTCGTCTTGCGCTGCTTGGCCTGGGTGATCAGCGCATCGAGCTGCTGGGGGGAAAATGCATTGAGGTCGAATGACGCCATTAAAGTCGGCTCCGGGTGGTGAAAAGGAATACCAGTCCCTGGCATGGCCGGCATCTTAATGCGGATTATCCGGATTCGACAAATGCGCCGTATACGAAGACGCCGCCTGCGGGTGCAGGCGGCGTGAAAGGATTGGGATTTTCCCTTGAATCCACGGCGGGTTTCCCGCCGGATAACCCTAGCCGCGCAGGCGCGACAGCAGGGTTTCGCGATCGAGATTTTCCGATTCGCCGGCGCTGCGTGCGCGGTATTCGAAGGTGCCTGATTCGAGCCCGCGCGCCGAGACCACCACGCGATGCGGAATGCCGACCAGTTCGATGTCGGCGAACATCGCGCCCGGGCGCAGGCCGCGATCGTCGAGCACGGTGTCCAAACCCGCGGCGCGAAGTTCGCCGTACAGCGCGTCGGCCGCCTCGGCCACATGCGCCTCGCCCTTGGGATTGATCACGCAGACCGCGACCTGCCAGGGCGCCATCGCCGCCGGCCACAGAATGCCGTTGGCGTCGTGGTTCTGTTCGATCGCCGCGGCAACGATGCGGCTCACCCCGATGCCGTAGCAGCCCATGAAAGGCACGGTCGCCTTGCCGTTGGCGTCGAGCACCTTGAAGTCCATCGCCTGCGCGTACTTGCGGCCCAGCTGGAACACATGCCCGACTTCGATGCCGCGCACGAGTTTCAGTTCGCCGCCGTCCTCGGCGCGATCGCCGGCAACGACATCCCGGATGTCGGCCACGGTGTCGGGCTCGGGCAGGTCGCGGCCCCAGTTGACGCCGGCGATGTGGAAACCGGTTGCGTTGGCGCCAACCACGAAATCGGCGAGCGCGGCGACTTCCGGGTCGGCGACGACGCGGATGGATTTCGCCGCCCCGATCGGGCCGAGGAAACCCGGCGTGCTGCCCAGGTATTCGGCGATCTCCGCCTCGGTGGCCATGCGGTAGTCGGCCAGACCCTCGACCTTGGCGAGCTTGATTTCGTTGACCGCGTGGTCGCCGCGCACCAGGGCGAGTACGAAAGTCTTGTCGGCGAACAGCGCGACCGACTTGACCGTGCGCGCGAGCGGAACGTCGAGCAGGGCGGCGACGTCCTCGCAGGTCTTCTGGGTCGGGGTCTCGACCCGGCGCATGGCCTCGGACGCCTCCGCACGCGGCGCGGGGGCGGCGGCGCGCGCGGTTTCCACGTTGGCCGCGTAATCCGAACCGGTCGAGAACACCAGCGCGTCCTCGCCCGAATCGGCGAGCACGTGGAATTCCTGCGAGGCATCGCCGCCGATCGCACCCGAGTCGGCCTGCACGGCGCGGAACTCCAGACCCAGACGGGTGAAGATGCGCGTGTAGGCCGCATGCATCGCCTGGTAGGACGCGGCCATGCCGGCCTCGTCGATGTCGAACGAATAGGCGTCCTTCATCAGGAACTCGCGCGAACGCATCACGCCGAAACGCGGGCGGATCTCGTCGCGGAACTTGGTCTGGATCTGGTAGAAATTCACCGGCAGCTGCTTGTAGCTGGCCAGTTCGCCACGTGCGAATTCGGTGACCACTTCCTCGGCCGTCGGCGCGTAGCAGAATTCCTGCTCCTTGCGATCCTGGATCTTGAGCAGCTGCGGGCCGAACTTGTCCCAGCGTCCGGTTTCCTCCCACAGCTCACGCGGCTGGATGGTCGGCATCAGCAGCTCGATCGCACCGGCGGCGTCCATTTCCTCGCGCACGATGCCTTCGACCTTGCGCAGCACACGCAGGCCCAGCGGCGACCAGGTATAGATGCCCGCGCCCAGCTTGCGCAGCATGCCGGCCTTGAGCATCAGCTTGTGGCTGACGAGCTCGGCGTCGGCGGGCGTTTCTTTTTCGGTGCGGAGGTGGAACTGCGACAGGCGCATCGGCGGCATTCGGCTGTGGAACGGGCCGGCATTGTGCCACGCGTCATGCGCCGCCCCGGGCGGGCGGGGCGCTCAGCGGCAGTAGGCGCGCACCGCGGCCTGGGACAGGGCGAGCTGGTCGGCGCGCGCGATCGCGTCGAGCGGACGCGGGGTGCCGTCGGCGTCCACCTGCTGCACGGGGTCCTCGCTCTGCAGTGCATCGACGTTGGCACGGGCGATTGCGCACTGGGTCGGGTCGCCGTCGGTGTTCGCCGCGGCGTTTGCCGTGGCCGGTGTCGCGGCGGGGGCGGCGGGCGCTGGAGTAGCCGGCGCGGCGCGGCCGGCCACGCTGCGCACCTCGAAGCGGGTGCCGGGCGGCGGCGGGGTCTGGGAATAATGCGTGACGCCGCGCGCGTCCTTCCAGGTGTAGACCTCGCCGGCGGCGAGTGGCGCGGCGACGACGAGCAGCGCGAGGGCAGTCACGATGGTGCGGCGCATGGCGGTCCCCGACAGGTGCGCGAAAGTGGCGGCGATTGCAGCACTCCCGGCGCGCCTGCGCAACTTGCGCCACGGGCGCCGCGGCGCAGGCGCTACACTGCGGCGCATGAGCGAGACCGACCCGACCCCGCGCCGCGGCCGCGGCATCTACCTGCTGCCCAACCTGTTCACCACCGGTGGCCTGTTCGCGGGGTTCTTCGCGATCATCGCTGCCTCGCAGGGCCGCTTCAGTGCAGCCTGCATCGCGATCTTCGTCGCGGCGATCCTCGACGGCATCGACGGTCGCGTCGCGCGCCTGACCAATACCCAGAGCGAGTTCGGTGTGCAGTACGACTCGCTCGCCGACCTGATCAGCTTCGGCCTGGCGCCGGCCCTGGTGATGTACCACTGGTCGCTGATGGCGATGCGCCTCGACGGGCCCACGCTCGGCAAGATCGGCTGGCTCGGCGCGTTTCTCTATGCCGCCTGCGCGGCGCTGCGGCTGGCACGCTTCAACAGCCAGGTGGCCACGGTCGACAAGCGGTATTTCGTCGGTCTGGCGAGTCCGGCGGCGGCGGGCCTGATGGCGAGTTTCGTGTGGACCTGCCACGAACTCGACTTCACCGGCGATGCGCTGCGTTTCGTTGCGCTGGGGGTCACGGTGGCCTGCGGCCTGCTGATGGTCAGCCGCGTGCGCTACACCAGCTTCAAGGGCAGCGGCACCGGGCCGAAGTCCGACCGCGTGCCGTTCGTCGCACTCGTGGTGGCGGTCGGCATCCTGATCGCGCTGTGGGTGGATCCGCCCAAGACCCTGCTCGCGGCCGCGGTGCTGTATGCGCTGTCGGGCCCGGTGCTGTGGATGTTGCGCCGACGCGGAGGCGCGGAGGCCGCCTCGTGAGCTGGGACGCGCTGCAGTGCGCCGCGCTCGATGCCCTGGGGCATGCGCGCTATCGCGTGCAGGTGCCGGGCCGCACGCTGCCCGACGATCCGCTGGTCGATGCCCTGCTGCGCGCTGCCGGCCTGCAGCGCGACTCGGACGATGCGTTCGCGCTGTACAAGACTCTCGGCCCGCTGGCCGCGCTGCGCGACGCCGCAGCCAAGCGCGCGCTGTGGCCGCAACTTCGACGGTTGCGCGCCCGTGGCGGCTGAGCCCGGCACGCCTGCGCCCGGCGGCGCGGCCGAGGTGATGGCGCCGCGCACGTGGACGATGCGCCCGATGCGGCCGGCCGACGTCGATGCGGTCATGGCGGTGGAGCTGCGGGCCTATCCGTTTCCCTGGACGCGCGGCATCTTCGACGACTGCCTGCGTGCGGCCTACCCGGCCTGGCTGTTGCACGTCGACGGCCGGATCGCCGGTTACGGCGTGCTGAGCGTGGCGGCCGGCGAGGCGCACGTGCTCAATGTCTGCATCGACCCAGATCTGCACGGGCGCGGTCATGGCCGCCGCCTGTTCCGCGCGCTGATCGACATCGCGCGCCAGCACGGCGCGCAGCGCGTGTTTCTCGAAGTGCGGCCGTCGAATCCGCATGCCATCGCGCTCTATCACGACGAAGGTTTCAACGAGATCGGCCGGCGTCCACGCTATTACCCGGCGCACAACGGACGCGAGGACGCGATCGTCATGGCGCGCGAGTTGTTCGTCGACGCGGCCTGACCGCCGCGCCCCACCGATTGCGCACTGCGCACCCCGACCGGAGCTGCCATGGCCCACGACACCCGCATCGCCAACGAGACACGCATTGCGCTGCTGATCGACGCCGACAACGCGCCGGCCGCGAAGATCGACGTGATCCTGGCCGAAGTGGCGCGACACGGCGTGGCCAACGTGCGCCGCGCCTACGGCAACTGGAAGAGCCAGCACCTCGTCGGCTGGGAGAAGGTGCTGCACGAGTACGCGATCCGGCCGATCCAGCAGTTCGCCTACAGCACCGGCAAGAACGCCTCGGACATGGCGATGGTCATCGACGCGATGGACCTGATGTACGCCCGCAACCTCGACGGCTTCGCGATCGTGTCCAGCGATGCCGATTTCACCCCGCTGGTGATGCGGCTGCTGACCGAAGGCATGAAGGTCTACGGATTCGGCGAGAGCAAGACGCCGCTGGCATTCCGGAGTGCGTGCTCGCGCTTCACCTACCTCGAGGCGCTGGGCGCGGAGACCGAAGCGGATGAAGCGTCGAGTGTCGCGTCGACTGGAGCCTCCGCCCGCTCGGCCCGCAAGACCGGAGCCGAAATGCGTCAGGACACGCGACTGGTGCAGATGCTGCGCACGGCGGTGACCTCGGCTGCGGACGGCGAGGACGGCTGGGCCAATCTGTCCGCGGTGGGCGGTCAGATCGGCAACCAGGCCTCGTTCGATTCGCGCAACTACGGCTACGCCAAATTCAGCGGGCTGGTGGCCGAGATCGGGCTGTTCGAGATGCGCAAGGACGGCAAGTCGATCTGCGTGCGGATCCCGCCCCCCAAGGCAGCCCCGAAGAAAGCGGCCAAGGCAGTCACGAAGAAATCCGCCTCGACAAAGCCGTAGCGGCGATCCGGCGGCGCTTTTTCGAATCCCGCATCCCCAATCCCTAATCCCGGCACCTAATACAGATCGACCGGATCCACATCCAGCGACCACCGCGCCCGCCGCGCTTCGGGCAGCGCGTGGATGTCCGGCAGTACTGCATCGAGAATCGCGTGCAGGCGCGGGCGCTGGTCGCAGGCGATCAGCAGCTGCGCACGATAGACGCCCGCCCTTCGCGGCATTGGGGCGACCACCGGGCCATCGAGCAGCAGGTTCGGCATGCCGTGCGCGTCGCGCGCGGCGTGTGGTGCGAACAGGCGCCGCGCCGCCTGCAGGAAGGCCATCGGCGGTTCGGCGTTCTGCGATTCGGCACGCAACAGCGCCAGCGGCGCGAATGGCGGAAATCCGGCGGCCTCGCGTTGTGCAAGTTCGTCAGCCGCGAACTCGTGGTAGCCGCCGCGGATCAGCGTCAGCAACAGCGGATGCTCGGGATGATGCGTCTGCAACAGCACCAGGCCGGGCTTGTCGGCGCGGCCGGCACGGCCGGCGACCTGGATCAACAACTGCGCGAGTTTCTCGCCGGCGCGGAAGTCGGCCGAAAACAGCCCCTCGTCGATGCCCACCACGCAGACCAGGGTGAGATTGGGCAGATCGTGGCCTTTGGCCAGCATCTGCGTGCCGATCAGGATGCCCGGCTGCGTGCCGAGTTCGCCGAGCAGGCCTTCGAGTGCATCGCGCCGGCGGGTACTGCCGCGGTCGATGCGCAGCACCGGTACATCGGCAAAGCGCGCGGCCAGCAATTCCTCGATGCGTTCGGTGCCCACGCCCTGCGGCTGCAGGCCCAGGCTGGCGCAATCGGGACAGGCCGGCGGTGCGCTCGCGCGATGGCCGCAGTGATGGCACTGCAGGCGCCGGCCCCCGGCGTGCACGGTCATCGGATGCGGGCGATCGGGCGTGCTGCAGCGCGGGCAGTGCGCGCTCCAGCCGCAGTCGTGGCACAGCAGCACGGGCGCGTAGCCGCGCCGGTTCTTGAACACCAGCACCTGGCCGCCTGCGGCCAGCGCGACCGAGATCTGGGCGAACATCTCCGGTGAAAGCCCGGCCTCGAGCGGGCGCTTGCGCACGTCGAGCACGCGCACGGCCGGGGGCTTGGCCGCACCTGCGCGATGGGTCAGCCGCAGGTGCGCGTAGCGGCCCGATACCGCGTTCTGCAGCGATTCCAGCGACGGCGTCGCGCTGCCCAGCAGCACCGGCACTTCGAGCGCCTTGCCGCGCACCAGGGCGAAGTCGCGGGCGTGATAGCGGATGCCGTCCTGCTGCTTGTAGCTGCCGTCGTGTTCCTCGTCGACGACGATCAGCCCTGCCTCGGGCAGCGGCACGAACACCGCCGAGCGCGTGCCCACGACCACGCGCGCCTCGCCACGTGCCGCCGCGGCCCAGACCCGGGCGCGCGCCGCATCGCCCAGGCCCGAATGCAGCGCATGCACCGGCACGCCGAGCCGGGCGCGGAAGCGCGCCAGCGTCTGCGGGGTCAGGCCGATCTCGGGCACCAGCACCAGGGCCTGGCGCCCGCGCGCCAGGCATCCGGCGATCGCCTGCAGGTAGACCTCGGTCTTGCCGCTGCCGGTGACGCCGTCGAGCAGCAGGGCGCCGAACCCGTCGCACGCGGCGACCGCCTCGACCGCCGCGCGCTGCTCCTCGTGCAGCGTCGGGCCGGGCTGCGGCGCAGGCGCAAGCTGCGAGGCGGGGATCGCAAAGCGTTCGGCCAGCGCGCGCCCGGCCAGCGACCGCGCGGCGACGCGCCAGTCATCCATCGCCAGATCCAGCGCGTCCTCGTCGCGAGGGCCGGGCGCCAGCAGGGCCGCCAGCCGCTGGGGACGGGCACCGGTCTTGAGCCCGGCCAGCGCGGCGTGGCCGGCCGACGTCAGACGCCAGGCCCAGGCATGCGTATCGGGCAGTGGTTCGCCGCGCCGCAGTTCGGCTGGCAGTGCGGTGGTCAGTACTTCGCCGAGCGGGGCGTGGGTGTAGCGGGCCAGCCAGCGCAGGGAGGCCGCCAGCTCCCCGTGGAGCAGCGGGGCATCGTCGAGCCAGGCCAAGGCCTCGCGCAGGGTGCTGGCACCCTCGGGCGCACCGACCGCGGCGACGATGCCGATCAGCTCTCGCGGCCCGAACGGTACCCGGACACGGCGACCGATGTCGCCTGGACAGGCGGTCGAGCCGGCGGGCGGGGCATAGTCGAAGAGCTGCGGCAGGGGCACCGGCAGGGCGATGCGCAGAACCGGCGGGGCGGGGGCGGGGTCGGACACCGGCAAAGTCTATCGGCTCGTCCGGCGGCTTCCATCATTTGCGCGCCGAACCTGTCTTGACTTGGACGTTGTGCCTGCAAGTGCCCGAAAGAAAAGGGGTTGCGGCTTATCCACATGTTCTGTGGATAAGCCTGTGCATGAACACTGGCGAGCGCAACGTTATGCGGTATTCAGTGGGGTAAACGCTTCGTTGGACAAAAAAGTGCCATCCAATCAATATTCTTTCAAATCAATAGCTTGTCCGTGAAACATTGTTGTCATGCAGCATGCCGCGGTCTCGATCTTCAGCGCGATGACAGCATTGTGAACCCTGTGAACAACCCGTGCGGCCGCGAAGCGCCTGTGGAGCGTTTCCGGCCGCGTCTGTCAAGGCTGGGGGTGCGGCGGCGGATCGCTATGATGCGCGGTCGCACCTGCAGGCCCCGATGAGCAGATCCCCGCAGTCCGCCCCCCACGGCATGTCCTCGGCCGTCGCCGCATTCCTGCGCGGCGTCGAACGGCGTGCCGCCGCGTTCGCGCAGTGGCAGTGCGGCGACATCGATGCCGGTGACGCCGCGCTGGCCGTGGCAATGACCGAATTCGCCCGGCTGGCGACATCGACACCGTTCCCGGACTGGCCGCGCCGGTTCTGGGCCCAGTTGCTGACCTCGCCTGCGCTTCGCGCCCCGGCGGCGTTGCCCGACGACAGCGACGGCCTGCCAGCGCTCGCGGGGCTGTCGGGCGGCCCGCGGGTCACGGTGCTGCTGCGGATGGTCGCCGGCCTCGCCGAGCACGAAGCCGCCACGGTGCTCGGCGTCACCCGGGCCACCTATCGGCTCGGACTGCAGCGGGCGCTTCCACATCGCGAGGACGGCAGCCCCGATCCGGAGGCCTGGCGCCGCATCGCCGATGCCGCGCAGGCCGCCATCCGCGCCCTGCCGCCCGACCGGCTCGCCCGGCTTGCTGGCCTGCGCGAAGCGGCCCTGCGCGGACAGGTGCCGCCGCTGCGCCGGTTCCCGCTGCAGCGTGCGGTCGCGGAGGACATTCCCGCCGATGTCGCGCCCGGCAGGCGGCGCGCGCGCTGGTTGTGGCCGGCGCAGGCGGTGGTGTTGCTGATCATGCTGGCCGCGCTGGCGATGACCTGGCGCGATGCGTGGCAGGCGGGCGAGGCCGACGGCACCATCCGCATCGAAGCTCTGCCGCCGGCAGCATCACCGGCCGCCACGTTCGATGACGAGATCGCACTGCTGACGGAACCGGATTTCGAACTGCTGGTGGAATCCGACACCTCGACCTGGCGCGAGGACCCGGCGTTCTACGCCTGGCTGTCGACGCGCATCGAGACGCTGCCCGACGACACACGCGATGCCCATCTCGAAGACCTGCCCGACGCGGCGGACGATGCGCTGGAGACGACCGATGCCGATCTGTGAGCGCGCCGGGCGGCCCCTGCTGCTCGGGCTCGTTCTGGCGCTCGCGCCGGTGGCGGCATGGGCGCTGCCGCCCGCGCTGCAGGACAGCGAGCTGCCGACCGCCGAACGCGAACGGCTCGAGGCGCGGGCCGCGCGTCTGGCCGACATGTCGCCCGAGCAGCGCAGCGCGCTTGCCGCCCGCATCGCAGCCTGGCGCGCCCTGCCGGCGCAGGAGCGCGGCCGCCGTCGCATCGCCCACGAGGCGGCGACGTCCCTGCCGCACGCCGAGCGCATGCAGCTGCAGCGGGCGGCGGCGCATTTCGACACCTTGCCGGAGGCCGAGCAGCGCGCACTGCGGCTGGAGTTCGAGCAGCTCGACCAGAGTCTGCGTCGCGGCTGGCGGTTGGGACCGACGTTGGGGCAGGACTGGGCCGGCCTGCATCCGCTGTTCTCGGCGATGCCTGAAGACGAGCGCGGTCCGGCCCTGCTGGCGCTGCGCACGATGTCGGCGCAGGCGCGCGCGGACCTGGCCGCGCTGGCGCAGCGCACGCCGCCGCACGAGCGCGATGCGCTGCGCAGTGCCTGGCTGGCGGCGCCGGCCGACGCACGCGACGCCTGGCTGCGCGCGCGCGTGAACGGCGCGCCCTGAGGGTCGGCGGGAAAGGTCGCAAGCTGCGCCGTTCCAGCGTGGCGTGGCGCGCGGCGTCGACTCTTTGCGTCGCGCGCTGCGCGCACTGGCGTGTCCGCGCAGTCTTCGGGCTCGGAGGCCCGCGGCACCAGTTTCCGCTGCCGGCCTCTCGCGTGGCAGCAGCCCGTCTCGTCGGCCGCTCCGTGGCGCTCCTGTGCCGGCCGCCGCATCGGCGGCCCGGCGTGTGGCAGAACGGTTACAGCGCGTAGAGCGCGTAGCCCGCCATCGGGATCGCCACGCTGAGGAACAGCGCGAAATACAGCGCGCCGATGATCGCGAACTTGAGCAGCGTCCACGGCCATGACTGGCCGTATACGCGCTTCTGCGTCACCAGCAGATAGACCGGCATCGCCCACAGCAACACTGTCTGCAGCAGGCCCACCACACCGGCAGCCCAGGCCGCACGCGCCTCCAGCCAAGGCGTTGCGAGCGCGCCGCAGAACACCAGCAGCAGGCCCAGCATCAGGGCCGCGTGGCTGTAGAGGCCGATGACGACGTGTTCCAGGTACAGCCGTCGCTGGAACAGATAAGCCAGCTTGAGCAGCACCGCGAACAGGGGCACCAGGATGAAGAGCGCTGTCGGTGCGACGCCGAGCAGGGCGCGGCTGTAGGCGCCGGGGGAATCCTGCAGGCGATCCAGATTGCGCGTGATGCGCGCGCCGATTCGACCGCCGAGCGGCGGCGCGTCGCGGCGGTACTCCGGGCCGGTCCCGTCTGCATCCGGCGCGGCTGTGACGCCGTCCGCACTCGCAGCCTCGGTGTCCGCAGGTTCCGGCGCGGGTGCATCGCTGCCCGCGGCGCCCGCCAGAACGGCGGTGCGTGCACGGGCCTGGGCGCGCACCTCGGACTCGGCGGCCGACAGGCGCGTGGACACGCCCGGGAGCGCCCCGGTCACCCGGCGGGCCTCGTCGATGTCGGCGATCAGAGAGTCGCGGATCGCATCCACCTCGGCCGCGGTCTGCGCCTGTGCGAACTGTGCACGCATGTCCGTGGCCTGGATCACGCCGTCGGCCTCGAAGCCCAGCATGGCGTCCTGGACCACGAACTTCGCCACGAAGAACGTCAGCAGCGTCAGGATCACGAACAGCCGCATCGGCGCGACGTAACGCACGCGCTGCCCGCCGAGATAGCGCCCGGCGATGCGGCCCGGCACGAACAGGTCGCGCACGGTGCGGAAAATGCGTCCGTCGAGATGCCAGAACGATTCGAACACTTCCTCCACCGCGTGGCCCACGTGGCGCACCGGACTGTGCGTGGACTGGCCGCAGGCATGGCAGTAGTGCCCGCGCAGGGGCGTGCCGCAGTTCTCGCAGGTGGCTGGCACATCCTCGGCGGGCGGCGGCGCGGTCTGGGACATGGGCTGACGGGTTCCTGGCACGGGCGCGGCAGCGCAGCCGCGGCCCCGGAAACGATGGATGTTGACCGCTGGCGCCGCGCGTCATTCCCCGTGCGCGGCGTGAGGCTAGAATGCGCCACCTTCGCGCCCCGGTGCCAGCGCACGCATCCGTCGTCCGCGCGGCCGCAGTCGCAGAGCTTCCCCCATGTCTTCCGCAGTCATCCTGCCGCCCTTCGGTCACGAAGTGCGGCGCACCGCCGTCCTGGCGGCCCCGCTGGTCGCCGGCCACGTCGCCACCGGTCTGATCGGCTTCGTTGATTCGGTCATCGCCGGCCACCACGGCACCGCGACGCTCGCCGCGGTCGCGGTGGGCACGGCGATCTTCTGGCTGCCGCTGATGGTGCCGATGGGCACGCTGATGGCGGTGCCGCCGTCGGTGTCGCAGCTCGACGGCGAGGGCCGTCACGCCGAGGTCGGGCCCTTGTTCCGGCAGGCGCTGTGGCTGGCCGCGGGGCTCGGACTGGCGCTGTTCGGGCTGCTGACCGTGCTCGCGGCGCTGCTCGGCCCGTTCGGCATCGCGCCCGACATCGTGCCCGGCGCCACCGCCTTCCTGCATGGCATCCGCTGGGGCGTGCCGGCGCTGACGCTGTATTTCTGCATGCGCTATCTCAGCGACGGCATCCACTGGACGCTGCCGACGATGGTGTTCGGCTTCGGTGGCCTGGTCGTGCTGGTGCCGATGGGCTACGCGCTCGCATTCGGTTGGGGCCCGTTCCCGGAAGGCGGCGCCGGCGGTCTGGGCCTGGCCTCGGCGATCATGATGTGGGTGCAGGCCTCGGCCTTTGCGGTCTATCTGGCGCTGTCGAAGCGGTTCGCACGCTACGCGCTGTTCACCCGTTTCGACCCGCCGCGCTGGCGCGAGATCGGCAGCCTGCTGCGCACCGGCCTGCCGATCGGCGTGACGGTGACCATGGAAGGCAGCCTGTTCGTGGTGACCGCGCTGCTGATCGGCCGTCTGGGCGAACTGGAGGCGGCCGCGCACCAGATCGCGATCAACGTCGCCGCGCTGTGTTTCATGGTGCCCTTCGGCCTGGCCGAGGCGACGACGGTGCGGGTCGGCAATGCGGTCGGTCGCGGGCTCGGCAGCGCCGGTGTGCGCCGTGCGGGTTTCGCCGGCCTGGCGCTGGTGCTGGCAACGCAGACCGTGTCGGGTGTGCTGTTGCTGCTCGGCCACGATCATGTCGTGCGCATCTACACCGAGGATGCCGCCGTCGCGGCGCTGGCCGGCGCGCTGCTGCTGTACGCGGCCGCGTTCCAGTTTCCGGACGGCATCCAGGCGCTTTCGGCCGGCGCGCTGCGCGGACTCAAGGACACGCGCGTGCCGATGTTCCTGGCCGCCGCGGCCTACTGGGGCGTGGGCATGAGCCTGGGCGCCACGCTCGGGCTCGGCCTGGGCTGGGGGCCGAAGGGCATGTGGATCGGCCTGATCGCCGGCCTGACCGTGGCTGCCGTGCTGCTGGGCGTGCGCTTCCTGCGCAGCAGTCGGCGGGTGCCGGCATCGGTCGCGACCCGCGCGGCGGCACAGTGACCACCGGCGCATGCGCCGCGGCGCCGCGGCACGCTAGGCTGCGGGCTCGGGACGGATCCTGCGTGCCGCTGGCGGCGGTCGCCCCCCAACACTTTCCTGATGGAGTTGTTTGACGCATGAGTACTGTGCAGCCCCGCGCGCCGTTGACGCGCTTCGTCATCGGCATCTGGGACGGGATGAACTTCATCCGCCGGCTGATCCTCAACCTGCTGTTCTTCGGCCTGATCTTCCTGGTCGGCATCCTGGTATTGGTGGCGATCATCGGCGGCGGTTCGCGGCAGGCGCCGCTGCTCGATCGCACGACGCTGGTCATCGCGCCCGAAGGTGCGCTGGTCGAGCAATACCGCAGCGATCCGTTCATGCGCGCGCTGGCCGAGAGCAGTGGCGGCGGCGTGGGCGAGGTGCAGCTGCGTGACCTGCTGCGCACGCTGGAGGCGGCCAAGAACGACGACCGCATCGAGCGCGTGCTGCTGCGCACCGACCGGCTGACGTTCTCGGGCTACGCCTCGATGCGCGAGGTGGCCGAGGCCATCGGCGAAGTGCGCGCCGCCGGCAAGCAGGTGGTCGCGTTCGGCGAGTACTTCGGCCAGCAGCAGTACCTGCTCGCCGCGCAGGCCGACGAGGTCTATCTCGACCCCGAAGGCGGGATGATGCTCGAAGGCCTGGCCGGCTATCGCCAGTACTACCGCGAGGGCCTGGCCGACAAGCTCGGCGTCGACGTGCACCTGTTCAAGGTCGGCGAATACAAGTCCGCTGCCGAGCCCTACATTCTCGACGCGGCCTCGCCCGAGTCGAAGGAAGCCGACCTGTACTGGATGGGCGACATCTGGCAGCGCCACGTCGCCGACATCGGCCGCGTGCGCGGCATCGCGCCCGCTGCGATCAACGCCGGTATCGACACGCTGCCCGAAGGCATCGCCGCCGCGCGTGGCGATCTGGCGCAGTACGCGCTGTCGCAGAAGTTCGTCGACGGCCTCAAGACCCGTGAGGAAGTCGAGCAGCTGCTGGTCGAGCGCGGCGTGGCCGACGACGACGCCGACGGCGGTTTCCGTCAGATCTCGATGCGCGATTTCCTCGCCCATGTCTCGCCGCCCGCCGGCGCGGCCGATCGCCGTGCGCAGGTCGCGGTGGTCGTGGCCGAGGGCGGCATCACCGGCGGCGAGCAGCCGCCGGGCACGATCGGCGGCGAGTCGACCTCGGCCCTGCTGCGCGAGGCGCGCGAGGACGAGCACGTGAAGTCGGTCGTGCTGCGTGTGGATTCGGGCGGCGGCGAGGTGTTCGCCTCCGAGCAGATCCGCCGCGAGGTCGATGCGCTCAAGGCAGCGGGCAAGCCGGTGGTGGTGTCGATGGGTGATGTCGCCGCGTCGGGCGGCTACTGGATCAGCATGAACGCCGATCGCATCTATGCCGATGCGTCGACGATCACCGGCTCGATCGGCATCTTCGCGCTGGTGCCCACCTTCCCGCGCACGCTGGAGAAGATCGGCATCCGCACCGACGGCGTGGGCACCACGCGCATCGCCGGCGCGTTCGATCTGACCCGCGAACTGCAGCCCGAGGCGGGCGTGGCGATCCAGTCGATCATCGACCGCGGCTATGCCAACTTCATCGGCAAGGTCGGCGACGCGCGTGGCCGCAGTGCCGAGGAGATCGACGAGGTCGCACGCGGCCGCGTCTGGAGCGGTACCCAGGCGCTCGAGCGCGGGCTGGTCGACGAGCTCGGCGGCCTGCGCACCGCCATCGCCAAGGCGGCCGAACTGGGCGGTCTGGGCGAGGACGGCTGGCGCGTGCGCTACGTCGAGAAGGCGGCCACGCCGTTCGGCCGCTTCCTGACCGGCTTCGTCAGCGGGCGCCTCGGCGGCGCGCTGGTGGGCCACAGCGATGTCGCCCGCAGCCTGCTGGCGCGCGCAGTGCCGCGCGCCGAACAGGACCTGCAGTTGCTCGAAAGCGTCATGAGCCCGCAGCCGGGCCGTCCGGTCAAGGCGGTGGCGTACTGCTTCTGCGAACTGTGACGTTTCGTTAGTGGTCAATGCGAACGGCCCGCCATTGGCGGGCCGTTTGCGTTGACGTATGCGCCGCGCCGCGTCAGCGGCGCACGTCGAGACGGCCGCTGTCGACGAGCGCTTCGACATCCGCCGCACCGACCAGATTGAAGTCGCCGGGCACGCTGTGCTTGAGTCGCGCCGCCGCCAGGCCGAAGGCGAGCGTGCGCGCATCGTCCATGCCCGACAGCACGCCGTGCAGCACGCCTGCGGCGAATGCGTCGCCACCGCCGATGCGATCGACGATGCCGTCGACGGGCAGCGCGTCGATGCGCTGGGCGCTGCCGTCACGTCGCACCAGTAGTGCGCCGAGTGCATGGCGATCGACGCTGTGCACGGTGCGCTGGGTGCAGGCGATGCGCTGCAGGTGCGGGAAGGCGGCGAACGCGCGCGTAGCGGCCTCGAGCGTGCGTTCGGCGCTGGCGTGCGCACCGGTTTCGGCCGCGTCGGTGCCCAGGATCAGGTCGATGTCGCGGTGGTCGATGAAGGCGACGTCCGCTTCGGCCAGCAGGCCGTGCAGCAACGGCGCGGGGGTGTCGTTCCAGCTTGCCCACAGTTTGGGGCGGAAGTTGCCGTCGAACGAGACGCGCACGCCGGCCGCACGTGCAGCGCGCACGGCCGCCAAGACGGCATCGGCCGCGTTCGGACCGACCGCCGGTGTCACGCCGGACACGTGCAGGCAGTCGAAACCCTCGAGCAGGGCCGGCCAGTCGTAATCCTGGGGCGCCGCACGCGCGAAGGCCGAATCGGCGCGGTCGTACACCACATCGCTGGGCCGCAGGCCCGCGCCTGCGGCGAAGAAATACAGGCCCATGCGGCCCACGGCACGTGCCACGCGGGAAACGTCCACGCCGTGGCGGCGCAGTTCGCCCAGTGCGCCGTCGCCCAGCGCATTCGCAGCCACGGTGCCGGCGAGCGCGCTGGCATGGCCGAAGCGCGCCAGTGATACCGCGACATTGGTTTCCGCGCCGCCGACGTGCACGTCCAGGTGCCGCGACTGCAGCAGGAATTCGCGCCCCGGGGCGCCCAGGCGCAGCAGCAGCTCGCCGAAACACAGAATGCGTTTGCCCATCGCGGCAATGCCTTTCGCTCGGGCCCGGTGGGGACGGGCAGTGTGGATGTGGCGGCGCAACATGCTTTGCGGAAATCGCTCTGTTAGCGTTTGGCCCGCGGTGTCATTGGACGCCGGCGATCACATTAACAAGCGCGCCCAGCCAGTCAAGACGCGCCGAAACCGCAACGCACCCTGGGAGGGGACGGAGATGACGCAGTTGTTCGGTTCAAAAAAGACACCGGTTACCTTGCTGGCGACCGCCATCGCGCTCGCGCTGCAGACAGTTGCCGTGCCGGCCTTCGCCCAGACGGCGCCAGCGACGTCCGCGTCCGATGACGCGGCCCAGCAGCTCGACACGGTGCGCGTGGTGGGCTACCGCGCCAGCGTCGAGCGCGCGCTCGACATCAAGCGCGGCGAGGCCGGCGTGGTCGACGCGATCGTCGCCGAGGACATCGGCAAGTTCCCCGACCTCAATCTCGCCGAATCGCTGCAGCGCATTCCGGGCGTGGTGATTGCCCGCGACGCCGGCGAAGGCCGTCAGATCACCGTGCGCGGCCTGGGCCCGGATTTCACCCGCGTGCGCATCAACGGCATGGAGGCGTTGACCACGGTGGGCGCGTCCGACCAGAGCGGCGGTTCCAACCGCGGCCGCGGCTTCGACTTCAACGTGTTCGCCTCCGACCTGTTCTCGCAGCTGATCGTGCGCAAGACCGCATCGGCCGACGTGGAGGAGGGCTCGCTCGGCGCCACGGTCGACCTGCGCACCGCGCGTCCGTTCGACTACGACGGGCTGACCGTCGTCGCCAGTGGCCAGGCGAGCTACAACGACATGGCCGAGAAGGCCGACCCGCGCATCGCCGGCCTCATCGCCAACACCTGGGCCGACGGCCGGTTCGGCGCCCTGCTGTCGGTCGCCTACAGCGAGCGCCAGGCGATCGAGGAAGGCAGCGGCACGGGCCGCTGGGCCAACGGCCCGAGCAACGGCGGTTTCAACCCCGACTCGCCGTTCACCGAGGCGCTCGGCGCCAACGTCTTCCATCCACGCTTCCCCCGCTACACGCGCATGGAGCATGACCAGACGCGTACCGGCATCACCGGTTCGCTGCAGTTCAAGCCGACCGACCGCATGGAGTTCTCGCTCGACGGTCTGTACTCGAAGATCGACGCCGAGCGCGACGAGAAGTACATCGAGGCGATCTCCTTCAGCCGCAGCGGCGCCGGCAAACCGCAGACCATCGTCCGCGACGGTGTCGTCGACGACCGCGGCGCGCTGGTCTACGGCGAGTTCGACAACGTCGACATCCGCTCGGAGAACCGCCACGACGAGTGGAACACCGTCTTCACCCAGCTCACGCTCGACGGCAAGTTCGACATCACCGACGACTTCACCCTGTCGGGCAAGATCGGCACCTCGAAATCCGAACACGAGAACCCGATCCAGACCACGATCATCATGGACAAGCTCGATGTCGACGGTTACAGCTACGACTACCGCGGCGACCCCTACCGTCCGGTGCTCAACTACGGCATCGATCCGCTCGACCCGACCGGCTGGACGCTCGCCGAGATCCGTCTGCGGCCGCAGTACGTCGAGAACGAATTCGACAACGCCCAGCTCGATTTCAACTGGAACATCAGTCCCGGCTTCCGCCTCAAGGGCGGCGTGCAGGCCAAGGACTACAGCTTCTCGACCCGCGAGCTGCGTCGCGCTTCGGAAGGCGCAGTGCCGAGCTTCGCCGACGGCAGCCTGATCGTGCCGCCGGACCTCACCAGCACCGGCAGCCTGAGCGGCATCGACGGGTCGCCCGGGCGCTGGGTGATTCCCAGTTACGAGCGCATCGCCGACTTCTTCGACATCTACAGCGGCGAGGGCACGTTCGCGGTGACCGAGCGCGCGGTCAACACCCGCAGCGTCGAGGAGCAGGATCGCGGCGTGTATCTGCAGGGCGAATTCTCGACCGATCTGGGCAACATCCCGTTCTCGGGCAACTTCGGTGTGCGCTACGTGCGCACCAAGCAGTCCTCCACCGGCATCGCGACCGCCAGCGGCACGCCGGTGGCCTCGACGGTGTCGCGCGAGTACAGCGACACGCTGCCGTCGATGAACCTGGTGGCGGAGATCGCACCGGACTTCCTCATCCGCTTCGGCGCCGCGCGCGTCATGTCGCGTCCGGGACTGGGCTCGCTCACCCCAGGCGTCACGGTCAACGTCAGCGGCGGCGCGCGTACTGTCAGCGGCGGCAATCCGACGCTTGAACCGGTGCGCGCCGACACCGCCGACCTCGGCTTCGAGTGGTACTTCGACGAGGGTGCGATGCTCGGTCTGGGCCTGTTCTACAAGGATCTCAAGACCACCATCCAGACCTCGCGCGAAGTCCGCAGCTACGCGTCCAGCGGCCTGCCGGCGAGCCTGCTCGAAGGCACCGGCGCCAGCGTCAATGACGACTTCTCGTTCACCGTGCCGCTCAATACGCCTGGCGGCCCGCTTAAGGGCTTCGAGGCGAACTACGTGCAGCCCTTCACGTTCCTGCCGGGCGCGTGGCGCAACTTCGGCGTGCAGCTCAACTACACCTACGTCGATACCGAGATCCAGTACCTGACCTCGAGCGGTGCCAACTCGCTGCGCACCTCGCTGCTGGGCTCGTCGAAGCGCTCGTGGAACGCGACGGTCTTCTACGAGGGCGAGAGCTTCTCGGGCCGCGTCTCGGCGACCAACCGCGACGACTACCTGATCCAGGTGCCCGGCCAGGAGCAGGGCTTTACCGAAGACGTCCACGGCCAGACCGGCACCACCATGCTCGATGCGTCGCTGCGCTACCGCATCAGCGAGCAGATCGAGCTGAGCCTGGAAGGCATCAACCTGACCAACGAGCCGTCCGAAACCTGGATCGGTGCGGCGTCCCGCCTGCCGCTCGATTACAGCGAAACCGGCCGGCAGTTCCTGCTGGGCATGCGCTACAAGTTCTGATCTCGCACGTGTCGGACGAAAGGCCGGAGCGGCAACGCTCCGGCCTTTTTTGTGCGCGCTTTGCGCTCTTGTTGCGTTGCAAGATGCCGTGAAGAAAACGTGCTGATAGCGTAGCCACCCTCGATGACCATCGGTGTCATTGACAGCGCAGAGGGACCGCTTGCAGCGAGTCCCCATCGAAGCGGTACTTCAACAGTTTCGGGGAGGAAGACGGGAATGGATCGGATCCGTACAGGCCGGAAGACACCGGTTACCTTGCTGGCCGCCAGCATCGCGGTGGCGCTTTCGGCGCCGGCTCTGGCGCAGCAGGGCGACGCATCCCAGCACGCGGTCGACATGGCGACGGTGACCGTCACCGGCTACCGCGAAAGCCTGCAGAAGTCGCTCGACGAAAAGCGCTACAGCGTCGAGCAGGTCGATGCCATCTTTGCCGAGGACATCGGCAAGTTTCCCGACCAGAACCTGGCAGAGTCGATGCAGCGCATCGCCGGCATCTCGATCGACCGCGAGGGCGGTGAGGGTCAGCGCATTTCCGTGCGCGGCCTGGGATCGGACTTCACCCGCGTGCGCCTCAACGGCCTCGAAGCGCTGGCCACTGCCGGCAGCGGCAGCGCCGGCGTCAACCGCTCGCGCGGCTTCGATTTCAACACCTTCGCTTCCGAGCTCTTCAGCCAGGTCAAGGTCAACAAGACCCAGTCGGCGCAGATGGACGAAGGTTCGCTGGGCTCGACGGTCGACCTGCGCGGTTCGCGGCCTTTCGACTTCGAGGGCTTCCGCGCCTCGGCCAGCGGCCAGCTCGGCTACAACGAGCTGTCGGAAGAGAGTGACCCGCGCGTCTCGGGCCTGATCAGCAACACCTGGGCCGATGGCCGTGTCGGCGCCCTGCTGTCGGCGTCCTACAGCCAGCGCTCGGTGTACGAGGAAGGCTACAACCCGGTCCGCTGGGAGCACGGCAACCACCGCAACTCCAACCAGTCCAACGCCAACAACAACGGCACCTACGGCTTCTGCTCGCCGGCCGGCTACAACCCGCAGACGCCACGCAACCCGCTGGCCAACGAGACGCCGGCCGGAACGGGCAGCCAGGTCGACCAGGACCGCAGCAACGGCTGGGGCAGCTACGGCATCGATGCCAACAACTGCGGCACCGGCCTGCCGCGTCCGGCGGCGACGGCGGAGAACATCGCCGCCTACGAGACCGCGACCAACGCCTGGTTGCCGCGCTACCCGCGCTACATCCGCACCAAGCACGAGATCGAACGTCTCGGCGTCACCGGCGCATTCCAGTTCCGCATCAGTGACGACACGCTGCTGAGCTTCGACGCGCTCTATTCGAAGCTCGAGAAGGACCAGCGCGAAGATTCGCTGGGCGCCAACCTGCACCGCACCGCCAACCTCGGCGGCAAGACCCAGATCGTGGTGCGCGAAGCCCAGGTCGACGACCGCAACCGCCTGCAGTACGGCGTGTTCGACAACGTCGATTTCCGCACCGAATCGAGCCAGATCGAGGAATCGACCGAGTTCAAGCAGTTCAGCCTGCAGCTCGAGCATCGCTTCAACAATGCGGTGCGTCTGGACGCGACGGTCGGCCATTCGTCGTCGGACTATTCGCGTCCGGTGTTCTCGATGGTCAGCTTCGACAACGCCAACCTCGACGGTTTCGTGCTCGACCTGCGCGGCGATCCGGAAATGCCGAACATGACCTTCCCCTTCGACACCAGCAGCCCCGACGCCTGGCAGTGGCTCGGCTACGGCGCGGTGCCGGTCAACAGCAACGGCACCGCCCGCGGCGCGAACATCAGCGAAGTGCGCTTGAACCCGAACTACGTCCAGAACGAGTTCGACTCGGCCAAGATCGACCTGTCGTTCGACATCAACCCCACCTTTACCTTCCGCACCGGCCTGGCGTGGAAGGACTACGACATGCGCAGCGAGGAATACCGCCACATCAGCTACGGCCGCCTGCCGCAGGCGCTGCCGGGCGGCGTGACGCTGGGAGACCTGAGCACCACGCTCGACGGCTTCGGCAAGAACCTCTCGGGCAGCATGCCCGGCTCGTGGCTGATTCCGGACTTCGACAAGATCGCTGATCTGCTCGACATCTACAGCAATGCCGACAACGGCGTGCCGGGCGGCGACTACCGCCTTGCCGGCATCGGCCACTTCGGTTCGTCGAACAACAACTTCTCGGTCAACGAGCGCAGCATGGCGACCTACGCCCAGCTCGACTTCAACACCGATCTGCTTTCGCGCGCGCTGCGCGGCAACCTCGGCGTGCGTCTGGTCAAGACGCAGATCAGCGCGGCCGGCTGGGCGCCATGCCCCACCGGTGGCGAGGCGAACTGCGAACGCGTGTTCGGCGTGGCCAATGCCACTTCCGCGCCGGGCGACCGCTACGTCGTCGAAAGCGTCGTGGGCCACAACTACACCGACGTGCTGCCGTCGCTGAACCTGTCATGGGATCTGTCGGACACCTTCGTGCTGCGTTTTGGCGCGGCCAAGACCATGGCCCGTCCGACGCTGACCTACATGTCGCCGAGTGTGACCGGCGGCCCGACGAACTTCTTCGACGATGGCCGGTTCTACTCGATCAATCTGGGCAACCCGAAACTCGACCCGTTCCGCTCGACCAACTACGACCTGAGCGCGGAGTGGTATTTCGCCGAGGGCGCACTGCTGTCGGCGGCGGTGTTCTACAAGGACATCGAAAGCTACGTGCAGCGCACCCGTCTGCTGAGCACCTGGTCGGAACTGGGCTATTCGCTCGACCTGCTGCCGCCCGGCTTCACCGCCGATACGGTGTTCAACGTGCAGAGCTACTACAACACGCCCGGTGGCCCGCTGAAGGGTTGGGAGCTGACCTACCAGCAGCCGTTCTCCTTCCTGTCCGGGTTCTGGAGCAATTTCGGCGTGCAGATGAACTACACGCACGTCGACTCGGACATCGAGTACATGTTCAGCACCGCGGCCAGCAACAACACCGCCATCGTCACCCAGGTCACCGACAACCAGCTGGTGAACCTGTCGCCGAACTCCTACAACGCCACGCTGTATTACGACGACGGCCGCTTCAGCGCCCGTGTCTCGACCAGCTACCGCGACGGCTACATCGGCGAAGTGCTCAGCCGCGAGAACGTCTGGGATCTCGACGGCAACCAGTTCGGCACCGCCGACGTGACCGGCAAGCACAGCGTGCGCAATGTCGACTTCAACACCTCGTTCAAGGTCAACGACAAGCTGAGCCTGACGTTCGAGGCGGTGAACCTGCTCGACACGCCTGATCGTCGCTACGTGGACTCCGACCTGATGCTGCCCGACCGCTACACCGTGACCGGTCGCCAGTACTACATCGGTGCCCGCTATCGCTTCTGAGGCCTCCCCGCGTTGCCCGCTGCCGTCGCTCCGGCGACGGTGGCGGGGACGTGTCTGTCTCGCGCTGGGCCTGGCCGTGCTCGCACCGGCCGCGATGGCCGAACGCATGTTCGAGGTGGGACACGGCGATGACGCCCACGCCACGGTGCAGGCGGCCGTGGATGCGGCGGTCGCCGCCGGCGATGCGGCGACGATCCGCATCCCTGCGGGGATCTGGCGCGGCGTGGTCGACGTGCCACCCGGAGCACCCGCGCTGCGCTTCGTCGGCGCGGGCGCGACGCGGACGCGCATCGTCCACGATCACTACGCCAGCCGCATCGATCCGCGTACCGGCGAAGGTTTCGGCACCTATGGTTCGGCGACGATGTTCGTGCGCGCCGACGATTTCCACGCTCAGGATCTGACGATCGCCAACGACGCCGGTCCGGTGGGGCAGGCGGTGGCGCTGGTCGTCGACGGCACCCGCGCCGCGTTCGAGCGGGTCCACCTGCTCGGCCACCAGGACACGCTGTACCTGCGCAAGGCCGGCACGCTGGCCTGGTTCCGCGACTGCCGCATCGAGGGCACGGTGGACTACGTGTTCGGCGCGGCGACCGCACTGTTCGAGCGCTGCGCACTGCATTCGCTCGGCGACGGTTACGTGACCGCAGCCTCGACACCGGCCGGGCAGGCGCACGGCTTCGTGTTCCGCGACTGCGTCCTGACCGCCGCACCCGGCGTGGGCCGCGTTTATCTCGGACGTCCGTGGCGTCCGCATGGCGCGACGCGTTTCGAACAATGCCGCTTCGAAGCACCGGTTCCAGCCGAGGGCTGGCACGACTGGGGCAAACCCGGAAACCAGGCGACCGCGCGCTTCGCCGAGCACGGCAACACCGGGCCGGGCAGTGCGCTCGGTGGCCGCGTGCCGTGGCTGCGCGACACCGCGGCGGGGCCCGGCACCGCGACGCTGATGCAGGGCTGGAGGGCATTCGAATGAGACGCTCGGTGTACGTCGTGCAGTGGGTCCTGCTGCTCGCAGGCCTCGTTGCCGGTGCTGCCGCGTTCGCGGCCGGACCGGACCCGGTCGCCGAACGCATGCTTCAGGCCCAGACCGCATCGGGCGGCTGGCCCAAGCATCTGGCCGGCAAGGCCATCGACTACGCGCTGCCCTTCGACGAGGCGGCGCGCGCCGCGCTCGCCGACACACAGCGCCGTGACGACGCCACGATCGACAACGACGCGACCACGCGCGAGATCGCGCATCTGGCCCAGGTCTGGCGCGAACACGGGGAGACGCGCTATCGCGACGCGGCGCTGCGCGGCGTGGACTACCTGCTGGCCGCGCAGTACGCCAATGGCGGCTGGCCACAGTTCCATCCCGATCACTCGGGCTATCGCGGCCAGGTCACCTTCAACGACGACGCGATGACCCAGGTCGTCGGCCTGTTGCAGGACATCGCCGAAGGTCAGGGCGCGCTTGCCGCGCTGACGCCGTTGCGCGGCGAGGCGGCAGCGGACGCGGTCGCACGTGCGATCTCGCTGATCCTCGACCTGCAGGTCCACATCGACAGCGTACCCACGATCTGGGCCGCGCAATACGACGACACCGCGCTGCAGCCGGCGACCGCGCGCAGTTACGAACTGCCTTCGCTGGCGACGGCGGAGTCGGTGGCGATCGTGCGCCTGCTGATGCGCCAGCCAACTTCGCCGCGGGTCGTCGCGGCGATCGAACAAGCGGCTGTCTGGTTCGATGCGCACGGGCTGGCCGATACCGCAGTCGAGCGTGTCCCGGGCGAGGGGCGACGTCCGCGCGATGTCCGGCTTGTCGCGCAACCGGGCACGGTCACCTGGGCACGCTTCTACGATCTGCAGCGGCAACAGCCGCTGCTGGTCGACCGTGGCGGCGACATCGTCGCGTCGCTGGCGCAGATGTCGGCCGAGCGGCGCACCGGCTATGCCTGGTACGGCACCTGGCCTGCGTCGCTGCTTACCCGGGACCTGCCGGCGTGGCGCCGGCGTCATGCGCCCGAAGGCCACGGCGCCGAGAATCCGTAATCCACGCGCCGGCCCGTCCGGCACGTCGCTGTCGAGGAGGTAACACTTGAACCAGATGTCCAAGCACGTCCTGTCCATCGCCTGTGCGCTGGCCCTGTCGGCCACCGTCCACGCCGACGACACGCCCCGCCTGCTGTTCCATGTTTCGGCCGACGCGGACTTCGTCGCCGACACCGCCGCGGGCGATCCGGTGCCGAACTTCAAGGACAAGGTACGTCTGGTCGAAGACGGTGTACGTGGCCGGGCCATCGAGTGGGACGACGACGGCGTGCTGTCGTGGAACGCGCCGGGCAACATCGATGCCGCGCGCGGCACGCTGAGCTTCTTCTGGCGCTCGCGCGACCCGGTGGGCGAGGCGCCGTTCGTGATCTTCCGTGTCGGATATGCCGACCATTCCAGCTGGGACATGGCCTGGCTGCGCATCGACTGGAACGGCGAGGGCTTCGATGCCTTCGTCACCGATGCCAACCTAGCCCGTGCCCGCGTGTCGTTCAAGCTGGACACGCCGCCGGCGGCCGACGCCTGGACGCACATCGCCTTCGCCTGGGACGAGACGATCGGCGTGCGCCTGTTCGTCGATGGGCGCGAAGTCGCCCGCGAGGACCGGCCGGCCAATGCCCAGGCCGCGTTCGATTTCGATACCGGGCTCGACCAGCTGGGACTGGCCGGGCGCATCCTCTCGCCGCACCAGGTGCAGAGCCGCTACAACTTCCTGCGCGGCAGCGATTTCGACGACATCCGCGTGCACGACCGCATGCTCGACGTCGCCGGCGTGCAGGCGGTGCGCGGTTTCCGCGCTCCCGAAACCGCCGTTGCGCCGAACGATCGCCATGCCGCCTGGCTGTTCCGGCACGGCTGGCAGGACGGCAGCGCGCCGCCGCTGCTGACGGCCGCGACCACGACGATCCGCAAGGTCGAGTTCGCCGATACCAAGGACCTCAAGCAATGGATGTGGAAGGCGACCGACGGCATCGCCGAAACCACCTGGCCCGGCGTCTACAACCGTTCGCGCCTGCGCGGCCGCGACGACTATTTCCAGCTGCCCGACTGGGACACCTACGTCGACGGCGGCAAGGCGCTCGACCTGACCCTGCCCGACGAGCCGTGGAACCGCATCGAACTGCGCGGCGCGGCCTACGGCCAGGCGACGGCCGGCGATTCGGCCGAAGCGCTCGCGCCGCTGTTCCAGCGCCCGCAAGGCGTGGTGCGCACGGTCGACACCTTCGACACCCGCCGCGGCGGCCATCTGCGTTTCGAGAACGCGGCCCAGGAAACCCCGATCCAGCAGATCTGGGCCTATCACGTCAGTGAGGCCGCCGAACCCGAAGGCTCGGTCAAGCAGCACTACACGATCCGCGGCGACGCCGAAGTCGATTACGAGAATCTCGCCGCGCTGCGCGCCCACATCGACAGCCGCTTCGTGTCCGGCGAACGCAGCAAGGTGCTCGCGCTGCCCGGACGCGCGGCCTATCGCACACGCGAGACGCCGCGCGAGACCGGCACCCAGCCGATCGTGCACGTGCTCATTCCCTCGGGGATCGGCGCAGCCCCTGCGGCGCAGCCGCTGATCCGCAGCTGGGCGCACAGCTGGGAGAACATGTACGACGGGCTCGATGGCATCGCCATCGACATCCCCGCGCTCGAGCTGCCGGCCACGCACAGCGTCGACGGCACGCCTGCGATTCCGCTCAACATCCGCGTCAAGGACCCGATCTGGCCCGACCGCGACATGATCGACGTCTCGGTCTCGGTGCAGCCGGGACAGAAGCGCACGCTGTGGCTGGACCTGCGCGATCGCATCCTCACCGAGGACAGCCTGTGGATCAGCATCGCCTCGGCGGCTGAAGGTTTCGGCCCGGCCGCGCTCGACGGCGCCGAGGTGCGCATGATCTACAAGCCGCGCGCCGAGGCGATTGCCGAGCACGTCGAAGACCGCTTCAACCAGGTCCGCGACAACTGGGGCTTCCTGGTCGAGGAACACACCACCTCGCGCCGCCAGCGTCTGTACGCGCGCGTGCACGCCGACATCAGCGATCTGTTGCGGGTCGATCCCGACCACGAGCTCGGTCGGCTGTACTGGAACTACATGAGCTACAACAGCCAGGGGCGGCCGCCGTTCGAGCAGCCGCAGGCGCCCGCGGGCGTGCCGCTGTGGGCGTTCCGCCAGCTCGAGGATCTCAAGGCGGTGCGTCGCTTCATCGAATGGTGGATCGACCACCGCCAGGTGGAGTTCGGTGATTTCGGCGGCGGCATTTCCGACGACAGCGACCTGTCGCAGCAGTGGCCGGGCCTGGCGCTGATGGGCGTGATTCCCGACAAGGTCAACGACTCGATCACCCGCCTTGCCGACGCCGCCTACGCCAACGACATGTTCGTCGGCGGCCTGTCGACGATCGAGACCGACGAGCTGCACGCCTACGAGGAAGGCATCAATACCAACAGCGCGATGACCCTGCTCAACTGGGGCGATCCGCTGACGATGACGCGCCTGATGGAAACCGTGCGCGACCTCGACGAGAAGATCGTGCTGCGCAATCCGCAGGGGCATCTGCTGTTCTCGAGCAACTGGTTCGGCGGCAACAAAATCTACCGCGAGCCGCGCTGGCAGTGGCAGAAGCCGTACTCGTTCCCGATCCTGCATCCGGCGATGCTGCTAGGCGTGTTCAATGCCGACCCCACCAGCCGGCAGATGGTCACCGGCCTGGCCGACGGCTACCTCGCCCACGCCTACACCGACGAGGCCGGCGTCTGGCAGCTGCCCAACGAGATCAACTGGGCGACGGGTGACATCCGCGGCGGCAACCTGTTCGAGGGCTCGGGTGGCGCCGACACCATGCACCTGTACTGGGCGGCATGGCGCTGGACGGGCGATGAGAAGTACCTCAAGCCGATCGAGTACCGCGTGGAGCGCTCTGGCCCGACCGGGCTGTCGAACCTGTCGGAGAACTACGTCGATGCGCTCGACCGCCGCGGCGACTGGGGCGCGCGTCTGCAGCAGTCGGCCGACAAGGGCGACACCGGCGTGCAGAGCGTGTTCGCCTGGCAGCAGACCGGCGACAAGGCCTATCTCGAAGCCCTGCACGCCGACGGCATCGAAGCCAAGGCCATGCGCGAGTACATGAATACCGAGGGTCACTGGTGGTCGGACCGCGTCGAGGCGCACAGCGAGTTCCTGCAGCGCGTGCGGCTCGGTGGCCTGGGGCTCAAGCGCAATTCGACCTATCCCGGCCACACCGTGAGCTGGCGCTTCGCTGACGACGCGCAGGCCGAGGAAGTCGCGCTGCTGGTATCGGCGCCATCGCGCGAGCGCTTCAAGGTGATCGCCCACAACACCGGTGCGCGCACCGCCGAGGCGGCGATGACCGGCTGGAACGTGGCGCCCGGGCGCTGGCGCATCACCAGCGGCGTCGACCGCAACGGCGACGAGACCATCGACGGCCGCGCGCAGACGCGCGAGGTGACGCTCGAATCGAGCGCCTCGGTGGACCTGTCGTTCGCGTCCGGCCAGACCCAGGTGTTCGAGTTCGAGCTGGTCGAGGCCGGCACGCCGGTCGAGACGCGTCCCGACATCGGTATCGGCCGCGGCGACGTGCGCGTGGTCGACGGTGCGGTCGAAGTCACCGTGCACAGCCTCGGCCATGCCGATGCGCCGGGCGGCGTGGCGATCCTGGAGGACGCGCGCGGCCGCGAGCTCGCGCGCACCGACATCCCCGCGCTCGAAGCACCGCGTGACCTGCGCCCGCGCACCGCCACCCTGCGGCTCGAACCTGCGGCCAGCGTCGATCCGCGCGGTGGCCGGGTGCGCATCGCGCTGCCGGGCGACGGCGAGGAAGTGACGCGGCTCAACAACGTCGCCGAGGTGCGCTGATGCGTCGCGCCTCCCGCCTGCGCATCACGTTGCTGGCACTGGCGCTCACCGCCGGGTGTGCGCCGGTCATCGCGCAGCCACCGATGGCACCCGGCGTCTGGATGCCCGACCGGGGCGACGGCAGCTACGTCAATCCGATCCTCGCCGGCGACTATTCCGATCCGGATGTCGTCCGCGTCGGTAAGGACTACTACCTCACCGCCTCGAGCTTCGCCAACGTGCCCGGCCTGCCGGTGCTGCATTCGCGCGATCTGGTGAACTGGACGCTGGTCGGCCATGCGCTGACCCGCCTGCCGCAGCCGCATCACGACGTGCCGCGCCGCGGCGGCGGCGTGTGGGCGCCGGCGATCCGCCATCACGACGGCCTGTTCCGCATTTTCTGGGGCGATCCGGACTTCGGCATCTACACCGTGACCGCCGAAGATCCGGCGGGACCGTGGAGCGATCCCATCCTGGTCGACAGCCCCGGCGGGGCGATCGATCCGGCGCCGTTCTGGGACGACGACGGCCAGGGCTGGCTGATCTATTCGTACGCGAAATCGCGCTCGGGCAAGATCAATCTCGTCGCGCTCAAGCGTCTTGACGACAGCGGCACGCGGGCGGTGGGCGAGGAGCGCATCATCATCGACGGCGACACGCTGGCGCCGGTCGCCACGTCCGACGGCGCCAAGACCTGGGTGGTCATCGAAGGCGGCAAGCTCTACAAGCGCGACGGCTGGTACTGGCTGTTCGCACCGTCGGGCGGGGTCAAGGGCGGCTGGCAGGGCGTGTTCCGTGCGCGCGACATCGCCGGGCCCTACGAGGCGCGCAACGTGCTGGACCAGGGCGACACGCCGGTCAACGGCCCCCACCAGGGCGGCTGGGTCGACACGCCGCAGGGCGGGCACTGGTTCGTGCATTTTTCCGATGCCGACAGTTTCGGTCGCCGCGTGCATCTGCAGCCGATGGTCTGGAACGACGACGGCTGGCCGCTGATCGGGACGCCGCAGCCGGGCACGCATCGCGGCCAACCGGTCCTCACCCACGCCAAGCCCGCGTTGCCTTCGCAGCCGGCGTCCGCGCCGGTCGTCGACGACCGCTTCGACGATGGCTTCCACCTGGGCTGGCAATGGCAGTCGAATCCGGCGGCCGACTGGCATGACGCATCGGCCCGCGGCGTGCTGCGGCTCAAGTCGGCGTCCTCGCCCGAGAATCTCTGGGAAGCCGGACACATGCTGTCGCAGAAGCTGCCCGGCATGACCTTCAGTGCGACCACGACGCTGGACTTCGCCCCGGTGGCGGTCGGCGAGCGTGCAGGGCTGACGCTGTTCGGCGCGGCCTACGGCTGGATCGGCCTCGAACACACCAGCGACGGCACGCGCCTGGTGCAGGTCTCGCGCGCGGATGCGGCCGGGCAGGGGGCTGCGAAACGGGTCCTTGGCGATGTCGCCGTCGACGGGCCGGTGCATCTGCGTGTCGACGTCGCGCCGGTCGAGGTCCGCGTCGCGCCGCCGGCCGATCCGACACGCTACTGGCCGTCGATGGAGCGCGCGTTCCATGCGCGTGCGCAGTTCCACTACAGCCTCGACGGTGAGACCTGGACTGCCCTCGGTGACGCGGTGACCGTACTGCCGGGTCGTTGGGTGGGCTCGCAACTGGGCCTGTTCGCACAGAGCCCGGCGGGCACGCCGGCCTATACCGCCACGCGCGTCGGCCACGCCGACTTCGACGACTTCCGCGTCGAATGAACGCTCGCGCGGCACTGCGGGCGCTGGCCTGTGCGCTCGCGCTGACCGTCACCGCCGCGGCGGCGGCCGAACCGGCCGACGGGGCGCCGTACCGGCTTGCCGCCGGCGTGTTCGACACCGCCCGGCCCGACCTCGGCCTGCGTCCTGCCGACGGCACGCAGAGCGTGACCGTGTTCGCGCCGTCCGGTTCGCAGCCGCGCTTCAACAACGGCGCGGTGCTGATGCCCTTCGGCGGACGCCTCTACGCGCAGTGGCAGGCATCCGCGCGCGACGAGGACAGCGCCGACACCCACGTGCTCTACAGCTGGAGCGACGACGGCCTGCACTGGCAGTCACCGCAGGTGCTGCGCGCGGCCGGGCGCGACGGTGCGATGCATTCCAACGGCGGCTGGTGGACCGACGGCGACACCCTGGTGGCCTACGTCAACGTCTGGCCGGAGGGTTTCCAGTCGCGCGCCGGTGGCTGGACCGAGGCCATGACCAGTCGCGATGGCGTGCACTGGAGCGCGCCGCAGCGTGTGCTCGATGCCGACGGCGCGCCGGTAGAAGGCGTCATCGAGCAGGACCCGCGTGCATTGCCCGACGGCCGCATCGTCACCGCGTTCCACCTGCGGCCGGGCATGCACGTCGCTCCGTTCGTCAGCGACGATCCGCTGGGCCTGCGTGGCTGGCGGCGCGGCGTGATGGACAGCGCGCCGAGCGAAGACATCCGCGTGAGCCGCGCGCTCGAACCGAGCACGTTCCAGCGCCGGCGCAAGGGCCTGGACTGCGTGGTCATGGTGTTCCGCGACCAAGGCTCGAGCTTCCGCCAGCTCGCCTCGGAAAGCTGCGATGGCGGCCTGCACTGGACACCGCCGGCACTGACCGGCATGCCCGATGCCCGCGCCAAACAGAGCGCCGGCAACCTCCCCGACGGCACCGCGTTCCTGGTCAACGCCCCGAACGCCGATCGCGAGCGCATCCCGCTGGCGGTCACGCTGTCCAGTGACGGCCACATCTTCGCCCGCGCCTTCCTGCTGCGCGGCCGCAACGATCTTCCAGAGTTGCGCCACCCGGGCCGCTTCAAGCGGCCGGGCTACCACTATCCGAAAAGCGTACTGTGGGGCGGGCACCTCTATGTCGCCTACGCGGTCAACAAGGAAGACATCGCGCTGACCCGCGTACCGCTGGAGAGTATCGCTGCGACCGCGCCGCCGGAGCCGGACGCCGACTGACCCGCGCGGCCCGATCCGCGCCGCTCAGGGCAACAGCAGGGGACGCAGCGGTGGCGCTGCCTGCGCGAGCTCGTTGGCGACGATCGATGCGAACAGCGCGGCGCCTTCCGGCCCGAGGTGGGTGTAATCGAACGCCAGTTTCGCTTGGCCCATGGGTTCGGCCGCGGCGTTGTCCTGTCGACTGGCGGGCGAGGGCGCCGTGCCGGCGGCAGCTGCGGCGGCTTTCGGCGCGTCGATGGTCGTGCCCGCCTGCGCGGCGGCCACCTGTTCGGGCGCTGGGGGACGCTGCGCGGCGCGCATCGCCAGCACCGGGCCCATGCCCTGGACGAGATCGCGGCTGCGCGCATGCAGGTCGACCAGCGGCACGTCGAGTTCGCGCGCCACCGCGCGTGTCGCGTCGGCCCAGGGTGCGAGATCATCGAGCAGGCGGCCGTTCTCGAACTGGCGCCGCGTCAGCGGTGTCAGCAGCACCGGGGTGGCGCCAGCGGCGCGGATCTCGGCGACATAGCGACGCAGGTTCTCGGGGTACTCGGTTTCCAGATCCGTCGAGCGGCCGGGCTTGCCGGGCTGGTCGTTGTGGCCGAACTGCACCAGCACGTAGACCGCCTGGTAGGGCCCGGCGCGCATTTCGTGCAGCGCGATGTCCCACGAGCCCTCGGCGCGGTAGTTGTAGGTGCTGCGCCCACCGCGGGCCAGATTGGTGCAGGCCAGGAACGAGGCGACGTGGCGATCGCAGAACGCGCCGCCCCAGCCGCCCTGCACGGCGGTGGTGGAATCGCCGACCAGCACGATCTTGCTGGCGCGGATCGGCGTGACCGGTGGGCGCATGGGGTCGTCGGCGGCGATGGCGGCGGTCGGCGCCAGCAGGGCGCACGCGAGAGCGAAGGCAAGCGGTCGACGCATCGGGGTCTCCGGATCGGTAAGGGCAGGATCGGGCGCACGCGCTGGGGTAATCACGCAGCCCGGCGCTGCAGCCGGCACACGTGGCCGGCCGCGCGAGGCCGGCGTTGAACGCCAGGCACGCTCACTGCGTGCCGCGCTGCACGAACGGCGCCTGTTGGTACAGCTCGCGTTCGCCACCGCGCGGGTCGTCGACCAGACGCGATGGCGTGTCGAACACCATCGTCCCGCGCCGGGCGAGCGAATAGGGCGCCCAGTGCGGCATGCCGGCATGGTTCGGATCACCGTTGCGGGCGAAGGCGAGCAGCGCGTCGCGCATCGTCGCCGCCATGGCGCGTGCGCGCGCATCGGTGCCGGTCTTCGAACCCGGCGCATCGATCGTGTCGAACACCAGCGGAATGTCGAGGGTGTGGAAGGCCCGGCTGCGCGCGCCTGCCTCGGTCGCGGGAAACCAGTCGAGCTGATAGGCCCACGTATTGCGAGCCTGCGCGGCGCGCACTTCGAGTTCTTCCACTGCGCCGCGCCATGAGCGCCCGGCGGTCGTCGCGGCGAAGAACACTTCCGACGGCGTGTAGTCCGGATACAGCCTGCGGTACTCGGCGACGACAACGCTCGGGTCGAGATCCACGAACTGCTGCGTGCGCAGCTTGCCCGGCAGGGTGTCCCAGGTCAGCGCGAAATTGTCCGGGTCGTTGCCGAGAAACGCGCGCGTCTCGTCGCGCGTGTTGCCGATCACCATCGGGATGCCGGCCGACTGTGGCGGCGCGTCGGGCCAGAACGGATGCCGCGGCAGTGTGACCGTGTCGACCACCGGGCCGAAATAGAGACTGCTCGACTCCACGCGCGATGGATCGCGCACGCGCAGCGCATCGAGCAGGGCCTGCAGGGGCAGATCGAGGATGCGTTCGAGTCGTGCGGGTGGCAGCGACAAGGCGTCCAGGTACAGCTCGGCGCGCTGGGTCGCCGCGCGCGGACCGGCCGCGGTCACCTGCTGGCCGCTCATCGTCCACGCGCGGTGGAACAGGCCGCGCGCGGCGGGCATCGCCATCAGCGTGGCGATCTTCGCGCCGCCCCCCGACTGGCCGAACACGGTGACGTTGTCGGCGTCGCCGCCGAACTCGGCCGCATGCGCGCGGACCCATTCCAGCGCCTGCACCAGATCCAGCTGGCCGACGTTGCCCGACTGCGCGAACCGCGCATCGCCGAGGTCGCGCAGATACAGATAGCCCAGCGCGTTGAGCCGATGGTTGAGCGTGACCACGACGACATCGCCGTGGCGCACCAGCGCGCCGCCGTCGTAGAGCGGATCACTGCCCGAGCCGGTGGTGAAACCACCGCCATGGATGTAGACCAGGACCGGCCGCTTTGCGCCATCGCGCAGCGCCGGCGTCCAGACGTTGAGGAACAGGCAGTCTTCGCTGCCCGGTCCATCGCCCCCGGTCTGCGGCGCCGAGGCGCCGTACGCGTCGCAATCGCGCACGCCGCGCCATGCCGATTCCTGCACGGCGGCCTGGAAACGGCGCGGCGCGGTGTCGGCGCCGTAGGGGACGCCACGGAACACGTGCACACCGTCCTCGATCGTGCCGCCGATCCGGCCGCTGCGCGTGCGTGCCAGCGTGGTGCGCGACGTGGCGAACGCCGTGCCCGGCAGAAGTGCGAAGGCACCGGTGAGCGCGCCGGCCTGCAGCAGGCGTCGACGTCGAGGATTGCAAGGCATATCGAGAGGGGCGGAGTTCATGGCGTGGCGTTCTGGCTGTCGATCCAGTCGAGGGCGAGCTGCGGCCAGCGTGCGAGCGGACCGTGCGCGTCGCGCACGCCGAAGCCGTGCCCCCCGTGCGGAAACACGTGCAGCGACGCCGGCACCCCGGCCGCGACTGCGGCCGCGTGCATCGCCAGCGCATTGCCGACCGGTACCACCGCGTCGTCCTGCGCGTGCAGCAGGAACAGCGGCGGTGTGGCGGCATCGACATGGCGCTCGGGCGAGAGCCGGGTCATCGCGGTGCTGGCGTCGGCGGTGTCGGCCGCGAGCAGGCGCGCGCGCGAACCTGCGTGCGCCAGCCCGTCGTCCATCGAGATCACCGGATACACCAGCACTGCGAATGCCGGGCGCCAGTCGAAACGGTCCGTAGCATCGCGCGCCGGGTGCACCGGCGCCCCGGCAGTCGCCAGGCGCGCAGCAACATGGCCGCCGGCCGAAAATCCCATCACGCCCACGCGCGCAGGATCGATGCCGAATTCGGCGGCGCGGCTGCGGATCACGCGCATCGCGCGCTGGGCATCGGCCAGTGGCGCATCGGCACCTTCAGCGTGCGCAATGTCGGGCAGGCGATAGCGCAGCACGAACAGGGTGATGCCGGCGGCGTCCACGAACGCGGGCACCAGCGCCGTGCCCTCCTTGTCCAGCACGATGCGCGCGTAGCCGCCGCCCGGCGTGACCAGCAGTGCGACACCGCTCGGGCTGGCCGGCGCGTGCACCGCGAGATAGGGCGTGCGGACATTTTCGATGATGCGGTCGGGCAGCGCGGGGTCATTGCTGCGTTCGGTAATGGTGCCGGCGTGCGCCAAGGTATCGCCCGGCCACAGCGATAACAGCCGCGCCGCATCGTCCGCGGCGGGCGTCGCTGCGTGCAGCATCGGCGCGCCGCACAGCAGGGCCAGCAAGACGCCCACGCACCCTCTTCTGGTCATTCGGTTTTCGCCCCGTTTCACGCCTGCAATGCGTTTTGACGCACTGCACATTGAAGATGACACCGGTTTACCATACAAGACACATCCAACGGCCGCCTTCTGCGGCGCAGCAACCGCACTTCGGGAGATCGAGTTGAACAACGGCACCGTGCGCATCGATGCGCAGGACGTATCCGCGGACCACACCCGCGGCATCGTCGAGGCATTCCTGGGCGCGCGTCGCGCTGGCGCGTCGCTGCCTGATTTCCCGGGAGCGATCCCCGACACGCTGGTCGACGCCTATGCCGTGCAGGATGCGGCGATTGCCGGCTGGGACGACGAGGTCGTCGGCTGGAAGGTCGGTTACATCGCGGCCGAAAAGCGCGACGGCTCGGGCGACGAACGCCTGCTCGGCCCGGTGTTCCGCCGCAATCTGCAGCAGGCCGGCCCCGGCCTTCGCATTGCGGTGTTCGACGGCGGTTTCGGCGCGATCGAGGCCGAATACGTGCTGCGCCTCGACGCAGACGCACCGGTGGACAAGACCGAGTGGACGCCGGAGGAAGCGGCGGCGCTGCCGTCGACACTCTTCATCGGGCTCGAAGTAGCGAGCAGCCCGCTGGCGACGATCAACATCCTCGGCCCGCGCGTGGTGGTGTCGGACTTCGGCAACAACAATGGCCTGATCGTGGGCAGCGAAATTCCCGACTGGACCTCGCGCGACGAAGCGGGCCTGCGTGCCGAAAGCCGCATCGACGATGCCGTCGTCGGTACCGGCGGCGCGACGACGCTGCCCGGTGGACTGCGTGCCGCATTCGCGTTCGCACTGTCGCGCTCGGCCCGTCGTGGCCGTCCGCTGAAGAAGGGGGAACTCATCGCCACCGGCAATGCCACCGGTATCCACGACATCCAGCCCGGTCAGCGCGCGCACGTGGTGTTCGAGGGCGTGGGCGAGATCGAAGCCGACGTGGTGGCCGCCGGCCGCCGGGAGCGTCCCGAATGACGTCACGCCGCGCCTTCCTCGCCGCCGGCATCGGTGCGCTGTGCGCGGCGCCGCTGCTGCCGCGCGCGCTGCGCGCCGACGATGCGGCCACGGTACTGACCGCCACCGACGTGCACGTGGCCAACTATCCCACCGTCGAGGCGGTGCGCTGGATCGGCGAAACGCTCGAGCGCGAAACCCAGGGCCGGGTGCGCCTGCGCCAGTACCACTCCGGTCAGCTCGGCCGCGAGGCCGAAGCCATCGACATGGCCCGCTTCGGCGCGATCGACATCACCCGCGTCTACGGGGGCGCGCTCAACAACGCATTTCCGCTGACCACCGCGCTGTGTCTGCCATATGCGTTCGATTCGGTCGCGCACATGCGCCATGCGCTCGATTCCGGCATCGCGCAGACGGTGCTCGACGGCTTCGGCACGCGTGACCTGGTCGGCCTGGCGATCTACGACAGCGGCGCACGCTGCTTCTACAACACGCGCCATCCCATCGTGACGCCGAAGGACCTGCACGGTCTCAAGCTGCGCGTCGCCTCGTCGGACATGTTCATCGACCTGGTGCGTCTGCTCGGCGCCAATCCCACGCCGATGTCGCTGGGCGACACGTTCTCGGGCATGGAGACGCGCATGATCGACGGCGCCGAGAACAACATGCGCAGCTTCCATTCAAGCCGGCATTTCGAAGCCGCGCGTTTCTGGTCGCAGAGCGAGCATTCGTACGCGCCGGACATCCTGCTGATCTCGCGCCGCTCGCTCGAATCCCTGCGCCCCGGCGATCGCGACCTGCTGATCGACACCGCGCGTGCATCGGTGCCGGTGATGCGCGGACTGTGGGACGAATCGGAAGACGCCGCCCGCCAGGCGGTGGCCGAGTACGGCATCGAATTCAACGATGTCGACATGGACGCCTTCCGCGAAGCCGCCCGCCCGCTGCGCGAGCGCTATCTGCGCCAGCCCGAACTGCAGACGCTCTACGGTCGCATCCGCGACCTGGCCTGACCGCCCTTCGCCCACGGAACCCACGATGTCCGAAGACACGACCCTCGCGCCGGACGGCGCTCCCAGGACCGCGCTCGACCGGCTCGCCGATTTCGTCATCGCCATCGCGGCGACCGCCCTCGCCGGGTTGGTCGTCGTGCAGGGATGGCAGGTGTTCGCGCGCTACGTGATCAACGATTCACCCAGCTGGACCGAACCGGTCACGCTGCTGCTGCTGAGCGTCGCGATGAGCCTGGGCGCGGCGGCGGGTGTGCATACCAACCGCCATTTCGGCTTCTTCCTGCTGCAGGACCACATGCGGCCTGCGATCCGCCGGCTGGTACAGATGCTGGTGCCGCTGGTGATCATCGCCATCGGCGCGGTGCTCGCCTGGTGGGGCGCGGTGCTGCTGTTCGACGGCCTGCACATCAAGGCCGCCGGCGCGCGACTGCCGCAGAGCATCAACTATCTGCCGCTGTCGCTGGGCGGTGCGCTGATGGTGGTGTTCGCCCTCAACCAGTTCGTCGGCGTGTTCCGCGCCACGCCGGCCGGGGAGGGCCGCTGAGATGGGTATTGCGATTCTCTTCTTCGTCTTCGCCGTGCTGCTGATGCTCGGTGTGCCGGTCGCATTCGCGCTGGCCGCCGCCGCGCTGGCGACGCTGCTCTACCTCGACCTGCCGTCGATCGTGCTGGTCCAGCAGGTCTCGGCCGGCATCGGTTCGGCCTCGCTGATCGCCATTCCGCTCTTCATCTTCGCCGGCGAGATCATGATGCGCGGCGGCATCTCCGAACGCCTGATCGCATTGGCCTCGTCGCTGGTGGGCCGCATGCGCGGTGGCCTGGGACAGGTGTCGGTGCTGTCGTCGCTGTTCTTCGGTGGCGTGTCGGGCTCGGCGATCGCCGACGTGTCGGCCGTGGGCGGCACGATGATTCCGCAGATGGTCAAGCGTGGCTACGACCGCGACTTCGCGGTCAACGTCAGCATCACCGCCGCGCTGGTGGCGCTGCTGGTGCCGCCCTCGCACAACCTGATCCTGTTCACCGCGGCCGCGGGGGGCGGGCTGTCGATCGCCGACCTGTTCGCGGCCGGCATCGTGCCGGCGCTGCTGATGACCGTCGTGCTGATGTTCACCGGCTACATGGTCGCGCGCCATCGCGGCTACGGCGTGGAGATCTTCCCCGGCTGGCGCGCGGTGCTGGTGCGCCTGGTGTCGGCTCTGCCGGGTCTGGGCCTGGTGGCGTTGATCTTCGTCGGCATCCGCATGGGCATCTTCACCGCGGTCGAGAGCGCCGCGGTGGCAGTCGGCTACGCGTTGCTGGTGACGATCGTGCTGTACCGGCAGCTGCGACTGGCCGAGTTCAAGTCGACGATCCTGCATGCGGCGCGCAGCACAGGTGTGATCCTGTTCGTGATCGCGACCGCATCGGTGTTCGGCTGGCTGCTGGCCTATCTGCAGGTGCCTGCGGCGGCGGTCGAGTTCCTGCAGTCGTTCGCGCACAGCAGGCTGGCCGTGCTGCTGATGATCATCCTGGTGCTGTTGCTGCTGGGCACCTTCATGGACCTGGCGCCGCTGATCCTGATCTGCACGCCGATCTTCCTGCCCGTCGCCCGCGCCTACGGCATCGATCCGATCCACTTCGGCCTGGTACTGGTGCTGGCCGGCGGCCTGGGCCTGGTGACCCCGCCGGTGGGCTCGGTGCTCTTCATCGGTACGGCGATCGGCAAGATCAGCGTGTTCGAGAGTATGCGCACCATCTGGCCGTTCTGGCTCGCGGGGTTGCTCGTGCTGCTGATCGTGGCGCTGTTTCCGGAGATGTCGTTGTGGCTGCCGGCGGTGTTGCGGGCCTGATCGGCACTGCTTTTTTCTGAGGTGTTTCGGACGGCCCCGCTTGCGGGGCCGTCTCTGTTTGTGTCTTCAAGAATTTCAGACTGAGTCGCGACCTGTCTTGCGTTCGCGAGCAGGCGATGCGGCGGCCTGGGGAGGGTCTGAATGATTGCCGTCATCTCCGCGAAAGCGGGGATCCAGCGACTTGAAGTATTGAAAACCAAAGGCCCTGGATTCCTGCTTTCGCGGGAATGACGGTCAGTAGCGGAATTGTTCAGACCTTCCCTGGCTGTTTGCTTTTGCTTTTGCTTTTGCTCTTGCTTGCTTTTGGCTTGCCTTGCTTTGCTCTTGCTTGCTGTTGCTGCTGCTTTGGCTCTCACCCGAGCCGTAGAGCGAGCCGAGCATCGCAGGACGACGGGGTCGAAGAGCAGCCCATGTCTGAGCGCAGCGAGTTTGGGCTGCGTGCCCCGTCGTCCGAGAAGCGCAGGGGACCGCCGCGGCTGTATCGCGGCGGATCGCGTCCGGCGAAAGCGGTTTTGCTTACTTTTGACAAGACAAAAGTAAGCCGCGCGCGGAGCGTGTGGAAGCTCTGGGTTTGATCTTGCTTTTTTCTGGAAACAGCACAGGCCAAAGCCGAAGCAGGTGCAGAGCTTTCGCCCGCTGCGCGTGCGAGTTTCTTTTGGAGGGACCCAAAAGAAACCAAAAGGTCCTTTCGCCGGACGCGATCCGCCGCATGAAGCCGCGGCGGTCCCCTGCGCTCCTCGCCTGACGCGGCACGCAGCCCAAACTCGCTTCGCTCAGACATGGGCTGCTCTACGGCCGCGCCAGACTCCGGTGCTCGGCTCGCTTTACGGCTCGTACGTCAAAAGCTGGAAGCAACAGCAACAGCAACAGCAACAACAACAACAACAACAACAACAACAACAACAGCTAACGGCTAACGGCTAACGGCAAGGCAAGGCAAGGCAACGCAACGCAACGCAACGGCATGAGCGCCCGCAAGGACGACAGCCGGAGCAAGCGACAACAGAGCCTAGGCCCAAAGCGAGAGCAGGGGGTAAGGAGAGGCGCGCCCGCAGGCGCGAAGGCGTCAGCGCATCGACGACCGGCGTGTCGCCGCCACCGCCCACCGGTCGGCGACCGGTGGCGACGTCAGGCAGGCCACCGTGTCGGTCACGGTCGTCACTGCACGCTCGAGCAGCTGGATGTCGGCTTCGTGCTGACGCGCGACATGCGGGTCTTCGAAGAACACTGCGCGATGGCAGCGGCCGTCGAGGACGAGGTCGGCGATCTGCGCGTCGCCGCCGAGCGGACCGCTCTGGAAACGGTGCGTCCAGGCCTGGTCCTGCGGCCAGCCGCGGCGCCAGGCCAGTTCGTTGAGGCGCTGGCCGGTGGTGCCGGTGGCGATACGGTGGGCGAAGCGTGACAGCAGGTCGAAGTGGCGGTCGGCGAAATCGAGCATGCGCGGCTTCATCGCGTCGTGGGCGATCAGGGCCACGGTCTGTGCGTCGAATGCGTGCAGGTCGTCGGCACCGGCATCCGGTGACAGCCCTGCGTGGATGCGCTCGGATTCCACCCAGTCGCGGGCAGACGCCACGGTCGACAGGAACGGCTTGCCCTGGATCACGCACTGGCGCTTGAGCGCGACCGCTTCGGGAAAGATCGACGACGGATCGACCGGGTCGATCAGGTAGACCGCGCCGTCGAGCGTGCGGCCTTCGCCCATGCCGACGACCTCGGCGACGAGCTTCATCAGTCCGCCGTCGCGGCCGAAGGGATATCGCCGCAGGCCTTCGAAACCGTCGAGTGCGTGGTGATGCGCGATCGCGTCGAAGGTGCGGCCCACCGCATGCAATCCCGCGTCGAGTTCGCGCAGACCTGCGCCGCTGGCACGCAGCCAGCGGAACAGCGCAGCGTCGGCACTGGCGTGGTGTCGACGGTTGGCGGCCAGGCCGAGCCGCATCAGCCCTGCATCTGCTCGAGTTCGCGGCCGCGGGTTTCGTGCACGTAGCGCAGCACGAACACCACCGACAGCGCGGCGGCAGCCGCGTACAGGCCGTAGGCGCCGGCCAGTCCGATGCCGGCGAGCAGCATCGGGAAGGTCCAGGTGATCAGGAAGTTGGCGCCCCACTGGAACAGGCCGGCGACCGCCAGGCCGGAGCCGCGGATCTGGTTGGGGAACATCTCGCCGAGCATGACCCACATCACCGGGCCCCATGAGGCGTTGAAGAAGATCACGTACAGATTGGCCGCGACCAGCGCCAGCAGGCCCATCGAATCGGACAGCACCAGACGGCCGTCGTCGCCGAGCGTGCCGGTGGCGAACGCGACCGTGACGCCGACGAGCGTGACCGCCATGCCGGCCGAGCCGATCCACAGCAGCGGCTTGCGGCCGATGCGGTCGACCAGCAGCAGCGACACGATGCATGCACCGATGCTCAGCGCGCCCGACAGCACGTTGATCAGCAGGGCGTCGTTCTCCGAGAACCCGACCGCCTGCCACAGCACCGCGCCGTAATAGAACACCACGTTGATGCCGACCAACTGCTGGAACACCGCCAGGCCGATGCCGACCCAGACGATCGGCCGCACGCGACCGGTAGCCTGGCTGATCAGATCCGACAGACGCGGACGGTGATCGGCCGACAACGACACCTCGATCTCCTCGAGCTTGCGCGTGCCGGCCGTCCGGCCGTACAGGCGAACGAGCACCGCCTGTGCATGCTCGCGGCGACCGCGGGCGACGAGGAAGCGCGGGCTTTCGGGAATCAGCAGCAGCGCCAGCAGGAAGATCGCCGCCGGCACCATTTCCACCCAGAACATCCAGCGCCAGGTCTCGTAGCCGCCCCAAGCGATGGCGGTCGAACCGCCGGCCTGGTTGGCCAGCAGATAGTTGCTGAGGAAGGCGGCGAACAGGCCGGAGATGATCGCGATCTGCTGCACCGTGGCCAGTCGCCCGCGGTATTTCGCCGCCGACACTTCGCTGATGTAGGCCGGCGACATCACGCTGGCCGCGCCGACCGCCAGGCCGCCGAGCATGCGGTAGAACACGAACTCCGCCGAGCCGCCGGCAATGCCCGAGCCCCAGGCCGAGACCAGGAAGAACACCGCCGCGACAATGAGCACGTTGCGGCGGCCGAAGCGATCGGCCAGCGTGCCGGCGAAGAACGCGCCGATCGCGCAGCCGATCAGCATCGAGGCGACATTGAAGCCGGTGCCGACCGAATCGGAATCGAAGGCGCGCTGCAGGCCGTCAACGGTGCCGTTGATGACGCCCGAATCGAAGCCGAACAGAAAGCCGCCGATCGTCGCGACACAGCTGATGAGAATGATGAAGGCGGTGTTCTCGCCGTCGCGCGTGGCCGCCTGGCCGTCGGTGCGCTGGTGCATGCCGGTATGTCCCGTTGCGGGCGGCCGTGGCCGCGTCCTCCCCGCCGGGCGCGAAGCGCCCGGCCCCATGATCCTCAGCGCAACAGGTACTGGTTGACCAGGTTCTCGTAGGCTTCCTGGCGTCCACTGCGCTGCTGCGGCTCGCCGGAGCGTACCGCAAACGCGCGCAGGGCCTGCAGGTCGAGTTCGCCGTTGGCGAAGGCCAGGCCATCGCCCGCGTCGAAGCTCTCGTAGCGGGTCTGGCGCCACTGTTCGAGCGGCGAACGCGTGAGCAGCGCATGCGCCACTTCCAGCCCGCGCGCGAATGCATCCATGCCGCCAATGTGCGCGGCGAACAGATCTTCCGCATCCGTCGATTCACGGCGCACCTTGGCGTCGAAGTTCAGACCGCCGGGCGCCAGACCGCCCTGGCGCAGCACGACCAGCATCGCGCCGACGGTGTCGTAGAGGTCGGTCGGGAACTGGTCGGTATCCCAGCCGTTCTGCGGATTGCCGCGGTTGGCGTCGATGCTGCCGAGCATGCCGGCATCGCTCGCCACCTGCAGGTCGTGCTCGAAGCTGTGGCCCGACAGCGTGGCGTGGTTGGCCTCGATGTTGAGCTTGAAATCCTGGTCCAGCCCGTGCGCGCGCAGGAAGCCGACGCAGGTCGCGCTGTCGAAATCGTACTGGTGCTTCATCGGCTCCATCGGCTTGGGCTCGATGAGGAAATTGCCGGTGAAGCCGATGCTGCGGCCGTAATCGCGCGCGGCGGTCAGGAAGCGCGCCATGTGATCCTGCTCGCGCTTCATCTGCGTGTTGTGCAGACAGGCATAGCCTTCGCGGCCACCCCAGAACACGTAGTTCGCGCCGCCCAGCTCGACCGTCGCGTCCAGTGCCGCCTTCACCTGCACCGCGGCGCGCGCGACGACGGCGAAGTCCGGATTGGTCGACGCACCGTTCATGTAACGCGGATGCGAGAACAGGTTCGCCGTGCCCCACAGCAGCTGCATGCCGGTGGCCTGCTGCCTCTGCTTGGCCAGCGCGACCATGTGCTGGAGGTTCTTCTCGTACGTGTCGATGTCGTCGGCATCCGGCGCCAGGTCGACATCGTGGAAGCACCAGTAGGGCACGCCCAGCTTGGTGAAGAACTCGAATGCCGCGTCCAGACGCGCCTCGGCCTTGTGCAGCGCGCTGCCGCTGCCCGCGTCCCAGGGATAGGCGCGCGAGCCGGGGCCGAAGGGGTCGGCGCCATTGCCGCAGAAGCTGTGCCAGTAGCAGGCGGCAAAGCGCAGGTGTTCGGCCATCGTGCGGTCGCCGATCTTGCGCCCGGCGTCGTAGACCTTGAAGGCCAGCGGATTGTCGGAGTCCGGCCCTTCGAAGGCGATGCGTCCGATGCCGGGGAAGAAGGTGGTATCGCCGGTGAAAACCTGGGTGGGCATGTCGGAGTCCGTGGTCGAAGGGGAGAAGAAATCAGCCGCGATAGAGCGGTGCGATCGCGTCGAGGTGACGCCCGAAAGCGCGGTACTGCGTGCGGTAGGCGTCGACGCCGGCGTCGGTCGGCAGCGCGGCGGCTGCATCGTCGAACTGCACGTGGGCGTCGACGAGGTCGGCGAGCGTGCCGGCATCACCACCCTGGCGTTGCAGGGCCCACAGCGCCTGCAGAGCCGCGCCGAAGGCCGCACCTTCCGCCTGCACGGGCACGCGGACCGGCAGTTCGAGCATGTCGGCGGCCATCTGTCGCCAGATCGCGCTGCGGCTGCCGCCGCCGGTCAGCAGCAGGGTGTCGAACTGCAGGCCCGCCTCGACGAGCGCGTCGTAACCGCTGCGCAGGCTGCAGGTCGCGCCTTCCATTGCCGCGCGCACCAGGTGCGCAGGCGTCATGTTCGATGGCGTCATGCCGTGCAGGCAGCCGCGGCCGGCGGGCAGGTTGGGCGTGCGTTCGCCGTTGAAGAACGGCAGCAACAGCAGGCCATCGGCGCCCGGCGCGGTATCGGCCAGCAGCGCTTCGCGCGCTGCCGTGTCCAGGCCCAGCAGCCGGCCGATGGTCTCGGTGGCCACGGTGCAGTTCATCGTGCAGATCAGCGGCAGCCAGCCGTCGGCCGAGGCGCAGAACGCGGCCCAGCGCGCATCGTCGTCGATCACCGGCTGCGCGGCATGCGCGAACAGGGTGCCCGAGGTGCCCAGGCTCATCGTCAGGCGCCCGGGCACGACGTTGCCGGTGCCGATGGCGGCCATCATGTTATCGCCGCCGCCGACCGACACGCGGACCTCGGTCGACAGGCCCAGCGCTTCGGCGGTCGATGCCTGGATCGGCACGCTGGCGTCCGCGTCGAGCAACGGCGGCAGGCTCGCGGTGAGATCACGATCGGGATCGATCGCCGCCAGCAGTTCGGGCGACCAGCGGCGCGTGCGGACGTCCAGCCAGCCGGTGCCCGAAGCATCGCCGGCTTCCATGAAACGCTCGCCGGTCAGCCAGAAGTTGAGGTAGTCGTGCGGCAGCAGGATGGTGCGCATCGCGCGCCAGGCGTCGGGCCGATGGGTGCGTGTCCAGGCGAGCTTGGACGCGGTGTAGCCGGCGAGGATGGGATTGCCGGCCGCGGCGATGCAGGCGGCCGGCCCGCCGACCGCGGCCATGATCGCGTCGCATTCGGCCTGGGTGCTGGTGTCGCACCAGAGTTTGACCGGCGCGACGACCACCCCGGCCGCATCCACGGGCACGAAACCATGCTGCTGGCCCGACACGCCCAACGCGCGGATGCGCCGGCGGATGGCCGGGTCGATCTTCGAGAAGCACTCGGCAATGGCCGCCGTCCACCACTGTGCCTGCTGCTCGCGGGTGCCGTCGTCGCGTTCGACCAGGGCCACCGGCGTGCTCGCGGCGCCGAGAACCTCGCGCGTCTCGCTGTCGTAGACCAGCACCTTGACGCTCTGGGTACCCGCATCGATGCCCGCGACCAGGGTCATGCGGATCGCACCGAACCGGCGATAACGATGGCTAGCGGTGTCATTTCGAGGTCCAGAGCCGGCGCGAAGACCGGGTCACTGTATCCACGCAACGGGAAAATGCCTTGCTGCATCGCAAAATGCAGGCAGCAACAGCGCTCTGCTAGGGTCCGATGGCCTGCGGTGTCATTAATGCAACGCCGCGCCTGTCTGGAGAATCGAAAATGCCGTTGTCGAAGCTGCGCGTCCCCGTCCTCGTTGTCGCCTGCGCGATCGGCCTGTCGATTGCCGGCGGCGCGGCCGTCGCGCAGCCGGGAGCCGACTCACCCTGGGCACGCGGCATCGAGCACCAACGCAAGGCCGATCTGGGCAACGGCACCTTCCTCAACCCGGTGTTCGCCGGCGACCGGCCCGATCCTTCGGTGGTCAAGGACGGCGACGACTACTACATGACCATGTCGTCCTTCGATGCCTATCCGGGCCTGCCGATCTGGCATTCGCGCGACCTGGTGAACTGGCAGCCGCTGGGTCATGCCATCACGCAGAACGTCGGCTCGATCTGGGCGCCCGACATCGTCAAGCACGAGGGGCGTTACTACATCTACTTCCCCGCGCGCACCGGCGGCACGGAAGGCAACGAGCGCAGCAACTACGTGGTGTGGGCCGACGACATCCGCGGGCCCTGGAGCGCGCCGGTCAACGTCGGCCTGGGCCGCTACATCGACCCCGGCCATGCCGTGGGCGAGGATGGCAAGCGCTACCTGTTCCTCTCGGGCGGCGACTACGTGCAGCTGTCCGACGATGGCCTGTCGGTGATCGGCGAACCGCGCCACGTCTACGACGGCTGGCAGTATCCCGAGCACTGGGACGTCGAGGCCTACGCCCAGGAAGGTCCGAAGATCAATTTCCGTGACGGCTGGTACTACATGACCACCGCCGTCGGCGGCACCGCCGGCCCGCCGACCGGGCACATGGTGATCACCGCCCGTTCGCGCTCCATCCACGGGCCGTGGGAGAACTCGCCGCACAATCCCATCGTCCGCACGGTCACGCGCGACGAGCCGTGGTGGTCGCGTGGCCACGCCACCGTGATCGAGGGCATCGACGACCGCTGGTGGATGATCTATCACGGCTACGAGAACGGGTACTGGACCCTCGGCCGGCAAGCCCTGCTCGAGCCGATCGAATGGACCGACGACGGCTGGTACGTGTCGAAGGGCGGCGATCTGGGCCAGCCGCTCGAGATGCCGGCCGGCGAATCGGTCGGCGAACATGGGATGGCGCTGTCGGACGATTTCACCGGTGATTCGCTGGGCCATCAGTGGTCGTTCTTCGATCCCGACCAGAACGAGTACGAGCGGCTCGGATTCGGTGACGGCGTGCTCTCGCTGCAGGGCAAGGGCAGCTCGCCGAAGGACAGCTCGCCGCTGACGGTCATCGCCGGCGACAAGGCCTACCAGTTCGAGGTGCAGATGGAGATCGAGCCCGGCGCGCAGGGCGGGGCGCTGCTGTTCTACAACGAGCGGCTCTACGCAGGCGTGGGCAGCAATGGCGATCGCCAGGTCATGCACCGCTATGGCCTCGAGCGCCCGACGACGCTGGCGCCCGGCAGCGGCGGCACCTTGTGGCTGCGGGTCACCAACAACCGCCACATCGTCACCATCCACACCAGCCACGACGGCCAGGCGTGGGAGAAGTATCCGGTGCAGATGGAAGTCTCGGGTTATCACCACAACGTGGCCGGCGGTTTCCATGCGCTGAAACCTGCGATCTATGCGGCCGGCGAAGGCAAGGTGCACTTCCGCAATTTCCGCTATCGCGCGCTCGACTGAACTGCACGCGGGCCGCACCCGGGGGCCGTCCGCGGCCCGCCGGAACTGCCGCTAGAATGGAAACCGCACGACAACGGCCCCTGGGGGACCACGGATGCCCGCAGCGAAGAACACAGACAAGGCCAACGGCGGGTCGCCGCGTGCCACGACCATCAACGATATCGCCCGCCTGGCGGGCGTGTCGAAGAAGACCGTCTCGCGCATCATCAACCACTCGCCGCTGGTGCGGCAGGACACGCGCGAGAAGGTCGAGGCGCTGATGCGCGAGGTGGGCTATGTGCCCGACCCGCTCGCGCGCGGTCTGGCCTTCCGCCGCTCGTTCCTGATCGGCATGGTCTACGACAATCCGACCGCGCAGTTCATCGTCAACATGCAGTACGGCGCGCTGGACACGCTGCGCAATTCCGGCTTCGAGCTGGTCGTGCACCCCTGCGACAGCCGCAGCCCGAACTACATCGACGGCGTCCGGCGTTTCGTGCAGCAGCAGAAGCTGCACGGCGTGATGCTGGTACCGCGCGTGTCGGAGGATCAGGCGCTGGCCGACATGCTGGCCGAGATCGACGTGCGCTACGTGCGCATCGCCGCCGTCTCGATGGACGCGCCCGAGCGCATGGTCGTCACCCATGACCACGACGGCGCGGCCGAAGTGGCCGATTACCTGCAGTCGCTGGGCCACCGCGACATCGCGATGATCACCGGCCCGCGCGACTACCGCTCCTCGATCGAACGCAGCACCGGCTTCGTCTCGGCGCTGCAGCAGCGCGGCGTAGAAATGCCCAAGGCGCGCATCGTCGAGGCCGGCTACACCTTCGAATCGGGCGTCGCGGCTGCCGAAAAGCTGCTCGCGGGCAAGAAGCGCCCGACCGCGATCTTCTGCGGCAACGACGAGATGGCCGCCGGCGTCTACCGTGTCGCGATGCGGGCCGGCATCCGCATCCCGCAGCAACTCTCGGTCGTGGGTTACGACGACAGTCCGCTGGCCTCGCGACTGTGGCCGCCGCTGACCTCGGTGCGCCGGGATACGCGCGATACCGGCCGGATCTCGGCCGCGATGCTGCTGCAGCCCGAAGACGCGCCCCGCCAGGTGTCGAGCGTGCGGCCGCATCTGGTGGTGCGCGACTCCTGCCAGCCGCCTGATTGAGGTCGGCCGGGCGGATTCCGTAGCCGCGCGCCGCAAGCGCGCATCGTTCCAGCCTTCCGAGCCTTGCCGCGCGCTGCGGCCTGCCGATGCCGCGCCGCGGTATGACACCGGTTACCGGTCCGCGTAGAATCGCAACGTGCGCATCCGGCGGGGCGTCCCGCGGATGGTCGTTCCCCGTCCTTTCTGGAGCCTCGCCATGTACCAGAAGACCTATCACGCGACCCATCCGGGTGTGATGCGCGGCATCGACACCGACACGCTGCGCGATCTGTATCTGCTCGATGGCCTGTTCGCCGACGATGCCATCCGCCTGAGCTACACCCATTACGAGCGCTTCGTGATCGGCGGCGCGGCGCCGGTCGCAAACACGCTGTCGCTGCCGGTGCAGAGCGAACCCGCGTCCGCTGCAGGGCGGCCGTTCCTGGAGCGCCGCGAGCTGGGCGTCGTCAACGTCGGCGCGGGGGCAGGCACGGTGACGGTGGACGGCGTGGACTTCGCGCTGGCGCCCAAGGACGGCCTCTACGTGCCGATGGGCAGCGCCGAGGTGACGTTCGCGTCGGATGATGCATCCACGCCGGCAACGTTCTATCTCGCCTCGACGCCTGCGCATGCGCGCTTCGAGGCGAAGAAGATTTCGATCGCCGATGCCGTGCCGCTCGAGCGCGGCGCGCTCGCCACCAGCAACGAGCGCACGATCTACCAGTACATCGTGCCGGCCACCTGTCAGTCCTCGCAGTTGCTGCTGGGCCTGACGATCCTCAAGCCGGGCAGCGTCTGGAACACGATGCCGCCGCATCTGCACGACCGCCGAAGCGAGGTCTATTTCTACTTCGATCTCGGCGACAACGACCGCGTCTACCACTTCATGGGCGAACCCGACGCACAGCGCCACATCGTGATCCGGAACAACGAGGCCGTCGTCTCGCCGCCGTGGTCGATCCACATGGGCGCGGGCACCTCGAACTACGCCTTCATCTGGGCGATGGGCGGCGAGAACCTCGACTACACCGACATGCACGTGCTGGACATCTGCCAGCTCAAATGACCGGCCGCCCGGCCAACTCACGCATCGCAACAGGGAGCAACGCAATGAGCAATCCGTTCAGTCTCGAAGGCAAGGTCGCGCTGGTCACCGGCGCCAACACCGGCCTGGGGCAGGGCATCGCGGTGGCGCTGGCGGAAGCCGGCGCCGACATCGCCGCGGCCGGCATCAGCCCGCCGACCGACACGCAGGCCAAGGTCGAGGCGTTGGGCCGCAGGTTCGTCGCCATCGAAGCCAACCTCACCAGCATCGAGCCGGTGCCGCGCCTGCTGCGCGAAACGCTCGACGGTCTGGGCGGCCTCGACATCCTGGTCAACAACGCCGGTCTGATCCGGCGCGCCGACGCGGTCGATTTCAGCGAGCAGGACTGGGACGACGTCATGAACGTCAACATCAAGTCGGCGTTCTTCCTGTCGCAGGCCGTCGGTCGCCACTTCATCGAACAGGGCAGCGGCAAGATCATCAACATCGCCTCGATGCTGTCGTTCCAGGGCGGCATCCGCGTGCCGTCCTACACCGCCAGCAAATCGGGCATCGCCGGCATCACCCGCCTGCTCGCCAACGAGTGGGCCGGCAAAGGCGTCAACATCAACGCCATCGCGCCGGGCTACATGGCGACCGACAACACCGCGCAGCTGCGCGCCGACGAGGCCCGCAACAAGGCAATCCTCGATCGCATCCCGGCCGCGCGCTGGGGCGAGCCCTCGGATCTCGGCGGCACGGCGGTGTTCCTCGCCAGCCGCGCGTCCGATTACGTCAACGGCGCGGTGATCCCAGTCGACGGCGGCTGGCTCGCGCGCTGAGTCACACACATTGTCCGGCGGACCCGCCTCGTCGGCGGGCGCCGCTTCTTCCCCTTCGAACACGCAAGAGAGACACACATGAAAATCGCACTGATGCAGGAATTCAGCCAGGCCGCCAAGAACCCGGTCGTGCTGGCGCAGCTCGAGACCGTCGCGGCGGACAAGGGCCACACGATCTTCAACGTCGGCATGGACGGCGACAACGACCACCGCCTGACCTACATCCACCTCGGCATCTGCGCCGCGCTGCTGCTGAACTCGAAGGCCGTCGATTTCGTCGTCGCCGGCTGCGGCACGGGCCAGGGCGCGATGATGTCGCTCAATGCATGGCCGGGCGTGTACTGCGGCTACTGCATCGAGCCGACCGACGCGTTCCTGTTCGCACAGGTCAACAACGGCAACGCGCTGGCGCTGCCGTTCGCCAAGGGCTACGGCTGGGGCGCGGAAATCAACATCCGCTACATCTTCGAGAAGGCGTTCGACGGCGAGCGCGGCCAGGGCTACCCGGCCGAGCGCAAGGAGTCGCAGATGACCAACGCCGGCATCCTGGCCGACGTCAAGAAGGGCGCGTCGAAGGATTTCGTCGAGGGCCTGAAGGCGATCGACCAGGAGCTGGTGAAGCAGGCCGTCGGCGGCGAGCGCTTCCAGAAGGCGTTCTTCGACAACGCGCAGGACGAGGCCATCGTCGCCTACGTCAAGGGCGTGCTGGGCAAGTAAGCCCGCGCCGCACCGCTGTACGACGCAGGCCGCCGCCAGTGCGCGGCGGCCTGTGGTTCCAACCGGATGTCTCGCGGAGCGCCATCACGATGAAAGGCCTGCTGTCGCTGTTGCTTCTGGCTGCCGCGGGCAGCGCTTTCGCCGCGCCGGCCACCGGCCAGCGCATCTTCATCGCCGGCGATTCGACCGCCGCGACCTATGGCCCCGAGCGCGCGCCGCAGGCCGGCTGGGGCCAGATGCTGCACAACTGGACCGCCGATGGCTGGGAGGTCCGCAACCATGCGATGGGCGGGCGCAGCACCCGCAGCTTCATCGACGAAGGCCGGCTCGATGCTATTGCCGAGGAGATCGGCGCGGGCGATGTGCTGCTGATCCAGTTCGGCCACAACGACGCCAAGCGCGAAGACGCCACGCGCTTCACCGATCCGGCGACCGACTATCCGCGCTTTCTGCAGCGCTATATCCAGCTCGCGCGCGAGAAGGGCGCCACGCCCGTGCTGATCACGCCGGTCGCGCGCCTGCTCTACGACTTCCGCTCGCTGCTCGACACCCATGGCCGCTACACCCTGGCGATGCAGGACCTGGCGCGCCGCGAGCACGTCGCGCTGATCGATCTCAATGCCGCTTCGAGCGATTGGATCCGCGCGCATGGGGAGGAGGGCGCCAAACCCTACTTCATGTTCACGCAGGGCAAGGCCGACGGCACGCATTTCAGCCAAGCCGGTGCGAACGCCGTGGCCTGTCTCGTCGCCGCCGGCTGGCGCGGTATCGATTCCGAGGCGCCGGTCGAGGCCGTGACCGCCGCCCAGTGCAATGCCTTGCCCGCACCGGCGCCCGCGGCCGTGTCGCCCTCGGTGGTCGTCAACGAACGCGATATCGAAATCGAACAACCCGGTCCGCACGATGGACTCGGCACGACTACCGCATATCCGTTCTTCAGCGATGCGACAGGCTTCGACCTGGTGTTCCGCAAGCGCGTCTTCCACCCCGGCGCGACGATCGGCGACCACGTCAACGACAAGGACGAGATCTACTACGTGCTCTCCGGTCGCGGCCGGCTGCGCTTGAACGACACCGAGCGCGAAGTCGGCGCAGGCGATGCGATCCTGACCCGCAACGGCGATCGCCATGCGCTCGCGCAGCTCGGCGACGAGCCGCTGGTGATCTTCATCGTCTACCGCCCCGTCGCGCGCTGAGCGACGACGCAGGCGCGCGCGTACGCGCCTGCATGTGCCGCCTGCGCGGCCGCCGGTCAGCCGCCTTCGGCGTCGATCGTTCCGGTCTGCCGCGCTGCGGCGTCCTCCACGTGGCGCTGCGCCGCCTGTGCCGATTCGAGCGGCGCATGCACGGCCTCGCGCAGTGCGGTGGCGCGCGGTTCGGTCGGTTTTTCGGTGGGTTGATCCGGCGGCGGCGTGCAGGCCGCGCAAACGAGCAGGCACGCGCAGCAGACTGCGCGGTTGGCGAGGCGGGCGATCGTGGCGGCGGTGGACTCGGACAACGGCATCGGCGGTCTCCTGGCGCAGGCTCGAAGGTATGCTACGCCGCATAGGAAACAGGGGGATTTTCGATGGATCCGCATCGCTGGCGCCTGGATGGACAATTGGCCCTGGTGACCGGCGGCAGCGCCGGCATCGGCCGCGCGGTCGCACGTGAGCTGGCCGGACTCGGGGCCACCGTGCTGATCGTCGGACGCAACGGCGATTCGCTCGAAGCCACGCGCGACGAACTGCTCGAAGCGTGTCCGCAGTCCGACGTGCGCGCGCTGATCGCCGACGTGGCCGACGAGGAGCAGCGTCGCGAGATCCTCGACTGGGTGGAGGACCAGGGCGACGGTCTGGACATCCTGGTCAACAACGCCGGCGGCAATCTCAGCCGCGCCGCGAACGATTACGCCGAGGACGAATGGCGGGAGATCTTCGAGGTCAACGTGTTCAGCGCCTTCGAGCTGTCGCGCTATGCGCACCCGCTGCTCGCCAGCCGCGGCAGTTCTGCGATCGTCAACATCGGCAGCGTGTCGGGCATCACCCACGTGCGCAGCGGCGCGCCCTACGGCATGAGCAAGGCCGCCCTGCACCAGATGACCTGCAACCTGGCGGTCGAGTGGGCCGAGGACGGCATCCGCGTCAACGCGGTCGCGCCCTGGTACATCCGCACGCGGCGGACATCCGGGCCGCTGTCGGATCCCGACTACCTCGACGATGTGCTGCTGCGCACGCCAATGGGCCGCATCGGCGAGCCGGAAGAAGTCGCCGCGGCGGTGGCATTCCTGTGCCTGCCGGCGGCGTCCTACATCACCGGCGAGTGCATCGCCGTCGACGGCGGCTTCCTGCGCTATGGCTTCTGAGCGCGTGTCCTGGCGGGTGCGTTCGACCTCGCCGCTGCAGTTCGTCGCCGCCTTCGTGGGGGCGGCGCTGCTGCAGGACGCGTTCGCGCTGCCGCTGCCGCATGGCGCTGCGCTCGAGGCGCTGCATCTGACCGGCACGCTGCTGGCCAATGCCGGCCTGGCCCTGGCCCTGTGGTGCGTGTCGCTGTTTCTCATGCAGCGCACGACCATCCTGCCGGCGCACATGCCCGCGCGGCTCATCGTGCACGGGCCCTACCGCCTCACGCGCAATCCGTTCTACGTCGCGCTGCTGCTCAGCTATGCCGGCCTCGCACTGATCCTCGACGTGCCCTGGGCGCTTGCAACCGGCCTGCTGCCCACCCGGGTGCTGGTGCGCACGATCGTGCCGTTCGAGGAAGCGCAGCTTGAGGCGCGCTTTGGCGCCGCCTACGTCGACTACCGCGTCGCAGTGCCGCGCTGGTTCTGATCCGCGGTCGTGGGGCGTGCGGGTCCGCAGCTGCTGTCGCGCCAGATGGTGAACAGCTGTTCGTATTCCGCCCGCAGCGGTGCCTGCGCAGCGCCCTGGGCAAAGCGCCAGCGGAACTCCGCTTCGCGTACACGGGTTTCCCAGGTGCTGCACAGCGCGTCTGCCGGCACCGCCTCGCAGACATCGCTGACCTGCTCGCAGGCCTGGCCTGCACCCATGCCCGGCAGGCCGCCGATACCCACCGTCTGCAACGGTCGGCAGCGCGGCGGTGGCGTGTCGTCCTCGCGCCAGTAGCGGCTGTTGTCGTAGACGCGGCACGCGAACAGTGCCGGCGGCGGTTCTGCCGCGGCATCGTCCGCGCGCGCGCTGTCGGCGGGCTCCGCGGCAGGCGCGGGCAGCCTGGAGATCAGTGGTACCGCCGGCGGCACCACGGGCGCAGCCGGCGGCGCGACGAAGGCGGGGATCTGGCTCGCCATTTCCACCACGCGCCGCTGCTGCGCGTGGCCGGCGGGGCAGGGTGTGTCGTTCTGGAATGTCACCGCGCCCGCCGCATCCGTGCAGCGATAGATGACCGTGGTCGCGGCGTCGACGCGGCCGGCCAGCAGCGCGCATGCAAAGGCCGCGCAGATCCACACCTTGCGCGTCATCGCGCGCAGTCCTGCGCCAGGCGCGCGTTGATCGCGCGTTCCTCGCGCGTGAGTTCGGCGCGCTCGGTGGGCTGGGCGTTGAAGAAGCGGCCGCGGATCTCCTCGCGGCGGCCGGTCAACACGTTGCACACCTCGCCCTGGGGCATGGGCCGGCATTCGTCGCGTACCCAGGTGCCGCCGTAGTAACCGCCATGCACGGGCCGGCCGGGACGGCTGTCCACGTGCACGCTGCCGCGACCGTCGCCCGCGTCCACTTCGACAGGTGTCGACGGTCCGCGCCGCACCGGGCCGTAGCCCATCGTCCACAGCGGCACCCAGCGCGGATTGCCTTCGGACGAATCGCTCGTGTAGCTGCTGCCGTCGGGACGAACGCAGCGGTACATGGGCTGCGGCGGGCGCATGACGATGACCTGGGGCGCCGGCGCTTCGACCGGCGCGACAGCCGGCTGCGGAACGGGCGCAGGCGGCGGCGAACCGTCGACCGGTCGCTGCATGGTGCGCACCTGCTGGGTGTATCCGTCGTCGCAGGGCGAGTCGCGGAGTGCGACGCGGCCCTGCGCGTCGATGCAGCGGTAGACGGTCACCTGCGTGTCCTGGCCCCGCGCCGTGCCGATTGCGGCGACCAGCAGGGCCAGCATCGGGGGCAGGGCGGCGGCGAAGCGGAATGTGCGCATGGGGCCATCATGCAAGCTGCGGTCGCCCGCGCAAAATCCGCGCATCGCCGCGCGAGGCCGGCAACGCACCTGACAGGCAGCAGCCGGAATGTCATTGTTGCTGCGCTGCGGGATGTAACCGTTTCCACGCAGTGCTAGCGTCCGCCTCGTCAGGCTCGGGGCGGTGGTTATGGGGACAAACTGGGAGGGGCCACCGGGCGCGGCCGCGCAAGGCGCAGGCACGCCTGGCCGCTTCGCGGGCAGTGTCCTCGCCCACATAGACGGCGCTCATCGCCGGGATTACGATGCGCGCCGAATCGCAGCGCCGCATCCGTCCCGCGCCATCGGGGACCGACGCGATGAGGCGATCGTCGGTACCCCGCCGCGGCCCCGTGTTCTCGCACGCGCCGCGGCCCGGTGCGATCGGTGGAGACCGATCCGGCCCGGACGCGGATGCCTCCAGCATCCGCCCTCCGCATCGTCGACCTGCAGGTCCTTTCCGGTTTCCAGACGCGTCGACCCCGGTCGACGCGTCTTCGCGCATGGACGCGCCGCAGTGTGGTGCCCGCTCTCACGCCGTCCATAACGATTCGAAACCAGTCAACGGAAGTTCCCTTGGAGGGGATCCCATGAAAGTCACCCGCACCCTGCGTGCACCCAAGCCGAGCCTGCTCGCCGGCGCGCTTGCCACCTGTCTCGTCGTCGCCACACCCGCGTTCGCCCAGTCCACCGCCGCCACCCTGCGCGGACAGGTGACCACGCAGGCCGGCGCCGAGGCCGGCACCACGGTCACCGCGACCAACATCGCCACCGGCGCGACGCGTCGCGTGCAGACCAATGCCAGCGGCGGCTACACGCTGCCGGGCCTGCCGCCGGGGACCTACCGTGTCGATGCCGGTGGCCAGTCGCAGACGGTGACGCTGACGGTCGCGTCCACGTCGACGCTGAACCTCACGGGCACGACCAGCGAGACGCCGGCCGCAGGTGATGTGACCGACATCGGCGCGGTGCGCGTGACCGCGCCGGTGCTGCGCGAGGTCAAGACCTCCGAAGTGGGCAACACGATTTCGCAGCGCCAGATCGAGCAGCTGCCGCAGGCGACGCGCAACTTCCTCGAGTTCGCCGATGTCGTGCCGGGCATGGTGTTCGAGATCGACGGCAACGGAAACACCAAGCTGCGCGGCGGTGCATCGAACGCGAGCGCTGGCAATCTCTACATCGACGGCGTCGGCCAGAAGAGCTACGTGCGCAGTGGTGGTATCGCCGGCCAGGCGGATACGCAGGGCAACCCGTTCCCGCAGCTCGCCGTCGGCGAGTACAAGGTCATCACCTCGAACTACAAGGCCGAATACGGCCAGATCAGCGGCGCGGCGATTACCGCGGCCACGCGTTCGGGCACCAACGCGTTCGAAGGCGAAGTGTTCTATCGCTACACGGATCAGGACCTGCGCGAGGAACGTCCCGACGAAGCGGCCAACGGCAAGATCGAGTCGCAGACCAAGGAGTTCGGCTTCGCGCTCGGCGGCCCGATCCTGCAGGACCGGCTGCATTTCTTCGTGGCCTATGAGGGCAAGGAGAACATCGTTCCCAAGAGCATCCAGGCCGACAACAACGCGCTGCCGTTCGTCGGCCTGCTGCCGGCCAACCTGGCGGGCCAGTACGGCGCGGCCAACATGCCGTTCGAGCAGGACCTGGTGTTCGGCAAGCTGACCTTCGAGGCCGGCGACAACGACCGCATCGAGCTGAGCACGCTCTACCGCGACGAGACCCAGACCGCGAACGTCGGTGGCATCAACAATCTCGAGCAGGCCACCCTCAAGCTCAACAGCGACAAGCGCACCAACCTGCGCTGGCAGCACTACGGCGCCAGTTGGCTCAATGAGCTGATCGTGGGGACCGAGGATTCGTCGAACAACCCGAGTGCGACGAGTCTGGGCAACGGCATCGTCTACAAGTATCTGTCGCCCCGCCCGAACTCGAACGATGTCGACGAGTGGTCGTTCCTCGCCACGGGTCCTGCCGGCGGCATCAACGTGCAGAACAAGAGCCAGAAGGGCTGGTTCGTGCAGAACGCGCTGACCTTCAACAGCTTCGAATGGCAGGGCGAGCACACCATCAAGATGGGCTTCAACTACAAGGACGTGGAACTCACCTCCCAGGACGCCGCGTCGGTCAATCCTCAGTTCTCGTATGCGGTCGGTACCGGCGGCGTCGCAGGCACGCCCTATCGCGTGGACTTCATCGCGCCCTACGACACGCCCGGCCAGTCGGCGACGGTCGTGTCCCCGTCCAAGCAGTACGGCATCTTCATCCAGGACGACTGGGCGGTGAACGACAAGCTCATCCTCAACCTGGGCATCCGCTACGACTACGAAGACACACCGGCCTATACGGATTTCGTGACCTCGCAGAGCATGGTCGATGCGCTGTACTCGTCCGACGCCGCGAACGGCGGCCAGCCCTGGGCCAATCGTCTGCTGGCCACTGGCATCGACGTGGCCGACTACATCAGCACCGGCAACATCCGCAGCAACTTCAAGGATGCCTGGGCGCCGCGTTTCGGCTTCTCCTATGACTTCTTCGGTGACGAGAGGTCCGTGCTGCACGGCGGCGCCGCGCGCTCCTACGACCGCAATCTGTTCGAACAGCTCGCGCTGGAGACCAGCAAGGCGGCGCTGTCGCCGGTGGCGGTGTACTTCGAGGATCCGGCGACGGGCGAGTGCTATCGCGACGACCGCGTCTGCGTGCCGTTCGAGGACCGCTACCTGGGCGGTATCGATCAGCTCAACACGATCCCGGGCGTCGATGGCAGCGCTGAACTCTTCATGTTCAACAATGATCTGAAGACGCCCTACAGCGACCAGTTCAGCCTCGGCATCAGCAACCAGGTCGGTGAATGGCTGACCGACGTGACCTTCCAGCGCGTGCTGAGCTACGACGGCTTTGCGATGTCGCTGATCAACCGCTATCCGGACGGCTCCTATTTCCAGAACGGCAATGCGCCGTGGGGCCAGCCGGTGCCCGGCTTCAAGAACACGATCATCGGCATGAACGGCCTGGAGCAGCGCAGCAGCCAGATCCTGTTGTCGGCCGAGCGCCCCTATACCGAGGAATCGGGCTGGGGCCTCAATCTGGCCTACACGCACACCAGCGCACGTCAGAACCGCAACATCGACGAGCCGTATGCGTTCGACAAGCCCACCATTCACGACTATCCGTTCGTGAAGTCGAATGCTGTCTCGGCGCACCGCTTTGTCGCCTCGGGCTCGATCGACGGTCCGTGGGACATCACCTTCGGCGCCAAGATCGTGCTGGCCACGCCCGAGCCGATCAACACGATCGCCTGCTTCGGCTTCACCGATCCCGATGGCGCGACCTGCCAGCAGGTGGCCGCCAAGCCGCCGGGCAGCGGCAAGTTCCTCATCGGTGGCGACATCTGGGGTTACCGCACGGTGGACTTCCAGGCCAGCAAGGACTTCACCGTGGCCGGTCATTTCAGGCTGTCGGCGCGCGTGAACCTGCTCAACGCGTTCGACTTCAAGAACTACTCGTCCTACGCCTACAACGGCTTCGGCAGCAACGGCCGCTTCGCACCGGATCTGACGATCAACCGCACCGGCGACATCCTCTACGTGCCGCGGACGGTGACGTTCGAAATCGGCGCGAAGTTCTGACGCGGTCCACCGCGTTCGCGTGACCACGACGGGACCTGCGGGTCCCGTCGTGCTGTGTGAGCCTTCAATCGAGTCCGGAGACCGCAATGGACCATCTGCAACGCATCGTCATCGTCGGCGGCGGGACCGCCGGCTGGATGACCGCCGCCGCCCTGTCGCGCGTGCTCGGACCCGCCTACGACATCGCCCTCGTGGAGTCGGAGCAGATCGGGACGGTCGGCGTCGGCGAGGCGACGGTGCCGCACATCAAGGCCTTCAACCAGCTGCTGCGCATCGACGAGGCCGACTTCGTGCGCAGCACGCAGGGCAGCTTCAAGCTCGGCATCGAGTTCGTCGACTGGCTGGATGTCGGCGAGCGCTACAACCATGGCTTCGGCACCGAGATCGGACATCCGCTGGGTCTGCTGCCGTTCCACCAGTACTGGCTCAAGGCGCGCGCCCGGGGCCGTGCCGGTCCGCTCGGCGATTACACGCTCAATACCCTGGCCGCGCAGCGCGGCCGCTTCATGGTCTCGGCGACCGACGTGCCGGCGGGTTCGCCACTGTCGAACATCGCCTACGCCTACCACTTCGATGCCGGCCTGTACGCGCGGTACCTGCGCCGCTACGCCGAGCAGCGCGGCGCGCGTCGCCACGAAGGCATGATCGATCACGTCGCCCAGCACCCCGAGAGCGGATTCGTCAGCTCGGTGCGGCTGCAGGACGGCACCGTGCTCGAAGGCGACCTGTTCGTCGATTGTTCCGGTTTCCGCGGCCTGCTGATCGAACAGACGCTGCAGACCGGTTACCACGACTTCACGCAGTGGCTGCCGTGCGACCGTGCACTGGCCGTGCCGACCGCGAACGTCGGTCCGCCGGCGCCGTTCACCCGTGCGACCGCGCGCCCGGCGGGCTGGCAGTGGCGCATCCCGCTGCAGCACCGCACCGGCAACGGCTATGTGTATTCGAGTGCGCACGTCAGCGACGACGAGGCCGCCGCAACGCTGCTGGCGAATCTCGAGGGCGAGGCGCTCGGGGATCCGCGCCCGCTGCGCTTCGTCACCGGTCGCCGCAAGCAGTGCTGGAACCGCAACGTCGTCGCGATCGGCCTGTCGAGCGGCTTCCTCGAACCGCTGGAGTCGACCAGCATCCATCTGATCCAGTCGGGCATCTCCAAACTGCTGGAGCTGCTGCCGCGCGAGGGCTTCAACCCGGTGCTGGCCGAACGCTACAACGCGCAGCTGGCGTTCGAGTTCGACCGCATCCGCGACTTCATCGTGCTGCACTACAACGCCACGCGCCGCGACGACACGCCGTTCTGGCGCCACTGCCGGACGATGGAGATTCCGGCCGAGCTGCGCACGGCGATTGATCTGTTCCGCGACAGCGGCCGGTTCTTCCGCAATGCCAGCGAGATGTTCGACACCATCAGCTGGGTGCAGGTGATGGTGGGGCAGGGGATCGTGCCGCGGGGCTGGCACCCGCTGGTGGACAACCTGCCCGACGACGAGATCGCGCGTTTCGTCGACAGCGTCGGTCGCACGCTCAACGCCTGCGTCGATGCGATGCCGCCGCATCAGGCCTTCATCGACCGCCACTGCAAGGCAACGCCGCCGGTGTGATGTGCCGGTCCATCGCTCAGTGTGGGCGGTCGTCCGCTCCTTCCCCCGCCGGTGGGGGAAGGCTGGGATGGGGGCAAATCCTGTGCGCCTTCTGTAATGCACCAGGCGCGGTCTTACCGTCCAGGGCACCCGGTTCTGGCTGGATCGCGCTCAGGCCGTTCGCCCCCACCCAACCCTCCCCCGCGGGCGGGGGAGGGCTCACAAGCGTGTTGTCGTGTGAGCGCTGATTCGCAGATCGCGTCAGTGGCGGCTGCGGGCGGCATTTGCGCCTTCCCCCGCATGCGGGGGAAGGTTGGGATGGGGGCGTACCTTGCACGCCGGTTGCAACGCATCGGGCGCGGTCTTGCGGCCTAACCCGCAATGACCTGACGAAGTCGCGACTTGAATGGTTGCCCCCACCCAACCCTCCCCCGCAGGCAGGGGAGGGCTTTGGTCAATCGTCGTCCGAGGCTGCCGCAGCCCTTCAGATCGCGTCGAGCGCCGCTCTGGTCGGCTGCGCAGCCTTGCGCAGCATCCGCGCGATGCTGGCCGCAGCGTCGCGGCCTTCCTGCACGGCGGTGACCACCAGATCGGCGCCGCGCACGGCGTCACCGCCGGCGAACAGCTTCGGATGTGCGGTCTGGTAGGGCAGGCGACGTTCGCCGCCCACGCCGATGCGGCCGTTGCCCTTCGCTTCAACGCCGTGCGTGGTGAGCCACTCGGGCACCGTCGGCGAGAAACCGAAGGCAATGATCACGACGTCGGCCCCGATCACCGATTCGCTGCCTTCGATCGCCACCGCGGCGCGGCGGCCGTTGGCATCGGGCTCACCGAGCGTCGTTTCGACGACACGCACGCCGGCCACCTGTCCCGAGGCGTCGGCTTCGATCGCCAGCGGCTGACGATTGAACAGAAAGCGCACGCCTTCCTCGCGCGCGTTGCCGACCTCACGCGCGGAGCCGGGCATGTTGGCCTCGTCGCGGCGATAGGCGCACGTCACGCTCGCAGCGCCGAGGCGGACGGCCGAACGCACGCAATCCATGCCGGTGTCGCCACCGCCGAGCACGACGACGCGCTTGCCTTCGAGCTTCGGGAGCGTGAGCGTCGTTTCCCAGCCGGCAACCGGCCGGCCCCAGGTGTCTCCACCGGTGACGATGCGGCCGTTGTGCACGAGAAAGGGCAGGGCCGGCAGCACGTTGGGCAGGTCTTGACCGGGCAGGCCGCCGTCGGTGTAGCGGTAGGCGCCGGTGCCGAGGAACACCGCGTCGAATTCCTCGAGCAGCGCGTCCATCTGCACGTCGCGGCCGATCTCCACACCCAGGCGGAATTCCACGCCCATGCCTTCGAGCACCTCGCGACGCGTCGCGATCACCGACTTGTCGAGCTTGAAGCTGGGAATGCCGAACTGCAGCAGTCCGCCGATCTGTTCGTAACGGTCGAACACCACTGCTTTGATGCCGGCGCGCGCGAGACGATCCGCGCAGGCCAAGCCCGCCGGGCCCGCGCCGATCACCGCCACGCGCTGGCCGGTCGCGACGACCTTCGACAGATCCGGCCGCCAGCCCTGCGCGAATGCGGTGTCGACGATGTACTTCTCGACCGCGCCGATCGTGACCGCACCGAAACCGTCGTCGAGCGTGCACGCGCCTTCGCACAGGCGATCCTGCGGGCAGACGCGGCCGCACATTTCCGGCAGCGGATTGGTCTCGTGGCACAGCGCCGCAGCTTCGAGCACACGGCCTTCCTGCACCAGCTTCAGCCAGTTCGGAATGTAGTTGTGCACCGGGCACTTGGCTTCGCAGTAGGGATTGCCGCAGTCCAGACAGCGGTCCGCCTGGTGCGCGGCTTCCCTGTCTTCGAAGCTGCCGTAGAGCTCGTTCCAGTCGCCGTCGGTGCGCAGCGGCAACGGCACCTTGGCGGGCATCTCGCGCGGCTCGTTGAGAAAGCGGAAGACGTCGCGCTTGGTCATGGCGTTGCCCCCCCCGGAGCGAGGCGGGGCGATCGAAGTGAAGCCCCCTTGGTAAGGGGGCGCCCCGAAGGGGCGGGGATCGGGAGCACGGCGCGGGGCCCGCGATATGCGAAGCAGGTCGTGGGGATGGATGTGCGCAGCACAGACATCACGCAGCCCTCCTCAGATCTTCCGCAAGCGCTTCGAGGCTCGCGGCCTTGGGCTTGACCAGCCAGAACTTGCCGACGAAATCGCGGAAGTCCTCGAGAATGCGCCCGCTCCAGGCGCTGCCGGTCAGGCGGGCGTGGGTCTCGATCAGGTCGCGCAGGTGCGAGCGGTAGTTGTCGAAGGCTTCGGGCGTCACGCGCAGGATGTCGATGAGCTCGTGGTTGTAGCGGTCGACGAAATCGCGGTCGAGATCGAGCACGTAGGCGATGCCGCCGGTGAAGCCGGCGCCGAAGTTCAGGCCGATGCGGCCCAGGACCGCGACCGCGCCACCGGTCATGTACTCGCAGCAGTGATCGCCGGCGCCTTCGATGACCGCGACCGCGCCGGAGTTGCGCACGCCGAAGCGTTCGCCCGCGCGGCCCGCGGCATAGACTTCGCCGCCGGTCGCGCCGTACAGGCAGGTGTTGCCGAGGATCGGCGTCTCGCGCGACTCGAACGCGCTGCCCACGGGCGGGCGCAGCACGATGCGGCCGCCGGCCATGCCCTTGCCGACGTAGTCGTTCGCTTCGCCTTCCAGATCGATGTGCAGGCCACCAGCGTTGAACGCGCCCAGACTCTGACCGGCGGTGCCGCGCAGCTTCAGCGTGACGGGCCTGTCGCTCATGCCGGTGTTGCCGTGGTGGCGCGCGATCAGGCCCGACAGACGCGTGCCGATGCTGCGATCGGTATTGCGGATGTCGAACTCGAACGTGCCACCGTCGCCGCGTTCGACGATCTTCGATAGTCGCGCATCGAGCGCGGCCGACAGACCGTCGGGCGACGCCTGCAGCGCCGGCGTGCCGCAGTACGACAGCGGCTTGTCCGGATCGCGGCGCAGCAGCATCGACAGGTCGATGTCCACTTCGTCGCGCGTGTTGCGCAGATACTGCTCGAGCAGATCGGTGCGGCCGGTAATCTCGCCCAGGGAACGCACACCGAGCGCGGCCAGATGTTCGCGCACGTCCTCGGCGACATTGCGGAAGAACGTCTCCACGCGCTCGGGCAGGCCCTTGTAGTGGTTCGCGCGCAGGCGCTCGTCCTGCGTGGCGACGCCGGTCGCGCAGTTGTTGAGATGGCAGATGCGCAGGTATTTGCAGCCCAGCGCGATCATCGGCGCGGTCCCGAAGCCGAAGGTGTCGGCGCCGAGCATCGCGGCCTTGATCACGTCGAGGCCGGTTTTCAGACCACCATCGGTCTGCAGCAGCACCTGGTCGCGCATGTCGTTGAACTGCAGCGCCTGGCGCGCTTCCGACAGGCCCAGTTCCCACGGTGCGCCGGCATAGCGGATGGAGCCCAGCGGGCTCGCACCGGTGCCGCCGTCGTGGCCGGAGATCGTGATCAGATCGGTGCCGGCCTTGACCACGCCGGCGGCGATCGTGCCGACGCCCGCATGGCTGACCAGCTTCACCGAGATCAGCGCCTCGGGATTGACCTGGCGCAGGTCGAAGATCAGCTGCGCGAGATCCTCGATCGAGTAGATGTCGTGATGCGGCGGCGGCGAGATCAGGCCGATGCCGGGCTTGGCGTAACGCAGGCGCGCGATCAGCGGATTGACCTTGGTGCCCGGCAGCTGGCCGCCTTCGCCGGGCTTGGCGCCCTGCGCGACCTTGATCTGCAGCACTTCGGCGTTGATCAGATATTCGGGCGTGACACCGAAGCGGCCCGACGCGATCTGCTTGATCTTGCTGCGACGCTCGGTGCCGTAGCGCTCGGGATCCTCGCCACCTTCGCCGGAATTGCTGCGGCCGCCCAGCCGGTTCATCGCGATCGCCAGCGCCTCGTGTGCTTCCGGCGACAGTGCGCCGAGACTCATCGCGGCGGAGTCGAAGCGACGCACGATGGCCGAGACCGGTTCCACTTCGTCGAGCGGAATCGGAGACGCATCCGACTTCGGACGCAGCAGGTCGCGCAGTGCGGCCGGCGGACGCGCATCGACGAACTCGCTGTAGCGCTTCCAGTCGGCGCGATCGCCGGTCAGTACCGCGCGCTGCAGCGAAGTCACCACGTCCGGATTGAATTGGTGGTACTCGCCGCCGTGTACGTAGTGCAGCAGGCCGCCCGGCTCGGGCAGGGCAGTGTCGTCCCAGCCCTGTTCGGCCAGATGGCGTGCGTCGGCTTCCAGTCGCGCGAAGCCGGCACCGCCGATCCGCGACGGCGTACCTTCGAAGCACAGCGACACGACCTCCGGCGCGAGACCGACGATCTCGAACAGCTGCGCGCCGCGATAGCTGGCGATGCTGCCGATGCCCATCTTGGACATGATCTTCAGCAGGCCCTTGCGGATGCCGCGGCGGTAGCTACGGCCCAGCTGCAGATGCTCGTTGCCGACCTTGGTCGCCAGCACGCCGCGGCGGCCCAGTGCGTGCAGTGTCTGGAAGGCGAGATAGGGATAGACGGCGGTCGCGCCGAAACCGATCAGGCAGGCGAAGTGATGCGGGTCACGCGCGGTGCCGGTCTCGATCAGCAGGTTCACGTCGCAACGCAGGCCGGCGCGCACCAGGTGCAGATGGATCGCACCGGTCGCAAGCAGCGCGTGCACGGGCACCCTGCCGCGTTTGGGATAGCGGTCGCTGAGCAGCAGGATCTCGACGCCGGCACGCGTCGCGGCTTCGGCCTCGGCGCACAGTCGCTGCAGGGCACTTTCGAGCGTTTCGGTTTCGGCGTCGAAGTACAGCGGCAGCAGCAGGTTCGATTCGGCGAAGCGCGGCAGCGCCAGCAACTGCCGCAGTTTGCGCTGCGAGAGGACCGGCGAGTTCAGCAGCACGTGGTGCACGTTCTCGGCGCGGTCGAGGAAGATGTTGCCCTCGCGACCGATCTGCGTCGCCAGGGTCATCACCGCGCCTTCGCGCAGCGGATCGATCGGCGGATTGGTGACCTGCGCGAACGCTTGCCGGAAACAGTCGTAGAGCGGGCGCACGCGTTGGCTGATCGCCGCCATCGGCACGTCGTCGCCCATTGAGCCGATGCCTTCCTGCTCGGTCTCGGCCAATGGACGCAGCACCGATTCCTGTTCTTCGCGGGTGAGCTGGAACAGCTTCTGGAATGCGAGCAGGGTGTCGGGCGCGAACGGTTCGGCGGCGAGCGCCGGATCGATCAGTTCGGTATGCAGATAGCGCATGCCGCCCTTGAGCCACTGCTTGTACGGCGCGCGTGCGCGGTTGACCGCGTCGATCGCGTCGTTGTCGAGCAGCGTGCCGGTGGTCAGATCGATCGCGACCATTTCGCCGGGGCCCAGCTTGCCCTTGGCCTTGACGCGTTCGGGCGCGATGTCCCAGATGCCGGTCTCGGACGCGATGACGAAGACGCCGTCATCGGACAGCGTCCAGCGCGCCGGGCGCAGGCCGTTGCGATCGAGCGTGCACGCAGCAAAGCGGCCGTCGCACATCACCACGCCGGCCGGGCCGTCCCAGGGCTCGGAATTGATCGCGTAGTACTCGTAGAAGGCGGCGAGGTCGGCGTCCTTGTATTCCAGCGACTGCGTAGCCGGCGGCATCAGGATGCGCATCGCCTGCAGCAGGTCCATGCCGCCGAGCAGCATCCACTCGAGCATGTTGTCGAGCGTCTGCGAGTCGGAGCCGTGCATGGTCACGGTTTCGTCGAACTCGGAAATGTCGAGCAGCGGCGACGCCCACACGCCACGACGCGCCTGCGCCCAGCGGCGGTTGCCCTCGATGCTGTTGATCTCGCCGTTGTGCGCGAGGCGGCGGAACGGGTGCGCCAGCTTCCAGCGCGGCAGGGTGTTGGTCGAGAAGCGCTGGTGGAAGACCACGGTCTTCGCCGCGAGGTCGCTGCGGCCAAGGTCCGGGAACAGCTGCGTCAGATGGCTCGGCAGCACCATGCCCTTGTAGCCGAGCAGGCCCGGCGTCAGGCCGACGACGTAGAAGTCCTCGACATCGCGCAGCTGCTGTTCCGCGCGGCGGCGGGCGAGATACAGGGCGCGCTCGAACGCCTGCGGATCGTCGCCGTCGGAGGTCACGAACACCTGTTCGATACGCGGCATCGTGCGCTGCGCAAGGGTGCCGAGCGCGGTGGTGTCGAGCGGAACTTCGCGCCATCCGGCAATCGCGATCTCCAATGCGTCAAGCGTCGCAGCGAGGACTTCGCGACACCGCATCGCGGCGTCTTCGTCGTGCGGCAGAAACACCATGCCGGCCGCGCGCAGCCTGGCGTCGAAGTCGAAATCCTGTTCGGCGGCGAGTGCATCGATGAAGGCGTGCGCACCGTGCAGCAGCACGCCGCAGCCATCGCCCGACAGACCGTCGGCGGCGACGCCGCCGCGGTGGGCCATGCGCGCCAGCGCCTGCAGTGCGCCGTCGACGATGTCGCGCGAAGCCTCGCCACCGATCGTGGAGATCAGGCCGAAGCCGCAGGCGTCGCGTTCGTCGGCGGGGTCGTAGAGACCCCGATCGGGGCAGTCCCGCATCGTCGTCATGGCAGTCCGTGGAGAGGTGCATGGCTGGCGCGGGAATCGGAGCGCCAAGGTCCTTGCATCGCGACAACGCGTCCACGCCGGAACTCGAATAGAGCATAGTTTGTGCAGTGCGGCAACCGGATTTCCTGCGCGATTTCAGTTGCGAATGCAACCGGAATCCAACGGTCGCGACTGTGCGTATGCAGGCCATCTCCATGGAACGCGGGGGACAGCCGAAGCCCAGAGTTGGCAGCGCAAGAACATCCAATACGTGCTGCTGCCCGGATCGATTCGCGTGGTGCCTCAGCCAGCGACGAACTGAGCCCTCCCCCGCGTTGCGGGGGAGGGTTGGGTGGGGGCAAACGTTCCGATCGCGACATCTCCGGCCTCGGGCGACTCCACCGGTGAAATCGCTCCTGACGAACTGCGCACGGCACACACGGCTCGCCCCGGCCTTCGACCCGCGAAGGGCCCAATGCCCCGCGTGCGGGGAAAGCGCAGATCAAGACGCGTTCGGAATTGCCGAGACGCGCCGCAGATCAGGCGCGCAGGACGTCGCCGGTCAGTGCATCCCGGATCGTCGACGGGCTGGTGCGCCCGCCGGTCGCGCCATCGAGTACACCATCGACGCGGGCGAGCAGGTGCGGGTCCAGTGCGTCGCGTGATGCGACGGCGGGTTCGCCCGACAGATTGGCGCTGGTCGACACCAGCGCGCCGCCGAAGGTCGCGCACAGCGCTACCACCTCGGGATGCGCGCTGACGCGTACCGCAACGCTTGCGTGCATGCCGGTGATCCACCTGGGCACGTCGGCGCGCGCGGGGACGATCCAGGTATTGGGGCCCGGCCAACTGTCCAGCACGCGTGTGCGGGCGTCGTCGGGCAGCCGCGCCCAGTCGACGATGGCATCGAGCTGCGCGGCCGCGCCGGCGATCAGGATCACGCCCTTGTCGACGCTGCGCTGCTTGATGTCGAGCAACCGCAGCACGGCGGTTTCATCGAAGGGATCGCAGCCCAGCCCCCACACGCCTTCGGTGGGGTAGGCGAGCACGCCGCCGCGTGCGAGCAGCGCGGCGGCGGTGGCGACATCGAGCACGGCTGCGCTCATGCGGGACGCCCTGCGTGGATCAGAACGGCGCGTCGTCCGAGGCGGGCTTGTCGCTGCTGCCGGCCTTGATCACGCGCTTCTTGCCTGGCGCGACCTGCGACGGCGTCAGCAGCGACTTGGCCGGCTCGACGGCGGGTGCAGCTGCCTTCTTCGCAACCTTCTTGGTCGCTTTTTTCGCGGTCTTCTTGGTCGCTTTCTTTGCGGGCGCCTTCTTGGTCGCGGCCTTCTTCGCGGCCGGTTCCTTCTTCGCCGCGACCTTCTTGGCGGCGGCCTTCTTCGCACCGAAGCCCTTGCGCACCGGCTTGCCGGTTTCTTCGAGCAGCCTGGTCACGTCCTCGAACGTCAGCGACGCGGGCTCGCGACCCTTGGGGATCTTGCCGTTGAGCTTGCCGTCGCTGATGTACGGCCCGAAGCGGCCGTTGAGCACCTGGATGTCGCTGCCTTCGAATTCCTTGATGATCCGGTTGCGTGCGATCTCTTCCTTCTCTTCGATCAGAAACACCGCACGCGCCAGATCGATCTTGTACGGGTCGTCCTCCTTCTTCAGCGAGGCATAGGTGCTGCCGCGCTTGGCGAACGGGCCGAAGCGGCCGATGCCGACGCTGACCTGCTCGCCCTGGTCCTCACCGAGCATACGCGGCAGCAGGAACAGCTCCAGCGCGTCGTCGAGCGTGATCGTGTGCATCGACTGGCCCGGGCGCAGGGATGCGAACTTGGGCTTGTCCTCGGCGTCCTCGGCGGTGCTGCCGATGGCCGCGTACGGCCCGAACCGGCCCAGCCGAACGCTGACCGGCTTGCCGGTCTTGGGATCGGTGCCGAGCTCGCGCGCGCCGGTGGCTTCGGTGCGGTCGACCGATTCGGTCTTGTCGTCGACGAGTTCCTTGAACGGGCCCCAGAACTTCTCCATCAGCGGGATCCAGTCCGCCTCGCCGCGGCTCACCGCATCGAGGTCATCCTCGAGCTTGGCGGTGAAGTCGTAATCGACGTAGCGGGTGAAATGGCTGGACAGGAATTTCGACACCGCGCGGCCCACATCGCTGGGCCGGAAGCTGCGGCCTTCCATCTCGACGTACTTGCGGAACAGCAGCGTCTGGATGATCGAGGCATAGGTCGACGGACGGCCGATGCCGTATTCCTCGAGTGCCTTGACCAGCGCCGCTTCGGTGAAGCGCGGCGGCGGCTGGGTGAAATGCTGCTCGGCGATGATGCGGTCCAGCGGCACGCGGTCGCCGGGCTTCATCTGCGGCAGCTTGCGGCCCTCGTCCTCGTCGTCCTTGCCCTTGGTGTCCTTGCCTTCCTCGTACACGGCCAGAAAGCCCGGCACGACGACGGTGGTGCCGCTGGCACGGAAGCTGTGCTCGCTGCCGGCGGCCAGATCCACCGATACGGTGTTGAGCGTGGCCGGAATCATCTGCGAGGCGACGGCGCGCTTCCAGATCAGTTCGTACAGGCGGCGCTCGTCGTCGGTGAGGAAGCGTGCGACCTGCGCCGGCGTGCGCAGCGCGGAGGTCGGGCGTACGGCTTCGTGCGCTTCCTGCGCGTTCTTGGACTTGGTGGTGTAGACGTTGGGCTTGTCCGGCAGCGAGGACGTGCCGTAATCACGCGCGATGACATCGCGGATCTCGCCCAGCGCGTCCTGCGACAGGCTCACCGAGTCGGTACGCATGTAGGTGATCAGGCCCACCGTGCCCTCGTCGCCCAGCGCCACGCCCTCGTAGAGCTTCTGCGCGACCTGCATGGTCTTGCGCGTGGTGAAGCCGAGCTTGCGCGCGCCTTCCTGCTGCAGGGTGGAGGTGGTGAACGGCGCGGCCGGGCGGCGCTTGCGCTCCTTGGCGCCGACGTCGGTGACGTGGAGGCTGCCCTGCGCCGCGGCCTGGATGCGCGCGCGGGCGCTTTCGGCGGTGTCGCCGTCGGTGACGGTGAACTGTTCGAACTTCTGCCCGTCGAGCTTGGTCAGACGCGCATTGAACGGTTGCACCTGGTGGGCGAGTGCGGCTTCGATGGACCAGTACTCGCGGGCGACGAAGGCTTCGATCTCCTCCTCGCGCTCGACGATCATGCGCAGCGCCGGCGACTGCACGCGGCCGGCCGACAGCCCGCGCTGCACCTTGCGCCACAGCACCGGCGACAGGTTGAAGCCGACGAGATAGTCGAGCGCGCGGCGCGCCTGCTGCGCATCGACGAGATCGGACGCGATCGAGCGCGGGCGCTGCATGGCTTCCTTGATCGCGCGCGGCGTGATCTCGGTGAACACCACGCGCTGCAGGTTTTTGTCCTCCAGCAGGCCGCGCTCTTTCAGGATTTCCGCGATGTGCCAGCTGATCGCCTCGCCTTCGCGGTCCGGGTCGGTCGCCAGGAAGATGTCGTCGACACCCTTGGCCGCCTTGGCGATCGCCTCGACGTGCTTCTCGTTCTTGTCGATCAGGTCGTAGCGCATCGCGAAGTTCTGCGCCGGATCGACCGCGCCCTCCTTCGGGATCAGATCGCGCACGTGGCCATAGGAGGCCAGGACATGGAAGTCCTTGCCGAGATACTTGTTGATCGTCTTGGCCTTGGCGGGCGATTCGACGATGAGGAGGTGCTTGGCCATGTCGGCGGAATCCGGGGCCTGCCGGGGGAGGGCGGGCCCGATAAAAGGGTGAAGATGACGACGCCCGGGGACGGGCCCCGGGCGTCGGTTGCTTTTATAGTGGAATCACGCGCGGGGTGGTGTGTCAAGCAGCCCCGGTGCGGCGGGTCAGGAAAGTGCGGCGATGCCGACCGCGATGCCGAGCACGATCGCCAGGCTGAACAGGACGCCGAAGATCGCCAGAACCACGATGGTGACCGTGCCCAGCTCGTGGCGCTGCAGCTCGGGACGGTCGGTGAAGGCCCAGCGGTCGACGACCAGGGTGTCGCAGACCATGTCGTGCAAGGCCTGCTTGCGTGCGGTGAAGGCGGCCATCAGGAAGCCGATGCCCAGGATCAGGCCGCTGAGAATGGTCGCGAAGTAGCGACCGATGCCCCGTGCCAGCGAGATGCGGGCGCCATCGGTGCGCACGACCTTGATACCGACGGCCATCTTGCCCGGCGTGGCCATCGAGTGCGAGGCATGGAACCAGGCGTAGTAGCCGACGGTGATGGCCAGCGACAGCAGGTTGGCCACGAGCTGGATCAGGACCAGCGACAGCTCGTTGCCCATGCCGCTCACTGCCATCAGGCCACCGATGACGCCGCCGATCAGGCCACCCACGATCATGGTGGCGACAGTGACGATGACGCTGTCCAGGCAATAGGCCGCCACGCGCTTCCAGAAGCCTGCCATCACCACCTCGCCGCCGTGGACGACGGGTGCGCGCGCCTGCACCGGCGCCGTGGGCGGCGCGTAGGGGGACGTGGTCGCGGCATCCGCCGCATCCGAGGCGCCGTAAGTGGCAGGCGTCCAGTCCGCCTCGGCCGGAGCGGGCTGGGTATCGGCTGCGGCCATCGGCTCGAGGGCCCAACCCGTCTCGTCGACGCTGGCGACGGCGGGCTCGGCATCCGATGGCGGCGACGCCGGCGCGGGCGCGAGCTGGGACGCCACGTCACGCAACGGCGTCCAGCCCGCCATGCCTTCGCGCCATGCCAGGGCAGCGCCGTCCACCTGGCCGGTCTGGAGCAGCGTGTGCAGCGCCTCGCCATCCAGCGGGCCCTGGCGGTGGCGGTGGGCGTCGATGTAGTACCAGTGCGTCATGCGGGCGGATCCTGGAAGCTTCGGGAACGGTTGGGGAAAGGCAGCAGATGCATCACAGAAATGCCGAGGCGAGGCCGGCCATCGCGATCAGGCCTGCGCCACCGACCACGCCCACGCCGACGATCACCAGCACCACCGTGGCGGCCGTGCCCAGCCTGGGCTGCTGACGTTCGGGCGTGTCGGTGTAGGCCCAACGGTCGACAACGTAGGTGCGCGCGACCAGATCGTGCAGGCCCTGCTTGCGGCGCGTGAACAGCGGCAGCAGGTAGCCGATGTAGAGCGTCAGATAATTGAGCACGTGCGAGACCCAGCGCCCCAGCGCGTGCCCGCGGCGGATGCGCGTGCCGTCGAGGGCGGTGACCTTGATGCCGACCGCCATCTTGCCCAGCGATGCCTGGTGCGCGGACGACTCCATCAGCACGTAGTACAGCCCGCTGAGCAGCGGCCAGGACAGGTAGCCCAGGCCCATCAGGATGGCGAAGGTGGGCCCGTACGAGGCGGAGTCCATGCCGCCGGCCAACACGCTCCCCATGCCGCCGAGCAGCAGCAGGACCAGCATCAGCGCGTAGTACACGACCGTCAGCAGCAGATTGTCGATGCACAGCGCGGCGACGCGCTTGAGGAAGCCGGCATCCACCACCTCGCCGCCGTGGACCACGCGCGTCGACTGCTCGAGTGGTGCCGCGGGCGGTGCATAGGGAGAAGCATCGGGCGATGCATCGGGCGCTGCGATGTGCTGCCGGCCATCGGCGTCTGTCAGGGTCTGAGCAGACGATGCCGCGGCTGTCGCGCGCGTCGTCGCGTCATCGTGCGCGGCCGCGCCCGGCGTCAGGGATTGCAGGCAATCGCGCAGCGGTGTCCACGCATCCAGACCGTCATGCCAGACCAGCGTGGCGCCGTGCACTTCGCCGCGCTGGTACAGGTCGCGCAGTGTCTCGGGCGGCAGCGGTCCCTGGCGGGCGTTGTCGGCATCGGCGTAGTACCAGTCGGTCATCGTGAAGCGCTTCCTTGGGAAGCGTCGAGTGGCACTCGACGGCAATCGGTCGGCAGGTAACGGGCGGAAACGCTGCTGCTGCAGGTCCAGCTGCCGTCTTCGGGCTTGAGGTTCCACGCCAGCCTTTGGCCATCCACAGAACCGTTGTCGAAGCCGCGCAGGGTGATCTCGATCCGGCAGCCGGAGGGCGCGTCGCCGTCCGTGATCGCGACATCGGCCACGTGCCGGTGTCCGCGGAGCAGCGGCAGGACGTCTTCGAGCATGGCGCGCGCCGATTGATCTTCTGCGGCAGCCGAGGTCGAGCAGCCGGCATCGCCTCTCGTCGCCGGCTGCAGTTCCAGGCGCAGCGGCGCGCTGATCGTGACGACTTCGTTGATGACCGCACGTACGCGGTAGTCCTGGTAGGCCGGCAGCGCGATCGCGGCGAGGATTCCGATCACCGGCACCGAAAATGCCGCCAGGACGATCAAGACGATCCAGGCCCAATGCAGCCCGCGTCGAGGCGGAGCCGGCATGGCCGGCATCGGCGGCATCGGCGGCATCGGCGGCAGGCCGAGACTCGTGGCGACCATCGACAGCGGCGCCCAGTCCGGCATCCCGTCGCGCCACACCGGCGTCGTGCGATGGATCCGGTCGCTCTGGTACAGACGAACGAGATCGTCCGGGCTCACCGGGCCGGCACGCTGGCCGTCGGGCTGGGCATAGAACCAGTCGTGTGCGTGCATCGCGTTCCTTCGCACCGGCATGCGCGCACGGCGTGCGGCTTCGGACCAATGGCGTTTCCCCGCGTTCATCTTACGCGGGGTGCGCAGGCGTCCCAACCGCCGGAAACGCAAAAGGCGCCCCTGAGGGCGCCTCGCGCTTCGAGTGGTGCGAGATTCAGTGCACAGGTTCGGGTTCGTCGACGAACATCTGCGTCTCCATCCACGCGTACGCGGCCTCGCTGCCGGGCTGGTTGAACAGCACCATCAGCACGACCCATTTGAGGTCGTCGAGATCGAGCTCGTCCTGGTCCAGCGCCATCGCCCGGTCGAGCACGAGTTCGCGCTGATCGGGATCGAGCACGCCGTGCTGTTCGAGAAACAGCAGGAACCCGCGGCAGTCCACGTCGAGGCGGTCGAGTTCGGGCCCGGCGTAGACGCGGGTGGGGCCGTCGGCCCGCACCACCGGCACGCTCGGGCGCTGATCGGCCAGGGCGTCGAGCCAGTCGAAAGCCTTGCTGACTTCGGCGGGACTGAAACCGGCCTGGAGCAGGCCGTTCTGGAGCGAGTCGCGATCGCGGACGAGGTCCGCATCCTCGGTGAAGTAGTGTTCGAACAGGTACAGCAGCACATCCAGGATGCTTTCTTTCATTTCCCCTCGGCCTGCGCCTTGCGGCGCGTCGTGTCAGGACTTTCGGGAATACCGACCGTGTGCACTCGTCACACGTCCATCCAGCTCCATGGTCAGCAGCATGGCCGAGGCCCGCGCCACCGTCAATCCGCTGCGGCCGACCAGTTCATCCATACCGGTTGGGTCGTGCCCGAGGGCATGCCACAACCGGTTGTAGTCCGCGTCGGCGTCCGGGACGGCGCCGATGGCACTCGCTTCGGCCGTGTTCAGTATTGTTCCGCCACCTTGAGTGGGGGCGCACAGCCGTCCGCGCAAGGCGTCGGCCAGTTCGCCGGCCACCGCCGTCAGGGCGCCAGTCACCTCGTCGGGCGATTCGACCAGCGCCGCGCCATCGCGGAGCAGGCGGTGACACCCGCGCGCCATCGGGTTATGGATGGAACCGGGCACCGCGAACACTTCGCGCCCGGCATCAGCGGCCAGCCGGGCGGTGATCAGCGCCCCCGAACGCTGCGCGGCCTCGACCACCAGGGTGCCCAGGCTCAGGCCTGCGACGATGCGGTTGCGGCTGGGGAACTGTTCGCGCCGCGCGGGCGTGCCTGGCGGGTACTCGCTGACGACCGTGCCGGCCTCGACGATGCGCGCATGCAACCGGAGATTCGAGCGCGGGTAGGGCACGTCGATGCCGCTGCCGAGCACGGCAACAGTGTCGCCCTCCGCATCGAGTACGGCGAGGTGCGCGGCGGCATCGATACCGCTCGCCAGTCCGCTGACGACCGCGAATCCGGCAGCGGCGAAGTGGCGCGCGAACGCGGCGGCCGTGTCACGCCCGCCTGAGGTCGGCGCGCGGCTGCCGACGACAGCGATGCCGGCGCGCCACAGCCCCTCCGGCCGGCCCTCGACGAACAGCGCCAGCGGCGGCGCCGGCATCCTGCGCAGCAGGGCGGGGTAGTCGGGGTGGTCCCAGCCGAGCAGGTGACGACCGGGCGCCGCGTCCAGCCAGTGATGCGATGCGTCGACCGCCGCGCTGTCGCGCGAGAGCGATGCGCGCTGGAGGTCGTCGAGTCCCGCGGCGCGCCAGGCATCGGGCCCGCGGGCCAGTGCGGCGGCCACGCCATCGGAGTCTTCGAGCAGGCGCCTGCGCGGCGCCGCAGCGCCTCCGGCGTGGATGAGGCGCAGCAGAGCGCGGGTCCGGGTGTCGTCGTCCATGGCCGACAAGCCTAGGACGCATGCGAAGACGGCACCCGAAGGTGCCGTCGTGTACCGCCGTCGGGAAAGCCCGCGTGGCGGGCCCGCCCTTACTGCTCGGCGTCGGGATGCTTGACCGTGTACCCCACCTTGGCCGGCTTCTCGCCCTCCATCACCAGCGCGTAGCTGACGAAGTCGTAGGTCAGGAACACCATCGCATGCGCGGCGTATTCGTCCGGCAGGCGGTCGCGGCGCGTACCCGCGTTGGGCGAGGACGTGATGCGCGAGGTGTTGGGGTGCGCGACGCGGTCGATGACATGCGCGCCTTCGTTCCAGATCGAGAAGACGGTGCCGTTGTCGACGCCGTTCTGATGGCCGGCCGAAATCGCGATGACGTCGCGCGGGCCGCCGGTGACCAGCATGTCGGCCACGGCGATCACGCGGGCGTCGGCCGCCAGCGCGTCTGCGCTGGGCGGGTGCGGGAAGAACTGCAGATCGTAGGGCTGCGGATTCACCGGGACGATGCGATCGCCGGCGCGCGCCTCGAAGCCGTCATTGTCCAGCGCCAGCGTGGCGGTTTCGCTCTGCGCGCTCGGGCCGTGCACGACCGTGCCCACGCCCATCTGCACCATCTCCACGCCGAGGAACGCGTCCTGCTGCCGCGCCTTCGGCTGGGTCTGCGACCACAGATTGCTTTCGCCGTGGATGCGCTTGCCGCGGAAGTCGAGGTCGCGCGAACGACGCGCGCCGTAGAACTCGGTCGCCGGACGCAGTACGGCGTAACGCTCGCCGGGACGCGCGGCATCGAGGCCCTTGACGTAGATGTTGCGGTCGACGCTGCCGCGCAGACGATCACCTTCGTAGCCGAGCACGTAGGGCAGGTCTTCGAAATCGAACACGATGCGGCGGTTCTTGAGGAACGGCTCGACATCCGACAGCGGGATCGCACCGATCGGCGAGGCGTCGACCGGACGCGGGCCGGGCTGCACAGCCACGCCAGTCACGCGATTGAGATACGCCAGGCTGATGACGTCGCCCGGATAGATAAGGTGTGGATTGGCGATCTGCGGATTGGCCTGCCAGATCTCCGGCCACAGCCACGGGCGGTCGAGGAACCGGCCCGCGATGCCCCACAGCGTATCGCCGCGGACCACGACGTAGGTGTCGGGATGATCGCCGCGCATCTGCTGGGCAGCGGCGTACGAGGTGACCGTCAGCAGCGCGACCGCGCAGCCGATCGTGAACGTCCTGGAAAGGCGTTGAAACATGCCGGCCATCTAGCGGGTCCCCTTGGCGATTTTCCCCTTGCAGCGGCGCAATATAGCCTGAAAGCGCGACACGGACGCAAGTGTGGCGCACGTTACAATGCGCGTTTCGCCCCCGCGGCTGTGACCGCCTTCGCTGTTTTTACGACCATGGCCCTGCTCGAGATCCTCGAATACCCCCACACCCGCCTGCGCACGCTCGCCGCGCCGGTCGCTGCCGACCGTTTCGCCGACCCGGCGTTCCAGCGTCTGCTCGACGACATGTTCCAGACGATGTACGAAGCGCCGGGCATCGGCCTGGCCGCGACGCAGGTCGATACCCACGAGCGCTTCATGGTCATCGACGTGACCGAAGGCCGCGAGCAGCCGCTGGTGTTCGTGAACCCGCAGATCCGCGACCGCTCGGCCGACCTGCGCGTGCACACCGAAGGCTGTCTGTCGATTCCGGGCGTGTTCGCAGACGTGACCCGCGCCGACGGCATCACCGTCAGCGCGCTCGACCGCCACGGCAAGCCGTTCGAGATGTCGGTCGACGGCCTGCTGGCGACCTGCGTGCTGCACGAAATCGATCACCTCGACGGCAAGCTCTTCATCGACTACCTCTCTCCGCTCAAGCGCGACCGCGCGCTGAAGAAGCTGGAGAAGTTGCGGAAGGGCCGCGATTCGTGATTCGTGATTGGTGATTCGAAACGGCGAGGGCGCGTCCTGCCGACCTGATCGTTCCCGGCCACCCGAACGCGGCAAAGCCGCTCTCCAATCACGAATCAAGAATTACCAATCACGCCCCCATGAAAATCGTCTTCGCCGGCACCCCCGACTTCGCCGTGCCGTCCCTGCTGGCGGCCGACGCGCGCAACGAGGTCGTGGCTGTGTACACGCAGCCTGATCGCCCTGCGGGACGCGGGCGCGCGCTGACCGCTTCACCGGTCAAGCAGGTGGCGCTCGAACGCGGGCTTGTCGTGCACCAGCCCGAGAAGCTCAAGGGCGCCGCGGCGCTCGACACCCTGCGCGCGCTGGAGCCTGACCTGATGGTCGTCGTCGCCTATGGTCTGCTGCTGCCGCAGGCCGTGCTCGACATTCCCAGGTACGGCTGCTGGAACGTGCATGCCTCGCTGCTGCCGCGTTGGCGCGGCGCGGCGCCGATCCAGCGCGCCATCCAGGCTGGCGACACCGAGACCGGTGTGTGCCTGATGCAGATGGAGAAAGGCCTCGATACCGGCCCGGTGCTGCTGCGCCAGACCACCCCGATCGCGCCCGAGGACACCGGCGGCAGCCTGCACGATCGCCTCGCCACGCTGGGTGCGCAGGTGCTGGCCGATGGCCTCGGTCTGCTGCGTGCGGGCATGCGTCTGGGCCCCAATCCGCAGCCCGAGCACGGCGTGACCTACGCGCACAAGCTGGACAAGGCCGAAGCGCGTCTGGACTGGTCGCAGCCGGCGCGCGTGCTCGCCGACACCGTGCGTGCGTTCAATCCCTGGCCGGTGGCCGAAGCGGAGGTCGCCAGCGAGCGCCTGCGCATCCACGCCGCAACGGCGCTCGCGCTGGACCACGGACATGCGCCGGGCAGCGTACTGTTCGCCGGTCGCCAAGGCATCGACATCGCCTGCGGTGAAGGCGCGCTGCGCGTCACCCGCGTCCAGCGCGCCGGCGGCCGCGCGATCGATGTGGCCGATTACCTCAATGCGCGCAGTGACCTGCGCGGCGCGGGCGTCTGACGTGGACGGCGGTGCGCAGGCACGCGTCGCGGCGGCGCGCGTCATCGACGCGGTGCTGCACAACGGGCGCTCGCTGAAGGGCGAGCTGTCTTCGGCGTTGGCCGATATCGACGACGTGCGCGACCGCGCCCTGGTCGAGGCGATGGCCTTCGCCGCCGTGCGGCATCAGGGCCGCTACGCCGCCGCGCTGTCGCGCTGGATGCCGCGCCCGCCCGGCACGCGCGACGCGCCGTTGCGCGCGCTGCTCTACGCCGGTTTCGCCCAGCTCGACCCGATGGCGCTCCCCGCGCACGCGGCGCTCAATGCCACGGTCGATGCCGCGCGCCTGCTGGGCCGCGCGCATCAGGCCGGCCTGGTCAACGCGCTGCTGCGGCGCGCGCAGAAGGACGGATTGCCGCCGGCCGACGCCGGTGCGTCCTGGCCCGCGTGGTTGCTGGCGGAGTTGCGCGGTGACTGGCCGCAGGATGCCGCTGGCATCGTCGCCGCCAGTGCTGCCCCCGCGCCGCAGTGGCTGCGCGTGAACCGCCGCCGCGGCACCCGCGACGCCTACTTCACGCGGCTGGTCCAGGCAGGCCTGCAGGCCGACGTGCCGGACGATCTGCCCGATGCCCTGCGCCTCGCAGCACCGGTGCCCGTCGACGCATTGCCCGGCTTTGCCGATGGCGACGTCTCGATCCAGGACGGCGCCGCGCAGCGGGTATTCGACGCATTGGCGGTCGCGCCGGGCGCCCGCGTGCTCGACGCCTGCGCCGCCCCGGGCGGCAAGAGCGCACACCTGCTCGAACGCGATCCGGCTTTGCGTTTGCTGGCCATCGACGTCGCCGCACCGCGCGTGGCGCGTATCGAAGAGACCTTCGCCCGTCTCGGTATCGCCGCGCAGGCGCGCGTGCGCACCGCCGACGCGCTCGTGCCCGCGCAGTGGTGGGACGGCACCCCGTTCGACGCCGTGCTGCTCGACGCGCCATGCTCGGCGACCGGGATCGTGCGCCGCCAGCCCGACGTGCTGCTGCATCGTCGGCCGAAAGATCTGGATGCGCTGGTAACGCTGCAGGCACAACTGCTCGACGCACTGGCCGACGTGGTCGCGCCCGGTGGCGTGCTGCTGTACGCGACCTGCTCGATCCTGCGCCGCGAGAACTCATCGCAGGTCGAAGCTTTCCTCGCGCGCCATCCCGACTTCGTCCTCGAAACCCTCGACGCCCGCTTCGGTCGCGACACCGGCGCCGGGCATCAACGCCTGCCGGGCGAGGGCGGGATGGACGGGTTCTTTTATGCGCGGTTGCAGCGTGCTGCATCGCCGTCGCGGGTGCTGTAACGACAGGTGTCTCGCCGGGGCGCGCAGGTATCGGGCGCCGTTCCTACTCAGCGATGGAGTGTTTGTGGCCAAGGTTCGCATCATTTCTAGAGATAACGGCGTCGGACTGAGCCAGGACATGCAGCTGGTCGCCGACGTGATGCGCGGCGCTGGTCATGATGTCGAGGTCGTGCGGTACGGAGGGAGCGGGATCGCGAACCGCGCACTCGAAACGCACCTGTGGGTGCGTCGCGGGTTGCGGGGAGTCGTCGACCTTCAGATATTTCTCGAGCGGATCTACAAGCGTTGTCTGCCGCTGGCAGAGCGCAATGTCCTGATTCCCAATCCCGAATGGTTCAGCGCGAAGTGGGAGTGTCTGCTTCCGCGTTTCGATCGGGTGCTCTGCAAAACCGCACACGCCGAGACCCTGTTCCGCGACATGGGCTGCGACACCCGCCGTGTGGGGTTCACAAGCCGGGACCTGCTCGATGTGGATGTTCCGCGCGAGCGTGCGTTCTTCCATCTCGCCGGCAGGAGTGTAGCGAAGGGCACGCGCGCCGTAATCGAGGCCTGGGAGCGGCATCCGGAATGGCCGAGGCTCACCGTACTGCAGCATCCGAAGATGGTGGCGACTCCGAGTCGTGCGCCCAACGTCGCGCATATCGTGGATTACGTCGATGCACATGCGCTCCGACGAATGCAGAACAGCCACCTGTTCCACCTGTGTCCCTCCGAGACAGAAGGTTTCGGTCATTACCTGGCCGAAGCCATGGGCGTCGGCGCAGTCGTTCTCACCACTGACGGGCCGCCGATGAACGAACTGGTGACGTCGGCCACCGGGATTCTGATTCCGGCAGCTGATCGCATCCGGCGCGGCCTGGTCGATCATTTCATGGTGGATGTTGCGGGTATCGAATCTGCAGTTGCGGCGGCCCTCGCCCTGGACGGATCAAGCTGCCAGGCGCTCGGTCAGGCCGCGCGTACGGCCTTCGTGACGCGCGATCGGAACTTTCGCGAGGGGCTCAGCGCGGCGTGTTTCGCCCAGTAGGAAGGGACGTGAAGCGCCTCGGGGCCGGTTGACGGAAAAACGGAACGCCAGAACGTCAGACGCCCAACGCCTTCGGAACACCAGAGGTCCGCCGGGTTGTGGGCGGAAGGCGGTGCTCGCGATGTCGTCGCCGGCTTGAAGCGCCGAGGTGCCTGCCACGCGACGTCCAGCGCCGCCGACGTGTTCGAACCGGACGCGCGAGCGCGGTCCGTGACACGTGCTCCGCCGCGGCGCGACACCGCGATCAGGGGCGAGCGCGCCGCGCAGCGAAGATTTGCCGGTGCCGTCGCGACGCGCAGAAGCTCAGCGAGCGGCCACTGCACAGGCGCCCTTCGGCTGCACTCACGCAGACGGTGTGCGTCGCAGCAGGTCGTATTTGTCGTAGACGTATCGCGTGTGGCAGGCGTGGAACTGCCAGCCTGTCCTGCCGTCCAGGAATCCGCCACGGATGACGTAGTGCTTGAGCCAGTAGGCAGCGGCGTGCACTGCCGCCGACATCCTGCCCGCGCGTCGGCCCGCCTCGCGACGTTGCTGCGCCCAGAGCCGTGCGTAGCCGGCAAGTTTCGCGCGGTACTCGTCCAGCGAACGTGCGGTTTCGTGCTCGATCCGGGCCTCGCAGTGTCCAACCCGCTTGCCCGTCAGGTCGGGCCCCTCGTGTACGAGGACAGGCAGGTAGCGAAGATCGGGACGCGACAGCCGGTGCACGTACTCGTGTGCCCAGCTGCCGAACCGCAGCGGTTTTCCGAGAAACCACGTCCGGCGCGGCAGGCACCAGACATCGCGGCTTTCGATCTGCCCCGAGGCAAACAAGCCTGCAATCCGCTCTTGCGACTGTGCGTCCAGCCATTCGTCCGCATCGAGCAGCAGCACCCAGGGCTGGCTCGCGCGCGATGTCGCCAGGGTCTTCTGGGCCGCGAAGCCCAGCCAATCCTGGTGCTCCACCACCGCCCCGGCGGCGCGGGCGATCGCGACCGTCTCATCGTCGGATCCGGAGTCGAGGACGCGCAGTTCTCTGCACACAGGCGCGAGCGAGGCGAGGCAGCGACCGATGCGGTCGGCCTCGTTCCGCGTGATGACTACACCAGACAGGGGCAGCGTCGATGCCATGGGTTGCGTTCTCCGGACGTCGAACCATTGTCGCATCCGCCGCCTCGGCCAAGCTGTCCAACTCGAGGTCCTTACGGGTGACAATGCGCGCATGATGCCGACAGATCCCGAACGCACGCCGCGGCCCGTTCGCGTCCTTCATTTCGTGACCGGAGGGTTTTCCGGGGGCGCGACGCAGGTGGCAATCGCACTGGTGAATGCAGCGCGCGCCGGCGCCGATGTCGAGCCCCTGCTGGTCCTGCGTCGCAAACGCCGCACGGATCCGACCCGGATCTCGGAACTCGAACACGCCGGCGTTCCCTTGCAGGTTGTGCCGGGCTGGTCGCATCTGGCCACGATCGCCGCGCTGGTGCGCATCTGTCGCGAGTTCCGCCCCGACGTGCTCGTGGCCCACGGTTTCAGCGAGCACCTGTGGGGCCGTTACGCCGGTTTGCTCGCAGGTGTGCCGCATCTGGTGCATGTCGAACACAACACGCGGGAGCGCTACACCGGCTGGAGACGCGCGCAGACCCGGTGGCTGGCCCGGCGGACCTCGCGGATCGTGGGGTGCTCGGAGGGCGTGCGCCAGGTCCTGCTGTCGATGGGGATGCCGCCGACACGGACGGTGTCGATCGCCAACGGCATCCGGACCGCGCCGTTCGTTGGCGCTGCCGACGTCCCGCCTGGCGAGCGGACGCCGGGCATCGTGATGGTCTCCAGACTTTCGAAGCAGAAGGATCACGCCACGCTGCTGCGTGCGCTCGCTGTACTCGGTACCCGGGGTTTGCGGCCCGCACTGATGCTCGCCGGCGCTGGCAAAGCGCGCCATCGACAGGGCCTGGAGCGCCTGGTGAGCGAACTTCGATTGGAAGGGCAGGTCCAGTTTCTTGGTCTGTGCCGCAACGTGCCCGAACTCCTGCGCTCGCATCGTGTCGCGGTGCTCAGCACGCATTACGAAGGCATGCCGTTGGCCTTGATCGAGGGCATGGCCGCCGGCTGCGCGGTGGTGGGAAGTGCGGTTCCGGGCGTGCAGGAGGTGATCGACGACGGCGTCGACGGCCTGCTGGTGCGCGCTGCCGATCCGGATGCGCTCGCCGATGCGCTGGAATGGCTGCTCCGGGACGAGGTGCTGTGTAATCGGCTCGGTCGTGCGGCCCACGAGCGGGCCCTGCACGAATTCTCGCGTGAACGCATGAGTGCGAACTACGACGCCATGTGCATCGGACTGGCTGCGCAACCTGCCTTCCGCGGGGACTGAGGCGCCGTCCGAAACTGCACCCGTCAAACGGCCCAGCGACTACGCCTCGCGCGGCCCGAAACCAGGGTCGCAATGCCAGCACCACGCGGTGGCGATGATGTCGTCGAGCTGGGTGTAGGCGGGACGCCAGCCGAGTTCGGCGCGTGCCCGATCGCTCGCAGCCACGAGTACGGCCGGATCTCCGGCCCTGCGTGGGGCGACTTCGAACGGCACCACCTGGCCGCTGACCCGCTCGACGGCCTGGACGACTTCCTTCACCGAGAAGCCGCATCCATTGCCGAGGTTGAACGCGTGTGCGCCTGGGTGGCGATCCATGTAGGTCAGCGCCTGCCAGTGCGCCTGGGCGAGATCGTCGACGTGGACATAGTCGCGAACGCAAGTGCCGTCAGGCGTCGGCCAGTCATCACCGAAGATCCGCAGAGGCGCGTTGCCCCCCGCGCGCACCGCCGCGATCACGTTCGGGATGAGGTGGGTTTCGGGATCGTGGGCCTCGCCGATGGCGCCGTCCGGGCTTGCACCCGCGGCATTGAAGTAACGCAAGGTCACCGAGCGCAGGCCCGAAGCCGCGGCTGCGTCCTGCAGTATGCGCTCGACCATCAGCTTGCTGGCGCCGTAAGGGTTGATCGGCGCTTTGGGATGGGACTCGTCGATGCGCTCGGTGACCGGATTTCCGAACACGGCCGCAGTCGAGGAAAACACCAGGCGCGCGACGCCGTGCCGTCCCATCGCCTGCAGCAGATTGAGCGTGCCGACGACATTGTTCTGGTAGTAGTCCAGTGGCTTGAGGACCGATTCGCCTACCAGCGAGCATGCACAGAAGTGCATGACGGTATCGAACCGATCGCTTGCGAACGCCCGGTCCAATGCCGTCGGATCCAGCAGGTCAGCCTCGATCAGACGGCAGTCACCGACAGCGGCGCGGTGTCCGGTCGAGAGGTTGTCCAGCGCCGTGACGTCCACGTCGCGCGCGCGGAGCCATCGGACCATATGGCTGCCGATGTAGCCGGCACCGCCGCAGACGAGGATATTCATGAGCTTGTCTCCGCTGGAACGCAGGGAACCGTGAGGGCGCGGTGCAATCGACGGCCCGCTACCACCGTAGCGGCCGACGCGCGATTTCGCCCGCGAGCAGGGTATGCAGGCGCTCGGCTTCGTCGAACGGCAAGAAGCGCAGGCGCAAAGGCGTCGACAACGGATTGGCGCCAGCGGTGTCGCACCATAGCGAGGCCATGCCGAAGCGGCGATCGAGCGGCGACTGGCGCAGTTCCACGCTCTGCAACTTGCCCAGTTCGGCGAATCGCCAGCTGCGGCTCCACCAGCCTTCGCGCAGGGCGATGCAGGCATGGTCGACTGCATAGCCCGCGCGCGCGGCGTGGCGCCGGGCAACGAAGATCGACCAGGGCAGCCACAGCAGACCCAGCGCGCCCCATTGACCGAAGAACCACACCAATGCGGCGCACAGGCCGGCGGTCAGGAGCAGGTCGCCAGGCAGCAGCCGCAACCATGCGCGCGGATGCAGCGGCTGCCAGTGTTGCGGCGGCCATTGCGGCAGCAGCGCCACTTCGCGCACGATCGCGTCGCAAGCCTCCGGCGACGCGATCGGCGCCAGAGCGTCGAGTCCGCGCTGCGCGTTCGCATTGCCCTGGCCATCGTCGCCGCGCGCGCTGGCGGTGTCGATCTCGAGCGTGCGCCGTGCGAACAGGCGGTGCAGCACGCCTTCGCGCAGGGTCCAAGCCTGGATGCGCCGCCGGGGCACGCTGCTGCGCGAGCGGCTGAGCAATCCGCGTTCGACGGTCAGCCGTCGGCCCTGCCGCTGCAGGCGGAAGCCGTGATAGCGCAGCAGTGCGAGCAGCACCGAGAACGCGCGGATCAGCAGCAGCGCGAACGCGAGTACCGCCAGGAGCGTCAGGCCCCTGGCCAGCCAGGTCGTGGCGAAGCCGCTCGCATAGCCGAATGCGTCGCGCCCGTATTCGACCAGCCAACGGCCCGCCGTGCGTTCGGGCAGCGCCTGGAAGGACAGCGCGATCGCACCGGCCACGACGACCATGCCGCGGTTGGAGATCAGGCCGAGCTTGACGACTTCCCACGTCGACAGCGCCAGCAAGGTGGTGCCGGCGGCCGCAGGTGTCGTGACGGCCGCGCCGTCACAGAGCGGTGTCGTGACGTCGGTCTGTCCGCGATCGCGGATCACCTGCTCCAGCGCAAGCGCTTCGGGCATGCGCAGCACCCGCATCTGCGCCTCCGGCTTGGTGCCGCCGGCCGACTCTAGCCGCACTTCGGCCACGCCCATCAACCGGTGCAGCAGGCTCTGGTGGATGGCGACGTTGTGGATGCGCGAGTACGGAATCTGCCGCACGCTGCGTTCGAGCAGGCCGCTGCGCACGATCAGGCGGTCGTCGTCGATGCGGTAGCGGAAGGTCAGGTACTGCCATACCGAGACCATCACCAGCGCGCCGACGCCGATCATCGGCAGCCACCACGGGTAGCCGTCGTCGCGGCGGCCGCCGGCGAACAGCAGCACCAGCAGCGGCACGATGAACTGCCGCAGGTTCTGCAGCAGCACGAACATCCACGAACCCGGGTGCAGGCGGCGCTCGTGCGCCTGGGGCAGCAGCGCCTGCGGCGCGGCCGGCTCAGGCGTCGTCATGGTCGTCATCGCGGGCGGCGCGCGCGGCCAGCGTGTCGCGCAGACGTTCGGCCTCTTCGGCATCCAGCCCCGACAGCGCCAGCGCACTGTTGCGCGTGCCCGCCGTGTGCACGATCAGCGTCGCCAGCCCGAACGCACGTTCCAGCGGGCCGCGGCGCACGTCCAGATGCTGCACGCGATTGCCGGGCACGCGGGTGTCGCTGCGCCACATGTGGCCGCGACGCACGCCTAAACCGTCGTCGTCGATGCGCCAGCGCGTGCGCAGCCAGCGGCGACGTGCGATCCACACCGTCCACGTCGGCACGAGCAGCAGGATCGCGCCGGCGATGGCAAACGACAGCGGCCGGCGGTCAGCGGCGATCAGCCCGATCCCCAGCGCGATGGTCAGCGGCACCAGCGTTCCGATCAGCGTGCTGAGGGTGGCCAGCGTGCGTGCTCGCGTGGGCAGCGCCTGCCAGACGTCCGTTTCGACCTGCGGAGGCGGCATGCCTCCGGGCGACGGTGATGGCGGCGGCGCGGACACTTCGAGATCGCTGCCGGTCATCGGCGTCGTTCCAGGTCGAGATAGGGATGGGTGTCGCCCGTGCCGGGTGGCCGGGCCTTGAAGCGCTTGTAGGTCCACTGGTACTGCGCGGGATCACGGCGTGCGATGTGTTCGACGCCGGCATTGAGCGCGCTCGTCGCGCGCACCAGGTCTGCATCGGCAATGGCGGCATGCGCGGGCTCGATGCGCAGTGCGAAGTCGGGACCGTCACCGATGCGCTCGCAATAGGCGAACAGGACCGTTGCGCCGGTCCGTTCGGCCAGCCGCGACACCAGCGTCATCGTCAGCGCCGGCATGCCGAAGAACGGCGCGAACTCCCCGTCGCCGGCCTTGGGTTGCTGGTCGGGCAGGATGCCGACCACGCCGCCGTCCTTGAGCGTCTTCCACAGCTGGCGCACGGCCGGGCCTTCGGCGCGCACCTGGCGTACACGGTCCGGCCCGCCGGCGCGCACCAGGCGCAGGAAGGCCTCGCCGATCTTCGACTCCGGCGCGCGGTAGAGGATCGAGATCGGCGTGCGCGCGGCCAGCCACTGGTTGAGCAGTTCCCAGTTGCCGTAATGCGGCGCGCAGACGATCAGGCCGCGTCCATCGGCCAGCGCCGCGTCGAACAGGCCCACGCCGTGCTGCTCGCGGATCAGGCGCAGATTCTTCGCATGCGGCCGTGTCCACAGGCGCAGCGTTTCGAGCAGCTGCATCGCGGTGGTCCGCAGGACGGCCTGCTGCAACGCATTGCGTTCGTCGGCACTCAGTTCGGGATAAGCGAGTTCGAGATTGCGCAGCGCGACACGGCTTTCGCGGCTGCCGGTCAGGCGCCCGAGCATCGCAATCACGCCGGCGATGCCGCGCTGAAGTGACACGGGCAGCGCGCCGGCCAGCGTGGCCAGCAGGTAGAGGACGCGTGCGATCAGATCGGACATGCCGGAAGTCTAGGGGGTGTGGCGCGAAGGGGGATAGGGTGGGGGCGCCGTGTGGCGCCGGTTGTCTGCAGGGATGGCCGCATCGCTGACTGTGCTTCGCTCTTGCTCTTGCTCTTGCTCTTGCCGTTGCCGTTGCCGTTGCTGTTGCTGTGTCGTTGCCGTTGCTGCTGCTTTCAGCTTTTGACGTACGAGCCGTAGAGCGAGCCGAGCATCGCAGGACGTCGGGGCCGAAGAGCAGCCCATGTCTGAGCGCAGCGAGTTTGGGCTGCGTGCCCCGTCGTCCGAGAAGCGCAGGGGACCGCCGCGGCTGTATCGCGGCGGATCGCGTCCGGCGAAAGGACCTTTTGGTTCCTTTTGGGTCCCTCCAAAAGGAACTCGCACGCGTAGCGGGCGAAAGCCTTGCACTTGCTCTTGGCTTGTCTGTCCGCTCTGCCGAAGGCACAGAACAAAATCAAACCCAGAGCTTCCACGCGCTCCGCGCGCGGCTTACTTTTGTCTTGTCAAAAGTAAGCACGACAGCGCGTCTGCGCTGGCGAACGGCGAAGCCGGCCCGAAGGGCGAACGCCGAAGGCGTGAGTCAAACCGCTTTCGCCGGACGCGATCCGCCGCATGAAGCCGCGGCGGTGCCCTGCGCGCTTCGCCTGACGCGGCACGCAGCCCAAACTCGCTTCGCTCAGACATGGGCTGCTCTACGGCCGCGCCAGGCTCCAGTGCTCGGCTCGCTTTACGGCTCGACAGATCAAAAGCTGGAAGCCAAAGCCAAAGCCAAAGCCAAAGCCACCCGCTCGCGAGAGAGTGTCATCCCCCTCACTGCCGTCGGCACGCAAAACCGAACAGGCCTGCCGCCCCACAACGCAGAACGCCGCCCGAAGGCGGCGTTCAAAGTGCGGTGCAGGCCTCGATCAGTCGCGATCGCTGTCGATCGCGGTGCGCTCGGTGGCGAACGGGTTCAGGCGACGGATCTTCCACGGCTCGTTCGGCCAGTTCTCGCTGAGCGCCGGGTGGTCGGGCTCGTTCTGCTCCAGCACGCGGCGTGCGTCGGCGGCGAGGGTGTCGTTGCCCAGACGCGCGTAGCTGACCGCGAGCAGGGCGACGGCGTCGTTCTGGTATTCGCTCTGCGGATAGGTTTCCAGCAGGTAGGTCGCGCGCTGCGCAGCGGCCACGTAGGCCTCGCGGCGCAGGTAGTACAGGCCGGTCTCGATCTCGTGGCGGGCGAAGGTGTTGCGCAGCGCGACCATGCGCTGGCGCGCGTCGGCGGCGTAGCGGCTGTTGGGGTAGCGGTCGGTGACGGTGTTGAAATCGGCGTAGGCCTGGTTCGGCGAGGCCAGGTCGCGGCGGCTGCTGTCCAGGCTCCACACGCGCTGCAGGAACACCGTGTCGCGGTTGGAGTTCACCAGGCCGCGCAGGTAGTACATGTAGGCGATGTTCTGATGCGTGGGATAGGTGCGGATGAAGCGGTCGATGCCCGAGATCGCTTCCTCGTTGTTGCCCATCTTGTAGTTCGCGTAGGCCGTCTCGATCAGCGCCTGCTCGGTGTACGGGCCGTAGGGGTACTGGGCGACGAGACGGCGGAAGGTCATGGCGCCGTTGCTCCAGTTGCCCATGCGCATCGAGTCATGGCCCTTCTGGTAGAGCTCGGCGGCGGGGACGCCTTCGTTCTCGTCCTCGCGGGTATTGCGCGAGCAACCGGTGGCGACCAGCGCGGCCAGCAGCAGGAGCACCGAGGTGCGGGCCAGGGCGCGGAACGGCGAGGCAAGGCGTGGGTTCATGGATGCATTGGGCGTCGGGACTCGAACGGCGGATAATAGCAGTCCGGGTCCAAGGCCCGGCTTCCACGCCTGAACCCGAGCCCTCCGATGTCCCCAGCCCCGTCCGACCCGTCCGACCAGCGCACCGCCACGGTGCCCGATGCCGCGGCGGGGCGCCGTTTCGACGCCGTCCTGGCCGAACTGTTCCCGCAGTTCTCGCGCTCCAAGCTCACCGCGTGGATCAAGTCCGGCGAGGTGCTGCTCGATGGCGCGACGCCGCGGCCGCGCGATCCGGTGGTCGGGGGCGAGACCGTCAGCCTGAACGTCGTGCTCGACACCCAGATCGAAGCCGAACCCCAGGACATTCCGCTCTCGGTGCTGTTCGAGGACGACCAGGTGATCGTGGTCGACAAGCCGGCCGGGCTGGTGGTGCACCCGGGCGCGGGCAACCACGACGGCACCCTGGTCAATGCGCTGCTGTTTCGCGATGGCTCGCTGGCGACGCTGCCGCGGGCGGGCATCGTGCACCGGCTCGACAAGGACACCTCGGGCGTCATGGTGGTCGCACGCACGCTTGAGGCACACAACGCGCTGGTCGAGCAGCTCTCGGCGCGCGACGTGCACCGGCAGTACCTGGCGGTCGTCGTCGGTGCGCTGGTCTCCGGTGGCACCGCCGATGCGCCGATCGACCGCCACCCGCGCGACCGCCTGCGCATGGGAGTGCGCGAGGACGGACGCGAGGCCGTCACCCATTACCGGCTGCGCGAGCGTTTCCGCGCCCACACTGCGCTCGAATGCCGGCTCGAAACCGGCCGCACGCATCAGATCCGCGTGCACATGGCGCACCTGCGCCATCCGATCATCGGTGACCCGCTCTACGGCGGCGCGCTGAAACTGCCCAAGGGCGCATCCGACGAGATGATCGCGGCGCTGCGTGGCTTCCGTCGCCAGGCCCTGCACGCCGAAACGCTCGAATTCAAGCATCCGGTCACGGGTGAAGCGGTGCGTTGCTCCGCGCCGTTGCCCGACGACATGCAGGCCCTGCTCAAGACGCTGCGCGCCGATGCGGTCCAGCATGCGGAGATGGGCCGCCGGTGAGCGCGCTGCTGCACGCCGACTGGCCTGCGCCGCCCGGCGTGCGTGCACTGACCACGCTGCGGCACGGCGCGGGCGTTTCGCAGGCGCCGTTCGATCGCTTCAACCTCGGCAATCACCGCGGCGCTGCCGGCGACGATCCGGACGCGGTCGCGCGCAATCGCGCGCTGCTGGTCGACGTGGCCGGTCTGCCGTCACCGCCGCACTGGCTGCAGCAGGTGCATGGTGTCGACGTGGCGCGTCTCGTCGCGCCCGCAAGTGATGCGCAGCAGGCGCTGATCGAAGCCGATGCTTCGGTGACGTCGGAACGTGGTCTGGTGCTGGCGATTCTCACCGCCGACTGCCTGCCGGTCGTGTTCGCGGCCGATGACGGCAGCGGGATCGGCGCCGCGCATGCCGGCTGGCGCGGTCTGGCGGCCGGCGTGCTTGAAGCGACGGTCGCGAAGATGCACACCGCGCCATCGGCGCTGCGCGTGTGGTTGGGGCCGGCCGCGGGGCCGGCGTCCTACGAAGTCGGGACGGAGGTGCACGATGCCTTCGTCACTGCCGATCCGACCGCGGAAGCCGCGTTCGTGGCAACGCGTGCGGGGCACTGGCGCGTGGATCTGTACGCGCTCGCACGAAGACGCCTCGAAGCCGTCGGTATCCGCGCCGATGCGATCCACGGTGGCGACCGCGACACGATCGCCGAACCGGACGCGTTCTTCTCGCACCGCCGCGATCAGCGCACGGGGCGGATCGCGACGCTGGTGTGGATGGCTGGAGACTGAGCCCTCCCCTGCGAAGCGGGGGAGGGTTGGGTGGGGGCGCACTTTCAGTCCCGCGCTGACGACGATTCGAGCCAGGTGTCCGCTTGGGATCGTCGTCGCGTGTCCGGATGTATTGCCCCCATCCCGGCCTTCCAACCGTAAAGGGCGCAATGCCCGCACGCGGAGGAAAGGGCGGTTCATGCGTGCTTGGCGCAGCACAGCTCGATCAGAACGCGTACCGCACCCGCGTGTAGTAATACGCGCCGCTGCTGCCGATGCCTGACAGCACGTCGTAGGGCAGGTTGCCGAAGTAGAAGATGTCTGCGTTCGACAGGTCGGCGTATTCGTCGGTGAGGTTCACACCGCCGATTGCCAGCGTCCACTTCTCGCCCAGACGCACTTCGGCTTCCGCGTCGAGCTGCCACTTCGCGCCGTAGACCTGCTCGGGTTCGAAGCCGCCCCCAAAGTTGAAGACGCGCTTGGTGCTGCCGTGACGGGTCACGCGGGCGAGCAGGTTCCAGCGGTCGTCGTTCCAGTTGGCGCTGAAGGCCGAACGCGTACGCGGCGCGGCATCGGTCAGCGTGTTGCGTTCTTCGACGCCGAACAGCACCGCATCCGGCACGACCGCGGTGAGCTGCGCGGGCGTGGCGACGACGCGCTTGATCTCGGTTTCGGCGTAGCTCCAGGTGCCGGTCAGCAGCAGCTGACCGCCGGCCAGCGGATGGCGCCAGTTGGCGACCGCTTCGGCGCCGCGGGTGCGCGTGTCGGCGGCGTTGGTGAAGAAGCTCACGCTCTCCACGCCGGGCGCGCCGAACTCGCTGTCGATATAGGCGGTCAGCGCATCGCTGGTGATCGCCTCGGAAAGCGCGACGCGGTCGTCGATGTCGATCTGGAACAGGTCCAGCGAGACATCGAAGCGCTCGCCAAGCTGGCTGGTGAAGCCGAGGCTGGCGTTGAATGCCTGCTCGGGCGACAGGTCGGTGGCGCCGAGTGCGCGCGCGATCGGATTGTTGACCGACAGCAGACGGCTCTGGATCAACTGGCCGGCCGAGTTGTAGCCAGTGCCGGTGGACTCGAAACCGATCTGGCCGAGCGAGGGCGCGCGGACGTTCTTCGACAGCGCACCGCGCAGCGCGAACGCCGGTACGAACGCATAGCGCGCGGCCAGCTTGCCGGTCACCTCGCCGCCGAAGTCGCTGTAATGCTCGTAGCGCAGCGCGGCATCGGTGCTGAGCTTCTCGCCGAAGCTGCTGGAGACGCTGGCGTAGACGCTGGCGACGTCGCGGTCGAGGTCGGCCTCGTCCTGCGGGGTCAGGCCGCCGCCGGCCTGTGAGCCGGTCGGGCGATCGAGATAGGGTCCGGCCGCATAACTCGCCGGATCGCCGGCGCCGGTCTCGTAGTTCTCGACGCGGTATTCGATACCGGTGGCGAAGGTGTGCAGATTGTCGCCCTGTGCGAACAGGCGGCTGATGTCGACATTGGCCAGCGTCTGGTCGAAGGCGTAGTCGCCGGTCTTGAAGCGCGTCGGGCTTGCCGGGCCGAGCGAGGCGTTGATCGAATCGCGCAGGCGGAAGGTGAACGCGTTGCGGCCATGGTTGAGGCTGGTGTCGATGTCCCAGTCGCCCCATTGCGCGCGCACGCCGGCGACCGCGCCGATGTCGAGGTTCTCGCCGATCGACACGGGCCGGAAGCCGTCCGGATACACCTCCAGCCAGTTCGCCTCGCCATCGGGATAGCGGAAGTAGTTCGCGCCTTCGGTATCGCGCTGGTGCCAGGTGCCGAAGGCGTAGAAGGTCGCGGTGTCGCCGAGCGCGATCTCGGTATTGAGCCAGCCGTTGATGTCCCGGGCCGCGCCGTTGCCGGCGTGATAGTTGCGCCGGCCCTGCAGCTCGAGATTGCGCGGGGTCTGGTCCCACGGTGGGATTTGGTCCAGGCCGGCGCGATTGGTCGGGGACAGGTCCTTGTACTCCAGGCCCACGCGCAGGAAGCCGTCGTCGCCGAAGGCCGTGCCGACCTTCGCTGCGAGCGAGGCGCTCTGGCCGTCGGTGATGCGCTGGCCGGTCGGCTCGAACTTCGTGTGATGCGCGCCGTAAGCCGCCTCGATGGCCCCGCCATCGCCACCGTCGTCGAGGATGATGTTGATCACGCCGGCGACCGCATCGGCGCCGTACTGCGCGCCTGCGCCGTCGCGCAGCACTTCGATGCGCTTGATCGCGCTGAGCGGAATGGCGTTGAAGTCCACCGGCGTATTGCCGCGGCCGACTTTCGAGCCGGTGGTCACCAGCGACGAGACGTGACGGCGCTTGCCGTTGACCAGCACCAGCACCTGATCGGGCGAGAGCCCGCGCAGCTGGGCGGCGCGAACGTGGTCGGCGCCGCCGGAGTTCGACTGGCGCGGGATGTTGAACGAGGGCAGCAGTGCCTGCAGTGCGCTGCCCAGTTCGCCGTTCACCGCGCCGGCGCGGCGCAGATCCTCGGTATCGAGCACGTCGATCGGCGAGGTCGATTCGAGCACCGTGCGATCGCTGGCGCGGGTGCCGGTGACGATGACCGCATCCAGACGCGTAGCGCCGTCGGCATCGGCGGTCTGCGCTGCGGCGGGCAGGGCCAGGCAGCAGGCGATGGCCATGGTCAAGGGCGCGGGAAACGGACGGCGGAACGACGGCACGGGCATGAAGAGTCCTGGCGAAGACGGAATCGTAAGAAAGCGGTGCCGGAACGCGCACCCGGGGGGAGGGGGGGGGACGCACGCCCGGCACCTGGGCCGCGCGTCACGCGGCAGGTCCACCATTGGGCCTGCACGGCATTCATACGTCCATCCGGATTGAGCGATACAGTGTTGCGGCGTTGCAACAATTCCCGGGTCGCGTCGCCTCTAGCATGGCGCCCCGTCTTCTTCCGGTCGCCGTCATGTCCGTGTTCCATCGCCCGCTGTTGTCGATCCTCGCCGCGTCGGCACTGGCCGCCTGCGCCAGCCCGGCGCCCGCGCCCGCGCCCGGCGTGCCGGGCACGGTGGTGACCGCCGCCTACCACGGCGATGCCGCGCGGCCGGCCGAGGGTCGTGGCTGGGTGCGGACCGAGCTGTACTTCGCGACCGGTCAATGGGACGCCTCACCCGAGGACACCGCGGCATCGGAGCAGCGCTGGCTCGATTTCCTCGACCGTGAGGTCACGCCGCGCTTTCCCAGCGGCCTGAGCGTGCTCGACGTCTATGGCCAGTGGCTGCCGCCGGGCGCCGATACGCCGTCGCGTCTGCGTTCCAAGGAGCTGGTGGTGCATCATCCCGACACGCCGGAGCAGGCGGCCGCGATCGAGGCCATCCGCACCGCATGGAAGCGCGAAACCGGTCATCTGTCGGTGCTGCGCTCGCAGCTGCACGCCGACGTCTCGTTCTGAGCCACGCGCCATCCTGCCTGCCGAGGTGTTGCCCATGCGTCCCGTCCGTGTCCGCCAGACCGTCGTTCGTCCCGCCCGCATCGCCGTCGCCCTGGCCTGCGCCCTTCCGGCAGCGGGCTTCGCGCAGGAGTCCGCAACCCCGGCCACGCCCGCGGTGCTCGATACGGTGCAGGTCACCGCGCAGCGCCGGGTGGAGAACATCCAGGACGTGCCGGTGTCGATCACCACGCTCGATGCCGAGAAGCTCGGCGTGCTCGGCAGCGGCGGCACCGACATCCGCTTCCTGAGCGGCCGCGTGCCCAGCCTCAACATCGAATCGAGCTACGGCCGCGCGTTTCCGCGCTTCTACATCCGCGGCCTGGGCAACACCGACTTCGATCTCAACGCTTCGCAGCCGGTCTCGCTGATCTACGACGACGTGGTGCTGGAGAACCCGCTGCTGAAGGGCTTCCCGGTGTTCGACATCGCCGGCGTCGAAGTGCTGCGCGGCCCGCAGGGCACGCTCTTCGGTCGCAACACGCCGGCGGGCGTGGTCAAGTTCGACTCGGTGCGCCCCAGCCAGGACTTCGAGGGCTACGGCAAGCTGGCATACGGCAGCGACAACATGTGGAATTTCGAAGGCGCCGTCGGTGGCGCGCTGACCGAGCGCTGGTCGGCGCGCGTGTCGGCGCTGTACCAGCGTCGCGACGATTCGGTGCGCAACACGCTGGCCGGTGCACCGAACGACGGTTTCGAGGGCTACGACGAATCCGCCGCGCGCGTGCAGTTCCTCTACGAAGGCGACGGCTTCGAAGGCCTGTTCAACCTGCATCGCCGCGATCTCAACGGCACCGCGCGCCTGTTCCGCGCGAACCTCGTCGAGCCGGGCAGCAACCGCTTCCGCCCGGGCTTCGACCGCGACACCGTGTCGCTCGATGGCGTGAACTTCTCCGACCTCGAAACCTGGGGCGGCAGTGCCCGCCTGCGTTGGGATTTCGGTCGCTACAGCCTCTACTCGATCACCGGCTACGAGACGCTGGAATCCTTGAACCGCGGCGACATCGACGGCGGCTACGGCGCGGTGTTCCTGCCCGATTCGGGCCCGGGCCTGATTCCGTTCGCGTCCGAATCGGCCGACGGCATTCCCGAGCACAAGCAGATCAGCCAGGAAGTGCGGCTGGAATCGAACCTCGACGGCCCCTTCGACTGGCAGGCCGGCGCGTTCTGGTTCCGCGAGGACCTCACCGTCGACAGCTTCAACTACGACTCGCTGAGCCCCGGCAACCCGCAGACCGGCCACGCCGTGCAGGAACAGCGCAATACCGCCTGGGCGCTGTTCGCCTCCGGCGAATACGCCGCGACCGACAAGCTGAAACTGCGCGGCGGCCTGCGCTATACCCAGGACAAGAAGGATTTTTCCGCCAGCGTGCTGCAGGCCGTGCCGTTCGGTACGCCGGTCGGTGGCCCGTTCTTCGAGAACACCGATGTCGACGACATCAGCTGGGATGCCAGCGCCGTCTACGAGATCAACGACGACGTCAACGTCTACGGCCGTGTGGCCAAGGGCTTCCGCGCGCCGTCGATCCAGGGGCGTCTCGCCTTCGGCGGCATCTCGGTCGCCGATTCGGAAGAAGTGATCTCCTACGAAGTCGGCGTCAAGGCCGACCTGTGGGACCGCCGCGGCCGCGTCGGCTTCAACCTGTTCCGCTACAACGTCGACGGCCAGCAGCTGATTGCCGTAGGCGGCGCGACCAACCAGGCGATCCTGCTCAACGCCGACAAGTCGATCGGGCAGGGCGCCGAATTCGATCTGCAGGCCTGGCTGACCGACACGCTGCTGGTGACCTGGGGCACGAGCTACAACGACACCGAGATCCAGGACCCGAACCTCGCGGTCGCGATCTGCGGCGGTGGCTGCACCATCACCGACGCGACGACGGTCATCAACGGCCAGACCTTCGCGCTGGTCGACGGCAACTCGCTGCCGCAGGCACCGAAGTGGATCCATAACCTCACCGCGCGGTGGGGCGTGCCGGTGGGCGACGACGCAGAGTTCTACGTCTACACCGACTGGGCCTACCGCGGACAGGTGAACTTCTTCCTGTACGAATCGCCGGAATTCCGCGGCCGCTCGACGCTCGAAGGCGGTCTGCGCGTCGGCACCAACTGGAACCAGGGCAACTACGATCTCGCCGTGTTCGGTCGCAATATCACCGACAGCACGCGCATCGTCGGCGGCATCGACTTCAACAACCTCACCGGCTTCGTCAACGAGCCGCGGACCTGGGGTGTGGAGTTCACGGCCAAGTTCTGAAACAGGTTGGTGCAGGACGGCGCCGTTGCGGCGAATGCGCGTGCGGCCGTGCGACGGCGCTATCGGTGCACCGAATCTGATCCCGTCATTCCCGCGCAGGCGGGAATCCATGGACGTTCGCGCGAGGCGCCCGTGAACCGCCCGTCGCTCGCAGACAGTGGATGACCGGACATCCGTCCACGAAAAACCCCCGCTGGCGCGGGAATGACGGCCTTCAATCCCATCCAGCTTCGATCATCCAGATGCCCCTACATCCGCCACCCAAGCCTTCCGTACAGCATCGCCCCCGCTGGTTCGTCCCCGGCGACATCAACGGCTTCTTCGGCCTCGTGGTCGACAACCTCTCCATCCTCGGTTTCATCGCCGCGGCGCTGGTCGGCATCTTCGGTGTGCCGGCCGACATCGTGTTCGGGCGCATGTTCCCGGGCACGGCGTTCGGCGTGCTGGTCGGCAACCTGATGTACACGTGGTTGGCGCGGCGCCTCGCGCAGCGCACCGGCCGCGACGACGTCACCGCGATGCCGCTCGGCCTCGATGCGCCGACCAGCATCGGCATGGCGCTGCTGGTGCTCGGCCCGGCCTTCCTCGCGTTCCGCCAGCAGGGCATGGACGCGGACGCGGCCGGCATCGCGACCTGGCAGCTCGGCATGGCATCGCTGGTCGTCATGGGCGTGCTGAAGTTCGTGCTGTCCTTCGCCGGCGACTGGATCACCCGAGTCGTGCCGCGTGCGGCCCTGCTGGGCTCGATCGGTGGTGCGGCGCTGATGCTGCTCGGCTTTCTGCCGCTGGTCGAAACCCTGCGCTCGCCGGTCGCCGGTCTCGCGACGCTCGGCCTGCTGCTCTACGTGCTGGTCGCGCGCGGTCCGGTGCCGCTCCGGTTGCCGGGCGTGCCGTTCGCGCTGCTCGTGGGCCTGGCGCTCTACTACGGCCTCGGGCTCGCCGGCTTCTCACCCGGTTTCGCATTGCCCGACGCGAACTGGCCGGCGCCCGCGCTGCCGGTGCCGAACCTCGGCTTCATCGACGGCCTGTCGTCGACGCTGCCGTATCTGTCGCTGCTGCTGCCGTTCGGCCTGCTGATGGTCGTGGGTGGCATCAATGTCAGCGAGAGCGCGCGCGCCGCCGGCGACGACTACCGCACGCGCGACGTGTTGCTGGTCGAAGCCATTGCGACCCTGGTCGCCGGTGTCTGCGGCGGTGTCGCGCAGACCACGCCCTACATCGGTCAGCCGGCCTACAAGCACATGGGCGCGCGCAGCGGTTACACGCTGCTGACGGGTCTATTCATCGGCATCGGCGGCATGCTCGGGCTGGTGTCGGGTCTGGTGCAGTGGCTGCCGGTCGCGGTGCTGGCGCCGATCATCGTCTTCGTCGGTATCGACATCACCGTGCAGGCCTTCCACAGCACGAAGCGCGAACATGCGATCGCGGTGTCGCTGGCCTTCCTGCCGGCCATCGCCTACCTGTTCAACATCAAGCTCGGCAATCCGGCGTGGATCGATCCCGAGCGCATGGCCGCGCTGTACGCGCAGCTCGATGCCGGTCATGGCCTGCCGGAAATGGCGACGATCGTGGTCCTCGGCAACGGCTTCATCATCACCGCGATGCTGTGGGCGACCACGCTGGTCGCGCTGGTCGACCGTCGGCCCGGCATCGCGGTCTCGGCGCTGTGTGCGGCCGCGGTGGCGACGCTGTTCGGCGTGATCCATTCGGTGCATCCGACCGGCGCGCTGGTGCTGCCGTGGCAGCTCGAAGGCCTGCGCCAGGCGATCGCGTTCCAGTTCGCGGCGGCCTATGCGGTGCTGGCGGTGATCGTCGGCCTGCTGGCGCTGCAACGCAGGCCCGATCCGGTCTGATCCCGTGCGACGCGCAGCGGCTATCCTGCGCGCCCGCACTGCCGCATTGCCCGAATGACGCCGACCCTCTACCAGACCCTGCTCGGCGCCGCGTTCTTCCGCCTGCCCGACACGTTGCGCGCGCTGCATGGTGTGCACGGCACCGCGCGCTACACGGGGCAGGTGACCGTGGTGCGTGGCACCGGGCTGCTGTCGCGGCTGTGCGCGCGCGTGACCGGCCTGCCACGCGCGATGGCCGATGCGCCGGTGACGGTCGAGTTCGCCAGCGGTCCGAAGGGCGAGATCTGGGCGCGCAGCTTCGGCGCGCCGCCGAAGGTCTCGCGCATGCGCTCGCGCCTGTGGCACCGCGACGGCCAGCTGCGCGAGCGGCTCGGCCCGGTGCAATTGCGTTTCGTGCTGCACACCTGGAACGGCACGATCTTCTGGAATGTCGCCGGCGCGCGCGTGTTCGGAATCCTGCCGCTGCCGGCTGCGCTGTTTCGCGACGTACGCTGCAACGAGCGCGAAGTGGACGGCCGCTACGCGTTCGAGGTCGAGGCCGCGATGCCGGTGATCGGCACGCTCGTGCAGTACCACGGCTGGCTGCAGCCGGACGACAGCGTTGCATGAGCGCGACGGCGTGATCGCCGATAATAGGCGCCCCCTCGACGGAGCCGTGCCATGACCGCACAGACCCTTGCCGATCTCGCCAACGTGCCGGGCGTCGCCCCGCGCGATGCCGCCACCCGCGATTTCGTGTTCAACCACACCATGCTGCGCGTCAAGGACGCGACCGCCTCGCTGGATTTCTACACCCGCGTGCTGGGCTTCACCCTGGTGCGCAAGGCCGATTTCGAACAGGCGAAGTTCTCGCTGTTCTTCCTGGCGCTGGTGGACGACCCGAGCGTGATTCCCGATGACGACGACGCGCGTCGCGAATGGATCGCGCGTCAGGCCGGCGTGCTCGAACTGACCTACAACCACGGCACCGAAACCCAGGACGGCCCGGTCTATCACGACGGCAACAGCGACCCGCGCGGCTTCGGCCATATCTGCGTCAGCGTGCCGGACATCCACGCCGCGTGTGCGCGGTTCGAGCAACTGGGCGTGCCGTTCCAGAAGCGACTGACCGACGGCACGATGAAGTCGATCGCCTTCATCAAGGATCCGGACGGCTACTGGGTGGAGATCATCCAGCCGACGCCGCTTTGACGTGTGTCTTGCCCCGCGCGCGGGGCAAGGTCGGGGTGGGGCGAACGAGGCACTTACGCGGCTGTCGACCGCTGCGCGATTCGCACGGGTTCGTCGATCGAGGCGATCCGACGGGTTGCCCCCACCCAACCCTCCCCCGCGCCGCGGGGGAGGGCTCCAGATCGCATCAGCCGTGCCTCGTGGCGAGCTTTTGGATGACCTCAACCTGGGTCAGCCAGCGCCTCACGCGGCATCGCCGACACGACAATGTTGCTCCGTGTAGGAGCGCGCTCGCGCGCGATGGCGTTCCCGTGACGCCCCATCGCGCTCGCTCGCGCGTTCCCGGTAATGCCCCGATCGCGCGCAAGCGCGCTCTTACAGGTAAAGCCGGGCGGACGATGGATTACCGCAGCTTGGGCGCCAGCCAGCGCACACGCTGCGCCTCACGCGGCATCGCCGACACGACAACGTTGCTCCGTGTAGGAGCGCGCTCGCGCGCGATGGCGTTCCCGGTGACGCCTCATCGCGCGCGAGCGCGCTCCTACAGGAAAATCCGGCTACCGCCGCGTGCCCGCCAGCGTCTGCAGGAAATCCTTGCGCCAGGCGTGAATGTCGTACTCGCGGATGCGGGTGATCATCGATTGCCAGCGCTCACGTCGTGCCTCGCGTGGCATCGTCATTGCAGCGGCGATGGCATCGGCAACGCCATCGCTGTCGAACGGGTTGACCAGCAGGGCGCCGTCGAGCTCGCGCGCGGCGCCGGCGAAAATCGAGAGCACCAGCGCGCCCGGGTCATCGCCGTCCTGCGAGGCCACGTATTCCTTGGCGACGAGGTTCATGCCGTCGCGCAGCGGGGTGACCAGGCCCATGCGCGACATGCGGTAGAAACCGGTCAGCGCGGGATGCGGGTAGGTGCGGTTGACGTAACGCACCGGTGTCCAGTCGGGCTCGGCGTGCGCGCCGTTGATGTGGCCGGCGTACTGCTCCAGCTCCCGCCGCAGCGCGCGGTAGCTCGCCACGCCGCCACGCGACACCGGCGCGATCTGCAGATAGGTCATCTTGCCGCGCTGGTCGGCGTGGCGTTCGAAGAAACGCTCGATCGCACGGAAACGCTCGGGCAGCCCTTTGGAGTAATCCAGGCGGTCGACACCGATCGCCAGCGCGCGCCCGTTGAGGCTGGCATGCATGCGCTTGGTCACCGCGCTGCGGGCTGCGGTGGCCGCCAGTGACTCGATCGCACCTGCGTCGATGCCGATCGGAAACGCCGCGGCCTGGAACTGGCGACCGTCGTGGTCGCGCAGGTCGCCCTGGCCGGCGACGCGTCCGCCGCGGAACAGTCGGATGTAGTCCTGGAAGCGTTCGAGATCGCGTTCGGTCTGGAAGCCGACCAGATCGTAGGACGACAGTGCGCCGAAGGTCTTCTCGTGGTGCGGCAGGCCGGCGACGATATCGGCCGAAGGGAACGGCACGTGTAGGAAGAAGCCGATACGCGCCCGCACGCCGCGCTTGCGCAATTCCTGGGCGAGGGGGAACAGGTGGTAGTCCTGCACCCAGACGATGTCCTCGTCGCGCACTTCCTTGGCGAGCTTGTCGGCAAACAGTGCGTTGACGCCGCGGTAGGCCGCCTGGGTCAGCGCGTTGTAGTCCACCAGGTCGAGACGGAAGTGCAGCAACGGCCAGAGCGTGCGGTTGGCGAATCCGTTGTAGTAACCCTCGTAGTCCTCACGGGAGAGGTCGACGGTGAGGTATTCGATGTCGCCGTGCCGCTCGCGGTGCAGTTCGCCCGAATGGCCGCGCGCGACCTTGCCGCTCCAGCCGAACCACAGGCCGCCGGTTTCCTTGAGCGCCGCATCGAGCGCGGTCGCCAGGCCACCGTTCTGGTTCGCGCCGGGCAGCGCAACACGGTTGGACACGACGACCAGGCGGCTCATGCGGCCTCCTGCCAGCTGCGCGACAGGCGCATGGCGGCCATGATCAGACCGACGTGCGAATACGTCTGCGGGAAGTTGCCCCAGGCCTCGCCGGTCTCGAACGACAGGTCTTCCGACAGCAGGCCCAGGTGGTTGCGACGCGAAAGCAGGGTTTCGAACAGCTGGCGCGCCTCGTGGATGCGACCGATTGCGGCCAGTGCATCGATGTACCAGAACGTGCAGATCGTGAAGCTGGTTTCGGGCGCGCCGAAGTCATCCGGCGTCACGTAGCGATACAGACCGTCGCCGTGGCGCAGCGTGCGGCCGATGGCGTCGACCGTGCCGACGAAGCGCGGGTCTTCGGGCGTGACGAAACCAAGGTCGGCGAGCAGCAGCAGCGAGGCGTCGAGCCGGTCACCGCCGAAGGCATCGGCGAAGTAGCCGCACTCGGTGTTCCAGGCTTCGGTGAGGATGCGTTCGCGCATCGTGTCGGCGCAGCCGCGCCAGTGCGTCGCGCGATCGTCGAGGCCGAGCTGTCCGGCAATGCGCGCCAGCCGGTCGCAGGCGGCCCAGCACATCACGGCCGAGTAGGTGTGCACGTGCGCTTTGCCGCGGAATTCCCACAGCCCGGCATCGGGCTGGTCGTAGAGCCTGAAGGCGAGTTCGCCCAGGGGCTCGAGCTTGCGGAACGTCGCCTCGTCGCCGCGGTGTTCGAGGCGACGGTCGAAGAACAGCTGCGTCGAGGCGAGCACCACGCTGCCGTAGGTGTCGTGCTGGCGCTGCACATAGGCGAGATTTCCGCGCCGCACCGGGCCCATGCCCCGGTAGCCTTCGAGGGCCGGCATCTCCTCTTCGAGCAGCTCGTGCTCGTAGGCGATGCCGTACAGCGGCTGCATGTCGCCGTCGTCGCTGACGGTGAGGTTGAAGATGTAGCGGATGTACTCCTCCATCGTGCGCGTCGCGCCCAGACGGTTGAGTGCGCGCACGACGAACGCCGAATCGCGCATCCAGCAGTAGCGGTAATCCCAGTTGCGCGGCGTGTCGGGCGCTTCTGGAATCGAGGTGGTCATCGCGGCGATGATGCCGCCGCTCTCCTCGTACTGGCTGAGCTTGAGCGTGATGGCGCTGCGGATCACAGCTTCCTGGAAGTCGAGCGGAATGGACAGGTAGCGCACCCATTCGCGCCAGTAACTGGTCGTGCGGTGCAGGCCGTCGCGGACGAACTCCACCAGCGGCTGGGTCAGCGTTTCGTCCGGGCCGAGGATGAAATGCAGATCGCGGTCGAGCACGAAGGGCAGGCCGTCGCGCAGCAGGCGGATCGGCATGTCGGTCGTCGCACGCAGGGTGAAGCCCGGCAGCACGAAACGGATGTGGTTGCTGCCCCAGGTGCTGTCCGGCGCGCGTGCGCCCCACTCGGTCAACGGGCGCAGCAGCACACGGATGCGCGGGCTGCCCGAAAGCAAGCGCACGCGGCGCATCAGCATCACCGGGCGGTAGAAGCGGTCGTGCTGACGCCAGCGCGGCGCAAAATCGGTGATCTCGATCGAGGCGCCGTGGCGATCGAACAGCACGGTGCGCAGGATCGCGGTGTTCTCGATGTAGCTCTGCTCGCTGCGTTCGAAATCGTCGAGTTCGATCGACCAGTCGCCGTGGCCTTGTTTGGGCGAAAGCAGCGCGCAGAACGCCGGGTCGCCGTCGAAGGCCGGCAGGCACGACCACACCAGGCGTGCATTGCGGTCGAACAGGGCGCCGAAGCTGCCATTGCCGACCAGGCCGAGATCGAGACTGGGCGCAAGCGGTTGGGTCATCGTGGGTCCTCTGAAGTCGAAGGGCCGGTCGGCACGCCCAGCCACGCATGCACGGCGGCCGGGTCCGGCAGGCGATGGCGGGCAGCGCTGCCGGCGCGGTCGCCGACCAGCACGCTGATGCCGCCATGCGCGTTGACGGCCGAGAAGCCTGGCTCGTCGGTGAGATCGTCGCCGGCGAACACCGGCACGCGGCCGGCGAAGGGTGGTTCCTGCAGGAAGGCGAGGATCGCGCTGCCCTTGTCGGCGTGATGTGGCCGCAGTTCGATGACGTGATCGCCGGGCTGGAGCTGATAGCCGGGCAGGCGCGTCAGCGCGTCCTCGGCGAAAGTGCGCAAGGCTAGCGACGCAGCCTCCTTGGCGGCTTCGGGCACCATCCGCCAGTGCAGTGCGATCGCCGCGCCCTTGTCCTCGAGCAGGGCGCCGGGGTGGAGGTCGATGAGCGCGAGTGCGGCATCGCGCACGTCGCGCAGGGCCTGCGGCACGACACCGGCGCCGCCGGTATCGCCGGCACGACGACGTTCGACGCCATGCAGGCCTGCGGCGGTGAAGGCACCTGGCGCGAACAGCGCATCGAGCGTGGCGAGGTTGCGGCCGCTGACCAGTGCCAGCGCGCCGTCGAGCTGGCGCTGCAAGACGGTCAGCCGCTCGACGAGTGCGGGCGGTACGTCGACCGCATCGGGGCGCGGCGCGAACGGCAGCAGGCAGCCGTCGACATCGAGGAACAACGCGATGCCGTCCGGCAGGGGTGGTGGGGGTGGCAGCGCAGCGGCGGCCGGGGTCGGGAACGGTGGGGTTGCTTCCGGGGATTGGCGCATTGCAGCATGATGGCCACGGTTTCGGAAAACCCATGTGAATCCCGAGCCATCACAAACCTTGCGAGTGGACCTGCAGACAGGCCCGATCGTCGTGTTCGACGGCGTATGTGCGCTGTGCAGCGGCTGGGTGCGATTCCTGCTGCGTCACGACCGGCGTGGCGTGTTCCGCTTCGCGGCGATGCAGGAGCCCGTCGGTCGCGGCCTGCTGATCGCGCACGGCATCGATCCGGACGATCCGGTGTCGTTCCTGCTGGTCGATGGAAGCACCGGCTGGCACGACAGTGACGGCGTGATCGAAGTGCTGCGGCGGCTCGGTGGCGTGTGGCGGCTCGCAGGCGTGCTTCGCATCATTCCGCAGCGTCCGCGCGATGCTGCATACCGGCTGCTGGCGCGCAACCGCTATCGCGTGTTCGGGCGTCGTGACAACTGCATGCTGCCGCCCGCGGGCACGCGCGCACGATTTCTTTGAGTGCGGGGAGTGCGGGAAATTATTGAGTGCGGGAAATCAGCCCCTTCCCCCGTTTGCGGGGGAAGGTCGGGATGGGGGCAAACGTTCGGATTGCGGAATCGCAGTCTCGTGCGGCAACTCAAGCGCTCGCATCGGTTCCGCTGCTGATTGACAGTTTGCCCCCACCCAACCCTCCTCCGCACGCGGGGGAGGGCTGCGAATGGCGCGCTTTCAATCTTCGCTGCCGTCAGTGCCGCCGTCCAATTCGGGGTAGTGCCGGAAGATCCCCTGCGTGTTGAACGCCAGCCGGCGCTCCGACGCCAGATACGCCGCGATGTTCGGGCGCTCGGCGATGCGGGCTTCGAGCTTGCGCAAGTGCGGAATTTTCGGCGCCAGTGTCTGCATCGCCCGCGGATAGGCGTAGTCGAGGCCGCGCACCAGCTGGAATAGCGACAGGTCGACGTAGGAGTGCCGGTGCAGGATGTGCTGGCCGCCGGCCCGGGCCAGTACCTGCTCGAAGTAGCCGAGGAACTTGGGCAGCCGATGCTGGCGCAGGTCCGCGGCGCGCCGCCGGGCGGCATCCTTCTGGTCCTCGTAGTATTCCGCGCTGGCGATCGGGTGGTGGCTGTCGTGAATCTCGGTGACGAGATCGGCGATGGTCAGCTGCAGCTGCAGTGCCTGCAGCCGCGCGGCCTCGCCCTCGGGCACCAGGTCCAGCCGGGGTCCGAGAAAATGCAGGATATTCGCGGCCTGCGCGACCACCTGGCCTTCGGCCACCAGGAACGGCGGCGCGAACGGTCGGGCGCCGTCGCGCGCGCCATCGAGGAAGGGTGCGATGGCGTCGTCGCCGGCTTCGCGGGCGACATCGGTGTAGTCGGCGCCGGCGTCTTCCAGCGCCAGGCGGACGAACTCGCCGCGGCCCTGGATCCCGGTCCAGTAGTAGAGCTGATACTGCATGGGGCGCTCCTGCGATGGGGGGCGGCCATGGTCGCCCCGCCGCTGCGTGCACGAAGTGAGCGGATGCTTGCAACACGCCGCTTCGACCGCATCTGGAGGATATTGCCGGCCCCGCCGGCCTCCACTTTTCGAGGATTCCCGTCATGCGGATGGACAAGCTCACCTCGCGCTTCCAGCAGGCCCTGAGCGACGCGCAGTCGCTGGCCGTCGGGCGCGACCACAACTTCATCGAACCGGTGCATCTGCTGCTGGCGCTGATCGACCAGCAGGGCGGCGGCACGCGCCCGCTGCTCGGTCAGGCCGGCGTCAACGTGCCGGTGCTGCGCGAGCGGCTGACCGAGGCGCTCGAGCGCCTGCCCAAGGTCACCGGTCAGGCCGGCCAGCTCTCGGTCGGCAACGATCTCTCGCGCCTGCTCAACGTCACCGACAAGCTGGCGCAGCAGAAGGGTGATGCCTTCATCGCGTCCGAGCTGTTCGTGCTCGCCGCGCTCGACGACACCGGCGACGCCGGCAGGGCACTCAAGGCAGCCGGTGCCGACAAGGCGCGGCTGGAGGCGGCGATTGCCAAGGTCCGTGGCGGCGAGAGCGTGCAGGACGAGAACGCCGAGGAATCGCGCCAGGCGCTGGAGAAATACACGATCGATCTCACCGCGCGCGCCGAGAGCGGCAAGCTCGATCCGGTGGTCGGGCGCGACGAGGAGATCCGCCGCACGGTGCAGGTGCTGCAGCGGCGCACGAAGAACAATCCGGTGCTGATCGGCGAACCCGGCGTGGGCAAGACCGCCATCGTCGAGGGTCTGGCCCAGCGCATCGTCAACGGCGAGGTGCCCGAAGGCCTGCGCGGCAAGCGCGTGCTCTCGCTCGACATGGGCGCGCTGATCGCCGGCGCCAAGTACCGCGGCGAGTTCGAGGAGCGGCTCAAAGGCGTACTCAACGACCTGGCCAAGAACGAAGGCCAGATCATCCTCTTCATCGACGAGCTGCACACCATGGTCGGCGCCGGCAAGGCCGACGGCGCAATGGATGCCGGCAACATGCTGAAACCTGCCCTCGCGCGCGGCGAGTTGCACTGCATCGGCGCGACCACGCTTGACGAGTACCGCAAATACGTCGAGAAAGACGCCGCACTGGAGCGCCGCTTCCAGAAGGTCTTCGTCGGCGAACCCAGCGTCGAGGACACGATCGCGATCCTGCGCGGCCTCAAGGAACGCTACGCGGTGCATCACGGCGTGGAGATCACGGACCCTGCGATCGTTGCCGCGGCGACGCTGTCGAACCGCTACATCGCCGATCGCCAGCTGCCGGACAAGGCCATCGACCTGATGGACGAGGCGGCGAGCCGCATCCGCATGGAAATCGACTCCAAGCCGGAAGAGCTCGATCGCAAGGAGCGGCGCCTGATCCAGCTCAAGATCCAGCGCGAGGCGCTGAAGAAAGAGAAGGACGCCGAATCGAAGCAACGACTGGCTGATCTGGAAAGCGAGATCGACACGCTCGAGCGTGAGTACAACGATCTGGAGGAAGTCTGGAAGGCCGAGAAGGCCACCGTGCAGGGCGCGACCAGGATCAAGGAGCAGATCGAGGCGGCCAAGCTCGACCTCGAATCCGCCCAGCGCACCCAGGACTACGCGCGCATGAGCGAAATCCAGTACGGGCGCATTCCCGAACTCGAAAAGCAGCTCCGTGCCGCTCAGGAAGCCGAAACGCAGGGCTTCACGTTGCTGCAGGACAAGGTGACCGCCGAGGAAATCGCCCAGGTCGTCGCGCGCTGGACCGGCATTCCGGTCAGCAAGATGCTCGAAGGCGAGCGCGAGAAGCTGCTGGCGATGGAATCGCAGTTGCACACGCGCGTGATCGGGCAGGAAGAAGCGATCAAGGTTGTGTCCGATTCGGTGCGCCGCGCGCGCGCGGGCCTGTCCGATCCCGATCGCCCGACCGGCTCGTTCCTGTTCCTCGGCCCGACGGGCGTCGGCAAGACCGAGCTGTGCAAGGCGCTGGCCGAATTCCTGTTCGACAGTCAGGACGCGATGGTGCGCATCGACATGAGCGAGTTCATGGAGAAGCACTCGGTCGCGCGCCTGATCGGTGCGCCGCCGGGCTACGTCGGCTACGAGGAAGGCGGCTATCTGACCGAGGCGGTGCGGCGCCGGCCCTACAGCGTGATCCTGCTCGACGAGGTCGAGAAGGCGCATCCGGATGTGTTCAACATCCTGCTGCAGGTGCTCGACGACGGCCGCCTGACCGACGGCCAGGGCCGCACGGTCGATTTCCGCAATACCGTGATCGTGATGACCTCCAACCTCGGCTCGCACCAGATCCAGGAGATGAGCGAGCGCGGCAGCGACGCCGATAGCCCCGAGGGCTATACGCAGCTCAAGGCCGCGGTGATGGCGGTGGTGCAGTCGCATTTCCGCCCGGAGTTCATCAACCGGCTCGACGACATCGTGGTGTTCCACCCGTTGCAGAAAGCGCAGATCCGCGAGATCGCCAAGATCCAGATGCGCGGGCTGGAGAAGCGCCTGGCCGAGCGCGGCCTGCGTATCGAGGTGTCCGACAAGGCCTTCGACCTGCTCGGCAACGTCGGCTTCGACCCGGTCTACGGCGCACGGCCGCTCAAGCGCGCAATCCAGCAGCAGCTGGAGAATCCGCTGGCCTCTCGCATCCTCGCCGGCGAGTTTGCCAGCGGCGATACGATCCGCGTCGACGCGGCGGGTAGCGAACTGGGGTTCGCGAAGGGCTGATCCGGTCGCCCGGTCGGCGGATGTCTGCCGACCGGCGAGGTGACGTGGCGTGGTCTGGTCAGCGCACTGCGGTTCCGCTGCAACGGTCATCTGCAAGCCGGACGCCATCGGCGGTGCGCGCACTGCCGACGATGTACCTGGCGATCGGATAGTCGGGCGTGACGAGGAAGTCGGCTTCACTGCGATCCTCGAACGTGACGGTGATACGCGCGCGGAAGTGTGCCGACGCCTCCGGGCTGGACCCATGCGGTCCCGTGATCAACCAATCCGTACGGATGACATCCATCAGGGGCTCGTGATCACCGACGGCCGATTCGAACATGCCTCGCAGGTTGTCGTCATGGATGATGCCATTCGCGTTGCCCGATCTGAGATGCGCATGCGCAGTGTCGAGAGACGCCACGTGCATCGAATACCGGAGCGGCGGAGTTGTCCGAGGCTGTGCATTCCGCTCGTTGTTTCTCGATGCACGCCGTGCGGGATCCCGCGTCTCCGATGGCGGATCGCGGAGTGTGCAATCGTGTTCCATCGCCGCGGCCTGGACCACGCGGGCCAGGCCGAGCGTTGCCAGAATGGCGATCAGCCCTGCGGCCATGAAGGTAGTCTTCATCGGTTGTCTTCGTCATCCTGCTGCCCGGCAGGATACAGAGATGCTGTCGCCGCCTTTACCGAGGGATTCAGCGCACTGCGCAACATCCGGATCGACGTTCCCGGGTTATGACTGTGCCTGGATGGTCGCTCTGTCAGCATGAGCTTTCCGGATTCAGGGTATACGGCATGCGCATCCTCATCACCGGCGGCAGCGGTTTCCTCGGCAGTGCGCTGACCGATCGCCTGCGGCGAGACGGCGCGCAGGTGGTCTGGTTGTCGCGGCGCGCCTCCACGCCCGCGCCCGAGGGGGTGGAGGTCCGCAGCTACAGCGGCCTGTGGGCGGACGACCGCTTCGACGCGGTGGTGAACCTGGCCGGTGCGGGCATCGCCGACGGACGCTGGAGCGAGGCGCGCAGACGGGTGTTGCACGACAGCCGCCTGATGCCCACGCGCGTGGTCACCGACTGGATACAGGCCGCCCATGTGCCGCCCAGGGTATTGCTCAGCGGCTCTGCGGTGGGCTGGTACGGCGCCCGGGGCGATACGCCGCTCGACGAGGACAGTCCCCCGCACGACGAATTCCAGCACCGCCTGTGCGAGGCCTGGGAGGCGGGGGCCCGCGCGGCGCAGGACCGTACGGCCGTGGTGCACCTGCGCACGGGCATTGCCCTGCATCCCGACGGCGGCATGCTGCAGCGCCTGTTGTTGCCGTTCCGCCTGGGCCTGGGCGCACGCCTGGGTGATGGCCGTCAGGTGCTCAGCTGGATCGCGCGCGAAGACTGGGTGTCGGCCGTGATGATGCTGCTGCGCGTGCATCTGGACGGCGGCAGTGGCGCGCCGACGGGTGCGATCAATCTCACCGCGCCCGAGCCCGTCGACAATGCGCGCTTCACCCGCGCGCTGGCGGATGCGCTGCGCCGACCGGCGCTGCTCACGGCACCTTCGAAGGTGCTCGAACTGGGCCTGGGCGACATGTCGACACTGCTGCTCGACGGCCAGCGCGTCCTGCCGGGGCGACTGCAACGCCACGGTTTCGAGTTCGAATGGCCGCAGCTCGAGACGTATCTGCAGTCGGTATTGCGCTGAGCCTGCCAACCCCGGCCGGCATACGTTCTCCCTGTAGGAGCGAGTTCGCGCGCGAGGGCTTTCCCGGTGAAGCCTTCGCGCGCCAGCGCGCTCCTACACGAAGCGTCCTGCGCGGAGGTGGGGGCGCGGGTCGCGCCAGCCTAGTCGCCTGGATCCGACCCGGCGGCGGGCCGCAGTCGCGCCGAGTCGTGCACCGCCCCTGTAGGAGCGCGCTCGCGCGCGAGGGCTTTCCCGGTGAAGCCTTCGCGCGCCAGCGCGCTCCTACAAGGAGCTCGCTGTGCGGGGATCGTGCGGTGTCTGCGCCAGGCGCGCGCGCAGGCGGGCGATGCCGGCGCTTGCGGTGGTCGCCCAGTGCGCATCGGCGCGCGGCAACAGCGGTGTCGTCATGGGATTGATCTCCAGCACCGGGGTGCCGTTGCGCAGGGCGAGATCGGGCAGCCCGGCGGCGGGCCAGACCAGCGACGAGGTGCCGACGACGACGAGCAGTTCGCACGCCGACACCGCGTCGGCTGCCGCGTCCCAGGCATCGCCGGGCAGCGCTTCGCCGAACCACACGACATCCGGCCGGAACGGCTGGTCGCAGGCCGCGCAGGTCGGCGGCGCCTCGCGGCTGCCGCCTTCTGGCGGCGCAGGCGCTGCGAGAATCGGATCGGGCTCGCAACGTGCATCGCAACCGATGCAACGCGATGCGAGCAGGCGCCCGTGCAGATGCAGGACCTCGGTACTGCCGGCGCGCTCGTGCAGGTCGTCGACGTTCTGGGTGACCACGACGACGTCGTGGCCGTCGTCGGCGAGCGCGGCCACGCCCGCATGCGCTGCGTTGGGCAGGGCGGCGGCGACCATCGCCGCGCGCCAGCGGTACCAGCCCCAGACGAGTGCGGGATCGGCGCGGAACGCCGCTTCGGTCGCCAGACGCTCGGCATCGAAGCGTGCCCACAAGCCGGTCAGTGCATCGCGGAACGTCGGAATCCCGCTCGCGGCCGAAATGCCCGCGCCGCTGAGCACGACGATGCGCATGCTCAGCCCGGTTGCGGGGTCTCGACCGGGGTCGCCCCGGGGCGCGCGGGCCGGAAAGGCGGCGTCGACATCACCATCTCGGCCAGCGAGTAGGCCAGCTCCCGCTCGGCCAGCACCGCGCCGTCGGCGCCGTGCTGCAGCAGATGTTTGACCTCGCCGTCGCTGTGCGCACGCGCCAGCACGGTCAGGGCCGGGTTGATGGCCTTCATGCGTTCGATCGCCTCGCCGGCCTCGAGTGCCTGCGGAATCGCGAAGATCGCCAGCGCTGCGCGTTCGGGCGCGGATTCGCGCATCACCGCCTCGGCGGCGACGTTGCCACGTACCACGGTGAAGCCGCGTTCGCGCGCTTTACGCACCAGTTCGTTGTCGTCTTCGACCACGACCAGTGGCACGTCGCGCTGTTGCAGCAACGCGGCGAGCTGGCGGCCGACACGGCCGTAACCGACGAGGATCGCGTGTCCGTGCAGGTCGGCGGGCACGCCGTACTCGGGCGGTTGCGGCGGCGCATGTGCCACCGACGCCGCGTGCGCGGCGGCTTCCTGCCTGGCCTGCCAGCGGTCGAGCCAGGCGAACAGCAGCGGATTGATGATGATCGACAGCAGCGCGCCGGCGAGGATCAGGTCGCGCCCGGTCTCGGGCAGCAGCTGCAGTCCGACGCCGAGTCCGGCGAGGATGAAGGAGAACTCGCCGATCTGGGCGAGGCTCATCGAGATCGTCAGCGCGGTCGAGCGCGGGTGCTTGAACAGGCGCACGATCCAGTACGCTGCGATCGACTTGCCGACCACGATGATCAGGAACGTCGCCAGCACCTGCCAGGGATGCTCGACCACGATCATCGGATTGAACAGCATGCCCACCGAGACGAAGAACAGCACCGCGAACGCGTCGCGCAGCGGCAGCGAGTCGTTCGCGGCCTCGTGGCTGAACTCCGATTCGTTGAGGACCATCCCGGCGAAGAACGCGCCCAGCGCGAACGACACGCCGAACAGCGTCGCCGAACCGAACGCCACGCCCAGCGCGATCGCCAGCACCGACAGGGTGAACAGTTCGCGCTGGCCGGTGCCCGCGATGCGTTCGAGGATCCACGGAATCACCCGGCGGCCGACCAGCAGCATCACTGCGACGAACGCACTGACCTTGACCAGCGTCCACAGGAACATCAGTGCGATCGAGCCGGCGCCGGGCGACGCGTCGCCACCGCGATCGGTGTAGATGTCGGCCAGTACCGGCAGCAGCACCAGCGCCACGACCATCACCAGGTCCTCGACGATCAGCCAGCCGACGGCGATCTTGCCGCGGCGGGTGTCGAGCAGGCGACGTTCCTCCATCGCACGCAACAGCACGACGGTGCTGGCGACCGACAGCGCCAGGCCGAATACGAATCCGCTGACCACAGGCCAGCCCATCAGCCAGGCCAGCACCCAGCCGAGCACGGTCGCGACGGTGATCTGCGCGATCGCGCCCGGAATCGCGATGGACTTCACGTCCATCAGGTCCTTGAGCGAGAAGTGCAGGCCGACGCCGAACATCAGCAGCATCACGCCGATCTCGGCAAGCTGGTTGGCGAGATCCTGGTCGGCGACGAAGCCCGGCGTGAACGGTCCGACCAGGATGCCCGCGACCAGATAGCCGACCAGCGGCGAAAGCCGCAGACGGTTGGCGAGCGCGCCGAACACGAAGGCCATGCCGAGGCCGACGGCGACGATGTTGATCAGGTCGGTGTTGTGCGGCATGTAATAAGAAGCGTCGCGGCGACTGGCTTTTCAGTGTCGCCGACGCATTGCGACAGGGGCAAGCACGAATATGCGCGTTCGTCGTCGAATTCCCGATTCCGCGCGCCAGGTCCCGCGCAACGGGCGGGATCGTGCGCGGGATCGGCACGGCGCATCAGCGTGAACGCGCGACGTGGACCTGCCGCATGCGCCAGTGCGATGCCACGCCAGGTCCGCGCCTGGCTCGCGGAAACCCGCCACAGGCTTGTGCGCACGCGTGTCCGGCTGACGTTCCGGAACGACGATGCCCCGGCAAGCCGGGGCATCGAGCTGCGCGTGGCAACGCAGATGGGTTACCAGTTGTAGGCGATCTTCGCGTAGGCGAACGCGCCGCCGAAGCCGAACGGCGACAGGTTGCTGTACGGGAATTGCCCGTTGGTCGAGTTGCCGAAGATGCTCTCGTCCGGATATTCGTTGAGCAAATTGTCGGCGCCCAGCGTCAGTGCCCAGTTGTCGCCCGGCTTGTACGTCGCCGACACGTCGAGCAGCCACTTGGCGCCGTAGGTCTGGTCCAGCGCAACGTTGGTAGGCGTGGTGCGCACACTGCCGTAGCGCGTGGTGGCGAGCGCGAACGCCCAGTCGTCGACGTTCCAGGTGCCCGAGAGCAGCAGCTTGTTGCGCGGGAATCCGTTCTCGATGCGGCCGATCTCGGCCCGGTCGATGCGTTCAAGGTTCAGGCCGTTCTCTTCCAGCGCGTCCGGGTTTTCGGCGATGCGGGTGATCTCGGTCCTGGTGTGGTTGTAGCCGGCGGTCAGGTCGAGGCTGCTCGCGGCCAGATCCCAGCGGTAGCTGCCCACCACGTCGATGCCGCGGGTGCGGGTGTCGATGGCGTTGGTGAAGTAGCGGCCGCCGGTGATGCCGAAGATGCCCTGCGATTCGAGCAGCTGGCGCACGGCGTCGCCGGTGAGGTTGGACGACAGCGCGATGCGGTCGTCGACCTCGATCTGGTAGGCATCGACAGTGACGTAGAGGTTGTCGACCGGCTGCAGCACCAGGCCCAGGCTGTAGGACAGCGATTCCTCGGGCCGCAGCGGTTCGGCACCGAACGCCTGCGCGACTGCGCTGCTGGCCGGGAAGGTGCGGATTTCGAACGGCGTGGTGATGCCGGGCAGGAAGGTCGTGCTGACGGTCTGGAAATTCTGCTGTGCCAGCGACGGCGCGCGGAAGCCGCTCGACACCGTGCCGCGCAGCGCGACCGTGTCGGTGAACGCATAGCGCGCCGAGAGCTTGCCCGACAGCTCGCTGCCGAAATCGTCGTAATCCTCGTAGCGCGCGGCCGCGCCTGCCGAGAACTTTTCGGTCAGGTCCGCTTCCAGGCTCGCGTAGACAGCGTGGCTGTCGCGGTCATAGGCGCCGGCCACTTCGGGTGCGAAGCCCGCAAAGCCCTGCGCACCGCCGGCCGCGCCCGGCGCGCCGAGGCCTGCATTGGCGTAGGAACCGTATTCGCCCGGCGACTGGTTCCACTTCTCGTTGCGTGCTTCCACGCCGAACGACAGCGTTGCCGGGTAGGCCAGTCCCAGTTCCAGCGGACGGCTGATGTCGAGGTTGACGATGTTCTGCGTGGTCTCGAGCGCGCCATCGTAAAACGACGTCGGCGAGCTCGCGCCCAGGCTCGCGTTGAGCGTGTTGCGCGTATAGAACTCGAGGTGGTTGTAGCCGTAGTTGTAGCTCAGGTCCCAGTTCCATTCGCCGACGAACCCCTTGACGCCCGCGACCAGCGAACGGTCCTTGGAGACGTTGTTGATCTGCGGCAGGAAGCCGTCGGGATAGAGGTCGCGAATGTTCTGCGTGGGGTTGTTCGGCGCGCGGAAGAACGCGAACGAGGTGATGTCGCGGTGGCTGGCGGTGCCGAAGCCGTAGACGCTGACCGTGTCGGTCAGGGCGATGTCGGTGTTGAAGCCCACCGCGCCGAAGTCGGCCTCCGGCTCACCGATCACGAAGGCCTTCTGGCCGAGTGCCGGCTGGGTGGCGCCGGGCGTGCCGGCGAACGGGCGCGCACGATTGGTTTCCTCCTGCTGGCCGAGCTGGGCCGACAGGTGCAGGAAGCCGCGCTCGCCGAGCGACAGGCCGGTGTCGCCCGCGATCTGCGTCTGCTTGCCGTCGCCGGCCGAATACTGGCCGGCGGTCAGCGACAGGCTGCCGCCGCTGGAAGCGCCCTTGAGCACGACATTGACCACACCGGCGATCGCGTCCGAGCCGTACTGCGCCGAGGCGCCGTCGCGCAGCACTTCGACCCGTTCGATGGCCGAGACCGGAATGGTGTTGAGATCGACCGGCGCGGAGCCGCGGCCGATCGTGCCGTTGAGGTTGAGCAGCGACGAGGTGTGGCGGCGCTTGCCGTTGACCAGCACCAGCACCTGGTCGGGTGCGAGTCCGCGCAACTGCGCCGGGCGGATTGCCGAAGTGCCGTCGGTCATCGCAGGCCGCGGGAAGTTCAGCGAGGGCAGGGCACGGGCGAGCGCGGTCGCCAGCTCGGTGGTGCCCGTGGCGGTCAGCGCCTCGGACGTGATGATGTCGATCGGCGATTGGGACTCGGCGACGGTGCGGTCGCTGACGCGTGTGCCGGTGACGATCAGCGTGTCGAGGGTGGACGTGCGCGCCTGCGCGTCGGTGGGGGCCTGCTGGGCGAAGGCAGCGGTGGGAACGACCAGGGCGGCGAGGACGGCCAGGCTGAGGCGGTGGGGACGGAGCATCGGGGGCGGCCTGTAGTTGGACACGTGGGCCGCGGATTGGAGCGCGTTGTCCTGAAATCGTCAATGATCACAAAAATGTGATTCGATCGTTCCTTTTTTGGAACGGAAGCGCGGCGCCGGATACAGCGACGCCCCGGCGGGCCGGGGCGTCGACGCCATGCACAAGAGCTGGGCTTACCAGCGATACGCGACGTTCGCGTAGACGAAGGCGCCATTGAAGCCGAACGGCGAACTGCCGCTCCACGGCAGCTGGCCGCCGGTGGAGTTGGCGAACAGCACTTCATCCGGGTACTGGTCGAGCACGTTGTCGCCGCCGACGGTGAACGTCCATTTGTCGAGCGCATACGAGAACGCGAGATCCAGCGTCCAGGCCGCATCGAAGGTCTGGTCGAGCGCGACGTTGCTGCCGAGCACGCTGAACTCCCCGTAGCGCGTGGCATTGGCCGTGGCCTCGAACCCGCCGATCGTCCAGGTGCCGCCGATCAGCACCTTGTCGCGCGGCGCGCCCACTTCGAACCGCCCGCGTTCCACCCGGTCGAAGCGCACCGCGGCCGGGTCGATCGCGGCCAGGGATGCGGGATTCTCGGCCACCCGGTCGATCGTGGTCTTGTTGTAGTTGTAGCCCAGCGTCAGATCGAGACGGCTGTTGTCCAGCGCCCAGCCGTAGGTGCCGACGAGGTCCACGCCACGGGTCGTCGTGTCGATGGCGTTGGTGAAGTAACGGCCGCCGCCGACGCCCGCGAAGCCGTTGGCCTGCAGGTAATTGCGCACCGGCGCCGAGGTCAGATTGGCCGACAGCGAGATGCGGTCCTCGACCTCGATCTGGTAGGCGTCGATGGTGACGTAGAGGTTCTCGACCGGTTGCAGCACCAGGCCCAGGCTGTAGTTGGTCGACTCCTCGGCGCGCAGCGGCTCGGCGCCGAGTGCGATCGCGGCCGGGTTGGTCACGCGGAAGGTCACGATGTCGAACGGCAGCGTGCCCTGCGGGGTGGCGATGAAGTTCGTCGCCGTCGACTGGAAGTACTGCTGCTGCAGCGACGGCGCGCGGAAGCCGGTCGAGGCGGTCGCGCGCAGCGCGATGGCATCGGTGAATTCGAAGCGTCCGGACATCTTGAAATTGCTGGTGTCGCCGAAGTCACTGAAATCCTCGAAGCGGCCGGCAACGCCCAGCGACAGACGGTCGGTGAGGTCGGCTTCCAGCCCCGTGTAGAACGACAGCGCATTGCGGTCGAAATCGCCGCCGTCGCCCGGCCGGAAGCCCGCGAACACCTGTGCCCCCGGCAGCGGCGTGGTCTGGCCCGGAGCCACCACGCCGCCGTTGGCATACGACAGTGGCTCGCCGGCCGACTGGATGAAGCGGTCGCCGCGCCATTCGGCGCCGTAGGACCAGGTCACCGGATAGGCCAGGCCCCAGTCGAGGGCCTTGCTGAAATCCAGGTTCAGCACGTGCTGCCGCACCTCCAGCGCACCGGCGTAGAACTGCGTCGGCGACGTCGGCCCCAGGCTCCGGTTGAGCGTGTTGAGGATGTCGAACGTCATCTCGCTGTCGCCGTAGGTGTAGCTGAAATCGACCGCGGTGCCGCCCGCGGTCTCGGCCTTGAAGCCCGCGGTGACGTGGTGGTCGGTGGTGACGTTGTTGATCTGGGGCAGGAAGCCGTCGGGATAGATCGACGGGATGTTGCGCGGGTCGCCGGCCGGGCGGAAGAAACCGTTCGAGAGCGAATCGCGCCGGGTGTAGATGCCGGTGCCGTAGACCTGCAGGGAGTCATTGACCGGCAGTTCGGCAGTGAACGTCACCGAGCCGTGGTCGACCTCGGGATCGCCCTGGCGCTGCACCACCTGGCCGAGCGGCGCCGACGTTGCGGTCGGCGTGCCGATGAACGGCCGCGCGCGGTTGGTCTGGTCCTGGTGCGCGCCCTGCGCCGAGAGATGCACGAAGCCGTCGTTGCCGACGCCGAAGCCGGCATCGGCCAGCAGCTGGTACTGCGCACCGTCGCCGGCGCTGTACTGGCCGTAGCGTCCCGAGACGCCACCGCTGCCGGCCCGTCCCTTCAGCACGATGTTGATCACGCCCGCGATCGCGTCCGAGCCGTACTGCGCGGATGCGCCATCGCGCAGCACTTCGACGCGTTCGATCGCCGAGATCGGAATGGTGTTGAGATCCACCGGCGACGAGCTGCGGCCCTGCGAGCCGTTGACGTTGACCAGCGCGCCGGAGTGGTAGCGCTTGCCGTTGACGAGCACCAGCACGTGGTCCGGCGACAGGCCGCGGATCTGCGCCGGACGCACGGCGTCGGTGCCGTCGTTGATCGCCGGCCGCGGGAAGTTCAGCGACGGCAGTGCACGCGACAGTGCGGTGGCGAGCTCCGGCGTGCCGGTGGCGGTCAGGGTCTCGGGTGTGAGGATGTCGATCGGCGATTGCGACTCGGCCACGGTGCGGTCGGCGACCCGGGTGCCTGTGACGATCAATGTATCGAGCGTGGTCGCACGGGCCGGGGCGGCGTCCTGGGCGAGAGTGGCGCCGGCGGGTGCCAGGGCGACGAGGATGGCGACGGCGAGGGGACTGCGGAACATGCACGGACCTCCAGGTTGGGGAGCGGCGAACGCCGAACGGCGCTTTACGATTCATTAACACTGCGTGTTGCACTGCGCAAATGTTTCATCCGTCACCGTTGCGGCGTGCCGATCACCCACGTCGGCGCGCCATCTCCCGCCCGGGCGCCGGCTGCGGCAGGCGGCCTCCGGTAGAATTCCGCCCATGATCTCTTTCAAGAATTTCGCCCTGCGGCGCGGCGAACGCCTGCTGCTGTCCGCTGTCGACCTGACCATGCACGCGGGCTGGCGCACCGGTGTCGTCGGCCGCAATGGCACCGGCAAGTCGTCGCTGTTCGCCGCCGTACGCGGCGAGGTGGAGGCCGACAAGGGCGACCTCGACCTGCCCAACCGTGTGCGCGTGGCCAGCATCGCCCAGGAACTGCCGTCGCTGCCCGACGCGGCCATCGATTTCGTGCTCGCCGGCGACGCCGCCGTGGCCAAGGTGCTCAAGGCCGAGGCCGACGCCATGGCCGCCGAGGACTGGGAAGCCGTCGCCGAGGCGCACCAGCGCATGGCCGAGATCGGCGCCTACGATGCCGGCGCGCGAGCCGGCAAGCTGCTGCACGGGCTGGGCTTCCCGGCCGATACCCATCAGCGCGCGGTTTCGACCTTTTCGGGCGGCTGGCGCGTGCGCCTGAACCTGGCGCGCGCGCTGATGACGCCCAGCGATCTGTTGCTGCTCGACGAGCCGACCAACCACCTCGATCTCGACGCGGTGCTGTGGCTGGAGCAGTGGCTGCTGAAGTATCCCGGCACGTTGCTGCTGATCTCGCACGACCGCGAATTCCTCGACAACGTCTGCACCCACACGCTGCATCTGCACGGCGGCAGCGCCAAGCTCTATACCGGCAACTTCACCGCCTTCGAGCGCCAGCGCGCCGAACAGCTGCGCCTGCAGCAGATCACCCACGAGAAGACGCAGGCCGAGCGCGCGCACCTGCAGAAGTTCATCGACCGCTTCAAGGCCAGTGCGGCCAAGGCCAAACAGGCCCAGTCGCGCGTCAAGCGCCTGGCCAAGATGGCCGACACCGAAGCGGTGCGCGCCGAGCGCGAGGTGCAGATCGACTTCCCGCAGCCGGTCAAGCTGCCGCACGCCCTGCTGCGCATCAACGACGGCATCTGCGGCTATCCGTCGGCGGACGGGCAGGTGGTCATTCTCGACAAGGTCGGCTTCGGGCTCGAAGCGGGCGACCGCATCGGTCTGCTGGGCCCGAACGGCGCCGGTAAATCGACGCTGGTGAAGTCGCTGGTCGGCGACCTGCCGCTGCTGTCGGGCGAGCGCTACGCGCATCCGGACCTGCGCATCGGCTACTTCGCCCAGCACACCGTCGAATCGCTGGTCGCCGGCACCTCGCCGATCGATCACCTGCGCGAGATCTCGCCGAACGTCGCCACCCAGGCCTTCCGCGACTTCCTCGGCAAGTGGAGCTTCCCCGGCGATCGTGCGTTCGAGAGCATCGACGGGTTCTCCGGCGGCGAGCGCGCGCGTCTGGCGCTCGCGCTGATCGCCTGGCTGCAGCCCAACGTGCTGCTGCTCGACGAGCCGACCAACCATCTCGATCTGGAAATGCGCGAAGCGCTGGCCGAAGCGCTCAGCGACTTCCCGGGCGCCATCGTTCTGGTCTCGCACGACCGCCATCTGATCGGTCTGGTCAGCGAGACCTACTGGCGCGTCGCCGACGGCGCGGTGATTCCCTTCGACGGCGATCTCGACGAATACGCCGCCTGGCTGCGCGCGCGCGGCAATGCCGGCGAACTGCGCACGCCGGCGGCAACGCTCGCGGCCGCCGCGCCGGTCGCCGCCGCCCCGGCCGCGCCGAAGTCCAAGGCCAATCCGCACAAGCTGCAGAAGGCCGAGGCGCGGGTGGCGGAACTGGAGCGCGAACTGTCGGACATCGATGGCGCGCTTGCCGATCCGGGGGCATGGTCGGATGCGGACAAGGCCGCCACGCTCGGCCAGCGCCAGTCGGCCCTGCGCAGCCAGCTCGAACAGGCCGAAGGCGAACTGCTGGCCCTCTACGACGCGGCCTGATGCGTCACCCGGGGTGCGCCCGGGTTGCCGCCTCCGGTGGCCGCGGTTAGGGTGAGACGATGAACACGACTCCGCTTCGACTCGCCCTGATCTCGTCCGCGTTCGCACTCGCCGCCTGCGGCAACGACGCGCCTGCCGAAGCGGACCGTCCCGCGCCGGCCAATCCCACCGCCGACGCGCGTGCCGCGGCGGCTGCCGTCGACGCCGCCACCGAACGCGTGCCGGCCGACGAATTCCTCGCCGCGATCGCGCGTCACTGCGGCGAAGCCTTTGCAGGGCGCATTCTCACCAACGAACCGGCGCCCGCACCGGACGCCGAGCCTGACCCGTTCGAAGGCAAGGAACTGGTGATGCACGTGCGCGACTGCAGCAACCGCAAGGAAGAGCTGCGCATTCCCTTCCACGTCGGCGACGACCATTCGCGCACCTGGATCCTCACCCGCACCGAGCACGGCCTGCGCCTGAAGCACGACCACCGCATGCCCGACGGCAGCGACGATCCGGTGACGATGTACGGCGGCGAATCGCAGAACGCCGGCACCGCGCAGCGCCAGGAATTCCCGGTCGACGCCGAGTCGATCGAGATGTTCGAGCGCGAAGGTCTCAACGCCTCGGTGACCAACACCTGGGCGATGGAAATCGAGCCGGGCCAGCGCTTCGTCTACGAACTGGCGCGTCCGGGCGGCCGCAAGTTCCAGGTCGAGTTCGACCTGACGAAGACCGTCGCCGCGCCGCCGACGCCCTGGGGCTACTGAGTCTCCAGGCGCCGGCGCGGTTCAGCGCGCCGGCGTGATCGCGGTCTGCGCCTGCAGCCACAGGCGCAGCTGCTTCACCGGCTCACGCCCGCGGCGTGAGCGCAGACGGGTCAGCCAGTAGCGGCCCAGATTGATGCCGATGTCGAAGGGCTGCACCAGCCGGCCCTCGCGCAGCTCGCGTTCGAACAGCGGAAGCGCAGGGACCGCATCGCGCCGGAAAGCCACCTCGCTGTGGTGTATCAGGCCAGTGCAGCCTCAGTTGAAGCAATGACTCGGGCGATGCCCGATCCGCCCCTTCCGCCGCGCGCGGGAAGAGCCGGAATGGGCGCAGGTGGTCAAACGTCTCGATGTCATCGCGAGCGATCGGATCGCTGGCGAGGTTCCCGTTCGATCCGTACATCTCTCGATCGGACGCTTTGCCCCACCCAACCCTCCCCCGCAGCACGGGGAGGGCTTTGAGCCGCTGAGGCAGCTTCGGGGACGCGCGTGGGTCACTGCGTCCGCAGAGCGGGGGCGTGCCTGTGGGGGATCGTTCCGGCGATGCGGTCACGGTCTGCCCGCCACCGGGCGAAAAATCCCGCACAATCGCGCACCGGCCGGCTTGAACCGGCCCGCGGCGTCCGCATCTGGATGCTCCGCACTCTCCAGCAGACTTCCAGTACACCGCCATGCCGATCTATGCCTTCCAGTGCGCCGAATGCGGCCACAGTTTCGACCGCCTGCAGAAGATGTCCGACCCCGATCCGGACACCTGTCCGGCCTGCGGTGCGGCCGCGGTCAAGCGTCAGCTCACCGCGCCGGCGTTCCGCCTGGCCGGCAGCGGCTGGTACGAGACCGACTTCAAGAAGGACGGCGACAAGAAGCGCAACCTGGTCGATGGCGGTGGCGACGCCAAGCCCGCCGGCGACAAGCCGGCCGCCGATGCGCCCGCCAAATCCGAGGCCAAGCCCGCCGCCGAGGCCAAGCCGGCGGCGAAGCCCGCGGCCAAGCCCGCCGCGGCGGACTGAAGCGGCCGCGCCGCGCAGAGCGCGGCGACGCCTTAAACTAGCGGGCTTCCATCGAGCACGTGGCGCCCGCGCGGCGTAGCGTGCGCCCGCGTTCCCGTCCGGAGTTCCCATGCGTACCCATTTCTGCGGCCTGATCGACGAATCGCTGATCGGCCAGACCGTCACCCTGTGCGGCTGGGCCGACGTTGCCCGCGATCTCGGCGGCGTCTGCTTCATCGATCTGCGCGACCACGAGGGCATCGTGCAGGTCGTCGCCGAGCCGTCGGACGCCGAGGGCAACGCGGACGTCATCGCGACCGCGGTCAAGGTGGGCTACGAGGATGCGCTGCGCATCACCGGCGTCGTGCGCGCCCGGCATTCGGTCAACGCGAAGATCCGCACCGGCCAGGTCGAGATCGTCGCCACGCAGATCGAAGTGCTTAACAAGGCCGAGCCGCTGCCGTTCCACCACCACGAGAATCCGGGCGAAGAGACGCGCCTGAAGTACCGCTATCTCGACCTGCGTCACCCCGAGATGCAGCGCCGCATGCGCACGCGCACGAAGCTGGTCAGCGCACTGCGCCACTGGCTTGACGCGAAGGGCTTCCAGGACATCGAGACGCCGATCCTCACCAAGGCGACGCCCGAGGGCGCGCGCGACTTTCTGGTGCCGGCGCGCATGCATCCGGGCGAGTTCTACGCGCTGCCGCAGTCGCCGCAGCTGTTCAAGCAGATCCTGATGATGGCGGGCTTCGACCGCTACTACCAGATCGCGCGCTGCTTCCGCGACGAGGCGCTGCGTGCCGACCGGCAGCTGGAATTCACCCAGCTCGACATGGAGTTCGCGTGGGTGTCCGAGCGCGACGTGCAGGACATGGTCGAGGCGATGATCCGCGACGTGTTCCGGGATGTCGCGAACGTTGAGCTCGCTGCCGAATTCCCGCGCATGACCTATGCGGAAGCCATGCGTCGCTTTGGGTCCGACAAGCCGGACCTGCGCATCGCGCTGGAGCTGGTCGACGTGGCCGATCTGGTCAAGGACAGCGGCTTCGCCGTGTTCACCGGCCCGGCCAACGAGCCCGGTGGCCGCGTTGCTGCGCTGCGCATTCCGGGCGGCGCGAGCCTGAGCCGCAAGCAGATCGACGAATACGCCGCGCACGCCGGCAAGTACGGCGCCAAGGGTCTGGCCTACATCAAGATTTCGGAGACGGGCGAGGTCAGCTCGCCGATCCAGAAGTTCTTCGACGAGGCCGCGTTCGCCGCGCTGGTGGCGCACGTTGGCGCGGGCAACGGGGACCTGGTGTTCTTCGGCGCCGGCAAGTATTCGACCGTCAGCGACTTCATGGGCGCGGTGCGCCTGAAGGCCGGCAAGGATTTCAATCTGGTTGCCGACGGCTGGGCACCGCTGTGGGTCACCGATTTCCCGATGTTCGAATGGGACGACGAGGCCCAGCGCTACGTCGCCCTGCATCACCCCTTCACCGCGCCGTCGGTCGACGACGAGGCCGACCTGCGCGCGAACGCCGCGACGGCGGTGTCGCGCGGCTATGACATGGTGCTCAACGGCAACGAGATCGGCGGCGGTTCGATCCGTATCCATCGTTCGTCGATGCAGTCGGCAGTGTTCGAACTGCTGGGCATCGGCGCCGAGGAAGCGCAGGCCAAGTTCGGCTTCCTGCTCGACGCGCTGAAGTACGGCGCGCCGCCGCACGGCGGCATCGCCTTCGGCATCGACCGCATCGCCGCGCTGATGGCCGGCACCGAGTCGATCCGCGACGTCATCGCGTTCCCGAAGACCACCGGTGCGCAGTGCCTGATGACCGATGCGCCGTCGCCGATCGCCGACGCGCAACTGGCCGAAGTGCACATCCAGGTGCGTCCGGCCACCCCGCGAAGCTGACCGATACAGGTCGATTCGCGCTGCTCGCAGTCGGCGGGGGGGCGGACTGGAGCCGAAGAGGCGCTTCGCCTGGCGAGGCGCCGTGATGTGAGCGGGGAAGCAGCGGGCCGCGTCATGAGCGACCCGCTGGTTTTGCGCACGCCCACTGATGCGATCTTGATTGTGAACACGTACGGGCGCCGGGCGGCGCCCGTCGGCGGTGTGCGCCCCGCCGATCCGGCCGGCGGGAACGCAAGCACATGTCCGGCTGCCGCGCATTGATTTCGATCAAGGCCGGAGTCTCGCGCCCCCGTTAATGTCGTGCTGTGGTCATCGTCTGACCAATCCTGCAGTCGAACGGACGGGAAAACGCCATCTTGGACGCCCAGCCTGCGCCCGTGTCGAACACCGTCAGCCGCCGCGCGAAGCGGAAGGAGCTGCTGTCGTTCCTGTTCATCACCGTGTTGTTGTTTCCGGTGCTGTCGGTGCTGGCCGTGGCCAGCTACGGCTTCTCGGTCTGGTTCTGGCAGATCGTTTTCGGCCCGCCCACGCACTAGATGTTCCGCATGGTCGCCGCCGCCACCTGCCGTCATGATCCTCGCCGCCGCGCATTGCTGCGCGGACGCGTGCGCGCAGAACCGGCGTTGCGTCCGCCCTGGGCGCTCGAGGAGCCGGCGTTCGTCGATGCGTGCATCGGCTGTCAGGCGTGCGTCGAGGCCTGCCCCGAAGCGGTGCTGTCGCCCGGTGCAGGACAGCTGCCGGTGTTCGACCCCGCGCGCGGCGAATGCACGTTCTGCGCCCGCTGTGTGGATGCCTGTCGCGACTCGGCCTTCCGGCCGGCGACGGAGCGGCCCTGGACCTTGCAGGCACATATCGCCGACCGGTGCCTGACGCACGCGCGGATCGTGTGCGCGAGCTGCCGCGACGCCTGCGGTGAAGCGGCGATCCGCTTTCCGGTGACGTCCGCGGTGCCGGTTCCCGTCGTGGCCGCCGATCGCTGTACCGGTTGCGGCGCCTGCGTCGCGGGTTGTCCTGCCGGCGCGATCACGCTGCAGTCCACGCCACTCGAGGCGTTGGCGGATGTCTGACCACGGGCAGGAGTGGCACATCGCCAGTCTGGTCGTCCGGCATCGTCCGGAAGCGGCCGGCGCGGTCGCCGCGACGGCCGCGGGCACCAATGGCCTGGATCTGCAATTGCAGGACACCACCTGCAGCGTGCTGCTGCAGGAGGGCGACGGCACGCGCGGGCTCATGTCCAGCATCGAACTGCTGCAGGCCGTGCCCGGCGTGCTGACCGTCAATCTCGTTTATCACCATGTCGAAAGCCGGTCGGAAATCGACGCGGTGCCCGGACAGATCCATCAGGAGTGCACAGGATGACCAGTCGACGCGAGTTCATCCGCAATTCCGCCGTGGCGAGCGCTGCCGTCGCGGCCGGAATTCCATTGCCGGCCCACCTCACCGAAGCGGTGACCGAAGGTGACGGCCAGCTCAAGTGGAGCAAGGCGCCGTGCCGGTATTGCGGCACCGGCTGCGGCATCAATGTCGCGGTACGCGGTGGCCGGGTCGTCGCCACCCACGGCGATGTCCACGCCGAGGTCAACCGCGGCCTGAACTGCGTCAAGGGCTACTTCCTGTCGAAGGTGATGTACGGCAGCGACCGTCTGACCACGCCACTGCTGCGCAAGCGCGATGGCGTGTACGCGAAGGATGGCGACTTCACGCCCGTGAGCTGGGACGAAGCCTTCGACGTGATGGCCGACAAGTTCCGCGCCGTGCTCAAGGCCAAGGGCGGCGAGGGCATCGGCATGTTCGGCTCGGGCCAGTGGACGGTCTGGGAAGGCTATGCGGCGAACAAGCTGATGAAGGCGGGCTTCCGCAGCAATCACATCGATCCCAATGCGCGTCATTGCATGGCCTCGGCCGTGACCGGATTCATGCGCACCTTCGGCATGGACGAGCCGATGGGCTGCTACGACGACATCGAGGCCGCCGACGCGTTCGTGCTGTGGGGCTCGAACATGGCCGAGATGCATCCGATCCTGTGGACGCGCGTCACCGACCGGCGGCTGACCCATCCGCACGTCAAGGTCGCGGTGCTGTCGACCTACGAGCACCGCAGCTTCGAGCTGGCCGATATTCCGATGGTGTTCAAGCCGCAGACCGACCTGGTCATCCTGAACTTCATCGCCAACCACATCATCCGGACCGGGCGGGTCAACCGCGCATTCGTCGACAAGCACACCAGTTTCAAGCGGGGCAACGACGACATCGGCTACGGCCTGCGGCCCGAACACCCGCTGGAGATGGCCGCCAAAAACGCCGACACCGCCAACGAAGGCACGCCGATCGACTTCGAGGCGTTCGCCGCGTTCGTGGCGCCGTACACGCTCGAGCACACGGTCGAGATGACCGGCGTCGAGCGCGGCTGGCTGGAACAGCTGGCCGAGCTGTACGCCGACCCGGACATCAAGGTCATGTCGTTCTGGACCATGGGCTTCAACCAGCACACGCGTGGCACGTGGGCCAACAACATGGTCTACAACATCCACCTGCTGACCGGAAAGATCGCCACTCCCGGCAACAGCCCGTTCTCGCTGACCGGCCAGCCTTCGGCCTGCGGCACTGCGCGCGAGGTCGGCACGTTCAGCCATCGCCTGCCTGCGGACATGGTGGTGACCAATCCCGAACACCGCCATCACGCCGAGGAGATCTGGAAGATTCCCCACGGCGTCATCAAGGACAAGATCGGCTATCACGCGGTCGCGCAGAACCGCGCGCTGCGCGACGGCAAGCTCAACGCGTACTGGGTGCAGGCCAACAACAACATGCAGGCCGGCGCCAACATGCTGGAGGAGGGATACCCCGGCTATCGCAATCCCGACAATTTCATCGTCGTCTCCGACGCCTATCCCACCGTGACCTGCCAGGCCGGTGACCTCATCCTGCCCACGGCGATGTGGGTGGAGAAGGAGGGCGCCTATGGCAACGCCGAGCGCCGCACGCACTTCTGGCACCAGCTGGTGCAGGCGCCGGGCGAGGCGCGTTCGGACCTGTGGCAGCTGATGGAGTTCTCCAAGCGCTTCACCACCGACGAGTGCTGGCCCGAAGAGATCCTCGCGGCCAACCCGGAGTTCCGCGGGCGGACGCTGTTCGACGTGCTGTACCGCAACGGCAAAGTAGACGCCTTCGGTGTCGACGAGATCGAAGCGGGCTACGACAACAACGAAGCCGACGCCTTCGGTTTCTATGTGCAGAAGGGCCTGTTCGAGGAATACGCCGAGTTCGGGCGCGGCCACGCCCACGACCTCGCGCCGTTCGACGACTACCACAAGGCGCGCGGCATCCGCTGGCCGGTGGTCGATGGCAAGGAAACGCTGTGGCGCTACCGCGAAGGCGCCGATCCCTACGTGGAGGCCGGAACCGGATTCCAGTTCTACGGCAACGCCGACGGTCGCGCGGTCATCTGGGCGCTGCCGTACGAGCCGCCGGCCGAATCGCCGGACAGCGAATACGACCTGTGGCTGGTCACCGGCCGTGTGCTCGAGCACTGGCATTCGGGCTCGATGACCATGCGCGTGCCCGAGCTGTATCGCGCGTTTCCCTCGGCGGTGGCGTTCATGCATCCCGACGACGCGCGCGCCCGCGGGCTCAAGCGCGGCGACGAGATCGCGGTGACCTCCCGTCGCGGCTCGATGCGGACGCGCGTGGAGACGCGTGGACGCAACCGCATGCCGCGCGGGCTGGTCTTCGTGCCGTGGTTCGACGCCGCGCAGCTGATCAACAAGGTCACGCTGGATGCGACCGACCCGATCTCCAAGCAGACCGATTTCAAGAAGTGCGCGGTGCATGTCGCTGCGGTGGGAGCAGCGTGATGCGCAGGTTCCTCGTGATGGTGGTGATGACGCTGGTGCTGGTGGCCTGCGGTGACCGCGAGCAGAAGGCCGACTTCGTGGCGCCCGCGCCGGAGATCGGCGCGCGCGGCAATCCGGCGCAGGACATCGACAACCTGCGGCGCAATGTGCCGATCACCGCCGAGATCACCCCGTTGCCGATGGCACGCGTGGAGAACTTCGACCGCAGGCGTGGTCGCGCCTATCCGATGCAGCCGCCGACCGTGCCGCACAGCATCGACGGCTATCAGGTCGACAAGAACTCCAACCGTTGCATGCTGTGCCATGCGCGCAGCAACGCCGCGCAGTTCCAGGCGCCCGAGATCAGCGTCACCCACTACATGGATCGCGACGACCAGTTCCTGGCCGAGGTGTCCTCTAGGCGCTACTTCTGCCTGCAGTGCCATGTGGTCCAGACCGATGCCGAGCCGCTGGTGGCCAACGGGTTCCGCGACATCGACAGCGTGCTGCGCTCGGAGCGTGAGTGATGAAGGCGTTCGGCCGGGCGACGAATGCGCTGCGCCTGTTCTGGCGTACCCTGCGTTCGCCGGCGATGCATCTGAGTCTGGGATTTTTGACCCTGGGCGGCTTCATCGCCGGGGTGATCTTCTGGGGCGGCTTCAACACCGCGCTCGAAATCACCAACACCGAGGAGTTCTGCGTCGGCTGCCATGAGATGCAGGACAACGTGTTCGAGGAACTCAAGACCACCATCCACTACAACAACCGCTCCGGCGTGCGCGCGACCTGTCCCGACTGCCATGTGCCGCACAACTGGACCAGCAAGATCGCGCGCAAGATGCAGGCCTCCAAAGAGGTCTGGGGCAAGGTCTTCGGCACCATCGACACGCGCGAGAAGTTCCTCGACATGCGCCTGACCCTGGCGCAGCACGAATGGGCGCGGCTGAAGGCGAACGACTCGCTCGAGTGCCGCAACTGCCACGACTACGACTCGATGGATCTCACCCGCCAGGGCGGACGCGCCGCGCAGATCCACCGCACCTATCTGGCGACGGGCGAGGCGACCTGCATCGACTGCCACAAGGGCATCGCGCACCAGTTGCCGGACATGACCGGCATTCAGCAGGGCGTGCGCGCGCTTCCGGTGGCCGAGCCGGCGTACCACTGAGCTCTCGCATGACAGGGCGCCGGTCGCTGCTGCGACAATGCCCGGCATGACATCCGATACCGCTACGACGCTTCAGGCCTCGCCCACGCCTTACGATGCACGGCTGCGCCGGGCCACGCTCGATGACGCGCAAGCGCTCTCGACCCTGGCTGCGCGCACCTTTACCGAGACCTTCGGTCACCTGTATCCGCCGCAGGACCTGGCGGATTTCCTCGCCGACGCCTACGCGGTGGAGAAGCAGCGCACGATCCTGGCGCATCCGGACTATGCGGTGTGGTTGCTCGAAGTGAACGGCGAGGCCGTCGGTCACGCGGCGGCCGGTCCGTGTGGTCTGCCGCACGCGGAAGTCGCGCCGGGCGATGGCGAGCTGAAGCGGCTCTATCTGGTGCAGGGGCATCAGGGGGGCGGCAACGGTACACGGATGATGCGCGCGGCGATGGATTGGCTGTTGCGTGACGGCCCGCGCACGCTGTGGGTCGGTGCCTGGTCGGAAAATCTCGGCGCGCAGCGCTTCTACGCACGTTTCGGATTCGAGCGGGTCGGCCAGTACATCTTTCCCGTCGGCGAGACGCGGGACCTGGAGTTCATCCTGCGCCGGCCCGCCGACGCCTGAGCGTCGCGCTGACGCGCCGGCAGGCAGACTCGCGGCTCGCCGTTTTTCCCGGAAGTGCCGATGACCACCGCCACCACCCGCGTTCTGCTGCTGCATGGCATCTGGATGGTCGGGCTGACCATGCGCCGCTTTGCGCATGGCCTGGCGCAGGCAGGCTTCGAGCCGGAGATCATCGCGTATCCCAGCATCGCCGGCGGACCGGATGCGGCGGTCGAGCGGTTGCTCGCCGCGCTCGACGAAGGCCCGGCGCATATCGTCGGCCACAGTCTGGGCGGCCTGTCGGCCTTGCAGGCCGCGCGACGCACGCCGCGTCCGCCGATCGGCCGCATCGTGTGCCTCGGTTCGCCGCTGTGCGGCAGCGAGGCCGCGCACGTGCTGGGCCGCGTGCCGATGTCGCACCTGTATTTCGGCCGCAGCGCCGACATTCTTCACGAAGGCTGCTGCGACTGGCCGGCCGATCTGGAGGTGGGCATGGTCGCCGGCAGCGTGCCCCACGGGCTGGGCGCGCTGCTCGCCCGTTTCGACGACATCCACGACGGCACGGTGTCGGTCGCCGAAACCCGCACCCCGGCGCTGGCCGACCACATCGTCGTGCGCGCCAGTCACAGCGGCCTGCTGGTTTCGGCCGCTGCGATCCGCCAGGCCGTGCGTTTCCTGCATGAGGGGCGCTTCGACCACGCCACCGGCGACGGCGCAGCGCTGGCGGTGGGGTAAAATCGCCGCCTTCCAACCGCTGCAGACACTGGACCATGGGACGAGGACCTTCGATCGAGGCCCGCAAGAACGCGACCGACGCCAAGCGCGGCAAGATCTTCACCAAGATCATCCGCGAGATCGGCGTGGCGGCACGTGCCGGCGGCGGTGACCCGGCCAATAATCCGCGTCTGCGCGCGGCGATCGACAAGGGCATGGCCCAGAACATGTCCAAGGACGTGGTCGAGCGCGCGATCAAGAAAGCTACCGGCGAGCTCGAAGGCGTCGAATACGAGGAGATCCGCTACGAGGGCTACGCGCCCGGCGGCGTCGCCGTGATCGTCGACACGCTGACCGACAACCGCGTGCGCACCGTGGCCGAAGTGCGCCACGCGTTCGGCAAGTGCGGCGGCAACATGGGCACCGAAGGCTCGGTGGCCTTCATGTTCAAGCGCCTGGGCGTGCTGAGCTTCGAAGGCGCGGACGAGGACGCGGTGACCGAGGCGGCCATCGAGGCCGGCGCCGACGACGTGGTGGTCTACCCCGAGGACGGCGCCATCGATGTGCTGACCTCGCCCGACGCGTTCGAGGCCGTGCGCGATGCGATGACGGCCGCGGGCATGGCGCCGGCGCATGCCGAACTCACGTTCCGTGCCGACAACGACATCGCCGTCGACGGCGACACCGCGCCGCAGGTGCGCAAGCTGCTCGACATGCTCGAGGACCTCGACGACGTGCAGGCGGTGTATTCCAACGTCGATCAGGCCTCGCTCGGCGACGCGTGACGGATGTCGGGGGGATCGCCGCACACCGGCGTTTCCGAATCCCGAATTCCCTATCCCGAATCCCGGCCTTCAAGTGACCCGCATCCTCGGCATCGACCCCGGCTCGCAGCGCACCGGGGTCGGCATCATCGACGTCGATGCGGCCGGCCGGGTGACGCACGTCTTCCACGCACCGTTGGTGCTGCTGTCAGCAGGCGACTTTCCGGCGCGGCTGCGGCGACTGCTCGACGGGCTGACCGGCCTGATCGCCGAACACCGGCCCGACGAGGTCGCGATCGAGAAGGTCTTCATGGCCCGCAATCCGGACTCCGCGCTCAAGCTCGGCCAGGCCCGCGGCGCGGCGATCGGCGCGGTGGTGCTGCGCGATCTGCCGGTCAGCGAATACGCGGCCAGCGAGATCAAGCTGGCGGTGGTCGGGCGCGGCGGCGCGGAAAAGGGCCAGGTCCAGCACATGGTCGGTCTGATGCTGGGGCTCACCGGCAAACTGCAGGCCGACGCGGCCGACGCACTGGCCGTGGCGATCACCCATGCCCATGTGCGCGCGAGCGCCAAACGCATCGGCGTCGACGTGCGCCAGGCCTGGAGTCGCAAGTGAGCCGATGGCAGCGATGCCCGGTATCGTCATTCCCGCGTCATCGCGTTGATTCGGCGAAATCCGGATGTCATTCCCGCGCAGGCGGGAATCCATGGACGTCCGGCTGGATCGCACAAAAGTCCATGGACTCCCGCCTGCGCGGGAGTGACGAGGCTGAGAGGACGTTCGTGCCCCACGCATTTTCTGGAGATCTGACCCGATGATCGGACGACTGCGCGGCACCCTGGCCCACAAGGCGCCGCCGTGGCTGGTGATCGACGTGAACGGCGTCGGTTACGAACTCGAGGCGCCGATGAGCACCTTCTACGACCTGCCGGAGGTGGGGCGCGAGGTGTCGCTGTTCACCCACTACGCGCAGAAGGAGGACAGCGTCTCGCTGTACGGCTTCCTGCACGAGTCCGAACGGCGGCTGTTCCGCGATGTGCAGAAGGTCACCGGCATCGGCGCGAAGATCGCGCTGGCGGTGCTCTCGGGCGTCAGCGTCGATGCCTTTGCGCGTCTGGTGCAGACCGGTGACGTCACCGCGCTGACCAAGATTCCGGGCATCGGCAAGAAGACCGCCGAGCGCATCGTCGTCGAGCTGCGCGACCGCGCGGCGGACCTGGCGGGCGCGGGTGGTGCGATCGGCAGCGCGCCGATCCCGGCCGATCCGTTGTCGGAGGCGGTCGTGGCGCTGCAACAGCTGGGCTACAAGCCCGCCGAGGCCCAGAAGATGGCCAAGGCGGCCGCCGCGGAGGGCGACGGGCCCGAAACCATCATCCGGAAAGCGCTACAGTCCGCGCTTCGCTGACACCCCCACATCCGTCGGCCAGGTCGACATTTCCATGTCACACCCCAGCAGTCAGCCCGATCCGGGCCCGCGTTCCCATGGCACGTCACACGGCCAGGTGGGTCTGGCGGGCCTGATCGTCGGCGCGATCGGCGTCGTCTTCGGCGACATCGGCACCAGCCCGCTCTACACCCTGCGCGAGGCGTTCTCTGGCCATTACGGCCTGATCGCCGACCACGACACCGTGCTCGGTGTGCTGTCGATGATCTTCTGGTCGCTGATGCTGGTGGTGACGGTCAAGTACGTCACCATCATCCTGCGCGCCGACAACGACGGCGAGGGCGGGATCATGGCGCTGATGGCGCTCGCTCAGCGCTGTCTGGCCAAGGGCGGGCGCTCGGGCTACCTCGTCGGCATTCTCGGCGTCTTCGGCGCCTCGCTGTTCTTCAGTGACGGTGTGATCACGCCGGCCATTTCGGTGCTGTCGGCGGTCGAAGGCCTGGAGGTCGTCGCCCCCGGACTGCATGCCTGGATCATCCCGATCACCGTGCTGGTACTGGGCATCCTGTTCGCCACCCAGCGCTTCGGCACGGCCAAAGTGGGGCGCATCTTCGGCCCGATCACCATGCTGTGGTTCGCCTCGCTAGCCGCGCTGGGCGTGCTCAACATTCTCCATGAGCCGGAAGTGCTGAACGCGATCAACCCGTGGTGGGCGGCGCAGTTCTTCGTCCAGCACAGCTGGGGCGGCATCTTCATTCTCGGCGCGGTGGTGCTGGCGGTGACCGGTGGCGAGGCGATCTACACCGACATGGGCCATTTCGGCGCCCGGCCGATCCGCTACGCCTGGTACTTCTTCGTCCTGCCGGCGCTGATGCTCAATTATCTGGGGCAGGGCGCGCTGGTGCTCGAGGATCCGGCCGCAATCCAGAACCCGTTCTACATCGGTGTGCCCGAATGGGCGCGCTGGCCGATGATCGTGCTGGCCACGGCGGCCACGGTCATCGCCTCGCAGGCGGTGATCACCGGCGGGTTCTCCGTGGCCCGCCAGGCGATGCAGCTGGGTTACATCCCGCGCATGCACGTGCGGCATACCTCCAGCGACACGATCGGCCAGATCTACATCCCCGGCATCAACTGGGCGATGGCGGTAGTGGTGATCGCGCTGGTGCTGACGTTCAAGACCTCGTCGGCACTGGCGGCCGCTTACGGCATTTCGGTGTCGCTGACGATGCTCATCGACACCCTGCTGCTGATCGTCGTGGCACGCGCGCTGTGGCCGCGCTGGCGCAAATGGGTGCTGCCGCTGTGCAGCGTGTTCATCGTCATCGACATCGCCTTCGTCATCGCCAACGGTGCCAAGGTGCTGCAGGGCGCGTGGTTTCCGCTGGTGCTGGGCATCACGCTGTTCACGCTGCTGCGCACCTGGCGTCGCGGCCGCCAGCTGCTGCGCGCGGAGATCCAGAAGGACGGTATCCGGCTGGACACCTTCATTCCCGGCCTGATGCTGGCGCCGCCGGTGCGTGTGCCGGGCACGGCGGTGTTCCTCACCGCCGACCCGGGCGTGGTGCCGCATGCGTTGATGCACAACCTCAAGCACAACAAGGTGCTGCACGCGCGCAACGTGTTTCTCACCGTCGAAACGCTGACGCTGCCCTATGCCGCGCCGGCGCGGCGCCTGAAGATGGAGTCGATCGGCGACGACTTCTATCGCATCACCATCCGCTTCGGATTCATGGAAACGCCGGACGTGCCAATGGCGCTGATGCGTTGCGGCGACATCGAAGGCGGTATCTGCATCGATCCGATGGAGACCACGTACTTCACCAGCCGCGAAACCGTGGTCGCGACCCCGAGGCGCGGCATGCCGGTGTGGCGCGACAAGCTGTTCGCGCTGATGCACCGCAATGCGGCGCCTGCAACCGGCTTCTTCCGCATTCCGGGCAACCGCCTGGTCGAGCTCGGATCGCAGGTGCAGATCTGACAGCCGGCAGGCGCAGCAGGCGGATGCCGCTGCGTCAGTGCCCGGGCGAATCTGTGCGGCCCGTCTCAAGTTCGGTGCGGCACCGCCGATAAGGGGCTGATGATGCACGTCACGCCCTGCCTGCCAGCGCTCCACGCGATCGCCCCCAGCCCGGCGCTGCCGCAGCGTGTGCTGCTGCTGGAAAACTCGCGCGCCTACGTGCAGGCGATCGCCGAGGCGATCGAGCAGCAGCTCGAACTCCCGGTCGTGGTCGCCTCGACCCTGGCCGAGGCGCGTGCGCTGCTCGACCGCTATGACGACTGGTTTCTCGCGCTGACCGGACTGGTCGTCGCCGACGGGGACCGCGAGGCGGTCATCGACTGCTTCCTCGAACGGGATATCCCGACCGTCGTGGTTACTGGCGTGTACGACGAAGAGCTGCGCGCGCGCATGCTCCGGCGCCGGGTGATCGACGTGGTGCTCAAGAGCACGCCCGGCAGCCTCGACTACATCGTCTGGCTGGTGAAGCGGCTCGAGCGCAACCGGCGCATCTCGGCGCTGATCGTCGACGACTCGGCGTCCGCGCGCCTGCATACCGCCGCCCTGCTCGAGACGTTCGGCTATCGCGTGGTCGAAGCGGTGGACGGTGCGAGTGCCTTGCGCGCGCTGGAGGCCGACCCGAGCATCCGCCTGGCGATCGTCGACCAGGAAATGCCCGGCATGCAGGGCGTCGAGCTGACCCGCCGCCTGCGCGCCCTGCGGGCGCGCGACCGGGTCGCCGTCATCGGCATCTCGGGCAACAGCGACGCCACGCTGGTCGCGCGCTTCCTCAAGAGCGGCGCCAACGATTTCCTGCGCAAACCCTATTCGCGCGAGGAATTCTTCTGCCGGGTGTCGCAGAACGTCGACCAGCTGGAGCTGATCGGCACCCTGCAGGACCTGGCAACCCGCGATTTCCTCACCGGTCTGCCCAACCGGCGCCATTTCCTCGACCAGGCCGAACGGATGGTGCAGCGCACGATGGCCGATCCGCAGCCGCTGACGATGGCGATCCTCGACATCGATCACTTCAAGCGCATCAACGACGGCTGGGGTCACGAGGCCGGTGACCACGCCCTGCGCGCGGTCGCGGCGGCACTGTCGCTGCACGCGCGGACGGACGATGTGGTGGCGCGGTTCGGCGGCGAGGAATTCTGCGTGCTGGCGCCGGGCCTCGACCCCGAGGCGCAGACGACGTACTTCGAACAGTTGCGCCAGCGCATCGAGGACCTGCGCGTCGACACGGCCAACGGGACCCTGCAGATGACCGTCAGCATCGGCGTGCGCCACGCCCGGGCGGGCGATGACCTGCACCGGCTGCTGGCCGATGCCGACCGGCGCCTGTATCTCGCCAAGGCCCGCGGCCGCAACCGGGTGGTGTCCACGGGCTGAGGCGGCAGGCGGGCAGGGAGGCACGGACGCTGCACGACAGTGTCCCATCGGTGCGATGGAAACCCGGCTGCGCGTCCCCATTTCCCGTGCATGGCCCAATCCCACGCTTCCATCCCGTTCTCGGTCCTCGACCTCGCCCCCGTCACCGAGGGCAGCACGCCGGCCGAGTCCTTCGCCCGCTCGCTCGATCTCGCCCGGCATGCCGAGGCGCTCGGCTATTCGCGCTACTGGCTCGCCGAACACCACAACATGCCCGGCATCGCCAGCGCGGCGACCGCGGTGTTGATCGGCCACATCGCCGGCGGCACCTCGACGATCCGCGTCGGCTCGGGCGGGGTGATGCTGCCCAATCACGCGCCGCTCCAGGTGGCCGAGCAGTTCGGCACCCTGGCCTCGCTGTATCCGGGCCGCATCGACCTGGGGCTGGGGCGCGCGCCCGGCACCGATCAGGCGACCACGAAAGCCCTGCGTCGCTACTACGCCGGGGCCGATGCGTTCCCGTCCGATGTCATGGAGCTGCTGCGCTACTTCGAGCCCGCGCAGCCCGGGCAACCGGTGCAGGCCGTCCCCGGCGCCGGCCTCGACGTGCCGGTGTGGATTCTGGGCTCGAGCCTGTTCGGCGCGGGTCTGGCCGCGACGCTCGGCCTGCCGTATGCATTCGCCTCGCACTTCGCACCCGCGGCGATGTCCGAGGCGCTGGCGCTGTACCACCGTGATTTCCGCCCCTCGAAGCATTTGCGGCAGCCGCACGCGATGCTCGCGCTCAATGTCGTCGCGGCCGATACGCGCACCGAAGCGCAGCGCCTGTTCACCACCCAGCAGCAGAGTTTCGTGCGCCTGCGCCGTGGCGCGCCGGGTCTGATCCCGCCGCCGATCGACGACATCGAGGCGTTCTGGACGCCGGCCGAAAAGGCGATGGTCGCCCAGTCGCTGGCCTGCTCGGTGGTCGGCGATGCGGCAGACGTACGCGAGGGCATCGCCGATTTCGTCGCCCGCCATCGCCCGGACGAACTGATGCTGACGGCCAACATCTTCGACCACGACGCGCGCAGGCACAGCTTCGCGCTCGCCGCCGAGGCCATGCGCGCCTGATCTGACGCGCCTACATCGGGCCGGTCGCCATGCGATCATGCGCGGATGACCGCAGACCGCATCATCGCCGCCGACGCCACCCGTGAGGACGACGCCGTCGAGGCCAGCATCCGGCCGCAGCGGCTGGACGACTACCTCGGCCAGCAGCCGGTGCGCGACCAGATGGCGATCTTCATCGAAGCCGCCAAGCAGCGGCGCGAGGCGCTCGATCACGTGCTGATCTTCGGGCCGCCGGGCCTTGGCAAGACCACGCTGAGCCACGTGATCGCCAACGAGCTCGGCGTCGCGCTGCGCGTGACATCCGGCCCGGTGATCGAGAAGGCCGGCGATCTCGCCGCGCTGTTGACCAACCTGCAGCCGCACGATGTGCTCTTCATCGACGAGATCCACCGCCTGTCACCGGTCGTGGAGGAAGTGCTGTACCCGGCGATGGAGGATTTCCAGCTCGACATCATGATCGGCGAGGGCCCTGCGGCGCGCTCGATCAAGATCGACCTGCCGCCCTTCACCCTGATCGGCGCGACCACGCGCGCCGGACTGCTGACCGCGCCGCTGCGCGACCGATTCGGCATCGTGCAGCGGCTGGAGTTCTACAGCACCGAGGAACTGACCCGCATCGTGCGCCGTTCGGCGCAGATCCTCGGCATGGCCTGCGAAAGCGATGGTGCGGCCGAGATCGCCAAACGCTCGCGCGGCACGCCGCGCATCGCCAACCGCCTGTTGCGCCGCGTGCGCGATTATGCCCAGGTCAAGGCGGGCGGCCGCATCGATTCGGAAGTCGCGAATGCTGCGATGCAGATGCTGAAGGTCGACCCGGAAGGCTTCGACGAACTCGACCGGCGCCTGCTGCATCTGATCATCGAGAACTTCGACGGTGGGCCGGTGGGCGTCGAATCGATGGCCGCCGCGCTGAGCGAGGAGCGCGGCACGCTCGAAGACGTCATCGAACCGTATCTGATCCAGCAGGGCTTCCTGGTCCGCACCGCGCGTGGGCGCATGGCGACGCGCAAGGCGTACCTGCACCTCGGACTCACGCCTCGTGCGCGCGAGCCGGGCATCGGCGACTCGGGCGCGTTGTTCTGATGTTCCGCGTGCGCCTGTCGTCCCCGAACCCGCAGCAGACCCCGTCATGACCGACACCCGAACCCCCAGCCCCCGGGCGCCCACATTCAGTTGGCCGACACGCGTCTACTGGGAAGATACCGACGCCGGTGGCGTCGTCTATCACGCGCAGTACGTGGCGTTTCTCGAACGCGCGCGCAGCGAATGGATGCGGTCCCACGGCTACGGTCAGGCTACGCTGCGCGACACGCATGGCACGGTCTTCGCGGTGCGCGCGATGCGGATCGATTTCCGCAGCCCCGCGCGGCTCGACGACGCGCTGGAGGTCAGTGTGGTGCTGCGGCAGTGCCGGCGCGCGAGCGCGGTGTTCGTGCAGGAGGTGCGCCGCGACGGCGAACTGCTGCTCGACGCCGAGGTCCGCATCGCGGCCCTGTCGGCCGCCGATTTCAGGCCGCAGGCGATCCCCGATGCGCTGTATTCCCAACTCAAGTCACTCGAAACATCAGCGGAGTAAACCTGGATGAGCCCAATGCCCGTGTTGTTGCAGTCCGCCGCACAGGTGCAGGCGCTGCCCGAAGAGGCCGCCGCCAATGCCACCGAGCTGGCGAACACCGGCGCCGCCGCGGCTGCGACCGCGCCGCTGCCCAACGACCTCAGCATCCTGGAGCTGATCCTGCACGCGTCGATTCCGGTGCAGCTGGTGATGTTGCTGCTGCTGTTCGCGTCGATTTCCTCCTGGGTGATCATCTTCCGCAAGAAGCGCCTGCTCGATCGCGCCGAGAAGGAGGCCGACCGCTTCGAGGAGCGCTTCTGGTCGGGCGCGGAGATCGGCAAGCTCTACGCCTCGGCGACCGAGCGCAACCGTGAAATCGAAGGCCTGGAGGCCATCTTCGAGGCGGGTTACCGCGAATATTCGCGTCAGCGCCAGCGTCGCGGCATCGACAGCCGTACCCAGCTCGAAGGCGCCCAGCGCGGCATGCGCGTGGCCGGTGCGCGAGAGATCGACGGGCTCGAGCGCAATCTCGAATACCTCGCCAATGTCGGTTCGATCGCGCCTTATGTCGGCCTACTCGGCACCGTGTGGGGCATCATGATTTCGTTCCACGGCCTGGCCAGCGTCAAGGAAGCGACCATCGCCACCGTCGCGCCCGGCATTTCCGAGGCGCTGATCGCGACCGCGATGGGTCTGTTCGCGGCCATCCCGGCGGTGTGGGCCTACAACCGCTTCGCGACCAAGGTCGAGCGCGTGGCCACGCGCTTCGAGGCCTTCTCCGACGAGTTCTCCTCGATCCTCGAACGCCAGAGCGGCGCCGACTGAACCGCGTCGGCCGTCCGCGGCCGTCGGCACGTCCACGTATCCGGAACCCGCCATGTCGTCGATCTCCCTGCGTCGCACCAAGCGGCGCAAGCTCAAGAACGAAATCAACGTCGTGCCCTACATCGACGTGATGCTGGTGCTGCTGATCATCTTCATGGTCACCACGCCGCTGATGAACCTGGGCACGGACATCAACCTGCCCGATTCGAACGCGATGTCGCTCAGCACGCCGGAAAGTCCGGTGGTCGTGAGCGTCTATCCCGATGGCGCGCTGGCCCTGATGGTCGAGCAGCAGAACACCTCGGTCACGCGTGAGGATCTGGTCGCACGCCTGCGCGGCATCCATTCGCAGAATCCCGATGCGACGATTCTCGTCGGCGGTGACGGGGCGGCCAGCTATCAGCTGATCATGAACGCTATCAGCGCGATCAACGAGGCGGGCATCACCAAGGTCAGCCTGATCAGTCGTCCGTCGGACAGCGCGGATTGACGATGCGCGAGTCGCGTTCCGACAACGTGGTCTCGATCGGGCTGGCGCTGCTGGTCCACGTGCTGATCTTCGGCCTGATCTTCCTTGGCGCGCTCTGGAGTGCCTCGTCGCGTCCGGAGTCGGCGATGGGCTCGCCGGTTTCGGCCGACATCATCGATCCCAACGCCCTGAGCGCGGCCGATCGCCAAGCGCTGGCATCGCGTCCCGAGCCGCTGCCCGTGCCCGAGCCGACGCCCGAACCCGCGCCGGATCCCGTGCCCGAGCCCTTGCCCGAGCCGGTCGAACAACCGACGGCTGCGCCGCCGCAGCCGCTGCCCGAACCGCGTCCCGAAGATGCCGTCGAAACGCGCCAGCCCGCGCCGCAGGAGGTCATCCCCGAGCCGGACACGGTGTCGCAGGAGGCCGTGCGTCGGGAGGCGATCGCCGCCGAGCAGCGCGAGAAAGAGCAGGAAGCCAAGCGCCGCCAAGAGCAGATCGAACTGGCCGAGCAGCAGAAGCAGCAGGAGGCCGAGGAAAAGCGTCGACTCGCCCGGCAGGAGCTGGAACAACTGCGCGCCGAGCGTGAGAAGACCCAGCGCGAGGCCCGCCTTGCCGAGCAGCGCCTGAAGCAGATTGCCGAACGCAATGCCCAGCAGGCATCGGAGCAGCGCGCCGCCGCCTCGGCCGCCAGTCCGCCACCTGGGCGTCCCGATGGCGACAGCGGCCTGGCCGCCAAGTACGCCGCCGCGATCCAGGAGGCTGTGCGACGCAACTGGCGTCGGCCCGACAACATTCCGCTCGGTCAGGTCTGCCGCATGTACATCACGCAGATTCCCGGCGGTCAGGTGATCAGCGTCGAGTTCGACGCCTCGTGCCCGTACGACGCTCAGGGCCGCCGCTCGGTCGAAGCCGCCGTGCGCGCAGCCGAGCCGCTGCCGTACGCCGGATTCGAACCGGTCTTCAGCCGTCGCCTCAACTTCAACTTCCGGGCACAGGATTGATGCCCGCCCGTGCCGCGGTCGCGGCCATGCTGGCGATGTCGCTCGGCATCGCGGTTCCCGCGGCCGGTGCTACCCCGCAGGAACCGGAAGTCGCCAAGCTCGAGGCGCGCTATGCCATGGCCGTACGCCGCGCGATCACGCAGCAATGGACACCGCCCCAGATCGAGGCCGGCGCATCGTGTCGCGTGCAGGTGCGGCAGTTGCCCGGTGGCGACGTGCTCGCGGTGGAGGCCCGGCCGGACTGCGGTTTCGATGCGCCGGCGCAGGACTCGCTCGTGCGCGCGGTTCACCGCGCCGCGCCGCTGCCCTACGTTGGCTTCGAGGACGTGTACGTGCGCGATCTCACCATCACGTTCACCGCGCCGACGCCATGATTGCGCCCGGATTCATCCTCACGTCCCGCGCAGCGGCCAAGCTGCCCGGGTTCCATTTCTCCTTCTGACTCCTGCCCGGTAAACCGATGAAGCCCATCCTGATCCGAGGCCTTCTGGCCCTGTTCGCACTCGCCCTGCCCATGCTCGCCAGTGCGCAGCAGCAGGGGCTGGAAATCGACATCACCGGCGGCAGCGCGCAGGCGATGCCCATCGCCGTCGTCCCGATGCCCTACCAGGGCAGCGCCGCTGCACCCGATACCGATGTCGCGGCGGTCGTGCGCGCCGACCTCGATCGCTCCGGCCAGTTCCGCACGCTGCCCGAGCGCGACATCGTCGAGCGTCCGACCCGTGGCAGCGAAGTGCAGTACCCCACCTGGCGCGCGCTGCGTCAGGACTTCCTCGTCGTCGGCCGCGTCGTCGACGCCGGCGGCGGCAGCTACCGCGTCGAATACGAGCTGTTCGACGTCGCCCGGCAGGAGCGCATGCTCGGCCTGGCGATGACCGCACGCCCGGATGCGATGCGCGACGTCGCCCACCAGATGGCCGATGCCATCTACGAGAAGATCACCGGCGTGCGCGGCGCATTCTGGACCCGCATCGCCTACATCACCCAGACCGGTGTGGGCGAAAGCGCGCGCTACGCACTCGTGGTCGCCGATTCGGACGGTCACAACCCGCAGACCGTCGTGCGCTCCAACGAGCCGCTGATGTCGCCCGCCTGGAGCCCGGACGGCCGCCGAGTCGCCTACGTCAGCTTCGAGCGCGGCAACTCCGCCATCTACATCCAGGACATCACCAGCGGCAGCCGTGAGCTGGTTTCGAGCTTCCGCGGCATCAATGGCGCGCCTGCGTTCTCGCCCGACGGCCGTCGCCTGGCCCTGTCGCTGTCGCGCAGCGGCAACCCCGAGATCTACGTCATGGACCTGGGCAGCAAGGCGCTGACCCAGATCACCAACCACTTCGCCATCGACACCTCGCCGGCCTGGGCGCCCGACGGCGGCAGCATCTATTTCATCTCCGACCGCGGTGGTCGTCCGCAGGTCTACCAGGCCCCGGCATCCGGCGGCAGCGCCACGCGCGTCACGTTCGAAGGCAGCTACAACGCCGATCCCTCGGTGTCCTTCGATGGCAAGAAAATCGTCGTAGCGCAAGGTTCGGGCAACGTGTACCGTATTGCACTGCTGGATCGCAGCCTGGGGTCGCCCCGCTGGTCCACGCTGTCGCCAGGGTCGCTCGACGAATCGCCGAGCTTCGCCCCGAACGCCGGCATGGTCCTGTACGCGGCGCGTGAGGGGCGCAGGGGTGTGCTGTATTCGGTGTCTTCGGATGGCCGCGTACGTCAGCGCCTCGTCCTCGCCGAGGGTGATGTGCGCGAGCCGGCATGGGGACCGTTCCGGGAACAGCGCTGACGCTGCCTGCACGTCTCACACAATAACAATTGCCCTGTTGTTCATAGAAACCAAGGATCGACGAGATGAAGACGACCACCCGTGTGATGCTGGCCGCGCTGCTGTGCACCGCCGCCGTTGCGTGTTCCAAGAAGGTGAAGGAAGAGGCCCCGATGGACACGGGTCCGTCGACCGGCGCCGTGGCGCCGACCGCGCCGACCGCGGGTGCCTACACCCCGGCCGATCTCGACAGCGACGCATGCCTGCGTCAGCGCGTCGTCTACTTCGATCTGGATCAGGACACCCTGCGTCCCGAATTCCAGGCCGTGATGGCCTGCCACGCCAAGTACCTGCGTGACCGCAACTCCTCGCGCATCTCGCTCGAAGGCCACGCCGATGAGCGCGGCAGCCGCGAGTACAACCAGGGCTTGGGCGAGCGCCGCGGCAATGGTGTGTCCTCGGCGCTGCAGGCCAACGGTGGCTCGGCTGCCCAGATGGCCGTCGTCAGCTACGGCGAAGAGCGTCCGGTCTGCAATGACTCGAACGAGGATTGCTGGGCCCGCAATCGTCGCGTCGAGATCATCTACACGGCGCGCTGATGCGTTCGATGCGTCATTGGCTGGTCATCCCAGCAGCGTTCGCGGCGACCCTCGTGGTCGCCGCGCCCGCTTGGGCGCAGCGTGCGAGCCTCGCCGACCGCGTGGCTTCGCTCGAGGCGCGCGCCGGTGATACCAACGCCAACATGGACCTGCTCAACCAGGTCGATCAGCTGCGACGTGAGCTGCAGACCCTGCGTTCGCAGGTCGAGGAACTCCAGCAGCAGAACGAGCAGCTCAAGTCATCCAACCGCAACCAGTACCTCGACATCGACGGCCGTCTCAATCGGCTCGAAAGTGGGCAGGGCGGTGGTGGTGGTCTGGAGCTTCCCGACCCGTCGGCAAGCGCCACGCCGGCCCCGGGCGCAGACGACACTGCCCAGGCCGCAGGCCCGGGCAATGCGGGCGCAGGCCAGACGGCGGCGCCGGCGCCGGCCGATGAGCGGGGTGCCTACGAGCAGGCATTCAACGCACTGAAGAACGGCGAATACGCCGATTCGGCCCGTCTTTTCCAGGGCTTCCTGCAGCAGTATCCGCAAGGCACCTACGCGCCCAACGCCCTCTACTGGCTGGGCGAAAGCTATTACGTCACCCAGAATTACGCGATGGCACAGGAGCAGTTCCTGTCCTTGCTGCAGCGCTATCCGCAGAGCGACAAGGCGCCCGGCGCGATGCTCAAGGTGGGCCTGTCGCAGTATGGTCTCAAGGACCTCGACGGGGCCGAGACCACGCTGGCCGATGTCGGCAAGCAATATCCCGGCACCGATGCGGCCCGCACCGCGGCCGATCGCCTCCGTGCCATCCAGCTTTCGCGTCTGCGCTGAGTCATGAATTCCGTCGCGCCCGATGCGGTCGCCGCATCCGCGGCCGACCGGCTCAAGCTCACCGAAGTCTTCCTGTCGCTGCAGGGCGAGGCCCGCGATGCCGGCTGGCCGACCGTGTTCGTGCGGTTGACGGGCTGTCCGCTGCGCTGCACCTATTGCGACACCGCCTACGCCTTCCACGGCGGACAGTGGTGGACCATCGACGACATCCTGGCCGAAGTCGCGAAGCACGGCGTGCGCCATGTCTGCGTCACCGGCGGCGAGCCGCTTGCACAGAAGCGCTGCATCGGCCTGCTGCGACGTTTGTGCGATGCCGGCTATCACGTGTCGCTGGAGACCTCGGGCGCCCTGGACATCGCCGCTGTCGATCCGCGCGTGAGCCGCGTGCTCGACATCAAGACCCCGGCGTCCCACGAGGCCCATCGCAACCGTTGGGAAAATCTCGAGCTGCTCACCGCCCACGACCAGATCAAGCTCGTCGTCTGCTCGCGTGCCGACTACGAGTGGGCGCGCGACATCGTGCTGAGCAAGGGGCTGCACCACCGCTGCGACGTGCTGTTCTCCCCGAGCAAGGGCGAGATCACGGGTCGCGAACTCGCCGACTGGATCGTCGCCGACCGACTGCCGGTGAAGTTCCAGATGCAGCTGCACAAGCTGCTGTGGGACGACGCACCGGGGCGGTGAGCGCGGTGGTTAGTCATGGGTGATTCGTGATTCGACAAAGCGGGTCATCGCGGTCTGCAAACATCCGGCTTTTACGAATCACGAATCACGAATTACCAATCACGAAACCATGAAAAAAGCCGTCGTCCTGTTGTCCGGAGGCATGGACTCCGCCGCCGTCATCGCCCTTGCCCAGGAGCAGGGCTTCGACGTGCACGCGTTGAGCGTGCGCTACGGACAGCGTCATACGTCCGAACTCGACGCGGCCATGCGCGTGGCGACCGCCATGGGCGTGCGCGCGCACAAGACCGTCGACGTCGACCTGCGCAGCATCGGCGGCTCGGCGCTGACCGACGACATCGACGTGCCGGACGCGGGCGGGGCAGGGATTCCGGTCACCTACGTGCCGGCGCGCAACACCATCATGCTGTCGCTGGCGCTGGGCTGGGCCGAGGTACTGGGGGCCTCCGACATCTTCTGCGGCGTCAACGCGGTCGACTATTCGGGCTATCCCGATTGCCGCCCGGAGTTCATCGACGCTTTCGAACGGCTGGCCAATCTGGCGACCAAGGCCGGCGTCGAGGGCGCCGGCATCCGCGTGCATGCGCCGCTGCAACGCATGAGCAAGGCCGACATCGTGCGCGAGGGCGTGCGTCTGGGCGTCGACTTCGGCCTGACCGTGTCCTGCTATCGCGCCGACGCCCAGGGCCGCGCCTGCGGCCAGTGCGACGCCTGCCGCCTGCGTGCGGACGGCTTTGCCGCCGCCGGCGTTCCGGACCCGACGCACTACCTGGCGGCCAGCTGACGACAGAGGCCGACGCGCGTCGCACATTGCGCTAGAATGCGCCCCCTGCGCCGGCCACACGCCGCCGGCGACTGTCTTCCGGGTCGTTAGCTCAGTCGGTAGAGCATCGGACTTTTAATCCGCTGGTCGATGGTTCGAATCCATCACGACCCACCATCACGACATTGTCCTCGCGTACAGCGCACGCCGATGCGTTGCCATGAACCTTGTGCCGCGATCGATGTGCAGGGGGGCGCTTGCGCGTGATTGGGGCTTGGCTGGTACGGCCACATCGCGCGCAAGCGCGCTCCTACAAAGGCGGGGGGCGTGACCGTGTCCGGTGCGCGCTGACGGCCTGCATGGCGCGCATCCGTTGGAGCGATGTGTTGAAGGTTCGTGGCCGCGACGCTCGCGCCGTGGCCGATGTAGGAGCGCGCTTGCGCGCGATCGGGGCTTGTCTGGTGAGGCCAGATCGCGCAAGCGCGCCCTTGCAGGGGCGATTCGGGTTCGCGGCGCGTTGTCGCTTCGTGGGCGCCGCTCAATCCGCGTCCAGCACCGTCTCCAGCACGGCATCTCCGTAGCGCTCGAGCTTGCCCGCACCGACGCCGCCGATGCCGCCGAGCTGGCCGTGGCTGATCGGGCGCAGGCGGGCGATCTCGCGCAGGGTGGCGTCGTGGAAGATCACGTAGGCGGGCACGTTCTGTTCGCGGGCGAGGCGGCCGCGCAAGGCGCGCAGGGCTTCGAAGAGGGGGTGGTCTGCGGGCGCGAGGTCGATGTCGGCGCCGGTCGCGGCACGTGTGGTGCGTGCGCGTTCCTTGGTATTCGTCGGCTTGCGCAGCATCACCTGTGCTTCGCCTTTGAGCACGGCGCGGCTGGCCTCGGTCAGGCGCAGGCCGCCGTAGCCTTCGGCGTCGACGTCGAGCAGGCCTTGGGCGACCAGTTGGCGCAATACGCTCTTCCACACGCGCGCGTCGATGTCGGTGCCGACGCCGTAGGTGCTGAGCTGGTCGTGGCCGAACTGGCGGATGCGTTCGCTGTCGCTGCCGCGCAGGATGTCGATGACGTGCGCGGCGCCGAAGCGCTGGCCGCTGCGGTAGACGCAGCTCAATGCCTTCTGCGCGGCGACGGTTGCATCCCAGGCATCGGGCGGATCGAGGCAGTTGTCGCAATTGCCGCAAGGCTGGCCCACGCCCTTGGCCGCGTAGTCCTCGCCGAAGTTCGACAGCAGCACCTGGCGGCGGCAGCGCATGGTTTCGCAGTAGCCGACCAGCGCGTCGAGCTTGCGGTGTTCGAGCCGCTTGCGCTCCTCGCCCGATTCGCTCTGCTCGATCATCTGCCGCAGCAGCACCAGATCCCGGAGGCCGTAGCACATCCACGCATCGGCCGGTTCGCCATCGCGACCGCCGCGTCCGGTTTCCTGGTAATAGCCCTCGATGGATTTGGGCAGGTCGGTATGCGCGACGAAGCGCACGTCGGGCTTGTCGATGCCCATGCCGAACGCGATCGTCGCGACCACGACCACGCCATCGCTACGCAGAAAACGTCGCTGGTTGGCGGCGCGCAGTTCGACGTCCATGCCCGCGTGATACGGAATCGCGTCGATGCCGTGGCCGGCGAGGTATTCGGCGGTCTCCTCCACCTTGCGCCGCGACAGGCAGTAGACGATGCCCGCTTCGCCGCGGTGCGCCTGCACGAAGTCGAGCAGCTGACGCTTGGCGTTCTCCTTCTGCACCACCGTGTAGCGGATGTTCGGGCGATCGAACGAGCTGACGAAGCGTCGCGCCTCTTCCAGCTGCAGGCGTTCGGCGATCTCGCGCTGGGTCGGCGGGTCGGCGGTCGCGGTGAGCGCGATGCGCGGCACGTGGGGCCAGCGCTCGTGCAGGATCGTCAGCTCGCGATACTCGCGGCGGAAATCGTGGCCCCATTGCGAGACGCAGTGCGCCTCGTCGATCGCGAACAGCGCCAGCGGCGCGCGGTCGAGCAGCGACAGGAAGCGCGGGGTCAGCAGGCGCTCGGGGGCCACATAGAGCAGATCGAGTTCGCCGGCCAGCAGTTCGCGCTCCACCCGCTGCGCGGTCTCGCCGTCGAGCGTGGAATTGAGATAGGCGGCGCGCACGCCGGACTGCAGCAGCGCGTCCACCTGGTCCTGCATCAGCGCGATCAGCGGCGAGACCACGATCGCCACGCCGTCGCGCAGCAGCGCGGGCACCTGGTAGCACATCGATTTGCCGCCGCCGGTGGGCATCAGCACCAAGGCATCAAAGCCGGCGGCCACGTGCTCGACGATCGCGGCCTGCTCGCCGCGGAACGCGGCATGGCCGAACACGCGCTGCAACACGCCAAGCGCGTCGCCGGCGGCGCCGGCAGGGGAGGACGAAGACATCCGCACAGGATACCGGGGCGGCCCGCACGGGGCACGGCCGCTGCGTTCTCGGGCGTTGAGGCTTTGCTAAGCTGCCGGCTTCCTTCCAGGACGCGCCGATGACCCCGACCTCCGAGACGCGCGGCATGCCGCTGCACACCAAGATGTTGATCGGGTTCGTCGTGGGCACCCTGGCCGGGCTGGCGGCCAATTTCATGGTCGCCGATGCGCCGTGGCTCGACGGGCTGATCACCTACGTCACCGATCCAGTCGGCCAGCTGTTCCTGCGCCTGTTGTTCATGCTGGTGATCCCGCTGGTGTTCTCGGCGCTGGTGCTCGGGGTGGTGGAGATCGGCGACCCCGCCTCGCTTGGTCGTATCGGGGTCAAGACCCTGGTATGGATCGTCGCGGTCACGACCATGGCCGTGACCATCGGCTTGGTCGCGGTGAACGTGTTCCAGCCGGGGCAGGGGATCGACCCCCTGGTCGCGGAGACGTTGCTGAGCCAGTCCTCGGAGCGGGCGACCGAAATCGCCGGTGCGCGCGAGGGCGTGTCGGGCATCCAGATCCTGCTCAACATCGTGCCGCGCAACCCCATCCAGGCGGCGACGGAAGGCGACCTGATCGCGGTGATGTTCTTCGCGCTGATGTTCGGCATCGCCGCTACGGCGCTGCGCACGCCCGGCACGCGCAGTTTCGTCGACGCGGTGCAGGGCGTGTACGACATCTGCCTGAAGCTGATCGGCTGGGTCATCGCGCTGGCGCCGTATGCGGTGACCGCGCTGCTGTTCTCGATCACCGCGCGGCTGGGTGTGGACGTGCTGGTGCAGCTGGCGCGGTTCGTGGGCACGGTGATCGTCGCACTCGGCGTCCACTTCTTCATCGTCATCCCGATCCTGCTGTGGATTTTCGGGCGCATGAGCCCGAAGACGTTCTTCCGCGGTGCCCAGCCGGCGTTGCTGACGGCGTTCTCCACGTCGTCGTCCAGCGCCACGCTGCCAACGACCCTGAAGGTGACCGAAGAGAACCTGGGCGTGCCGCGTCGCGTCGCGCGCTTCGTGTGTACGCTCGGCGCCACGGCCAACATGAACGGCACGGCGCTGTTCGAAGGCATCACTGTGCTGTTTCTGGCGCAGTTCTTCGGCGTCGAACTGGGTATGGGGCAGCAGGTGCTCATCCTGATGCTGTGCATCCTGGGCGGGATTGGTGCTGCCGGCGTGCCGGGTGGCTCGCTGCCGGTGATCGCGATGATCCTGGCCATGTTCGGCATTCCGCCCGAGGGCATCGGCCTGATCCTGGGCGTCGACCGTCTGCTCGACATGTGCCGGACGGTGGTCAACATCGGTGGCGACATGGCCGGTTCGGTGGTTATCGGCCGCAGCGAGGGCGGCCACGAGGGCGATGCGGCGCCGGTGGACGAGATGCCGCGGACCGTCTGAGCTTCGTGTAGGAGCGCGCTTGCGCGCGATTGGCTCTCACAGGACGGCCAGTCGCACGCAAGCGCGCTCCTACGGATCGTCGGCCCCGGCAGCGCCGCGGCGCTCGTGGGACAATAGGCGGCTCCGCCCGCCGCCGCCCGTTCCCGAGACCCATGACCACGCCGACCCGCCGCGAACTCGCCAACGCCATCCGCTTCCTCGCCATCGACGCCGTCGATGCCGCCAAGTCCGGCCATCCCGGCATGCCGATGGGCATGGCCGATATCGCCGAAGTGCTGTGGAACGACCACCTCAGCCATAACCCGGCCAATCCGCAGTGGCTCAACCGCGACCGTTTCGTGCTGTCGAACGGCCATGGTTCGATGCTGCAGTACGCGCTGCTGCATCTGGCCGGTTACGACCTGCCGATCGAGGAACTCAAGAACTTCCGCCAGCTGCACAGCCGCACCGCCGGTCACCCGGAGCGTCATGAAACCCCGGGTGTCGAGACCACGACCGGTCCGCTCGGTCAGGGTCTGGCCAATGCGGTGGGCTTCGCGCTCGCCGAGAAGCTGCTGGCGCAGCGCTTCAATCGTGACGGTTTCGACATCGTCGACCATCGCACCTGGGTGTTCATGGGCGACGGCTGCCTGATGGAAGGCGTCTCGCACGAGGCCGCCTCGCTCGCGGGCACGCTGGGCCTGGGCAAGCTGGTCGCGTTCTGGGACGACAACCGCATCTCGATCGATGGCAACACCGAGGGCTGGTTCACCGACGACACGCCGGCGCGCTTCGAGGCCTACGGCTGGCGCGTGATCCGCGGCGTCGACGGCCACGACGCCGACGCGATCGCCGCCGCCATTGCCGACGCCAAGGGCGATGCGAGCAAGCCGGTGCTGGTCTGCTGCCGCACCACGATCGGCTTCGGCTCACCGAACCGCGCCGGCAAGGAATCCTCGCACGGCGCGCCGCTGGGCAAGGACGAGTCCGATGCCACGCGCGCCGCGCTCGGCTGGACGCACGCCGCGTTCGAGGTGCCGCAGCCGATCCGCGATGCCTGGCATGCCATCGAGGCGGGCCAGAAGCGCGAGGCCGAGTGGGACGCGCTGTTCGCCGGCTACCAGGCCCAGCACGCCGAACTGGCCGCCGAGTTCCTGCGTCGTTCGAATGGGGATCTGCCGGCGAACTTCGAAGCCGACGCCGATGCCTTCATCGCCAAGCTGCAGGCCGACGGCCCGACCATCGCCTCGCGCAAGGCCTCGCAGATGTCGATCGAGACCTTCGCGCCGCTGCTGCCCGAACTGATCGGCGGTTCGGCCGATCTCGCGCACTCCAATCTGACCACGTGGAAGGGCAGCACCTCCGCCGCCGGCACCGATGCCAACGCGAACTACGTCTATTACGGCGTGCGCGAGTTCGGCATGAGCGCGATCGCCAATGGTCTGGCGCTGCACGGCGGCTTCATTCCGTTCGACGCCACGTTCCTGGTCTTCAGCGACTACGCGCGCAACGCGGTGCGTATGAGCGCGCTGATTCCGGCGCACGCGATCCACGTGTACACGCACGACTCGATCGGCTTGGGCGAAGACGGCCCGACCCATCAGCCGGTCGAGCATCTGGCGAGCCTGCGCTACATCCCGAACAACGACGTGTGGCGCCCGTGCGACGCGGTCGAGTCGGCGGTGGCGTGGAAGTCGGCGATCGTCCGCCAGGACGGGCCGAGCTGCCTGGTGTTCTCGCGCCAGAACCTGCCGCATCAGACGCGTGATGCCGCACAGGTCGCCGACATCGCCCGCGGCGGCTACGTGCTGAAGGATTCGGCCGGCACGCCGGAGATCATCCTGATCGCCACCGGTTCGGAAGTGGGCCTGGCGATGGACGCCGCTGCGCAGCTCGGCGATACGGTGCGCGTGGTGTCGATGCCGTCGACCGACGTGTTCGACCACCAGGACGCCGCGTACCGCGAATCCGTGCTGCCCAAGGCCGTGCGCAAGCGCGTCGCGATCGAGGCCGGCGTGACCGGTTTCTGGCGTGCCTACGTGGGTCTGGACGGCGCGGTGATCGGCATCGACAGCTTCGGTGCCTCGGCGCCGGCCGATCAGCTGTTCAAGCATTTCGGCATCACCGTCGACAAGGTGGTCGAGGCGGCGAAGGCGCTCTGATCGCCGGCGTTACCCGATACGGAAAAGCCCGCGCAAGCGGGCTTTTTCGTTTGGAAGCGGGACAGTTGCCGAGTCCCGTGCAGCGCTTCATTACAATGTCGGCCCGTTCGATGCGTCATATCCCTTGAAGAAGTCCGACTTCCATTTCGACCTGCCCGAAGTCCTCATCGCCCAGGCGCCGCTGGCCGAGCGCTCGGCCAGCCGCATGCTGGTGGTGCCGCCGGACGCGGGCGATTTCGATGATCGCCACGTGCGTGATCTGCCGGATCTGTTGCAGCCGGGTGATCTGCTGATCTTCAACGACACCCGGGTGATTCCGGCGCGTCTGTTCGGGCAGAAGGACAGTGGCGGGCGGGTCGAGATTCTCATCGAACGCCTGTTGCCCGGCGACGAGGCCCGCGCGCAGATCGGCGCCAGCAAGTCGCCCAAACCCGGTGGTCGGATCCAGCTCGACGCCGGCGGCAGTGCCGAGGTGCTGGCACGCGACGAAGGCTTCTACCACCTGCGTTTCGACGTGGACGACACGCTCGAATCCTGGTTGCTCAGGGCCGGTCGCATGCCGCTGCCGCCCTACATCCGCCGCGAGCCCGGCCAGGACGACGCCGAACGCTACCAGACCGTGTTCGCCCGCGAGGTCGGCGCGGTCGCCGCGCCGACGGCCGGCCTGCATTTCGACGATGCGTTGCTCGAACGGCTGCGCGCGCGGGGCGTCGCGTTCGGTCACGTCACGCTGCATGTCGGCGCCGGCACGTTCCAGCCGATGCGCGTGGACGACATCCGCGAGCACCGCATGCACAGCGAGTGGCTCAACGTGGGCGCCGAACTGGTCGCGCAGATCCGCCGCACACGAGAGGCGGGCGGTCGCGTGATCGCCGTGGGCACCACGGTCGTGCGCGCGCTGGAAAGCGCGAGTGTCGACGGCGAGCTGCATCCCTTCGCCGGCGAGACGCGGATCTTCATCTTTCCCGGCTATCGCATCCGCAGCGTCGACGCGATGGTGACCAACTTCCATCTGCCCGAGTCGACCCTGCTGATGCTGGTGTCGGCCTTCGCCGGACGCGAGCGCATCCTCGCCGCGTACGACCGTGCGGTGACCGAGCGCTACCGGTTCTTCTCCTACGGCGATGCGATGTTGCTGTGGGGGCGGACGGACGCACCGGGCGGGTCGGCGACCTGAGCCCGCAGTTCGCGCTGCCCGCTATCAGGGGCTGTCGACGATGCTCGCGAGCATCTGCGTGCGCGATTCTGTCAGCCAGGCCCGCCACGTATCGGCCGGTGTGTCGGGCCAGCGTGTCGCGGCAAATGCCACCCAGGCGTCGCGATAGCGCAGCCAGGCCCGTTGCGTGTCGCGCACGCCATCGGCGGTGATGGTGCCGAACAGGCTGTACTCGGGCGCCGTCGCGCCTGCACGCAGTTCAGACCGCACGCGGCCATAGACCAGGTTGAGTTCCCGGTCCGCACGTGCGAAGTCGGCCGCGGTGTGTCCAGGCAATCTGCCGCGTTCGAAAGCCTGGACATCGTCCAGCAACTGGACCTCCAGCAGCTGCCGGGCATCGACCGAGAAAGCGGCTCGGGCCGTGCCGGTCAGGTCGATCTCGGCGCTGCCGGCGTATTCGAAGTAGGCATCGGCGGCCTGCCGGACGCTGTGCCAGGCGGCTTTCTGCGCGGGCGTCCAGTCCGACTGCAGCGCCTGCCACTCGCGCTCGCGGGCGACGTGGGCGAAGCTCGCCGCACGTCCGACACAGAAGCCGGCCATATAGCCGCTGGTGATGTCGTCACAGACGTCGAAGCGCTTCGACGCCGCATCGTCCTCGACGCGCTGCAGATGTGCGAGACGGGCACTGACTTCGGCCGGCGCGCCGCCGTACTCGCAGGCGAACCGGCGTGCCAGCCGCAGGTCGCGCGCGACGCCCTCGCCGTTGGCGTAGAGCATCATCAGCACGGCGCTCCCGCCGAACACCTTGCCGTCGCCGGCGGCGCGGTCGGCGTAGGCGCAGTGGCGCGCGGCTTCTGGATCGCCGCCTTTGCCATCGGCGCCGTAATAGAGCGTCATCGTGTCGCAGCCGGGCAAGGGCGTGCCGGCATCGGTAGCCGGTACGGCAATCTCCCGCCACGGCGCGCAAAGCCCATCGGCATCGATCGGGCCGGCGGCCTGCAGGGCAAGCGGGAACAGCAGCAGCAGCGGTGCCAGCAGGCGGGTCCGGTCCATGGGCATTCGGGTTTGAAACAGGCGAACCGGTCATAATAACCGGATGTCCAGAATGTCCTTCCAGCTGCTCGGCACCGACGGCGCGGCGCGCCGTGGCCGCATCACGTTCCCGCGCGGCACCATTGAAACGCCGGCGTTCATGCCCGTCGGTACCTACGGCACGGTCAAGGGCGTGCTGCCGCATCAGATCCGTGTGCTGGGCGCGCAGATCATTCTCGGCAACACCTTCCATCTGTATCTGCGGCCGGGCCTGGACGTCATCGAGGCGCATGGCGGCCTGCACGGTTTCGCACGCTGGGACGGCCCCATTCTCACCGACTCGGGCGGCTTCCAGGTCTTCTCGCTGGCGCACAAGCGCAAGATCACCGAGGAAGGCGTGACCTTCGCCGCGCCCACCGACGGCGCGAAGGTGTTCCTCGGTCCCGAAGAGAGCATGCGCATCCAGAAGGTGCTCGACTCGGACATCGTGATGATCTTCGACGAGTGCCCGCCGGTGCAGATCGACGGCAAACCCGTCGACCCGCGCGTCATCGAGCGCTCGATGGAGCTGTCGCTGCGCTGGGCGGCGCGCAGCAAGCGTGCGCACGAGGGCAACGACGCGGCGCTGTTCGGCATCGTGCAGGGCGGCGTGCATCACGACCTGCGGACGCGTTCGGCCGAGGGCCTCAAGGACATCGGCTTCGACGGCTACGCGATCGGTGGCCTGGCCGTGGGCGAGACCGAGGCCGAGCGCAATGCGATGCTCGACCATACCGCGCCGCAATTGCCGCAAGACCGCCCGCGCTATCTGATGGGCGTGGGCCGGCCGGAGGATCTGGTCGAAGCGGTCGCGCGCGGCGTCGACATGTTCGATTGCGTCATGCCCACCCGCAACGCGCGCAATGGCCACTTCTTCACCTCCACCGGCACGCTGCGCATCCGCAACGCCAAGTTCGAGCGCGATCTTCGGCCCATCGAGGAAGGCTGCGGCTGCGAGGCCTGCAGCGGCGGCTACACGCGCGCCTATCTGCGCCATCTCGACCGCTGCGGCGAGATGCTCGGGCCGATGCTCGGCACCCTGCACAACCTCTGGTACTACCAGAAGCTCATGGCCGAGATGCGCGATGCGATCGCTTCGGGAACCTTTGCCGTGTTCCGCGAGTCTTTCTATCGCGCCCGGTCCGGGGGCCGCGACGCCTGAGTCGCCCCGGCGACGCCCCGGTTGCCATCACCGCCCATTCACCGGCTTTCCGGGCTGCGACTGCGCCCGGCCGTGCCATAATCGCCCGCTGTCTGTTTTCGACCCATGGATGCCCCGATGAACCTGCTGGACCTCCTGATCGCCCCCGCCCACGCTGCTGCGGGCGCCCCCGCCGCGCCGAGCCTGCTGTCGACGCTGGCCTTCCCGATCATCCTGATCGCGATCATGTACTTCCTGATGATCCGTCCGCAGATGAAGCGCACCAAGGAACACCGCGCGATGCTCGAGAAGCTCTCGGTCGGCGACGAAGTCATCACCAACGGCGGCATCGCCGGCGTGGTGCGCAACATCGGCGACAGCTTTCTGACCATCGAGATCGCCGAGCGCGTGGAAATCCGCGTGCAGAAGGGCGCGGTGGGCAATGTGCTGCCCAAGGGCACGCTGAAGTCCGCCTGATCCCGGTTTCCGGTTCCGTCATCTCTCCAGGCGCCGCTCCGCGGCGTCCGAGGCAAGGCAATGCTTGAATTCCCGCGCTGGAAATACGTTCTCATCCTGCTGGTGCTGGTGTTGGCCGCGCTGTACGCGCTGCCCAATGCCTACCAGAAGAACCCGTCGGTGCAGATCACCCCCAGCACCAGTGAGGCGCGTATCGACGAGGCGCTCAAGGCGCAGGTGGACGGCTTGCTGGCCGATGCGGGCGTGACGCCGGTCGGTACCGAGATCGACGAGGAGCACCTGCTGGTGCGCCTGGCGGATTCGGACGCGCAGACCCGCGCGTCGGACGCGCTGCGTCCGGTCCTGGGCGAGAACTATTCGGTGGCCCTGAATCTGGCCTCGACCGTGCCCGACTGGCTGTCCGACCTGGGCGCCAGGCCGATGACCCTCGGCCTGGACCTGCAGGGCGGCGTGCACTTCGTGATGCAGGTCGACCAGGCCGCGGCGCTGCAGACGCGCGTCGAAGGCTACGCCGACGGCATCCGCACAGTGCTGCGCGAAGCCCGCATCGGGTATTCGAGTGTCGAGCGTCGCAACGACAACACGATCGGCGTGGTGCTGACCGAAGGCGCGGATGTGGGCGCGGCTCGCAAGCAGATCGCCGACAGTCTCGCCAGCGCCTCGGGCCAGGCGCTGGGTGGCAGCGGCCCGCAGATCACGGTCGAGGGCAACCGCATCACCGTGCGCCTGTCGCAGGGCGAGATCGACCGCATCGCATCCGACGCGGTCGAGCAGAACCGCACCGTCATTTCCAACCGCATCAACTCGATCGGCGTCGCCGAGCCGGTGCTGCAGCGCCAGGGCGACGACCGCCTGGTCATCCAGCTGCCCGGCCTGCAGGACACCGCCGAGGCCAAGCGCCTGATCGGCGCGACCGCGACGCTGGAGTTCCGCGCCGTTACCGGCGACGAGAACCAGGCTGCGGCTGCGGTCGCGTCGGGCAACATCCCCGCCGACTCGCGCATCTACTACAACGAGACCGGCACGCCGCTGCTGCTGTCGCGCCGCATCCTGGTGTCGGGTGACCAGCTGATCAACGCCAACCCGCAGACCGACCAGCAGACCGGCATGCCGTCGGTGGGCATCACGCTCAACAGCGCGGGCGGCAAGCGCATGCTCGACCACACGCTGGAAAACGTCGGCCAGCGCCTGGGCATCGTCTACGTCGAGCGCATCCCGACCGTGCGCATCGTCGACGGCGAGGAAGTGCGCTCGGCGCGGACGGTCGAGCGCGTGATCAGCTCCTCGACCATCCGCGGCGTGTTCGGCCGCGAATTCCAGACCACCGGCCTGTCGCGCGAAGAAGCCAACGACCTGGCCCGCCAGCTCAAGGCCGGCGCGCTGGCCGCGCCGATGGACTTCGTCGAAGAACGTGTCGTCGGCCCGAGCCTGGGCGCGGAAAACGTCGAGCGCGGCATCACCGCGGTGCTCTACGCCTTCGTCTTCACCCTGATCTTCTTCATGCTGTACTACCGCATGTTCGGCATCGTCACCTGTCTGGCGTTGGTCCTGAACCTGCTGATCGTGGTCGCGGTGATGTCGCTGTTCGGCGCCACGATGTCGCTGCCCGGCTTCGCCGGTCTGGCGCTGTCGATCGGTCTGTCGGTCGACGCCAACGTGCTGATCAACGAGCGCATCCGCGAGGAGTTGCGGGCGGGCATGCCACCCAAGGCGGCGATCGTGACCGGCTACGAGAAGGCATCGGACACCATCTTCGACTCCAACCTCACCGGCATCATCGCGGGCATCGCGCTGTACGCCTTCGGCACCGGTCCGCTGCAGGGCTTCGCGGTCACGCTGGTGATCGGCATCGTCGCGTCGATGTTCACCGCGATCGTCGTGTCGCGCGCACTGGTCACGCTGATCTATGCGCCGCGCAAGAAGCTCAAGTCCCTGGCGATCTGACGGGAGAGACCCGATGAAAATTTTCCCGTTGACCCTCGTTCCGGCGAACACCCGCATCGATTTCATGCGGTTCCGCCATGTCTTCATCACCATCGCCCTGCTGGCGTTCGTCGGCGCGTTCGCCGTCATCGGCCTGAAGGGCTTCAACTTCGCGCTCGACTTCACCGGCGGCACCGCGGTGAACGTGCGCTTCGAGAATCCCGTCAGCGTCGATGAGGTGCGCGAGCGGCTCGAAGCGGCCGAGATCGAAAATGCGCAGGTGCAGACCTTCGGCAGCGGCAACGATCTGCTGATCCGCGTGCGCGCGGCCGAGGACATCGCGCACATCGAGGACAACGCCGAGCTCGCCCAGCACGTGCTGGAGGCAGCGACGACGGCGGACAATCCCGGCCGGATCCTGAGCACCGAGTCGATCGGCTCCCAGGTCTCGGGCGATCTGCGCAAGAACGCCATCTATGCGGCGATCTTCGTGCTGGTCGGCTTCCTGCTGTACATCAGCGTCCGCTTCGAGTGGAAGTTCGCGGTGGTCGCAAGCGCCACCACGCTCTTCGACGTGGCCGTGGTGGCAGGCCTGTTCGCGCTCACCGGTCGCGAGTTCGACCTGACCGTACTGGCCGGCCTGCTGTCGGTGATGGGCTTCTCGATCAACGACACCATCGTGGTCTTCGACCGCGTGCGCGAGAACTTCCGCGGCATGCGTGCCGATCCGCTGGAGGTCTTCAACCGCTCCATCAACCAGACGCTCTCGCGCACCATCATCACCTCGGTGGTGTTCTTCCTGTCGGTGCTCGCGCTGTTCCTCTACGGTGGTGGTTCGCTCGAAGGCCTGGCGCTGACCCAGATGCTGGGCGCGGTGGTGGCCACGCTGTCGTCGGTGCTGATCGCCTGTCCGCTGCTGACCTACGGCCTGTTGCGCGTCACCAAGCAGGACCTGCTGCCCAAGGCCAAGGACGAAGAGGCGCTGGCGCGTCGGCCTTGATCGTGATTCGTGATTCGTGATTCGTGATTCGTGATTCGTGATTCGTGATTCGTGATTCGTGAAAAGCAGAAGGCCGCGCACTGCGCGGCCTTCTGCTTTTCAGGTGAGGTGCCGCGGTCGCCCCTGTAGGAGCGCGCTTGCGCGCGATGGGCTGTCGCTGGGGACGCGCCATCGCGCGCGAGCGCGCTTCTACAGAAGTGCACGAGCAAAAAGAAGGCCGCGCACTGCGCGGCCTTCGCTGTTTCGAATCACGAATTACCAATCACGAATCACGAATCAAGCAAATTCCTTCGCATAGCCCGAATCGACCAGGGCCTTCTGCAGCGGCTCGACCAGCCGCACATTGCCCGCGACGATCTGACGACCGCCGGCAAAAGCCACGTTCATCGGGCCGGTCGTCGCGCCCTTGAAGTCGCTGATGCGGCCGCCGGCCTCGCGGACCAGCAGCACGCCGGCGGCGATGTCCCAGGGATGCACGCCGGCTTCGAAGTAACCGTCGCTGCGACCGGCGGCCACGTAGGCCAGGTCGAGCGCGGCCGAGCCGCTGCGGCGCACGTCCTCGGCCGAGTCGAGCAGAGCTTCGACCGCACGCAGCTGCGCGCCGGCGCGCTTGCGCTCGCGCGGGGCGAAGCCGGTGCCGATAATCGCGCCCGACAGATCCTTGCGATCGGCGACGCGGATGCGACGCTCGTTGAGCTGGGCGCCGGCGCCGCGCGTCGCGGTGAACAGCTCGTTGCGCAGCGGGTCGAAGATCACGCCGTGCAGCGGTTCGCCGCCCTCGACCAGCGCGATCGACACGCACCAGTGGGGATAGCCGCGCAGGTAGTTGCTGGTGCCGTCGAGCGGATCGATGACCCAGGTGTAACGGCTCGGCCCGCCGCGACCGGGCTTGGCGCCGCCTTCCTCGCCGAGCACGGCGTATTCGGGATAGGCGCGGCGCAGTTCCTTGACGATCGCTTCCTCGGCCAGGCCATCGACCTCGCTCGCGTAATCGTGGCGGGCCTTCTCGACGACGTTCAGCGCGTCGAGCTTGTGCATGTTGCGGAGCAGGACGCCACCACCGGCGCGCGCCGCCTTGACCATGATGTTGACAGCAGGTTGAAGCATCGCGGACGACTCCGGGCGCGGGCAGGTTCGAGGGGAGAAAGAGCAGTGCCGGCGCGTGGCCGGTCGCGCAGTTTACCATTCGCGCTATGCAAGCGCCCCTGAATCCCCCGTCCGAATCCGACACCGCCGTCGCCGACGGTGCCGCACACCGTATCCGCATCGTGCTCGTCGGCACCCAGCACCCCGGCAACATCGGCTCGGCTGCGCGCGCGATCAAGACCATGGGGCTGCACCGGCTGGTGCTGGTCGCCCCGCAGAAGTTCCCGCATGCCGAGGCCGATGCGATGGCTGCCGGCGCCGACGATGTGCTCGCCGGCGCGGCGCGTTTCGACACGCTCGCCGAAGCGGTCTCCGATTGCCGGCTGGTGCTCGGCTGCACGGCGCGCAGCCGCCGCGTGCAGCTGCGCGAACTGCGTCCGCGTGCGGCCGCCGCGTCGGCGCATGCGCAGGCGCGCGCCGGCGGCGAGGTCGCGCTGGTCTTCGGGCGCGAGCGCACCGGTCTGGACAATGCCGAGCTGCAGCTGTGCCACGCCGCGGTGCACATTCAGGCCAATCCGGACTACAGCTCGCTCAATCTTGCCGCCGCCGTGCAGGTACTCAGCTACGAATTGCGGCTGGCGCTGCTGGGCGAGGACACAGCCGTGCCCGAGGCGATCGCGCCCGGCAATCCGGACGCCGTGCCGCATGCGGCGCTCGAAGGCTTCTTCGCCCAGCTGGCCGATACGCTCGAAGCGATCGACTTCCACAAGGGGCGCGCGCCCGATTCCGCGATGCGCAAGCTGCGCCGGCTGTTCGTGCGCACCGGCCTGGACGAGAAGGAAGTGCGTCTGCTGCGCGGCATCCTCGCCGACGCCCAGCGCATGGCACGCCTGGCCGGCGAACGTGGCGCCGACTGAGCCTGGCGCTATCGCCGCGGCAGGTGCTTTGGACTAGGCTTGCCACTTCGCTCCCCCACGCCAGGATCCGCCTTGGACCCTCGCCTTCTCTTCCGCTGGCTGCTGTCGGGCGTGGTGCTGGCGTGCCTGCTGGCGTGCCTGCTGGCGATGCCGTCGACACGGGCTGCCGAGTCGCGCAACGTGCTGGTGCTCGGCCGTATCAGCGACGATCCCCAAGCGCATTACGAACAGCTCAAGCCGTTGCTCGACTACGTGGTCGCACGTATGGGCGATATGGGCATCACCGAAGGCCGCGTGCTGATGGCCCGTGACGCGCAGCAGATGCAGAGCTACCTGCGCCGCGGGCGAGTGGACTGGGTCACCGAAACGGCGAGCGGCGCGATGCTGCTCGAATCGCGCGCCGATGCGCGCGCCCTGCTGCTGACCGAGCGTCATGGCGTGAGCCGCTACCACACGGTCTACTTCGCACGCCGCGACAGTGGCATCCGCGGTCTGGAGGACCTGCGCGGGCGCAGCATCGCGTTCCAGAACCGCCAGTCGACCAGTGCCTATTTCGTGCCGGCTGGAGAACTGCTCGCACGCGGAATGACGCTGGAAATCCTGCTCTCGCCGCGCGACCAGCCCGAGCCCGATTCGGTGGGCTACCTGTTCGCGCGCTCGGAACTCAACATGAGTTCCTGGGTGCACAAGCGGCTGGTCGATGCCGGCGCGATGAGCAATCTGGACTGGGACAACGCGCGCCGGGTGCCGCCCTCGTTCAAGCGTGACTTCGTCGTCGTCCGTGAGACGCCGCCGTTCCCGCGCGCGCTGGAGATGGTGCGCGGCGATCTCGATGCCCGCGTGGCCGCGCGCCTGCGCGAGGTGCTGCTCGAGGCCGCAGCAGATCCCCGGGCCGCCGACGCGCTGCGGCAGTTCTTCCGCACTACGGCCTTCCTGCCGATCGACGCGGACACCCGCGCCGGGCTCGACGTGTTGCGTACGGGCGCGCTGCGCGTCGTGGCGGAGGTCGAATGAAGCTGCGCGCCGGTCTGCAGGCGATGTTCCTGGCGCTGGTGGGCGCCGCGGTGCTGGCAGGACTGGTCGCGGTGGCGCTCGTGCTGCAACAGCGGGAACAGGCGCAGAAGCAGATCCTCGCGCTGAGTCAGCGTTCGATGCACGCACTCGCTTCCCAGCGCCTGCTGCTGCGGGGCGAGGCCGTGTCGGAGCAGGTCGCCGACGCGCTGGTCAATCCGCTGTATTACTTCGACCTCGACGCCATCGGCACGATCATCGGCAATGTGCTGCGCCAGCCGGACGTGAGCTATGTGATCGTCTACGACACCGACGGCAGCATCGTCCACGACGGCAGCCGCGACATCGAGCGCTACGACCAGCGCATGGACGACCCCTTCGCATCCGAAGTCGTCGCGGCGACCGGCCAGCATATGCAGAGCAACGGCCAACTGCTCGACGTATCGGCGCCCATCCGCGTCGGCGACCAGCGACTGGGCGGCGTGCGTGTCGGCTATTCCCTGGCCACGGCCCGGCAGGACGAAGATGCGATGGTCGCGATGATGCAGGCGCGGCTGGACGAGATCGCGCGTCGCCACCTGATCGGCGTCGGCGTCCTGCTGGTCGTGCTGTTGGCACTGGGCGTGATCGTCGCGGCGCTGCTGCAGCGCCGGCTGGTACGGCCGGTGCGCCAGCTTGCCGGGGCCGCCCAGCGCATCGAGGCCGGGCATTACGACGTGGTGATGCCTGCCGATGGTCGACAGGACGAGATCGGTGAACTGGTGCGCGCGTTCGACCGCATGCGCGCCAGCATCGCGCGCCATGACCGCGACATCCGCCGCATGGCCTACACCGATACCCTGACCGGGCTGGCCAACAGGCTGGCCTTTCGCGAATCGCTGGACCGGCGCCTGCTCCGGATGCAGGACGATCCCGGGCGCCTGGCGCTGCTGTTCGCCGACGTCGACGATTTCAAGCGCGTCAACGACACGCTCGGCCACGACGCGGGCGATGCGGCGCTGGTGCAGTTCACCACGCGCATCGATGCGGCCGTGCGCGAGTTCGATGTCGCCGACGCGCTGCTCGCACGGTTCGGTGGCGACGAGTTCGTGGTGTTGCTGGAGCTGCCGGCCGGCAGCGGCACCGAGCTGGGGCCGCTGGCCGAGCGCCTGGCGACCCGGCTGGTCGAGGAAATGGCCCGGCCGATCGAGGTCGAAGGCCGGCAGGTGTTCCTCGGCATTTCGATCGGCATCACCCTGTTTCCCGACGATGCGAGTAGTGCCGGGATGTTGCTCAAGAACGGCGACATCGCGATGTACCAGGCCAAACTCGCCGGCAAGAACGGCTATCGCTTCTACAGTCTGGCGGCTGACCAGGCGGTGGAACGACGCATGCACATGGAGCAGGCACTGCGCGGCGCCTGGGACCGCGGCGAGCTGAGCCTGGCCTACCAGCCGGTGATGCGCATGCAGGACCGCGCACAGGTGGGCGTGGAGGCACTGCTGCGCTGGCGGCACCCCGAGTTCGGCAACGTCGCGCCGTCGGTGTTCATCGACGTGGCCGAGCAGAGCGGACTGATCGACGTCATCGGCCCCCAGGTGCTGCACGCCGCCTGTCTGCAGGCGCGCGCGTGGCAACAGCGTTTCCCGGCTGCGGCCGACCTGTTCGTGGCGGTCAACGTCTCGCCGCGCCAGCTGCGCGGCGCGGCGTTCGCCGGTGAGGTCGAGGCCGCGCTGCGCGCCTCGGGCCTGGCCGCCCGCCACCTGCATCTGGAACTGACCGAGACGGCGGTGATCGGCGACGAGGCCCGCATCGGCCAGTTGCTCGCCGCCCTGCGCGCGCTCGGGGTCGAGATCTGGCTCGACGATTTCGGCACCGGCTTCTCGGGCCTGAGCCACCTGCGCCGGGTGCCGGTCGACGGCGTCAAGATCGACCGCAGCTTCGTCGCCGACGTCCTGCGCGACCCGGACGACCTCGCTCTGACCACGGCGATCATTTCGATGGCCCACTCGATCGGCATCACCGTGGTCGCCGAGGGCGTGGAGAAGGAAGGCCAGTTCGAGGTGCTGCGCGATCGCGGTTGTGATCTGGGGCAGGGGTTCTGGCTGGGGCGTCCGATGGACGCGGGCGCGTTCGACGCGTTGTTGCAGTAGGGGGCGATGTGACGGTGGGGCCGCTGATCGGTACGCCTGAGATCGGCGGAGCTTGCGATCACCCGCATGCTTGTCCTGTCTTGTTAGCGCCGCAGCTCAACTTCGGCTTCGGCTTCGGCTTCGGCTTTTGTTTTTTTGCTTTTGTTTTTGGTTTTGCTTCCAGTTTTTGATTTGACGAGCCGTAAAGCGAGCCGAGCACCGGAGCCTGGCGCGGCCGTAGAGCAGCCCATGTCTGAGCGAAGCGAGTTTGGGCTGCGTGCCGCGTTAGGCGAGGAGCGCAGGGGGCCGATGCGGCTTCATCGCATCGGCTCGCGTCCGGCGAAAGCGGTTTGACTCACGTCTTCGGCGTTCGCCCTTCGGGCCGGCTTCGCCGTTCGCCAGCGCATACGCGCTGTCGTGCTTACTTTTGACAAGACAAAAGTAAGCCGCGCGCGGAGCGCGTGGAAGCTCTGGGCTTGATTTTGTTCCGTGCCTTCGGCAGAGCGGACAGACAAGCCAAGAGCGAGTGCAAGGCTTTCGCCCGCTGTCGCGTGCGAGTTCCTTTTGGAGGGACCCAAAAGGAACCAAAAGGTCCTTTCGCCGGACGCGATCCGCCGCATGAAGCCGCGGCGGTCCCCTGCGCTTCTCGGACGACGGGGCACGCAGCCCAAACTCGCTACGCTCAGACATGGGCTGCTCTTCGACCCCGTCGTCCTGCGATGCTCGGCTCGCTTTACGGCTCGCACATCAAGTGCCAAAGCCAAAGCCAAAGCCAAAGCCAAGGCCGAAGCAAAGCCAAGGCCGAAGCAAAGCCAAAGCCGAAGCAAAGCCAAAGCCGAAGCAAAGCCAAAGGTCCAGGAGCCCGAGAAAGCACGAGGCCAAGCCTGTCCAAGGCAGAGCAGCCTCAGTGCCAGGTTCGGAACCTCGAGCGATCAGCGCGCAGGCAAGTGCGCAAGCACGTTCAGACATCGGTACCGAAACCGCAGCGGCAGTTGCACAGGGACGACACGCCGCCGCACACCACGCCGAAAAATCGGACCTTTCGAAAGCGTCCGACGCGACACGCCCCGCTAGAACAACCGCCCCAACCATTCGCCTGCCGCCGCGGCCAGTGCGCCGCTGAGCACACCGAAGAAGGCGATCGCGACGATGCCCGCCACCCATGCCACCAGCATCAGTGCACCGTCGCGTTCGAGCAGGGCGAGGGCGAAGGCGAGCAGCAGCAGGCCGAAGACGTAGTTGGTGAAGGGAATCGGCAGGGCCAGCAGGATGCCCAGCAGGACCAGCAGCAGGCCGGTGAACATCGCGGCCGCGCGGTGGTCGAGCATGCCGGGCAGGCGCGGGCGGCTGAGACGCTCGAGGCGGCGGAACCAGGGCTCAAGGACGATCTCGAAACGCTGCACCGCGCTGCGGTGCGGGCCGCGTTCGGCAAGCCAGCGCGGCAGCCAGGGCTTGCGCAGGCCGATCATCAGTTGCGCGCCGACCAGGATCACCAGCGGGCCGCCGACCGCGCCGCCGACACCGGGAATGGGAATGAAAGCCGGCAGCGTGGCGACGAACAGCATCATGCCGAACACGCGCTTGCCCAGTCCCACCAGCAGGTCGGCAAAGCGCAGGCGATCACCGGGATCGCCCAGCGCCATCGCTGCGAGGAGCTCGCGCGTGCCCGCTTCGGCGCGCGGGCGGGGCTCAGCCTGCATCGGTGGCGAGGTCCGGCTCGGGCAGACGCTGCAACAGCAGTTTGTCGACGCGTGGCCCGTCGAGGTCGACGATCTCGATGCGCCAGCCGTTCCATTCGAAGTGTTCGGCGACGTTCGGGATGCGGCCGAAGCGCGCGATGGTCATGCCGGCCGCGGTGTGGAAGATGTGCTCGTCCTCGCCCGGCAGCGCGCCGCCGCCGAGCAGCTCGCGCAAGGCCTGGGCGGTCAGGGTGCCATCGACCAGGAGCGAGCCGTCGTCGCGCACGACCACCAACGGGCTGGCGTCGGCGCCGCTGCTCTGGGTGCGGCCGATCACCGCCTCCATGACGTCGTTGATGGTCACCATGCCGGTGATGTCGCCGTACTCGTCGACCACCAGCGCCAGGGATTGCTGGTTCTCTCGCAGGATTTCCAGCAACTTCATCGCCGGCGTCGATTCGGACACGAACAGCGGTTCGCGCAGGTACTTGAACAGATCGAACTCGCGTTCCTCGAGACGGTCGATCAGCGACTTGATCTCCAGCACGCCCACCACGTCCGCATCGCTGCCGCGGTAGACGGGATAACGCGAGTAGGGCGTTTCGCGCATTTCGGCCAGGTTCTCCTCGAAGCCCGCCGCGATGTCGAGCCAGGCGATGCGCGTACGCGGCGTCATCAGGCTCTCGGCGTCGCGGTCGCCCAGCGTCAGCACGCGGTTGACCATGTTGCGCTCGTCGGCGTCGATCACGCCCTGCTCGTGGCTCTCGCTCACCAGCATGCGGATCTCGTCCTCGGTGACCTGGGCCGCTTCGGTATTGTCAAGCCGCAGCAGCTTCAGCAGGCCGCGCACGCTGGCGCTGAGCAGCCATACCGCCGGGGTGGCGATGCGCGACAGCCAGTGCATCGGCACGGCCACCACGGTCGCCAGGCGTTCGGGCGCGAGCAGGGCCAGCCGCTTGGGCAGCAGTTCGCCCAGCACGATGGTGAGGAAGGTGATCAGGCCGACGGCGGCGATCGTGCCGACCGTGGACGCGTAGGTGCCCAGGATGGGCAGGTTCGACGCCAGCCAGGTGCCGATCGCGGTGCCCAGGGCATCGCCGCCGAGCATGCCGGTCAGGATGCCGATCAGGGTGATGCCCACCTGCACCGTCGACAGGAAGCGCTCGGGGTGCTCGGCAAGCTCGAGCGCGGTACGGGCGGCGCGGTTGCTGCCGGCCAGCTGCTTGAGCCGCGGCTTGCGCGAGGTGACCACCGACATCTCCGACAGCGCGAAGAACGCGTTGCAGGCGATCAGGGCCAGGACGATGAGGATCAGTTCGAGCATTGCCGCAGCCTCCTGCCGGTTCGGGCGCGATGCGGGGCATCGGAGGCGGGGGCGGCGTCAGTGGGACGCGGCGCGGGGGGCGGTCTAGAGTCGTCTTCCATGTGGAATATGAACAGCGCAAGGGGCGCGCGGCGGACTATAGCAGGGGGCGATGTGAGGGCCGGCGCGGGCCGGCAAATGTGACGCACTGGCCGCGGCTGTCATTCAACCGTCATAATTCGCGCCTTGCGCAGGCGCCCGACTCCCCGGGCGCGCGATCCCAAGGCGTTCCCGGCATGTTCTCCCTGCAAACCATCTTCGGCCAAGGCAACCAGTTCTATACGCTGCTCGAGGAGGCCGCGGTGGCCGCTCACGACAGCGCCGTCGCGTTGCACGCGATGCTCCGGGAAGCCGACCGCCAGCCGGCGCTCGATGCCTTCAAGCTGGCCCGCATGCGCGAGCGCGAGGCCTCGGACAAGATCAGCCAGGCGCTGGTCGACAGCTTCATCACGCCGATCGAGCGCGAGGACATCGAGGCGCTGGGTTCGGCGCTGTACAAGATTCCCAAGCAGATCGAGAAGTTCGCCGACCGCTATTCGCTCGCGACCCAGCACCTGGAGCACATCGACTTCGCGCCGCGCGCGGCGATGCTCGAGCAGGCTTCGGCCGTTGTGGTGAAGATGGTCAAGACCCTGCGCAGCATGAAGCTCGAGCCGATGAAGGCGCTCAACGACGAGCTGCGCGCGCTGGAGAACGAGGCCGACCGGCTGATGCTCGAGCTCTACCGCGACATCTATTCGGGCAAGCTCGATCCGCTGCAGATGTTCCTGCTCAAGGAGTTCTTCGAGATCCTCGAAAAGGCCATCGACCGCTGCCGCGAGGCCGGCGTGGTCGCCTACGAGATCGTGCTCAAGAACTCCTGACGGACACCTGCCATGCTGACCCTCGTGCTGATCGTGGTCGCGACCGCGCTGGTGTTCGAATACATCAACGGTTTCCACGACACCGCCAATTCGATCGCGACGGTCGTGGCGACCAAGGTGCTTTCGCCGATGCAGGCCGTGGGCCTGGCGGCATCCATGAATCTGGTCGGCGCGCTGGCCGGCACGGCGGTCGCCCAGACCATCGCGTCGGGCCTGATCAATGCCGGCGTCGTCGACGTCGGATCGCAGCTGATCCTGTGCGCGCTGCTGGGCGGCATCGTCTGGAACCTCATCACCTGGTGGTTCGGCCTGCCTTCTTCGTCGTCGCACGCGCTGATCGGCGGACTGATCGGTGCGGCCCTGGCGGCAGCGGGCATGAATTTCGACGTGGTGATTTGGTCCGAGCCTGCCGAGCAGATCTGGCGCAGTGCCGGCGTGCTGTGGAAGGTGATCGTGCCGATGGTCGGCTCGCCCGTGCTCGGGTTCACCGCCGGCTTCCTGATGATGGGGCTGCTGTTCTTCACCATCTCGATGATGGCGCGCAGCGGCGGCGTGCTGGCGCGTATCGCGCGGCCGCGCTGGGTCAACTCGGTGTTCGGCAAGAGCCAGATCGTCAGCGCGGCGGGCATGGGTTTCGCCCACGGCATGAACGATGCGCAGAAGACCATGGGCATCGTGGCCCTGACACTGGTCAGCGCCGAGGCCGCGGGCACCCTGGACAATCTGCCGTGGGCGCTGAGCTTCCTGCATCCCTCGGATGAGGCGCTCGAAGGCGGCATCGATCTGTGGATCAAGATCACCTGCGCGGTGGTGATGGCGGCCGGCACTGCGGCCGGCGGCTGGCGCATCATCAAGACGCTCGGGCACAAGCTGGTCAAGCTGCATCCCATCCACGGCTTCGCCGCTGAAACCAGCGCCGCGTCGGTGATCCTCGCCGCCTCGTCGCTGGGCATCCCGGTCTCGACGACGCACAACATCTCCTCGGCGATCATGGGCGTGGGCACCGCCAAGCGGCTCAACGCGATCAAGTGGAGCGTGGTGAACAAGATGATCTGGGCGTGGATCCTGACGATCCCGATGTCCGGTGGCATCGCCTACGGCCTGTACCGGATGTTCCATCACTTCGGCTGGGTGTAAGGCGCCACGGCGCTTGCCCGTCGACCATGCGCTAGAGTCGGTGTCCTCTCGGACAAGGACGCTCCAATGTCTCGACTCGGTTTGACCAACATCTATCTCAAGTGCGGTCTGCTGCTGATCCTCTTCGGCCTGGCGTGTGGCGCGATCTTCTTCTCCGGGCGGCACGATGGTGGGTCCGACTCAGAGCTGCTGTTGTGGGGTGCATTCGGCGGTTTCACGAGTGGTGTCGTGCTCTATCTGATCGGGCGCATCAAGCATGCGATGCGCCATTTCGTTCGGCGCGAAGGCCGGTCCTGAGCCGATGACCGCATCTGCGGGCGCGTCCGAAGACGGCTATGCCGTCGCCCGTCAGCGCATTCTCGACGCGATCCGCGCCGTGCCGAAGGGCAGCGTTGCCGGCTATGGACACATTGCCCGGCGCGCGGGATTGCCGGGTCGCGCGCGTCTGGTCGCGCGGGTGCTGCGCGACCATGGCGATCCGGACCTGCCCTGGCACCGGATCGTGCGCAGCGATGGCCGCATCGCGTTTCCGGAACACTCCCCGGGATTCCGGGAACAGTCTGCGCGGCTGCGCGCCGAGGGTGTCGTCGTCGTCCGTGGGCGGGTGCGCATGCCGGTGGCGGACACGCTCGATGCGGCGCTGTGGGGCCCCGACGCGCGCGCCTGATCCGGCGACGATCGCATACACGCCGGGCTCGTTATCATGGCGCCGAAGAACGAGGAGTCCGGATGTTTCCGAGGTTGCCGCAGGCCGTCAAAGCGATCCTGGCCATCAACATCGTCGTGTTCGTGCTGCAGCTGGCGGTCGGCAACGCGCTCGCGTATTTCATGCTCTGGCCGCTGGGTGGCAGCGAAGTCGGTGGCCTTGGCTTCCAGCCCTGGCAGCTGGTCACCTACGGTTTCATGCACGACCCGCGCAACATCGCGCATCTGGCGTTCAACATGCTGGCGCTGGCGATGTTCGGCTCGCAGCTCGAGTACACCTGGGGCACGAAGCGCTTCGTCACGTATTACCTCACCTGCGTGATCGGCGCCGGCCTGTGCCAGCTCGGCGTGGTGACGTGGTCGCTGGCGCAGGGCGCATTCCCGTATCCCACGCTGGGTGCATCGGGCGGCGTATTCGGCCTGTTGCTGGCCTACGGCGTGCTGTTCCCCAACCAGCGTCTGGTGCTGCTGTTCCCGCCGATCCCGATGCGCGCGCGCACGCTGGTGATCGTTTACGGCCTGGTCGAACTGGTGCTCGGCATCACCGGCACGCGTTCGGGCGTGGCCCACTTCGCCCATCTGGGCGGCATGCTGTTCGGCTGGCTGCTGCTGCAGCACTGGCGCGGTCGCCCGCCGTTCAACCGCGGCGGCAAGCGCCACGTGCGGCGGCTGTGATCGGAGGGCGAGACCGTCCGAGGTGATTCGTGAGTCGTGATTCGTGATTCCTAATTGCGATCCCCGGGGACGATAGGGATCGCGTGTTCCTCTAGAAAAAAAGGCCGCACGATGTGCGGCCTTTTTTTGTGGTGGCTGGTGGCTGGTGGTGGATCAGAAGCGGACCGGCGCTCTTTCCAATCACCAATCACGAATCACCAATCACCGCCCCTCATCGCCAGATCCGCACCTGATCATCGGCCTTGCGGCTCATCGGATCCGCGTCGCGGCACTTGAAGGTTTCGGTGTAGGCCGGCAGGTGCACCACCGGGCCGTTCGCACGCCACTGGCCGGGCGCGTGCACGGCGATTGCGGCGTTGCGGGTGGCAGCGTCGACGGCCGACTGCTGGCGCCACAGCTGGGCCCAGCCGCGGAAGAACGCTTCCTTGCCCGACTGCGCAAGTTCCGGATTGGCGTGCTGCAGAGCATCCCAGGCCAGTTCGACGCCCGCAAGGTCGGCGGCATTCTCGTCACGCGTCAGCGCGCCGTTGACCTGCACGCCGGTCAGGCCCGGATACGGATAGGCGTTGTACTGCGCGACAAGCTTGTCGGTGGCGGTCAGCCAGCCCGCTTCATCGTCGGCGCTCCACCAGGTGCGCACGGTGCCGGTGCTGTCGACCGCGCGCCCCTTGATATCGACCGCGCGGCTCAGCTCGTGGCCCACCAGCGCACCGAAGATGCCGTAATGCGCGGCCGGGTCGCCGGCGAGCTCGAGCACGAACGGCTGCAGCATCGCGGCCGACACGATCAGGCGGTTCTGCGCCAGGTCGTAGGCCAGCGCCGGCGTCTGCGGCAGTACGCCCCAGCGGCGCGAGGCGTTGGCCTGGCCGATGCGGCGCATTTCCTGACCGTGGCGCCAGGTCGAGGCGATCAGCATGTTGCTGCCGAAACTGGCGCGGCCCATCGGCTGCACGCTGTAGTCGATGTCCTGCACCGGCGCGCCGATTTCGATCTTCAGCGCCGCCAGCTTGGCGCGCGCCTCGGTCTTGGCCGCGTCGGTCATCCAGCTGCTGCGGTCGATGCCGCGGCCCAGCGCGTCGCGCACTTCACCGGCGATGGTTTCGGCGCGCGCACGCGTGGCGTCGGGCAGGTGGGCGGCGACGTACTCGCGCGCCAGCATCGGACCGGCGGCGCGGTTGATCGCGCCGAGCACGAGCTGCTGGCGGGTGGGCTGCGCGCTTTCGCCGCGCAGGATGCGGCCGTGGAAATCGAACTCCGCGTCGCGGAAGCTCTTGGACAGATACGGCGCCATCGCATTGCCGATGTGGAAGCGCAGATACGCCTTCCACTGGTCGGCCTTGAGCGCGTTGACCAGCGTGTCGAGCTGCGCGAACAGCTCGGGATTGGCCAGCGACACCTGCGTCGCTTCCACGCCCTGGGCGGCGAGGAATTCGCCCAGCTGCAGGCGGCGGTACTGCTTGTCCAGGCCGGCGGTGTCGACCAGCGCGTATTGCGTGCGCGGATCGCGCAGGTCGGCCACCGGCCTGGAGGCGGCGGCGATGCGACGCTCCAGGTCGATCACCAGCGCGGTCTCGGCGTCGAGGCTGTCTTCGGCGGTGCCGGTCAGGGCGAGGATGTTGCGCACGTACTGCGTGTACTGCGCGACGATCTGCTGGGTCTCGGCGTCGCTGCGACTGTAATACGCCGGGTCGGGCAGACCCAGGCCGCCCTGGGTGAAGTAGCCGATATGGCGATTGAGATCGGCGAGATCGACTTCGGCGCCGAATTCGAACAGCACCGGAATGCCGACCTGGTGCAGCGCGGCCAGGGCCGGTGCGATGTCGCGGGTGCGGCGGATGCCGTCGATGCGGGCGATCAGCGGGGCGATCGGCTGCGCGCCATCGGCCTCCACCGCTGCCTCGTCCAGGCCGCTGGCCCAGAAGTCGCCGAGCAGGCGCTGCACGTCGTTCTGCGGCGATGTCATCGCCGCGTTGAGCAGCTCGTGCTGCTGGGAGACGGCGATGGTCTGCAGCTCACCCAGCGCCGAGCGCGTGCCCTCACCGGCCACGAGCACGTTCGCGTCCAGCCAGTCCTTGTTGACGAAGGTGTAGAGGTCGGTACAGGCGGTCACCGGCGGCGGCCCCTTCGGGGCGGCGGCGCGACGACGCTGGGCATCGGCATCGGAACTCAGGCCGACCAGCAATGCGATCGAGGCGGCGAGCAGGGCGGGGCGGGCAAGCGTGTGCTGGATCGGCATTGCAGGGTCCGTGCGGGCGTGAATCGCGCAAGTCTAGCAAGCCTCAGGACCGCAACATGCGCGAGAAATGCGGGACGCGGAGCACGACGCGTTGCGGTTCGAGCGAACGCTCAAGCCCTCCCGCGCGGGGGAGGGTTGGGTGGGGGCGAACTTCCAGACGGCGCCAACCTAGAGACGCTGCGCGCGCTTCGCTCGAGTCCATGTTTCGCTGATCCGATCGTTCGCCCCCATCCCGGCCTTCCCCGCAAAGCGGGAGAAGGAGCCGGATACTGCACTCTTCGCTGGTGTTGCCCGACTTGGCAAACGCGATCCACGAGCGTGCCGACGCACAAAAAAGCCCGGCATCGCTGCCGGGCTTCGTCGTCAACGCGATGCCGCGTCGATCACCAGATCACGACCTGCTGCTCGCCCTGGCGGACCATCGGGTCGCCCGGCTTGCACGAGAACGCGGCCGCGAACGCTGGCAGGTTCGACGGCGCGCCGATCGCGCGGAAGTTCGCCGGCGCGTGCGGGTCGGTCTTCAGCCGCACGTCGAGTTCCTGCGGGGTGAAGTTGCGACGCCACACCGTGGCCCAGTTGAGGAAGAAGCGCTGATCGCGGCTCAGGCCGTCGGTCATCGGGTCGGGCGTATCGCCGGCCGCCGCCTTCATCGCATCAAAGGCCGTGGCCAGGCCGCCGAGGTCGGCGATGTTCTCGCCGAGCGTCAGCTTGCCGTCGACGTGCTGGCCGCGCACCGCCTCGTAACCGTTGAACTGCGCGATCAGCCGATCGGTGCGGCCTTCGAAACCGGCCGCGTCGGCCTGGGTCCACCAGTTCTCGAACTTGCCGGTCGGCCCGAAGCGGCTGCCCTGGTCGTCGTAGCCGTGGGTCATCTCGTGACCGATCACCGCGCCGATGCCGCCGTAGTTGATCTCGTCCGAGGCCTCGGGATCGAAGAACGGCGGCTGCAGGATGGCCGCCGGGAACACGATCTCGTTCTGCAGCGGGTTGTAATAGGCGTTGACCGTCTGCGGGGTCATGCCCCATTCGGTCTTGTCGACCGGCTGGCCGATCTTCGACAGCGCCCACTTGTAGTTGAACTCGGTCGCAGCGAGCACGTTGCCGATGTAGCTGTCACGCGAGGTGCTGAGGCCGCTCCAGTCGCGCCACTTGTCCGGGTAACCGATCTTCGGCGTGAACGAGGCCCACTTGTCCATGGCGCGCGCCTTGGTCTCGTCGGTCATCCAGTGGAGATTCTCGATGCGCACCTTCAGCGCATCCGACAGGTTCTTGACCAGCGTCTCCATGCGCGCCTTCGATTCGGCCGGGAACGCGACCTGCACGTACAGCTGGCCCAGCGTTTCGCCGGCCTGGCCGTTGAGCGTGTCGAGCACGCGCTTTTCGCGCGCCTTGAGTTCCTTCTGGCCGCGCAGCTTGTTGCCGTAGAAGTCGAAGTTCTCCTGCACGAACGCATCGCCCAGGTACGGCGATGCCCCGTCGACCAGGTGATAGCGCAGGTAGGCCTGCCAGTCGGCGACCGGCGTGTCGCCGAGCATGGCGCTCACTTCCTGGTGGAACTCGGGAATCGCCAGCGAGAACTTCTCCGGCACCGCGACGCCCTGCGATTCGAAGAACGCCGTCCACGGGAAGTTCGGCGTCAGCGCGTCGGCCTGCGCCGGTGTGACCGGGTTGTAGAACAGCTTCACGTCACGCGACATCTCGACGCTGGACTTGGACTTGCCGGCAAGGCGCGTCTCGAAGGCCAGCACGGCCTTGGCCTGGTTGGCCGCATCGGCGGCCGGCACGCCGGAGAGTTCCAGCGTTCTGGCGATGTGCGCCACGTACTGCTCGCGCGTTTCTGCCTTGTCGGCGTCGGTGTAGTAGGTGGTGTCGGGCAGGCCCAGGCCACCCTGCATCACATAGGCGATGTTCATCGTCGGCGCGTCGAAGTCGGCCTCCGGGCCGAAACCGAACAGCCCGCCCTCGCCGCGTGCGTAGGTGCTGCGCAGGTACTGCGCCACGGCCGGGCCATCGGCCAGCGCATCGATCGCCGCCAGGCGATCGGCCAGCGGTTCGATGCCCTGGGCGTTGATCGTTTCGGCGTCCATGCCGGTGGCCCAGAAGTCGCCGACGATCTTCTGTACGCCCGTTGCCGCCATGTCGGCGGCCGACTGTTCGGCGAGCTGGCGCTGGATCGCGGTCGAGCGCTCGTCGAGCATCTCGAACGCACCCCACGACGTGCGGTCGCCGGGGATGGCGTTGGCGGCCAGCCACTTGCCGTTGGCGTAGCCGTTGAAATCGGTACACGCGTTCTTGCTGGTGTCGAGATCGCCGATCTCGAAGCGGTTCACGCCGGGCAGCGCGCTCTCGTCGAGCGTCAGCGCCCTGGGCTCGACATCGGTGGTGGTCGCGGCGGTGTCCGTCGCCGTGGAAGCATCCTGACCGCCCGAACAGGCGGACAGCGCCAGCACGACCGAACAGGTCAGCAGCAGGCGCCTGGGAGCAGTGGCAATCACGTGGAATCTCCGAAAGAAGGAAACGCCGGGCGGCGCCCGGTGTGCGCGCACTCTACGCCTGCGCCCGGACGCCCGGGGGTGTCGAAGGTCATGCCGTGGCGGCCCGGCCCGGAGGGCTGTGCGGCATCTGGCGAACGGGTGTTCGCAGGCGGGGTGGTGTCGACGCCGCCGCCATCCGGAGCAGGAGCGGTCCGCGCCCGGAATCAGGACGTAGGCGCGTCGCTGTTCAAGGACCGGCTCTCGCGCCTGGGCCGGGTCAGCGGCGTCGGCTTCGGGCCGGGCGCGGCGGTGTTCTTGATGATCAGCGGGATGCCGGCGCGGGTGTCGTTGCTGGCGATTTCCAGTTCGAAGCGTTCGGTGTCCAGGCGCCGCACCTGCTCGGCGATCGCGTCGGCCTCTTCCTCGGGCACGTCGAGCGCGCGCAGGGCGTGGGCGCCGAACAGCACCGCCGACTCGAAGGTCTCGCGGATCTGCACATCGACGCCGGCGTTGACCAGCGTCAGCGCGTGCGCGCGGTCATAGGCGCGCACCATCAGCTTGGCCTGCGGGAATTCGTGCGCGGCCAGTTCGACGATGCGATCGGCGGCCTCGCGGTCATCGATGCAGACCGCGATGGCGCGCGCACTGTGCGCACCGGAGGCGTGCAGCACGTCGAGCCGGGTGCCGTCGCCGTAGTAGACCTTGAAGCCGAATTCGGCCGCGCTGCGGATCATCTCGATGTCGGTATCGATGATGGTCACATCGACGTCGCGCGCCAGCAGCGACTGGCTCATGACCTGGCCGAAGCGGCCGAAGCCGATGATCAGCACGCTGCCGGTCTGGTTTTCGACCACGTCGATGCCGTCGAGCGAGGGGCCTTCGGTGCGACGCGTCAGCGGCCCGGTCATCAGCACCATCAGTGGCGTGAGCGCCATCGACAGCACCACGACCGCGGTGAGATTGGCATTGACCTCGGCATCGATCAGACCGGTGGCGGCCGCGGCGGCGAACAGCACGAAGGCGAACTCGCCGCCCTGCGCCATCAGCACCGCGCGCTCCAGTGCCTCGCGGTGCGCGCTGCGGGTCACGCGCGCGACGATGTAGATGCACAGCGCCTTGGTCGCCATCAGTGCGAATACCGCGCCGACGATAAGCGGCCAGTTCGCGGCCACCACGCCCAGATCCAGCGCCATGCCGACGCCGAGGAAGAACAGGCCCAGCAGGATGCCGCGGAAGGGTTCGATGTCGGCTTCGATCTGGTGCCGGAACGAGGATTCGGACAGCAGCACGCCGGCGAGGAACGCGCCCATCGCCATCGATAGCCCGCCCAGCTGCATCAGCAGCGCCGCGCCGAGCACCACCAGCAACGCAGCCGCGGTCATGACCTCGCGCGCCTTGGCCGCGGCGAGCACGCGGAACATCGGGTTGAGCAGATAGATGCCGGCGACGATCAGTGCGGCCAGCGAGCCGATGCCGATCGCGACCGACATCCAGCGCGAGGGGGCGTCGGCGGCCGCCTCGGGTGTCGGCGCAAGAAAGGCGATCAACGCCAGCAGCGGCACGATCAGCAGATCCTCGAACAGCAGCACCGAGACGATCTTCTGGCCGTGGGGCAGGGCGATCTCGCCGCGCTCCGACAGCAGCTGCATGACCACCGCGGTCGAGGTCATCACGAAGCCCGACGCGCCCACGAAGGCGATGCGCCAGTCGAAGCCGAAGGCGAACAGCACGACCGTGAGCGCGGCGATCGCCAGGCAGATCTGCAGCGCGCCCAGGCCGAAGATCTGCCGGCGCAGGCCCCACAGGTGCGAGGGCCGCATCTCCAGTCCAATGACGAACAAGAACATCACCACGCCCAGTTCGGCGACGTGCAGGATCGACTGCGGATCGGAGAACCAGCCGAAACCGAAGGGCCCGATCGCCAGGCCCGCGGCGAGATAGCCGAGCACCGAGCCCAGCCTGAGCTTGCGGAACAGCGGTACCGCCACGACCGCAGCGCCCAGCAGGGCGACGACGGAAATCAGCTGGCTCGTGGTTTCGTGCGGGCCTGCGGCCATGGCGTCATGTCCTTGGAACGGTGGGCGTCGGCGCAGTGCCGACGGCGGTTGCGATGTGCATCATGCCGTCTGCCCGGACGCCATTACCCGGCGGGGTGGACGGGGGCAGCGGGCCAGGCGCGTGCCGTCGTCGCAGACGACCGACAGGGGAGCCGCCGGTCGAATCGTCACGATGCATGCGGCACTCCGGGCGCCTCGGCCTGAAGCCATGTGGAAGGTCCCCGTCGATGTCGGCGCGAGCGTGACACACGCCGTGAAGGACGCACAGGGCATGAACGCGGACGCAGCGTCGCGCGACGTGTGTCTGGCTGCCGCTGCCGCCATGCCGTAGACTGCGCCGGTCCTGCAGCGCGGTCGCCAACCTCCGGCCTTCATCGGCCCCGGTACGATCCTGGTTCGCCGCCGGTGCCTTCGCACCGTCCGGTTGTTACCCCCGCACGTCTTTCGTCGCGCAGACACGGCCCCGGTTCTTCGGGTGCCGTCACAACGGATCCAGCAGCGCGGTTCAGGGATAGCGCCGGGTCCACACCATCGCAACGGCTTCGATGCCTGTGCCCGTGCATGCGGGCCGGCTGTCGTTCGCGCATGGACCACTGGAGTCATCGCATGACCACGTTCGAAACCCTCGGGCTGTCGCCCGCGCTGCTGCGCGCGCTCGCCGAAACCGACTACACCACCCCGACCCCGATCCAGGAACAGGCCATTCCGCTGGTCCTGGCCGGCCACGACGTGTTGGGCGGCGCCCAGACCGGTACCGGCAAGACCGCCGCGTTCGGCCTGCCGCTGCTGCAGCGCCTCGCCAAGGAAACGCCGCCCAAGGGCCCGCGCAAGCCGCGCGCCCTGATCCTGGTGCCGACCCGCGAGCTGGCGGTGCAGGTCGCCGACAATCTCAAGACCTACGGCCGCCATCTGCGCATGAACGTCACCACCATCTTCGGTGGCGCCGGCATGCAGCCGCAGATCGACAATCTGCGTCGCGGCGTGGACGTGCTGATCGCGTGCCCGGGTCGTCTGCTCGACCACATGGACAGCGGCCACGCCAAGCTCGATGCCGTCGAACTGCTGGTGCTCGACGAAGCCGACCGCATGCTCGACATGGGCTTCCTGCCGCAGATGAAGCGCATCCTCAACCGCGTGCCGAAGCAGCGCCAGACGCTGCTGTTCTCGGCCACGTTCGAGCCGCGCATCAAGGCGATGGCGCTGGAGTTCATGCGCGATCCGCAGCAGGTGCAGGTGGCGCAGAACAGCACGATCGCCGAGACCATCGCGCACCGTGCGCACCCGGTCGACAACAGCCGCAAGCGCGATCTGCTGGTCGAGCTGCTGTCCAAGCGTCACACCGACCAGGTGCTGGTGTTCGGCAAGACCAAGCACGGCTGCAACCGTCTGGCCGAGCAGCTGGCCGAGTCGGGCCTGCCGTCGGTCGCCATTCACGGCAACAAGAGCCAGGCCCAGCGCCAGAAGGCACTGGATGCGTTCAAGTCCGGCCGCGCCCGCATCCTGGTGGCCACCGACGTCGCCGCGCGCGGCCTCGACATTCCGAACCTGCCGCTGGTCATCAACCATGACCTGCCGATGGTGGCCGAGGACTACGTGCACCGCATCGGCCGCACTGGTCGCAACGGCGCGTCGGGCGAGGCGCTGTCGCTGGTGTCGCCGGAAGAGGGTGGCCTGCTGCGCCAGATCCAGCGCATGCTCAAGGCCGACATCGAGATGAGCGCGGTCGAAGGCTTCGAGCCGAGCCAGCCGGTCCGGCTGGATACGCCGATCCCGAAGAACGGCGGCGGCCAGCGTCGCCAGCCTGCAGGCGGCCGTCCCGGTGCCCGCATGGGCGAGCAGAAGCCCGGCGGCGATCGCGCTCCGCGCAAGCCCGGCAACCGTGGACACGGCAAGCCGGCCGACCGCAGCGCCCACGCCCACGCCGGCCCCAAGCAGCACCGCGCCGGCAACGGTCGCCCGCAGCAGGGACGTCGGGACAGCCGCGCTTGATGCATTGACGCGGGGCCGGGTCACACCACCCCGCGTTTCACCGTTGATGAAAAGGCCGCCTCCGGGCGGCCTTTTCTGTTTCTGGCGGACCGATGCGCCAGCCCCGCCGGTCTCGGCTTGAGCCTTCCCCCGCGAAGCGGGGGAGGGTTGGGTGGGGGCAAACCCTCGAATCACTGCGCATCTGATCCAGGGCGATCAGGCGTCACATGGAACTCCGCCATAGCTGGATCGGACGGCTCGCCCCCATCCCGACCTTCCCCCGCACGCGGGGGAAGGAGCAGCGTGTGCATGTCCGATAGCCGGCTGGCGCGGCTCGGCCCTCGCTACTCGGATTCAAGAAATCGACTGCCCGGAGCCGAAAGCCCATAACGCAAAAGGCCGCCTGTCGGCGGCCTTTTCTGTTTGATGTGGGCTTGCAGCGTGCCGGCCCCGTTTCGGTTTCGAGCCCTCCCCCGCCTGGCGGGGGAGGGGTGGGTGGGGGCAAAACGTCAGTGCCGTGGAGCTGGCTCAGGGCGATCAGGCATCACCGGGATCTCGATGTCGCCGGGTTGGACGGCTCGCCCCCATCCCAACCTTCCCCCGCACGCGGGGGAAGGAGCAGCGTGTGCATGTCCGATAGCCGGCTGGCGCGGCTCAGCGCTCGCTACTCGGATCCAAGAAATCGACTGCCCGGAGCCGAACGCCCACAACGCAAAAGGCCGCCTTTCGGCGGCCTTTCGATCTTCCGAGGGTTGCTCCTCAGACGCCGGCGACGCGGCGCGCGGACTTGAAGCGGGTGGCCCAGTAGCCGGTGTCGAGTTCGGACACCATCACGTCCTTGCCGCTGCGCGGGGCATGCACGAAGCGGCCATCGCCCAGGTAGATGCCGACGTGGTCGATGCGGTTGCCGCGGCGGCCGAAGAACACCAGATCGCCGGCGGTCAACGCAGCACGCTCGACGCGCTCGCCGTTCTGGGCCATGTCGCGCGAGACGCGCGGCAGCTCGATGCCCAGCGCGGTGCGGAACACATAGCCGACCAGACCACTGCAGTCGAAACCGCTGTCGGGGCTGGAACCGCCCCAGCGGTAGGGCGTGCCGATCAGGGTCAGCGCGCGCTTGAGCAGACCTTCGACGCGGCCGTCGGCCTGGACCGGCTTGTCGACCTCCATCGCGATCAGCTGGTTGATGTCGCTGGCCAGCAGCATCTCCGGCTGGGCGAGCTGGGCGGTGGGCGCGGCAAGGGCCCGGGCGACCGACGTCGTCGTCTCGAACTGGTCAGCCGAATCGGCAGCCAGGCCCGGACCGGCAAATGCCGGGGCGGAAGCGAACGCAAGAAGCACGGCAGCGAGGGCGGTGCGGGACAGGCATCGGCGGTGGGCGCGGGCGCCTGTTGCAGCGTCTTTCGTCATCACGTGGGTTTCACGTCGGCTCGGACCAGCGACGCAAACTACCGGACGAACGTCATCGGGTTGTTAAATAAAAATTAATGAATGTGGCCAAGTGCTCGTTTTTGCTCGCAATTCAGTGAACGCGGCGTCGAGAGCCAAGTGATGTTCAGGGTGACGGGCGCGTGGGTGGACCATTCGGGCCGCCCATCCCGCCAGCCCGCGAATCAGTGCAGTACGCGCTTGGAACCGGAATAGTTGCGCTGCCAGTAGCTGCCGTCGAGATGGTCCAGACGCACCGTACCGCCGGTGCTGGGCGCATGCACGAAACGCCCCTCGCCGACGTAGATGCCGACATGGGTGACGCTGCCACCGCTGCCGAAGAACACCAGGTCTCCGGTTGCGAGGCGCTCGGGCTGGATGCGGGGGCCCTGCCAGGCGAACAGCTCGCGGGACGTGCGCGGCAGGCGCAGGTCGAGCATGTCGCGGAAGACGTAGTTGACCAGGCCGCTGCAGTCGAAGCCGCCTTCGGGCGTATTGCCGCCGTAACGGTAGGGGGTGCCGACGAGACTGATCGCGCGCATCAGCACGGCATTCGCGGCCGCCGGATTTGCCGGCGCTACCGGCGACCAGGTGCGGGCGGGCTTGACGGCAGCGGTTGGCGGCGTGGGGCGGACATCGTCGCGGCCGCAGGCGGCCAGCAACAGCGTGCCGACGAGGAGCGGCAACAGCAGTCGGCGCGTGGCGGTTGGCGCCGGCGTGCCGGAGTCCGGATAATGCGAGGTTGCTTGCATGGGGCGCCCGGTGGAATGGACCGTCGGCATCGTGCCCCAGCTGCGCCACCATCCTCAAGCGGCTCTGCCGCGTCACCGGGACATCCAATGAAGATCGAGAAAGACCGCGTCGTCCGTTTCCACTACAGCGTTGCGGAGGCCGGCCAGGAGCCGGTGGAGACGTCGCGCGGCCGTGATCCGCTGGCCATCCTGTTCGGCCACGGCAACATCATCCCGGGTCTGGAGAAGGCGATGGAAGGCCGCGAGTCCGGCGAAACCTTCAAGGCCGACGTGACCGCCGCCGATGCCTACGGCGAGCGCCGCGAAGGCATGAGCCAGCGTGTGCCCAAGAAGCATTTCGGCGACCAGAAACTTTCGGTGGGCCAGCAGGTTGTGCTCAACACCAGCTTCGGCCCGCGTGCGGTGACGATCGAGAAGGTCGGCATGAGTGTCGTCGACGTCGATCTCAACCATCCGATGGCCGGCAAGGATTTGCAGTTCGACATCGAGATCGTCGAAGTGCGTGAAGCCCAGGCCGAGGAAATCGAGCACGGCCACGTGCACGGCGACGGCGGTCACCAGCACTGAGGTGGCGCCCGGGGCCGTCGCGACCGCCGCGTGCGCGTCGCGGCGACCCTACGGATGCAAGCCCAATGACGCTCCGCGCTGCCGGCGCTGAAAGTGGCGGCGCTTCCCATCACGAGGATCGCAGGATGCAGACCCAGGCCGCGCTCGGACCGGTGCCCACCGGTGAACGCCTCGAGGTGATGGATGTGCTGCGCGGTATCGCGCTGCTGGGCGTGTTCGCGATGAACATCGAGTGGTTCAACCGGCCGATGCAGCAGATGGGCTCAGGTCTTCCGCTCGACGCCACGGGTCTCGACTATGCGGTCGCGTGGTGCGTGCACGTCTTCGTCGCCGGCAAGTTCTGGACGATGTTCTCGCTGCTGTTCGGCATGGGGTTCGTGCTGATGAGCAGTCGCATCGCCGCGTCCGGCCTGTCGGTCGAGCGCGTGTACCTGCGGCGGATGGCGGCGTTGTTCGCGTTCGGCCTGCTGCACATCGTGCTGCTGTGGCCGGGCGATATCCTGCACACCTACGCAATGGCCGGCGTCGCGCTGATGGTGCTGCGCGTGCTGGCCCCGAAATGGCAGCTGGCCGTGGGCCTGCTGCTGTACGCGGCCATGGCGGGTTTCTATCTGCTCAATGCCGCGATCATTCCGTTCATGCCTGCGGACATGCTGGCCGACATGACCGCGTCGTTCGCCAACGGCGCTGCACGCGCGTCGATGGTCTATCCCGACGGCGGCTTCGGCGCGGTGGTCGTCCAGCGGGTCTCCGACTACGCCTCGCTCGGCCTGATGACCCAGATGATCATGGTGCCGATGGTGCTGGGCGTGTTCCTCGTCGGCAGCTGGCTGATGTCGGGTCGCTGGCTGCAGGCGCCGGCCGAGCATCGCCGCTTCTGGTGGCGACTGCTGGCGTTCTCGCTGCCGCCGGGGCTGCTGTTCACCGGCTTGTCGCTGGCGGTGGGCGCGCGCTTCGAGCAGGGAGCGCTGGATCCGCTCGGCGTCCTGTCGACCGGACTGATGCTGACCGGTGCGCTGCCGATGTCGCTGGCCTACGTGGCTTTGCTGGTGCTGGTCTGGAGCAGCCGAACCGGTGCGCGCGCGCTGGGCGTGGTCGCGCCGGCCGGCCGCATGGCGCTGACGCATTACCTCGGCCAGTCGCTGGTGTGCTCGCTGGTGTTCTACGGCTACGGCCTGGGCCTGTGGGGCGAGTGGGGCCGCGCGATGCAGACCGGTTTCGTGCTGGGCGTGTTCGCCCTGCAGGTCGCGATCAGCCACGTCTGGCTGTCGCATCACCGCTATGGACCGATGGAGTGGACCTGGCGCTGGCTGACCTACGGACGCCGTCCGGGTTGGCGGCGCATTCCGGCGCTGCCGTGAGCGCGCGCGACGATGTCCTGATCATTGGCGGCGGGGTCATCGGCCTCGCCAGCGGTATCGCCCTGCTGCAGGCCGGGCGCAGTGTGCGTGTGCTCGAGGCCGGGACCGCAGGCAGCGGCAGTTCGCACGGCAACTGCGGCACGATCACCCCGAGCCATGCCGCGCCGCTGGCGGCGCCGGGCACGGTGGCCAAGGCGCTGCGCTGGATGCTGATGCCCGACGCGCCGTTCCGGGTCAGTCCGCGCGTCGATCTGGCGCTGTGGCGCTGGTTCGCCGGCTTCGCCGCGCGCTGCAACCGGTCCGACTGGCTGCATGCGATGCAGGCACGTTCGACGATTCTCGAAGCCTCGCGCGCTGCATTTCCCGAATGGCTCGACACCCTGGGCATCGACTGCGAGTTCGAGCCGTCGGGCGTCGACTACGTGTATCGCGATCGCGCCGACTTCGACGCGTTCGAGGACGAGGCCGAGCAGCTGCGCGCGCTCGGCGTCGCGGTCGAACGCATCGAGGGCGCGGACTATCTGCGACAAGACCCGGCGCTGCGCGAGGGCGTCGTCGGTGCGATCCACTTTCCGGGGGATGCGCGCTTACGCCCGGATCGCTACGTTGCCGGCCTGGCCCGGGCGTTCCGCGCGCTCGGCGGGGAACTCACCGAACACGCCGAAGTGCTGGCGATCGAAGAGACCGCCGATGGCATGCAGGTGCAGACGCGGCAGGGCGCGTTCGCCGGGCGCGATCTCCTGCTCGCCACCGGCGCATGGTCGCCGCTGCTGGCGCGGACGTTACGCATGCGCGTACCGGTGCAGCCGGGCAAGGGCTACTCGATCACCTATTCGCGGCCGTCATTGGTGCCGCGCCGGCCGATGGTGCTGCATGAGCGCAGCGTCTGCGTGACCGTCTGGGACAGCGGATTCCGGCTCGGCAGCACGATGGAATTTTCGGGCTACGACCGCTCGCTCAACCGCATCCGGCTCGACGCGCTCGAGCGGGCGGCGCGCGAATATCTGCACGAGCCCGTCGGCCCGGTGCGCGAGGAAGCGTGGTACGGCTGGCGTCCGGTGAGCGTCGACGACGTGCCGATTCTCGGGCCCGCGCCCGGCCATCGTCACCTCTGGCTCGCGACCGGCCATGGCATGCTCGGCGTCAGCATGAGCGTTGCAACCGGACACTTGATGAGCGATCTGATCTGCGGCCGCACGCCGCGTCTCGACCCCACGCCCTACTCGCCGGCGCGGTTCGCATGAGCGCGGTACGCGACGATGGCGACGAGGCCCTGCTGCATTTCGATCTGATCGTGCTCGGTGGCGGTTCGGGCGGTCTGGCAGCCGCATTCCGGGCCGCCGAATACGGCCAACGCGTCGCGTTGCTCGAACCGCGCGAGCTCGGCGGCACCTGCGTCAACGTCGGCTGCGTGCCGAAGAAGGCGATGTGGCTGGCAGCCGATCTCGGCAGCCGGATCGCACAGGCCGCCCAACTCGGGTTCGACGTGCCCGATGCCAAGCGCGCGGCCTTCGACTGGCCGCGGTTTCTGACCGACCGGCAGCGCTACATCCATGGTATCCACGACAGTTACCGCAAGCGGCTCGACCGCGACGGCATCGTGGTCGTGCCTGCACGCGGTCGGCTGGCCGGGCCGGGGCGGGTGGTCTGCGACAGCGGCACACAGCTGACCGCGCCGCACATCGTGCTGGCGACCGGTTCGTCGCCGACACGACCCGATCTGCCTGGCGCGGCGCTGGGCGCGGTGTCGGACGATTTCTTCGACTGGTGCGCCGCGCCTGCGCGGGTGGCGATCATCGGCGGCGGCTACATCGCGATCGAGTTCGCCGGCGTGCTGCAGGCGCTGGGCAGCCAGGTCGACATGTTCGTGCGCGACCAGCGTCTGCTGCGACAGGCCGATGGCGAACTGGTCGAGCAACTGCAGGAGAACTATGCCCAGCAGGGCATCGGGCTGGTCTTCGGTTACGACCTGGCCGCGCTGCATCGCGAGAACGACGGGCGCCTGCGCATGGAGGCGATCGACGGCACGGTGCGCGCGGGTTACGACCAGGTGCTGTTCGCGACCGGTCGCCGGCCCAATACCGGCGATCTCGGGCTCGACACGGTCGGCATCACGTCCGATGAGGCGGGCGACATTCCGGTCGATGCCTGGCAGGCAACGCCGGCCGAAGGCGTCTATGCCGTCGGCGACATCTGTGGCTGCGGGCCGGCGCTGACGCCGGTCGCGATCGCGGCCGCGCGTCGTCTCTGCGACCGCCTCTTCGGTGGCAAGCCCGATGCGAAGCTCGACGCGGACAACGTGCCCTCGGTGGTGTTCTCGCATCCGCCGCTGGCGATGGTCGGCCTGACCGAGGCGCAAGCGCGCGAGCAGCACGGCGACGACGTGCATGTGTACTGCAGCAATTTCCGACCGATGCGCAACGCGCTCGCCGAGACGGCGCAGCGCAGCCTGTTCAAGCTGGTGTGCGTGGGCGAGTCGCGTCGCGTGTTGGGCCTGCACCTGCTGGGCGATGCGGCGGACGAAATCCTCCAGGGCTTTGCGGTCGCGCTCAAGCGCGGCATCACCCTGGACGACCTGCACGACACCATCGCGATCCATCCGACCAGCGCCGAGGAAATCGTACTGATGCGCTGAGCGGTGGCGTAGTGCAGGGGCTCGGCCGCGTCGCCGCCCATCAGCGTCAGCGTGTCGGAGCCGTGCAGCGCGTTCGTTACACGAAGGGCATCGCGCGACACCAAGGGCTGAGCGAACGCCCGTCGCGCACGGCACGCAGTCGCCACCGGCCGGTGCCTACAATGCGCCGATGACGCAGATCCCGATCTTCCAGCTCCATCGCGGCGATGCCCCGCTGCTGGTGAGCCTGCCGCACGACGGTACCCGTGTACCCGACGACATCGCCGCGCGCCTGACCCCGTCGGCCGCGCGCGTGCCCGATACCGATTGGCACATCGCCCGGCTCTACGACTTCGCCCGCACGCTCGGCGCCTCGGTGCTGGTGCCTGCGTATTCGCGCTACGTGATCGACCTCAACCGCGCCGAGGACGATGTCTCGCTGTATCCGGGCCAGAACACCACCGGCCTGTGCCCGGTAGTGCAGTTCGACGGCGCGCCGGTGTACCGGGACGGTGCCGAGCCGGATGCGGCAGAAGTGCGCGCGCGCGTCGAGCGCTACTGGCGGCCGTATCACACGGCGCTGCAGGACGAACTCGCCCGCCTGAAGGCCGCCCACGGCCGCGTGGTGCTGTGGGAAGGCCATTCGATCAAGGGCGATCTGCCGTTCCTGTTCGAGGGGCGGCTGCCCGATCTCAACCTCGGCACCGCTGGCGGCGCGAGTTGCACGCCATCGCTGCAGGCGCGCCTGGAGTCGGTGCTGGCCGCGCAGGACCGCTACGGCTGGGTCGCCAACGGACGCTTCAAGGGCGGCCACATCACGCGGCACTTCGGCGCGCCGGCGCAGGGGATCGAGGCGGTGCAGCTCGAGACCAGCCAGCGGTGTTACATGGACGAAACCAGTTTCGCCTGGGACGCCGCGCGCGCGGCCGCGCTGACGCCGCTGCTGCAGGCGCTGCTCGGCGCCGCGCTCGACCACGCTCGCGGCAGCTGACGCGCGCCCATGACCGCCGGCGCCTCGCAGACGCAACTCGACCGAGAGGTGCTGCGCCCGTTCCGGCCGATGCTGTGGCTGGTCGCGGCGGCGGTGTTCATGCAGATGCTCGACACCACGATCGTCAACACCGCGCTGCCGTCGATGGCGGTCGATCTGGGCCAGTCGCCATTGCGGATGCAGTCGGTCGTGGTGGCCTATGCGCTGACGGTGGCGATGCTGATTCCGGCGTCGGGCTGGCTCGCCGACCGGCTCGGCACGCGGCGGCTGTTCACCGGTGCGATCGTGCTGTTCACCGCGGGTTCGCTGGCCTGCGCGCTGTCGCCCGATCTCGACACACTCGTCGCCTCGCGGGTGTTGCAGGGCATCGGCGGCGCCATGCTGCTGCCGGTCGGGCGGCTGGCGGTGCTGCGCGCGGTGCCGCGTACCGCGTTCCTGGCGGCGATGAGCTTCGTCACCGTGCCCGGTCTGATCGGTCCGCTGATCGGGCCGGCGCTCGGGGGCTGGCTGGCCGATGCGGCCTCGTGGCACTGGATCTTCCTGATCAACCTGCCGCTGGGCATCGTCGGCGCGTTCGCGGCAATGAAATGGATGCCCGACCTGCGCGCGCCCGTGTCGCGCTTCGATCTGCCCGGTTACGCCATGCTGGCCTTCGGCATGATCGCGATCTCGCTGTCGGTCGAGGCGCTGTCGGGTCATGCGGCGCGACACGCGGCGCTGGTGGTGCTGCTGGTCACCGGCGTCGCGGCGCTGGTCGCCTACTGGCTGCACGCCGCGCGTGCGGTGGCGCCGCTGTTTCCGCTGACGCTGTTCCGCACGCGCAGCTTCAGCGTGGGTCTGCTGGGCAATCTCTTCGCACGCCTGGGCAGCAGCGGCATGCCCTACATGATTCCGCTGCTGCTGCAGGTCGCGCTGGGATTTCCGCCCACGCAGGCGGGACTGATGATGATTCCCGTCGCGCTGGCGGGCATGTTCTCCAAGCGCATCGTGACGCCGCTCGTGCGGCGCTTCGGCTACCGCAACGTGCTCGTCGTCAACACGGTGCTGACCGGCCTGACGATGGCGAGTTTCGCGCTCGTCGATGTCGGCCAGCCGACATGGCTGCACGTGCTGCAGTTCGGGGTCTTCGGTGCGGTGAATTCGCTGCAGTTCACCGCCATGAACACCCTCGCGCTGCGCGACCTCGGCGGGCCGGAAGCCAGCGCGGGCAACAGCCTGCTGTCGATGGTGATGATGCTGGCGATGAGTCTGGGCGTGGCGACCGCCGGCGGCCTGCTCGGCGCCTTCAGCGGCGAACAGGCCGATGCGGCGCCGGTGCTGTCCGCGTTCCGCTGGACTTTCGTCTGCATCGGCGCACTCACCTTGGCCTCGGCGACGATCTTCGCCCAGCTCGGACGCACGCACCGGATTCCCGAGCGCGTCGTCGATACCAGCGAGCAGAACTGAGCCACCGGTCGCCGCCCGCGCACGCGGGCGGGACGGCTCAGACTTCGAGCGTCGCCAGATCGCCCTTGGTTTCCAGCCACGCCTTGCGGTCGGACGCACGCTTCTTGGCCAGCAGCATGTCGACCAGCGACCGCGTCTGCACGTCGTCGTCCACGGTCAGCTGCACCAGGCGGCGGGTGTCGGGATGGATCGCCGACTCACGCAGCTGCGAGGGATTCATTTCGCCCAGGCCCTTGAAGCGGGTCACATTGACCTGGCCCTTGAGCTTTTCGCGCTCGATCTTCTCCAGCAGCAAGCGCTTTTCTTCCTCGTCCAGCGCGTAGAACACCTGCTTGCCCACGTCGACGCGGAACAGCGGCGGCATCGCCACGAAGATGTTGCCGGCCGCGACCAGCGCCGGGAAATGACGCAGGAACAGTGCGCACAGCAGCGTGGCGATGTGCAGACCGTCGGAGTCGGCGTCGGCCAGGATCACCACCTTGCCGTAGCGCAGGCCGGAGATGTCCTCCTTGCCCGGGTCGCAGCCGATGGCGACCGCCAGGTTGTGCACTTCTTCGGAGCCGAGCACGGTCGTGCTCGCCACTTCCCAGGTGTTGAGGATCTTGCCGCGAAGGGGAAGGATCGCCTGGAAATCCTTGTCGCGCGCCTGCTTGGCGCTGCCGCCGGCCGAATCGCCCTCGACCAGGAACAGTTCGGTCCGCGAGAGATCCTGGCTGATGCAGTCGGCCAGCTTGCCCGGCAGGGCCGGGCCCTGCGTGACCTTCTTGCGGACGATCTGCTTTTCGGTCTTGAGCCGCGCGCTGGCGCGGTCGATCGCGAGCTGGGCGATCTTCTCGCCGAGTTCGACGTGCTGGTTGAGCCACAGGCTGAAGGCATCGTGCGCGGCGCCTTCGACGAATCCCGCGGCCTGGCGCGACGACAGCCGCTCCTTGGTCTGGCCGGAGAACTGCGGGTCGGTCATCTTCATCGACAGCACGAAGGCGACGCGGTCCCAGACGTCTTCGGGCGCCAGCTTCACGCCGCGCGGCAACAGATTGCGGAAGTCACAGAACTCGCGCAGCGCGTCGGTGAAACCGGTGCGCAGGCCGTTGACGTGGGTGCCGTGCTGCGCGGTCGGAATCAGATTGACGTAGCTCTCCTGCACCAGCTCGCCCTCGACGACCCAGGCGACCGCCCAGTCGACGGTCTCGGTGTCTTTCTTGAGCGCGCCGACGAACAGTTCCGGCGGCAGCAGTTCGCGCTCGGCGAGCTCGCCCTTGAGGTAATCGCGCAGGCCGTCCTCGAACAGCCACTGGTCGCGCTCGCCGGTCGCCTCGTCGAGCAGGGTCACGGTCAGGCCCGGGCACAGCACGGCCTTGGCGCGCAGCAGGTGGCGCAGGGCGCGCACGCTGAACTTCGGGCTGTCGAAATACTTCGGGTCAGCCCAGAAGCGCACGCGGGTGCCGGTGTTCTTCTTGCCTACCGTGCCGACGACTTCCAGCGGCGTGGCACGGTCGCCGTCGCGGAAGGTGATGCGGTGCTCCTGCCCTTCGCGCTTGATGTGCACCTCGACCAGCGTCGAGAGCGCATTGACCACGCTCACGCCCACGCCGTGCAGGCCGCCGCTGAAGGTGTAGTTCTTGTTGCTGAACTTTCCGCCCGCGTGCAGGCGGGTGAGGATCAGCTCCACGCCCGGCACCTTTTCCTCGGGGTGGATGTCGACCGGCATGCCGCGGCCGTCATCGGACACCTCGCAGCTGCCGTCCTTGTACAGCGTCACTTCGATCTGGCGCGCGTGACCGGCCAGCGCCTCGTCGACCGCGTTGTCGATGACTTCCTGCGCCAGGTGATTGGGGCGGGCGGTGTCGGTGTACATGCCCGGGCGGCGCTTGACCGGATCCAGGCCGGAGAGAACTTCGATGTCGGCGGCGTTGTAACGGGTGTTCATTCGAGGCTGCACGGCGGGAATCGGCGCATGTTAAAGGAATTGCCGCAGCGCCGATCCGGGCACCGATGCCGGCCCATGCCGGCGCGATCCGCGTCACGACGCGATGTAAGCGCTTGCAACGCCGTTATCCGCTCGTGCAGCCCGTGTAAGCCCCCCGTTGTTCAGTACCGGGCCGGGTGGCGCTGGCTAGGTTCGGGGCGTCGGTGCAGTTCTGCCGACACCTTTCACCCGCAGCGCCGCGCGGGTGGTTTGCAATCCGGTTCACTGCACCCCCTTTCGCATTGTCGAGGAGCGTTCCCATGAAGACCCGCAACGTGCTGTTCGCCGCCATCGTCGCCACCGCTTTCGCCGCGCCTGCCTTCGCGCAGGACGCCTCGATCGAACAGCAGGCCCGCGATGCCGAAATCGCCGCCCAGCAGGCCGAGCAGGCTGCGCAGACCGCCGAAGCTTCGGCGCAGGCCGCAGAGGCGGCCGCCGGCAATGCCGATTACGCGTCCGACGCGGTCAACGAGGCCTATGACGCGCAGGCCGAAGCCGCGCAGACCGCCGAAGAGCCGGTGACCCAGGTCGAAGAGGAAGAGGAAGATCCGGCCTGAGCCCCACCGGCGCATGCGTGACCCAGAACGCCCCGGATGCCGGGGCGTTCTGCTGTGAGAGCAGCCTGGACGCGGGCTGGACGGTCGGGCGCGATCGCCGCGGAACTGCGCACAAATGACGCATATTCGGAGCGTTGCAGCGCGTCACGCCAGGCTCTGACCTGTCTGCCGTCCGACGCACCGCACGCACCGCCCGGGCGCCCGCCGCCCGCAGCCTGTAGAATGGGGCTTTCCAGCGACCCGCTGTCCCCATGACGCCTCCTTCCAGTTCCATCACTCCGCTCGTGTTCGTGACCGGCGGCGTGGTCTCTTCCCTCGGGAAGGGCATCGCGGCCGCTTCCCTGGCCGCCATCCTCGAGGCCCGCGGCCTGCGGGTGACGATGATGAAGCTCGACCCCTACATCAACGTCGACCCCGGCACGATGAGCCCGTTCCAGCACGGCGAGGTCTACGTGACCGACGACGGCGCGGAAACCGATCTCGATCTCGGCCACTACGAGCGTTTCATCAACGTGCGCCTGTCGGGCAAGAACTCGATCACGACCGGCAAGATCTACGAGAACGTGATCCGCAAGGAACGCCGCGGCGATTATCTCGGCGCGACCGTGCAGGTCATTCCGCACATCACCGATGCCATCAAGCGCGCGATCGACGAAGCCACCGCCGGCTACGACGTGGCGCTGGTCGAGATCGGCGGCACGGTCGGCGACATCGAGTCGCTGCCGTTCCTGGAAGCCATCCGCCAGATCCGCACCGACCGCGGCAGCGAGAAGGCGGTCTTCATGCATCTGACCCTGGTGCCGTACATCGCGGCCGCCGGCGAGCTGAAGACCAAGCCGACCCAGCACTCGGTCAAGGAGCTGCGGTCGATCGGCATCCAGCCCGACATCCTGCTGTGCCGCAGCGAGCAGCCGCTGCCGGACGGCGAGCGCCGCAAGATCGCGTCCTTCACCAACGTGTCGGAAAAGGCGGTCATCTCGGCCGTCGACCTCGACAACATCCACAAGATTCCGATGTGGCTGCACGCGCAGGGTCTGGACGAGCTGATCGTCGAGCGCCTGCGTCTGGGCGAGAAGGCCAAGTCCACCGCAGACCTGTCGGAATGGATCGACGTGGTCAACGCGGTCGAGCACCCGATCGACGAAGTCGTGATCGGCGTCGTCGGCAAGTACGTCGACCACAAGGACGCCTACAAGTCGGTGGGTGAGGCGCTCAAGCACGGCGGCATCCGCCAGCGCACGCAGGTGCGGCTGAAGTGGATCGAATCGCAGGACATCGAGCGCGACGGCGCGGCTGCATGGCTCGGCGACGTCGACGGCGTGCTGGTGCCGGGCGGCTTCGGCGATCGCGGCTTCGAGGGCAAGGTGCTGGCCTCGCAGTTCGCGCGCGAGACCGACCTGCCGTATTTCGGCATCTGCTACGGCATGCAGGCGGCTGTCGTCGACATGGCGCGCAATGTCGCAGGCCTGGCCGGTGCCAACAGCACCGAGAACGACAAGCAGTCGCCGCATCCGGTCATCGGCCTGATCACCGAATGGCGCACGCAGACCGGTGAAGTGGAACGTCGCGACGAGAAGAGTGACCTCGGCGGCACGATGCGTCTGGGGCTGCAGGAACAGCGTCTCAAGCCCGGCACCAGGTCGCGCGAGGTCTACGGCCAGGATGTCGTCGGCGAGCGCCACCGTCACCGCTACGAATTCAACAACCGCTATCGCACCCAGCTCGAGGACGCGGGCCTGGTCATCAGTGCCAAGTCGATGGACGACCTGCTGGTGGAAATGGTCGAACTGCCGCAGCACCCGTGGTTCATCGCCTGCCAGGCGCATCCCGAATTCCTGTCCACGCCGCGCGGCGGCCACCCGCTGTTCGTCGGCTTCGTGCGCGCCGCGCGCGAGAACAAGGCCGGCGGCGCGCTGCTCAAGGAGGCACACGCATGAAGCTCTGTGGATTCGAGGTCGGTCTCGACCAGCCGTTCTTCCTGATCGCCGGTCCCTGCGTGATCGAGAGCGAGCAGTTGCAGCTCGATGTCGCCGGCCAGCTCAAGGAGATCACCTCGGCGCTCGGCATCAACTTCATCTTCAAGTCCAGCTTCGACAAGGCCAACCGCACCTCGGGCACCAGCTTCCGCGGCCCGGGCATGGAAGAAGGCCTGCGCGTGCTGAGTGAGGTGAAGCGCCAGCTCGGCGTGCCGGTCCTGACCGACGTGCACGAGTACACGCCGATGGACGAGGTCGCCTCGGTCGTCGACGTGCTGCAGACGCCGGCCTTCCTCGTGCGCCAGACCGACTTCATTAAGAAGGTCTGCAGCGCCGGCAAGCCGGTCAACATCAAGAAAGGCCAGTTCCTCTCGCCCTGGGACATGAAGCCCGTGGTCGAGAAGGCCAAGTCCACCGGCAACGAGCAGATCATGGTCTGCGAGCGCGGCGCGAGCTTCGGCTACAACAATCTGGTCAGCGACATGCGTTCGCTCGCCGTTATGCGTGAGACGAACTGCCCGGTCGTGTTCGACGCCACGCATTCGGTGCAGCTGCCGGGCGGGCAGGGCACCTCCAGCGGCGGCCAGCGTGAATTCGTGCCGGTGCTGGCGCGTGCCGCGATCGCCGTGGGCGTGGCCGGTGTCTTCATGGAAACGCATCCCAAGCCCGAGGAAGCCTTGAGCGACGGCCCGAATGCCTGGCCGCTGGGCCGCATGCGTGCGTTGCTGGAGACCATGCTCGAGCTCGACGCCGTCACCAAACGCGCCGGCTTCGCGGAAGCCGACCTCTGAGCGGCTGGGTGCCCTGGCTGGTGGCGCTGGTGATGTGTGCATTGGCGATCGGGCTGGCCTTCCGCAGCGCCCGCAATGCGGTGTCGCCTGCGGAGAAGGGCCCGGCTGTTGCCAGCCAGGCGAACGACGCTCCATCTGAACTCTCCGACGACGAAGCGCAAGCGCGTCGGGCAAGCTCGAAATCGTGATGCGACGGGCAGCCCTGACCTCGATCCTGTGCGCGCTCATGCTGGCGCCGTTGTCGTCGATTGCGTGCTCCTGGGGGGATCCTTCTCGCCGGTTACAGGATGAAATTCGCGGTTATTACGACGCCGATGTGGTGTTTCTCGCGCGTATCCGGACGGTCGAAGAACGACCTCCCGCCGGCAGCGAAAGTTTCTGGACGGCGGTCGCAACGTACGATGTGCTTGAAACCTATCGAGGTGCGCCGGCGCGCGACGGTGTCGTTGCGTCCGAAATGAGCTTCGAGCCCGGTGTAAATGGCGTTCCGCCGAACTCCTGCACCGGAGGCGCACTTCCTGCTGACAGCGCAGGTGCGCTGATTCTGATTTTTGCCTCGCGCCTGGATCAGGCGAGCCAGATCCCATATTACGGAATCGACCGGTTCAACTCCTTGCGGATCGATACCTGCCTGGGGTGTGAGGATGCCCTGGAAAGGATGCGTTTGTACGGGAAGGCCGAGCACGTCCCGCTGAAGCAGAATTAGATTTCGTCTTCCGTTTTTTCCTTCGACCTTGAGACCTTTTTCGACCATGACCGCCATCGCCAAGATCCACGCCCGCGAAGTCCTCGATTCCCGTGGCAACCCCACCCTCGAAGCCGAAGTCACGCTCGATGACGGCAGCTTCGGCCGCGCGATGGTGCCCTCGGGCGCGTCGACCGGCGCCCGCGAGGCGGTGGAGCTGCGCGATGGCGACAAGACGCGTTATCTGGGCAAGGGCGTGGGCAAGGCGGTCGGCAACGTCAACGGCGCGATCGCCGATGCGCTCAAGGGCTTCGATGCCGCCGACCAGGCCGGTCTGGACAAGCGCCTGATCGATCTCGACGGCACCGAGAACAAGGGTCGTCTGGGCGCGAACGCGCTGCTGGGCGTGTCGATGGCGAATGCGCATGCGCTGGCCGCATCGCGCAAGCTGCCGCTGTGGAAGCTGCTGGCCGGTGACCGCGCGCCGGTGCTGCCGGTGCCGATGATGAACATCATCAATGGCGGTGCGCACGCCGACAACAATGTCGACTTCCAGGAGTTCATGGTGCTGCCGGTGGGCTTCACCAGCTTCTCCGAGTCGCTGCGCGCGGGCACCGAAATCTTCCACGCGCTCAAGTCGGTGCTCAAGGGCCACGGCCTGAGCACGGCGGTCGGCGACGAAGGCGGTTTCGCGCCGGACTTCCGCAGCAACGTCGAGGCGCTCGACACGATTCTCGAGGCGATCGGCAAGGCCGGTTATGCCGCCGGCGAGGACGTGCTGCTGGGTCTGGACGTCGCCTCGAGCGAGTTTCACGACAACGGCAAATACCACCTGGTCGGCGAGAACAAGCGCCTGACCGGCGAGCAGTTCGTCGACTTCCTCGCCGACTGGGCTGCGCAGTACCCGATCGTGACGATCGAGGACGGCATGGCCGAGGACGACTGGGCCGGCTGGAAGCAGCTGACCGATCGCATCGGCGGCAAGGTGCAGCTGGTGGGCGACGACCTGTTCGTCACCAATCCGAAGATCTTCAAGGAAGGCATCGACTCGCAGACCGCGAACGCGATCCTGATCAAGGTCAACCAGATCGGCACGCTCACCGAAACGCTCGAAGCCATCGCGATGGCGGACGCGGCCGGTTATGCCGCCGTAGTGTCGCACCGTTCGGGCGAAACCGAGGACACGACGATCGCCGACATCGCGGTCGCCACGACGGCCACGCAGATCAAGACCGGTTCGCTATGCCGCAGCGACCGCGTCGCCAAGTACAACCAGCTGCTGCGCATCGAGGAGGCGCTGGGCACGAACGCCCACTACGCCGGCCGCGATGCGTTCGTGTCGCTGAAGCGCTGACCGTTCCGGAACATCGTCGATGCGCGCCTTGCTGGTCTTGATGCTGGTCCTGGCCACGTTGCTCGCGTGGCTGCAGTACCGGCTGTGGTTCGGCGTGGGCGGCACCGAGCAGGTCGAGGAACTGCGTGGCCGCGTCGAGGCGCAGGCGCGCCAGAACGAAGGCCTGCAGCAGCGCAACGATGCGCTCGCCGCCGAAGTCGCCGATCTCAAGTCCGGCGAGGCGGCGATCGAGGAACGCGCGCGCGGTGAGCTGGGCATGATCAAGCCCGGCGAGACCTTCTACCGCGTCGTCGACGATGTGCGCATCGCGCCGCTTCCGGCCGAGCACGCGCTCGACCCCGATGCCCGGGAGCGCAGCCCGTGAGCGTCTGGGTGATCGTGCCGGCGGCCGGGCGCGGCCTGCGTTTCGGGGGCGAGGTGCCCAAGCAGTTTCTCGAAGTCGGCGGCCGCAGCCTGCTGGCGCATACGCTCGACGCACTCGCATCGCATGCCGGTATCGCCGGCGTCGTGCTGGTGCTCGGCGCCGATGACGCACCGGCATTGCCCGAGGCCGCGCTGCACGGCAAGCCGCTGATCCGGGCAGCCGGCGGCGACACGCGGGCGGCGTCGGTGCTGTCGGGTCTGCATGCGCTGCCCGAATCAGTACGCGCCGACGACTTCGTGCTCGTGCACGACGCTGCGCGGCCGAACCTGCATCCGAGCGACCTCGATGCGCTGCTCGAACGCGGCCGCATGGATCCGGTCGGCGCCATCCTCGCCGCGCCGGTGCGCGACACGCTCAAGCGCGCGGGCGACGATGGCGGCATCGACGGCACCGAGCCGCGCGAGCACCTCTGGCGCGCGCTGACCCCTCAGCTCTTCCGCCGTCTGCAACTCGGCCGTGCGCTGGAGGCGGCCGATGCCGACGGCATCGTGGTGACGGACGAGGCGATGGCGATGGAGCGCCAGGGCGCACGTCCGTTGCTGGTCGAAGGCCGCGAGGACAACTTCAAGGTCACCACGCCGGCCGATCTCGCGCGTTTCGAGTTCGAGCTGTCGCGCCGCGCCTGAGCGCGGCATCCACCTGTATTCGTGGCAGACGTGCATCCGACGGTGCCACGTTGCCGCCCGTTCCGGAGTAACACCGCGCCATGACCACCACGCCCGCCTTCCGCATCGGCCAGGGATTCGACGTCCACGCGTTCGGCGAGGGCGACCACGTGATGATCGGCGGCGTTCGGATTCCGCACACGCAGGGTGTGCTCGCCCACAGCGATGGCGACGTGGCGCTGCACGCGCTGTGCGACGCGATGCTCGGTGCGCTCGCGCTCGGCGACATCGGCGTGCATTTCCCGCCGTCCGACGACCGCTGGAAGGGCGCCGACAGTCGCGCCCTGCTGCGCCACTGCAACACATTGCTGGCCGAGCGTGGCTGGCGGGTCGGTAATGCCGATGTCACCGTGATCTGCGAGCGCCCGAAGATCGGACCGCATGCGCAGGCGATGCGCGAGACGATCGCCGATGATCTGGACATCGCGCTCGACTGCATCTCGGTCAAGGCGACGACCAGCGAGAAGCTCGGCTTCACCGGCCGCGGCGAAGGCATTGCCGCGCAGGCGGCCTGCCTGCTGGTGCGGTCGGCCGATTGAGCCCACACGCATGAGTGGCACAATGCCGAGCGCACACGGCGCCCCGGTACTGACGGCGACGATCCGGCAGACCCCCGAGGATTTCCGCGTCGACGAGATCGACGCCTTCGAGGCCAGCGGCAATGGCGAGCACCTGCTGCTGACGATCGAGAAGTCCGGCATGAACACCGCGTTCGTTGCACGCCTGCTCGCGCAGTGGGCGGGCGTGGACGCACGCAGCGTCGGCTATGCCGGCCTCAAGGACCGGCACGCGCTGACCACGCAACGCTTCACCGTGCAGCTGCCGGGTCGCGAAGCGCCCGACATCGCTGCGCTCGAGGCGCTGGGCGCCGGTGCGCACCAGTCGCTGCGCGTGCGTGCGCAGGCGCGTCACGCGCGCAAACTGCCGCGCGGCGCGCTGGCCGGCAATCGCTTCGTGCTGACATTGCGCGATGTCGCGGGGGATGCCGCTGCGATCGACGCGCGTCTGCAGACCATCGCCACGCGCGGCGTGCCCAACGCGTTCGGTGAACAGCGCTTCGGACACGACGGCGGCAATGTCGACAAGGCCCTGCGCATGTTCGCCGCGCCACGCCGGCGCATCGACCGCGAGCAGCGGGCGATGCTGCTCTCGGCAGCGCGCTCGGCGCTGTTCAACCGTGTGCTTGCGGCGCGTGTGGAAGCAGGCGATTGGGACACGGGCCTGGACGGCGAGGTCTGGATGCTCGACGGCAGCCGCAGCGTGTTCGGGCCGGAGCCGGCCAGCCCCGAACTCGCCGGCCGCGTCACGGCGCAGGACATCCATCCCACCGCGCCGCTGTGGGGCAGGGGAGCGCTGCGCAGCACCGGCGCGGCGCATGCGCGCGAGATCGCCGCGCTCGAGGATGCGCAATCACTGGCGCTGCGGGCGGGGCTTGAGGCCGCCGGGCTCAAGCAGGAGCGTCGCGCGACGCGGCTGCGGTCGGGGGATCTGCAGTGGCAGCGTCCTGCGCCGGACTGCCTGCAACTGGCGTTCTCTCTGCCCGCCGGCTGCTATGCGACCGCGGTGCTGGCCGAGCTGGGCGACATCGGCAATGCCGCCGTCCGTCGGCAGCCCCAGGACCCGCCGACCGGCGGCTGATGCAGCTGTGCCGCGCGGGTGTATAGCGCTGGCAAGGGCAGGTCCCGCCGAGCGGGATCCCCGCACCGGAGCTACGGCCATGTCGTCACTTCTCCGCACCGCTGCCATCGCGTCCAGCTGCCTGCTGGCCGCCTGTGCCAGCCAGACGCCGCGCACCGCGCAGGCGCCGGCCGTGTCGCCGCGTATCGCCACGGCATCGGCGCCCCGCATCGTCACCGATGCCACCTACGTCGCCCGCGTGGAGCGCGAGGCGCGGCGTCGTGGACTCGATGTGGAATGGATCAATCCGCCGCTGCGACGGACCACGCAGGACTGATCAGCCGGCGACCCGCTGCGCCGGATCGCTGATTTCCAGGCCCCGCAGGATGACCCCGGCGTGGGTGCGATTGCGCGCGCCGAGCTTGTCGAAGATCGCCGACATGTGCGCCTTGATCGTGCGTTCCTGCACGTCCAGCCGATCGGCGATCTGCTTGTTGAGCAGGCCCTCGGCCACCAGACGCAGCACCCGGAACTGCTGCGGCGTGAGACTCGCCAGGCGCGCGGCGAGGTCGGTGTCCTCGGGCGTCGACTGCGCGCGGGCCACCGCACCGCGCAAGGTCGGCGGCAGCCACTGCTCGCAGGCAAGCACGGCGCCGATCGCGGTGCGCAACTCGTCGAGGCCGGCGCTCTTGGGGATGTAACCGGCGACGCCGTGGTCGAGCGCACGCCGCACGACCAGAGGGTCCTCGTTCGCCGACACCAGCACCACCGCGACGGCCGGGAACTGTGCGCGGATCGCCGCCAGCCCGGCCAGGCCGTGGTTGCCGGGCATGTGGAGATCCAGCAGCACCAGGTCGATATCGTCTTCGTCCTCCAGGCGCGACAGAACACCGTCGAGCGTTTCCGCCTCGCGCGTGACCACATCGGCCGCGACCTCGGCCGCCGCGCCGCGCAGCGCGGCTCGGAACAGCGGATGGTCATCGGCGATGAGGAGTTTGGGCATGCGGGTGGTGACTGGTAATGCGTGATTGGTAATTGGTGATTCGTAATTCGTGATTCGTAGACGGCCGGGCGCCAGCGCTTTCGATTCACCCTTGAAGATGCGCTTCGCACCTTAGCAACCCCTCGCCCCATCCGTGGCTGGTACCAAAGTACGATGGCCACCCGCCGGCGCGCTGCTAGCGTTGGCGGCATGATGACCACCCGCATGTTCAGGCCGCTGTGCCTTGCCACCCTCGCGATCGCGCTGTCGGCCTGCGCCGGTACGCCGTCGCGCGACATGTCCGCCTCAACCTCGGGAGACGCTGCGACGATGTTCAGCGCCCAGCGCATCAGCGTGCATCGTGACGGCGACGACCTGCTGACCGCCGGTCTCGGCATGGCCGGGCTGCAGGCGATGACGCCACCTGCCTTCGCCGATCCCGAGCGTCCCGATGCGGCCGAGATCCGGCGCCGCGCGCTGTGGTCGAACTGGCGCGGCATTGCCGATCTCGCGCCGGGCGGCGGTTACGGCACGCTCTACGGCAGCCTGGCGAACGTGCCGGGCCGCGAATTCCACGCACTGGCGACGGTGCCGGGTGCATCGCAGCCGCATCGCGTGCTGGTGCAGGTGCCCGACGGATTCGATCGCGCGCGAGGCTGCATCGTCGTCACCGCGTCGTCCGGATCGCGCGGCATCTACGGCGGCATTGCCGTCGCCGGTGCGTGGGGCCTGCCGAAGGGCTGCGCGATCGCCTACACCGACAAGGGCGCGGGCACCGATTACTTCGATGCCGATGCGGCGATCGGAATCTCGGCCGACGGCACGCCGGCTGGCGCCGGTGCGGGTGCGGGTGCGGTATTCGCGCCGACGGGCGCCGTGCAGGGCGTCGCCTTCAAGCATGCGCACTCGGGCGACAACCCCGAGGCCGACTGGGGCCGGCACGTGCGCCAGGCGGCCGAATTCGCGCTGCAGGCGCTGGGCGAGGCCTGGCCGGACGATGCGCCCTTCGACTTCGACAGCACACGCGTGATCGCGGTCGGCATCTCGAACGGCGGGGGCGCCGTGCTGCGCGCGGCCGAGCTCGAAGGCGACTGGCTCGATGCGGTCGTTGCCGGCGAACCGAGCGTGAATGTCGACGCGCCCGGCGCCCGCACGCTCTACGACTACACCACCGAAGCCGCGATGCTGATGCCGTGCGCGCAGCTCGCGCTCGACAACCTGCCGCAGCCGCCGCTGACCGCCCAGGTCGCACCGCTGTGGACCGAGCGCTGCGCATCGCTGCGCAAGGCCGGTCTGGTCGAGGGCGAAGACACCGCGGCGCAGTCGCGTTCCGCATTGGAGACGCTGCGCGCACACGGTTGGACAGACGGCGCATTGCGTGCTGGCGCGCTGTCGACCGGCTTCGACCTCTGGCGCGCCATTGCTGCAGCCTACGCCTCGGCCTACGGTCGCTTCGACGCGGACACGCATCCCTGCGGTTTCCGGTACGCGGCGCAGGACGCCGACGGCGCAACGCGCCCGGCGACCGCGCTCGAACGCGCAACCTGGTGGAGCGACGGCAGCGGGATTCCGCCAGGCGCCGGCGTCGGCCTGGTCGACACGCGCATGGCCGGCGCCGATCCGCTGCTGCCCGGACTGCAGTGCCTGCGCGCGCTCGCCACCGGCGACAGTCCCGATGCGCGCCGCGTCCAGGCAGGCATCGCGCAGACCCGCGTCGGTCTGCCGCGCGCCGGTCTGCCGGTGGTGGTGGTGCACGGCGCCGACGATGGTCTGATCCCGGTGGCCTTCACCAGTGCGCCGTACGCGGCCTGGGCACGTGCGGCAGGGCGTGACGTGCGCCTGTGGGAAGTCGCCAACGCCCAGCATTTCGACGGTTTTCTCGCGCTGCCCGACTACGCCGCCCGGTACGTGCCCCTGCTGCCCTACGTCTACAGCGCGCTCGACCGCGTCGACGCGCACCTCGACGGCACGGGCGCATTGCCCGCCGATGCGGTGATCGTCACGACGCCGCGTGGGCCCGGTCGCATCCTCGAGGCATCGCATCTCGCGATACCGCGCTGAGCGTCCCGCGGGTGGTATCCGGGTTCCACGCCCTTGCGCGGCAGGGGCGTGAGTAGTAATACTACTCACCATGGACCTGACCCCGACCCAGCGCGCCATTCTCGAAATGATCGGCGAGCGCATCGCCAGCGAAGGCATGCCGCCCTCGCAGACCGAGATCTCCCGCGCGTTCGGATTCGCCGGGGTGCGCGCGGCGCAGTACCACCTCGACGCGCTGGAAGCGGCAGGCGCCATCGAACGCGTCCCCGGGCGCGCACGCGGCATCCGGTTGCGCGTGCCGGTGCAGTCGCCCCAGCAGGCGCTGTCGCTGGGCGCCACGCCGGACGAGGCGCTGCGCCTGCCGGTGCTCGGTCAGGTCGCGGCCGGCGCCCCGATCGGCGCGGACATCGGCTCGGACGACTACCTCGTCCTCGATCGCGTGCTGTTCTCGCCGTCGCCGGACTACCTGCTCAAGGTCAAGGGCGATTCGATGCGCGACGAAGGCATCTTCGAAGGCGATCTGATCGGCGTGCACCGCACCCGGGATGCCCGCTCGGGGCAGATCGTCGTCGCCCGCGTCGATGACGCCATCACGGTCAAACTGCTGAAGATCGGCAAGGACCGCATCCGCCTGTTGCCGCGCAATCCCGACTACGCACCGATCGAAGTGCTGCCCGACCAGGACTTCGCCATCGAAGGCCTGTACTGCGGCCTGGTCAGGCCGAACCGGTGAGCACGTGATCGTTCCGGCCCATAGCGCGCGCGGTGTTCTCCGACGGTCATCCACGCCGCGCACTGCTGACCGGCACGCGCGCATCGACTTAATTTTGCGTCCTCCCGGCCGTGTCGCAGCCCGTGCGACCTGCGACTGCGAGGATGCGTCCAACACACCGGAACACGAATGACGAGGACCACCACGATGGACGAGAACAAGAAGCGCGCGCTGTCGGCCGCCCTGAGCCAGATCGAAAAGCAGTTCGGCAAAGGCTCGGTGATGCGCATGGGCGACGGCACCGCCGAGGCCGCCGAGGTGATTCCGACCGGCTCGCTGCAGCTCGATCTCGCCCTGGGCATCGGCGGCCTGCCGAAGGGGCGTGTGGTCGAGATCTACGGTCCGGAGTCCTCGGGCAAGACCACGCTGACCCTGCAGACCATCGCCCAGTGCCAGAAGGCCGGCGGCACCGCGGCCTTCATCGATGCCGAGCATGCGCTCGACCCGACCTATGCCACCAAGCTGGGCGTCAACCTCGACGACCTGCTGGTCAGCCAGCCCGACACCGGCGAGCAGGCGCTGGAAATCGCCGACATGCTGGTGCGCTCGAACGCCGTCGACATGGTGGTCGTCGACTCGGTTGCAGCCCTGACGCCCAAGGCCGAAATCGAAGGCGAAATGGGCGATCAGCTGCCCGGCCTGCAGGCGCGCCTGATGAGCCAGGCGCTGCGCAAACTCACCGGCAACATCAAGCGCAGCAACTGCATGGTGATCTTCATCAACCAGCTGCGCATGAAGATCGGCATCATGATGCCGGGCCAGAGCCCCGAAACCACGACGGGTGGCAACGCGCTGAAGTTCTACGCGTCTGTGCGCCTCGACATCCGCCGCATCGGCGCGATCAAGAAGGGCGACGAGATCATCGGCAACCAGACGCGCATCAAGGTCGTCAAGAACAAGATGGCGCCGCCGTTCAAGCAGATCATCACCGAGATTCTCTACGGCGAAGGCATCAGCCGCGAAGGCGAGCTCATCGACATGGGCGTGGAAGCCAAGATCGTCGAGAAGGCCGGCGCCTGGTACAGCTGCGGCAGCGAGCGCATCGGGCAGGGCAAGGAGAACGCCCGCCAGTACCTCAAGGACAATCCGGAGGTCGCGGCGCGGATCGAGGCCGGTATCCGCGAGAACCTGATGCCTGCGGTCGCGGTGCCTGGCGATGCGGAAGACGACGCCGACTGATCCACACCACGCGTCTGCTGCGTCCAACGCGGAGCCGGTCTCCGGTTCCGCGTCTTCGGACGACGACGGCGACGGCGTCGCTGCCGGTCTACCGGCCGACGGGTGCGACAGACCCGCACGCAAGCGCCGACAGATGACGCCCACGCAGCGGGCGTTGTCGTTGCTGGTGCGGCGCGAGCATTCGCGCCCCGAGCTGCTGCGCAAGCTCACCGCACGCGGTGTGGAGGCTGACGCGGCCGCCGAGGCGGTCGAGAAGATGGCCGAGGCCGGCTGGCAGGACGACGACCGCTTCGCCGCAAGCCTCGCGCGCAGCCGTGCGCTGGGCGGTTACGGGCCGCTGCGCATCGAAGCCGAGCTGTCCACCCATCGTCTGGAGGCGGCCAGCATCGCCGCCGCGTTCGATGCCCTGGCTGAAGACGGCGAGGCCGATTGGCCACAGCGGGCGCGCGATCTGCTCGAACGCCGTTACGACGTGTCCGCATTCGCGGACGATCCCGCCCTGCGGCGCAAGGCCGTGGAGTTCCTGCTGCGCCGTGGGTTCGACGGCGATACCGCATACGGCGCGGTGCGCGCATTGCGCACGGACTGAGCGCAAGTCCGCCTCCCCGTACACGTATCCGACTGTGCCGCCGAAGAGCGGGGCGCAGGCATGTTGTTGCCGGCCGCGCCAATACAGGTCGTGATCTGCGCGTGCGCTACCGGTGCAGGCACCTAGACCGGCGCCGCGCCCACTGGCCCCTGCGCGTTCGCGCGTCCGTGGCCGCACCGATCACCATGCGGCGCGTCGTGGGCCTCGGCTCCCCGGGGGCCGAGGGACGGCACCACCATGCGCTGCCGTCCGGAACCGGGCGGGCGGCCCCGCTGGCCTGTTACCCTTCCGATTCCTGGGCAAGCCTTCGGACCGGCACGGTCGTCATGACGCGCGGTGGCGGCTTGCCCGTGCCCTTTTTCCGCACCACCGTCACGCCAGGCCCCATGACCACGCAGACTTCCACCAGCACCGCGCAGATCCGCAGCGACTTCCTCGAATTCTTCCGCGGCAAGGGCCACACCATCGTGCCGTCCGCGCCGCTGGTGCCGGGCAACGACCCGACGCTGCTGTTCACCAATTCGGGCATGGTGCAGTTCAAGGACGTGTTCCTGGGTGCGGAAAAGCGCAGCTACGTGCGCGCGGTCGACGTGCAGCGCTGCCTGCGCGCTGGCGGCAAGCACAACGACCTCGACCAGGTCGGCTACACCGCCCGTCACCACACCTTCTTCGAGATGCTCGGCAACTGGTCGTTCGGCGACTACTTCAAGAAGGACGCCATTGCCTGGGCGTGGGAACTGCTCACGCAGGTCTGGAAATTGCCGGCCGAGCGCCTGCTGGTCACCGTCTACCACACCGACGATGAAGCCTATGCGCTGTGGCGCGACATGGTCGGCGTGCCCGAGGACCGCATCGTCCGCATCGGCGACAACAAAGGCGCGCCGTTCGCATCCGACAATTTCTGGCAGATGGCCGATACCGGGCCGTGCGGGCCGTGCACCGAAATTTTCTACGACCACGGCCCGTCGCATTTCGGCGGCCCGCCCGGCTCCCCCGACGAGGACGGCGACCGTTTCATCGAGATCTGGAATCTCGTGTTCATGCAGTTCGACAAGCAGGCCGACGGCACGCTGATTCCGCTGCCGGCGCCGTGTGTCGACACCGGCATGGGCCTGGAGCGGTTGGCGGCGATCCTGCAGGGCGTGCACAGCAACTACGAGATCGACGTGTTCCAGACGCTGATCCGCAAGGCCGGCGAACTCACCGGCACGCAGGATCTGGAGAACAAGTCGCTGCGCGTGATCGCCGACCACATCCGCGCCTGCAGCTTCCTCATCGTCGATGGCGTGTTGCCGTCCAACGAAGGCCGCGGCTACGTGCTGCGCCGGATCATCCGTCGCGCCCTGCGCCACGGCTGGATGCTCGGCGTGCGTCAGCCGTTCTTCAGCGCGATGGTCGGCACGCTCGATGCGGTGATGGGCGAGGCCTATCCGGAACTGCGCGAGAAGCGCGAACTGGTCGAGCGCGCGCTCAAGGTCGAGGAAGAGCGCTTTGCCGAGACGCTCGATGCCGGCATGCGGATCTTCGATGAGGTTGCCTCGCGCAGCAACGGCGCGATCCCGGGCGACGACGCGTTCCGCCTCTACGACACTTACGGTTTCCCGCTCGACCTCACCCAGGACGTCGCCCGCGAGCGCGGCCTCGACGTCGACACCGCCGGCTTCGATGCCGCCATGCAGCGCCAGCGCGAGACCGCGCGCGCGGCCGGCAAGTTCACGTCTACGACGGGCCTGCCGGCTGATCTGGTCGCACAGCTCTCGCCGACTGTCTTCGTCGGCGACGACCAGCTCGAGGCCGACGATCTGCAGATCGTCGCGCTGCTGCAGGGCGGGCGTCCGGTCGAATCCGTGTCGGCCGGCGACGAGGCAGTGGTGATTCTCGACCGTACGCCGTTCTACGGCGAGTCGGGCGGCCAGGTCGGCGACACCGGCGTGCTGATGGCGGGCGACGTCCGCTTCGACGTCGCCGACACGCAGAAGTTCGCCGGCCAGTTCCACGGCCATGTGGGCCGCGTTGCATCCGGCACGCTGCGACGGGGCGGCCGCGTGCGTGGCGCGATCGACGCCGCGCGCCGCGGCACGATCGTGCTCAACCACAGCGCGACCCACCTGTTGCATGGCGCGCTGCGCGAGCTGCTCGGCACGCATGTCGCGCAGAAGGGCTCGCTGGTTGCGCCCGATCGTCTGCGTTTCGACTTCTCGCACTTCCAGCCGGTGACCGCCGACGAACTCGCCGAGATCGAACGTCGCGTCAACGTCGAGGTGCGCGCCAACCATCCGGTCACCATCGCGCAGATGGACATGCAGGCCGCGCTGGACTCGGGCGCGATGGCGCTGTTCGGCGAGAAGTACGGCGAACGCGTGCGCGTGGTGACGATGGGTGATTCGGTCGAACTGTGCGGCGGTACGCACGTCGATCGCACCGGCCGCATCGGCCTGTTCAAGCTGGTCTCCGAAGGTGGCGTGTCGTCCGGCGTGCGCCGCGTCGAGGCGCTGACGGGCCAGGCCGCGCTCGATCACGTGCGCAGCGACGAGACACGCATGCGCGAAGCCGCCGGCCTGCTCGGCGGTACCGCGGGCGAGGTCGGCGAGCGCGTGCGCGCATTGCTCGAACGCCAGAAGCAGCTCGAACGGGAACTCGAATCGCTCAAGGCCAAGGCCGCGAGCGGCGCGACCGCCGATCTCGGTGCATCGGCCGTCGATGTCGCCGGCATCAAGGTCGTCGCTGCCCGTATTGAAGGGCTCGATGCCAAGGCGCTGCGCGATGCAATGGATCGCCTCAAGCAGCAGCTCGACGACGTCGTGGTGCTGCTCGCCGGTGCGAACGATGGCAAGGCGGCGCTGGTCGCAGGCGTCGGTGGCGCCGCACTCGGCCGCGTCAAGGCCGGCGAACTCCTGTCGCACGTCGCCACGCAGATCGGCGGCAAGGGCGGCGGTCGGCCGGACATGGCCCAGGGCGGCGGCGAGGACGGTCCGGCACTCGTTACGGCGCTGGGCGAAGTTCCCGGATGGATCGCAGCGCGGCTCGGCTAAGCGCGCGTTAAACGCGGTTGCGCGGCGGTTGACCGGCCGCGCGGCAGGCGACATCCTTTACGGCTACCACTGGTCTGTAATCGGTTTCTTAAGTCGAGAACGGTCCGAGTACAGTCCACGCCGGCGCGTCGATCCGCCGGGCCCAGGAGAGAGTTATGTTGATTCTGACCCGCCGCGTCGGGGAGACGCTGATGATTGGTGACGAAGTGTCCGTCACCGTGCTCGGCGTCAAGGGCAACCAGGTGCGCATCGGCATCACCGCGCCCAAGGATGTCGCCGTGCACCGCGAAGAGATCTACCAGCGTATCCACCGCGAAGACGGCGAGGAGTCGGATTCGCAGGAAGATTTGCCGCAGACGCGCTGAATCGGTATCCTTCGCACCGCGTTCGGCGCCTGCGCCGCACGTGATGCTTCGGAGAGTTGCCCGAGTGGCTGAAGGGGCTCCCCTGCTAAGGGAGTATGGGGCTTAAAACTCCATCGAGGGTTCGAATCCCTCACTCTCCGCCACTCTTCAGGATCGATCGGATTCCCGCAGGAATCGCTGAAAAAATCTCGAAAAGTGGTTGACGAAGCAAACGCTGTACTGCAAAATTCCGCTTCTGTTCAAGGCGCCCGTAGCTCAGTTGGATAGAGCACCAGGCTACGAACTTGGGGGTCGGAGGTTCGAATCCTTCCGGGCGCGCCAGAACAACAAATCAACCAGCGAGCGATCGCTGGTTTTTTTGTGTCCGCAGATTGCTCGCAGCGATTCGATTGCGGCGCAACGCCGTCATCGCATACCGGCCGATCGCCGCGCGCGCTTCGACATCGGAGAGGAGCGAGCAGTCGGCCCCTGTAGGAGCGCGCTCGCGCGCGATGGCAGGGATTTCCGGGATCGCGACCGATGCCGCGCTCGAACCACAGGAAACAGACCGCACGAGCCCTGCAGCCGTGCGTCATCAGTCATCTCGACCTTTCGCATGAGGCTGCGCAGGGACACGTGTCATCGGCAGCGCGGACCAGATGAGAGGACGCGTGCACGCGCGAAGCGTTCCGCACTTTCGCGCCGCGCACCGCCTGATGTGCCCGCGCGTTTTCCGCCATGCGAGGAGCGACCAGCTCACCCCTGTAGGAGCGCGCTCGCGCGCGATGGCCGGGATCTCCCGGATCGCGGTCGATGCCGCGCTCAGGCCACAAGAAACAGACCGCACGAGCCCTGCAGTCGTGCGTCATCAGTCAGCTGACTTTCGCTACGACGCACAGCGCGCAGCGATACGTGTCACCGGTAGCGCAGCCGGGAACAGGACCCGCGCATCTACGCGCACCATGCATTCCGCGGCGACGCGCCGCGCCGTCGCCCAGGCTTACAGCCGCGCGTCGACCGCGTTGGCCGGCAGGATCGCCTTGACGTCGAACAGCACCGCACCCGGCTTGCCGAACGCGCGCAGGCCGGCGCTGCCGAGCTCACGGAACTGCGTGTGCGCGACCGCGAGCACCACCGCATCGTAGGTGCCGGCCTGCGGCGCGGCGACCGGCGTCAGGCCGTATTCGTGTTGCGCATACGCCGGCGCCACCCATGGGTCGTGCACGTCGACCTCGATGCTGTAGCTCCCGAGTTCGCGCACCACATCGATCACGCGCGTATTGCGCAGGTCCGGGCAGTTCTCCTTGAACGCCAGACCCAGCACCAGCACGCGGGCGCCGGCGGTCTGGATGCCGCGCTGCTGCATCAGCTTCACCACGCGTTGGGCGACGTGCAGGCCCATCGCATCGTTGATGCGTCGCCCGGCCAGGATCACCTCGGGGTGGTAACCGATCTCCTGCGCCTTGTGGGTCAGGTAGTAGGGGTCGACGCCGATGCAATGGCCGCCCACCAGGCCCGGTCGAAACGGCAGGAAGTTCCATTTCGTGCCGGCCGCTTCGAGCACTTCGTGCGTGTCGATGCCGAGCCGGTCGAAGATCAACGCCAGTTCGTTGACCAGCGCGATGTTGACGTCGCGCTGGGTGTTTTCGATGACCTTGGCTGCTTCGGCCACGCGGATGCTTGAAACGCGATGCGTGCCGGCCTCGACGATGTCGCGGTACAGCGCGTCGACGAACTCCGCCGCGGCGTCGCTGGAGCCGGCCGTCACCTTCAACGTGTTCTCCAGGCGATGCTGCTTGTCGCCCGGATTGATGCGCTCGGGGCTGTAGCCGACGTGGAAATCCTCGCGATAGCGCAGGCCCGAGGCGGCTTCGAGAATCGGCACGCAGATCTCTTCGGTCGCGCCGGGATACACCGTCGATTCGAAGATCACCACGCCACCGCGCTGCAGCGCGGCGCCGACATCGCGGCTGGAGGCCTGGAGCGCGGACAGGTCCGGTCGCTTGTAGGCATCGACCGGCGTGGGCACGGTGACGATGTGCACGTTGCAGGTGGCGAGGTCGGCGGCGTCGGCGCTGTAGCGCAGTCGCACGGCCGCGCCGAGTTCGTCGCGCGAAAGTTCGCGCGTGTGGTCGTCGCCGCCCTGCAGGCCGGCGACACGCGTGGCGTCGATGTCGAAGCCGAGCGTCGCATGGCGGCGGCCGAATGCGACCGCCAGCGGCAGCCCGACGTAGCCCAGCCCGATGACGGCGATCCGGATGTCGTCGCGGTGGGGCAGCGGTGCGGTCATGCGTCAGGCTCGTCGGGCAATCGCGGCAGTGTAGCGGACGGGTAAGGCTCGCTCAGTGCCCCGCAAGCCACGCCGCGACTGCTTCGGGTCTGCGCATCCACGCGAAGTGGTCGGCCGCGGTGCCCAGGCGCGCGGCTGGAAATCGTGCAACGGACGCATCGGTGCTGCGCAGTTTGGAGAGCAGGTAGCGCAGTGATGACGGCGGCCCCAGCCAGTCGTCATCGAGGCAGGCGGCGCGCACGGATACGTCGATCTTCGCCATTGCCGCGTCGAGATCGGCCCCGAGTCCGGCCGCCGCGTAGCGCCCGCTCAGCCCGCTGCGCGTCCAGTCGGCGATGACGCCCTGCGATTCGTTGCCGGCAAAGCGCAGGCGGCGTCCCGGCAGCACGCCACGTCTGTGCGCGAGCCAGGCCATGAAGCGGTACAGCGGCGGCAGGGCGTAGCGCAGCGGTCGTGGAAACGCACGCCAGTACGGCGCACCGCTGGCGACCAGCCACAGCGCATCAGCCGCGTCGGGGTGCAGCGCCAGATGGCAGCAGGCGAGCTGACCGCCGAGGCTGTGGCCGCCAATGACGCGTGGCACGCCGGGCACCATGGCAGCCAGCGACGCCTCGCTGCGGGCGATGTCGGCGAGCAGTTCGCGATAGCCCCAGTCCCGGCCGGGACCCGCGCGCAGGCTGCTCGATCCGATGCCGCGCCACTCGTGCACGCCGACCGCGACACCCGCGCGCGCGAGTGCTTCGGCGTAAGGCAGATAGTGTTTGGCGGGCACGCCCATCGCCGGCAGCCACAGCAGAAGCCGCGACGGTGCCACGGGCACGCGGGCGATCAGTTCGAAGCGGTGGCCGTCGCCGGTTTCGAGCGGCTCGATGTGCGCGGCGGCCGCGCTCACCGGGCCAATGGACCGAGATGGCCCAGCACGCTGACGTCACTGCGACCGGGGCGGTAGGCGTCGCGCATCGCACGGTGCACGTAGCCGATGCCGGCGCGGCAGGCGGCGGCCGCGTCGTCGCCGAGGGCAAGGCGCGCGGCAATCGCCGACGACAGCGTGCAGCCGGTGCCGTGGCCGTCGATGTCCAGGCGCGGCGCGCGGTGTTCGAAGTGCGCGCCGGCATCGGCATAGCGGTCGACCACCTCGTCGCCCTCGTCCAGGTGCCCGCCCTTGAGCAGCACGCCATGGGCGCCGAGCGCACGCAGCGCGACGAGGGCTGCCTGTGCATCCGCGCCGGTGGCGATGCCGTGGCCCAGCAGCAATTCGGCTTCGGGCAGGTTCGGCGTGAGCACGCGCGCACGCGGAATCAGGCGCGTGCGCAGCGCATCGAGCGCGTCGTCGTCGAGCAGCTTGGCGCCCGAGGTCGCGATCATCACCGGGTCGAGCACCACCGGTACGTCGGCGTGCTGCGCCAGCACATCGGCAACGGTTTCGACGATCTCCGCCGTCGCCAGCATGCCGATCTTGACGCTGCGCACGTCGAAGTCGTCGAAGCAGGCGTCGATCTGCGCGCGCAGGAAGGCAACCGGCGGCGCATGCACCGCAGTGACGCCGCGCGTGTGCTGCGCGGTCAGCGCGGCGAGCGCGGACAACCCATGCACGCCGTGCGCGGCGAAGGTCTTGAGATCGGCCTGGATGCCGGCGCCGCCGCCGGAATCGGAGCCGGCGATCGTGAGCGTCGACGGTGGACGCGAAGGACGTGCGTTCATGCGCGCATTGTGCCTGCCGTCGCCGGGCCGCGCAGTGGGCCGAGCGCCTACGTCCGTGGATCCGACGGCACGCCGCGCCAGTGGCGATACGCGACGTAGCCCGTGCCGGTGAGGCCGGTCAGCGCCGCCGGTAGCAACAGGGCGTGATAGCCGATGCGCGCGTACAGCCACGCGCCGACGATGCCACCGGCGAGAAAGCCGCCGATGATCAGCCCGCTGAGCGTCAGGCGCCGAAGTGGCAGCGCCCGCCCGCGGATCAGATGTCCCAGGCCGATGCCCAGATCGGTGAACATGCCGCTCAGATGCGTCGTGCGTACGAGGGCGCCGCTGTAGGTCGTCACCATCGCGTTCTGCAGGCCGCACGCCATCGCGGCAAGCAGGGCGCCTGCGATGTGCGCGTTTCCGAACAGGGGCACGGCCGCGACGAGCAAGGCCGCTTCGAGCGTCAGGGTCACGCCGTAGCGGCGGCCCAGACGCAGCGTGTCGTCCTGCAGGATCAGCCCGCTGAGCGTCGCGCCGGCGCAGAACGCGATCAACACGCCCCATAGATGCGCGACCGCGCGCCAGTCGCGGTCGACCAGGGCTGCACCCAGCAGGCTGGTGGTGCCGGTCAGGTGGCTGACCGCCTGGTGCTCGAAGCCCAGATAGCCGACGACGTTGACCATGCCGGCGATGCAGGACAGCGCGATCGAGCCGATCCAGACCCAGGGTGGCAGGCGCATGCTCATGGCGTCAGCGAACGCGCCTGCCCATCAACGCCCGCGATCGCGCATCGCCCGCGCCGGGCGCGACGCGCGCGGCGGGGCGTTTGGTGACACGCCGGTCTTCATCGGCACGCACGAATCGCGTGGGCCGCGACCCGCCTGCACGGTGCGCCGGGCGCAGCGCGCCGCACACGCCGGTCACGAACGCCGCCCCCGCGACAGGCTTTGCCAATGCAGTGTTGGGGCGGCGCAAGTGCACGTCGCTCAGAGCACCTCGGATGCGAAATCGGCCAGGCGCGAGCGCTCGCCGCGACGCAGCGTGATGTGCGCGCTGTGCGCCCAGTTCTTGAACCGGTCGACGGCGTAGGTGAGGCCCGACGTCGTCTCGGTGAGATAGGGCGTGTCGATCTGCTCGACGTTGCCCAGGCAGACGATCTTGGTGCCGGGGCCGGCGCGCGTGACCAACGTCTTCATCTGCTTCGGGGTGAGGTTCTGCGCCTCGTCGAGGATCAGGTAGCGCGACAGGAAGGTGCGCCCGCGCATGAAATTCATCGAGCGGATCTTGATGCGCGAGGCCAACAGGTCGTTGGTGGCTGCGCGGCCCCAGCTGCCGCCGTCCTGGTTGTGGGTGAGCACTTCGAGGTTGTCGGTCAGTGCGCCCATCCACGGCGTCATCTTTTCCTCTTCGGTGCCGGGCAAAAAGCCGATGTCCTCGCCGACGCTGACCGTCGCGCGGGTCATGATGATTTCGCGGTAGCGCTGCTGGTCCATGGTCTGGGCCAGGCCCGCGGCCAGCGCCAGCAGCGTCTTGCCGGTGCCGGCGGTGCCGAGCAGGGTGACGAAGTCGATGTCCGGATCCATCAGTGCGTTGAGCGCGAAGTTCTGCTCGCGGTTGCGCGCGTTGATGCCCCAGACCGCATGCTGCGTGTGGCGGAAATCGTCGACGATCTGCAGCGTCGCCCGGCCGTCCTCCACGCGCACCACCCGGAACTCGGATTCCTCGTCGCCGGGCAGGTACAGGAACTGGTTGGCGTGCCACTCGTCGTCACCGGGCGCGGCCAGTTCGTAGAAGGTGCGGCCCTTGTCGGTCCACGAGCGCAGATCCTTGCCGTGGATCGACCAGAAATCGGCCGGCAGCGCGGTCGCGCCGGTGTAGAGCAGACTGAAATCATCGAGCGCGCGGTCGTTCTCGTAATCCTCGTTGGCGATGCCGGCGATCGCCGCCTTGATGCGGAGATTGATGTCCTTGGAGATGAAGACGACCGGATAGTCGGGCTCGCTGCGCTGCAGGTCGAGGATGGCGCCGAGAATGCGGTTGTCGGGCGCGGCGACGCCGAACGAGGTGGGGTCCTCGCTGGGTGTCGTGGTCTGGAACCGCAGACGGCCGACGCTCTGCGCGCCGCGCAGTTGCAGGCCTTGCGGCCGCACCAGCGGCAGGCCTTCAGCAATGCGGTCGCTGCCGCCGGCCTCGATCAGTTCGTTGAGGAAGCGGCTGACCTGCCGCGCATTGCGGCTGGCTTCGCTGGTGCCCTTCTTGCCGTTGTCGAGTTCCTCGATCACCTGCATCGGCAGGTAGACATCGTGCTCCTCGAACTTGAACAGCGCGGTGGGGTCGTGCATCAGCACGTTGGTATCGAGGACGTAGACGCGTTTGCCTTGGGTCATCATCGTCAGTCGGCGTTCCGTAGGGGATGGGAAAGACGGACATGGGGCCGGTGTCGCACACGCACGCTCGCGCCGCCGTGGCCCGGAGTGGGACGGCGGACGGAGCGGTCTGGAAACGGGGTCACTGCGACCGCGCAGCCTGCAGGGCGTCGAGCACCGCCTGGGCGTGACCGGGCACGCGCAGCTTGCGCCACTCGGCCGCGATGCGACCTTCGGGATCGATCAGGAACGTGCTGCGCTCGATGCCCATCACGGTGCGCCCGTACATGTTCTTCTCGCGGATCACGTCGAACGCGCGGCACAGGGCCTCGTCGCCGTCGCTGACCAGCGGGAACGCGAAGCCCTGCTTGGCGCAGAAGTTGTCGTGCGATTTCACCGAGTCGCGCGACACGCCTAGCACCTCGGCGCCCAGCGCCTGGAACTGCGGCAGCAGCGCGTTGAAGTCCAGCCCTTCGGTGGTACAGCCGGGCGTGGAATCCTTGGGGTAGAAGTAGAGGACGAGCCAGCGTCCGGTGTAGTCGGCCAGCTTGGCCGTCGCACCCCCCGACAGCGCCAGTGGCAGCGTCAGGGTGGCCTTTGAAAGCTTCTTGCGGGTTCCGCTCATGCTGCGAACGGGCATTCCTTGTCGACAGTCGGCATCACAATGCGCGCGCCTTGCAGGTTTCGCAAGGGCGCGCGCGCGCTCAGAACTTCATCGGATCCATGATCGCGTCGAGGTTGAGGTGATCACAGAACTCGAGGAAATCATCGCGCAGGGCGGCGATGTGCATGTTCGACGGAATGCCGATGGTGACCTGCGCGGAGAACATGTCCGCGCCGGTCTGCATGGCGCGATAACGCGAGGAATGCAGGCTTTCGATGGTGATGCCCTGGCGGTCGAAGAAGTCGGCCAGCTGGAACAGGATGCCGGTCTTGTCGGCGGCGACCACTTCCACCACGTAGGGCAGCAGGTTCGACTGCACGGGCTTGGGCCCGGTGCGGTACCAGACCAGTTTGAGATCTTCCTCGCGTTCGAGCCGCGCCAGCATCGCCTCGAGCTTGGCGACCGCGTCCCAGGGACCGTTGGCCAACGCGGTCACCGAGACATCGCGGCCGACCGTGGACAGGCGGGTGTCGACGAGGTTGCAGCCGCTGTCGGCGATGCGCCGCGACACCGACAGCAGCGGCGAGGCCGGATGCGTGGTGTACGCGTTGATCAGCAGGTAGTTCTCGTTCGGCGAAGGCCGGGCTGCGGTATCGGAATCGGTCAAGGGGGCGTCCGCGGCGGGAAATCTGTTCGACCGGAGAAGGGTCGATGGCGACTGGAGGGTGAACGGCGATCCGGGCGGGGCCGGACGCGAAGGCCAGCATACTTGCCCGCGCTTCGTGGCCGCAAGTAACATCGGCCGGCATTTTCCGGGCCCAAACCCGGCGTTTTGCGGCACGTTCGCTTCACCCGCAGCCGTTCCCGGCTGCCCACTGGATCTTCATCTTGCGACTCTCAGGCAGCATCACCGCGCTCGCGACCCCTTTCGACACCACCGGCGCACTCGACCGTGCGGCGTGGAAACGGCTGGTCGAATCGCAGATCGACGCCGGCACGCAGGGGCTCGTGGTGGCCGGCTCGACCGGCGAGGCCGCCACGCTCGACGATGACGAGTACGAGTGGCTGGTGACCTCGGCGGTCGCAATCGCGGCCGGTCGCGTGCCGGTGCTCGCCGGCACCGGCGGTTCGGCCACTTCGAAGACCATTGCTGCCACGCGCCGGCTGGCTGCGCTGGGCGCCGATGCGGCGCTGGTCGTCGTGCCGCCGTACGTGCGGCCGACGCAGGCCGGCCTGGTGGCGCATTACACCGCGGTCGCCGATGCATGCGAGCTGCCGGTGCTGCTCTACAACGTGCCCGGCCGCACGGGCACCGACATGCAGCCCGAGACCGTCGCCGCACTCGCCGCCCATCCGCGCATCGTCGGCATCAAGGAAGCGCACGATGGCGTCGAGCGCATGCAGGTGCTGCTCGCCCTGCAGGGCGAGGGCTTCAGCGTGCTCAGCGGCGATGACCCGACCGCGGCGCGTGCGATGCTCGCCGGTGCCGACGGCGTGATTTCGGTCGTGTCGAACATCGTGCCCGGCGCGTTCCGGCGCCTGTGCGATCTCGCGCGCGGCGGTCAGGCCGAGGCGGCGCATGCGCTCGACGCGCAGCTGCAGCCGCTGTCGGCGTTCTGTGGCGTGGAACCCAATCCCATTCCCGTCAAGGCGGTGCTGGCCCGGCAGGGCTTCGGCCATGGCCTGCGCCTGCCCTTGACGACACTGGCCGAGGCGCACGCCGCCCAGGCCGACGATGCGATGCGTCGTGCGGCGGACCTCGAAGCGTCCTGTCGTGCCCGCGCCGCCTGATTCCCCAGGAGATCCTTCGATGCGTCCCACCCGTTCCTCCATGCGTTATCTCGCCATCGCCGCAGTCGCGGTCGCGGTCGTGGGCACCAGCGGCTGCCGCTGGTTCAAGAAGGAAAACGCGCTGTACGCGCAGAGCCCGGAGAGCCGTCCGCTCGAAGTGCCGCCGGATCTCGACCGCCCGCGCACCGACGGCGCGATGGCACTGCCGGAAACCGGTGGCTCGGTGACACGTTCGGGGACCGCAGCCGCCGCGGCAGCGCCGGCCGATTCGAGCGTCTCTTTCTCCGCCGCCGGCGACCGCGACGCGGTGTTCGGACAGGTCGGCGAAGCGCTGGCCGCGACCGAGGGCGTGACCGTCAACAGCCGCTCGCAGGTGCTGGGCACCTACGACGTCAGCTACGCCGACAGCCAGTTCCTGGTGCGCGTGGCCACCGCGCAGGGTGGGGCGGTGGTGTCGGCGGTCGATCCGCGCGGCGTGGCCGCCACGGGCGAGGCGCCGACGCGCCTGATCGCACTGCTGCAGACGGCACTGGCGCAGTAAGCGTCGACGTCACGGTCCGGATGATTCCGGGCCTTCGCACATGGAAACGGGCGCCTCGGCGCCCGTTTTCGTTTCACATCGCGGTGTCCGCAAGGCGCGCGTCAGCGCTCGAGCAACGGCAGCTTGTCGGGCTTGCCTTCCCAGTCCTTGGCGTCGGGCATCGGGTCCTTGCGGGTGGTGATGACCGGCCACGCCCGCGACAGTTCGGCATTGAGGGCCACGAACGCTTCCTGGCCAGCCGGCACGTCGTCCTCGGGGTAGATCGCGTTGATCGGGCACTCGGGTTCGCACAGCGTGCAGTCGATGCACTCGTCCGGATCGATGACCAGGAAGTTCGGGCCTTCGTGGAAGCAGTCCACCGGGCAGACTTCGACGCAGTCGGTGTACTTGCACTTGATGCAGTTTTCGGTGACGACGAAAGGCATGGATTCGGATCGGGTGAGGCAATGGCGGGCTGCAGTTTAAGGCAGCGCCCCGATGACGGTGCGAAGCGTTCGCATTTGGGCGGGCGGTGGAGGGAGGCGTGCTGCGTACTTGCTTCACCGGATGACACTTTGCGTTGGGGTTGGGAAGCGTCGTCTTCGGAGTGACGGCGGCCTGCCGGGCGGCGGTCGCTTCTCCCTCGGTCAACGTCCTGCCCTGACTCGGGCGCGACCACCGCCCGCCAGTCCGCCGCCGTGAGCGTCGCGATCTTGACTGCAATCGAGCGTGCGCTCTTGGGCCAGTGCTACTGGTAGTGCTTTAGCCCTCCCCCGCATGGCGGGGGAGGGTTGGGTGGGGGCAAGGCTTCAGGCGCCTGAAGCGCTGGATCGAGCGAAGGCTCTGCCAGCGAACCGGCTTCGCTTCGAGCGTTCAAAAGCAGAAAGCCCACACCTCGCGGCATGGGCTTTCGCTGGATATGGCGCTCCCTACGGGATTCGAACCCGTGTTTTAGCCTTGAGAGGGCCACGTCCTAGGCCTCTAGACGAAGGGAGCTGGGGATTGCCGCGAGCGGCACCGGTTGGACGACCGGCTACAAAACGTCGATGACGTGTGCAGCTTGCTAGTATAGCAGGCTTGCTGGCGCCGCAACGGTCGCCGGGGAAAAATTTCCGTCTTGATGCACACCGATTCCACTCCTGTTTCAACCGACCTGTCCGCCGGGCTGCGGGTGATCCCGCGCGACCAGCACACCATCTCGCGACGGCAGATCAGCCAGAACGCCCTGCGTGTGCTCTACCGCCTGCACGAGGCCGGCCACCAGGCCTATCTGGTCGGCGGCGCGGTCCGCGACGTGCTGGTCGGCCTCACGCCCAAGGACTTCGACATTGCGACCGACGCCACGCCCGAGCAGGTCAAGGCGCTGTTCCGCAACTGTCGCCTGATCGGCCGGCGTTTCCGCCTGGCGCACGTGGTGTTCGGCCGCGAGATCATCGAGGTCGCAACCTTCCGCGCCAATGTCGACGACGGCAGCGGGGATCGCGAAGTCCACGACGACGGCCGTCTGCTGCGCGACAACGTCTACGGCACCATCGAGGACGACGCGGTGCGCCGCGACTTCACCGCCAACGCGCTGTATTACGCGATCGCCGACTTCTCGGTGCGCGATTACGTCGGCGGTTTCGAGGACGTGCAGAACCGCGTCATGCGCCTGATCGGCGATCCCGAGACGCGTTACCGCGAGGACCCGGTGCGCATGCTGCGCGCGGTACGCCTGGCGGCCAAGCTCGACTTCACCATCGAGCCGGGCACGGCCGAGCCGATTCCGCGTCTGGCCCATCTGCTGTCGGAAGCCGCGCCGGCGCGCCTGTTCGAGGAATGCCTGAAGCTGTTTCTGTCCGGGCACGCGGTCGCCAGCTTCGAGGGGCTCGAGCGTTTCGGACTGCTGCCGGCACTGTTTCCCGAATCGGCCGCCGCGCTCGCCAGCAACCGCAGCGGTGCGCTGCGCGCAGTGGTCCTGGCAGGCCTTGCTTCGACCGACGCACGTGTGGCCGCGGGAGATCCGGTGTCGCCGGCGTTCCTGTTCGCTACGCTGCTGTGGCCGGCGTTCTGCCGCGCCTGGATGAAACTGCAGGCCGATGGCGTGCAGCCGGTCGAGGCGCAGCGTCGCGCGGCCGATCGCGTCACGCTGCACCAGGTCACCACCGTGGCGCTGCCGCGCCGGTTCTCGCTGCCGATGCAGGAAATCTGGCTGCTGCAGGCGCGCTTCCCGCTGCGCCAGCGCAAGCGCGTGACCCGCACGCTGTCGCATCCGCGTTTCCGCGCCGCGTTCGATTTCCTCGTGCTGCGGCAGAACGCATCGAATGCGCACGCGGCCGATGTGGCGTTCTGGGAAGAGGCGCAGCACGACCCCGATCACGCCATTGCGCTGTATCCGGGCGAGGACGAGGCCGGTGAGGGCGACGCCCCGCGGCGCCGACGTCGTCGCCGTCGCGCGCCGGCGACCGCCGGATGACACTGCGCGCCTGGCGCACGGCACCGGGCGGCGCGCGGCCTTGAGCGTGCGCGCCTACATCGGCCTGGGCGGCAATCTGGGCGATGTGCCGCGCATCCTGCGCGAGGCCGCCGAGCGCCTGGCGGCGGTGCCCGGCACCAGCGGTCTGCAGCTTTCGACGCTGTATCGCACGCCGGCCTGGGGCCGGACCGACCAGCCTGACTTCGTCAACGCCGTGGCGCGCATGGACACCGATCGCGCGCCGATGGATCTGCTCAATGCCCTGCTGGACATCGAGCGAATCTTCGGTCGGCGGCGCAGCGCGCTGGCCGACGATCATTGGGGGCCGCGCACGCTCGATCTCGATCTGCTGCTCTACGGCGATGCGGTGATCGCGCTGCCGGGACTGTCCGTTCCGCATCCGCGCCTGCACCAGCGCGCATTCGCGCTCGTGCCGCTGCTGGAACTCGACCCGGCGCTCTCGATCCCCGGCATCGGCGCGGCTGCCGATGCACTCGCGGTCGTGGATCGCGCCGGCATCGAAGCGCTAGGCTAGTGCGATGACGACTTCTTCCCCCGCGCCGGTCACGGTGCCCGCGCTGTTCGAGGCCCGCACCGCCGGCCGCAAGCTTGCGATGTTGACCGCCTACGACGCCGGCTTCGCCCGCACCTTCGACGCGGCCGGTGTCGACCTGCTGCTGGTCGGCGATTCGCTGGGCATGGTGGTGCAGGGGCACGGCTCGACCCTGCCGGTCACTGTCGACGACATCGCCTATCACACCGCCTGCGTCGCGCGCGCCGTACGTCGCGCACTGGTCATTGCCGACCTGCCGTTCCAGGCCGACGCGACGCCCGAGCGTGCGCTCGATGCATCGACGCGGCTGCTGCAGGCGGGCGCGGGCATGGTCAAGCTTGAAGGCGCGACGCCGAACAAGCTCGAGGTCACGCGGTTTCTCGTCGAACGCGAGATCCCGGTCTGCGCGCATCTGGGGCTCACGCCGCAGTCGGTGCTGCGCTTCGGCGGCTTCAAGGTGCAGGGCCGTGGCGATGCCGCGGCGCAGACGCTGCGCGCCGAAGCGCTGGCGATCGCCGAGGCGGGCGCCACGCTGATCGTGCTCGAAGGCGTGCCGGCCGCATTGGCAGCCGAGATCACCGCCGCATCGCCTGTGCCCACCATCGGCATTGGCGCGGGCGCAGGCTGCGACGGCCAGGTGCTGGTGCTGCACGACATGCTGGGCCTGGACAGCGGCCATCGCCGTCCGAAGTTCGTCCGCGATTTCCTCGTCGACGGTGGCTCGGTCGCCGGCGCCGCGCGGGCGTATGTCGAGGCCGTGCGCGACGGCAGCTTCCCGGGCCCGGAACACTCCTACAGCTGAGCGTCCGCGCTGGCTGCATTGCACGAAGCACGACCGATGATCGAAACCGTCGACACCCTGCCTGCGCTGCGCGCGCGGATCTCCGAATGGAAGCGCGCGGGGCTGCGCATCGGCCTGGTGCCGACCATGGGCAATCTGCACGCAGGACATTTTTCGCTGGTCGAGGCGGTGCGCCAGCGCGTGGACCGTGTGGTCGCCAGCGTCTTCGTCAATCCAACGCAGTTCGGGCCGAACGAAGATTTCGCACGTTATCCGCGCACGCCCGAGCAGGATGCCCGTGGGCTCGAAGCCGCGGGTTGCGATCTGCTCTGGCTGCCGTCGGTCGAGGCCATGTATCCGCTGGGCCTGCACAACACGGTGACCGTGCGCGTGCCGGGGATCACCGAAATTCTCGACGGCGCGCACCGGCCGGGTCATTTCGACGGGGTCGCTACGGTGGTGTCGCGCCTGTTCAACCAGGTGCAGCCGGACGTCGCCGCGTTCGGGCGCAAGGACTATCAGCAGCTCGCGGTGATCGCGCACCTGGTGGCCGATCTGGCGTTCCCGGTCGAGCTGCTGCCGGTCGAGATCGCGCGCGATACGGACGGTCTGGCGCTGAGCTCACGCAACCAGTATCTCGACGCCGACGCGCGTGCCCGCGCGCCGGCACTGGGCGCGGCACTGCGTGCGCTGCGCGAGTCGATGCGTGCCGGCGCCGACGTGGACGCCGCCACCGGGGCCGCGAAGGCAACGCTGCGGCAGGCCGGGTTCGAGGTGGACTATGTCGAGGTCCATGCGCCGGACCTCTCGCCGTTCGTCGAAGGCCAGGGCGCGGCGGTGGCCCTGGCCGCCGCCAGGCTGGGCGCCACGCGGCTGATCGACAACCTCGAATTCAGCCTCGACGGATCGCCGACGGCGCGCTGAATTCGGGTTGCACGCGGTCTGCCGCGATGTTGCGATGCCGCACACCGCCCCTATACTTCGCGGTTCCTGCGGTTTCTCCGCGTTGTCCGATGCCGTGACCCGGCCGTGCCTGCCATGCAACTCACCCTGTTGAAAGCGAAGATCCACCGCGCCTCCGTCACCCACGCCGAGCTGCATTACGAGGGCTCGTGCGCGATCGACGGTCGCCTGCTCGACCTGTCGGGCATCCGCGAGTACGAGCGCATCGAGATCTACAACATCAACAACGGCGAGCGCTTCGCGACCTATGCGATCCGCGCCGAAGTCGGCAGCGGCATCATCTCGGTCAACGGCGCGGCCGCGCACAAGGCCGGCGTCGGCGATCTGGTGATCATCTGCGCGTACGGCGCACTGGACGAGGCCGAGGTGGAGAAGTTCAAGCCCAGGCTGGTCTACGTGGACCGCGACAACCGCATGACCCACACCAACGATTCGATCCCGGCGCAGGCGGCCTGATGACGACGGCGGCGCGGCTGATCCGGGACACGCTGACGCCGCATGCGCGTCGTCTCGAGGTGGCGCGCATCGCCGACCTCGTCGCCGCGGACGCTGCGCGCCCGCAGGATTTCGCACTGCGCACCGGCGGGCTCTATGCCAGCTTCGCGCGTCAGCGCTTCGATCGCGACGCGCGCGATGCACTGATCACGCTCGGTGAGGACGCGGCGCTGCCGCAGGCCTTCGGCGCGTTGTTCGATGGCGTCACCGTCAACACGTCCGAGAATCGTCCGGCACTGCATGTCGCACTGCGTTCGGCGCTGTCGGACACCGCGATCGCACGCGACGCGCATGCACAGGCGGCTGAAGCGCGCGTACGCATGGCGGCCCTGGTCGCGCAGCTCGAAGCGTCCGACGTCACCGATATCGTCAATGTCGGCATCGGCGGGTCGGATCTGGGTCCGCGCCTGGTCGTCGACGCGCTGAAGGATTTCGGCTCCGGTCGTTTCCGCGTGCACTTCCTGACCAACGTCGACGGCAGCGACGCACAGCATCGGCTGGCGAAGCTCGATCCGGCGAAGACGGCTGCGATCCTCGTTTCCAAGACCTTCGGCACGCAGGAAACCCTGCTCAACGGTGCGGTCGTGCGCGATTGGCTCGGTGGCAGCGAGCGCCTGTATGCGGTCAGCGCCAACGTGGCGCGCGCCGAGGCCTTCGGCGTCGCGCCCGAGCGGGTGCTGCCGATGTGGGACTGGGTCGGCGGGCGTTACTCGCTGTGGTCGGCGGTGGGGTTTTCGATTGCACTCGCGATCGGCATGGACGGTTTCGAAACGCTGCTCGCCGGTGCCGCCGACATGGACGCGCATGCGCTGCAGACACCGATCGGCGGGAACATCACGTTGCTGCACGCGCTGACCGCGGTGTGGAACCGCAACGCGCTCGGCCTGTCCACGCATGCCGTGCTGCCCTATGACGAGCGCCTCGCGCTGCTGCCGGCGTATCTGCAGCAGCTGGTGATGGAGAGCCTCGGCAAGTCGGTCACCCCCGACGGCGACGCCGTCGGCCTCGACACCGTGCCGGTGCTGTGGGGCGGGCCGGGCACCAACTCGCAGCACAGCTTCTTCCAGGCGCTGCACCAGGGCACGCAGACCGTGCCGGCCGATTTCATCGGTGTGGTGAATCCCGCGCATCCGCATGCCGACAACCACGCGGCCTTGCTGTCGAACCTCCTTGCGCAGACCGAAGCGCTCGCCAACGGCCACGCGGCCGACGATGCGCAGAAGTCCTACCCGGGCAACCGTCCCTCGACGCTGCTGCTGCTCGATCGCCTCGACCCGCACAGCCTGGGCGCCCTGATCGCGCTCTACGAACACAGCGTCTACGCGCAGTCGGTGCTGTGGGGCATCAACGCCTTCGACCAGTGGGGCGTGGAGCTGGGCAAGCGCATCGCCGGTGAACTGCTGCCGGCGGTGCAGGGCGCAGACGTCGCAGTGGCCGATCCGGTCACGCGTGCGCTGCTGGACGAGATCGGCGCGCGTCGCGCGCGCTGACGGCGCTCGCGCCTGGCCCGAGTAGGCCTGGCTCGCGTGACGCAACGCTCGCGATGGATTGAAGCCCTCCCCCGTTGCGAGGGAGGGCTGGGTGGGGGGCAAGCGGGCCGATTGCCGCATCACCTGCCTCATGCGGATTCGACGTGGATTCCGCGCCCGGCGCGTTGCGTACGGTACTCACGGGTCGCCCCCATCCCGGCCTTCCCCCGCAGGCGGGGGAAGGTGAGCCTCAGCGCGCTACGCGACGCCGTGCCGCCCCAGCGCCACTCCACATGTTCGCCCACCAGCGCATCGCCACTGTGCCGGCGCGCGCGCAGTGCGGCGATGGTTTCGGGCGTGCCGGGCGCATTGCCGAGCGCGACGGCGAGGTTGCGCAGCTAGCGACGATGTCCGCTGCGACGGATCGGCGAACCTTCGACGCGCTGTTGACAGCGACCATCGGCACCGCCGAGCGCTGGCATGGCGTTCGACGGATCGAGCTGGAGGTCTACGTCGACAATGCAGCAGCCACCGCGCTGTACGAGCGGCACGGGTTTGTCCGTGAAGGTCTGGCTCGTGGATACGCATTGCGCGACGGAAGCTTCGTGGATGTGCTTCTCATGGCGCGGCTCGCGCTTGCCTGAAGATGCGTCTTTCCGCAGCATTCCACGGCACCTGTCTGCTGGCTGGAGTGTCGTGTCACGAACGATGCGGCCGACCTTCCTTGTGTAGGAGCGCGCTTGCGCGCGAGAAGCCTTTCCGGGGAATCCTCTCGCGCGCAAGCGCGCTCCTGCATGTGTTCCATCTCTGTGCAGGAGCGGCCCGTAGTCGCAAGCGACCTTCCCTCGCAACGCATCCCGTGCACAAGCACGTCGTACACGATCAGCGGATACCGTGCCGTCCCAGCGCCCACTCCACATGTTCGTCCACCAGCGCATCGCCACTGTGCCGGCGCGCGCGCAGTGCGGCGATGGTTTCGGGCGTGCCGGGCGCGTTACCGAGCGCGACGGCGAGGTTGCGCAGCCAGCGGCGATGTCCGCTGCGCCGGATCGGCGAACCTTCGGTGCGCTGCAGGAATTCGGCCTCGTCCCATGCGAACAGGTCGGCCAGCGACGCGGTGTCGAGGTTGTTGCGCGCGCGGAAGTCCGGCTCGTCGGTGCGTTTGGCGAACTTGTTCCAGGGACAGACGAGCTGGCAGTCGTCGCATCCGAAGATGCGGTTGCCGATCAGCGGGCGCAGCGAGGCGTCGATCGCCCCGTCGTGCTCGATGGTCAGATAGGCGATGCAGCGCCGCGCATCGAGCCGGTGCGGGGCGGTGATCGCGCGGGTCGGGCACACGTCGATGCAACGCACGCAGGTGCCGCAATGCGCGGTTGCCGGCGGGTTGACCGGCAACGGCACGTCGACGTAGATCTCGCCGAGAAAGAACCACGAGCCGCCGTTCCTGTCGATCAGGCAGGTGTGCTTGCCGATCCAGCCCAGTCCCGCATTGCGCGCCAGGGCACGTTCGAGCACCGGCGCCGAATCGACGAACACGCGATGGCCGAACGGGCCGATCTCCTCGGCAATGCGATGGGCGAGTTTCTGCAGCCGGTTGCGCATCAGCTTGTGGTAATCGCGGCCCAGCGCGTAACGCGCGACGTAGGCGCGACTGCCGTCGGCGAGCGTGTCCCAGGCGCTGTCGTCATCGTTGCGGCCGTAGTCGAGCCCGACCGACAGCACGCGCACCGTGCCGGGCACCAGCTCGGCCGGCCGCGCGCGCTTGTCGCCATGGCGCGCCATCCATTCCATCGTGCCGTACAGCCCCTGCGACAACCAGTCGCGCAGGTGCGCTTCGTCTTCGCGCAGATCGATGTCGGCAATGCCGCAGCGCTGGAAGCCCATTTCCGCAGCGATGGACTTGATGCGCGCGGCGAGTGCAGCGGGCGCGGCCTCGCGCGCGGTAGTGGCAGGGGACGGGTTCACGATGCGCGAAGTATAGAATCCGCGCGATGAGCGCTCCCTGTGTCACGCCGCCCGGCTCCTTGTTGTACGACGCGTCCGCGTTGCGCGCGATCGAACACGCGACGCTGTCGCGCGCCGCCGACCCGGCCGCGCTGATGCAGCGCGCCGGTCGAGCCGGCTGGCATGCATTGCAGACCGCATGGCCGCAGGCGCAGCGCATCGTGGTGGTGTGCGGTCCGGGCAACAACGGCGGCGACGGCTATGCCCTGGCGACGTACGCGCGGGTCGCAGGGCGCGACGTTTGCGTGGTCCGGCTCGATGCCCATGCGCCGCGCACCGCATCGGCGCAGGCGATGTGCCGCGCGTTCGAGACGGAGGGCGGGCGAGTCGTGTCGTTCGATGCGCATCTGCCGGATGCGGACGTCGTCGTCGATGCGATCTTCGGCATCGGCCTGTCGCGCGCACCGGACGCGGAAACGTCCGCCCTGATCGACGCGATCAATTCCTGCGGCGCCTCCGTGTTCGCGCTCGACTGCCCGAGCGGTCTGTCCGGCGACCGTGGCAGCGCGCCGGGCGCCGCCGTCCGCGCGACGCGCACGCTGCAGTTCCTCGCCCCGCAGCTCGGCCTGCAGACAGGCGACGGCGCCGATCATGCCGGCACACTCTCGATCGATGCGCTCGGCGTCGACGTGGACTGCGTGGCCGCTGCGTGCCCACAGGCGCGGCGTATCGACGCAAGCGCGCTGCATTTCTGGCTGAAGCCGCGCCCGCGCAACGCGCACAAGGGCTCGCACGGTCGCGTGCTGTGCATTGGCGGCGATACCGGCAAGGGTGGGGCTGTCCTGCTGGCGGCCGGCGCGGCCCTGCGCAGCGGCGCGGGGCTGGTGGAAGTCGCGACCCGCGCGGCGCACATCCCGGCGCTGCTTGCGCGCTGGCCCGAAGCGATGGCCTGTCGCACCGACAACGCCACCGCGCTCGCGACTGCGCTGGATGCGGCCGACGTCATCGCCCTCGGTCCCGGCCTGGGGCAGGACGCCTGGGGACACGCGCTGTTCGACGAAACCCTCGACGCCGCCGATGCCGAGTCGCGGCCGCTGGTGCTCGATGCCGATGCGCTGAACCTGCTGGTGGCGCGTCCGCGTCGCCTGCCGGCCGGCGCGGTGCTCACGCCGCATCCGGGTGAAGCGGCGCGCCTGCTCGAGACCGACACTGCGGCGATCCAGCGCGATCGACCGGCCGCCGTGCGTGCGCTGGCCGAGCGATGGCAGGCGGTCGTCGTGCTCAAGGGGGCGGGCACGCTGGTCTGCGCTCCGGGGGGCTTGCCTTGGCTGGTGGCTGCAGGCAACCCGGGCATGGCGACCGGTGGCATGGGCGACGTGCTGACCGGCAGCATTGCGGCGCTTCGCGCCCAGGGGCTCGACGCCGAACAGGCGGCGGCCTGTGGCGCACTCCTGCACGGGGTAGCCGGCGATGTCGCGGCGACACACGGCGGCGAGCGCGGCCTGTTGCCCGGCGATCTCATCGATGTACTGCGCGCCTGCGCCAATCCGGAGCCTTCGCGATGATCCGCCACCTGCCCGACGAAGCCGCCACCCGCACCCTGGCCGAGGCACTGGCCGCGCACCAGCCGGCTGGCGCGGTCGTGCATCTGCACGGCGACCTGGGCGCCGGCAAGTCCACGCTGGCGCGCGCGTGGCTGCGAGCGCTCGGCGTCACCGGCACGGTCCGCAGCCCCACCTACACGCTGGTCGAGCGCTATCCGCTCGAAGGTGGCGAGGCCCTGCATCTCGACCTCTACCGCATCGGCGATGCCGGGGAACTCGACTTCCTGGGCCTGGACGACGTCGAGGCCGCGCTGTGGCTGGTCGAGTGGCCCGAACGGGGCGCGGGCGCACTGGCGCACGCCACCCTCGAGATCCATCTGGCGATTGAAGGCGCCGGGCGCGTGGCGGATCTGCGCCCGGGCACGGCGGCAGGGGAGGCCTGGCTGGCCGCACTCACCCGGGACTCACGTTTGTCGACGCTTGCTGAACTGAAACCATAGAAAGGGTCTGCATGCCCCGGATTTGCAAGGAAAAACGTCTTGCATTGTCTTGATGGCGGTGATTGACTAGCCGCCATGCGCATCCGGGGAATCAACCTGTCTCAGGCCGTGTTGGCGATCGCCCTGATCGCTGCGCTGTGCTGGAACATCGCCTTCGGCGCCGAATTGCGGAGCGTCGATGTGCGTACGGGCGCTACCGGCACCCGGGCCGAGCTCAAGCTCGACGCCCGCGCCGAATACACCCTCATCTCGTTGGCCAATCCGGACCGTCTGGTCGTGGATCTGCCCGGTACACGGCTGCGCGCCGCGACAATGCCGGCCGGTGGCGGCGCCGTGCGTACGGTGCGCAGCGGTCAGCCCGTGGCCGGCACCACCCGCATCGTGTTCGATCTCGCTTCGTCGGTGAAGGCGATGCCGCCGCGCATCGAGGAGGGCCCGGATGGCCCGGTGCTGGTCATCGAATGGCCCGGTGACGGCGACGCGGACCCGATCGCCCGTATCGCGGCAGCCAGCGCTGCGTCTGTCGCCTCGACCACCACGACTTCGGCTTCGACGGCCCCGGTAGCGGACCCGGCCGCCGCGTCCAATGACGCGACCTCGCGCCTGATCTCCGCGATGGGCGGACAGGGTGCTGCCGCGTCCGCCACGCCGGTCGCCGCGGCGACGCCGGCCGAGCAGGCAGCCCCGCCACCGCCGGTCACGGGCCCGGAAATCGTCGCCCCGGCCCAGGTGCCGATGCCGGCGGCCGTCGGCCCGGGCATGCGTCCGCTCGTGATCGCCATCGATCCCGGCCACGGCGGTCGCGACCCCGGGGCGATCGGCCCCGCCGGCACTTACGAGAAGAACGTCGTGCTGGCGATCTCGCGCGAGCTTGCGCGGCAGATCAACGCCACGCCGGGCATGCGCGCGCATCTTGTGCGCGACGACGACACCTATATCGAACTGCCACAGCGCGCCCTGCGCGCGAGGCGCGCCAAGGCCGACATGTTCGTCTCGATCCATGCCGACGCTGCGCACAACCGGGCGGCCTACGGTTCATCGGTCTATACGTTGTCCACGCGCGGCGCCTCGTCGCAGCAGGCGCGGTGGCTGGCCGATCGCGAGAACAGCGCCGATCTCGTCGGCGGCGTCTCCTTGACCCGGGACACGTTGTCGAACGTGCTGCTGGAGATGGCCCAGAGCGGCCACATGCGGGCCTCCCAGGACGCCGCCACGCACGTGCTGTCGGGTTTGCGCAACGTGGGCAAGACCCACAAGGCCAATGTGGAGTACGCGAATTTCTCCGTGCTGCGCAATGCCGACATGCCGGCGATGCTGGTGGAAACCGGCTTCATCTCCAATCCCGATGAAGAGCGTCGGCTGCTGGACCCTGCGCACCAGCGTCGCCTGGCGACCGCGGTGCTCAACGGCATCAATACCTATTTCACCGCGCAGCCGCCGCCGGGCACACTGTACGCGGCGCGCGCCGCAGCTGCGGCGGCAAACGGCTCGAACGTGGTGGCCGGCGGCAGCCCCTGACCGTGTCGGGCGTTGCCAGCCGCTATCATCCACGTTGATTTCTGCCGCGACGCGTCCGCGTCGCCGATGCCCACGTGCCGATCCGCCAGCTTCCCGACATCCTCGTCAACCAGATCGCCGCCGGCGAAGTGGTCGAACGGCCCGCGTCCGTGGTCAAGGAGCTGGTCGAGAACGCGCTCGATGCCGGCGCGCTGCGTGTCGACATCGATCTGGAGGAAGGCGGCGTCCGCCTGATCCGCATCCGCGACGATGGCGGCGGCATTCCTCCGGAAGAACTGCCGCTGGCGGTATCGCGGCATGCGACCAGCAAGATCGGCTCGCTCGACGATCTCGAGGCCGTCGCCACGCTCGGCTTCCGCGGTGAAGCGTTGCCGTCGATCGCCTCGGTGAGCCGGTTCTCGCTGGCCTCGCGCCGGGAGGACGATGCGCATGGCGCCGTGCTGCAGGTCGACGGCGGCAAGGTCGGCGAGGTCGCGCCCAAACCGCACCCGCGCGGCACCACCGTCGAAGTGCGTGACCTGTTCTACAACGTGCCGGCGCGGCGCAAGTTCCTGCGCGCCGAACGTACCGAGCTCGGGCACATCGAGGAATGGCTGCGCGCGCTGGCGCTCGTGCGGCCGGACGTGGAGCTGCGGGTCAGCCACAACGGCAAGCCTTCGCGCCGCTACAAGGGCGATGAGGATCTGTTCTCCGGTGCGCGCCTGGTCGAGACGCTGGGCCGCGAGTTCGCCGACGCTGCGCTGCGCATCGAGCATGCCGCGGCCGGTTTGCGCCTGCACGGCTGGATCGCGAAGCCGTCGTACTCGCGTGCGAGCGCCGACCAGCAGTACCTCTACGTCAACGGCCGCGCGGTGCGCGACCGCAGCGTCGCGCACGCGGTCAAGCAGGCCTTCGCCGACGTGATGTATCACGGTCGTCAGCCGGCCTACGTGCTGTTCCTCGAACTCGACCCGACGCGCGTCGACGTCAACGTGCATCCGGCCAAGCACGAGGTGCGCTTCCGCGACGCGCGGCTGATCCATGATTTCGTGTACCGCACGCTGCACGAGGCGCTGGCCGACACGCGCGCGGGACAGGCGCACGACGTGGCGGCGGCGTCCAGCGCGGCGCCGGCGGACGCATTCGCCCCCGCGGGGACTCAGGCGATGCCCGCCTGGTCGCGGCCGATGCCGCAGTCGCATCTCGCGCTGCGTGTCGACGAAGCGCGCGCGGTATATGCGGGCCTCTACAGCGCTCCGGCCACGCAGGCGCCCGCCTTCGACGCCGTTGCGCCGCAGCCTGCGCCCGATGCGACCGTCGGTGAGCCGGACGCGCTGGTGCCGCCGCTCGGCTATGCCGTCGCCCAGCTGCATGGCATCTACATCCTGAGCCAGGCAGCCGACGGCATGATCGTCGTCGACATGCACGCCGCGCACGAGCGCATCGGCTACGAGAAGCTCAAGACTGCCCACGACGGCGAAGGCGTACGCACGCAACCCTTGCTGGTGCCGCAGACCGTGGCGGTGTCCGAGCGCGAGGCCGACGTGGCAGAAGCCGAAGCCGTGACGCTCGCCGAACTCGGTTTCGAGGTGTCGCGCACCGGGCCGCAATCACTGCTGCTGCGCGGCGTGCCGGCGCTGCTGGCGCAGGGCGACACCGAAGCCCTGCTGCGCGATGTGCTCGCCGATCTGCGCGAGCACGGCGAGAGCCTGCGCGTGCGGACCGAGCGCGACGAGCTCTTGTCGACGATGGCCTGCCACGGTGCGGTGCGTGCGAATCGTCGCCTCACGCTGCCCGAAATGAACGCACTGCTGCGGCAGATGGAAGCGACCGAGCGCTCGGGTCAGTGCAACCATGGCCGACCGACCTGGGCGCATTTCCCGCTTGCCGAGATCGACCGATGGTTTCTCCGAGGCCGCTGACATGACGCGATGGTGCCTTGCACCGATCCTCGGACTGGCCGTGCTGCTGTCCGCGTGCGGCGAAACCCCGGAGCCCGAGGATCCTGCGGCGCGCGCCGAAGCTGCGCGCCAGGATGTCGTGTTCTCCGCGCAGACCCGCGTGTGGCAGGACCGGCGCCGGGCTGCGCTGGTCGCGCCCGATGGGTGGCTGAGCCTGATCGGCCTGCACCGCATCGAGCACAAATCCCATTTCATCGGCAGCGGCCCGCGCAGCGGCATTCGCCTGGCGATGGGGCCCGAAGCGCCGGGGCTGCTGCAGTCCGGGAGCGGCCAATACTGGTTCACGCCTGAACGCGGGGTCGTGGTGACGCTCGACGGTGTCCCCGTCAGCGGCCGTGTGCGCCTGCACAGCGACGCGGACGATATGCCCGGCACCCTCGGCTTCGACGAGGACAAGGGCGCGCTGACGATCATCGAACGTGGCGGTGTGGCCTTCGTGCGCGCGCGTCACGTCGAGGCCCGTTCGCGCACGCGCTTCACCGGCATCGAGTACTGGCCGACCTCGCGCGACTGGCAGATCGATGCGCAGTTCGAGCCCGCGGCGACCGGCGCAACGCTGCCGATCGCCAACATCCTCGGTCTGGTCGAGGACCAGCCGACACCGGGCACGGTCGCGTTCGAGCGCGACGGCACGCGGTACACGTTGCAGGCATTGGCGGGCGAGGACGAGGGGCTGTTCCTGATCTTCGCCGACCGCACCAGCGGCCATGGCAGCTACAGCGCCGGCCGCTATCTCGACGCGCCGGCGCCCGGTGCAGACGGCCGCCTGCAGCTCGATTTCAACCGCGCCTACAACCCGCCGTGTGCGTTCACTGCTTTCGCCACCTGTCCGCTGCCGCCGGCCGGCAACCGGCTCGATCTGGCGGTGCCTGCCGGGGAGAAGGCCTACCGGCCACCGCCACCGCCCACGCTCACATGAGCCCGCCGCCCAACGAGGACTGCATCCGCATGCGTCGACCCGTGTCATTCCGGCTGCTTCGTAGCGCCGCCCTGTTGGCCGGCCTGTTCGTGGGGGGCGCCGGACAGGCCGAGTTGCCGCCGCTCGAGGCGCCGCCGATCCTGTTGTCGCCATCCGTTGTCGTTGCCGACGGACGCCAGGACGTGCCGGCGATCGGTTACAGCGCCCTCGCGCCGGCACCGGTGCCGCTGCTGTGGCGGGTCAGTGGCGACCAGGGTGCGCTGTATCTGCTGGGCTCCTTCCACTTCCTCACGTCGGACGACTATCCGCTGTCGGAAGACGTGGCGGCCGCGGTCGCGGCGGCGGGCGAAGTGGTGTTCGAACTGGCGCCCGAAGAACTGCATTCGCCGACGCTCGGCCTGCAGATGATGCAGGCCGGCCTGCGGACCGACGGCAGCAGGCTCGACGACGAGATCGCGCCGCAGACATCCGCGCAGCTGCGCGCGTGGGCCGATGCGAATGCCGACGCCCTGCAGGCAGCCGGCGGTGCGTCGAGCCTGCAGATGTTCGAGCCTTGGTTCGTGTCGCTGCTGGTGACCACCACCGAACTCGGACGCTACGGCCTGCAGGCGCAGCTGGGCATGGACGCGCAGCTGGCGCGGCAGGCGCAGGCGGCGGGCACGCCCACCGCGGGTCTGGAATCGGCGCAGCAGCAGATCGGCTTCCTCGACGGCATGGGGCGGATCGAACAGGCACAGATGCTGCAGGATGCGCTGGACCAGGCGGGTGCGGGGCCCGATTCGATCCAGGCGCTGCACGACACATGGCGCGCAGGCGATGCCGACCGGTTGTGGCAGGACATGGGCGTGGAAATGCACGCGCGCTTCCCGGCGCTGTACGCCCGCATCAACACCGAACGCAACAACGCCTGGCTGCCGAAGCTCGAACAGATGCTGCAGCAGCCGGGCGACATTCTGGTCGTCGTCGGCGCACTGCACCTGATCGGCCCCGATGGCGTGGTGGAAAAGCTTGGCGCCAAGGGCTACACGGTGGAGCGGGTGTGTTCGGCATGCGTGCCTGCCGGCGCGACGTCCGTGCAGCCGCCCCCGGTCGATTGAGAGCATCGAAAGGCTTGTGACCGCCTGCAGGAGCGCGCCTGCGAGCGATCGCGTTCCCTGCAATGCCCCATCGCGCGCACGCGCGCTCCTGCAGGGCGACGCAGGGCTACGCGGCCGCGACCATGTCGATGCAATCGACGGGACACGCCGGCACGCACAGTTCGCATCCCGTGCAGGCATCGACCAGCACGGTGTGCATCAACTTCGAGCCGCCGACGATGGCATCGACCGGACAGGCCTGGATGCACTTGGTGCAGCCGATGCAATCGGCCTCGATGACGAGGGCGACAGGCGGTGCATCGTGGTGCGCGCCGCGCGTGCGGTCGAACGGCAGCGCTACGGTATCGAGCGCACGCGCGAGCATGCGCGCGCCGGCGTCACCGCCGGGCGGGCAGCGATCGACGTCCGCATCGCCCGACGCCATCGCTTCGGCATAGGGACGGCAGCCGGCGAAACCGCACTGGCCGCATTGGGTCTGCGGCAGCAGGCGATCGAGACGTTCGACGAGAGAAGCTGACATGCGTGGAGCTGCCGCGCGGGTCGCGGCAAAGCCGCGGATCAGCGCACCGGCATGCCGGGCAGTGCAGCGGTGTCGGCATCGAGCAGTGCAAGCGCACCACCGTCGAAGCCGGCCGACAGGATCATGCCCTCGCTGATGCCGAAGCGCATCTTGCGGGGCGCGAGATTGGCGATGAACACCACATTGCGGCCCACGAGTGTGTCCGGCTCGCCGTAGCTGGCCCGGATGCCGGAGAAGATCTGACGCGTACCCAGATCGCCGGCATCGAGTTCGAAGCGCAGCAGCTTGTCCGAGCCTTCGACGAACTCGCAGGCGACGACCTTGCCGATGCGCAGGTCGAGCTTGGCGAAGTCGTCGATCGAGATGTGCGCAGGCGCGCCGGCATCCGTCGCCGTGTCGGCCTTGGGCGCCGGTGCGTCGACCGGCTTCTTGGCAGCGGGCGCGGCGGGTGCAGCGGCGAGGGTGTCCTTGGAGGCGTCGGTCATGGCGTCGATCTGTTTGGGGTCGATTCGGGTGAAGAGCGGGGTGTAGGGCTGGATCGTGTGGCCGAGCAAGGGCGCGTCGAGCGCTGCCCATTCGGTTGCCGGCGCGTTGAAGAAGGCATCCACATCGCGTGACACGCGCGGCAGCACCGGGCGCAGCGCAGTGGCGAGCACGCGGAACAGGTTCAGGCCCTGAGTGCAGACCGCCTGCAGTTCGGTGTCGCTGCCGTCCTGTTTGGCGATCACCCAGGGCTTGCGTTCGTCGATGTAGCGATTGGCCTCATCGGCCAGCGCCATGACCTGGCGCAGCACGCTGGCTGGTTCATTGCGCGCGTAGCTTTCGCGGATCGGCGTCAGTGCGTCCACGAACCGCGCATACATCGCAGGCTCGGGCAGGGCATCGGCCAGGCGGCCATCGAAGCGCTTGCCGATGAATCCCGCGCAGCGGCTGGCGAGGTTGACGAGTTTGCCGACCACGTCACTGTTCACGCGTGCGATGAAGTCGCCGAGGTTGAGGTCGAGGTCATCGACGCCGCCGGAGGACTTCGCCGCGAAGTAGTAACGCAGCGCTTCGGGGTCGAGCCCCTGGTCCAGATACGTGCGCGCCATGACGAAGGTGCCGCGCGACTTCGACATCTTCGCGCCATCGACGGTCAGATAGCCGTTGACGTGCAGGCGCGTCGGCGTGCGCAGGCCCGCACCGTGCAGTACTGCCGGCCAGAACAGGCCATGGAAATTGACGATGTCCTTGCCGATGAAGTGATGCAGTTCGGCGCCGGCGTCGGTCGACAGCCACGCATCGAAATCCAGCCCCTCGCGCGCGCACAACGCCTTGAAGCTGCTCAGGTAACCGATCGGCGCGTCGAGCCAGACGTAGAAGAACTTGCCCGGATGACCGGGAATCTCGAAGCCGAAATAGGGCGCATCGCGTGAGATGTCCCACGCGCGCAGGCCGCCTTCGCCATCGAGCCATTCGGCGAGCTTGGCCTTGACGCCGGGCACCGCGACATCGCCCGCAAGCCATTCGCGCAGGAAGGTTTCGAAGTGGCCGAGTTCGAAGAAGAAGTGTTCGGATTCGCGCACTTCCGGCGTCGCACCGCTGACGACCGACACCGGATCAATCAGGTCGCTCGGCGAATAGGTCGCGCCGCAATGCTCGCAGTTGTCGCCGTATTGGTCCGGCGTGCCGCATTTCGGGCAGGTGCCCTTGACGTAGCGATCGGGCAGGAACATGCCGCGCACCGGGTCGAACAGCTGCGCCACGTCGCGGCGCGCGATGTGGCCGCCGGCGTCGAGACGCGTGTAGATCATCTCGACCATCTCGCGGCTGCCCGTCGAGTTGGTGGAATCGTAGTGGTCGAAGTCGACGCCGAATGCCGCAAAGTCGCGCTCGTGCCCGGCCTGGATGTCGGCAATGAACGCCTCCGGCGTGGTCCCCGCCTTTTCGGCTGCCAGCATGATCGGCGTGCCATGCGTATCGTCCGCGCAGACGAAGCGCGCCGTGTCCCCGTCCATGCGCCGCGCCCGCACCCAGATGTCGGCCTGGATGTAACCGACCAGATGGCCAAGATGCAGCGGCCCGTTGGCATAGGGCAGGGCGGTGGTGACCAGCAGCTTGCGCGACATGGATGGGGCTTGGGGGAGCGAGGGGGCCGTGATTATCGCATTCCCGCCCGGCGCTCCCAAAAGAAAGAAAGCCCGGCCGAAGCCGGGCTTTCTCGTGCAGCAGTCTGACTCGATCAGAACTTGTACGTGGCGCCGAGGTACACGAAGCGACCCACGCTGTCATAGAACGCTGTGCCAAGGTCCGCGCCGAAGTAGTTCACCGGCGGCTCCTTGTCGAACACATTGTCCGCGCCGATGTATACCTTGATGCCCGAATCCGGGAACGTGTAGCCGACCTGCGCATTGTGATAAGCGTACGAGCCGTTGCGGATCGGGCTCGCCTGACCCGGGTTGCTCTGGTACGACGCCGGCTCGACACGCAGATTGTGGTGCATGTAGCGCAGCGTCCACGACGCATCCCAGTCGCCACGGTTGTAGGCGGCTTCCAGATTCGCGCGGTAGCGCGGGTCGCTCACCGAAGTGACCCACTCGCGGTACTCGTTCGGGAATGCCTGGAAAGCCCACTCTCGCGACTGGATCAGCCGCGTGCCGACGAAGCGAGTGACGGCATTGCCGCCCATCAGGTCGAAGCGGTAATCGACCTCGAAGTCGACGCCGACGCGGCGCGACTTGGCGAGGTTCTCGTTGAGCGCTACCCAGTTGTAGATGCTGTGTTCCGGGAACGCCCGCCCACTTGCGTCCGTATAACCGCCAGCGCCTGCACGGAAAATCTGGTCACAGAAGAGGTTGTCGACAACACCGCCGGGCGAGTCCACGCAACGCGTCGCGTTCGTCTGTGCGGTGACGGCACCGATCGCATCGTCGAGCGTCACGCGCCAGTAGTCCACCGACACACCCAGTCCGCGCACGAACTCGGGTTGCCACACAACACCGAAGGAGACAGTCTCGGCAGATTCCGGGCTCAGGTTCGGGTTGCCACCACTGACGCCGGGACGATTTGCCGAATAGCTGTCCTGCCAGCCCACCGGCACGCCGAGTGCGAGACAGTTCGCCTGACGGAGCGCCGGATCAGCCGCGGTATCCGGGCGATTCGGGTTGGTCGGCGTGTAGTTGCAGGGGTCATTGATGGTCGCGAAGTTCTGCGACTGCGGATTGAAGAGTTCGCCGATTCCCGGTGCCCGGACTGCACGCGCCGTCGTGCCGCGGACGCGGAGCGATGGGATCACCTGCCAATCCAGACCGATGTTCCAAGTCTTGGTCGAGCCGATGGTGTTGTAATCCGAGTACCGGCCTGCAAGGTCGACAGTCAACCGTTCGATACCGGGCAGGTCGGCCAACAGCGGAATCGAGGTTTCGAGGAACACTTCGCTGACGTCGTATTCGCCGCCGCGGCTCGGGATGGCATTGAGGAACGTCAGCCCCTGTGCTGCCAGCGGGTCCGTGTTCTCCTGACTCTTCTCCTTGCGATGTTCGATACCTGCGGCGAAGCCGACGAAGCCGGCCGGAAGCTCGAGCAGCCCGCTGTTGGCCACGGACGCGCTGAAGACCGTCTGTTGCAGCTTCGACTCGTTCAGGGACGACACGTTGAACCAGGCAGGCGCCGCCGGATTCGCAGAAACGGCGCCGTTGCCAAAGACCGAGAAGGGCACGCAGCCGGCTACAAGGTCCTGCCTGTAGGCCTGACCCGTGTGGACATTGATCGCGCTCGGATCGAGCGTAGTGCGGCACACGATATTGCCGTTCGCGTCACGAACCGTGTCCAGGCCGGCTTGCCAGCGCTGGTTGATGCGGTTGTTGAGATTGAGGCGCGAAATGTTCGACTCGCCGTAGTTGAACGACGTTTCGTAGCTCCAGTTGTCTCCGAAGAAGCCTTCCAGGCCGACGACAATGCGCTTGGTATCGCGATCGACTTCTTCACCGCGACGGCCTGCATCGACGTTCATGCGGTTGAGTTCGAAGTACTGATAGTCGGTTTCGCCGAACGTTGCAGTGCGAAGAGCGCCGGGATTTGCGGCCAAAAAGGCGCTCAACTCGGGCGTGATGTAGGCATTGTCGGTACGGATGCGGATCGGCTGATCGAAAGCGCCCTGGCCGAGGAAGTGCGATTCGGTCTTGGAGTACTTGGCCTCGGCGAAAACGCGATGGTTGTCCGTGAGGTCGAAACCGAAGATCGCGTTGACGCTGGTGCGATTGAATTCCGGCTCCAGGTCGACGAGCGCGTTGAGGTCGGTAAAGTCGCAGTCGATACACGACGTGCCGGTTGCGTTGTACCAGCCGTCGTAACGGTTGCGCGAGAAGCTGCCATCCGGATTGAAGTGATAGCGCTGCGTCGGATTGAACGGGTTCGTGGCCGCATTGATCACGCCACCCGTGTAGAAGGTACCGCCATACGAGATCGCATGGTTGCCACCCGGCCCTTCAAGAATCGTTTGCGGATTCGCCTCGCTCGAAGGCTGGCTCGGATCGAAATTGGGGTTCGGGCGCGACACCTGATAACGGCGGCCGATATCGCGGCTGGTGCGGCTGAAACGGTCCTGTTCGCTGCGCTCGAGCGAAACGGCAACCGTGCCGCGGCCGTCGGCGAAATCGGTACCCGCGGAGATGGCAGCGAATGCACGACCGAAGTTGCCCTCGCTCGAGCTGCCACGCTGCGCGCGCATCTCGACACCGTCGAAGGACTTCTTGGTGATGAAATTGACGACACCTGCGACCGCGTCGGCGCCGTAGACGGCGGACGCACCGCCAGTGATGACTTCGACGCGCTCGATCCACTCGACCGGAATGGTATTGACGTCAACCGCTGTGGCGCCCGGGCTGGCGCCGACATGACGACGGCCGTTGACCAGCACCAGGGTGCGCGAGGTACCCATGCCGCGCAGATCCAGTAGACCCAGGCCCGCGGTTCCGATGAAGCGAGTCGAGTTGCCAAGCGTGTAGCTGGGGGCGAGCGCCGGCATCTTGGTCATCAGGTCGGCGATTGTCACTGCGCCGGTCGCACGGATCTCCTCCGCGGAGATCGCCGTCACTGGCGACGGCGTTACGAAACCCTCGCGCGCGATGCGAGAACCGGTGACATTGACGCGGTCAAGCGTCTGCGGTTCACCGGAAGTCGTGGTGTCCTGCGCCTGTGCGGCACTTGCCGCAGAAATGAGGAGCGAGGCAGCAATCGCCGCGTACAGCGGCGAAATCTTGTTCACAGTCATTGAAGATCCCGTTGAAGAAACAGTGCACGCCACTTAACGCAGCGTTAACCTATTTGCCACATAGCAGAAATGAGCGCAAGTCTTACGGCGATCTAATTTGCCTGCTGTGGCGAACGGGTATGCGGAACGAGCCTCTCTGCGGGACGCGCTTGTGCCTGTCTGCCTCAGACTCTGATCTTAGAAAAGGTCACTCTCGCTGCCAGACCTGCTCGCGGCAGATGAAGGCAATGCAGCCAGATACGCCAAGGCGGTTGGCGTCGATCATCTTGGCCTTCGAGCGATATGTCTTGCCGTTCGACGGGTCGAGGATCGTGCCGCCGGACCATTCGCTGCCGTCAGGCTTGAGATCCCACAGGATCGTCATGCCCGTGATCGGCTGGTTACGACGGTCGCCGCTGCACTTGTCACAGACCGGATTCGGCCCGCGATCGGACTGCAGAACCTGGGCCACGCTGCCACTGAGCGTGCCGTTCGCCGCCTGGGTGATCTCGACGATCGACTTCACCCGGCCGGTTTCGTCGTCGATGGTCTTCCAGCGCCCCACGGGTGACTGTTGGGCGAAGGCGAGGCCCGGCAGCACGGCGGCGATCAGGATTGAGAAATAGAGTGGGCGCATGGCTCCCCCGTTGGCAGTGGGCGGCGCGAGGCGCCGGAAACCAGACTTATACAAGAAAGCCCCGCCTGAAGGCGGGGCCTGACTTGCGATGGCAGGATCAGTTACCGAACCGGTACTTCGCCTCTACGTAGAACGCTCGCCCATAGGGGTTGTAGTAGTAATTGTTATAGGGCGTGGAGCTGGTACCCGGATAGTTGGTCGGCTGGTCGTCTGGCATCTCGTTGGCGAGATTGTTGACCATGACCGAGAACTGCAGCGCGTCAGTGGCGCGCCAGTTCACGCTGGCATTGAAGGTGGTGTAGGCCCCCCACTTGCCGGCACGCTCGCCCGAGGAGTGGACGTAGTCGTAAGAGCCGCCCGAATAGGCGAGGTAGTTGGGCGTCTCACCGATACGGTTGGCATACAGCGTGGTGGTCACGGGGCCCTTGCTCCAAGCCACTGACGCGTCGGTGCGCGTCTTGGCGTAGGCATCGTAGATCCACATGTAGTACGGATCGCGGAGCAGGTCGATCTCGTCATCTTCAGGCGTCGGCTTCACCGAGTGGCTGATGTTGTTGGTGTAGTTGCCCGCGAACGCCAGGCTGCCCCAGGTGCCGATCTCGGTGCGGTAATTGAGGCTTGCAGTCACGGCTTCGAGCTTCTGCTTGGCCACGTTCACCTTCGGCGTGTACAGCGTGTCGAGCTCGCCGCTCGGGCTGCGGCCCACCCAGGCGAGCGCGTTCTCGCACGATGTCACCTGGCTGCCGGCTGCATTCGTGCGGCACAGGTACTCGGTGCGCAGCAACTGGTCTGCCGACAGCTGATCGACCTCGTTCTCGATGTCCCAGCTGTAGTAGTCGACCGCCAACGAGAAGTTCGCGGACGGAGCCCACACGACGCCCGCGTTCCAGACGTCTGCCTCGATCGCCTCGAGATCCGGGTTGCCGGACTGCTGCCCGAAGAACTGGGAACTATCGTAGGTGCAGCCCTCGGTATCGGCCGGGTCGTAGCCTTCGAGCGAGCAGCGGTAGTAGTCGGTTCCGCTGCTGTAGTAACCGCTCAGGCCTTGGAAGGTATCCGACAGTGTGGGCGCGCGGAATGCGGTGCCGTACTTGCCACGGAAGAGCAGGCTTTCGATCGGCCGGTATTCCACGCCCAGACTGTAAGTGGGGCTGTCGATCGTGGTGCCTGCCACGTCGAAGGCGTCATAGCGGCCTGACAAGGTGACGGTCAGCGGATCGAGTAGCGGCATGCGCAGTTCGCTGGTCACCGCGTACCGGCTGCGGTGTCCGCCGCCGCTGATCGAGGTGGTGCCCCAGACTTCCGATGCGAGCGTCTCGGGGTCGGGAAGCAGGCGTGCATCGGGACGGTACTCCCAGCCCTCGTTGCCCGCCTCCGCGACCACCGCGAAGCCTGCGCTACCGCCGGGCAGCTCGAACAGGGCGCCGTTGGTGAGCTGCACGCGCGCCATGTTGTTCCAGGTCCGCGATTCGTTGTCGGTGTAGCCGGTGAAGGCGGCGAAATCGTTGGGCGAAATGGGGCTGTAGAACGCCGCGTAATCAGGGCGGAAGATCGGATAGGCGTTATAGATCGGGTCCAGCCCGAGCTCAGGGCCGAGCACCCGCTCGCGGAAGTAGGCATCGATCGGGTCTGCGAAACGTGCCCAGCTGTGCTCGGTGAGCCGGTACTCGGTCCGCATGGCGCCTACGTCGTAGTCCCAGCCGCTGCCGCCGAACGCACCCTGCACGCCGAGCGCCACGCTGTAGGCCTTGTTACGGTCGGTATTGAGAATGTCCTTCTAGCCTTGACCGCCGATATCTTCGGGGGCGAAGGAACGCTGCAGATTCACCAGGCGCTCAAGATCCGGATCGTAGAAGGCGCCGTACTTGGAGCCGGTTCCCCACCAGGTGTAGCTCGAGCCGGTCGCGTACTGGGTTTCCTCGAAGTTGAGCATCACCTCGCCGTACAGCGTGGTGGTGTCGTTCAGATCGAAGGTCGCGTACGAGTAGCCCTGGATGCTGTCCTTGCCGTTCCGGATCGTGCGGTAGCCCGGGGAAATGAAAGAGCCGCAGTACTGTCCATAACCGGGACGGTTCCAGAGCTGCGTCGTTCCCCCGAACTGACCAGTGGTATTGGCGCAGTTGTTGGGGTCGGTAAACAGATAGGTGTTGTTGAGCGCGTCGATCACCACGAAGTCGCGGCTTGCGAAGGCGTCGGTGTAGCCGCGTGTATTGAACTGCCGGGTCAGGTCACGCTGATAGCCCCAGATCGGATCACGCGTTTCGGCTTGCAGGCCAGCAAGTACGGTGAAGCGATCGTCGGCGGAGGTGAAGCTGTCGGCGATCGTGAACCGCGCGCTCGAGCCGCCGCCTTCACTGAAGAAGCCGCCACGCACCGTCATCTCGGCGCTGTCGAGACGCTTCTTGAGGATGATGTTCACCACGCCCGCGATCGCGTCCGAGCCGTACAGCGATGACTGGCCGCCAGGCAGAATTTCGATGCGCTCCACCAGCGCCACCGGAATGCCGCTGATGTTGTTGAACGTGTCCGAGCCGTTGTAGAGAGCGGGGTAGTTGGCCATGGGACGGCCGTTGATCAGGTATTTGGTGTAACCCGGGTCGAGACTGAAGAGCCCGGCAGCTTCGGCACCCTGGGTGAATGACGCCGACGTCTGGCCGCCCTGGATACCGCCAGTGCTGAACGACGACTGCTGGAGTACATCGGCCACGGTCTCGAAGCCGCGCATCTGGATGTCGTCGGCCGAGATGACCGTGACCGGCGTGAAGGTTTCGATCTGCGACTGCGGGATCAGCGAGCCGGTGACCGTCACCTTGTCGAGGGTAGTCGCGGGGGCCGAGGTGGGCGTGTCCGCTGCGGCTGTCTGGGCCAAGGATGCTGCGGAAGCCGGCAGGACGATAGCCGCCAGAACGGCAGAGGCGAGGCGGCTGCGGAGTGGCAAGGAGCGGTCTGACATCGAATGAAATCCTGAAGATGGAAGGACAGTTGAGCGAGCCCCGGCACGCCATCCATGTCATTCGGGCCGTCCCGGCGTTCACCCCCGGGACTTAACCTGACGTTAATCCTGTCGCCATGTCCGCGCAACACTTTTGTGCGTGCGACGGCGGGGTGCTTTGCAAGAAGAGTTCTCGACTTGACATTCACTGTTGGAAGGTTTGATGCATTCGGGTCGGGCGGCGCCATCCAGCTGGCCGGGACGATGAATTCAATGGCGGCGATGCGACAATAGGCGCGCCTCCCGTGCTTCAGGATGTCCATGCCTCCCGCTCCCGCGCGAACCCCGCAAGGCGCCATGCCGCTACACCCCCGCATCCGCAACATCCTCGCCGTCGGTTCCGGCAAGGGTGGGGTGGGCAAGTCCACGACCGCGGTGAACCTCGCGCTCGCGCTGGCGGCCGAGGGCGCGCGGGTCGGGGTGTTGGATGCGGACGTCTACGGGCCGAGCATCCCGACGATGCTGGGACTGTCGGGCAAGCCGGACAGTCCGGATGGCAAGTCGATCCTGCCCATGCGCGCGCATGGCATCGAGGCGATGTCGATCGGGCTGCTGGTCGATCAGGACACGCCCATGATCTGGCGCGGTCCGATGGCGACGTCGGCGCTGACGCAGCTGCTCAATGACACGCTGTGGGGCGGAGACGAGGCACTGGACTATCTGCTGTTCGACCTGCCGCCGGGCACGGGCGACATCCAGCTCACCCTGGCACAGAAGATTCCCGTCGCCGGGGCGGTCATCGTGACCACGCCGCAGGACGTCGCCACGCTGGACGCGCGCAAGGCGCTGAAGATGTTCGAGAAGGTCGAGGTGGCCGTGCTCGGGCTGGTGGAGAACATGGCCCAGCACGTATGCAGCAACTGCGGCCACGTCGAACACCTGTTCGGCGAGGGCGGCGGTCAGCGCATGGCGGCGCAGTACGGCGTGCCGCTGCTGGGCTCGTTGCCCTTGGAGATCGGCATCCGCGAGCAGGGTGATGCCGGCGTGCCTATCGTGGTGGCGGCGCCGGATTCGCCCGCGGCGCAGGCTTACCGGGCGACCGCGCGCAATCTGGTCACCGAGTTGGAGAAGCGCCCGCGCGCGCCGATGTCGATCCCGGCCTCGCTGCTCTGATCGCTGGACCGGCCATGGCCGGACGGCGACAATGCGCGGCCCTTTCGCCGCGCAGCAGGACCCGTTGATGAGCATCAAGAGCGACCGCTGGATCCGCCGCATGTCCGAGACGCAGGGCATGATCGAGCCCTTCGAGCCCGGCCAGATCAAGCAGGATCCGGCCGGCGAGCGCATCGTCAGCTACGGCACCTCGAGCTATGGCTACGACGTGCGCTGCTCACGCGAGTTCAAGATCTTCACCAACATCAACTCGACGATCGTCGACCCGAAGCATTTCGATCCGGGCAGCTTCGTCGACATCGAGGCGGACGAATGCATCATCCCGCCGAACTCCTTCGCGCTGGCGCGCACGGTCGAGTACTTCCGCATTCCGCGCGACACGCTGGTGGTGTGCCTGGGCAAGAGCACCTACGCGCGTTGCGGCATCATCGTCAACGTCACACCGCTCGAGCCCGAGTGGGAAGGGCACGTGACGCTGGAATTCAGCAACACCACGCCGCTGCCGGCGCGCATCTACGCCAACGAGGGCGTGGCGCAGATGCTGTTCTTCCAGTCCGATGCCGACGACGTCTGCGAAACCTCCTACAAGGATCGCGGCGGCAAGTACCAGGGCCAGCGCGGCGTCACCCTGCCGCGGACCTGAGGCGAAGCGCAGGACGAGCGTCGATCCGACCGATCGCGGTCCGGGCGATGCGTCGGCCACGCGGGCAGCGGACTCGATGCATGCACGGCAACGCCGGCACGCCTGTCGCCGTCGGCGCACAAGTGCTGCGGGTAGATCAGCCGGGCAGCGCGGCCTGCAGTCGGCCGATGCGTTCGACCAGCTGCTCGGGCGAATAGGGGCGCGCGGCGACCCGTCCCCACACCGGCGCCGGCCATGCGGGATCGTCCTGTTCGCGGCCGATCACGTGGATGTGCAGTTGTTCGACCATGTTGCCCAGCGCGGCGATGTTGAGCTTGTACGGCCGGTACACGTCGCGCAGCAGGCGGGCGGCCAGGTCGATCTCGTCGGTCAATCGGCGGCGCTGGTCGGCATCGAGATCGACCAGCTCACGCGCACCGGCGATACGCGGCACCAGCACCAGCCAGGGGTAGTTGGCATCGTCCATCAGCCGCAATTCGCACAACGCCAGCGTCGCGAGCGGGTGGCTGTCGTCGGCGAGACGGGCATCGAGTATGAAGGGCGTCATGGCGGTGCATCCTGCCGCAGCGCGGCATCGAGGAAGGCGAGGGTTGCCCGGCGGGCGGCCGCCGCGCTCGCGGCATGGTAGTGCGCCGGGTCCACGTCGCGGTTGAATCCGTGGCCGCCGGGATGCACGCACACCTGCGCATCCGGCTGGCGCGTGCGGTGCAGCGCGATGTCGTCGGCGGAAATGCTCGGGTCGTCTGCGCCGAAATGGAACAGCATCGGCGCCTGCAGGGTTTCGCCCAGGACAGGCACGGTGCGTGCGCCGTAGTAGCTCACGGCAGGCAGGCCCAGCCGGGTATTGGCCAGAAACGCCAGTGTGCCGCCCCAGCAGAACCCGACGGCCGCGACGCGGCGGTGGCCCTCGCCCCGCAGCGTGTCGCGGCAGGCGCGCACGATGGCGACCGCGCGATCGTTGCCCAAAGCTTCGACCAGTGCGCGCCCTTGCGCGAAGCCTTCGGCGTCGTAGGCCAGTTCCACGTGGCGCGCGACCGGGTCGAACAGCGCCGGTGCCAGCGCCGTGTAGCCGGCTGCGGCATAGCCATCGGCGACGCTGCGGATGTGTGCGTTGACGCCGAAGATTTCCTGGATCACGACCACCGCGCCCTGCGCGGCTGCGCCGTGCGGCGGCTCGGCGCGCCACGCGCTCACCGGTCCGGCAGGTGTGACGAGCATGACGTCCCGGCCCATGGCAATTCCCGTTCATGCGACGGGCCGAGTCTAACCGGCGTGCGAACCCAGATTTCATGCGGCCGGTGGGCGTCCAGAGCGGCGGTATACTGCGCGGCCATCGCGCGCCGGCATCGCCCGCGACCGCGCCTTCCCCAAGCCGCCCGCGGCGGCCGCGTCCCCAGCCACGGTTCCCATGTCCGCAGCCAATCCCAAGGTCGGTTTCGTCAGTCTCGGCTGTCCGAAAGCTCTCGTCGATTCCGAACGCATCCTCACCCAGCTCCGCGTCGAGGGCTACGACATCGTCCAGACCTATGACGATGCCGACGTCGTCGTGGTCAACACCTGCGGCTTCATCGATTCGGCGGTGACCGAATCGCTGGACGCGATCGGCGAGGCCATCGCCGAGAACGGCAAGGTCATCGTGACCGGGTGCTTGGGCAAGCGTTCGGAGGTGATCCGCGAAGCGCATCCGGACGTGTTGTCGATCAGCGGGCCCCAGGACTACGGCTCGGTGATGCGCGCGGTGCACTCGGCCGCGCCGCAGGTGCACAACCCGTTCGTGGATCTGGTCCCGCGCCGTGCCGCGGCCGACGACATCGGCATCAAACTGACGCCCAAGCACTACGCGTACCTGAAGATTTCCGAAGGCTGCAACCATCGCTGCAGCTTCTGCATCATTCCGTCGATGCGCGGCGATCTGGTCTCGCGCCCGGTCGACGATGTGCTGCGCGAAGCCGAGAAGCTCGTGCGCGGCGGCGTGCGCGAACTGCTGGTGATCTCGCAGGACACCTCGGCCTACGGCGTCGACGTGCGCTATGCCGAGCGCACCTGGCGCGAGCGCCAGTACGCCACGCGCATGAAGGCGCTGTGCGAGGGGCTGTCGGAACTGGGCGTATGGACGCGTCTGCACTACGTGTATCCGTATCCGCACGTCGACGACATCATCCCGCTGATGACCGAGCGCCACGCAGACGGGAGCCCTAAGCTCCTGCCGTATCTGGACGTGCCACTGCAGCACGCCAGCCCGCGCATCCTGAAACTCATGAAGCGCCCGGGCGCGATCGACAAGACCCGCGAGCGCATCGCGCGCTGGCGTGAGATCTGTCCCGAATTGACCATCCGCAGCACCTTCATCGTCGGTTTCCCCGGCGAAACCGAAGACGACTTCCAGCAGCTGCTCGACTTCCTCGACGAGGCGCAGCTCGATCGCGTCGGCGCGTTCGCGTATTCGCCGGTCGAAGGCGCGACGGCCAATGCGTTGCCCGATGCCGTGCCGGAAGAAGTGAAGCAGGAGCGCCTCGCGCGCTTCATGGAAAAGCAGGCCGAGATCTCGACCGCGCGGCTCGAGGCCAAGGTCGGCACGGTGCAGATGTGTCTGGTCGACATGGTCGACGGTGATCTGGCCATCGCGCGGTCGATGGGCGATGCGCCGGAGATCGACGGCGTGGTGCAGATCCAGGACGGCCGCGAGGCCGACCTGCAGCCGGGCGATTTCGTCGATGTGACGATCATGGGCAGCGACGAGCACGACCTGTACGGCGAGGTCGCCGAGGTCCACGCCTGATGCGTCGCGTGCTCGGCGTCGTGCTGGCACTGTTGCTGGCGGGCGCCGTGCAGGCGGTCGATGGCCTCAGCGGCACCTATGCGCCTGTGGGCGCGAACGGTGGCGCCTTTCCCGCCGATGCGCAGCTGGTGGTGCGGGCGGAAGGTCGCGGCTGGCTGGCGATGTTCCGTGGCGAGGGTCTGGCCCTGCTGCCACTCACGGCAATGGAGCAGCACGGGTTGTTTCCCGGCATCGGCGCCGAGGCACGCCTGCAGTGCGCGGCTTCGCGCGCGTTTCTGCTGTGCCGCGTCGCCCCGGGCACCGAGTTCCCGGACAAGGGCTTCACGTCGAAGACCGGCTATTTCACCGCGCTGTCGGATGACCGGATCTTCGAGATGCGCCGGATCGATTGAGGGTCTTTCGTCTCGGCCTGGCGGCCTCCCTGTCGGCGCGCGCTTGCGCGCGATGAGGCTGTGCCGGTAATGCCCCTCGCGCGCAAACGCGCTCCTACAGGGGGGCGATCAGTCGAATGCTGCGATGAGGTGGCGGCCTGACGCTGTCGTGTTCGCAGGCGGCCAGAGCGTGGATGCACTTGTTTCCGAGATGCGCCTACCGGGAGGCTCCGTCTGTAGGAGCGCGCTTGCGCGCGATGGGGCTCTGCCGGGAATGCCCTTCGCGCGCGAGCGCGCTCCTACAGGGGGCGATCAGTCGAATGCTGCGATGAGGTGGCGGCGTGATGCTGTCGCGTTCGCAGGCGGCCAGAGCGTGGATGCACACGTTTCCGAGACGCGCCTACCGGGAGCCTCGTCTGTAGGAGCGCGCTTGCGCGCGATGGGGCTGTGCCGGGAATGTCCTTCCCGCGCAAGCGCGCGCCTGCAGGGGCGGTCAGTCGAGCGCGCGGCCCAGCCGCCAGTAGCCCATGCAGGCGACTGCACGCCTGTCGATGTCGAGTGCACCGATGAGGTGGCGTCGCATCGCCATTGCGGCGGCCGATTCGCAGGCGATCCACGCGTGGAAACCGTGATCGCCCGCGGCGCTGCGTTCCCACAGGATCTCGCTGTCGAGATCGATCTCGAGCCGCGCCGCTTCCGCATCCGTCGCATGATGCGCCGGCATCAGCCGATGCAGGGCCGCCTGCAGGCGCGCGCCGTGCGGGGCGCCGTCACGCGGCAGCCAGTGCAGCGCGGCACTGGCCGGCGCGCGAAGATCCAGTCTGTCCGTGGCGCGGGGCACTTCGAGCAAGGCGACCACGCGCGGCGGTTCGGGCGTGTCGGCCAGGTGTTCGAGGATGCCGGCAATCGCCGGGACCGCGGTTTCGTCGCCGATCAGCAGGACCCGGCGTAGACCGGATGGAGGCCGCCATTCGAAGCCGTCCGGTGTGCCATCGAAGCCGGCGTCCGGCGCCAGCATGACCAGGCCATCGCCGATGCCCGCGCGCATGGCCCAGGCCGAGGCCGGGCCGCCGTCGCCGTGCAGCACGAAATCGACGTCGACCTCGCGCTGCGCCGCGCGCAGGGCGCGGATGGTGTAGGTGCGCATCGGTGGCCGGATCGCCGCCGGCATCGCGCGATAGGCGGCGTACCAGTCGTCGCCGTCGGGCAATGCCGGCAGCGTGCCGTCGGCGAGCGGAAAGAACAGCTTCACCCGTTGATCGGGGGCATACGTCGCCATGCCGGCTACCGATTCGCCGTGCAGCGTGATGCGGACAAAGCCGGGCGACAGGGCGGTGCGTCGACAGACACGAAGCGGGAACTTGCGGTACGAAGCGCGGGACATGCAGCGGATCCGAACGTACTGGACAGAAGGATGGCTGCGTCGGAACGACGTGGCTGGGCGGCGATGCGCCGGCGCCGATTCTAGGAGATCCCGGCCTGCGCGCGGCTGAAGCGCTTGATCTCGTTTGCGACGCGCGTTGAACCCCAGAGCGAAGTCTGTCGCACGACCGCGCGCCTAGCGGGGCGCAGCCTCGACCGCATCGACGTAGTCCCAGGTGGCGACTTCGATCGCATCGAGCGCGGCGATGGCCCAGGGCAGCAGGCGTCGGCCCTCGTCGCCATCGTCGTCGCGCATCGTGCCGGCGGCGTTGTAGTCGACGAGCGCTTGCCAGTCCGGCAGGCGCGCATCCACGGTCGTGCGCAGGTGGCGCAGCGCGGCGTCGGCTGCAGGTGCCGACCCCGGCGCGGCAAGCGCGAGATCCGCGCGCGTACGGAAATCGGCGCCGAAGTGATGGGTGTCGGTGCGCGCACGCCAGAACGCGCCGAGGCGGAAACGTTCGTCGTCGGCCGCGACGGGGTCGCGTGGCTGGCCGGGCGCGGCACGCGCGATCAGGAAGCGCCGCAGGCGGTGGGCGAGATCGGCGTGCGCGCTTGTCTTCGCATCCGCTGTCGACTGCGCCTGTTCGACCGCGCCTGTGGGCGTCGTATCCCCGCCACAGCCGGCCATGACCAGCAGTGCCAACAGTGCTGGCCCCCACACCCGGCGGCAGGCACGCGCGGATAGGCTCACGCCACGCGGTACTCGACTGCGACCACCGCAAAGCGCACCGGCCCGGCCGGCAGCATCGCCTCGAACTCGTCGTCGATGCGCTTTTTCAGCATCGCCCGCGCCAGTGGCGAGTCGATGCTGATCCAGCCGGCCTTCGCATTGGTTTCGTCCGGGCCGACGATGCGATAGCGCATCAGCTCGCCGCTGTCGGTGTCTTCCAGCTCGACATGCGCGCCGAAGAACACCGCGTCGGGATCGCTCGGTGCAGTGTCGACCACGCGCAGCGACTCCAGTCGCTTGGACAGATAGCGCACGCGCCGGTCGATCTCGCCGAGCTGCTTCTTCCGATAGCTGTACTCGGCGTTCTCGGAGCGATCGCCTTCCGCGGCCGCGGCCGACAATGCGCGCACCACCTCGGGCCGACGCACGCGCCACAGGTCGTCGAGCTCGGCCTTCAACCGCGCGTGCCCTTCCGGCGTGATCAGCGCGGTGCTTTTTTCGGCAGGTGGGCGCCAACGGGTCATTGCCGCCTCCGGCGGACACGCAGACGGTGACAGCAGATCGTGCGCGGCGGCGTGGCGTTGAGCGGGGGCGTGGGGAGTGCATCCATGGGCAGACATGACAACGCGGATGGATGCTGATTCTAGGCGCGCCACCGCCCGCTCGCGTCTGCAGGAACGTGTGGTGCTGCCGCACAATGGCCGAAATCTGTCTGGAACCATGCCGCCATGGCGCGTTATCGCCTGCTGGGATTCGTGCTCTGCCTGTCCGCCGTCGTGTGCCCCACGACACTGCTCGCCTGCGCCCTGCCTGCGCCCGATGGCTCGTACGCCGTCGGCAGCCGCGCCTTCCAGCTGGAGGACGCCACGCGCATGGGCGTGTCCGGTGCGCCTGCGGACGCGTCGCGCGTGCTACCCGGTCGGGTCTGGTTTCCGGCGCTGCGGGGTGGCCCGCCCGCGCCGTATCTCACAACAGACGAGGCCGCGGTACAGCTGCCGGCGCTCGCCCGCAATCTCGGCTATCCGCCGGCCGAAACCGCAGCACTGGCCGACTGCCTGACCGCGAGTGGCGGCACCGGCATTGCCCAGGCGCCTGCAAGCGGGTTCCCGCTGGTCGTGCTCGATCACGGGTTCTTCCTCTACCCGGCGCAGAACACGGCCCTTGCGCAGTCGCTGGCCAGCGACGGTTACGTCGTGCTCGCGCTTGCGCACCCCGGCGATTCGGTGGATGTCGCACTCGAGGACGGCTCCGTGCGCGAGACGCTGCTCGCGCCCGACGCGCCGGCACTCAACGCCTGGCGAAAGGCATTTCACGACGCGCCCGACCATGCGACGCGGACCGGGCTGCTCGACGGATATGCCAAAGCGCTGATCGGCAGTCGGCTGGGCGACAGCCAGCAGGTGTGGCGCGACGATCTGCTGTTCGCGATCGATGCGCTGCAACGCGGCGCGCTCCCCGATGCGCTACGGCCGCTGCTGTCGGTGACCGACGTGGACCGCCTGGCGATCATCGGCATGTCGTTCGGCGGCTCGACCGCCGCAACCGTTTGCGCGCGGCGCACCACGTGCAGGGCAGCGGTCAGTCTCGACGGGCTCAATTTCGATCCCGCGCTGTTCGACGCGCCGGTGGGCCGTCCGCTGTTGCTGGTGCACGGCGACTGGATCGCGTATCCGATGTACGCCGGCACGCCGGTCGATCCGGCCTACCACGCCAATGACTACGCCTACGAGCGCTGGGTGGATGTCGGCACCGATCCGCGCATCGTGCGCATCCGGGTGCCGGGCAGCCGGCATATGGCGTTCAGCGACCTGCCGCTGCTGATGCCGGGCGACGATCCGGTCGCGCGGTACGGCAACGCGCAGCCGCAGGCGATGGCGCGTGGTCTGGCCGCGGTGGTGCGTGCGTTCGTCGCCGAGCACCTGCGCGAGGCGCCGCCAACCGTCGCGTCCGAGATCGAACGCGCCGGCTTCGAACGCCATACGCCGACGCAGACGCGCGACTGGGCGCGTGCGCACGAACGGCATCTGCAACCGGGCGACCGAGCGCCTTGCCCGGCCCGGACGGGCAGGGCTACCCTGCCGGGCCCTGTCCGCCGGACCCCCTGATGGCCCACCCCGTTTCCTCGACGTTGCGCCTGGGCGCGCTCGCGCTCGCACTGGCGCTCGCCGGCACCGCCACCGACGCGAATGCACAGTCGCGGCGCGACCGCGAGGCCGCCGAAGCCCTCAACCAGCGCATGCTCGACGCCGAAGGCCGCTATCGCCAGGCACTGGTGCAGATCGCCAACGACGATCCGGCCGGCATGGACGCGAGCAACGCCGCGCTCGAGGACATGGAAGACGTGATGCTGGCCTGCGAGAAGCAGCGCGGCTGCAGCGTTCCGCAACTGCTCACCACCTACAAGCGCCTGCTCAAGGCCGATGTCGATGCGCAGGCCGGGCAGGGGCCCGACGATGCGGATGTTGCCGGCCTCGAAGGTGGCCTGCCGACCGCCGACGTGCCGGCCGCGGCCAGCGCCTCGGCGCTGCTGGCCGAGGACGAGCGCTTCAAGCGCATGGTCGAGCTCAACCCGGCGGTGCAGGCCTCGATCCGCCGCTGGCTCACCGACATGCGCGTGTCGCTGATCACCAGCCACGAGAACTACCAGTACATGCAGCACCTGATGTCGCCGGCGTTCAAGCGCAGCGGCCTGCCCGAGGCGCTGCTGTTCGGCATCCTGGCCAAGGAATCGAACGGCCGCGTGCACTCGCGCTCGCGCGCCGGCGCCGCCGGCCCGCTGCAGTTCATGCCGGCCACGGGGCGCCGATTCGGCCTCGGCCCGGACGGCACGGGTTTCGACACACGCTATGACCCGCGCATGGCCGCCGACGCGGCCGCGGTCTACCTCAACGAGCGCTTCGCACAGCACGGCAACGAGATCGAATACTGGCTGGCCGCCTACAACGGCGGCGAAGGCCGCGCGCTGCGCATCTACCGTGAAGCCAGCGGCCGCCGCTTCTGGGATCCGGACATCTACAACCAGTTCCCGGCCGAGACCAAGGACTACGTGCCGATGGTGATCGCCGCGGCGTGGCTGTATCTGCACCCGCAGGAATACGGCCTGGTGTTCCCGAGGATCGACGCGCGCCCCGCGACCTTCACGCTCGAACGTCCGGCCTCGATCTACGAGCTGACGATCTGCCTGGGCAACGGCAATACGCGCGACGGTTACATGCGCGCGCTGCGCAATCTCAACCCCAGTTACGAAGCCGACGACCTGCTGCCCGCCGGCACCACGCTCGCCGGCACCACGCGCATGGCCAGCCTCTACAAGCGCTGGTGCGTGCGCGGAGCGCGCGCCGATCTGGCCGCCGAACTGGTCAACAGCGATCCGCGCGCGGCGATCGTGCGCACCGGCGCAATCGAAGTGCTGCCCAGCGACGCATCCGCGCCGGCCGCGGTGCCGCCGTCGGCCGCCGCACCGCGCCCGCCGGAAGCCGCGCCGGCACCGCAGCCGACCCGCATCCATCGCGTGGCACGTGGCGACACGCTCGGCCGCATTGCTCAGCGCTACGGCTGCGAGGTGTTGGTACTGGCACAGGCCAATGGGCTGCGGGCGCCGGCGTTTGCGCTCAAGCAGGGGCAGACGTTGAAGCTGGAAGGCTGCAGTCGCTGAGTCGCATCCGCGCCGGCACACATGCGCGCGTGCCGGCGATGGCTCGGGGTGGCATCTGTAGGAGCGCGCTCGCGCGCGAGTGGCTCTCCCGACAATGCCGATCGCGCGCGAGCGCGCTCCTACAGGGGGGCGTCGCCGCGTTTCCGACCGGTCAGGGGCCTCTAGAGCTCAATCGCCGCTGCGAATCGCCAAGCGCTGCCCCAGCCGCACCGGCGACTCGGCATGCAGCGACGGGTCGAGTTCGGCCACACCCCTGGGCAGCAGCACGATCACCGTCGAACCGTAGTTGAAGCGCGCCATCTCTTCGAAACGCTGCAGGGTGATGCCCTTGCCGCGCCAGTCCTTGCGCTGGATACGGTCGCCGTAGGCGGGGATTTCCTCGCCGCTCCACACCGTTTCCACGCCCGACACCAGCAGCGCGCCGACCATCACCTGCACCATCGGGCCGAAGTCGGTGTCGAAATGGCAGACCAGGCGCTCGTTGCGCGCGAACAGGCGCGGCACCTTCGCCACGGCAGCGGTGCCGACGCTGAAGAGGCGCCCGGGCACATGCACGGTCTCGCGCAGAGTGCCTGTCCACGGCATGTGCACGCGGTGGTAATCGCGCGGCGACAGATAGACCGTGGCGAAGCTGCCATCCACGAAGGGCGCGGCGTCGGCCTCGTCACCCAGCAGTTCGGCGACGGTGAACGACTGGCCCTTGGCCTGGAAGATGCGGCCGGCCTCGATGGGGCCGCACTGGCTGATGTGGCCGTCTGCCGGCATCACCAGCGCGCGCGGGTCGGCATCGGCCACGCGTGCGCCTTCGCGCAGGGCGCGGGTGAAGAACGCATTGAAGCTTGCGTAGGACGCCGGGTCGGAATTCGCCGCTTCCGTCAGGTCCACACCGAACCGGCGCACGACGGTGTCGATCAGCCAGCGACGCGTGCGCGGATTCTGCGAATACGCCAGCCGCCGCGCCAGCGAGGACAGGAAACGGTGCGGCAGGGCATAGGTGAGGCTGGTGACGAGACTCATGGGCGGTGCTCGGTGGTCAGGCGCAGCAGGTCGGCGGCGACCGCGTCGGGGCGCGGCGTCTCGGCGTTGAGCACACGGCCCGAGACCACGCCGGCCATGCGGCCCTGCGGGTCGAGCACCGCGAGCGATGCGCTGTGGTCGATGGTGTAGGCGCCGTCGGGCGCGTCGCGATCGAGCGGCACCTTGGCGAACACCATCGACAGCGCGCGCGTGAAGCGTTCGAGCGACGGCACGTCGGCGGTGGCGGCGAGCGTGTCGCGATGGAAGGCGTGGGCGTAATCGCCGAGGCGCTCGGGCGTGTCGCGCTCGGGATCGACCGAGACGAACAGCACCCGCGGGCGCGTGGCTTCCGGCAATGCCTCCCACTGGCGCTGGGCCTGGGCGAGATGGGTGAGCGTCATCGGACAGACGTCGGGGCAGTGGGTGAAGCCGATGAACACCAGCGTCCAGTGACCGGCGAGTTCGCCGGGCAGCAACTGGGTGCCGTCGGACTGCTGCAGGGCGAAGTCGGGGAGTTCGCGCGGCTGCGGATACAACTGCACGACCTGCAACTCGGGCTGCGCCGTGGCCGAGCCGCCGGCGAAGAATTTCTGCGCCGCCAGCAGGCCAAGGCCGCCGGCAAGCGCGATGCAGAGGATGACGAGGGTGGTCCGGTTGAACATCGGCAGGTCCGTGTCGGTCGCCGGGCATGATACCCGGCGTACCGGCGCCGGCCGCGGCGGGGCGGTGACCTATAATCCGCGGCCATCACGCCGTACCCGGACCGCCCGCGCCATGACCGAAGAACTGCAGACGATCGTCGACCTGATCCGCTACGGCGCCAGCCGCTTCAACGCTGCCGGGCTGACCTTCGGCCACAGCTACGACAATGCGATCGACGAGGCGACCCAGCTCACCCTGCACGCGCTGCACCTGCCGCACGACCTGAGCCCTGTCTACGGTCAGGGGCGGGTGACACTGGCCGAGAAGGAAGACGTGCTGGGGCTGTTCATCCGCCGCATCGAGGAGCGTGTGCCGGCCGCCTATCTGACCGGCGAGGCCTGGTTCGCCGGCCTGAGCTTCAAATCCGACAAGCGCGCGCTGGTGCCGCGCTCGCCGATCGCCGAACTCATCCTCGCCGGTTTCGAGCCCTGGCTGGGCGGCCGCGACGTGCGCCGCGCGCTGGACCTGTGCACGGGCTCGGGCTGCATCGCCATCGCGATGGCGCATCACAACCCCGACTGGCACGTCGATGGCGTCGATCTGAGCGACGACGCGCTGTCGCTCGCGGCCGAGAACGAGCAGCGACTCGAAGTGCGCAACACGCGCTTCCTCAAGTCCGACCTCTTCGATGGCCTGCAGGGTGAGCACTACGACCTGATCGTCACCAATCCGCCCTACGTCACCAACGACGAGACCGACGCACTGCCCAGGGAGTATTCCTACGAGCCCGAGATGGGCCTGCGCGCCGGCGACGACGGTCTGGACCTGGTGCTGAAGATCCTGCGCGACGCGCCCCTGCATCTGACCGAGGACGGGTTGCTGATCTGCGAGGTCGGCGAATCGGAGCAGCATCTGGTCAAGCTGCTGCCGGAATTGCCCTTGATGTGGATCGAATTCCAGGTGGGCCAGATGGGTATCTTCGTTGTCGAGCGCCACGACCTGGTCACCCACAGCGCCCGGATCACGCAGCTGGCGGCCGAGCGCGAGGGCAAGGCCGCCGGGGCGATTGCGGCGAGCGGAAGCGCGGCCGCGGGCCTGTTCTGAGGTCACGTCTTTCTGGGATCGCCGGTTCGCCGGCGAATGTTCTATGCAGGAGCGCGCCGGACAGGGCTGTGGTGCCGTTCGGCCGGACACCATGGGGCCACCCACGGCTGCAGGCGCGTTAAGCTTGCCGACCCCGCGATTTTGTGCCGCGCTCCCCGGCGTCTGTCATGTCCAGCAACCGCTTCGGCCAACTGTTTTCCGTCACCACCTTCGGCGAAAGCCACGGGCCGGCGATCGGCTGCGTGGTCGACGGCTGCCCGCCGGGCATCGCGCTGACGGTCGAGGATTTCGCCCACGATCTGGCAAGGCGGGCGACCGGCAAGTCACGGCACACGTCGGCGCGACGCGAGGCCGACGCGGTCGAGATCCTCAGCGGCGTCTATGAGGGCCTGACCACCGGTACGCCGATCGCGCTGCTGATCCGCAACACCGATGCGCGCAGCAAAGACTACGGCAACATCGCCCGCCAGTTCCGGCCCGGGCATGCCGACTACGCCTACTGGCAGAAGTACGGCATCCGCGATCCGCGCGGTGGTGGGCGCTCGTCCGCGCGCGAAACCACGATGCGCGTGGCTGCGGCGGTGATCGCCAAGAAATGGCTGGCCGAGCGTCATGGCGTGCAGGTGCACGGCTATCTGTCGCAGCTCGGGGAGATCGTGCCAGCGCAGTTCGACAGCGCTGCGATCGACTGGAGCGTCGTCGAATCCAATCCCTTCTTCTGGCCCGATGCCGGACAGGTGCCCGAGCTCGAGGCCTATATGGATGCGCTGCGCAAGTCCGGCGATTCGGTCGGCGCGCGCGTGACCGCAGTCGCCGATGGCGTGCCGCCGGGCTGGGGCGAGCCGGTCTACGGCAAGCTCGACGGCGAACTCGCCGCGGCGATGATGTCGATCAATGCGGTCAAGGGTGTCGAGATCGGCGTCGGCTTCGCGTCCATCGCTTCGAGGGGCAGTGAACACCGCGACCTGATGACGCCGCAGGGTTTCGCCTCCAACCACGCCGGCGGCGTGCTCGGCGGCATCAGCACCGGGCAGCAGATCGTGGTGTCCACGGCGTTCAAGCCCACGTCCAGCCTGCGCCTGCCGGCCGATGGCCTGGACACCGACGGCAACGTGGTCGAAGTGATCACCACCGGTCGCCACGACCCTTGCGTCGGTATCCGAGCAACGCCGATCTGCGAGGCCATGCTGGCGCTGGTGCTGATGGACCAGGCGCTGCGCCATCGCGCGCAGTGCGGCGATGTCGGCAGCGTCACCCCGCGCATTCCGGGGCGTTTCGATGTCTGAGCGACAGAAGGTCTGGGTGTCGCAGCCGCTGTTCGACGACATCGTCGCGCGCCTGCACGACCACTTCGACGTCGTGCAGGTGCCCGAAGTCAGCGAGCACGACAGCGCGACGATCGCCGCCGCGCTGCGCGACGTCGACGGCGCACTGGTCACGCTCAACGAGCGCGTCGGTGCGAAGGAAATCGCCGAGGCATCGAAGCTGCGCGCGGTCGCCAACGTCGGCGTGGGCTACAACAATCTCGATGTCGCGGCGCTGCATGCGCGCGGCATCGTCGCGACCAACACGCCCGACGTGCTGACCGAGACCACGGCCGATTTCGGTTTCGCGCTGATGATGGCCGCTGCGCGCCGCGTCACCGAGGCCGAACGCCACCTGCGCGCCGGCAAGTGGCAGGGCTGGAACTTCAAGGGCCTGCTCGGCGCCGACCTGCACGGCAGCACGCTCGGCATCCTCGGCATGGGCCGGATCGGGCAGGGCATCGCCAGGCGCGCGTCCGGCTTCGACATGCGCGTGCTGTATCACAACCGCACTCGCCTGCCGGCCGACATCGAGCGCGACTGCAGGGCGGAGTACGTCGATTTCGACATGCTGTTCGCGCGGGCCGATCACCTGGTGCTGGTGTTGCCGTACTCGGCCGAGAACCACCACATCGTCGACGCGGCCGCACTGGCGAAGATGCAGCCGACCGCGACGCTGACCAACATCGCCCGCGGCGGCATCGTCGATGAAACCGCGCTGGCCGACGCGCTGGCGAATGGTCGGCTGGCGTCGGCTGCGCTCGACGTGTTCGAAGGCGAGCCCACGGTCAATCCACGTCTGCTCGCCCTCGACAACATCGTGCTGACCCCGCACATCGCCAGCGGCAGCCTCGCCACGCGTCGCGCGATGGTTGACCTGGCCGTCGACAACCTCATCGCCGCGCTCGGCGCCGGCCCGGACGCCGGCCATCCGCCGACCCCGATTTCGACCGGCACCAAAGACGCGAAACGTCCGGGAACCGCCTGAGCATCCGGGCGGGCGGTTCCCCGAATTCCGCTGTCCTGCTGCGCCCGCGCGTCATGCGCGTCCACATCCAGATTCCCAGAGAAATCCATGTCCAGTTCCCAGAACCGCCGTTTCCGCGTTGCCGTCGTTGGTGCCACCGGCGCTGTCGGCGAGACCATGCTGTCGATCCTCGCCGAGCGCGATTTTCCCGTCTCCGAACTCGTCGCGCTCGCCAGCGAACGCTCCGCAGGCAGCACGATCGCCTTCGGTGATGACGAGATCGTCGTGCAGGATCTCGCCAGCTTCGACCCGGCCGGTATCGATATCGCGCTGTTCTCCGCCGGCGGCGACACCAGCAAGGAATTCGCGCCGAAGTTCGCCGCCGCCGGCGCCGTCGTCATCGACAACAGCTCGGCCTTCCGTTACGACGACGACGTGCCGCTGGTGATCAGCGAAGTGAACCCGGAAGCGGCGCGCAAGCGCCCGCGCGGCATCATCGCCAATCCCAACTGCTCGACGATGCAGATGCTGGTCGCGCTCGCGCCGCTGCACCGCAAGGCCGGCATCGTGCGCATCAACGTGTCGACCTACCAGTCGGTGTCGGGCGCCGGTCGCTCGGCGATGGAAGAGCTGGGCCGCCAGACCGGCGACCTGCTCAACTTCCGCGAGATCGATCCGCAGAAGTTCCCGGTGCAGATCGCCTTCAACCTGATCCCGCAGATCGACGCGTTCCTCGAGAACGGTTTCACCAAGGAGGAGATGAAGCTGGTCTGGGAAACGCACAAGATCCTCGGCGACGACAGCATCCGGGTGAACCCGACCGCGGTGCGCGTGCCGGTGTTCTATGGCCACTCGGAAGCGGTGGCGGTCGAGTTCCGCACGCCGCTCGGCGTGGACGAAGCACGCGCGATTCTTGCGACCGCGCCGGGCGTGGAGGTCGTCGACGAGCGTGTGGCAGGCGGGTATCCCACGCCGGTCACGCACGCTTCGGGCCGAGATCCGGTGTTCGTTGGCCGCATCCGCGAAGACCTCTCGCATCCGAACGGCCTGAACCTGTGGATCGTCGCCGACAACATCCGCAAGGGCGCCGCGCTCAATGCGGTGCAAGTTGCCGAACTGGTCGCAGCCGAACGCTGAGTGCATCCCGGCAGGCATCGCGACCGGTTCGCGATGCCTGTACGGCGCGTTGGCGCGCGCCGCGCGTTGCGGAGCGGGACACCGCGCCGCTACAGTCGCCGGATGAATCCGGTGCATCGGCCGCAGGCCCGCCGGGCCCGAAGTGGGCCGGGTCCGAAGAAACAGGGGACGTTCGTGTCGCGCATCCTTCCGCGTCTGTTGCTGGCCAGCGGCCTGCTGGCTCTGGCCGGGCCGGTACTCGCGCTCGGCCTGGGCCGCATCGAGGTCCGTTCGCAGCAGGGCCAGCCGCTGTTGGCCGAGATTCCGGTCGTCTCCAGCGATCCGGCCGAACTGCGTCAGTTGCAGGCGCGGCTGGCATCGCCTGAAACCTTCGCCCGCATCGGCCTGGAGCCGCCGCGCGGCGTGGTGTCAGACCTGCAGTTCAACGTCGCCCTCGATGCCGGCGGCCGCCCGGTGATCCGCGTCACCAGCGCCGCGCCGGTCACGCAGGATGCGCTGACCTTCCTGGTCGAAGTCGACTGGGGGCAGGGACGTCTGGTGCGCGAATACTCGGCGCTGGTCGCGGTGCCCGACACCGTCGCCGCGCCGGCGCAGCCCTCGATCCAGGCCCCGGTCGCGGCGGCCGCGCCGAGTATCGTGCGCCCGCCTGCCGCGCAGCCCGATGCGGCACCGCTCGCCGAATCGGCGCAGGCGCGCGACCCGGTCGCGACGGCGTCGCCGCAGGCCGCGCCTGCCGCGCCATCGTCCGCGGGGCGCATTGCGCCGGGCGAGGCCCTGCCGGCGGTGCGCGCCGGGCAGACGCTGTCGTCGATTGCCGCGCCGCTCGCCGAAGAGGCCGGCATCAGCGTCAACCAGGCGATGGTGTTGCTGCTGCGGGCCAATCCGGATGCCTTCATCGGCGGCAATCTCAACCTGGTGCGTCAGGGGGCGGTGCTGCGCGTGCCCGCGCGGGACGCCTGGGACCAGCTCAGCGCTGCCGAGGCCAATGCGGTCGTGCGCGAGCAGGTCGGCCAATGGCGCGAACTGCGTCGGCCCGCGCCGCAGCCGGCCGATGCCGCCGCGACCGCCGACACACCGTCGACTGCGTCTGCGTCTGTCGCTGCGTCAGGCACCGCCGACGCCCGACTCGAAATCACCCCACCCGCGAACGGCAGCCAGCCGGCGGGCACCCAATCCGGCATCGCCGCCGGCGCTGGAGGCGACATGCTGCGCCAGGAACTGCAACAGGCCAACGAAACCGTCGCCGCGCGCAACGCGGAGATCGACGAACTCAAGGCGCGACTCGACGATCTCCAGCAACTGCAGGACAAGCAGCAGCAGCTGATCGAACTCAAGGACGCCGAACTCGCCGCCGCGCAGCAGCGCCTGGATGCGAGCAACCAGCAGACCTCGGCCGCGACGGGCGCGTTCCCGTGGATGTGGCTGGGCCTGGCGATCATCGTCGTCGCTGCGCTGGCCTTCCTGCTCGGCCGCCGCGGTCGTAACCCGGCGCCCGCACGACCGTTCCACAGCGCCGTGCTCGCCGCAGGTACGCCGACGGATGCGGCGGCGTCATCGCCGGCAGCCGTGGTGCCCGAGGCGGATCCGGAGCCGGCCTTCGTACGCGCGGCATCGGCATCGACGCCAGCTGCGGCCTCGCCGGACGATGCGCCGGCCGCCACTGCGGCGCCCGGTCCGACGTGGCACGCGCCGTCGGCTGCCGTCACCGCACAGGCGCAGCCGGACGTGCCAGCGGACACGCCTGACATCGACACCCCGGACGTCGCGCCGGCATCGGTCGAACTCGACACCGGCGCGGCCGTCGAACTGCCGCCCGGCGTGGAGCGCATCGAGCTCGCGCGCGCCTACATCGACCTGGGCGATACCGAGACCGCGCGCAGCCTGCTGCAGGAAACCGTGGACGGCGACGATCCGGACGCGGCCGCGCAGGCCGCGCAGATGCTGCGCACCCTGGGCTGATCGGGTCGATGCGGTACGCGCTCGGCGTCGAGTACGACGGCCATGGGTTTCTGGGCTGGCAGCGTCTGAGCAAGGCGGGCGAGGGCGGGCAGGAATCGGTGCAGGCCGCGCTGGAGACGGCGCTGTCGAAGATCGCCAACCACCCCGTCGCCACGGTGTGTTCGGGGCGCACCGATGCCGGCGTGCACGCGCAGTGCCAGGTGGTGCATTTCGACAGCGATGCGCCCCGGTCGACGCGCGCATGGGTGCTCGGCACCACCACGCTGCTGCCACCGCAGGTCAGCGTGCTGTGGTGCCAGCCGGTCGCCGAGGACTTCAACGCACGCTTCGCCGCGCGTGCGCGCCAGTACCGCTACCGCATCCTCAACCGTCCGGTCCGGCCGGCGCTGCACCGGCAGGTGCTGTCGTGGGAACTGCGGCCGCTCGACGCCGACGCGATGCACCGCGCCGCGCAGGCGCTGGTCGGCGAACAGGATTTTTCCGCATTCCGCACCGTGCACTGTCAGGCGCCGCATGCGCGTCGCGATCTGCAGCGCATCGACGTGCGCCGTGACGGCGACGAGGTCGTGGTCGAAGTCCGGGCCAACGCCTTCCTGCACCACATGGTGCGCAACATCGTCGGCTCGCTGCTGGAAGTGGGCGCCGGCGCGCAGGCGGAAAGCTGGATCGCCGAGCTGCTGGCCGGTCGCGACCGCACGCTGGCCGGCCCGACGGCGCCGGCCGCGGGACTGGTGTTTCTCGGGCCGCTGTATCCGCCGCAGTGGCAGCTGCCTGCAGCGGTGACGCTGGCCTGAAACCCGGGCGCGGCGCGCCCGGGATCGTGCGATCAGAAGCGCGCTTCGAGACCGAGCGTGACGAGGTCGGCGCGATTGATCTCTGTGCCGGACACGCTGTAGTTCCAGCCGCGGTAGTAATAGCTACTCGCGTAGGCGTGCAGGGTGTAGGCCAGGGTCAGGTTGACGTGGCGGTTGAAATCGACGCCCAGACCGACACCGGCGTAGCCGCCGTCGACACTGTCGCCTTCACCGAGATCCGCATACCAGTAGCCCAGCCGCGTCATCGCGAACATCGGGCTGCTGCCGAACTGGAAGCGCGCATTCGCGCCGAGCGTCGCGTAATCGGAATTGTCGACGTCGTAACTCCCCCGGCCCAGGTTGAACGACGTACCGTCGATGCGGCCGGCAGTGCCCTCGATACCGACCTGCACGCTCGGACCCGCCTGCCAGCGATACCCCGCGCTGATCGCCTTCGCGTCCTGGCGGACGTCGTCGATGACCCACGCCTGGCCGACCTGGGCGGCGACGAAGAACTGGCCGCGCGGCGCGTCGATCACCGACATCGCGGCGGTGGCCGGTGCGCCGTGCGTCACGCGCGGCGTTTCGGCAGCGGTGTCGACGACGGGCAGGGTGGCCGGGCCGGCGGCTGCGGTGTCCGCGACGGCCTCGCGCTCGGCTTGCGAGGCAGCCTGGGTGTGTTCCGGCTGCTGGCCGGCGCGATACGCGTCCCACGCCGGAGAGACGCTCTGGGCATGGACGGGCAAGGCCGCGACGGCGGCGACGAAAAGCAGTGTGCGTGCGAGTTGCATGGTGTTCCCCCTGGAATGCAGGCGCGGCCGTGCCGTCGCGCCGTCAGGCGGACCGCGTCGGATACGCTGCGTGCCGGCCGCGCGTCGACATGACGCGGACCTCGAGGTCGGAAGTGTTCGCACGGCCTTACGCAAGGACGGCATGGGCTGCGGCCGCGCCGCGCATCCTGCGTCCCCTGTCGTCGTTCCCTGACGGCACCCCCCTGCCGGCGGCGCGTAGCCTGTGCATCGCCATGCACGCTGTCAAGCGCGCGAACGTGGCCAAGCGACGCTAGGCTAGCGCGCATGCATGCCCCCCTCATCAAGTTCTGCGGACTCACCCGACGCGAGGACATCGACACGGCCGTCGCGCTCGGCGTCGACTGCATCGGTCTGGTGTTCGCCACGCGCAGTCCGCGCAGACTCGACCTCGACACCGCACGCGCGTTGCGCGACGCGGTGCCTGCGTCTGTGCGGCTGGTGGCGTTGACCATGGACAACACCGCCGACGAAGTCGCGGACATCGTGGCCGCGGTCCGGCCGGACGTGCTGCAGTTCCATGGCGCGGAGGCGGATGCGTTCTGCCGCGGCTTTGGCCTGCCGTATTGGAAGGCGATCGCGATGGGCGGCGACCCGTCCGCCGCGCTGCGCACGCTCCACGCATGGCCTTGTGCCGAAGCATTCCTGTTCGACGGTCACGCGGCGGGCGAGCCGGGTGGCAGCGGCGCGCGATTCGACTGGTCGGCGCTGCCTGCCAGACTCGACCGGCCGTTCTGGTTGGCCGGCGGGCTCGATGCCGGCAATGTCGCGCAGGCGGTAACGACCGCGCATCCGGCCGGGGTCGACGTGTCGAGCGGCATCGAGGCCGCGCCGGGCATCAAGGATGCGGCGCGCATGCGTGCATTCGTCGCCGCCCTGCAGGACCGCTGAAACCGGCCCGCGCCCGCCACGCGACGCACAAGATCCCCACGCTCGACGCCCCTGTAGGAGCGCGCTCGCGCGCGATGGCCTTACCGACCAAGCCGCCAACGCGCGACGCCCCCTGTAGGAGCGCGCTCGCGCGCGAAGGCCTTCCCGACACGGTCCACGCAACTTCCCTCTTTACGCGCGCTCGCGCCAAGGGACACGACCTGGAACACCTTTCGCGCGCGAGCGCGCTCCTACACCAGCTCGTCCCGCAACCAGGCAGCCAACGCGTCGATTCCCGCATCCTCGGCGTCGCGCGGCGTCGCCAGCACCCAGTGCGCGTCGGTGTCGATGAAACCCCATGGCGCCAGCAGCCGCCCCGCGGCGAGGTCGTCGGCCACCAGTTCCCGCGGTGCAATGGCCACGCCCAGGCCGGCGACTGCGGCCTCCAGCAGGAAATACAGATGCTCGAAGCCGGCGCCGAGCGCGGTCGGCGGCGCGGCGCCGTGTGCGTGCGCCCACGCAGGCCAGGCCTGTGGGCGGGACGCGGTGTGCAGGAGGGGCTCACGCAGCAGCGCGTCGGGCGCCAGTCCGCGCAGACGCGCGGCATCCGCCAGGCGCGGACTCAGCACCGGGCCGATGCATTCGCGACCCAGCGTGCGTACGCGCCAGGCTGACGGCCACGGCGGGCCGCCGATCAGCAGCGCGGCATCGAACGCCTCGAGTGACGCGGGAAACGCGCCTTCGTGCGGTGCCAGATGCAGCTTCAGATCGGGCAGCGCCTCGGCCAGGCGCGGCAGGCGCGGAATCATCCAGCGGGCGAGCAGGCTGCCTGGACAGCCGAGTACGCGCGCGCGCCCTGCGCCGGCACGGCGGATCGTCGCGGCGGCGCCCTGCAGCCGCGCGAACGCCTCGCCCGCCGCATCGCGCATGCGCTCGCCGGCGGGTGTCAGCCGCAGGCCGCGGCCTGCACGCACGAACAGCGCGGTGCCCAGCGATTCCTCGAGCAACCGCACCTGACGACTCACCGCGCCGTGCGTGACATGCAGTGCATCGGCCGCGCGGCTGAGGCTGCCCAGACGGGCGGCGGCCTCGAAGGCACGAAGGGCGTTGAGCGGCGGCAGTTCAGTGTCGGACATGTGAGATTTACTGACGTATGTGTCAGATCTTATCGATTCTGGCCGGTCGACGTGTGCGCTAGAGTGCAGGCAGTCCGCACCGTGCCCGCCTCCCGATGTCGCAGTCTCCGATACCCGATTTCCACGCATATCCGGATGCCGACGGCCATTTCGGCCGTTACGGCGGGCGTTTCGTCGCCGAGACCCTGATGGGGCCGATCGCCGAACTCGCTGCCGCCTATGACGCGGCGAAGGCCGATCCCGCCTTCCAGCAGGCCTTCGACAAGGATCTGGCGCACTACGTCGGCCGGCCGAGCCCGATCTATCACGCCCAGCGCCTCAGCGACGCGGTCGGCGGCGCGCGCATCCTGCTCAAGCGCGAGGATCTCAACCACACCGGCGCGCACAAGATCAACAACACCATCGGCCAGGCGCTGCTCGCCAGCCGCATGGGCAAGACCCGGATCATCGCCGAGACCGGCGCCGGCCAGCACGGCGTGGCGAGCGCGACCGTCGCCGCGCGGCTGGGCCTGGAATGCGTGGTCTACATGGGCGCGACCGACATCGAGCGGCAGAAGATCAACGTCTACCGCATGCGCCTGCTGGGGGCGCAGGTGGTGCCGGTGACTTCGGGCTCGGCGACGCTCAAGGACGCGCTCAACGAGGCGATGCGCGACTGGGTGACCAACATCGCCGACACCTTCTACATCATCGGCACCGTCGCCGGCCCCGACCCGTATCCGCGCATGGTCCGCGACTTCAACGCCATCGTCGGGCGCGAGGCGCGCGCGCAGATGCTGGCCGAGTACGGGCGCCTGCCTGATGCGATCACCGCGTGCGTCGGCGGTGGCAGCAACGCGATCGGCCTGTTCCATGCGTTTCTCAACGACCCGGACGTGCGCATCGTCGGCGCCGAAGCGGCGGGCGACGGCGTCGACACCGGACGGCACGCGGCCTCCATCGCCGCCGGTCGGCCCGGCGTGCTGCACGGCAACCGCACCTATGTGATCTGCGACGACGACGGCCAGATCACCGAGACGCACTCGGTGTCGGCAGGCCTGGACTATCCGGGCGTCGGTCCCGAGCACGCGTTTCTCGCCGATGCCGGCCGCGCGCAGTACGTGGGCATCACCGACGACGAAGCGCTCGCCGCGTTCCACCAGCTCGCGAAGACCGAAGGCATCCTCGCCGCGCTCGAATCCAGCCACGCGATCGCACAGGCGATCAAGCTCGCGCGCGAGCTGCCGAAGGACGCGATCGTGCTGGCCAATCTCTCCGGTCGCGGCGACAAGGATGTGCACACGATCGCGGGCCGCGAGGGGATCGTGCTGTGAGCGCCGGACTGCGCGCCGTTAGCGCCGGGTTGCTGCTGTGCGCGATGACCGCGCAGGCGGAAGACTCGATGACTGACCGCGTCGGGGACTACCGGATCGGTGACCGCCTGGACGTCGGCGCGCTCGGTCCCGGCTGGGAAATTTCCGATGGCGGGGACGCGACCGACTGCGCACTGCTGTCCGGCGGCAGCTTGCCGGCAGACATCGGCATGATGGTGCTCGACGGCCGTGTGGCGCGCTTCGAAATCCGAGGCGAGGCCGTGGCGGAAGAAGCTTCGCCCTCGCTCGCGCCCTTCGGCCTGCGTGTCGGCATGTCGTTGCGCGACGCCGCCGTGCGCTTCCCGAACGAACCTCTGGATATCGATTTCCACAAGTACGCCTGGCCGCCGGGCATCTATCTGTCCTGGTTCGATGACGCCGGCAATCGCGCCGTCCGTGTGGAAGTACCCGACGCCACGGTGGACGTCATCCTCTGGGGAACGCCGGAAGCCGTCCGACTCACGGAAGGATGCGTATGAGCCCCACAACCGCCGCGCCCGCTCTCGAGAAGTCGAACGTCACCATGTCCCGCATCGATGCCCGCTTCGCCGCGCTGCGCGCTTCCGGCCGCAAGGCGCTGATCCCGTTCTTCACTGCCGGCGATCCGTCGCTCGAAGCCACGGTGCCGGTGATGCACGCGCTGGTCGATGCAGGTGCCGACATCATCGAGCTCGGCGTGCCGTTCTCCGACCCGATGGCCGACGGCCCCACGATCCAGCGCAGCTCCGAGCGCGCGCTGGAGCGCGGCGCGGGCATGACTTTCGTGCTGGACGCCGTGCGCACCTTCCGCGAGACGGACACGGATACGCCCGTCGTGCTGATGGGCTATCTGAACCCGATCGACATCCGCGGCGCCGACGTGTTCGCGTCCCAGGCCGCCGAGGTCGGCGTCGACGGCGTCCTGCTGGTCGATCTGCCGCCGGAAGAAGCCGGCGACTTCCGCGCCGCCTTCGACGCCGCCGGCATCGCGCTTGTGCTGCTGGCCTCGCCGACCACGACCGATGCGCGCATCGACGTGCTGTGCCGTCAGGCGCAGGGCTATCTGTACTACGTCAGCTTCGCCGGCGTGACCGGCGCGTCCGACCGCCTCGACACGGCGCAGGCCTCGTCGCGACTGCGCGCCATCCGCAGCGCAAGCCGCGCACCGGTCGTGGCCGGCTTCGGTATCCGGGACGCGGTGAGCGCGGCGGCGATGGCGATCGATGCCGATGGCGTGGTCGTCGGCAGTGCGCTGGTCGCCGCTCTGGATGGCGCCATGGATGCGGAAGAGGCCGCCGCCCGCGCGAAGGCGTTCCTCTCACCGCTGCGCGAGGCGCTGGACGCGCGCTGATCATGAGCCCTCCCCCGCGAGCGGGGGAGGGTTGGGTGGGGGCGAAGTGTCCGTTCGAGAGATCGCAAGGGCGCGCGTGAAGCCTGAACTGTCAAGTCGTCGCCCGGGAGGAATTGCAGGCGCCTGACCGTTCGCCCCCATCCCAGCCTTCGACCCGTGAAGGGCCCAATGCCCCGCAAACGGGGGAAGGAGCGGATTCTCGCGCGATGATCGAAGGTCGGCCGCATGTTTTCCCGTACGGCCCCCGCCGGAGGCCGTGCACCCCGTCGGTTACACTTCCGCGCTTCGCGGCCCGGGAGGGTCGTTGGTAGAGAGACGCCATGTCCTGGTTGCAGAAGATCATGCCGCCGCGCATCCGCACCGATGCGCCCGCGGTCAAGAAGCGCAGCGTCCCCGAGGGGCTCTGGGAGAAGTGCGAGCGCTGCAGCAGCGTGCTGTACGGGCCGGAGCTGGAGGAGAATCTCGAGGTCTGCCCGAAGTGCGGTTTCCACCGCCCGATCCGCGCGCGTGCGCGCCTGAAGGCGTTCCTGGACCGGGGCAGCGTGCAGGAAATCGCGGCCGACCTCGGCCCGACCGACATCCTGAAGTTCAAGGACCAGAAGAAGTATTCCGACCGGATCAAGGCCGCGCAGCGCTCGACCGGCGAGCGTGACACGCTGATCGCGATGCAGGGCACGCTGATGCAGCGCCCCATCGTCGCCAGCGCCATGGATTTCGCCTACATGGGCGGTTCGATGGGCTCGGTCGGTGGCGAGAAGTTCGCCCGCGCCGCCGAGCAGGCGCTGACGCTGGGTGCGCCCTTCGTCAGCTTCGCCGCCAGCGGTGGCATGCGCATGCAGGAAAGCATGTTTTCGCTGATGCAGATGGCCAAGACCTCGGCGGCGCTGTCGCGCCTGCGCGAGGCCGGCATCCCGTACATCTCGGTGCTGACCAACCCGACCTACGGCGGCACCTCGGCCTCGTTCGCGATGCTCGGCGACATCAATCTGGCCGAACCCGAGGCGCTGATCGGCTTCGCCGGCCCGCGCGTGATCGAGCAGACCGTGCGCGAGACGCTGCCCGAAGGTTTCCAGACGTCGGAGTTCCTGCTCGACCACGGCGCCATCGACCAGATCTGCGACCGCCGCGAGCTCCGCGTGCGCGTCGCCCACCTCCTGGCCCTGCTGACGAAGCAGGACGCACCGGTCGAGGCCGCTGCATGAGCCGCAGGTATTTCGGCACCGACGGCATCCGTGGCCGCGTCGGCGAGGGTTCGATCTCGGCCGATTTCGTGCTGCGCCTGGGCAATGCCTACGGCCATTCGCTGCGCGGCCGCGGCGGTGACTGGCGCCGGCCGCAGGTGCTGATCGGCAAGGACACGCGCATCTCGAACTACATGTTCGAAGCGGCCCTGGAAGCCGGTCTGGTCGCGGCGGGCGTGGACGTGCAGCTGATGGGCCCGATGCCGACGCCGGCGGTCGCGCACCTGACGCGCTCGCTCGGCGCCGATGGCGGCATCGTGATCTCCGCCTCGCACAATCCGCACCACGACAACGGCATCAAGTTCTTCAGCGCGCAGGGCGAGAAGCTCGACGATGCGACCGAGCTGGCGATCGAAGCTGCGCTCGACCAGCCCTTCCGCACCGTGGCATCCGAAAAGCTCGGCAAGGCCGTGCGCACGCGCGATGCGGTCGGCCGTTACGTCGAGGCCTGCAAGGCCTCGGTGCCGCGCGGTTTCGATCTCGACGGCATGCGCATCGTCGTCGACTGCGCGAACGGCGCGACCTACCAGGTCGGCCCGATCGTGCTGCGCGAACTCGGCGCCCAGGTCGAGGTGATCGGCGCCGATCCCAACGGCGTCAACATCAACGACGGGGTCGGCTCGACCCATCCCGAATTCTTGAGCGAGCGCGTCAGCCGCAGCGGCGCAAATCTCGGCATCGCCTTCGACGGCGACGGCGACCGGGTGCTGTTCGTCGACGCCAACGGCACCGTGCGCGACGGCGACGATCTGCTCTACGTGCTGGCCCGCGACTGGCAGCAGTCGGGCCGCCTGCAGGGGCCGGTGGTCGGCACCCTGATGAGCAACTTCGGCCTGGAGCGTGCATTCGCCGAGGCCGGCATCGGCTTCCAGCGCGCCAAGGTCGGCGACCGCTACGTGCACCAGATGCTGCTCGAACACGGCGGCGTGCTCGGCGGCGAGACCTCCGGCCACCTGCTGTGCCTGGACCGTGCGACGACCGGCGACGGCATCATCAGCGCGTTGCAGGTGCTTGAAGTGCTGCGTCGCCGCGGCGTGTCGCTGCAGGAAGCGTTGCACGGCCTGGCCAAGGTGCCGCAGAAGACGGTCAACGTGCGATACGAGGGTGCCTCGAAGCCGGCGCAGGCGCCGGCCGTGCAAGCCGCGCTGACGCAGGCGCAAAACGCCGTGCAGGGCCGGGGCCGTGCGTTCCTGCGCCCGTCGGGCACCGAGCCTGTGGTGCGCGTGACCGTGGAAGCCGACGACGCCGCGCTGATGCAGTCCACCCTCGATTCCCTGGCCGACGCCGTGCGCGCGGCCGCTGCCTGATCCCAAGGATTCCGCCATGAGCGCCCGTATTCCGACCCTCGACATCCGCCGCTTCGACACCGACCGCGACGCCTTCGTCGCCGAACTCGGCGCCGCCTACCGCGAATGGGGCTTTGCCGGTATCAACGGCCACGGCATCGCGCAGTCGCAGATCGACGGCGCCTACGATGTGTTCAAGGCGTTCTTCGCGCTGCCCGAAGACGTCAAGAAGCAGTACCACGTGCCCGGCGGCGGCGGCGCGCGCGGCTACACCGCGTTCGGCGTGGAGACCGCCAAGGGTGCCCAGCACTTCGATCTCAAGGAGTTCTGGCACATCGGCCGCGAGATTCCGGACGACTCGAAGTACCGCGACGTCATGCCACCGAACCTGTGGCCGACCGAAGTGCCGGGCTTCCGCGAGCACGGCTACGGCCTGTACCAGACGCTCGATGCGCTCGGTTCGAAGGTGCTCTCGGCGCTGGCACTGCACATCGGTCTGCCGCAGGACTACTTCGTCGACAAGATCGACTACGGCAACTCGATCCTGCGCCCGATCCACTACCCGCCGATCACCGCCGACGACATTCCCAACGTGCGTGCCGGCGCGCACGAGGACATCAACCTCATCACGCTGCTGGTCGGCGCGAGCGCCGCGGGCCTGGAGGTGAAGTCACGCGATGGCGAGTGGGTGCCGTTCACGTCCGACGCCGACACCATCGTCGTCAACATCGGCGACATGCTGCAGCGCCTGACCAACCACGTGTATCCCTCGACGACGCACCGCGTGACCAACCCGCCGGGCGAGCAGGCGCGCAAGCCGCGCTACTCGGTGCCGTTCTTCCTGCACCCCAATCCCGACTTCGTCATCGACGTGCTGCCGTCGACGGTGACGGCCGACAACCCGAGCCGCTACCCCGAGGCGATCACCGCGCAGGGCTATCTGGAAGAGCGGCTGCGCGAGATCAAGCTCAAGTGATTCGTGGTTCGTGATTCGTGATTCGAAACGGCGCCCTTGCGGGCGCCGTTTCGTTTTCGGAGGGGCGAGGGCGGTGCTCTTTCGAATCCCCAATCACCACTCACGGCCCCTCAAAAGCCATACACCACGTTGACCGTCGTCAGCCGATCCGTGCGTCGGCGGTCGTCGGAAACGTCGGTGTTGTGGCGGATCTCGAAACCGGCCTTGAGGGCGAGTGCGTCGGTCATGCTGACCTGCACGCCGAAGTCGTTGCGCACGAAGGTGTTGTCGCCGCCGGACTCGATCAGCAGGGTGTCGTAGATCCGCGTCGAGTCGGTCAGCTGATGGCTGAAGTCCATGAAGCCGCGCGCGATCGCTTCGTTGTCGTGCACGCGCACGTCCTGTTTTTTCGACCAGCGGTAACCGGGGCCGATTTCCAGGACCAGCTTCGTGTCCTCGGACATGAAGGCTTCGAAGCCGTAGCCCCCGGCGACCGTGGTCTGGTACTCGTCGCTGCTGAAATGGTCGCGTTCGTTGCGGCCCGAGCCGAACACGTAATGGCGCTCGCCGAAGCGGTAGCCGGTCGAGCCGAACAGTTCGTAGCGGCGCGCATTCTCCAGTCCGTCGCTGGTGCCGTACAGGAACGAGGCCAGCACACTGTGGCGCCAGACATCGTCCTCGCGCGCGAGCTTGAGTTTGCCCACCAGCGTCTCGTTGTCGGTGTTGCCCTTGGCAATCGCCAGGCCCAGTTCACCGGTTCCGCTCCAGCCGTCCTCGACGGCAAGCACGGACGCGGGGGCGAGGGCGGCGCAGGCGAGCGCGGCGGTCATCAACAGACGCATGGAATCTCCGGGAGCAGGTGCGAAAAAAAGAGACACCGGCCAAGGCCGGTGCGGCGCGTATTCTGCGTTGCGAGGACGGCGCGGTGAACCCTGATGGCCGGCGCGTTCTGCCGGGACGGGCAGGCACGAAGCTGTGGCCGGGAGACGAGCAGGGCGACGGGCGCGATCGGCAGGTCTCGCGCGTCCGGTCACCTGAAGAATTGCGCGCAAGCATCGACGCGCCTTGCCGGCGGCCTGGACTTTCGCCAGCGCGGCGGTCGCCGGTCCCGGCGGACACGACACGACCTGCTGCACGAAGCATGCGTGACGCGTCGACCGGACGGTGATTACTCGGAACAGCCGTGTTCGTGGCAAGGATGGCAGCGTCGTCGCCGGAATGGCGGTGCGCAGTTCGCGGCGGTCGAGGGATTCGTGCCCGTCATCGTTTTTGACGCCGGCGGGCACCGGTACCGGCCGGCTTGTCGCGTCCTGATCGGGGCCGCCGGAGGCATCGGCTATCCTTGCGCCCCGTTTCGACACAGGAGTGCGCCATGCGCCGCAGGATCGTCGCCGGCAACTGGAAGTTGCACGGCAGCCGCAGCTTCGCCACCGGACTCGTCGACGCCATCGCCGAGGGGATGGCGGGCGACATCGAGGCCATCGTGCTGCCGCCGTTCCCGTATCTATCGCTGCTGGCCGGCGCGGCGCCGGGCATCGAGGTCGGTGCCCAGGACGTCAGCGCGCACGAGAAGGGCGCCTACACCGGTGAAGTGAGCGCGGCGATGGTGGCCGATGTCGGCGCGCGCTACACGCTGGTGGGACATTCGGAGCGCCGCCAGTACCACGGCGAGGACGATGCATTGGTCGCGGCCAAGTTCGTGGCCGCCCGTGCCGCCGGCCTGGCGCCCATCCTGTGCGTGGGCGAAACCCGCGAGCAGCGCGAGGCCGGCCGGACCGAGGACGTGATCGCCGCCCAGATCGAGGCCGTGCTGTCGGCGGCGGGCGTGGCCGCCTTCGGCGGCGCGATCGTCGCCTACGAGCCGGTCTGGGCGATTGGCACCGGCCTGACCGCCAGCCCCGAGCAGGCCCAGAACGTCCACGGCTTCCTGCGTGGCGTGGTCGCGCGGCAGGATGCTAGAATCGCCGATTCGTTGCCGCTGCTGTATGGCGGCAGCTGCAAGCCCGACAATGCCGCCGCGCTGTTCTCGCAGCCCGACGTCGACGGCGGACTGATCGGCGGCGCCTCGCTGGCGGCCGACGACTTCCTGGCCATCGTCGCCGCGGCCGAGCGCTGAGCGCGGCCGGCGCTTCCGACACAAGGCCCTCGCGGGCACCCCAGAGCACACCGCAATGCTGCTGACCGTCTTCAACATCCTGTTCGTCATCATCGCCATCGCGATGATCGCGCTGATCCTCATGCAGCGTGGCGCGGGCGCCGCGGCCGGCTCCGGCTTCGGTGGCGGCGCTTCGGCCACCGTGTTCGGTGCGCGCGGCTCGTCCAACTTCCTGTCGAAGGCGACCAAGTGGCTGGCGATCAGCTTCTTCGCGGTCACGCTCTTCATGGCCTGGTATGCGATGCACCGCGCCAATCCGAACGCGATGGACATGGATCTGGGCGTGATGGGCGGTGAAGTGCCTGCCGCGCCGGTCGACGGCGCCGTTGCGCCGCAGGCCCCGGCCGTGCCCGCTGCTCCGGCCCCGGCCGAGGCCACCGTGCCGGCTGCGCCGGCCGCCGAGGGCGCCGTGCCCGCCGCGCCGCCGGCACCGGAAAATTCTTCGTCCGAATCGCCGCAGCCTACTCCCCAGAACGATTGATCGGGGGTACAATGCGCGGCTCGCCGGACGGCATGTCCGGCGGCTCGTTCCAGGTTGATCAGCCCAGGTGGCGGAATTGGTAGACGCACTACCTTGAGGTGGTAGCGGCTTAGGTCGTGGGGGTTCGAGTCCCCCCTTGGGCACCAACCGGAAAACGCGAAGCGGCTCGTCCGCGGCGCATTCGAAAAGCCCCGCGAAAGCGGGGTTTTTTCGTATGCGCGCAGAATGTCTGCGCGCGGACGCGAATCATTCGCGCGCCACTTTCACGCGGTGCGCGATCGCGCTGCGGAATGCTGCATGCGGCAGCCTGTGCGCCGGGTGGAAATCGTTTACTCATCAGTTCTGTAACCGGTACAATTGCCGGGATCGGGCGATCGCACAGCGTGCATCGCCCGGACTTCGTGAAGCGCATCGTCGCTTCGAGAATGCGGCGTCACAGGGCGCCGAGCCAAGGCCGCAATCCGCGGCCGTAGCCGAGAGAACATCCGAGTGCTGGCCGAATATCTGCCGACCCTGCTGTTCCTGATCGTTGCCACGGGGATCGGCATTGCCTTGCTGATCATTGGCAACCTGCTGGGGCCCAAGCGCCCGACGCTGGAGAAGCTGTCGCCCTACGAGTGCGGATTCGAGGCATTCGAGGACGCGCGCATGCAGTTCGACGTGCGCTACTACCTCATCGCGATCCAGTTCATCGTCTTCGATCTGGAAATCATCTTCATCGTGCCCTGGGCGACCGTGTTCCGCGAACTCGGCGTGCTGGGACTGATCGAGATGGGCATCTTCGCCGGCATGCTGCTGCTCGGCTTCATCTACGTGTGGAAGAAGGGAGCGCTGGAATGGGAGTGAACCAGACCGTCGCGCGCCTGATGAACAACCCGCTGCCGGATGGCCGGGTCGACGACATCCTGCGCCCGGAAGGCGAAAACCCGCTGCTCGAGCGCGGTTTCGTCACGACCAGTTCCGATGCGTTGCTCAACTGGGCACGTACCGGCTCGATGTGGCCGATGACCTTCGGTCTGGCCTGCTGTGCGGTCGAGATGATGCACGCCGGCGCCGCGCGACTGGATCTCGATCGCTACGGCGTCGTGTTCCGCCCCTCGCCGCGCCAGTCGGACGTGATGATCGTGGCCGGCACCCTGGTCAACAAGATGGCCCCGGCGCTGCGCAAGGTCTACGACCAGATGCCCGATCCGAAGTGGGTCATCTCGATGGGCAGCTGCGCCAACGGCGGCGGCTACTACCACTACTCGTATTCGGTGGTGCGCGGCTGTGACCGAATTGTGCCGGTCGACGTCTACGTGCCGGGTTGCCCGCCGACGGCCGAAGCGCTGGTCTACGGCATCCTGCAGCTGCAGAAGAAGATCCGCCGCGCGACCAACTTCGGCGAGACCAAGACGGGGCTGCGCGATGCGTGATCAACCTGTTCGCGAGTCGGCGACCGATTTCGCCGCGCGTCTGCGCGCGCGTTTCGCCGATGCCGACGTGGCGGTCGCACTGCCGCGTGGCGAAGTGACGCTCACCACCGCCGGTGACTGGCTCGAAACCGCGCGCACGCTGCGCGACGAGTTCGGCTTCGAGTCGCTGATCGACGTGTGCGGTGTCGACTATCTCGGCCACGGCAGCGACGAGTGGGACACCGACGTCTCCTCGGAAGGTTTCAGCCGTGGCGTCGAAGGCCGCGGGCCGGGCCGTTTCAAGTTCGGCGAGGAACCCAGCCGCCAGACCTCGCAGCCGCACAGCGAGGCCGGCATTCCGGTGCCGCAGCGTCGATTCGCCGCGGTCGCGCAGCTGCTGTCGATCCAGCACAACCGCCGCGTGACCCTGAAGTGTTTCGCGCCGAGTGACGACCTGCCGGTCGTGTCCTCGCTGACCGTGCTGTGGCCGGTCGCGAACTGGTTCGAGCGCGAAGCGTTCGACCTGTTCGGCGTGATCTTCGAAGGGCACCCGGACCTGCGCCGCATCCTGACCGACTACGGTTTCGTCGGTCATCCGTTCCGCAAGGATTTCCCGTTGATCGGCAATGTCGAAGTGCGTTACGACGCCGAGCGCAAGCGCGTCGTGTACGAGCCCGTGACCTCGGTCGAGCCGCGTGTCGGCGTGCCGCGCGTGATCCGCGAGGATGCCCGCTTCGCGACCGCAAGCGCCGAGCAGATGACCCGTCGTGCGGAGGCCGCCAAGTGAGCGCCGTGCCGACCACTTCGCTGCACGCCAACGCGACGCCCAGCGCCGAAGCGTTGAAGCAGGAAATCCGCAACTACACCTTCAACTTCGGTCCCCAGCATCCGTCCGCGCACGGCGTGCTGCGCCTGATCCTGGAAATGGATGGCGAGACGGTGATGCGCGCCGATCCGCACATCGGTCTGCTGCACCGTGGTACCGAGAAGCTGGCCGAGTCCAAGCCGTTCAACCAGTCGATCGGCTACATGGATCGTCTCGACTACGTGTCGATGATGTGCAACGAGCACGCCTACGTGCGCGCGATCGAGACCCTGATGGGGATCGAGGCGCCCGAGCGCGCACAGTGGATCCGCACGCTGTTCGACGAAGTCACGCGCATCCTCAACCACCTGATGTGGGTGGGCTCGAACGCGCTCGACCTCGGCGCGATGGCGGTGATGCTGTACGCGTTCCGCGAGCGTGAAGAACTGATGGACGTCTACGAGGCGGTCAGCGGCGCGCGCATGCACGCGGCCTACTACCGTCCCGGTGGCGTCTACCGCGACCTGCCCGAGCGCATGCCGCAGTACGCCGAGTCGCGCTGGCGCAAGGGCGAGAAGCTCAAGCGCTTCAACAAGTGGCGCGAAGGCTCGATGCTCGATTACCTCGAGGCGTTCGCGAAGGATTTCCCGCGCCGCGTCGACGAGTACGAAACCCTGCTCACCGACAACCGCATCTGGAAGCAGCGCACCGTCGGCATTGGCGTGATTTCGCCGGAGATGGCCAAGGCCTGGGGCATGACCGGCCCGATGCTGCGTGGTTCGGGCGTCGAGTGGGATCTGCGCAAGACCCAGCCGTATGCGCGCTATGCCGACGTCGATTTCGACATCGCGGTCGGCGTCAACGGCGACTGCTACGACCGGTATCTCGTGCGCGTGTTCGAGATGCGCCAGTCGGCGCGGATCATCGAGCAGTGCGTGGCATGGCTGCGGGCCAACCCGGGCCCGGTCATGCTCGACAACTACAAGGTGTCGCCGCCCTCCCGCGAGGAGATGAAGGACGACATGGAAGCGCTGATCCACCACTTCAAGCTGTTCACCGAGGGCTACAGCGTGCCCGCCGGCGAAACCTACAGCGCAGTGGAGGCCCCCAAGGGTGAGTTCGGCTGCTACCTCGTGTCCGATGGCGCGAACAAGCCGTTCCGCGTGCACCTGCGCGCGCCGGGCTTTGCACATCTTTCGTCGATGGACGCCATCACCAGCGGACACATGCTGTCCGACGTGGTGGCGATGATCGGCACCTATGACATCGTGTTCGGAGAAGTCGACCGATGAAGGCGACCGGCAATTTCGAGAACGCCCGCAACGTCGACCCGATGGTCGTGCTCAGCGGCGACACGCGCGCGCACATCGACCACTGGCTGACGAAGTTCCCACCCGACCGCAAGCGCTCGGCGGTGCTGCAGGGTCTGTTCGCGGCGCAGGAACAGAATGGTGGCTTCCTGACCGACGAGCTGATCGCCGGCGTGGCCAAGTACCTGGACCTGCCGCCGGTGTGGGCCTACGAGGTCGCGACGTTCTACTCGATGTTCGAAACCGAGAAGGTCGGCCGCAACAACGTCGCCTTCTGCACCAACATCAGCTGCTGGCTCAACGGCGCCGAGGATCTCGTCGCGCATGCCGAGAAGAAGCTCGGCTGCAAGCTCGGCGAATCCACCGCCGACGGCCGCGTCTACCTCAAGCGCGAGGAAGAGTGCGTCGCCGCGTGCTGCGGCGCGCCGGTCGTGGTCATCAACGGTCATTACCACGAGAAGCTCACGCCCGAGGGCGTCGACGAGCTGCTCGACGGTCTGAAGTAAGGCATCGCGCGGACATGGCACATCACCATCCCAAGTCTTCCGAAGGTTACGGGCCCGTCGGCCCGGCGCCCAAGGAACACCAGGCGGTCTACACCACGCTGCATTTCGACAAGCCGTGGTCCTACGAGAACTACCTCAAGACGGGTGGTTACAGCGCGCTGCGCAAGATTCTCGAAGAGAAGATCGCGCCGGCCGACGTCATCGAGATGGTCAAGCAGTCCGGCCTGCGCGGCCGCGGCGGTGCGGGCTTCCCGACCGGCCTGAAGTGGAGCTTCATGCCCAAGGGTGAGATGCAGAAGTACATCCTCTGCAATTCGGACGAATCCGAGCCGGGCACCGCCAAGGACCGCGACATCCTGCGCTACAACCCGCATGCGGTCATCGAGGGCATGGCGATCGCCTGCTACGCGACCGGCGCGAGCGTGGCCTACAACTACCTGCGCGGCGAGTTCCACCACGAGCCCTTCGAGCATCTGGAAGAGGCCACCGCCGAAGCGTATGCCAATGGCTGGCTGGGCAAGAACCTGCTCGGCTCGGGTATCGACATCGACATTTACAATTCGCTCGGCGCGGGCGCCTACATCTGCGGCGAAGAAACCGCGCTGATGGAATCGCTGGAAGGCAAGAAGGGCCAGCCGCGCTTCAAGCCGCCATTCCCGGCCAATTTCGGTCTCTACGGCAAGCCGACGACGATCAACAACACCGAGACCTACGCCTCCGTGCCGGCGATCGTGCGCAACGGCGCGCAGTGGTTCATGGATCTGGGCAAGCCCAACAACGGCGGCTGCAAGATTTTTTCGGTCTCGGGGCATGTCGCGAAGCCAGGCAACCACGAGATCCGCCTGGGCACGCCGTTCGCCGAGCTGCTCGAGATGTGCGGGGGCATGCGCGAAGGCCGCACCATCAAGGGTGTGATTCCGGGTGGTTCCTCGATGCCGGTGCTGCCGGGCGAGACCATGATGGGCCTGACGATGGACTACGATGCGCTGCAGAAGGCCGGCTCCGGCCTCGGCTCGGGCGCGGTCATCGTCATGGACGACACCACCTGCATGGTGCGCGCCTGTCAACGCATCGCGCGTTTCTACTTCAAGGAAAGCTGCGGCCAGTGCACGCCGTGCCGCGAAGGCACCGGCTGGATGTATCGCATGCTGACCCGCATCGCCGAGCACACCGCAACGGTCGACGACCTGCAGATGCTGCGCGCGGCGGCCGGCCAGATCGAGGGCCACACCATCTGCGCGTTCGGTGAAGCGGCCGCTTGGCCGGTGCAGGGTTTCCTGCGTCATTTCTGGGACGAGTTCGAGTACGCGATCGTGAACAAGCGTTTCCTCGTCGACGACCAGCGTAATGGCACCGTGGTGCCCAAGGCGGTGGCCGCATGAGCGCACAGCCCGTGAATCCGGACCTGCCGCCCGACCACGTCACCGTCTTCATCGACGGCGTCGAACTGGCCGCGCCCAAGGGTTCGATGATCATCCATGCCGCTGACAAGGCCGGCATTCCGATCCCGCGTTTTTGCTATCACGACAAGCTCGCGATCGCCGCGAACTGCCGCATGTGCCTGGTCGACACCGAAGTCGGCGGCCGTGGTGCCCCCAAGCCGTCGCCGGCTTGCGCCACGCCGGTGATGGACGGCCTGAAGGTCTTCACGCGCAACGAAAAGGCGCTCAAGGCCCAGCGCAACGTGATGGAGTTCCTGCTGATCAACCATCCGCTCGACTGCCCGATCTGCGACCAGGGCGGCGAGTGCGAACTGCAGGATCTCTCGCTCGGTTACGGCCGCTCGGTCAGCCGCTTCGCCGAGCGCAAGCGCGTCGTCGCCGACGAGGATCTCGGCCCGCTGGTCGCGACCGAGATGACCCGCTGCATCCAGTGCACGCGCTGCGTGCGCTTCACCGCGGAAATCGCCGGCACCTACGAGCTGGGCGGCATGCAGCGCGGCGAGAACCTGCAGATCGGTACCTACGACGGCAAGCCGCTGACGACCGAACTGTCGGGCAACGTCATCGACGTCTGCCCGGTTGGTGCGCTGACCAACAAGGTGTTCCGCTTCCGCGCGCGTCCCTGGGAACTGATCGCGCGCGAGTCGCTCGGCGCGCACGACGCGCTGGGCAGCAACCTGTTCCATCACCTGCGCCGTGGCGATGTGATGCGCACCGTGCCGCGCGACAACGAAGCGGTCAACGAGTGCTGGATCTCCGACCGCGACCGGTATTCGCACCAGGGCCTGTCGGCCGACGACCGCGCGGTGCGTCCGCTGGTCAAGGATGGCGGCGAGTGGCGTGAGGCTTCGTGGGAAGAAGCGCTGACCCGCGCGGAAACCATCCTGCGCAACAACGCCGCCGACGAGCTCGGCGTGCTGGTGCACCCGGCCACCTCGAACGAGGAGGGCACGCTGCTCGCGCGCCTGGCCGATGCCCTGGGCACCGGCAACCTCGACCACCGCATCGCCCAGCGCGATCTGTCGGATGGCGCGGTCGCCGAAGCCTTTGCAATGCCCGTCGCCGAACTCGACAAGGCCGACGTGGTGCTGCTGGTCGGCTCGAACCTGCGCCATGAAGTGCCGCTGCTGCACCACCGCGTGCGCCAGGCCTGGAAGCGTGGCGCCAAGGTGTATGTGGTCAACCCGGTCGACTTCGAATTCACCTTCGACATCGAAGACAAGGCCATCGTCGCACCGTCGAAGATCGCCGAGACGCTGCAGGTCGCCGAACTCGGTGATGCGCTGCGCGGTGCCAAGCACGCAGCGATCATCGTCGGTTCGCAGGCGGAAAGCAGCGCGCACGCGGCCGACATCCGCAAGGCGGCTGCTGCACTCGCGTCGAGCACCGGCGCTTCGCTGTGCCGCATCCCGCAGGGCGCCAATGCGCTCGGCCTGACGCGTGCCGGCGTGCTGCCGACCTCGCGCGATGCCAATGCAATGCTCGCCGAGCCGCGTGGTGCTTATGTGATCTACGGCATCGAACCGGGTCTGGACTTCGCCGACCAGGCGAAGGCGCTCAAGGCGCTGGGCGCCGCGCAGGTCGTGGCCTTCAGCCACTTCGCCTGCCAGTCCACGCGCCAGGTCGCCGACGTGATCCTGCCGATCGGCGCGCTTGCGGAAATCGACGCCACGCTGACCAACCTCGAAGGTCGCGAACAGCAGGCCACCGCCGCCGGCAAGTTGCCGGGCGACGCGCGTGCCGGCTGGCGCGTGCTGCGCGCACTCGGTGGCGCGATGGAACTGGCCGGTTTCGACTTCACCGATCTCGCCGGTCTGCGTGCCGGTCTGCAGGGCAGGGCCGTGCAGGTCGCCGCATCCAATGCTCCGGTCGTCGACGGTGACGGTCTCGAGCTGGCCGTGACCCAGGCGATCTACCGCGTCGATGGCCTGACCCGTCGTGCTGCGGCGCTGCAGTCGCATCCGCTCACTGTCGGTCCGCGCATCGTGCTGCATCCCGACGATGCGTCCGCCAACGGCGTCGCCGACGGCGGCATGGCCAAGGTCGCCAATGCGGTCGGTACCGCGACGCTGCAGGTGGCGGTCGACGACCGTGTCGCGCCGGGCGCGGCATGGGTGGAATCGGGCTACGGTGCCACCGCGGCGCTGGCGGCCGGAAAGGTCAAGGTGGTGGCGGCATGAGCGTGACGAATACCGCAACGCTGCTCGGTGACGTCACCGCGCCGCTGCACGAATGGCTGCTGTCGCTGGGCGCGATCGGCACGATTCTGTGGATCGTGCTCAAGATCCTCGTGATCGCGGTGCCGGTGATCCTCGCCGTCGCGTTCTACGTGGTCTGGGAGCGCAAGCTGCTTGGCTGGATGCACCAGCGCCACGGGCCGATGTACGTGGGCATGGGCATCTTCCAGGCCTTCGCCGACGTCTTCAAACTGCTGTTCAAGGAAGTCATCCAGCCGACCCGCGCGCAGCGCGTGCTGTTCGTGCTGGCGCCGCTGATCACGCTGGCACCCGCATTCGCCGCCTGGGCGGTGGTGCCGTTCGACGCGCAGCTGGTGCTGTCGAACGCCAACGCCGGTCTGCTGTATCTGCTGGCGATGACGTCCCTGGGCATCTACGGCATCATCCTCGCCGGCTGGGCGTCGAACTCGAAGTACGCCTTCCTCGGCGCGATGCGCGCCTCGGCGCAGATGATCAGCTACGAAATCGCGATGGGCTTCGCCCTAGTCGGTGTGATGGTCGCCTCGGGCAGCCTCAACCTCAGCGAAATCGTCATGGCGCAGGCCGGTGGCAAGGGCCTCTTCAGCTGGTTCTGGCTGCCGCTGCTGCCGCTGTTCGTGATCTATTTCGTGTCCGGCGTGGCCGAAACCAACCGCGCACCGTTCGACGTCGTCGAAGGCGAGTCGGAAATCGTCGCCGGTCACATGGTCGAGTATTCGGGGTCGGCGTTCGCGCTGTTCTTCCTCGCCGAATACGCGAACATGATCCTGATCAGCTTCCTGACGGCGATCTTCTTCCTCGGTGGCTGGCTCTCGCCCTTCCACGGCATGGGCATTCCGGTGCTGTCGGTCGACGGCTGGTGGTGGCTGTTTGCGAAGGTGTTCCTGTTCGCCAGCGTCTTCATCTGGTTCCGCGCGTCGTTCCCGCGCTACCGCTACGACCAGATCATGCGGCTGGGCTGGAAGGTGTTCATCCCGATCAGCATCGGCTGGATCGTGGTGACCGCGTTGATGTCGTATTTCGGTGTGATCGGGGCAGGGCAGGCATGAGTAAGATCGTTTCCTGGTTCAAGGGCCTGCTGCTGCTGGAACTGCTCGGCGGCATGGCACTGACCTTCCGCTACCTGTTCCGCGACAAGTACACGCTGATGTACCCGATGGAGAAGACGCCGCAGTCGCCGCGTTTCCGCGGCCTGCACGCGCTGCGTCGCTATCCCAATGGTGAAGAGCGCTGCATCGCCTGCAAGCTGTGCGAAGCGGTGTGCCCGGCGCTGGCGATCACCATCGATTCGGAGCAGCGCGAGGACGGCACCCGCCGCACCACGCGTTACGACATCGACCTGTTCAAGTGCATCTACTGCGGTTTCTGCGAGGAATCGTGCCCGGTCGACTCGATCGTCGAGACGCATCTGCACGAGTACCACTTCGAGAACCGCGGCGAGAACATCGTGACCAAGCCCCAGTTGCTGGCCATCGGCGACCGCCTCGAGTCCGAGATCGCCGAGCGTCGCGCCGCCGACTCCGCGTACAGGTAAGTCATGGAAATCACGCTCATTGCATTCCTCGTCTTCGCCGCGATCACCGTGATGTCCGCGGTGGCGGTGATCAGCGCCCGCAATCCGGTGCACGCGGCGCTGTTCCTGGTGCTGACGTTCTTCTCCACCGCCTGCACCTGGCTGCTGGTCGGTGCCGAGTTCCTCGGCATCGCGCTGGTGCTGGTCTATGTCGGCGCGGTGATGGTGTTGTTCCTGTTCGTGGTGATGATGCTCGACGTGGACGTCGCGCCGCTGCGCGAAGGCTACGTGCGCTATCTGCCGGTCGGGCTGATCGTCGCGGTGGTGATGCTGGTCGAGATCGTCACCCTGATCGGCGTGCGCGCACGCATGACGCCGTTCGGCGTCGACGCGGTGGACGAGGCGGGCGTGTCGAACACGGTCTGGATCGCGCGCCGGCTGTTCACCGACTTCCTGTTGCCGTTCGAAGTCGCCGCGGTGATCCTGACCGTCGCGGTCATCGCCGCCGTGATGCTGACGCTGCGCCGCCGTCCGGGCGCCAAGCACCAGAATCCGAGCGAGCAGGGACGCGTGAAGGCGGCCGACCGCGTCCGCGTGGTGAAGATGGACGCGGTGCGTCCGGTCGCCGAACCGCCGGCGGGCGAAGGCGAGGGAGAAGCGAAATGACCGAACTGTTCGGAACCGGCCTCGCGCTGGGCCACTATCTCTCGCTGGGTGCGGTGCTGTTCTGCATCTCCGTGGCGGGCATCTTCCTCAACCGGAAGAACGTGATCATCCTGTTGATGTCGATCGAGCTGATGCTGCTCGCGGTCAACATCAATTTCATCGCCTTCTCGCGCGAGTTCGGCGATGCGGCGGGCCAGATCTTCGTGTTCTTCATTCTCACCGTGGCCGCGGCCGAGGCCGCGATCGGCCTGGCGATCCTGGTCACGCTGTTCCGCAACCGGCGCACGATCAACGTCGCCGAACTCGACACGCTGAAGGGCTGAGCCGGGCATGGAGTACACAGTTTCCAAGGGCATCCTGATCGCGATCGTTCTGGCCCCGCTGCTGGGCTCGATCATCGCGGGCCTGTTCGGGCGCCAGGTCGGCCGCGCCGGTGCGCACTCGGTCACGATCGCGGGCGTCGCGATCAGCTGTGCGTTGTCGGTCTACACGCTGTGGCAGCTGATGCAGGGCGCGCCGGTCTTCAACGAGAACGTCTACACGTTCTTCGAGGTCGGCAACTATTCCGCGCACGTCGGGTTCCTGATCGACAACCTCACCGCGATGATGATGGTCGTGGTGACCTTCGTGTCGCTGCTGGTGCACGTCTACACCATCGGCTACATGGCCGAAGACCCGGGCTACCAGCGGTTCTTCAGCTATATCTCGCTGTTCACCTTCTCGATGCTCATGCTGGTGATGGGCAACAACTTCCTGCAGCTGTTCTTCGGCTGGGAAGCGGTGGGTCTGGTGTCGTACCTGCTGATCGGTTTCTGGTTCAAGAAGCCGACGGCGGTGTTCGCCAACATGAAGGCCTTCCTGGTCAACCGTGTCGGCGACTTCGGTTTCCTGCTCGGCATCGCCGGCGTGCTGTACTGGTTCGGCAGCCTCGATTACGCGACCGTGTTCGCCGCGGCCGATACCACGATCGGTGGCGGGCAGACGATCGAAGTCATCAACGGCTTCGAATGGTCGGTGGCGACGCTGGTGTGCATCTGCCTCTTCATCGGTGCGATGGGCAAGTCGGCGCAGGTGCCGCTGCACGTGTGGCTGCCCGACTCGATGGAAGGCCCGACCCCGATCTCGGCACTGATCCATGCCGCGACCATGGTCACGGCCGGCATCTTCATGGTGGCGCGCATGTCGCCGCTGTTCGAACTGTCGGAAACCGCGCTGCAGTTCATCCTCTTCATCGGTGCGACCACGGCCTTCTTCACCGGCCTGATCGGCATCGTGCAGAACGACATCAAGCGCGTCGTCGCGTACTCCACGCTGTCGCAGCTCGGCTACATGACGGTCGCGCTCGGTGTGTCGGCGTACTCGGCCGCCGTGTTCCACCTGATGACGCACGCCTTCTTCAAGGCGCTGCTGTTCCTGGCGGCCGGCTCGGTCATCATCGGCATGCACCACGAGCAGGACATGCGCAAGATGGGCGGCCTGCGCAAGTACATGCCGATCACCTTCTGGACCAGTGTCATCGGCACCCTGGCCCTGGTCGGCACGCCGTTCTTCAGTGGCTTCTACTCCAAGGACGCGATCATCGAAGCGGCGCACCTGTCGACCGACGGCGGCGGCTGGGTCTACCAGTACGCCTACTGGTCGGTGATGCTGGGCGCATTCGTCACTTCGTTCTACAGCTTCCGCCTGCTGTACATGACGTTCTTCGGCAAGGAGCGCTTCCGCGATGCGCATGCCTCCGATGCCCATGCCACGCACGACGCGCACGACCAGCACACGCTGCACGAGCCGTTGCACGATGATGGTCATGCGCATCCGGCCGGTGGCGATGCTCACGCGCACGACGCGCACGACGCGCACGGCCACCATGGCCCGCACGAGCCGCATGAGTCGCCGTGGGTGGTGACCCTGCCACTGATCCTGCTGGCGATCCCGTCGATCCTGATCGGCTACTTCACCGCGGGCCCGATGCTGTTCGGCACCGACTGGACCGGTCATCACGAGGTCGGCGGGTTCTTCGATGGCGTGATCCACGTGCTCGCATCCAACGACGTGCTGGCCACGCTGAAGGAAGAGCTCTGGCACGGTCCGGCGGCCTTCGCGCTGCATGGCTTCCTCACGCCGGTGTTCTGGCTGGTAGTTGCGGGCTTCGCACTGGCCACGGTCATGTACTGGTGGAAGCCGGAACTGCCTGCCAAGGCTGCGCGCGTGTTTGCGTTGCCGATCCGGGTGCTCGAGCGCAAGTACGGCATGGACGATCTGTGGATCGGTGGCTTCGCCGGCGGCGGCGTGGCTCTGGGCAAGCTGTCGCGGGTGTTCGACACCCGGCTCATCGACGGCGTGTTCGTGAACGGTCCGGCGCGCGTCGTCGGCCTGGTCTCGGGCGTCGTACGCCGGCTGCAGTCCGGTGCTCTCTACCACTACGCATTCGCGATGATCGTCGGCCTGATCGTGTTGTTGGCCGTCCTCATCAAGTACTGGCGCTGACGGAAAACGATACGTGTCGAACTGGCCTCTTCTCAGTCTCCTGATCTGGCTGCCGATCATCGGCGGTGCGTGCGTGCTCGCCATCGGCGACCGCCGCCCCGACATGGCGCGCTGGACGTCGCTGGCGGTCGCGCTGCTCGTGTTCGTGATCAGCCTTCCGCTGTTCACCGGCTTCGACTATGCGAACGCCGGCCTGCAGTTCCTCGAACGCCGCGAGTGGATTCCCGCGCTCGGCATCGAATATCACCTCGGTGCCGACGGCATCTCGGTGGCGCTGATCATCCTGACCACGCTGACCACGGCCCTGGTGCTGATCGGCGCCTGGACCTCGGTGACCAAGCGCGTGTCGCAGTACTTCGCGGCCATGCTGGTCCTCGAGGGCATGATGGTCGGCGTGTTCTCGGCCGTGGACGCGATGCTGTTCTACGTGTTCTTCGAAGCCATGCTGATTCCGATGTTCATCATCATCGGCGTGTGGGGCGGGGCACGTCGCGTGTACGCGTCGCTGAAGTTCTTCCTGTACACGTTCCTCGGCTCGGTCTTCATGCTGGTCGCGCTGATCTACCTGTACATGCAGGCCGGCAGCTGGCAGCTGCCCGATCTGTACGCGGTGCGCCTGTCGTCGACCGAACAGATGTGGCTGTTCTTCGCGTTCCTGGCCGCGTTCGCGGTCAAGGTGCCGATGTTCCCGGTGCACACCTGGTTGCCCGATGCGCACGTCGAGGCGCCGACCGGTGGCTCGGTGATCCTGGCGGCGATCATGCTGAAGATCGGTGGCTACGGCTTCCTGCGCTTCAACCTGCCGATCACGCCCGACGCCGGACACGAGTGGGCATGGCTGGTCATCGCGCTGTCGCTGATCGCGGTCGTCTATGTCGGCCTGGTCGCGCTGGTGCAGGAAGACATGAAGAAGCTCGTGGCCTATTCGTCGGTCTCGCACATGGGCTTCGTGACGCTGGGCGTGTTCATCGCGTTCGCACTGGTGCGCGATGTCGGCGCCGATGACGCCGCGCGCCTCGGCCTGCAGGGCGCGATGGTGCAGATGGTCAGCCACGGCTTCATCTCGGGCGCGATGTTCTCGTGCATCGGCATCCTGTACGACCGCATGCATACGCGACAGATCCGCGATTACGGTGGCGTGGCCAACGTGATGCCGTGGTTCGCCGCGTTCTACGTGTTGTTCGCGATGGCCAACTCCGGTCTGCCGGGCACGTCGGGCTTCGTCGGCGAGTTCATGGTCATCCTGGCGGCGTTCCAGAGCCATCCGGTGATCGCGTTCTTCGCAGCGATGACGCTGATCATCGGCGCGGCCTACACCTTGTGGCTGGTCAAGCGCGTGCTCTACGGCGAAGTCGCTAACGCGCACGTCGCGGCGCTCAAGGACATCAATGCGCGTGAGGCACTGGTGCTGGGCGTGTTCGCCGCAGGCACCCTGCTGATCGGCGTGTATCCCAAGCCGCTGACCGACCTGATGGAGCCGTCCATCGCGCAACTGGCGAACCTGATCGCCGCAAGCAAGCTCTGAGGACACTGTTGCGATGATTTCCGCTCCGATGACGCCCCCCGTCCGCACCCTGGCCGAGCTGGGCCCGATCGTGCCCGAGCTGGTCGTGGTGCTGGGCGCGTTCGCCCTGCTGATGCTCGACCTGTTCATCGATCCGCGCCGTCGCGTGATCACCCATGTGCTGGCAGTGGCGACGCTGCTCGGCGCTGCGGCGCTGATCGTGTTCGGCGTCGGCGGCCACGGCCTGACGCTGGCCGACATGTTCGTGCGCGACACCGGCGCCGATGTGCTGAAGGTGACCGGCCTGGTGGTTGCCGCCATTGCGCTGGCCTACGCGTGGACGTTCCTGCGCGAGCGCAATCTGTACCAGGGCGAGATCCCGGTGCTGTTCCTGTTCACCGCCGCCGGCATGATGCTGCTGGTGTCGGCCAACAACCTGACCATGGTCTACGTGGGCCTGGAACTGCTGGCGTTGTGCTCGTACGCGCTGGTCGCCTGCGACCGTGATAGCAAGCTCGCCTCGGAAGCGGCGATGAAGTACTTCGTCCTCGGTGCGCTGGCCTCGGGCATGCTGCTGTTCGGCATGTCGCTGGTCTACGGCGCCACCGGCACGCTGTCGCTGCCCGGCATCCAGGAAGCGATCGGCGGGCTGACGGGCGAAGGCCGCATCCTGCTGCTGACGGGCATGGTGTTCCTGATCGTCGGCATCGCCTTCAAGTTCGGCGCCGCGCCGTTCCACATGTGGCTGCCCGATACCTATACCGGTGCGCCTACGCCGATCGTCGCCTTCATCAGTTCGGTGCCCAAGCTCGCCGCATTCGGCATGACCTGGCGCCTGCTCGAGACCGCGCTCGGCCCGTTGCACGAGCAGGCGCAGCTGTTGCTCGCCATCCTCGCGGCACTGTCGCTGGTGGTCGGCAACCTGTTTGCGCTGGCGCAGACCAACCTCAAGCGCATGCTGGCCTACTCGACGATCTCCCACGTCGGCTTCCTGTTCCTCGGCCTGGCCGGTGGCGGTCAGGTGGGTTACGCCTCGGCGATGTTCTACGTCGTCAGCTACGCGATCATGTCGGCCGCGGCGTTCGGCGCCATCGTCATGCTGTCGCGCAACGGGTTCGAGGCCGAGCACATCGACGACTACAAGGGCCTCAACCAGCGCAGCCCGTGGATGGCTGGACTGGTGCTGTGCATCATGGCCTCGCTTGCCGGCGTGCCGCCGTTCCTGGGGTTCTGGGCCAAGCTGGCGGTGCTGCAGGGTGCGCTCGCAGGCGACCTGCTGTGGCTGGCGATCGTCGGCATCGTGTTTGCGGTCATCGGCGCGTACTACTACCTGCGCGTGATCAAGGTCATGTACTTCGACACGCCCGAAACGGCGCCGATGTCGCAGCGCCCGGGTACTGCCATCCGCACGATCTTCGCGGTCAACGCGCTCGCGCTGCTCGGCCTGGGCCTGTTCTGGAGCCCGCTGATGGCGTGGAGCCAGCAGGCCTTCGGCGGCTGATCGCGAGCGGGGTGGTAATACGCGCGTCATCTGGTTAAGATGCGCGCCCGGTCGTCGCCCAGTGCATGGCCGGGAGAGTTTCGAGGGACGCGGAATCGTTCGAAACTTCTTGCAATATCGAAGAGCATTCTTCATAATTCCGCTTCTGATGCGGGGTGGAGCAGTCTGGCAGCTCGTCGGGCTCATAACCCGAAGGTCGCAGGTTCAAATCCTGCCCCCGCTACCACATTCGACGCAGTACACGTGACGCACCTAAGGGTGCATTCGCCGCGAAGAATCTGGGCTTTGCCGAAGCAACTGCTTCGCTTCGGCGCCGACATCCAGTGGTATCGGACAAGGGGCCCGTCGGGCCCTTTGTCGTTTTCCACGATCGGAAAACCGCGCGGCGCCCATCAGCGACGCGGAAGCGCCCACAAGGCGCGACGATCGTGCGATACCGGACACACAACCGACGAGGGCTCAGTGGCGGACAAGGCGACTCAACTCACGGAACTGCTGGCACCGACGGTCGAAGCCCTCGGGCTCGAACTGCTGGGCATCGAATATCTGCCGGCGCCCGGTGGCGCGCTGGTGCGTCTGTACATCGATGTCGCCGCCGGTACCGATGCGGGCCAGGCCGATCCCGAAGGCGAGGGCGGCCAGGGCGTGACCATCGAGCATTGCGAAGCGGTCAGCCGCGAGGTGTCGGCCCAGCTCGACGTCGAAGACCCGATCAGCGGCAATTACACGCTCGAGGTCTCCTCACCCGGCATCGACCGTCCGCTGTTCGGTGCGACGCAGTTCGCGCAGTTCCAGGGCGAGATGGTCAAGGTCGGCCTGAAGCTGCCGCAGGACGGTCGCCGCCGCCTGACCGGCCGCATCGTCTCGGTCGAGGACCAGACGGTGACGTTCGATCTCGATGGCGCGCCGTTCGTCGTGCAGGCCGACAACATCGACAAGGCACGCATCGTGCCCGACTGGGCCGCACTCGGCCTGGCGCCGTCGCAGGACAAGAAGGACAAGGGCCGCGCCACCGGTGCGACCCGCAAGGCAAACCACACATCACGTGACAACAAGCGGTCCGACGATCCGTCGGCCGGTGCGGAGTGAATGAAAAGATGAGCAAGGAACTGTTGCTGGTCGTCGACGCGGTCGCCAACGAGAAGGGCGTGCCGGAATCCGTGATCCTGGAGGCCATCGAGGCTGCGCTGGCGACTGCCGCCAAGAAGCGCTACGTGGACCAGGACGTGCTGACCCGCGTGGCGATCGACGCCAAGGACGGCAGCTACGAGACCTTCCGCCGTTGGGAAGTGGTCGCCGACGATGTCGTCATGGAATCGCCCGATCGCCAGATCCGCCTGATGGATGCCGTCGACGAGGCCGAAGGCGTCGAGGTCGGTGACTACATCGAAGAGCAGATCGAGAACGTCGACTTCGGTCGCATCGCCGCCCAGGCCGCCAAGCAGGTCATCGTGCAGCGCGTGCGCGAGGCCGAGCGCCAGCAGGTCGTCGATGCATGGAAGGACCGCGTGGGCGAGCTGGTCACCGGCGTGGTCAAGCGCGTCGAGCGCGGCAACGTCTACGTCGACCTGGGCGGCAACGCCGAGGCGCTGATTCCCAAGGACAAGGCCATTCCGCGCGACGTCGTGCGCGCCGGCGACCGTGTCCGTGGCTTCCTCTACGACGTGCGCAGCGAGCCCCGCGGCCCGCAGCTGTTCATCAGCCGCGCGGCGCCGGAATTCATGATGGAGCTGTTCAAGCTCGAAGTGCCGGAAGTCGGCCAGGGCCTGGTCGAGATCAAGGCCTGTGCACGTGATCCGGGCGACCGCGCCAAGATCGCCGTGCTGGCCTACGACACCCGCACCGATCCCATCGGCGCGTGCATCGGCATGCGCGGTTCGCGCGTGCAGGCGGTGAGCAACGAGCTCAACGGCGAGCGCGTCGACATCGTGCTGTGGTCGGACAACCCCGCGCAGTTCGTCATCAATGCGATGGCCCCGGCCGAAGTGCAGTCGATCGTCGTCGACGAGGACAAGCACGCGATGGACCTGGCGGTCGCCGAGGACAAGCTGGCCCAGGCGATCGGCAAGGGCGGTCAGAACGTGCGTCTGGCCAGCCGCCTGTCGGGCTGGCAGCTCAACGTGATGACCCAGGACCAGGTCACCGCGAAGTCGGAAGCCGAGCAGGCCACGGCCCGCCAACTGTTCATGGACAAGCTGGAAGTCGACGAGGAAATCGCCGGCATCCTGGTGTCCGAGGGCTTCGGCACGGTCGAGGAAATCGCCTATGTGCCGGTCGGCGAGCTGCTGGCTGTCGAGGGCTTCGACGAGGACATCGTCGAGGAACTGCGTGGCCGCGCCCGCGATTCGCTGCTCAACGATGCGCTGGCGGTCGAGGAAGAGGCCGACGAACACGCGCCGGCCGCTGATCTGCTGGCGCTTGACGGCATGGACGAGGCGACCGCGTACGCGCTGGCCGCCAACGGCATCCGCACCAGCGAGGATCTCTCCGACCTGGGCGCGGACGAGGTGGTCGAGTTCGGCATCGACGATGTCGACGAGACCCGCGCCGCGGCGCTGATCCTGGCTGCGCGTGCCGAAGAGATCGCGCGCCTGGAAAGGGAAGGCTGACCGGTCGCGCCGACCGGTGCTCGCCACCGGTCGTTTCGCGGCCGCGGCCATGGAAGACGGTCCAACTCGGAACGCATCCCATGCAGCGGTAGAATGACAAATCCACTGCGCCCCGCACTTCGCGGCGGCGCGCAAGGAACCGGAATCACGAATGTCGCAACAAACCACGATCCGCAAGCTGGCCGCACTGGTGAACACGCCGGTCGAGAAACTGCTTGAACAGCTGTCCGAAGCGGGCATGCCGTTCAGCGATCCCGACCAGAGCGTGACCAGTGCCGAGAAGCTCAAGCTGCTCGGTTTTCTCAAGCGCGCGCACGGCAAGGGCGATGCCCCGGCCGAGGAAGCGGCTGCGCCGAAGAAGATCACGCTCAGCCGCAGCCGCAAGCAGGAACTGACGGTCGGTGGCGGCAAGAATCGCCAGACGGTCGATGTCGTCGTGCGCAAGAAGGTCACGCTCAATCGCCCGAGCGAGGGCGCGCCGCTCGATCCGGACGCCGAGCGCGCCGAGATCCTGCGCAAGCTCGAAGAATCGCGTGCGAAGAATCTGTCCGAGCAGCAGCGCCTGGCCGAAGAGGACAAGCGCCGCGCCGAGGAAGCGGAGGCCCGCAAGCGCGAGGCTGAAGCTGAAGCCGAGCGCCTGCGCGAGCAGGCCGCCGCGGCCGCTGCCGCGCCGCCGGAAGAAGACACCGCGCGCCGCGCCGCGCCCACGCATGGTCATGGCCACAAGCCGGCCACGCCGCCGCGTGCCGACGACCGCAACGCGCCGGCCGGTGCCAAGCACAAGGGCAACCGGGGTTCGCACGCGATGGTCAGCGGCGTCGAGGACGACGACAAGACCGCGCGTTTCGCCGGCCAGTTGCACCTGAGCGCGTCCGACCGTGCGCGTCGCAGCACCAATACGCGCGGCAAGCCGCAGCGTGGTGGTCCGCAGCGTCGCGGCAGCGCGCCCTCGCGCAGCGGTGGCGGCCCCCACGGCTTCGAGCGTCCGACCGCACCGGTCCAGCGCGAAGTCGCGATCGGTGATGCGATCACCGTCGCCGATCTCGCCCAGAAGCTGGCGATGAAGGGCGGCGACGTGGTCAAGGCGCTGTTCAAGATGGGCGTCATGGCGACGATTACCCAGACGATCGACCACGACACCGCGGTGCTCGCAGTCGAGGAGCTGGGCCACATCGCCGTGCGCGCCGCGGCCGACGACGCCGAGAGCGAGCTGATCGCGCACGTGGGCGAGGCCCAGGGCGACCAGGTCGCGCGTCCGCCGGTCGTGACCATCATGGGTCACGTCGACCACGGCAAGACCTCGCTGCTCGACTACATCCGCCGCACCAAGGTGGCCGGTGGCGAAGCGGGCGGCATTACCCAGCACATCGGCGCGTACCACGTCGAAACCAACAAGGGCGTCATCAGCTTCCTCGACACCCCGGGCCACGCCGCGTTCACCTCTATGCGTGCCCGCGGCGCGAAGCTCACCGACATCGTGATCCTGGTGGTCGCGGCCGACGACGGCGTCATGCCGCAGACGGTCGAGGCGATCCAGCACGCGAAGGCGGCGAAGGTGCCGCTGATCGTGGCGATCAACAAGATCGACAAGTCCAGCGCCGACCCCTCGCGCGTCAAGAACGAACTGCTCGAGCACGAAGTCGTGGCCGAGGACTTCGGTGGCGACGTGCAGATGGTCGAGCTGTCGGCCAAGACCGGCCTGGGCGTGGACGACCTGCTCGACGCGATCTCGCTGCAGTCGGAAATCCTCGAACTGCGCGCGGTTGCCGAAGGCCGCGCCAGCGGTACGGTCATCGAATCCTCGCTCGACAAGGGCCGTGGTCCGGTCGCGACGGTGCTGGTGCAGCAGGGCGAGCTCGCCCGCGGCGACTATCTCGTCTGCGGCGTGCAGTTCGGCCGCGTGCGTGCCCTGTTCGACGAGACCGGCAACCAGGTGCAGACCGCAGGCCCGTCGATTCCGGTGCAGGTGCTCGGCCTGTCGGGCGTGCCGGATGCGGGCGACGATTTCGTCGTCGTCGCCGACGAGCGTCTGGCCAAGGAAGTGGCCCAGCAGCGCGAGACCAAGCGTCGCGAAACGCGTCTGGTGCAGGCCGCGGGCAACCGCATGGAAGACATCATGGCGCAGATGGGCCAGGCCGAGCAGCAGCTGTCGCTCAACCTGGTCGTCAAGGCCGACGTGCAGGGTTCGGTCGAGGCGCTCAAGCAGGCCCTGACCGCGCTGTCGAACGACCAGATCCGCATCAACATCATCGTCTCGGGTGTCGGCGGCATCACCGAATCGGACGCCAATTCGGCGGCCGCGGCGAAGGCCACGATCATCGGCTTCAACGTCCGTGCCGACGCCTCGGCGCGCAAGGTGATCGAGAACAGCGCGCTGGATCTGCGCTACTTCTCGGTGATCTACGACGTGATCGACCAGGTCAAGCAGGTCGCCTCGGGCATCCTGGGCATGGAGATCCGCGAAGAGATCATCGGCATCGCCGAGGTCCGCGACGTGTTCCGCAGCTCGAAGTTCGGCGCGGTCGCCGGCTCGATGGTCATCGAGGGCGTGGTCAAGCGCTCCAAGCCGATCCGCGTGCTGCGCGACAACACCGTGGTGTTCGAGGGCGAGCTGGAATCGCTGCGTCGCTTCAAGGAGAACGTCGACGAGGTGCGCAACGGCACCGAGTGCGGCATCGCCGTGAAGGCCTACAACGACGTCAAGCCGGGCGACCAGATCGAGTGCTTCGAGCGCATCGAGGTCCAGCGCACCCTCTAAGGGCGCGCTCGGCGGTATCACCGGCGGCCGGGCTCCGTATACACGGACCCGGCCGTTGGCGTCATAGATCCAGGCGTTTTTTCCCGTTCCACCGCAATCCGATCCAGGTCATCACAGTGCCCACGAAATCCTTCCACCGGACCGACCGCGTCTCCGCCCAGCTCCGTCGCGAGCTCGGCACGCTCGTGCGCGAAGCGGTGTCCGAGCACGGCCTGCCGTCGGTCAGCGTGTCCGACGTCGAAGTCACCCGCGACATGGCCCACGCCAAGGTCTTCGTGACCGCGCTGCAGTCCGAGCGTTCGGCCGAAGCCGTCAAGGGCCTGAAGGCCGTCGCCCACGAGATCCGTTTCCGCCTGGCGCGTGCGGTCAAGCTGCGCCACGTGCCCGAGCTGCATTTCCACTACGACGACTCGGTCGACCGCGGCGAGCGCATCGACAACCTGCTGCGCGATGTCGGCGAATCCTCCGCCGACTGACGCCGGCGCGCCGCCCGCGGCCACGCCACGCCCGCGCAGCAAGCGCCGGCAGTCCGATCGCCCGCGTACGCAGTTCCGCAAACTCGACGGCATCCTGCTGCTCGACAAGCCGCGCGGCATGAGTTCGAACCAGGCGCTGCAGCGCGTGCGGCACCTGTTCCGTGCCGAGAAGGGCGGCCACACGGGCAGTCTCGACCCGTTGGCGACCGGTCTGCTGCCCGTCTGCTTCGGCGAGGCGACCAAGATCGCCGGCGGCCTGCTCGGCGCGCGCAAGGCCTACACCACGGTCGCCCGGCTCGGGCAGGTCACCGACACCGACGATGCCGACGGCGAAATACTGCGCGAGCGGCCGGTGCCGACGTTGACGGTCGAGGCCATCGACGCGGCGCTGTCGCAGCTCGTCGGCCGCATCCAGCAGCGTCCGCCGATCTACTCGGCGCTCAAGCGCGGTGGCGAGCCGCTTTATGCGAAGGCGCGCCGCGGCGAGACCGTCGAGGTCGAGACGCGGCCGGTCGACGTGCATGCCTTCGAGCTGCAGTCGGCGGCCGACCTGCTCGATGGCGTGCTCGAACCGGGCGCCAATCCCCAGCTGAGACTGCACGTCGAATGCGGCTCGGGCACGTACGTGCGCAGCCTGGTCCGCGATCTGGGCGAACTGCTCGGCTGCGGCGCGCATGTCGCCGAGTTGCGCCGGACCTGGGTCGACCCGTTCCGCGACCCGCGCATGTGGACGCTCGAGGACCTGCAGGCGCTTGCCGCCCGCGGGGAACCGCAGCTCGAGGCCTGCCTGCTGGACCTCGAAGCCGGCATGCTGGCCTGGCCGCCGGTCCACGTCGATGCCCGCCAGGCCGCGCGCCTGCAGAACGGGCAGGATGTGCCCGGGCCGTACGCGCCCGCGGGCGAGGTCGCCATCGTCGGACCGCACGGCCGGGCCGAAGGCCTGGGGCAGGTAGGCGCCGACGGGCGCCTGAAGCCGCAGCGCATGTTCCGTCGCGCTGGAGACAGCGACACCGGCGCCTGAATGGCCGCCTTGTCCGGCCACCCGCCCAGCGGTACAATTTCGCCGCCTTTTTCAGGGCACACTGCGACATCCATCCACGGCGGTCCGGGCGGTACGCGACGGTCTTTGCGACACGTCGCCGTCTTCTGCGGGACCCGCGTCAGAGAACAGACATGACCAGCACCATCGACAACAGCAAGATCATCGAAGAACACAAGCGCGGCGACAACGACACCGGTTCTCCGGAAGTCCAGGTCGCCCTGCTGACCGCACGCATCGTGCACCTGACCGAGCACTTCAAGACGCACAAGAAGGATCACCACAGCCGCCGCGGCCTGCTGATGATGGTCAACCGTCGTCGCAGCCTGCTCGACTATCTGCACCGCAAGGATGCCGATCGTTACAAGGCGCTGATCGAGAAGCTCGGCCTGCGTCGCTAAGACTGACACCCACCGCGGCGCAGAAATGCGCCGCGGTTCTTTTTAGGGCGTGCCAGCGCCCGCCCGCCCGGGGCATGGGTTCCGGACGGTCCATCGCAAGAGACATCAAGGAATTCCAACGTGGCAAAAGTGACAAAGAGCTTCCAGTTCGGCAGCCAGACGGTGACGCTCGAGACCGGCGAGATCGCGCGCCAGGCCGGCGGCGCCGTCATGGTGTCCTGTGATGGCACCCAGGTGCTGGTCACCGCGGTCGCCAACAAGACCGCGCGCGAGGGGCAGGATTTCTTCCCGCTCACCGTCGACTACCAGGAGAAGTTCTACGCGGGTGGCCGCATCCCCGGCGGCTTCTTCAAGCGTGAAGGTCGCGCCACGGAGAAGGAGACGCTGACCTCGCGTCTGATCGACCGTCCGATCCGTCCGCTGTTCCCGGAAGGCTTCCGCAACGAAGTCCAGATCATCGCCACGGTGATGTCGCTGAACCCGGAAGTCGATGGCGACATCCTCGCCCTGATCGGCGCATCGGCCGCGGTCTCGCTGTCGGGCGCACCGTTCGACGGCCCGATCGGCGCGGCGAAGGTCGGCTACAAGAACGGCCAGTACCTGCTCAACCCGACCACCACCGAGCTGGTCGATTCCGACCTCGAGCTGGTCGTCGCCGGTACCGCCAAGGCCGTGCTGATGGTCGAGTCGGAAGCCAAGGAACTGTCGGAAGACGTGATGCTGGGCGCGGTCGTGTTCGGCCACCAGCAGATGCAGGTCGCGATCGCCGCGATCAACGAGCTCGTCGCCGAAGCCGGCAAGCCGAAGTGGGAATGGTCGGCCCCGGCCACCGATGAAGGCCTGATCTCGACCCTGCGCACCGCCATCGGCGAGCAGCTCGCCGGCGCCTTCCAGGTGCGCGACAAGCTCGAGCGCAAGGACGCCATCTCGAAGGTCAAGAAGGCGATCCTCGAGGCGGTCGCACCGCAGGCCGAAGCCAATGCCTGGGCCGCGGGCGATCTGTCGAAGGAATTCGGCGAGCAGGAATACCAGACCATGCGCAACTCGGTCCTCAAGACCAAGAAGCGCATCGACGGCCGCGGCCTGGCCGACGTCCGTGCGATCTCCTCGAAGGTCGGCGTGCTGCCGCGCGTGCACGGCTCCTCGCTGTTCACCCGTGGCGAGACCCAGGCGATCGTCGCGGTCACGCTGGGCACCGCCCGCGATGGCCAGATCATCGATTCGGTCGCCGGCGAGTACAAGGAACACTTCCTGTTCCACTACAACTTCCCCCCGTACTCGGTGGGCGAAGCCGGCCGCATGATGGGCCCGAAGCGTCGCGAAATCGGCCACGGCCGTCTCGCCAAGCGCGGCGTGCTCGCCGTGATGCCGACGATGGAAGAGTTCCCGTACACCATCCGCGTCGTGTCGGAAATCACCGAGTCGAACGGCTCCTCGTCGATGGCCTCGGTCTGTGGTTCGTCGCTCGCGCTGATGGACGCCGGCGTGCCGGTCAAGGCACCGGTCGCGGGCATCGCGATGGGCCTGATCAAGGAAGGCGACGACTTCGTCGTGCTGTCGGACATCCTGGGTGACGAAGATCACCTAGGCGACATGGACTTCAAGGTCGCCGGCACCACCAACGGCATCTCGGCGCTGCAGATGGACATCAAGATCCAGGGCATCACCGAAGAGATTATGCGTGTCGCGCTGGCCCAGGCGAAGGAAGGTCGTCTGCACATCCTCAACGAGATGAGCGCCGCGCTGACCACCCCGCGTTCGGAACTCAGCGAGTTCGCGCCGCGCCTGATCACCATGAAGATCCACCCGGACAAGATCCGCGAAGTCATCGGCAAGGGCGGCTCGGTCATCCAGGCGATCACCAAGGAGACCGGCACCCAGATCGACATCCAGGACGACGGCACGATCACGATCGCCTCGGTCAACGGCGCCGCCGGCCAGGCCGCGAAGTCGCGCATCGAGCAGATCACCTCCGACGTCGAGCCGGGCCGCATCTACGAGGGCAAGGTCGTCAAGCTGATGGACTTCGGCGCGTTCGTGACGATCTCCCCCGGCAAGGACGGTCTGGTCCACGTGTCGCAGATCTCCAACGAGCGCGTCGAGAAGGTCGGCGACGTGCTCAAGGAAGGCGACGTGGTCAAGGTCAAGGTGCTGGAAGTCGACAAGCAGGGCCGTATCCGCCTGTCGATGAAGGCCGTCGCCGAAGGCGAGGGCACGCCGGCCGAGTAATCGCCGACGTTGCACGAGACACGAAAACGGGCCGCGCAAGCGGCCCGTTTTTGTTTGCGAGGCGTTGTGCCCCGTCGTACTCCAGTTACGCGTAACGACAAGGCCGCTCCGGGCGAGCCCCGTGTAGGAGCGCGCTCGCGCGCGAAAGGGCTTCACCGGAACGGCCCCTCGCGCGCGAGCGCGCTCCTACAGTCGCCCCGGCAGGAGCGTTGCGCGCCGGCGACTGCGGCACTTCTCACGCTTGCGCTCCGTCTCGATGCGCATGCGCTGGCCGCCCAACCGACGGCCTGCTGCACTGCTTCGGCAGATCCTACGGCGAGGCCTACGGACCGGCCTGTCGCGGCGGCGGCGCGGACGCGTCCTGATCACTGCACGCCGGCGCGTCGTCGCCGCAGAAGCCACTGGCGCAGGCCGGCGTCGGGACGCCGGCTTCTTCTCATGCGGTGCCGCCGCGGAGCCGTTGACCGTTCGTGCCTGCGTCTCGCGTTCGAACCGGGAACGCAGCCGTTGCGCACGCAACGGTTGCATGCGCGTCACGCCATCGCTTAGGTTTCGATCCATGCCCCGCATCGCCGCCAACAATCGCAACCGCAACGCACTGCGCACGAATAATCGTGCGCGGTCGAGGCGGGTGTGGGGGCTGGCGCAGCAGTAGTCGCAAACGCGCAGGCACCGGATCACAAACCCGCATCGGCCGCGATGCGGGTTTTTTCATGCGCCGCATCCGGCTCCACCCCAGCACCACCAGGAGCCCACCATGTGTTCGATCTTCGGCATTTTCGGACTTCAATCCGGCGACGATGTGTCCGCCCTGCGCCGGCAGGCCCTCGAGTGTTCGCAACGCCAGCGTCATCGCGGCCCCGACTGGAGCGGTGTCCACGTCGATGCGCACGCGATCCTCGTGCATGAACGCCTGGCGATCGTCGACCCCGGCGGCGGCGCGCAGCCGCTGCGCTCCGATGACGGCGCGCTGGTCCTCGCGGTCAACGGCGAGATCTACAACCACCAGGCGCTGAGGGGCGAGCTGCAGACACCGTACGCATTCCAGGCCGCGTCGGACTGCGAGGTGATCAATGCGCTCTACCGCGAGCACGACGCCGACGGCAGCGGGCCTTCCGCGTTTCTCGAGCGGCTCAACGGCATCTTCGCGTTCGCGCTGTGGGACCGCGCCGCGGGCCGCGCGATCATCGCGCGCGATCCGCTCGGCGTGGTGCCGCTGTACTGGGGCCACGACCGCGAAGGCCGGCTGCGCGTCGCGTCCGAGATGAAGGCGCTGGCCGATACCTGCGCCGATGTCGCGCAGTTCCCGCCGGGCCATTGGTACGACAGCGCGACGGGCGAGCTGACGCGCTACTACGCACGGCCCTGGCGCGATTACGACGCCGTCGCAGGCGTCGATGTGTCGCTGGCCGATCTGCGTGAGGCGTTCGAAGCCGCCGTGCACCGCCAGCTGATGACCGACGTGCCCTACGGCGTGCTGCTGTCGGGCGGTCTGGATTCCTCACTGGTCGCCGCCGTCGCCGCGCGCTATGCGCGGCGACGCGTCGACGATGGCGACCGCAGCGAAGCCTGGTGGCCGCGCTTGCACTCGTTCGCGATCGGCCTGAAGGGCTCGCCCGATCTCGCCGCCGCGGCGATCGCCGCCGAGTCACTGGGTACCGTGCATCACGGTTTCGAATACACCTTCGAGGAAGGTCTCGACGCGTTGCCGGACGTGATCCGCCACATCGAAACCTTCGACGTGACCACGATCCGCGCATCGACACCGATGTTCCTGCTCGCGCGCCGCATCAAGGCCATGGGGGTGAAGATGGTGCTGTCGGGCGAGGGCAGCGATGAAATCTTCGGCGGCTATCTGTACTTCCACAAGGCACCGGACGCGCGGCATTTCCATGAAGAACTCGTGCGCAAGCTGGACGCGCTGCACAGCTTCGATTGCCTGCGTGCGAACAAGTCGATGATGGCCTGGGGCGTCGAGCCGCGCGTGCCCTTCCTCGACCGCGAGTTCCTCGACGTGGCGATGCGCTTCGATGCCGCGCACAAGATGATCCACCCGGGCAGCGACGGCTGGCAGCGCATGGAGAAGGGCGTGCTGCGCGCGGCCTTCGACGGCCATCTGCCCGACGAGATCCTGTGGCGGCAGAAGGAGCAGTTCAGCGATGGCGTCGGCTACGGCTGGATCGACGGACTCAAGGCGCACGCCGAACGCCAGGTCAGTGATCGCGAACTCGCGGCCGCTTCGAGCCGCTTCCCGCACAACCCGCCGCAGACCAAGGAGGCGTATCTGTATCGCAGCTTGTTCGAACAGGTCTTCCCGACACCTGCAGCTGCGCTCACGGTGCCGGGCGGCAAGTCGATCGCGTGTTCGTCGCCAGCGGCGATCGCGTGGGACGCCGCGTTCGCGAACGCGGCCGATCCGTCGGGACGTGCGGTGGCGGGGATCCACAACGCGGCAGTGGCGGCGTAGCCGTATTCGCTTCGCTTAGAAGCCCTCCCCCGTCTACGGGGGAGGGTTGGGTGGGGGGGCGATGTGTCAGTTCAAGCGCGAACGACTCGCCCACCCGCATGAGCGGAGTCCGGTTCCTTCCGTGATCTGATCGTTCGCCCCCATCCAGGCCTTCCCCCGCAAGCGGGAGAAGATGCAGAGACCTAGAGCTTCCCCGCCATCTTCGCCAGCGTCGTATCGCGCCAGAAGAAGTGATGCAGGGCGACCATCGCGACGTGGCCTGCGATGACCGCCAGCAGTGTCCAGGCGATGACGCCATGCGAAAGGTTCGCCGGCGCCATCAGCCATTCGAGCTTTTCGCCGGTCGCCGGGAACAGCGGAATGCCCCAGGGGGCGAAGCCGCGTCCACTGCCGAATTCGCGCATCAGTGCGACTGCCGGCACGTAGAGCATCAGGGCGTACAGAAGCGCATGACCTGCCAGCGCGGCGCGGCCGATCCACGTCGGCGGATGCGGCGGACGCTTGTGCCATTGCGACAGGCCCCAGGCACCGCGCAGCAGGATCAGCAGCATCAGCACCGTGCCCATCGGCTTGTGCAGGCCGACGAAGAAGCCGCTGACCGGATGCCGGCCCAGCGCGAGCTTCAGGCCCATGCCGGTGAACTGGAACGCGAACAGTGCGGCCATGCCCCAGTGCAGCAGACGTGTCACGCCTCCGTAGCGGACGGGCGAATCGAACCAGCGTGACGACGACATCCGGAAAGTCCACGCGAAGCAGTGGGAGGCGCACAGTTCAGCGGCAGCGCTGGGGGCTGTCAATTCCGCACGCGCACTGCAGCGCCGCACCATCGACCCCCGTACGGGACCGTGGCTGCAGCAGCGCTTAAACTGGACGTCACGTTTCCAGACATCGGGCAGCACAGTGATCATCCATCCCAAGGTCCGCGGCTTCATCTGCACCACCACGCATCCGACCGGCTGCGACCGCAATGTGCGCGACCAGATCGAAGCGACGAAAGCGCGCGGCGTGCGCAACGACGGTCCGAAGAAGGTGCTGGTGATCGGTGCGTCGAGCGGCTACGGCCTGGCGGCGCGCATCAGCGCGGCCTTCGGCTTCGGCGCCGACACACTCGGCGTGTTCTTCGAAAAGCCCGGTACCGAGAAGAAGCCCGGCACCGCCGGCTGGTACAACGCCGCGGCCTTCGACAGGTACGCCAAGCAGGCCGGCCTCTACAGCCGTTCGATCAACGGCGACGCGTTTTCCGACGAGGCGCGCGCGCAGGCGATCGAACTGATTCGGAACGAGATGGGCGGTCAGGTCGATCTGGTCGTCTATTCGCTGGCGTCCCCTGTGCGCAAGTTGCCTGGCACCGGTGAAGTCGTGCGCTCGGCGCTCAAGCCGATCGGCGAGGCTTACACCTCGACCGCGATCGACACCAACAAGGACCAGATCATCGAAGCCTCGATCGAGCCGGCGAGCGAGCAGGAGATCGCCGACACGGTGACGGTGATGGGCGGCCAGGACTGGCAGCTGTGGATCGACGCGCTGCGCGAGGCCGGCGTGCTGGCCGATGGCGCGAAGACCGTGGCCTTCAGCTACATCGGCACCGAGATCACCTGGCCGATCTACTGGCACGGTGCGCTGGGCCGCGCCAAGGCCGACCTCGACGCGACCGCGCGCCGTCTCGATGCCCAGCTGGCCAAGACTGGCGGCAGCGCGAACGTCGCCGTGCTCAAGTCGGTCGTCACGCAGGCGAGCGCCGCCATTCCGGTGCTGCCGCTCTACATCGCCATCGCCTTCAAGGTGATGAAGGAAGCCGGCCTGCACGAGGGCACGCTCGATCAGCTCGACCGTCTGCTGCGCGAGCGCATGTACCGCGCCGACGGTGCGCCGGCCGAGGTCGACGACGAACATCGCCTGCGTCTGGACGACTGGGAACTGCGCGACGACGTGCAGGCGCAGTGCAAGGCGCTGTGGCCGCAGGTCACCACGGAGAACCTCTTCGAACTGACCGACTACGCCGGCTACAAGCACGAGTTCCTGAAGCTGTTCGGCTTCGAACGCGAGGATGTGGACTACGACGCCGATGTCGACCCGGTGGCGGAATTCGACGTGATCGAACTGCGCGCCTGAGTCTTCGCACCGCAGGTCCCGGACGCCCCGCCATGCGGGGCGTTCGTCATTGCGAAGCGTGTGCCGCGCGTCTGCGGGACCAGGCGCGCCAGCCCAGCCACACCGCGACGGCCACGCCCGCCGCCAGGCCCAGCGGCAACGCGATGCGCATCAGCTGGCCGAACTGCTGGCCGGCGGCGTAGCCGAGTTCGTAGGCCGTGCTCCGGGGTGCGGCGAAGGCGGCGGCAGGCGCCAGCGCGAGGAGTGGAAACAGGCGGACGGGTGTGCGCATCGATCGTCTTCCATGAAGGGTGAGCGCCGATCTTAGGTCAGAACGACGACTTCGCGCCGGCGTCGCAGGCGGCGCGACACAAGCGGGTTGTACTGCACGCATCCCCGCATTGCCCACCATGAGCCTGTTCGCCACCCAGTCCCCCATCGTCCTCGTCGACGACGCCGAAGGCGGCATCCGCTACTGGCCCGACGCGATCGATGCGGCCACCGCCACCGCCTGGTTCGAGACGCTGCGGGCAGACGTGCACTGGACCCGCCAGCAGCGGCCGATGTACGACCGCGTCGTCGACGTGCCCCGGCTGCTGGCCGCCTGGCCACTCGACGATCTTCCGCCGGCGCTGCCGCTGTCCGACATGCTGGCCCGCGTGCAGGCCCTGGCGCCGGCGCCGTACACCGGCGTGGGACTGAACTTCTACCGCGACGGCCACGACAGTGTGGCGATGCACCACGACACCCTGCGCACGCTGGTGCCCGGATATCCGCTGACGCTGGTCTCGTTGGGCGCGCCGCGTCGGATGCTGCTGCGCCCCCAGCGCGACGGTGCGCGCGCGATCGCGGTCGACCTGGCGCCGGGCAGCGTGCTGGCGATGAGCCACGCGTCGCAGCTGACCCATCTGCACGGCGTCCCGAAGACCACGCGACCGGTGGGCCCGCGCATCAGCGCGGTGTTCCGGGTACGCCCTGAGGCGGTGCGGGCCGACGATCGCTACCGCGCGTCGACCACCGACTGAGGCACCAGCCGCAAGGTATGCGCCGTCGCCTGCGGCAGGAACGGCGAAGGCCGCCCACGCGCCCAGCCTTCGTGGCCCGCGCCCCAGAACGGCGACAGCGGATGCCCGCTCTGGCCGCCGGGCATGTGCAGGATGCCGTCGCCTTCGTGTCCGGGCGCGACCACCATGCGCTGCGAGGCGCCGAACGCCGGCCCCTGCACGCGCGGCACCGTGCCGTCGCCGGGCAGCGGTTCGCCCGGCATGCACAGCAGCCGCTTGCCGAGCAGCGGCACCGCGGCGGCGAGCGGATGGCAGATGGCGGTGGTGTTGCGTTCGCCCCAAGTGCGGTCGGCAAGTTCACCCTGCGCGCCGAGTTCGTCGCGCACCTCGCGCGCGGCGTCCTCGAACAGCGCCTGCCAGCCGTCGTCGACCGGCTCGCACACGCCGCGCTGGGTCTGCGCGGTGCAGGCGAAGCGACGCGGCAGCAGGTGCGCGGGACGGTGTTCGACCAGCGGCCAGGCCGTGCCTTCGAAGCCCGGCAGGTCCGGCGCCTCGAACGCCGGACCGAGCGCCGCGCGTGCCGGTGCGGTCAGGCCGTCAATCAGTCGCGCATGCACCGCCAGACGCCAGGCGCGCACCAGGCGATAACCGGCCGAGTCGACGCTGGCGTGGCCGTCCCAGTCCCCAGAGGCCTCGGCCAGCGCGTGCAACGCGGTGTCGCGGCCGGCGTCCTCGGCCACGCTGCGCAGCAGTGCGTACCAGTGCGACAGCAGCAGGGCGCGGTCGTCGAGCTGGATCGCCAGCAGATCGGCCTCGGTGAAACGGTCGCGCGCCTGCAGACGGTCGCGGATCTGCCAGGCGCGGATGCCGAGTGCGGCGCCGCCGTTGCCGATGCGCGCGAAATCCTCGCCATCGACGACGCGGCTGTTGGCCGTCCACAGCCGGTCGGCCTCGCGTTGCAGCGGCGACGCATCGGTGGCGATCGGCCACGGCGCGCAACGGTTGGCCCCGGCGTCGCGCGCGGTCGACGGGGGTACCGAGACGCCATGGCCGTCGCAGCCGGCCTCGCGAACCGGAATCGGACCGAGCAGACGCCAGGCGATGGCGCCGCTGCGGTCGCCGATGACGAGGTTCTGGGTGGGCGTGGCGGTGGCATCGGCGATGCGCAGCGCGTCATCGAGATCGCGCGCATGTGCGAACCCGGCCAGGCCGAAGTTCAGCGCGCCGGGCAGGTGCGCCGTCCAGCGCAGGGCCAGCACGCTGCCATCGGATTCGCGATGGACCAGCGGGCCCCAGTCGCTGTCTTCGACCTCGAACTCGACCGCATCGCCGCCGGCGACCTGGATGCGTTCGACGTGGCGCGTGGTCGGCGTGCAGCCCGCGGTCGCATCCTCGCTACATGGCAACACGCGCTGCCAGTCGAGATAGTCGCCGTAGCTGTTGGTGAAGCCCCAGGCGACGTGGGTATTGCTGCCGACGATGACCGCCGGCAGGCCGGGCAGGGTAAAGCCGCTGACGTCGACCTGTCCGCCGGGCGCCCGTGGATCGGGATAGCGCAGCCGCGCACGGAACCAGATGTTGGGCGCACGCAGTCCCAGGTGCATGTCGTCGGCAACCAGCGCCCGGCCGTCGGCCGTGAGCGTGCCGGACACGGCGAAATTGTTGCTACCCCGCCCAAGATCGGCCGCCGCAGGCGGCCCACCTTGGCCTTTCTCCCGCAAGGCGGGGGAGAGGGGGACCGTTTGCGAAGCGAACGGTGGAGTGGGGGCCAGCGCGGATTGGGGATATGAGGCACCGAGCTGTGTATCGCCCGAAGCCGCGAACGGCGACCCGTCCTCGCGTGCGTCTTCCCCGTCCCCCACATCCAGCTTCCGCAGGTCCACCACATCCGCGTTCGGCAACGCCGCATCGCCGTATGTATCGCCGAACAAGGGCGCGTCCCAGCGACTGCCCTCATGCGCCAGCAGCGTGCTCAGTGCCGGTGGCAGCGCGTCGCCCAGGCGATGCAGCTCCAGTTCGCGCGCATTGGTGGCGTCCTGCAGATCGAAGTACATCGCAAAGCCGGTCAGCGCCGAATCGGACGGCGTCCAGGGCTGCGGCGTCTGGCGCAGCAGCAGGTAGGCCCAGGGCCGCGCGCCCAACGCAGCGAGGCCGGCATTGGCGCCGTCGGCGTAGGCCTGCAGTTGCGGCATGCGATCACCGGCGATGACCGGCAACGACGCCTCGACCCGGGCGCGCATGCGATGGACACGGTTGCGGCGATCGGCGTCCAGCGCCGGCGCCCCGAACAGCGCCGACAGTTCGCCTGCCGGCACGCGCCGCATCAGGTCCATCTCGAACCAGCGCTCCTGCGCGTGCACGAATCCCAGGGCGCGCATGGCGTCGGTTTCGCTGGCCGCGGTGATCGTGACCACGCCATTCGCGTCACGTTCGATGGTCGCCGGCGCGGCGAGGCCGGCCAGGGGCGCATCGCCCTCGAGCGCCGGCAGACTCGCGCGCAACGACAGCCACATGACGAGCGCGGCAATCACCGCTACGGCGACGAGCGCGAGCAGGGCCCGCAGAATCCAGGTGCGCATCGAGAGTCCCCGGCCGCGACCGATGCGGCGCGGGCCGATTATTCCATGCGCGTGTTGCGGCCCGGCGCGCGCCGGGTCCGTCAGTTGCGCGCGTGCTCGGCCAGGCCCGACACCACGCCCAGCGAGGGATCGCCGCGCACGATGCGCGCATCGGGGAAGCGGGCCTGCGCCGCGGCCTGCACGTACGGCGCGCCGGACATGCCGCCGGTCAGGAACAGACTGTCGGGCGGCGCGTCGAGATCGCCGCGCACTTCGTCGAGCAGCGCACCGATGGTGTCGAGGAAACGCGCGCTGGCCGCTTCGAGCGCCGCGCGCGTCGCGTCCACGCGCAGCCCCGGCTCGATGTAGTCCAGCGCATGGCCGGCGTCGTCGTGCGCACTCAGGCGCACCTTCATGCCTTCCACGCCGCGATAGAGGCGCGTGGTGCCACCGTCGCGCTGCAGGGCCTTGAGACGCGCGCCGAACGGCGCATCGACATGGCCGAAGTCGCGCTTGTGGAACTCGCGCTGGCGCGGCATGTCCTGCACCGTCGCCGCCTCGACGAAGTGGTGCACCGGAATGCGGCTGGCGCCCTTGCCGAACAGCGGCATGACCTGGGCCATGCTCAGCGCGAGGTCCACGTCGGTGCCGCCATTGCCCACGCCCCAGGCGCGCAGCACGCGCGGCGCGGTGTCGCCGCCCACTTCCGCCAGCGCGATGTCGGTCGTACCGCCGCCGATGTCGACCACCAGCGTGGTGTGCCGTTGTGGGCTTTCGGCGTGATAGTGCAATGCGGCCGCGGCGGGTTCTTCGAGAAACTCCACCGAATCGAAACCCGCTTGCGTCGCCGCGTCGCGCAGCAGTGCCAGCGCCTGCTCGCCGCCGGCTTCACCGAGCGAGCTGCGGAAACGCACCGGACGGCCGAGCGTCGCTTCGCGCACCGTGGCGCCCAGCTGCTGGCTGGCGGTGAGCCGGATGTGTTCGAGGATGTGCGCGGCGATGCCGGTGATCGTCTCCTTGGCGCGCGGATGCAGGTTGAAGCCCAGCATCGACTTGGGCGACTGCACCAGATTGCCGCTGCCTTCGAGCAGATAGCTCTCGATCGCCGCCTCGCCGAACACCGCATGCTGCAGGTCGGCAGCGGACGATTCGGCCTGGCGCATGCGCGTTTCCAGCCACTGCCGGCGCACGATGCGGATGGCGTCGCGGCGCAGTTGCGCGGCCGGACGTGGCGCGCCGCCGGCTCGCGCCTGGTCGTTGCGCAGGCTGCGCATCAGCGTCTCCACTTCGGCCTCCATCGCACCGTCGAGCTCGAACGCGTCCAGGTCGGGCAGGGTGGTCGGGAAGAACACCGCGGTCCGGAACTGCGGCTGGCCGTCGAAACGGACGTGCACCAGGCGATCGCCGATGCGCGCGGCCGCGGCCGAATAGCTGGTGCCGAAATCGATGCCGATCTTCATGGAAATTGCACAGGCGGAAAGGCGCGGGAGTCTACGCCTGTGCACGCCGCGCCGCATGCAATGGCGTGTCCGGCCGCTGCAACGGTGCGATGCCGGTGAGAATGAGAAATGCAGGCATTTCCATCCGATCATCGCAACGGCAGGCCCGGCATACTGCCGCCACCCATCGTGTTGCGAGCCGTCCCATGAAAGGTCACCCCGAAGTCGTCGATTACCTGAAGTTCCTGCTCCGCGGCGAGCTTGCCGCGCGCGATCAGTACTTCCTGCATTCGCGCCGCTACGAAGACCTGGGCCTGAACCCGCTCTACGAACGCATCAACCATGAGATGGAAGAGGAGACCCAGCACGCCGATGCGCTGCTGCGGCGCATCCTGTTCCTGGAAGGCACGCCCGACATGCGGCCCGACGCCTTCGAGCCCGGCGTGACGGTGGAGGAAATGCTGCGCAAGGATCTCGACCTCGAATACCTGGTGCGCGACAACCTCGCCAAGGGCATCGCCTTGTGCGAGCAGCACGGCGATTACGTCAGCCGCGAGGTGCTGGTGACCCAGCTCGCCGACACCGAGGAAGACCACACCTACTGGCTGGAAAAGCAACTGCGCCTGATCCAGATGATCGGCCTGGAGCGTTACCAGCAGAGCCGCATGGGCGATGGCGACGGGACGCACGCGGGGGTGTGAGTTCCGCTGCGTTGCGATATCGGTGACAGAACACGCCCGCGCTCGTCGCGGGCTTTTCGTTAGCCCTCCCCCGCGAGCGGGGGAGGGTTGGGTGGGGGCGGCCCACCGGATGTCTGGAAGGTCGGACTCACGCGTTCCGCTCGGGTTTCGATGCTTCCTCGCTTGATCGTTCGATCACATCCCGGCCTTCCACCCATGAAGGGCGCAATGCCCCGCACGTGGGGGTAAGGGGCGGGCGAATGTGCCGTCAGCCGCGCCGCTCGACCCGGTACACCACGGTCGACAACGCGGTGACACCCTCGGCCACGAAGCCCGGCTCGTTGGCGAGGATGTCGCGTCTTTCGAGTGCATCGATGCGCCAGTCCGCATCCAGCAGCACGTGCACCTCGTCGGCCTCGACCGAGAACGGTGGGCCGTGCTTCTCCGGCTGCGGGTATTCCAGCATCACCAGGAGCCCCCGGCATGCGGGCGGCAGGCGATGCCAGGCGGTCGTGGCGTAAGTGCGCCGCAACTCCGGCGGCAGCGCGATCAACGCGGCGCGATCGTAGACGGCCGCGCAGTCCGCGAGGACCGCGGCATCGAGCGCGAACGCATCGCCGACGATCAACTCGTACGGCCCGGCCACATGGTGCGTGCCGGCATCGGTGACGCGCACGTCCGGCACCAGGCCGCGCTCGTCGAAGAACTGCCGCACGGCCAGTTCCGACAGCTCCACGCCCAGCACGCGATGGCCGCGCTCGGCCAGCCACACCATGTCCAGCGATTTGCCGCACAGGGGCACGAACACGCGCGAATCGGCCGGCAGTCCGAGCGCCGGCCAGTGCGCGAGCAGCAGCGGCAGTGGCGCGTCGCGGTGAAAGCCGATGCGGTTGCTCGACCAGCGGTCGAGCCAGAAATCGGGTTGCATGCAATGTGCCCTCTGCAGGCGCGCTTGCGCGCCATGGGTGTTCTAGCAAACAGCATCGCGCGCGAGCGCGCCCCTACAGGATGGCTTGGCGACGCGCGTGCGCATGGGACCGCTCGCACGCGAATTTCTGTAGGAGCGCGCTTGCGCGCGAAGGGCTATCCCGTTGAAGCGTCCCGCACGCGAGCGCCGTCCACGGAACGCCCGACGATCACTCGACGGTCAGCCCCTCGACCTTCTGCCAGCCACGCGGCAACAGACCGCCGCGGGAAGCGCGGGCGCCCAGATACGGTTCGAGTTCCTTGAACGCCAGGGTCATCGTGCGCGCGCCCGAACGCACCAGCAGCGATGCGCCCGGGGCGACGACGGCGACCGCGACCACCTGTTCGGTGCCGCGCTTGGCCTTGGGAATCTCGATGATCTTGTTGCCCTTGCCCTTGTCGAGTTCCGGCAGCTCGGCCACCGGGAACGCCAGCAGGTGGCCGGCGGTGGTGACCACGACCAGACGGTCGGCCTCCGCGTCGCGCACTGCGGCGGGCTGGAGCACCGTCGAGCCGGGCGACAGCGACAGCATCGCCTTGCCGGCCTTGTTGCGGCCGGTGAGGTTCTCGAAGCGGGTCACGAAGCCGTAGCCGTGCGAGGAGGCGATGACGAAGCGGCTGTCGTTCTCGCCCGCGGCGATCGCCTGGAACGCGGCGCCCGCGGCGGGCGAGAAGCGGCCGGTCAGCGGTTCGCCGTTGCCGCGTGCGGAGGGCAGCGAATGGGCGATGGTCGAGTAACTGCGGCCGTTGGAATCGAGGAAGGCGACCTGCTGCGTACTACGCCCGCGCGCGAAAACCAGCAGGCCGTCGCCCTCGCGGTAGTTCATGCCGGCCGGGTCGACGTCATGGCCCTTGGCTGCGCGCACCCAGCCCTTTTCGCTGACGACGATGGTGACCGGCTCGCTCGGCACCAGATCGCTTTCGTCCAGCGCCTGGGCCGCGCCGCGCGCGACCAGCGGCGAACGCCGCGCATCGCCGTACTTCTTGGCATCGGCCAGCAGCTCGTCCTTGATCAGCTTCCGGAGCTTGGCCTTGCTGTCGAGCGTGGCGATCAGGCGGTCGCGCTCGGCTTCGAGCTCGGCCTGCTCGCCGCGGATCTTCATTTCCTCCAGGCGCGCAAGCTGGCGCAGGCGCGTTTCGAGGATGTAGTCGACCTGCGCGTCGCTGAGTCCGAAACGCGCCTGCAGCACGCCGCGCGGCTCGTCCTCGGTGCGGATGATGCGGATGACCTCGTCGAGATTGAGGAAGGCGATCAGCAGGCCGTCGAGCAGATGCAGGCGGCGCTCGACCTTGTCCAGACGATGGGTCAGACGGCGCGTGACCGTATCGGTGCGGAACCGCAGCCACTCGCTCAGCAGCATCTTCAGGTTCTTGACCTGCGGACGGCCGTCGAGCCCGATGACGTTGAGATTGACCCGGTAGGTTTTCTCCAGATCGGTGGTCGCGAACAGATGCCCCATCAGCTGCTCGGCATCGACGCGGTTCGAGCGCGGCACCAGCACCACGCGCACCGGATTGGCGTGATCGGACTCGTCGCGGATGTCCTCCAGCCACGGCAGCTTCTTGGCGCGCATCTGCGCTGCGATCTGTTCGATCACCTTCGACGGCGACACCTGGAACGGCAGCGCGGTGACGACGATGTTCTGGCCTTCCTTCTCGAACGTCGCACGCGCACGCACGCCGCCGTGGCCGGTCTCGTACATCTGCAGCAGATCGCTGGCCGGGGTGATGATCTCGGCGCGGGTCGGATAGTCCGGGCCGCGCACGTGCTCGCACAGGTCGCGCACGGTCGCGTCGGGGTCGTCGAGCAGGCGCACGCAGGCGCTGACCACTTCGGACAGGTTGTGCGGCGGCACGTCGGTGGCCATGCCGACCGCGATGCCCGTGGTGCCGTTGAGCAGCAGGTGCGGCAGGCGCGCGGGCAACCACGAGGGCTCTTCGAGCGTGCCGTCGAAATTGTCGGTCCAGTCGACGGTGCCGTGGCCCAGCTCGGACAGCAGCACCTCGGCCAGCGGCGTCATCTTCGACTCGGTGTAGCGCATCGCCGCGAAGGATTTCGGATCGTCGCTGGAGCCGAAGTTGCCCTGGCCGTCGATCAGCGGATAGCGGTACGAGAACGGCTGCGCCATCAGTACCAGCGCCTCGTAACACGCGCTGTCGCCGTGCGGATGGTATTTGCCGATCACGTCGCCGACGGTGCGTGCGGACTTCTTGGGTTTGGCGGCCGCGCCCAAGCCCAGCTCGCTCATCGAATAGATGATCCGGCGCTGCACGGGCTTGAGGCCGTCGCCGATGAAGGGCAGGGCACGGTCGAGCACGACGTACATCGAGTAATCGAGGTAGGCGCGCTCGGCGAACTCGCGCAGCGGCAGCTGCTCGAAGCCATGGAAGGTGGTGCGGACGGGCTCGGTCATCGCAAACGACATCGACGGTGGACCGGCGATTTTAGCGGCTGGCGGTCGCAGACGTTGCGTCGGTGTATGGCGCGCACCCGGAGGCGCTGCGTCGGGTGCGGGAGGCGCCGTCCGCAAGAGGGTTATCATGGGGCGCATGGACACTAAGTCGCGCCAGCGCAGTTCCGCCGAGCCCGCGGGCCCGGCGCGTCACGCCACCATCGGCAGTCCGCGGCGCGTTCCGCACGGCGGTTGCGCCGGCTGTCTGGCCAGACCGCTGGCGATCTGTGCGTCCATTCCCGCCCATGAGACCGGCGCGCTGGAGGCGGCTGCGGGCGAAGTGCTGCTGCCCGCCGGTGCCACGCTGGCGCACGAGGGCGACCCGCGCCGCGAGGTCTACACCGTGACGCGCGGCATGCTGCGCCGCGTGCGCCTGCTGCCCGACGGCCGGCGCCTGGTCGCGGGCTTCCTCATGGCGGGCGACTTCATCGGCTTCAGTGGCGCGGCGCAGTACCGGCATACCCTCGAAGCGGTGACCGATTGCGTGCTGTGTGTGTTCACGATGCAGTCGATGCGCTTGCTGTGCCACCAGTACCCCGAGCTCGAGTCGGGCATGCTCGCCCAGGCCTGCGGCGAGCTCGACGCCACCCGCGCCAGCCTGATGCTGCTGGCACGGCTGGGGCCCGCCGAGCGCCTGGCGGGTTTTCTGGTCGAGTTGGGCGAGCGCCAGCAACGTCGCGGCGGTCCGGCCGGCCACGTCGACCTGCCGATGACGCGCGCCGACATCGCCGATCATCTGGGCCTGACCATCGAAACAGTGAGCCGCAGCTTCACCAAGCTGCGGCAGGGTGGCGCGATCGCGTTCGAGGACCCCCGGCGGATCGATCTGGTCGATGTGCCGGCACTGCGGAGCGCAGCGGGCCTCTGACGTGTGGCCCCCGTGCGCGGGGCCTGCTCCGAGCGATGCCCGCGCGCGGGACATGAAGCGCTCCGGTTGCGCGAGACCTTCGCGCGGACCGGGCATCTCCGGTCTACTGCGCTGTCGGCCGGATGGTGAGGCGGCTCCCGGGCGACGATGTCGCCGCATCAGACTGGTTCCATCGATCGTAAGGCCGACGTCCGGCGAACCGAACGTCCATGCGGATCCGGCCGATTCCGCGCGCGGCAGCCGGTGATGCGCCTGCCTTGATCTGGATCAATGCCCACCCGCGGGCCCGGGCGCAACCTTCCGCGCATGACCCGCTCCGGCTTATTCACATGATCGACATGACCGTCGTCGAACTGTCGCGCCTGCAGTTCGCCCTGACCGCGATGTACCACTTCTTGTTCGTCCCGTTGACGCTCGGGCTCTCGTTTCTGATGGCCATCATGGAGAGCGTCTACGTGATGACCGGGCGCGACATCTGGCGTCGCATGACCCTGTTCTGGGGCGTGCTGTTCGGCATCAACTTCGCGATGGGTGTGGCGACCGGCATCGTCATGGAGTTCCAGTTCGGCATGAACTGGGCCTACTACAGCCACTACGTCGGCGACATCTTCGGCGCGCCGCTGGCGATCGAAGGCCTGATGGCGTTCTTCCTCGAAGCCACCTTCATCGGTCTGTTCTTCTTCGGCTGGAACCGGTTGTCGAAGGTGCAGCACCTGGTGATCACCTGGCTGGTGGCGCTGGGTGCCAACTTCTCGGCGTTGTGGATCCTCGTCGCCAACGGTTGGATGCAGAACCCGGTCGGCGCGGTGTTCAACCCCGACACCATGCGCATGGAAATCACCGACTTCATGGCGGTGATCTTCAACCCGGTGGCGCAGGCCAAGTTCGTGCACACGGTGTCGGCCGGCTACGTGACCGGCGCGATCTTCGTGATGTCGGTCAGCGCGTTCTATCTGCTGCGCGGCAAGCACAAGGACATCGCGCGCCGCTCGATCGCAGTCGCGGCCAGCTTCGGCCTGGCCTCGGCGCTGAGCGTCGTGGTGCTCGGCGACGAGAGCGGCTATGCCGCCACCGAACACCAGAAGATGAAGCTCGCCGCGATCGAGGCGATGTGGCACACCGAGCCCGCACCGGCCGGCTTCACCGTCGTCGGCCTGCCCGACCAGGCGGGGCAGCACAACCGCTTCGAGATCAAGGTGCCGTGGCTGATGGGCCTGATCGCGACGCGTTCGCTCGACGGCGAGATTCCCGGCATCCTCGAGCTGGTCGAGCGCGCCGAACACCGCATCCGCGGCGGCCAGCTCGCCTACGCTGCGCTCGAGCGCCTGCGCGAGGACCGCACCGACACTGCCGCGCGCGAAGCCTTCGATGCGCACTGGAGCGATCTGGGCCATGCGCTGCTGCTCAAGCGCTACCGCGAGGACATCCTGGCGGCGACGGAAAGCGAGATCTCGCAGGCCGCGCTCGACACCGTGCCGCGCGTCGCGCCGCTGTTCTGGACCTTCCGCATCATGGCCGGCATCGGCTTCTACCTGATCGCGTTCTTCGTCTTCGCCGTCTGGCTGGTCTCGCGCAACCGCATCGAGGACAGCCGCCGGTTCCTGTGGATCGCACTGTGGAGCCTGCCGCTGCCGTGGATCGCGATCGAGTGCGGCTGGTTCGTCGCCGAATACGGTCGTCAGCCCTGGGCGGTCGAGGGCGTGCTGCCGACGTTCTACGCCGCATCGGGCATCGCACTGAAGGACATCCTGATTTCGCTGGCGGGCTTCGTGCTGATCTACACCGGGTTGGCCATCGTCGCGGCGAAGCTGATGCTCAAGGCCATCGGCAAGGGCCCGGACGTACTCGCGCCGCCGACCCACGACGACGCGCCGGCCGCCATCGACGATCGCGTGCCCGACCGCGACGGGCTGTCGCTGGAAGCCGCCGACGATCTCGATCCCACCCCGGCCGCGCGCGGCTGACGTCTCGACTGAAGGACACGACGATGGAATTCATTCCCTTCGATTACGCCACGCTGCGCCTGGTCTGGTGGCTGCTGCTGGGTGTGCTGCTGATCGGTTTCGCGGTCATGGACGGCTTCGACCTGGGCGTCGGCACGCTGCTGCCGTTCGTGGCGAAGACCGACGCCGAGCGCCGCGTGGTGGTCAACACCATCGGCCCGGTGTGGGAGGGCAACCAGGTGTGGTTGATCCTCGGCGGCGGCGCGATCTTCGCCGCCTTCCCGCCGCTGTACGCGGTGAGCTTCTCCGGCTTCTACCTGGCGATGTTCGTCATCCTGTTCGCGCTGATCCTGCGGCCGGTGGGCTTCAAGTTCCGCGGCAAGGTCGAGCACACACGCTGGAAGCAGACCTGGGACTGGGCGTTGTTCATCGGCGGCTTCGTGCCGGCGCTGATCTTCGGTGTCGCGGTGGGCAACGTGCTGCTGGGCGTGCCGTTCCACTTCACGGCCGAACTGCGCCCGGTCTACACCGGTGGGTTCTTCGGCCTGCTCACGCCGTTCGCGCTGCTGGCCGGCCTGGTCAGCGTGAGCCTGCTCATCGCCCACGGCGCGGCGATGCTGGTGATCAAGACCGACGGCCCGATCGCCGTGCGCGCGGCGCGCTACGGCAGCGTCTCGGCCCTCGTGGCAGCGGTGCTGTTCGGCCTTGCCGGCGTGTGGATCGCGACCGGCATCCACGGCTTCCGCGTCGATTCGCTGATCGACGGCGCGCTGGCCTCCAACCCGCTGCACAAGACCGTCAGCACCGCGCCCGGCGCATGGATGGACAACTACCGCACGATGCCCTGGACGATGGCCGCACCGCTGTTCGGCGTCCTCGGCGCCCTGGCCTCGGCCTCGCTGCTGCGCGCGCGCCGCGGCATGGCCGCCTTCATTGCCTCGGCACTGTCGATCACCGGCGTGATCCTCACCGTGGGCCTGGCGATCTTCCCGTTTCTGCTGCCCTCGTCGAGCATGCCCAATGCCGGCCTGACGCTCTGGGACGCGTCGAGCAGTCATTTGACCCTGTGGATCATGCTGCTGGCGACGATCGTGTTCCTGCCGCTGATCCTGCTCTACACCAGCTGGGTCTACCGCGTGCTGCGCGGCAAGGTCACCGATGCCAGCGTGGCCGACACCCCCAACGCCTACTGACTTCCGACTGGAGCACACCCATGTGGTATTTCGCCTGGATTCTCGGCACCGGCCTCGCGGCGACGTTCGCGATCCTCAACGGCATGTGGTTCGAGGTACGCGAGCAGCGTCGCGAAGGCAGCGTCAGGGACTGACGCCCCTTCGGCGTCACGCGCGCACCCGGTGGGGCCGGCGACACTGCGGGCCCCCACGCACCCGGAGCGCAGACATGACGACGCAGGAAACACCGGACACCACGCGCGGCCCGCTGGAAGAACGCCGCGCCCCCGACACGCCGAAAGTTCCGGGCGAATCGGCGGAAAAGCGCGATCAGGACCAGCGCAACGATCCGGCCACGATGCCCGGCGCGCTTGAAGGCAATCCCGACAGCCGTAGCGGCGAGGGTCCGCCGGGCGATCCGGGCAACCGTTACGGAAAGTGACGCGCTTGGCGGTGGTGGACCTGCGCCGCCGCGCGTGGATTGATCCCACTGCCATCTCGCGCGGAGCGCCCCCCTGTAGGAGCGCGCTTGCGCGCGAAGAGGGGCTTTATCGATGAAGCCCTTCGCGCGCAAGCGCGCTCCACATGGGCAATCTTCGGGCACAAAAAAACCCGCATCTGCGGGTTGTTTGTTCGCTGCCGGTAGTGTCAGCGATGACCTGGTGCCCAGGAGAGGACTCGAACCTCCACGGAGTTGCCCCCGCTAGCACCTGAAGCTAGTGCGTCTACCAATTCCGCCACCTGGGCAGGTCAGGCCGGCAATTTTGCGGGGGCCGCCGGCTGCTGTCAACGGGCGGGATGCATGCCGACCCCGACATTCCCCTGCAGGAGCGCGCTTGCGCGCGAAGGGCTTTACCGACAAGGGCCCCTTCGCGCGCAAGCGCGCTCCTAAAGGGGGGATCCTCGGGCACAAAAAAACCCGCATCTGCGGGTTTTTTGTTCGCTGCCGGTAGTGTCAGCGATGACCTGGTGCCCAGGAGAGGACTCGAACCTCCACGGAGTTGCCCCCGCTAGCACCTGAAGCTAGTGCGTCTACCAATTCCGCCACCTGGGCAGGTCAGGGCGCGTATGTTGTCGATGCGCCTGCGGCTTGTCAACGCGTTTTTCGCGTGGCGTGCAGGCCGTGTGCGGCAGTTCTCGACGCAGGCCTCGCGGGTGAGCCTGTACCATCGCGCCAATGGTCAAACCTCCCAGCAAGCGCGGCGGCCGCCGCGAAACGCCCGGGCCCGCGACGAAGGGGGCCGGCAAGCGCGCCGCCTCTTCTTCGGTCCGTCCAGACACCCGACGCGACACCGCGCCGCTCCCGCCCTGGATGCCCGATCCGGGCCTGCAGCGTGCGGTGCGCTCCGGCGCCACCCGTACCGGCCAGGAGCGTACGCCGGCCGCACGCGGCGGACGCTTCGAGGATCCGTACGCGAACCGCGAGGCGGCGCGCTACGAGAACCCGATCGCAAGCCGCGAGGCGATCCTGCAGATGCTCGCCGACGCCGACGGTCCGATGACCTTCGACGCACTCGCCGACAAGCTCGGGCTCACCGAGCCCGATCGCGCCGACGCGCTCGGGAAGCGTGTCGCGGCGATGCTGCGCGAAGGCCAGCTGCTGCAGAACCGCCGCGGCGGTCTGGTGCCGGCCAAGCGCAATGATCTGATTCCCGGCACCGTGATCGCCAACCCCGAAGGCTTCGGCTTCCTGCGCCCAGACAGCGGCAGCGGCGACGACCTGTTCCTGCCGCCGGCGGAAATGCGCAAGGTCATGCATGGCGATCGCGCACTGGCGGGCCTGACCAATGTCGATGCGCGCGGTCGTCGCGCCGGTGTCATCGTCGAGGTGCTCGAGCGCCGCACGACACGCCTGATGGGCCGTTTTGCCATCGAGCACGGCATCAGCTTCGTGGTGCCCGACGACAAGCGCATCCAGCGCAACATCCAGGTGCCGCAGGACGCGCGCCAGGACGCGCAGCACGGCCAACTGGTCGTGTGCGAGATCACCGCACCGGGCGACAAGCACCGGCCGCCGATCGGCCGCGTGCTGGCCGTGCTCGGCGACGTGCTCAAGCCCTCGCTGGTGGTCGAGGCGGCAATCCACGGCCACAACCTGCCGCACGAGTTCCCGCAGCCCGTGCTCGAGGAGGCGGCAGCGATTCCGATCGAGGTCGAGGAGCGCATGCTCGGCGGCCGCGTCGATTTGCGCGCGATGCCGCTGGTGACGATCGACGGCGAGGACGCCAAGGACTTCGACGACGCGGTGTACTGCGAGCCGAACCAGGATGGCTTCCGCCTCGTGGTCGCGATTGCCGACGTGTCGAACTACGTGCGCCCGGGTTCGCTGCTCGACGACGAGGCCCAGCTGCGCGCGACCAGCGTGTATTTCCCGGGCTTCGTCGTGCCGATGCTGCCTGAGACGCTGTCCAACGGCATCTGCTCGCTCAAGCCCAGGGTCGACCGGATGTGCTTCGTCTGCGACATGCAGGTGATGCGCGACGGCACGGTGTCGGACTCGAAGTTCTACGAGGCGGTGATGCATTCGCATGCGCGCCTGACCTATACCCAGGTCTGGAAGGCGGTGGGCGAGGACGATGCCGACACCCGCGCGGCCATCAAGCCGGTACTGCCGCAGGTCGAGCGCCTGCACCAGCTCTACAAGGTGCTGGCCAAGGCGCGCGCCAAGCGCGGCGCGATCGAGTTCGAGAGCAGCGAGGTGCGCTTCGTGCTCGACAACACCGGCGAAGTCACCCAGGCCGGCATGCTCCAGCGCAACGATGCGCACAAGCTGATCGAGGAATGCATGATCGCGGCGAACGTCGAAGCCGCGAAGTGTCTGCTCGAGGCCGGCATTCCCGCGCCGTACCGCGTGCACGACAAGCCGCCCGAATCGAAGTACGCCGACCTGCTGGAATTTCTCAAGGAATTCGCGCTGCGCATGCCGCCGTGGTCGAAGCTGCAGCCCAAGGATTTCACCCAGCTGCTGAAGAAGATCCGCGACCGGCCCGATGCGACCCTGCTCGAATCGGTGCTGCTGCGCAGCCAGAGCCAGGCGGTCTATACGCCGGAGAACATCGGCCACTTCGGACTGGCGCTGGCGGCCTATGCACACTTCACCTCGCCGATCCGCCGCTATCCGGACCTGCTGGTACACCGTGCGATCAAGCACGTGCTTTCGGGCCAGGCGCTGGCGAAGTTCCAGTACACGCCCAGGCTCATGGAAAGCCTGGCGCTGCAGTGCTCGGAGCGCGAGCGCCGCGCCGACGAGGCCGAGCGCGAGGTCGACGAGCGCTACCGTGCTGCGTGGATGGAGCAGCACGTCGGCGGCCGCTTCGACGGCGTCATCAGTGGCGTGACCAGCTTCGGCCTGTTCGTCGAACTCGACCAGTCCAAGGTCAACGGCCTGGTGCACGTGACCCAGCTGCCCAACGACTACTACACCTTCGATCCGATCCGCCGGATGCTCAGCGGCCAGCGCGCCGGGCGCGAATATCGCCTCGGCGACCGGGTGCGCATCGTCGTACTCAAGGCGAGTCTGGAAGACCGCAAGATCGATTTCCGCCTCGTCGAGGCCGATGCGCCAGAACCCGGCGGGCCCAAGCCGCCACCGCCCCGTGGCAAACCGGCGAAGCGCGAGAAGAAGCCCTACCAGTAGACTATGACCCCGCGGGGCCGGAACCGAGTTCCGGCCCCGCGGGCTTTTGTCGAATCCCGCTTCCCTTTTTCCCGAATTCCCGCGCATGACCAGCAAGCAGAACCAGTGGATCGTCGGCATCAACGCCGTCGCTGCGGCCGTCGAACACGACGCCGACAACGTGCGCGAGGTGCTGCTCGAGGCCGGCGCGAAGAATCCCCGCATCGCCGAGATCGAATCGTCTGCGCGCCGCCGCGACATCGACGTGCGCCGGGTCAACCAGCAGGCGCTTGACGGCGTCGCCGGCAATCTGCGCCACCAGGGCGCGGCCGCGCGTTATGCCGCGGCCAGGACCTGGGACGAGAACGAACTCGAAGGGCTGGTCGAGGCGGCCGAAGGCAAGGCGCTGCTGCTGGTGCTCGACGGTGTGCAGGACCCGCACAACCTCGGCGCCTGCCTGCGCAGCGCGGCCGCCGCCGGCGTCACGGCAGTGGTGATTCCCAAGGACAAGGCGGTGCAGGTCAATGCGACCGTGCGCAAGACTTCCGCCGGTGCCGCCGACAGCGTGCCGGTGGTGCGTGTGACCAACCTCTCGCGCACGTTGCGCGACCTGCAGAAGCTGGGCGTGTGGATCTACGGCCTGGCGGGCGAGGCCGATGCGTCGCTGTACGCGCTGGACCTGCGCGGCAACGTCGCCCTGGTGCTCGGCGGCGAGGCCGACGGCCTGCGTCGCCTGACGCGCGAGCATTGCGACCAGCTGGTGACGATCCCGATGCCCGGCGGCGACGCGACGGCCGGCGTCGAAAGCCTCAACGTGTCGGTCGCCGCAGGCGTGACGCTGTTCGAGGCGGTGCGCCAGCGGATCACGGGCTGACACGTTCAGAGGAGCCCCCCGCGTGCAAGAGCGCCGCTCGCCCGGATGTGCCCCTGTCCAGCCGGGTCGCGCGCTCGGCCTGTGGCTGCTGTTATTGCTCTGCATCTGGCCCGTCGCGCTGTGTGCTGCGCCGCCCGGACCGCTGCACGACTACGTGGTCGAGCGCTGGACGACGCGCGAGGGCCTGCCGCACAACTCGGTGCGCGATGTGGCGCAGACGCCCGACGGCTATCTGTGGCTGGCGACCTGGGAAGGCCTGGTGCGCTACGACGGGCTGGAGTTCGTCGTCCATGACCGCAGCACCCGGACGCCGACCCTGCCCGACAACGGCGTCGGCGCCCTGTACGTCGACCCGGCAGGCGCGCTGTGGTTCAGCGATTCGCGCGGCAACCTCGGACGTCGCGACATCGATGGACGCTGGCGGTTCTGGATGTCGGCCGACGAGGGCTGGCCGCAGGTTCTGATCCATGCCATGGCGATGGATCGCGACGGCCGGCTGTGGTTGCTGTTCGAAGGGCGCGGCCTTGGCAGCCTCGAGTCCGATGGGCGTTCGGAGTTCTTCGCCGCCCCGCCCGATGTGCCCCTGCCGCTCAGTTACCCGCGGATGGCGGCCGGCGACGATGGCCGGTTGTGGATTGGCGGCATGGACGGACTGATGCTGCGCGACACCGAAGGACGCCTGCGGCGGGCGCCGCCGCGGTTCGGGTTGGCAGACGGGCTGGCCTGGCCCTACCGCGCCCCCGACGGCGCGATCTGGGTGGTCGCGGGCGAGGGCGTGCATCGCATCGACGGCGACCGTGCGCCGCGCGTGCATCGCCTGTCGGGGCAGGGCAGCGTCACCGCCATGCTGCAGGACCGCCACGGCGATCTGTGGTTCGGCAGCGAGAGCCGCGGGCTGCTGCGCGTCGGCGCGCGTGGCGTCGAAACGCCCCGGATGGATGCCGAACGTCCGGCCGGTCGTATCGTCCAGCTGCTGGAGGACCGCGAAGGCAGCGTCTGGGGTGGCGCCAATGGCGGTCTGTTCCGCTGGCGCGAAACGCTGTTCACGCGTCGGGACACGCGCGACGGCCTCAGTGGCGACTACGTCCGCGCGCTCGACGAAAGCGCCGACGGCCGGCTGTGGGTGGGCAGCAGCGCGGGCCTGGACCGGGAAGATGCCGACGGCCACCTGCGGCCGGTAGCCCTGCAGGCGGGCGTTGCGCCGTCGGTCCTCAGCCTGGCGCACGATGCGCACGGCGACCTGTGGGTGGGCACCTACGGCGGCCGTGTCTACCGCCTGCGCGACGGGCAGCCCGTCGAACGGCACGACGGCTTTGCCGGGCACGTGCGCGCGATCCAGCCCGACGGTGAAGGCGCGATCTGGATCGCCACGCATGCCGGCCCGGTGCGTCTGTTCGACGGGCGGCCCGCGACACCACGCATTCCCGGTCTGCCGACGGGCCTGGTGACCTCGCTGGCGTGGATCGACGATGCCTTGTGGATCGGATCGATCGAAGGCGCCAGCGTGCTGCGCGACGGCCAGTTGCGGCACGTGCCGCTGCCGCCCGGCGACGGCGCCCGCACGGTATTCGCGTTCCGTGGCATCGGTGATGCAGTGTGGCTGGCGACCGACCGCGGTCTGTACCGCGAGCGCGATGGCGTGCTCGCCCACATCGGGCTGGCGCAGGGGCTGCCGGTCGACTCGGTGTTCCAGATCGTGCCCGACCGCATCGGCAATGCGTGGATCACCAGCAATCGCGGGATGTTGCGCGCGTCGATGGCCGACCTCGACGCGGTCGCGGACGGCCGGCAGGCGCGGGTGGCGTTCGAGCGCTACGACGAGATCGACGGCATGTCCAATGCGCAGGGCAACGGCAGCTCGTCGCCGTCGGCGATCCTGCGCGCCGACGGTTCGGTATGGATGGCGACCGCGCGCGGCATCAGTGCGGTCGACCCGCAGCGCTGGCGCCATTTCAGTGGACGCGTGCCGCCGCAGCCGCTGATCGACTCGGTGCGCGTCGACGGCGAAGCGGTCGACCGGCGCGACGAGGTGCGTGTGCGCGGCAGTACGCGCATCTCGGTGGCCTTCGTCGGCATGAGCTTCCTGATGTCCGACCGCATCCGGTATCGCACCTGGCTCGAGGGGCTGGATACGGACTGGAACATGCACGGCCGCCAGCGCAGCGTCGAGTTCATCGGCCTGCCTCCGGGCACCTACACGCTGCGCGTGTCGGCGGCACATCCCGATGGTGCATGGAGCCCGCACGAGGCGCGCTGGCAGTTCACCGTCGTGCCGCTGTGGTGGCAGCGGCGCGACGTGCAGATGCTGATGGTGCTGGGCGCGGTCACCGCGCTGGCGCTGCTCTACCGCGCACGCATCCGCCGCTACCGCAGCAAGACCGACCGCCTGAGCCGGCTGGTGGACGAACGCACGCAGACGCTGCGGCAGCAGACCGACCAGCTGGTGCAGGCCGACAGCGAAAAGAGCGTGCTGCTCGAACGTCTGCGCGCGCAGGCGCAGCTCTTCGAGCGGCAGGCCCACGAGGATGCGCTGACCGGATTGCCGAACCGGCGCAGCTTCGATGCCACGCTCGCACGCGAGTTCGCGCGCGCGCAGCGGCAGCGGCAGCCGTTGTGCCTGATGACCCTCGACATCGACCGTTTCAAGTCGATCAACGACGTGCACAGCCATGCGGCCGGCGACCAGGTCTTGCGCGAGGTGGGCGTACTGCTCGCCCGCGCCTGCCGGGCGTCGGATTTCGTGGCCCGCATCGGCGGCGAGGAATTCGGGATGATTCTCGTCGAGACCGACCGCGAAGAAGCGCACCGGGTCTACGCGCGGCTGGGCGCGGCGCTCGACGCGCGTGATGCCTGGGGCGGCATTGCGGAATTGCAGGTCACCGCCAGCGCCGGCATCGCCATGCTCGACCCCCACGACACCTCGCCTGCGCAGCTGATGCGGCGCGCCGACGTCGCGCTCTACCGCGCCAAGCGCGAAGGGCGCGCACGTGCCTGCGACGGCTGAGCCGCGCGGCAGGCACCGGTTCAGCCGCGCGCTCTAGGATGCTCGCACCAGGAAGCGGGGACGACCCCGCCGCTCCATCCACATCCGGGGACGGCCCCATCGCACTGATGGAGGTTTGTCCGTATGTCCTGGCTCATTCTCGTGCTCGCCGGCCTGTTCGAAATCGCGTGGGCGATCGGCCTGAAGTACACCGAAGGATTCACCCGGCTCTGGCCCACCGTCGGCACGGTCGCCGCGATGGCGATCAGCGTCACACTGCTGGGCATCGCGATGCGCGAGCTGCCGGTCGGCACCGCATATGCGGTGTGGGTCGGCATCGGCGCGGTCGGCACGGTGATCCTCGGAATGGTGCTGCTCGGCGATGCCGCAAGCCCCTGGCGCCTGATCAGTCTCGCGCTGATCATCGCCGGCATCATCGGCCTGAAGCTCGCGAGCTGAGGGCCGGCGTCCTGCACGGTGCGCCGTGCAGGACGCAACACAGTTTTTCGCGACCGTCGGATGCATTGCGCCTGCGCTGCGCTGGCAGATGCAACGCGCATCGTCGAACATGCCCGGCCCCATGCCGGCGCGATTGCCGCCGGTCCGTCGCCCGTCCCGGAACCGTTCGTGCTGATTCTTGCCGCGCTTGTATTCGTCCCCTATCTGATCCTGCGTCTGGTGTGGCCGCTGCGCCTGTCGTGAATGGCGAAAGCGCTGCTGTCGGTTGCGCTGTGTGCGCTCGCGTTCCACCACCGCATCGTGGCGCGCTTCGCCGGCACCGTGGCCTCGCCGGAACTGCCCAAGTGGGTCATCGCCGCGATCGGCACCGCCTTCATCGCGCTGCTGTTGATCGCTGTATTCGTGCTGCTGCTCGATCTGCTCATGCTCGTCGCCTGGCTGCTGCGCCGACGCCGGGCGCTGACGGCATTGCGCGCGCCCTGGATTCGCCCCGGATTGGCGGGCATCGCGCTGCTGCTGTCCGTCTACGGCACCTGGCAGGCGATGGCCGTGCCGAAGGTGCGGCAGGTCGAGATCGCGATCAGCGGTCTGCCGCAGGCCTTCGACGGCTACCGGCTGCTGCAGCTCACCGACCTGCACGCCAGCCGGCTGCTCACCGGCGACTGGGTCGCGCAGGTGGTCGCCGCGGCGAATGCGCAGTCTGCGGATCTGATCGTCATCACCGGCGATCTGGTCGACGGCACCGTCGCTGCGCGGGCGCAAGACGTGCGGCCGCTTGCCGACCTGCGCGCGGCCGACGGGGTGATCGCGATCACCGGCAATCACGAGTATTACGGCCAGTACCAGGCCTGGATGGACGCGTTCCGCGCAATGGGCATGACGGTGCTGGAGAACGGCCATATGCGCATCGCGCGCGATGGCGGGGCGCTGGTCGTCGCCGGTGTCACCGATCCGGCTGCGGCGCGCTACGGCCTGGCGATGCCCGACATCGACGCGGCACTGGCCGGCGTGGAGGCCGACGCCCCGGTACTGCTGCTCGACCATCGACCCGCCGCCGCGCACTCGCATGCTGCGCGCGGCGTCGCGCTGCAGCTCTCGGGCCATACCCACGGCGGCCATATCGTCGGCATGGACCGGCTGGTCGCGCGTGCGAATGGGGGCTTCGTCTCCGGCCTATACCGTGTCGGCGACATGCAGCTCTACGTCAACAACGGCGCAGGCCTGTGGCCCGGATTCGCCACCCGCATCGGCGTGCCATCCGAGATCACCGTCATCACGCTGCGGCGCGCGGCCGGCTAGGGCGTCGCGTCGCCGGCCGGCGCGGCCATCGGCGGCCAGGCGTTGGCGATGCGGCAGAACAGCTGCGCAGTGAGCGTGGTGTCGTAGAGCGCCGAATGCGCCTGCGACTGGTCCCAGTCGAGTCCCGCGGCCTGCACCGCACGTGCGAGCACGGTCTGGCCGAAGGCCACGCCGGCCAGCGTGACCGTGTCGAACACGCTGAACGGGTGGAACGGGTTGCGCTTGTGCTGGGTGCGCGCGACCGCGGCGTTGACGAAGCCCAGGTCGAAATGCGCGTTGTGCCCGACCAGGATCGCGCGCTGGCAATTGTGCCGGCGCACCGCGACGCGTACGTGGTTGAAGATGTGGTCCAGCGCGTCGCGTTCGGGCTTGGCGAAGCGGAACGGATGATGGATGTCGATGCCGGTCACTTCGAGCGACTGCGGATCGATCTGCGTGCCCTCGGCCGGTTCCACATGCGCATGCACCGAAGCGCCGGGCACCAGCCGGCCGTCTTCGTCGAGATCGAGCGGAATCGCCGCGATCTCAAGCAGGGCATGGCGGCGCGCTTCGAAGCCGCCGGTTTCGACGTCGACCACAACGGGCAGGAAGCCGCGGAAGCGGCGGGACATCGGCGTGTGCGGGAGCGGCGCGTCGGAAACGGACGCGTCGGCGGGAACTGCGGCTTCGATCATGCGCGCAAGCCTAGCAGAGCGGGGCGGGGCGCCCGTGGCGACTCCCGGATGCAGAACGGCACGCGTGACCGTGCACGCGTGCCGTCATTCGCCTTTGCGGGTGCTGACCGATCAGGACACGGTATTGGTGAAATCACGCTTGTCGCGCGGCGGCAGCGGCTCGTCACCCTTGATCTGGAACCACACGTTCTCGGCGATGTTGGTCGCATGGTCGCCGATGCGCTCGATGTTCTTGGCCATGAACAGCAGATGCGTGCAGGGCGTGATCGCGCGCGGGTCTTCCATCATGTAGGTCAGCAGTTCGCGGAACAGGCTGGTGTAGACCGTATCGATCTCCGCGTCCTGCGCGCGCACACGCTGCGCGGCTTCGACATCGCCGTCGCGGAACGCCACCAGCACCTCGCGCACCTGGCGCACGGCCAGCTGGCCGAGCACGGTCAAGCCGCGGGTGTAGGGCAGCGGCGGTGCGAGGTTGAGCGCGGTCGAGCGCTTGGCCACGTTGGCGGCGTAGTCGCCGATGCGCTCGATGTCCGCGGCGATGCGCAGGGCTGCGAGGATCTCGCGCAGGTCGCGCGCCATCGGGCCGCGCAGCGCCAGCTTCATCACGTCCTGGCTGACTTCGTGTTCGAGCGCGTCGATCGCATCGTCATTGGCGATGATGCGTTCGGCCGCCTTGTCGTCGCGGCGTTCGACGACGTCCAGTGCGGACTCGAGCTGCGCGGCGGCCATCTCGCCCATGCGCAGGATCTCGTTGGTCAGGCGGCTGCGCTCTTCGTCGTAGCTCTTGACGATGTGATCGTTGGACTGGTTGGGCATGGGGGCGGGTCCGTGATTGGTGATTCGTAATTCGTGATTGGTAGGTGCGGCGGGCGATCCGCGGCCGGTGACCGTTTCTTCGAATCACCAATCACGAATCACAAATCACGCAGATTCGGCGTCAGCCGAATCGACCGGTGATGTAATCCTCGGTCTGCTGCTTCGAGGGGTTGGAGAAGATCGTTTCGGTCGTGTCGTGTTCGATCAGATCGCCCAGGTACATGAAGGCGGTGAAGTCGGACACGCGCGCAGCCTGCTGCATGTTGTGGGTGACGATGACGATCGTGTAGTCGACCTTGAGTTCCTCGACCAGCTGCTCGATGCGGCTGGTGGAGATGGGGTCGAGCGCGGAGGTCGGCTCGTCGAGCAGCAGCACGTCCGGGCGCAGGGCGACCGCGCGCGCGATGCACAGGCGCTGCTGCTGGCCACCCGACAGGCCCAGCGCGTTCTGGTTGAGCTTGTCCTTCACTTCCGTCCACAGCGCGGCCTGGGTCAGCGCCTGTTCGACGCGCACGGCCAGGTCGGCCTTGGAGAGCTTCTCGTGATGGCGGATCGCGTAGGCGACGTTCTCGAAGATCGTCATCGGGAACGGCACCGGCTTCTGGAACACCATGCCGACCTTCGAACGCAGGCGGTTCATGGGGTACTTGGGCGAGAGGATGTTCTCGCCGTCGAGCAGCAGTTCGCCGCTGGCGGTCATCTTCGGATACAGCGCATAGATGCGGTTGAAGATGCGCAGCAGCGTCGACTTGCCGCAACCCGAGGGGCCGATCAGCGCGGTGACGCGCTTTTCGGGAATCTCCAGGTTGATGCCCTTGAGCGCATGGAAATCGCCGTAGTGGAAGTCCAGTCCGCGCGCGGCGATCTTGACCGGCGTCGGCGCCAGCTGGCTGCGCGCCTGCGTCGCGACCTGGATGCGTTGCGACGGTGCGGTGTGGAGGTCGTTCATGGACGGGTCCGGGCTGAGATTAGTCATGGGTGATCTTGTTGCGCAGCAGGAGCGCACGTGCGCCGAGGCTGACCAGCAAGACGAAGCAGGTGAGGACCAGCGCGCCGGCCCAGGCCAGCTGCTGCCACGATTCGTAGGGGCTGCCGGCGTACTGGTACATCACCACCGGCACGCTGGCCATCGGCTGCATGATGTTGCTGTTCCAGTACTGGTTGCCGAACGCGGTGAACAGCAGCGGTGCGGTTTCGCCGGAGATGCGGGCCAGCGCCAGCAGCACGCCGGTGACGATACCGGCCGAGGCGCTGCGGTAGAGCACCTGCACCACGACCTTCCACTGCGGCACGCCCAGAGACAGCGCGGCCTCACGCATCTGCGTGGGTACCAGCTGCAGCATTTCGTCGGTGGTGCGCACCACGACCGGCAGCACGATGAAGGCCAGCGCGATCGAACCGGCCAGCGCCGAGAAACGTCCGCCGGTGGTCATCACGAATGCGGTGTAGACGAACAGGCCCAGCACGATCGACGGTGCCGACAGCAGGATGTCGTTGATGAAGCGCACCACGATGCCGGCCTTGCGGGCGCGGCCGTATTCCGACAGCCAGGTGCCCGCAGCGACGCCCAGCGGCGTGCCGATGGCGATCGCCAGCGCGCACATCACCGCGCTGCCGAAGAAGGCGTTGAGCAGACCGCCTTCCTGCATCGGCGGCGGGGTCATCTGGGTGAACAGCGCGGGGTTGATGCCGCCGGCGGCCTTGGAGATCAGCGTCCACAGGATCCAGCCCAGGAAGAACAGACCGAATGCGGCGGTGACGCAGCCCATGAAGACGGCGATGGCGTTCTGCACACGGCGGCGCGCATAGAGGCGGTCGGCGACCTGGCGCTCGCGTTCGGTCACGGTGGCGACGGCGCTCATTACTTGCCCTCCTTGCGGGCGAGCTGCATCAGCATCAGGCGGGCGATGGCCAGCACGACGAAGGTCACGATGAACAGCACGAAGCCGAGCAGCAGCAGCGCCGAGCGGTAGGTTTCGGTGGCTTCGCCGAAATCGTTGGCGATCAGCGCCGCGATCGTGGTGCCCGGCTCGAGCAGCGAGGGCGTCAGGCGTACCGAGTTGCCGATGACGAAGGCCACCGCCATCGTCTCGCCCAGCGCACGGCCCAGGCCGAGAAAGACGCCACCGATGACCGCCGAGCGCGTATACGGCAGCACGATGTCCCAGCTCACTTCCCACTTGGTCGCGCCGAGCGCGTAGGCCGATTCCTTCAGGCGCGTGGGCACGGTCAGGAACACTTCGCGCATCACTGCCGAGATGAAGGGGATGACCATGATCGCGAGCACGAAGCCGGCGGTCAGCGTGCCGATGCCCAGCGGCGGGCCGCGGAACAGCACGCCCAGGCCCGGGATGGTGCCGAGCGTGTCGTTGAGCCAGGGCGTGACATAGGTGGTCATCACCGGCACGAGCACGAACAGGCCCCACATGCCGTAGATGATCGAAGGGATGCCCGCGAGCAGTTCGATCGCGGTGCCGACCGGCCCGCGCAGCCAGCGCGGCGCGACCTCGGTCAGGAAGAAGGCGATGCCGAAGCTCACCGGCACCGCGATCAGCATCGCGATGACGGCGGTGACGATGGTGCCGAGGATCGGCGCCAGCGCGCCGTAGCGGTTCTCGACAGGATTCCAGTCGGCGGTGGTGAAGAACGACAGGCCCTGCGAAGACAGGGCGTCGCGCCCGCCCCACAGCATCGACAGTGCGGCGCCGGCGAGTGCCAGCATCACGAACACGACGGTCGCGGTCAGGACGATCTTGAACAGACGGTCGGCGCGGGCGTCGCGGATATCGCGGGTGCTCGGCGGCGGTGGCGTGGCGGGGAGGGTGGCGGCGTTCATTGAAGGTCCGGAAGGAGGTTGGGCCGCATGAGCCTGAAACTGTCGTTCCGGCATGGGCCGGAACGACTTTTCGCCGTCATTCCCGCGAAGGCGGGAGGCGCTTTTTCAACAGACGGATGGCTGGTCATCCAGGGACTTCCGGCTTTGTCGGGATCGGACCGGAAGACACTGGATCCCCGCTTTCGCGGGGATGACGCAACGTCAGCCGCGCGCTGCGCGCGCGGGACGTTGCGTCACTTGAACTCGGCGGCCCAGTAGGCTTCGATCTGCTGCACCAGTTCCGGCGGCAGCGGCACGTAGTGCAGCTCGCTGGCCTGGGCCTGACCCGACTCGAACGCCCACTTGAAGAACTCGCGGGTCGCCTGGCTGCGTGCGGCATCCTTCGGCTGCTTGTGCATCAGCATGAAGTTGGTCGCGGTGATCGGCCACGCATCCGGGCCCGGCGCGTTGGTGATGACCAGGTTGAAGTCCTGCGCGCTCGCCCAGTCGGCGGTGGCGGCGGCCGCGGCGAAGCTGTCCTCGCTCGGCTGCACCCAGTTGCCGGCCGCGTTCTGCAGCGAGGCGTAGGGCATGTTGTTCTGCAGCGCGTAGGCCAGCTCGACGTAGCCGATCGAACCCTTGATCTGCTGCACGTACGAGGCCACGCCTTCGTTGCCCTTTCCGCCCACGCCCGACGGCCACTGCACCGAGGTGCCTTCGCCGACCTTGGACTTCCACTCCGGGCTGACCTTGGACAGATAGTTGGAGAAGTTGAACGTGGTGCCCGAGCCGTCCGAGCGGTGGACGATGCTGATCTTGCCGGCCGGCAGGGTCACGCCCGGGTTGAGCTCGGCGATCGCCGCGTCGTTCCAGGTGGAGACGCGGCCCATGAAGATGTCGGCCAGCAGCGCGCCGGTGAGCTTGAGCTGACCCGGCTCCAGGCCGTCGACGTTGAGCACCGGCACCACGCCGCCGATCGCCGAGGGGAACTGGCCCAGGCCCGCGGCCTGCAGTTCGGCGCTGTCGAGCGGCTTGTCCGACGAACCGAAATCGACCGTGCCGGCCTTGATCTGGGCGATACCGCCGCCCGAACCGATCGACTGGTAGTTCACGCGGTTGCCGGTGGCGGCGTTGTAGTCGGCCGACCACTTCGACACCAGCGGATAGATGAACGAGGCGCCGGCGCCCGAGATGTCGGCACTGACGCGGTCGCCGGCCGGCTGGGTGGCGTTCGGCGCGCCGTCTGCGGTCTGGCCTGCGGGTGCATCGGCGCCGTTGCCGCCGCAGGCAGCGAGGAAGATGAGCGAGGACAGCGCGAGGGCGCCGAGTCGGAACGTCTGACGGGACATGCGTGACTCCATGTGAAGGCGGCAACGCATGGCGTCGCCTCGGTGGGCACATGGAATGATGTTTTTGTTACAGCCGTATGACGACCGACATATGGGTGAATGACAGCTGCACCCGGCGGCCGCTACACGACGCAATGCCGGCTTGCCGTCCAACTGACATCGGCGCCTCACCCGGCCTCTACGCAGCTCAAGGGCATCGCGCCATCAGCTCTCTGCCGTATGGCCGAAAACAAAGACGGGCCCGAAGGCCCGTAGGAGGAAAAAAGGAGAGAGAGGATCTATTTGGAGCGGGATGTCGCCGCGCGGGGCGCGGCGACGGATGGATCAGTAGCGGGCGTTCTCGGCCCAGTAGCGCTCGATCTGCTGCACCAGCGGCGCGGGCAGCGGCACATAGCCGAGCTGACGGGCCTGTTCGCCGCCGTTGGCGTACACCCAGCGGAAGAAGTCCTGGGCATTCTTGGCGCCGACGCGGTTGCGCGGCTGACGGTGCATCAGGATGAAGTTGGTGGCGGTGATCGGCCAGGAGTTCTCGCCCGGGGCATTGGTCATGACCAGGTGGAAGTCGCGCGTCGCACCCCAGTTGGCGCTGGCGGCGGCGGCCGAGAAGGTCTCCTCGCTCGGGTTGACGAAGTTGCCGGCGGCGTTCTGCAGGCGCGAATAGGCCAGGCGGTTCTGCAGCGCGTACGACAGCTCGACGTAGCCGATGCCGCCCTTGATCTGCTTGACGTAGGCGGCGACGCCCTCGTTGCCCTTGCCGCCGATACCGACCGGCCATTTGACCGTCGTGCCTTCGCCGACGCCGTTCTTCCAGTCCGGGCTGACCTTGGACAGGTAGTTGACGAAGTTGAAGGTGGTGCCCGAACCGTCCGAGCGGTGGACGACGGTGATGCGCGCGTCCGGCAGCGCTATGCCGCCGTTGAGCGCGACGATCGCCGGGTCGTTCCAGCGGGTGATATTGCCCAGGAAGATGTTGGCCAGCGTCGCGCCGTCGAGCTTCATCGCACCGGCGGCGACGCCTTCGACGTTGACGATCGGCACCACGCCGCCGATGACCGAGGGGAACTGCACCAGACCCGACTTGGCGAGGTCTTCGGGCGGCAGCGGCGCGTCGGACGAACCGAAATCGACCGTGCCGGCCTTGATCTGGGCGATGCCGCCGCCCGAGCCGATCGACTGGTAGTTGATCTGCTTGTTGGTGGCGGTGCGGTAGTCGGCCGACCAGCGGGTCATGGCCGGATAGACGAACGAGGCACCGGCACCGGTGACGTCGTTGGCGATGGCGGGCGCGGCGAAGCTGGTCGCCAGCAGCGTGGTCGACAGCGCAACGGCCGCGACGCGGTTCTTGAGCAGTGCGTACATGGGGTTCCCTGGAGTGATGGACGCCCTGCGGCGCCGTGCGGGTATTTCACGCAGCGCCCATGACAATCACGCGTCAGCGCCATGACTGCTCGGTGACGCCGGCAGGGCGCCTGTGGCGGGGTTGCGCGCCACCGCTGTCACGTATCTGTCATGTACGCGCCATCGCACTGTCAGCAAACCTGCGCAGTCTGCCCACCGTCGCTAACGGGCGCTTAACGCCACGACGGCAGGCGCCGGCGTGGCGCGCGCACACGCGCGATCACCTCACTCTCTCTCCACGGGAATCCACCATGCGTCATTCGATTCTGGCTGCGTCCGTTGCACTCGCCGTTGCATCCGTGTCTTTCAATGCCGCCGCGCAGAGCCCGAACCGGGATGCCGAGGTCGCCGCCCTGCGTGCCCAGCTTGCTGAAATGCAGGCCAAGATCGAGGCGCTCGAGGTTCGCACCGACGCCCAGTCCGACATCAACATCGGCACCCAGGAAAGCCTGGACAAGATGGCGACCACGATGCCGGTCGTCGACACCAAGGGCGGCCTGAAGGTCACCTCGGCCGACAAGAAGTTCGAATTCTCGGCCGGCGGCCGTATCCACTTCGACGCCTACGCCTTCGACCGCGACAATGCCGACACCACCGGCACCACCGAATTCCGCCGCGCGCGCCTGACTCTGCAGGGCAAGGCCTACGGCTGGGACTACAAGCTCGAGCAGGACTTCAGCGCCGGCAGCGGCACGGACGGCTTCCGCGACGTCTTCATCGCCAGGTCGGCGCTGGGCGGCAAGTTCACGATCGGTCACTTCAAGCCCTACCGCTCGATGGAAGAGCTGACCAGCTCCAACGAGATCCTGATGATGGAGCGCCCGTTCGCGTCGGCGACCGGCCTGTTCAACGGCCGCCAGTTCCAGCAGGGCGTGGGCTACATGCGCGCCGACGGCAACTACACCGCCGGCGTGTCGGTGTTCAACCTGCGCAGCGCCTCGGGCAGCCGCAATGAAGGTGTCGGCGCCGCCGGCCGCTTCACCATCGCACCGATCAATACCGAAGACAGCACGCTGCATTTCGGTGGCTGGGCCAGCCATGAGAACGCGAACAAGGGCTCGGGCAACATGAGCTTCTCGGCCAACTACGCCGGTCGCCGCGGCCCCGGCCAGACCATCGCCACGACCACCGGTGACAGCCGCAACCAGGTCACCGCGGTCGGCGTCGAGGCGGCCGGTTCGTTCGGGCCGCTGTTCTTCCAGACCGAATACGCCAACGCGACCTTCAACCAGCCGCTGGGCCCGGACCAGGACGTCGCCACGTGGTACGTGCAGGGCAGCTGGCTGCTCAACGGCGGCCACAAGGCCTACAAGCCGGCCAACGGCATCTTCGCCTCGCCCAAGGTCGCCGACCGCGGACTGTGGGAACTGACCGCGCGCTACGACACGGTGGAGAACAAGGACATCGCCAACATGGATGTCAGCAGCTGGATCGTCGGCATGAACTACTACGTCAATCCGAACCTGCGCTTCATGTTCAACTACACGCACGGCGACAACGAGTTCAGCGGCGACAAGACCGGCCAGTACGCACTGCGTACGCAGTTCTCGTTCTAAGCGAGCAATACGCAGGACCGAAGGGCCCGCGGCGCAAACCGCGGGCCTTTTGCGTTGCGGCGCTGCGCCACGAATACGGGATGGCGGCCCCAACTTTCGGCCCGGGAGTTGTGGCGTTGCGGGCGGTAGCATGTGCGGCCGCGCCGGACCCACGGCGCGATCGCCGCTCCCGCGTCATGCAGGAGCCGTTCGTTCCGCAGTCCGGGGAGTTCCGTGAGCAAGCTGCAATCCAACCGCATCCGCCTGCTGCAGGCGGTCTGGGCCACCGTTGCCCTCGTGCCATGTCTGGCCTTCGCACAGGCCGTCGAGCCTGTCGATCTCGACGTCGTGGCGCAGATCCGTCATCAGGCCTTCAACCGCTCGCAGGTTGCGGCCAACCTCAAGGAACTGACCGAAACCATCGGTCCACGCCTGACCAGCTCGCCGGCCTATGTGCGCTCGAGCGAATGGGCGCGCGACAAGCTCAGCGGCTACGGCCTGACCAATGTGCACGACGAGGTCTACGACGAGGCCTTCGGTCGTGGCTGGGAATTCCGCGCCTCGCGCGTCGAATTGATCGCGCCGCGCGAGCTGCCGATCCACGCGCTGCCCAAGGCGTGGACGCCGGGGACCGACGGCCCGGTCGAAGGCGAGCTGGTCCGCGCCTCGTTCAAGACGCTCGAGGACATCGACAAGCAGCGCGGCAAGCTGGCCGGCAAGATCGTGCTGCTCGACGAGGCCCGCGCCTACAAGCCCTCCGAGCGGCCGGACTTCCGCCGCCACACCGAGGAGGACCTTGGCGAACTGCAGACATTCCCCGTCCCGCAGGATCCCGATCCCACCGCGCAGGACAAGCGCCTCGACGAATACCGCAAGCGCCAGGAACTGGTGCGCGCGCTCAACACCTTCTTTGCCGAAGAGGGCGTGCTGGCGACGCTGTCGATCAGCTCCTGGGACAACGGCATCGTCCGCGTGATGGGCGGCGGTGGCCGCAAGGCCGGCGATCCGGAAGGCGTGCCCGACCTCGTCGTTGCCGCCGAGCATTACAACCAGCTCGTGCGCGCGGTCGAGCGCAATGAATCACCGCGCATGCGCGTCGACGTGCAGGCCCGCTTCACCAGCGACACCGATCTGCCGGCGACGAACACCTTCGCCGAGCTGCGTGGCAGCTCGAAGGCCAACGAAACGGTGATCATCGGCGCGCACCTCGACTCCTGGCACACCGGCACCGGCGCGGCCGACAACGGCGCGGGCGTGGTCGTGATGATGGAGGCGATGCGCATCCTCAAAGCCATTGACGCGCGCCCGAAGCGCACGATCCGCATCGCGCTGTGGGGCGGTGAGGAGCAGGGCCTGCATGGCTCGGCCGGTTATGTGGCCAAGTACCTGGCCGACTGGCCCGCGCCGACCGATCCCGAACAGATCGCCCTGCCGCGCGCGTTCCAGCGCGGCACCGGCCCGCTGCAGCGCCGCGCCGGCTACGACCGCTTCTCGACCTACTTCAATTTCGACAACGGCACCGGCCGCATCCGCGGCATCTACGCGCAGGAAAACCACGCGGCTGTGCCGGTGTTCCGCGCGTGGCTGGCGCCATTCGCCGATCTGGGCGCGACGGTCGTGACCACGCGCAACACCGGCAGCACCGACCACATTTCCTTCGACCGCGTCGGCCTGCCGGGCTTCCAGTTCGTGCAGGACCCGGCCGACTACTTCAGCCACGTCCACCACACGCATCTGGACACCTACGACCACGTCGTGCCCGACGACCTCAAGCAGGCCGCGGCAATCATCGCCTCGTTCGCGTATCACGCCGCCATGCGCGATGAGCGTCTGCCGCGCAAGCCGTTCACCGATCGGGACGAGTGATGCAGTTCAAGCGCGACGGCGCAGAAGCCGTCGCGCTTGTCCATCAGGCGCAATGAAATAGAAGTTCGTCATTCGCGCGCAGGCGGGAATCCAAGGACGTTTGCTTCAACTCTCGATGTCGTCATTCCCGCGTAGGCGGGAATCCAGGGACTTTGCTTTCATAGCGTGAGCGTTGATGTTCAAGCCTGTGGCTCGGCTCGGCTTGAAGAGAACTTTCGGGTGCACGAACGGGGCAAATTCCCCTGAATCGTCACGAGTGAGGAATCCCGCGCGCTGCATCACAGGCATTCGCCGCGCACGCGCTCGGCCGCGGGACGTTCATGAAGTCCCGCCTGCGCGGGAATGACGGGCGAGACCAAGTGGAGCCTGACGACAACGACTCCGGCAATGCCGGCCAGCGTCGGGGCTAGCCCGCAACTCCAGTCGTTTTCTCCTTGAACCGGCACAGGTCCCGCACCACGCACTTCGGGCAGTCCGGCTTGCGTGCCTTGCAGGTGTAGCGTCCGTGCAGGATCAGCCAGTGGTGGGCGCCGAGCAGGAATTCCTCGGGCACGACGCGCATCAGCCGGTCCTCGACCGCGCGGACATCCTTGCCCGGCGCCAGGCCCGTCCGGTTGGCGACTCGGAAGATGTGCGTGTCCACGGCGATCGCCGGTTCCCCGAACACCGTATTGAGTACGACGTTCGCGGTCTTGCGGCCCACCCCCGGCAGCGCTTCGAGCGCGGCGCGATCGTTGGGCACTTCGCCGCCGTGCTGCTCGACAAGGATGCGGCAGGCGGCGATGACGTTCTTCGCCTTGGCATTGAACAGGCCGATGGTCGAGATGTGACGCTTGAGCGCCTCCTCGCCGAGATCGAGGATCGCCTGCGCGGTGTTGGCGACCGGATACAGCCGGCGCGTGGCCTTGTTGACGCCGACGTCGGTGGCCTGCGCGGAGAGGATGACCGCGATCAGCAGTTCGAACGGCGAGGTGTACTCGAGTTCGGTCGTCGGCTCGGAGTCGATCTCGCGCAGGCGCGACAGGAACTCGTGGATCTCGGCGCGCGTCATCGTCGGGCCGCGACGCTTCGGCGCCTCGCCAGTAGGTAACGCATTCACGGCGTGCCCCCGCCGGCACGTGCCTTGGCGCGGGCGAGCAGGGCGGCGGCACCGGGCGGGAGCGCTGGCCGCTTCGTGGGTGCCGCGTCGACGACCTCGGCAGGCGCAGCGGCACGTCGTCCTGCATCGCGCTCGGCCGCGCGCTGCGCGAGACGTGCATTGCGTGCTTCGTAGCGCGCGCGTGCATCCCAGGCGGTGCGCAGGCGCTGCCGCGTCGCCAGCAGCAACGCGCGTGCATCCGCGTCGAGACCGTCAGCGTCGGCGTCGGGCCACGCGTCCATCAGGCCCGCGTCGATCGCGGCATCGACATCGTCCTGGCGCAGCAGCGCGACCAGGCGTTCGAGAAGGAGGCGGGGGGGGACGCTGGCGTCGGGCGGGCGGTGCGGCATGCGGCGATCGTGATCAGCGGTTGGAGAACACGGGCGGGCGGCGCTCGAGAAACGCGCGCGTGCCTTCGCGCATGTCCTCGGTGGCGAACATCAGGCCGAACTGCGCGGCCTCGTAGGCGAGGCCTTCGCCGATCGCGCTCTCGCCGCCGACGTTGACGCAATCGAGCACACCCCGCAGCGCCAGCGGCGCGGCATTCGCGAGCTGTCCGGCGAGCGCCATCGTCTGCGCCCGCAGTTCGTCAGCCGGCACCACGCGATTGACGATGCCCAGCGCCAGGGCACGTCCGGCGTCGACCGGCGCACCGGTCAGGCACAGTTCCAGCGTGGCCGCGCGGCCCGCCAGGCGCAGCAGGCGCTGGGTCCCGCCGAAGCCGGGAATCAGGCCCAGGTTCACTTCCGGCTGGCCGAGCCTGGCCGTCTCGGCGGCGATGCGCAGATGGCAGCACATCGCCAGCTCGAGCCCACCGCCGAGCGCGAAGCCGTTGACCATCGCGATCACCGGCTTGGGCAGGGTTTCCACGCAGCGCATCATCGCCTGACCGCGCAGGGCGAAATCGCGACCTTCCGCGGCACGCAGGCCCGCCATTTCGGCGATGTCCGCACCGGCGACGAAGGCCTTGGGGCCGGCGCCGGTTAGCACCACGACACGTACCGTCTCGTCTGCCGCAGCCTGCTCGAACGCGCGGTGCAGCGCCTCGATCGTTGCCGAGTTCAACGCATTCAGTTTGTCGGGTCGGTGGACGGTGACAACACGGACGGCGTCGTGGTCTTCGACGCGTAAAGTGGCTTCGGACATGGGCGCTCCAGGCGCAGGAAGCGGCGCACGGGGAACTTGTTCCCGCGCTCGCGGTCATAGTGGAGTCGTCAGTGGCGGTTAAGCCCCTCGACCGTTATCCTAGCGCGTCCAAAGGGGCGGTTCGACCGCCCTTTCGCGCGACAGGCGATATCGAAATCCGACCTTGTGGAGATCCACGGAATGAAGTTGCGTTTTATTGCGGCCGCCGTCGCGGCCATGACGTTCAGCGGCGCGGCCTTCGCGCAGCAGGCAGCGGCTCCCGCGGCCAATGCGAACGATCGCACCACGCTGAGCTACGCGCTGGGTTTCGATCTGGGCAACCGCCTGGCGGAGACCGGTGAGTCGGTCGACGTCAACACCATCATCAAGGGCCTGCAGGACGGTCACGGCCGCCAGGATCCGACCTACACGCCCGAGCAGATGGGCGCGGCCTACAACGCTTTCCAGCAGCGCATGCAGCAGAAGATCGTGGCCGAGCGCCGCGCTGCGCTGACCGAGAACGAAGGCCAGGCGACGACCTTCATCAACGAGTACAAGGCCCGCGAAGGCGTTATCTCGCTGCCGAGCGGCGTGATGTACCGCGTCGTCGAGGCCGGTTCGGGCGCCAAGCCCACCGCCAACAGCACGGTCGAAGTGGCCTACCAGGCGCTGATCGTGCCGGCGGGCATCGGCCTGAGCCAGGAAGACCGCACGCCGCCGTTCCGCGTGTCGGAAGCGCCGATCGCCGGTCTGCGCGAAGTGCTGCCGCTGATGCCGGTCGATGCGGTGTACGAAGTGGTCTTCCCGCCGGGCAAGTTCGTCTCGGGCGAGGGTACGCAGGAAATCGCCAAGCAGCCGGTCGGCGTGATGGTCAAACTGCTCAGCACCCGCTGATCCGCGCCTGCGCCACGCACCACCCGACGCCGACGTGCCCCGCACGTCGGCGTCGTCGTTTCCGCCTTTCGATTCCCTTCGCCCCGGCCCCATGACGACGACCGCATCGCCTCTGCGCGCCGTGCCGACACCGTGTACCGGTGTCTGCACGCTCGAAGCGTACGACATCTGCCATGGCTGCCTGCGCACGCGCGACGAGATCGGCGGCTGGCAGCAGATGAGCGATGCCGAGCGCGAGCGGATGATGGACGTCGTGCTGCCGGCGCGTGAGGCGGCACGCGCATGAGGCAGGATTTCGACGCTGCTGCGCTTGCGCGTGCGCTGTATCCGCTCGACGGGCCACCCGCACTGCGCGGCTGGAATGTCGACGAACTCGACGGTCTGCTCGCGCCCGATGCGCCGTTGCGCGAGGCCGCCGTGCTGGTGGGCCTGGTGCCGCGCGCCGATGGCCTGCAGGCGCTGCTGACCCGCCGCACCGACACCCTGCGCCATCACGCCGGGCAGGTGAGTTTTCCGGGCGGGCGGCTGGAGCCCGACGACGGCGGGCCGCTGCAGGCCGCGTTGCGCGAAGCCTGCGAGGAGATCGGCCTTCCGGCATCGCAGGCGCGGCCGCTCGGTTATCTCGATCCGCTGGCGACGATCACCGGCTACCGGGTCACGCCGGTCGTGGCCATGCTCGATCCGCAATTTGCGCCTGTGCCCGACCCGGGCGAGGTCGCCGAGGTGTTCGAGGCCCCGCTGGATTTCCTGATGGCACCGCAGCACCTGCGCCGCGTCGACATCGAGTTCCGCGGCCGGATGCGGCCGGTGCTCGAGTACGCGACGCTCGCCACCGCGCCCACGCATCGCATCTGGGGCGCGACGGCGTCGATCCTGCTCAATCTGCGCGACCGCCTGGAGCGCCTGTGAGCGCGCGCTGGGTCACCCTGATCGATGCGGCGACGCTGGCGAACCTGCTCGGCGCACCGCAGCTGCGCATCATCGATTGCCGCTTCGTCCTCACGATGGCCGGCGCCGGCGAGGCGGCCTGGCGCCAGGCCCATGTGCCCGGCGCGGTGTACGCGCATCTCGAACACGACCTGTCGGGCCGTGCGGGGCCTGGGCTCGGTCGCCACCCGTGGCCGGACGCCGATGCATTTGCAGCGACGCTGTCGCGCCTGGGCATCGCGCCCGGCATGCAGATCGTGGCCTACGACGATGGCGATGGCGCATTCGCCGCGCGCCTGTGGTGGTTGCTGCGCAACGCCGGGTACGGGGCCGTCGCCGTCCTCGACGGCGGCTGGGCTGCGTGGTGCGCGCAGGGCTTGCCGGTCGAAACCGTGGCGTCTTCGATCGTGCCCGCGCCACCAACGGTGGTGGCCTTCGACGCGTCGCGTCTGTTGCGCGATGCCGATGCCCTGCAGCGGCATCTCGACGCGGGCGGCCTGCTGATCGATGCGCGCGCCGGTGCGCGTTTCCGCGGCGAAACCGAGCCGCTGGATCCGCGTGCCGGCCATGTGCCGGGCGCGCGCAACCGCCCGTACGCGGAGAACCTGATCGACGGCCGCTTCAAGCCGGCCTCGACGCTCGCGCGCGAGTTCGACGCCCTGCTCGCCGGACACGGGCCGGCGGACGTCGCCGTGATGTGCGGCTCCGGCGTCACCGCCTGCCATCACCTGCTGGCGATGGCGCATGCCGGGCGCGATGGCGCGAAGCTGTACGCGCCTTCGTGGAGCGGTTGGGTCGACGCAGGCGGTGCGGTCGCGACGGGCACGGCGTCGGGTTGATCGTCTACGGGCGGAGGCCCGTCATCGCGAACGATGTGCTGCGCACGGGTCGCTGTGCGCTCGCGCTTTGCATGAAGTCATCGCCTGCGCAGGTTCGCCCGTGGCGGCCGGCCTGCGGCGAATGCGCCCGCGCGGCCTAACGCCCGAGCCGCGCGACCAGCGCCCGCAATCCGGCCTGCGTATCCGGTGCATTCCACGCATCGATGAAACGGCCGAGATCGATGTGGTCCGCGTGCAGCGCGTCGACGAGATCGGCGCGTGCGATCGCACGCGTTTCCAGCATTGGCGCGCGGGGCAGGGCAAGCAGCGATTCGAGCCAGATGCGCGCCCGGATCGCGACTTCGTCGATGCCGGCCAGTTCGTCCACCAGCCCCAGCCGCAAGGCCTCGTCGGCATCCACCAGCAGGCCGCCGACCAGCAGGCGTTCGGCCTGACGCGCACCGACCGTGCGCCGCATCAGGCGCTGGATGCCCTCGGGGGCGACGAGACCGACCTGCGTTTCGTTGAGACCGATGCGGTACGCGCCGGAGGCCATCACGCGGTAGTCGCAGCACAGCGCCAGCACACAGCCGCCCGCGGGCGCGTGTCCGGCGAGCGCCGCGGCCACCGGCATCGGCGCCGCAGCGAGCGCACGCGCAGCTGCGAAGAACGCCTCCCACGCCTCGCGCAGTGCAGCGGCGTCGGGCAGCGACAGCAGGTGCGGCACATCCAGCCCGCCGGAGAACACCTTGGGCCCGCCGGTCAGCACGATCCCGCGGACGTCGTCTGCGGCTGCAGCGTCGATGGCGTCACGCAAGGCGAGACAAAGCGTGGGATCGAGCGCATTCGCCGGCGGACGTGCGAGTCGCAGCTCGCGGATCGGACCGTGGTCCTCGACGTCGATCAGTGCGTTCATCGCGCGGCTCCGTAGGCGTGGAGCCGCATGGTAGCGGTTGAGGTGCGGGCGCGGCCCATGGCCGCGCTGGCTTTCCCGGTGACGACCGATCGCGGCCCTGGGCCGCGACTGAAGCAACAGTGCTATGCCGCAGGCTGCGCCTTGGCCCGCACCACATCCGGCAGCGCCGTCGGACGGCCGGTGCGGCGATCGATCCAGACCATGACCACGTGGCCGTCGGCATGCAGCGTGGTGCCGTCATCGGACACGATGCGATGGCCGATGGTGACGCTGGAGTTGCCGAGGCGATCGGCCAGCAGTTCCACGACGATCTTCGACGGATACGGAATCGGCACCTTGTAGTTCATCTGCACCGCGGCCAGCAGCGGCGCGGTCTCGTCGGTGACCCAGGCGTCGCCGACGGTGTCGAACCAGCGGATGCGCGCCTCTTCCAGATAGGTCATGAAGTTGGAATTGTTGACATGGTTGAACGCGTCGAGATCGCGCCAGCGCAACTCGATCGGCATCCGGATCAACACCTGCGATTCGCTCACGCCTTCACTCCCTTCTTCTTCTTGGCGGCCGGCTTCGCTTTCGCCTGTTTCGGCGCAGCGTCCGCGGTTTCGACATCGTCGTCGGCAGTCTGCTTCGACCCTTCGCGCATCAACTCGGCGCGCAGCTTCGCATCGGCTTCGGCAGCCTTGGTCGACGCGCCCTTGCGTGGCAGCGGCTTGGGCAGGTGCGCGGTCGACTTGCGCGCCATCTTGCGCTCGGGCTTGGGCTCGGCCGGTTCGGCGAGCTTGGCATCGAGCAGGCGCGCGAGGAACTGGCCGGTATGCGACTGCGGCATCGCGGCGACCTGCTCGGGCGTGCCCTCGGCAATGATCTGTCCACCGCGATGGCCGCCCTCGGGTCCGAGATCGACAACCCAGTCCGCGGTCTTGATCACGTCGAGGTTGTGCTCGATCACGACCACCGTATTGCCCTCGTCGCGCAGCTTGTGCAGCACGGCCAGCAGGTGCTCGATGTCGTGGAAATGCAGGCCGGTCGTCGGCTCGTCGAGGATGTACAGCGTGCGCCCGGTGTCGCGGCGCGAGAGTTCCTTCGACAGCTTCACGCGCTGCGCTTCGCCGCCCGACAGCGTCGTCGCGCTCTGGCCAAGCTTGATGTAGGCCAGACCCACGTCGATCAGCGTTTCGAGCTTGCGCGCGATCGGCGGCAGGTTCTCGAACAGCACCAGCGCGTCCTCGACCGTCATCTCCAGCACGTCGTGGATGCTGTGGCCCTTGTAGAGAATCTCCAGCGTCTCGCGGTTGTAGCGCTTGCCGTGGCAGACGTCGCAGGGCACGTAGACGTCGGGCAGGAAGTGCATTTCCACCTTCAGCAGGCCGTCGCCCTGACAGGCCTCGCAGCGCCCGCCGCGCACATTGAAGCTGAAACGTCCCGCGGCATAGCCACGCGCACGCGCTTCGGGCACCTGCGCGAAGAGCTCACGCAGCGGCGTGAACAGGCCGGTGTAGGTCGCCGGGTTCGAACGCGGTGTGCGGCCGATCGGCGACTGGTCGATGTCGACGACCTTGTCGAACAGGTCCAGGCCTTCGATTTCGCGATACGGCGCGGCCTTGTGCGAGGCGCCATTGATCTCGTTGGCCGCCAGCGCATGCAGGGTGTCGTTGATCAGCGTCGACTTGCCCGAGCCCGACACGCCGGTGATCGCGGTGAACAGGCCCGAGGGAATCTTCAGGTCCACGTTCTTCAGGTTGTGCCCGGACGCGCCGAGCAGCTTGACCTGCATCTTCGGATTGGGCTTGTGGCGCTTGCTTGGAATGTCGATGCGCTTGCGGCCGCTGAGGTACTGGCCGGTCAGCGAGCGCGGCGCCTTGAGCACGTCCTCGTACGAGCCCTGCGCGACGACTTCGCCGCCGTGCACGCCGGCGCCGGGACCGATGTCGACGATGTGGTCGGCCAGACGGATCGCATCCTCGTCGTGCTCGACGACGATGACCGTGTTGCCCAGATCACGCAGCCGCGTCAGCGTCGCCAGCAGGCGCTCGTTGTCGCGCTGGTGCAGGCCGATCGACGGTTCGTCGAGTACGTACATCACGCCGACCAGGCCCGCGCCGATCTGCGAGGCCAGACGGATGCGCTGCGCCTCGCCGCCCGAGAGCGTGTCGGCCTTGCGCTCGAGGGTCAGGTAGTCGAGGCCCACGTCGACGAGGAAGCTCAGGCGCTCGGCAATTTCCTTGACGATCTTGGTCGCGATCTCGCCGCGCCAGCCCGGCAACTCCAGCTGGCCGAAGAAGCCCAGCGCCTCGTCGATCGGCAGCACGACCAGCGACTGCAGCGGCCGGTCGGCGACGAACACGTTGCGCGCCGAACGATTGAGGCGCGCGCCCTCGCAGGCGGGGCACGGGCGCTCGCTGATGTACTTCGAAAGTTCCTCGCGCACAGCCGCCGATTCGGTTTCCCGGTAGCGACGTTCGAGGTTCGGCACGATGCCCTCGAAGCGGTGCTTGCGCTGGGTGCGCGCGCCCGAATCGGTGATGTAGGTGAAGTTGATCGTTTCCTCGCCGCTGCCCGACAGCACCGCCTGGCGCGAGGCCTCCGGCAGTTCCTGCCACGGCGTGTCGACGTCGAACCTGTAGTGCCTGGCCAGCGACTGCAGCAACTGGAAGTAATAGGCGTTGCGGCGGTCCCAGCCGCGCACCGCGCCGGCGGCGAGCGACAGTTCGGGATGCACGACCACGCGCTCGGGATCGAAGAACTCGCTCACGCCCAGGCCGTCGCAGGTCTGGCAGGCGCCGATCGGCGAGTTGAACGAGAACAGGCGCGGCTCGAGCTCGGGCAGCGCGTAATCGCAGACCGGGCAGCTGTACTTGGACGAGAACAGCTGCGGCGGAATCGACGCATCGTCGATCGCGTGCACCGAGACCATGCCCTCGCCGAGCTTGAGCGCGGTCTCGAAGGATTCGGCCAGACGCTGCTTCATGTCCTCGCGCACCTTGAACCGGTCGATGACCGCTTCGATGGTGTGCTTCTGACGCAGCGCCAGCGTCGGCAGCGCGTCGATCTCGTAGAGCTCGCCGTCCACACGCACACGCACGAAACCCTGCGCGCGCAGCTGCTCGAACACCTGGGCGTGCTCGCCCTTGCGCTCGCGCACCACCGGCGCCAGCAGCATCCAGCGCTGCTCGGGATCGAGGGTCAGCACCTGGTCGACCATCTGGCTGACCGTCTGCGCTTCCAGTGGATAGCCGTGGTCGGGGCAGCGCGGACTGCCGACGCGGGCGTAGAGCAGGCGCAGGTAGTCGTAGATCTCGGTGATCGTGCCGACCGTCGAGCGCGGGTTGTGCGAGGTCGACTTCTGCTCGATCGAGATCGCCGGCGACAGACCTTCGATGTGGTCGAGGTCGGGCTTCTCCATCACGCTGAGGAACTGGCGCGCGTACGACGACAGCGACTCGACGTAGCGGCGCTGGCCTTCGGCGTAGATCGTGTCGAACGCGAGCGACGACTTGCCCGAGCCCGACAGACCGGTAATGACGATCAGCTGGTCGCGCGGCAGGTCGAGGTCGATGTTCTTGAGGTTGTGGGTACGGGCACCGCGAATGCGGATGGTATCCATCGCCATCGGCTGGAAATCCGGTTGTGGGGGCGGGGAGGGGCGGTCCGGGGCCGCGTCGCGACGCCGGGTGGCACGTGAAGCGGGCGATCGGTCAGACTACCGAGCCCGACAGATGGGGGCAAACCGCCCACACACCAGTCTGCGGGTGGGCTGTCGCAGGATCTGCGAATGGCCGACGTCCAGTCGTGAACGTCGACTCCGGGGCGACTCGCCGTAGCTGCGTCCGGCCGCAGGCAACTGCAGCGACCACGGCAGGCCGGCGCGCCGCGGCGCCCCGTCAGCTCGCCCGTGGGCAACTTGACCGCAAGTCACTGATCCCCTTAGAATCCCGCTCCTGTCCGCCCTCGATGGCGCGCAGGTAAGACCACAATAACTACAGAGGAAGTCTGGTCATGAGTTATGCAGTCCTCGTCACGGGCGGGAAGCAGTACCGCGTGATGGCAGGTGAGACCCTTCGCGTCGAGAAGCTCGAAGGCGAAGTGGGGAGCGAGATCAAGTTCGACAACATCCTGATGCTCGGCGACAGCGACGGCATCAAGCTGGGTGATGCGCTCAAGGGCGCGACGGTTGCCGCGACGATCAAGTCGCACGGCCGCGCCGACAAGATCCGCATCATCAAGTTCCGTCGCCGCAAGCACCACATGAAGCGTCAGGGACACCGGCAGTACTACACCGAAATCGAGATCACCGGCATCGCCGGTGGCAGCAAGTAAGGAGCAGCAGTCATGGCACACAAGAAGGGCGTAGGTTCCTCGCGCAACGGCCGCGACTCCAACCCGAAGTACCTCGGCGTCAAGATCTACGGCGGCCAGGCCATCGAAGCGGGCAACATCATCGTGCGTCAGCGCGGCACCCAGTTCCATCCGGGCGCCGGCGTCGGCCTCGGTCGTGACCACACGCTGTTCGCGCTGGTCGACGGCAAGGTCGCCTTCGGCACCAAGGGTCCGAAGAACCGCCGCACCGTCAGCGTGGTCGCCGAGGCCTGAGCCTCCCGCGACGCGCGACACCGGAAAGCCCCGCTTCGGCGGGGTTTTTCATTCCGGCGGGCAGTGCCCGCCGGACGGGATTCGGGATAGGGGATTTGGGATTCAGGCGCATTGCGCTTGTACCCCCTGTGTCGGTCCATCGTGGTGACTGCTTTTTCCAATCCCGAATCCCCAATTCCGAATTCCGGCTCTTATGAAACTCGTCGACGAAGTCGAAATCACTGTCACCGCCGGTAACGGCGGCAATGGCTGCGTCGGATTCCGGCGTGAGAAGTTCATCCCGCTCGGCGGTCCCGACGGTGGCGACGGCGGGGCCGGCGGCGGCGTGGTGCTGGTCGCCGACGAGAACCTCAACACCCTGGTCGATTTCCGCCACCAGACGACGTTCCGCGCCCAGCGTGGCGAGAACGGCATGGGCCGGCAGATGTACGGCAAGGGCGGCGACGAGCTGGTCATCGTGGTGCCGGTCGGCACCGTCGTGCACAACGTGATGACCGACGAGGTCATCGGCGATCTGACCGCACACGGCCAGCGCCTGCTGGTCGCCCGCGGCGGCCAAGGCGGCCTGGGCAACATGCATTTCAAGAGCTCGACCAACCGCACGCCGCGCCAGTCGACGCCGGGCGAGCAGGGCGAGGAGCGCACGCTGCGCCTGGAGCTCAAGCTGCTGGCCGACATCGGCCTGCTGGGCTTCCCCAACGCCGGCAAGAGCACGCTGATCCGCGCGGTCTCGGCGGCCACGCCGAAGGTTGCGGATTATCCGTTCACCACGCTGTATCCGAATCTCGGTGTGGTCAGCGTCGAGCCGGCGCGCAGCTTCGTCATCGCCGACATTCCCGGCCTGATCGAAGGCGCGGCCGATGGCGCGGGCCTCGGCGCGCTGTTCCTGCGCCATATCCAGCGCACGCGCCTGCTGCTGCATCTGGTGGAGATCGCGCCGCTGGATGGCAGCGATGCGGTCGACCAGGTGCGTGCGATCGAGCGCGAGCTGGAGAAGTTCGACACCGCGCTGCTCGACAAGCCGCGCTGGCTGCTGATCAACAAGGCCGACACCCTGCTGCCCGAAGAAGCCGAGTCCGAGGCCGCGCGCATCATCGAGACGCTGGGCTGGACGGGGCCCTGGTTCCTGATTTCGGGCCTGGCGCATGAAGGCACCCGCGAAGTGATGCTCAAGGTGCAGGCCGCACTCGACGACCTCGACCGCGACGCGCGCGAGGCGGCCGACGCCGTCTGAGGCGCGCCGACGCTGAGCCCTTGATTGAAGCCCGGCCCCTGGCCGGGCTTTCGCGTATCCGGGCCTGTTGGCGCATCCCGCAACCTGTAGGAGCGCGCTCGCGCGCGACGGCACTTCCCGGCACAGCCCTCGCGCGCAAGCGCGCTCCTACAGGATCCGTTGAGCAGGGCTCGGGCGTCCAGCCGCCCGCTGCTCCGTGTAGGAGCGCGCTTGCGCGCGACGGGATCTCTCGGCACAGCCCTCGCGCGCAAGCGCGCTCCTACAGGTGGCGCGATTGCCTTCGAGGCATGGCGTGCATCAAGAAAACATCGCCCACAAAAAACCCGGCCGATGGCCGGGTCTTTTCGCATCGGCCGCCGAAGCGGCCGGGCAGGGATCAGGCAGCGGCCTTGATCGCCTTGATGCGTGCGGTCAGGCGGCTCTTGTGGCGAGCGGCCTTGTTCTTGTGGATCAGGCCGCGCGAGCTGAAACGGTCGAGGATCGGCTGGGCGACGTTGAACGCCTCCTGCGCGCCGGCGGCGTCGTTGGCGTCGAGCGCCTTGAGCACCTTCTTGACGGCGGTGCGGAGCTGCGAGCGCTGGGCGGAGTTGCGCGCGTTGCGCACAACGGTCTGCTTGGCGCGCTTCTTGGCGGACTTGATGTTTGCCACGATGGATTCCTGGAAGCTGGACGTGTGAAAATCCGGCGTCGCCGGACCAATGGAAATTTGAGCAGGAAATTATGGGCGTTTCAGATACTTGCGTCAACCGGCCCGGCCTGAACGGAACTGCCTGGTGACGGCGCCCGATCCGGCGGCCGCAAGCCCGGCTCCGAAGCGTCGCGGGGGCCTGCTGCGCTCGAGCGCGGTGTTCAGCGCGATGACCCTGATCTCGCGCATCGCCGGCTTTGCCCGCGACATGCTGCAGGCCACGCTGTTCGGAACCGGCGCGACGAATCCTGCGATGAGTGCCTTCATTGTCGCCTATCGCATCCCCAATTTCCTGCGTCGTGTGTTCGCCGAGGGCTCGATGGCGATGGCCTTCGTGCCGGTGCTCAACGAGATCAAGGAACGCGGCGACCGCGCGGCCCTGAAATCCTTCATCGACGCGATGGCTGGTGCGCTGTGCGCGGTGGTGCTGTTGGTCTGCGCGCTGGGCATGCTCGCCGCCCCGCTGATTGCGCGGCTGTTCGCGCCCGGTTGGGCCGAACAGCCCGAGCTGTTGGCGCAGACGGCGCAGATGCTGCGCATCACGTTTCCGTATCTGCTCTTCATTTCGCTGATGTCGCTGTCGGCGTCGATCCTCAACAGCCACGGCAGGTTCGCGTTGCCGGCGTTCACCCCGGTGCTGCACAACCTGACGATGATCGCGGCGATGCTGTGGCTGGCGCCGCGTTTCGAAGTGCCGCCGCAGGGGCTGGCCTGGGGCGTGCTGATCGCGGGTTTTCTGCAGCTCGCCCTGTTGTGGCCGTCACTGGGGCGGCTAGGGTTGCGACCGCGACTGCGTCCGGGGTTCGGGCATCCCGAGGTGCGCAAGGTCGGCCGGTTGATGCTGCCGACGCTGTTCTCCTCGTCGGTCGCCCAAGTGAACCTGATCGTCGGCACCGCGTTCGCCTCGCTGCTGGCGGCCGGCAGCGTCGACTGGCTGTACTACTCCGATCGCCTGATCGAATTTCCGCTGGGCCTGTTCGGCGTGGCGCTGGGGACGGTGATCCTGCCGCATCTCTCGCGACGGCACGCGGCCGAGGACGCGACCGGCTACAACCAGTCGCTGGACTGGGGCCTGCGCATGGCGCTGCTGGCCGGTGTGCCGGCGGGCCTGGGCCTGTTGCTGCTGGCCGAGCCGATCACCGCGACCGTCTACAACTACGGGCAGTTCAGCGCAAATGACACCCGCATGGCGGCGATCAGCCTGACCGCGATGAGTCTCGGCGTGCCGGCCTTCATGCTCAGCAAGGTGCTCGCGCCGGCGTTCTATGCGCGCCAGGACACGAAGACGCCAATGCGCGCGGCGATCTGGACGGTGGCGGCGAACGTGGTGCTGACGGTCGTGCTGACCACGCCGTTGTGGCTGTTCGATGTGCCGGGCGCGCACGGCGGCATCGCGCTGGCGACGGCGCTGGCCGGCGTGATCAACGCCGTGCTGCTGTGGCGCTATCTACGGCAGCGCGGCATCTTCGCGCCCGAGCCGGGGTGGGCGACGTATCTGCTGCGGTTGCTGGGCGCCTGCGCGGCGATGGCGGTCGTGGTGCTGGGACTGCGGTTCTGGATCGGCGAATGGACGGCCATCCAGGGCGCATTGCACCGCATCGCCTGGCTGGTGCTGGTGATCGGGGCGGGCGGGGCGACCTATGTCGTCGCGATGGCCGCGCTGGGGCTGCGACCGCGGCACCTGCGGCACTGAGCGATTCTCATCCGGCCGCTCGCATCCTGCGGGTGGATGCCGAGCACTGCGATCCCCTTCTTGGGCGCATCGTGCCTTTCAGGTGAAGGCCGGGGGCGAATCATGGGCGCCGACCGAGGGTGCCTTGTACGTGGTCTCACCGCCGAGCAGGCGTGGAGCTGGAAAAACCGCGATCGGGCTGTTTGCCCCACCCAACCCTCCCCCGTGAACGGGGGAGAGCTCCAGCCGGTTGGCCTCCGACATCAGCGCCCCGCGAGAGGCGACGGCTATACTTGCCGGTCATTCTTTCTCCGCGGGCGCCATGGCGCGCCCGCCGCAACGGACCCACATGAGCAGGCTGTTCCGCGACATCGCCGGCGGGCCCCTCTGTGCCGACGGCAGCGTGGTCTGCATCGGCGCGTTCGACGGGCTGCACCTGGGGCACCAGGCGCTGGTACGTCACGCCGTGGCGCGGGCGCATGCGCTGGGGGTCGATGCGGCTGCATTGAGTTTTGAGCCGCTGCCGCGCGAGTTTTTCGCCGCCGCCTCGCCGCCGCCGCGGCTCGGACCGGTGCGGGCGAAGTTCGAAGGCTTGCGCGGGCTCGGCGCCGATGTCGTCGGCCTGTTGCGGTTCGATGCGCGCATGGCGGCGATGTCCCCCGAAGCTTTCGTCGATGCGGTGCTGGTGCAGCGCTTGCGCGCACGCGAAGTCTGGGTCGGCCCGGGTTTCCGCTTCGGCCACAAACGTGCTGGCGATCTGGCAACGCTGCAGGCGCTCGGGCGCGAGGCGGGCTTCATCGCTGGCGAGATCGAGCCGCTGGTCGTCGATGGCGAACGCGTGTCGAGCACGCACATCCGCAACGCGCTCGTCGCCGGTGATTTCGAACATGCCGCGCGCCTGCTCGGGCGGCCGTACGCAGTGTCCGGTCGCGTGGTGCGCGGTCAGCAGCTCGGCCGCACGCTCGGCTATCCCACGGCAAACCTGCGCTTCGGCGGCAAGGTGCCGGCGCTGCGCGGCATCTACGCCACACGCGTGCACGGCGTGAGCAATGCACCTTGGCCGTCGGTGTCGAGTTTCGGCACGCGACCGACGGTCGGTGGCGTGGAGCCGCTGCTCGAAGCACACCTGTTCGATTTCAGCGGCGATCTCTACGGCCGCCGCATCGAGGTCGAGTTCGTCGCGCGGCTGCGCGACGAGGAAAAGTTCGACGACCTGCCGAGCCTGGTCCGGCAGATGGATCTCGACGCCGCACAGGCGCGCGCGCTGCTGAGCGCTGCGCCGTCCCCACATCACGAAACGCAACGACAGGATTACGCGTGAGCGCCCAGTCCGACAACTCTCCGAACCCCTACAAGTCGACGATCCACCTGCCGGCGACCGACTTCCCGATGCGAGGCGACCTGCCCAAGCGCGAACCGGCGATGCTGGCGCGGTGGGAGGAAGACGGCCTGTACGCGCAGCTGCGCGCGCATGCGAAGGGGCGCCCGCAGTTCGTGCTGCACGACGGCCCGCCGTATGCCAATGGCTCGATCCATCTCGGCCATGCGGTCAACAAGATCCTCAAGGACATCATCGTCAAGTCCAAGGGCATGGCGGGCTTCGATGCGCCCTACATCCCGGGCTGGGACTGCCACGGCCTGCCGATCGAAATCGCGATCGAAAAGAAGTGGGGCAAGGTTGGCGTCAAGCTCGATGCGGTCGAATTCCGGCAGAAGTGCCGCGAGTACGCCAACGAGCAGATCGACATCCAGCGCCGTGACTTCAAGCGCCTGGGCGTGCTCGGCGACTGGGACAACCCGTACCGCACGCTCGATTTCCGCTTCGAGGCCGACGAGATCCGCGCGCTGGCCAAGGTCGTCGACAACGGCCACCTGACCCGTGGCGTCAAGCCGGTCCACTGGTGCTTCGACTGCGGCTCGGCGCTGGCCGAGGCCGAGATCGAGTACGCCGACAAGGTCTCGCCGGCGATCGACGTCGCCTACGTCGCGCGTGATTCCGCCGCATTCGCGCATGCCTTCGGCGCGACGCTGCCGGCCGATGTCGATGTCGTGCTGCCGATCTGGACGACCACGCCGTGGACGCTGCCGGCCTCGCTCGCCGTGTCGCTGGGCGCCGATCTGGAATACGCGCTGGTCGAAGGCCCGGCTGCGCAGGACGGTCGCCGTCGCTGGCTGGTGCTGGCCGATGCACTGGGCGAACGCGCGCTGCGTCGCTATGGCGTCGAGGGCGACGTCGTGGTGCATGGTCGCGTCGTCGGCAGCGCGCTTGAGAATCTCCTGCTCGCCCATCCCTTCTACGACGAGCGCGACATCCCGGTGATCCTCGGCGACCACGTGTCGGCCGAAGACGGCACCGGCGCCGTGCACACCGCGCCCGGTCACGGCCAGGAGGACTACGTGGTCGGCAAGGCCTACGGCCTGCTCGACCGCTACACCGCCGCCCAGCTCAATCCGGTCGACGGCCGCGGCGTGTATCTGCCGTCGACGCCGCCGATCGGTGACACCGCGCTCGCCGGCGTACACATCTGGAAGGCCAACGACGTCATCGTCGACGCGCTGCGCGCGCGCGGCAGCCTGCTCGCGTTCGCCAAGCTCGAGCACAGCTACCCGCATTGCTGGCGCCACAAGACGCCGATCGCATTCCGCGCCACGCCGCAGTGGTTCATCTCGATGTCGCAGGCCAACCTGCGCAGCGATGCGCTGACCGCGATCCAGGACGTCACCTGGTATCCCGAGTGGGGCCAGGCCCGCATCGCCGGCATGGTCGAAGGGCGCCCGGACTGGACGATCTCGCGCCAGCGCACCTGGGGCGTGCCGATCGCGCTGTTCGTGCATCGTGAAACCGGCGAACCGCATCCGCGCAGTACGGAGCTGATGCGTCTGGTTGCCGACCGCGTCGAGGAACACGGCGTCGACATCTGGTACACGCTCGACGCCTCCGAACTGCTCGGCGACGACGCGGCGCACTACGACAGGATCACCGACATCCTCGATGTCTGGTTCGATTCGGGCATCACCCACGAAGGCGTGCTGCTGGCGCGCGGCTTCGAGAAGCCGGCCGATCTGTATCTCGAAGGCTCCGACCAGCACCGCGGCTGGTTCCAGTCCTCGCTGCTGACCGGTGTCGCGATCGACAAGGCCGCGCCGTACCGCCAGTGCCTCACCCACGGGTTCACCGTCGACGAGCACGGTCGCAAGATGTCGAAGTCGCTCGGCAACGGCATCGAGCCGCAGGACATCATGAAGACGCTGGGCGCCGACATCCTGCGCCTGTGGATCGCCTCGGCCGACTACAGCAACGAGATGTCGCTGTCGCAGGAAATCCTCAAGCGCACCGCCGACGCCTATCGCCGCATCCGCAACACCGCGCGCTTCCTGCTCGGCAATCTGGCCGGCTTCGAGCCGGCGACGGATCTCGTCGCGCCGCAGGACATGGTCGCGCTCGACCGCTGGATCGTGCATCGCGCCGCGCAACTGCAGGCGCGCATCGAGGATGCCTACGCGCGCTACGACTTCGCCGAGATCGTGCAGGCGTTGTCGAACTTCTGCAGCGTGGATCTGGGTTCGCTGTACCTCGACGTCACCAAGGACCGCCTCTACACGATGCCCGAGCACTCGGTCGGTCGTCGCAGCGCACAGACCGCGATGTATCACGTCGCCGAAGCGTTCGCGCGCTGGATCGCGCCGGTGCTGAGCTTCACCGCCGACGAGCTGTGGAGCCATCTGCCGGCACCGGCGGAGGGCGCGCGCGAGGCTAATGTGCAGTTCGCGACCTGGTACACGGGCCTGTCTGCGCTCGACGGCGATGCCGACTGGGGCCCGCAGGATTTCGAGCGCGTGCTGGAACTGCGCGAACGCGTGGCGAAGGTGCTCGAGCCGATGCGCGCCAGCGGCGAGATCGGCGCGGCGCTCGATGCCGAGATCGAACTGCGCTGCGGCGTCTCGGACGCGAACTGGCTCTCGCCAGTCGTCGATGAGCTGCGCTTCCTGCTGATCAGTGGCGACGTAAGCATCGTTGACGACGCGTCGGCGACCGCGATCGGCGTGTCCGCGCGTGCAACGACCAAGCCCAAATGCGTGCGCTGCTGGCAGCGTCGCGGTGATGTGGGCACGCATGCCGGGCATGCCGAGCTGTGCGGCCGCTGCGTGGAGAACATCGCCACCGACGGCCGCGACGGTGGTGGTGAAACCCGGAGGTGGTTCTGATGGCCAAGGTGACGCCGAATGCATTGCCGTGGCTGGTGCTGTCGGTGGTGGTGATCGCGCTCGACCAGCTCACCAAGTACTGGGTGCTGACCTCGCTGCCCGAGTACACCGCGATCCCGGTCATCGAAGGCTTCTGGAACTGGTACCGCACCTACAACACCGGCGCGGCCTTCAGCTTCCTCGCAGATGCCGGCGGCTGGCAGAAGTGGTTCTTCACGATCCTGGCGATCGTGATCAGCGGCGTGCTGGGCTGGTGGCTGGCCAAGACCCCACGCCGCGACTGGCGCACTGCGCTGCCGTTCGCCCTGGTCATCGGCGGCGCGCTGGGTAATGTCATCGACCGCCAGATCCACGGACACGTCGTCGACTTCATCCAGTGGCACTGGCGCGATCACTACTGGCCGGCGTTCAACATCGCCGACGCGGCGATCGTGGGTGGGGCGATCGGGATTGCGCTGTTCGGGTTCTTCCCGGCGAAGAAGAAGTAGGACCGCGCGCGCAATGCTCCTTCCCCCGCTTGCGGGACATTGCGCCCTTTACGGGTGGAGGGCTGGGATGGGGGCGAACGATCCGTTCGCGCGCGAGCCTTGGCTTGCAAGCCTGTTGATCTCCGGTGTGGCGGGCAGTTCCGCGATCTGAAGCTTCGCCCCCACCCAACCCTCCCCCGCGACGCGGGGGAGGGCATCGATCGCGCGATAGCGAGGATTCGCGACACCCCATCTTGCTCCCATTCCGTTTCGCCCCCGCGCCCTCCGGTAAACTGCGCATCTCATGGATATCGTCCTCGCCAACCCCCGCGGCTTCTGTGCCGGCGTCGATCGCGCGATCGAGATCGTCAAGCGCGCTATCGAGACGCTGGGCGCGCCGATCTACGTGCGCCATGAAGTCGTGCACAACCGCTTCGTCGTCGAGGACCTCAAGCGCCGCGGCGCGATCTTCGTCGAGGAACTCGACGAGGTGCCCGACGACCAGACCGTCATCTTCAGCGCTCACGGCGTGTCGCAGGCGGTCCGCGAGGAAGCCACACGTCGTGGCCTCAAGGTGTTCGATGCCACGTGCCCGCTGGTGACCAAGGTGCATTTCGAGGTCGCGCGCCACTGCCGCGCAGGCCGCGACGTGGTGCTGATCGGCCACGAGGGCCATCCCGAAGTCGAAGGCACGATGGGCCAGTGGCGCGCCGAGGCCGGCTGCGGGTCGATCTATCTGGTCGAGGACGAGGCCGATGTGGAGGCGCTGGTCGTCGGCCAGCCCGAAAACTTCGCCTACACCACGCAGACCACGCTGTCGGTGGACGACACCCGCAGCGTGATCGCTGCGCTGCGCGCGAAGTTCCCGATGATCCAGGGCCCGAAGAACGACGACATCTGCTACGCCACGCAGAACCGCCAGGATGCCGTACGCGATCTGGCCAAGGAATGCGATCTGGTCCTCGTCGTCGGTTCCCCCAACAGCTCCAACTCCAACCGTCTGCGCGAGCTCGCCGAGCGCGATGGTGTCGAGGCGTATCTGATCGACGGCGCCGAGGAAATCGACCCGCGCTGGGTCGAAGGCCGCCGCCACATCGGTGTGACCGCAGGTGCCTCAGCGCCGGACATCCTGGTGCAGGGCGTGCTCGATCGCCTGCGCGAACTGGGCGCCGGTGGCGTGCGTGAACTTGCCGGTGAGCCTGAAAGCATGGTCTTCGCACTGCCCAAGGAACTGCGCCTGCGTCTGGTCGATTGACCGCAGGCCCGGCGCTCCCTAGAATTCGCGTCCCAAGCCGGAATAGCTCAGTTGGTAGAGCGGCGCATTCGTAATGCGTAGGTCGTAGGTTCGATTCCTATTTCCGGCACCAGTTGTACGAGAAGGCGACCTGCGGGTCGCCTTTTTCGTGTCCGGATGCCTCGGCTCAGCTGCCTTCGACGCGGTTGCGGCCGGCGGCCTTGGCGCGGTAGAGCGCCGCGTCGGCGTCGCGGATCCAGTCGGTGAGCGCGGCGTGCGTGCCGCGCGTGTCGGCCAGACCGATGCTGACCGTGCACGACAGGCCGGGTTCGGCTTCGAATACCAGGCGCGAGATTTCGGCGCGGACACGTTCGGCGATCGAGCGGGCGCGCTCGCGGTCGGCGGGCGCGAGCAGCAGCGCGAACTCGTCGCCGCCGAAACGTGCGGGCACGTCGTCGCCGGTCGCAGTGCTCCGCAGCACCTGGCCCACGCGCCGCACCACCACGTCGCCCATGCCGTGACCGTAGCGATCGTTGGTGGTCTTGAAGCGGTCGATGTCGATCAGCAGCAAGGCCACCTGGCGCCCGCTGCGCTGGTAGAGCTTGAATGCGTGCGCGGCACGCGCGTCGAAGTGGCGTCGGTTGGGCAGGTCGCTGGCCGAATCGGTGCGCGTGGCACGTTCGAGCTCGCGGTTCTGTCGGGCGATGCGCCGGCCCAGCCGCCACGTCACCACGCTCAGCGCGAACTGGTAGCCGAACATCAACGGCAGGCACGCCAGCAGTGTCTGCAACGAGGTGTCCGGGGCATACGGCCGGCCCAGCACCAGCCACGCCGCCACGAAACCGGCGGCCAGGGCGGGCAGGGCGCGCGACAGCAGGCGCCAGCCACCAGCCGCGAAACGGTCGGCGCTCAGCACCGTCAGCAGCAGGACCGAGGGCAGCAGGTTGACACCGATGATGGCGATCCACACACCGCCCGCGGCCGCATCCGCGATCATGTGTCGCGTCGACATTCTGTGATGATCGTCGGGCGCGACATGACCTCCGGGTCATGCGCGACGCGGGTCGGTGTCTGCCGCGATGCGTCGTCGGATCTCCGATGCTGCGACCGCGCTCCGCTATCCTGCCGGCCGCTTCCTCGACACGTCCCGCGCGCATGGCCAAGACCGCCGCCAAAGCCCGAACCGCCTTCGTCTGCAGCGAATGCGGCGCCGACTACAGCAAATGGCAGGGGCAGTGCAGCGCCTGCGGCGCCTGGGACACGATCGCCGAGATCGTGCTCGAAAGCGCGGCCGCGGCGAAGTCGCCGGCCTCGCGCCGCAGCGGTTGGGCCGGCAAGGTCGACGCGCCGCAGGTCATGGCGCTCAAGGACGTGCAGCAGGGCGAGGACGTGCGCGTGTCGACCGGCATCGGCGAATTCGACCGCGTGCTCGGCGGTGGTCTCGTCGAAGGCGCAGTGGTGCTGGTCGGCGGTGACCCTGGCATCGGCAAGTCGACGCTGCTGCTGCAGGCGCTCGCACAGATGGCCGGCACGCTGCCGGGCCTGTACGTCACCGGCGAGGAATCGCTGGCGCAGGTGGCGGGACGTGCGGTGCGGCTGGGGCTCTCGCTCGACGGCCTGCATGCACTGGCCGAGACCGGCATCGAACGCATCCTCGAACACGCATCGAAGCTGAAACCGCGGCTGATCATCGCCGACTCGATCCAGACGCTGTGGACCGAATCGCTGACCGCAGCCCCGGGTTCGGTCAGCCAGGTGCGCGAATCGGCCGCGCGCCTGGTGCGCTACGCCAAGGAAACCGGCACGGCCGTGTTCCTCGTCGGCCACGTGACCAAGGAAGGCGGCATCGCGGGCCCACGCGTGCTCGAACACATGGTCGACGCGGTGCTGTATTTCGAAGGCGACAGCGGCAGCCGCTTCCGGGTGATGCGTGCGTTCAAGAACCGCTTCGGCGCGGTCAACGAACTGGGTGTGTTCGCGATGGGCGAGAAGGGCCTGAAGGAGGTGGCCAATCCTTCGGCGATCTTCCTCTCCGGCGCGAGCGCGCAACAGCCGGGCAGCTGCATCATGGTCACGCGCGAGGGTACGCGGCCGCTGCTGGTCGAGGTGCAGGCACTGGTGGACGCCTCGCCGCTGTCGAATCCGCGTCGTGTCGCGGTGGGCATGGAAGGCAACCGTCTGGCGATGCTGCTGGCGGTGCTGCACCGGCACGGCGGCATCGTCACCGGCGATCAGGACGTGTTCGTCAACGTCGTCGGTGGCATCCGCGTGCAGGAAACCGCGGCCGACCTGCCGGTGCTGCTGGCGGTGCTGTCGTCCCTGCGCGACGCGCCATTGCCGGAGAAGACGATCGCGTTCGGCGAGGTCGGGCTGTCGGGCGAGATCCGCCCGGTGCCCAATGGAGAGGAGCGTCTGCGCGAAGCGGCGACACACGGCTTCAGGCGCGCGATCGTGCCCAAGGCGAATGCGCCCAAGGCCGGTGCCTACAAGGGCATGGAGGTCATTGCGGTGGAACGGCTGGCCGAGGCGCTGGAGCACATCTGAGCCGCCGCGTCGGTGCGAAAGCGCCGGCTATGATCGGACGATGTCCCATCCCGCTTCGACGACCGCTGCGCGCGTCGTCTCCATCGCCCTGCATCCCTTCGTCGTGTTCGCTGCGCTGGCATTGCTCGCGGCGTGGCGTGTCGATCTCGCGTCGTTGCCACGTACCGCGCTGGGCATCGGGGTGGCGATCGCGATCGTCTCGCTCTTCATCTGGCAGCGGCGGCGTGGTGGCCACTGGCACACCGTCGACGCCTCGCGTCGGCAGGAACGCCCGCTGCTGTACGCACTCGCGTTGCTGGTCGCCGGCGGCTACTGGCTGTGGATGGGCGGTCGCGCCTCGGCGACGTCCCATGGCGTGCTCGCCGCGGTCGCGATGCTGTGCGTGGCGGGCATCGCCAATCGCTGGATCAAGCTCTCGCTGCACATGGCGAGTCTGGCATTCGCAGGTGTGGCGATGGCTGCGCTGTGGTTGCCTGGCGCGCTTGTCGCGCTCACAGTATTGCCGTTGCTGGGCTGGGCACGTCTGAAGATGGCGCGGCACACCGCACCCGAGGTATTCGGCGGCGCCACGCTCGGATTGCTCGCGGGCGCCACGCTTCTGGTCGCGGGTTGAACGTGCAAAGGCGTGGGTGACCTTTTCGGCAAGGTTCCCGCGCCATGTGCTGGTCGCGCAATGCTCTGTAGGAGCGCGCTTGCGCGCGATGGGCGTCCCCGGTAGAGCCTTTTCGCGCGCAAGCGCGCTCCTACAGGAGGCGGTGCAAACCGCGCGGGTCTCTTGCGGCTCTGATGCTCAATGCTCGCCCGACGTCGCGCCACCGGCCGGCGGCCTCGCCATCTTCTCCCGCCATCGTGCTGGTCGCGCAATGCCCTGTAGGAGCGCGCTTGCGCGCGATGGGCGTTCCCGGTAGCGCAAGCGCGCTCCTACAGGAGACGGTGCAAACCGCGCGGGTCTCTTGCGGCTCTGATGCTCAATGCTCGCCCGACGTCGCGCCACCGGCCGGCGGCCTCGCCATCTTCTCCCGCCATCGTGCTGGTCGCGCAATGCCCCTGTAGGAGCGCGCTTGCGCGCGATGGGCGTTCCCGGTAGAGCCCCATCGCGCGCAAGCGCGCTCCTACAGGAGGCGGTGCAGATCGCGCGGGTCTCTTGCGGGACTGATGCTCAATGCCCGCCCGACGCCGCGCCGCCGGCCGGCGGCCTCGCCATTTTCTCCCGCCATCGTGCTGGTCGCGCAATGCCCTGTAGGAGCGCGCTTGCGCGCGATGGGCGTTCCCGGTAGAGCCCCTTCGCGCGCAAGCGCGCTCCTACAGGAGACGGTGCAAATCGCGCGGGTCTCTTGCGGGATTGATACTCAATGCCCACCCGACGTCGCGCCACCGGCCGGCGGCCTCGCTATCTTCTCCTGCCATCGTGCTGGTCGCGCCATCCCCTGTAGGAGCGCGCTTGCGCGCGATGGGCGTTCCCGGTAGAGCCCCATCGCGCGCAAGCGCGCTCTTACAGGCGGTGCAGATCGCGCGGGTCTCTTGCGGGACTGATGCTCAATGCCCGCCCGACGCCGCGCCGCCGGCCTTCGCCGCGAACGGCGGCCTGGCCATCCACACGAAGGCGATCACCAGCAGGAAGAGGATGCCCAGCAGGTGGAAGATCTCGTTGAAGCCGATCTGCGTCGCCTGCTGGGCGATCATCTGGTCGAGCATCATCGCGCCGCGCTGCACATCGCCATTGCCGAGCGCGGCGACGGTCTGCTGCATGGCAGGGTCGTGCGCGGGGATGTGTTCGGTGAGCTGCGCATGGTGGATGGTGCTGCGCTGGTTCCAGGCCCACGTGGTCAGGGATGCGGCGAAGCTGCCCCCGAGCGTGCGCACGAAGGTCGCCAGACCCGAGCCGGCGGCGATCTCGTGCGGCTCCAGATCCGACAGCAGGATGGTGAGCACCGGCATGAAGAACAGCGCCACGCCCAGGCCCTGCCACAGCTGCACCGTCGCCACGTGCTGGAAGTCGACGTCGAGGTTGAAGCCCGAGCGGATGAAGCTGGTGAACGCCATCACCATGAAGGCGAAGCTCGCGAGGATGCGCAGGTCGAAGCGCGTCGCGTACTTGCCGACCAGCGGGGTCAGCAGAACGGGGAGGATGCCGATCGGCGCGGTCGCAAACCCCGCCCAGATCGGCGTGTAACCGAGATTGCGCTGCAGCCACAACGGCACCAGCAGGCCGACCGCGAAGAAGGCCGAATAGCCGAGCACCATCGCGATCGTGCCGAAGGCGAAATTGCGGTGGCGGAACAGCCGCAGATTGACGATCGGGTCCTTCTCGGTGAGTTCCCAGATCAGGAACACCGCCAGGCCCAGCACCGAAACGATCGACAACCAGACGATCTTCGTCGACTCGAACCAGTCCTCCTCGTTGCCCAGGTCGAGCACCGTCTGCAACGCGCCCACGCCGATGATCAGCGTGATCAGGCCGACGTAGTCCATCTTCGGCGTCTCGAGTTTCTCCGGCCGGCCGCGCAGCTGGTTGGCGACGACGAGGCTGGCGAAGATGCCGATCGGCACATTGATGAAGAAGATCCATTCCCAGCTGTAGTTGTCGGTGATCCAGCCGCCGAGGATCGGCCCGCAGATCGGCGCGACCACGGTGACCATCGCCAGCAGCGCGATCGCCTGCCCGCGTTTGGCCGGTGGATAGATCGAGATCAGCAGCGCCTGGGTGACCGGATACATCGGGCCGGCGACGAAGCCCTGCAGCGCGCGCGCCGCGACCAGAAAACCCATGCTCGAGGCCAGGCCGCACAGCAAGGACGCGACGACGAAGGCGAACGTCGCCCAGACGAACAGCTTGCGTTCGCCGAAGCGCCGGGTCATGTAGCCGGTCAGCGGCAGCGCGATGGCGTTGCTGACGGCGAACGAGGTGATGACCCACGTCGCCTGGTTGGAACTGGCGCCGAGGTTGCCCGCGATCGTCGGCAGCGAGACGTTGGCGATGGTGATGTCGAGCACCTGCATGAACGACGCCAGCGCGAGGCCGATCGTCGTCAACACCAGGTTCGGCGGACGGAATGCGGAAGGCGCCGCCGGGGCGGAATCGCCCGGCGCGTCGGCAGTGGTCGTGGACATGGGAAATCCGGTGCCGGTGGGAGAGCACGGCGCGCGCGGGCGCGCCGGCGGAGTTCAGCAGGGCGCACTCGCGCCTGGGTGGGTCAGCGGCGCGCGAGTGCGCCCTGCGGCAGGTTCTGTTCGATCGTGCGTGCGATCAGCGCATCGGCTTCGGCCAGCTGTGCGGCATAGGCGTCGGTGGCGAGCAGCGGCGCGCCGCGTTCGACCTGCACGCTCGCCAGCACCGGACCGTCCTGGTCGCGCACGCTGACATCGACGTGCATCGACAGGCCCAGACGCAGCGGGTGTGCAGCGAGCTGGTCGGCGTCGAGTTCGATCCGCACCGGCACACGCTGCACGATCTTGATCCAGTTGCCGCTGGCGTTCTGCGCCGGCAACAGCGAAAACGCGCTGCCGGTGCCCATGCCGAGGCTGGCGACCGTGCCGGTGTAGCGCACGTCGCTGCCGTAGAGATCGGCGTGCACCTCGACCGGCTGGCCGATGCGCATGTCGGTCAACTGGGTTTCCTTGAAGTTCGCTTCCACCCAGACCTGCTCCAGCGGCACGATCGTCATCAGTGTGCTGCCCGGCTGCACGCGCTCGCCCAGCTGCACGTCGCGCTTGGCCACGTAACCCGAGACCGGCGCGACGATCGCCATGCGCTGCAGGTTGAGCCAGGCCTGGCGCAGCTGCGCGGCGGCGGCCTGCACCTGCGGCTGGCTGGCGACTTCGGTCGCGTCGACCAGGGCGCGGCTGCGCGACAGCTGACCCTGCGACGCCGACAGCGCGGCTTCGGCGCCAGCCAGCACGTCGCGTGCATGCGCAAGTTCCTCGCGCGACACCGCACCACTAGCGACAAGCCCTTCGCGACGCCTCACGTCCTCGCGCGCCTGGCGCACGGCGACCTGACGCGCGGCGGTTTCGGCCTGGCCGCTCTCGACGCTGCTGTAGAGGCCGCGCACCTGGCGCACCGTGCCGGCGAGATTGGCAATGGCCTGGTCATAGGCAACCTGCGCATCGTTCGGATCGAGATGCACCAGCGCCTGGCCGGCCTCGACGCGCATGCCGTCGTCGGCGTCGATCGACACCACCGTGCCCATCGCCTGCGGCACGATGCTGACCACGTTGCCCTGCACGTAGGCATCGTCGGTGTCCTGGTGCCAGCGCGCGACCAGCAGATACCACGCGGCCCAGCCGACGCCGGCGAGGATGGCGACGGTCGCGAGGATGACGAGTGCGCGACGGCGCTTGCCGTTCTTCGGCGCGGGCGTGGCGGCGGAGGAGGTCTGTTCGGAAGTCATGGCGTGTTCGCCCCGGCAAGGGTCTGCGTGGAAAAGGGAGCGGCGGGCACGAGGCCGCCGCCGAGCGCGCGGTCGAGATCGACCGTCGCCGCGAGGCGCTGCGCGCGCAGCGCCGCCTGCTGCTGCTCGAGCTGGAACAACGGACGCTGCGCGACAAGCACATCGAGCTGGGTGCCGATGCCGGCGTCATAGCGTGTTTCGGCAAGCCGGAAGGCCTGCTGCGCGGCATCGAGCGCCTCGGTCACGGTGTCGAGTTGCGCGTCGAGTGCGCGCGCCGACTGCAGTGCATCGGCGACCTCGCGCAGCGCCTGCACCAGGGTCTGGTTGTAGCTGGCCACCGCGAGGTCGTAATCGGCATCGCGCTGCGACAGTCCCGCGCGTAAGCGGCCGCCGTCGAAGATCGGAAGGCTGATCGCCGGGCCGCCGAAACCGAGCACGGCATCGCTGCCGAACAGGTCCGACAGGCTGCCGGCGGCCAGACCGGTCAGCGCGCTGAGATTGACGCTGGGCTTGAACGCGGCCTTGGCCGCATCGATGCCACGCGCGGCGGCCTCGACGCGCCAGCGCGCGGCGACGACGTCGGCGCGATGGCCCAGCAGTTCGCTCGGCAGCACTGCCGGCACCGTCGGCGCAGACGCCTGCAACAACTTTGGGCGTGCAACGTTGAGTCCGCGATCCGGCCCCTTGCCCAGCAACGCCGCCAGCGCATTGCGCAGCGCGTCGATCTGCTGCTGCGCGGCCTGCGCCTGCTGGCGCGCCATGCCGATCGTGGTGTCGGCATTGCGCAGCTGCAGCTGGTTGTCGAGGCCGGCATCGACACGCTGCTGCGCAAGGTCGCGCAGCCGTGTCGCGCGCGCGAGTTCGCGCTGTGCCACATCCTGCGCATCGAAGGCCTGCGCCAGCGCGATATAGGTGCGGGCGACGTTCGTCGACAGCGTCAGGCGCGCGGCCTGCGCGTCCACTTCCGCCGCGCGCGCCTGGCCTGCGGCTGCTTCGAACGCCGCGCGCTGGCCGCCCCACAGATCCGGGGCCCAGGCGAAGTTCAACATCAGCACGCCGCTGGCCTTGAAGTCGCCGCCGATCGGTTCGGGCGCGATGGTTTCCGGCAACTGCACGCCGCTCAGGCGCGCGCTGGCGCCGAGCGTGGGACTGCGTTGCGCATCAGCCAGGCCAGCCTGCGCCTGCGCGCTGCGGGCGCGGGCATCGGCTGCGGCGAGCGAGGGGCTGTCGCGTAGCGCCTCGTCAATCAACGCGTCGAGCTGCGGGTCGGCGAATGCGGTCCACCAGTCACTGCGCGGAAAATCGGCAGCGCTGAGCGGGTCGGCCGCAAGGCTGCGGGCGATGGCGAGGGTGTCGGCGGCACTGGGTGCGAGCCGCGGTTCGAGGCCGCGGCTGCTGGCGCAGCCGGCGAGCAGCAGCGCGGAGGCCAGCAGCGTGGCAATCGGCAACGCCGCGGCCGGCGCCCGTCGCGGGGCGCGTGTCGTGGAAGGAGACATGGTCACTGTCCGGGGAAGGAAAGGTTGTCGCGGACCTGTTCGAGGGTGCGGATGAACGCCACGCGCTGGTCGTCGTCCATGCCCGCCATTGCGCGTTCGCGCACCCGGTTGCCGCACTGGTCGATGTCGCGCCAGATCGACTGGCCCGCATCGCTGATGCGGATGCGCACCACACGCCGGTCTTCGGGGTCGGCATGCCGTTCGACGAGACCGCGTTCGACGAGCTTGTCGATCAGCCGGGTCATCGCGCCCGGATTGAGTTCGGCCGCGCGCGCGAGTTCAGTGGCGCTGGTGGTGCCCATCGCCAGCTTCTTGAGCGTGATGTACTGGCTGAAGCTCAGCTCATGGCCGGCCTGCGCCAACTCGCCGGCCATGCGCGCCCACATGGCATCGCGGACCTGCCGGAACAGCAGGCCAAGCGAAGAACCGCTGGCAGACGCGCAAGGGCGGGTGGTGTCCATGGCGGCGCATGATCCTCGCCCATGCAATTGTTGTCAAGGCAAGTAATTTCGCGAGACGGGATTTTGCCTGCCTCGATGGCAGCGGTTCAGCCGAGCCGTCCTGCGTCATGGAACCGGCGTGATCTCGTAGGGCTGCCGGAACCGGCGTATTGCCTGCTCCGGATTTGGACCGATGCGGTAGTGCCGGCCGGCGGCGTCGCCTGCATCGCGCAGCTGCGTTGCGGCCAGTCCCTCGGCGACTTCGGTGACGACATCGATGACCCGGCCATCCGGGCTGAAAGTCAGAACCCAGACGAAGCGCCCGGTGTAATCGTCCGGTGCGAGCCCGGCCGGATAGTCGGTGCGGCCGTTGACGAACATGCGGTCGCCCTGCGCGCGTAGCAGCGTCGCTCGTCGTGGCGACTGGTCATTCCGCAAAGGCAAAATTTCTGCAGAACCGCTTCGCGGAACCTTCGACCGTCATTCCCGCGAAAGCGGGAATCCAGTGACTTTGCTGCTTCAAGGCTTGAAGTCGCTGGATTCCCGCTTTCGCGGGGATGACGTCGTCAAGCAATTCGCAAAGGTCGCGCGAAGGCGGGGCCTTCAATAGACGAATGTCCGGTCATCCGTGGGCGATCAAGTCATTGCACGCAAAGACAGTGGATGGCCAGCCATTCGCTCTTGAAAGAGCTTTCCCTTTTGTGGGGATGCCGAACATTTGGATGCGATCAGCGTTGCATCGATCGTAAAACGAAGCTCAACCCGTTCGCCGCAACACCAGTTCCAGCACGAACTTGCTGCCGAAGAACGCCAGCACCAGCAGCACCATCGCCGCCAGCGTCCAGCCGACCGCGCGCGTGCCGCGCCAGCCGTGACGCCAGCGGCCGAACAGCAGCGCGCCGAAGGCCAGCCACGACAACACGCTGAGCACCGTCTTGTGCATCAGGTGCTGGGCGAAGAAGTCGTCGACGAACAGCACGCCGGTCACCAGTGTGGCGGTGAGCAGGGCGAAGCCCACCCAGATGCTCTTGAACAGCAGCGATTCGAGGTCGGTCAGCGGTGGCAGTGCGCGCAGCCAGCGATGGAATTCGCGGCGTCTGAGCGCGCGTTCCTGGGCCCACAGCAGCAGCGCCAGCAGGGCGGCGATGGCCAGGGTGGCGTAGGCCAGCAGGGCAAACCAGGCATGGAGCTGCAGGCGCCAGTCGAGCGTGTCGGTGGCGGTATGGGGCGACCGGCCGTAGGCGACGAGCATCACCGCCGCGATCGGAAAGACGATCACGCCCAGCGCGGCCATGCGCACGCGCAGGTCGTAGAGCACGGTCAACGCGGCCATGCCCAGGCCGACCAGCGACAGCGCGGCGAAAAAGTGCAGTTCGGCGCCCACGTCCCGCCACACCAGCACGTGCGCGCCGGCGTGCAGCGCCACGGCCGCCAGCGCAGGCGCGGCCCACCACGCGGTGGCCGGCGCGGGCTCGCGCGCCACGCCGCGCACGAGCGCCGCGGCCGCCGACAGGTAGAGCAGGGCAGCGATGAGAACGATTGTCATCGCAGAAGTGTCGCATGCCGCGGCACGCGCAGGGCGGCCGGACCGGGACGACGGCTCGGGCCGCGGCGGGTGCACGGCTATAATCGCCGGCCGTCCTGCCCCGCACCGAGTTGTCGCATGTTCGAGTCCCTGACCCAGCGCCTGTCCGGCACCATCGAGCGCCTGCGCGGGCGCGGCCGCCTGACCGAGGAGAACATTCGCGAAGCCACGCGCGAGGTGCGCATCGCGCTGCTGGAAGCCGACGTCGCGCTGCCGGTGGTGCAGGCGCTGATCGAGCGCATCAAGGTGCGCGCGGTCGGCCAGGAAGTCCTGAAGTCGCTGACCCCGGGCCAGGCGCTGATCAAAGTCGTGCGCGACGAGCTGACCGCGGTCATGGGCGCGCAGGCGACCGAGCTCAACCTCAACGTGCCCGCGCCGGCGGTCATCCTGATGGCCGGCCTGCAGGGCGCGGGCAAGACCACGACGGTTGGCAAGCTCGCCAAGCTGCTCAAGGAAAAGCGCAAGAAGAAGGTCATGGTGGTCTCGGCCGACGTCTACCGTCCGGCCGCGATCGAACAGCTCAAGACGCTGGCGCAGCAGGTCGAGGTGACGTTCTTCCCGTCGGAGTCCTCGCAGCAGCCGGTCGACATCGTGCGCGCGGCGATCAGCGAGGCGAAGAAGTCCTTCATCGACGTGCTGCTGGTCGACACCGCCGGCCGCCTTGCGATCGACGAAGCGATGATGGCCGAGATCAAGGCGCTGCACGCCGCGGTCAATCCGGTCGAAACGCTGTTCGTCGTCGACTCGATGACCGGCCAGGACGCCGCCACGACCGCCAAGGCCTTCGGCGAGGCGCTGCCGCTGACCGGCGTGGTGCTGACCAAGACCGACGGCGATGCGCGCGGCGGCGCGGCGCTGTCGGTGCGCTACATCACCGGCAAGCCGATCAAGTTCGTCGGTACCGGCGAGAAGGTCGACGGCCTCGACGTCTTCCATCCCGAGCGCGTCGCCAGCCGCATCCTCGACATGGGCGACGTGCTGTCGCTGGTCGAACAGGTCGAAGGCCAGGTCGACAAGGACAAGGCGCAGAAGCTCGCCGAGAAGGTCGCCAAGGGCAAGAAGTTCGACCTCAACGACATGCGCGACCAGCTCGAGCAGATGCAGAATATGGGCGGCATCGGCAGCCTGATGGAGAAGCTGCCGGGCCTGGGCCAGGTGCCCGAGCACCTCAAGCAGCAGGTCAGCCAGGGCAAGGAAGTGCCGCGCATGATCGCGATCATCAACTCGATGACCAAGAAGGAACGTCGCAACCCGAACCTGCTCAATGGCTCGCGCCGCGCGCGGATCGCCGCCGGTTCCGGCACCACGCCGTCGGACGTCAACAAGCTGATGAAGCAGTACATGCAGATGGAAAAGATGATGGGCAAGATGGCCCGCGGCGGCATGAAGGGCATGATGCGCGGCCTGCAGGGGATGATGGGCGGCATGGGCGGCCGCATGCCCTTCCGCTGAGCATCTTTTCAATGCGCGGCTGCGCTCGGCAGATGAGGCGTCTGCGGTGCTCGATGCCCGCAGCTTGGCTGCGCCACGTGCCCGCGGCCTTCGGCCACCCATTTGCGCTCGCAGCGGCTCGCGAACGGATTCGGTTCGCATGATCTCCGCGGCCCGCCGTCGCAGCGATGCGTTCTGCGCGCGGTTCGGACTGCATGCGCCAGTGCTGCTCTCGCCGATGGCCGGCGCCTGTCCCGTCGCACTGTCGAGTGCGGTGATCGGTGCCGGCGGCATGGGCGCGATGGGCGCGGTGCTGTCGCAGCCGAGGGAGATCGGCGCGTGGATGGACGATCTGCGCGCCGCCGGCGGCGGCCCGGCCCAGATCAATCTGTGGATTCCCGATCCTGCGCCGGCGCGTGATGCTGCCGCCGAAGCGGCGACGCGCGCATTCCTGGCGCAATGGGGCCCTGCCGTGCCCGCCGATGCCGGCGATGCGGCGCCGGCCGATTTCGATGCGCAATGCGCCGCGCTGCTCGCCGCCAGGCCGGCGGTGGCGTCCTCGATCATGGGTCTGTTTCCGGCACCCTTCGTCGCACAGCTGAGAGCGGCAGGCATTGCATGGTTCGCGTGCGCGACCACGCTGGACGAAGCGCTGGCCGCCGAAGCGGCAGGTGCCGATGCGGTCGTCGCCCAGGGCTTCGAGGCGGGCGGGCATCGCGGTGCTTTCGATGCGGCGAAAGCCGACACGCAACTGGTCGGGCTGTTCGCGCTGGTGCCACGGCTCGCCGACGCGCTGCGCGTGCCGGTGATCGCCGCTGGCGGTATCGCCGACGGGCGCGGCGTTTCCGCGGCGCTGACGCTCGGCGCGAGCGCGGTGCAGATCGGCACCGCCTTCCTGCGCTCGCCCGAAGCGTCGATCGCTCCGGCCTGGGCCGACGCGCTGGCGCAGGCGCAATGCGAAGACACCTGGCCGACCCGGGCCTTCAGCGGCCGGCTTGGTCGTGCTTTGGCAACACCCTACGTCCGCGCCGCGGCGCAGCCCGACGCGCCGCCGCCGCGGCCCTATCCGGTGCAGCGTGGCCTCACGGCGCCGATGCGCGCCGCCGCGGTCCGCGCCGATCGTCTCGACGCGCTGCAGGCCTGGGCCGGGCAGTCCGCTGCCTTCGCGCAGGCGCGTCCTGCCGGCGAACTCGTCGCCCGATGGTGGCGCGAAGCGGCGGCACTGCTGTGACCTGCGCCACGACGGCCAGCCTGTGGATCGACGGTCGCCCGGCCGACGCGGCGGCGCTCGCCGCGACACAGTCCAACTACGGCCATCTCACGACGCTGCAACTGCGCGGCGGCGCCGTGCAGGGGCTGCAGCGGCACATCGAGCGTCTGCAGGCGGCGAACCTCGAACTGTTCGGCAGCCTGCTGGCGGCCGAGCGCATCCGCGCCGCGCTGGGCAGCGCCAGCCGGGCCGCCGGCGCGACGGACGCGACCTTGCGCCTGTCGGTGCATGCGCTCGATTCGGCCGCCGCCGAACGCGGCGTAAACGTCGAGGTGACATTGCTGGTTGCCGTGTCGCCACCGCGCACGCCGCCCGCCCCCGCCCAGCGTGTCCGCAGCCACGTGCATGCGCGTGCGCTCGCGCATCTCAAGCATCTGGCCACGCTGCCGCTGCTGCACGCCCGCCGCGGCGCCCGCATGGCCGGTTTCGACGACGCGCTGCTGGTGGACGCCGCCGGGCGGGTCCTCGAAGGCAGCCTGTGGAATGTCGGATTCGTCGACGCGGCGGGCATCGTCTGGCCCGAGGGCGACGCTCTGCGCGGTGTCACCGAAGGACTGCTGCGCCAGGCGCTGGTTGTGGCCGCCATTCCGCAGCAGATCCGTCCGGTCGAAATCGCGGATCTGCGGGACTTCCGCGCCGCGTTCGCCTGCAACAGCAGCGGGCTGTGGCCGCTGGCGTCGATCGATGGCGTGCACTTTGCCGGGGACGAGGTGCAGATGACGCGGCTGCGCGGCCTGCTGGAGGCGGTGCCCTGGGAGCCATTGGCCGGCTGAGCGCGGGCCGCTTGCGGCGACGCGCCGGGTTTCCGCTATAATCGCCGGCTTACCTCGCCACCCTGGCGACTGGGCAACACAGGAAGCAAAGCAATGGTCAAGATCCGTCTGACGCGCGGCGGCGCCAAGAAGCGTCCGTTCTACCACATCATCGTGACCGACTCGCGCAGCGCGCGCGACGGCCGCAACATCGAGCGCGTGGGTTACTACAACCCGGTCGCGACCGGTGGCGAGCAGCGTATCGTCCTCGATACCGCCCGCGTCGACCATTGGGTCGGCAACGGTGCGCAGATGACCGACAAGGTCCGCGCGCTGTACAAGGAAGCCGGCAAGATCGCCGCCGCCGCTCCGGCTGCAGCCTGATCCATCGGCCGCGCCTCGCGCGCGGCCTTTGTCTATGGATACCCCGACGCGCCAGCCTGCCCCCCGGATGATCCAGGTGGGAAAGGTCCATGGCGCGTTCGGCGTGCGTGGCGAAGTGAAACTCGAATCCTTCACCGAGCCGCGCAGCGCGATCTTCCGCTACCAGCCCTGGACGCTGCGCGATGCGCGTGGCGTCGAGCGCGCCTGCGAGGGTGCACGCGGCCGCGAAACGCCCAAGGGCGTCGTCGCGACGCTGCCGGGCATCGAGGACCGTGACGCCGCCGAAGCCGCGCGTGGCCTCGAAGTCTGGGTGCCTCGCGATGCGTTGCCGCCGCCGAAACCCGGCGAGTACTACTGGGTCGACCTCGAAGGCCTGCGTGTGCGCAATGTCGATGGCGTCGATTTCGGCATCGTCTCGCACCTGTTTTCGACCGGCGCCAACGACGTGCTGGTGGCGCAGGGCGATCGCGAACGGATGATTCCGTTCGTCGTGCCCGAGTACATCATCTCGGTGGACTTCGACACCGGGCTGGTCACCGTGGACTGGGACGCGGAGTTCTGAGAAGCCGTCATTCGTGATTCGTAACTGGTGATTGGAAAAAGCGGGCTATGACCCCAGAAAGCGCATCGAATCACGCATCACGCATCACGCATCACGACGACGCCATCCGCATCGACGTCGTCAGTCTGTTTCCCGATTTCATCGATCAGGCCGCGGCGGTCGGCGTGGTGGGGCGTGCGCGTGAGCGGGCGCTGCTGACCCTGCAGGGCTGGAATCCGCGCGATTACGCGCAGGGCAACTATCGCCGGGTCGACGACCGGCCGTTCGGCGGCGGGCCGGGCATGGTGATGCTGATCGACCCGTTGCGCGCGGCGCTCGCTGCTGCACGTGCGGCTGATCCGGCGCCGGCGCGCGTCATCTACATGAGTCCGCAGGGCCGGCCGCTGGACCAGGCGAAAGTCCGCGAACTCGCCGCGTTGCCGCGGCTGATTCTGCTGTGCGGCCGCTACGAAGGCATCGACGAGCGCCTGCTCGCGGCCGAGGTCGACGAGGAACTGTCGATCGGCGATTACGTGCTCTCGGGTGGCGAACTGGCCGCGGCGGTGGTCGTCGATGCGGTCGCGCGGCTGCAGGAAGGCGCGCTCGGCGATGCCGAATCGGCGGTGCAGGACAGCTTCGAGGGCGACGGGCTGCTGGACTGTCCGCACTTCACGCGCCCGGTCGAACACGAGCTGGGGCAGGTGCCGGACGTGCTGCTGTCGGGCAACCACGCCGAGATCGCGAAGTGGCGGCGGCAACAGTCGCTGGTGCGCACGCTGGAACGCCGGCCCGACCTCATCGACGAATCGACGCTCGGCAAGGCCGACCGCCGTCTGCTGGTCGCCTGGCGGGACGGGCAGGGCAAACCGGACTGAGCGACCACTGGCAATCTTTCGGCGACCGCGCCTATAATGCGCGGCTAACCGTTTCAACCCGAGCCGAAGAGCTCGCCGCCAGAGCGTGCGTCCACGTGCACCACGCCTATAACGACACCAACAGGCCCAGACCATGACCACCAAGCCCTCGCTGAACACTCTGCTGCAGAATTTCGAAAGCGCCCAGGCTGCGCGCACCCTTCCCGACTTCGGCCCCGGCGACACCGTTGTCGTCAACGTCAAGGTCAAGGAAGGCAACCGCGAGCGCGTGCAGGCCTACGAAGGCGTGGTCATCGCGATCAAGAATGCCGGTCTGAACTCGGCCTTCACCGTGCGCAAGATCTCGCACGGCTACGGCGTCGAGCGCGTGTTCCAGAGCCACAGCGCCCAGATCGAATCGGTCGAGGTCAAGCGCCGCGGTAAGGTCCGCGCCGGCAAGCTGTACTACCTGCGTGGCCTGGAAGGCAAGAAGGCGCGCATCAAGGAAGACCTGTCGGCTTCGGCCAAGGCCAAGAACGACAAGGCGCGTGCCGACAAGGCCGCTGCCGCCGCAGCGCCGGCTGCTGCCGCCGAGTAATCGCGGCGCACCACGTTGCATGCCAGACGGCCGCCGCAGGGCGGCCGTCTGCGTTTGTAGGGCCTGGTGCAGGCGCGGCCTTTGGCCGCAATGGGTTGTGTCGCGAACGCCCGATCGCGGCCATGGGCCGCTCCTGCAACGGCGCTTTGAAGCACACACCGAAAAGGGCGCCGGATTCGCATCCGGCGCCCTTCGTATCTGCGATGTCTGCCGGAATCAGTCGTAATCGATCTCGATCAGGCGACCCGTCCGCGCCGAATACTCGAACTCGGCGATGCGGCCGTCGTCGCCGCGGATCTCGATGTCGTATTCGCCGTCGTCGTAGGACACCTCGATGACACGCCCCGGGTGTCGGCGCTGCGCATCGGCCAGGATGCTGTCGAGCGAGGCATTGTTGGCGCGCAGTCGCGGGTCGGCCTTGGCCGCTGCGGCGGCGTGCGCGCGGTCGTCGAGGCCGCTGCGCGTGTCGGGGGTCTGCTGGGCGAGCGCGACGGGGCCGGCGGCGATGCCGATGGCGGCAACGAGGCTGGCGAGTGCAGTACGGATCATGGTGTATCTCCTGATGGGCGGAATGGGCCGGTCGTTCCCGGTTGACGCCCAGTGTCCCCAGCGCGCTTAACACCGCTCTGATCGAGCCGTTCACGGTTCTGTTAATCGCCGCGCCCAGACTGGCGCCCATGCGATCGACCTCCATCCCCATTGCCATGGCCGCGCTGCTGTTCGCGGCGCTCTTCGCTTCGACCGTCCACGCCGTTGCACAGGACCCGCGCGACGGCGCGGACTACGCGCGCGACAGTGTCCGCAATGGCGAATTCGTACGTCTCGAGCATCTGCTTGCCGATGCCGAAAAACGCTTTCCCGGCCGCGTGATCGAGGTGGAACTCGACCAGGACGACGACGAGTACGAGATCGAGATCCTGATGCGGGACGGCCGCGTGGTCGAACTGAAATACGATGCGCGCAACGGGCGATTGCTCAAGGTCGAGATCGACGACTGATGCGCATCCTGCTGGCCGAGGACGATGTCGAGCTGGCATCACGCATTGCCGCAGCGCTGGCCGCCGCCGGCTTTGCCGTCGACCGCACCGCCGACGGCGCCGATGCCGAGTTCCGTGGTCAGACCGAGGCCTTCGATGCGGCGGTGCTCGATCTGGGCCTGCCGGGTCTTGACGGCGTGTCGGTGCTGCACCGCTGGCGCGAGGCCGGCCTGACGTTGCCGGTGCTGGTGCTGACCGCGCGCAGTCGCTGGCACGACAAGCTGGCCGGCTTCAACGCCGGCGCCGACGACTACCTCACCAAACCCTTCCAGATCGAGGAACTGGTGTTGCGGCTGCAGGCGCTGATCCGACGCAGCGTGGGCCACGCCTCGCCGCGGCTGCGCTGCGGCGCGCTCGAGTTCGACGCCAACGCAGGTCGGTTCGCGATCGATGGCGACCCGGTGGCGCTGACCGCGCAGGAGCACCGGATCCTCGCCTATCTGATCCACCACGCAGGCCGCGTGGTCACGCGGGCCGAACTTGGCGAGCACGTGTACGACAACGGCTACGACCCCGATTCGAATGCGCTCGACGTGCTGGTCGGCCGCATCCGCCGCAAGCTCGGCGTGACCCTGCTGCACACCGTGCGCGGTCAGGGCTTCCGGCTCGCCGAGGCGCCATGACTCCGGCGCGCGCGCGCCGTGTGCTCTCGCTGCGCTGGCGGTTGTGGCTGGCCGGTGCGCTGGGCGTGGCGATCTCGGCGCTGATCGCCGGCAGCCTGTTGGGGGCGATGTTCGAACGCTCCGGCCAGCGCGCGCTCGACCGCCGCCTCGACGACGATTTCGCAACGCTCGCCGGCCTGGTCGAGGCCCGCGGCGACGGCGGCTGGCGGCTGCGCCGTGAACCGGCCGACGAGCGCTGGAGCCGCGTGTTTTCCGGCTGGTACTGGCGTATCGGCGCGGGCGACGAGGCGATCAGCGCGCGCTCGCTGTGGGATAACGCGCTCGATGTCGGCCGCGTCGCCAGTGGACCGCCGGCATGGATCGACGTCCAGGGACCGCGCGGTCAGCAGCTGCGGGTACGCGTGCAGTCGCTGCGTCTGCCGGATGTAGCCCAACCGGTGCCGGTGGTCGTGGCCGGCGATCGTGGCGACGTCATCGCCGAAACCCGCGAGTTCCGCCAGATCGCGATGCTCGCCTTCGTCGTCGCGGCCGCAGCCCTGCTGGCCTTGCTGGCCTGGCAGGTGGAGTGGGGCCTGCGGCCGCTGCGGCGGATGCGCGCCATCCTGCAGCGCGTGCGTAACGGCGACGACGTGCGTTTCGGGACCCAGCGCTGGCCGGCCGAAGCCGCGCCGCTGGCTTCGCAGATCGACGATCTGCTCGACGAGCACGCGCGACGCGTGGCGCGTGCGCGTCACGCCGCCGAGGATCTTGCGCATGCACTCAAGACCCCGCTCGCGGTGCTGTCGGCCGAAGCACAGCGGCCCGGTGAGGACATCGCCGGCGTGGTGGACACCCAGGTGCAGCGCATGCGTGGCGAGGTGGAGCGCCGGTTGGCCGGCGGGTTCGCCGTCGACGCGCGCCAGCGCACACCGGTCGTGCCGGTGGTCGAGGCGCTGCGCGGCCTGTTCGCGCAGGCCGCCGGCGATCGCGTGAGGCTGCTGGCCGAGGTGGCTCCGGAGCTGGTGTTCGCCGGTGCGCGCGAGGACCTGGAGGAAATGCTCGGCAATCTCGTCGACAACGCGGTGAAGTGGGCCCGGACGCAGGTGCGCATCCAAGCCTGGGCCAGTGGCACGCGCGTGCACATCGCCGTCGATGACGACGGGCCGGGCATGCAGCCCGACGCGATGGCCCAGGCACTGCAGCGGGGCGTGCGCCTGGATGCCCGGATTCCCGGCCACGGCCTGGGCCTGTCGATCGTCGACGACATCGCTGGCGGCTACGACGGACGCTTGGTCCTCGCGAATCGTCAGACGGGGCTACGCGCATTGCTTGATTTGCCCGCCGGCGCACCGATATCGGGCGCATGAGCGATCCCGTCCCGTCCACTGCCGCCGCCACGGTCCGACTCGACCTGTGGCTGTGGGCCGCCCGCTTCTTCAAGACCCGCGCGCTGGCCAAGCAGGCCATCGAGACCGGCAAGGTCGACGTCGGCGGGCAGCGCGCCAAGCCCGCGCGCGCGGTGCGCCTTGGGGATGCGCTGCGCGTGACCCGCGGCGAAGAGGTGTTCGAGATCACCGTGGCCGGGCTGTCCGACACGCGCGGCCCGGCGAGCGTGGCCCAGACGCTCTACGCCGAAACCGACGCCTCACGCGAGGCGCGACTGGCGCGCATTGCCGAGGCACGCGCTGAACGCGCCGGCTATCGCGCGCCCGAACACAAGCCCGACAAGCGTGCGCGCCGCCTGATCCGCGCGCTCGGCGACATCGACGCGAGCTGAGATCCCGGCCGACGCCCGTTCAATTCGTGGCGGGTCGATTGCGGCATGCTGGCCCCACTGCAACGGAATGGCGGGCGAGCGATGCGAGTTCGACAGGGGCTTCTTCTGATGGGACTGGCCGGGCTTGCCGGCTGTGCGAGTCACGACGACATCCGGGCCGATGCCGGATCGCGCTTTCCGGCCTGGTGCGCAAACGCCGAGCGGCAGCTGCGCGATGCACAGGTTCCCGGCTCACCCGCGCCACGGGTCACATCGCTGCCCAAGGAGTGCCGGGACGTGCCCAGTCGCATCCGGATCGGCGGCGCACCCAAGCCCGGCTGACGCAGATCGTCAGTCCGGCAGCCACGCCCGGACGAGCGCATCCGACTCGGACCACAAGCGTGCGGCCATCGCCGTGTCGCGCTGCATGTCGCTCTGCGGCGCCGGCGCGAAATCCCGGTAGAACGCGCCATTGATTCCAGCCGCTGCAGGCGAAGCTGCGAGCCAGCACGGCGTGGCCGCGCCCTGTGCCACGCTGCGCGCGTCGTCGCGATAACGGTTACCGACGTTGCGCAGGATGTTGCTGCGCGTATGGCCGGGCGTGACGCAGTTGGAGGTGGCCCGCGTGCCGGCGAGCCGCCGCGACAGTTCGAGCGAGAACAGGCCGTTGGCGAGCTTGGAATGCGCGTAGCGTGCCTCCCACGAGGCGCCGGACAGGTCGTCGAACTGGATGCCGCCGGGCGGCGCATTGCGTTCGTCGGCGCTGCCGAGCACGACCACGCGGCCCTGCGGCGCGGCCGTGATGCGGTCGAGCAGATGGCGCGTGAGCAGATAGTGCCCGAGGTGGTTCACCACGAAGGTTTTCTCGATGCCGCGCACCTGCTGCAGGTCATCAAGCACGACGCCCGCATTGCAGACCAGCGCATCGAGCGGCACGTCGAACGCGCGGATCGCCTTGCCGGCGGCCACCACGGAATCGAAGTCGGCCAGATCCAGCACGACGGGCGTCGCCCGACCTTCGGCCTGCGCGCAGGCCGCCTCGCCGCTCTCACGCGAACGCGCGGTGCCGATGACGTGCGCGCCGCGCAATGCGAGCACGCGCATGGTTTCGCGGCCGATCCCCGACGTGACCCCGGTGACGACGATGGTCCGCCCGCGCAGGTCGAGGCCTGCCGTGGCCTGTTCGGCGGTGGTCGTGGCATCGAATGCGGGCGTGCGTGCAAAGCCGGGCACGGCGGCGGCCATCGCGGCCAGCGTGCCGGCCTGCAGCAGGCGGCGTCGGTTCAGATCGAGCGTCATCGGGTCATCCGGTGGGAACGGGCCCCGAGTATCGCGTGCGAACACGTTACACAGCAGACGTGCGCCGACAGGCCTGCAGGCAAGCGCCCCGGAAGCGTCGACGCCGGATGCGCGAACGCCGATGCAGGTGCATCGGCGTCCGGTGACCTCACGCCCGTGCGGGCGGCGCACGATCAGCGCAGGTCGAAGCGGTCCAGTTCCATGACCTTGTGCCAGGCGGCGACGAAGTCGCGCACGAACTTTTCCTGCGCATCGTCACTGGCGTAGACCTCGGCCAGCGCACGCAACACCGAGTTCGAGCCGAATACCAGGTCGACGCGCGTGCCGCTCCACCTGACCTCGCCGGTGGCACGGTCGCGGCCTTCGTACGTCGTGCGTCCCGATGGTGTCCACTCGGTGCCCATGTCGAGCAGATGGCGGAAGAAATCATTCGACAGCACGCCCGGGCGGTCGGTCAGCACGCCATGGCGGCGACCGTCGTGGTTGGCGCCGAGTACGCGCAGGCCACCGATCAGCACCGTCATCTCCGGCGCAGTCAGCGTCAGCAGCTGCGCGCGGTCGATGAGCAGGTGTTCGAGCGGCACCACCGAATGGCCCTTGGCGTAGTTGCGGAAGCCGTCTGCCCAGGGTTCCAGTGCCTCGAAGGATTCGACATCGGTCTGATCCTGCGTGGCGTCCGTGCGACCGGGCAAGAACGGCACGGTGATCGACACACCGGCGTCCCGTGCAGCCTTCTCGACGGCGGCAGCGCCACCCAGCACGATCAGATCGGCCAGCGAGACCTGCTTGCCCGGGGTCTGTGCATTGAACTCGCCCTGCACGCGTTCCAGCGCGGCGAGCACTTTCGCCAGCTGCGGCGGATTGTTGACCGCCCAGTCCTTCTGCGGCGCCAGCCGGATCCGCGCGCCGTTCGCACCGCCACGCTTGTCGCCGCCACGGAATGTCGACGCCGACGCCCACGCCGTGGCGACCAGTTCGGACACCGACAGGCCGGTGGCGAGGATCGCCTGCTTGAGCGAGGCCACATCCGCGTCGTCGACCAGCGCGTGATCGACCGCCGGCACCGGGTCCTGCCAGATCAGCACCTCGTCGGGCACTTCCGGCCCGAGATAACGCGCACGCGGCCCCATGTCGCGGTGGGTGAGTTTGAACCACGCACGCGCGAACGCGTCGGCGAACTGCTCGGGGTGTTCGAGGAAGCGGCGCGAGATCTTCTCGTAGGCCGGGTCGAAGCGCAGCGACAGGTCGGTCGTGAGCATCGTCGGGCGATGCTTTTTCGACGGATCGAAGGCGTCGGGCACCAGGGCGCCGGCATCCTTCGCCACCCACTGGTGCGCGCCGGCCGGGCTCGTCGTCAACTCCCATTCGAAGCCGAACAGGTGCTCGAAGAAGTCGTGGCTCCATTGCGCCGGCGTCCTGGTCCACGTCACTTCCAGGCCGCTGGTGATCGTGTCGGCCCCCTTGCCGCTGCGGAAACTGTTGGCCCAGCCCAGACCCTGGGCTTCGAGCGTATGCGCTTCGGGCTCCTCGCCGACGTGGTCGGACGACGCCGCGCCATGGGTCTTGCCGAAGGTGTGCCCGCCGGCGATCAGCGCGACGGTTTCCTCATCGTCCATCGCCATGCGACCGAACGTGTCGCGGATGTCGTGCGCGGCCAGCACCGGATCGGGATTGCCGTCCGGGCCTTCGGGATTGACGTAGATCAGGCCCATCTGTACGGCTGCCAGCGGGTTCTCGAGCTTGCGCGAGTGGATGTCGCCGTCGGCATCGTCATCGGACACCAGTACGCCGTCGTCGCCGCGCTTGGGCACGCCTTGCGAGCCGTGTGCATAGCGCACGTCGCCGCCGAGCCACGTGGTCTCGCGGCCCCAGTACACGTCGAGGTCGGGCTCCCACACGTCGGGCCGGCCGCCGGCAAAACCGAAGGTCTTGAAGCCCATCGTTTCGAGCGCGACGTTGCCGGTGAGGATCAGCAGATCGGCCCACGAAATCGCACGCCCGTATTTGCGCTTGATCGGCCAAAGCAGCCGGCGTGCCTTGTCCAGGCTGACGTTGTCGGGCCAGCTGTTGAGCGGGGCGAAGCGCTGCTGGCCGCGGCCGCCGCCGCCACGTCCGTCACCGACGCGATAGGTGCCGGCGCTGTGCCAGGCCATGCGCACGAACAGGCCGCCGTAATGACCGAAATCGGCGGGCCACCAGTCCTGCGAATCGGTCATCAGCGCGGCGAGGTCGCGCTTGAGGGCGTCGTAATCGAGCTTGGCGAATTCGGCCGCGTAATCGAAATCCGCGCCCATCGGGTCGGACTTCGACGAGTGCTGGGCGAGCAGGTCGAGCCGCAGCTGGTTCGGCCACCAGTCGCGATTGCTGGTGCCGCCGCCGGCGGTCTGATGGAAGGGGCACTTGGCGTCGCTGGACATGGCTGGAGTCTCCGGGTTGCGGTGGCCGGATCGCGATCGGTCGCGACCCGTCGAAGGGCAGGTCTGAACCACCGCAGCCGATCGCAAGCGCGTGCCGACGCCGTGGCAGGGTCCAGACCCGCCGGGCGCCCGGAACAGACAGGCGCCACGACTGGACGGGCAGCGTAGGCGTGGACGATGAGTCGAGGGAAATCGATTGTTCGCGTCTATTCGATAGCTGGGAGCTATCGGGCCCGGCACGGCGAGACAGACTCAGGACATGGCGCGTTGTCGGAACACCCAGTCGCGCGTGAGCGAGTTCTCAAGGTGGGCTGAGCCGTCATTCAACTTCGGACCTGAGCCGTTGCAGGCGCGCGATTGCGCGCGACAGGCGTTCTTGGCAATGCCCATCGCGCGCAAGCGCGCTCCTACAGGAAACCGCGCACGTGCATCCGCGCCCGTCGGGCGCGGCTTGCGGCTACAGCAGCGCGCGCACCCGGTACAGGGCTTCGAGGGCCTGCTTCGGGCTCAGTTCGTCCGGATCCAGGCCGGCCAGTGCTTCGAGGGCGGCCGAGGCCGGGGCGAACAGGCCGATCTGCTGCGGGCTGTCGAGCGTGGCCGGCGAAATGGGCGCGGGCGCCGGGCTGTCGTGGCGGCGCTGTTCGAGTTCCGCCAGTCGCGCGCGTGCGTCGCGCACGACCTGTCTGGGCAGGCCGGCGAGGGCGGCGACCTGCAGGCCGAAGCTGCGGTCGGCCGGACCGTCCTTGACCGCGTGCATGAAGACCAGCGTCTCGCCGCCCTGTTTGTCGCGGTGTTCGACCGCATCGAGATGCACGTTGGCGATGCCGCTGCCCGGCTGGGCGAGGGCGGTGAGTTCGAAGTAGTGCGTGGCGAACAACGTATAGCTGCGGTTGCGCTGGGCGAGGTGTCGCGCGCACGCGTCGGCGAGGGCGAGGCCGTCGTAGGTGGAGGTGCCGCGGCCGATCTCGTCCATCAGCACCAGCGAGCAATCGGTGGCGTGGTGGAGGATGTAGCTGGTTTCGGCCATCTCGACCATGAAGGTCGACTGGCCCTTGGCCAGATCATCGCCGGCGCCGATGCGCGTGAGGATGCGGTCGATCGGCCCGATCACGGCACGCGAGGCCGGCACGAAGCTGCCGATGTGCGCGAGCAGCACGATCAGCGCGTTCTGCCGCATGTAGGTGCTCTTGCCGCCCATGTTCGGGCCGGTGATCACCAGCATGCGGCGCGCGTTGAAGTCGTCGCCGTCGCCGAGTACCAGATCGTTGGGCTCGAACGGCTCGCGGCGCACGGCCTCGACCACCGGGTGGCGACCGCGCTCGATGCAGATGCCCGGCGTCGCCGCGAGCTGCGGGCGCGACCAGTCCAGTGCCTGTGCCCGTTCGGCGAAGCAGGCGAGCACGTCGAGTTCGCTGAGCGCGCCGGCGCAGTGCTTGAGCGCTTCGAGTCGCGCGCCGAGCGTGTCGAGCAGCTGTTCGTAGAGCAGCCGTTCGCGCGCCAGGGCACGTTCGCGCGCCGAGAGCACCTTGTCCTCGAACTGCTTGAGTTCCTCGGTGATGTAGCGCTCGGCGTTGGTCAGCGTCTGCCGGCGTGTGTAGTGCGCCGGTGCCTTGCCGGCCTGCGCCTTGGAAATCTCGATGAAATAGCCGTGCACGCGGTTGTAGCCGACTTTCAGCGTCGGAATGCCGCTGGACTCGCGTTCGCGGATTTCCAGGTCGACCAGGAACTGGTCGGCGGTCGTGCTCAGGCGTCGCAACTCGGCCAGCTCGGCATCGTGGCCATCGGCGAACACGCCGCCGTCGCGCGCGAGCACTGGCGGCTGTTCGACCAGCGCGCCGGCCAGCAGATGCGCTTCGGCCGCGTGCTCGCCGAGTCCCGCGTGCAGGGCGCGCAGGCGCGGCGAATCGAGCGCGCCGAGAATGCCGCGCACGTCGGGGAGCATCGCCAGACCGTCGCGCAGCGTGGACAGATCGCGCGGCCGCGCCGAGCGCAAGGCGATGCGGGTGAGCACGCGTTCCAGATCGCCCAGGGCGCGGAAGCGCTCGCGCAGATCGGCATCGGCGCCGGCATCGATGAGCGTCTGGACCGCGTGCAGGCGTTCGCCCAGCACGTCGCGGTCGCGCAGCGGGCGGTGCAGCCAGCGGCGAAGCAGGCGGCCGCCCATCGGCGTCACCGTGCTGTCGAGCACGCCGAGCAGGGTGTTGCGGGTGTCGCCGTCGACACGGGTGTCGAGTTCGAGGTGGCGACGGGTGGCGGCGTTCATCGCCACCGCGCCATCGCCGCTTTCCACCGCGATCGAGGTCAGGTGCGGCAACTGCTGCTTCTGGGTTTCCTCGACGTAACCCAGCAGGGCGCCTGCGGCCGCGATCGCCAGCGGGCGGTCGTCGATGCCGAAGCCGGTGAGATCGTGCAGCCCGAAGAACTGCAGCAGCTGCCGGCGGCCGGAATCGGCATCGAAAAGCCACGGCGGACGCCGGCGCAGGCCGCCGCGCTCGAACAGGAATGCCGGCCAGCCGTCCTCGTCGGGCACCAGCAGCTCGGCCGGATCGAGCCGCGCGATCTCGGCCTCGAGCGTGTCTTCGTTCGCGCATTCGCACACCAGGAACCGGCCGCCGGCGAGATCGGCCCAGGCCAGGCCGTACTGACCGTTGCGGTGGCGCGAGACGGCCATCAGCAGAGTGTCGCGGCGCTCCTGCAGCAGGGCCTCGTCGGTGACGGTGCCGGGGGTGACGATCCGCACGACCTTGCGCTCGACCAGGCCCTTGCTCGCCGCCGGGTCGCCGATCTGCTCGCAGATCGCCACCGATTCGCCCAGCGCGACCAGACGCGCCAGATAGCCCTCGGACGCGTGATGCGGCACGCCCGCCATCGGGATCGGCGCGCCGGCCGAATTGCCGCGCTGGGTCAGAGTGATGTCGAGCAGCCGCGCCGCCTTGCGGGCGTCGTCGTAGAACAGCTCGTAGAAATCGCCCATCCGGAAGAACAGCAGCACGTCGGGGTGTTCGGCCTTGGCGGCGAAGAACTGCTGCATCAATGGCGTGTGCTGGGGCGCGGACATCAAATCGCTCGGTTCACCGGCCGCATAGTCTGCCCGAAACGACGGTTTTTCGCGGTCCCGGACGGCAGCGGACACCCGCCCGGAACGGCCGGAAACGGCCTTGCGCGGGCGCGCGCCAGGTGTGCTAGGTTCCGGGCAAGACAAGCGATTGTCGGACGTTCCGGCCAGGCCCCCACGCGGGCCGGAACGCGGGGAAACCGGTGGCGCAATGCCGTCGGGCGTCGGTTTTTCGGAACGAAACCACACCACGTATCGGGGGACATCATGGATTCGAGGAAGTTGCAGCGCAGCCAGCTCGCACGCGCGGTCGTCGTCGCGCTCGTCGCCACCGTCGCCGCGCCGGCGATGGCGCAGTCGAACGCGCGTTCGGACGATGCGCCGACCACGCTGGCGACGATGACCGTCACCGCGCAGAAGCGCGAGGAGGCCATCCAGGACGTGCCGATCTCGGTCACCGTGCTCGACGAGCGCCTGGTGCAGGACACCGGCGTGCGCGACATCAAGGACATGCAGATCCTCGTGCCCGGTCTTACGGTCACCAGCACCCAGAACGAGGCCATCACCACCGCACGCATCCGCGGCATCGGCACGGTCGGCGACAACGTGGGCCTGGAGTCATCGGTGGGTGTGGTCATCGACGGCGTCTACCGCCCGCGCAACAGTGTGGGCTTCGGTGATCTGGGCCAGATCGAACGCATCGAGGTGCTCAAGGGCCCGCAGGGCACGGTGTTCGGCAAGAACACATCTGCCGGCGTGATCAACGTGGTGACGCGGCGCCCCAGTTACACGCAGAGCGCCGAGGCCGAGATCACCGCCGGCAACTACGGTGCGCTGGGTGTGGCGGGTGCCTACAACGATGCCTTCAGCGATACCGCGGCCTTCAGCGTCTACGCCGCCAAGCGCAAACGCGACGGCTGGATGGACGTACGCACCGGCAACGGTCCGCGCACCGAAGACGAAGACTACGACCAGAACTTCCATACCTTCCGCGGAAAGTTGCTGTTCGAGCCCACCGAAACCCTCGACATCCAGTTCTCGGCCGATTTCACCAGTCGCGAAGAGAACTGCTGCACCGCCGTGCAGACCACCGTCGGCCAGACGGCCGCCATCCTCAATGCGCTGGCGGGCGGCAAGGCCGTCGCGGCACCGGGCGATGACCCGTTCGATCGCGTCGCCTACAGCAACCGGCCGACGTCCCAGGACATCAAGGAACACGGCATCGCGGCCGAGATCAACTGGGAGACGCCGTGGTTCGGCGGCGCCACGCTGACCTCGATCACCGCCCAGCGCGAGTGGGAGACCATCAACGGCCTCGACTACGATTTCAGCACTGCCGACCTGATCTACCGCAACGCCGACAAGGACGAGTCCTTCACGGGCTTCGACACCTTCAGCCAGGAATTGCGCCTGACCGGTTCGACCGATCGCCTCGACTGGATGATCGGCGCGTTCTACGCCGACGAGGATCTCGCCCGCAACGAGTCCTACCGCATCGGCAGCCACTACGAGCCCTATGTGTCCACGCTGGTCTACCAGCTGGTCGGCCAGAACCTCGCCGCCAACGGCATCACGCTCGACAACCCGCTCAACATCCCGCCGGCCGCGTTCCTGTCCCAGGTGGCCGGACGCCCGTACGGCGCGAATTTCTCCGGCCTCGGCGCGCTCGACCGCTACCAGCAGAACTCCACCAGCGTGGCCGTGTTCACCAACAACACCTGGCATGCGACCGACGCGCTCGACCTGACCCTGGGCCTGCGCTACACGCGCGAGAAGAAGGAACTCGACTCCGCCTACAGCAATCCCAACGGCAGCCTGGGCTGCACCGGCGCGCTGACCGACCAGAACCCGGCCAACCCGGCGCGGTTCGCCAACCTGCGCGCGGCGCTGGCCTCGCGCAGCTCGGTGTTCGCATCGCTGCCGGCCGCCGCGCAGAACGCGATCATGGCCTCGGCCGGTCCGACGATCGCCGGCTACATGTGCCTGCCGTGGGCGAACACCTTCCACAACGGCCGCAGCACCTTCCAGGAACTGGAAGAGAAGGAATGGTCCGGCACGCTGAAGGCGGCCTACCGCTGGAACGACAACGTCATGACCTATGCCTCGTTCGCGCGCGGCTACAAGGGCGGCGGTTTCAACCTCGACCGCGTGCAGTCGGCTGATGGCCAGTCGATCAGCGGGCAGGGCATCACCCCGGTCAACGACACCTCGTTCGGCGGCGAGTTCGTCAACAGCTACGAGCTGGGCACCAAGACCACCTGGGCGGACGGCGCGCTGCTGCTCAATGCCACGCTGTTCCACCAGGAGTACGAGGACTTCCAGCTCAACAGCTTCCTGGGCACCAGCTTCGTCGTGCGCTCGATTCCCGAAGTGACGTCCACGGGCCTGGACGCCGAAATCCTATGGCAGCCGCAGGCGGTGCAGGGCCTGATGCTGCAGGGCGGGCTGATGTACGCCGACACCACGTTCGGCCGTGACATTCCCGGCGTGGACTTCGTCCAGCGCGATCCGTTGAGCACCTCGGGCGCGCTGTACAAGCTGCCCGGCGCGACCATGCCGTTCGCGCCGGAATGGTCGGGCTCGCTGTCGGCGACCTACGAATGGGACCTCACCGACGCGCTGGTCGGCCGCTTCAACATCGGCGCCAAGTACATGGGTTCGTACAACACCGGCTCCGATCTCGACGTGGAGAAGCATCAGGACGCCTATACGACCGTCAATGCGCGCTTGGGCTTCGGTCGCGGCGACGGGCGCTGGATGGTGGAACTGTGGGGCACCAACATTACCGACACCGAGTATGTGCAGGTCGGGTTCGACGGTCCGCTGCAGGCGCTGTTTCCCGACCCCGGCAACTCGCTCAATACGTTCACTGCGTTTCCGGCCGCGCCACGCATGTACGGCGTGACCCTGCGCGTGCGGTACTGAGTCCGCGTTCCGTTGCGACGGCCGGCCCGAAAGGGTCGGCCGTTCGTGTGTCCGGGGGCGTGCGATCCCATGCGCTGGCGGGCCGATTACACACCGGATCCGCGCGCGAAGTCGCTCTAGACGGGCGGCGAGACGCGACGCGCGTGGCGCGATGCGGTACAACGGCGGCTTCCCACGCGGGCCCCGCCATGCACGACATCCATTCCGACGCTGCGCTGCAGACCCTCGCCGAGGACACCGGTGAACTGCTGCGCGCGCGCCACCATCGTCTCGTGACCGCCGAAAGCTGCACCGGCGGCTGGATCGCCAAGGCCGTCACCGACATCGCCGGCTGTTCGGACTGGTTCGACTGCGGCATGGCGGCCTACAGCTACGAGGCCAAGCAAGCGCTGCTCGGCGTCAATCCGCACACGCTCGAAACCCACGGCGCGGTGAGCCGCGACACCGCGATCGAGATGGTGTCCGGCGCGCTGGTCAATTCCGGTGCGAGCGTCGCGGTCGCGGTAACGGGTATCGCCGGGCCCGGCGGCGGCAGCGAGGACAAGCCGGTCGGCACGGTGTGGATCGCATGGAAGCGGCGCGGCGGTTATGCGCGCGCGGAACTGTTCCACTTCGCCGGCGACCGCGATGCGGTGCGGCGACAGACAGTGGCGGCCGCGTTGCGCGGCCTGGTGGAGACGGTGGGCGGCTGACCCCACGCGGCCGACGCGCTTGCGCGCGGCCTTTCCTGCAATGGATTGCGAGTCCCGATCGCGCCATGCGTGTCCGCTTCGACACGCATGGCATCATCCAATCACTGCGTCACGTCCACCCACACCAGGCGGTGGTCGGTACCGTCCACGATGTCGGCATGCGGCGCATCGCTGCGCGGCCAGAAGACCCCGGCATCGACGCGCGTCAGGCCGACCGAAGGCAGCACGTAATCCAGCCGCAGGTTGCCCACACGCGGGCCGAAACTGCCGGTGTCGTGCGCATGCGCGCCGCGGTGCTGCAGGTTGGCGCCGCCGTCGGCTTCCGCCGCCTCGATCGCGCCTTCGCTGCGTGGCGTGGCCATGCGCATCACGCGCGGATGTTCGATCAGACCACCGATCGCGGCGTGATTGCCGGAGCCGTCGACCGGGTCGTTGTTGAGATCGCCGAGGATCACGAAGCGGGCGTCTGCCTCGAGTCCGCCGCAGCGGCCCGCGTCGTCGCACAGCCAGTCGTGCGTGCCGGGCGAGAGGTACTCGGTCCACAGGCGGATTTCGTCGTGATTGCGCGCGACGTTGCGCTGTTCCGGCCCGTCGAACGCGGGCGGCGTGGGGTGCGAGGCCAGCACGTGGATCACGCCGCCCGGCGCGCGCACCTGCACGTCCCAGTGCGACTTCGACGACAGCCGCAGTTGCGACCACACCGCGTCGGGATGGAACGGCCGGCCGTCGGGATGATGCGGACGCCGCGCCTCGGGCATCGCGCTCCACCTGAGCAACTGGAAGGTACGCGCGGTGTCGGCATCGATCGGATAGCGCGACAGCAACAGCATGCCGTACTGGCCCGGATGCAGGCCGTAGCCCCAGGCATCATTGCCGCGCTCGCGGCCTTCGCCGCCGATCGTGCCATTGCCATCGAGGTCCAGGCCGCTCTGCACACCGGTGTTCACCGGCGCGATGTAACGGTAGGGATAGCGCAGCGGTTCGCCGCCGCCGGGCTGCGCACGTTCGAGCCAGCGCTGCTGGAACACGTCGGCGGCGCTGCCGTCGGCGACGTAGTCGAACTCGTTGATCAATACGATGTCCGGCCGCACCTGCTGCAGCACGGCCGCGATCTTGCGAACGTCGTCGTCCTCGCCCCGCAGACGTTCGAGCAGTCCGCCGGCCTCGTCACTGTAGAGCGAAGTGTTGTAGGCCGCGATGCGCAACGCGGCGGGCGCCTCGCGCGCCGACGTTGCGCCGGGCACTTCGCTGTGCGTGTACACGCGCACGCACGCAGCGAGCAGCAATGCGGCCAGTGCGATGAGCGAAACCAGCAGCGTGCGGCTCATCGCGCGGCGTCCGTCAGCAGCCGCCACCGACGACCATCGAAGCCTTCGAGCGGCTGGAAATTGCGTTTGTAAGCCATCTTGCGGTGTCCATCGATCCAGTAGCCGAGATACAGATAGCGCCGGCGTTCGCGCTGCGCCCAAGCGATCTGTTTGAGGATCGCCAGTGTGCCCAGGCCACGTGACGCGTGTTCGGGTGCGTAGAAAGTGTAGACGGCCGACAGCGCATCCTCGACCAGATCGGTCACCGCCACCGCGACGAGCGCGCCGTCCAGGCGCAGTTCCAGCAGGCGTCCGCTGTTCCAGCTGCCGATCAGGAACTGGTCGAATTCCAGCGCGCCGTGGTCGTCCATGCCGCCGTCGGGATGGCGTGCGACCAGATAGCGGCGATACAGCGCCAGGCGCTCGTCGTTGCGTTCGGCGGGCACCACGCGCGCCTCGATGTCGGCATTGCGCGCCAGCGTGCGTCGCTGGCTGCGGTTGGGCGCGAAGGTTTCGACCGGAATGCGCACCGCAACGCACGCCCGGCACGCGGCGCAGTGCGGGCGATAGACGATGTCGCCCGAGCGACGGAATCCCCAGCGCAGCGCCTGTGTGTACACCTGGCCCATGCGTGGATCGCGCGGATCGAGCACCAGGTCGCGCGCCTCGCGGTCGGCCCAGTAACCGCAAGCGTGTGGCGCGGTGTGGAACAGGCGCAGATCGCCAAGGCCGGCGTCGGCCTGTGCGGGAGGAGGGGACGGGGTCTGCATGCCGGCAGAATACCGAGGCGCGTCGCAGCTGACGCGACCGCCTGGCCGACCGCTGGCTGAACCCGCCCGCGCCCCGGTCAACGCGCTGGACGGACCACGCGTTGATCGATGCACGGCGGCACGGTGCCGCGGCAACGGGAAGCTCACCATGAAGACCAGACTCATCACCACCGCGCTGCTCGCAGCCCTCTCCCTCGGCGCTGTCAGCGCCGCAACGGCCCAGTCGCCTGCAGCGGGTACCCAGGCGGCGCAGGCCGATGGCGAACGGCACCGCGGTCATGGCCCGCGCGGCCCGGGCGGCGGCATCGACGCACTCGCCAGGCTCGACACCGATGGCGACGGCCGCATCAGCCGAGAAGAAGCGCAGGCCGGCCAGCAGGCCCGGGACGCACGCCGCGAGGCCCATCGCGCCGAACGTGCTGCGCGCAATGCCGAACGCGGTGTAGAGGCCGGCGGCAAAGGCAAGGCGCGTGGCCATCACGGTCGTTCGATGCCCGGTTTCGACCTGGTCGCCAACTTCGACGCCATCGACGCCAACGGCGACGGTTATCTCACGCGCGGCGAATTGCGTGCCTGGCACGCGGCGAAATCCGCCGAGCGTCGTGCCGAGGGCGAGCGTCGCTTCGAGGCGAAGTTCCGCGAGGCTGATCTCAACAATGACGGCAAGCTCAGCCGCGTGGAAGTCTCGGAAAAGATGCCGCGCCTGGCGGAGCGCTTCGCGTGGCTTGACGAGAACGGCGACGGCTTTCTGAGCCGCGAGGAACTGCGCGCGGCGCGTCCGCAGCGCTGAGTCGTGGATGACACGTCAACGAGAGACCGCGCATAGCGCGGTCTTTTTTTTGACCCGTTGACATACTCGTGCCGTGCCAGCTCGACAGCGATGCAGACGCATCGACACACGCTTCATCCTCCGCGACGGTGCATGCGTGTCCCGACTCAGGCGGTCTTCAACCATATGATCAGCAGCGTGCCGACCAGGCCGAGATTGGTCAGGATCAGGCCGCTCGTGCCGAACATCAGGCGATACCCGAGAGCACGGCGTGCACCGCCCTTGGGATCACGCGCGATGTCGCGCGCGATCAACGGATTCATCAGGCGCGGCATGCTGGTGAGCAGCGGGTAGTTGTAGGGAAGCAGGGCGATCATGAATATGATGGATATCCAGCTGACCGACAGCTCACCTGCACTAACGAAGAAGCCTACACACAGCGCCAAAAGACCTCCGGCCAGAGAACCCCACAGGAACCAGCGGTCGTAAAGCTTGAGAATGGCAATGCGCTCGGCTTCGGTATCGGCATAGCGCGCAACCATCTTCCGGCACAGCCACATGGTCAGCCCCCCGAACACCAGCGACACGCCGGCGACGCCGATTGCGCTCGCACTGCCCATCGCGGCCTTGCCGGCGATGCCGGCACCGAAGGCGCCTCCGGCCGCGACGCCGGCAACGGTGCCGGCCGTTGCAGGCTTGGCAAAACTCGCCAGCCCGGCTGTCACCAGCAGCGTGAACGCCGTCCCGGGTGCCGAACTCGTCGCAAAGTCGCGGAAGCGCGCGACCAGATCCTCGCGCAGGCTGCGCCGCGCGCGCGACAGCCGCTTGCGCACTGCTGCATCGGACAGGCCGAGCAGGGCGGCGACCTGCTTGGAATTGCCGCCTTCGCGGTAGTACAGCAACAGGACTTCGCGGCTGTCGTCGGGCAATTCGGAGATCAGATCGGCGGCTACGCGGCCGGTCTCGTCATCGATGATCTGTTGCATCGGACAGCCGTCCGGGTCGGCGGCCTGTGCGATCGCGATGTCGGCGGCCTCGCCCGCGATCATGCGTTCGCGACGTGCGCGCAGATGGTCACGGGCGAGGTTGCGGGTGATCTGGCGCAGCCACGGCAGGAAGCTCGTCGTGTTCTGCAGCTTGCCCAGTTGCTGCCAGGCCTTGAGATAGGCCTCCTGCGCGATGTCCTGGCTGGCCTGCACGTCGCGGGTGATGGCGAGCGCGATGGCGGTCGTCGCGTTCTGGCTCAGCTGCACGATGCGGCCATAGGCGGCCTGGTCACCGCTGCGCGCGGCCGGCAGTTCCTGGTGTATGCGGGCTTCGAAGCCCAGATCGTCGACGGTGATGGCGTTCACGAAGCGCTCCCCTGCGGGCGGGTCCGTCCCCCCAGACGCGACCCGGATGCCGGATGTGACCGGCGCCGTCGATGATGCCATCCGCTGCAGTTGCTCGCAGCCGCGCTCAGGGCCTGGCCGGTGCGACATCAGCCTGCACGCGGTCGTAGGAGCGCGCTTGCGCGCGAAGGGCTTTACGACGAATGCCCCTCGCGCGCGAGCGCGCTCCTACAGAGACGCCGCGTTGGCATCCGCAGGACGGGGCAAGCGCAGCGAAACCCATCGCCATCGCGTCGCGCGACGCGGGCCCGCTGCGGCGGGCGTGTCACTCGGCAGGCGCGAACGTCCAGTCGAGCCCGTCGCGGCGCACGTCCAGCATGCGTGTGACCAGGCCCTGGGCGGCATCGCTGCCGCCGCTGACGAGGTCGAGCGTGCCGCTGCCCGAGCCGTCGGTGCGGTAGTTGGCCACTTCGAGCCACGCTGCCTGTCCGTCGCCGCCGGCGCAGGCCGAGGCCGGCCGCACATCCGGGTATGCGGTTTCCAGTTCGGCCAGCAGGGGCGCAGCCGGCGCCTCGCCGTCAACGGCCACGCACACCGGGCCGGCGGTGGCGGACAGCGCGTCGCCGAGGACGGTCGCGGCCAAGGCGCGCGGCACCGGCAAGCGGTGCACGCTGGCCTCGACCGTCGGCGGGACCATGTCGAGCACCGGTGTGGTCGTTTCGGCAGCGGGCGAGAGTACCGGTGCGCCGGTCGGCGCGTCGGAGAACGGCGTGCCGAGCCACGACAGCGCGATCACCACCACAGCGCCGCCCAGCAACGTGTAGCGGACCTTGGCCGCCCGGCTCATCTTGCGGCGCGGGACTTCGGTGTCTCTCCGCGCGAACACCACGTCGGCCTGTGGCAGGTAGCTGCGCGTCGACGGCTGGCTCTGCAGCAGGCCGGCCTCGCGCAGGATCTCGCGTGCACGCGGCTGGTCGTCCGAGCGGGTCACCCAGACCGCCGGCTTCGGGCCGCCGGCGTCGTCGCGATAGCTGAAGTTGCTGCGGCGATTGCCCTTGTAGGAGCGCCCGTTGAGGATCTGCACCTCGATGCCGGCCTCGCGCAGCAGCGTGGCGACACGCTCGACGTTCTCGAGCCGGGGGCTGGAAAAGACCTGGCGCATCAGCCCGCCTGCGGCGCGGGTGCGTCGCCGGGCAGCACGCGGATCATGCCTTCCTGCGCCGTGCTGGCCACCAGCCGGCCACTGCGGTCGAAGATCTGCCCGCGCGCCAGGCCGCGCGCGCCCTGGGCGCTGGGGCTGTCGAGCGAATACAGCAGCCAGTCGTCGACCCGGAACGGGCGGTGGAACCACAGCGCGTGGTCGAGCGAGGCCATCTGCACGTTCGGCTGGTAGTAGCTGATGCCGTGCGGGAACGTCGCCGTGCCCAGCAGCTGGAAGTCGGAGGCATACGCCAGCAGCGCGCGATGCAGCACCGGCGCGTCGCCGACCGGGCCGGTCAGGCGGAACCACATCTGCTGGAACGGCGGGCGCTTGGGCGGCTTGAGTTCGTCACGCGGGTAGACGTGGCGGAATTCGAACGGGCCGCTGCGGTCGAGCCAGCGCTGCACTTTGACCGGCAGCTTGGCCAGCACCGCGGCCGGCAGCGGATCCTGCGGTTCGATGTCTTCGGGCGCCGGCACTTCGGGCATGGTGAGCTGATGCTCGGCGCCGGTTTCCTCTTCCTGGAACGAGGCCGCGCAGAAGAAGATCACCTTGCCGTGCTGGATGGCGGTGACGCGGCGCACCGAGAAGCTGCCGCCATCGCGGGTGCGGTCGACGTCGTAGACGATCGGCGCGTCCACGTTGCCCGCGCGCAGGAAGTAGGCATGCAGCGAATGCGCCGGACGCGGGCTGGTCATCGTGGCCTGGGCCGCCGACAACGCCTGGCCCAGCACCTGGCCGCCGAACACGTACTTGGTGCCGATGTCGCGGCTCTGGCCGCGGAACAGGTTGTCTTCGAGGCGCTCGAGGCTGAGCAGGTCGATCAGTTCGGAAACGGGCGGGGTCATCGCAGGGCCGTGCAGGTGGGAGCGGCGACGCAAAGCGCGCCGGCCGGCAATTATAGGTGGCGACGGGCCTGCGCCCTGACGGCCGCGTTCAGACGCCGATGCGGCGCAGCGGGACCTGCGCCAGCACGGCATCCCAGGGAAACATCGGCCCGGGATCACGCTTGCGTGGCACGGTGAGGGCGGGATCGTCGGAGGCCTCGACGCAGTCTGTGTCGAGATCTTCATGGCCGGCGATCTCGCGCAAGGCCGGAAGCGTGCGCTGCAGATGCGCGAGCAACGCGACCAGCGCCGTGATCTGCGCGTGCGGATACGGCGCGTCCATCGCCTGGTGGCGGCTGTCGTACCAGTGCGGAAAGCGGCCGGTGTTGACCAGTTCGATGCCGACCGAATGCGTGTTGTACCCGCGCACGTGATGGGCAACGCGCGTGGCCGGCACGTATTCGACGATGCGTCCGTCGCGATCGATGTACCAGTGCCCACTGGCGCCGGTCCCGCTGTCGTAGAGCACGCGCTCGCCGTAGCTGCGCGCGGTCGCGAGGTCCGGCAGTTCGGTGCAATGGAGGACGACGAGGGTGATGGTGTCGATCGTGCGCGGCGCGAGGCGCGCGACGTAAGGCAGGGGCTGTTGCTGGATGTCAGGCGCGGGCATGGACGCGATGGTAGCCGCAGCGCGAATGCGCGCGCGGAACGAGCCCTCCCCCGCACAAGCGGGGGAGGGTTGGGAGGGGGCGAACAACCCGGTCGTGGGGTCTTCGAACGCTCGACATCAACGCCTCAGACGTCCGAGACTCGTTCCATACAGCTTGACGCTCAGCCCTCACCCAATCTTTCTCCGCAAACCGGGAAGGACGCAGGCCATGCTGTCCGCCAGGGCCGCAGACCCGATCGGCTACCATGCACACATGAGAAATCCCCCTCCCGACTCCGCGCTGCACGCGCTGATGACGCAGTTTCCGCGTGCCGGCACGCTCGACTGGATCGGCCTGCGACCCGGCCGGAACGTACCGCTGGTCGAGGTGGACGAAGCGGTGGCGAACGTCGGCGGTGGCCTGGGCGGAGATCGATATGCCGGCGGCAGCGGCAAGCGCGGCGTGACCCTGATCCAGGCCGAGCACCTGCCGGCGATCGCTGCGCTCAGTGGTCATGCGTCGGTCGCGCCGGCCGCGCTGCGACGCAATCTGCTGGTGTCGGGCATCCCCCTGATCGCCTTCAAGGGGCGGCGGTTCCGCATCGGCGAGGCGGTATTCGAAGGCACTGAGCCTTGCGATCCTTGCTCGAAGATGGAACAGACCCTCGGCCCCGGCGGCTACAACGCCATGCGCGGCATGGGCGGGCTGTGCGCGCGCATCGTCGAAGGCGGCACGCTGCGCCGCGGTGATCGCGTCGAGTGGGTGGCCGCATGAGCACGCGCGGTCACTGCATTCTTTCGCACGGGTTCGAGAGCGGCCCCGACGCGACCAAGGTCACCGCGTTGGCGCTGGCGGCCGAGCGGTTGGGCTGGACGGCCGAGCGTCCCGACTACACCGATCTCGACGCGAAGCGCGAGGTGAGCCCGCTGGGCGATGTCGCCGCGCGCATCGAGCGTCTGCAGCGGCAGGCGATGGCAGCCGCCGCGCGCGGACCGCTGGTACTGGCCGGCTCGAGCCTGGGCGCGTGGACCGCCGGGCACGTCTCGTTGCAACTGCCGGTCGCCGGCCTGTTCCTGATGGCGCCGCCGGTTCGGCTCGATGCCGCGCACCCGCTGCAGGCCGCCGAGGTGCCGCTGTCGGTCGTGCACGGCTGGGGCGACGAGCTGATTCCCGCCAGCGATGTCATCGGCTGGACCTGCGCGCGGCGCGGCCGGCTGCTGCTGGTCGACGACGACCACCGGCTGTCCGCGAACGTCGACGCCGCGGCCGAGGCGTTCGCGGCGTTGTTGCGGTCGCTTTGACGCCGCCGGGCTGCGCACGCCCCGCACTATCGACCACGTCATTCCCGCGAACGCGGGAATCCAGTGACTTCGCTACAGACATCAGCGATCTGCGCTGGTTCGCGTGATCACCGCAGACACTGGATTCCCGCGTTCGCGGGAATGACGTGATCCAACGACATTCCTTTCATACGATCCGACCATGAAATTCTTCGCCAGCTGCCCCAAGGGCCTCGAATACCTGCTCGTCGACGAGCTGCTCGCGCTCGGCTGCGCGCATGCCACCGCGGCCACGGCCGGCGCCAACGTCGAAGGCAGCCTGCACGACGCGCAACGCGCGGTGCTGTGGTCGCGTCTGGCCAGCCGCGTGTTGTGGCCGATCGCCGACTACGCCTGCGAGAACGAGGATGCGCTCTACGCCGGCGCGCGCGCGGTCGACTGGTCACAGCATCTCGATGCGACGATGACGCTCGCGATCGACCCGCACGTCTCCGGCAGCGCGATCACCCACGCGCGCTACGCCGCGCAGCGGGTCAAGGACGCGATCGTCGATTCACTGCGCGAGAGCACCGGCGCGCGCCCGGACGTCGACGTCGAGTCGCCGGACCTGCGCCTGAGCCTGGTGGTGCGCAAGGGGCGCGCGCTGCTGTCGGTGGATCTGGGCGGCGGGCCGCTGCACCGGCGCGGCTGGCGCCGTGCGCAGGGCGAAGCACCGCTGAAGGAGAATCTCGCCGCGGCCGTGCTGATGCGCGGCGGCTGGCCGGCGCTGTATACCGAGGGCGGTGCGCTGCTCGACCCGATGTGCGGCAGCGGCACGCTGCTGATCGAGGGCGCACTGATGGCGGCCGACGTCGCACCGGGCCTGTCGCGCGATGGTGGCGCAGCATCGGCAGGCCGGGCGCCGAGCCGCTGGCGCGGATTCGACGCGGCGCACTGGCAGACGCTGTGCGACGAGGCGCTGTCGCGTGAGCGCACCGGGCGCGAGCGCCTGCGCAGTGTGTTCTTCGGACGCGATCTCGACCCGCATGCAATTCAGGCTGCACGCGAGAACGCTACCGCTGCCGGTCTGCGTGAAGCGATCGACTGGCAGGTCGGCGACATCTCCACGCTGCAGGCGCCGGTGCCGCCCGCATCGCAGGAGGACGCAGCGCTGGCCGAGTCGGTCAAGCGCGGGCTCGCGGTCTGCAACCCGCCCTACGACGCGCGTCTGGCGGCCGATCCCGTGCTGTATCGCACGCTGGGCAATGCGCTGGCACGCGCGGTGCCCGAGTGGCGCGCCAGTCTGCTGTGCGGTGATGCCGAACTCGCGCACGCGACCGGCCTGCGCGCGAAGAAGAAGTACCAGGTGTTCAACGGCGCGATCGAGTGCAGCCTGATCGTCTGCGACCCGGTACGTCCACCGCAGCGCGCCGTCAGCGAGACGCCGCGGGAACTGAGCGAAGGCGCGACGATGGTCGCCAACCGCCTGCGCAAGAATCTGCGCAAGCTCAAGAGCTGGCGCGAGCGCGACGGCATCACCTGCTACCGCGCCTACGACGCCGACCTGCCCGAATACGCGGCCGCGATCGACGTCTACATCCAGTCCGAAGCCGACGCGACTGCCGACGGCGCGCCGCTGTGGCTGCACATCCAGGAGTACGCCGCGCCGGCGGAGATTCCCGAGGCGGTGACAAAGCGTCGCTTCAACGACGTGCTCGCCGCCGCGCGCGACGTCTTCCGCATACCGCGCGAGCGCATCGCGGTGAAGACGCGCGCCAAGGGCAAGGGCGGCAGCAAGTACGGCCGCTTCGACGCGCGCCACGAGTTCCTGCTGGTCGACGAGGGCCGCGTGCATCTGCGCGTGAACCTGTTTGATTATCTCGACACCGGCCTGTTTCTCGACCATCGTCCAATGCGCCTGCGCATCGCCGACGAGGCCAGTGACACACGCTTTCTCAACCTGTTCGGCTACACGGGCGCGGCCACCGTGCACGCGGCCGGTGGTGGCGCGCGCACCACGACCACCGTTGATCTCTCGGGCACGTACCTGCAGTGGTGCGCGGACAATCTGGCCGCGAACGGCTTCGGCGGCGCGAAGCATCGCCTGGTGCAGGCCGATGCCCTGCAGTGGCTGGAAGCGGAAACCGCACAGTTCGACCTGATCTTCTGCGACCCGCCGACGTTCTCCAACTCCGCCAAGGCCAAGGACTTCGACATCCAGCGCGAACACGTGCGTCTGCTGCAGGCGGCCGTGGCGCGACTGGCGCCGGGCGGCGTGCTGTATTTCTCGAACAACTTCCGGCGTTTCAGGCTCGATATCGAGGCGGTGTCCGCGTTCGCACACTGCGAGGAAATCACCGCACAAACGATCCCGCCGGACTTCGAGCGCAACGCGCGCATCCACCGGGCTTGGCGCCTGACCGCGCGCTGATTCCGCTTTGCTCCTTCCCCCGCGTGTGGGGCATTGCGCCCTTTACGGGTGGAAGGCTGGGATGGGGGCAAACGATCCGGTCGCGGTAGATCCCGTATCGCGCATGACCCGTCGCTCGCTTTTCTATGCTCACACCTGACGGTTCGCCCCACCCAAGCCTCCCCCGCAAAGCGGGGGCGGGCTCCGAGCGCGAGCCTGCTCGTCCTGACAGAAACCTCCGTTCCACCCATGCGCGTGGAATCGCTCTCGCGCACCCGCATCGTGTGCGAAGGCCCGAGAGGAACCCGTCCGATGACTTCCACTGCAGATGCCGTCCGTATCCTCCGCCACGTCCGCGGCATGCCCGCCAGCGACGGTGCCGGGGTCAAGCTGACCCGCGTGATCGGTACGCCGCAGTTGCCCGATCTCGACCCGTTCCTGATGCTCGACGAGTTCGGCACCGACAAGCCCGAGGATTACCTGGCCGGTTTCCCCGAGCATCCGCATCGCGGCTTCGAGACCGTCACCTACATGCTCGACGGGCGCATGCGCCACAAGGACAACCACGGCAACGAAGGCCTGCTGGTGCCCGGCAGCGTGCAGTGGATGACCGCCGGTCGTGGACTGGTGCATTCGGAAATGCCCGAGCAGGAAGCGGGACGCATGCGCGGCTTCCAGCTGTGGGTGAACCTGCCGGCGAAGGACAAGATGACCGCGCCGAAGTACCAGGAATTCGCGCCCGATCGGATCCCGGTGGTGCAGCCGGGCGAAGGCGTGTCGGTCAAGATCATCGCGGGCAACGTCGATGGTGTCGCAGGCCCCATCTCGCAGCCCGCAACCGATCCGGTCTATCTCGACATCACCCTGGCGCCGAACGCTTCCTGGCATTACGACCTTCCCGAAGGCCACAACGCGTTCGCGTATGCGTTCGAGGGGGCGGCGCAGGTCGGCGAGGGCGAGGACGCACGCCCACTCGTGTCGCAGGAACTCGCGGTGCTTGGCGGCGGGGTACACCTCGCGCTCAACGCAGACGCTGCAGGCGCACGCCTGATTCTCGTTGCGGGCCGCCCGCTGCGCGAACCGGTTGCCCGGCACGGCCCCTTCGTCATGAATACCCGCGAAGAACTGATGCAGGCATTCGTGGATTACCAGCAAGGCCGGTTCTGACAGCTGAAGGCGCGTGCGATGGGTGTGGCCGGAAACGCCCCATCGCGCGCAAGCGCGCTCCTACAGGGTGTGGCACCTGCAGCCCCGGCCGGAGGCGACCGGAACACCTGTAGGAGCGCGCTCGCGCGCGAAGGGCTTCACCGGGAAAGCCTCATCGCGCGCAAGCGCGCTCCTACACGGGGCTCGACCACGCCGCTGTCGCGTACCCAAACAAAGCGATCCGTCATTTCTCAGCTCGACGAGGCGACCGGACTACCTGTAGGAGCGCGCTCGCGCGCGAAGGGCTTCACCCGGAACGCCCGTCGCGCGCAAGCGCGCTCCTACAAGGATGGTGTCGACGCTTGCAATCAGCTCCCGCGCACGCGCGCGCGGATAGCCGTCGCTTACTTGCTGCCGAGCCGCACGTCCGAAAAATGCAGTGCCTCGGCATCGCGCAGCGAGCGGCCCAGTGCGCTTTCATCCGGCGCGCGCACAATGATGTGCGCGTAATCGCCTGACGGCAGTTCCAGCAGCGTTTCGCGCACCATCGCGCCGGTCAGCTCGTTTTCGGGCGCGTGCCACCAGGTGCGGGTGCCGTCGATGGTGACGCGGTCGCCGACGCGGTCGTTGCGGCGCGGCTTGAAGGTCGCTGTGCGGCCGACGGTCACTGCGAACGCCTGCTGTCCGGACGCGATGTCCATGGCGCGGCAGAACACGAAATCGGGCCCCGGTTGCACTTCCCAGCGCACGGCGGCGTCAGGCGGCAATTGCGGGCAGTCGTTGGCAGTCTGCGCGTGGACCATGCCCGCGCAAACCAGCGCGCCGAACAGCGCGATCGGTCGTGAAATGTGCATCGTGTCGTCCCCTGTCACCCCAGGCTCCGACGATACCGCCGCCGACCTGCGGCCGCGCGGCATGGAGTGTGACAGACGTCACCGTTCGGGTAGCGGAATGAACTCCGGATCGCCCGGAACCTTGCCGAAACGGCCGTCCCGCCAGTCCAGCTTGGCCTGCTCGATGCGCTCTTTCGACGAGGACACGAAGTTCCACCACATGTGGCGCGGACCATCGAGCGGCTCGCCGCCGAACAGCATCGCCTTGAGCGGGGTCTTCGCACGCAGCTTCGCCACCGCACCCGTGTCGAGCACCGCCAGATGTCGCGGCGGAATATCGGCACCGTCGAGCTGCGCGTCGCCTTCGAGCACGTAGAGCGCGCGCTCGGCATGCGACGGCGGAATCGACAGCTCGGCGTCGGGCGCCAGATCGAGCGCGACGTTGAGCGTGTCGGCGAACACCCGCACCGGCGATTCCTCGCCGAATCCACGTCCGGCGATCACGCGCACCCATGCGCCGTCGCGCCGGAACTGCGGCAAGGTCGCCGCGGGATGGTGATGGAATTCCGGCGCGGTTTCCTCGTGCGCTTTGGGCAGCGCGACCCAGGTCTGCATGCCGTGCAGCGGGTGTTCGCCCTCGCGCAGTTGCAGCGGCGTGCGTTCGGCATGGACGATGCCGCGACCGGCGGTCATCCAGTTCACGTCGCCGGACGTGATGTCCTGCGAGTAGCCCAGCGTGTCGGCATGGTGGATGGTGCCCGACCACAGGAAGGTCACCGTCGCCAGGCCGATGTGCGGATGCGGACGCACGTCGATGCCGGCGCCTTTCTCGAACACCGCCGGCCCCATATGGTCGACGAACACGAACGGCCCCACGCTGCGCGCCTGCAGCGTCGGCACCGCACGCCGGACTTCGAAGCCGCCCAGATCATGCGTGCGGGGATTGATCAGCAGAGTCATGGCGGAGCGTCCGGCGGCGGAGGGCAGGGCGCCAGCATGCCAGCGCTGGCCGCCGGTCCTGTGGCAACGCATGGGACGCTCCGTTGTGGAGCAAGACGTGCGGACCTCTGGGGAGACGCGGCAGCCTTCACCGTCTCCGCCTGTGGGACCTGCGCGGACCTGCCGAGGATGACGTCATCCTCGCGAACGCGGGGATCCCGCGACTTCAAGGCGCTGGAGCGCGGAGAGAGTTTGCAGAGGTGGACACGCGGCAGCATTCACCGTCTCCCGCGTGTGGGACCTGCGCGAACCTGTCCGAGGATGACGTCATCCCCGCGAACGCGGGGATCCAGCGACTTCAGGGCGTTGGAGCGCGGAGAGAGTTTGCAGGGGTGGACACGCGGCATTCACCGTCTCCCGCCTGTGGGACCTGCGCGAACCTGTCCGAGAATGACGTCATCCCCGCGAACGCGGGGATCCAGCGACTTCAGGACGTTGGAGCGCTGGAAGGGTTTGCAAAGGTCGGCGCGCAGAGAAGGCCGGGAGGAAGGCGAACTTTCGAATGGTCGGCGAAGGTGACGCGTACGAAGTGCTCAGCTCAATCCCAAGTCCTCGCGCCAGGTCGAAAGCTTCGCATCGAATCCCATCGCCGCATGCGCTGGGCTCGTCGATGGCAGGCGCACGAGTTGGGGCACCGCGCCGAGCGTCGGCAGCACGTGCCGCCGGAACAGCGATTCGGCCGTCGCGCCGTTGAAGCAGATCCGCACGATGCCCGGATAGCGCGCCAGCAACCCGGCGATGTCATTCGGAACCACGCTGCCGGGCGCGATACGTGCGTCCAGGCTGCCCGGCCGCACGCATTCGCCCGCGACATCCCACAGCGCGATGCCGGCCGCTGCCAGATGCGCCAGGCGCTCGGCATACGGCAACGCGGCATCGAAGCCGAACAGCGCGCCCATGATCGGCCAGAACAGATTGCGCGGGTGCGCGTAGTAGCGATCCGCGTCCAGCGATGCCACACCCGGCATGCTGCCCAGCACGAGCACGCGCGAACGGGCGTCGACGATGGGCGCGAAACTGCGGACGACAGCGGCGGCCGACGCGGTCATGCCGGACGAGCGCTCTCGATTCCCATAGCGCCAGACAGGTCGAAGCGTCTCGAATGACCCATGCCGATCAGGCGCGATCACCCGCGACGAACTGTCCGTTGACCAGGATCTGCACTCTGACGTGCACCAGCGCGATCAGTCGCACCTCCACCAGATCGCTGTGCGCATCGCCTTCGATCATGCGCGCCGAAAGCCAGCGCCTCCACGTCGGTGCGAACAGGTCGTGGTTGCGATCGCGGCAGTTCCCGTCGATATAGAGGCGGGTGCCGCCGGTCCACGAGTTGGACCACACGAATGTCATGGCCGCCCACCTGTGCTGTCCATTCTTTCTGGAACATCCGTCTGCGTTCCTGAGGGAGATTTCGATGTCACCGGGCGTCAGGAACCGTACGTGTCCAGACTCGGGACGGACCCCGGCTGATCACCAGTGTATGGATCGACAGGCAAGGTGGTCACTGCAGGCGTGTGCCCCCGCCGATCGCGCGCACCTGCACCGGCGCCCAGCTGATAGAGCACGGCCAACATGGCCAGTCCCGCCCCTGCAGCCACCACGGCATACCGCAGGGCCGACCTCTCCATCCTGCCCGCCAGCGCCGCGGCCCAGCAAGCGATCGCCGCGCCCAGCAACATCGTGTTCAAGGCATAGATCGCCAGCGCTGCGTAGGCGCAACCCAGGCAGGTGTAGAAAACGACGCGTTTGCCAGTTGCGGTCTTGAAATCCACAGAGTTCGTCCTTGAATTGAATGGGTACTGGTAACTCAGAATGTTCTGGTCCTGGACTTGTTCTGGACCGCTTCGCTCCGGCGCCGGGATCAATTGGGGCTGGGTAGCCTCGTAACCTCAAGTAATAGATCGAACGAATCCGAACGCTTCGGCGCGGTGCAACTCGTGGTAATTCGCCAGGGCTAGTATCGGAATTAAGCCGTGCCAAGAAGCGACAGGGACTTCCTTCGAGAAAGTGGACACCTGCTGGTTAGGCGCATGCGCGTTCGTAGTCGGCGGGTGTGCGGTAGTCGAGCGCCGAGTGTAGGCGCTGGTGATTGTAGAAATCCACGTAGCTGCGTATTGCCGTCTGGAGGTCCCGGTCGCTCGTGAATGTCTGCCGGTGATAGAGCTTGGACTTCATCGTCTTGTTCCAGGATTCCATGTGCGCGTTGTCGGTCATCCGGCGCGGCCGGTTCGCCGACTGGACGAGACCTGCCCGTTCCAGCTGGCGCTTGAAATCTGTCGCCATGAACTCGATCCCGCGATCGCTGTGGAACACGGTGCCGCTGTTGGGCCGTCGCGTGCGGAACGCAGCCGCCAAGGCGCGTCGCGTAAGTGCGCTGGTGCGATCGTCGCCGAGTGCCCAGCCCAGCAGGCGCCGCGAGTGGCGATCCATGATCGTCGCCAGGTAGCGCCATTGATCGTTGACCTTGAGATACGTCACGTCGGCGACCCAGACCTTGTCGACGCGATCGGCCGCAACCACATGCGCGCGACTCTCGACGCTGGCGAGGAACTTCGCGAGGCCGGGTCGTCTGCGATACAAACGCGATGAACACGCGCGAACGCCGTTTTCGCGCATCAATCGTTCAACCCGGCGGCGGCCGACCTGTTCGCCAGTCTGTTGCAGGGCCGCGTGCACGCGGGGGCTGCCGTAGATCTCGCGGCTGCGCGCATGCACGTCCTTGATGCGATCCACCAGCACCGCATCCTCGACAGATCGCATACTGCGCGGACGTTGTTGCCACGCATAGAAGCCGGACGCGCTGACGCCATGCAGCCGGCACATCGTCCTCACCGGAACGGTTTCCTGGTGGTGCGCGATGAAGGCGAAGATGTCGGCCTTGGACTCGAAGTGAACGCGATGGCTTTTTTTAAAAGGTCATGCTCGAGCTGCAGACGCTCGTACTTCCGCTTCACGTCGCGCAGCGCCTTGAGTTCCGCCGCCACTGTCTTGTCGAGCTCGATTCCCTTGGTCACGATCGCTCCCTCGCGGGCCAGTTTTCGCCAACGAGACAGCATGAAGGGATGGATGTAAAGCGAGTCGGCTACGTCGCGCACGGACACGCCGGGAAGCTCGCTTAGCCGGACAGCCGTCGCCTTGAAATGATCGCTGTACCGATACGTTGTTCGGGGGCCTGGTGCTGGCATGAAGACACTCCTGATCGTTAGGTCAGGGTGTCCACTAAACCGAAGGAACTACCGCATCGGCTTGAACGAATTGTTATGCCCCGCGCATAAGGGCAAAGATTCTACTTGCAACTCCATATCTCTCGTATGTCCACGAGAACTGCGAAGCATGGGCGACTTGTACTACGAGAGTCTCAATGGACGGGCGGCGAAGCATCACACGGGACGCGGCAAACACGGTCTGTTTGGTCTTCTCGTCTTTCTCTGACGGGGAGAGGACTGTTTCCCGGCTGCCAAAGTGCGAAGTGAACACTGATATGGCTGGACCAGTGAGCAATATCAATTCCGGCCTCACTGTCTCGATGATCTCTGTGAGAAATGGTGCGGTCTCAGCTATAGCGGCGCGAACATTGATATGTGTGGCCTTAGCAGAGCGACGAAATGCCAAGTTTGTCTTAACTACATCTGCGCGGATTCGCGCCGTGTTGCCGTTCAACAGCGGCGTGAGCAGCCGTCTCAGGCCTTTGTTCTCCCGCCATTCACAGTTGAGGATGTCGTGCTCTCCGTCCTCGTAGTAGCTGCCCGAAGCAGCTGCAACGGCTCCATCCTTGTGGGTTCGACCGTCAGAGTTGGTGTTCTCGGGATCTCCGCCTGGATTGATGCCGAGAGTAAGTATTTTTGCCGGATGAATCTGCCCGTAAAAAATCTTGTACCGAGATCGATCGGGCAGTTGTGTGGCGATCTTGAAACGAGCTTCAAGATCGCGCATGAAGTTGGTGCTTTCAGCAGCCATGACACTCCGGTAGGGGCATAACGCTTAAGTTAAGCCGTGCCGCGAAGCGGCATCGGCTTGAATGAATTGTTAGGGCGCGAACGCGAAGTTGACTGCGCGGTACGCATTGCCAATGCCGAGGCCGAACAATGCATAGCCAGTGATGCCGACTGCGACCGCGCCATATTTGATCTTGTCCCCAAGCTTGTGGAACCGATCCTCATAATCCTCAGAAGCCGAGTACGCATCTTGGCTGAAGTACCTCAGGGCGAAGGTTGCTGCAGCGCACAGCACTCCCAGGCCAAACTGGAGAAGCGGTAGCGCAAGATAGCGTGCAAGCTCATAGCCATTCGACTCTTTTGCCAAATTGCTAAGCATTCCAAGCAGCACGACCACAGCGCCACCATTGATGATTAGTAGTGCGTCAATGGCGCTCTTGCCAGTGTCAAGCACTGACTTAAACATCTCGAGATTGAACTGATTCTTAGCTGTGGCATGGGCTAACGTGCCCTCGTGAACTTGGCGCCGGTACTCGGCAGATTTGCCAGCATCAGTTTCTAGAGCTGCTAAGTAGTGCCGCAACCCTGCAACCGGAACGTGCGTTTGTCCTTGCTTCTCGACAAGGTCGAGCTCAGCTCTGATCTCATCAAGTATTTCTGTGGGCTCCATCGATCTCCCTTTCGCGGCCTAACGCCGAAGTTAAGCCGCGCCGCACAGTGCAGGCTGGCGAAGTGGGACTGTAGCAGCGGATGCGAGCTTGGAAGAAGTCACGAGACGGCGTCGGCTTGAACCCCTAGTTAGGCGGTGAGTGGCCAGTGCAGCCTGAGGGCCATTGTGCGGACCCAATGCGCAATGCAGCAGAAGCCGACACCGGCACAGCTGTGGGACGAAGCTTGCCCGCGGTGTCTGAAGCGCATGGCGCCCGAAGCTCAACGGCAATGAGCGCAGCGCTGCGATGAAGCTGAGCGGCGAAGCGGGAGGCGAACCGGACGGGACGCTGATGAAGACTGCGATCCGGAGCCGACCCCAAACGTGCCGGCGGTGCCTGGCGAAGCCTACTGCTATGCACTTGCTCCACCACCGCCTAACACCTGAGTTAAGCCGCGCCACGAAGTGGCGTCGGCTTGGACGAATTGTTAGGCGGCGGCCAGTTGCGGAGCCGCTGCCTTGAAGCTTGCGAAGCGCTCGACAAGCGCAGCGCAACTCTGCCGATCACGCCTTGCGATGCGAAGCCGACAGCGACCGCCTCGTGCCCGCGGGAAGCCCGCGAATACGTCCATTCGCGTCCCTTGAACGGAGAGCACGGTGTAAAGCCCGCCCAAGTATGACCGCATGGAAATGGATGCGACGTCAGCCAGTGGCGCCTCATGAACCAGGTGCTTAATCTTCAAGAGTCCGGTGAGCGAGTCGACGACCTGTATCTCAAGCCGGAACGCGTGCTCCTGCAAGTTGACCAGTCCGTGACCCTTGAGCAGGCCCTGCCAGATATCGGCGATGAAGAAGGGGACGGTACTCACGGCGCGGCCCAAAGATTTTCCCGGAAGAGTGTCTCAGTCGCCGCGGTGCCGCTCAAGCCGCCTAACGCTTGAGTTAAGCCGTGCCGCGAAGCGGCGTCGGCTTGAATGAGTTGTTAGATGCGCAGCCCAGGATTTTAGCTTGTGTGGCAAGCATTGGCGCAGTAGTAGCAGCCGTTGATACGGTTGTTTGGCCAGCGGCGCTTGGCGTCTGCAACAGCACCTTGGCAGTTTGGGTGGTAGCCGAGGTCAATCTGGTTGGAGGCGGCGGGCATGTATGAGCAGCCTGTCGTGGTGTTGTGCACCTCGTGATCGCCATTGGACTGCGCATTGGAGTTGATGATGAAGTTCGGCATTGTGGTGTACCCCCTGAAGTTATGGAAGTGCTTAGCCATTACGGCTGATCGACCATAAGCGAGTCCATTCTCACAAGCTGCGACGATCTTGCCAGCGCATCTAACGCCTGAGTTAAGCCGTGCCGCGAAGCGGCATCGGCTTGAACGAATTGTTAGAACGCACTAGCCGGTAACACTGAGTTTGACTTGGAGATTTGGCATATAGATCGTCACCGGGTTGTCGTCCGTGCGGTTCTTGTCTCCGCTTGAATAGCTACGTATGTGCTCAACAAGTTCGCGTCTCGCGGATTCAACTTTCTCAATGATCGTATAGATATCAGACATGTCTATGGAAATCGTACGCCCCTGTGAGACGTCAAAAGGAATTTTGTCGCCTCTTCGGATAATTTGTATCGTTGGCAATTTTGTCATGTGACGTATTCCAAGCTCATAAAACGCGTTCGGATTACCGAATGACAAGTCTGCGACGCAGTACTTGCTAAGCGCTAGGTGCTCAAAGATCTGCTGGGTGATCAGGCCAGATTTCTCAATCTTGTCCGCTCGAATCACCTTGATGTCGAACTCTTTGAAGGCAGGTTCGATGAGGTGCTTGAGAAGAAGGTCCGCGTGCTTTCTGATCTCTGACCCATCGTCTCCTATTGGAGTGATATAAAAACATACCTCTCCACTACCTAAGGATTTCCCGAGACCAATCTTGTCTGTCGGCTCTTCATCTTCTGGAGCAGCATCTTGGAAAGACGTGCTTCCTAGGGGCGCGGAGGGCTTGGGTGCGGAATCTAACCGGATGAGACGCTTTCCGTCGCCGTGCTCCGACATAATCCCTGCAAATCTGGCATTTGCCAGAATTACATCCTTCGCTTCTTCAGCCCGCTCACGCGGTACATCGTAGCGGTTCTCCAGAATATTGAGCAGGAAATCATCCTGCGGGAGAAGTTTGCCGTTGTACTCAGAATAGAACTTGCTGAAGACGGTTGGAACAGTTATTGCCTTGACAATTCCTTCTGTCTTTTCTTCTGGGTAGTTGGGGGCGAGAATCTTCCTCGCAGTTTCCGAGAGTGAGTACTTATCGCCCGACTTAATAAGCAAGTCGTAAGCTTGCGCGCTCCAGATCGTGTATTTTGTATTGTTGCTTCGCGCACCCAGGCCAGCGGCGGTGGCAAGCTCATCCCATGTTGCAGGTTGGCCCGCGTACATTTCGTGGATGGGCTTGGCGACGCCGATACACTCTTCTATGGGCTTCTTCGGTAAGTCAGCAGCAGCTACTTGCTTACGGCCGGCAACTGCGCCCCGCTTCTTAGGCGCCTTTTTCGGGCTTGCAGTCTTCGTCTTTTTCGCTTTGGTTGCCACGGATTTCTCCTGTGCGTTCTAACGGTTGAATTAAGCCGCGCCACGAAGTGGCGTCGGCTTGAATGCATGGTTAGGCCGCTCACCCGATGACAGGTAAGCCGACGATGTAGGGAGCAAGGCCATCCGGATGCCGCTGCATGCTTGCCGCCCAATTTGTTTTGTACTGCTCCGAGCCTTCAACTGCGGCGAGCCAAGCTCTGCAGCTCGCAACGATGTCAGCGCAGAAGATTTGGACGTCCAGATTAAGGGCGTCGTTGAACACGTTGTTGTGCATGACCATGCCGTGGCCACCGGGTTCCAAGAAAAGCACGCGCGAGTACGGCATATTCGGATGTGTAGATCGCGCTTGGTGGAGAACTGCGCACCGATACGCATAGCAGACTTGGCCGGTGAGCGTAGTGCCGCCGTGGAACGCGTATTTTGGAGCTACCCACTGATCGAACCAGGCGGTGAACTTTGTCTGGGCCGCTCGGCCATTCTCGGACTCTAGCGCGCCGCAGATGTCCGGGACGGCTAAGGCCGAAAAGAGAGCCACGTAGTAGAGGCGACGTTCGCTAGCGGCTTCGATTTGGGACAGGAGATCGCGCATCTTCAGGAGCGGTCTAACTACTATTCGACCCCACTTCCGGGGCGTTGCGCCGAGTATGCGTTCTGCGGATGACGGGCGCCATGGGGGAAATCCGACCTGGCATCAATGGCTTGCCCCGATTCGTCCCGTCTAACAGCGTCCGACACTGTCCGCGTTATCCGGCGCATGGAGGCGCGCGGTGTTCGACGTCACGAACAGGGGTGTAACGGACGCGCCTGCCAAGCCACGACTGCTGGATCAGGTGCGCGCGCGGTGCAGGCTGCGGCATTTGAGCCTGCGCACCGAGCAGGCGTATGTCGGCTGGATTCGACGTTTCATTCTGGCGAATGGCAAGCGTCATCCGCGCGAACTGGGCGGCGCGGAGGTCGAGGGGTTTCTCACGGCGCTGGCGGTGCGGGGCAAGGTGGCGGCCGGTACGCAGAATCAGGCCTTGGCGGCGCTGCTGTTTCTGTATCGGGAGGTGTTGGGCGTCGAGCTGCCATGGATGGAGGGTGTGGTGCGGGCCAAGCGTCCGCGCCGGGTGCCGGTGGTGTTGTCGGTCGACGAGGTGCAGCGCCTGCTGCGGGCCATGGATGGGCGCACCGCGCTGCTGGCGGCGCTGCTGTACGGCACAGGTATGCGGCTGCTGGAAGCCTTGCGGCTTCGGGTCAAGGATGTCGACTTCGCTCAGCGCCAGATCGTCGTGCGTGACGGCAAGGGCGGCAAGGACCGGCAGGTGCCGTTGCCCGATCGCCTGTCAGAAGGGCTGCGCGTCGAGATTGCGCGCGCACTGCAGGTGCATGCTGCAGATGTCGCCGAAGGTCACGGGGCGGTCTGGCTGCCTAACGCGTTGGCGCGCAAGTATCCCAACGCCGCGCGCGAGCCGGGCTGGGAGTACGTGTTTCCTGCACGCCAGCGGTCACGCGACCCGCGCGACGGGCTGATCCGCCGCCATCATCTCGACGAGGCGGTACTGCAGCGGGCGGTCCGCAAGGCCCGCATTGAGGCAGGCCTGATCAAGCCGGCGAGCTGCCATACCCTGCGCCATTCGTTCGCCACCCATCTGCTGGAAACCGGGCAGGACATCCGCACCATCCAGGCGCTGCTGGGCCACAAGGATCTGTCGACCACGCAGATCTACACGCATGTCCTCGGCCGCGGCGGGCAGGGCGTGCGCAGCCCGCTGGATCGGTTGCCGGCCGCGTGATGCGCGACCCGGTTCCGGCGGTCGGCATTGCGACCGCCGCTGCGCTGGTGCTCGGCGCGCTGGCGTGTCTGCAACTGCCGCGATTGCCGCCGGCATGGGGGATGGGTTTGCTGCTGGCTGCGGCGCTTGTCGTGTGGGTTCGCCGGGACGATGGCATCCGCACGATTGCCGCATTCGTGTTCGGCGCCGCGCTATGTGGCCTGCATGCAGCCCACGCGTTGTCGGTGCAGTTGCCGGTGGTCATGGAACGGGGCGATTTCGCGGTCGAGGGGCGTGTCGAAGGGCTGCCGATACATGAGCGGCAACGCACGGCTTTCCTGTTTCGCGCCGGTGCCGGCGCCGCAGTGCCGGACGCCTTGCGTGGGCGCCTGCTGCGATTGTCCTGGTACGACGATCGCCGCGAGGGTCCTGATCCGCGTCGCGCGACGCTGCAGGCCGGCAGCACCTGGACATTCACCGTGCGCCTGCGCGCGCCACGCAGTCTGCGCAATCCCGGCTGGTTCGATGGCGAACGGCGCGCGATGGCGCAGCGGGTGTCTGCAGTCGGGTATGTCCGCACCGCGGAGCCTGCCCACCGGATCGAGGCCGGCCGTGGCATCGACCGCTGGCGCGAACGGGTCGCGACGCGGATCGACGCGGTGGTCCCGCGTGACAGTTCGCGCTATGTACGCGCGCTTGCGATTGGCGACACGCGTGGGCTCGGCGATCTCGACTGGGAGGCGCTGCGGGCAACCGGGCTTACCCATCTGGTCGCCATCTCCGGCTTCCATGTCGGGATGGTCGGCGGCTTTTTCGCGCTCGTCGCGACAGGGCTGTGGTGGTGTCTGCCGTGGCTGGGTCGCTGGCTGCCGCGTCCGCAGGCGGCCGCCATCGTGGCGCTGGCGACGAGTACGGTCTATGCCGCCGTCGCGGGCTGGGAGCTGCCCACCGTGCGCACTGTGCTGATGATCGCGGTGGTCGTGGTCGCGCGGTTGTCGCGACGCCATCTGCGTATCGCCGATTCGCTGGCCTATGCGGCCATCGCAGTGGTGCTGGTCGATCCCATGTCGGTGCTGTCTGCAGGATTCTGGCTCAGCTTCGCAGGTGTCGCGTGGCTGGTGTGGTGCCTGCCGGACGCGCGCGAATGGTCGAAGCTGCGCGGCCTCCTCGCGTCGCAGTGGGTCGCGACGATCGGCTTGCTGCCGCTGACGGTCATCCTGTTCGGGCAGGCCTCGCTGGCCGGCCCGTTGGCGAATCTGGTCGCGATTCCCTGGTGGAGTCTGGTGGTGGTGCCGCTGTCGTTGGTCGGCACCGGCCTGGAAGCCGTCCACGGCGGCGCGGGGGGCTGGGCCTGGCAGGCAGCCGCCTGGACTTTCGATCTGAGCTGGCCGCTGTTCGACTGGCTCGCGTCGAGCCCTGTCGCACTGTGGTGGTTGCCCGAATCACATTGGCTGGCACTGCCGTTCGCACTGGTCGCCGCGTTCTGGCTGCTGCTGCCGCGGGGCGTGCCGGGAAAGGGGCTGGCGACGCTGTTGTGGATGCCCTTGCTGTGGCCGGATCGCCAGTTGCCCCGTCACGGTGAAGCGGAGGTCGTGGTGCTCGACGTCGGGCAGGGGTTGTCGGTGCTCGTCCGCACGGCGCGGCATGCGGTCCTCTACGACACGGGTCCTGCCGTGCCGGACGCCTATGACGCCGGTGAGCGTGTCGTCGTACCGGCGTTGCAGGCGCTGGGCGTTCGCAGGCTCGATGCCGTCGTCGTCAGTCACGGCGACGCCGATCACGCCGGCGGCTTCGGAGCGGTGCAGCGACGCTACGCTGCGCCGGTCGTGTTCGCGCCGCAGTGGGACCGCGTGCCCGGCGCCGCGCCGTGCCTGGCGGAAAGCGCCTGGCGGATGGATGGCGTCACATTCCGGTTCCTGCATCCCGACGTGCACTTTCCGGCATTCCGCAACCCGTCGAGCTGCGTGCTGCGTATCGAAACGGCCCACGGTGCGGCCCTGCTGCCGGGCGACATCGATGCGGTGGTGGAGCGGCTGCTGGTGCGTCGCGACGCCGCATCGCTCGACGCGGACGTGGTGGTCGCCGCACACCATGGCAGCCGTTCGTCCTCGGACCCGCGGTTCATCCGCGCCACCGGCGCGGCAGTGGTCATGATGGCCGCCGGTCACGGCAATCGCTTCGGTCATCCGCACCACGACGTGATGCGGCGCTGGGCGCGTACCGGCACGGCCATCGGCAGCACCGCGGGCGGTGGCGCGAGCCATTTCCGCCTCCAGGCAGGCGGGCTGGCCATCATGCAGGAGCGTACGCGCCGGCCTCGGCTGTGGGACGCGGCGCGGCGGGCGGATGCGCAAGGGGCTCAGTGAAGCTGCGCCCCCGTGTGGTCGTTGCGCTGAGATCGTCAATTCGCGGAGCCTGCAGGCGCGACATCTCGTCTGCGCGCGATGGCGGGGATGCGGGAATTCGCGGCGAGGCCGGAAATGGCCGGGACACCTGTTCGGCTGCGGCCCACCGGCGCACGCGCCGCATACATGCCCGACGATCCATCCATCACGGATTCGGCGGCGCCCGCTCCCGTCGGCGTCACGAGCGGCGCAGGCCCGGTCACGACCCCGCCCGAGGTTGACGGTGCTGCTCCCCATACGTCATCCCGCATGACGTTGCATCGCAGATGCCACGCGCCTCCGAGGCCGCCTCTGCGTGCTGGGCTATCCTATCGGCCGGATTGGAATGGCCGCAGGCCCCGGGGTTGGACGTGCTTGAACTGGTGAAGGCCGGCGGCTGGCCGATGCTGCCGCTGCTGCTGTTGTCGGCGGTTGCGCTGGCGATCATCGTCGAACGCTTCTGGGCGCTGCGCCGCAAGGCCGTGCTGCCGCCGGGGCTGGGGGCGGAAGTGCGCACCTGGGCCGCGCGCGGGTCGCTGGATCCGGCGCACATCGAATCGCTGCGCGGCACCGCGCCGCTGGGCGCGCTGCTCGCGGCCGCGCTGGACGTGCGCAACCGGCCGCGCGAGGAAATCCGCGAGCGCGTCGAGGATGTTGGTCGCCATGTCGCCTTCCGCATGGAGCGCTATCTCAATGCGCTTGGCACCATTGCGGCTGCCGGTCCGCTGCTGGGCTTGTTCGGCACGGTGGTGGGCATGATCCAGATGTTCCTGGGCGTCATGGACCACGGCGTGGGCGATGTGAATCAGCTCGCCGGCGGCATCGGCAAGGCGCTGGTGTGCGCAGCGGCGGGCATGATCGTCGCGGTGCCGGCGCTGATGTTCCATCGCCATTTCCGCGCGCGTATCGATGGCTACATCGTGCAGATGGAGCACGAGGCGATTGCGCTGATGGACGTCATCGACCCGCGCAACCGCCGCGGCGCGCAGGTGCAGGCACCGGTGCAGGGCTGAGCTGTGCGCATCCGCGACCGTCGCGCCGAGGACAATCCCGAACTCAATCTGGTGCCGCTGATCGATGTGATCCTGGTGCTGATCATCTTTTTCGTGATCACCACCACCTTCGATGCGCGCTCGGTGCTCAAGCTCGAACTGCCGCAGGCGACGGGCGAGCGTAACGACGCGCAGGCCGGCACCCTGAGCCTGCTGATCAACGCCGACGGGCGCTATTTCGTCGACGACCGCGAAGCGCTGCGGACCGATGTCGAATCGCTCAAGCGCACGATCGCCGAAGTCGCCGGTGATGACCGCGAGCGCACCGTGTTGCTGCGCGCCGACGCGCGCACGCCGTGGCAGGCGGTCGTCACCGCCTATGACGCGCTCGGCCAGCTGGGCTTCAAGCGCATCGCCAACGCGACCGCGCCGCAGACAGCGACGGCCCGGGCGGCCGCGCAAGAGGAATGACATGAGTACCGTTATAGACAAGGTGCAGCACGACGCACCGTCGCCCGGACCGGTGCGCGCCGAGCGCGCCTGGCCGGTCTACCGTCGGCTGCTGAAGTTCGCCACCGATTACCGGGGCCTGCTGTCGGTCGCGCTGATCGGCATGCTGATCGAAGCCGCCGCCGGTGGCGCCTTCACCAAGATGATGGAACCGATCATCGACGAGACCTTCGTCGGTGCGAACGCGGGCGTGAACCTGTGGCTGCCGGCGGCGATCATCGGCCTGTTCGTGCTGCGCGGGATCGCCGGCTATCTGGCCGACTACAACATGGCCAAGGCCGGCCGCGGCATCGCCCGCGACCTGCGCGTGCGCGTGCTGGGCAAGTACCTGCGTCTGCCGGGCATGCGCTTCGACGCCGAACCCGTGCCCTCGATGCTGGTGCGCCTGGGCTCGGATTCCGACCAGGTCTCGCAGGCCGCGGTGGACGCGGCGAAGGTGATGATCCAGCAGTCGCTGCAGATCATCGCCTCGCTGATCGTGATGTTGTGGACCAGCTGGCAGGTCACGCTGACGATCCTGGTTATCGCGCCGCCGCTGTCCTGGATCATGGGCAAGGTCGCGCGCCGCTACCGCCGCGTCAGCCACAACATCCAGGACAGTTCGGCAATGTTGCTGCAGGCGGCCGACCAGTCGCTGAGCAACCAGCAGGAAGTGAAGATCTACGGCGCGCAGGCGGCCGAGAACGCGCGCTACCGCAGCGTCGCCGACACCCATATGCGCCTGAACCTCAAGGTCGAGGCGACGCGCGCGATCTCCTCGGCCGTCGTGCAGCTGATGGGCTCGGTCGGCCTGGCGTTGCTGATCGTCATCGCCGGCTACGAGGCCTCGCAGGGGCGCCTGACCGCCGGCGGCTTCGTCGCGCTGATGATCGCGATGATGGCGATCATTCCCGCGCTCAAGCAGCTCACCAACGTGCAGAACATGCTGCAGCGGGGCGTCGCCTCGGCCGAGCGTCTGTTCGAGATCCTCGACGCCGCCGACGAGCGCGACACCGGCACCCGGCCGCTGACGCGCGCGCGCGGGCAGATCGAATTCCGCCATGTCGGCGCGCGTTATCCCGGCCAGCCCGATCCCGCCTTGCACGATGTGAGTTTCATCGCCAGGCCCGGCACCGTGACCGCCATCGTCGGTCGCTCGGGCAGCGGCAAGTCGACGCTGATCAAACTCATCCCGCGCTTCTATGCGCAGGCCGAGGGCGAAATTCTGCTCGACGGCCATCCCATCGAGGATTACAGGCTGTCCGACGTGCGCCGGCAGATCGCGCTGGTCGGTCAGCAGGTCATGCTGTTCGACGACACCGTGGCTGCGAACGTGGCCTACGGCGAGATGGCCGAGGTCTCCCCCGAGGCGCTGGACGCGGCAATCCGCGGCGCGAATGCGATGGAGTTCGTCGAGAAGCTGCCCGCAAAGCTCGACACTGGCATCGGCAGCCGCGGCGGGCGCCTGTCGGGCGGCCAGCGCCAGCGTCTGGCGATTGCCCGCGCGATGCTCAAGGACGCGCCGATCCTGATCCTCGACGAAGCGACCGCCGCGCTCGACACCGAGTCCGAGCGTCTGGTGCAGGACGCACTCGAACATCTGATGCCCGACCGCACCACGCTGGTCATCGCCCATCGTCTGTCGACGATCGAACACGCCGACCAGGTGCTGGTGCTCGATCACGGCCGGCTGGTGGAGCAGGGCACGCACCAGGAACTGCTCGCCCGCGACGGCCTGTACGCACGCCTGCACCGCATGCAGTTCCGTGAAGGCGAGGCGGGATGAAGGCACCGCGGTACTGGTTCGACGGCAGTACACCGCCGCTGCATGCGCGGCTGCTCGCGCGCGTGTACGGCGCCGCCGCTGGCCTGCGGCAGCGCTGGGTGCGTCCGCGCAAGGCCGCCCGGCCGGTGCTGGTGATCGGCAACCTGATCGCCGGCGGCAGTGGCAAGACGCCGCTCACGATCGCGGTTGTCGAGCGCCTCCAGGCCGAAGGCTGGACCCCCGGCGTCGCCAGCCGCGGCTACGGCCGCGACGAAGCCGGTACACCGCGCTGGGTGGAGCCGGTCACCGATCCGAAGCTTGCCGGCGACGAGCCGGTGCTGATCGCCGCGCGTACCGGAGCGAAGGTGCGCGTGGATGCCGACCGGGTGGCCGCGGCGAAGGCCCTGATCGCTGCGGGCTGCGACATCGTGGTCTGCGACGATGGCCTGCAGCATCGCCGCCTGCAGCGCGACGTCGAGATCGAGGTCATCGACGGCAAGCGCCGCTACGGCAACGGCCTGTTGATTCCCGCCGGTCCGATGCGCGAGCCCGCTGCGCGCAGCGCCGAGGTGGATTTCCGCGTGCTCAACATCGGCAGCGCGACCGATGTCGAGGCTGCATTCGGCGAGTGGCCGATGCGTCTTGACGCCGGGCAGGCCCTGCCGCTGCTCGGCGGGCGCGCGCTGCCCTTGGCGCGTTTCAGGGGGCAGCGCGTGCATGCGGTGGCCGGCATCGGCGACCCGGAGCGCTTTTTCGCCACGCTGCGCGGCCACGGCATCGCCGTCGTCCCGCACGCGTTCGCCGACCATCATCGCTACATCGCAGAAGACCTGCGTTTCGGCAGCGACCTGCCGGTGCTGATGACCGAGAAGGATGCGGTCAAATGCATGCGTTTCGCCGGCGAGCGGCATTACAGCGTGCCGGTCAGCGGAACGCTGCCCGAGGCGTTCTGGATCGCGCTGCTGGACCGGTTGGCGAAGCTGCGCTGAGCGCTGCTTCGGCGCGCTGAGAAAGTTGCACATCGTTGTAGACGCGCGCTCGCGCGCGATGGCGCATGCCCGGCAAAGCCCATCGCGCGCGAGCGCGCTCCTACACGGGTATGGGCCACGCCCGGATGCGGGCGATCTGTGACAATCCCCGCATGAGCACATCTTCCGGTTTCGTCGTCGCCATTCCCGCCCGCTACGCCTCCACCCGGCTGCCCGGCAAGCCGCTGCAGCCGATCGGCGGTGAGGCGATGGTGCTGCACGTGGCGCGTCGCGCGCTGGCGGCGGGGGCGGACGAGGTCTGGGTGGCGACCGACGATGCGCGCGTGCGCGACGCGCTCGCGGGCACGCCGGTACAGGTGGCGATGACCTCGCCCGAGCATCCCTCCGGCACCGATCGCCTCGCCGAATGCGCGTCCATCGCCGGCTGGGACAATGCGCGCGTGGTCGTGAACCTGCAGGGCGACGAGCCCTTCGCACCGGTGTCGGGCATCCGCGCCGTCGCCGCTCTCGCCGCGCGTCCGGGTGTGGACCTGGCGACGCTGTGCGCACCCATCGAGGACGTCGAAACCCTGCTCGATCCCAACGCGGTCAAGGTCGTGCGCGGCGCTGGCGACGATGCCCTCTACTTCAGCCGCGCGCCCGTGCCGTGGCCGCGCGATGCCTTCGCCCGCAGTCGCGACGTCATGCCCGACGGCGCGTGGTGGCGGCACATCGGCATCTACGGCTATCGCGTCGGATTCCTGCAGCGGTTCGCGGCGATGCCGCCGGGCACGCTGGAGCAGATCGAAATGCTCGAACAGCTGCGCGTGCTCGAGGCCGGCTGCCGCGTGGCGGTGGGCGTCACGCCGGAGGCATTTCCGGCCGGTGTCGACACACCCGAGGACCTGGCGCGCGCCGAGGCGCGACTGGCGGCTGTGCGATGACGCGGCTGCTGATCGTCTGCCTGGGCAACATCTGCCGCTCGCCCATGGCCGAAGGCGCGCTGCGCGCGCGCATCCGGGCAGCGGGATTGGACGACGTGGTCGAAGTCGACTCCTGCGGCACCGGGGACTGGCACGTCGGCAACCCGCCGGACCCGCGAGCGGTACGTTGCGCGGCGGGCCACGGGGTCGACATTTCCGGCCTGCGCGCTCGGACGCTCGTGACATCCGACTACCAGGCATTCGACGTGTTGCTGTGCGCCGATGCCAGCACCGCACGAATCGTCCGGAGCCGCGCGCCGGACGGCGCCACGGCCGAGATCGCGTTGCTGCTGGACTGGGCCGGGCAGGGCGGCGGGAACGTTCCGGACCCCTACACCGGAGACGCGGCCGGCTTCGAGACGGTATGGACGCTGGTGGACGACGCTGCCCGCGCCATCGCCGCCCGGCAACGACGCGGGCGCCCATCCGTTCCCGCATAATCGGCCGATGAACGACGCCGCGCCCGCCCCCGAGTTCCCGGCCAGCCTGGAGTGGCTGAACCTGACCGATCCGCTGCAGATGTCGCAGCTCCGGGGCAAGGTCTGCGCGCTGGCCTTCGTCAATCTGGCCTCGGCCTGGTCGCAGCAACGGCTGGCCGACCTCGGCCACCTGCGTGCGCGCCATCGCGAGCGGCTCAACGTGGTCGCCGTGCACGTACCGCGGTTCGAGACCGAGCGTGATGCGCGGCGTGCGGCCAAGCGCGCCCATCGCCAGCAGGTCGAGTTTCCGGTGGCGCACGACGCGGACTGGACGCTGTGGCAGCACTACGGCATCGAAGCCTGGCCGACCGTGGTGCTGATCGACGGCGAAGGCCGGGTGCGCGAACGTATCGTCGGGGAAGGCGGTATCCGCGAGCTGGATGCGCGCGTGAGTGCGCTGGCCGGCGAACTCACGCCGCAGGCGGTGAGCGTCGAGCCGATCCGCATGCGCCGCAGCGGCGAGCCGCCGTTGCCCTTGCGCTTCCCGGTCGGCCTGGCACTGTCGGGCAACTTCCTCTACGTCGCCGACAGCGGCCATCACCGCGTGCTCGAGTGCGATACCAGCGGCCGCATCCTGCGCCAGTTCGGCAGCGGCAGCCCCGGCTTCATCGATGGCCCGATGGAACTGGCGGCGCTGACCCGTCCGCACGGCATCCATGTCGAGCGCGATGTGCTCTATGTCGCCGACACCGGCAATCACGCCGTGCGCCGGATCGAACTGCGCAGCGGCGACATCTCGACCATCTGCGGCGCCGGCCGTCCGGGCGTGACCCGTGACGGCCCGGTGGCCGACCCGCGCAGCGTCGCGCTCGACCAGCCGCGCGACATCGTGCTGTCCGGTGACAAGCTCTACATCGCCTGCGCAGGCGACAACCGCATCTGGCGGCTGGACCTCGGGCGGTCTTCCATCGAGCTGGTGGCGGGCAGCGGCAAGCTCAGCGTCATGGACGGCAGCGGTGCAACGGCCTCGTTCGCCGAACCCGCCTCGCTGGCCTGCGTGCAGCAGACGCTCTACGTGTGCGACGCCGCGGGCTCGGCGATCCGCAGCGTGCATACCCGCACCGGCGTGGTGTCGACCCTCGTCGGCCAGGACCCCTGGCAGTTCGGACGCGTCGACGGCCCGCGTACCGACGCCCGTCTGCAACATCCGCAGGCGCTCGCGCTCGAAGCCGATTCGCCGGTGCTGTGGATCGCCGACGCCGGCAACGACAGCCTGCGCCGTCTGCGCCTGGGCGGCGGCGAGCTGACCACGTTCGAACTCTCCCAGCGCCTGCACGCGCCCGGAGGCCTGGTCGTGGGCGGCGATGCGGTGTGGATTTCCGATACCGATGCGCACGCGGTGCTGCGGCTCGACCCCGTCAGCGGCGCTGTGCGCCACGTTCCGATAGGCGAATGACCGGGTCGCGCCAGACTTCCCGCGGAACGGACTTCGACGGCAAGGCATTCGTTGCAGGACTGAGCACCGCGCCGGGCGTGTACCGCATGTACGCCGCCGACGACGCGGTGCTGTACGTCGGCAAGGCCGGGGACCTGCGCAAGCGCGTGGCGAGCTATTTCAACGCCACGCCCAAGGCCACGCGGACGATGGCGATGATTTCGCAGATCGCGCGCATGGAAGTCACGGTCACCCGCACCGAGGCCGAGGCGCTGCTGCTGGAAAACCAGCTGATCAAGTCGCTCAAGCCGCGCTACAACGTCTCGCTGCGCGACGACAAGAGTTACCCCTATGTGCTGGTGACCAAAGACGACTGGCCGCGCATCGCCGTGCACCGTGGCCCGCGCAACGTGCCCGGCCGTTACTTCGGCCCCTATCCGGGCGTCACCGCGGTGCGCGAAACGCTGAACCTCATGCAGAAGCTGTTCAAGCTGCGCAACTGCGAGGACAGCGTGTTCCGCAACCGTTCGCGGCCCTGCCTGCAGCACCAGATCGGGCGTTGCACAGCGCCCTGCGTGGGTCTGATCTCGGCGCAGGACTACGGCGATGCCGTGCGCCGGGCGTCGCTGTTCCTCGATGGCCGCAGTGACGAGCTCACGCAGGATGTCACGCGCGACATGGAAGCCGCAGCCGCACAGCTCGACTTCGAGAGTGCCGCGCGCCTGCGCGATCTGCTCGGCAACATGCGCAGCATGCAGGCACGCCAGTACGTCGACGGCAAGGTCGCCGAACTCGACGTGCTGGCGGTGGCGATGCGCGGCAGTCATGCCTGCGTGTTGTTGCTGTCGTTCCGCGACGGCCGCAATCTCGGCACGCGTGCATTCCATCCGCGCACCAACGGCAGCGACGATCCGGCCGAAGTGCTGGCGGCCTTCGTGTCGCAGCACTATGCCGAGCAGTCGCCGCCGCGGGAGATCGTGCTCGATCGCGCGATCGAGGACGTGGACCTGCTCGAACACGCCTTCAGCGAAGCCGGCGGGCGCCGCGTGCAGATCAAGTGCAACGTGCGTGGCGACCGCGCGCGGTATGTGGATCTCGCCCGTCGCAACGCCGAGATCTCGCTGGCGACCGAAATGGACAGCCAGGCCGCGCAGAACGCGCGCGCCGAATCGCTGCGCGAGATGCTCGGGCTGGCGTCGGTCGCCCAGCGCATCGAATGCTTCGACATCAGCCACACGATGGGCGAGGCCACCGTGGCCTCGTGCGTGGTGTTCGATGCGGCGGGCCCCGTGCGTGGCCAATACCGGCGCTACAACATCACCGGTATCGAGCCGGGCGATGACTATGCGGCGATGCATCAGGCGCTGACCCGACGCTTCCGCAAGGCCGCCGAGGCGCGCGCGGGCGTCGCCGAAGGCGAGGACCCCGACGCCGCACAGGGCGCGGCGGGCGTGCTGCCCGATGTGCTGCTGATCGACGGCGGTACCGGCCAGGTCGCGCAGGCGCGCGCCGTGCTCGAGGGTTTCGGCATCACCGGCATCACCCTGGTGGGCGTGGCCAAGGGCGAGGCGCGCAAGCCGGGCGATGAAACCCTGCTGCTGCCCGACGGCCGCGCGCTCAAGCCCGGGGCGGCATCCCCCGGCCTGCAGCTCGTCCAGCAGGTGCGCGACGAGGCGCACCGCTTCGCGATCACCGGCCATCGCGGCCGTCGGCAGAAGGCGCGTACGACCAGTCGGCTCGAGGACATTCCCGGCATCGGGCCGCGCCGGCGTGCCAGCCTGCTCAAGCATTTCGGCGGACTGGGCGGCCTGAAGGCCGCCGGCGCCGAGCAGATCGCCCGCGTGGAAGGCATCAACGCGGCACTGGCACAGCGCATCTATGCGACCCTACACGGGCTCGACCCCGGCCCAAACGCCGGACACGACTGATTCCCCCACAGGCGTTCGATGAAACTCACGATTCCCACCTGGCTCACGCTGCTGCGGATCGGGCTGATCCCGGTGCTGGTGCTGGTGTTCTACTTGCCGTTCCAGTGGACCAATTTCGCGACCGTCATCGTGTTCGGATTCGCGTCCATCACCGACTGGCTCGACGGCTGGATCGCCCGGCGCTACCAGCAGTACTCCGCGTTCGGCGCGTTCCTCGACCCGGTGGCCGACAAGCTGATGGTGGCCGTGGCGCTGTTTCTGATCGTGCAGGGCCATCCGACGCCGTGGATGGCGTTCTGGGCGGCGGTGATCGTCGGGCGCGAGATCGCGGTCTCGGCGCTGCGCGAGTGGATGGCCGAGCTCGGCCAGCGCGCCACGGTGCGCGTGGCGGCGATCGGCAAGTTCAAGACCGTCGCGCAGATGGTCGCGCTGCTGTGCCTGCTGTACTCGGTCACGCCCGACCAGCCGCCGCGTCCGCTGCCGTGGATGGGACGGGAGATCTTCGTCATCGGCGATTACCTGCTCGCGATCGCGGCGATCCTGACGCTGTGGTCGGGCCTGCTGTATCTGCGCGCGGCGTGGCCGATCATGCGCGCCGCGGAGAAGAACAAGTATTGACACCCCGGCGGCGATGAGTAGAATTTCGCCTCCCAAGCGGGAATAGCTCAGTTGGTAGAGCGCAACCTTGCCAAGGTTGAGGTCGAGGGTTCGAGCCCCTTTTCCCGCTCCAAGTTTCGAACACGAAACCCCGGGCAATACGCGGGGTTTCGTTGTATCGGCAAGGCGCAAGCCGAGTCGATGGGTCACCGGCCTGGTGGCAGAGTGGTTATGCAGCGGATTGCAAATCCGTGTACGCCGGTTCGATTCCGACCCAGGCCTCCAGCCGGCGCACCACTGATGGTCGCAGGCAGGTTACAATCCGGTTCCATGCGGGAATAGCTCAGTTGGTAGAGCGCAACCTTGCCAAGGTTGAGGTCGAGGGTTCGAGCCCCTTTTCCCGCTCCAGTTTCGAAAGGCCCTGCACACGCGGGGCCTTGTCGTATCTGGCATCGTGATCCGGCGCGATGGTTCCAATCGGCGGCGTGCTCGGGCACGCTGTCGGCCGCCTGCCCGGATGGCGAAACTGGTAGACGCACCGGACTTAAAATCCGTTGGCCGCAAGGCCGTGCCGGTTCGATTCCGGCTCCGGGCACCAATCCGACCGGCCACGAACATTGTCCGCGTGGGGCCTTCACGCACGCTTCGGCGCGCGGAGTTCAGGGTCGGAGGACAACTCTCGCAGGAACACCGGCCGCCATGGCGCGACGCTCCAATGCGTCCCGTACGGACGCCCCATGATTTCCAGGCTCCGTCGGGATTTCCGTCTCACGATCATCACGCTGCTCGGATCGGTGTCCGCGGCAGTCATCGGCGGCTTTGCGATCTGGAGGCTCACGCGCGACGAACTCGCACTGGCCACGTTCGACGCCGCGATTGCAATCGCGGTGATGGTCGTGATGCGGATGGCATGGCGGAACGCCCGCACCGAACGCGTCGGCGCCCTGATGGCGCTGATGAATTCCGGCTTCGGCGTGGTCGCGACCTGGGCCCTGGGGCCGGGCGCCAGCGGTTGGATCTACGTGATCCTGATGACCAATTTCTACCTGGCGCCATTGCGGGTGGCGATGGTCGGCGGTGGGGGACTGTTGACGATCGGCTCGGCCACGCTGCTCTGGCGCGACCTCGATCCGGCCCACATCAGTACCGTGGTGACCTGGTCGCTGGTCTACGGCTTCTCGCTGGCCTTCGCCCGACACGCGCTCAAACATCGCGATTCCCTTGAGGCGCTGGCCAGCCTCGATCCGCTGACCGGCATCCCCAACCGGGGCATGCTCGAGGACGATCTGCAGGCGGTCATCGCGCGGCGTCAGGGCGGTCGCGTCGGTGTGCTGGTGCTCGATCTCGACCGGTTCAAGGCGGTCAACGACACCTTCGGCCACGCTGCCGGCGACGCGGTGCTGATCGATCTGGCGAACCTGCTGCGCGAAGAGCTGCGCCACGGCGATACGGTCTACCGTTTCGGCGGCGAGGAGTTCGTCATGCTGCTGCCGGTGGGCTCGGAGGACGCTTTGGCACGCGCGGCCGAACGCATCCGTGCGTCGGTTGCGTCGAGGCTGAAGGGCCCCGGTGGCCCGATCACCGTGGCGATCGGTGGCGCCATGCTGTCGATCGAGCGCGACTGGCAGGACTGGTTCGCACGCGCTGACGCGTCGTTGTATCTGGCCAAACGCGCCGGCGGAAACACCGTGCACGTCGCCGGCCCGCTGTGCTGAAACCGAACTGGAGCGGACTTCGCGACCTGCGCGGCCGCGCAGCCCATCAGCTATGGCGCGGGTGCTGCGATGCGCGGTCGTGGTGCCAGCGGGACGCGACGACAGGCTTCCTGGCGGCCCGGCCGCGGCGTATCGCGGCAAGCCGTCGGCGCCAGCGCACGAGCCCGCCGAGAATGGCGATAACTGCCAGCGCCGCGGCCATTACCATGACCCAGGGCGCGAGGCCGGCGAGCGGGGAAAGGATGGAGCCGGCGGTATTGCGCAGCGCCAGCGCGAACACCGCACCGGCGATGAGCAGGTAGATCGGCAGCACCAGCAGGCGCCAGATTGCGCGCGGCGGCATCACGGCGCCTCCCGTAGGGCGCCGGCACCGATTGCCACGACCGGCGCCACATCCGGCAGCCCGCGCATCAGCCGGTAATGCGCCGCCGCTGCATCGCGCACGGCGTTCCAGTCGAGTGGGCGTTCCATCTGTGTCCACTGCGCACGCAGCATCGGTTCGAGTTCGTGCCAGTCCGCATCCGGCCGGTCGGCATGCGCGGCGCGCGTCATCTCCGCAATGAACACCGGGTTGTAGGGCTGCTGCGACATGGGAAAGGCGGTTGCGCGAAAGCAGGCGGCGACAGTAGGCCGCGCGTCGCCAAACCCCTGTGAAGCGGCGACCGCGACGATCGGATGTTCAGCTTCCGGTCGCCGGCCGGGCATGCGGGCCGCGGTCCGCGCGTGGGCATGCCGCGGCAGTTCTGCAACTGATGTTCACCGGTGTTCGTGGACGATGACCCGTCCGGGTCGTCGGCCCGGCAATCGATCAGGGAGTCCGATGCTTCGTTATCTGGTGTTCGCGATCTGCGTGGTGCTGGCATTGGCGGCAATTGCCATGTCGGTGGTCCGGCAGTCGATCGGGTGGGCGGTCACGGCGGTGCCGCTGGTGGTGCTAGTGGTGATGGGCCTGGCCGACATCCTGCAACGCAGGGCGACATTGCGACGGACCTACCCGCTGACGGCGCGCTTCCGCTACGGCCTGGAAGCATTCCGACCCGAGATCCGCCAGTACTTCATCGAAGACGACCAGGACGAGGTGCCGTTCTCGCGCCAGCAGCGGGCGCTGGTCTATCAGCGGGCGAAGAACGTCAGCGACGTCGTGCCCTTCGGCAGCGAACTTCCGATGTACGGCTCGCAGTACGAGTGGATCAATCATTCGCTGGTGCCCGCGCACGCGGACTCGCACGATTTCCGCGTGCCGGTCGGTGATGGCCGCGCGCAGCCGTATGCGGCCAGCGTGTTCAACATTTCGGCGATGAGTTTCGGCTCGCTGTCGGCCAACGCGATCCGCGCCCTGAACCTCGGCGCCAAGCGCGGGAATTTCTTCCACGACACCGGCGAGGGCGCGATCTCGTCCTACCATCGCGAGCACGGCGGCGACCTGGTCTGGGAGATCGGTTCGGGCTACTTCGGTTGCCGCGATGCGCGGGGCCGCTTCGACGAGGACGCGTTCGCGCGCAATGCGGCCGATCCGCAGGTGCGCATGGTCGAGCTGAAGCTGTCGCAGGGCGCCAAGCCCGGCCACGGCGGCATGCTGCCGGGGGCGAAGGTCACCGCGGAAATCGCCGCGACGCGCGGCATCCCGGTCGGCATCGACTGCGAATCGCCGGCCGCGCACAGCACCTTCTCCACGCCGCTGGGCCTGCTCGAATTCGTCGAGCGCATGCGCACCCTGTCGGGCGGCAAGCCGGCAGGCTTCAAGCTCGCGATCGGCCATCCCTGGGAGTGGTTCGGTATCGCCCGGGCGATGCTCGACAGCGGCCTGCTGCCGGATTTCATCGTCGTCGACGGCGCGGAGGGCGGCACCGGCGCTGCACCGTCGGAGTTCATCAACCACGTCGGCCTGCCGTTGCAGGAGGCGCTGATGCTGGTGCACAACACCCTGGTCGGCATCGGTCTGCGCGATCGCATCCGCATCGCCGCGGCCGGCAAGATCACCAGTGGTTTCGACATCGCGCGGGCACTGGCGATGGGCGCGGACTGGTGCAATGCGGGACGCGGCTTCATGTTCGCGCTGGGCTGCATCCAGTCACGCAGCTGCCACACCGATCATTGCCCGACCGGCGTGGCCACGCAGGATCCGGCGCGCTGGCGCCTGCTCGATGTGCCGGACAAGGCCAACCGCGTCTTCCACTTCCACCAGAACACGCTGCGCGCGCTGCGCGACATGCTGGGTGCCGCCGGGCTCGAGCATCCGATGCAGATCGGGCCGGAGCACATCCTGCGTCGGGTTTCGCCGACGGAAGTACGTTCGCTCGCGGCGCTCTACCGGTTCCTGGAGCCGGGCGAACTGCTGACCGGCGTGCCCGAGCACGCGGTCTTCAAGACCTTCTGGCCCACCGCGCGCGCCGACAGCTTCGCGCCCCCGGCCCGTGCATCGGCGATGCACGTGGTGAAGCGGGCGAGCTGATCTCCCAGGAACCGTCCCTGCAGGAGCGCGCTTGCGCGCGAGGAGCTTCATCAAGAACGCCCTTCGCGCGCAAGCGCGCTCCTACAGGGGCGAGGCCACTCAGTCGAGCAGCGTCAGCAGCCGCTCGGTCGGCCTCCCGATCACTGCGCGCGATCCGCGCACCAGGATCGGCCGCTCGATCAGTTTCGGATGCGTCGCCATGGCCGCGATCAATGCGTCGTCATCGAGCGTGAGGTCGCCAAGGCCCAGCTCGCGATACTCGGGTTCGCCCGTGCGCAGCAGTGCGCGTGGCGTCATGTCGAGCTTGCCCAGCAGCGCGCGCAGCGCGGCCGCGTCGGGCGGCGTGTCGAGGTACAGCATCACGTCGGCATCGAGACCGCGTGCGCGCAGCAGGTCGAGGGCGGCCCGCGATTTCGAGCAGCGCGGGTTGTGGAAGAGGGTGTAGTGATCGCTCATGGGACGGACGTGTCTTCAGTGGAAGGTGCGCCACGTCGGGCGACCACGCCGGTGGCGGTGACGTGCCCGGTGGTATTGGCGACGGTGGCGAAGGCATCGGGAATGGTGTCGACGGCCAGCAGCACGCCGAGCGGCTCGACCGGCAGCCCCATTGCCTGGGTGACGGGCAGGTTGTTGGTCATGAAGCTCACCTGGCCGGGCAGGCCCACCGAGCCCATCGAGATCACGATGCCCAAGGCCACGGCGACCGCCAGCTGCGCGGCGCCCAGGTCCATGCCGTACATCCAGGCGATGAACACCACGACGCTCAGATACTGCGTGGGGCTGGCGATCCGGAACAGCGAGACCGCCATCGGCAACACCAGCGACGTCACCGCCAGCGGATAGCCCAGGCGGTTGCGCGCGCTGTCGACCATCACCGGCAACGAGGCCAGCGAGGACTGCGTGCTCGCGGCGATCGCCTGCACCGGCAGCAAGGCCACGGCGAACCGGCGCACCGGCTCGCCCGCGACCAGCTTGGCCACGAGGTACATCAGGACCGTGATCGACACGTACAGCACGCACTGCAGGCCGATGTAATAGCCCAGCGCCGTCAGTACGCCGAGGCCAACGTGCGCACAGACCGCGAGCACCAGTGCGAACACGCCGATCGGCGCCGCCCGCAGCACCCAGCGCACCACGACGAGCATGGTGTCGCCGAGCGTGCGCACCAGCTCGAGCATGCGCTCGCGGCGCTCGGGCTCCAGGCGGGTCAGGGCGAAGCCGAAGAACATCGAGAACACCACCAGTGGCAGCATCGCGCTGGCAGCGGCGGCGGCGATCGCGTTGCTCGGAATCACGCCAGTGATCCACTGCGCGAACGTCGGCGCCTGCGGCAGCACCTCGGGCGCCTGGATCGCGGCGCGGAACGCGGCCACCATCGACTCGTCGCGCGGCAGCAGCGACAGCAGTGCCGGCGATGCGACGGCCGCGAACGCGCCGCAGATCGCCAGCAGCACCGCGAACACCGCCATCGCCAGACGCGCGTTGCGGCCCGAGGCCGCGGCATCGGCCGCCGCATTGATGCCGACGATCACCAGCGCCGACACCAGCGGCACCACGGTCATCTGCAGGGCGTTGAGCCACAGGCGTCCCACGGGCTGGACGATGTCGGCCACGCGGGTCGCCGTGACCGGATCCCAGCCGGCGAGTGTCAGGCCGACGACGGCGCCGGCGAACAGGGCGAGCAGCACGCGCACCGGCGCGGACAGCGATTTGCGGGGCGGAGTCGCAGAAGTCATCGCATCGATGGAAACGGAAAGGCGCGGGCAGCATGCCACGCCAGGCCTGCCACGCGCGGCACGCGCTGGATCAGTCGGGTGTGCCCAGATCGAACGCGAGCGTGTCGCGATGGCCGTCGACGAATCCGGCGCGCAGGTACAGCGCCTTGGCCCGCGGATTGTGGTGGTGCACTTCGAGCCGCAGCACGTCCACGCCCCAGCGCCGCGCGCGTGATGCCGCAAGGGCGAGCGCGCGTGCGCCCAGTCCACGGCCCCGGGCGGCCGGGGCGATGTAAAGCTCGTCGAGCAGCGCATGGTGGCCGCCCTGTTCGAGACTGAAACCGCGTGTGAGCACCAGATAGCCGGCATCGCCCGACTCGCCGAGCAGCAGCACCTCGCCGCAGGCCGGGTCGGCCAGCAGGGCCGCCAGCGCGCGCGGCGTACGCTCGGCATCGAAGCGCAGGCGGTCTTCGGCGTAGAAGGCCTGCATCAGCGCGAGCACCGTCGCCAGGTCATCTGGCGTGGCCACACGCGCCGGCAGTGGCGCGGTGTCGTTCATGGCGTCAGCGGCGGCAGGCGCCAGTCGGCCTGCAGGCGTGCGTATTCGGCGTCCGGCAACAGCACGAAGCGCGGCGTACGCGCCGGGTCGAGCCAGCGCAGCAGGGTGTCCATCGCGGCATCGTCCATTGCCGTGCAGCCGGCGGTGGTTTCGTCGGGGCGCCGCAACAGGTGGGCGAAGATGCAACTGCCGCGACCGGCCTCACCGTTGGCGTTGTGTTCGATGACGAAGCCCTGTCGATAGCGCACGTCACCGTCGTTGTGCAGGTCCAGACGCATGCGCTCGCTCGAGCCTTCGACCGCGGTCGCGCCGACGCTCTTCTCGTCGACAATGCGGTTGTAGAGCGGCGAGGCCGGCACGTCGATGCACCAGTGCGAGGCCTGCATGGCGAGATAGGGCAGGGCGCCGACGCCCTCGGGCGCGTACCCGAAGGCTTCGCCAATGGCGAACACGCCGGCCGGCGCGCGGCCGTCGCCTTCGCGCTTCTGCGGCGAACCGCTCTGCGCCGGATGCAGGCCCAACCCCCAGGCGCTGCCGCTGCGGCCGAGCATCACCGGCACGCTGTCGCCGACGCGCTGCCAGTCACCGTCACCGTCGCGCTCGAAGCGCTGCATGCGCGCCTGCGCCGCATCCCAGCCGTCCGAGGTGACGACGACCAGTTGCTGCGCACCCGCAAGCGGCGTGACCTCGGGTGCGGGCGTGGTGCCGCAGGCGGCGATCAGAAGCGCGGCGAACAGCCAGGCGGTCGTACGTGCGTGGCGGCGAAGTCGTGGCATCGGAAGACCCTCGGAAATGGTGAACGTGTGCGCTGCGCTCGACGCATCGCGCGTCGTATCGCGTGGCGGTGCGGACATGCAGGCGGCGCTGCGCATGTGCCGGCCGTGCTCAACCCGCGATCGGCATCACGTCGCGCACCGACGTGATGCCCAAGCCCGGCGCATCGCCGATCTCGATCCGCGCGCCGTCGAACATCACACCGCCCTCGACCGGATTGGACGCGCACAGCGACGGCCCGTCGAGATCGATCTTGCTGATGACGTCCGCCTTGGCAACCGCCAGATGCGCGGCCGCAGCGGCACTGATGCCGGTTTCGATCATGCAGCCCATCATGCAGGTCACGCCGTGCAGTCCGGCGATGTCGGCCAGCCGGATCGCATTCGACAGCCCGCCGCTCTTCATCAGCTTGATGTTGACGATGTCGGCCGCGCGCATGCGGATCAGTTCGATCAGCTCCAGCGGCCCGAACACGCTTTCGTCGGCCATGACCGGCACGTGCACGCGTTTGGTGACGTACTTGAGCCCCGCGAGATCGCGCGCCTTGACCGGTTGTTCGAGCAGTTCGGGTTCGATGTCGGCCGCTTCGAGCCGGCGCATCGCCTGCACGGCCTGCCGCGGCGTCCAGCCCTGGTTGGCGTCGAGCCGCAACTGCGCGCGTCCATCGACGGCCGCGTGGATCGCACGGATGCGCTCGAGATCCAGGCGCAGGTCCTGGCCGATCTTGATCTTCAACGCGTCGAAGCCGGCGTCCACGGCGGCGACCGCATCAGCGACCATCGTGTCGGTGGCATCGACGCTGATCGTGATGTCGGTGCGCAGCACCGGCGTGCCGCCACCGAGGATGCGGTAGAGCGGCGCGCCGTGCAGTTGCGCGAACAGGTCGTACAGCGCGATCTCGACCGCGGCCTTGGCGCTGGTGTTGCGCTCCAGCGCGGTCTGCACCAGCCGGCAGAGCGCGTTCAAGTCTGCGACGTCGCGGCCGATCAGGCGCGGCGCGATGACGGTCGAGATCGCGCCGACGATCGCGCCCTGCGTGTCGCCGGTGATCACCGCCGTTGGCGCCGCTTCGCCGTAGCCGGTATGGCCGGTGTCGGTGTGGATCGACACGAGGATGTCCTCGACGCTGTCCACCGTACGCAAGGCGGTCTTGAACGGCGTCTTCAGCGGCACGCGCACCATGCCCAGGCGGATCTCGGTGATCTTCATCGCAGGTCGTGTCCGTCAGGCGCGCGCACTCAGCGCACGCGCTGGATGCTGGTGATGCGGTCGATGGTGAAGCCGTCGTCGCCCGACAGCATCGGCGTCAGTGGCGTGACCACGACACCGTTGAGCGGCAGGCGCACCGCGGTGCCGTCGTCGCCGCGCAGGCTCATACCGGCAGTGTCGTGGATCACCCAGGGTTCGTCGCCGACGTGGCCGATGACCATCATCACGTGGCCGGGAATGAACACCATGTCGCCCACATCGGTGTCGCGCAGCAGTTGCAGGCGCTGCGCATGCGACATCGCCAGAGGCACCTCGATGCGATCCAGCGCCGGGCTCACCGCCTGCGCGCTGGTGTTGCGCGGCAGCAGAATGCCGAAGCTGCGGTAGATCTCCGAGACGAAGCCGCTGCAGTCGCGCGCGTTGTAGGCATGCCCCCAGCCGTAGCGCTCGCCGAGAAACTTGAACGCCTGGCCGATCAGCGCGGCGCGGGTGTAGGGCAGGGGCGCATCGGCCACGTCGGCCGAGGCCGGCAACAGGGCCGGCGCGAACGACAGCGCGCCGTCGTCGCCACGCACGGGCAGTTCGACGACGCGTCCGAACGCCGGCACCTGACCGTGCAGCACCTGCGTCGCGGGCCAGTCCATGCGCGGGACGCGCACGCCCATCTCCAGCTGCACGTTCGAAACCGCCGGCGCTTCCGGTGTGAACACCGTGCGCGCGCTCGCGCCGGTGACGACGACGCCTTCGGCAGCCCGCGCCGCGTAGCCCGCCACCGCGTCACGCGTACCGACCGCGACACGCGCGCGTTCGACCCAGCCGCGGTACCGCTCGCTGACGACGAATATCCACGCGCCATCGCGGCTGCCGTGCACGATCGCCACCGGCGTGCCCGGGAACAGCGCATCCTCCTGGAAGCGGTCGATGTCGGTGTCGTCGGGCCGGCTGAAAACGCGTGTGGCGGTGGGGAACGCGCGCACGTCGGCGCGGCGCACGACCAGGCCGAAACGCGTTTCGACCTCGGCTGGGATCGCGTCGAGTTGCAGCGCCTCTACCCAGGCCTCGAGCGTCGCGGGCGTGACTTCGCCCGAAGCCGTGAAGCGCGGCGCGGTCGGGCGCCTGGAGATCGCCTCGATCCAGCCCACGACGGTGCGCCGGTCGAGCCGGTCGAGCCGGTCGAGCAGGGCGAGCGGCGCATGGATCGAGGCATCCTCGCTGCGCATCGCCGCGTTCTGCGCATCGATCCGGGCGCGGTCGAGAATCACCGCGTCCGGCGCGTCGAGGCGTTCGATCCAGTAATCGGGCGACCACTGTGCGGCAGAGAGGCCCGGTATGGCCGGCGCCGTTGCGGCCATCGCTGCAGTCGCCGGCATGACAAGCGCGGCCGCCACCAGCAGTCCGGCGCAGACGCTGCGCAAGGCGGTCGGCAACACTGGAAACGATGACATCCGCGTCTCCGCAAAAACATGCGTGGAACCATCGAGCATAGGTGTTTTGCGCCATCGGACAAGGCGGTCGGGCGGTTTGACAGGTCGCGGAGGCCGGTGTAATGACGGTGTCATGCCCGCCCGATAGGGGCCCGATCTCGGGCGGCCGGGTTGCTGTTCGACGTCGCCATGCCGGTGCTCGAGAGCCGCCGCATGCAGGGCGTCGCCACGCCATCAGGGGAGACCGCTGCATGACCCGCACGTCCACGTTGCATCCGCCCGTGTTCGCCTGCCTCGGCGCCGCATTGCTGCTGGCGCTCGCCATGCCGGCCACCGCGCAGACGCCGACCGGCGCCGACGATCCCATCGGCACGCTCGACCAGGTACAGGTCACCGGCTCGCGCATCGCGCGCACGCAGGTCGAAGGCCCGGCGCCGGTCACGGTGATCACCGCCGAGGAGATCCAGAAGCAGGGCTTCAGCACGGTCTGGGAATCGCTGGGCACGCTGACCCAGTTCACCGGCAACACGCTCAACGAAGCCGACCAGACCGGCAACGCGCCCAATGGCCAGTTCATGAACCTGCGTGGGCTGGGGCCGGGCTACCAGCTGATCCTGCTCAACGGCCAGCGCCTGGCCGACTACCCGCAGCCCTATGGTTCCAACGGCACCGCAGTGAGCCTGGGCAGCATTCCGGCCGCGGCGATCGAGCGCATCGAGGTCATGAGTGGCGGCGCCTCGGCGATCTACGGCTCGGATGCGGTTGCCGGCGTGGTCAACATCATCACCAAGGAGAACTTCAGCGGCGACACCATCCGCCTGCGTGGCGGCACCACGACGCAGGGTGGCGGCGACACCGGCCTGTTCCAGTGGACCGGCGGACGCACGGGCGATCGCTGGAGCCTGACCTACGCGCTGGAGCGGCTCGACCGCGAGGAGATCGTCGCTTCGCAACGCGATCTGACCTATCTGGCGCATCCGCAATACCGCACCAATCCCGAGCGCCCGACCGCTTCGATCAGTGGCGTCTACTTCCGCGCCGGGCAGAACTATCTGTGGCGCGGCGACAGCGGCGCGCTCTCGCCGTCCTACCAGGCGATGCTCGAGGCCTGCGAGGCGACCAATCCGGACTTCGTGCCCTTCCATTCGGCCTCGACAGTCGCCGTGCCCAACCGCTGCGGTGCGCTCGACTACTACAACGCACGCTCGATCCAGAACGCCTACGGCAAGACCTCGGGCTACGTATCGGGCAGCTTCGATTTCAGCGACACGCTGACCGGCTACGCACAGTTGCTGGGCAGCGACTCGAACGACAAGAGCTCCAGCCAGACGCATTACTACATCGGCGAATCGCCGCTCACGGTGCAGGACCCGGTGCGCGGCCTCGTCACCGCGCAGCGCATCTTTCTGCCCGATGAAGTCGGCGGCACCAAGTACATCGAGTACGACGAACGCGCGTGGTCGATCAACGCCGGTCTGCGCGGCACGCTCGGCGATGGCCGCTTCGACTGGGATGCCAGCGTGACCTCGTCGCGCTTCGAGATCACCACCACGCGGCCGCGCTTTCTGACCCGCGCGGTGCGCGACCACTACATGGGCCCGATCCTCGGTTACACCGCCGATGGCACCGAGATCCGCGAGTTCAACACCGACCGGCTGTTCGCGCCGGGCTCGGCGGCGCTCTACGACCAGCTCACCACGACGGTCGTCAGCAGCGGCGTGTCCAAGTCCGACCAGGCCCAGTTCGTCTTCAGCGGCCCGCTGTTCGATCTGCCGGCCGGCCCGCTGCAGATGGCGGCCGTCGTCGAGGCAGCCAAACAGGAGTATTCGCTGACGCCCGACCCGCGCACGACCGTCGACTACACCGGCCCGGATCGCGTCTACAACCTCACCAGCACGCCGGGCGGCGGCCCGCGCAACCGCTACGCCGCCGGGCTCGAATTCCGCGTGCCGGTGTTCTCGCGTCTCGAAGCCACACTCGCCGGACGCTACGACAAGTACGACGACATCACCTCGGTCGACGATGCCATCACCTGGCAGGCGGGCCTGGAGTGGCGCCCCTTCGACACGCTGCTGCTGCGGGGTGCACACGCGACGAGTTTTCGCGCGCCGGATCTGCTGTGGATCTACGCCGGTACCACCGGCTCCAATCCGTTCGTCGACGACGAGTACCTGTGCCGGCTCAACGGCCTCGTGGCCGAGACGCCCGAGTGCACTGCGGCCTACAACTACCAGACCTATATGACCCAGTCCTCGAACCCGCTGCTCGAGGAAGAGCAGGGCAAGTCGACGACCCTCGGCATCGTCTGGGACGTGCTGCCGAACCTGTCGATCAGCGCCGACTGGTACCGCATCGAACTCGAGGGCCGGGTACAGGCGCTCTCCAACAGCTACTACCTGGAGCAGGAGGCCAACTGTCGGCTCGGTCGGGACCGCGACGGCAATGCGGTCGATGTCGCGTCGCAGGCCTGCCAGTTCTATGCCGGCGCGGTGGAGCGCGTGGTGTCGGATCTCAACCCCGAGGGTCGCATCACGCGTTTTGCGACCTATCCGATCAATGCCGCGCTGATGCGCACCGAAGGGCTCGACGCTTCGTTGCGCTACGGTCTCGACCTCGGAGGCTGGGGCGCTCTCGACCTGCAGGCCGGCTACACGCATGTGCTCGAGTTCGAAGTGGCCGAGTTCGGCGACGAGGCGCCGCGCGACGTGCGCAGCACGATCGAATACAACGCGCAGCGCAGCCGTGCGAACTGGCGCGCCGCCTGGTCGAACGACAGCTGGAACGCGAGCCTCTACGGTTATCGCTACGGCAGCCGACCGAACTACAACCGTGTCGCGATTCCGGGACGCACGTCGGCCTATGTGATCTGGAACGCCGACGTGTCGCATCGCATCACCGACACCGTGACGCTCGGCATCAGCGTGCTCAATCTGCTCGACGAGATGCCGCCGCGCGATGATTCGCATACCGCCTGGCCGTACTTCGCCAGCAGCTACAGCGCGATCGGGCGGCAGGTGTTCGCGAACATCAGCTTCGATTTCTGAGGCATGCACGCGCGCATCGGCATGCGCGCATAACGAAAAGCCCCTGCATTTCTGCAGGGGCTTTCGCTTGCAACTGGCGGAGCGGACGGGACTCGAACCCGCGACCTCCGGCGTGACAGGCCAGCATTCTAACCAGCTGAACTACCGCTCCGAGGCGCGAGATTCTACATGGATTTGCGCGCTTGGGAAGAGCCTGTGACAACTTTTTCTCGTTCGTGTTGGATGTCGCGAACGCGAGGCGCAAAAACGCATCGCGCACGGTGTGATTGCAGACCGCTAATGCAGTTGCGGTCGGCATCGAGGCGCAAGCGCGAGCCGGTGGGGTGGTACCCGAACAAACGTGTGTGCGACACGACGCGGCACGCGTGCTGACACGCAGTTCTCGAAAATGCCCCATGGAGATGCATCGACGACACAGCCCTCCGCCACGCGCGTCGCAAGCACCAGCAGCGCGGCTGCGGTCGAACGACAGGCAACAAAAAACCCCGCATCTCTGCGGGGTTTTCCGATGTAACTGGCGGAGCGGACGGGACTCGAACCCGCGACCTCCGGCGTGACAGGCCAGCATTCTAACCAGCTGAACTACCGCTCCGCGCTTTGAACTCTTTGGTGGGTGCTGAGGGTTTCGAACCCCCGACCCTCTCCGTGTAAAGGAGACGCTCTACCGCTGAGCTAAGCACCCATGCGGAACAATCAAGCCGCTTACTTTACCGCATCCTTGAGCGCCTTGCCAGCCTTGAATGCAGGCACGGTCGAAGCCGGGATCTGGATCTGTTCCTTGGTCTGCGGGTTCAGGCCGGTGCGCGCGGCGCGCGGACGGGCGACGAACGAACCGAAGCCGACGAAGTTCACCGTGTCGCCGTTCTTCAGCGCCGCGGTGATGGTGTCGAGCAGCGCGTCGATGGCGCGGCCGGCGTCGGCACGCGACAGGCCTGCGGCTTCGGCGACTTGGGCGGTGACATCGGACTTGGTCATGGCCATCAGTGAATTCCTCTTCTTGTTGAGATAGCGACGTGGCGTACGTCTGGAGCATCCGGCGTGCGGCGCACTGTGCGCGACGCGCAGGACGTGGGTTGCGGTCAGGCGCGCATGGTACGCGATCGTTCTGGTGATTACGACCGCGGTCACGCCCCGGACTGAACGGCTCTCGATGCCCCCCGGAACCGCGCTGCGCCCCGGCCGCGCGCCCTGCGCGGCACCGGGCTTGCGGGTACACTGGGCGGCTCGCCATCCCGTGCCCCGACCCATGCTGCAAGCGCTTCGAGACAAGACCAGTGGTTGGATCGCCATCGCCATCGTCGCGGTGCTTGCGGTTCCCTTCGCGTTCTTCGGGATGGAGCAGTACCTGTTCCAGAACAATGCCGACTATGCGGCCAAGGTCGAAGCGCCGCCGAAATGGTGGCAGTCGGCACCTGACTGGTGGCTGGTGCGCAAGTTCGCCTGGTCGTCGACGGAAGTGAGTGTCGAGGAGTTCCGCCAGGCCTTCGACGGCACGCGCGAGCAGCGCCGCCAGCAGGAAGGCGAGGCATTCGATGCACGCGGCTTCGAGACGATGGAGAGCAAGCGCGAGGTGCTCGAGCAGCTGATCGACCGCGCGGTGCTGGGTCTGGCGGCCGACCGCGCGAACATCGTCGTCGGCGATGCCCAGGTGCAGGAGATCATCCGTTCGATCCCCGCGTTCCAGGTCGAGGGTCGCTTCGATCCGCAGCGGTATCAGATGGCGCTGCAGTCCACGCAGCCGCCGCGCACCCCGCGCGAATTCCAGGAAAGCATCCGCATCGACCTGCAGCGCGCGCTGGTGCCGCAGGCGATCGCCGAGTCGGCGTTCGTCACCGAGGGCGAGACCACGCGCCTGATGCGTCTGCTGGGCGAGCGCCGCGATGTGAGTTTCGTCGTCGTGCCGCCGCCGGCGGTCGACGAGGCGCCGGTGAGCGAAGCCGACCAGCAGGCCTGGTACGAGTCGCACGCATCGCGCTATCGCGAGCCGGAGAAGGTCGCCCTCGAATACATCGAGTTGCGCGCGGCGGCTGCCGACACCGACACCGAAGTGGACGAGGCCGAGGCGCGGGCGCACTTCGAGCAGGTCAAGTCGCGCTTTGCGACTGCCGAGCGCCGCCTGGCATCGCACATCCTGGTGGAAGTGCCGGCCGATGCCGACCAGGCCACGCAGGACGCCGCGCGCGCGCGCGCGGCCGATATCGCCACCCGTGCGCAGGCGCCGGGCGCCGACTTCGCCGCGCTCGCCCGCGAGAACTCCGATGATCCGAGCTCGAAGGACGCCGGTGGCGATCTGGGCTGGATGGAGAAGGGAATGATGGGCGGCGCGTTCGACGACGCACTGTTCGCGATGCAGGCCGACACCATCAGCGCACCGGTGCGGACCGATTACGGCTGGCATGTGCTGCAGCTGCGTGAGGTGGACGCGGGCACGCCGGTCGCGTTCGAGGACGTGCGCGAACAGATGGAGCGCGAAGTGCGCGACGGCGACGGTTCGCGTGCCTACAACGAGCAGGTCGGACGCGTGGTGGATGAGATCAACCGCAGCCCGATGTCGCTCGAGCCGGCGGCGGCCGCTGCCGGTGTGCAGATCCAGACCCTTGCGCCCTTCGCACGCGGCGCCGGCAGCGGCATTGCCGCCAACAACGCGGTGGTGCAGGCGGCGTTCTCCGAGGCCCTGACCCAGGACGGTACGGTCAGCGACCCGATCGAGATCGCGCCCAACCAGACAGTCTTCATCCGCGTGACCGCGCACACGCCCGAGCGCGCGCAGCCGCTCGACCAGGTGCGCGAACGCGTGATCGCCGAAGTGCGCGCCGACCGTGCGCGGACCCAGGCACAGCAGACCGCCGACGCGATGGTGGCCGAACTCCAGGGCGGCAAGACCGTGCAGGCGCTCGCGGACGAGCGCGGTCTGCAGGCGCAGGACGTGCCCGGCATTCCGCGCGGCGCGCCGGTGCCGGATGCGACCGCCAGCCAGGCCTACTTCCGTGCAGCGCCGCCCAGCGGCGAGGCGCCGACACCGGGCAAGGTGATGCTGCCCGACGGCAGTGCGGTGGTGTTCGCAGTGACGCGGGTCGAACCGGGCAATCCGGACGAAGCGCCGGAACAGGAGCAGGCGATGCTGCGCCAGCAGCTGGGCAGTCTGCTCGGCAGCGAGGATGCGGAAGTCCTGCAGCGCTCGCTGCGCCGCGAGATGAAGATCACCGTCAACGAAGCGCGTCTGTAAGTTCCATCGCGCGCGTTGCGCATGAAGAAAGCCCGGCAGATGCCGGGCTTTTTTCGTTCTGACCGGGGCAGACGCGTGTCTTCCTTCGTGCGTGCATTCGCAGGCGGGCGGCGAATCTGACCAGCGCGAGGCGGGTTGCGGGAAGCAGGGGCCCTGCGGCGTGATCGCCGCTGTCCGCCAAGCATGGCGCGACCTCACTGCACGCAAACGAAGGCAGCGTGCAACAGGGACGCTGCCGGGCCGTGGATCCAGCGCGTCGGGCCATCGGCCCATCAGGCCGTGATACGTGATACGTGATCGCGCGGGCGGCGCTTGGCGACGCGGCAGCGGCGTCAGCTCACGTCGCCACGATCAAGGTGATCGGGTAGGGGCTGCAGGTGCTCACGCAATGACGGCGCTTGTTGCGGGCGGCTGAGCCCGTCACCCGTGATTCCGCGTCGCGCCGCGCAGGCAGATGCGCCGTGCGCTCAGCGCTCGTCGATCCGCAATTGCATGCCCGGCCGCAGCACGCTGCCGGCGTCGAGTGCATTGCGGGTCAGCAATTCCTGCACGCTCAGTCCATAACGCCGGGCGATCGTCCACGGCGATTCGCCGCGCATGACGGTATGGACGCGCTGCGCTGCGGCCTGCAGCGCCGCACCGACACCCTCTTCGGCTGCGGGTGCGGGCACTGGCGGCGCCGGGTCTTCGCCCTCGAACCCGGGCGGCGCCTCGGCCATGAAGACCGGCGGCGCGGCCGCTGCCTGCGGCACCAGCAGCGACACCGGCTGACCGATCCGCGCCAGCCGGCCATTCGCATGCGCCGGATTGAGCCGCTTGAGACGGTCCGCATCGGTGACGTGCCGGTCGGCCAGCGTATCGAGATCGCCGATGCCGTCGGGCACGGCGATCGCCGTCAGTGCGGGCACCTCGCGATCCATCGCCGCCATCCAGCTCTCGCGTTCGCCCGCTTCCTTGATCAGGCACGAGAGCGCGTGCAGCTTGCGCACGTAGGCGTGTGTGAGCTGCGGCATCGCCAGGGTCTCGGGCGTGGCGTTGCGCGCTTCCTGCCCGGCGCGCTTGAGTGCGCCGAACACGCGGTACTCGCCCGCGTTGTAGGCCATCACTGCCAGACGCCAGTCGCCGGCGAACATGCCGTGCAGCGTACGCAGGTAGCGCACCGCGGCGCCGGTGGAATCGGCGGGCGACAGGCGGCCGTCGTAGCCCGGGCGGATGGGAATGTCGTGGTTGCGTGCGGTGACGGCGATGAACTGCCACAGCCCGGCCGGACCGGACGCACTGCGCGCGCCGGGGCGGTAGCCGCTTTCGACGAACGGGATCAGCGCGTATTCGGTGGGCAGGTGATGGGCGCGGACTTCTTCGACCACATATGCGAACAGCGGCAGCACGTCGGTGCCGCGCGCGGCGAGCTGGCGTGGCACGTGACCGAAGTGCGTGCGCCAGCGGTCGGTGGCCGCATCGCTGCATTCGGGTTCGGCCAGGCCGTCGAGAAAGCGCCGATAGACCTCCTGCCCGTTGCGGGTGACCGCCGGCGTCGAGGCGACCTGAGGCGCCGGCGCGGTTTCGGCGGAAGGGCGCTGGGCCGGCGGATCGGCTGCGAACGCGGCAGTTGCAGGCAGCGCGACGGCCAGCAGCGCCGCCGCCAGACGGGTCATCGGACCCGCCGTCATGCGCCGAAGCCGTCTTTCCAGCGCCGCAGCGCGGCGAACACGTCTACACGATCATGCAGATTGCGGCCGGCGTGCGCCGAGACTGCGTCGCGCACGGCGTCGACATCGACGCGGAGGAACGGATTGCACTCGCGCTCGGTGGCAAGGGCGACGGGCAGGGTGGGGCGCGAAGCGCTGCGCATGTCGAGAATCTCCTGTTCGCGGCGCCGCAGCGCTGCGTTGTCCGGGTCCACCGTCCGCGCGAACGCGGCGTTGGCGCGGCTGTACTCGTGGCCGCAGCAGACCAGTGTATCGGGCGGCAGGGCCGCGAGTCGGTCGAGCGAGGCCAGCATCTGGGCGGGCGTACCTTCGAACATCCGCCCACACCCGAGGCTGAACAGGGTATCGCCGCAGAACAGATGCCCGTGGCCGTGGAACGCCACATGGCTGCGCGTATGACCGGCAACCGCGATCACCTCGAAGCGCCAGCCGGCGACGTCGGCCGTGTCGCCATCGCTCACGCGCGTCGTGGCGTGGGCGATCCGCGCGTCGTCGGGTGCGAATACCGGCAGCCCGGGCCAGCGCTCCAGCAGTGGCGCCAGCCCGCCGGTGTGATCGGGATGGTGATGGGTCAGCAGCACCGCGACCGGGCGCAGCCCCGCATCTGCGGCAGCGTGCACGGGCGCCGCCTCCCCCGGATCCACCAAGATCGCGCCGTCGTCGTTAGCGAGCGTCCAGATGTAGTTGTCCTGGAAGGCGGGCAGGGGCTGCAATCGCATCGGCATTGGACCTGTCGGCGACGCAGCGCGTCGGTGCATGGTGGGGCTGGACGTCCGGCCAGCGGCGCGACCCGCCCTCGCGCCCGGCATCAGCGGGCTGCCGCCGGGCGTCCTGGATGGCCATCGGGCCGGCATCCGTCCGGAGCCATTACAATGGCGACCATGCCCGTGATCTCCCAGGCCGGTCAACCCGACATCGTCCGAGACTGGTTCGAGACCCCGGCCGGCCGCGCGATCCTCGACAGCGAGCACGCCCTGGTCGCCGGCGCGCTCGGCTCGCACCCCGGACTGCCCTGGTTGTGGGTCGCGCCGGGAACGGCCGCGGCACAGGTCGAAGGTCGCGGGCTGCGTCTGACACGTTGCGGCAGCCTGCTCGAAGGCCCGATGCGCTGCGCCGCGCCACTGCCCCTGCCCAGCGAGGCGTTCGGCGCGGTGGTGCTGCAGCACGTCGTGGGAGGGCGCGAGGACACACTCGGTCTGCTCGACGAGGCGACGCGCGTGCTCGCACCCGGCGGCCACCTGTGGCTGCTCGTACTCAATCCGCTCACCCCGTACCGTTGGCGCTGGCGCGGTACCGGCATCGCCAGCGCCGAACCCCTGACCTGGCGGCGGCGCATGCGCGACGCTGGCCTGGCTCCCGATGCGGTGTCGAACGGTGTCGGTCCCAGCTGGCGTGTGGCGCCGGTGAGCGACGTGCAGAACGGTCCCGGCCTGCGCGCGGCCTATGCGCTGCGCGGGCAGAAACGACACCTGCCGCTGACGCCGGTCCGCAGCCGGCGCGTGATGCCGATGCCGGCCGCCGCGCCCGCCGCCTGATTCATTTACCGGAACATCCATGAAGTCGATCGAGATCTATACCGATGGCGCCTGCCTCGGCAATCCCGGCCCGGGCGGCTGGGGCGCGCTGCTCCGCTACAAGGCCACCGAGCGGGAGCTGTCGGGCGGCGAGGCGCTGACCACCAACAACCGCATGGAGTTGATGGGCGCGATCGCCGCGCTCGAGGCGCTGACCGAACCCTGCGAGGTCGTGCTGCACACCGATTCGCAGTACGTGCGCCAGGGCATCACCGAGTGGCTGCGCAACTGGGTGCGCCGCGGCTGGAAGACCGCCGGTGGCGGCGCGGTCAAGAACCAGGACCTGTGGCAGCGCCTGCAGGCGGCATGCGAACGCCACAGCATCGACTGGCGCTGGGTGAAGGGCCACTCGGGACATCCGGAGAACGAGCGCGTCGACGCGCTCGCCAGCGCCGCCGCGCGCGCCCAGCGCACCGCCGCGGCCTGAGGGAGACACGCATGCGCCAGATCGTCCTCGATACCGAAACCACCGGCCTGGAATGGAAGAAGGGCAACCGCGTCGTCGAAATCGGCTGCGTGGAACTGGTCGAGCGCCGCCCGACCGGCCGCACATACCACCAGTACATCAAGCCCGACCGCGACTTCGAACAGGGCGCGGCGGAAGTCACGGGCCTGAGCCTGGACTTCCTCGCCGACAAGCCGCCGTTCGCGCAGATTGCCGACGAGTTCCTGGCCTTCATCGACGGGGCCGAGCTGGTGATCCACAACGCGGCCTTCGACGTCGGCTTCCTCGACTACGAGCTCTCGCTGCTGGGCCCGGCCTATGGCGCCCTGCGCCAACGGGTGACGGTGGAGGATTCGCTGCTGCTCGCGCGCCAGCGTTATCCGGGCCAGCGCAATTCGCTCGACGCGCTGTGCAAGCGGCTCGGTGTGGACAACGCGCACCGGCAGTTGCACGGCGCATTGCTCGACGCGCAGCTGCTGGCCGAGGTCTACCTGTCGCTGACCGCAGGCCAGCACGAGATCGGGTTCGGCGCCATGGCCGAGCCCGAGCGCGCGACACGGCGCGTCGTGCTGGCAGAACCCGCCGGTGCACGGCCGATGCTCGCGGTGCCCGCCGAGGATCTCGCCGCCCACGCCGCGCGGCTGGAGCAGATCCGCAAAAAGGCCGGCAGTGCCTTGTGGGACACGGTGCACGCGCCGATCGAAGCCGCGTCGGCCGAAGCCGCACTCGCGTAGGGGGGGCACCGGCGCTCAGTGCCGGCGGATCAGGATCACGGTGACGTTGTCCGAACCGCCGCCATCGAGCGCGGCGGCGACCAGCCCGTCCACGCACTCCTGCGCGCTGCATTCGGTGTGCGCCAGCACGCGCGAAATCGCGCGGTCATCGACTTCTTCGGTTAGCCCGTCGCTGCACAGCAACAGCTGCGTGCCGGGCGACAGTTCACCCGACAGCGTCTCGACGTTGAGCGCCTGCGGGTCGGTGACACCCAGCGCCTGGGTCACGACGTTGCGGTGCGGATGGCTGCGCGCCTGGTCGACGCTGATCGCGCCCTGGGCGATGAGTTCCTGCACGTAGCTGTGGTCCTGCGACAGCTGCGCGAGTTTGTTGTCGCGCCACAGGTAGACGCGGCTGTCCCCGACCCAGGCCACCTCGAAACGGTTGCCGTGGACGCGGGCCGCAACCACGGTCGTGCCCATCGGGAGGCTGTCATTGCGCCGGCGCGAGGCGCGGATGATTTCCTCGTCGGCGATGCGGATCGCCTGCGGCAGCGGGGTGCCCTGACGGATCTCGCGGACGATGGTCTCGCGCGCGAGCGCACTGGCGACCTCGCCGTACTCGTGGCCGCCCATGCCGTCGGCGACCAGCCACAGGCCGAGCTCGCTGTCGCCGTAGTAGGTGTCCTCGTTGAGGTCACGCCGCAGGCCGACATGGGTGAGATGTCCGAACTCGATCATGCCGACATCTCGGCAGCGTGCGCGATGCCGTGATGGCCACACCCCTGCGACGGCGGCAGCGGTGTGGCGAACGGCGGCTGCAATGCGCGGCGTGCGGGAGCTCGCGTCCGGAAGCTGAAAGGAAGGCGCATTCGATAGTGTGACGGCGGACGTGCACGCAGCATAGGCCAAGCCGCGTGCAATGCGCGCGACACCGAACCGAAACCCGCGCCCGATGCACGCGGATACCGCTCGTCATGTACACGTGCCTTGGCCTTGGCCAGGCAAACCCGATCGGCCTCGATGACGCCGAGACCGACCGGATCGCTCATGCGCAGATCACCACTGGTAGCGCAGGCCCAGCAGCCCGCTGACGTTGCGGTGCCCGCCATCGCCGCGCTGCCAGCCGAACTGGCTCCAGCCCGCCCAGCCTGCGCCCAGTTCGAAGGCAAGGCCAAGGCTGGCCTCGTAGAGGTTGTCCGGCTGACGTTGCTGCAAGGCATCCCCATCGAGCGCTACCACATAGTCGCCGTTGGCATGTCGCCAATGTAGACCCGCATACGGCTGCACACGATTGCCGATCGTGGAGACCGGCTCCGCGTACACGCGGGCGCCGAGCCGGCCGACCAGACTCTCGCCTTCGACGAATTCCACGCGCGTGCCATTGGCCTCGACGTGGTCGTCGGCATCGTGACGGCTGTAGATCACCTGCAGTTGTGGCTGCAGATGCCAGCGTGTGCGGGCGCCGCGCGCCAGCTCGAAACTGTGGCCCGCCTCGATCGATGCCGACCACGCAGTGCTGTCGTAACGCTCGATGGCCAGATGATCGCCCTGCACCTCGTTGCGGAAATCACCGTACTGCAGCCAGCCGTCCACGTAGCTGGCCGAGGCTGGCGCGCGCCACGTTGCGTAGAGGCCGGCGACCTGTCCCTGCAATTGGCCCTTGGCGCGATATCCAGAGAGGTTGGACTGCGAGCGGGTATGGGCATGGCCGGTGCCGAGCATCGCACCGAGATTGAACGTCCCGCGCCCGAATTCACCGCCGGCGAAATCGGCCCCGACCTGCAGCAGCATCGTGTGTGTATGGCTGTCGACCTGGTCGGCGCCGCTGCGGGTGGTGAGCTGGTTGCGGGCAATGCGCGTCCAGGCGCCGCCGGTCGGCGCCCCGTTCGATGCCCGGTCGCCCTGTCGCTCGTGCAGGCTGTGGGCGAACAGGTCCACTGCGGCCAGGTTGGCCAGATAGGTACCCGGCTCGGGGCGATAGACCGGTACCGACGGCTGGCCCGGGCCGGCGCCCGGCGCGGGAAGCGGGGCGGTGGGCGGCGGCGCTGGATCCGGATCAGGCGTCGGCCCGGGGTCGGGGGTCGGCTCCGGATCCGGCGCCGGATCCGGATCCGGAGCCGGTGCGGGCGGCAGCGCCTGCGAGCGCAGGTACCAGTGTCCGTCGGCGGGCGCGGATGTGCTGCCCTGGTGCAGAAAGTAATCGTGACTGCCCGCCACGGCGCGGCCGGCCAGCGTGAACACACCGTCCGAGGCGCCATCGACCCGGATCAGCCGGATCCCCTCGACGGTCGCCGCGCCCGTGCCGCCGGCATTGACGATCGATACCCCGGTGGCCCCGGAGGTGTCGCCGCCTACGATCATCCGGTCGGTGGCCGAGGTGTCATCACCGAGCCGGGTATTGAAAGTGATCGTGCCGCCATCGCCGACGTAATCGCCGTACACCGCCAGCGTGGAGAAATCCCCGTCGGCGCCAGACGCCGCGAACGACAGCGCCCCGCCGAGCCGGATTGACCGGATGTCGGAATCGCCGGTCAGTTGCCAGCCACTGGACGGGTCGATATCCACGTTCCAGCCGTGCGCATCGTCTTTCTGGAACAGGAAGATCAGCTCGTCGGGATCGTGCTGGCTGCCGATCATCCCGCCTGCGAGCGTGCTGCCATCGCGCAACAGGACCGTTGACCGGTCGCGATGGCGGGTGACCAGGTCGCCACTCAGGTGGACGGCACGCAGTTCGGCGGTGGTCGGCAGGGAGCCCAGTCCGTCGCCGGGGTCGAGAAGCAACACGCCGTTGCTGCTGGTGACCTCCACACCATCCTGCAGCAGCAGCGTGCCGTTCCTGAGCTGGACGGCGGCTGCGTCCGCGCCGCTTGCGGCAGTGAGCGCGAGGCGGCCGCCGCTGACCTGCGCACGCGCGTCGGCATCGTAGACGCGCAGTGCGTATGACGTTCCACCCTCGATGCTGGACTCGACCAGGCTCAGCGTCGAGCCCTGCAGGGTGGCGGCACCCGAAACGGCGCCGGTCACTTCGATGTTTTCGGCAGTCAGCTGGGGCGCCACCCAGACGGGTCTGACGCCCTGCAGTGCCTGGGCGGCGTCGAGCACCAGGCCGACCCCATCGGTGTCGACGATGGTGCCGGGGCCCAGAACCGCCGTGCTCGGTGCCAGCGAGCCATCGCGCCCGCCTCGAACGAATACGCCGTAGGCCGGCGCATCGGCACTATGCCCGTACGCCGCGATACGCGCGTCCGCCGCGACCACGGTGCCGCCCATGTTCGCGACCAGTCCACGCGCACCCGGCGCTGAGGCAACGATGTCCGCGCCGGCGCCTACCGTGATGCTGCCGCCATGGCGTGCTTCGGCGCCGTGCCGGCCGCCGTTCACCGTCGCCGCGCCGATGCTGACCGCGCTTTCGGTGCCTTCGGCGTAGACGCCGAAGCTCGATGACGAGGTTCCGTCGGTGTGCACGTGCGAACCGGCGCGGATGTCCACCTGTCCGCCGTCGACCGCCGCGGCGCCGACCATCATGTCGCCCCGGGCGTCGATCGTGGCGTTGTCGAGCGTGATGGCACTGCCGGCGCCCACTGCGAACACCGAGATCGACTGTGACGGGCCGGCGACGCCAGCGCCCGCCCGGTTGGACGACACCACGGTGTCGGCGCCCAGCACGATGTGCCCGCCGTCGCGCGCATACACCGCGCCGGCAGCATTGGGCGTGGCGCCGGTCCGGCTCGGAACGCCGTCGATCTCGAAGCGGCTGTCCTCGACCTCGATCCGGCTGCCGGCACCACTGGCGTGCAGGAGGCGCGCGGCATTGCTGGGCTGGACGTAGGTGACCTGACGCAGATCGAGACGGCCGCCGTCCGTTGCGCGGAACGTTCCGGCGAGGTGCGGGTCACCACCGGCTTCGATCGCGACCTCGCGCATTTCGATCACGCTTCCGGCGCCGGCGGCATGGGCGATGCGGTTGCCGGTCGATTCGATCGAGCCGCCACGCATCCGGATCGTCCCGCCGCCGGTGGCGCCGAGTGCGGTGGAGGGCGTGGTCGCGGCGGATGTCGAAGGCGTGAGTTCGAAGCGGCTGTCGTCGAGGGTGATCGCGCCGCCGCTGTCGGCCCAGGCGACGTAGCCGGACTGGAACGGCGAGCGCAGCGTCGCGTTGGTGAATTCGATCCGGCCCTGTTCGTCGGCGAGCAGCGTGCTGGATGCTGCCGAACTGGCCGTGACGCCGTCTCCGGTGATGCGGCTGCCGGGATTGCGCGCGCGGATCGCATGTCCGACCTCGCCGGTCGCGGTGGTGGCGTAATCGCCATCGGCGACCTGCTCGCTGCCGTCATCGACGACCATGCGTTGCGCCGCAGCCGGTGTGGACGCAATAGCCGTCAGGCCGATGGCGATCGCCAGCGCGAGGGGGTGGTGGGGACGTCCTGCAGTGCTCATGCCGCTCCTTGGTGTCGAGTCCGATCACGCGCGCGTCAGCCCGAGGCCGGCGATCACGTGGAGCGGAAGCCTGCACGACGGCCGCGGCGGTGACCGTCGGAAAAATCCGCGCTGCGCGCTCTGTCGATGGCTGATTTGCGCCTTCCGGGTCGTCCTCGCCGAAGGGCGTGATCGACACGACTCTGGATGTCGTGAGTGCCGATACGCCGTAGCTGGCTTGCCCGATCCGCGAAGTCGCGGCGGCGCGGTCGGGACGTCACGGCAGTCTGTCGATGCTCGAGATGGACGGCGAAGCCAGACGCTTGCCGGGCCGCTGCGATCGGCGGCCGATCAGCTGATGGACGGGCCCCACGGCGCGGGCGTCGTGGTCGTCAGGCACCCCGAAACGCAAAACGCCCCTTGCGGGGCGTTTGCGAATCTGGCGGAGAGGGGGGGATTCGAACCCCCGAGGCGCTATTAACGCCTGCCTGATTTCGAGTCAGGTACATTCAACCGCTCTGCCACCTCTCCAGATGGTCCCCGGCGCCGCTGGCGTCCGGGGGCGCAATGATACGGGCGCTCCGCGTGGGCGACAAGCGCGGCGTTACACTGCACGGCCCGTTCATCTCCACGGCGTCCGTCATGTCCGAAATCTCCGTGCCCGTCTCGTTCGGCGAGCTGCTCGACAAGCTCTCGATCCTGCAGATCAAGTCCGAGCGGATGGACGATCCCGCCAAGCTCGACAACGTGCGCACCGAGCTGGCCGCGCTCGAGCAGACCTGGATGGCACACCCGGCCGCCGGCCACGACATCGTGCGCCTGCGCGCCGAACTCAAGGCGGTCAACGAACGCCTGTGGGACATCGAGGACGAGATCCGCGTCAAGGAGCGCGCCGGGGCGTTCGACGCCGATTTCGTGCGTCTGGCGCGCAGCGTCTACTTCGAGAACGACGAGCGTGCGCGGATCAAGAAGGCGATCAATCTGGCGCTGGGCTCGGCCTACGTCGAGGAGAAGTCCTACGCCGATTACCGGGGCGGCAAGCCCGCGCCGTGAGGTTCAGTCGCCGGCGGGACGACCGCGGCGCGCCTTGTGTTCGATGTACTCGTCCATCCGGCTGAGCAGCCGCCACCACTCGCTGCCGTCATCGCGGAAGGTGCGCACTGCGCCGGCGCGCACCAGGATGCGCCGCAGTTCGTCGTCCTCGAACCCGCCCAGGTGCTTGCGCAGCACCTCGAACGAACGATCGGTATAGCCGCGATGGGCGAGGAAATGCCGCGCGGTGTCTTCGGCGGCGAACTCGGTCTTGTGTTCGGTGCGCAGGCGCTCGAGCTGCTGCGCGTGCAGCTGGCGGTTGAGCAGGTAGCTGACGGCGCCGCCGACGACCGCGCCGACGACGGTGGCAAGCAGTCCGGCGACGATCGGGTCCATCAGCGGGGCGTCCTCATCCGCGCGGGAGGTCGGCGCGGCGACGTTCGAAGGCGGCAATCGCATCGTCGAGCGTCACCAGGGCCATGACGTCGTCGAATTCGATCTTCGTGCCCCATTTGAGGGCCGACGCCGGCTTGCCGAGAAACTTCCGGGCAGCGTCGTCGTAGCGATCCACGCAGAAGCGACGATCCGAATACGGACCGCTGCGCTCGGGATTGCTGGCCGCGTGCAGGCCCAGCACCTTGGTGCCCATCGCGTTGGCGATATGCATCGGCCCGGAGTCGGGCGTGACCAGCAGCTGCGCGCGCGACAGCAGGGCGGGCAGCTGCTTGAGCGTGTCCTTGCCGACCAGATCCAGCGCCTCGTGCCGCATCGCCGAGACGATCGCATCGGTGGTCTGCCGCTCAAGCTCACTGCGCCCGCCGCACAGCACGATCCGCCAGCCGGCGTCGGCGGCGTGGTCGGCAAGGGCGGCGTAGCGGTCCGGGTACCAGTTGCGGCGCACGTGGCTCGAGCACGGGGAAATCATCAGCACCGGACGGCCGTCGTCCGGCCACTGCGCGCGTGCCCAGTCGAAGGCCTCAGCCGGCACCGGCATGTCCTGCCAGTCGACACGCGTCTGGCGCAGGCCGAGCGGTTCGCAGAAGCTGCCCAGCGCGTCGAGCACGTGGATGCCGGGGCGGTCGGGGATGCGCGTGTTGACGAACAGCCCGTGCAGGTCCTTCGAGCGCGCCGCGTCGTAGCCCACGCGCACGCGCGCGGGAATGAAGGCCGACAGCAGGTTCGCGCGCGCGGCCACCTGCATCTGCAGCAGCACGTCGAAGCGGCGCTCAGGTCCGAGCCGCGCCTGCAGTTCGCGGCGCAGCGCACGCATCCCGGCGATGCCGGTCTTCTTGTCGTACACCACGAAATCCACGCCCGGCAGACCTTCGAGCAAACGGTATTCGCCCTTGCCGATCACCCAGGTCAGGGCGACGTCGGGCCATGCCTGGCGGAGCGTGCGCACCAGCGGCAGTACGTGGGTCACGTCGCCCAGCGCCGACAGGCGCAGCAGGCAGATCGAACGCGGAGGCGAACCCGGGCTGAAGGCCGGCGTCGGGGTGTGCGAACCGGGCGGGACAGGCGTCAAGGCTTGTTAGACTCGTCTGGATGAGCAGATTCGATCCCGCCGAGAGCCTGACGCCGATCCCGGCGGGGGACCGCATGGGCGGGCGAGCGGTGGAATACGGGGCCATTCTGTTCGACGGCACGCAACTGCGGCAAGCCGATCCGCGCTGGTTCGACCCTGCGCAATGGGGCGAGCGGGCGCAGCGGGTCGACGGCAGTGGCCGCGGCGGCGCGTGGTTCATCGAGGCCTCGCACGGTCCCTGCGTGCTGCGGCAGTACCTGCGTGGCGGGATGGTGGGTCGTCTCAACCGCGACCTGCACCTGTGGCGCGGCACCCGGCACGTGCGCAGCTTCGTCGAGTTCCGCCTGCTGCGCGAGCTGCTGCGTCGCGACCTGCCGGTGCCGCAGCCGATCGCCGCCAGTTACCTGCGACGCGGGCTGCAGTACCGGGCGTGGATCCTGATGGAGCGCCTGCCCGACGTGCGCTCGCTGGCCGATCACATGGCCGATTCCCCGGCCGGGGCGCCGCTGGAGCAGACCGGCCGCCTGATCGCGCGCTTCCACCGCGCCGGGCTCGACCACGCCGATCTCAATGCCCACAACATCCTCTTCGACGGCGTCGGCAAGGGCTGGCTGATCGATCTCGACCGCGGCCGGCTGCGGATTCCCGAAACGCGGTGGCGCGAGCGGAACCTGGCTCGCCTCAAGCGTTCGCTGCTGAAGTTGCGCGGTGACCGTCCCGAAGACGAGGTCGAGCAGGATTTCGCCCGTTTGCGCCGGTCCTACGACACGCTGTGGAGCCGGGGCACCTGATGACCGGCGCGGTGGACTGGGCGCTGCGTTTCCAGGGCGTCGGCAACGCATCTGCGGTGGCGCTGGGCTCGCCGATGGCGACCATCGAGCGGGACGGCGCCCCCTGGCTGACGATCGACTGCGGCGGCGAAGGCCTCACGGCCTATCTCGACCACTACGGCGAAGCGCCGCGGGCACTGTTCGTCACCCATGTGCATCTCGATCACGTCGCCGGCTTCGAGCGCCTGTTCGTCGATCGCTATTTCGACGCCGCGCGCCGTGGCCGCATGCCGATCTACGTGCCGGCGCCGGTGGTGCCGCTGCTGCACCGGCGCGTGGGCGACTATCCGAACGTGCTGGCCGAGGGCGGGGCAAACTTCTGGGACGCGTTCCGGCTCATTCCGGTCGGCGACGCGTTCTGGCACGAGGGCGTGCGCCTCGAAGTGTTTCCCGTGCGCCATCACTGGCCCGAGACCGCCTACGGCCTGCGCCTGCCCGGCAGCCTGACGTGGAGCGGCGATACCCGGCCGATCCCCGAAATGCTGGCGCGCTTTGCCGACCGCGACGAGCTGATCGCCCACGACTGCGGTCTGCACAGCAATCCCTCGCACAGCGGCATCGACGATCTGGAGCGCGAATACGCGCCGGATCTGCTCGCGCGCTGCGTGCTCTATCACTACGCGTCCGCCGAAGACGGCGCCGCGCTGCAGGCGCGCGGCCACACGATCGCCATGCCGGGTGCCCGGTTCGCACTGCGTGCACCCGCGCTTGCGCAGGATGCGGCCACATGAGTGCGTTGCCGCAATTGCCGCAGGCCCCGCTGGACCGTCTCGGCCGGCCGCTGCACGACCTGCGCCTGTCGGTCATCGAGGCCTGCAACTTCCGCTGCGGCTACTGCATGCCCGCCGACCGCGTGCCGGACGACTACGGCTTCGACCAGGCGGGGCGGCTGTCCTTCGACGAGATCGAAACCCTGGTGCGCGGTTTCGCGCGCCTGGGCATGCACAAGCTGCGCCTGACCGGCGGCGAGCCGCTGCTGCGCAAGCATCTGCCGGCGCTGGTCGAGCGCCTGGCGAAGGTGCCGGGCATCACCGATCTGGCGATGACCACGAATGCATCGCTGCTCGCACGCCACGCGCAGGCCCTGCGCGATGCCGGCCTGCAGCGCCTGACGGTCAGCCTCGATGCACTCGATCCCGACCTCTTCCACAGCCTCTCGGGCGGGCGCGGCACGATCGACGATGTGCTGGCGGGCATCGCCGCGGCGGAAGCCGCGGGCTTCTCGGGCATCAAGTTCAACTGCGTCGTACAGCGTGGCGTCAACGACCACGAGGTCGAACGCATGGCCGCGCATTTCCGTGGCAGCGGGCACGTGCTGCGTTTCATCGAATACATGGATGTCGGCACCTGCAACGGCTGGGACCGCGCGCGGGTGGTGCCGTCGCGCGAACTGCACGCGCGCATCGATGCGCGCTGGCCCCTGCGCGCGCTGGATGCGAACTATCGCGGCGAAGTCGCCGAGCGCCACGCCTACGCCGATGGCGCCGGCGAGATCGGCTTCATCAGTTCGGTGACCGCGCCGTTCTGCGGCGATTGCCAGCGTGCCCGCGTGTCGGCCGACGGCAGCCTCTATACCTGTCTGTTCTCGGGCCGCGGCCAGCCGATGCGGGACTGGCTGGCCGAAGGTGAGGCCGCATTCTCGCAGCGGCTGGCCGACCTGTGGTCGCGACGCGCGGACCGCTACAGCGAACTGCGCGGCAGCACACGTGCGCCGCGCAAGCATGTCGAGATGTTCCTGGTCGGCGGCTGAGGCGGCGCAGGTGGGCGCTGGACGGTTTGTCCGGGCGCGCGTTCCGGTGTGACTCCAATGCACTGATCGCTGCGGTGGCGCTGGCATGACGCTGCGGCTGTTGACGCCTTCGGCCTGTCGTGGCCGCGCGTATCCGTCGGCCGAGGTGTGCGACGAAGGCGGGCGGCACGGTGGAACGACAGGCCCACGCGACCTCGACGGGTACCATCCCCGTCTCCAGATGCCATGACGCTGCACATGCCCCGTACCAGATCCCAGTCAGCCCGCTCCTTGACCCACATCGACGCTGCCGGACGTCCGGCGATGGTGGACGTTTCCGGCAAGGCCACCACTGCGCGCGCGGCGAACGCCGAATGCCGGGTCCGGTTTCCGGCCGATGTCGCCACGCAGCTGCGGGCCAACGGCCTCAAGAGTGCCAAGGGCGGCATCGTCGACACCGCGATCATCGCCGGCACGATGGCGGTCAAGCGCACGCACGAGCTCATTCCCTTCTGTCATCCGCTGCCGATCGACGGCATCCGCATCGCGGTCGACTGGCACGCCGAGCGTGAGCTGCGCATCGAGTGCACGGTCAAGACCACACATCGCACGGGCGTCGAGATGGAGGCGCTGACTGGTGCCACGGTCGCGGCGCTGACGGTCTACGACATGTGCAAGGCGCTGTCGCACGCGATCGTGCTCGGCCCGGCGAAGCTGGTCGGCAAGCGCGGCGGCAAGCGCGATGTCGGCGCGATCGCAGGCGGTGCGCGATGAGCGCGGTGCGGGTGCTGTATTTCGCCAGCCTGCGCGATGCGGCAGGGCGGGGCGAGGACACAGTGACCACCGGTGCCGACACCCTGCGCGCGCTCTATGCCGAACTGCAGGCCCGCCACGGTTTCGCATTGCCGGTCGAGCGCCTGCGCGTCGCCGTCGATGGTGCGTTCGCGCACTGGGACGATGCGGTGCGTGACGGCAGCGAGATTGCCTTCATTCCCCCGGTCAGCGGAGGCTGAGATGGACACCCGTGATTTCTGGCTGGCCGATGCGCCGGTCGACCTGGCGCCGCTGCGCCGCCGCGTACAGCACGACCGCGCCGGCGCTTTCGCCAGCTTCGAGGGCTGGGTGCGCGACCACAACGAGGGCCGGCCGGTGCTGGGCCTGCGTTACGAGTCCTACGTGGCGCTGGCCGAAGCCGAAGGCGCGCGCGTGATCGCCGAGGCGCGCGAGAAATTCGAGCTGTGCGGCGCGCTGTGCGTGCACCGCATCGGCGATCTGGCGATCGGCGACATGGCGGTCTGGGTGGGCGTCACCGCCGCACATCGCGGCGCCGCGTTCGAGGCCTGTCGCTACATCATCGACGAGATCAAGGCGCGCGTGCCGATCTGGAAGCACGAGCGGTATGCCGACGGGGATGCGGGCTGGCTGCATCCCGATGCCACCCCGGGAGCCGGTACATGAGGCGCTTGGGGCTCGCAGCGCTCCTGCTTGCGGCGGCCCTCGCCGCGCAGGCCGGCCCGCGTGTGCTGGTCGGCAACAAAGCGGCCGACACGGTGTGGGCACTCGATGCGGCAAGCGGCGAGCGTGTGTCCGAATACACGGCCGGCCCGGCGCCGCACGAGATCGCGGTGACGCGCGACGGCCGCTCGGCCGTCGTCACCACCTACGGGCACCGCGACGCGGCGCACAGCCTGACGGTCATCGATCTCCAGGCGGGCAGCACGCGCACGATCGACCTCGGCGCACACGGCCGCCCACATGGCGTGCAGCTGCTGGCCAATGGCGATGCGCTGGTGACGACCGAAGCCAGTGGTGCGCTCTTGCGCGTGGAGATCGCGCGCGGCGAGGTCATCGGTGTGGCGGAGATCGGCAACGGCGTCGGTCACATGGTCGCGGTCACGCCCGACGACCGCGCGGCCTACGTCAGCAAGATCCGCGCAGGGACCGTGCTGCGTGTGGATCTTGCAACGATGGATGCGGGCCAGGAGCGACCCGCCGGCGCCGGCGCCGAAGGCATCGCGGTCGCGGCCGATGGCTCGGTCTGGGTGACCAATCGCGCCGACGACACCGTGACCGTGCACGACGCCGACACGCTCGAAACCCTGGCGACGCTGCCGAGCGCAGGATTTCCGATCCGCGTGGTGTTCACGCCGGATGGCCGCCAGGCGCTGGTGACGAATGCGAAGGCCGCGACGCTGTCGGTGTTCGACGTCGCCACGCGCCGCACGCTCGCCACCGTGGCGCTCGCGCCCGAAGACGCGGCGCTGCAGGACACCCTGCTCGGCAGCGGGCCGCTGCCCATCGGCGCGATCGTCGACCCCGGGCGCCCGCGCGCGTACGTCGCGATCAGCGGCGCGGACCGCATCGCGGTCATCGACACGCAGAGCTGGCAGGTCATCGATCACTGGACGACCGGACGCGAACCCGATGCCCTCGCATGGGCGCCCGGCGAGGACGACGCGCCGTGATCCGATGCGCCGGCGCGCTGGCCTGCGCCGCCGCATTGGCCGGATGCGCTACGTCGGCGCCGGTCTCGGCGCCCGAGCCACCGCCGCCGTTTGCGCAGGGCGCGGTGGGTGCGACGCTGATCGCGCCGGCGGCCGGCACGCGGCGCATGGAACCGGCGCGCAACCGCCGCTTCATCCATCCCAACCTCGAGTCGCCGGCGCCGCTGCCGCTCTATCCGCCCGCGTTGCTGCCGCAGCGGCTCGAGCCGATCGTGGTGTGCGTCGATGCGGTGATCGGCGTCGAAGGCGCGGTGACGGCGGCCGCCCCCCGGCTCGATGCCGAGTGTGCGCCGCCAACGGACATGGAAACGACGGCGTTCGTCGACGCTGCGCTGCTCGCGGTCCGCGCATGGGCCTACGCGCCCGCCCTTCTGTGCGTGGCGCCCGACAGCTTCGACGGTGACGATGCGTGTCGGGCCGAAGGCGTGGTCGAGACGCCCACCGCGGTACGGCTGTCCTATGCATTCCGCTTCAGCCAGACCGGCGGCACGCCGGACGTGGAGCGCATCGGCGCCCCCTGAATCGCGCAGCGATAGGCGCGCCCGCGCGAGCCTGCTAGACTCCGCGTCCCGTCGTCTTGGCGGGGTCGGGCGCAAGGCCCGATGCGTGTCTCCATGGTGGCCCCGTCGGCCCCTCGCGACGCTAGATCGAAAATCCCGCCAGGGCCGGAAGGCAGCAACGGTATCGGTCGATGCGGGCGCCGAGGTCAGTCGGCGGGGCCATCACCTTGTCCGGCCTCCGGCGATCCGATTCGCCGAATGCTCAGCGCGTCTCGCCGACGCGGGCGAAGGTGATGATGCTGCGCGTCTCGCCGCGCTCGGCCCAGTTGGGCATCACCCGCCACGGTGTGAGCACCTGCAGGCGGTCGCCTTCGCGGCGGAACTGGCGACGTTGTTCGGTGCCCACCCACGCCGGGTTCCAGGCCACGTCGACCGCGGTGATCCAGGTGTCGCCCTCGATGCGGTAGCGCCCGGTGTAGGCGATCACCGTCTCGAGCAGACGCGCCATGTCCTCGGCACTTTCGCCGGGCGTGCGGCCCTCGCCGGTGAGCATGAACCACACCCGGCCCTCGGGCGCGAACATCACATAGCCCGTGGGCGCAGCGCCCATCGGCGGAAACCGCTCGCCGGTGTCCTTCACTTCGATTTCGTACGAGACCAGCCGCCAGCTGCCCTCGACGGGCGTGGCAGATGTGTCGTGCGGAATGGGCGTGTCGTGCATGCGTGGGGTCTCCTGGCAACAGCAGCGACCAACGTAACAAGTGCGCCGTCAAATGCCGGATCGCGTCATCCGGCCGGGGGCGGCGCGCGACCGCCACTGCGAGGCCCTGAAACGCAAAACGCCCCACGAGGGGGCGTTGTGCGCTACTGGCGGAGAGAGGGGGATTCGAACCCCCGAAGCGCGGTTTAGACGCTTACACACTTTCCAGGCGTGCTCCTTCAACCACTCGGACACCTCTCCTGAACTGGACCCTGCGTTGCGCCGGGGCGCTCGGCTGCGTCGTCGGAACGACGCGGGCCGGCCATTCTATCCGGCGCCGCCAGCGGTCACAAGGAACCCGTGGGCGCGTGGCAGAATAGCCGGATGTCCTATCTCGTCCTCGCCCGGAAGTGGCGTCCGAAGCGGTTTGCCGAACTGGTCGGGCAGGAGCACGTGGTCCGTGCGCTGACCAATGCGCTCGAAACCGGCCGCGTGCACCATGCGTTCCTGTTCACCGGCACGCGCGGTGTCGGCAAGACGACGATCGCGCGCATCTTCGCCAAGAGCCTCAACTGCGAGACCGGCACCTCGTCCGATCCCTGTGGTGAGTGCGAGACGTGCCGCGCGATCGACGCCGGCCGCTACATCGACCTGCTCGAGATCGACGCCGCCAGCAACACCGGCGTCGACGACGTGCGCGAGCTCATCGACAACGCGCAGTACATGCCCTCGCGCGGCCGGGTGAAGGTCTACCTGATCGACGAAGTCCACATGCTGTCGAAGTCGGCGTTCAACGCGCTGCTCAAGACGCTGGAGGAGCCGCCGGGGCATGTGAAGTTCCTGCTGGCGACGACCGATCCGCAGAAGCTGCCGGTGACCGTGCTCTCGCGCTGCCTGCAGTTCAACCTCAAGCGCCTGGACGAGCAGCAGATCCAAGGCCAGATGACGCGCATCCTCGAGGCCGAGGGCATCGCGGTCGAAGCCGGCGCGATCCGCCAGCTGTCGAAGGCTGCCGATGGCAGCCTGCGCGATGGCCTGTCGCTGCTCGACCAGGCCATCGCCTACACCGGCGCGGGCAGCGAGGGCGGGGCGCTCGGCGATGCAGCCGTGGCGACCATGCTCGGCAGTGTCGATCGCACGCGTGTGGGCAGCCTGCTGTCGGCACTGGCCGCCGGCGATGGCGCGGCGCTACTGGGCGAAGTCGCGACACTGGCCGAATTCTCGCCCGACTGGGGCAGCGTGCTCGATGCGCTGTCCGAGGCCCTGCACCGCATCCAGGTGCGGCAGCTCGTGCCCGAGGTCGCTGTGGACAGTGACGGTGTCGACATCGATGCGATCGCTGCTGCGGCACGCCCCGAAGTCGTGCAGCTGTGGTACCAGATGGCGCTCAACGGTCGGCGCGACATCGGTCTTGCACCGAGCCCGCGTGCCGGCTTCGAGATGACCGTGCTGCGGATGCTGGCCTTCCGCCCGGCGGAATCCGGTACCGCCGCGCCGGCGGGCGGGGGCGGGGCGCGGGCCAGTGGTCCTGCCGCGGCACGCGCGGCCTTCGCGGGCCAGGCTGCTGAACCTGCGCCGCGCGCGGCCATGCCGGCCGAACCTGCAACGCCTGCACCGCGTCGCATGACGGACGCGCGCGACGAGCCCGAGGCGCCGGCAGCGCGTTCCGCGTCCGAACCGGTGCGCCCGCCTGCTCCGGCCGATGTGGCGCCGCCCCCGGTGCGAGCTGCGGTCGCCGTAGTCGAAGCCACCGCGTCGTCGCCGGCGGCCGCGTTGCGTGCGCTCGATGCCGACCAGTGGCTCGATCTCGTCGCCGGCCTGCCCTTGCGCGGACCGGTGCGCGAGCTGGCGGCCAACGCGGCGTTCGTTGCGCTCGAGGGCGCCGTCTTGCGCCTGGCGCTGCCCGACAGCGACGAACACCTCAAGGCGCCGATCATGGTCCACCAGCTGTGCGAAGCGCTGACCGGGCCGTTGGGCGGCACGCCGCAGATCCGCTTCGAAGCCGGCGCGGCGCGTGCGGCGCCGACGCTGCACGAGCGCAATGCGCGCGAACGCGACGCGCGGCAGTCGAGTGCCGAAGAGAATTTCCTGTCCGATCCGGACGTCCAGCGCCTGATGTCGCAGCAGGGCGCAAAGCTGGTGCCCGACTCGATCCGGCCCTACGAATAACCGAACAAAGAGGAATCGACGATGCGTGGAAACATTGCCCAACTGATGCAGCAGGCGCAGAAGATGCAGGAGAACATGCAGCGCGTGCAGCAGGAACTGGCCAGCCTGGAAGTCGACGGCAGCGCCGGCGGCGGCATGGTCAGCGTCACGCTCACCGGCAACAAGGAATGCCGCAAGGTGCGCATCGATCCCAGCGTGCTGTCCGACCCGGAAATGGCCGAAGACCTGATCGCCGCCGCGTTCAACGACGCCTCCAACAAGGTCGACGAAGAATCGAAGGCGCGCATGTCCGGCGCCACCGCCGGCATGCCGCTGCCGCCGGGCATGAAGCTGCCGTTCTGAGGTGCGGAGATTGGTGGTGACCGGGCATGCGTTCGTGGAAGGCCGGGATTCGTGAGTCGCAGAAGCGGATCACGAAGCCGTCAGCTTTGACGAATCACCAATCACCAATCACCAATCACGGCCCCCAATGTCCGCCTTGCTCGAACAATTGATCGACGCGCTTCGCGTGCTGCCCGGGGTCGGGCAGAAGTCGGCGCAGCGCATGGCGTATCACGTGCTCGAGCGCGGGCGCGAGGGCGGCGCGCGACTGGCGATGGCGCTGGCCGAGGCGGTCGAGAAGATCGGTCACTGCCAGCGATGCCGTGACTTCAGCGAAACGCCCGTCTGCGCGACCTGCGCCAGCACGTCGCGCGACGCGCAGACGCTGTGCGTGGTCGAAACGCCTGCCGACCGGCTGGCGATCGAGCAGGCCACCGGCTATCGCGGCTTCTACTTCGTGCTGCAGGGCCGGCTCAGCCCGCTCGACGGCATCGGGCCGCAGGAGCTCGGACTCGACCTGCTCGGCGCGCGCCTGGCGGAAGGCAAGGTGCGCGAACTCATCATCGCCACCAATCCCACCGTCGAAGGCGAGGCCACTGCTCACTATCTGGCGCAGATCGCCCGCCAGCACGACGTGCGCCCGAGCCGCCCTGCCCACGGCCTGCCGCTCGGCGGCGAACTCGAGTATGTCGATCGCGGCACGCTGTCGCATGCGTTCGGATCGAGAGCGGTGATTGGCGATTGAGAGCTCGCGACTGGCGAGGGCGGCACACGCCAAGCTGCGGGCTATGCTTTCTCCAATCACGAATCACAAATCACGGCTGTCCCAATGACCATCTTCCACAAGATCATCCGCCGCGAGATTCCTGCCGACATCGTGTTCGAGGACGACCACGTCATCGCGTTCCGTGACATCGCGCCGCAGGCACCGGTGCACGTGCTCTTCGTGCCCAAGCAGGACTTCGCCACGCTCAACGACGTGCCGGCCGAATCGCCGGAAATCGTCGGCCGCCTCGCGGTCGCCGCTGCGCGTTATGCGCGCGAGCAGGGCTTCGCCGAGGACGGCTATCGCATCGTCATGAACTGCAATTCCGATGGCGGGCAGACCGTGTTCCAGATCCATCTGCACCTGCTCGCCGGCGCGCCCCTGGGACGCTTCGGCACGCCCTGAACCTGCAGAAGCGCGCTCGCGCGCGAAAGGCCTTTCCAGGAAACCGCTTCGCGCATAGGCCCGCGCCTGGGACGCGTCGGCTCGCCTTGATCCTGTAGGAGCGCGCTTGCGCGCGAGAGGCTTTGCCGGGACACCGCTTCGCGCGCAAGCGCGCTCCTACCGAGAGCGCGGACTTACCAGTAACCCCACCACGGCCAGGGCGCCGGGCGGGTGATCACGTCGACGCGCTCACGCACGGGCCACAGATAGACGACGTCGGCATCGATGCGCGGGAAGCGGTAGTCGTACTCGCCGATCCGGCGCGAGTCGTAGCCGGCGATGCGGCCGGTGAAGGTGACTTCGCGATTGACCTCGAACACGGCCGGGTCGTAGAAGCCCGCGCGACAGGCGATGAAACGGCCGTTGGTGTCGTCGCTGGCCCAGTACGGGCGCCCGCCCGCGCTCAGGCGAGTGGCGATCATCTCGAAACAGGTCGCGTCGGTGTGGGGCTCGACCTGCACGATGCGGCCGCCCCAGCGCACCATCGCGCCGCTGTGTTCGCCGAGCACCGCGGTGTGCGGCGTCAGCGTTTCGACGTAACCGCCCTGCAGCGGCTTGGGCTGCGAGGCGCAGGCCGACAGCAGCAATGCGCCGGCGAACAGGGGCAGGGTGCGGAGGATCATCGGTCGGTCTCCCGGGCTGGACGATGCGCGCGCAATGCGCGTACCAGCGTCGCGTCGGACGCGGGGCGAGCGTAGCGGGCAGCCGCGAAACGACGGGTGAGGGCGACGAGCGCCTGTTCGCCGGGTCGCGCCGCTTGCACGCGCAGCGCCCATGCCAGTGCCGGCTCGTGTCGTGCACGTGCAAGCCCCAGCCGTGCGTAGCGCCGGCCCAGGCGATGCCAGGCTCGCAGCAGCGGATCGCGCTCGCGTTCGGCGCGCGCCACCAGCCACAGCATCCAGCCGAGTGCAAGCGCGGCGCACAGCGAGAACAGCGCAATCAGTCGTGCCGGCTCGACGTTGTCGAAACCGATCCGCTGCAGCATGCGCTGCTGCCGGTTCGCGTCGAAACCGAGCACGAAATCGTTCCAGGCGCGCCGTGCCCAGTCGCCGAGATCGGCCACCGGCATCACGGCATCGGCGCCGCCGCCGGCGCCGAGTCGATCTTCGAGCGTGTCGTAGATGCGCTCGGGCGCGACGGCTGCGGTCGGGTCCACGCGCACCCAGCCACGGTCTTCGAGCCACACCTCGTTCCAGGCGTGTGCGTCCATGCGCCGGACGATCCAGTAGTCGCCATAACGGTTGCGGATGCCTCCGGTATAGCCGGTGACCACGCGCGTGGGGATGCCGGCCTCGCGCATCAGCACCGCGAACGCGGAACTGAAGTGCTCGCAGAAGCCGGCCCGGTAGTCGAACAGGAACTCGTCGACCGCATGCCGTCCGGGCAGCGGCGTGTCGAGGGTGTAGGCGAAGTCGCTGCGGATCCACGCGAGCGCGCGGTCGACCAGTGCGCCGTCGTCGTCCGTCTCGGCACGCCATTGGCGGGCGAGCGCGCGCGTGCGCGGATTGAAGTCGGCCGGCAGCTGCAATGCGGTGCGACGCAGCGCTTCAGGCAGGTCCGCCTCGAACCGCACCGGCGGCGCCGAGCGCAGCTGCCAGCGCGTCACCCGGTCGAGCCGGCGCGTACTGGTCAGCGTGTATTCGTGCGCGGCGCGCATGCCGTCGGGGAATTCGACCGGCATTTCCAGCGCGACCAGCAGGTTGCGGTCGGTCGGCTCGAGCGCGATCTCGTACTCCCACATCGGCGCGCCGTGCTCGACCGGCGCAGGTGGCAGGGCACGCAGCCACGGCGACGCCGTCCAGGTGCGGCCGTCGTAGTGGGTCAGCGTCGGGCCGCGCCAGTACATCTCGCGCGTCGATGGCGTCGCGCCGTTGAAGGTCACGCGCATCGCCGGGCTGTCGTCGACGATCAGATCCAGCCAGTCGCCGGGCGACATCTCGTCCGACAGGCCTGGACGAGCGGCCGACAGATCCGGAATACCCCACAACGGTGTCGCCAACCGCGGAAACAGCCAGAACGCCGCCAGCGCGAGCGGCAGGCCGATCGCGATCAGCCGCGTGACCACGCCGATGCGCGCCGCATGGCGCACGTCGGCAGCAGGCAATCCGGACTCCTGCTCCGACAGCCGCGCCAGGGCCGCCAGCGCCAGCACCGCACCGGCCAGACCCAGCACGAGCGACAGCGGGCCCTGATCGAGCAGGAAGGTCGCAAATGGCGCGAACAGTGCAAATCCCAGCAGGCTGCGTGCATCGCGCACGGTGCGCAGTTCGGAAGGCTTGATCGCCAGCATGCCGGCGAGCAGGGCGCAGCCGGTGTCGCGGCCGAACTGCATGCCGCCCTGCGCGAGGATGAGCCCGAACACGGCCAGCGCGAGGATCGCCCGCAGCCATCCGGGCGTTGCCCGGCGCGAGGCCATGGCCGCCGACAGGATTCCGGCCAGCGCGATCGCGACCGGCAGCGGCATCGGCAGTTGCAGCAGCAGCGGCAACAGGCACACCGCTGCGGCAACCAGCGACCAGCGTCGCCCGGCGAAATCGAGGCGCAGCGAGGCGCGCGCCATCAGCCGGCTTCCGGCAGCAGCGCGAGTGCGCGCAGGCAGGCATGGCGGTGCGCCGCGCCGCGATCGGGGCCGAGTGCCGGCTGCCCCGGCAGTTGCAGGCGATAGCGCAAGGCCCGGCGTTCGGCCTCGTCGACCCATCGGGCCAGACGGCGGATGCGCGCCTCGTGATCGAGCCCGCCGGTGCGATGCCAGTCCAGCGTGAGGTCGTCGCCCTGGGGGCGTTCGAACTCGCGCACGATCAGCGCATCGCGCCGGGCCGAGGCTTTCCACGCAATCGTCCGCGGCGCATCGCCCGAGCGCCAGTCGCGCAGATGGTGCAGGTCCTCACCCGACGGATTGAGCCGTGCCTGCGCGGTGTCGCCGCCGCCTTCGGGCAGGGGCGGGCCTTCCGGTTCCGGCGCGGGATAGACCAGCAGTTGCGTGTCGGGCCAGACCCAGGACCACGCACGGGCGAGGCCGAGCGGGCGCGTGGTGCTGATGCGCAACCGCGGTGTCGCCAGCCAGCCGCGCCGTGCGGTCGGGATCGCCACCGTCGCCTCGCCTCCTGCCTCGTCGAGCGAGAGCATCGCCTCGCTGTCGGCAACGTCGACGCGCAGGCCATGACGTGCACGGCCGGGCGCGGCTTCCACATGCAGATGCAGCGGCATGGCCTGACCGGCCGCGACCGGCTCGCCATGGACGGCCCGTACGTCCAGGCCGCTGAGCTGGAGCTGGGTCCACAGCAGGCTGGCGAGCGCCGCGCCGACCAGCAACAGACACAGCAGCAGCGCCGGATTGTTGTTGTAGTTCAGGGCGCCGATCGCCATCGTCGCCAGCAACGCGATGAGGAACAGGCCGAAGCCGGTCGGCAGGATGTAGATGCGTCGGCGGTCGAGGCGCGCGGGCAACGATTCGGGACGCCGCGGTCGCGCCCAGGCTTCCATGCGGCGGCGCAGTCCGGCGAGCGCCATCAGTCGACCGGCACGGCCTGCAGGATCGACGCCGCCAGTCCGTCGGCCGCGGTGTCGGCCTCGGCGACGAGGCGATGGGAGGCAATCAGCGGGAACAGGGTCTGCACGTCGTCGGGCAGGGCGTGGTCGCGTCCCTGCAGCAAGGCCAGTGCGCGCGCCGCGCGCAGCAGGGCCAGGCCGGCGCGGGGCGACAGGCCGACACGCACGCCCGGATGCTGGCGGCTGCGCCCGAGCAGCGCCTGCACGTAGTCGATCAGCGCCGGGCTGGCATGGATGGCCGTGACCGCCGTGCGCAGGGCGCGCAGATCGTCGGCGCCGAGTTGCGGCAGGGTTTCGGCGATCAGCGTGCGGCGGTCGCTGCCCGACAGCAGCGCACGCTCGGCATCGCGGTCGGGATAACCGAGGTTGAGCCGCAGCAGGAAACGGTCGAGCTGCGAATCGGGCAGCGGATACGTGCCCGACAGGTCCACCGGATTCTGCGTGGCGATGACGAAGAACGGATCGGGCAGCGCATGCGTGGTGCCGTCGACGGTGACCTGCTGCTCGGCCATCGCCTCGAGCAGCGCGCTCTGCGTGCGCGGCGGTGCGCGGTTGATCTCGTCGGCCAGCAGTACGTTGGTGAACACCGGGCCGCCATGGAATTCGAAGCGACGCGCGCTGCCCTCGTAGACCGACACGCCGACAACGTCGGACGGCAGCAGGTCGGAGGTGAACTGCACACGCTGGAACTCGAGGCCGACGGTCGCGGCAATCGCATGCGCCAGGGTGGTCTTGCCGAGGCCGGGCAGATCCTCGATGAGGATGTGTCCGTCGGCGAGCAGGGCGACGAAGCTCATCGTCACCGCCGTCTGCTTGCCCAGCACCAGGCGGTTCACCTGCGCCAGTGACGACGACAGAGCTTCACGCTGGGTGTCGGTTAGCATGGCGGGCGTCGTCGGGTCGGGCATGCATGTGCTCCTGCGGCGGTCCCCCCGAGTGTAGCGAGGTCGAGTCAATGCGGATGCAAGTGCGCACGGTGTTCGTCGTGCTGTGGGCGACGATCGTGCTGCTGAAACTGGCCATCGCCGCGCGCCTGCCGCTGTTCGTCGACGAGGCGTTCTACTGGCTCGAAGGTCAGCATCCGGCCTGGGCGTATTCGGACCTCCCGGGCCTGACCGCATGGTTGATCCGCATCGGGACCGAGATGTTCGGCGACGGCCTGCTGGCCGTGCGGCTGCCCTTCATCGCGATTTCCGCGCTGGTGCCGTGGCTGGTAGTGCGGTTGACGGCGCGCGAGTTCGACCCCGAAGCGGCATGGCTGTCGGGTTGCGCTGCACTGCTGCTGCCGCTGCTCGGTTCGCTGGGCGTGATGGCACTGCCCGATGCGATGCTCGCGTTGGCGACCATCCTGTGCCTGGACGCGGGCGTACGCCTGTTGCGCGGCGTCACGCACGGCGCAGCCCTGCTGCTCGCACTGGGGCTGGCGCTCGGCGCGCTGAGCCACTACCGCTTCATCGCCGTGATCGGCGTGGGCATCGTCGCGCTGCTCGCCATCGCCAGAGGGCGCGAGGCGCTGCGCGATCCGCGCGTTTGGATCGCGATCGCGACCGGTGCCGCCGCGTGGATTCCGCTGCTGGTGTGGAACGTCGACAACGCCGAGGCCGGTCTGCGTTTCCAGATGGTCGACCGTCATCCCTGGGCATTGCATGCCGAGGGCTGGCAGTTCCTGGTGATCCAGGCGGCGATGGTCACGCCGCTGCTGTTCGCGGCGCTGCTGATCGCGGCCTGGCGCATGCGCCGCGCCCCGGACGATGCCGCACGCTTTCTCGCCCTGTCCGGCGGACTGATCGTGCTCGGTTTCTTCGTGCTCGGCTTCGTGGCCGATACCGAGCGCGCGAGTTTCCACTGGCCGCTGCCGGGCTATCTGGCGCTGTTGCCGCTGGTGGGCTTCGTGCTGATAACCTGGCCGCGCTGGCTGCGGATCGCCACTTGGGCGACGCTGGCACTGGGATTTATCGGCGTGGTCGGCTACTACGCCGCGGTGTCGGTACCCGAGGTACGCGAACGCAGTGCGGGCCTGAAGTGGTACCCCTCGAACTTCGCCGGCTGGGACACGCTGGCCGACGCCGTGCGCGAAGAGCTTGCCGGGATGCCGGACGACACGGTGCTGGTGGCCGACAACTTCAAGATCGGCGCCGAACTCGGATTCGCATTGGGCGATCCCCGCATCCTTGTGCTCGACCATCCGCTCAACCGGCATCACGGGCGCGCCCCGCAGTTGCAGCTCTGGAACCTGCAGCTCGACGATCGTGGCGAGCTCGACGGTCGGCCGGCGCTGCTGGTGACAGGCGCCAACGACGTGAAGTTCAGCGCGCTGCTGCAGCGTTACCAGACTGTCTGCGCACGCATGGGCGCATTGCCCGTGTCGCGCGTGGTCAATGCCGATCGCGGCGCCCAGCGCTTCATCCTCTCGCGCTATGACGCCGGCAGGTCGCGATCGGCAACCGGCGAAGGCGATGTCTGCGTCACGCCCGCGCTCGCACACGTCGATGCGCCCACGACCGGTGCGCGCGTGGACGCCCCGTTCGAAGTGCGTGGCTGGGCGGTCAAGGACGGCAGTGGTGTCGCCTCGGTCGCGATTCTGCTCGATGGCGAGCGCATCGCCGACGCCGACTACGGCGCTCCGAACCCGTGGATCGTCGAGCAGTTCCTGCGCGGCGACGCGCGCGATCCTGCGGGCGTGGATGTCGCGTTCTCGGCGACGATCGATCCGGCGCAGCTTCCATCCGGGCGCCGCTGGCTCGGTCTCGAGATCACCGGCAATGACGGCTCGGTGGAGCGCTGGGCCGAACAGCCGATCGAGATCCGGCCCGCCGGCGCGCAGCCTTAGATTCAGGGCAGGGCGTAGCCGGCGCTGCGCAGCAGGCGCGATGTCGCGATCAGCGGCAGGCCGATCAGCGCGGTCGGGTCGGTGTTGCGGATCGCCTCGAACAGGGTGATGCCGAGCCCCTCGCACTTGAAGCTGCCGGCGCAGTCGAAGGGCTGTTCGGCATCCACATAGCGCGCGATCTCGCCCGGCTGCAGGGCGCGGAAGACCACTTCGGTGCGATCGCTGGCGCGCAGCGTGGGCTGGCCGGCGTGCGACAGGGCGAGCGCGGTATGGAACACCACCGTGCGCCCGGCCATCGCCGACAGCTGCGCGATCGCCGCGTCGCGTCCCCCGGGCTTGCCCAGCGGCCGGCCTTCGAGTTCGGCGACCTGGTCGGAACCGATGACCCAGGCGCCGGAGAACCGCGCGGCCACGTCCTCGGCTTTGGCGCAGGCCAGGCGCGTTGCGAGTGCGTCCGGTGCCTCGTCCGCGCGCGGGGTCTCGTCGACCGCAGGCCGCTCGCACCTGAAAGGCAGGCGCAGACGCGCCAGCAGTTCCCGCCGATAGACCGAGGTCGAGCCCAGGATGAGCGGCGTCATGCGCCAGCCTCGGCGCGGGCGAGTGCGAGCTGGGCGAGGTGACGGTCGATGCGGGCCTGGGCCTGTTCGATGGACTCGCGCATGGCGTCGAGGGCCGGAACGCCCGCAGCCGCGCCGTGCTGTTGCAGCCACAGGCGCTGGCGCAGCATTTCCTGCAATGCCTCGCGGACCGGGTCGCCATCCGCCTGTCCGATCTGGGCGCGCACGACCCGCAGTTTCGCCTCGAAAGCGTCGGCGGCATCGAGCACACGCGCGAACGCCAGGCGCCGTCGCCGCACGCGCAGACGCCACGCCAGTACAATGGCCGCCGCGAGCACGGCCGCCAGCAGCAGGGTGGGAATCGGCGGCACGGACGGCTCCAGGGCGGCGGGCCAGTCTGCCGGCCGCGCATGGCGGGGGCAAATCAGGCTTTCCTGTCACGTCGCCAGGCTCCGGGTTCGTTTGACAGCTCCGGGGCGCATCTTTAGTATTCAGCGGCTTATGTCCGCGCAAATGCCCGAGTTGGTCGATGCTTGGCGCATGGTCGCGGGCGGCATGCGTCTCGACGGGCGCCTGCCGCTGGCGTCCCTGACGCGCCTGAGTGAACTTCTGGCCGATGTCGAAGGCGACGACGTGACCTGCTCGATCGAGTTCGGTCGCGACGCGCTCCGGCAGGCGTATGCGCTGTTGCGTGTGCAGGCCGGCCTGCCGCTGGTGTGCCAGCGGACGCTCAAGCGTTTCGTGCTGCCGCTCGAGATCGAGCAGCGGCTGGGCCTGATCCGCGACGAAGCGGAGGAGGCCAGCCTGCTGCCCGGCTACGAGGCGCTGTTGCTGGAGGGCGACGGTTCCCTGTCGCCGGCGGCGCTGGTCGAGGACGAACTGATTCTTGCAGTACCCGCGATTCCGGTCGCGCCCGGCTCCGAAGCGGTCGAACGCGACTGGCCGGTATCGACCGAAGAAGAGACACGCGTCAACCCGTTCTCGGCGTTGGCGGGTTTGAAGAAAGACCGAAACAACTAAGAACCTGTTGGAGCAATTCCCATGGCTGTGCAGAAATCCCGCGTCACCCCGTCCCGTCGTGGCATGCGTCGCGCGCACGACAAGCTGAGCGCGAAGCAGCTGTCGACCGACCCGACGACGGGCGAGATCCATATCCGTCACCACGTCACGGCCGACGGCTACTACCGCGGCAAGCAGGTCATCCAGCCGAAGACGCGCGTCGTCGAGGAAGACTGATGCCTGCTGTCCGCCTCCGGGCGGACACACGCTGCACCGGGCGCAGCCACCGTCCCTGACGGGCGGCTGCGTCTGCCGTTGGCGGCCCTTGCGCCGCTCCAAGCTCCAGCGCACGACGCGAGGCCGCTCCGCAGATGACCAGCGAACGCATCTATTCCCGTATTGCCGGCACCGGCAGCTACCTTCCCGAGAAGGTGCTGACCAACGACGATCTGGCCAAGTTCGTCGATACCAGCGACGAATGGATCGCGACCCGCACCGGCATCCGCGAACGGCACATCGCCGCTGAAGGCGAGACCACCAGTGATCTGGCCTTCCACGCAGCGACGCGTGCGATGGAGGCCGCCGGCGTCGAGGCGTCCGAGCTCGACCTGATCATCGTCGGCACGACCACGCCGGACATCATCTTCCCGTCCACCGCCTGTCTGCTGCAGGCGCGCCTGGGTGCGAACACCTGTGGCGCGTTCGACGTCAATGCGGCCTGCTCGGGTTTTCTCTACGCGCTGTCGGTCGCCGACAAGTTCATCAAGTCGGGCGATGCGAAGACGGTGCTCGTCGTGGGCGCCGAGACGCTGACGCGCATGGTCGACTGGAGCGAACGCACCACCGCCGTACTGTTCGGCGATGGCGCCGGCGCGGTCGTGCTCAAGGCTGATCGCGAGACCGGCATCCTGAGCACGCATCTGCATGCCGACGGCGCGAAGAAGGAACTGCTGTGGAATCCGGTCGGCGTGTCGGCGGGTTTCCGCGATGACGAGAAGAACGCCGGCGTGCGCATCCAGATGGCCGGCAGCGACGTCTTCAAGTACGCGGTCAAGGCGCTCGATTCGGTGGTCGAGGAAACGCTCGAGGCCAACGGTCTCGATCGTCACGACATCGACTGGCTGATCCCGCACCAGGCCAATCTGCGCATCATCGAGGCCACGGCCAAGCGCCTGGACATGCCGATGGATCGCGTCGTCGTCACCGTCGACAAGCACGGCAACACCTCGTCCGGTTCGGTGCCGCTGGCGCTCGACGAGGCCGTGCGCTCGGGTCGCGTGCAGCGCGGCCAGCTGCTGCTGCTCGAAGCCTTTGGCGGCGGTTTCACCTGGGGTTCGGCGCTGCTGCGCTATTGAACCCCGCGCGCGGGACCGTTGCGGTTCCGCAGCCGACTCACGTCGCGGACAACGCGTCCGCACGACACGGAGGCTCCCGCATGGGCGTCGAATCCATCGTCGTGGCCGGGCATGACGCCTGGCTCAAGGCCTACGAAGGCGGCGACAGCCGCAAGCTCGGCCTGGGCATTCTCGATGCGATCGCGCGCGGTCTCGACATCGAGGCGCTGCGCCCGCCGCCGCATCCGGGCGGCGGCGAAGCCAAGCAGATCGAGGCCCGTCGCATCGCCGAGCTCGAGGCGCAGGGCGTCCATGTCCCGCGTGTGCTCGGCGAGGGCGCATCGACGCTGCTGCTGAGCAATCTCGGCGACACCTTCGCTGCGCGTCTGCGCGCCGCGGGCGGCGACGCGGCGCAGATCGACGCGCTGACCTCGACCGTCATCGACGCGATCGCCGACGCCCATGCGCGCGGCGCGTATTTCGGCCAGCCGCTGCCTCGCAACATCACGCTCGACGACAGCGGCCGCGTGGGCTTCATCGATTTCGAGGAAGACCCGCTCGACGTGATGTCGCTGCCGCAGGCGCAGGCGCGCGACTGGCTGATGTTCGCCTTCGGCATGGCCAAGTACTACGACGGCCGCACCGACGTGCTCGCCGACATGCTCGCGCGCGTCCTGCAGCGCGAGCCCGAAGTCGCCGCGCACGCCGGACGCGTCGGACGTCTGCAGGGTTTCGCCCAGCGCATCGGCTGGCTGGGGCGCTCTGCGCGTCAGGTTGCGCATTCCATCCTGGTCGTGCGCGCCGCGACCTTCGTACCGGTTCTGCTCGTTGTCGCAGTGCTGTGGGACTGGATCGAGGACGGCGAGATCGAACTGCTGCGGATGCTGTTCTGAGCATCCGCAGGCACCGGCGGGCATACGCACCGGTACAGACAATGTCGCGACTTGGCATTTATCATCGCAGCCGGGTTTGAGCTGGATACACGCGTGACCGCATCGCAACTCGCATTCGTCTTCCCCGGCCAGGGATCGCAGTCGCTGGGCATGCTCGGCGATCTCGCCGCCCGCCATCCGGTGGTCGTCGACGCGTTCGCCGAAGCCTCCGAGGGCGCGGGCGCGGACCTGTGGACGCTGGCCCAGCAGGGCCCCGAGGCGCAGCTCAACCAGACCGAATTCACCCAGCCCGCGCTGCTGGCGGCCGGCGTTGCCACATGGCGCGCGTGGCAGCAGCAGGGCGGTGCCAGGCCGCTCGCGCTGGCCGGACACAGCCTCGGCGAATACACCGCGCTGGTCGCCGCGGGCGTGCTGTCGCTCAGCGACGCCGCCAGGCTCGTGCGCCTGCGTGGCCAGCTGATGCAGGACGCCGCGCCCGCGGGCACCGGTGCGATGGCCGCGGTCATCGGCGCCGAAGACGGCCTGGTCGAGGAGCTGTGCCGCGATGCGTCCCGGGATGGCGACGTCGTCGTGCCTGCGAATTTCAACTCGCCCGGTCAGGTCGTGATCGGCGGGCACGCGTCGGCAGTGGATCGTGCGATCGCACTGCTCGGCGAGCGTGGCGTGCGCAAGGTGGTCAAGCTGGCCGTCAGCGTGCCTTCGCATACGCCGCTGATGCGAGATGCCGCAGATCGCCTGGGCGATGCCATGGAGTCGGTGTCCTGGCAGCCGGCATCGCTGCCGGTGGTGCAGAACGTCGATGCGACCGTGCACGAGAACAGCGACGCGATCCGTGATGCCCTTGTGCGTCAGCTCTACCTGCCCGTTCAGTGGACGCGGTGCGTGGAGGCCCTGTCGGCACGTGGCGTCACGCGCATCGCCGAATGCGGTCCCGGCAAGGTGCTGGCCGGCCTGGTCAAGCGCATCGACAAGACCATCGAGGCCCGCGCGCTCGGCGCGCCGGACGATTTCGACGCCGCCCTGGCCGACTGGAAGGCCTAAGGCGGCCTGCTGCTTTCCGCGCGGCTGGATCCGCGCCGGAAGCAGGCTCCGTCGTCGGACATTCCCGTTGGCCCGACTTCCATTCGCGTAGATGCGTGGCCCCCACGCTTTCCTGGAGTTCTCCATGAGCACACCTCTTTCCGGCGAGATCGCCCTCGTCACCGGCGCCAGCCGTGGCATCGGCGCTGCGATCGCCGACACGCTGGCTGCGCAGGGCGCGACCGTGATCGGCACCGCCACCAGCGACGCAGGCGCAGCGAAGATCGGTGAGCGCCTGTCGGCGCACGGCGGTCATGGCCGCGTGCTCGACGTGTCGCAGCCCGGCGCGATCGAAGCGCTGGTCGACTCGATCGCATCGGAGTTCGGCGCGGTCTCGATCCTCGTCAACAACGCCGGCATCACCCGCGACAACCTGCTGATGCGCATGAAGGATGAGGACTGGCAGGCCATCCTCGACACCAACCTGACCAGCGTCTACCGCAGCTCCAAGGCGGTGATGCGCGGCATGATGAAGGCGCGCCGTGGCCGCATCATCAACATCGCCTCGGTGATCGGCGTGACCGGCAATGCGGGCCAGGCCAATTACGCCGCAGCGAAGGCGGGCATCATTGCCTTCAGCAAGTCGCTGGCCAAGGAAATCGGCTCGCGCGGCGTCACCGTCAACGTCGTCGCGCCCGGTTTCATCGCCACCGACATGACCCGCGACCTGCCGGAAACCTCGAAGGCCGCGTTGACCGAGCAGATCGCGCTCGGCCGCCTCGGTGAGCCCGACGACATCGCGCAGGCGGTGGCGTTCCTTGCCGGTCCGTCGGCGGCCTACATCACCGGCGAGACCCTGCACGTCAACGGCGGCATGTACATGCCCTGAGACTGGTGTCGCCCACACCTCGAATTTCGAGGGCAAGCCGTTGAATGGCAAGGGCTTCGATGGTGGTACGCCCGTCGCCCGGCTTTCCCTTACACTACCCACCGAAATCGCCTCCCCGGAGCAGACTACCCATGAGCAACATCGAAGAGCGCGTCAAGAAGATCGTCATTGAACAGCTGGGCGTGAAGGAAGACGAAGTCAGCAACAGCGCGTCGTTCGTCGACGACCTGGGCGCCGACTCGCTCGACACCGTCGAACTGGTGATGGCACTGGAAGAAGAGTTCGAGTGCGAGATCCCGGACGAAGAAGCCGAGAAGATCACCTCGGTGCAGCAGGCGATCGACTACATCAAGGCGCACGCCAAGGGCTGATGCCCGCGTCCGCGTCCACGGTTCGAACCGCTGGGCGCGTGACCGCTCCGGTCGCGATGCGGCCGGGGCCTACAGGTTCCAGCACGAGGCCGCGATGCGGCCTCGCGCATATTGGCGGCAGCATGCGCGCCGTCCCCGACTATCCCAGGAGTTGAGCAATGGCCAAGCGCCGCGTCGTCATCACGGGCATCGGCATCCTTTCGCCGCTGGGCAACGACCTGGCCTCGAGCTGGGACGGCATCGTCAACGGCCGTTCGGGCATCGGCCCGATCACCCATTTCGACGCCAGCAACTTCGCCACGCGTATCGCGGGCGAGGTGAAGGGCTTCGACGCGAGCCAGTGGATCGCGCCGAAGGACGTCAAGAAGATGGACCCCTTCGTGCACTACGGTGTCGCCGGCGGCCTGATGGCGATCGCCGATTCGGGCATCGAGATCCGCGATACCGACGCCGAGCGCATCGGCGTGGCGATCGGTGCGGGCATCGGTGGCCTCAAGGGCATCGAAGAGACCGCGATCAAGTATCACGAGGGCGGCCCGCGCAAGATCTCGCCGTTCTATGTGCCCTCGACGATCATCAACATGATTTCCGGCCAGGTCTCGATCATGACCGGCGCCAAGGGGCCCAACATCGCCGCGGTCACCGCGTGCACCACGGCCACGCACAACATCGGTCTGGCGATGCGCATGATCCAGTACGGCGATGCCGACGTGATGGTGGCCGGCGGCGCTGAATTCGCGACGACTCCGACCTCGGTGGGCGGCTTCTGCTCGATGAAGGCGCTGTCCACGCGCAACGACGATCCCGCCGCCGCCTCGCGTCCCTGGGACGCCGGCCGCGACGGTTTCGTCATGGGCGACGGCGCCGGCGTGCTGGTGCTCGAGGAATACGAACGCGCCAAGGCCCGCGGCGCGCGCATTTATGCCGAACTCGCCGGCTTCGGCATGAGTGGCGATGCGTACCACATGACCGCGCCGGCCGAGAACGGCGAGGGCGGCGGCCGCTGCATGCGCGCAGCGATCGCCGATGCGGGGGTCGACCCGTCGCAGATCGGCTACATCAACGCCCACGGCACCTCTACTCCGGCCGGCGACCTCGCCGAGACGATGGGCATCAAGGGCGTGCTCGGCGCGCATGCCGACAAGGTCATGGTCAGCTCGACCAAGTCGATGACCGGCCACCTGCTCGGCGCGGCCGGTGGTGTGGAAGCGGTGTTCTCGGTGATGGCGCTGCACGCCGGCGTGATCCCGCCGACGATCAACCTCGACACGCCCGGTGAGGGCTGCGATCTCGATTACGTGCCGCACACCGCGCGCGAGCACCAGGTCGAGTACGTGATGTCGAATTCGTTCGGCTTCGGCGGCACCAACGGTTCGCTGGTGTTCCGCAAGGTCTGATACTTGCGTCTGTTGCACGAAAAGGCCCGCTCGCGCGGGCCTTTTTTTATGTCTTGGGCCATCGTGAGGGACTTCGCATTGCCGGTGTAGGCGCGCGCTCGCGCGCGAGGGGCGTTTGCCGGGAAAGCCTCTTCGCGCGCGAGCGCGCTCCTACAGGGGTACTGCGCGCGGGGCTGCGGGATATCCGGGGTCGCGGCTGCTCATCGATAAGCGCCGCGGATTACTGACGGCCCCGAGGGAAGGCCCGCTCGCAAGAGCCTTCTTTGCTTCTGTAGGCGCGCGCTCGCGCGCGAGGGGCGTTTGCCGGGAAAGCCTCTTCGCGCGCGAGCGCGCTCCTACAGGGGCGCTGCGCGCGGGGCTGCAGGATATTCGGGGTTGCGGCCTGCTCATCGATAAGCGCCGCTGATTGCTGACGGCCCCGAGGGAAGGCCCGCTCGCGCGGGCCTTCTTTGCTTCTGTAGGAGCGCGCTCGCGCGCGAGGGGCGTTTGCCGGGAAAGCCTCTTCGCGCGCGAGCGCGCTCCTGCAGGGCGCGTGTCAGCCGCGCTTCCAGCGCACGCCTTGTGGCGTGTCTTCGAGCACGATCTGCTCGGCGGCGAGCTGGTCACGGATCGCATCGGCGCGGGCGAAGTCACGGGCCTGCTTCGCAGCCACGCGCTCGCCGATCAGGGCCTGGATGCGCGCATCGTCGTCGTCGCTGGCGCCGCGGGCGAACCAGTCCGCCGGCGACTGCTGCAGCAGGCCGAGCGCGTGGCCTGCGCCGAGCAGTTCCGACTTCAAGGCAGCACGCGTCGCGGGATCGGCGGCCTTGCGCGCCTCGCCGGCAATGCGGGCGATTTCGGCCAGGGCCGCGGGCGTGTTGAGGTCTTCGTCGAGCGCGCGCTCGATGCTGTCGGGAATGCGCGCTGCCGCATCGACATCGGCCAGGTCGCGCAGCGTGCCGTAGAGGCGATCGAGCGTGCGCACCGACTGTTCGATCAGTGCATCCGACCAGTCCAGCGGCTGCCGGTAATGCGCCGACAGCAACGCATAGCGCAGCGCCTCGGGCGGATGCGCGCGCACCAGATCGTGCACGCGTTCGATGTTGCCGACCGATTTGGACATCTTGCTGCCGGCGAAGGTCAGCATGCCGTTGTGCAGCCAGACGTTCGCGAACGGCGCGCCGCCATGGGCGCACTCGCTCTGCGCGATCTCGTTCTCGTGGTGCGGGAACTGCAGGTCGACGCCGCCGGCGTGGATGTCGATGGTCGGGCCGAGATGCGCGGCGGCCATGGCCGAGCATTCGATGTGCCAGCCCGGGCGGCCGGTACCCCAGGGCGAGTCCCAGCCTGGCAGGTCATCGGTCGAGGGCTTCCACAGCACGAAGTCGCCGGGATCACGCTTGTACGGCGCGACCTCGACGCGGGCGCCGGCGATCATGTCATCGACGTCGCGGCGCGAAAGCTTGCCGTAGCCATCGAAACTGCCCACCGCGAACAGCACATGGCCTTCGGCCGCGTAGGCGTGACCGCTGTCGATCAGGCGTTCGATCATCGCGACGATCTCGCCGATGTGCGCGGTCGCGGCCGGTTCGATGTCCGGCGGCGCGATGCCGAGCGCGGCCATGTCCTCGCGATAGGCGGCGGCGAAGCGGTCGGTGATCGTCGCGATCGGCACGCCCTGGTCGCGGGCGGCGGCGTTGATCTTGTCGTCGACGTCGGTGATGTTGCGCGCGTACTTCAGCGCGCCGTAGCGGCGCCGCAGCAGGTCGGCCAGCACGCCGAACACCACCGGGCCGCGCGCATTGCCGATGTGGACGTAGTTGTAGACCGTCGGTCCGCAGACGTACATCGTCGGGCAGGCGGGGTCGAGCGGCGCGAAGGCTTCGAGGCGGCGGGTCAGGCTGTTGTACAGGTGCAGGGACATGGCAGGCTCGCCGGGGAAACCCGTCGATTCTAGCGGCTGCGCGCCGTGCGGACCGGCTGGGCAGGGCGCGCAGCCGCAGATGCCTCACCGGACCATCGCGATGACAGCCCGGATTCAGCCCGCGCGCAGGTGCGCGGCCTACACTGCTGAGGTGTCAATCGCATGCCGACGTTCCCCCCGTGCCTGTCGCTCACTACCCGTCGGGGTGGTGCTGCTGGCGTGCGCGATGCCGGTCTTCGGCCAGGCGACATCGCATGCGCGTCTCGAATACGCCCAGGTGCTGCGCGCCGAGCCGGTCTACCAGACCTTGCGCGCGACGAGCATGGTCGAGCGCTGCGAGGCGACCACACCGGTGACCAGCGAGGAACAGCGGCGCGGGTTCGCGCGTGTGGTCGGCGCGGTCAAGGACGTGCTGCGCTCCGACGACGTGGATGTGGAGGAGGTCGACCGCTCGGCCGGTGGTGATTGCCGCATGGTGCCGGTGGAGCGCGAGTTCCGGCGGCCGATCGCCTATGACGTCGATTACGTCCACAAGGGCGTCAAGTACCGCTCGCGCCTGCCCTACGACCCCGGCAACCGCCTGCGGGTGCATGTCTCGGTGACGCCGGTCGTGCCGCCGGCGGGCGAGCGCTGAGCGGATGCGGCGCCTTGTTGCAGCGCTGCGCCGCGCGTGCGAGGATGCGCGCCTCATGAACGCCCTGCGCGCCGACGCCGACATCCTGACCTCCGCCCGTATGGCGTCGGGGATGACCTCGCGCGCGCGTCGACTGGAAGCCCACATTTCCCGGGGCTAGTCGGAACGCGTTCGCCTGTGTGCGCAGTTTCGTAGAAAACCCGGCCGATGCCGGGTTTTTTCGTTTCCGACACCCCGGTTTCATCGATCCGCCCGATCCTTTCCTTCCATTGCCTCCACGAGATCCCCGATGACCGCGATCCGACACTTCCTCAACACGCAGGACTGGTCCCGCCCCGACCTCGACGCCCTGCTGGCCGACGCGGCGCGCTTCAAGCGCGAGAAGCTCGGCGACGCGCTGAAGGGCCGGTCGATCGCGCTGGTGTTCTTCAATCCCTCGATGCGCACGCGCACAAGCTTCGAGCTGGGCGCGTTCCAGCTCGGCGGCCACGCCATCGTGCTGCAACCGGGCAAGGACGCATGGCCGATCGAGTTCGATCTGGGCACGGTGATGGACGGCGACACCGAAGAGCACATCGCCGAAGTCGCGCGCGTGCTCGGCCGCTACGTCGACATGATCGGCGTGCGCGCGTTTCCGAAGTTCGTCGACTGGTCGGTCGACCGCGAAGACAGGGTGCTCAAGGCCTTCGCGCAGTACTCGCCGGTGCCGGTCATCAATATGGAGACCATCACCCATCCCTGCCAGGAGCTGGCGCATGCGCTGGCGCTGCAGGAGCACTTCGGTACCTCCGATCTGCGCGGCAAGAAGTACGTGCTGACCTGGACCTACCACCCCAAGCCGCTCAACACCGCAGTCGCCAATTCCGCGCTGACCATCGCCACGCGCCTCGGCATGGACGTGACCCTGCTGTGCCCGACGCCGGACTACGTCCTCGATGAGCGCTACATGGACTGGGCCAAGCAGAACGTCGCCGAGAGCGGCGGTTCGCTGGCCGTCAGCCACGACATCGACAGCGCCTACGCCGGCGCCGACGTGGTCTACGCCAAGAGCTGGGGCGCGCTGCCGTTCTTCGGCAACTGGGCGCCCGAAAAGCCGATCCGCGACCAGTACCAGCACTTCATCGTCGACGAGCGGAAGATGGCGCTGACCAACAACGGGGTGTTCTCGCACTGCCTGCCGCTGCGTCGCAACGTCAAGGCGACCGACGCGGTCATGGATTCGCCGCAGTGCATCGCCATCGATGAAGCCGAGAACCGTCTGCATGTGCAGAAAGCGGTGATGGCGACCCTGATGGGTCGCCGGGATTAGGGATTCGGGATTGGGGATTCGCAAAGCCCCGCCCGTTCGAACTCCATTTTTCAATTTCCAGAGAAACCCCCATGTCGCAGCAGTCCGCTCTTTCGAATCCCGAATCCCGAATCCCGAATCCCGCGGCCGAAAGCCGCGACATCGTCCTTGCATTCAGTGGCGGATTGGACACCAGCTTCTGCGTGCCGTACCTGAAAGAGCAGGGCTGGACCGTGCACACCGTGTTCGCCGACACAGGCGGCGTCGATGCCGAGGAGCGCGCCTTCATCGAGCAGCGTGCGGCCGAGCTCGGCGTTGCCAGCCATGTCACCGTCGATGGTGGTCCCGCGATCTGGGACGGCTTCGTCAAGCCGTTCGTCTGGGCCGGCGAGGCCTACCAGGGCCAGTATCCGCTGCTGGTGTCGGACCGCTATCTGATCGTCGATGCCGCACTCGCGCGCGCCGCCGAACTCGGCACCAATGCCATCGCGCACGGCTGCACCGGCATGGGCAACGACCAGGTGCGCTTCGACCTCGCCGTGAAGGCGCAGGGCGAGTACCGCATCGTGGCCCCGATCCGCGAGATCCAGAAAGAACACACGCAAACCCGCGCCTACGAGCAGGCGTATCTGGAAGAGCGGGGTTTTGGCGTGCGCGCCAAGCAGCAGGCCTACACGATCAACGAGAACCTGCTGGGCCTGACGATGTCCGGCGGCGAGATCGACCGCTGGGAAGCGCCGGGCGAAGGCGCCCGCGGCTGGTGCGCGCCGCGCGCCGAATGGCCGGAAGCGCCGCTGCAGGTCAAGGTCCGCTTCGAGCAGGGCACGGCGGTCGCGCTGGACGGCGAAACGCTGCCGGGCGCGCAGATTCTTGCCAGGCTCAACGCGCTGTTCGCGCCCTACGGCGTGGGCCGCGGCGTCTACACCGGCGACACCGTGATCGGTCTCAAGGGCCGCATCGTGTACGAAGCGCCTGGCCTGATCTCGCTGCTCGCCGCCCACCGCGCGCTCGAGGACACCGTGCTGACCAAGCAGCAGAACCGTTTCAAGCCGGAAGTCGCGCGCAAGTGGACCGAGCTGGTCTACGAAGGCTTCTTCCACGATCCGCTCAAGGCCGACATCGAAGCGTTCCTCGCTTCCTCGCAGGCCAAGGTCACTGGTGAAGTGGTACTCGAAACCCGCGGCGGCCGTGTCGACGCGGTGGCGGTGACCTCGCCGCACATCCTCAACGCCAAGGGCGCGACCTACGCGCAGTCGGCGGACTGGGGCGTCAAGGAGGCCGAGGGTTTCATCAAACTGTTCGGCATGAGCAGCACGCTTTACGCGCAAGTGAATCGCTGAGAAGCCGGGATTGGTGATTCGTAATTGGTGATTCGGAAAGGCAGCCCATGCGACCTGCCACCGTCCTCTCTGGAATGACATGACTGATTTGCTGGCTGACACGCTCGACCACCTCGAACAGCTGGTGTCCTTCGACACCCGCAACCCGCCGCGTGCGATCCAGGCCGAGGGCGGCATCTTCGATTACATCCGCGGGCAGTTGCCGGGTTTCGAGGTCGAGGTGATCGATCACGGCGCCGGCGCGGTCAGCCTGTTCGCGGTGCGCGGCACGCCGAAGATCCTGTTCAACGTGCATCTGGATACCGTGCCGGATTCACCGGACTGGAGCGCCGATCCGCACGTGATGCGGCGCCTCGACGATCGCGTGGTCGGCCTCGGCGTCTGCGACATCAAGGGCGCGGCGGCCGCGCTGATCGCGGCCGCCAATGCCGGTGACGGCGACGCGGCGTTCCTGTTCTCGTCCGACGAGGAAGCCAACGATCCGCGTTGCATCGCGGCCTTTCTCGCACGCGGTCTGCAGTTCGAGGCCGTGCTGGTCGCCGAACCGACGCAGTGCGAAGCGGTGCTCGCGCATCGCGGCATCAGCTCGGTGCTGATGCGTTTTGCCGGGACTGCGGGGCACGCGTCGGGCAGGCAGGATCCGGCCGCGAGCGCATTGCACCAGGCGATGCGCTGGGGCAATCGCGCGCTCGATCATGTCGACTCCGTGGCGCATGCGCGTTTCGGCGGCCTGACCGGCCTGCGCTTCAACATCGGCCGGGTCGAGGGCGGCATCAAGGCCAACATGATCGCGCCGGCCGCCGAACTGCGCTTCGGTTTCCGGCCGCTGCCGTCGATGGATGTCGACGCATTGCTGCAGACCTTCGCAGCACTCGCCCAGCCGGACGTGGCGCATTTCGAGGAAACCTTCCGTGGTCCGAGCCTGCCGTCGGGTGACATCGCGCGTGCCGAGGAACGCCGCCTCGCCGCGCGCGACATCGCCGACGCCTTCGATCTGCCGATCGGCAACGCGGTCGACTTCTGGACCGAAGCCTCGCTGTTCTCGGCCGGTGGCTACACCGCGCTGGTCTACGGTCCGGGCGACATCGCCCAGGCGCATACCGGCGACGAATTCGTGACGCTCGAGCAACTCCAGCGCTACGCCGATTCGGTGCACCGGATCATCAACGGCGCGCGCTGAGCGCGACGCTTTTCTTTCTTTCCTCTTCCACGCGTCACCGCACGCCGAGCACTCCGTGAACATTCCCGCCACCCACGTCCAGACCCGCCAGACCATCGTGCGCCTGCTTTCGAGCATGGCCAGCGCGAAGGAGATCAGCCAGTACCTCAAGCGCTTCTCCCAGCTCGACGCCATGCGCTTTGCCGTGGTCAAGGTCGGTGGCGCAGTGCTGCGCGACGAGCTCGACGATCTGACATCCTCGCTGTCGTTCCTGCAGGAAGTCGGCCTGACGCCGATCGTGCTGCATGGCGCAGGTCCGCAGCTCGATGTCGAGCTTGCGGCCGCCGGCATCGAGAAGAAGACCGTGGGCGGCCTGCGCGTGACCTCGCCCGAGGGGCTCGCCATCGTGCGTCGCGTGTTCCAGGCCGCGAACCTGCGTCTGGTCGAGGCGCTGCAGAAGAACGGCGCGCGCGCCACGTCGATCACCGGTGGCGTATTCGAGGCGACGTATCTCGACCAGGCCACCTACGGCCTGGTGGGCGAAGTGAATGCCGTCAACCTCGCGCCGATCGAAGCCAGCCTGCAGGCCGGCTCGATTCCGGTGATCACCAGCCTGGGCGAAACCGCGTCGGGCCAGATCCTCAACATCAATGCCGATTTCGCCGCCAACGAGCTGGTGCGCAAACTGCAGCCCTACAAGATCATCTTCCTCACCGGCACCGGCGGCCTGCTGGATGCGGACGGGCAGGTCATCGATTCGATCAACCTGTCGACCGAGTACGACCATCTGATCGAGCAGCCGTGGCTTCACGGCGGCATGAAGGTCAAGATCGAACAGATCAAGAATCTGCTCGAAGGCCTGCCGATGGCCTCGTCGGTGTCGATCACGCGGCCTGCGGACCTGGCCAAGGAGCTGTTCACGCACAAGGGCTCGGGCACGCTGGTGCGTCGTGGCGAGCAGGTGCTGCGCGTGACCGACTGGTCGGAACTGGATCTTGCGCGTCTGAAGTCGCTGATCGAATCGAGCTTCGGCCGCGAGCTCGCGCCCGACTATTTCGAACGCACGCCGCTGCTGCGTGCCTACGTCAGCGAGAACTACCGCGCGGCCGTCATCCTCACGCAGGGCGAGGGCACGGTGTACCTGGACAAGTTCGCCGTGCTCGATGACGCACAGGGCGAAGGGCTGGGCCGCGCGGTGTGGAATGTCATGCGCGAGGAAACGCCGCAGCTGTTCTGGCGCTCGCGCCACGACAACGCGGTCAACATCTTCTATTACGCCGAGTCCGACGGCTGCATCAAGCAGCCGAAGTGGAAGGTGTTCTGGTACGGGCTCGACGGTTTCGAGCAGATCCAGCGCTGCGTTGCGCATTGCGAGACCCGCGTGCCGACGCTGGTGGGCTGAGGACATACGCATGAGCCAGAAGAAAACCATCGGCATCGTCGGCGCGCGCGGCCACACCGGCAGCGAACTGATCCGCCTCGTCGCCGCGCATCCGGGCCTCGACCTGCTGTTCGTGTCCTCGCGTGAACTCGACGGGCAGCGCGTGGCCGACCACAACGACGGCTGGCAGGGCGAGTTGCGCTTCGAGAATCTCGATGCCGACGCGGTCGCCGCGAAGGGCGCCGATGCGGTGATCCTGGCGCTGCCCAACGGCAAAGGCGCGCCCTTTGTCGCCGCGATCGACGCCGCGAATCCGGGCACGGTCATCGTCGATCTGTCGGCCGACTACCGCTTCGACGCGGCCTGGTATTACGGCCTGCCGGAGCTGACCCGCGGGCGTTATGCCGGCCAGCGCCGGATCAGCAATCCCGGCTGCTATGCGACCGCGATGCAGTTGGCGATTGCGCCCTTGGTCGGACATCTGGCCGGGCCGCCGCAGTGCTTCGGCGTGTCGGGCTATTCGGGCGCCGGCACCACGCCGTCGGACAAGAACAATGTCGAACTGCTGGCCGACAACCTGATGCCGTATGCGCTGACCGACCACGTGCACGAGCGCGAAGTGTCGAAGCAGCTGGCGATGCCCGTCGAGTTCATGCCGCACGTCGCGCCGCATTTCCGCGGCATCACGATGACGGTCAATCTGTGGCTCTCAGTGCCGATTTCGCGTGATGCGGTCAAGTCGCGGTTCGACGCGCGCTATGCCGGCGAGCCGCTGGTCGAGGTCATCGACGAGGCACCCTGGGTCAGCCGCATCGCCGGCCGCCATGGCGCGCAGATCGGCGCTTTCAACATGGCGCCCGGCAACGGTCGGGTCGTTGTCGTCGCGACGCTCGACAATCTGCTCAAGGGCGCGGCGACGCAGGCGATGCAGAACCTCAATCTGGCGCTGGGTTTCGACGAGCTGGCGTCGATCCAGTAACGCGAGTCCCTCGCAAGAGCCCGCACATCCATGTGCGGGGATTCAACGAAAGCACTTTCCGAGACCTATCCCGATGAGCAATCTCCTCTGGCAGAAGCCCGGCGTCGCCGTCGACACGCAGATCCAGGCTTTTCTTGCCGGTGACGACGTACTCCTCGATCGCGAGTTCTTCCTTCACGACATTGCCGCGAGCACCGCGCATGCCGAAGGCCTGCAGCGCGTGGGCATCCTGTCGGCCGACGAACTCGAAGGCCTGAAGCGGGAGCTCGCGGTCCTGGCCGACGACTTCCGCAGCGGCGCCTTCGTGCTAGACGAGCGTTTCGAGGACGGGCATTCCGCGATCGAGGACCGGCTGACCGAACGCCTCGGCGATGCCGGCCGGCGCATCCACACCGGCCGCAGCCGCAACGACCAGGTACTGGTCGCCACGCGTCTTTGGCTCAAGGAGAAGCTGGCGCGTCTGGCTGCACTGTCGCGCGAGATCGCGAAGATCGCGCTGGATCGCGCAGAAGCGGAAGCGCACCTGCCGATTCCCGGCTATACCCACATCCAGCGCGCCGTGCTGTCGTCCGGCGGCATGTGGTGGTCGGGCTGGGCCGAGGCCTTCATCGACGATGCGGTGCGCGCGCAGGACACCTTGGCGCTGATCGACTGCAATCCGCTCGGCACCGCGGCCGGTTACGGCGTGAACCTCGCGCTCGATCGAGACCACACGACCGCGGCGCTCGGCTTCGCGCGTCTGCAGGTCTCGCCGGTCTACGCGCAGCTCTCGCGCGGCAAGTTCGAACTGGCCGCGCTCGAAGCGCTGGGCAGCGCGACGCTGGACCTGCGGCGTCTGGCCTGGGATCTGTCGCAGTTCACCAGCGCCGAGTACGGCTTCGTCGCGCTGCCGGCGCAGTACACAACCGGCAGTTCGATCATGCCGAACAAGCGCAATCCCGATGTCGTCGAGCTGATGCGCGCCACGCATGCCAGCGTCGCCGCGGCCCGCACCGAGATCGAACACCTGCTGTCGCTGCCGTCGGGCTATCACCGCGACCTGCAGAGTTCCAAGGGCGCGATCTTCCACGGCTTCGGCCGCGGGCTCGCCGCATTGGAACTGCTGCCGGCGCTGCTGGCGAATCTGGAATGGCGCGAAGACCGTCTGCGTGGCGCGGTCGATTCGGGCATGTACGCGACCGATGTCGCGGTCGAGGCGGCGATCGCCGGTGTGCCGTTCCGCGAGGCCTACAAGGCCGCCGCGCAGAGCGCCGACAAGGCCGGGCAGGGCCGCACGCCGGAGGGGAGCCTCGCCGCGCGCACCTCGCCGGGCGGCGCCGCCGATCTGCGTCTCGATACCTTGCATGCGCGCTGGAACGCCCTGGCATGAGCACGGTCACGCGCTATCTGGTGATGGCGATGCGCCGGGCGGACTTCGATGATGCAGTCATTGAACCCCACAAGGCTTTCCTCGACGACCTGCGCGAACGCGGCCTGCTGGAGATGACCGGCGGCTTCGGCGACGGCAGTGGCGGCGCGTACCTGTTGCGCAATGTCGCTTCGCTGGGCGAGGCGCGCGCGATCGTCGCGACCGATCCGCTGGCGCTGCAGCAGACCAGTGATCTCGTCGTCCACGAGTGGCACACCCGCTGAGACCAGAGCGATGACCGTCTCCGATCCCGACGCATTTCCCGAGCAGCCGTTGCCGCCGTGGCGGCGCGCGGTGCTCAAGGTCGGCAGCAGCCTGCTTGCGGCCGACGGAGGCGGCCTGTCGGACCAGTACGCCGCGGCGCTGGCCGGCTTCGTGCATGCGAGCCACGCGGCCGGACGCGAGATCGTCGTGGTGTCGTCGGGCGCGGTCGCCGCGGGTCGCGCGATCCTGCACGCCAAGCTCAGCCCCGGCGCACCGATGGCCGAGCGGCAGGCGCTGGCCGCACTCGGCCAGGCGCGTCTGACCGGTTTCTGGCAGGGCTTCTTCGAACGTCCGGTCGCGCAGGTGCTGCTGACCCACGACGATCTGCGCAATCGCCGTCGTTACCTCAATGCGCGCGCCACGCTGACCGAGCTGCTGCGCCACGGCGCGCTGCCGGTGGTCAACGAGAACGACACGGTGTCGGTCGACGAACTCAAGCTCGGTGACAACGACAACCTCGCCGCGATCGTCGCCGCGCTGGTCGACGCGGATGTGCTGTTCATCGCCACCGACATCGACGGTCTCTACGACGCGGACCCGCGTGTCGAGCCGCATGCGCAGCCGATGCCGGTGGTCGCGAAGATGAGCGCGTCCCTGCTGTCGATTGCAGGCGGCGCCGGCAGCAGTGTCGGCACCGGCGGCATGCGCACCAAGCTCGAAGCCGCGCAGCGTGCGGCGTCGGCTGGTGTGGCGACGGTGCTGTTCAACGGCCGGCGTCCGGATGTGCTCGAAGGTCTCGGCCACGACCGCCTGCGCGGTACGCGCATCCATCCGCTGCGCACGCGCATGGCCGTGCGCAAGCACTGGCTGCAGAACGCGCCGGCGGAAGCGGGCGGCATCCTCGTCGATGCGGGCGCCGCGAATGCGATGGTGGAGAAGGGCGCCTCGTTGTTGCCTGGCGGCGTGCTGGCGACGGAAGGCCAGTTCCGGCGCGGCGATCTGGTGACGATCGCGCTGCTGGACGGCGATGCGCGCGAGCCGATCGCGCGCGGGGTGACGCAGTATTCGGCGGATGACATCCGGCGGCTGGCACGGCGGCATTCGCGGGATATCGAGGCGACGCTGGGATACACGTACGGGGAAACCGTCGTGCATCGGGATGATCTGGTGCTGGTTTGATTACTCCGTGTGGCCTTCCTCGCGACGCGTGGATTCCCGTCATCCCGGCGGCTCTCAACAGACGAATGTCTGGTCAAGCCGGGTTCCATTTTGATCTCCGGCCAACGTGCGTAAGACCCAAAGTCAAAATGGATTCCGGCTTTCGCCGGAATGACGGTAGTAGGGATTCCTGGCGCTGACAGACGAGTCGCGCAGGCAGTTGCCACCGCAAGCATCGCGCCCGTTCCTGCATCGCGCTAACTTGGCACTCCCCACCGCAAGACCCCCGACGATGAGCGAGATCCGTTCCGCCGCACTGGCCTGCCGCGAGGCCGCTGCCACGCTGGCGCAGCTCGACACCGCGGCACGCAACGCGCTGCTGCACGCGATGGCCGACGCGCTCGACGCGAACGCGGCGCCCATCCTCGCCGCCAACGCACGCGACATCGAAGCCGCCGAAGCCCGTGGCGCCAGCGGCGCCTTGCTCGACCGCCTGCGGCTCGACGCAAACCGGCTCGCCGGCGTTTCCGCCGCCGTCCGCGAAGTCGCCGATCTGCCGGACCCCGTCGGCCAGATCACCCGCGACGACGTGCGCCCGAACGGCATCCGCGTACGCAAGGTGCGGGTGCCGCTGGGCGTGATCGCGATGATCTACGAAGCGCGGCCCAACGTGACCGCCGATGCCGCAGCGCTGTGCATCAAGGCCGGCAACGGCGTGATCCTGCGCGGCGGCAGCGAGGCGATCCATTCCAATACCGCGATCGCCGGCGCGTTGCGTGGTGCGATCGAAACGCAGGGTATCGGTGCCGATGTGCTGACCCTGGTCACCGATCTGCGCCGCGAGACGATGCTCGAACTGCTGCAGCTCCACGACATCGTCGATCTGGCGATTCCGCGCGGTGGCGAAGGTCTGATCCGCTTCGTCGCCGAGCACGCGCGCGTGCCGGTGATCAAGCACTACAAGGGCGTCTGCCATCTGTTCGTCGATGCCAGCGCCGATCCCGATCTCGCGCTGCGTCTGCTGCTGGACGGCAAGACCGGCCGGGCCAGCGCCTGCAACGCGTTGGAAACCCTGCTGGTGCACGCGGACATCGCCGATGCTTTCGTCCCGCGTGCGATCGAGGTCTTGCAGGCGCGTGGCGTCGAGGTGCGTGGCGATGCCGGTATCGCCGCACGCGCGAACGGCGTCGTGCCGATCGGCGAGAACGACGATGCGGCCGAGTTCCTCGATCTGGTCATCGCCGCGCGCGTCGTCGATTCGCTCGACACCGCGCTCGCCCACATCCGGCGCTTCGGCTCCGACCACACCGAGGTCATCGCCACGCGCGACGAGGCCAACGCGGCGCGCTTCGTCGCCGCGCTGCGGTCGGCTGTGGTGATGGTCAACGCCTCGTCGCGTTTCAGCGATGGCGGCGAACTGGGCCTGGGCGCCGAGATCGGCATCTCGACGACGCGTCTGCACGCCTACGGCCCGATGGGCCTGGAAGCGCTGACGGTCGAACGTTTCGTCGTCGAAGGCGCAGGGCAGGTGCGGCACGCGGAGAACGCGGCCGCGTCCTGAATCAACTGCCGCTGGTGGCCGCGACCGGGCGCGCGTCGTCGTCGAGCGCGACCTGCACGATGCGCCCGTCGCGCAGCTTCGACGCCAGTGCCGGGGTCGCGCCGAGGGCGATGCGCACCTGATCGTCGCCGACCTGTTCGCGCCGCCGGCGACGGTCCGCATTCGCGAACCGGGCGCGGTTGTACTCGGCCCATCCGATCAGCAGCACGCCGCAGATCAACGCGATCAGCGGCAGCGCCGCCAGCAGGAACGGATCGATCTCGTTGTCGTACAGGTAGAGCCGCAGATAGACTGTGCGCACGCCGACGAACCATGCGACCGCGGTGATCAGCGGCACCCAGAGCCAGGCATAGATGCTCCATGCGGCGGCCGTCAGCGCGCCGCCGGCCAGTCGCTTGCCGGGGGCGCGGGTCGGGGTGTGGTCGATGATGGGGGGCTTCATGCGGTGGCGCCTCGATCGGGGCTGATCCAGACCGCGCGGCGTCGCCGGCGCAGCAGCGTGCGCGGGAATGCCACCACGGCGGTGAACATGCCGAGCATCCAGAAGGCGATCGGATACCAGATCACCCAATAGAAGTGCCGCGCCATGCGCCCTTCGTAGCGGCGCTCGATCAGCAGGCTGGTGGCGAACTGCAGCATGCAGACCAAGGCCAGCACCACGCCGTGCCAGCGCGGCAGGATGGCGTCGACGTGCCAGGCCGGCGGCAGTTGCACGAACAGACCCACCAGCCACAGCACGATGATGGTCAGCATCACGTAGGCCTAGGCAAGGCTCAGCAGGTATTCCAGCAGCACGCCCCACATGCGCCGCTTCTTCCAGCCGAGCACGCTGCGGCCGTGACTCAGCAGCACTTCCACGCCGCCGCAGGCCCAGCGCAGGCGTTGCGACCACAGACCGCGCAGGGTCTCGGGCATCAGGATCCAGCACAGCGCGTTCGGCTCGTAGCGGATGTCCCATCCCGCCATCTGCAGCCGCCAGGAAATGTCGATGTCTTCTGTGACCATGCGATCGGACCAGTAGCCGACATCGTGCAGCGCGGTCCGGCGGAAGGCGCAGATCACGCCCGAGACGGTGAACAGCCGCCCATAGGTGCGCTGTGCGCGCTTGATCAGGCCGATGATCGCGGAGAACTCGCCGATCTGCATGCGGCCCATCAGCGTGGTGCGGTTGCGGATGCGCGGGTTGCCGGTGACCGCGCCGACGCGCGGGCCGTCGATCAGATGGCCGACCATCCAGCGCGCCGCGTGCGGGTCCAGCGTCGCGTCGGAGTCCACGCAGACCAGATAGTCGGACGTCGCCGCCAGCGTGCCGATGCGCAGCGCATTGGCCTTGCCCTGGTTCTGCGCCAGATGCACCACGCGCAGTCGCGGATGGTCGGCGACCAGCGCGTCGAGCAGTTCCTGCGTGCGATCGGTACTGCCGTCGTCGACCGCGATGATCTCGAAGTCGGGATACGCCTGCGCCGACAGCGCGGTGATCGTCGCGGCGATGTGCGCCTCCTCGTTGAAGCAGGGCACGAGAATCGAGATGAAGGGCGACTCGGACATCGGCGGCGGGGCATCCGGCTTCGGCGCCTTGCGCTCGCGCCGCAGGTAGTAATAGATGCCGCCGGTCATCCAGAAGAACGCCATGACGATCGGATAGAAGAACGCGAAGTTGAACAACCAGCGCGTCCATTCGATGGAAGCCCACGACATCGGTCAGCGCTCCAGGTAGGGAAATTCGCGCGCGGACATCGCTTCACGCGCGTCCTCGAGCGGCGGCTGGTTGCCGATGAAGTCGTCCGGGTAGTAGCCCAGATGGCGGATGCCGGCGGCCTGCAGCATCCGCGACTGCGCCCGCAGATTTTCGCCCGGCAACGGCGCCGGCACGCGCCAGTCGACGGTCTGCAGCTCGAACAGCGTGCGTTCCGCGCCCTTCGGTGTTGCCAGCACTGTCTGGGCGAGACGCTGCAGCCAGGCGTCCGCATCGGCCTCCTGTTCCATCTGCGGCATCGCCATCAGCGCGGTGTAGTCGTAGGCGGCGAGGAACGGTTCGAGCCGCTGCGCGAACCAGGCCTCCGACTGCGGTTCGAGCACCGGCCGCGCGAACAGGTTGCGCGCGGTGGTCAGCTTCGGCCGCCAGCGCTCGGCCGCGGTCTTGAGCGCCATCGTGAAATCGATCAGGCCCTGCGTCCGTGCGGCCGGATTGCCACCGCCGTAACCGGGCACTTCGTCGTCGCGCAGGTAGGCGTCGTCGTGGAACAGCAGACCGTCGAAATGACTGTTGGCGGCCAGCTCCGCGTAGATCTCCGACACCGTCGCAAGCGTGCGCGGATCGCCGGGATCGAGACGCGGGATCTCGTTCGCGCCGGTCGCGCGGATCTGCAGTTCGCGCTGCAGCTCCGCGTCGGCCATCTTGAAGCCGAGCACCGGCATCCACGCATACACACGCACCTGCGCGCGGGTGCGCAACTGCCAGGCCACGCGGTTGAACAGGTCGGCACGCACCGGCATGTGCGTGCTGGGGAAGTACACGGCCTCGGCCGCGCCGTCGCCGTCGGGATCGGCGAAGGCCTGCAGCCAGACGTGGCTGGGGCCGATGTCCTGGATGCGCTGTACCAGCACGTCGACATTGCGCGCCATCTGCGCCGGATCTGCGTCGTAGACGTAGTCGAGGTCGACCTGGATCGCACGCACGCCATCCAGCGACAGGTCGCGCCGCAGCTCGCCGGCCAGATCGCGCACATCGGGGTTCTGATGCATCAGCAGGCGCGCAAGGCTGGCCAGCGAGGCCTGGTCCGCACGGTCCTCACCCTGCAGGCCGAGATCGGTTTTCTGCGCGCGGCCTTCCAGATCGAAGGACAGATGCATGCCCAACGCCGTGGCGATGCCATTGGCGACGTCGTTGTAGGCGGCGTAAGGCCACACGATCACGCGCGGGGCCTGGCCGAGGTGGCGCTCGATGAGGTCGCGACTGGTCTGGAGATCCGCCTCGATGCGCGCGCGCCATGCGGTTTCGGTTTCGTAGCCGCCGTCTGCCGTCCAGATGCGAGTGACCGCGGCCGGCAACTGGTTGCCGAACGGGTTACCGGGCAGACCGCGGTGCAGGTCGTGGCTGTGTGAGCCGACTTCGACCAGACCGCTGTCGCGCATTTCGCGCAGCTGCGCCCAGGTCAGAAAGTCGTCGCGGGTGAAGTCGCGCGGACCATAGGGAACGACGGTGCCCTCCGGCAGTTCGACCCAGCTGGTGACCGGCGCGACGAGCGCTGGCCAGCCGAACGCGCGCAACAGTGGAAACACATGCGTGTATGCACTGCGCAGGCCGTCGTCGAAGGTCAGCAGCACGGCCTTCTCGGGCAGCGTGCCGCGGCCGGCGCGCGCATCGAGCACCGCCTGCACGCTGACCGCCTCGTAGCCGTGCGCGCGCAGCCAGTCGAGATGCTGGGCGAAGTTGGTCGTCGACACCGCATACGGATCCGGGTCGCCCTTGGGCGCCACGTCGTCGCGGATGTCGTGGTAGCTCAGCACCAGCAGCGAGGCCTGTGCGGGCGCGAATGCCGTCATCAGCGCGAGCAGCGCGGCGGCCATCCAGGCACGGATCATCGGGCACCTCCCCAGCGCAGTTCGACATCGAAGGCGATGCGCTGTTCGCGCAGCCCGTCGTAGACCGGGCGCGACCACGCCACGCCGTAGTCGAGTTCGTGGCCGTCGCGACGCCACAGGTGGCGATAGCCGAGCGACGGCACCCAGTGCGTGCCGCCGTCGCGCTGCCAGTACGGCCCGGCCATCACTTCGACGCGTTGCTGGAACGCGGTCTCGTAGCGCCGCCAGGTGATGTGGTCGAAGCGCAGACCGAGATTGGCCGAGGCATCGCGTTCGGGATTGAAGTAGCCGACGCTGTCGCTGTGCGAGCCGCGGCTGGTGTACAGCGAGGCCAGCCCGTCGACCATCAGGTGTGGACGCGTCCACAGCCGCTGCGTCAGGTCGAGGCCGAGCTGGTCTCGGGCGTTGCAGTCGTCGTAGCGCAAGCGTGCGAGCCGGCCTTCGAGCGCGAACGTCTCGCTGGGCGTGTAGGCGGCGGTCACCGTGAGGCTGTCGGCATCGATGCCGAGCCTGCGGGCCTGCAGCGACGTGTCGCGTGCATCGCGCGCGAGTTCGACGCCTGTACGCCAGGCGTCGTCGAAGCGCCAGTCGGCGCCGAGTGTCCAGGTCGCGCCGCCCGACGCACCGCCGGCGCTGCCGACCGTGGCCCAGGCGCCGAGCCGGTCGTGGCGGTACCAGGTGCCGACGCCGGCAGCGCCGTGGCGCACGCGGCCGTCGATGAAGTCGGCCCAGTCCTCATGGGCGAACACGCCCACGCGCCAGCGGTCGTCGATCAACGGCGAGCGCACTTCCATCGCCCAGCTACCGTCGCGGCTGCCGAACGGCGAGATGGAGGTGCCGCCGCCATCGCGCGGGCGGCTGCGACCGCGATTCGCCGACAGCGTGGCCTGCACGCCGCGATGGCGGTCGAGATCGCGTTCGACGCGTTCGAGCCGCGGATCTTCGGAGTGCGCCTGCTGCAGGGTCGCGAGTGCAGCGCGGGCTTCGTCGATGCGGTCCAGCGCGGTCAGCGCGCCGACGCGTCCGGCCAGCGCGTCGAGATCCTGCGGCGCCAGCGTGCGCGCCATGTCGAAGCGTTCCAGCGCAGCGGCCGGGCGCGAGCGTCGCGATTGCACCGCGCCGTAGGCAGCCTGCAGACCGGCATTGTTCGGACCGATGGCGACCTGCGACTGCAGCATCGCCTCGGCGCGCGCGTTGTCGTTCGCATAGGAATGCGCCAGCGCGTGGTTCACGTCGGCGCTGTAGCGGTCCCAGTTCTCGTAGCCATGGTTCGCACCGGCCTGACGTGGCCAGGCCTCTTGCGACGCGGCCAGCGTCTCGAACAGCGGCAGTGCACGCTCGAAGCGCTCGGTCTCGATGTAGGCGTAACCGAGCAGGATCTGTGCGTTGACGTCACCGGGCGCATGCGCGCTCGCCGATTCGAGGACCGGGATTGCTTCGTCGGGGCGGCGCAGGGCGACCAGCGAATCGCCGACCGTGCCGAGGATGTAGGCGGGCACGTCGATGCCGTCATCGAGCAGCGCCTGATAGCCGGACACGACCGCTTCGTGCCGCTGCAGATGGTTCAGAGCCGACAGTGCATCCACCCGCAGACGCGTCGCTTCCCAGTTGGTCTGGCGCGGCGTGTCGCGCTGCAGGCGCTCGAGTTCGGCCAGCGCGGCGCGGCTCTCGTCGAGACGGGCTCCCGGCGATTCGGGTTCGACCCGGCCCCATCCGATCGCGCGGGCCACTGCATCGCCTTCGATGCGTTCGCGCTCATGGTCGGCGAACAGGTGCGGACGCTCGCGCATTGCGTCGGCCGCCAGACGCGACGCGCCCAGATCGGCCAGCGTCAGCACGCGCAGTCGGAACACATCGTCGTCGCCAGGCGCGGCTGCTAGATGTCGTTCGATCGACGACAGCGGCTCGGCATGGTGCCCCTGCGCGCGTTGCATCTCGGTCCTGCTGAGCACGTCGCCACCGGCCACGGCGCTTGCGCGACCGGGAAGCGCGCAGAGCGCAGCTGCCAATGCGAGCGGAAGTACGCGCAGGCGATGCGTTGCGGTGAAGCTGTGAACACGAAGCACGGCATCTCGTCGGAACTGCGGCGGATGTCGCGGGCCGCGGCATGCTGTTGAGATACCCGTCCACGCGATGTGTGAGCGCGCGCCTCGGCATTACGGCGATGCACGATGGGAAACGTCAGTTAGCCACACGTTGGCAACCGAACCGGCGCAGATCCGGAGCAATCTGCGGGTTGAGAAAATTCTCAGCGAAGCCTGTACGGCAGTCAGCGACCCTACCAGCTGTCCTCAAGCCAACGCGGCTTGCACGCCAGCCATCCGCCGAACAGCAGAACCGCCACCGCGACCACCAGCATCCCGAACGGCCAGACCCAGCCGCCGCTTGCTGCGTGCAGCACGCCGAACAGCAGTGGCCCGGCGCAACTGATCGCATAGCCGGTGCCCTGCATGAAGCCGGAAAGTGCGGCCGAGCCGGCGGGCGTGCGCGTGCGCAGATTGATCAGCGTCAGCGCGAGCGGAAACGTGGTCGGCCCCAGGCCCAGCAGGAACACCCACAGCACCGGTGCCTGCATCGGCGCCAGCAGCAGGCCCGCATAGGCGGCCAGATGGCAGCCGGCGCACAGCAGCACGATGACGAACGGATTGCGCATGCGCACCGCAACCGCCGGCATGCCGAGCGCGCCGACCAGGCCCAGCGCCGAGAACAGCGCGACCATCGCGCCGCCGAAAGCGGGCGAGGCGCCGGCTTCGGTCAGTAGCAGCGGCAGCCAGGTGAACATCGAATAGGTGATCAGCGACGTGGTGCCGAACATCAGCGCCATGCCCCAGGCGATGGGCGAACGCCAGACCCGGCCGACCGGCGCCGACGCGGCTGCCGACGCATCGACCGTCGCCACCGGCGGAGCCAGCGCGTCGCGATGGCGCAGCAGCAGCCAGGCCCACGGCAGCGCGGCGACGGCGGCCGTCAGTGCCCATACGCCCAGCGCCACGCGCCAGCCGGCGGCATCGGCCAGCGGCACCGCGACCAGCGCCGGCAGCATCGTGCCCAGTTGCAGCACGGTGATGTAGACGGTGCTGATCGCGCCCACCCGCGTGGGAAACCAGCGTTTGACCAGCGGCGGCAGCACCACGTTGCCGATGCCCATGCCGGCCAGCGCCACGGCCGCGCCGAGCCCCAGGACGCCCACGCCCTGGGCCAGCGAACGCATGATCAGCCCGAGTGCTGCGAGCGACATCGCCAGCAGGGCCGTGCGCTCCAGACCGATGCGCCGCGTGAGCGCGGGCGTGGCGACACCGAACAGGGCGAATGCCAGCGTCGGCAGCATGCCGAGCAGGCCGGCCGTGGTGGACCCGAATCCGAATCGCGCGCCGAGCAGGTCGAGCAGCGGCGTCAACGACGTCACCGCGGTGCGCAGGTTGAAGGCCGAGAGCGCAATACCCGCCAGCACCAGGATCGGCAGCACGCGCGAAGTGCGTGCAGAGGCGTGGGGCGTCATGGCGGCGGGCGGCACCTGGATCACCGCGAGCCGGGCGCGGCAGAAAACGAAAAAACCGGCCATTGGCCGGTTTTCGATGATCACCTGCCGCTTTGCGGCCGATGGTCGGGGAGACAGGATTCGAACCTGCGACCTCTACGTCCCGAACGTAGCGCTCTACCAGACTGAGCTACACCCCGAAGGTGAGCCGCGCATTCTACTGATGCACCCTCGGGGAGGGCAAGCACTTCGTGAAGGATCGGCGGCGGCCACGTCGCGATGCGGGTGGCGGCTGCGTCCCGGACGCGGCGGGCTGCGATAATAGCGTCTCGCGATGCCGGTGTGCGGTGTCGGTATCGAAACGGGGTGACGTTTTTGCGCATGGCCATCTTCCGATGAGCGTGCCCACGCCAGTGAACGCCGCGGGCGCGCAACGGCGCCAGCGCACGCAGTGGCTGGACGCGCGGCTCGCAACGTCGCGGGGCCGGCATCGCCTGGCCTGCACCTGCCAGGTGCTGGCCGGCTGGCTGTGGATTCCGCAGGCCGCGGCCATCGCCTGGGCGCTCGATGCGCTGCTGTTCGCCGGGGCAGGTCTGGCCGCGATCCGCGCCCCGATGCTGCTGCTGGCGGGCACGCTGCTCGCCCGTGCGGTGCTGGTGTGGATCGGCCAGCGGCTGCAGGCCGATGTCGTGGAGACGGTGCTTGCGCGCATGCGCGTGGATCTGGCGGCTGCGGTCGCGGCGCGCGGCCCGGTCTGGCTGCGCGGACGGCGTAGCGGCGCGCTGGTGGCGCTGTCGACCAGTCACGTCGATGCGACCGCCAACTACTTTAGCGGCTATCTCGTTGCGCGCGCCGAAACGATGCTGGTGCCGCTGGCCATCCTGGTCGCGGTGTTTTCGGTCGACTGGATCGTCGGCATCGTCCTGCTGCTGACCGCGCCGCTGGCACCGATCTTCATGATGCTGATCGGCATGGGCGCCGAGAGCGCGGGGCGCCGCCAGCTGGTCGCACTGGCGCGCGCCGGTGCGCATTTCACCGACCGCCTGCGCGGGCTCGACCTGATCCGCGTCTACGGCCGCGGCGATGCGGAACTGGCGCAAGTCGGCGAGGCAACCGAGGCGATCCGCGTGCGCAGCATGCGGGTGCTGCGGATCGCATTCCTGTCTTCGGCGGTGCTCGAATTTTTCGCCTCGGTCAGCGTCGCGCTGCTGGCGGTGTATTTCGGCTTCACCTACCTCGGCATGCTCGACCTGCGCGGCGAGACGCTGCCGCTGTCGACCGGTCTGTTCTGCCTGCTGCTGGCGCCGGAGTTCTACGCGCCGTTGCGGCGGCTGGCCGCGAACTACCACGACCGCGCGAATGCGCTGGCGGCGGTGGCGGAGATCGAAGCGGCGTTCGAGGGGTTGCCGGAATTCTCGTGGGACCGGCTCCCTCCCCCGCACGCGGGGGAAGGTTGGGGTGGGGGCGACGCTTGCGCGCCATCGACAGAGATCGGCCCCTCGAAGCTGCCCCCATCCCAGCCTTCCCCCGCGGGCGGGGGAAGGGGGCAGAGCAGCAGTGCGCAGAGTGAGGTGCGCGTCCGAATTTCCAACGCCACCCTCCGCCACCCCGGCGCACGAACACCTGCATTGCGTGACGTTTCGTTATCGATCCCCGCCGGCAGCCGACTCGCGCTGATCGGCCCGAGCGGCTCGGGCAAGAGCACGCTGCTCGACACGATGGCCGGCTGGTTGCCGCCCGAGGCAGGCGAGGTGTGCGTGGCGCCCGGCACGCGCATCGCGCTGGCCGGCCAGCGGCCTTGGCTGTTCCACGGCAGCATCGCCGACAACCTGCGCATCGGCGCGCCCGATGCCGACGACGCGGCGCTCGCGCAGGCGGCGCGCATCGCCCAGGTCACGCAGTTCGTGGCCCAGCTGCCCGAGGGCATGGACACGGTGATCGGCGAAAGGGGCTTCGGCCTGTCCGGTGGCGAAGCGCGCCGCGTCGCGCTGGCGCGTGCGCTGTTGCTGCGGCCGCAACTGCTGCTGCTCGACGAGCCCACGGCATTCCTCGACCCGGGCACCGAAGCCGACCTGCTTGCAGCGCTCGACGCCTGGTTGCCGGCGGACTGCACCGTCGTCGTCGCCACGCACAGCGAGGCCGTCGTCGACTGGGCCGGCGCGCGCTGGCGCGTGCCGGCGATGACCGAGGCGGTCGCATGAGCCGGCAACTCGAGCGCATCGCCAGCACCCGGGCGCTGCTGCGTGGCCATCGCGGGGGCGTGTTGCTGGCCGTGGCGCTGATGCTGCTGACGCTGGTGGCCGGTGTGGGCCTGCTCGGCCTGTCGGGCGGCTTTCTCACCGCGGCGGCGCTGACCTACGGCACGCTGGGCACCTTCAATTTCTTCACCCCGTCAGCGGGCATCCGTGGACTGACGCTGGCGCGCATCGTTTCGCGTTATCTCGAAAAGCTGGTCGGCCACGACACGATGCTGCGCATCGCGCGCGACCTGCGCAGCTGGTTCTTCGCGCGGGCGTTGCGCCTGAGCCCGGCGCAACTGGGGCGGCTGCGGACAGGCGACCTGCTCGCGCGTCTGCTCGACGACATCGACGCGGTCGACGGCCTGCTGCTGCGCGCGACCGGGCCGCTGCTCGCGCTGCTGGGCATCGGCCTGATCGGCCTGGGCGCGGTGGCCTGGCTGCATCCGCCCAGCGCGGCGTGGCTTGCGCTGATCGCGCTGGCACTGGCGGTGCTGGTGCCCGCGCGCGTGGCCTGGCGGCGCGGCGCGATGGAAAGCGAGCGCGCTGCGCGCCGCGCGGCCCTGCGCGCGCGACTGCACGAACTCTACGAAGGCCGCGCCGATCTCGCCGCGCTCGATGCCACCGCCGGCTGGCTGGCCCGGGTGGAGGCCGATGCGGCGTCGGGCGCCACGCTGGAGCGTTCGCGTCGTCGCCAGCTGGCCGACGCGCAGGGCCTCCATGGCCTGGTGGCCGCGCTCGGCCTGCTCGGTCTGCTGTGGAGTGTGGCCATCGGCTACACCGGGGGCGGCCTGAGCGCTGCGCACGCGGCGGCGATCTTCTTCATCGCCATCGGGCTGTTCGAAGCCTGGTCCGGTGCCGGCCTGGCGTGGCAGGCGCTGCGCGCCGCGCGTGCGTCGATCGCGCGGCTCGATGCGGTCGCGGGGGCCGCACCGGCAGTTGTCGATCCCGCGCAACCCGAGCCAGTGCCTGCGCACGGAGTACTGGAGTTCGACGCGGTGCGTTTCGCCTGGGACGAGGGCGCGCGTCCGGTGCTCGACGGGCTGTCGCTGTCGATCGCACCGGGTGAACGCGTCGCGATCAGCGGCGACAGCGGCGCGGGCAAATCCACGCTCGGTGCACTGCTGCTGCGCAGCGCGACCGCGCAGACGGGGCGCGTGAGTTGGGGTGGCGTGAATCTGCACGCGATGGCGCAGGCCGACTGGTATGCGCGCATCGCCTGGCTGCCGCAGAACGCGCCGGTGTTCGCGGGCCGCGTCCGCGACAACCTCGCGTTCGGCGCGCCGGATGCCGACGACGCAGCACTGTGGGCGGTGCTCGCACGTGTGCGCCTCAAGACCTGGGCCGAGCGCATCGGCGGACTCGATGCCTGGGTAGGCGAATCGGGTGTGACGATGTCCGCCGGCCAGGCCCGGCGCCTGGCACTGGCGCGAGCGTTGGTGCGCGATGCGCCGCTGGTGCTGCTCGACGAGCCCACCGAAGGCCTCGACCACGACACCGCCGACGCCCTGCTGCGCGAACTGCCGGACCTGCTTGCAGGCCGCAGCCTGCTGCTGATCACCCATGGCACGCTGCCGCCCGGGCTGGTCGACCGGCACCTGTGGCTGCGCGATGGGCGTCTCCACTCGGCGCCGCCTCGACACGACGTTCCGTCCCTGTAGGGCGCGCGGGCATCCCGGGATTGCTCCGTGTCTGCGAGGAGCTTGGTCAGGACAGCCTCATCGCGCGCAAGCGCGCTCCTACACGAAGCAGGCCGTCGCATCGCCCGCGCAGGAGCCAAGCCCGTGTAGGAGCGCGCTTGCGCGCGAGGGCGTTCCCTGGATTGCTCGTGTGCGAGGGGCCTGGCCAGCACACCCCCTTCGCGCGCAAGCGCGCTCCTGCAGGTGGAGACGCTTCACGGGCGGGCAGGCGCGGGGCGACGGCGGATTCCGCCGCACGCTCTGTCCCGCGCGCGTCGCATCGGCGTTCATCGCCCGGCGCCTCGGCCCGGTGTGGGGACCGATTAGAATGTCGGCCTCCATCGCATCACGAACGAGCCTGCCCGCATGATCAAGCCCCGGACCCCGCCCGGCGTCATGGAACTGTTGCCGCGCGACCAGATCGCCTTCCAGCGCATGCTGGACACGATCCGCCGCACGTTCGAGGGGTTCGGGTTCCTGCCGATCGAGACGCCGGTGTTCGAGCTGTCGGACACGCTGCTGACCAAGTCCGGTGGCGAGACCGAGCGCCAGGTGTACTTCGTGCAGTCCACCGGCGCGCTCGAAAAAGCGTCAGAAGGTCTGCCCGAACTCGCCCTGCGCTTCGACCTGACCGTGCCGCTGGCGCGCTACGTTGCCGAACACGAACATGATCTCGCATTCCCGTTCCGCCGCTACCAGATGCAGCGCGTCTATCGCGGCGAGCGCGCGCAGCGCGGGCGCTTCCGCGAGTTCTACCAGTGCGACATCGACGTCATCGGCAAGGACAGTCTGTCGCCGCGTTACGACGCCGAAGTGCCCGCGGTGATCAGCGCCGTGTTCGCCGCGCTCGACATCGGCGAGTTCACGATCCAGCTCAACCACCGCAAGCTGCTGCGCGGTTATTTCGAAGGGCAGGGCATCGACGATGCGCGCCAGATGACCGTGCTGCGCGAGATCGACAAGCTTGACAAGCGCGGCGAGGACGCGGTGCGCGCCACGCTGACCGGTGAGGACTTCGGCCTGTCGGACGAGGTTGCCGAACGTCTGCTCGCGTTCTCGCGCGTGCGCTCGACCGGCCACGACGATGCACTGGCCAAGCTCGATGCGCTCGGCGCCGGCACCGAACTGTTCGAAGAGGGCCGCAACGAACTGCGTGACCTGCTCAATCAGCTGCGCGCGCTCGGCGTGCCGGAATCGCGCTATGCGCTGAACCTGTCGATCGCGCGCGGCCTCGACTACTACACCGGCATGGTCTACGAGACCGTGCTCGATGCGCACCCGCAGATCGGTTCGATCTGCTCGGGCGGCCGCTACGACAATCTCGCCAGCCACTACACCAAGTCCAAGCTGCCGGGTGTCGGCATTTCGATCGGTCTCACGCGCCTGTTCTGGCAGCTGCGCGAAGCCGGCCTGGTCGCGACCGCCGACAGTTCGGTCGACGTGCTGGTGACGCTGCTCGACGATGCCTCGCTGCCCGACGCGCTCGCGCTGTCGCAACGCCTGCGCGCCAGCGGCCTCAACGTCGAAACCCAGCTCGAACCGCGCAAGCTCGCCAAGCAGATGCAGTACGCCGACCGCGCGGGCATCCGCTTCGTCGTGATCCGCGGCGAGGACGAGGCCGGCAAGGGCGTAGTCGCGGTCAAGGACCTGCGCCGCGGCGAACAGTTCGAAGTGGCCGATGACGATCTCGCCCGCACGTTGCTGGTCGAGCGCGAGCAGGCGAGGTTGATGCCCTGAGTGGTGCGTACAACAACGTGTTTCAGCTCGTCATCCCCGCGCAGGCGGGGATCCATGGACGTTCGATCGTAGTTGCCAGGGTCCGTGGATTCCCGCCTGCGCGGGAATGACAACACAGGTGATGTTAGGCGGCACGACGGTTAGCAGGAGATATCGCGCATGAAATCCATCCGCCTGGACGGCCGCTCGCTCACCCGCGCGCAACTGGTCATGGTCGCGCATGGCGCGCCGGTCGCACTCGACGACGAGGCGCTGAAGGGCGTCGCGCGCGCGGCCGAGTTTCTGGCCGAACAGGTGCGACGCGAGGAGCCGATCTACGGCGTGTCGACCGGCTTCGGCAGCAATGCCGACCGTCTGCTCGGCGCGCGTCCGCTGCGCGATGATCTGCCCGGCGCGGCGCGCTCGAACCGCTCGCTGCACGAGGAATTGCAGGTCAACCTGATCGTCACCCATGCGGTGTGCGTGGGCGAGCCGCTGTCTGCCGACGTGGTGCGCGCGATGCTGTGCATCCGCATCAATACGCTGCTCAAGGGCCATTCGGGTATTCGCGTGCAGACGCTGCAGGCGCTGGCCGCGCTGCTCAACTCGGGCATCGTGCCGGTGGTGCCGGCACTGGGGTCGGTCGGTGCGTCCGGCGATCTCGCGCCGCTGTCGCATCTGGCGATCGTGCTGCTCGGAGGTGGCGAGGCCTTTGTCGACGGTGAGCGGATGTCCGGCGCCGACGCCCTGAAGCGCGCCGGACTGGAGCCGGTCACGCTGTCGTACAAGGAAGGCCTGGCGCTCAACAACGGCACCGCGCAGATGCTCGCCACCGGCGTGCTCGCGCTGCAGAAGCTCGACGCGCTGCTCGACACCGCCGATCTGGCCGCGGCCATGACCATTGACGCCTTCGCCGGCCGTCTGGGCGCTTTCGACCCGGACGTACATGCATTGCGTCCGCATCCGGGCCAGGTCGAGGTCGCGGCGCACCTGCGCGAGCTGCTCGACGGCTCCACGCTGGCCGATATTCCCTACCACCTGGTGCCGCGCTTCCGGCCTTGGCTGCCCTCGAGCTGGAACACGCCCGAGGCGCAGGCGCTGCGTTTCGACATCGGCTGGGACTGGGTGCCCAGCGACCAGCGCCACGGCCGCGAAAAGTTCTACACGCGCTTCCGCCCGTTCCGGGGCGGCAAGAAGCACCAGCCGCAGGACAGCTATTCGCTGCGCTGCATTCCGCAGGTCCATGGCGCGGTGCGCGATGCGGTCGAGCAGGCCAAGCGCGTGTTCGACGTCGAACTCAATGCGGTCACCGACAATCCCCTGGTGTTCCCGGATCGCGCGGCCGAACACGTCGAAGAGCAGGTGATCTCCGCCGGCCACTTCCACGGCATGCCGCTCGCGCTGGCGATGAGCTACGTCAAGGCGGCGATTCCGGTGCTGGCCTCGATCTCCGAACGCCGCCTCAACAAGCTGGTCGATCCGGCGACGAATGACGGCCTGCCGGGCTTCCTGATCGGCAACGAGGATGCGACCGAGTCCGGCTACATGATCGTGCAATACACGGCCGCGGCCATCGTCAACGATCTCGCCACGCGCGCGCATCCGGCCAGCGTTTATTCGGTGCCGACCAGCGCGAACGCCGAGGACCACGTGTCCATGGGCACCAACGAGGCGCGGCACGTGCTGTCGATGGCGGACGATCTGGGCAAGGTGATCGCGCTGGAGATCTATACCGCCGCGCAGGCGCTGGATCTGCGCGTGGACATGATCAATGCCGCCCGCGATCTGGCCCGCCGCGGTGATGCCGAGGCGCTGGCGGCGAAAGTGCAGGGCGGTCCTGCCTCGGATCGCGCGACGCGCGGCGCCTTCGTCGACGAGGTCGAAGGCCTGCGCGCCGAGCTGGCCGCCTGCGAGCCCTTCCATCCGGGCAGCGTCGTCGCCGCCGCGCATGCCGTCATCCGCGAGACCATCCCGTTCCTCGACCGTGACCGTGCGCTCGACGGCGAAGTCGCGGCTGCGGTGAAGCTCGTCGCGGAGGGCGCGCTGCTCGGCGTGCTGCCGCGCTGGCGTGTGCCGATGTCCAGCGCGGCCGACCCCGGCGCCGGCGCTTGAACCTGCCGCTGCATTTCGGCTGGCTGGGTGTGCTGGAGGCGGCGCTGATCGCGCTTGTGATCGGCGCTCTCGCCTACGTCGTGTTCGATCGGCTCGGCCGCCGCTTCGGGTGGACGCCCGGCCACGCCATCGGCTGGGGTTGCGTGGTGTCGGTTGCAGCGGCGGCGGGAATCGACGCCTGGCATCTGTTCTACATGGGCGTGGTCAGACTCGAATCGCCGGTCTACGCACGCATCGCGTTGCAGAAGATCCATGATCCGAACTTCCTCGCCACGCGGGTGTTCATGTCGTCGCTCGCCGCGCTGTCCGGCGTTGCGCTTGCGTGGATGGCACTGCATCGCAAGTCGCTGGCCGACTGAGCAGCAAACGCGCGGCTGCAAGTTTCCGGCGGGGAACACGCGGCGCGAGCCCCTGTAGGAGCGCGCTTGCGCGCGATGCGCGGGGGGGGGGGGGATCGCGCGATTCGCGTGTCGCCGGCACGCTAAAGATCGGCGTGAATCGCGGCCAAGGCCGCTCCTACAGGGGCTGTCGCGCGACAGGGTCTGAGAAACAGATGCAGTACGGCCGCAGTCGAAGCAGACCCCTGTAGGAGCGCGCTTGCGCGCGATACGCGGAGGGAGATCGCGAGATTCGCGCTTCGTTTTCACCGAAAGGATCCGCGCGAATCGCGGCCAAGGCCGCTCCTACAGGGGGCGTCGCGTGGAGCAGAAATCTGCACGACAGATGCAGTGCGACCGCGGTCGAAGCAAACCCATGTAGGAACGCGCTCGCGCGCGATACGCGGAGGGAGATCGCGAGATTCGCGCTTCGTTTTCACCGAAAAGATCCGCGCGAATCGCGGCCAAGGCCGCTCCTACAGGGGGCGTCGCGTGGAGCAGAAATCTGCACGACAGATGCAGTGCGACCGCAGTCGACGCAGGCCCATGTAGGAGCGCGCTTGCGCGCGATGCGCGGAGGGCGATCGCGCGAATCGCGCTTCGTTTGCACCGAAAAGATCTGCGTGAATCGCCGCCAAGGCCGCTCCTGCAGGGGGTAGCGCGCGGCGCACGCACAATGCCGCCACCGCGGCCAGTCAGCCTTGTCGTCCGCGTTCGATCCGCCGCAGGAACACGGACATTTCCTTCGTCAACTGCACGTCGCCACGACGCGCAGCTGCGTCGAGACCCGATCGCCACGCGGCTTCCGCCTCGTGCTCGCGCCCGAGTGCCAGGAAGGCCTTGCCCAGCAGCTTCCACGCCGCCGAATAGTCCGGATCATGCCGTGTCGCCGCAGCGAGGTGGAGTGCGGCAGCGTCCGCGTCGCCCGCCTGCAGGCAGGCGTTGCCGAGCCCGAAACGCAGCAGCGCATCGTCGCGTCCAGCATCGAGCATGGCCTGCAGTCGGTTGCGCATGGAAAGCCTGTTTTTGGGACGCGGAACGCGATTGTCACCCCGAAGCGCGCCGTCTGAATGGAATGCTGCGATCCGCCAGCCTTCGGCTCCGGGCACCCCCAGCGCCCTTGACTCACGGCCAGATGCGAGTAACGTATTAGCACGCTATTACATTGCAACACGCACTCGAGCCCATGAAGCAACGCGCCGAACCCCTGCCGGACCACGAAGCCAGTGCCTCGCTGACGGCGCTGGCGCGTGCGTTCGTCGGGCTGAAGAGTGCCGACGAGGTCGCGCGCTTTCTCGACGATCTGTGCACCCCGGCCGAGCTGGAAGCACTGGTCGATCGCTGGCGCGTGGTGCCGTTGCTGCAGCAGGGCGTGCCGTATCGCGAGATCCACGAGCGCACCGGCGTCAGCGTGACGACGGTCGGCCGGGTCGCGCGCACGCTCGATCGTGGCGCCGGCGGCTATGCGATTGCCGCGCGTCGCGCGTCGCGCTCGAACGAATCCCACTGAGGTCATCCCCATGAGTCCTGTGAACGGCGGCGCCGCGCGTGACCGCCTGCGTATCGCCATCCAGAAATCCGGTCGCCTCAGCGATCCGGCACGTTCCCTGCTGGCGTCCTGCGGCCTGTCCTGGCGCGAAAGTCGCGACAAGCTGTTCTGCTATGGCGAGACACTGCCGGTGGACCTGCTGCTGGTGCGCGACGACGACATTCCCGGTCTGTTGGCCGATGGCGTCTGCGATTACGGCATCGTCGGCCGCAACGTGCTCGACGAAGTGGCCGCCGAGCGCGCATTGCGCGGCCTGCCGCAGGTCTCGAAGGCGGTGCGGGCGCTGGGCTTCGGTGGCTGTCGGCTCGACATCGCGATTCCCGATTCGCAGGAATGGAGCGGCCCGGCGCAACTGCAGGGCAGCCGCGTCGCGACCAGCTATCCGGGGCTGCTGCAGCAGTGGCTGGATGCGAACGACGTGCAGGCGACGATCGTGACGCTGTCGGGCTCGGTCGAGATCGCGCCGCGCCTCGGCCAGGCCGACGTGATCTGCGACCTGGTGTCCAGCGGCGCGACGCTCACCGCCAATCAGCTCAAGCCAGCCGCCACCCTGATGACCAGCGAGGCGGTGCTGGCCGGCCCGATCGCGCCGTTTTCGGACGTGCGCGGCGAGCTCGCGTCGCTGCTGCTGCGTCGCCTCGACGGCGTGCTGCGCCTGCGCGACAGCCGGCTGGTGATGTTCCAGTCCACGCGCGATGGGGTCGACGCGCTGCTCAAGCTGCTGCCCGACGCCGAAGCGCCGACGCTGCTGCAGGTCGACGGCAGCGACTGCGTCGCGCTGCAGGTGCTCTGCCACGGCGAGATGACCTGGCCGCGACTCGAAGCGCTGAAGCAGGCCGGCGCCGCGGGCCTGATGGTGCTGCCGGTGGAGCGGATGCTGGCATGAGCACGTCATGCGATGCCCCGCAGCTCGACGCTGCCGTACCGGCGATCGTCGACTGGAACGAGGCCGATGCCGCTGCGCAGGCCGAGCTGTTGCGTCGCCCCACGCAGGTGATTGCTGCGACCACCCGCGCCGCGGTCGCCGAGGTACTCGACGATGTGCGCACGCGCGGCGACGTCGCGCTGCGCGAACTGACGGAACGCTTCGACCGCGTCGCGCTGGACGATTTCGAAGTCGGCGCCGACGAGTTCGCCGCGGCCGAGGCCGCCGTGCCCGCCGAATTGCGTGAGGCGATGGTCAACGCGGCGACGCGCATCGAGCGTTTCCACGCCGCCGGCATGACCGCGCCCTATGACATCGACACCGCCGAAGGCGTCAATTGCGCGCGCATCGTGCGGCCGATCCCGCGCGTGGGCCTGTACGTGCCCGCGGGCACGGCGCCGCTGCCGTCGACCGCGCTGATGCTGGGCGTGCCGGCGCGCCTGGCTGGCTGCCGCGAGGTGGTGCTGTGCACGCCACCGCGGTCGGATGGCAGCGCCGATCCTGCGGTGCTGGTCGCTGCACGTCTGACCGGCGTGCACCGCGTGTTCAAGCTCGGCGGCGCGCAGGCGATCGCCGCGATGGCCTTCGGCACCGAGCGCGTGTCGGCCTGCGACAAACTGTTCGGGCCCGGCAACAGCTTCGTGACGGAGGCCAAGCAGCAGGTCGCCCAGTCCGGCACCGTCGCGATCGACATGCCGGCCGGGCCTTCGGAAGTGCTGGTGATCGCTGACGCCGGCGCCGATGCGGCCTTCGTCGCCGCCGATCTGCTGTCGCAGGCCGAACACGGCCCGGACTCGCAGGTGCTGCTGCTGTCGGACGACGAGACCTTGCTCAACGACGTGCGCGCCGAACTGTCCACCCAGCTCGCGAGCCTGCCGCGCGCGGCGATCGCCCGCCAGGCGATGGCACGCTCGCGTCTGCTGCGCGTGGACGCGCTCGACACAGCGTTCGACATCAGCAACCGCTACGCGCCCGAGCACCTGATTCTCGCGTTGCGCAGTCCGCGCGACTGGCTCGAGAGGGTCGAGGTCGCCGGCTCGGTGTTCCTTGGCGACTGGACTCCCGAAGCGCTGGGCGACTACTGCAGCGGCACCAATCACGTGCTGCCGACCGGCGGCGCGGCGCGCTCGTGGAGCGGGGTGAGCGTGTCGAGTTTCCAGAACACCGTCAGCGTGCAGTCGGCGTCCGCTGCGGGCATCCGCGCGATCGGCCCGGACGCGGTGACGATGGCCCGCGCCGAAGGGCTCGACGCGCACGCCAATGCGGTCGCGCTGCGCATCGCGAAGGCGGCGGCATGAGCAGCGTGCTCGATCTGGTGCGCGAAGAACTGCGCGACTTCGCCGGCTATGCCTCCGCGCGCTCGCAGAAGCTCGACGGCGAGATCTGGCTCAACGCCAACGAGGCGCCGCTGGCGAATCCGGGCGATGCCGACGGTCGCTGCCGGCGCTATCCCGCGCCGCAGCCGCCGGAGCTGCAAAGCGCGCTGGCCGCGCTCTACGAGGTGGATCCGGGGCAGCTGCTGATCGGACGCGGCAGTGACGAGGCCATCGATCTGCTGGTGCGTGCGCTATGCGTCGCCGGACGCGATGCGGTGCTGGCAACGCCACCGGTATTCGGCATGTACGCCGTCAGCGCACGCCTGCAGGGCGCGGCGCTCGTCGAGGTGCCGCTGGTCGACGGGCCCGAAGGTTTCGGCGTGGACGTCGACGCGGTGCGTACGACCGCGCTGGCGCGCAACGCGAAGCTGGTGTTCCTGTGCTCGCCATCGAATCCCACCGGCGGACTCGTGCCGCTGGCCGATGTGGCTGCATTGGCGACGGCGCTAAACGGACGCGCGCTGGTCGTCGTCGACGAGGCCTACGTCGAATTCGCCGATGCGCCGTCTGCGACGACACTCCTCGGCGTACATGACAACCTCGTCGTGCTGCGCACGCTGTCGAAGGCGCATGCGCTCGCGGCGGCGCGGATCGGCGTTGCGATCGGCCATCCCGATCTGATCGCGGTGCTGCGCCGGTGCCAGGCGCCGTATCCAGTGCCGACGCCATGCGCCGATCTCGCGCTGGCGGGCCTGTCTCCTGCGGCGCTGGAGGTCACCCGTGCGCGCATCGCCGAGACCATCGCCGAGCGCGATGCACTTGCCGCCGCGCTGGCCTTGACGTCCGGCGTACGCCGGGTCTACCCGTCCGCGGGCAACTATCTGCTGGTGCATTTCGAGGACGCTGACTGCGCGTTCGGCGCCTTGCTCGCCGCCGGCATCGTGGTGCGTGACCAGCGCGCCGCGCCGCAACTCGGTGATGCGTTGCGCATCAGTCTCGGCACACCGGCGCAGAACGCGCGCGTATTGGCCACCCTGCAATCGTTGGAGACCGCCGCATGAGCGCGCGTGGCAAGAAGATCCTGTTCGTCGACCGCGACGGCACGCTGATCGAAGAACCGGCCGACTTCCAGATCGACAGTTACGAGAAGCTGCGCTTCGTTCGCGGCGTGATCCCGGCGCTGCTGCGGCTGCGCGATGCCGGCTTCGAGTTCGTCATCGTCACCAACCAGGACGGCCTCGGCACGGACGGTTATCCGCAGGCGAGTTTCGATGGCCCCAACGATCTGATGCTGCGGATCTTCGAAAGCCAGGGCATCGCGTTCCGCGAAGTACTGGTCGACAAGAGCTGGCCGGCCGACAACGCGCCCACGCGCAAGCCGGCCTTGGGTCTGGTGATGCACTACCTGCGCGACCGCGGCATTGATCTCGACGGGTCGGCCATGGTCGGCGACCGCGACACCGACATCCAGTTCGCCGAGAACCTGAAGATCCGCGGCTTCAAGCTGCGCACGCCGCAGTTCGGCGGCGACTGGGACTGGGCCGGCATCGCGCACGAGCTGTGCGATGCGCCGCGCCGCGCGACGGTCGTGCGCAATACGAAGGAAACGAGGATCCGGGTCGAACTGGATCTCGACGCCGCGCGCGATGCGCAGGTGTCGACCGGCCTGCCCTTCTTCGACCACATGCTCGACCAGATCGGCAAGCACGCCGGCATCGCACTGACCGTGCAGGCCGAAGGCGACCTGCAGACCGACGAGCACCACACCGTCGAGGACACCGGCATCGCGCTGGGCCAGGCACTGCGCGAGGCGCTGGGCGACAAGCGCGGTATTGGGCGCTACGGCTTCACCCTGCCGATGGACGAGACGCTCGCCAGCGCCGCGCTGGATTTCGGCGGTCGCCCGTATCTCGTGTTCGACGGCAACTTCGCGCGCGAACGCGTCGGCGACATGCCGACCGAACTGGTCGAGCATTTCTTCCGCTCGGTCTGCGATTCGGCCGCACTGAATCTCAATCTGAAGGTCGAAGGCGACAACGATCACCACAAGATCGAAGCCTGCTTCAAGGCCTTTGCGCGTGCGCTGGGACAGGCGGTGCGGCGGAGCGGGGATGCGCTGCCGAGTACGAAGGGGGTGCTGTGATGGGGGCGAATCCAGGACTACCTGAACCCGTCATTCCCGCCTTCGCGGGAATGACGGTAGTCGGGGTGCGCGCGAAAGCTGGCCGAACTTCGCAGGAGAATCCATGCGCGTCGTGATGGTCGATGCCGGCGGCGCCAACACCGGCTCGGTGCGCTACGCCTTCGAGCGCCTGGACATCGATGCCGCGCTGGTCACCGACGCGGACGGCATCCGTGCTGCCGACCGGGTGATCCTGCCTGGCGTCGGCACCGCGGCCCAGGTCATGGCACGGCTGCAGCAGCTCGATCTCGTCGACGTGCTGCGCACGCTGGAGCGCCCGCTGCTCGGCATCTGCGTCGGCATGCAGTTGCTGTTCGAGTCGTCGGAAGAGGGCGAGGTCGCCGGCCTCGGGCTGTTGCCCGGCCGGGTGTCGCGTCTGCGGGGCGGGCCGGGCCTGCGTGTACCGCATATGGGCTGGAGCACGTTGCGGGCGCTGCGCGCGGACCCGTTGGTCGAGGGCGTCGACGGCGCGCAGGCGTATTTCGTGCACAGCTTCGCCGCGCCGGTCACCGACGACTGCGTGCTGGCCTGCGATCACGGCCAGGCGTTCGCCGCGGCGGTGCGTCGCGGGCCGGTGGCGGGCTGCCAGTTCCATCCCGAGCGCTCGGCCGCCATCGGTGCGCGCGTGTTGCGCAATTTCCTGTCCCCTGCGTTCGAGGCCTGAGTCATGTCGTTCACCGTCTATCCCGCGATCGACATCCGCGATGGTCGCGTCGTGCGCCTGGCCCAGGGCGACTATGCGCAGGAAACCCGCTATGGCGACGATCCTCTGGCGCAGATCGAGGCCTACGCTGCGGCCGGCGCGCAGTGGCTGCACCTGGTCGATCTCGATGCCGCACGCGACGGCGGCTACACGCTGGCGCCACTGCTGGGCCGCATCCGGGCCGGCACTGGCTTGCGCGTGCAGACCGGCGGCGGCGTGCGCACCGAAGAAGACGTGCGCAGCATTCTCGACGCCGGCGCCGAACGCGTCGTGGTGGGTTCGCTGGCCGTGCGCGAACCCGAGCGCGTGCTGGGCTGGATCGAATCGTTCGGTGCCGACCGCATCACCGTCGCGCTCGATACCCGTCAGGGCCGCGACGGCGTGTGGCAGCTGCCGGTGCATGGCTGGACCGAAGCGGCCGAGGCCACACTCGACGTGCTCGCCGCGCGCTATGCGCAGGGCGGGCTGCGGCATCTACTGAGCACCGATATCGCCCGCGACGGCATGTTGTCGGGGCCCAATCTCGATCTCTATGCGCATCTGCAGGCGTTGGCACCCGCCCTCGACGTGCAGGCCTCCGGCGGCGTGCGCGAGCTTGCCGACGTGCGCGCCGCGAAGGCCCGGGGCTGCGGTGGCATCGTGCTCGGTCGCGCGCTGCTCGAAGGTCGCCTGGATCTGGCCGAAGCATTGGCATGTTGAGCCGGCGCATCATTCCCTGCCTGGACGTGCGCGACGGCCGGGTGGTCAAGGGCGTGCGCTTCCGCGATCACGTCGACATGGGCGACATCGTCGACCTCGCATTGCGTTATCGCGATGCCGGCGCCGACGAACTGGTGTTCTACGACATCTCCGCCAGCCCGCAGGGGCGATCGGTCGACCGCGGCTGGGTGACGCGCGTGTCGCGGCTGATCGACATCCCGTTCTGTGTGGCCGGTGGCATCCGCGATGTCGACACCGCCCGGGCCGTGCTGCAGGCCGGCGCCGACAAGATTTCGATCAACACGCCCGCGCTGGAGCGGCCGGCGCTGATCTCCGAGCTTGCCGAGGCATTCGGCGTGCAGTGCGTCGTGGTCGGCATCGATTCGATCCGGGAAGCCGACGGCGAATGGCGCGTCCGCAGCCACACCGGTGATCCCGATCGCACCCGGGCGCTGCCGACCCGCACCCTGGACTGGATCAGCGAGGCCGTGCGTTTGGGGGCGGGCGAGATCGTGCTCAACTGCATGGAGAATGACGGCGTGCGGCGCGGCTACGACATCGCCCAGCTGCAGGCCGCCCGGTCGGTGTGCCCGGTGCCCCTGATCGCATCCGGCGGAGCCGGCGAAGCCGTACACTTCGCCGCCGCCTTCATCGAGGCCGATGTCGACGGCGCACTCGCGGCCAGTGTGTTCCACAGCGGCCGTATCGCCATCCCCGACCTCAAGCGTGCACTGGCCGACCAGGCCATCGATATCAGACTCCAATGACACTGCCGCACGACGACGCACCCGCCACCGCCATCGCCCCTGACATCGGCGCCCTCGACTGGTCGAAGGGCGAGGGCCTGCTTCCCGCCGTCGTCCAGGACGCCGCCACGCTGCGGGTGCTGATGCTCGGCTATATGAATCGCGACGCGTTTGCCGAAACCCTGCGCCGCGGCGAAGTCACGTTCTTCAGCCGCAGCAAGCGCCGGCTGTGGACCAAGGGCGAATCCTCCGGCCACGTGCTCGAGCTGGTGTCGATGCAGACCGATTGCGATGCCGACACCCTGCTGGTGCTGGCGACCCCGCGAGGTCCGACCTGTCACCTCCAGCGCCCGAGCTGCTTCCCCGCAGCGCCGGCAAGCACCTTGGCCCAACTCGATGCGCTGATCGAAACCCGCGAACGCGAGCGCCCCGACGGCAGCTACACCACGCGGCTGTTCGACGGGGGCATCCGCCGGATCGCACAGAAGGTGGGCGAGGAGGGCGTCGAAACCGCGCTCGCCGCCCTGGTGCAGACCGACGAGGAGCTGCTCGGCGAAAGCGCGGATCTGCTGTACCACCTGGTGGTGCTGCTGCGTGCGCGCGGACTCTCGCTGGCGGATGTCGAGCGGGTGCTGACAGCACGCAGCGGTTGAGCCAAACCGCTGCGGGGACTGGCGCGGCGATGCGCGGCCTTTGTCGGAACGAGGCCGTTGCAGACCGCTCGAAAACGACGTCATCCCCGCTTTCACGGGAATGACGCTCGAGAGGTCCTGCAAAGGACTCTCAGGACGCTGATCAGGCCGGGTCGCGAATCACCAGCAGGCGTTCTTCGGTCATGTCGCGGATCGCGTATTTCACGCCTTCGCGGCCCAGGCCCGAGTCCTTGATGCCGCCATAGGGCATGTTGTCGACGCGGAAGCTCGGCACGTCGCCGACCACGACGCCGCCGGCTTCGATCCGGTCCCAGGCACGCATCGTGTGGGCGAGATTGCCGGTGAACACGCCGGCCTGCAGGCCGAAATCGCTGTCGTTCACGCGCGCGATCGCGTCTTCGAAACTGTCGACCGGCTCCAGGATCGCGACCGGGCCGAAGACTTCCTTGCGCTGCAGGTCGGCGTCGCGCGGCACGTTCTCAAGCAACGTGGCGGGAATGATGTTGCCCTCGCGCGGGCCGCCGGCCAGCACCTTGGCGCCGCCCTTGCGGGCCGCGGCGATCCACGACTCGATCCGGTCGGCCGCGTCGCTGTCGATGACGGGCCCGACGAAGGTGTTCTCGTCGCGCGGATCGCCGCCGCGCAAGCCGGCGATCGCCTTCTTCAACTTGCGGCGCAGTGCATCGTGGACGTTGCGGTGCGCATAGATGCGCTGCACACCGATGCAGCTCTGGCCGGACTGGTAATAGGCGCCGAACACCAGGCGCTCGACGACCTTGTCCAGCGGCATGCCGGGGTCTTCGTCGACGATGCAGGCCGCGTTGCCACCGAGTTCGAGCACGACCTTCTTCTTGCCGGCGCGCGCCTTGAGATCCCAGCCGATCAGGCCGCCGGTGAAGCTCAACAGCGCAATGCGCTCGTCCTCGGTCAGCGCGGCCGCGTCCTCGTTGCTGCACAGAATCACCGAGAACGCGCCCTTGGGCAGGTCGGTCTCGGCCAGGATCTCACCGATGATCAGCGCGCCGACCGGCGTCTTGGCGGCAGGCTTGAGTACGAACGGGCAGCCGGCCGCGATTGCCGGCGCGACCTTGTGCGCAACCAGATTCAACGGAAAGTTGAACGGTGTGATCAGGCTGCAGACGCCGATCGGCACGCGCTTGACCATGCCCCGATATCCGCGCGTGCGCTCGGAAATCTGCAGCTCGACGTATTCGCCTTCGGTGCGCGTGGCCTCGCCGGCGGCGATGCGGAAGGTGTCGATCAGGCGCGTGACCTCGCCGCGGGCGTCCTTGATCGGCTTGCCGGCTTCGATGCACAAGGCGAGTGCGAGTTCCTCGAAGCGTTCCTCGAAGCGGCGCACGCAATGTTCGAGCACGTCGCGGCGTCTGTCGGGCGGAAAGTCGGCCATCGCACCGCGCGCCTTGTGCGCGGCGACGATTGCCTTGCGGATCGTCGCCGCGTCGCCCATTGCCACGCGCGTGGCGACCTTGCCGCTGTATTTGTCGCGCACTTCGAGATCGGTGTTCGCCGCGACCGCGGCATTGGCGAGGTAGTAGGGATAGCTGCGCGCAAGCCCGGCGGTCTTGCGGGCGGTCTTCTGCTTGGCCATGGGGCGCTCCGGAGTCGGATGGAAGGACGTGGGCGCGGTGCGATCAGGTGATTGCAGCGCTGCGCTCGGGAATTTCGGTGTTGAGCAGGGCATCGTCCCGGGAATAATCGATGGCCAGATCGATCAGGTCGACGCCGGGTGTGTCGAGTGCGGTCTGCAGAACGCGTGCGAACGCCTCGGCGCTGTCGGGGCGGTGGCCGCGCGCACCATAGCTCTGCGCGTAGCGCACGAAGTCGGGATTGCCGTAATCCATGCCGTAGACCGGGTAGTCCTCGTGCTGCTGCTTCCACTTGATCATGCCGTAGGCATCGTCGCGCAGCACGATGACCACCAGATCGAGCTTGAGCCGCACTGCGGTTTCGAGTTCCTGGGAATTCATCATGAAACCGCCGTCGCCGCAGACGGCGACCACCTTGCGGTCGGTGTGCACGAGCTTGGCGGCGATGGCCGACGGCAGGCCCGCGCCCATGGTGGCCAGGGCGTTGTCGAGCAGCAGGGTATTGGGCGCGCGGCAACGATCATTGCGTGCGAACCACAGTTTGTAGAGGCCGTTGTCGAGGCAGACGACATCCTGCGCGTCGAGCGCATCGCGCAGCGCCTTGACCAGGTGCGGGCCGTGGATCGGGAACCGCATGTCCGCGCTGCGCTGGGCGATGTCGTCGCACAGGGCATCGCGCACGCGCTCGAAGAAGGTGAAGTCCCAGTGCGACTGCGGCCCATCGAGTGTTTCGGCCAGCTGCCAGACCGCGTTGGCGATATCGCCGACCACCTCGATCTGGGGGAAGTACACCTGGTCGACGATCGCGCTGGCGTAGTTGACGTGGATCACCGTGCGCGCGCCGGAACGCATGAAGAACGGCGGCTTCTCGATGACGTCGTGGCCGATGTTGATGATGCAGTCGGCCGCGTCGATCGCGCGGTGCACGAAATCCTTGTCCGACAGTGCGGCCGTGCCCAGCCACAGCGGATGCGTCTCGTCGAGCACGCCCTTGCCCATCTGCGTGCTGAAAAACGGAATGCCCAGCCGGTCGACGAAGGCGCGCAGCATCCTGGCGGTGGTCTTGCGGTTGGCGCCGGCGCCGATCATCAGCAGCGGATGCTTCGCCTTGCGGATCGCCTCGGCGGCATGCGCGATCGCCTTGTCCTCGGCCAGCGGTCGACGTGCGTATGGCGCCGGCAGCAGGCGCGCGTCGGTGTCGTCACCGGCGATGTCCTGCGGCAGTTCGAGATGGGTGGCGCCCGGACGTTCCTCTTCCGCGCGCTGGAAGGCATCGCGCACGCGCGCCGGAATGCCGTCGGCCGACACCAGCTGGTGGGTCGACTTGGTCAGCGGCCGCATCATGTCGACGACGTCGACGATCTGGAAATGTCCCTGCTTGCTGGTCCGGATGGGCTTCTGCCCGGTGATCATCAGCATCGGCATCGCACCGAGCTGGGCGTACGCCGCAGCGGTAACGAGGTTGGTCGCGCCGGGTCCCAGCGTCGACAGGCACACACCGGCCTTGCCGGTCAGCCGTCCGTAGGTGGCGGCCATGAAGCCTGCAGCCTGTTCGTGCCGGGTGAGCACCAGCTCGATCGACGAGGCGCGCAGCGATTCGAGCAGGTCGAGGTTCTCTTCACCGGGGATGCCGAAGACGTGGGTTACGCCCTCGGCTTGCAGCGCCTGGACGAACAGGTCGGACGCCTTGGTCATCGTGCGGGGACTCCGTCGTGACATGGAGGTCCAGCATGCCAGCGAATGCGTGACAGCCGGGCGAGGTCGCCGGAACGTTGCATCCGATCTCCACGACTCACAGCGTGCGATTCGGAAAGCCGCGTACGCGGATTTGCAATCCGCTGACCGACCACCACTATCACCACCGGCGCGCGCATCTTGCCCCTGTAGGAGCGCGCTTGCGCGCGATTCCGGGGGAGTTGCAGGGGACGTGTCGCGGGAATCGCGCGCAAGCGCGCTCCCACAGGACGCTCGGCGCTCAGTCCGACGCGGATTCCACCCGAACGCGCAGATTGCCGTCGGCAAGGCGCGCATCCAGCGGCTCGCCGGGCCTTGCATCCAGGACGCTTCGCACGATGCCGCCGTCCTTGCGCTGCAGGATGCTGTAGCCGCGCGCGATCGTCGCCAGCGGACTCACCGCCTCGAGCGAGCGCGCCAGTCCGCGCAGGTGCAGGGCCTCGCGCTGCAGCCGACGCGCGAGCGCCGATTGCGGGCGCGGGGCCAGCGCGGCCAGGCGCTCGCGCAACTGCGTCAGCCGGCGCTGCGGCGAGGTGGTGCGCAGCACCGCGCCTGCATGCCGGAGCCGCGCCTCGTCGCGCTGCAGGCGCTGGCGCATCGCCAGGTTCAGACAGCGCAGGGCTTCGTCCTGGCGCCGCCGCAGCGCCGCAAGGCGCGCCTCGGGGCGCTGGGCCTGCAGCCGCAGCGCCGCCCGGTCGAGCCGTTGGAAGCGCTGCTGCATCGCGCGCAGCTGCGCCTCGTCGACGTGCCGCTGCAACCGGCGCACGCGGGTTGCGGCCTCCATGCGGTCGGGTACGAGCAGTTCGGCGGCCACCGACGGCGTCGGCGCACGCACGTCGGCGGCGAAGTCGGTGAGGCTGAAGTCGGTCTCGTGGCCGATCGCCGACACGATCGGCACCGGACATGCGGCGACTGCGCGTGCCAGGGTTTCGTCGTTGAAGGCCCACAGGTCTTCGAGCGATCCGCCGCCGCGCGCAAGCAGCAGCGCGTCGTAACGGCCGCTGGCGCCGGCGCGTTCGAGCATGGCGACGATCCGCGGCGGCGCTTCGGCGCCCTGCACCGGCACCGGCAGCACCTCTACCTCGACCAGGGGCCAGCGCCGCGCCAGCACGCTCAGCACGTCGCGTACCGCCGCGCCCGACGGCGAGGTGATCACGCCGATGCGGCGCGGATAGGCGGGCAGGGGACGCTTGCGGTCGGCATCGAACAGGCCCTCGGCCTGCAGGCGCGCCTTGAGCGCATCGAACGCACGCCGCAGGGCGCCTTCTCCGGCTTCCTCCAGCGAGTCGAGGATCAGCTGGTAGTCGCCACGCGCCTCGTACAGCGTGACCCGGCCCCGTGCGCGCACGAGCAGGCCGTCGCGCGGCGCGAACCGCAGCCACTGGCTCTTGGGCTTGAACAGGGCGCAGCGCACCTGCGCACGCGCGTCCTTGAGCGTGAAATAGAGGTGCCCCGAGGCCGGCCGCGAGACATTGCCCAGCTCCCCTTCGACGACCACGTTCGGAAACGTGTCTTCCAGCAGACCGCGTGCGAGCGTGTTGAGCTGTGTCGGGGTGAGGACGTTCGAGGAGTCGGTGCCGTGCATGCGCACAGGATACCTGCGCCGGGCGAACGTCCCGGCGGTGCCTGCATTGCGCGAAACAGGTGCGACAGCCGGTCGCATTGGCGGGGCGTCGTCGCCGCGGCGAGCATGGCCGAACGGGCGCGCCATGGTGGCGACGTCTGCGTTGCCGATAATGCGGCGCATCCGGCGCCACCGCGTCGCCCGTCCGTCCCGTTCAAGGAGCCTTGCGATGTCCGCACGCCGTCCGTTCTTCCTCGCCCCCGTGACCGCAGCTCTCGTGCTGGCACTCGCCGCCTGCCAGCCGGGCACGCCGGATGCCGCAGAGACCAGCGCCACGCCCGACGCCGCCGCCGGCGTCACCGTCAGCGACGCCTGGATTCGCGAAACCCCGCCCAATGCCGGCGTCGCGGGCGGCTATCTCGTGCTGCGCAGCGGTTCGGCAGACCGTCTGGTCGCAGTCGAGACGCCTGCCGCAGCCAGTGTCGAGATCCACGAGATGTCCCACGAGGGCGGCATGATGCGCATGCGTGAACTGGCCGACGGCCTCGAGCTGCCCGCAGGGTCCGATGTCGCGCTCGCGCCCGGCGGCAACCACCTGATGTTCATCGATCCGGTCGAACCGGTGCGCGCAGGCCAGTCGATCGAGGCGACCCTGCGCTTCGAACACGCGCCGGCGCAGACGGTGACGTTCGAAGTCCGTCCGCTGGCGGGCGATGCCCCGGCACACGACGCGCACTCGGGCCACTGAGCAGGTAGGCGTCATTCCAGCAGAGCACGCCGGCGCGCGAGAAGCGCTTCGCTAGACGCGTCTTGCGCGTCATCGCGCTCTGCGCAGAAACGCCTCAGCCGTTGATCGGCGGCCTGCGCTCCGGGCCGGGCCGCTTGGCGAGCTTGCGCTGCAGCGAGCGGCGGTGCATGCCCAACAGGCGCGCGGTGGCGGAGATGTTGCCGCCGGTTTCGGCCAGCGCCTGCTGGATGTGTTCCCACTCCAGCCGGTGCAGCGGAATCATCGTCGGGCTTTCGAGTGATTCGGTCTCGTCGCGATCGGCCGGCGAGGCGCCGGACGCGCGGTCGCTGTCGAGCAGGATCCGCTGCAGCGTGTCGGCCGAAACCGGTTTGGGCAGATAGTCGTCGGCGCCGCGCTTGATCGCCTCCACCGCCGTCGCGATGCTGGCATAGCCGGTCACCAGCAGGATGCGCATGTCGGCGCGGATCGCGCGCAGCGGCTCGATCAGCGACAGCCCCGATGCGTCGCCGAGCTTGAGATCCACCAGTGCGAAATCCGGCGCGATGCGTCGCGCGACCTCGAGCGCGGTCGCCGGATCGGCGGCGATCTCGCAGTCGATCCCGCGCCGGGTCAGGGCCCGGCGCAAGGCGTCCAGATACAGGGTGTCGTCGTCGACCAGCAGGCCTTTCATAGTGTCGTCTCCGCAGATTGGCGCGCGGGCAGGCGCAGCGGTACGCGGAAGCGCACGCGCGCGCCGCCGCCGTCGGCTTCGTCCATTTCCAGTTCGCCGCCGAGTTGTTCGATCGCCGCGTGCGACAGCGCCAGGCCCACGCCCAGGCCGTCGGGCTTGCCGCTGCGGAACAGCACCGGCAGGAACGGCACCTGGGCATCGAAGCCGGTGCCGTAGTCGCGGATGGTGCAGTCGAGCAGGCCGTGGTCGAGCTGCAGGTGCAGGTCCACGCGCTGGCTGCCGTTGCCCTCGCTGGCGTCGGCGGCGTTGTTGAGCAGGGCCAGCAGCAGGTGGCCGATGGCGCGGTCCACGCGCTGGCCGGCGTCCACGTTGCCACTGCGCGCAAGCACGATCGCCGGGCGCACCAGCTGCCAGTGTTCGAGGACGCGGTCGATGCCGACCAGCGTCGTCGCGGCCGGATCGGCCGGATCGGCCAGTGAACGTACGCGGTCGCGGCAGATGTCGACCAGCCGGCGCAACGTGGCCACGTCGTCGGCCCCGTCGGCGCCCAGGCGACTGGTATCGAGATCGTCGAGCAGCAGGGTCATCGTGCCCAGCGGCGTATTGAGTTCGTGCGCGACCGAGGCTGCGTGGGTCGCGAGCGCGAGGATGCCCTCGTTGCGCACGAAGCGCTCGCGCAGGCTGGCCAGCTCGCGCTCGCGGCGATCGCGCGCCGCGGCCAGCCGCACCAGGAACCAAGACACCAGCGCCACCGACAGGAAGAAGTTCACCGCCATGCCGACCAGATGCAGATCGAAATGGTCGTGCAGATGCGGCAGCGGCTGGCCGAAGCTGATCGCCAGCAGGTAGCCGAGGACGCACGCGGTCGCGGTGGCGATCGCCCAGGCCTGTGGCAGCGCCATCGCCGTCAGGGCGATCGGCAGCAGGAACAGCGAGGCGAAGGGATTGGCGATGCCGCCGGTCCAGGCGATCAGCCAGGCCAGCACCGCGGTGTCGACCAGCACGTGCACGAAGGCTTCGGCCGGCGTGGCGTCGCGTACCTGCAGCAGCCGCACGTAGACGACCAGATTGAATCCGGCCAGCAGCAGCACCGACGACCACAGCGCCAGTGTCGGCAGCGCCATGTCCAGGCCGAGTACCGCCCAGGCGATCGTCAGCGACTGTCCGCCCACCGCGAACCAGCGCAGGCTGTACAGGATGCGGAGCAGGGCGGTGGCGGACGGGTGTTGCATCGGCGGCCATCGTAAGCCACCGCTGACCGGGCGCAGGGCGGATGGGCGCCGCTGCGGCGTTCGGTCGCACCTGCGCGGCATACGGCCTGCCGACGACGTGCGCACGGCGCCGACCGGCTAAAATGCGCGCATGTCCGCCCAGCCCGCCTCCATGCCCGCCGATTGCCTGTCCGAACCGACGCCGCTGCCGGCCTTCGGCGCCGCCGCCCGCCGTGGCACGCGCCAGGTGCGCATCGGTGGCGTGCCCGTCGGAGGCGCAGCGCCGGTCGTCGTGCAGTCGATGACCAATACCGATACGGCCGATGTCGCCTCGACCGCCAAGCAGATCGGCGAACTCTGGCGCGCGGGCTCGGAGCTGGTGCGCATCACCGTCAACAATCCCGAATCCGCCGCCGCGGTGCCGCGGATCGTCGAGCGCCTCGCGATGCAGGGCATCGAGGTGCCGATCATCGGCGACTTCCACTACAACGGGCATCAGCTGCTTGCCGGGGAGCCGGCCTGCGCGGAAGCGCTGGCCAAGTACCGCATCAATCCGGGCAACGTCGGCTTCGGCAAGAAGAAGGACCTGCAGTTCGGTCAGCTGATCGAATTCGCCATGCGGTACGGCAAGCCGGTGCGCATCGGTGCGAACTGGGGCTCGCTGGACCAGTCGCTGGCCGCGGCGCTGATGGACGAGAACGCGCAGCGCGCCGTGCCCTGGGATGCGGGCCGCGTGCTGCGTGAGGCGCTGATCCGCTCGGCGGTCGATTCGGCCGAGCGCGCCGTCGAGTTCGGTCTGGGCCGCGACCGCATCGTGCTCAGTGCCAAGGTCAGCGGTGTGCAGGAGCTGGTCGCCGTGTATCGCGACCTCGCCGCGCGCTGTGACTTCGCCCTGCATCTGGGCCTCACCGAGGCCGGCATCGGCTCCAAGGGCATGGTCGCCTCCAGCGCCGCGCTGGCGATCCTGATGCAGGAAGGCATCGGCGACACCATCCGCATCTCGCTGACGCCCGAGCCCGGCGCTTCGCGCACCAAGGAAGTCGTCGTGGCGCAGGAACTGCTGCAGACCATGGGCCTGCGCGCGTTCACGCCGATGGTCACCGCGTGCCCGGGCTGCGGCCGCACGACCTCGGAGTTCTTCCAGGAGCTGGCCGGCGTGGTGCAGGACCATGTGCGCGAGAAGATGCCCGAGTGGAAGATCACCCACCCCGGCGCGGAAACCATGACGCTTGCGGTCATGGGCTGCGTGGTCAACGGCCCGGGCGAATCGCGTCACGCCAACATCGGCATCTCGCTGCCGGGCACCGGCGAGGCGCCTTCGGCGCCGGTGTTCATCGACGGCGAGAAGGCCGTCACCCTGCGCGGCGAGAACATCGCCCACGAATTCGTCGCCCTGGTCGACGACTACGTGCACCGCACCTACGGCCGCACGCATGCCGGCTGACGGCGACGCCGTCGCCGAAGGCTCAAGCGCGACCGGTGGCCTGCTGCGTCGCCATGGCTGGAAATTCCTGCTGTTGTTCGTCGGTGTATTGCTGCCGATGTGGGCCTTCATGGAGCTCGCCGACGAGGTCCACGAGGCCGAGGCGATCCCGTTCGACGAGCCGATCCTGCTGTTCGCGCAGCAGATGGCCCACGAGGGCTTCGACCGGGTGTTCCTGTTCTTCTCGGCGATCGGCTACGCCTGGGGCGTGGTGCCCGGTTCGGTCGCACTGGCGCTGGTGCTGTTGGCGCGTCGGCGGTGGCGCGACGGACTGTTCGCGGCCATCGCGACCGGTGGCGCGGCGCTGCTCAACATGGGCACCAAGCGCCTGTTCGCGCGTGATCGGCCGAGCCTGTGGGAGTCCATCGCGCCCGAGACCACCTACAGCTTTCCCAGTGGCCATGCGATGGGCTCGATGACGCTGGCCACCGTGCTGGTGCTGCTGGCCTGGCCGACGCGACTGCGCTGGTGGGTGATCGGGGCGATGGCGGTGTTCGTGCCGATGGTCGGCCTCTCGCGCGTGTATCTGGGCGTGCATTACCCCTCCGACATCCTCGCCGGCTGGACGGCGGCGTCGGTCTGGACCGTCGGCGTGTATCTGGTGATGTATCACCGCCCGACATTCGGATGGGCACGGCCGAACTGAGGCGACCCCCGCGCCGGCATCGTGCCGGGCGCGGCCATCAGATCGGCAGTCGGATATCCGACAGCTTCCACTGCAGGCCCTTGCGGGTCAGCACGAACTCGATCGGACGCCCGCGTTCGTCACGCACGGTGGCGGTGAAGCGCGACGGCGAGTGGTAACGGTAATGCGCGTCCTCGAGCGGCGCGGTGGGCGCCGGATCCGGGGCGCGTAGCGGCGAGGCGCCGCCCGCCAGGCTCCACAGCCGCTGTCCGCGCATCAACGCGCTCAGGCCGACCGGCGTGACCAGCGTATCCACGCCGGCGCCAGCCGCACTACCGGCGATGCGAAGACCGATGGCGCCCAGCAGGCTCGACTGCAGCTCCGCGCCTGCCTCGCGCACCATCGCGTCCGAGAGCTGCGCGCGCAGGCTCTGCCGTAGTGCGGGGAAGTCCACCTGACGCGAGAGCGCGCGCGAATCCTCGGTGCGGACGGCGTCCTGGATGGCGCGGATCGTCAGCCAGGGACCTGCTGCGACATAAGCCAGCAGCAGACACGCCAGCGCGACGGCGCCGAAGACCAGCTTTCTCATAGACGACTCCCGGAGCGACCGGCTGCATTGTCGTGCCGCGCAGGCGGTGCGGGCTGAACGGAAAGGCGCCTGCTCGCGGAAGGACGCCATGCCGCCACAGTGCCGGTCAGCGCGTCTTCATACGCTATCGACCCGTCGGTCGTTAGCGTGCAGGCCCCGTTGGTCAACGGTCGCCTGCCCATGTCCATGCTGTTCGCCACGCTGCTGACGCTGTTCGTGGTGCCGGCGTTGTATCTGAAGTTCTTCAAGGTGCGCGAGGACGAGACTGTGGAGGCTGCGCAATGAGTGTCTGGACCGGACTGCGTCCATCGCTGGGCATCGGCGTACTGGCGTTGCTGCTGGCATCGTGCGCGAGCGCCCCGCCGCAGCGCACCCAGCCGCCGTTGCCGGCAGCCTGGTTCGGGCCGGCCGGCACGGCGCCCGATGGCGCCGACGCCGCGCGCCTTGCGCAGTGGTGGCACCAGTTCGACGATCCGCAGATGCACGCACTCGTCGACGCCGCGCTGTCGCGCAACCTCGACGTGCAGGGCGCGCTGGCGGAGCTGCGGCTGGCCCGCGCGCAGCTGCGCGGTGCATCGGCGGCACTGTGGCCGGTGCTCGACGGCAGTGGCCAGGCCAGCCGGCAATGGCTGGACCTGGGCGATGCACTCGACGGCGAGGACAACCCACTGGGCGATCTGCTGGGCGGCGAAGGCAACACCGAACTCGATTCCTGGCAACTCGCGCTGCAAGCGAGCTGGGAACTGGACCTGTTCGGCGCCAACCGCTTGCGCCGCAAGGCGGGCGCGCTGCGGCTGGGCGCGGCGCAGGCGCAACTGGTGGCCGCACGCCTGGCGGTGGCCGGCAACGTGGCCCAGGCCTACGTGCAGGCGCGGGGTCTGCTGGCGCAGATGACGCTGCTCGATGCCGGCATCGACAACGCCCTCGCACTCGAACGTGTCGCCAACGCGCGTTTCGAACTGGGCGAGGTGACACGCCTGGACGTGGAGTCGACGGCAGCGCAGCGTGCCGCGCTGCAGGCCCAGCGCGGGGACCTGGACGCGGCGATCGCCGAGACCACCTTCGCCATCGACACGCTCACCGACCGGCCACCAGGCAGCACGCGCGCAATGCTCGGCGATGCGAGCGACGTGCCGCGGGCGTCGCCGTCGATTCCACTGGGGCAGCCGGTCGACCTGCTGCGCCGACGCCCCGACGTCATCGCCGCGGCCGCCGAACTCGACGCCAGCGAGCGCAACGCGCTGGCCAGTCGGCGCGACCTGTTCCCCAAGCTCGCGGTCAATGCGTCCTACGGCCGCTCGGGCCTGGCGCTGGGCGATGCGATCTCCAGTGCCTCCACCCTGCGCAGCGCGGCGGCGCAGCTGACGTTTCCGTGGCTCGACTTCGGCGCCACGCGCGCGGCGATCGACGAGGCCGACGCCCAGGCCGATGCCGGATTCGTCGGTCTGCGCCAGGCCATTGCCGCGGCACTGGAAGAAGTCGAAATCGCCAATGCGCAGCGTCATGCGCGCCAGCGCCAACTCGAACGTCGTGACGACGCACTCGCCCGTGGCGAAGAGGCATTGCGAATGGCACGGCGCAGCTACGAGGTGGGCATTTCCGATCTCGATGCCGTACTGCAGGCGCAGGAAGGCGCACTGCAGGCACGGCGCGACCGGCTGGAAACCGAAGTCGCCCTGGCCACCGCGCAGATCGCGCTCTACAGCGCGCTCGGTGGCGGCTGGCAGGCCGACCCGGCCGCACCGGGCGGCCTGGAGGCGGTGGGGCGCGAACTGCTGGACGCGCCTGTGCCCGACCGAATCCGCCAGCCGGAGTCAGGCGCATGACCGCGCCGGCACGCAAGCGGGTCCGTCTGCCGGCCGAGGTGCGCGCGCGGCATCTGCTCGAAGCGGCGCTCGTCGAATTCGCCGAGCATGGCTTCACCGCCACGCGCATCGAGGACATCGCCCATCGCGCGGGTCTGTCCAAGAGCGGCGTGTATGCGCACTACGCAAGCAAGGAAGCGATCTTCGAGGCGCTGCTGACGCATGTGATGGAGCCTGGGCCCGACCAGGCGCAGCCGCTGGAAGAAGACTTCGAGTCGGTGGAATCCCTGGTCGATCGCTTCATCGACCGCATCTACACGCGCATGGCCGACCCCCGGGTGCTGGGCATGCTGCGGCTGATGGTGGCCGAGAGCGCGCGCGTGCCTGCGTTGATCCAGCGCTGGCATGCCGAGTTCGTGGTGTCGTTCCATCGTGCCCAGGCGCGAACGATGGCGCGCGGGGTCGAACGGGGGGTGATCCGTGAAGGGCCGCTCACCGAACATTTCCCGCTGGCCTATGCCCCGGCGCTGTCGGCTGCGATCACGCAGATCGTGACCGGCCACGACAGCCTGGGCGACCCGGCGCTCCGCGATGCGCACCGGCGCATGATGGTGGACATGCTGCGTCCGCCCGGCGCGGTTCAGAACTCCAGTTCGAGTGCCGCGCAGAGGTAATCGACGAACGGCGCCAGCGTGACCAGATCGGTCGCGATGGTCTGGCGCAGCCTGGGCCCGGTCATCGTGGCGTCGTCGAGCGTGCGCCAGAACACCCAGTTGCGGTGCTTGAGGTCGTCGATGAACTCGAACTGGGGATCGAAGCCGCGCGGCGGGCGCACCAGCATTTCGCTGGTTTCGAACTCGAAACGTCCGCGCAGCTTCTTCGCGTGCGCCGCCGCCTTCCAGCTGCCGGGGTTGTCGACGATGAACTGCCGCACCTTGCGCTGCGTGTCCGACTCGGGATGCCACAGGCCCGCGCCCACGAAGCTCTCGCCCGGCTGCAGATGCACGTAGAACGAGGGCGCGGCGGTCTCGCGCCGGCGCTCGTGGAAGAGTCGCGCGCCCTGCCAGGTCTTGTAGGGCGACTTGTCGTTGGAGAAGCGCGCATCGCGGTGGATGCGGAACAGCGAGCCGCCAACGGTGCGCGTGTCGGCGCGGAAATGCGGGCTGACGGCAGCGACGTCGGGCTGCAGATCGCCGATCAGACGCAGGAACGGCTGGCGCACATGCGCCTCGTAATCCTTGCGGTGCGCCTCGAACCAGGGCTTCTCGTTGTGACGCGCGAGTGCGCGCAGGAATTTGAAACTCTTGTCGCTGAAATACGTCGTCATGCCGGAATCGGTGCGGTGGGCGCGGCGGACAGGCCGGCGCCGATGTCGCGGCCCCAGTCCAGCAGGGCGTCGAGCAGGGCGCCGGTGCGCGGGTCGTCGGGATTCTCGGCGCGCAGCGCGTCGATCTGCGTGAAGTAGGCGGTGAAATCCTGTTCGGCCAGCACGGTGCCGGGCGCGAGCCGCTGGCGACGATAGGCATCCCATCGCACGCGCTCTTCGGTCGACAGCAGCTCGGGCCAGTTGCGGGCACGGTAGCGGAACAGCAGTGCGTCCAGGCGCGGGTCCTCGAAACCGAAGTCCTGTGCGCCGAGCAGCGGCGGTGGGGTCGCGCGCACCTTTGTCATGCGGCGGCGGTCGCCGTCGGCGAGGAAGCCGTCGTAGAGCGCGGCGTCCGGATCCGATGCGCCCGATTCCCGTTCGACGGCGAAGACCTGTCGGATCTTCTCCGCCAGTGCCGGGCCGGCTCCGCGCAGGCGCGCCGCGCGTGCCTCGACCGTGGCCGCATCGATCGACAGGCGCTCGAAATCCGCATCGCGCAGATGGCTCCAGGCCACGATGGCGGGGCAACGGTTGCTGTGGACTTCCTTGAGCGGAATGCGGGCCACGCCTTCGGGCAGGTCTTCCCGGCGCACGAACACGCGCGAGGCGATCGTCTCGGCGTCGAGATCAAGCAGCATGTCCGGATCGCCATCCAGGTCGAACACGATCACCCGGCTGTCGATGCGCGGATTGCGGGCGATCGGCAGCACCGGCGCCGCGCACAGCCGCGCGGCCGGATACCGCTGCGAGATGTGCAGCACCGGAGTCATCGCGATGGTGTCGAGCATCGATGCGGCATGGCGCTTGTTGCGCAGCTTGGCCGCGTAGTCCCACAGCCGCGGCTGCGCGGCGCGGAACAGCCGGGCCAGACCGATGAGCGCGCGCACGTCCGACAGCGCCTCATGCGCATCACCGGTGCGTACGTCGTTGGCCGCGGCGAGATGTTCGAGCTTGAACGAGGTCGCGCCGTCCTCGCGCGTCGGCCAGATCAGCCCTTCGGGGCGCAGCGCGTGCCACAGTCGCATGACGTCGAGCAGATCCCAGCGCGAATTGCCGCTGCGCCACTCGCGCTCGTAGGGGTCGAAGAAATTGCGGTACAGACCGAAACGCACGAACTCGTCGTCGAACCGCAGCGAGTTGTAGCCCAGCGTGCAGGTCTTCGGCCGCGACATCTCCTCGTGGATGCGGGCCAGCGCATCGGCCTCGGGCATGCCGACGCGCTGCGCGTGCTGCGGCGTGATGCCGGTGATCAGGGTGGCGACAGGCGAGGGCAGCAGGTCGTCTGCAGGCCGCACGAAGATGTCGATCGGCGCATCGAGTTCGTTGAGTTCGGCATCGGTGCGGATCGCGGCGAACTGGGCGATGCGCGAGCGGCGCGGATCGGCGCCGAAGGTTTCGAGATCGTAGAAGAGAAAGCTGTCGGTCATGCCACTAGGATAGGACGCGCGTGCAGGCGCGGGCACGTCCGGTCAGGCGGGGACATCCTCGAGCGTGGACAGCTGCCTCAGGACGTCGGCATCGATCGCTGCCCAGTCCAGTGTCGCCAGCGACGCGTGGCCGGCCGTGGCGCGCTCGAGAATGCCGCGCTGGATGTCGGTCCGGGTCATCGCCAGCGAGTAGGGAATGCGCATGAAGGTGACCATCGCGTAGTGCGGCACGAAGCGGCCCGGATGGCGCGCCTGCAGGGCCAGCTCGAGTTCGCGCTGCAGCAGGTAGTCGGCATCGTCGACGCGGTCGCGCATCTCCAGATAATTGTCGAGCGCCATACGCTGGATGGCCGCGGCGTCGGGTTTGCGTCCGGTCTCGAACGCCGCGAATGCGGCGGCCAGATCGGTGTGCGCATCGAGCTGCCGGGCCAGCGCCACGCAATCTTCGAATGCGCAGTTCATGCCCTGGCCGTGGAAGGGCACCATCGCGTGTGCGGCGTCGCCGAGCAGCACCGCACGGCCGTCGAGATGCCAGCGGTCGAGATACAGCGTGGCGAGCTGGCCGATCGGGTTGCTCTGCCAGTCCTGGTCGAAGTCGGGAATCAGCGCCAGCGCGGACGGAAACTCGCGTTCGAAGAACGCGCGTGCACCGGCGACATCGAGCAGCTGGTCGAACGCGGGGCCGTCGCTTCCATCCGCGTGATGCGGCAGGAACAGGGTGACGGTGAAGGTCTTCTCGTCGTTGGGCAGCGCGATGCACATGTAGTGCCCGCGCGGCCAGATATGCAGGGCATTGGGCTCGATGCGGAAACCGCCTTCGGCGGTCGGCGGGATTTCCAGTTCCTTGTAGCCGTGGTCGAGGAAATCGCTGCGCTCGCCCAGATCGCGCACGCGATGCATCGCCGCGCGCAGCGCCGAGCCTGCGCCGTCGGCGCCGACCAGTGCCTCGAACGTGACTTCACGCGTCTGACCGTCGCGTGGATCGCGGAACACCGCGCGTCTGGAATCGAAGTTCACCGCGTCCAGCCCCGCATCGAAATGCAGGCGCGCGCCCGCGGCTTCCGCCAGGTCCAGCAGCACGATGTTCAGATCGCCGCGATGCACCGACCAGATGACCTCGCTGTCGTCGCGGCCGTAACGCTGGAGCACCGGCTCGGTGTCGCCGACGTGCACCATGCGGCCGCGCATCATGATGGCGTGGCGCATCACCGCATCGTCGGCATCGGCCGCGCGCAGCGCATGGCGGCCGCGCTCTGCCAGGGCCAGATTGATCGAACGCCCGCCGCCGTAGCCCTGCACGCGCGGGTCGCCACGCTTCTCGTACAGGTCGACCTCCCAGCCGCGCCGGCGCAGCAGGATGCCGAGCAAGGCGCCGGCCAGGCCTGCGCCGATGATCGTCAGATGTCGTGCGGATGCGTTCACGCGTCGCGCCAGCGAGCCACGGTGCGCACGAAGCGCAACACGTCGGCGTGAGTGTTGTAGAGCGGCGCCGGCGAGATGCGGATGACATCCGGCTCGCGCCAGTCGCCGAGGACGCCGTTGTCGGACAGATACTCGAACAGGCTGCGGCCCTGCTCGCGGCCACCGCGCACGCGCAGCGACAGCTGTGCGCCGCGACGGCCGGCATCGCGCGGCGTCACGACGTCGAGCACCGTGTCGAGTTCGCTGCGGATCAAGGTTTCCAGATAACCGGTCAATGCTTCCGACTTGGCCCGCAGCGCCGGCATGCCGGCATCGGTGAACAGATCCAGCGAGGCGCGCAGCGGTGCGAGTCCCAGGATCGGCGGATTGCTGAGCTGCCAGCCGTCGGCGCCCGGGGTGGGCTGGAAGTCCGGCCCCATGCGGAAGCGCGTCGCGGCGTCATGGCCCCACCAGCCGGCGAAACGCGGGCGGTCGGTCATCGCGTGACGCGCATGCACGAAGGCACCGGCAACCGCGCCCGGCCCGCTGTTGAGGTACTTGTAGTGGCACCACACCGCGAAGTCGGTGTCGCTGTCGTGCAGTTGCAGCGGCAGGTTGCCGGCCGCGTGCGCAAGATCGAAGCCCACGACCGCGCCGGCGGCATGTCCCAAGCGCACGATCTCGGCCAGATCGAAGGCTTCGCCCGTGCGGTACTGCACGCCCGGCCACAGCACCAGCGCCAGGCGATGGCCGTGCTCTTCGATGGCCGCGGCGATCGCGTCCATGCCGAACAGGCCATCGCTGCTGGGCTGCACTTCGATCAGATCGGTCGCCGGATCGAAGCCGTGGAAGCGCACCTGCGATTCGAGCGCATAGCGGTCGGATGGAAACGCGCCGGCCTCCATGAGGATTGCCGGGCGCTCGGGCGTCGGGCGATAGAAGCCGACCATCAGGAAATGCAGATTGGCGGTCAGCGAGTTCATCGCGACCACTTCTTCCGGCTGCGCGCCGACCACCTCGGCCAGCTGCGCGCCGACCAGGGCGTGGTAGGTCATCCACTGCGAATTGCCGCGGAAGTGGCCTTCCACCGCCTCCATCGCCCATTTGTCAAGCACGTCCTCGACCTGCGCGCGCGCGCCGCGCGGCTGCAGGCCCAGTGAATTGCCGACGAAGTAGGCCTGCTCGACATCGCCGAAGCGCGGCATGTGGAATTGCGCGCGGAAGTGCTGCAACGGATCGGCGGCGTCGGCGGCCCCGGCGTAGTCGTCGCTGAGGAAATCGCTCATGCAAGGGTCTCCGGCACGACGCGCGGTGCGTGCGTGCTCTTGAAGTAGGTCGCGGCCTGCAGTTCCACCACTTCGACGCACAACTGGCAGTGCAGGTCGAGCGCCGGCAGGCAGGGGAGGAGCGCGTCGTGCACGTCGCGCCCCAGGGCGGCGCGGATGTCATCGGAACGGCCGGGCAGGACCTTCAGCGTCGCGTGGACGAAACCGTGGCCGCTGTCGTCGCTGCCGATACGGTAATGGTCGAGTGCGATCGCGCGGCTCTTGATCGCGACATCCTCGAAATGGCCGCTGTCGACGAGCGCGCGATTGGCGGCCGCGAGCGCAGCGTCGGCATCGAACCCGTCGAGGTTCGCGGTGTGGTGCAGGATCAGATGGGGCATGAAGTGTCCGTCAGAGGAAGCGGCCGGCGGGCAGACCCAGCCATTCGAGCGCGGTGCCGTGATAGAGGCGGGCGCGCTCGGCTTCGGCGAGTGCGACCTGCTCGATGCCGGCGCCGGGCACCTGTTCGCCGAGCGGGAAGGGATAGTCGGTGCCGAGCATCACCCGGTCGACGCCGCAGGTGTCGAGCAGATACTGCAGCGCCCGCGGATCGGCGACCCACGAATCGAAGTAGAGCTGCTTGAGATAGCCGCGCGGATTGTGCGGATTGTCGGTGGCGACGAGATCGGGCCGCATGTTGAAGCCGTGCTCGATGCGACCGATCGTGTACGGGAAACTGCCGCCGCCGTGGGCCATGCAGATCTTCAGCTTCGGCAACCGCTGCAGCACGCCGCCGAAGATCAGGCAGCACGCCGCGCGCGACTGCTCGGCCGGCATGCCGACCAGCCACGGCAGCCAGTACCTGGGCATCGATTCGCTGCCCATCATGTCCCAGGGATGCACGAGGACCGCTGCGCCGAGGTCTGCCGCGGCTTCGAAGAACGGGAACAGCTCCGGCGCGTCGAGGTTCCAGTCGCCGACGTGGCTGCCGATCTGCACGCCCTGCAGGCCCAGTTGATCGACGCAGCGCTCCAGTTCCTGGATGGCCAGGCGCGGCGACTGCAGCGGCACCGTGCCGATACCGGCGTAGTGGCGCGGATGCGCCGCCACGGTGGCCGCCATGTGGTCGTTGAGGGACTGGTGCAGTTCCAGCGCGTGTGCAGGCTTGGCCCAGTAGCTGAACATCACCGGCACCGTACTGATCACCTGCACCTGCACACCGAAGCGCGCGTAGTCGTCGATGCGCTCCTGCGCGTCCCAGGTCTTGGACCAGATCTCGCGGAAGAAACGCCCATCCTTGTAGATGCGGTGGCGGCCGTCTTCGGTGTGGTGGACCACCGGGAAGCGCGCCTCGCCGTACTTCGACGCCAGATCCGGCCAGTCGCGTGGCAGATAGTGGGCGTGGATGTCGATCTTCAGCATGGCGGTCATCCTAGACGACCGGCCGTGGACGATCACGCCGCGATGCACCGCTCGCAGCGCAGGCGGTGCTCAAGTGCCTTGAATGCGCGCGTCGACGTCCGAGCCATAGCGATCCGGCCGCGGATTCAGATGCCCGCAGACCTCGCAGGTGCGCAGTTCAGTCGAGCCGTAGAAGCGGTCGAACACCGGCGGGAAGTCCTGCTCGATGTCGCCCAGTTCGAAGTACTGCTCGAACAGTTTGTGGTTGCAGCGCTCGCAGAACCACAGCAGGCCGTCCTTCTCGTGCGGCAGGCGCTTGCGTTCGATGACCAGGCCGATCGAGCCGGCGCTGCGCTGCGGCGAGTGGGGCACCTTGCCCGGCAGCAGAAAGGTTTCACCGGCGCGGATCGGAATATCGCGCGGACGGCCGTCTTCCTGGATGCGCAGCACCATCTCGCCTTCGAGCTGGTAGAACCATTCCGGGCCTTCGTCGTAGTGGTAGTCGGTGCGCGCGTTCGGGCCGCCGACGACCATGACGATGAAGTCACCGTCGTAGATGCATTTGTTGCCGACCGGCGGCTTGAGCAGGTGGCGGTGTTCGTCGATCCACTTCTGGAAGTTCAGCGGTCCGGGAATCATGGCCTCACTCCTTCGGCGCGGCGATGCATTTGAGTTCGATCGCGATCGGCGTCGGCAACGCATCGATGCCCAGCGTCGTGCGACAGGGCGCGGTCGCAGGGTCGGGGAAATACTCGGCCCACACCGCGTTGTAGGCGGGAAAATCCTGGGCCATGTCGGTCAGATACACCGTCACGTCGACCAGATCGTCCCAGCGGGCGCCCGCGGCTTCGAGCACCGCGCGCGCATTGGCGAACACCGCGTGCGTCTGCGCGGCGATGTCGTGTGCGACCACGCGGCCCTCGCCATCGAGCACGTTGCCCGGGACCGAATCGTTGGCCGGATCGCGTGGGCCGATGCCCGAGAGGAACAGCAGACCACCTGCACGCCGCGCGTGCGGATAGCGACCGACCGGTCGCGGCGCTGCATTGGCGCGGATGGCCTCAGCCATCACGCCGGCCCTGGGCCGCGACACGCGCGACATCCGCGACCGCGGCCGCATAGGCCGGGCCGATCTGGTCGTGCGCGGTCACGCACATGCCCAGCTCGCGCACGCGGCCGTCGCCCACCGCGTAGACCCAGCCGTGCACAGAGAGCTTCTGGCCGCGCGCCCAGGCGTCGCGGATCACCGTGGTCTGGCAGACGTTGAGCGCCTGTTCGATGGCATTGAGTTCGCACAGTCGCGCATGGCGCAGGCCGACATCGTCGACCGAGGCCAGCAGATCGCCGTGCTTGTGGGCCACGTCGGACACGTGGCGCAGCCAGTTGTCCACCAGCCCCACGCGGGCACCGGTCAGCGCGGCGTGGACGCCGCCGCAGCCGTAGTGGCCGACCAGCAGGATGTGCTCGACCTTGAGCACGTCGACGGCGAACTGGATCACCGACAAGGCATTGAGATCGCCATGCGAGAGCACGTTGGCGATGTTGCGGTGGACGAAGACCTCGCCCGGGTCGAGGCCGAGAATCTGGTTGGCCGGCACGCGCGAATCGGAACAGCCGATCCACAGGTACTTGGGGGCCTGCTGGTTCTCGAGGCGGTGGAAGAAGTCCGGGTCGTCGCGCACGATGCGCTCGGCCCAGTCGCGGTTGCTGCGGAGGAGGTTGTCGAGTTCGCCCATGCGGTGATTATTCCAGAGACAGGCCGATGTTCTTGGGTTCGGTGAAGAAACGCATCGCCTCCATGCCGCCTTCGCGGCCCACCCCCGATGCGCCGGTACCGCCGAAGGGCGTGCGCAGATCGCGCATCAGCCAGGTGTTGATCCAGACCATGCCCGCGCGCAGCCCGGCGGCAAGGCGGTGTGCGCGCTGCAGATCGCGCGTCCAGACGGATGCGGCCAGGCCGTAATCGCCGGCGTTGGCGAGCACGAGTGCGTGCGCATCGTCGTCGAAGGCCTGCAGCGTGACGACGGGTCCGAAGATTTCCTCGCGGTTGGTCGCACAGTCGGGGCCGAGACCGTCGATGACGGTCGGCGCGACGAACCAGCCCGGCCGGTCCAGCGCCTGGCCGCCGCACAGCACGCGGCCGCCCTCGACGCGCGCCCGTTCGACCGCACCGAGCACCTTGTCGAACTGCGCCTGCGAGACCAGCGGTCCCATGCGCGCGTCGGGATCCATCGGGTCGCCGACCCGCAGTGCGATCGCCTCGGCGACGAAGCGCTCGCGAAAACTTTCGTAGATGCCGCGCTCGACGAGGATCCGCGAGCCGCACAGACAGATCTGGCCGCTGTTCTGGAAGGCCGAGCGCACCAGCGTGCCGAGCTGGGCCTCCCAGTCGCTGTCGGCGAACACCAGCGTGGCGTTCTTGCCGCCCAGTTCCAGTGAGGCCTTCTTGAGCTGCGCGCCGGTGCGCGCGCCGATGCGCCGGCCCACGGCGGTACTGCCGGTGAACGACACCGCGCGCACGCGCGCATCGTCCACCAGTGCATCGCCGACATCGGCCCCGACGCCGTGCACGAGGTTGAGCACGCCCGGCGGCAGGCCGATCTCACCCGACAGCGCCGCGAGCAACGTCGCCGTGGCCGGCGTGACTTCGGACGGCTTGGCGACGATGGTGTTCCCGGCCGCCAGCGCCGGCGCGATCTTCCAGGTGAACAGATACAGCGGCAGGTTCCACGGCGAGATCGCCGCGACCACGCCCAACGGCGCGCGCAGGGTGTAGTTGAGCCCGGCTTCGCCGTGGTGCGATTCGCTGGCGAACTGCGTGGCCGCATGCGCGAAGAAGCGCAGGTTGGCGACCGCGCGCGGAATCTCCGCATCGCGCGCGAGCGCGAAGGGCTTGCCGGCATCGCGCGCCTCGGCGTGGGCGAAATCGTCGAGGCGTGCCTCGAGCGCCGCGGCCAGGCGTTCGAGCCAGCGCGACCGCACGCTGTTGGGCAGTGCGGCCCAGCCGGGCGCGGCGCGCGCGGCTGCGTCGATCGCCGCATCGACATCGGTGGCGTCGCCCGCAGCGACCTCGGCGTACATACGTCCTGTGGCCGGCTCGTGCACCGGCAGCCAGTGGTCACGGGCGGGTGCGCGCGCGGCGCCGTCGATCCAGTGCGTCAGCCGTTGCATGAAGGCAGCTTACCGGAGGTGCGTGGCGGTCAATCCGCCGTCTGTAGAAGCGCGCGCGCGCGCGAGGGGCTTCGCGCGCAAGGCCTCGGTGCGTTCCGGGTGTCTCTGGTGGTGCCCGTCGCGCACGAGCGCGCTCCTGCACCAGGCGTCAATGCTGGCAACCGGGGCACCAGTACAGCCGGCGGCCGGCCAGGCGGATCTCGGCGACCGTGCCGTCGCCGCGCGGGCAGGGCGCACCGGCGCGTTCGAAGACCTCGAACCCGAACCGGGCGCGGGTGCGGGCCAGGTAATCCTTGCCCGGCGGCAGGACGTCGTCGTGCTTGGCGCGGTAGGCCCGGCGCGGCACATCGAGCAGTGCGTTCGCCAGCCGGCGGCGCTCACCGGTCGTGAGGTCCTGCAGGATCCGGTACGGCGACAGGCGCGCCTGGAACAGCACTTCCGAGCGCAAGTAGTTGCCCATGCCGGCGGCGAAATCCTGTTCGAGCAGCAACATCGCCAGGGTGCGCTTGGCGAAGCGTGGAATGCGCATCTGCGCGAGCAGAATCCGGGCGTCGACGGCCGGGTCGAGCACGTCCGGGCCGAGCCGGGCGAGATAGGGCTGGGTGTCGAGCGTATCGGTGCGCCAGAGCGAGATCGAAGGCGCGGCATACAGGGCGGCGGCGCCGCGCACGGTCACCAGGAGCAGGCGCGGCGGAGCGCCATCGGGCAATGCGTCGGCCTCGTCGGCGAAGCGCCAGAACCCGAACAGATGGCTGTGGGTATAGAGCGTGCAGCCGCCTTCGACGGCCGTCAGCAGAGCCTTGCCGCGCGCCTCCACCGCAAGTACGCGCTTGCCTTCGAGGACGGCGCGCCGGCGTTGCAGCTTGGGATCGACGAAGCGGACACGCGTCAGCGTCTCGTCGACCAGCAGCAACGACAGGCGATCTGCGAGCGCGTGGGTTTCGGGACCTTCGGGCATGCCGCATCGAAGCAGCGTCCGCGTCGCGACCTCGTGACTAGATCGAGGCCATCCGTCCGCCGTCGACCGGCAGGCTCACGCCGGTGACGTAGGCGGCCGCGGGCGCGCAGAGGAAAGCGATGACCCCGGCCGTCTCGGCGGGTTCGGCGAAACGCCCGGCCGGCACGCCGGCGCGCATCGCGGCCAGCACCGTGGCCTCGTCCTGACCGGTGCGGCGCACACGATCGGCGACGATCTGGTCGATGCGACCGGTCCGCGTGTAGCCCGGCAGCACGTTGTTGACGGTGATGCCCTCGGGCGCGAGTTCACGCGAGAGCGTCTTGGCCCAGCTGGCGACGGCGCCGCGGACGGTGTTCGACACGCCCAGGCCGGCAATCGGTTCGCGCACCGACGTCGAGATCACGTTGACAATGCGACCCCAGCGGGCCGCACGCATGCCCGGCAGCACGGCCTGCACGAGCACTTGGCCGCCGATCAGATGACGGCGGAACGCGGACTCGAATGCGGCCGCTTCGGCCTCGTGCGCCGTGCCGCCCGGCGGCCCGCCGGTGTTGTGGATCAGGATCTGTGCCGGATGCACGGCCACATGCCGCGTGACCGTTGCCTGCAGGGCCGTGGTGTCGTCCATGTCGACCGCCAGCGCATGGTGGTGCTGGCCCTGCGCGCGGGGCAGGTCTGCGACGACCGCCTGCAACGCGTCGGCGCGGCGGGCGAGGACAGTGACCGAGGCGCCCAGCTGGGCCAGTTCGAGCGCGGTTGCCCGCCCGATGCCTTCCGATGCGCCGCACACGAGTGCATGGCGGCCTGTGAGATCGAGATCCATGCCGGCGGCGGCGCGCGTCAGGCGCGGGCGCCAAGCGACTGCACCATGCGCTCGCGCAGCTGGGCGTCGCTGTCGGCCTGGGGCGGCGCGATCTCGTCGAGCGCGAACCCCCGTGCCAGCGCGTCTTCCGGATCGAGTCCGTCCCACTCGACGAACTCCGCATCGAGCAACATGCCGCGCGCGGTGTCCTCGCTGTCGTAGGGCAGGGTATTGCCGTCACTGTCGAACACTTCCGCCGTGCCGGCCTCGAGCACGCGCAGGCGCGCCCAGATCACGGTGCGGCCGAGCGATGCGAGCCACCAGTGGTCGCGGGTCATGGGAACTCCAGAAAGATCAGGGCGCGATCGACCACAGCCACAGCACCAGCGAGGCGCCGAGCGCGGACAGGATCACGATCAGGGAAATGCGGGCCGGCGTGGCCAGCCCGGTGAAGCGACGATCCGCCACTTCGTAGTACCGCCCCGCCAGCAGCCAGTGCAACGCCGCAGGCGCCAGGAACGCGCCGTCGCCCAATCGCGCGCGCACCTCGGGATGGCAGTCGCGCAGATGCACCAGCGACAGCGGCCAGAAGATCACGAAGGCGGTGAACCCACCGATCGCGACGCCGAAGAAACACAGGGCGAGGAAGAGGGTCACCGGGCGACCGTGATGGGTGATTCGTGATTTGTGATTCGAAACAGCAAAGCCATGCTCCGGTCGATATATGTAACGCGTTGGTAAACCGCTCCTCCGAAGCACGAATCACGAATCACCAATTACGGCTCCTCAATACTCCGCCTGGCCCGGCGCACGCGGGTACGGGATCGCGTCGCGGATGTTCGACAGGCCGCACACATAGACGATCAGGCGTTCGAAGCCCAGGCCGAAGCCGGCGTGCGGCACGGTGCCGTACCTGCGGAAATCGCGGTACCAGCCGTAATGCTCGCGGTCGAGACCGAACTGGTCCATGCGCGCGTCGAGCACGTCGAGACGTTCCTCACGCTGCGCGCCGCCGATGATCTCGCCGATGCCCGGCGCCAGCACGTCCATCGCCGCGACGGTCTTGCCGTCGTCGTTGAGGCGCATATAGAACGCCTTGATGTGCTCGGGGTAGTTGGTGACCACGACCGGCCGGCCGACATGCTGCTCGGTCAGCCAGCGCTCGTGCTCGGTCTGCAGGTCCAGGCCCCATTCGACCGGGAACTCGAACTTGTGCCCGGACTTCTGCAGCAGCGCCACGGCATCGGTGTACTCGATGCGCTCGAACGGCGCATTGATGAAGTGCTCCAGCCGCGTGATCGCATCCTTCTGCACGCGTTCGGCGATGAACGCCATATCGTCGCCGCGCTCGTCGAGCACCGCACGGAACAGGTACTTGAGGAACTCTTCCGAGATGCGGGCGTTCTCGGCCAGGTCGGCGAAGGCGATCTCCGGCTCGATCATCCAGAACTCGGCCAGGTGGCGCGTGGTATGGCTGTTCTCGGCGCGGAAGGTCGGGCCGAAGGTGTAGACCTTGCTCATCGCCAGGCAGAACGCCTCGACATTGAGCTGGCCCGACACCGTCAGGAAAGCTTCCTTGCCGAAGAAGTCACGGCTGAAGTCGACCTTGCCCTCGCGCAGCGGCAGGTTCGCCAGGTCGAGTGTCGAAATGCGGAACATCTGCCCGGCGCCCTCGGCATCGGACGTGGTGACGATCGGCGTGTTGACCCAGTAGTAGCCGTTCTCGTGGAAGTACCGGTGCGCGGCCTGCGCCAAGCAATGGCGGATGCGCGTGACCGCGCCGAACAGGTTGGTGCGCGGGCGCAGATGCGCCACTTCGCGCAGGAATTCAAGGGAATGGGCCTTGGGCTGGATGGGATAGGTTTCCGGGTCCTCGACCCAGCCGACCACCTCCAGGGCATGGGCCTGGATCTCGAAGCTCTGGCCCTGGCCCTGCGACTTGACCAGCGTGCCGGTGGCGATCACCGAGCAGCCCGCCGTGAGCCGCTTCACTTCGGATTCGTAGTTGCCCAGTGTATCGGGCGCCACGACCTGGATCGGCGCGAAGCACGAGCCGTCGCTGACATTGACGAAGCTCAGCCCGGCCTTGGAGTCGCGACGGGTGCGGACCCAGCCGCGGACGGTGACTTCGCCGCCTTCGGGCAGGTGCCCGGCGAGGGCCTGATGGACGCTGATCGTGGTCATGCCTTGAATCCTGGAAATCCGGTCCGATACACGGCCGCACAGTCTACCGGAGCCGACGGCCGCGCCAGCGGGCGTTCGGGTCCACGGGAGTACAATCACGTCATGGCCATCGCACTTGCCCCCGCCGCCCTCGAACGCGCCCGCCGCTTCCTTGCCGCCAGCCCCGATGCGCTGGGTCTGCGCTTCGGCGTCACCCGCACCGGATGCTCGGGCTGGGGCTACGTCGTCGACATCGCGCGCGAGGAACAGCCGGGCGATGCGATCAGCGAGCAGGACGGCGTGCGGATCTACGTCGACGCGCAGAGTCAGCCGATCGTCGACGGCACCGAGATCGACTTCGCGCAGAAGGGCCTGAACCAGGAATTCGTGTTCCGCAACCCGAATGCCGCTGCAGCCTGCGGCTGCGGCGAAAGTTTTACGACCGATCCCACCAAGTAAGCCGTCCGCCCAAGAGGGCAGCCATGAACGTGATGGCCAAGTTGTAGCGAGCGTCGACCGCGGCTTGCAGCGTGGGAGTGAGCGACTTCGGCAAAGCGCGTTGCGCCGGCCGGGGGTTGCGCCTCAGCTCGGTCAGGCATCCATGCCTGACTCGCCGCCGCGGACCATCCATGGTCCGCTCTCCGCAACCCCCCGTCGGCGCAACGCGCTGTGACCATGAGATCGCGACTTCTTTCTCGCAGACGGGACTTTCGCTATCCGAACGCAACCGCTGGAAGCTCGCCGCAGCGGACCGGTGGCCGGTGGCCGCGCCGAGTGCGTCATGGATGGCGCGCGCCCGAGTCAAGGCAGGGTGAGTGGGGATGGCTTGCGCGGCACTGCCGCGCGTCCAGACGAACGCGCGGCGCGCTGCGCCGGGCCGGACCGCGAAGCGGCCTTGACCGAGGGGAAAGCGGCTTCCGGGCGACAGGCCGATGCCTATCCGGAGTGAGCCTGCTTGAGTACCGAGAGCCTAACGTCTCGAAGAGGTTGCTCGCGAAGAAGCAAACACTCAGCGCTTGCGGCGGAACTCGCTGCGCACCACGAACCCGGTCGCCAGCAGTGCCAGCAGCGCCATGCCGAACCAGGTCAGCGCATAGCTGAGGTGGTTGTCGCGGAATTGCAGCATCGTCATGCCCGCGACCGGCCAGTTGCCGGTGTCGATGCGGTTCTGCGCATCCACGAAGAACGGCGCGACCGGCGCAGGCACTTCGCGCGCGGCGGTGAACTCGTCGGGTGCGCGCGTGTACCAGCGGTCTTCAGCGGGCACGTTGTCGCGCAGGAAGAGGCCGGCGCGTTCGGGCAGGCGCAGCAGGCCGGTCACCGAAATCACCTCGTCCTCGTCATGCCGGGCGCGGCTGTCGCGCGCGCGATGCGCGTTGTCGACAAACCCGCGGTTGATCCACACCGCGCCGTCGGCGGTGACGAGCGGGGTGAAGATCCAGTAGCCGGGGCCGCGTTCGGTGGAGGCGTAGACCGCCACTTCCTGCGAGTGCAGGAATCGTCCGTCCGCGGTGACGCGGCGGTATTCGTCGTCGGCGGCATTGACGCCGCTCCAGGACGACGACGCCGGCATTGGAGCCGGCGTCGCGTGCACGCGTGCATCGATGCGTGCGATCAGGTCACGCTTCCACTGCAGCCGGTCCACCTGCCAGACGCCGAGGGCGACGAAGCCCCCGGCGGCGATCAGCAAGAAGGCCAGCAACACCCAGCGGATGACCGGGCGTGCAGCGGGACGTGCGGTGTCGCTCAAGACCGGACGCGTCACGGAGCGACGCGCATCTCCTCGGGCGACATCGGCATCATGTTGCTTTCCAGGTGGTGCATGACCCACAGCGACCCCACCAGCGCGATAACGATGATGATGCCGGTGAACAGCAGCGACATCAGAATCCAGCCGCCTTCCGATTTCCTGTTCATGTGCAGGAAGTACACCATGTGCACGACGATCTGGATGGCGCCGAAGATCATGATCAGCGCGACCGTCCAGACACGGCTCTCGAGCACATCGCCCATGACCAGCCAGAACGGAATCACGGTGAGGATGACCGACAGCACGAAGCCGATCACGTAGTCGCGCATGCTGCCGTGGCCGTGCGCATCGTGCGCCGACTCGTGGGCGGGGTGGGCGTGCTTGTTGACCTCGGTGCTCATCCCACGACTCCCATCAGATACACGTACGAGAAGACGCCGATCCAGATGACGTCCAGGAAGTGCCAGAACATCGACAGGCACATCAGGCGGCGGTTGTTGGCGGCGTTGAGGCCGTGCTTCTTCAGCTGGAACACCAGCGTCACCAGCCAGATCAGGCCGAACGTCACGTGCAGGCCGTGGGTACCGACCAGGGTGAAGAACGACGACAGGAACGCGCTGCGCTGCGGCGTCGCACCCAGATGGGCCAGGTGGTGGAACTCGTAGATCTCGATGCCGAGGAACGCCAGGCCGAACAGGCCCGTGACCAGCAGCCAGCCGATCGTGCCGCGAACGTTGTTCTTGTACGAGTTCAGCATCGCAAACCCGTAGGTGATCGACGAGAACAGCAGCATGAACGTCGCGACCAGGATCAGCTTCAGGTCGAACAGGTCGGCCGGCGACGGGCCGGCCGCGTAATTGCGACCGAGCACCGCGTGGACGGCGAACAGGATGGCGAAGATGAGGCAGTCGCTCATCAGGTACATCCAGAAACCGAGATTGGTGCCGGTTTCAGGATGGTGCTCGTGCCCGTCGTGGGCGTGCGGGTCCTCGATCACGTGGTACACGCGCTCGGTGACATCGCCGGTGGATTGGATCGGATGTGCCATGGTTCAGAGTGCCTGCTGTGCGAGGGCGCGGGTGCGTGCGTCCTCGGTCGTTTTCACTTCGTCGGCCGGGATGTGGTAGTCGCGGTCGTAATTGAAGGTGTGCCAGATCGACGCGACGACGAGCGCCACGAACGACAGACCGGCCAGCCACCAGATGTGCCAGATCAGGCCGAAGGCCACCACCGTGCTGATCGCCGACAGCACCACGCCCGCGCCGGTGTTCTTGGGCATGTGGATCGAGGTGAAGCCCGTGGTCGGCCGCTTGTAGCCGTGCTTCTTCATGTCGTTCCAGGCGTCGATCTCATGGACGACCGGGGTGAACGCGAAGTTGTAGTTCGGCGGCGGCGAGGAGGTCGCCCATTCCAGCGTGCGGCCGTTCCACGGATCGCCCGTGGTGTCGACGAGCTTCTTGCGGTTCTTGACCGCGACCGCGATCGACAGCAGGAACGCGCCGATGCCGGCCGCGACCAGCGCCGCGCCGATCGCCGCCACGATCAGGAACACCGACAGCGAGGTGTCCTCGAACTGGCTCAGACGACGGGTCACGCCCATCAGGCCCATGATGTAGAGCGGGGTGAACGCCAGCCAGAAACCGACCAGCCAGCACCAGAACGAGACCTTGCCCCAGAACTCGTCGAGCTTGAAGCCGAACGCCTTCGGGAACCAGTAGACGATGCCGGCGAACAGGCCGAACAGCACGCCGCCGATGATCACGTTGTGGAAGTGCGCGACGAGGAACAGCGAGTTGTGCAGCACGAAGTCGGCCGGCGGAACGGCGAGCAGCACGCCGGTCATGCCACCGATGACGAAGGTGAACATGAAGCCGATCGTCCACAGCATCGGCACTTCGAAGCGGATGCGGCCCTTGTACATGGTGAAGAGCCAATTGAAGATCTTCGCGCCCGTCGGGATCGAAATGATCATCGTCGTGATGCCGAAGAACGCATTGACGCTCGCGCCCGAGCCCATCGTGAAGAAGTGGTGCAGCCACACCAGGTACGACAGGATCGTGATCACCGCGGTGGCGTAGACCATCGAGGTGTAGCCGAACAGGCGCTTGCCGCAGTAGGTGGCCACCACTTCAGAGAAGATGCCGAACGCCGGCAGCACCAGGATGTAGACCTCCGGGTGACCCCAGATCCAGATCAGGTTCACGTACATCATCGGATTGCCACCGAGATCGTTCGTGAAGAAGTTGGTGCCCACGTAACGGTCCATAGTGAGCAGCGCCAGCGTCGCCGTCAGGATCGGGAACGAGGCGACGATCAGGATGTTGGTGCAGAGCGAGGTCCAGGTGAAGATCGGCATGCGCATCAGCTTCATGCCCGGCGCGCGCATCTTGACGATGGTCACGATCAGGTTGATGCCCGATAGCGTTGTACCGACGCCCGCCACCTGTAGCGCCCACAGGTAGTAGTCCATGCCTGTGCCCGGACTGTAGTCGGCGCCCGACAGCGGCGGATACGCCAGCCAGCCGGTGCGCGCGAACTCGCCGAGGAAAAGCGACAGCATGATCAGCGCGGCGCCGCCGGCGGTCATCCAGAAGCTGAAGTTGTTGAGGAACGGGAACGCCACGTCACGGGCGCCGATCTGCAGCGGCACGACGTAGTTCATCAGGCCCGTCACCAGGGGCATGGCCACGAAGAAGATCATGATCACGCCGTGGGCGGTGAAGATCTGATCGTAGTGGTGCGGGGGCAGGAAGCCTTCGCCACCGCTGGAGGCCATGGCCTGGTGCGCGCGCATCAGCACCGCGTCGGCGAAGCCGCGCAGCAGCATCACGATCGCCAGCACGCAGTACATGATGCCGATCTTCTTGTGGTCGATGCTGGTGAACCACTCCTTCCACAAGTACCCCCAGAGGCGGTACTTGGTCAGCAGGAAGAGCAGGGCGATGCCACCCAGCACGACACCGATGAAGGTGACGCCGACGACCGGGTCATGGAGGAAGGGCAGTGCATCGAGCGACAACCGCCCGATCCACGGTGAAGTGATTTGGTCCTGGGGTGCGGACATGGAGTTCCTGCCTGGTACTGGATTGCTTGGATGCGGTGCGGACGATCAGCGGCCGGCGGGGCCGCTGTCGTCGTCCGGCTTGCCGGGCGCGCCTTCGGGGCGCGGTGCCTGGCCCGGCGGAATCGGCTTGATGCCTTCGTCGTCGTCTTCGTTGGACGGCGTGGGCTGCGGCGTCGGCTCTTCCGGGGACACGGCGCGCGGCTGGTGACCCTGCGGCTCGTCGCCACGGGCCTCGCGGCCGGCCTCGGGGAAGGTCGCAGCGGGCGCGGCGACCGGATCGTCGGCATGGCGGTTGTCGTAGCGCAGACGCGCGTAGTTCTCGCGGCTGTCGACGCCACCGCCGCCGCTGCGATCGATGTGCGTCATCTCGTGCACGCACATCGAGCCGGGCGCGACGCACATGTTGACGATCGCCTCGAACAGCGCCGGGTCGACGTCGCCGAAGTAGCGCACCGGCTCACGCTCCGACGGACGCTCGAGCACCAGGTATTCCTCGCGGCCCAGACGGGTGGGGTCGGCCTGGACCTTGGCCACCCAGGCGTCGAAGTCCGATTCGCTCATGCCCAGGAAGTCGAAGCGCATGTGCGAGAAGCCGTCGCCGCTGAAATTGCCCGAGAAGCCTTTGTACTGACCTTCCTCGTTGATCACCGCATGCAGCATGGTCTGCATGCCGGGCATCGCGTAGATCTGGCCGGCCAGCGCCGGCACGAAGAACGAGTTCATGATCGACGAGGACGTGAGCTTGAACTGGATCGGCCGGTCCACCGGCGCGGCCAGTTCGTTGACCGTCGCGATGCCCTGCTCGGGATAGAAGAACAGCCACTTCCAGTCGATCGCGACCACTTCGACCACCAGCGGCTCCACGCCTTCGGCGATCGGCGTGCTGGCGTCGATTCGGTCGAGCGGCCGATACGGGTCGAGCTTGTGGGTCGCGATCCACGTCACCGTGCCCAGCACGAGGATGATCGCCAGCGGCGCCGACCAGATCACGACCTCCAGGCGGGTGGAGTGGTGCCAGTCGGGTGCGTACTCGGCGTCCCGGTTCGACTCGCGATACTTCCAGGCGAAGAAGAACGTCAGGAAGATCACCGGCACGATGATCAGCAGCATCAGGACCGTGGACAGCACGATCAGGTCGCGCTGCTGCACGGCGATGTCGCCGGCCGGAGACATGACGACCCAGTCGCAGCCCGACAGCAGCGTGGCTGCCAGCAGCAGCGCGGAGACTCGAAGAATGGATTTCATTGAGGAGATCGACGACAGCGGAAAAGAAAACGGTTTGACGGAAACGCCACGGTGCGGACGTTAGCGTGAGGCAGTGGTGGGGCGCCGGGCCTTGCTGCTTCGCATCTTGCTTGGCGGGCCCGTTTCGGGTTCACAATGCGGTGCATTATCCCCCATAACGACCGGAGAGAGCGCGCAGATGAGCGAAACCGCACAGCAAGCCACCACCGGCCTCGAAGATGCGCCGGAGACCGACGACCTGGAAGTCTCTCCAGGCAAGATCGCGTTTCCGGTCGTCATGGGGCGCACATCGGAGTTCTTCGACTTCTTCGTCTACGGCATTGCCGCGGTACTGGTCTTTCCCTACCTGTTCTTCCCCGACAGCGATCCGGTCGATGCGACGCTCAAGTCGTTCGCGGTGTTCTCGCTGGCCTTCATTGCGCGCCCGATCGGCTCGATCATCTTCATGGCGGTCGACCGCAATTTCAGTCGCGCGGCCAAGCTGATCGGTGCGCTGTTCCTGCTGTGCGGCTCGACGATGGCGATTGCCTTCCTGCCCAGCTACGCACAGGTCGGCATGCTCGCGCCGATCCTGCTGGCGGTGTTCCGTTTCGGCCAGGGCCTGGGCTGGGGCGGTGCCTGGGACGGACTGCCGTCGCTGCTGTCGCTGAGCGCGCCGCGCGAGCGCCGCGGCTGGTACGCGATGGTGCCGCAGCTGGGCGCAGCGCTCGGTTTCATGCTCGCCTGCGGCATGTTCCTGATCTTCACCCGCGTTCTGAGCCAGGAAGACTTCATGGCCTGGGGCTGGCGCTTCCCGTTCTTCGTCGCGCTCGCGCTCAACGTCGTGGCCTTGTTCGCACGCCTGCGCATGGTGGTGACGCCCGAGTTCAAGCGCCTGTTCGACGAGAAGGAGCTGCAGCCGCGGCGTGTGATCGAAACCGTGCGCACGCATCCGCGCCAGGTCTTCGTCGGCGCGCTGATCCCGCTCGCCACCTACGCGATGTTCCACCTGGTGACGATCTTCCCGCTGAGCTGGGCGACCCTGTTCACCGACCACACCGCCACCGATTTCCTGGGCAGCCTGTTCCTGGGGGCGATCGTCGGCGGTCTGGGCATCATGCTGTCGGGCATCCTCGCCGACCGCTTTGGTCGTCGCGGCCAGCTGGCGATCGCCGCGGTGCTGATCGCGATCTTCAGCTTCTTCGCAGCGCCGCTTCTGGGCGCTGACACCACCGGCGGTCGCACTACTTATGTGGTGATCGGGTTCGCGCTGCTGGGCCTGTCGCTCGGACAGGCGAGCAACGCCATCGCATCGCGCTTCGAAAGCATCTATCGCTATACCGGCGCGGCGGTCACATCCGACATCGCCTGGCTGGTGGGTGCGGGCTTCGCGCCGCTGGTCGCCCTGTGGCTGTGCAGCGAGTTCGGTCTGGCCTACGTCGGCTACTACCTGCTCTCGGGCGCGGTGGTGACCTTGGCCGCACTGGCATTCAGCCGGACGCTCGAAACGGTGCGCTGATCCGAGCGGCCCACGGACGTACGCCGCCTTGCGGGGCGCGTACGTCTGACGGGGGCGGCGAGCGTTCAAGGCAGGCTTCCTCGGATCCGCGGCAAGCGGACGACAGTCGGCAGGGGTGGGGCGGCAAGCCCTGGATGGCACGCGACCTTGCGACGCGGCGTGGTTATTCCACCACGTCGCGCCAGACTTTGAGACTGCGACGGAATGTCGCACTCCTGCGCCCGGCGCATTGTGCGGCGTCAGCTTGCCTGGCCCCTGGGCTTCTGTGACAATGCCCGGCTCCCTGCGGCCCGCGCCGCGGGGCCCTTGCCCCACCGTGCGGTCATGCCGCGTGCCGGGGGGCTATCCGGGCCGCATCGTATTGCGGTCGATACCCGAAAGGAAACCACCATGCGTCATTATGAAGTCGTGTTCCTGGTCCATCCGGACCAGAGCGAGCAGGTGCCCGCGATGATCGAGCGCTACAAGTCGCTGATCGAAGGCGCCGAAGGCAAGATCCACCGTCTCGAGGATTGGGGCCGCCGCCAGCTGGCCTACCCGATCAACAACCTCGTCAAGGCCCACTACGTGATGTTTAACATCGAAGTCGGCCAGGCCGGCCTCGACGAACTCGTCGAAGCGTTCCGCTTCAACGACGCGGTGCTGCGCCACCTGGTGATCCGCCGCGACGAGGCTGACACCGAGCAGTCCCTGATCATGAAGAACAAGGACGAGAAGGGCGACAAGCCCGAGCGTGGCGAGCGTCGTCGCCGTGACGACGAAGGCGAGTCGACCGGCAACAACGATGCCGAAACCGACAAGTCCGACAACAACGCCGAAGCCGCCTGAGGATTACGCACATGTCCAAGTTCTTCCGCCGCCGCAAGTTCTGCAAGTTCACCGCCGAGGGTGTCAAGGAGATCGATTACAAGGATCTCAACACCCTGCGCCAGAACCTCACCGAGAACGGCAAGATCGTGCCGAGCCGCATCACCGGCACCAAGTCGCGCTACCAGCGCCAGCTGGCCACGGCCGTCAAGCGTGCGCGTTACCTTGCGCTGATTCCGTACACCGACAACCACAACGTCTGAGGTACGCGGGTCCTTCCGCGAAAGCCCGGCTTTTGATGGCCGGACTTTCCACGAGCGGAATGCGACACCGTCCCCGACATTCCATCGTCCGTTTCGGACAGCACACGTTGCGGCGCCTTGCGCGCCGCTAACGGATACGGAGCAACACCATGCAACTGATCCTCCTGCAGAAGGTCACCAACCTCGGCAACCTCGGTGACAAGGTCAACGTCAAGCCGGGCTACGGCCGCAACTTCCTGGTCCCGCAGGGCAAGGCCGTGCCGGCGACCGAAGCCAACGTCGCCGAGTTCGAAGCGCGCCGCGCCGAGTACGAAGCCAAGGCCCAGGCCCAGCTCGACGAAGCCACCCAGCGTCTGGCCAAGCTCGAAGACGCCAGCGTGACGATCTATGCCAACGCCTCCACCGAAGGCAAGCTGTACGGCTCGGTCGGCCCGCGCGAAATCGCCGAGGCCCTGACCAAGGCGGTCACGCCGGTCAACAAGTCGGAAGTCGTGCTGGGCGAAGGCGCATTCCGCAACACCGGTGAGTTCGAAGTCGTGGTGCACCTGCACGCCGACGCCGAGACCACCGTCAAGGTGATCATCGAAGGCGAGGTCGCCTGATCCATCGGATCGGGTTGTCCTTAACGGGCGCCGAAAGGCGCCCGTTTTCGTTTGGGGCTCTGTTGGCTTCCCGGCTTCTTTTCCGGCCTCGGATGGACGCATCGGCCTGCCGGGCCAAGGTCGCTTCTCCCTCGGTCAGGGCCGCTTCGCGGCGTTTGTGTGGACGCACGGCTGTGCCGCGCAAGCGGTCCCCACTCACCCTGCCCTGACTCGGGCGCGCGCCATTCATTGCGCGCTCGGCACAGCCATGACCCGCCAGTCCGCTGCTTGCGGTGAGTATCCGGCTTTCGTGCCTTCGGAAACGCCTCACGCAGCAGCGCTTTTCGGAGGCGTTTGGTACGTCTGCGGAATCCAACCGCAGCGCGCATGAGCTTTAGAAGCTGCATAGTCCCAGCTCGCGGGCGAGGGATCGGCCGGGCGTTGCGGAGAGCGGACCATGGATGGTCCGCGGCGGCGAGTCAGTCAGGGATGACTGACCGAGCCGAGGAGCAATCCCGGCCGGTCCCTCGCTGTTTCCGAAGAAGTCGTCTCAAGCCGCGAAACAACCCGTTGTAAAGCTGTGCATTCCCAAGCTTATCCACAGGTTGTGTCGTCGCGTATCCACAGGCGTACGCCCTAGCATTCCAAGCGCCGTAGTCCGTTTCTCCAGAAGTCCATCGCCATGTCCGCACGCAACGAATTCCGCAACAACGACCGCTTCGACCGCGATCGCGACCGCAGCGATGCGCGCGTGGAGCAGTTGCGTGTGCCGCCGCAGTCGGTCGAGGCCGAACAGGCGGTGCTGGGCGGCCTGATGCTGGTGCCCGATGCCTACGACCGCATCGCCGATCTGCTGGTGCCGGATGATTTCTATCGCCGCGACCACCAGAAGATCTATTCGGCGATCCAGGAACTGGCCGAGAAGAGCAAGCCCTTCGATGCCGTGACGCTGGGCGAGTGGTTCGATTCCAATGGCCTGTCCGAACTCGTCGCCGGCGGCGCGTACCTGGGCGAACTCGCCAGTACCACGCCGTCAGCGGCCAACATCCGCGCCTATGCCGAGATCGTGCGCGACAAGGCGATCCTGCGGCAGCTCATCGACGTCGGCACCGAAATCGTCAACGATGGCTTCCAGCCCGAAGGCCGCGACAGCAGCGAGATCCTCGCCAAGGCCGAGCAGCAGGTGTTCAAGATCGCCGAAGCCGGCGCGCAGGGGCGCACGGACTTCACCGCGATCAACAAGGCGATGGCCGATGCGTTCGACGTCCTGCAGACGCGCTACACCAACGGCGGAGGCGTCACCGGCCTGCCGACCGGCTACACCGAATTCGACGAGATGACCGCCGGCCTGCAGCCGACCGACCTGATCATCCTGGCCGCACGCCCGGCGATGGGCAAGACGACGTTCGCGCTCAACATCGCCGAGTACGCGGCGATCAAGACCAAGAAGGCCGTCGGCGTGTTCTCGATGGAAATGTCGGCCAGCCAGCTCGCGCTGCGCCTGATTTCGTCAAATGGCCGCATCAACGCCACGCGCCTGCGCACCGGCCAACTGGAGGACGAGGACTGGAGCCGGGTGAGCAGCGCGATCCGCATGCTCAAGGAAACCAAGATCTTCATCGACGACACGCCGGGTCTGGGCCCGGATGTGTTGCGCGCCAAATGCCGCCGCCTCAAGCGCGAGCACGATCTGGGCCTGGTGGTCATCGATTACCTGCAGCTGATGAGCGTGCCGGGCAACAGCGAGAACCGCGCGACCGAAATCTCGGAGATCTCGCGCTCGCTCAAGGGTCTGGCCAAGGAGTTGAACGTGCCGGTGATCGCGCTGTCGCAGCTCAACCGTTCGCTGGAAACGCGTGCCGACAAGCGCCCCGTGATGGCCGACCTGCGCGAATCGGGCGCGATCGAGCAGGACGCCGACATCATCATCTTCATCTACCGCGACGACTACTACAACAAGGAAACCTCGCCGGACAAAGGCCTGGCCGAGATCATCATCGGCAAGCAGCGTAGCGGCCCGACCGGCTCGGTGAAGCTGAAGTTCTTCGGCGAGTACACACGCTTCGACAATCTCTCGCACGACTCGATCGGCAGCTTCGAGTAAGGCCGTCGCGGCTAAGGCCGTCGCGACACCCCGCAGCGGCGCGGCGTGCGCGGAGCGCGCACAATAGGCGGCTTGTTCCACTCTGATTCGTCCACAGCATGGCCCGCCCGATCACCGCCACCATCCACCTCGACGCCCTGCGCCACAACCTCGCCGCGATACGCGCGCGGGCGCCGGGGCGACGGCTGATGGCGATGGTCAAGGCCGACGGCTACGGCCATGGACTGGAGACGGTGGTGCGCGGCCTGTCGGAGGCCGATGCGTTCGGGGTCGCTGCAATCGACGACGCCACGCGCATTCGTGCGGCCGGTCTCGATCAACCGATTCTGGTGCTGTCGGGCTTCGACAATCCAGATGATCTCGACCAGCTGCGTGCGCTGCGCGCCGATGCGATCGTGCACCACGCCGCGCAGCTCGATCTGCTCGAACAGACCGAGGGCGCGCCGATCCGCGTATGGCTCAAGATCGACACCGGCATGCATCGCCTGGGCTTTCCGCCCGAACAGGTGCGCGAGGCCTACGCGCGCCTGCGCGCTGCGCGCGGGGTGACCGGCGAGATCGTGCTGATGACGCATTTCGCCAGCTCCGACGAGTTCGACGCGCATTCGCGCAACGGCCTGCAGACGCCCGCGCAGATGCGCGTGTTCATGGCCGCGACCGAAGGCCTGGACGGTCCGCGCTCGCTGTCCAATTCGGCGGCCGTACTCGGTTGGCCGGACGCCTATGGCGACTGGATCCGGCCGGGTGGGGCGCTGTATGGCATGTCGGTCGTCGCCGGACGCACCGGTGCTTCTTTCGGCCTGCGGCCCGCGATGACCTTCGAGACGCGCCTGCTTGCGGTGAACCGGGTCGTCAGGGGCGAACGCATCGGCTATTCGGCGACCTGGGAGGCGCCCGAGGACATGGCGGTCGGCGTGGCCGCGGTCGGCTACGGCGACGGTTACCCGCGCCTGGCGCCTGCCGGCACGCCCGTGCTGGTCAACGGCCGTATGGCCGCGGTCGCCGGTCGCGTATCCATGGATCTGATGACCATCGACCTGCGCAACCAGCCCGATGCGCGGGCCGGCGACCCGGTCGTGTTGTGGGGCGATGCATTGCCCGTCGAGACGGTGGCCGACGCGGCGGGCACCATTTCCTATGCGCTGACCTGCGGCATCACCAGACGCGTCCGCTTCGTCAACGGCTGACGGTCACGGCTGCACGTGGTGGAGGCGGATGCGTCCCACGTGCACATCGAGCGCGTTGCTTCCGATCTCCACGGGCACCCGCGTGTCGGTGACGAAGCGCAACTCACCGTCGGGCATCGACACCGAAGCATGCAGGCCGTACCGGCCCCCGTCACGCAGCTGCGCACGCGGCACGTCGATGGCGAATTCATAGGGGCCGGCCCCGACCGTGAATACCTGCTCGGCGAGGACCGCCTGTTGCGTGTCGGCGAGCTGGTTGTCGAGCAGCTGCACGCGCAGCTGCGATCCCGCAGGCATCAGGATCTTCTCGAAATACACCGCTTCGCCTTGCACGCGCACCTGGGCAGTGGACTCGGACATCGGCGGGGCTCCGGTGGCGGATGTGGGCGAAGACTGGCAGGCGGCGAGCAGCGCGGACGCACATAGCGACAGTGCGGTGAGGCGGAGCGGGACGCGTGGCATGGTCGGCACTTCCGGGGACTGGTCGGACCGCGAGCATGCGCCCGCCCCGTGCAACCTGCGGTCAACGGCCTGTCGGACGCAGCACGACGAAGGTGCCGAAGTGGTCCGAGGGCCAGGTGCCGTCGGCGCCCGCCGTGTCGAGCACGATGCGCGCCTCGATGGCTTCGAAGCGACCCGTCTGGGCGAAGACGTGGTCGATGCGGCGGCGCACGTCGAAAAAGTGCGGGTTGAGCGTGGTCACGCCGCGTGCGTCGGCTTCGGGATGCAGGGCGCCGAAGGTATCGAAGAAGCCGTCGAGCGCACCGAGCTCCGGTGCACTGGCTGGCGCATTGAAGTCGCCCATGACCAGCGCCGGTGTGCCGTCGTTGCGGCGCGCCATGAACGTACGCGCGTCGCGCAATTGCTGCCGGCGCAGGGCGCTGCCCTCGGCGGTGTGGTGCAGGTGGGTGAAATAGACATCGATCGGTCGGCCGTCGAAGCGCAGGCGGGCATGGCCCATCGAACGTGAATCCTCATGCGGCGCGAGCGGCGTCCAGGCCTGCGTGAGTACCGGCAGGCGTGTCAGCAACGCATTGCCGTAACGATGCGCCTGATCGTCCGGGTCGTTGGACACGAACTGGACCGAATACCCGAGCGCATCGCCAATCGTGTGCGCCTGGTTGGGCAGGCCGTCGAACTGCAGCACTTCCTGCAGGGCGATGACATCCGCATCGAGCCCGCGCAGTTGCGCGACGATCAGCGGCAGGCGCTTCGGCCAGTCGGCCTTGTCGTGGTAGATGTTGAGCGTGACCACGCGCAGATCGGCCGGCGTGTGATCGACCGCGGCGCCGTCCTGCGATTGCACGCTGCCGCAGGCGGAGAGGGTCAGGGCGAGCAGGGCGCACAGCAGCTGCTTCATGGCGCGGGGGCTCCGGTCAGGACGGTGTCGGTGCGCAGGACGGGATAGAGGTTGTAGCGGTCATCCCAGGCGCTGTGCCGTCGGTAGAAGAACTCCAGCCGCGCCGCGGAGCTTTCGGCGAACGCTTGATCATCGCGCAGCCTGGCTTCGAACTCGGTGCGCAGGGACGGATCGGCGGCGAGCATCTCGCGCGCGACCTGCTCGGCGACGTAGTCCTCCATGTATTCCTTGCGCTCGAAATGCGTGTTGAAGTGGCCCCAGGCCGCAAGCGCGTCGGGCGCCTGCGCTTCGAGCAGGGCGGCCACCAGGCGCGCCTTCGGCTGGGCGATCGGCACGAACAGCGCCCCGGCTGCGACATCCATCGTTTCCGTCGCCCAGTCGCCGTCGAGCGTCAGCCGCTGGTGGCCCTCGACCGATCCCGCGGCCGGCGTCGCCTGCGTCGCGCGGAACGCCTCCACTGCAAGCGCCGGCTGCGCGGTATCGAGCCTGTGGAAGTCGATGGCGTGCTGGCGCAGCTTCTCGCCGACCCAGGCCGCATGCGCGGCTGGCACCAGATAACCGCCGCGCGGCAGTGTGACTTCAACTGACGGCGTGAGGGTGTCGCGCAGCGGCACACGCCACAGCTGCGGCGTGGTCTCGTCGTAACGCGTCATCAGGGCCCCGGAAATCTCCGACGGCGTGCGCGTGTAGGCATAGCCGCGAAAATCGACGGTGTGGCTGGCATCGGTAGCCGTCCACGCCAGCGGCGCGCGTGTGCCGCCGAGCGCCGACGCGCGTGCATCGGCCTCGCGCGCGACACGCATCCAGTCGCCGCCGTGGCGCGCGATCTGCTCGACCACCGAGATCACGGTGTTGCGGGTGATGCGCACACGCACCGGATATTCCTTCCACGAATGCGTTTCCACCAGCATGGCCAGACGGTTGCGCAGCGGGAAATAGCCGGTCGAGAACCGCGGCGGCGAGACGCCGTCCTCGAAACCCGACTCGGGATTGTCGTGCTCGACGAACGAGGGGTAGAACGGCAACGGCAACGAGCCCTGTGCGGCGAGGTCGACCATCACCGCATCGCGAAATTCACGCCCGATCTCGCGCAGCGCGTCATCGCCCGCGTGCACCGGTTCGACCTGGATCGAGATGTCGTGTTCGAACTGCGCGCCATTGGTGGCGTGCAGGTCGACGTAGGCGATCGGATCCCAGGCCTCGACCAGCGCGAGCATCGCCTGCATCTCCGGCGCATCGGCCTTGGCGTAGTCGCGGTTGAGATTGAGGTTCTGCGCAGTGGTGCGCCAGCCCATCTCGCGCGGGCCGCGCTGGTTGGGCCGGTTCCAGGCGCCGAAGCGCTCGTGTCCATCGACACTGAAGACCGGCACGAACACCAGCACCAGCGCATCGAGCGCGTCCGGCGCGGCGGCGCCATCGAGCAATTCGCGCAGCGCCAGGAAACCGGCGTCCTTGCCGTCGATCTCGCCTGCGTGGATCCCGCCCTGGACCAGCACCACCGGTACGCCGGCCGCACGGGCTGCTTCGGGTTCCAGCGCGCCGCTGCGGCTGGCGACCAGCGCCTGCATCGGACGGCCCTCGGGCGAGGTGCCGAATTGCACGCAGCGCACCGCCTCGGGATGCAGACGGGCGAAGGTGTCGCACAAGGCGATGACTTCGTCGTAGCGGCCGGTTTCAATGAAGCCGCTGCGCTCGGCGACGGTCATGCGTGGGTCGTCCGTGGCGGCCGCGGGCAGGGCGGTCAGCAACAGGGCGAGGGCGGCGGCGAGCGGCAGGCGGGGCAGAGACATGGCAGGGTCCGGGCGGGCGACCGCCCATGATGCCGCGCCGCGTCCGCAGCCCCAAGGCCGCGCCTGCAGAAGCCGCTCGGGAGGTGGCAGTCGGCGCGTCGGGATCGGGTAGTCTGTGCCGCTTTCCAGCCGCGGATCCGCCGATGTCCACCGTCCCGACCACCCACGGGCGCATGCCCCGCCAGATCGGCTACATCATCGGCAACGAGGCCTGCGAGCGCTTCAGCTTCTACGGCATGCGCAACATCCTGGTGCCGTTCCTGATCAGCTCGATCCTCCTCGGCTACCTGCCCAGCGAAGGCGACCGCGAAGCGCAGGCCAAGGACATCTTCCACATGTTCGTGATCGGCGTGTACTTCTTCCCGCTGCTGGGGGGCTGGCTGGCAGACCGGTTCTTCGGCAAGTACCACACCATCCTGTGGTTCTCGCTGATCTACTGCGCCGGTCATGCGTGTCTGGCGCTGTTCGAGAACAACGCCAACGGGTTCTACACCGGCCTGTTCCTGATCGCGCTGGGTTCGGGCGGCATCAAGCCGCTGGTGGTTTCGTTCTGCGGCGACCAGTTCGACCAGACCAACAAGTCCAAGGCCAAGGTGGTCTTCGACGCGTTCTACTGGATCATCAACTTCGGTTCGTTCTTCGCATCCCTGCTGGCGCCGCGCCTGCTCGACAGCTACGGCCCGGCGGTCGCATTCGGCGTGCCGGGCGTGCTGATGTTCATCGCGACCTTCGTGTTCTGGCTGGGCCGCCGCCACTACATCAACGTCCCGCCGTCGCGCCGCGACCCGCACGGCTTTTCCGAAGTGGTCAAGACTGCGCTGCGGGCGCATGGCGCAGGCCGCGCGCGTCCAGGCCTGCTGGTCGCAATGACCGGCGTGGTCACCGCCGCGGTGATGCTGCTGTTGTGGGCGCTGTCGGCGACGGTCGGGCTGGCATGGTGGCCGACCGACTTCGGATTCGTCATCACCGCCTGCCTTGCGCTGGGCGTGATCATCGCGCTCGGTGGCTGGGGCGCGTCGATGCAGCTCGAACGCGCGCGTGGCCTGCACCCGGACGCCGCCGTGGACGGCGTCCGCGCCGTGCTGCGGATCCTGATCGTGTTCGCGCTGGTCACGCCGTTCTGGTCGCTGTTCGACCAGAAGGCCTCGACCTGGATCATCCAGGGCCGCGAGATGGTGGTGCCGCATGCCGCGTGGTGGTGGCCGAGCTGGCTGATCGACAACCCGGCGCAGATGCAGGCGCTCAATCCGTTGCTGGTGATGCTGCTGATCCCGTTCAACAACTTCGTGCTGTACCCGGCGCTGCGTCGCATGGGGTTCGAGCCGACCGCGCTGCGTCGGATGGGCTGGGGCATCGCGATCTCCGGCACGTCGTGGATCGTCGCCGGTGGCCTGCAGTTGTGGCTCGACGGCGGCCAGGAAGTCTCCTTGGCGTGGCAGTCGCTGCCCTACCTGCTGCTGACCTTCGGCGAGGTCCTGGTGTCGGCGACGGCGCTGGAGTTCGCCTACAGCCAGGCGCCGCAAGCCATGAAGGGCGTGATCATGGCGTTCTGGTACCTCACCAGTACCTTCGGCAGCCTCTGGGTGCTGCTGACCAATGCCGGCGTGCGCAACGAGGCGGTCACCGCCTACATCGCATCGACGGGGTTGAGCGAAAACGCATTCCTGATGTTCTTCTTTGCCGGCTTCGCCTTCGTCGCGGCGCTGGCGTTCGGTCTCTACGCGCGTCGTTACCCGATGCAGGACCACTACCGCATCGCCTGACGCAAAGGATGTTCCGATGAACTTTGGCCCCATGACCCTGCTGCTGATCGCGGTGACCGCCGTGGTCTCGTGGCAGGCGTTCGAGAAACCGAAACTGATCGCGCGCCTGATCCTGTGGCCGCCGGCGGTCGACCGCCACAAGCAGTATGACCGACTGCTCACGCATGGCTTCATCCATGCCGACTGGCAGCACCTGATCTTCAACATGATCACGCTGTTCTTCTTCGGTGCCGGCATCGAGCGCGCGTTCGCCCCTTACATCGGGCCGGTCGGCTTTCTGCTGTTCTACCTGTCGGCGATTCTGGTGGCGATCCTCCCGACCTATCTGCGGCATCGGCACGATCCGCACTACCGCAGTCTGGGTGCTTCGGGTGCGGTCTCGGCGGTGCTGTTCGCATCGATCCTGATCAACCCCTGGCAACTGCTGCTGGTGTTCTTCATTCCGATGCCGGCCATCGTGTTCGGCGTGGCCTACATCGGCTACAGCATCTGGATGGACAAGCGCGGTGGCGACAACATCAACCACAGCGCGCATCTGTGGGGCGCGGGCTATGGCATGTTGTTCACCGCGATGATGGAGCCGCGCGTGCTGGGGCTGTTCGTCGAACGCCTGGCGTCGCCGTCGTTCTGACGTCCCGGTGCGCCGGTGCTCTCACCGGCCCTGCATGTCACGCGTGATACCTCTGGCTGCACGACCACAGATGGAGTGCACCTCATGGCCGTTACGCGAGCCAAAGCCACCGCCCTGCTCAACAAGACCGAGATGGGCTTGTTCGACGACAGCCGCAGCAACGCGCTGCGTGGTCACAGCGATGCGCGCTTGAACCAGCTCGTCGGACGCGCACGCACTGCCCGTGACCGTGCGCGTGATCTGGAGAAGCGCCAGCGTCTGGCTTCGCGCGGCAAGACCGGTAGCAAGTCGGGCCGCAGCGGACAGGCGAACGCGCGGACCGGAGAGAAGGTCGAATTGCTGGCCGACATCCTGCAGCGCTTCGAAGACCGTCAGAAGCAGGTCGCCCGCGACGCCAAGCGCACGCCGGCGGCGCGTGGCACGAAGTCCGCGCAGGGCACCGTTTCGAAGGCGGCCACGAAGAAGTCTGCGACCAGGGCGCCGGCGACGAAGGCCAGCGCTGCGAAGCGTTCCGCCGACAAGGATGCCGCCACGCCGCCCGCGCGCAAGACCGCCACCCGTGCCACGACCGCCAAGAAGGCCGCGGCGAAATCCGGCGCGTCGCAGCCGGCGCGCGCTGCCAAGCGCGCCACGGCTTCGACGTCGAAGGCCGGCGTCGGCGACGCTGCCGACAGCCGCGCGTCCGCCGGCACCGCGGGCGCGCGCAAGACCTCGGCCGGTCGCAAGAAGTCAGATGGCGCAGCCGATGCCAAACCCGCTGCGCGGACGCGCCGCAAGACCGACGGCATCACGCCGGAGGAGGCGCTGCGCAACACGCGCAAGCTGCTCGAACAGCGCACGCAAGAGGCGCAGGCAGGCAAGTCTTGGGAGGCCATCGGGACCGACGGCGCGAACGAAGCGGCGCCCGGATTTCAGTCTCCACAGGCGCGCGCCAAGGCGCTGCAGCTGCACGCGGCCGAGATCCGACAGGCACCGATCCAGGGCAGCAGCAGTACCCGCGATCGTCGCAATCAGGGCAAGCGCGACAGCCGCAACAGCACCGACGACTGAGCCCGGAGATAACCCGCAGCGCGGCTCAGGCGACCGCGCGCGCGGGCGGCGGGGTGCCGGCGTAGGCCTCGCGCAGGCGCTGCTGGACCAGATGGTCGAGCTGTTCGAACTCGCTCGAGTCGGTCTGCCCGGCGCGCGTGAGCTCGAACAGCCGCTCGATCGCGTCCTGCATGTCGGTACGACGTGTGTCCATGGTGTTCCCCCTTGGTCCCGGGAGGACGAGCATGAGACGTGCCAGAGTCTCGGGCCGCCGGCCCGATCGGGGTGACACCGCCCGTCAGACGGCAAGACGCTTTCCGCGCACATTCGTGACGCAGCGCGTCATCGCCGGCTTTCCGCGAAGCGTCCGGCCGGTTCACCGTCGCCCGGTCGGCCCTTTCCTCAACTCCTGTCAGGAAAATCTGAAAATGAGTGCCGTCACGGTCCAGCATGACCCCGCCCGTCACCTGTTCGAGATCGTGGACGAGGGACACATCGCACACCTCGAATACCGCGAGAAAGGCGGCGTATTGACGATCCTGCACACCATCGTCCCCGCGCCGCTCGCGGGCCGGGGCCTGGGCGCGGCGCTGGTGGACGCCGCCGTCGCCCACGCCCAGCAGGCGGGGCTGCAGGTCGCGTCGGAATGCAGCTATGCAGACCATCGGCTGTCACTGCGGGGGCAGGGGAAACCGGACGCCGGGGGCGGGTGACGCATCGGGTCAGCCGCTTTACCTTTTCGCCGGCAATTGAGGTATCGTTCGCGAACTGTTCAAGGCGGGATCACGGTACATCGTGGCTCCGATGCGGTAGATCCAAGTTGACGCCCGGTTCGCCGGTCGGGACGATCCGCTCCATCGCTTTCGCGTTACCCCTTGCTCGACAGTCGCGACACCCGGACCACATGTCAGTGGGTGTCGTGTTCCCATCAAACTGCTTCAAGGAGTAACACCATGAGCGATCGTCAGTCCGGAACCGTCAAGTGGTTCAATGATGCCAAGGGCTTCGGCTTCATCACCCCGGAAAGCGGCCAGGACCTGTTCGTCCACTTCCGTTCGATCCAGGGCACCGGCTTCAAGTCGCTGCAGGAAGGCCAGAAGGTGACCTTCAAGGTCGTCCAGGGCCAGAAGGGCCTGCAGGCTGACGAAGTGCAGGCCGTCTAAGACGCCCCGCAGTTCGAAAGACCCGAGCCCCGGACGGTAACGTCCGGGGCTTTTTGCATACGCCATCGCGCGTCTCGTCCGTCACGGCGATGCCACGCCGGGCCCGTTAGTTTTTCGTTCGACCTCTTCGCTGGAACGACGATGCACGCATCGACCCGGTTTCTGTATTGCCTCCCGTTGTTCGCATGCGCGCTTGCGGCCTGCCAGCGGGATGTGCCTGCTCCTGACCAGACCTCCGTCCCGGCGCCGGCTCCCGTCGCTGACGCCGCGCAGCCGCTGGACGAGACCACGCCCGAACTCGAGGACGTGGTCGAGATGGACAGCCGCTTTATCGTCGGCATCAGCTACCCGCCCGAAGCCAACAAGTACCCGGGGCTGGCCGCGGAGCTGCACCGCTATGCGCAGGCGGCGCGGGACGAGCTGATGCAGGCGGTCGGAGATGCCGAGCTGCAGCCGGGCACGATGTACGACCTGTCATTGAGCTTCACGACGCTGCTCGATACGCCCGACCTGCTGGCGATCGCCGCCGACGGCAGCAGCTATACCGGCGGCGCCCACGACAATCCGCTGATCGAACGCTTCGTCTGGCTGGTGCGCGAACAGCGGTTGCTGACCGCCGACGCGTTGATCGCCGACGGGGCCGGCGACTGGCGCGCGATCTCCGGCTACGTCCGTGAGCAGCTGCATGCCGCCTTGTCGCAACGGATCGATGCCGACGAACTCGAGCCGGACGAGCGCAGCAGGCTGATGCGGTCGGCGGGGAAGATGATCGACGAGGGTTCGGCGCCCGATGTCGCCAACTACCAGCAGTTCGAGCCGGTGCCCGGCGCCGGCGGCAAGCTGTCGGGCCTGCGGTTCGTGTTTCCGCCCTATCAGGTTGGCCCGTATTCGGACGGTATCCAGAGCGTGGAGGTGCCGGCCCGCGTGCTGCTGCCTCACGTGGCGCCGGCCTATCGCGATCTGTTCGTGCAGGCCTGAGGCTCAGCTGCGCACGGCGTCCAGCGTAGCGCCGATTTCCGCAGCGAGCCGCAGCTCGGCCAGTGCATCGGCGCGCGTGGTGCCCGCGTTGAGGATCGCCAGCGGCAGACCCGCCTCGCTGGCCATCTTCGCGAACCGGAAGCCCGAATAGACCATCAGCGAGGAACCGACGACGAGCATCGCCTCGCTCGCGGTCAGTGCGGCCCGGGCATCGTGCACGCGCGCGCGGAGCACGTTTTCGCCGAAAAACACCACGTCGGGTTTCAGCAGTCCGCCGCATCGTGCGCAGTGCGGGGGCACGAAGACGGTTTCCGCATCGGCGGCGATGTCGGCGTCGCCATCCGGCGCCATGGCCGCCGCGCCCGGATGCCAGTCCGGATTGTCGGCGACCAGCCGCGGCTGCAGCGCGTCGCGCGTGATCTGCGTGCCGCAGGACAGACAGATCACCTGGTCGAGGCGCCCGTGCAGGTCGATGACGTGTCGACTGCCGGCGGCCTGGTGCAGGCCATCGACGTTCTGGGTAAGCAGGGTGGTGACCGGCCCCGCATGTTCGAGCGCGGCGAGCGCGTGATGGGCGGCGTTGGGATGGGCCACGGAAAATTTCGGCCAGCCGACGTAGCTGCGCGCCCAGTAGCGGCGATAGACCGCCGGATCTCCAGAGAAGGCCTGCCACGTCACCGGCGCCGGGCGCTTCCAGTTTCCCTCCGCATCGCGGTAGTCGGGGATGCCCGAACCGGTACTGACGCCGGCGCCAGTGAGCACGAAAACGCGTTCGAAGCGGGCGAGCCAGTCGCGTAACCGCGAGGCGGCATTCGAGATATCGGAAGCAATGGCGGACATGCGCCATGCTACCCCGGCGCCATGCGCACGCGGGCGGCGCGGCGCAGCATGTCTGCATCCGGTTGCGGACACGTCACGGCTGTGGGGGCGCCGCCGGGGCGTTGCGATTCCCGTTCCGCGCGAGCGCAGCTGCGCCGTCGGCGGACGCGGCGGACCCGACAAAAAACGCCCGGCGAGAAGCCGGGCGTTCGTGTCACCACATGCGGCAGGGTTTACTGCGCGCCGTCCTTCGGGTCCGGCGCCAGACCCCGCTTGATCAGCAGCGGCTCGATCTGCGGCTCATGGCCGGTGAAATCGACGAACAGCTGCTTGGCATCCTTGCTGCCGCCGCGCGAGAGCAGGGTGCTGCGGAAACGGTCACCGTTCTCGCGGGTCAGGCCGCCGTTCTGCTCGATCCACTGCACGGTGTTCGCGTCCAGCACTTCCGACCAGATGTAGGCGTAGTAGCCGGCCGCGTAGCCGCCGTTGATGTGGCTGAAGTACGGCGTGCGGTAGCGCGGCGGCACCGGCGCATAGTCGAGGCCGGCCGCACGGAGCGCGGCGGTTTCGGTCGCCATGACCTGGTCACCCGACGGCAGCTGGTCGGCCGGCAGTTGATGCAGATACTGGTCGAGCATCGCCGAGCCGAGGTACTCGGTGGTCGCGAAGCCCTGGTTGAACTTCGCCGCCGCCTGCACCTTCTGCAGCAGTTCGGCCGGCATGGCTTCGCCGGTCTGATAGTGCTTCGCATAGTTGGCGAGCACTTCCGGCCAGTCGGCCCACATCTCGTTGACCTGCGAGGGGAACTCGACGAAGTCGCGCGGCACGCTGGTGCCGCTGAAGAAGGGGTACTTCACGTCCGAGAACATGCCGTGCAGCGAGTGGCCGAACTCGTGGAACATCGTGGTCACTTCGTCCCAGGTCAGCAGCGTCGGCTGGCCGGCCTGCGGCTTGGGGATGTTCTGGTGATTGGCGGTGACGGTCAGCGTGCCGTCGAGCTCGGACTGTGACACATACGAGTTCATCCACGCACCGCCACGCTTGGAACTGCGCGCGTAGGGGTCGAAGATGAAGATCGCCAGCTGGCTGCCGTCCTCGTTGAAGACGTCGTAGGTCCAGGTGTCGGGGTGATACTTGGGCAGGTCGGTGCGCTCGCGCAGCGTGATGCCATAGAGCTTGTTGGCCGCGAAGAACACGCCGTTCTCGAGCACGTTCTTCATTTCGAAGTACGGCTTGAGCTGCGCATCGTCGAAGCTGTACTTGTCCTGGCGGACCTTCTCCGAGTAGTAGGCCCAGTCCCAGGGCTCGAGCTGGAAGCCCGGCTCGCCCTTGGCGGCCTGCTCGCGGTCGATCATCGCCTGCAGCTCGGCGGCTTCGCGCCTGGCGTTGGCCACGGCGGCCGGTGCCAGCTGGCCCAGCATGTCGTTGACGGCCTCGACGGTGCCAGCGGTCGAGTCCTCGAGCACGAACGCGGCCTGGTTCGGATAGCCCAGCAGGTTGGCGCGCTCGGCGCGAAGTTTCAGGATCTGCGCGATCACGCCGGTGTTGTCGAATTCGTTGCCGCGGCTGCCGCGTGCGACCGACGCCTTGTGGATGCGCTCGCGCAGGTCGCGGTTGTTGATCTGCGGCAGCGGCGGCTGGCCGGTGGTGTTGAGCAGGGTGATGACGTACTTGCCCTCGAGGCCGCGCGACTTCGCCTCTTCGGCGGCAGCGGCGATCTGGCCTTCGCTCATGCCGTCGAGTTCCTCGACGGTATCGACGACGACCGCCGAGTCGTTGACCTCGTTGAGCACGTTCTGGCTGAAGGTCGTGCCGAGCTTCGCCGACTCGGCGTTGATGCGGCGCATCTCGGCCTTCTGCGCTTCGGTCAGGTTGGCACCGGCGCGCACGAACATCGTGTGGTAACGCTCCACCAGTCGCTTGCTTTCCGCTTCGAGGCCCAGCGAATCGACGTTCTTGTAGAGCGTGTCGACGCGTTCGAAGAGCGCGGGATTGAGCATGATCGCGTCACGGTGCGCGGCGAATTTCGGCGCGTACTCGGCATCGATCTTCCTGCGTGCATCGTTGGTGTCGGTGCCGTTGAGGCTGCTGAAGATCGTGCGTGCGCGCGAGAGCACTTCGCCCGACTTCTCCAGCGCGATGATGGTGTTCTCGAACGTCGGCGCTTCACTGTTGCCGGTGATCGCCTCGATCTCGCGCAGGTTCTCGGCCATGCCGGCGTCGAAGGCGGGACCGAAGTGGGCGTCCTGGATGCGGTCGAAATGCGGGTACTGCAGATCCAGCGTGCTTTCGACGAAGAGCGGGTTGTCGGCCGGACGCTGGGCGCTCGGGGCGGGCGTGCCAGCGGCGCTGGCGCCGGACTGGGCGAGCGCGGGCAGGGCAGACACGGCGAGGGCCGCGCACAGGGCGGCGGCGAGGGGCTTCTTCAGCAAGGGGTCTCTCCCGGTGACATGACCCCCAAGCCTAGCCCATCGACGCCGACGTGGCCCATGTCGAACGTCGCGGTCGCGAAACGGGCTGTTTCCACGTGGGCACGGCCCGGCCGGCAGCGTGCGGGTTCATTTCCGGAACGGCGATCGCTGCCCCACACTGTGCGCCCGCCGATTCCGGACCTCCCGATGCCACGCGCTTTCGATTTCCAGGCCACCAGCCTCGATGGATCGCCGCAGCCGCTGTCCGACTATGCCGACCGTGTGCTGTTGATCGTCAACGTCGCCTCGAAATGCAGCTTCACCCCGCAGTACACCGGCCTGCAGCAGCTCTGGCACGACTATCGCGACCAGGGGCTCGTGGTGCTGGGCTTTCCCTGCGACCAGTTCGGCCAGCAGGAGCCCGGCACCGAGGCGGAAATCCGCAACTTCTGTGCGCTGAACTACGCGGTCGATTTTCCGATGTTCGCCAAGGTCCACGTCAACGGCGACGACGCGCACCCGCTGTGGGCATGGTTGCGGGCGCAGAAATCCGGATTGCTCGGGTCGCGGCGGATCAAATGGAACTTCACCAAGTTCCTGGTCGGACGCGATGGTGAAGTCATCGACCGCTTCGCGCCCTCCGCCAGACCCGAGCGTCTGCGCAGGCCGATCGAAGCGGCACTGGCCCGGCCGGCCTCGGCGAACTAGCCCGCCTGCGAGCCGTTGCGGGGATTCGTGCAGCACGAGGCGCCGCAGCGCCGATGCCGCGTCGGTCTCACTTCTCGACGAAGGCGCGCTCGAACACGTACTGGCCGGGCGTGCCGATGCGCGGGGCGGCTTCGAAGCCGCGGGCATCGAGCAGGTTGCGGAAGTCGGCCAGCATCTGCGGGCTGCCGCAGATCATTGCGCGGTCGTGCGCAGGGTCGAGCGGCGGCAGGCCCAGATCGGCGGCCATCCGGCCGCTGTCGAGCAGATCGGTCAGGCGGCCCCGGTGGCTGCGACCTTCGAACTCGAAGTCTTCGCGGGTCACGGCGGGGTAGTACAGCAGCTGTTTCGACATCTGCTCGCCGAGGAACTCGTGATGCGGCAGCTCGTTGACGATGTAGTCGCGGTAGGCGAGGTCCTGCGCGGTGCGCACGCCGTGGGTCACGATGATCTTGTCGAAACGTTCGTAGGTCTCGGGATCCTTGATCACCGACAGCCAGGGCGCAAAGCCCGTTCCGGTGCCCAGCAGATAGAGACTGCGACCCGGATGCAGGTCATGGATCAGCAGCGTCCCGGTCGGCTTGCGACCGATCAGGACCTGGTCCCCCGGCTTGACGTGCTGCAGGCGCGAGGTCAGCGGGCCGTTGTCGACCTTGATGCTGAAGAACTCGAGCTGCTCCTCCCAGTTCGCGCTGGCAATCGAATACGCACGCAGGATCGGCTTGCCTTCGGTCTCCAGGCCGATCATCACGAACTGGCCGTTCTCGAAGCGGAAGCCGTCGTCGCGGGTGGTGGTGAAGCTGAAATAGGCGTCCGTCCAGTGACGGACATCCAGCACCGTTTCGGTGCCAAAGGCGGCTGACATAAGCGAAGGACGACGCGGGAAGCCGGCCATGATACCAGCGATGAGACCGGTTCTCATCGCGCCGGGCGTTGCGGCCCGGCGCGCACGTTCAGTTGGGGCCGCGCTCCTCGTTCGGACGTGCGCGCTTGTCGCCAAGCAAGGCGCTGAGCACGATCGCAATGCCCAGGCCGGCGCCGGTCAGGAACAGCAGCAGCGCGATGGCCGGATAGCCGAACAGCCGCGGGCCGCCCTCGTTGTCCATCATCATCGCCGAGGCGAGGATCAGCGCCGCGGTCACGACACCGGCAGCGATGCGGTTGGCGATCTTGTGCAGGCTCTCGAGCAGATGCGACTCCTCGAGCCCGGTCAGCCGGACACGCAGGCGGTTCTCCGACAGCAGCGACAGCACATTCGAAACCTTGCGCGGCGCGTCGCGCACCAGCTCCTGCATGTCCATCAGTTCGCTGGCGAGGTTGGCCGGCGACAGCGATTTGCGCAGGCGCTGGCGCATCATGTCGTTGAGGTGCGCTTCGACCACGCGCTTCATGTCGAGCTCGGGATCGAGCGCGTGCACCACCGATTCCAGGTGCAGCAACGTCTTGCCGAGCAGGCTCATCTCGGGCGCCGTGCGCAGGCCGCAGGCGGTGGCCAGGCGCACCAGATCGAGCATCAGCCGGCCTTCGGTCTGGCCGGTCGCGCCGGACTGCGCGGCGTAGCGCGCGACCAGCTGGCCGACGTCGCGGTAGTAGCGCGCCTCGTCGAAATCCTCCAGCCGCGTGCCCATCGCGATGCCTTCGGCAGCGACCTGTTCGCCGCGGCCGTCGACGGCCGCGAACAGCAGCTTGAGCAGGCGCTCACGGGTGCGCGGCGGCACGTGCGCGACCATCCCGAGGTCGAGCAGGGCCAGGCGTCCGTCGCGGGTGAACAGCAGGTTGCCCGGATGCGGATCTGCATGGATCTCGCCGTGCACGAATACCTGGTCGAGATAGCCGTGCAGCAGCGCGGTCGCCAGCGGAGCCATGTCGAGCTCGGTGCGTTGCAGTCCGGTGATATCGGTGACCTTGGTGCCTTCCACCAGCTCCATCGTCAGCACCCGCGCGCGGGTCAGGTCCCAGACCGGCCTGGGCACGAACAGCGTGGGGTAGGCGACAAAATGCGCGTCGAAGCGCTCGAGATTCTCCGCTTCGATGCGGTAGTCCAGTTCGGCCAGCAAGGTGCGGCGGAATTCGTGCACCCAGTCGGCAAAGCGCACGCGGCGGCCGACATCGGTCACCCGGTCGACGCCGCCGGCGAGGCGGGCGAGGGTGTCGAGATCCTCGCGGATCTGCTCGGCGATGTCGGGGCGCTGCACCTTGACCGCGACCTTGCGCCCGTCGCGCAGCGTCGCGCGATGCACCTGCGCCAGCGATGCGCTGCCCAGCGGCGTTTCATCGAACGTGTCGAACACCTTGCTGATGCGCACGCCCAGCGCGTCCTCGACCGCGTCGTGGATCACCTCGAAGGGCAGCGGCGCCACGTCGTCCTGCATCCGCTCGAGCGCGGCGAGATAGGCCGGCGGCACCATGTCCGGCCGCGTCGAGAGTGCCTGGCCGATCTTGATGAAGGTCGGGCCCAGCGCTTCGAGATCGTCCACGAATGCGTCGGGTTTTCCGCCGGGCGCGTCGACCGGGTTCTCGGTGCCTGCCGGATCGAGTTCGAACCCCGACAGCACACCGGCGCTGCGATACTTCATCAGGAAACGCAGGATCTGCGCGTGTCGCGCGAGCGCGCGGCTGGTATCGGTCATCGAACGGCTCCCGTGGATGCCGCCAGCCTACGCAGTCATGCGTCAACGGCCGCTCACGGTGGAGCGGCACTCTCGAGGCGCCGCATGACGCTTCGGTGCCGTCGCGCTCAGCGGTACCCCGCGGCCTGCAGTTCGAACAGTTCGGCGTAGCGCCCGCCCTGCGCCATCAACGCGTCGTGCGTGCCGGAGGCCTCGATCCGGCCCTGCTCCAGCACGAGAATGCGGTCGGCCATCCGCACACTCGAGAACCGGTGCGAGATCAGCACGGCGGTGCGGTCTTCGGAGAGTTCCTTGAAGCGCTGGAACACCTCGAACTCGCTGCGGGCATCGAGCGCCGCGGTCGGCTCGTCGAGGATCATCACCTGCGCGTCGCGCATATAGGCGCGCGAGATCGCGATCTTCTGCCACTGGCCGCCCGACAGGTCCACGCCGTACTTGAAGCGGCGGCCGACGGGTTGATCAAAACCGCCGGCAAGCCCTGCGATGACCGCGTCGGCCATGCCGCGGCGGGCCGCCTCGCGGATGCGCGCGTCGTCGTCCATGGCTTCGGGCTGGCCGACGCCGATGTTCTCGCCGGCGCTGAGGCTGTAGCGCACGAAGTCCTGGAAGATCACGCCGACGTTGGCGTGCACTTCGTCGAGGTCGTAGTCGCGCAGGTCGCGACCGTCGAGCAGGATGCGACCTTCGTCCGGGTCGTAGAGCCGCGCCAACAGCTTGACCAGCGTGGTCTTGCCGGCGCCGTTCTCGCCGACCAGTGCCAGCACCTCGCCGGCGCGCAGTTCGAAGTCGAGATGGCGCACCGCCCAGGCGGTGGAATCGGGATAGCGGAAGCCGACGTTCTCGAACACGAAGCCGCGCGTGATCGGTCGCGGAAATGGTGCCGGATCGGCCGGCGAGCGGATCTCCGGTTCGATGCGGAAGAACGAGAACAGATCGTCGAGATACAGCGCCTGGCCTGCGACCTGCGACACGCCGACCAGCAGCCCTTCGAGCAACTGGCGCAGGCGCAGGAAACTCGCGGCCAGAAACGTGAGATCGCCGATGCTGAAATCGCCGCGCACCGTGCGCCAGCAGATGTAGGCGTAGGCGGCGTAGTAGCCCAGCGTGCCCAGTGCCGCGAACAGCGTGCCCCAGACCATCCGCCGGCGGGCGAGACCGCGATTGGCGATGAAGAAGCGTTCGGCCAGCGTGCGGTAACGCGCGATCAGGAACCGGTGGAGGCCGAAGATCTTGACCTCCTTGGCGGTCTCCACGCTGGCGCCCGCCATGCGGATGTATTCGAGCTGGCGGCGCTCGGGCGTCCAGCGCGAATCGAGCGCATAGCGCAGGGCATTGAAGTGCGATTCGCCCAGAAACGCCGGCACCAGTGCCAGCGCCAGCAGCGCGATCAGCCATGGCGCGTAGACGATCAGGCCCACCGCAAGACTGGCGACGGTGATCGTGTCCTGCATCTGCCCGAACAGTTGCGCCATCAGGTTCGAACGGCCGATGGTCTGGCGTCGCGCGCGGTCGAGACGGTCCTGCAGATCGGGATCCTCGAAATCCTCCAGGTCCAGTACCGCCGCGTGTTCCATCAGCCGCACGCTGGTGGCGTTGGAGAACAGTTCCGACAGCAGACCGTCGGAGTAGGTGGTCAGGCGCCCGATCAGATCCGAGGCGATGGCGAGCGCGAATTCCGCCGCCAGCAGCACCAGCAGATGGTCGAGGGTGCCCGCCTGCCAGGCGCCCGCAAAACCGTCGCCGATCGCGCCGGCGCCGACCAGCCGCACGACCTCGTCGATGATCAGCTTACCCACAAAGAGCATCGCCACCGGCAGCAGGGCACGCACGATGCGCAGGCCGACGCTGATGCAGGTCAGCAGCGGGCTGACCGTCCAGATCATCCGCAGGAACGGCGGGATATTGCGCATCGCGTCGAAGCGTTCGCGCAGGCTCGGCTGGCGGGCGCCTGGGGACGCGCCGATTGACGCCGGACTCATCGCATCGAATCCGGTGGTTCGCCGTCGCCGCCCGATTGCAGGGCCACCGGCAGGTGCCAGCCGAACCGCAGCGCCATCATCCGCAGACCGAAACACAGCCCGGCGCCCGCGATCGCGCAGGGGGCCGGCGGCCACTGCAGCCAATGGCCGAGCGCGACGACGGCCGCACCGGCCAGTGCCGCCACCGCATAGAGTTCGGCCCGCAGCACCAGCGGCACCTGCGCCAGCAGCACGTCGCGGGCGATACCGCCACCGATGCCGGTCAACATGCCCAGGCCGGCCGCCATCGGTGGCGGTACGCCGAAGTCGAGCGCCTTCTGGGTGCCGGCCACCGCGAACAGCGCCAGCCCCAGCGCATCGAACATCCGCACCGGCTGTTGCAGCCGCTCGATCAGCGGCGCCCAGACGAAGCTGATGACGCCGGCCGCGAGTGTGACGGCCGGATAGCGCCAGTCGCTGATCGCGGCGACCGGCGTCGCCCCGATGAGCACATCTCGGGTCATGCCGCCGGCGGTCGCCGCGGCGAAGGCCAGCACCAGCACGCCGAACAGATCCAGGCGACGCCGCACGCCGAGCATCGCGCCGCTGAGCGCGAAGACGAAGGTGCCGACCAGATCGAGCACCAGAACCAGGGTTTCCATGCCTGCATTGTGCGCCCGCGCGCAACGCTCCGGCGTGCCGGACCGGCGGGCGATGCCCGGTGCATGGCCTAGAATGGTGAAGTTTTCCGCACGCCCGCGAGCCAGCCGTGACCGCCAGCCATTCCGCTTCCCAGATGTCCGCGACACCGGTATCGATCCGCCAGGACGACCTGATCCAGTCCGTTGCCGACGCCCTGCAGTACATCAGCTACTACCACCCGGTCGACTACATCAAGAACCTCACCGCCGCCTACGAGCGTGAGGAATCGCCGGCCGCGAAGGATGCGATCGCGCAGATCCTGATCAACTCGCGCATGTGCGCCGAGGGCCACCGGCCGATCTGCCAGGACACCGGCATCGTCACGGTGTTTCTGGAAGTGGGCATGTCGGTGCGCTGGGACGACGCGACGATGTCGGTCGAGGACATGGTCAACGAGGGCGTGCGCCGCGCCTACAACCATCCCGACAACAAGCTGCGCGCCAGCGTGCTGGCAGATCCCGCCGGCAAGCGCCAGAACACCAAGGACAACACACCGGGCGTGGTCAACGTCAAGATCGTGCCGGGCAACACGGTCGACGTGATCGTCGCGGCCAAGGGCGGCGGCTCGGAAGCCAAGTCCAAGTTCGCGATGCTCAATCCGTCCGATTCGATCGTCGACTGGGTGCTCAAGACCGTCCCGACAATGGGCGCCGGCTGGTGCCCGCCGGGCATGCTCGGCATCGGCATCGGCGGCACCGCCGAGAAGGCGATGCTGCTGGCCAAGGAATCGCTGATGGAGCCGATCGACATCGTCGATCTCAAGGCCCGCGGCGCATCCAACCGCGCCGAGGAGTTGCGCCTCGAGCTTTACGACAAGGTCAACGCGCTGGGTATCGGCGCGCAGGGTCTGGGCGGCCTGACCACGGTGCTCGACATCAAGGTCAAGGATTTCCCGACCCACGCGGCCAACCTGCCGGTGGCGATGATTCCCAACTGCGCCGCCACGCGCCACGCGCATTTCACCCTCGACGGCAGTGGCCCGGTGATGCTCGACCCGCCGTCGCTGGCCGACTGGCCGGAGCTGACCTACAACCCGACCGGCGCGCGCCGCGTCGATCTCGACACGATCACGCCCGAAGAGGTCACGACCTTCAAGCCGGGCGAAGTGCTGCTGCTCAACGGCAAGCTGCTGACTGGCCGCGACGCCGCGCACAAGCGCATCGTCGACATGCTCAACAAGGGCGAGACGCTGCCGGTCGATCTCAAGGGCCGCTTCATTTACTACGTCGGCCCGGTCGATCCGGTGCAGGGCGAAGTGGTGGGCCCGGCCGGTCCGACGACGGCCACGCGCATGGACAAGTTCACCGGCCAGGTGCTCGAACAGACCGGCCTGCTGGGCATGGTCGGCAAGGCCGAGCGCGGCCCGACCGCGATCGAGGCCATCCGCCAGCACAAGTCGGTCTACCTGATGGCGGTCGGTGGCTCGGCGTATCTGGTGTCGAAGGCCATCAAGGCCGCGCGCGTGCTCGCGTTCGAGGATCTGGGCATGGAGGCGATCTACGAATTCGAGGTGCAGGACATGCCCGTCACCGTCGCGGTCGATTCGACCGGCGAATCCGTGCACGAGACCGGCCCGCGCAAGTGGAAAGCGAAGATCGGCGGCATTCCGGTGGTCGAGATCGCCTGAGGTCTCCTGGCACTCAAAGAAAACGGCGCCCATCGGGGCGCCGTTTTTCGTTGCGCGGCTTGCGGCTCAGAACCACTCGAGCAGCGAGATGCCCAGGCCGACGTAGGTGGCCTTGTGGTTGTAGTCGATCAGGCTCTCGCCGTAGCCGTGGAACACCTCCAGGTGACCGCGGAAATTCTTATGGATTGGAAAGCCCCAGTCGAACTGCAGAGCGCCACGCGAGCGATCGCCGCCACGCAGGGTGTGGCGCGCCATCAGCGAGTACTGGTGACCGCCGCGCACGTGCGTCAGCGTCATGTCGCCGCGGCCGATGTAGTCCTCGATGTCCGGATTGTCGTCTTCGCTGCCGTCCGACAGGCGCACCCAGGGGCGGACCATCAGCGCCCAGTCGTCGCGGTCGAAACCGACGTTGAACATCACCCGGTTCCAGCTGCGCGACAGCGGATCGCCCCGGCCATTGGACTGGTGGTTGATACCCACGCCCAGCATGCGGCCCCGCCAGCCGCCGGGCAGCCCGTAGCCGGTGCGGAACACCGCCAGCAATTCGGGCTCGTAGTTCGTTTCGCGGAACGGGCGCGAGTTGTCGCCGTTGTAGGTCTGCCAGCGCGAACTCTGGGTATAGCCCATCCAGATATCGCCGTTGCTGCCGAACAGGTTCTCCACCGCCTTGGTCTTGAAGCTCAGCTGGAACTTGGTTTCCAGACTGTCGAGCGATTGCGGCGTGGTGACCGTGCTGTCGGGATTGGGCGAGGACGGCATGTTGTTGACGTCCGACGACCAGAACACCGGGAGCAGATAGACAGGCTTGTAGGCGCGCAGATTGAAGATGCCGAGCTTGGAGTCCTTGGCCAGTTCCCATCGGCTGTCGAGCAGCGAACCCTGGCCGGCGTTGGCGACGGTGTCGGCAAGCAGGGCGCCGGCATCGTGTCGATAGAGATTGCTCGCGCGCGGGTCGGCCATCACGTCGGCGCGGGCGGCCGGATTGGCCTGCAGCTCGCGGGCCACGTCCGCGGCCAGATCCGCCTGCTGCGTGGGGCGCGCAATTCGACCGGTCATGGTGTCGAAGCAGGCCAGGCGCTGGGCGTCCTGTTCCAATGCCGCGCAGGCCTCCAGGCTGGCCGGTGCGTTGGGGGCCGTGCCGGGAAGCGGTTCGGTCTGCGCATGGGCGAAAGGCATCGCGACGCTCAGCGCGACGGGCAGCAGAACAGTGGGCTTCATGCAGTCACATCCCTGGGAGTGAGGAGGTTGCGGTCGTCGGTGTCACGCACCTGCGCAACCTGGCGATCGATGTCGCGGTTGACCGACGTGTCGGCGCCCATGCTGGTGGCGGGCTCGTGTTGGTCCGGTGAGGTCTGCCGGGCCGCGGGCGTTTCGCGTCCGATCACGACGTGTGTCGTGGCGCGCGGACTCTGGATGCCGGCGCGCCAGAAGCCGGCCTTGACCAGGCGGATCGCCTCGCTGCGCGTCTTGCCCAGGTCGCTCTTGCGCTGGTCGACCCAGCCGAAGAACCGGAGCATGACGCCGGCCGAGGTGTAGTCGACGACCGCCCACGATGGCGCCGGGTCGTCGAGCACGTCTTCGATACCGGCAATCTGCGCCAGCCCTTCGGTCTGCGCGGCACGGATCGACTGGCTGGCGTCGATCTCGATGGTGAACTCGAACCGCCGGCGCGGATTGCTCGAGAAGTTGAGGATGACCGCCTTGAATACCAGCGCGTTCGGCAGACGCAGTTCGTTGCCCTCCGCCGTCACCAGCACCATGGCCCGTGCGCTGAGCGCGGCCACCTTGCCTTCATAACTGTCGATGCGCACCGAATCGCCCGGCTCGAACGGTCTGCGCAGGCTCAGCAGCACACCGGCGATGTAGTTCTCGGCGATGTCCTTGAACGCGAAACCCAGCGCAAGGCCCAATACCCCGGCCGAGCCGAGCATCGCCCCGACGAGCGCAGTCGCATTGAGCAGGTCGAGCGCGACCAGGACACCGATCACCACGATCACGGCCTGCACCGCGCGCCGGATCAGACCGTCGAGATAGGGGTTGCGCGTCCTCAGGCGCAGCCAGTGCAGCCGGCGCGACACGAAGCCGCCGCCCCATACCGCGACGACCACGATCAGGGCCGCGGCGATCAGCAGCGGCAGGTTGGCGAGCAGGCGCAGGATGCGGACCTGGGCCTCGTCGAACACCGCGTCGAAACGACCGCGCACGTCGACTTCCTCGATGCGCGGCGCGTCATCCACCTCGTCTGCCTCGGGGGCAGGTGACACCTGCGCTTCCGATGGGGTCGGCTCGGAGGCCGCGGTCTGCACATCCGGAGCGGGCGGGGCAGGCGGCGCGGTCGCGACCGCCGACGACAGGACGCCGAGCAGACACAGCGCGGCAAACATTTTTGCGATCGGGAATCGGGTCATGCAGGGGCGGGAATGGGCGGGCGACGGCGCACCATAGTGCACGTCACCACCACCATGCGAAGGCGAAGACCGCCAACATCAGTACCGCGAGGGCGAGTTTGAGAGCCACACCCAGGGCGATGCCGATCCAGGTGCCCATGCCTACGCGCGTCGCCTGGCCCAGGCCGCGTGGTCGCAGGTCACGTCGCGCGACGAGTTCTCCGATCACCGCGCCGACGAACGGGCCGGCAAACAGACCCGGCAAGCCGAAGAACAGGCCGACGAATGTGCCGATCACCGTACCGATCAGCGCCAGGCGGCTGGCACCGACCCGCTTGGCGCCGATCGCCGTGGCCCAGAAGTCCACCACGAACGACACCGCCGTCAGGATGCCCAGCGTGATCAGCGACCATGCGCCGACGCGTTCGAATCCATTCGCCCAGGCCGCCAGCAACATGCCGCCGAACACCAGCGGCAGGCCAGGCAGCGCCGGCAACACGACACCGCACAGACCCACGACCACCAGGAGTCCGGCAAGTACATAAAACAGGCCGCTCAGATCCATGTCGCGCCGCCCCATGCCTGCGCGCCAAACCCGGTTTCAGCGGCGCGGAAAACTGGGGCCGACCCTGATTGCATTTTCATAAACAGCGGGGTACTTTGCAGGCGCTGTGTTTGTCAAGGTCACCGTGAACCGTGACCCTGCATGAAGTCGATTCGTGTTGGCTCGTCCCGCCCGATCCGCTGCATCGTCGCACCCGTGTTCTCCTTGCAACCAGCCGCCCGCGAAGGCGTTCCATCGATCAACTATCGAATCGTTCCAGGGAGAGAGAGCAGCATGGGAGTCCGCGAAGAAGGTTCCGTCAAGTGGTTCAACGATGCAAAGGGCTTCGGCTTCATCAGCCGTGAAAGCGGCGAAGACGTGTTCGTGCATTTCCGCGCCATCCAGGGCACGGGCTTCAAGTCCCTCCAGGAAGGCCAGCGGGTCTCGTTCGAGGTGGTGCAGGGCCAGAAGGGCCTGCAGGCCGATGCCGTGACCCCGCTCTGATCCCACCGGATCCGAGCCAAGAAAAAACCCGGCCTGCGCCGGGTTTTTTCTTGTTCGCGTGAAGCTCACTCAGTAAGCGTAGGCCTGTCCGTTCTGCACACGGACGTTCGAGCCTTCGCGCAGACCACCGATGTCACTCTGCGACAGCACGGTGGTCCGTCCGTCGTTCATGCGCACATGGACGTTGTAGTAGGTGCCGCCTTCGGTGCGGTTCTGGATTGCATTGCCGGCCAGTGCACCGCCGACCGCACCGGCGCCGATGGCGACATTGCGACGGCCCTCGCTGTCGGTGTTGCGCCGCGCGAGTTCCTTGGCCGCGACCGCACCCACGACACCGCCGATCAGCGGGCCGGCGACATTCGGGTTGTTGTTGCCGCGCACCGTTTCGATGCGCATGACGGTACCGCAGTCGTAGCAATTGGCGGGGCGGCCATAACCGCTGTTGCCATAACCACTGTTGCCGTAGCCGGACGAGTAGCCGGGCGAGGTCGCGCAGCCGGCCAGCGCAACGGACGCGGCAAGGACGGTGGCGCCGATCAGACCAGTTTTCATGAGGCGATCCTCCAGAAGCTTTCGAAGCGGTGCTCAGGGTGTGCGCGGGCGGATGTGCCCGACGGGCTCACGCTAGGCGCGACGATGTGAATGGCGTAGCAACCCGCCTGTTTCATCAGGCCGGGTGCAGTCGGGAATGCAGGACGCGTTCAGGCGCAGGCCTCGCATGGCATGCGAGGTGCGCAGACCCCGCGGCGCAACGCGCCCTTAGACTATGCATATGGATGAGATTGCCCGCGCACGTTTTTCCGGTATCGAACGCCTTTACGGTCAGGGCAGCGTGACGCGCCTGCTCGGCCGCCACGTGGCCGTGGTCGGACTGGGCGGGGTGGGGTCGTGGGTGGCCGAGGCGCTCGCGCGGACCGGTGTCGGCTCGCTGACCCTGATCGACGCCGACGACATCTGCGTGTCCAACACCAACCGCCAATTGCCGGCGCTCGAAGGCCAGTACGGTCGCAACAAGGCCGAGGTGATGGCCGAGCGCTGCCGCGCGATCCATCCCTCGATCGCCGTGCACCCGCTGCAGGCGTTTGTCACGCCGTCCAATCTCGATGACATGCTCGGGCGCGACTACGACCTGGTCATCGACGCCTGCGACAGCTTTCGCGCGAAGGTCGAGCTGATCGCCTGGTGTCGCCGCCGCAAGCTGCCGGTGATCACGGTCGGGGCGGCGGGCGGGCGCATCGATCCCACCCTGGTGCGCGTGCGCGACCTGTCGCGTACCGAGCACGACGCGATGCTGGCGCTGATCCGCAAGAAGCTGCGCGCCGAGTTCAACTTTCCCAAGTCGCCCAAGCGCTACTTCGGCGTATCGGCGATCTATTCGCTCGAGAACGTGCGCTATCCGCAGGCCGACGGCAGCGTGTGCGGCATCCGCCCGCAGCTGGGACCCGATGCGGCGCTCAATCTCGATTGCGGCAGTGGGCTGGGTGCGGCGACGCACATCACCGGCGCCTTCGCGTTTGCCGCGGTGGGACGTGCGATCGAACTGCTGCTCAAGCCCACGGCCGAGGCGGCCGCCTGAGCACGGGCTCAGACGGCGCTGATCCGGAACAGCGCCAACGCATTGCGGGTGGTCTGCGCCGCGATGTCCGCCACATCGACACCCCGCAGCGTTGCGACCACGTCGCAGATGCGCGTCAGCCGCGACGGCTCGTTGCGCATGCCGCGATGGTCGACATCGGGCTGGTCGGGCGCGTCGGTCTCGAGCAGCAACTGCTCGATCGGCACTTCGGCGGCCACGCGGTGCAGACGCCTGGCGCGCGCATAGGTGAGAGGCCCTCCGAGTCCGATGTGGAATCCGATCTTCCACAACTGCCGCGCCTGTTCGGGACTGCCGCTGAAACTGTGCACCACGCCGCGCAGGCCATCGAAGCGGCGCAGCAGGGCGATGGTCTCTTCGACCGCGCGCCGCGCATGCACGATCACCGGCAGATCGTGGCGCTGTGCGAGCGCCAGCTGACCTTCGAAGAAATGCAGCTGCGCATCGCGGTCGAGGCCTTCAACGAAGTGATCGAGGCCGCATTCGCCGACCGCGACCGGACGCTCGCGCTCGATCCATTCGGCCAGCGCGTCCAGATCCGCAGGGCGATGATGGGCGAGGAAGGTCGGATGCAGGCCGTAGGTGGCGTGCAGGCCCGGCACGGCGGCGCAGACCTCGCGCAGCTTCGGCCAGGCGTCGGCATGTGTCGCCGGCACGACCTGGTGCATCACGCCGGCGGCGCGCGCGCGCGCGATGACGGCGTCGCGGTCCGGGTCGAATCCGGGCGCGTCGAGATGGCAGTGACTGTCGACGAGCATCGACGTGCTCAGGAGCGACGGGCCTCGCCATCGATCGGCGGCGGGGATGTGTCGTCGCCGCGATCGGGCGTGCGCTTGCGCTTGCGCTTGGCCAGCATCACCGTCGCCAGACCGAGCAGGATCTCGTCGATGAAGGGCAGGGGGTCGGGAATCAGCAGGTTCACGCCGAACAGCACGGCCGACACCACGAACAGACGGGGATAGCTCAGCCGCGACAGCCAGGCGACGAGCGGGGCGGACAGCGGATTGGGCACGGTGGACTCCGGCGGCGGGCTCAGGATGCAGATGGATGTTGCCATGCCGTTCCGCAATCCCGGTTTAGCGGATCGTCAGTCTGGCGACCCGAATTCCGGCGGCTGTTCAGCAAGCGGATGCTGCAATCGGCATTAAGAACGACAAGGCCGCGACAGGCCGGAGGAAAGAGCGATGAAGAGCAACACGATCGCGATTGCGCTGGCGTCCCTGCTCGTAGGTGGCGTGGCCGTGGGCGCCTATCACAACAGCCGCGATGTGGCCGGTCAGGAGTTTGCGGGGGCTGTCGATGCGCGCACCGGCGAACCGGTTGCCGAAACCCGCGATGCGCTCGACTACGCCGATGTCGTGGATGTCCGCCCGATCACCGAAACCGGCCAGCTCTACGCGACCGTGCTCGGCAGCGAGCCGATCCGCGAAACCACGACCAGCAGCTCGCCGCGCGAGGTTTGCCAGGATGTCGTGGTGCAGGCATCTGCGCCGGTCAAGGACCCCAACCGGATCACGGGCACCGTGGCCGGCGCGCTGATCGGCGGTCTGGTCGGCAACCAGGTCGGCGGCGGTGACGGTCGCAAGGTGGCGACGGCTGCAGGTGCCGTGGGCGGCGCGTATGCGGGCCGTCACATCCAGCAGAACCAGCAGAACAACCGGGTCGTCGAGCGCGTGGAGCGTCAGTGCCACACCGTGCAGGATTCCTCGCAGTCCACGCGCGTGGTCGCCTACAACGTGACCTATCGCAACCCGGACGGCACGACCGGTTCGATGCGCACCGACAGCAAGCCCGGCAACCGCATTCTGCTGGGCGACGAGGAGCGGACGGTTGGCTACGACGTGACCTATGTCTACGACGGCAGCGAGCGCACGATCCGCATGGACGAGCGCCCCGAAGATCGTCTTCCGGTCATCAACGGCCGGATCATGACCGCCGCGCTGGATACGCTCCCCGAAACCGAGCGCCAGTAAGCATCCGCGGCAGCTGCAATGTCCCGAAGGGCCGGCGAAAGCCGGCCCTTCGGCTGTCCGGCGCGGGAGCGGGCACGCAACCGGGGCGCTCGATACAATCGACCGATCACCGTCCGGAACGATCTGCCGATGGCCTTGCATCCTTGTGATCTGTACGACGTGCGTTCGCTGCTCAGCGAAGAAGAGCGGGCCGTGCAGGACGCGGTGGCGCGCTTCACCGACGAGCGCGTGCTGCCGATCATCGGCGACTGTTTCGATCAGGCGCGCTTTCCCGCCGAGTTGATTCCGGAGATGGCATCGCTCGGCCTGCTCGGTGCGACCCTGCCCGAGGAATACGGCTGCGCCGGTCTCAATTCGGTCAGCTACGGTCTGATCTGCCAGGAACTCGAGCGCGGCGATTCGGGCCTGCGCAGCTTCGCCAGCGTGCAGTCCTCGCTGTGCATGTATCCGATTTATGCCTACGGCTCCGAAGAACAGAAGCGCCGCTGGTTGCCGGACATGGCCGCGGGCAAAGTGATCGGCTGCTTCGGTCTGACCGAAGCGCACGGCGGGTCCGATCCGGCGAACATGAAGACGCATGCCAGGCGCGACGGCGACGACTGGGTGCTCAACGGTTCGAAAATGTGGATCACCAACGGCAACCTCGCCCATATCGCGATCGTCTGGGCGCAGACCGATGAGGGTATCCAGGGCTTTCTCGTCGAAAAGGATTTCGCCGGTTTCAGCGCGCAGGAAATCAAGCACAAGATGAGCCTGCGCGCGTCGGTCACCAGCGCTCTGTATTTCGACGGCGTGCGCGTGCCGGAGGCGAACCGGCTGCCGGATGTCAAAGGATTGAAGGGGCCGCTGGGATGTCTGACGCAGGCGCGCTATGGCATCACCTGGGGACCGATCGGCGCGGCGCTAGCCTGTCTCGACGAAACGCTGGGCTACACGAAGGAGCGCATCCTGTTCGATCGCCCGGTTGCGGCGACGCAGAGCGCACAGATCAAGATGGCCGACTGGGCGCGCCGCATTACCTCCGCCCAGTTGCTGTCCCTGCAGCTCGGCCGTCTGAAGGACGCCGGCACCATGCAGCCCACCCAGGTGTCGCTGGCCAAGTGGAACAACTGCCGCATGGCGATCGACGTCGCGCGCGAAGCGCGTGACCTGCTCGGCGGGGCCGGCATCACCACTGAACACAGCCCGATCCGCCACGCGCTGAACCTCGAATCGGTGATCACTTACGAGGGCACCGAGACCGTGCACCAGCTGGTGGTGGGACGCGAACTGACCGGCATCAACGCGTTCTGACCGCGTTGAGTGCAGGCGCGACGACGGGGCGGCGGAGGCCCGGGCGAGGGCCCGGCCTGCGGCTCCGTGGCTGCCTGGGAGCGGCGAGGTACGTGTCGGGCAAAAGCGGGGTGGTACGCGCGCAGTAGACGACCCGGCGCATGCGCCGGTGCACGCCGCGAGTCTCGCGGCCCAGGACTGAGAGGGTGTCGCCGATGTTCGCAGTCGTTCCCGATCCGATCCCCGCCCGCATGAAGGGCATCAACCGCGCCGAGATCTGCGACGCGAACTTCCAGCAGTTTGTCTGCGAGTGGCGTGGCCCCCGCGATGCGACACCCGCCGGGTACGAACCCGTCCTCGCTGGCAGCGCGCTCGACGCGCAGGGCTTTCGCGAACTGTTCGAATCGCAGCTCATCAGCCGGCATCTCGACCTCATGGCGCGCGTGCTGCGCGTGCAGAACAAGGTCTTCTATACGATCGGATCCAGCGGCCACGAGGGCAACGCGATGGTCGCGCGGGCGACGCGCCATACCGATCCGGCGTTCCTGCACTACCGCAGCGGCGGCTTCATGGCCGAGCGCTTCCGCAAGCTCCCCGGCATGGACCCGGTCATGGATTCGGCGCTGTCGTTTGCCGCCAGCGCGGAAGACCCGGCCAGTGGCGGCCGCCACAAGGTCTGGGGCAGCAAGCCGTTGTGGGTACTGCCGCAGACCTCGACGATCGCCTCGCACCTGCCCAAGGCGCTGGGCACGGCGATCGCGATCGAGCACGCGCGTCGCATCGGCCATGCGCCGCCGGTGCCGGGCGACAGCATCGTGGTGTGCTCGTTCGGCGATGCATCAAGCAATCACGCCACGGCGCAGACCGCGTTCAATGCCGCCGCGTGGACGGCCTACCAGAAGCTGCCGGCGCCGGTGCTGTTCGTCTGCGAGGACAACGGCATCGGCATTTCGGTCAAGACGCCCGATGGCTGGATCGCGCGCAATTTCGCCACGCGGCCCGATCTGGATTATTTCCATGCCGACGGCCTGGATCTCGCCGCGGGCTATGGCGATGTCCAGCGCGCGGTCGAGCATTGCCGCCGCACGCGCAGGCCGACCTTCCTGCATCTGCGGACGACCCGGCTGATGGGGCATGCCGGCACCGATTTCGAGATCGAATGGCGCAAGCTCGACGAGCTGTGCGCGGTCGAGGCCTGCGATCCGCTGCTGCGCAGTGCGGCGATCGCGCTCCAATCGGGTCTGATGTCGCAGGACGAGGTGCTCTCGCTCTACGAGGTCACCCGCGCGCGCTGTTTCGCGGCGGCCGAGGAGGCCGATCGCAGACCGCGCTTGACGCAACTCTCCGATGTCATCGCGCCGCTGGCCCCGTATTCGCCCGACGCCGTGCGCGCGGAGGCAGCGCGCGAAGCGGATGCGGCCGCGCGTATCGCCGCATTCGGCAGCGAGGCCGCACTGCCCGAACGCCAGCCGCCGCGGCACCTGGCGGTGCAGATCAACCAGGCGCTGCACGATCTGTTCGCCAAGTACAGCGATGCGGTGCTGTTCGGCGAGGACGTCGCGCGCAAGGGCGGCGTCTACACCGTCACGCGCGGCCTGCAGGCGGCCTTCGGTGGGCGGCGGGTGTTCAACACGCTGCTCGACGAGACGATGATCCTCGGGCTGGCGCAGGGCTTTGCCAACATGGGCATGCTCGCGCTGCCCGAGATCCAGTACCTGGCGTACTTCCACAACGCCGGTGACCAGATCCGCGGCGAAGCGGCGAGCCTGCAGTTCTTCAGCAATGGCCAGTTCCGCAATCCAATGCTCGTACGCATCGCCTCACTGGGCTACCAGCGTGGCTTCGGCGGGCACTTCCACAACGACAATTCGATCACCGCGCTGCGCGACATTCCCGGCATCGTCGTCGGCTGTCCCTCGCGTGGCGACGACGCGGCCACGATGCTGCGCACACTGGCCGCGATGGCCCGCGTCGACGGGCGCGTATGCCTGTTCCTCGAACCGATCGCGCTGTACATGACCAAGGACCTGTATGCCCCGGGCGACGGTGCATGGTCGACGGCGTATCCGCCGCCCGGCGAAGCCATGGCGTTCGGCGAGGCCCGGATCTACGACGCCGACGCGACCGACCTGGTCGTGCTGACCTTCGGCAACGGCGTGCCGATGAGCCTGCGCGCCGCCCGTGCAATCGAAGCCGAGCGCGGCTGGCGGGTGCGGGTGGTCGACCTGCGCTGGCTGCTGCCACTCAACGAGGCGGAGATCGCTCGCCATGCCGGCGCGTGCGCGCGCGTGCTGGTGGTCGATGAAGGACGCCGCAGCGCCGGAGTGGGCGAGGGCATCATCACTGCCATCACCGAAGCGGGCCTGGGCGACAAACCGCTGCGCCGCGTCGTCGGCGCCGATACCTTCACGCCGCTGGCCGGCGCTGCGCTGCTGGTGATTCCGTCGGAGGCGGACATCGTCAACGCGGCGCTGACGATGGCCTGAGCATCCACGCGCGACCCTGCCCCCGCGCGTACGCGCAGCGGCCCATTCCTCAATCGGCGAAGCGCACCCGCACTTCGACCCGGCGATTGGGCGCCAGGCATGCAATCAGCACCTCGCCGCGCTCGCTGGTGCAGTCCACGACCGGTTCGACGTCGCCGCGGCCCACCGCCGTGATGCGATCTGCGGGCACGCCGTGTTCGACCAGATAGCCGCGGACCGCCTCGGCTCGCTGTGTCGACAGCCGGAGGTTCGCGCGCGGGTTGCCGATGCGGTCGCTGTGACCGATGACGTGCACCACTTCCAGCGGCTGTTCCGACGACAGGCGTGCCGCCAGCCGGTCGAGGGCCGCGCGCCCAGCGGGGCTGATGTCGTCGATGCCGGCTTTCCCGAATGCGAACAGACCATCCGAATCGAGATCTTCGGCAAACGCGGATGGCGGCGGCGGTGGTAGCGGTGCGGCGGCCTGTTCAGCCGGTGTGTTCGTCGCGCACGCGGCCAAGCCGCTGGCGATGCAACAGGCGGCAAGCGCCGCGGACAGCGAACGGAATGACATGGTGACCCCTTGAATACGCCCCGTTAGGTCGTCTCCGAACCGGCGTGCAGCCGATACGGCGACTGCTTCGACATCCCCCGGGCGCTCGCGCCCTGGCGCGGCCGAGCATAGCAGTCGCGCGCGGTCATGCTTGACGACCGCGCGTGTCCGCCGAAGCAGTGTGATCAGCGGGCCAGGCCTTCGAGCAGGGGAGTCTCGACGACCGGGCAGCCATTCACCTGCAGGCCCGATTCCGCACGCTCGATCGGCAGGACAGCCAAGGCCAGATCGCCCGCCACGCTGGCCAGGCGTCCGAGCGAGTGGCCATCCGCCGAGCCGACGTCCTGCCCGGGCAGGGCGCCCTCGACGCCGCGCAGCGCGACCGCACCGCGCTTGGCCTGCCCGAGGAAATGCGTCCTCGCGATGATTTCCTGACCCGGATAGCAGCCCTTGGACACGCTGAAGGCCCGCAACCGCTCCAGCGACAACTGCTGCGGCGTCCACTGTTCGCGCTGTCCGGCATCCAGGCGCGGCAGACCGTGCGCGAGATCGCAGACGCGCCATCGCGTGTGCTGCGCAGCGTCGTAGGTAGCGGTGCCGGGCGCACCCAGGATCAGCGTGCGTGCTTGCGTGGCCGAACCGAAGTCGAGTTCGATGACGTCGGCATCGATTGCCGCGTGCGCCGCTTGCGCCTGCTTCGGCGCCGACAGCGAACCGCTGGCCTGCAGATCGCTGCGAACTTCGACCGCCACCTTGCTTCGGAAGACAAAGCGTTTCAGCGACGTGGCCAATGCCTCGGCATCCTCGTCGAGCACGATCAGATCGAGTCGTTCGGACGTGTGCCGCAGCACCGTAAACAGCGCCAGCACGCGGCCTTTGGGCGTCAGCCAGCCGCTCCACTGCCATTGCCCATCTGCAAGCGAGGCGACATCACTCATGAACTGCGCTTGCGCGAATGCGATGCAGTCGCGTCCACGAAGCGTCAATGCCGTAATGTCGGGCAGCGGAAACGAACGTGCGGATGCGGATTGCAGCTTGTCTGACATGCGTGCGGGAACTAAAATTGAACGAATGACCACCCCGGACATCATAGGCGAGGAGACGCGGACGCCGTCGTCGACGCCTGCGGAATTGCCTGTTCCGGCAACTCCGCCCGCACCCGAGGTCGGCGGCCGCGAAGGCCCCGAACCCACGCGGTACGGTGACTGGGAAAAGAACGGTCGTTGCATCGATTTTTGATCCGTCCCGTCGTGTCTGGCGGGCGATCCGCAATACCAGCCACGCGGCGAGACGCCGCCAGCGAGGAGAGCACTACAACGATGGCAAACCGCAACCGTCCCTTGTCACCGTTCATGCTCGGCACGCTCTATCGCCTGCAGATCACGTCGGTGATGTCCCTCATGCACCGGGTCACCGGTATCGTCGCCTCGGTCGGCGCTTTCGGCCTGGCCTGGTGGTTGCTGGCCGTCGCTGCCGGCGGCCAGGCGTACGCGAATGCATCCGCCTGCCTGGCGTCCCCGCTGGGCATGTTGGCGCTGGCCGCCTTCACCTTCGCGCTCGTCTATCACCTGCTCAACGGCATCCGCCATCTGATGTGGGACATGGGCACGGGCTTCGAGCTGCCGGAGGTCTATCGCTCCGGTTATGTGGTGGTCGCGCTGTCGGTGCTGCTGACGGCCGCGATCTGGTTCATTGCATTGCGGGGTGGCGCATGAGCGAGACCAAGACGCAGGACGAGGTGGTGCGTCCGCGCGATTTCCGTACGCCGGTGGGTCGCGCCCGCGGCCTGGGTTCGGGCAAGAGCGGTACCGAGCATTTCTGGTGGCTGCGGGTGACATCGGTCGCTCTGATTCCGCTGTTCGCATGGTTCGTCGGCACCCTGGTGTCGCTGGTCGGCGCCGATCTGGCGACGGTGCAGGGCGTCCTCGCGCGCCCGTTCAACGCGATCGCCTTCGCCCTGTTCGTCATCTCCACGTTCTGGCACGCCAAGCTGGGCCTGCAGGTGGTGATCGAGGACTACATCCATCAGCGCGGGCTCGAGATCGCCCTGCAGCTGCTCGTCACATTCGCCTGCGCCGCCGGCGCGCTCGCATCGCTGTACGCGATTGCGCGCATCGCACTGCTGGGCTGAGAACCACATGACCAACGCCTACAAGATCACCGAACACAAGTACGACATGATCGTCGTCGGCGCCGGCGGCGCCGGCCTGCGCGCGACCTTCGGCCTGGCCCACAAGGGCCTGCAGACGGCGTGCCTGACGAAAGTCTTCCCGACCCGCTCGCACACTGTCGCGGCGCAGGGTGGCATCTCCGCAGCCCTGGGCAACATGGGCGAGGACGACTGGCGCTTCCATTTCTACGACACCATCAAGGGCTCCGACTGGCTGGGCGACCAGGACGCCATCCAGTACATGTGCCGCGAGGCCATCCCGGCGATCATCGAGCTCGAGCACCAGGGCGTGCCGTTCTCGCGCACCGAGGAAGGCAAGATCTATCAGCGCCCCTTTGGTGGCATGACCACGCACTACGGCAAGGGCATCGCCCAGCGCACGTGTGCGGCGGCCGACCGCACCGGCCACGCGATCCTGCACACGCTGTACCAGCAGTCGCTCAAGCACGACGCGCGCTTCTTCATCGAGTACTTCGCGCTCGACCTGATCATGGACGAGGACGGCGCCTGCCGCGGCGTGCTCGCGCTCGACATGGCCGAGGGCACGCTGCACCTGTTCCGCGCCCAGGGCGTGGTGCTGGCGACCGGCGGCTACGGCCGCGCGTACTTCTCCGCGACCTCGGCCCACACCTGCACCGGCGACGGCGGCGGCATGGCGCTGCGCGCGGGTCTGGGCCTGCAGGACATGGAGTTCGTGCAGTTCCACCCGACCGGCATCTACGGTGCGGGCTGCCTGATCACCGAGGGCGTCCGCGGTGAGGGCGGCATCCTGCGCAACTCCAGCGGCGAGCGTTTCATGGAGCGCTACGCACCCAACGCCAAGGATCTCGCCTCGCGCGACGTCGTCTCGCGTTCGATGACGATGGAGATCCGCGAAGGCCGTGGCGTCGGCGAGCACAAGGATCACATCCATCTGGATCTGACCCATCTCGATCCGAAGGAAATCCACGAGAAGCTGCCCGGCATCGCCGAGAGCGCGAAGATCTTCGCCGGTGTCGACGTCGAGAAGCAGCCGATTCCGGTGCTGCCGACGGTGCACTACAACATGGGCGGCATTCCGACCAACTACCACGGCGAAGTCGTGCAGTTGAAGGACGGCAACCCCGATTCGGTCGTGCCGGGCCTGTACGCGATCGGCGAAGCCGCCTGCGTGTCGGTGCACGGCGCCAACCGTCTGGGCTCCAACTCGCTGCTCGACCTGGTGGTGTTCGGTCGCGCGGTGGCCAACCGCTGCGCCGAGACCATCACGCCGAACGCGCGCCACAAGCCGCTCGCCAAGGACGCCTGCGACAAGTCGCTGGCCAATCTGGACAAGCTGCGCCACGCCAGTGGCGGCACGCCGACCTCGGTGATCCGCGACAACATGCAGCGCACGATGCAGAACGACGCGGCGGTGTTCCGGACCAGCAAGACCCTGTCGGAGGGCGTGGACAAGATCCGCGAAATCCATGCCTCGTTCGCCGACGTCAAGGTCAGCGACCGTTCGATGGTGTGGAACTCCGATCTGATCGAGACCATGGAGCTGCAGAACCTGCTGGGCCAGGCACTGGTGACGATCGTCTCGGCCGAGAACCGCAAGGAATCGCGCGGCGCGCATGCGCACGAGGATTTCCCGGATCGCGACGACGAGAACTGGCACAAGCACACGCTGTGCTGGGTCGACGAGGCCGGCGCCACGCGCATCGATTACCGCCCGGTGCACATGTACACCCTCGACGACGAAGTCGAAGTGGTGCCGCCGAAGGCGCGTGTGTACTGACACCGTAATTGGTGATTCGTGATTGGTGATTCGTAAACGCCAAAGACGATGCGAATCCCGCTTATCCGAATCACGAGTTACCAATAACGAATCACGGACTCGAAATGGCAGAATTTTCGCTCCCGAAGAATTCCAAGGTGCAGAAGGGCCGGCACTTCCCGGCCACCGGCGCAACGCGCACGCGCACCTTCAAGGTCTATCGCTGGAACCCCGATGACGGCCGCAATCCGTCGACCGACACCTACGAGGTCGACCTCGACAAGTGCGGTCCGATGGTTCTGGACGCGCTGATCAAGATCAAGAACGAGATCGATCCGACGCTGACCTTCCGTCGTTCCTGCCGCGAGGGCATCTGCGGTTCGTGCGCGATGAACATCGACGGCACCAACACGCTGGCGTGCACGCGCGCCATCGATGACTGCCGCAAGAGCGAGGTGCCGATCTATCCGCTGCCGCACATGCCGGTGGTCAAGGATCTGGTGCCGGACCTGACGCACTTCTACGCGCAGTACGCCTCGATCCAGCCGTGGATCCGCACCCAGAGCGCGGCGCCGCCGGATCGCGAGCGCCTGCAGTCCAAGGAAGACCGCGCCAAGCTCGACGGTCTGTACGAATGCATCCTGTGCGCGTGCTGCTCGACCAGCTGCCCGAGCTACTGGTGGAACGGCGAGCGGTATCTGGGCCCGGCGATCCTGCTGCAGGCCTATCGCTGGATCATCGACAGCCGCGACGAGGACACCGGCGTGCGTCTGGACGATCTGGAAGATCCGTTCAAGCTCTACCGCTGCCATACGATCATGAACTGCACGCGCACCTGCCCCAAGGGCCTGAACCCGGCGAAGGCGATCGGCGAGATCAAGCAGCTGATGCTCGCGCGCCGCGGGTAAGCGCGTAGTGCCGGCGAAGACGGCCGTGCTGTGGCCGGGGTTCGCCCTGGCCGGCCTGACCTTCGTGGTCATGGGCGAGATGTACCGCCGTCGCTTCCGTCAGATGCGCCGCGATCGCATCGCGCCCGATGATGTGGCGACGTCCGTGCAATCTGCGCGGCTGCTGAGCGACAGCGCCGCGAGCGACAACTTCCGCAATCTGCTGGAACTGCCGGTGCTGTTCTACGTCGCGGTGCTGCTTGCATACGCGACGCAACAGGCGTCGACGGAGGTCCTGGTGCTGGCCTGGCTCTTCGTCGCGCTCCGCGTCGCGCACAGCGCGATCCAGTGCTTCGGCAATCGCGTCGTGCCGCGGTTTCTCGTTTTCATCGGCGGCGCGATCGCGCTGCTGCTGTTGTGGGCACGGCTTGCCCACGGAGTCTTCGCCCATGTCTGAGGCCGACGTCACCGAGCTCCGTCGCCTGCGCTGGCGCAGCCGACGCGGCATGCGCGAACTCGACCGTCTGTTCGAACGCTGGCTCGACCGTTGCTGGGCGACGTCGACCGAAGCCGAACGCGCGGTTTTCCGACGGCTGCTGGATTGTGAGGACGATAGGCTCTGGAAGTGGTTCCTCGGCCATGAGCGTTCCGATGACGCGCAGCTCGACGCCCTCGTCCAGTCCATCCGGCAACTGCCACCGCACTGAGCCGTTGCCGCTGCGTCTGCCGTGGCGGCCGTCGCGTGTGCTGCAGATCGCACTTGCATTGATCGGGCTCGGCGCCGGCGTGTCCTTGTGGCTGTCGGAAATGCCGTGGCTCATCGCGCTCGCAGCGATGCCGTTCGTCGTGGCGCTGACCGTGCATCGCATCGCGCTGGAGCGCAGACAGGCCTCGCGCGAATTCGTCATCGACGCCGGCGGCGTGGCCTCGCTCGACGGCCAGCCGCTGGATGCAGCGACGATCCGCTGGCGCGGGCCGATCGCGATCCTGCGCTGGCGCGCCGGCGATGACACGCATCGGCTGCTGTGGTGGCCCGACACCCTGCCGCCCGCCGCACGACGTGAACTTCGACTGGCCGCACCGGCGCTCGCCGCGCGACCGCTGCACGAATCGATGGCACCATAGCCACGCCCCGGGCGGGCGGCGCGATGGGTGTTCCGCAGCGCCGCGGCCCCCATGACCGGACGTCCATGCTCAGACCCATCCCCGCTGCCATCGGCCTGCGTTACCTGCGGGCCAAACGGCGTAACGGCTTCATCTCCTTCATCTCGCTGGCCTCGATTCTCGGCATCGCCATCGGCGTGACCGTGCTGATCACGACGCTGGCGGTGATGAGCGGCTTCCAGAAGGAAATCCGCGATCGCATGCTCGGCATGGTCGCGCACGCCACGATCAGCGCCGACGGCGACACGCTGTCGAACTGGCAGCGTGCGGTCGACGTGGCGCGCGAGGACGCGCGTGTCGCCGGCGCCGCGCCGTATGTCGACACCCAGGCGCTGCTGCGCGGCCGGCGCAACGAGCCGGCCGCGGTGCGCGCGATCGTGCCCGAGGACGAAGCGCAGGTATCGGATCTGTCGACTTCGATGGTGGTCGGCCAGCTCGAGGATCTGCAGCCCGGGTCGTTCAACATCGTGCTCGGCCGGGAACTGGCGTTGTGGCTCGGCGTCGGCGTGGGCGACAGCGTGATCGTCACCACCGATTTCCAGGTCACGCCGATGGGGGCGGTGCCGCAGCTCAAGCGCTTCACCGTCAGTGGCCTGTTCGAAGCCGGTTACCAGGATTTCGACCGGCGTCTGGCCGTGGTCAATCTCAGCGACGCCCAGCGACTGCTGCGTATCGGCGATGGCGTGACCGGCGTGCGGCTCAAACTGCACGACATGGACCGCGCCCAGGCGGTCACCCATGACCTCGTACACCGGCTCGGCGGCGTCTACCGCGTCAGCGACTGGAGCATCGAGAACGCGAACATGTTCCGCGCACTCAAGCTCGAAAAGACCATGATCGGCATCCTGCTGTCGCTGATCATCGTCATGGGCTCGTTCAACCTCGTCGCCTCGCAGGTGAGCCTGGTGACCGACAAGCAGGCCGACATCGCGATCCTGCGCACGCTGGGGCTGACGCCGGGCGGGGTCATGCAGGTGTTCATGGTGCAGGGCACGATGATCGGTGTGATCGGCACGATCCTCGGCATCACCGGCGGCTTGCTGCTGACCTTCAACCTCGAACACATCCTGCGTGCCATCGAGGGCGCATTCGGCGTGGTGCTGATGCCCGAGGACGTCTACTACGTGACCGGTCTGCCGATCGACCTGCAGGTCAGCGACGTGGTCATGATCGCCAGCGTCGCGCTGGTGATGGCGTTCCTGGCGACGATCTATCCGGCCCTGCGCGCCGCGCGCACCGCGCCGGCGGAGGCGCTGCGCTATGAGTGATGCGATGACGAACCCGCGCCCCGATACCGTGGTCCTGGCTGCCGAAGGCCTGGGCAAGACCTATGCCGAAGGCAAGCTGCACACGCCGGTGTTCGACGGCCTCGACTTCGCGGTGCGCGCCGGCGAGACGGTGGCGATCCTCGGCGCGTCCGGTGCAGGCAAGAGCACGTTGCTGCATCTGCTGGGTGGACTGGATACGCCGAGCGCGGGCGAGGTCTTCGTGTCGGGGCAGAAGATGAGCGCGCTGTCGAACGCCGCGCGCGGCACGCTGCGCAACCGCGCGCTGGGCTTCGTCTACCAGTTCCATCACCTGCTGCCGGAATTCACCGCGCTCGAGAACGTGATGCTGCCGGCGCTGCTCAACGGCGCCAGCGATGGCGATGCGACCACGCGCGCGCGCGGGCTGCTCGAGTCGGTCGGTCTGGGACATCGCCTTGGCCACAAGCCCGGCGAGCTGTCGGGCGGCGAGCGCCAGCGCGCCGCCGTGGCGCGGGCGCTGGTCAACAAGCCGGCCTGCGTGCTCGGCGACGAACCGACCGGCAACCTCGACGAGCGCACCGCCGCGACCGTGTTCGAGCTGATGCTCGAGCTCAACCAGGCCCAGCACACCAGCCTGGTGCTGGTGACCCACGACCGGCGCCTGGCGCGCAAGCTCGACCGGGTCATGGAACTGCACCAGGGCAAACTGCGAGAGGTCGCGAAGGACGACGTTTGAGTCCTTCTTCGCTGTCTGCAGAAGCCTGGGTTCCCCTGACCTTGCCAACGCCCCTGTAAGAGCGCGCTTGCGCGCGATGGCGCTTTGCCGGGATGCCCGATCGCGCGCGAGCGCGCTCCTACAGGAGCCGCTCCGCGAGTCCGGACGCTGCGCACGCCGGGACCGCGCCGCCTCGCAGTGGGTAGCGTCGCGCGCCGGATCTCGACCCCGTCACTGTAGGCGCGCGCTTGCGCGCGATGGCGCTTTGCCGGGAATGCCCGATCGCGCGCAAGCGCGCTCCTACAGGGGCCGTTCCGCGATCCGGGTGTTATGCACGCCGGACAGCGCGCTCGTGCAGCTCACTCGCCCGGTTTGGCCGCCTCGGTCGGGCGCTGGGATGCTGCGCGTCGCGACAGGACTGCTTCGCGGTGGGCGATGTAGCCGTTGGCGCCGAATACGATGCCGGCGCCGATCAGGGTCCACAGGTCGATGGTCTCGCCGAACAGCCACCAGCCGAAGACCACGACGATCGGCAGCTGGACGAAGCTGATCGGCTGCAGCGCCGACACCTCGCCCAGGCGCAGGGCGCGCGTCCACAGCCACTGGCCCAGGGTGCCGAGCACGCCGGTGGCGACCAGCCACGCCCACACTACGGGATCGGGCCAGACCCACTGCGGCAGCGCGGGCACCAGCGACAAGGGCACCCACAGCAGATAGGTGTAGAACACGATCGTGTCGGGCGGGTCGATCCGCGACAGCTGTTTCATCTGGATCGCAACCAGCGCCGCGAGCAGGGCGCCGAGCACCGGGATGAGCATCGCCGCCGAGAACGACACGCCCGGCCGCAGGATCACCAGCACGCCGACGAAGCCGGCCGCGACCGCCACCCAGCGCCGCACCCGCACCACCTCGCCCAGCCACAGCACGGCTGCGATCGTCGCGAACAGCGGCGCGGCGTAGGACAGCGAGATGGCCTGCGACAGCGGCAGATGGCCGATGGCCCAGAACGCGCACAGCATCGAGCCCAGGCCCACCACCGTGCGGACGAAGTAGCGCCCGAGATTCCGGGTACGCGGAATGCCCGCGCCGCCGTGGAGCAGGATCGGCAGCAGGGCGAGCAGGCCGAAGAAATTGCGGAAGAACGCCACTTCGGTCGTCGGCACCGTGGCCGAGGCGAAGCGGATCGCGATCGCCATCAGCGCGAATGCGGACGTGCTGCCGAGCATCAGCAGCGCCGCCTGCCCCTGCACGGTCGCGGGGCGCCAGCGCGAGAAGACGCCTGTCACCAGCGGGCCCCGACGATGCGCGGCTCGGGCTCGAGACCGACGCCGAAACGCATCTGCACCGAGGCGGCGATGCGGCGGGCGAGGCCGAGCAGCTCGTCACCGCGTGCGTCGCCATGATTGACCAGCACCAGCGCATGACCGGCGGCCACGCCGGCATCGCCGTCGCGATGGCCCTTCCAGCCGCAGCGGTCGATCAGCCAGGCGGCCGAGAGTTTGCGCAGACCCGCATCGACCGCGAACACCGGGATGCCGGCGTGCGCGGCGACCAGCGCCGCCGCCTGGGCGGCCGGCACGATCGGGTTCTTGAAGAAGCTGCCCGCATTGCCGATCACGGCCGGGTCGGGCAGCTTGCTGCGACGGATATCGATCACCGCTTCGGCGACGTCGAGCGGGCGTGGATCGTCGATGCCGCGCGCGGCCAGGGTGCCGCGCAGGCCGGCATAGTCGAGCACCGGCGCGGCGAAACGCTGCAGTTCGAACTCGACCGCGGTGACGATCCAGCGCTCGGGGGCGCGTTTGAAGACGCTGTCGCGATAGGCGAACCCGCAGGCGGCGGCATCGAGCCGCACGACACGGCCGGTGTCCTGGTCGAAGGCCTCGACCGCGACCACGCGTTCGCCGACCTCGACGCCATAAGCGCCGATGTTCTGGATCGGCGCCGCGCCCACGGTGCCGGGGATCAGCGCGAGGTTCTCCAGTCCGCCCAGATCCTGGGCGAGCGTCCAGAGCACGAAGCCGTGCCAGTCGGCGCCGGCCGCCGCGCGCACGACCACGCGCTCGCCGTCGTCGGAGACCACGCTGCGGCGCGTGTCGGCGATTGCCAGCACGTCGTCGGCATCGCCGGCGAACAGCAGATTGCTGCCGCCGCCCATCACCAGCGGACGTGTGCCGCCGAGCGACTGCAGAGCCTGCGGCAGGGCGGCGATGTCGTCGACCTCGACCAGGCGGCGCGCGGAGGCGGCCACGCCGAAGGTGTTGCGCGGACGCAGGTCGGCCGGCTGCAGCAGGCGGAAGGACGCAGGCATCGACACGTCAGAGGCTGGGCAGGTTGCCGCGGCTCGGTGCCTCGCGGCGGCGGCGGATGGCATCGACGCAGTCGCCGATCAGCGGTGGCCCGCGGTAGACCAGGCCCGAATAGACCTGCACCAGCGATGCGCCCGCCGCCATCTTCTTGACCGCATCGGCACCGGACAGGATGCCGCCCACGCCCACCAGCGGGATGCTGCCGGGCAATCGGGTGCGCAGCATGCGCAGCACCGTGGTCGACTTGTTCATCACCGGCTCGCCCGACAGGCCCCCGGCTTCGCCCGCGCGCGGGTCGTCCTGCACGCTGATCCGGGAGATCGTGGTGTTGGTGGCGATGACGCCGTCGACATGCAGGTCCGAGAGCACGCGCGCGGCCGCCTCGATGTCGTCGTCGTTGAGATCGGGCGCCACCTTGACCAGCACCGGCACGCGCTTGCCGTGCTGCGCGGCCAGACGCTCCTGCGCCTCGCGCAGCGTGCCGATCAGCCGCCGCAGTGCCTGTTCTTCCTGCAGCTCGCGCAGGCCGGCGGTGTTGGGCGAGGAAATATTGACGGTGATGTAGTCGGCCAGCGGATACACGCGCTCGAGGCAGAACAGGTAGTCGTCCGCCGCCGATTCGTTGGGCGTGTCCTTGTTCTTGCCGATGTTGATGCCGAGCACGCCGGGACGCCTGGCGCGCTCGACGTTGGCCACCAGCGCGTCGACGCCGCGGTTGTTGAAGCCCAGGCGGTTGATGACCGCGCGGTGCCGCGGCAGGCGGAACATGCGTGGCCTGGGATTGCCGTCCTGCGCGCGCGGCGTGACCGTGCCGATCTCGACGAAGCCGAAACCCAGCGCGAACAACGCGTCGATATGGTCGCCGTTCTTGTCCAGGCCGGCGGCCAGGCCGACCGGATTGGCAAAGCGCAGTCCGAACGCCTCGGTGGGCAGCGGCTGCGGTGGCGTAGCCAGCATCGACGACAGCCCCAACCGATGCACCGCACCCAACCCCGCGAGCGTGAGGTCGTGCGCGCGCTCGGCATCCAGCGAGAACAGCAGCGGTCGCAGGCTGGCGTACATCAGGCGGCCACCGCCGTGAGCGCGATCAGACCGGCGAAGACCAGCACGAAGGACAGCCCTGCCAAGACCGCCAGTGCCACCGCGAGATAGCCCAGCACCAGCCCGGCGACCGCCAGGCCGTCGCCGTCGAGGCCGGGCGTGCGACGGACTTCGGCGCGTGCCATGTGTCCGGTGACGACCGCCGCGATACTGCCCACCAGCGGCAACAGCGACCAGCCGAGCAACCCACAGACCAGGCTCACGACGGCCAGCGTGCTGGTGCGCGGCGGGGCGGGCGGCAGGCTCGAAGACGGGGAAGTCAAGCGCGTGCACCTTGCAGGAGCGCCACCCGCTCAGGCCGCGTCGCACGCAGGCGGCGGGGCAGGGACGGGCGGGCCGGAGTTCGCGGCGCCATGCGAGGCGGTCCAGGAACGGGGGAAGGCGCGATTATCCCGACAGCGGGGTCGCACCTGCAAATGTGCGCACGCCGCGGCGAGGCCGCGGCGTGCGCCGGGTCGATCAGATGTCGAACTTGATGCCCTGGGCCAGTGGCAGGGCGTCGGAGTAGTTGATGGTGTTGGTCTGGCGGCGCATGTAGGCACGCCACGCATCCGACCCCGACTCGCGGCCGCCGCCGGTCTCCTTCTCGCCGCCGAAGGCGCCGCCGATCTCGGCGCCCGAGGTGCCGATGTTGACGTTGGCGATGCCGCAGTCCGAACCCCAGGCCGAGAGGTACTGCTCGGAGGCACGCAGATCGGTCGTGAACAGCGCCGACGACAGGCCCTGCGGCACGTCGTTCTGCATCTCGATCGCCTGGTCGAGATCGCTGTACTTCATCACGTAGAGGATCGGGGCGAAGGTCTCGGTCTGCACCACCTCGGCATCGTTCGACAGGCCGCTGACGAGCGCCGGCAGGACGAAGTTGCCCTTGCGGTCGTCGAGCGCGCGGCCGCCACTTTCGATGGTCGCGCCGGCAGCCTTGGCCTTCTCGATCGCGGCCAGATACGCCTGCACGCCATCGCGCGAATTCAGCGGGCCCATCAGGTTGGCCGGGTCGGTCGGGTCGCCGATCTTCTTCTCGACCTGCGCATAGGCGGTCTTGAGCTTGGCGAGCACGTCGTCGTAGATCGACTCGTGCACGAACAGCCGGCGCGTGGTGGTGCAGCGCTGGCCGGCGGTGCCCACGGCGCCGAACACGATTGCCGGGATCGCCAGCTTCAGGTCGGCCGAAGGGTCGACGATGATCGCGTTGTTGCCGCCGAGTTCGAGCAGCGAACGGCCCATGCGGCGCGCGACGCGCTCACCGACGTGACGGCCGACCTTGGTCGAACCGGTGAAGCTGACCAGCGCGATGCGCTTGTCGTCGACGAAGGCCTGCGCCAGATCGCTGCCGGCATCGTTGAACAGGAAGAAGATGTCGGGGAAACCCGCGGCCTTCAGCGCGTCGTTGCAGATCTTCATCGACGCGATCGCCGACAGCGGCGTCTTCGGCGACGGCTTCCAGATGGTGATGTTGCCGCACACTGCCGAGACGAACGCATTCCACGCCCACACCGCGACGGGGAAGTTGAATGCGCTGATCACGCCGACCAGGCCCAGTGGGTGCCATTGCTCGTACATGCGGTGGCCGGGGCGCTCGGAATGCATGGTCAGGCCGTAGAGCTGGCGCGACAGACCGACCGCGAACTCGCCGATGTCGATCATCTCCTGCACTTCGCCGTCGCCCTCGGGCTTGGACTTGCCCATTTCGAGCGCAACCAGCGAGCCGAGCGCGTCCTTGTGCGTGCGCAGCGCATCGGCGCACAGGCGGATGGCCTCGCCACGGCGCGGGGCGGGCGTCTTGCGCCATTCGCGGAAGGCGGCCTGGGCGCGGCTGACGATCTGCTCGTAGTCGGATTCCGAAGACGCCAGCACCTGGGCCAGCACGTCGCCATTGGTCGGGTTGACGGGCTCGATCACGCCGGCGCCGCGGTCCTGGGCCCACTCGCCGTTGCCCAGATAGGTACCCGATTCGGTGGACGACAGGCCGAGTGCGGTGAGGACGGGATGCGACATGGAAACTCCTTGTGCGAAGACGCCGCCGGCGCGCCGGCAGCGGGGGATGCGCGAGGGCATCGGCGGACGCGACGCGCGGCGGCGAGGCCGGACTTGAGGTCGCGGGCTGGCGGCCCCGGCCCGATTCGAACGGGCGACCTTCCCCTTAGGAGGGGGACGCTCTATCCAGCTGAGCTACGGGGCCGATGAAGCCGCACATGATATCCGACCGCACCGGTCGCCGCCTGACTGCCGGCCGGGCCGGGGCCTTGCGATGGGTAGGCTCCGCTCAGGCCGGTTCGGCCAGTGCCACGCAGTCGCGACCGCTGGCCTTGGCGGCGTACAGGGCGCGATCGGCGATGCCCAGGGCGTCGTCGACGCTGCGCGCCCGGCCCGGACCGACCACGTGCACGCCGATGCTGGCGGTCACGCGGATGCGCGCCTCGCCCACGACACAGGGTTCGTCGCCGAGTGAGTGGCGGATGGCCTCGGCGACCGCGCCGGCCGCCGCCATGTCGTGGCCGGGCAGGGCGGCGATGAATTCCTCGCCGCCGAAACGGGCCAGCAGGGCATCGTGTGCGCGCAGGATCCGGCCGATCCTGCGCGCCGCCCAGCGCAGGCATTCGTCGCCGGCGAGATGGCCGTGGCGGTCGTTGATCGACTTGAAGTGATCCAGGTCGATCATCAGCACGGCCAGCGGGTGCGCATCGGCCTGGGCCTGTTGGGCGAGATCGCGGAAGGCCTCGTGGAACCAGGTGCGGTTGTAGAGCCCGGTCAGCCCGTCGCGGCGGCTGGAATCGCGCAGGCGGGCATGCGCTTCCTCCAGCTGCAGCAGCGTGCTGCGCACTTCCTGAGTGCGTTGGGCCACCTTGCGTTCGAGCTTCTGGTTGGCTTCTGCGGTGATGCGCTGGTTCTCGTGACGCAGCGCCGCGTAGCGGTGGCCGAGCGCAATCGACAGCAGCAGCATCTCCAGCGCCGAGCCGATCTGCACGCCGTATTCGGTGGCGAAGTTCTTGGGCAGCACGCCGAAGGCCAGCAGCGTGAACGCCGCGGTGCCCAGCAGGAACATCGACCAGGCCAGCAGCAGCAGGCGCGCCGGCGCATAGCCGTCGCGCAGCACCACGATGGTGGCGATGACGATGCCGACCACGCCCAGCAGCACCGCGCGCGAAGCGACCGGGGTGGCGATGCGGACCGGCAGCCAGACCGAGGCGATGCCGAACAGCACGAAGAACGCCATCAGCGCGAGCAGCAGCAGATTGCCGCGCGGCCAGCGCCTGGGCAGTTCGAGGAAGGTGCGCGAGAACTGCAGCATCGCCACCAGCGCCAGACAGATCGAGATCGGCACCATGTGGTCGGCCAGCCACGGCGAGCCGGGCCACAGGTATTCGAAGCCCAGCCCGTTGAGGGTGAACAGCACCAGCCCGAACGCGGTGACGTGGCACAGGTACCAGAAATAACTGGCATCGCGCAGCGACAGCCACAGCACCAGGTTGTAGAACAGCAGCGCCAGCATGATGCCGTAGTACAGCCCGATCGCCAGCTGCGCATCGCGCGAGACTTCGGTGAACGCCTTGGGCGTGTAGAGCTGCAGCGGCACCTGCATCGAACTCTGGCTGCGCACGCGCACGAGGATGTCGACCGGCTCGCCCGGCGGCAGGTCCAGACTGAAGTTGGGGTGCCGATAACGCACGCTGCGCGAGGCGAAGGGCCGATGGTCGCCGCCGGCGTGACGAACGATGCGGCCGTCGGGATAGCGCAGCAGCACGTCGATCTCGTCGCTGAGCGGATACTCCTGCACCAGCATCCAGCGGGGCTCGTCCGGATCGCGGTTGACCACGCGCGTGTGGAACCAGAACGTGCCGCGCTGGAATCCGAATGCGTCCGCGCCGTCGGGCAGCGGCGCCATCGCGCCGGTGTCGACGCGCTGCCAGGCCATGGCCGTGTCATCCAGCGCGTCCGCGTCGTGGTGGTAGCGCAGATGCGGGGCCAGCCCCACCTCCGCCAGGCCCGGTAGGAGGACGACATCCGCGCGCTCCACGGCCGCGGCCACAGGCAGCCAGCCGCAGACCACCAGCAGCAGCCAGCCCGCAAGCCCGATCCTCATTGCCCTGCCGATCCGCGTCATCCTGTCGCCCCGAGCCCCATGTGCCCCCGCAATGGCCGGTTCCATTGGCCTGCAAACGCAGGAAGCGTAGACCACCGGCCGGGTGAAAGCATCCGGCGGCATAATCCGCGCGTTCCCGTCTCTGCAGGTTTTGCCGATGCCGTTCCGCCGCCGCCGTACCACCCCGTCCATCGCCCTCGCACTGCTGGCGCTCGCCGGCGCGGCAGGCGCCTGCGATTCGGGCCGGGTAGTGACCATCGGGGCCGACGGAACCTCCGTGCTGGCGGGGGTGGGGGTGTCCGACGGCACCCGCATCGTGGTGACCGGGGCCGACGGCCGTTTCGAGGGCCTTGACGGGCGCCGGGCCCCGGTTTTCGTGATCAAGCCGGCCGGGTGGACCTTCGCGCGGGCGGGCGCCAATCCGGCGTTCTGGCGCGCGCCGGCGGCCCGGGGCGCGGCCTGCACGTTCGAGCTGCAACCCACGCCTGCCCGGGACACCCTCGACGTGGCGGTCTTCGCCGACCCGCAGACGACCACGCCGGCCGAGGTGGACTATTACGACCGCGCGGTGGTCGCCGCCGCGCAGGCCGCCGGCCCGTTCGACCTGGGACTGACGCTGGGCGATGTCACCAATGACGACCCTGCGCTGTATCCGGCGATCGACCGCGCCACCGCACGTCTCGATGCGCCCTGGCTGCATCTGCCCGGCAACCACGATCTCGATTTCGACGCGCGCGACGACCTTGGCTCCACCGCGTCCTTCCGTGACCGTTACGGTCCCGAGACCTATGCCTGGGAGACGCCGCAGGCGAACTTCCTGGTGCTCGACAACGTCATCTACCAGCCGGGCGAGCGTCCGGCCTATGTCGGCGGCATGCGCGAGGACCAGTTCGCCTTCCTCGAGGCCTACCTGGCGCGCGCGCCACGCGACCGGCTGCTCGTGGTCGCCGCGCACATCCCCTGGTTCGATACTGCCGCCGCAGGCGCGCCGGAAACCATGCGCAGCGCCGACCGTGCGCGCCTGTTCGCAGCGCTCGAGCGGTTCCCCCACGTGCTGCTGCTGACCGGCCACCGCCACACCCAGCAGCATGTGCGCCATGACGCGGCGACCGGCTGGCTCGGCGACACGCCACTGCACGAGTACAACGTCGGCGCCGCCAGCGGCGCGTTCTGGAGCGGGGCGCCGGATGCGGACGGCATTCCCGCCGCGACGATGGCCGACGGCACGCCGAACGGGTTCGCAACGGTGCAGGTCGCCGCGGGCGGTGCCTATCGCCTGGCCTGGCATCCGGCACGCGTGGATGCGCAGGATCCGGCCAGCACCCAGGCGATGGCCCTGCATGCGCCGCGCGTGCTCCGTCAGGGCGCGTACCCGGCCTGGGGCGTTTACGCCAACGTCTACATGGGCGAGCCGGACACGCGGGTCGAATTCCGGGTGGGTGATGGCGAGTGGACTGCGATGCGACGCGTCGAGCGGGCCGACCCGCGCCTGTTGCTGGAGAACGTGCGCGACGACCTCGCCGAACACCTGCGTGGGCGCGACCGCTCGCCCGAGGCCACGGCTTCGACGCACCTGTGGCGCGGCGCCTTGCCGACCGATCGTGCAGTCGGCACGCACACCGTCGAGGTGCGCGTCTTCGATTCCTGGCAGGGCGAGCAGCGCGCCAGCACGCTGTATCGTCTCGCACTGTTCGACGGCGACGGCGACGGCGACGACGCGTCGCGATGAGCGTCGTCGCGGCGAGGCCGGAGCGACGACGATGGCGCCGCCGCACGAACGGGTGCCGTAACCGCGTCCAGGATCGGCGCAGGCGGCGTTCGGTCCGGAAGTCTTCGGTGTTGTGCGGTTCGGGGCTGTGCGCGTGAAGCGCGCGGCAGGGTCGCGCCCATAGGGCGTCGATCGCAGGCCAGAACCCGCTTGCGTGCTCGATGGCGGGCCGCCGGCCCGCCGGCAGCGACACACACGCAGACGCTGCGCTGGCCGATCGATGGCTGCCGATGGGCGTCAACGTGATGCTCGGCGCACGGGCAACAAAAAACCCGCACATCGGCGGGCTTTTGAGGGTGACCGGCTGGCGCGCGATGGCTGGCGGGCGGGTCGAATGCGTCGCGTGCTGGCGATGGCTGGCTGGCGGCGCGGCGTGAATTCTAGCCAGCGAGGACATCCACTGTCGGAACGAGAATCAGTCTCGGGTAAGTGGGTGTTCTGCTGACTCGCGCGAATCAGCGCAGACTTGCCAGCGCCTGCAAGCGCGCTTGCGCGCGAGAGCTTTCCCGGTGAAGCCATTCGCACGCGAGCCTGCTCCTGCAGTGGCGTGCTGCTGCGGATGGAGTTGCGCGCGGCACGATCGCTTCTTGTAGGAGCGCGCTTGCGCGCGAGGGGCTTTCCCGGTGAATCCATTCGCACGCGAGCGCGTGCCTGCAGTGGCGGGCGGCTCCGGTTGAAACCTCGCTCCACCACGCGCCTGTAGGGTCACGCCTTGCTTCGGGTCGTGCTTCGCGCGTGCCCGAAGGGCGACGCCTGGATCACGGCGCGATCGGGTACGGATACACCGCAGGCGGCAGATCGGCCGGCAATGTCGCCTGCCAGTGCGCAAGCGTGCCGCCGATGCGTGCGCCCTCGGCAATCCGCGGGCCGGAACGCTCGTAGCCGAGCATGCGCTCGCGCTGCTTGATCGCACGCGTCGCCAGACGGAAGGCCCCGGCGAAATTGCGGTCGGCATTGAGGCCGTCGAGCAGCCAGGCGCGACCGAAGAAGGTGATCGTCGATTCGCTGCCGCAGCCGAACGACGGCCGGTCGGCGCGCGCGGCGGTCAGCACCAGCGTGTCGGGGGTTTCGAGCGCCGGAATGAAGCCGCCCGAGAAACAGGCCGAGATGACCACGACGCGATGCACGATGCCTGCGGCGTCCAGGGCGTCACGCAGCTCAGCGGGGGTGAGCGCCGCTTCGCGCCCGTCCGGCAGCACCAGTCCCAGTTGGTGGTCCTCGGCGCCATGCATCGTCAGATACAGCAGCAGGAGGTCGCGCTCGCGATCCATGTGTGCGCCGATTGCCGCCAGGGTGTGGCGCAGGTTGTCCGAAGTCGCCAGCGGCGTTCCGTCGCCTTCGAGGCTGTCCGCGTGGTTCACCAGCGCGAGCGCGCGCGCCCCTGCACCGAGTCGCGGTGCAGCTGCATCGACGAGGAACCGGGCTTCGTTGCGGAACACGTCCTCGCTCGCGTCTCCGGCCACGCCGACGACGTACAACGCCGGCATCTCACCCTCGGCGCGGGGCATCGCCGCCACGCGCGCATCGATCAGTGCGATATCGCGCGCCGCGAGCGCATTGCCCCCGATTGCCTGCGCGACGCTGCAGACGGACAGGCACAGCAGCGCGCCGGCCTGCAGCCATCGGCGCATCGGAAGCCGACCGCACGCCGGCCGCATGTCAGCGGATCGCGTCGATCTGGTCGAACGCGGTCACGCGCGTGTGGCCGTTCGCGGCGGCCGCGTCGCGCGGCACGGGATAGTCATCGAGCCGGTCGACCAGCACCGTGCGCAGGCCGGCGTCGCGCGCGGCATCGAGCTCGGCGACCACGTCGGACAGGAACAGGATCTCGGCCGGGGCGGCGTCAAGCGCATCGGCGATACGCGCATAGCTTTCGGCCTCGCGCTTGCCGCCGATCTCGGTGTCGAACCACGCCGAGAACAGACCGGTGAGATCGCCCGCGGCGCTGTGACCGAAGAACAGCTTCTGCGCCGGCACCGAGCCCGACGAATAGACCGCCAGCGTGTCGCCGGCCGCCTGCCAGCGCCGCAGCGCTTCGGGTACGTCGGGGTAGATGTGCGCGGTGAAGTCGGCCTGGCGGTAGCCCGCCGACCAGATCATGCCCTGCAGCGCCTTGAGCGCGGTGTGCTTGCGGTCGGCATCGATCCAGCCCTGCAGCGTCTCGACGATCATGGCGTCGTCGCACATCGCCCCGTGTTCGGTCGCGACCACATCCAGCCAGCGGCGGACCTCGGGATCGTCGCGGTGCGCGGTGACGAAGCCGGGCAGGGCGCGGCGCGCATAGGGAAACAGCACGTCCTTGACGAACGAGATACTGCTGGTGGTGCCTTCGATGTCGGTCAGGATCATCCGCGCGTCAGCCGGTGGTCGGGGCGGTGCAGTGTAAGGCGTGGAACCAGGCAACGCCTTCGTCGATCAGCGGCCGGGCCGTGCCTCTACTGCGTACGCCCGTTCCGACGCCCCGTCATTCCCGCGCAAGCGGGATCCATGGACATCGTGCTGTCTTGGGAAGCGATCGATGCGCAACCGACGGCAAACGTCCCTGGATTCCCGCTTTCGCGGGAATGACGATAGTGAGCGCTGCAAGGTTTGGAATCGGGCGAACGGCGCGCGATCGGTCACGGCACGCCACGGGGCCAGCGCTCGAACCAGAGGAATGGGCAGAAGGATGTGAGGACGTCGGTAGACGCGCCGGTTTCGGATGAGGCGACGGCTTCGTCGACGAGTCTTCCGTCGGGCTTGGCCCTCACCCGTCATTCCCGCGCAGGCGGGAATCCATGGACGTTTGGCGGCTGCTCGCTTCGCCTTGCCTCGAAAAACAGAAGAGCAACGTCCCTGGATTCCCGCCTGCGCGGGAGTGACGGCAATGGGGAACGAAAGCCTGCAGACGCCGTGCGCCAACCCAAGGAGAGATCAGGCTGCCAGCGGCAGCCTCAGCGCACGTCCGGCTCGTAGCGCGGGAACTTCTGTGCGATGTCCGAGCCGGTGAAGTGGCCGATCCAGCCATCGGGCTGCTCGAAGAAGCGGATCGCCACGAAGCGCGGTTCGCTGCCCATGTCGAACCAGTGCGTGACGCCGTCGGGCACGCCGATCAGGTCGTCCTTGACGCACTCGATCTCGTAGACCTTGCCCTCGACGTGCAGGGTGAACAGCCCCGAGCCGTCGACGAAGAAGCGCACCTCGTCTTCCTTGTGGAAATGTTCCTCGAGGAACTTGGCACGCAGTTCGTCGCGCTTGGGATTGTCGGGCGCGATGCTGATCACGTCGACGGTGTTGAAGCCGCGCTCGGCGCTGATGCGGTCGATGTCGGCCTTGTAGGCGGCGATGACCTCGTCCTGCGAGGCGCCGGCGGCGACCGGCTTGGCCGCCTGCCAGCGCTCGAAGGTCACGCCAATGGCCTGCAGTTCGCGGGCGATCGCGTCGCCGTCGCGGCTGTCGAACAGCGGCGTCTCGGGGGCGGTGTCGTCGAAGATGCGGAGGCGGCTCATGGCGGTCTGGCTCGGCGCGGGCGGGCCGTCCAGCCTAGCAAAGCCACCGGCGCGCAATATGGACCGCGGCGGAACACCATCGTTCCACTGCCGGCAGCGCAGAACTCAGTGCGTGGCGCGCAGGCGGCGCAGTTCCAGCTCGCAGTGCAACAGGAACTCGAAAGCTTCCAGGTGCCGGCGGGCCTCGGCCATGTCGCGGCCCCAGGCGTAGAGGCCGTGGCCGTCGATGAGGTAACCCCACATCGGGCCGGCGTCGAGCAGCGATTCGACCTGGGCCGAGAGCACGTCCATGTCCTGGCTGTTGGGCAGCACCGGCACGTCGACCGCCATCTCGTGCGTACTGTTGCCGGCGAAGGCCTTCAGCAGTTCGTAGCCTTCCAGGCGCACGTGGCCGTCGGCGGCGAACAGGCGCGAGGCGATGGTCTGGGTCGGCGAATGCGTGTGCAGGATGCAACCGATCTCGGGGAACCGGCGATAGAGCTGGGTGTGCAGCAGGGTTTCGGCCGACGGGCGGTGATCGCTGCCGACGGCGAGGCCGTCGAAGTCGACGACCATGATGTCGTCTTCCTTCAGCTTGCCCTTGTCGCGACCGGAGACGGTGATCGCCGCGTGGCGGTCATCGAGGCGGCGCGAGAAGTTGCTGCTGGTGGCGGGCGTCCAGCCGGCTTCGGCCAGTTCGCGAATGTTGACGATCAGCTCGCCGGCGAGCTCGCGCAGGCGGTGGACATCGAAGGGGGGCGTATCGGACATGGCGCGGATTCTAGCGCGGCGGTGTGGCGATCAGCGCGGACGACGTGCGCGCAGGGGTTCCCCCTTCAGGGCGCAGACCGCGATCAGCAGGCCGGTTGCGACCGCCATGCAGACGCCGAACGCCAACGGCTGCGCGTCCGGCGGAAACCGCCAACCGCAGCTGAGGACCGTCAGCAGGTATGCCACCAGCACCACCCAGCCCTGCCAGCGCAGCGGCAGGCCCCAGCCGAAGCCGATCCTTCGCGCCCGGAACTAGTACGCGTCGTCGCGATCGCTCACCGCGGCGTGGTCTCGCCGCGGCGCGCGAATCCACGGAAGGCCGCCCAGGCCAGCAGCGCGATGATCGCCGCGCCCATCAGTGTCTCGATGGAGGTCGACCACACCAGCAGACCGCAGGCCACCAGCGCGCCCATGCCCAGCAGGCGCTCGCGCGTGCCGGCCGGGTGCGCGGCATTACCGAGCAGCAGGCTCAGGCCGGCCGCGGCGTAAGCCATGACGACCAGGGTGACGGCCATGTTGATGATGGTTTCGAACTGGCTGCCGACGGTGTCCGAAAGCGTGGTGAACGCGATCAGCGTCATCGACAGCACGATGATCAGCAGCCCCGGCCCTGCGGCGCCGTTCTTCAGCAGGCGGCCGAACACGCGCGGCAGGAACCCGCGCTGGGCGGCGCGTGCGCCCGATTCGCCGGTCACCAGCATCCAGCCGCCCAGCGTGCCGGTGGCCTTGAGCGCCGCAGCCGCGGCGATGACGGGGATCGCCCAGGCGCCGAACATCTGGCCTGCAACGAGCGCGAACGGCGCGCTGGAGCTGGCCAGTTCCTCGACCGGCACGATGCCCATCATCAGTACCGAGGAGACCATGTAGACCACACCCGCGAGCAGGATTCCGCACAGCGTCGCGATCGGCACATTGCGCTCCGGATTGCGCACCACGCCGGCGACCATGGCGCCGGTTTCCAGGCCGATGAACGCCCAGAACACCGTCGCCAGCGAGCCGATCGCGACCGCGGCATCGGACGTGCCACTGACGTTCCAGCCGGCGCGGTAGATGTCCGGGTCGAAATACGCCCAGCCCGCGATGAGGATCGCGGCCACCGGCAACAGCCCGAACACCACGCAGAACGACTGGAAGCGCGCGATGTTGCGCGGGCCGAGCAGGTTCAGCGCGAACATCGCCCAGATCAGCAGCACCTGGCCGGTCAGCTGCACGCCGGGCGAATCGCCTACCGGCAGCAGGATTACCAGATAGCCGAACGCGGCGACGGCGATCGCGTTGTTGCCGATCCACGACGACAGCCAGTACAGCGTGGTGGCCAGAAACCCCATGTCACGGCCGAGCGTCGGGCGGATGTAGTCGTCGGGCGAGTTGAGGTCGGGATACTCGCGCGCGAGCCGTGCGAAGGCGCCGCCCAGGGCGACGGCGAGCAGGGTGCCGATCAGCCAGGAGAACACGGTCACCGCACCGGAGCGGGCGAGCGTGGCCGGCAGCAGGAAGAAACCCGAGCCGATCATGTTGTTGGCCACCATGAAGGTCGCCAGCACCGGACCGATCTTCTTGGCCGTTGAGGTGGTGGACATCGTGCGATCCGGAGAAAACAGCGCGGCGCGTGCCGCCGCGACGTGACTGTAACGGCACACGGCCCGCGCGAGGCGGGCCGTGCAGTGCGATCAGGCGCCGTTGCGCAGCTTGCTGTGCTTGTAGCCGTAGGCGAAGTAGATGCAGAAGCCCACGATCGTCCAGCCCAGCAGCACCATCCAGTTGAGCAGCGGCATGATCGCGACCAGACCGATGCAGGCCAGGAAGCCGAGCGTGCCGACCACGTACACCGCCGGCGTGCGGAACGGACGGTGCAATGCGGGCTGGGTGCGGCGCAGGACCATCACACCGACACAGACGGTCGCGAACGCGACCAGCGTGCCCATCGACACCACGTCGCCGAGCAGCTGGATCGGCAGCAGCGCGGCCATGATCGCCGCGACGATGGCCACCAGCACCGTGCCTTTGTGCGGCGTACGGTAGCGCTTGTGCACCGCGCCGAAGAAGCGCGGCAGCAGGCCGTCCTGCGACATCGAGAAGAAGATGCGCGGCTGGCCCATCAGCATCACCAGGATCACCGTGGTGAGGCCTGCGATGGCGCCGATCTCCACCAGCGTCTTGAGCCACAGCAGGCTCGGGTAGGCCTCGAGCGCCGTGGCGACCGGCTTGGCGGTGCCGAGCACGGTGTAGGGCACCATGCCGGTCAGCACCGCGGACACGGCGATGTAGATCAGCGTGCACAGGAACAGCGAGCCGAGGATGCCGATCGGCATGTCGCGCTGCGGATTCTTGACCTCCTGCGCGGCGGTGGAGACCGCATCGAAACCGATGTAGGCGAAGAACACGATCGATGCGCCACGCAGCACGCCTTCCCAGCCGAAGCGGTCGCCGCCCTGGTTTTCGGGAATGAAGGGCAGCCAGTTCTGGGCATCGACGTACTGCGCACCGAAGGCCAGCAGCAGCAGGATCACCAGCACCTTGATCGAGACGATGATCGCGTTGGCGGTCGCCGACTGGGTGATGCCGACGTAGCACAGCGTGCCGACCGCAGCGATGATCAGCACCGCCGGCAGGTTGAACAGCGCGCCGGTCAGCACGAACTTGCCGAATTCGCAGGCGCCGGCCTGGGCGGCCTCGTGGGTGCAGAAATTGATCGGCGCCTGGGTCAGCGCCGCGGGTAGATGGATGCCGAAGCTGTCGAGAAAGCTCACCGTGTAACCCGACCAGCCGACCGCGACGGTCGACGCCGCGAACAGGTATTCGAGCACCAGGCTCCAGCCCACGAACCACGCGAGCGCCTCGCCGAGCGTGGCGTAGGTGTAGCTGTAGGCGCTGCCGGAGGCGGGGATCATTGCCGCGAATTCGGCGTAGCACAGGCCGGCCATCGCACAGGCGAAGCCTGCGATGACGAAGCTCAGCATGATCGCCGGGCCGGCATGATTGGCCGCCGCGGTACCGGTGATGACGAAGATGCCCGCGCCGATGACCGCGCCCAGTCCCAGCATGACCAGGTGCTTGGCGGTGAGCGTGCGTTTGAACCCGACCTCGCCCGAGAGACTGCCTTCGACAGGCTCGCCCGCGTCGACATGCGGCTGGGCCTGGATGGGCTTGGTGATCATCAGGTTCTTGAGCATCGGGATCCCCGGTTGGACGTTCGGCGCCGCATGCGAAAAAAGGCCGCCAGACGTTCCTTCGTCCCCCCGCGACCACGCGGCAATCGCCGTACCATGCCAAACGCAGCGTTCCGGCACAAGCAACGAAAACACCGCTTGTGCGCGCTTGCCGGAACGCCGATCCTGCCGCTCCAGTCACGCCGCAACGCAGCAAATCTCCATGTCCGACGCAGTTCGCCACGCGCACGAAGCGTCCCTTGACGGGGCACCGATCGAGGCCGCGCTCGCCGATGCATTCGCCGGTTTCGGCGCACGCCATCCCGCGCAGCGGGCCGTCGCTGATGCGTTCATCGCGTTGCTGGGAGATCCCGAAGATCCGTTCGAGCGCGCGCGTCTTGCGGGTCATTTCACCGCCTCGGCGCTGGTGGTCAGTGGGGATGGACGACGCACGCTGCTGACCCATCACCGCAAGCTCGGGCTCTGGCTGCAGCCGGGCGGACACGCCGATGGCGACCGCGACCTCGCCCGCGTGGCCCTGCGTGAGACGGAAGAAGAAACCGGCCTCGTCGGCGTCACCGTGCGGCCGGACATCTTCGACCTCGACCGGCACTGGATTCCCGATCACAAGGGCGTTCCCGGTCACTGGCACTACGACGTGCGCTACGTGGTGCGCGCCGGCGATGACGAAACCTTCGTTGTCAGCGAGGAATCGCACGCGCTGGCGTGGCGCGCGATTGCCGAGGTTGCCGACGGGGACGCCTACGACGCGTCGCTGCGGCGCATGGCGCGGCGGTGGCTGGACAGCCCCGCCTGACATCCCCCACAGGTTCGTGCTCTCTGTAGGAGCGCGCTTGCGCGCGAGAAGCTGTCCCGATACGGCCCATCGCGCGCAAGCGCGCTCCTACAGGGGCATGTCGCGGATGCCGCAAAACGTGCGGCTGATCCGACCAATCAGTAAAGAATGCGCGTGCGGATCGTGCCGTCGATCTTCGACAGCTCGCTGCGCAGCCGCGCCGCCTGGTCTTCGCTGGCGGCCACATCGATCACCACATAGCCGACGTTCGCATTCGTGCGCAGGTACTGCCCGTCGATGTTGATCGCCTCTCGCGAGAACACCTCGTTGATCTTCGACAGCACGCCGGGCACGTTGCGATGCAGATGTAGCAGGCGGTGGCTGCCGATGTGCTCGGGCAGGGTGACCTCGGGAAAATTCACCGCCGACAGCGTGCTGCCGTTGTCGCTGTAGCGCACGAGTTTCGCCGCGACTTCCACGCCGATGTTGTCCTGTGCCTCCAGCGTGCTGCCACCGACGTGCGGGGTCAGCAGCACGTTGTCGTGGCCGAGCAGCGTGGACTCGAACGCGTCGTCGTTGCCCTGGGGTTCGACCGGGAACACGTCGATCGCCGCGCCCCCGACCTGACCGCTGCGCAGCGCCGCATCGAGCGCGTCGATGTCCACCACGTTGCCGCGCGAGGCATTGATCAGATGCGCACCGGGGCGCATCGCGGCGATCTCGGCCGGTCCGAACATCAGCCGCGTCGACGGCGTTTCGGGCACATGCAGGGTCACCACGTCGCTGCGGGCGAGCAGATCTTCCAGGCTCGCCGCACTGCGCGCATTGCCCAGCGACAGCTTGGTTTCGATGTCGTGGAAGAGCACCTGCATGCCCAGCGCCTCGGCCAGCACGCCGACCTGGGTGCCGATGTGGCCATAGCCGACGATGCCCAGCGTCTTGCCGCGCGCTTCATGGCTGCCGAGCGCCGACTTGCTCCAGCCGCCGCGGTGGCACTGCGCGTTCTTCTGCGGAATCCCGCGCAGCAGCATGATCGCCTCGGCGACGACGAGTTCGGCCACCGAGCGCGTGTTGGAGTAGGGCGCGTTGAACACCGGAATGCCGGCGCGCTCCGCGGCTTCGAGATCGACCTGGTTGGTGCCGATGCAGAAGCAGCCGATCGCCATCAGCCGGCGCGCCTTGCTCAGCACCTCGGCGCTCAGATGGGTGCGCGAACGGATGCCGATGATGTGCGCGTCGGCGATCTTCGCCAGCAGCTGGTCGTCGGGCAGCGATTTGGGATGCACCTCGACCTGGCTGTAGCCGGCGGCGTGGAAGGTGTCGACGGCGCTCTGGCTGATGCCTTCGAGCAGCAGGACACGGATGTCCTGCTTCGGAAACGAGGTCTTCATCGGCGGATTCGCGTGTGGGGGACAGCGCGGTCATGGTGCCAGAACCCCGGCTGCGGCGTGGTCCGGCGCGGCTGGACGCATTCCCGGCGCGCTGGCACGCTGACGACCCGCTCGCCACGCCGCAGACCGATGTCCGACGACCGCATTGCCAGTCTCCAGTCCGCCGTGCCGTCGCTGCGCGTGTTGACCGATGCCGCGGACCTCGCGCATTACGGTGTGGACTGGACGCGGCGCTGGACGCCGGCACCGCTGGCGGTCGCATTGCCGGCGACGGTCGAAGAGGTGCAGGCGGTGATGCGCTGGGCGCACGCGCAGGGCGTCGCTGTGGTGCCTTCGGGTGGGCGCACCGGCCTGTCGGGCGGCGCGGTCGCGGCGAACGGCGAGCTGGTCGTGAGCCTGCAGCGCATGAACCGGGTGATCGGCTACACGCCCGCCGACCGGCTGCTGACGGTCGAAGCCGGCATCGCACTTGAAGCGGTGCACGAGGCCGCGCGCGAACACGGCCTGCAGTATCCGGTCGATTTCGCCGCGCGCGGCTCGTGCTCGATCGGCGGCAACATCGCGACCAATGCCGGCGGCATCCGCGTGGTCCGCTACGGCAACACGCGCGAGTGGGTCGCGGGCATCAAGCTGGTCACCGCGACCGGCGAGCTGCTCGATCTTGGCCGCGGTCTGGTCAAGAATTCCAGCGGCTACGACCTGCGGCATCTGGCGGTCGCGTCTGAAGGCACGCTCGGCATCATCGTCGAGGCGAGCTTGCGCCTGACCGATCCGCCGCCCGAAACACGGGTCATGCTGCTGGCGCTGCCTTCGTTCGAGGTGCTGATGGAAGTCTTCCAGGCCCTGCGCGCGCGCCTGCCGCTGGAAGCCTTCGAATTCTTCACCGACCGCGCGCTGCACCACACCGTCGCCCATGGCGCGCAGCCGCCGTTCGAATCGGTGTATCCGTACTACGTCGTGGCCGAGTTCGCCTGCGAAGGCGAAGCCGGGGAAGTGCAGGTGCTGTCGGCGTTCGAGTACTGCATGGAGCAGGGCTGGGTCGAGGACGGCGTGATCAGTCACGGCGATGCACAGGCCGCGGCGCTGTGGCGGCTGCGCGAGGGCATCACCGAAAGTCTCGCGCCGCATGTGCCCTACAAGAATGACGTCTCGGTGCGCGTGTCGCAGATGCCCGCATTCCTTGCGCATACGCAGGCGCTGCTGGCGGCCGAATACCCGCAGTTCGACGTGGTCTGGTTCGGCCACATCGGCGACGGCAACCTGCACATCAACGTGCTCAAGCCGGCCGACATGGCGAACGCGGACTTCGTCGTCGAATGCGAGCGTGTCACCAAACTGTTGGCCGCGGCCCTGGCCGAGCACGGCGGCAGCATCTCGGCCGAGCACGGCATCGGACTGGTCAAGAAGCCGTACCTGGAGTCGACCCGCAGCGCTGCGGAGATCGCGCTGATGCGCGGCGTCCGCCGCGCGTTCGACCCGGCCGGCATCCTCAATCCCGGCAAGCTGTTCGACTGAGGCGCCCGGTTCAGCCCGCTGCAATCGGCCGAGGCTAGAGTGTCGGCTGCCCCGTCATCCTGGAGTTTCCCGCATGCTGGTCCGTGCCACGCTCGTCCTTGTGCTGACCGGCCTGTCCGCGTCGGCTTATCCCAGCAGCTTTGCGGGCACCAGTGCGGGCGCCGCGTCCGCGGGGTCGTCGGCCTCGTCGGGCAGCACCTCCGGTAACGACAAGGTGGTGTTGCAGGCGCGCGAGGATGCGGCCGGTTTCGTTGCCAGTGACGGGCGCATCCGCGGCGCGCGGCTGGAAGCGGCGCTGCGCCATCTGCGCGAGTCGAACGCGGCCGTGCGCGAGGCTTCGGACCTCGACCTCGCCCGGGCGATCCTGGCGCGCTGATTCCGCTCCATGGCGAAGCGCACATGCGTGCGCGCGGCAATTGCCGCGCTGGTGCTCGCCATTGCGTGCGTATGTCCGGCCGTGGCGTCTGGATGGTCGTATGTCCACACCGCGCAACGCGGCGCGCTGACCGCAATCGAACAGACGCGCGCGGAGGCGGCGTTCGAGACCGCGCGCGCGTCGCTGCCGCCACGCTGGCGGAACGGGGAGGGTCTGGATGTCGTCGTCGACTGGCGCGATGACCTCCCCGATGACGTGCACGGCCGGGCGTTTGGACCACATCTGCGCCTGCGGCGCGACCTGCTCGAAGACGGGCGTGAGGGCGCGCTTGAGGCCGCGATCGTGCACGAACTCGCGCACCGCTACGACCGCTCACCGCACGGCAGGCTCTCGCGCGATCCGCGCCTGCTCGATCTCGCCGGCTGGCCGCAACGCCCGCTGCGGCTGGGCATGCGTGTGCGTGACAACGCCATGCGCGATCGCAGCCCGGATGTCTACGAGCTGACGTCGCCGGCCGAGTTCGTCGCAGTCAATCTCGAGCATTTCCTGCGCGACCCGCAGTACGCCTGTCGCCGTCCCGCCTTGCATGCCTTCTTCGTGGCCCACTTCGAGTGGAGCCCGGCGACAGTCGCATGCGCGGACACCCTGCCATTCGTCGAAGCCGGAGCGGGCGAGGGCGACGCGCCCCTGTTCGCCCTCGATCCGGCCCGCGTCCATGCCGTCGACTATCTGCTGGCCGAGGGCAATGCGCGCCCGATGAGCGCCTGGGGCCACAGCATGCTGCGCCTGGTGATCTGCGCGCCGGGCCGCGCGCCCGGGCCCGACTGCCGGCTCGACCTGCAGCATCATCGCGTGCTGTCGTTCCGCGCCTTCGTCGACGATGTGCAGATCTCCAGCCTGCGCGGCCTGACCGGTCGCTATCCCTCGCGGTTGTTCGTGCTGCCGTTCGACCAGGTCATCGACGAGTACACACGCGTCGAACTGCGCGGCTTGCAGTCGCTGCCGCTGCGGCTGATGCCCGACGAGATCGCCTCGCTTCTGGCGCAGGCCGCGGCCCTGCACTGGAGTTACGACGGGCGCTACTGGTTCATCGGCAACAACTGCGCGGTCGAGACCTGGAAGCTGCTCCAGACCGGCGTGCCGCGGCTGGCGGATGCGCGCCTGCGCAGCATCACCCCCAACGGACTGTTGCGCAGGCTGGTGCGCAGCGGCGATGCGGACCGGTCCGTGCTCGGGCGCGAGGACGCCGTGCGCGCGGGTTTCTATTTCCCGTCCGCCGATGCCGAGTACCAGGCGCTGTTCGACATCGCCCGCGACGTGCAGGCCCTGCCGGTGGAGCGCGTGGAGGACTGGCTCTCGCTCGCCCCCGACGCGCGCACGCCATGGCTGGCCAGCGCCGGGCTGCGCGATGCGGCCGCATTGCTGGTGCTGGAACACGCCGCCGCGCGCCGACTCGAACTGGAGCTGCGCGATGTGCTCAAGCGTCGTCTGTTCGACCCACGTCAGGCGACGACGCCCGCGCCCGCCGTCGCGACGCTGCAGGATTTGCTGGCCGCTGGCGAAGGGCTCAGCCGGCCGGCGCAACTGCTTTCGGGTGGTTACGGAGTGCCGCAGGCGGATGAGCGCCTGGCGTTGCAGGACGGTGTCGACGCGCAGACGACGCGCCTGCGTGGGCTGCGCACGCAGCTCGAGGACGAGGCCCGCTCGGCGTTGCGCCCGGAAGAGGCCGAGCGCCAGGCGGCGCTGGACGCGAATGTCGAAGCGCTGGGCGCGCGGCTGCGTGACTTGCATCGCGCGGCCGGCGGACTGCAGCTCGATTGAGCGTTGCACCTGTAGGAGCGCGCTCGCGCGCGAATGGCGTTACCGAGAAGGCCCGTCGCGGCACGGGCCGCGCCTGCGCACAGCGGCGGCGCGTCGGCGCGCAAGGGTACGCGCGCCGGATTGGCCGGTAGAGCCATTCGCGCGCAAGCGCGCTCCTACAGTCCGGACGAGGTCGCGCGCCAGGAGGCGCTGGACGCGAATCTCGAAGCGCTGGGCGCGCGGCTGCGTGACTTGCATCGCGCGGCCGGTGGACTGCAGCTCGATTGAGCGTTGCCTGTAGGAGCGCGCTTGCGCGCGAATGGCGTTACCGAGAAGGCCCGTCGCGGCACGGGCCGCGCCTGCGCACAGCAGCGGCGCGTCGGCGCGCAAGGGTGCGTGGGATCTGGCCGGTAGAGCCATTCGCGCGCAAGCGCGCTCCTACAGGGGGGACGAGGCGGGGCGCCGGAGCGCTCCGCCGGTGCGATCAGTCGGCGCGGCCGCCGAATTCGCCGGTGGTCGTGTTGACCCAGACGCGCTCGCCGTTGGTGATGTACTCGGGCACCTGGATCTCGATGCCGGTGCTGAGCGTCGCCGGCTTCGGACGCTTGGTCGCGGTGCCGCCCTTGAGCTCGGGCGGGGTGTCGACGACTTCGAGCACCACGCTCTGCGGCAGCTGCAGGCCGACCGGGGCATCGTCGATGACCTGGACGAAGCAGCCGGTCAGACCATCGGTGATGTAGCCCGCGCCGTCGCCGACCACGTTCGCGTCGAGCGTGTACTGGGTGAAGTCCTCGTCGTCCATGAAGACGAAGGCGTCGCCGTCCTTGTAGGAGAAGCTGGCCTGGCGGCGGGCGAGGTCGACCTCGCGCAGTTCGTCGTCGCCGTCGAAACTGACGTCGATCTTGTTGGCGCCGGGTACGCTGTACATGGTGAAGCGGAAGCGCACGTTGCCGCCGCGGCCCTGCGGCGAGCTGCGCTCGATGTCGCGCACCTGGTACACGCCGTTGTTGTGCTCGACCACGTTTCCTTTCTTGACGTCGTAGGCTTTCATCGTTGTTCGCTGCTGTGAGATGGGGACGCCGCGGCATCGCCGTCGGCATCGGGGGTGCGGAGGTAGAGCCGCAGGTTGGGATAGTCGATCACGGCACCGCCGCGTTCGAGCACATCGGCGCCGAGCACGCCCGCAACCGGCGCTTCGCCGCGATTGGCGAACGCGGCATTGACGTGGTCGAGCGCGAGGAAATGCACGGTGAATGCATCGTCGCGGTAGTTGCCGATGCGCAGGCGACTGCCAGGCAGGGCCGCGATGGCCAGGCCGCTGCCGCCGGCCCCGGTGGCCTGACCACCGGCGACCGTCGCACGGCCCTCGTCGAAACGCGCCTGCGCCGCGCGATCGACGACCGTGCGACCTGCGCCGGTGTCGAGGATGAAGGTGCCGGCGACGTCGTTGAGGCGCGCCTCGACGGTCAGGTGCGCATCGCCGTGACGCGTCATCGGGATGGCGGTATAGCCGACAGATTCGAGGGTCGCCGTCACGCTTGCGGGGACGGGGTTCTGGGCGGCTGCAGGAAGAAATGCCGAGAGGCACAACAGCGCCGTCAGAAGAAGGCGGGTCGCGCGCGACGAAATTGAGCCCTCCCCCGCGAGGCGGGGGGTGAGGGCGATCTGCATGCGCGGCACTGCCGCGCGGATCGATCGAACGACCGGCGCGTCGCGCCGTGCCGGACGGGTTGGGTGGGGGCGAACCGTCAGATCGAGGCCGGATGTGGATATGCAAGCGCGATCGAGCACGCGTGCGTGTTGCTTCCGCGCCCGGAACGTTCGCCCCCATCCCGGCCTTCCCCCGCATGGCGGGGGAAGGGGCGGAGCGCATTGCTGCGCGGATCGAGACTGCTGGCCGCCGATCGATGCCATCGTTTACTTCGGCGCCAGCCGCACGCCACCATCCAGACGGATGGTTTCGCCATTGAGGTAGCGGTTTCCGAGGATGTAGGCCACCAAGTCGGCGAACTCTTCCGGCCGGCCCAGACGCGAGGGGAACGGGATCGAAGCCGACAGCGACTGCTGCACATCCTCGGGCATGCCGTCGACCATCGGGGTCCAGAAGATGCCCGGCGCGACGGTGTTGACGCGGATGCCGAAGCGCGAGAGTTCACGCGCCATCGGCAGGGTCATCGCGACCACGCCGCCCTTGGACGCCGAATACGCGGCCTGTCCGATCTGGCCCTCAAACGCGGCCACCGAGGCGGTGTTGACGATCGCGCCGCGCTCGCCGTCCTCGCCCGGCGCGTTGGACTGCATCGCCGCGGCCGCGGCCTTGGCCACGTTGAAGCTGCCGACGAGATTGACCATGACCGTCCGGCTGAAGGTGTCCAGCGGCATCGGCGCCTCGCGGCCCAGCACGCGGCCGGCGCCGAGGATGCCGGCGCAGTTGACCGCCGCATTGAGACCGCCGAGGAACTCGCTCGCAGCCGCGACGTTCGCGGTGACACCGGCTTCGTCGGTCACGTCGGTGCGCAGGTAGCGGGCATGGTCGGCGCCCAGCGCCTCGACGGCTTCGGCGCCCTTGTCGTCGTTGACGTCGAAGAGCACGACCTTGCCGCCGCCGGCGACGAGATGGCGGGCCACGGCCAGGCCGAGGCCGGACACGCCGCCGGTGACGATCGCGCGGATGGAATCGGGCGTCATTGCAGGTCCCTGGATGGAAAACCCGCAGTTTAACCGGGGGGCCGCCCGCGCCGCCGCGACGCGTTCAGCCGCGCATGCCGCCGCCGTCGCGCAGGCGCAGGGCGAACTTGTCCGGCGACAGGCCCGGCGCGAACAGGAAGCCCTGGCCGACCGGCACACCCATTTCGAGCAGGAACCGGCACTGGGCCTCCGATTCGATGCCCTCGGCCACCAGCCCGAGGCCAAGGCTGCGGGCAATGCCCGCGACCGCCTGGCAGACCGCGACATCGGAGCGGTCGTGCGGCACACCGCCGACGAACAACTGGCTGAGCTTGAGGCCGTGGATGGGCAGCCGCCGCAGATAGTTCAGGCCGCTGTAGCCTTCGCCGAAATCGTCGATGGTCAGCACCACGCCCATCGCGCGCAGTGCGGCGAACGTGCGCAGCGTGTCGGGCGCATCCTCGATCAGCACCCGCTCGGTGAATTCCAGTTCCAGGGCTGCGCCCGGCAGGTCGAACTCGGCCAGCACGTCGCGCACGTGCGCGGCAAGATCGTCGCCGAGAAACTGCCGGTAGGACACGTTGACCGCCACGCGCATCAGGCCCAGGCCTGCATCGCGCCAGGCGGCGGCCTGCCGGCAGGTTTCGCGCAGCACCCAGGCGCCGATGCGGACGATGTCGCCGGTGCTTTCGGCATGGTCGATGAAGTGGTCGGGGCGCATCTCGCCCAGCTGGCGGTTGCGCCAGCGGATCAGCGCTTCGGCCGCGACGATGCGGCCGTGCCGCAGGCCCACCTGCGGCTGGTAGACCAGATGGAATTCGTCGTTGTCGATCGCCCGGCGCAGGTGGGTTTCCACGCGCAGCCGGTCCTGCTGGCTCTGGGCGAGGGCGGGCGTGTAGCGCTGCCAGCCGTTGCGGATGCGCCGCTTGCTCTCGTACATCGCCGCATCGGCGTTCTGGATCAGGGTCTGCGGCCGGTTGCCGTCCTCGGGCGCACGCGCGATGCCGATGCTGGCGGTGATCGAGAACTCCTCGGCATCGAAGCGGAAGCCGTCGCCGAATGCGTCGAGGATGGCCTTGGCCACGTGTTCGGCATGGCTGGCCTGCGCACCGGCATCGCAGACCACGAGGAACTCGTCGCCGCCGAAGCGGGCGATGCTGCCCGCCGAGCCCACCGCGCGACGGATGCGGTGCGCGGCGGCGATGAGCAGTTCATCGCCCGCGCCGTGGCCGAGTGCGTCGTTGACGAACTTGAAACGGTCGAGGTCGATGTAAAGCACCGCGGCCTGGGCGTGCGCCGGATCGGCCATGCGGGCCTCGAGTTCGCCGAGGATGGCATCGCGGTTGAGCAGGCCGGTCAGCGGATCGGTGCGGGCCTGCGCGCGCAGGATCTCCTCGTCGCGCTTGCTGCGGGCGATGTCCTGCAGCGTACCGCTGAGCCTCGAAGCGCCGGGGTCGCCCTGGCGCGGCCCGCCGATCGCGCGGATCCAGAACCCCGTGCCATCGCCGCGCCGGCCCTGCAGTTCGAGGTCGAACCCCGCGCCGGCCAGCATCGCCGCGCCGAGGGCGTCGCGCAGGCACTGACGGTCGCCGGGCAGCAGCATCGCGGCCAGGGCTTCCATGGTCTGCGGAGGCTGCGCGGCGTCGAGGATGCGCGCCGATTCGGCGGTCAGATACAGGCGGTCGGTGCCGCAGTCGAGTTCCCAGCCGCCGATGTGCGCCAGCGCCTGCACGCGCTCGAACATCGCACTGTCGCGCTTGAGCGCGCTGACGTCGGAGAACAGCGACAACACCTGGTGCGGCCGGTCGCCTCCGGGCGGGTACTGCGGCACCGCGGTGACCATCAGCCAGTACAGCGCACGGCGTACACGGTGATACAGACCGACGAGCGTGCTCTCGACGATGCGTCCGTCGCGCAGGGCACGGACCGGCGGCAGTTCGGACCAGGGCAGGGCCTCACCATCGGCGCCAATCGCGATCCAGTCGTCGCGGTTGGAGGTGTCGCCGAGCGAGGTGCCCTGACGGATGCCCAGCAGCCGCAACGCCGCCGGGTTGCCGTAGACGAAACGGCCCTCGACATCGTGGATGGCGATGCCGCGGTCGACCACGTCCATCAGCTCGCGATAGCGCACTTCTGCCTCGCGGCGCTCGCTCAGATCGCGCGCGACGGCCACCAGGCACGGCCGCCCATCGTGCTCGAAGCCGGCGCTGTGCACCTCGACCGGAAAGCGCGAGCCGTCGCCGCGCATGTTGGTGACCTCGATGACATAGGTGCGGCCGCGCTGTACCGCGTCCCAGACCGGCGCGAGGTGGTCGCGCGGCAGGTCGGGATTCAGCACGTCGATCGGCTGGCCGACGATGTCCTCGCGCGCACGGCCGTAGGCGCGTGTGCCGGCGCGGTTGAGGTCGACGACGGCGCCGTCGGCGTCGAGGATGCTGACCGGGTCGGGCACCGCATCGAACAGCGCGTGGTAGCGCAGCCGCGCGGCATCGGCGTCGGCGCGCGCGGCCAGCAGCGCGTCGCGGGCGCGGACGAGCAGGGCGCGGAGATCGTCGCCCGTGCCGGGTGCGTCGGCAGCGCGGGACAGTGCGTCGGGCAGCGATGCGTCGGCATCCCGGGCATCCCGGTATCCGGCGTCACCGCTGTCCGGCGCGGCGGTCATGTGCGGGTGGCGAGCGCCTGTCCGACCTTGCTGCTGGAAACCCGTCCGAGCTTGCCGGCGAGCCAGTGGCCTGTCGCGGCGAGCGCGTCGAGATCGACGCCGGTGCGCATGCCCAGCCCGTGCAGCATGTAGACCACGTCCTCGGTGGCGACGTTGCCGCTGGCGCCCTTCGCATAGGGACAGCCGCCGGCGCCCGACACCGCAGCATCGACCACGGACACGCCGGCTTCGAGGCAGGCCAGCACGTTGGCCAGCGCCTGGCCGTAGGTGTCGTGGAAATGCACTGCCAGAGCCGGCATCGGCACCTCGGAGGCGACGGCGCGCAGCATGTCACGCGCCGCGGCGGGCGTGCCGACGCCGATCGTGTCCCCGAGCGAGATTTCGTAGCACCCCATGTCGTGCAGAGAACGCGCGACGCGGACCACATCGGCCACCGGCACCGCGCCCTGGTAGGGGCAGCCGAGGACGGTCGACACGTAGCCGCGAACCCGCACCCCGTCGGCCCGCGCCCTTTCGAGTACCGGCGCGAAACGGGCCAGCGATTCGGCGATCGAGGCATTGATGTTGGTGCGGTTGAAGGCTTCCGACGCCGCGGTGAACACCGCGATCTCCTCGACACCCGCAGCGCGCGCGCGCCCGTATCCGGTCTCGTTGGGCACCAGCACCGGATAGGCGATGCCCGGCCGGCGGGTGATGCCGGCATAGACCTCGGCGGCATCGGCCAACTGCGGTACCCATTTCGGGCTGACGAAACTCGTCGCCTCGATGCTGCGCAGGCCGGTCGCCGACAGCCGGTCGATCAGTTCGATTTTGTCGGCAGTGGCGACATGCGCCTTCTCGTTCTGCAGCCCGTCGCGCGGGCCGACCTCGACGATGCGCACCTCGGCCGGCAGGCTCATTCGAGCACCGCCAGGACCGCATCGGCCTCGACGAAGTCACCGGCCGCCGCGCGCAGCTCGGACACCACGCCGTCGCGCGGCGCCTTGATCGCCAGTTCCATCTTCATCGCTTCCATCACCAGCACGGCCTGGCCGGCGGTGACGCTTGCCCCGGCTTCGACCTGCACGGCGACCACGCGTCCTGGCATCGGGGCACGCAGGCGGTCGTCGCCGCCAGCGTCAGCGCCGGCGTCGCGGCGACCGGCAGGCACCTCGCGCAGATCCAGGCGTTGCTGTCCGTCGTGGACCACGAGTCCGTCGATGCCCGTCATCACCGACACGCGCAGTGCACGGCCATCGAAGCGGGCGCTGAGCACGCCGGCGTCCAGCCGCGCACCGGTGACGACGATGTCGCCATCGGGCAGCCGCACGCGGTGCGTGTCCGCGTCCTGGACGACCGACACCGTCTGCGGCTGGCCGCGATGTTCGAACAAGAACGTGCGCGCCGCGCGCGTGCCGGCGCGCCAGCCGTCGGTCGCCGCCCAAGGCGATGCCTCCGCACGCGCCGCGTCGCCCTGCAGCAAACGCGCGACGGCGGCCGCGGCCAGCAGATGCGCCGGCGGCGCGGCCTCGGACGGCGACACGAACGCATCGAGATGCCGGTCGAGGTATCCGGTGTCGATCGTGGCCTCGACGATCGACGGATGCCGCACCAGCCGCTCGAGGAACTCGATGTTGGATTTCGGTCCGACGATCCGGCACTGCGCCAGCGCCTCGCGCAGACGGGCGAGGGCACGCGGTCGGTCCTCGTCCCAGACGATGAGCTTGGCGATCATCGGGTCGTAGAAGATCGTCACCGTGTCGCCTTCGACCACGCCCGAGTCGATGCGCACGTGCGCAGACGGCGCGGGCAGACGCAGGGTCCTGAGCACGCCCGAGCCGGGCAGGAAACCGGCATCGGGGTCTTCGGCGTACAGGCGCACCTCGATCGCATGTCCCTGCCGCGGCACGTCCTGCTGCGCCAGCGGCAGGGGCGCGCCGGCGGCGATGCGCAGCTGCCATTCGACGAGGTCCAGCCCGGTCGTGAGTTCGGTCACCGGGTGCTCGACCTGCAACCGCGTGTTGATTTCCATGAAATAGAAGCCGCCGTCGGGGTCGACGATGAATTCCACCGTGCCGGCGTTGGCATAGTCGATCGCGCGCCCGGCGAGCACTGCAGCCTCGCCCATGGCCGTGCGCAGTTCGGGCGTGAGAAACGGCGAGGGCGACTCTTCGAACACCTTCTGGTAGCGCCGCTGCGCCGAGCACTCGCGCTCGTTGAGGTGGATCACCTCGCCGTGGCGGTCGCCGAAGATCTGGATCTCGATGTGGCGCGGCGATTCGATGTAGCGCTCGAGCAGCACCCGGTCGCGCCCGAACGCGCCGCGCGCCTCGCGCTGGCAGCTCTCGAGGCTGGGAATGAATTCTTCGAGCGCGCGCACGATGCGCATGCCCTTGCCACCGCCGCCATGCGCGGCCTTGATCATCAGCGGAAAGCCGATGCGCGCCGCCTCGCGTGCGAGCGTCGACTGCGACTGGTCCTCGCCGGTGTAGCCCGGCACCACCGGTACGCCGGCCGCGGCCATCAGATCCTTGGCGCCGGCCTTGCTGCCCATCTTGCGCATCGAGGCCGACGACGGCCCGACGAATGTCAGCCCGGCGGCTTCCACCGCATCGGCGAACTCGGCGTTCTCGCTGAGAAAGCCGTAGCCCGGGTGGATAGCCCGGGCGCCGCTGGCACATGCGACCTCGAGAATCGCATCGCCGCGCAGGTACGAGTCCTGCGGCCGCGGCCCGCCGATCGGATACGCCTCGTCGGCCAGCCGCACGTGCTGCGCGTCGGCATCGGCCTCGGAGTACACGGCCACGGTGCGGATGCCCATGCGCCGGGCGGTGCGGATGATGCGGCAGGCGATCTCGCCGCGGTTGGCGATCAGAAGCGTGTCAAACATGGCTGTCCTGGTCTGTGCGCGTCCACGCCGCGGGGCGCTTGTCGAGGAAGGCGGTCAGGCCTTCCTGGCCTTCGGGCGAGACGCGCAGGGCGGCGATCAGCGTGGCGTTGTCCTGATCGAGCAGGTCGCGGTCGGTCGCAGCTACGACCTCGCGCACCAGACGCTTGGCGTCGCTGGCCGCGGAGGGGCCGGATTTGAGCAGCAGGGCGATCTGGCGATCGACGGTGGCATCGAGCAGATCATCCTCGACGACGTCGTGCAGCAGGCCGATCTGCACCGCACGCTGCGCATCGAAAGTCTCGCCGGTGGCGAACCAGCGCCGCGCCTGGCGCGGACCGATCGCGGCGATGACGTAGGGCGAGATCGTCGCCGGCAGCAGGCCCAGGCGACTTTCGGTCAGGCCGAATTTCGCACCCGGCACGCCGATGGCGATGTCGCAGCATGCGACCAGACCGACGCCACCGCCGAAGGCGGCGCCATGCACGCGTGCGATAGTCGGCTTGGGCAATTCGTCGAGGGTGCGCAGCAGATGCGCGAGGGCGAGGGCATCTTCCCGGTTGTCGGCCTCGCTGGCTGCCGCCATGCCGCGCATCCAGTTGAGATCGGCGCCGGCCGAGAACGACGCGCCGGCACCTTCCAGCACGACCACGCGCACGTCGGCATCGCGTCCCAGCGCTTCCAGCGCCGAGGTCAGCGATGCGATCAGCGCCGCATCGAAGGCGTTGTGCAGGGTGGCGCGGTCGAGGCGCACGCGCGCGACGGCGCCCTGGCGTTCGAGAATCAGATCATCGGGCATCGGCTGGCGCGTCCGGCAAAAAACGACCCGCGATGATACCCAGTCGCCGCGTACGGCCATGACGCAGCGCAACCAGCGCCGCGAGACAGACGCGTGGAGCGGTCAGTCGGATGCGGCGGTCAGCAGCGCCAATGCGCCTTCGAAACTGTCTTCCGCCTCGCGCTGCCACGGCGCAGGCACCGCATCGAGAAATTGGCTGCGGCCGTCCGGCAGCGCGATGCAGGCCATCGGCTCGCTGTCGCCGAACAGGAATCCGGTCGCCAGGATGAAGTCGTCGGCCTCGGGCCGTGTCCAGAACGCCGCGCCGCGCAACGGTGCGAGAAACTGCACGAGCTCGAAATAGTTGTCGGTCGTCTGCATGAGCGTCAGCGTGCAACGCCCATTTGCATCGAGTGCGAACGGCGGCATGCCGCTGGCAGTGTCGGCCTGCCAGGCCTGCAACAGATCGCCCACCCGTGCGACGCCCGTGCCCTGCAGCATCTCGCGCGGTATCGGCCCACCATGAACGCCGCGCTGCGAGAGCCAGGCCTGCCAATCGTCGTAGGCGTGGCCGGGCGTCGGTGCACTGTCGAGAAAAGCCTGGAAGTTCTGCGGCTCGAAGCTCAGGCGGGCATGGAGTGACCGGGTTCGGACATCGGCAAATCTCGAAGGGGAATCAAGTGTCCGCGCGACCCGGCGCACGTGGCGGCGCTGATTCGCGGGCGGCCGGATATGCGGTGCAGGACGCTGTCAATCTGGCAGCAGCTGCCGAAACCGGCAGGCGCTGTAGAGATGCGCGTTCCACGCGAGCAGGCGTGCTGTGCATCGGCACCGAGCGGGGGCTAGGGCGTCAACCGCCAGCGTGGGCCCCTTGGCTGGAATCAGTGACGCCCGCGGCTGAGCGGCGAGCGTGTCGGGCGACGCATGTCGTCGGTGCGGGTGACTTCCACCGACAGGCTGAAAGTCCGCTCATCGCCGACCAGCAGGCCGCCCACACCCACGACCTGCCGGTTGAGCTCCTTGCCGTCCTCGTCGCGGATCACGAGTACCACCGAGTATTCCCAGGCGCCGCCTTCCGATGGATGCCGGATGCGGCCTTCGACCTGCAGGGCGGTGGTGGGCTCCTCACGCTGCACGGTGTGTCGCGCGACGATCGGCGAACCGGGTGCGGCGTCGACCTTGAGCGCGTGCAGACACGCCGGACAGCGCGTTGCGCTTTCCAGAATCCTGGTCTTGCAGTGCGGGCAGGTGCGCGTGGCACCTGCCGCGCCCGGGCGACTGCTCACGGTCAGTCGCTGGACTTGTCGTTGGCGGCCTTGTCCTTGGCGTTACCGGTCGAGGCCGGCGCATTGCCGGTCGATGGGGACTTGACCTCGCCCCAGCCGCATTCGATGTGGCCGCGGATCTTCGAACCTGCCGCCACGGTGAGCGAACCGGCCTTGAGGTCGCCGATCAGCACGGCCGAATCACGCAGCTCGACCAGCGAGGCCGATTCGATGTTGCCTTCGAGTTCGCCCGAGACCAGCACCTGCTTGGCGCGAACGCCGCCGTTGAGCTTGGCGCCGTGCTCGATCGTCAGGTTGCCCTGCACGTTGACGTCGCCCTTGAAGCGGCCGGCGATGCGCACATCGCCCGAGCCTTCGATCTTGCCCTCGATGGTCAGGTCGGCGGCGATCACCGATTCCTTGCTCACCGGCGCGTCGGCACGCGCGGCCGGTGCAGGCGTCGTCGCGGGGGCGGGCGCAGGCGCTGCGGGCGTGGAGGTGGTCTGCGCGGGCGGCGTCGCGGTCTGGAAATCGGCCGCTGCAGGCGACGTGTCGCGTGCCGGAGCGGGCGGCGGCGGAACGTCGTTGCCGAAAGCGGGGGAATCCTTCTTGGCGGTGCCGGACTGCTGGAAGATGGCCATGTCGCGCATTTACCTCGGGTCAGGACGAAGGACGGCAGGGCCGCCCGGAACAGGGGAAACCGCGATGCCGCGATCGGCTAGCGCGGACCCCGAGCCTAGCACGCGAACCCCGATATCCAACTGTGATCCCCGCTGCGGAACCGTGACACAGCAATGACTTGGCGAATGTTCAAGAAGCGTTACGCGAGGTCACCTCACATGCGGAACACGCCGAACTTCGCCGCCTCGATGGGTGCGTTGAGCGAGGCCGCCAGACCCAGCCCGAGCACCCGGCGCGTGTCGGCCGGGTCGATGATGCCGTCGTCCCACAGGCGCGCGGTCGCATACCACGGGCTGCCCTGGCGCTCGTACTGCTCGCGGATGGGCGACTTGAACGCTTCCTCGGCTTCGGCGCTCCAGTCGCCCCCTTTGGCCTCGATGCCGTCGCGGCGCACGGTGGCCAGCACGCTCGCTGCCTGCTCGCCGCCCATCACGCTGATGCGCGCGTTCGGCCACATCCACAGGAAGCGCGCGCCATAGGCACGGCCGCACATGGCGTAATTGCCGGCGCCGAAGCTGCCGCCGATGACGACGGTGAACTTGGGCACGCTCGAACACGCGACGGCCGTGACCATCTTCGCGCCGTCCTTGGCGATACCGGCGTTCTCGTACTTGCGGCCGACCATGAAGCCGGTGATGTTCTGCAGGAACACCAGCGGAATGCCGCGCTGATTGCACAGCTCGATGAAGTGCGCGCCCTTGAGCGCGCTTTCCCCGAACAGGATGCCGTTGTTGGCGACGATGCCGACCGGCATGCCGTGCAGGTGCGCGAACCCGGTCACCAGTGTCTTGCCGTAGCGCGCCTTGAATTCCTGGAACTCGCTGCCGTCGACGACGCGGGCAATGACCTCGCGGATGTCGAAGGGGCGGCGCGTGTCCTTTGGCACGATGCCGTAGAGCTCGTCGCTCGGATACAGCGGCTCGACCGGCGTGCGCAGCGCCAGGCGCGACACGCGCGGACGGTTGAAGCTGGCGACGATGTCACGGGCGATCTGCAGCGCATCGGCATCGTCTTCGGCGAAATGATCGGCCACGCCCGACACGCTCGTGTGCACGTCGGCGCCGCCGAGCGCTTCGGCATCGACCACTTCGCCGGTCGCCGCCTTCACCAGCGGCGGGCCACCGAGAAAGATCGTGCCCTGTTCCTTGACGATCACCGACTCGTCGCACATCGCCGGCACGTAGGCGCCGCCGGCGGTGCAGCTGCCCATGACCACGGCGACCTGCGGAATGTTCTCCGCGCTCATCCGCGCCTGGTTGTAGAAGATGCGGCCGAAGTGTTCCTTGTCCGGGAACACCTCGTCCTGCAGCGGCAGGAAGGCGCCACCCGAATCCACCAGGTACACGCACGGCAGCTGGTTTTCGCGCGCGATTTCCTGCGCCCGCAGATGTTTCTTCACCGTCATCGGGAAATAGGTGCCGCCCTTGACCGTCGCATCGTTGGCGACGACGACGACCTCCTGGCCCTGCACGCGACCGATGCCGGCGACCACGCCTGCGGCCGGCGCGGCGCCGTCGTACATCTCTTCGGCGGCGAGCGGCGCGATCTCGAGAAACGGCGAGCCCGGATCGAGCAGGGCGGTGATGCGGTCGCGCGCCAGCAGCTTGCCGCGTGCGGTGTGCTTGGCCTGGGCATCGGCGCCGCCACCTTCGGCCGCGCGCGCCAGGCGACGTCGCAGTTCGTCGACGAGGGCGCGGTGGTAGTCGACGTTGTCGATGAAATCCTGCGCGCGCGGGTCGAGTTGCGAAGTCAGTACGGGCATCGAAAGCATCACCTGGCGGAAACCGCCAAGGATACGGAAGCGGCCGGTTTACCGCAGGGCGCGGCGCAGCATCCATGCGAGGCATCGTTGTGCACCGCGGTTGGGATGCGGCACGCGGGCATACGGCCGCCGCAGTGGAATGCGTTGCTCGAAGCGCGAACGTGCGCCAGGTCATGGCATGAGCGCGCCGCGATCGGAAAGCGAAAACGAAGAAGCCCGCCGGGTGGCGGGCTTCCTGCGCGCAGACCGCAAGGATCAGTTGTCGGCGCTGCGCTCTACGCGTTCGCCGGCGTTCTCGATCGCCTGGCCGGCCTCCTGCGTGGCCTGGCCGGTCGCGCGGGCCGCATCTTCGGCCGCGGCATCGGCGCGGCGCGCTGCGTCCTGCGCGGCGATCTCGGCGTCCTGCACGGCATCACGCGTCTGCTGGCCGGCGGCCTGGGCCGTGGCACGCGCGGCGTCGGCGGTCGCGGAGGCCGCGTCGGAGATGGCCTGACCGGCGCGTTCGTTCGCGGCCGCCGCTTCGGCGCGCTCCCGGTCAGCGTCGTTGGAATTGCTGCAAGCGGACAGGGCCAGCATCGTCAGCGCGGCGGCAGTCATCGGCATGAAACGCATGGCATGTCTCCTGTGGTGGTGGGGCGGCGCGCAGCATGGAAGCGCGGGCGTGAGCGTCATGCAAAGGACGGACGCGGCTGCCGACGCGGCCGCCGTCAGGCGCGGCCACAAAAAAGGCCGCCGGTTTCCCGGCGGCCTTTCGAATCCAGGCACGATGGCGCTAGGCCATCGAACGGATTACGGGCTGACTTCTTCCGCGGCGTCCTGCGCGTCTTCGGCCTGCTGCTCGGCATGGTCGGCCATGTCGGCAGCGTGCTCGGCGGCCTCGTCGGTGCCGGCGGCCGAAGCCTGGGCAGCGGCGTCGGCAGCAGCGTCGGCAGCGGCAGCAGCGTCGTCGGCAGCAGCCTGCGCGGTGCCGGCAACGGCCGGATCCTGCGTCTGGTCAGCAGCGGCCTGCGCGTCGGCAGCGGCCTCGGCAGCGCCCTGAGCCGAGCTGTCAGCCTGCTCAGCGTTGCTGCAAGCAGCCAGCACAACACCCAGAGCCAGGGCAAGCAGAGCCTTGTTGATCGTCATTGTGTCTTCCTCGTCTGAAAGTTTGGGCAACGCGCTTAATGCGCGCCGGCCACATGATGACAAGCCTCAAACGGCTGTCAAGCGGGCTGTGTGTAGGCGTTTCGTAAAAAACACGTTATCCGAAGTTCACGCCAATTCCACGGCAATTGCCGTCGCTTCTCCGCCGCCGATACAAAGCGTGGCCACACCGCGACTTAGACCGCGCGCCTTCAGTGCGTGGACGAGCGTTACGATGAGCCGCGCACCGCTCGCGCCGATCGGATGGCCGAGTGCCAGTGCACCGCCATTCACGTTGAGACGGTCGTGCGGAATGCCCAGATCCTTCATCGGCGCCATCGCGACGTTGGCGAAGGCTTCGTTGACCTCGAACAGGTCCACATCCTCGATCTTCCACCCCGCCTTGTCGAGCACATTGCGGATCGCGGTGACCGGCGCGGTGGTGAACCACTCGGGCTCCTGCGAATGACGGGCGTGCGCGACGATGCGCGCGAGCGGCTTGAGGCCGCGAGCCTGGGCCTCGTCGGAAGACGTCAGCACCAGCGCGGCGGCGCCATCGGAAATGCTCGACGAGCTGGCGGCCGTCAGCAGACCGTCCTTGCCGAAGGCGGCGCGCAGGCCGGGGATCTTGTCGACCTGGATGCGGCCGGGCTGCTCGTCGGTATCGAACGACACCTCGCCCTTGCGCGAGGTCATGGTGACCGGGACGATCTCGTTCTTGAATGCGCCCGACTCGATCGCAGCCTTGGCGCGATTGGCGCTTTCGACCGCATAGGCGTCGAGATCCTCGCGGCTGAAGCCGTACTTGTGGCTGGCGATGTCGCCGAACACGCCCATCGACTTGCCGTCGTAGGGATTGGTCAGGCCGTCCCAGGCCATGTGGTCGAGCATCTCGGTGCTGCCGTAGCGGATGCCGGTGCGCGAGCCGTTGAGCAGGTGCGGTGCATTGGTCATCGACTCCATGCCGCCGGCGACGACGAACTTCGCGGTGCCGGCGCGGATCAGGTCATGGCCGTACATCACCGCCTGCATGCCCGAGCCGCACACCTTGTTGATGGTCACGCAGCCGGCGCTGTCGGGAATGCCCGCCGCGCGCGAGGCCTGACGCGCGGGCGCCTGGCCCAGGCCTGCCGGCAGCACGCAGCCGATGATGGATTCGTCGACCAGCTCCGGCGCGACGCCGGCGTGTTCGAGCGCGGCGGTGATCGCAGTGGCGCCGAGGGTGGTCGTGGGGACGCCGGTGAACTGGCCGAGCATGGAACCGATGGCGGTGCGCTTGGCACCGACGATGACGATGTCAGTCATGTGGGAGGTGACTCCGAAGGGTGAACTGCACGGTCCGTCGATTATCGCACCCGCAGCACGCACCTGCCCGGATGGCGCCTGCCCGGGATTGCGCGTATAGATACGCGCGACAGGGGTCGATGCCGGACATGGAGTCGGGCACGCAATGCACAGAGAGGACACGATGCCGAATGCGAAGAGGGCGCGCAGCGGCGCGCGGGGCACCCGACACACCTTGCTGGCCATCGCGCTGGGGACGGCGCTGGCGGCCTGTGGCGGCGGTGGATCGGGCGGGGGAATGGTTGTGCCGACGCCGCCGCCTCCAGTGGCACCGCCGCCCACGCAGCCGCCACCGACGGTCGTCGAACCGCCGGCACCGGAGTTCAGCGGTCACCTTGCCGATACCAATACCTATGCCGCCCACGAGGCCGGTTTCACCGGCGAGGGCGTGCGCATCGGATTTCTCGATTCGGGCGTCAACCGCGACCATCCGGCGCTGCGCGGCCGCGTCGTCGACAACCTCATCTACGTCAACCGCACGGTCAACGACGTGTCCGTCGACGACGTCGTCGGCCACGGTACGGCCGTCGCACAGACGGCGGCCGGTCGGCCCTTCGGCCGCTGGCCCGGCGGCGTTGCGCCGGATGCGGAAATCGTCTCGGCACGCATCATCAGCGACGAGCCGCCCGAGGACGACGGCACCGGCGGCGGCAACGAGATCGACGGGCCGCTCGGCCTGACCCCGATCCACCGCGACCTGATCAACCGCGGCGTCCAGGTGATGAACAATTCCTGGGGCGGCCTGTACTGGAACGATGCCACGCTCACCAATCGCATCGCCGACGAGTACCGGCCCTTCGTGATCGACCATGGCGGCCTGGTGGTGTTCGCGTCGGGCAATTCCGGCTTCGACAATCCGTCCAACACCGCTGCCCTGCCGAGCAAGGCCGGTCCCAACGGCACCACGCCGGCCGCCGACCTCGAGCGCGGCTGGTTGACCGTGTCCGCGCTGGCGGAGGACAGCACCACCGAACTGGCCGACTATTCCAACGCCTGCGGCGTGGCGATGCGCTACTGCCTGGTCGCGCCGGGAACGGTCATCGTCACCGGCACTGACGACGCACCCGACGCCCCCGAGTACTGGCGTTACAACGGCACGTCGCTCGCCGCACCACTGGTGTCGGGCGCGGCCGCGCTGGTGTGGGAGGCGTTCCCGTACTTCGACAACGGCCTGGTCCGCCAGACCATCCTCGGCACCGCCACCGACATCGGTGCGCCCGGCGTGGACCCCGTGTTCGGCTACGGCGTGCTCGATGTCGGCAAGGCCGTGCTGGGACCGGCGAAGTTCGACTGGGGCGATGTCACCGTCAACCTCGGTAGTGGGACATCCACCTGGGGCAACGACATCAGCGGCGCCGGCGGGCTGATGAAGCGCGGTGGCGGCACGCTGCTGCTGAACGGGGAGGCCGAATACGACGGCGCGACGCGCGTCGATGGCGGCACGCTCGCGTTCGTGAATTCCTCGATTCCGGGCGATGCGGCGGTGGCCGCGGGCGCGACGCTGGAGTTCGGAGGTGCGGCGGTCGGTGGCGACCTCGTCAACCGTGGCACGTTCGCGGTGACCGGTGATGTCCGCGACCGCGCGATTGCAGGCGATTTCGAGCAGACCGCGACGGGCCGTCTGGCCTGGCGGATCGGCGCGCCGCTCGACGTGGCCGGCAGCGCCAGTCTCGGTGGCGAACTGCACGTCACCGGCGTCGTCAAGGACTACACCACGCAGCGCCGTGAAGACGTGGTCCGCGCCGCCGACGGCGTGACCGGCCGCTTCACCGGTCTGTCCAGCGGGCCCGGCCTGTTCCTGCAGGCCAACCTGCGTTACAGCGAAAACCTCGCGTGGATCGACGTGATCCGTCTCGACGTCACCGCGGCAGCCGTCTCGATGGCGGGCATCACGGCGCAGTCGCTGGGCGCGGCCGAGCGCGTCGAGGGCGCATTCGCACGCATCGACGGGCAGTCCGATGTGGTCGTCGAAGACGGCTTCTTCCGCGCCGCCGGTGCATTCCAGCGCATCGGCACCGAGGCGGCCGCGGTCGCCGCGCTCGACAGCATGTCCGGCGCCCAGCACGCCGCTGCGCTGACGGCGACCTTCGACAACGTCGACATGGGCCGTCGCGCGGTTGCCGCGCGCGTCGGCGCGCTGGCTACCGCGGACGCGACGGCTGGCGTGTGGAAGGACACGCTGGGGCAGGGCGGCAGCGGCGGATTTGCGCGCGACGGTTTCAGTGTCGACGGCTGGAACATCGGCAGTGACCATCGCCTGGGCAACGGCCTGGTCGCCGGCTTCGCGTTCGGCGAACTGCGGGGCGACGGCATCGCCCAGGCGCGCGGTGACCGCAACCGCGACCGTCAGACCCAGGCCCAGGCGTACCTCGCACGTACGTTCGGCGACACCTACGTTATGGCCCAGCTGGGCAGCGGCCGCTTCGACCGCGACATGCAGCGCCAGCTCTTCGCCGGCGCCGGCTGGCAGGGCGTGTCGACGCGCTATGCCGGCAGCTTCACGCAGGCGGCGGTGGAAGCCGGCCACCAATGGCGTGTGGGCGCGACCGCCTTCGGCCCGTACCTGGGCGCCGAACAGGTGCGCCTGCGCAGCGACGGCTTCGACGAAATGGGCGGCAACGGGTTCGGCCTGCGCAGCAGCGGCTGGGATGTCGAGCGCAGCCAGGCGATCGCCGGCCTGCGCGCGCGCTGGGATGCGCCTGGTTTTTCGCTGCATGGCTACGGCGAGTGGCAGCAGACCCTGTCGGCGAGTGGCTTCGACCTGCAGGCGAGCTTCACCGGCATCGAAGCCTGGGCCCCGATCGCCGGCCTCGAACCGGCGCGTTCGGGCGGCCTGTTCGGCGTCGGCCTGACCTCGTGGCTGACCCCGCGCACGCAGTTCACGCTGGGTCTCGACCAGCGTTTCGGCCCCCGCGGCGACGACCGCATGGCCTCGCTGCGCTTCGCGTACGGGTTCTGAAGCTCGCGACAATGTCGTATGCAGAGGCCGCCCCCGGGCGGCCTCTGCCGTTGCAGACCCGCGCGTCGCACGCCGACCACCACTGTCGTGCAGCTCCCACCCCGTGCAGGAGCGCGCTTGCGCGCGAGGAGCTTTGTCGGGAATGCCCTCATCGCGCGCGGTCGCGCTCCTACAGAAATGTCGGCCGTGCGCAGTCGAGTGAGCTCGCGCAGCTTTTTTGCCTCGTGTAGGAGCGCGCTTGCGCGCGATGGGCTTTGGCGGAAAAACCCCATCGCGCGCGAGCGCGCTCCTACAGAAAAGCGGGCCCTGTGCAGTCGAGGGACTTCGCGCAGCTTTTTGCCTCGTGTAGGAGCGCGCTTGCGCGCGATGGGCTTTAGCGGGAATGCCTCATCGCGCGCGAGCGCGCTCCTACAGAAAAGCGGGCCCTGTGCAGTCCGGTGAGTTCGCGCAGCTTTTTGCCTCGTGTAGGAGCGCGCTTGCGCGCGATGGGCTTTGGCGGGAATGCCTCATCGCGCGCGAGCGCGCTCCTACAGGAAAGCGGGCCCTGTGCAGTCGAATGAGTTCGCGCAGCTTTTCTGCCTCGTGTAGGAGCGCGCTCGCGCGCGAGGGCTTTGGCAGGAAAGCCCCATCGCGCGCGAGCGCGCTCCGACAGGGGAATGGGCGGGGCTCTGATTGGTCGGGGAACCTTGGCGGTGAATGATCGGCGTATGCCGTATCCCACGCGTGCGCCAGGCCATCGTGTACTTCGCCTAGGGCGGCGATCGGAGCCCGGTCGCGTTTATCTGATCACCGTGACGACGTGGCAGAGACGCGCGGTGTTCGGGCGTTCTGAAACTGCCAAGGCGGCATGCAGCGCTTTCACCCGTCCTCGCACAATGGGCGAAGCGCAATTGCTCGCCTGGGTGCTGATGCCGGATCACGTGCATTGGTTGATCCAGCTCGGCGGGGAGCCGTTAACGCGTGTCGTGGCACGGATGAAGGCGAGCGTCAGTCGCGAGCTACGTTGCAGCGCACCTGTCAAATCGCGCATCTGGGCGACCGCCTTCCACGATCGCGCCATCAGGCGCGAGGAAGACCTGCGTGCGGCAGCGCGTTACGTCGTCGCCAATCCGCTGCGGGCCGGGCTCTGCGATGCGTTGGCCGAGAATCCGTTCTGGGATGCGGTCTGGCTTGGCGAGGGGTAGAGGCGCGGTGTGGCGGGGGCCATACGAGGGGAGAGCTCCATCGCGCGCAAGCGCGCTCCTACACGGAGCGGTGCGGTTGTTTTCATCAATGAGTTTCGCGAGGGACCGCACGACCGCGCTGCGCCCCTTGTAGGAGCACGCTCGCGCGCGATGCGGCTGTGTCGGCCAACCTCCAGCCGCACGCGCGAAAGGTCTGTCACACCCTCACTGCTTGCCGTCAAACAGCTCCCGCCCGATCAGCATCCGGCGGATCTCGTTCGTGCCTGCGCCGATGGCGTAGAGCTTGGCGTCGCGGAGGATGCGGCCGGTCGGGTATTCGTTGATGTAGCCGTTGCCGCCGAGCGTCTGGATCGCTTCGAGCGCCACCTGCACAGCCCCTTCGGAGGCGTGCAGCAGGCAGCTGGCCGCATCCACGCGCGAGGCATTGCCGGCATCGAAGTCGCGTGCCACCTGATAGGCGAAGGCGCGGCTGGACTGCAGCGCGGTGTACATGTCGGCGATCTTGGCCTGCATGATGCCGAACGTGCCGATGGCCGCGTCGAACTGCTTGCGCTCGCGCACGTAGGGCAGGGCGATGTCGAGTGCGGCCTGCATCAGGCCGATCGGGCCACCGCTGAGCACCAGGCGTTCGGTGTTGAGGCCGCGCATCAGCACCTTGACCCCGCCGTGCACTTCGCCCAGCACGTTCCCGGCCGGAATCTCGCAATCCTCGAACACCAGTTCACAGGTGTTGGAACCGCGCATGCCCAACTTGTCGAGCTTCTGCGCGGTGCGGAAACCGGGCATGCCCTTCTCGATCAGAAACGCGGTCATGCACTTGCTGCCCGCGTCCTTGCCCGCGGTGCGCATGTAGACGATCAGCACGTCGGCCTCGGGGCCGTTGGTGATCCACATTTTGTTGCCGTTGGCGACCCAGGTGTCGCCACGCAGCTCGGCCCGGCAGCTCATCGAGCCGACGACGTCCGAACCCGCGCCCGGCTCGCTCATCGCCAGCGCGCCCTTCCACTCGCCGCTGCACAGCTTGGGCAGGTATTTCTGGCGCTGCGCTTCGTTGCCGTTGGCGTAGAGGTTGGCCACGCACAGATTGGAATGCGCGCCGTAGCTCAGGCCCACCGAGCCGGACGCGCGCGAGATTTCCTCCATCGCCACCAGATGCGCCAGGTAGCCCATCTCGCTGCCACCGTATTCGCCCGGCACCGTCATGCCCAGCAGGCCCAGTTCGCCGAGCTTGGCCCACAGGTCCTGCGGGAAGGCGTTGTCGTGGTCGATGGCCTCGGCGCGCGGGGCGATCTCGGCCTCGGCAAAGCGGCGGACCGCGTCACGCAGCGCGTCGAGTTCTTCGCCGAGCGGGAAAGTACGCATGTGGACTCCTACGGAAAATCGGGCCGCATGGCGGCCGTGCGCGGTGGTGCGCGATGACTTGGCGGGCGGGGGATGTGCGTTTGCAGCATGTCCGGGGCCCTGACACGACGATGGGGCCGAAGCCCCATCGTCCTGACACCTCGATCGATCAGGCGCCGCGGACGCGGCCCTGGAAGCGGGGCTGCGCCCGGCCCAGCGGCAGCTTGAGCTTGCCCATGATCTCGATGCGCTCTTCGGCGAGGCGGTCGGCGGCCATGTAGGTCGGAATGCCGTCGCGCTCGGCGATTTCGAAGATGCGCGTGAGGTTGTGATAGATCGTACGCATCATGCGCATCGCACGCTCGCGGTTGTAACCGTCGATCTCGAGCGACACGTTCATCACGCCGCCCGCGTTGACCGCGTAGTCCGGCGCATAGAGGATGCCGCGCTTCTCGACTTCGTCGCCGATCGCGTTGTTGGCGAGCTGGTTGTTGGCCGCGCCGCAGATGATCTTGGCCTTCAGGCGCGGCAGGGTCTTTTCGTTGACCGTGCCGCCCAGCGCGCACGGCGAATACACATCGGCGTCGACGTCGTAGATCTCGTCCAGGCCCACGGCTTCGGCGCCGTACTCGCTGACCGCGCGCTCGACGCGATCCTTGTTGATGTCGGTAACGAAGATCTTCGCGCCGCGTTCCTTGAGCAGCTTCACGAACTCGATGCCGACATGGCCCAGGCCCTGCACGGCGTAGCTGTAGTTGCCCACGTCCTCGTTGCCGAACTTGCGGTTCAGCGCCGCCAGCAGGCCCTGCATGGTGCCGTAGGCGGTGAACGGCGACGGGTCGCCCGAACCGCCGTGGACCTGGTGCACGCCGGTGACGTACTGGGTTTCGCGGTAGACGAATTCCATGTCGTTGACGTCGATGCCCACGTCCTCGGCGGTGATGTAGCGGCCGCCGAGCGACTCGACGAACTGGCCGAACGCGCGGAACAGGCCCTCGGACTTGTCCGTCGCCGGGTCACCGATGATCACGGCCTTGCCGCCGCCGATGTTCAGGCCCGCCACTGCGTTCTTGTAGGTCATGCCGCGCGACAGGCGCAGCACGTCGTTGAGCGCTTCCTGCTCGGACGCGTACGGCCACATGCGCGTGCCGCCGAGCGCGGGGCCCAGCACGGTGTTGTGGATCGCGATGATCGCCTTCAGGCCCACGTCCTTGTTGTGGCAGAACACGACCTGCTCGTGGCCGTAGGTATCGAGGTGCTCGAAAATCATTCAAAACTCCGTCACGGGCGTTGGGCCCGACGTCAGGTGGCAGAAGGCGGCGAGGGGGCTGTGCGGGTCGGTCGTGGCGACCGGATGAGTCCGGCAGGGCCGCAGGTGTCGGGTGAGCGGCGCATTTTACGCCCCTCGATTGCGGAAAGGTTGAAGGTGCAACTGATGCCGGGAAAGGGGTTTGAGATCAAGGGCTTGGGCGCGGATGGAATGCATTCGTCGGCAGCGTGATGCGTGACGCGCCGCAGCAATTGGTGACAGGTCGGAGATCGGGTCCTTCCCACACGTGCGGGACACTGGGCCCTTCACGGGTCGAAGGTTGGGATGGGCGAACCGTCCGTACGCGCTGACCGTCATCAAGCGATGTCTTTCAAGGCGGCCAGGCCGTTCCTCGATCGGACGGCTTGCCCCCACCCAACCCTCTCCCGCGCGCGGGGGAGGGCTCGACCTCAGCGCGCGCTTGCAGGCGGTGCGGAACAACGGTGCAGCGCATTTGTGTAGGAGCGCGCTCGCGCGCGAAGGGCTTTACCGAGAACGCCCCATCGCGCGCAAGCGCGCTCCTGCACGAGGCACGCGTGGAAGAATCGGTGCAGCGCTCCCTGTAGGAACGCGCTGGCGCGCGATGGGCTTTACCAAGAACGCCCCATCGCGCGCAAGCGCGCTCCTACACGAGACGCGCGCGGAAGAGTCGGTGCAGCGCTCCCTGTAGGAGCGCGCTCGCGCGCGAAGGGCTTTACCGAGAACGCCTCATTGCGCGCAAGCGCGCTCCTACACGGGCCGGACGTGGACGAATCGGCGTTGGGCAGGCGCCCCGCACGCGGCGCTACAGCTGGGATTCGATCGGCAGCCAGCGCACGACGTTCGCGATCACCCGCTCCATGCAGGTGCTGTCGGGCTCGACCTTCAGTACCTGCGGTGGGTCTTCGCCGCGGTCGAGCCAGCGCACGTCGCCGTCGTCGTCGAGGTAGACCCAGTAACTCAGGTCCTCGCCGGTCAGGTGCCGGTATTCCTCGAACAGCGCCTCGCCCAACGCCGCATCGTCGAACAACACACCCATCTCGGTGTTGAGGTTAGCCGAGCGCGGGTCGAGGTTGAACGAGCCGACGAAGCCGCGGTGCCCGTCGACGAGCACCGCCTTGGTGTGCAGGCTGGCGCCGCTGCTGCCGAACAGGCTGCTGCCGGCCTTGACGTCGGACTGGCTGCGCGTCTCGAACAGGTGCACACCACCTTCGAGCAGCGTTTTGCGGTAGCGCACATAACCGCCGTGCACGGCGACCACATCGTTGGCGGCCAGCGAGTTGGTCACCACGGCCACGTGCACATTGCGCCCGGCCAGGGCCACCAGGCCTTCCGCGCCTTCGACGCCGGGCACGAAATACGGCGAGATCAGCAGCGCGGCGCGCTCGGCCCGGCCGATGTCGGCCAGCAGATGCTCGACCAGCCAGTTCTGGCGCTCGTCACCGCGCCACTTGATCGGCGGGTCGGACAGGATGCGGATGCGGTCGCTCCAGATCGGCGTCAGTTCCTGGGTGAAATAGCGCCGGACGCTCGGCGAGAGTTCCATCGCATCGAGGAAGCGACGCGCCTGCTCGGTCGTCGCCTCCTCCTGGATGCGCGCCAGCACGCCGCGGATCGTCGCCGGCGATTTGCGGTTGAGCGTGTGCACCGGCACTGCCGCCTCGCTGTTCCAGAACGCATCGAAGATGGCGCTGGCATCGGCCACAGCCGGGCCGAACAGCACCATGTCCAGGTCGTGGAAGTTGAATTCGGCCGCGGCGCTGAAGTACTCCACGCCGATGTTGCGCCCACCCACCACGGCCACGCGACCATCGGCGATCCACGCCTTGTTGTGCATGCGGTGGTTCACGCCCCAGGCGCGCTGCACCATTTCCAGCAGGCGCATCACGCCGCTGCGGTTGCGGAACGGGTTGTAGAGACGCAACTCGATGTTCTCGTGCGAGTCCATCGCCAGCAGCGTTTCGTCCATGTTGCCGATGCCCATGTCATCGAGCAGGATCCGCACGCGCACCCCGCGTTCGGCGGCCTTCCAGGCTTCGTGGGCGAGCATCCGGCCGGTGAGGTCGTCGTGCCAGATGTAGTACTGCAGGTCGAGGCTGCGGCCGGCCTGTCGCGCGGAGATCGCACGTGCGGCGTAGGCGTCCACGCCGTCGGGCAGCATGATCGCGCCGGTCTTCTCGGGGTGCCGCGCCAGCAGCGGTACCAGTTCGCGGTCGAGTGCCGTGGCGTCGTCGGCCAGCGGCAGCACCTCGCTGGGCCTGCCCGTCGCCGGCGGCATCAAGTGATCGGCCACGAACACACTGCTGACCGCCATCACGAGCAGCGTAAACAGCCCCCAGCCGACAATTTTCTTGACGCGTTTCTTCATGGGCGCTCGCCGCAGGTGATCGCGCAAGCATCGCAGAAGCCGCGCGCGGGCGTCATCGCGCGGCGTTGTCGTGGGCCGTGGCCGCTACACGGCGCCCTTGCGGCGGCCCGCCGCCTCCGCTTCAACAGGGCTTGTTGCTCTAGCGCGCGCCCGCGATCCCGCCAAGCGCGTCATTCATGACCAGCCCTTAAATTCGTCAAGCCTCTCGTTCCTGCCCAGCTCGTCATCCCTTCAAGCTCGTCATTCCCGCGGCTTTCAACAGACGCACGTCTGGTCAAGCGGGAATCCAGCGCCTTTCCGCGGTGCAGTCTCCAAGCGCCCGGATTCCCGCCTGACAGACATCCGGATGTCGAAAACCGCGGGCATGACATGCGAGCAGACGTCGCGCCCCCTTGCGACAGCCCACCACCACGCTCCCTGCATCGCGACCGTCACCCGACCGATGCACACTCCGCTCGGGGGAGATCCATCGCAGCGCTGTCCGCCCGGTGCACCCGGGCGCGTTCGATCACCGCGAATCACGGAGGCCTCATGGCAACCCGAAAGACCGGCCCGCGACGCGTCACCACCCAGCCCCCCGTCCAGCGGCGCCTCGACGCCCGCCCCGACACCGCCGATTTCCGCGACCGCATGTTCGAGCCCACCCTGGTCGACGTGCCCAGCGAAATGCCGCTGGCGCGCTTTACGAAACTCGGCGTGCCCGTGCTCGACCAGGGCGAGGAGGGTGCCTGCACCGCCTACGGCCTGGCCACGGTGGCCCACACCCTCCTGCGCCGCCGCCAGCCCGAGCCGGTCACCGAGCGCATGAGCACGCGCATGCTCTACGACATGGCCCGCCGCTACGACGAGTGGGAAGGCGAGGACTACGACGGTTCCAGCTGCCGCGGCGCCATGAAGGGTTGGCACCGCCATGGCGTGTGCGCCGAGGAATGCTGGCCCGCCGAGACCGGCCCGCTGCACGAGATCTATACCGAAGAACGCGCCCGCGCCGCCCAGGAACATCCACTCGGCGCCTACTACCGCGTCAACCACAAGGACCTGGTGGCCATGCACGCCGCGTTCGCCGAAGTGGGCGTGCTCTACGCATCGGCCGCAGTGCACGCGGGCTGGCTGGCGCCACCGAAATCCGGCGTCATCGAATGGCAGGAGCAACCCGTCGCCGGCTGGCACGCCTTCGCCATCGTCGGCTACGATCGCGACGGCTTCTGGCTGCAGAACTCCTGGGGCACGCGCTGGGGCAGGCGCGGCTACGGCTGGGTGAGCTACGACGAATGGCTGCAGCGCGGCACCGATGTGTGGGTGGCGCGGTTGGCCGTGCCGGTGCGGCTGCGACGCGTGGATGCCGTCTCGGCCAGCAACTCGGCGCTGGCACGGCAGTCCACCAGCTATTCCCAGGCCGACCTGCGCCCCCACATCGTCAGCCTCGGCAACGACGGCCGGTTGCGCACCACCGGCCGCTTCGGCACCGGCCAGGACGCCGTGCGCAACCTCATCCGCGAAGACCTGCCGCGCATCACCCGCGACTGGCCGGTCAAGCGCGTCATGCTCTACGCCCACGGCGGCCTGGTGCCCGAGCAGGCCGCCGTGCAGCGCGTGGCCGACCTGCGCGAGCTGATGCTGCCGCAGCAGATCTACCCGCTGTGCTTCTTGTGGAAGACCGACTTCTGGAGCACGCTGGGCAATATCCTGCGCGACGCCGTGCGCCCGCGCACCGAAGGCCTGATGGACCGCGCCAAGGACCTGCTGCTCGACCGCATCGACGACACTATCGAGCCGCTCGCCCGCGCGCTGGGCGGCAAGGCCCTGTGGGACCAGATGAAGGAAAACGCCCTGCTGGCCACTACCGCCGTGGTCCGCAACGGCGACAGCCTCACCGAGGCCGGCGGCGCGGCGCAGGTGGCGCGCCTGCTCGGCGAATGGATGCAGGCCGATGCCAGCGTGGAACTGCACCTGGTGGGCCACAGCGCCGGCTCCGTACTGCTCGCACCGCTCGCGCAACTGCTGACCACCGAAGGCCTGGTCGCCGATGGCCCGGCCGCGGGCATGCAGGGCATCGGCCAGCGCATCGCCAGCCTCAACCTGTGGGCGCCGGCCATGACCATGGCCCTGTTCGAACAGAGCTTCGCGCCCGCGCTGCAGGCCGGCGGCATCGGCCACGCCGCACTGTTCACGCTCACCGACCGCGCCGAGCGCGACGACCACTGCGCCCGCGTCTACAACAAATCCCTGCTGTACCTGGTGGCCCACGCCTTCGAAACCCGCGCCCGAAGCTGGGTGCGCAGCGAACATCGCCACGGCACGTCACTGCTGGGCATGGCCCGCTTCATCGAAGCCAGCGGCACCATCCGCGACCTGCTGGCCACCGACAAACTCGACTGGATCCAGGCCCCCGTGCAGGGCGAACCCGCACACACCGCCTATGGCAGCGGCGCCACCACCCACGGCGCCTTCGACGACGACCCCGCCACCCTGCAGGCCACCCTGTGCCGCATCCTCGGCCAGCGCGACACCCAGGCTCCCGTCCGCATCCACCGCAGCGAATCCGGCCTCGACACCTGCCGCCAACAACTACGCGACGCCCTGGGCCCGCCCCCTGTAGGAGCGCGCTAGCGCGCGACCACCTTCCCGACCACCCAACCACCCCCGCTTACTACCAAATCCGCCCCCTCACTTCCCTTCCAACGACGCCCGCAACGCCACCGCCAACGCCGCATCCCCACTCACCAGCGCCTCCCAGCTCAACTCCAACCCCTTGCGCTTGCCCTTGGGCACCAGCTTCAGACCGGCAGGATCGATGGTCAGCGACCATGTCGCATCGCCAATCTGGACTTCGCGCTTGAGGGGTTTGTCGAGTGGGGTCATGGGAAGTCTCGAAGGTACGGAACTGGCGCGATGGTGGGCCTAGGCACGCGTAGACGGTGTCGCCTGACAGGCGCCGGCAAGGACCGGTGAAAGGAATGGCGCTTGCGTTAAAGTCGACGGCCGGGCGAGAACGCCTGCGCCGCAGGAGCGGCGGGAACATATCAGCCAGTCAGGGGGACGGCGTGAGACAGGGAGTCGAAAGGACGAGCGGCACGCGCGCGGGTACGCCTTCGCAGCAGACTCGACGGATGCGCGAGTTTGCATCACGCCCTTGGCTGGGACGCTTCGCCGTCGACGGCGAAGCCGACACAGGCGAGGCCGTCTTCAAAGAGTTCGAAGCCATCAGCGAGCGCGGCGGCGTGCTGGGCGCCATGGACGCCATGTACCAGCGCGGCAAGATCCAGGATGAGTCGATGTACTACGAGCACAGGAAGCACGACGGCTCTTTAACCCGCATGGGCGTGAACACGTCCCTGCCCAAGCAAGGCGGCGGCGAACTCGCCACAGAGATCGAACTGCTCCGCAGCACCGAGGAGAGGAAGGCCAGCGGATCGCCGACGCCCAAGCCTGGCAGACCAGCCGCAACCGCCCGGCGCCCGAAGGCAATCCGACACGGTCGCAACGCCGGCAGCGAATAATTAGAAGAAAGCTACGTTCACGATGACTACAGACGGGCGTATTTTGATAATTCCGCTAGAGAGAAGCGCGATTTGTCGAACGGCGGAGGGAGTCGTGAAGCCGTATGGTTTGGGTAAATCATATCTGGGTTATACCGTGTGAGGTCTGCCTGAGTGGAATTAGTTCCATAATAGCTAAACCCAATTTAAATTATCTTACATTATCGTCAATCGATGATCTTTGATCAAAGGGGTTCTCGTGATCAATTCAATGCGGGTTAGGAATCTAAGATCCCTCCTGGACTCTGGAACTATTAGGTTCGCAAAAATCAACGTCGTTGTAGGAAAAAACAGTGTCGGCAAAAGTTCGTTATTGCGAGTCTTGCCACTCCTGCGGCAGAGTGTGGAAAAACCAACTAAAGGTCCAATCCTCTGGTACGGTCGCTTCGTGGATTTCGGTAATTACCAGAATGCTGTTAACTCAAATAATAAGGTAAGTGGCGTTCAGTTTGAGTTTCAAATGACTCTACAGGGCTCAGGGCGAGCGGCGCGCGACTCGGATGCAAACAGTTTTTTGCTAAGTGGTCTCGATTTTGCGCGGTTCTACAAGGGTTTGTCGCGTGCGACTGTTTCACTAACAGTGGGTACCGACGAGGATGACGATGTTGGAAAAGCTCGACACGTCTGTCTGGATCTGGGCGCTGACAAACTGGAAATAACAATTGAGAAGACCTCTTTTGTCCGCTCCATTTTTCTCAACGGAGCGCCGGTGGATCTGTCCTCCGGGCGTCGATGGATGATTCAGTCAGGTAAAATACTGCCCATCCCGATTCTCGTGAAAGAGGAGACGTTCGAGGAGGGCGGAACTACTCGTACTTATCTTACGCATGAGATTAGACCTTTCTCAGAAAGGCTGATTGACGCGGTTGCTCCTCTTTTTCACGGGAATACAAGTCGAGACAAGATTGCCGAGTTCGCTGCATCTCTTCTCTACTCGAATCAAAATGCTTTCTACGATCAGTTAAAAGCACACTCGGCATCCTCCACTTCATACGCTTATAACCTAGCACTTTACAGTCCAAAAGATAAATTTATAGCTAGGATCAGAGAAGCCGTGCTCTTGTCATCGCTCACAAGTATATTTCATCGTGTCGATCGAGAGATGGTGGATTTCGCTTCTAGTGTTAAGTACGTGGAACCTATTCGAGCTACTGCTGAGCGTTACTACAGACTGCAAGATCTAGCCGTGGACGAGATTGACTCGCGTGGCGAGAATGCAGCTATGTTCTTAAATTCACTGACTTCTTATGAGGCCGATAACTTAAAGCGATGGATGATTAAGCATCTTGGTTTCTTTGCGGAGGTTGGTCAGGGGAGTGGGCATGTGCAAGTGAAAATTGGAACTCCCTCTGGAGGTTCCAAGAACATCGCGGATCTTGGTTTTGGCTACTCACAGCTGCTGCCTATCATTCTCCAGGTCTGGCGCTCGCTCGTGTCCCGTCCTTACTCAATGAAAAGAAGTGAGTCGCGGCCCATAATCGCGATAGAACAGCCGGAATTGCATCTCCATCCGCAGTTTCAAGCTCAGATTGCCGATGTACTTGCGGCGGTTCAAGGGGCTAGGAGTCAGGTTGAAGCTTCTATATTCATAGAAACCCATAGTGAGCACATAATTAACCGGCTTGGGCAGCTAGTCGCCTCGGGCGGGATCAAGAGTTCAGATGTTCAGGTCTTAGTTGTTGAGTCTGCAGGCGATGGGATGGCGGAGGTGAAGTCTGTATCTTTTGACGATCAGGGCTTCCTAGGGTCCGGTTGGCCTTCTGGATTCTTTATTCCCGAGGTCCGTTGATGATTTTCTTTCTAAGAAAGGAGGGTGGGGATTATTCTCCTGGCAATGTGGGAATTGCTGCATTGGAAAACTTGGGCGCGGTTGGTGCGAGTGGTCAGCATTTAGTTGTTGGGGAGCGCGATTTACTTTCAGCTATTGCCAGTGATGATCGGCTTTCCCCTCGGGTTCGATCGTATTACCGAAGGGTTGAGCAATCACTTACGCAGTTTGGTGCGTTGATTAGGCTAGCGCCAAAATTGACCATAGATTTAAGCGATGAGTCGTCGGTTGTGCTCGCTGACCTCGTTCCAATTGGAGTTTTTTCGTCAATGGATTACTGTGAGAAGTCTCAACTACTTGTTGAGAACCTCACTGATTTTGATGTTTTGACCTCTTTGGCTCGAGTTCTCGGTAACGAGCGCTATAAGGGTTTAGAGCTATCAATTAGAGCTCAGAATGGCGGTGGCAGCACTACCGCCGCAGTGTTGGAGCATCTTTCAAGAGTTCCTTCGGGGCCGGTGATATGTGTAGTGGACTCGGATAGGACATATGAGGGCGGACGCGCAGGATCCACCTTGCTGACGGCCTACCGAATAGCGAGGCGCTCTCAAGATGCTTGGAGAGTTCAGTTCTACGCGTTAGAGCAAAGGGAGTTGGAAAACCTTGTTCCACATGATTTGCTCAGCCATTGTGCGCCGCACGTCCCTGCAGAAGAAATCAAATCGCTTCTTGGAGTTAGTTCGGCCTACGTTAACTTTTGCTGCTTTAAATCCGGAGACAGCAAATGTAGGATGATCTCATCGGTTATTTCCAAAGGCCGAATCGACTTGTTGAAGAGCATGGTTTCCATCGAAAGTTCAGGTCTACCTGCGCATCCCGCGTGTGGAACTTGTCCGTCACCAAATGGTTGCTTCCAATCACCGGCCTTTGGCGCGAACTTTCTACAGCGAGTCGCGGAGGAACTTTTGTCCGGAAGAGGCGTGACAACGATGTCACGCTGGAAGTCGGACCTAATCGAACTTGTAGAAAAGGTTTTTCTCGCGGGGGCGGCCCTAGCTCCGCAGAGGGTGTGATGGCTAGAAGCAGAAGATGAAGTGTCGGTACATGTTTGGCTAACGATGCTAGGTTCCAAGAGCGGTGCTAGGTTCACTTAGGATGACGCCGCGCGAGTGGCGACGTAGGCCAGTCAGGGGGGACGGCATGCGACAGGGATTGAAGCGGGTGGTACATCGTCGTGACGATGCGTTGGTGGGGGTGCGGTGGGACCGGCTGGAGCATCTGCTCGCCGCGTACTACCGGGAAGCGGGCTATCAGGTCGAGCATGTGGGGACGGGCGCATCGGCCGGACGGTTCGATGGCGGTGTCGATCTGAAGCTGAAGCGCGACGGTCGGCTCGTGCTGGTGCAGGTCAAGCACTGGAACGCTTACAAAGTGCCGCACAACGAGGTCAATCAGCTGATCGGGCTGATGGTCAACGCCGGCGCCGATCGCGCGATCCTCGTGACCAGCGGCGAGTTCACAAAGGCCGCCATCGAAGCCGCGACCCGCAACGGCTTGGTCCAGCTGATCGACGGCGACGAGCTTCGCGTGATGCTGGGGCCGCTGCCGGAAGCGCTACCTGCCCCAACGCGCACTGCCGACAGCCTGGCTGCGCAAGTGGGCGAACATCTGCTGCATGTTGCAATGAATCGCGCCTTGCCCGCCGGCCGCAAGGCCGCTACTTCATGGGCGAAAGCCACCGCAACCACGCTCGCGCTGAAGGGCGTGGTGCTCCTAGTAACGCTACTGATCGCCTATCAGGTGATCCAGGCACTCAGCCGCAACTTGAACCAGAGCCTGCAGAACATTGGCAGACCCGCGGCCACTGCCGTGCAACGCCCCGTGCCGTCACCGCAGTTTGCTCAGCCAGGCACAACCGCGGCAGCTGCGCCTGCTATCCCCAACTACTGCATCGAACGCGATCGCAATACCGGCGCCATCGTCGACCGTTGCGCCGAACATGCTGCACGACCGAAGCCGACGCTCGCCGATATCCGCGAGTCGCAGCGCAAGGCTGATGCGGCGATCGAAGTCTTGCGAGATTCCACGCCCGAGATGTGAACAATGTTTCGGGATCTGGATAAGGCAAACAGTGGAGGTCGCTTCTGCGCTAGCCGGCTACTAAGGGGCATGCTTCGTGTCATCCCACATCGGATTGATTCCGCCCCGTTGATCGGAGCCAAAAATGAGTGAAGGGCAAGCTACAACTGATGGATCGGCGCGTCTCGAACACGTCAGATATGGGACGCATTCACTCCATCGTGCCCTCGAGCCGGCCTGGGAGGAGCTACCCGAGCCCGGCGAATTACGCCATCTGGCCGTGCGAGGGTTTGCCAATATCGTCAGACAGCACGCAATAGCCCAGTTCGTTCTCGTGCAACATGAGCTAGACGTCTCGGCCAACGCGTTAGTCCGCCCCACCTATGAAGCCCTAGTTCGTGTCATTTGGTCGGTGCGCGGAGCCGAAGACACCTGGCTAAAGAGCTTCTTCAGCCCTAACGAGGAAGCGCTGCACGCTGATGCGGAGACTCGCAAAGGACCGGATGTGGCCGCCATGCTGGCCTCGATAAAGCTTCATCACCCGGTCGAGATCTACCAGCCGCTCATGGCGCTGAAGGAGGCGACTTGGCGAGCCATGCATTCATACGTCCATGGTGGAATTAGGCCTGTCGTGCAGAGTTTTGTCGCGTTTCCGCTGAAAGAAATGACGTCGCTTCTCATCAACGCCAACGGCATGCTGATGCTCGCGACCAATGCTGTGCGCATGTCCCACGGGCTTCCGTCACCCATGCTACCGGTGCTGCAGCGGCAGTACGCGGAGTGCTTGCCGCCTGCGAAGTAGCGGGCCAGGGTCACTTATCTAGGATGCCAACAGTGCCGGGTTCACTTGCCCGGTCCGTCGCGAGATCAGCCTCGTTCGCCAGGGCTTGCAGGGGCGTGAACCTGACCCGGTTGCGAGCCCGTAAGCGGACCCCGTTGTCCGTTACGTCCTCGGTAGGCAGGCTTCAGCCGATGCCCGATACTCGCCCTGCGCCGGATCCAGGCGCCAACTCGGCATACCCGGTTTCATGATTACAGTGGAAATGATGCAAACGTTCTTCTCCGACACACGGCAGAAGAACATCGAGGCGGGAAAGGACTGGAGCATCGACGAGGTCTGCCGCTGGTCGTTCTTCTTCGTCGACGAGGACGGCGATGCGCTGCTTCCAGTGGCGCAGCACATGGAGTCGCTGGGCTACACGGTCGTCGGCGTCACCGAGCCGGACGACGAAGAGGATCCGTTCTTCTACCTGCAGGTGGACAAGCTGGAGCAGCACACGCCCGAATCGCTGCACGCGAGGGTGGAAGCGCTTTATGCCATCGCCGAGCAGTTCGAGATCGCCGATTACGATGGCATGAACGTGGTCGCAGCCTGAGGGGGCTGGCTGGGCGGTCTAGTCCGTGCCGGCTTGATCCGAGTTCGGGTGCGTGCGAATGAGTACAGAGCGGGGGTCAGAGTGCAGTTTTTCTGATCGGACCAACCATTGGCACGCGTATCGGGTCGTTCTCCCGTAAGGATCGCGCAAGACCAAAAGGAGCATTGGATATGAGGATCGGACTTCTCGCAGCATGTCTCGCAGCCGTGACTGCCATGCCGGCGTCGGCGCAGGACTACGAAGTCCTCTTCGAGGTGCTCGATGACACCGTGCGCACCCGCTTCTACGACCCGCATTTCGCTGGGCGCGATTGGGACGCGATCAGCGCGCAGTACCAGGCGCGGTTGCCGGAGGTGCGTGATGACGTGGCGTTCCGGCGGCTGGGGCAGGGCATGCTCGACGCGCTGGGCGTGTCGCATGTCAGCCTGCATCCACCGGGAAGCGAAGGCCCGACGTTCGGGCTCGCGGTGCGCACCGAGGAGATCGACGGGCAGGCAGTCGTGGTGGAGATCGATCCCGCGTCGGCATCGCGCGGGGCCGGGTTACGAATTGGCGACCGGATCCTTGATACCGAAGCGATCCGCGGGCCACGCGAGCAGCCCGCGCAGCTGGACGTGGAGCGTTGCGACGGCTCGCAGGCGCGGCTTTCCGTGCCGCGCGAGTCGGCGTTCTGGCCGCCGCGCGAACGCACGATCAGTTGGGCGTGCTGCGCCGTGGCGATGGCCGGTCCGTCGGCTATCTGAAAGCCGACAGGTTTGGCGACGACGCGGCCGCATTGATCGACGCCGCCATGAGCACGCTCGGCAAGACGGACGGTTTGCTGATCGACGTGCGGGGCAACAGTGGTGGCAACGCGTCCGCACTTCGCTTGCTCGGCTACTTCGGAACGCCGGGGCCGGGCGTGGCGCTGCTGTCGCGCCCGTTCCTGGAAACACTGGCCGGCCCTGTGCGCGCCGAAGATCTGACCGACATCCATCGCGTCGAAGGCGCGTACACCACCGAGGCGGTATTCGCCGCGGTCGGCGCTGGAGATGGTGCGGTGATGCTGATGGTCGAAGACCTGGGCGCGCAGCGTTACGGCGGACCGGTCGCAATCCTGATCGGTCCGGAAACCGGCAGCGCGGCCGAAGGCTTCGCCTGGGGCGCCCGCGAGCAGAGCAAGGCGGTGCTGGTGGGCCGCAACACGGCCGGGGCACTGTTGAGTTCGGAGCGGTTGCAGCTGCCTGATGGCTGGGCGGTCACATTGCCCGTCCACGGCACCTGGGGAGCCGACGGGCGCGACTACGGCGACAAGCCGGTGCCGCCACACGTGGAAACCGTGCATTCGCGCGACGCGATCTGCCGGCAGGAGGATGTGGACCTGGTGGCGGCAATTGGTGTGCTGGAAAACGCCTGGCGCACGGAGGCTCGTTGAGAACGCTCCGCGCGGCGTGCACCTACGGCTCTGAGGTCATCCGCGAGGGCAGGCGCAACCTCGTCGCACAGTCGATGCGCAACTTGTCTTGCGCACGTTGGCCGGCCCGCGTTCGACACTTTGCCGCCCGCGCGCCGCAGGGCGCTCGCGCTGCATCGTGGCAAGGGTCTGACTTATCCCGAGATCGCCGCCGGGATGGGCATCTCGGTGAGGATGGTGGAGAAGCACATCAGCCAGGCGCTGGTGACGTTGCGGGCGGCGGTGGGTTGGCCTGTGACCGAGGGGCGAGTGGGTATGGGTGTGTCGGGCAGGCCTGTCGCGCGGGAGCGCGCTCCTACAGGGGGGGGTGCGATGCCTCGATCTTGAGAGGCCGGGTGGCGACGTCGGGCGGGTTCGGGAGAGACCGGCTGCGTATCGCACTCTGTTGCGGGCGTCGGAATGCGCGAGCTGATGGGCGCAAATTCGTTGAAGCGCTGGCAGGTCGGCACATGACGCGGTGGTCGCTGGGGCAGGATTTGTCGCCGCGATTCACATCTCCAGGTTCGCTTCGTCAGCAAGACGCCCCTGTCGCGAGGTTGCGCTGACCATGTGCGCGCTTGTCCAACGACGCCCAGCACGATTGAAATCCGATGACATCTAGGGGACGCCCTAGTGCAGGATTCTGCCCGATTTCACAGGGCCTCTACACATTCCAATCCCGCCTGAAGGCGTCGGGTGCGTATGACATGAACACGGCTATATTCCCGACTCCCCCGAAGCAGGAGAACCCCGAATGAAGCTCATCCAACAGAACCGTACGAAGGCGCAAATGATCGGCGTGGCGCTCGTTGCCGCCGTCGGCCTCGGTGGCTGCGCCACCTACAAGGAAGACTTCGCACGCATCGACTCGCGTCTGGACTCGCTCGATACGCGGGTGCAGGGCGCGGCCCAGAGTGCGGAATCGGCCAACCAGTCCGCCACGCAGGCCAACCAGCGTCTGGATCAGATGGAACGCCGCGTCCAACAGCTCGAAACCGCTCCGCGCCGCACGCCGCGCGGTTGATCTGATCGGTCCGGGACCCGTTGGCCTCAGTCGCCACGGGTCCCGTGTTTCATCCGTCTTTTCGAGGAGTGTTCCCATCGCCAGGTCCACACACGCTGCGGTACGGGTCTTCCACGGTGCATTGCTGCTTGCGTTGGCAACTGCGAGCGTCGGCGTGGCTGTCGCCAAAGAAGACGCCGCGACACCATCGGTCGCCTCGGTCGACCAGCTGCCGCCCGGCCAGGAGGTGTCCGACACGGTGATCGAGCTTGCGGGCTGGGTCATCGCCGCCAATGACAACCACGGCTATCCGTTCATGGTGATGGACAAGGCCGCCGCGCAGGTCCTGGTGTTCGGCGGCGACGGCAAGTTGCGTGGCGCAGCGCCCGGACTGTTCGGCTCGGCGATCGGCGACCATGTCGCGCCCGGCATTGCCGGTCTTGCGCTACGCGAAATTCCGGGACGCGACCGCACCACGCCTGCCGGTCGCTTCGTGGGTGGCTACGGCCCGTCGATCGACGCCGGACGCGTGCTGTGGGTGGACTACGATTCCGCGGTTTCGCTGCACCCCACTGCAAGCGGTGCGCCGGGCGAGCGACGCGACGAACGCCTGGCATCGCCGACGCCGGACGACAACCGCGTCACCCACGGCTGCATCAATGTTGCGACCGGGTTCTATGAGCAGGTCGTCCAACCGACCTTCGAGAAGGGCGGTGTGTTCTACATCCTGCCGGACAAGGATTCGATGGCGGACACCTTCCCGGAGTTCGTGGAAAGTCGCGAGGCGTCGAAGCGCGACGGGTGAGTGCGGGGCACCGCGTCGAGATATTCGGTGGGTGGCCAAATGGCATCTGGCTGTCGCGTTCGGTTGCGATTTGTGTCGGGAATCGTGGGGCTGATGTCGGCCGTGCACGAGCATTCGGTTTTGACGCGGTTGAGGGCGGGTGCCGGCTCTTGGGTGTGTCGGGAACGCCTATCGCGCGCGAGCGCGCTCCTACAGGGGGGCGGGGCGTCGGGGCGGGTCAAGTTTGCTGCCGGGCGGCCGATGACGTCAGGGGCGCGTCTGAAGGCACTTCGGATACGCTGCCCGTTCTGACTTCCAGCCTCGCGCGCCGCCAGGCACGTCCTCCGTCGCGTCAGCGCGAGGGGATGGGCCAGGGGTCCGCCTTACTCCTGGTTCCGACCTCGTTTGATGATCGCCACGCTCCTCGTCGGCATGTTGTGCGTCTATCTGTTGAGCTTCACGGTGATGTTCCTGCTGATCAGCAGGCGCCTGGGACGCGACCGGATGGGGATGGATGCGTTCGCCGTGGGCAACCTCGCCCTCGGTGCGGCCTATGTGCTGCAGCTGCTGGAAGGTCCGGCCGGGTGGAGCTGGATGAGCGTGGTCAATCACGCGCTCACGCTCGTGGCGTTGCTGGCGTACAGCGTCGGCGGCCTGCGCTTCTTCGGGCGGCCGGCGCCGCTATTGCGGCCGTTGCTTGCGTTGGGGCTGGGCTACGCGGCGGTGCAGATTCTGGTGGAGTGGGCCTTCGGGCCGGTGGCGCGCTACGTAGTGCTCTCGGCGGCGTGTGCGCTGTGGTTCTGCGCCATTGTGGCGGTGCTGCTGGCGGGCCTGCGCACGTTCGCACGTGATATCCGCGCCGAGGCAGTGCTGTTCGCCGCGCTGATCAGCGGCATCGCCGTGCTCAACGTCCTCAAGCTCACCCGGCTGCTGGCCGGTGGCCTGGATGCGCTGAACATGGCGGGGCAGTTCCAGACGGTCTTCTACGTCTACATGTGCTCGCTGGCGACGATCATTCCGCCCTTCATCGTCTGGCTGGTGCTGCGCCGCCTGACCGACCGGCTCCGCGACATGGCGGCGCGCGATCCTCTGACCCGGCTGCTCAACCGCCGCGGGTTGACCGAGGCCCTGGAGGCGCGTCTGCAGCAGCCGAATGCCGGCGCGCGCCTGCTGCTGATCGACATCGACCACTTCAAGCACGTCAACGACCGGCACGGCCACCACGCCGGTGACGCGGTGCTGTGCGCGATTGCCGATGTGCTGCGTGGCGCCGTGCGGGAAGGCGATCTGCTGTGCCGGATGGGCGGCGAGGAATTCGCGGCGGTCTGCCTGGATGCCGACGAGTCGACCGCGGCGCAGGTGGCCGAGCGCATCCGCGATGCGGTGGCCTCGACCGTCATGAAGGCGCCTGATGGCGAGGCCGTGCACTGCACGGTCACCGTGGGCATCTCCGGTGACTTCGATGACGACGCGTCGCTGGCCCGGGCGATGCAGGTTGCCGATGCGGCTCTCTTCCGCGGCAAGCGCGCGGGGCGCAACCGGGTGGAGCGGGGCGATGCGGTCACCCACGAGGACGCAGGGCGCACGGCGGGCCAGAGCGCAGAGGTCTCGGGTTTGTCACCCGCGCCTTGAAGACCGGTTCGGTGCCGGTGCATCGGTCTTTACCAGTTGCCGGCGTGCGCGTGCCGACAAGTGCACTTCGCCGGCGGTTTGGGTAGTCTTCCGCGCTTCCGCGACCAGGGTTGAATGGATGAGAACCACCGTTGTCGGCCTCGTGACACCGCACCTGCTGCGCGTCGTCGACCTGGCCCATGAGGCGCAGAAAGGCGTCAACGTGAACTTCCATCTGCAGGACGCCGTGTCGAGGTCCATGGCGGACATGGCCGACCAGTTCAACGCGCCGGTGCTGTCGGCCGCCTATGTCGAGGGCCTGCAGAACTTCGCCGCCCAGGCCCCGAGGGCGCAGGTGGAATACATCGGCGTGCTGCAGGCTGCGGCCGAGGCTGCCCGCCGTCTCCGGCGGGACTGAAGGCGTCGCGCCGTCCGGCGCGGTTGAAGACGTCCGGGCTTCGGCCGATGAGGCGCAGACCAGTCCGGCCCTGTCCATCCGCCGCAACGGCGGCAACGCCGAGTCGAAACAGGCCCCGTAACGTCGCTTGCCGAGTTCGCATTCGAACGCCAGTCGCTTCGCTTCGCTCAGGCTTTGCGATCACTCGGCGGCGTGCTGTCGAGGGGGCGTGCCCTCCGCCCATCGCGCGCGCTCCTGCAGATGATGGGTTCGCGTGTGCGTGGTGGCCGCTGATTCAGGCGCTGCACGAGTGCGCACGAAAAAGCGGCGCCGTTGCCGGCGCCGCTTGTTGGATTCACGCGGTCTGGAGCGCGGGCTTGCTCACGCTTCTGCCTTGGCCTCGAGTTCGGCCTTCGGGCCGGGGAGACGACCTTCCAGCACTTCTTCGGCGGTGGCGGGGTGGTTCTTCACCGAGCTGGTCCACTGGCCCCAGACATCCGGGTCGATGGTGTCGTTGTTGTTGCCAAGCTTGGCGAGGCGCTGCTGGTCCTCGTCGGTGAGCACCTGGCTCTTCAGCGGTTCGAGGTGGCGCACGTCGTCCACGCGCATGCCCAGCTTCTCGGCCACGCCTTGGCCGTACTGGTCATGCACCATGAAGAAGTGCCACAGCATGCGTTCCTGCACGTCGCGCTCGCAGGCCGAAAGCATGGTGCCCATGGTGTCGATCAGGTCCTCGCGCTCCCAGTCCATCATGGTGTTGAAGCGGCCACGCGCCTGCACATAGTCGTTGCGCCGTTCGATCACGCTGCGGGTCAGCGCGCCGCGGATTTCCGGCGGATTGTTGGGACCCATGTCCGGCGCTTCCTGCAGGCCGTTGTGGATGGACGGCTCGAAATTGATATGCGGGTTCTGGCCTGGCGCCAGATCCACGCTGTAGGACATTTCGCCGCCACGCTGGTTGGTCTGCACCCGCTGCACGCCCTTGGGCTGGTTGACCGGCAGCTGCAGGTAGTTCGTGCCCACGCGATAACGCTGGGTGTCGGAGTAGGAGAACGTGCGGCCGACCAGCATCTTGTCGTCGGAGAAGTCCAGGCCGTCGACCAGCACGCCGGTGCCCATCGCGATCTGCTCGTTCTCGTTGTGGTGGTCCTCGACGTTGCGGTTGAGCGTCATCACGCCCACGTGCAGCAGCGGGAAGTCCTTCTCCGGCCAGATCTTGGTGTCGTCGAGCGGATCCCAGTCGAGTTCGGGATGGTCATGGTCGTCCATGATCTGCACGTACATGTCCCACTGCGGGTATTCGCCGCGTTCGATGGCTTCGAACAGGTCCTTCGAGGCCGAGCCGAGGTCCTGGCCCTGCACCTTGGCCGCTTCGGCCGCGGTGAGGCTGGCCACGCCGCAGCGCGGGTGGAAGTGGTACTTCACCAGCACCGTCTGACCGTCGGCGTTGACCATCTTGTAGGTGTTCACGCCGAAGCCTTCCATGTGCCGGTAGCTGGCCGGAATGCCGCGCGGGCTGAAGAGATGCGTGAGCATGTGCATCGCTTCGGGCGTCTGGCTCATGAAGTCGAAGATGCGGTTCGGCTCCTGGCGGAAGGTCACGGGGTCGGGTTTGAGCGAATGGATGACGTCAGGGAACTTGATCGCGTCGCGGATGAAGAAGATCGCGAGGTTGTTGCCGACCAGGTCCCAGTTGCCGTCCTCAGTGTAGAACTTCACCGCGAAGCCGCGCGGGTCGCGCGCCACTTCCGAAGAATCGCGGCCGCCGATCACGGTGGAGAAGCGGATGGCGAGCGGGGTCTTCTTGCCGGCCTGGGAAAAGATCCTGGCCCGGGTGTACTTCGTGGCAGGTTCGTCGCCGATCTTGCCGGTCGCTTCGAACTCTCCATAACAGACGAAGCCGCGCGCATGCACCACGCGCTCGGGAATGCGCTCGCGGTCGAAGTGGCTGATCTTCTCGAGGAACTGGTAGTTCTCGAGCGTTGCCGGACCGCGGCTGCCCACGGTGCGCTGCGACTGGTTGTTGCAGACCGGATGGCCCTGGCGGTTGGTCAGGCTGCGGTCGCCGGCGTTCCCCTTGTGGTCGTCTTTCATGGATGCGTCCTCGCTGTCTGGCTGGGATCGATAGGGTCGATGGAGTCGGTCGTTCGGCGCCGCTGCGTGGGCGCCATCGGCATCGGAGCTGCCGATCGACGGGACAGGCGCTCGACGGCGCGGTCTGCGCCCATGCCACGCGCGAGATCGAGCGCGGTGGCGCCGTCGGTGCCGGCGTGATCCGGATTCGCGCCATGGGCAAGCAGCAGCTCGATCATTTCGACGCAGTCGAACATGGCCCCCAGCATCAGCGCACTGCGGCCGCCCCGGGGCTGATCGTCGACCGGCGCGCCGCCTTCAAGCAGGGCGTTTGCCACGGCCAGATCGCCCTTGAACGCGGCGGCTCCGAGCGGGTTCTGGCCGCGATCGTTGGCGAGTGTGGCGTCGGCGCCGTGCTGCATCAGCACGCGCACCGCGTCGACGTGACCGTGATAGGCGGCCAGCATCAGCAGGCTGTCGCCCTTGCCGTCGCGCAGGTTAGGCACAAGGCCCATCGCGAGCAGGCGGGCCAGGGTGGCGGCATCGCCCGCACGCACCAGGGCGAACAACTCCTGCACCCGGGCGTAGGTCTCGGCGTCGAGTTCGGGGCGAACGGGCGTCGTCATCGCCGGGTCCATACGGAAGGACGCGATGGTGGGCCGCCCGGGGTATGGGGAACGTGAGTGGTGAATGAAATGGGCCTGTCGGCACTCTCACGGCTGGCGATTCAAGCTTCATTCGCGGCCGTTTTGACGCTCGATGCGCAGCCTCGTCTCTGCGGAGTGCCGGGTGTGGTCACGCGACCTTGGCGCGGTCGCTTCCGCGCGCCCCGCGCCTGACATTCCTGCAGCAGCTGCTCGCGCTCGTGAAGAGAAGAGCTTCAGGCGCGGCGCCGTCGTTTCGTGCGGGACGAGCGCGAGGTCGCGACTCCGACGCCGTCAGTCCCCGTACCGTCGCTGGCAGCGTTCGCACCAGAACGCCCGACGCTTGGCCAGCCCGACCTGCTTGCGATAGGTCAGCGGCGTGCCGTCACGGGGGCAGCTGGTCTTGCCGTGCACCTGGAAATGCTTGCGCAACACGTAGGCCTGTTTCCAGCGATAGAAGTCGAAACTGTATTCGCGCGCCTGGTGGACGAGTTCGGCCAGCTTGCGCGCCGGAAGGGCGCCGACCCGGCTCTCGGGATGGACGCGGATGCGGTGCAGCACTTCGTTCTTGATGATGTTGCCGACGCCGGCGAACAGGTCCTGGTCCAGCAGCGCGTCCGCCACCAGGGTGTCGGGACGGGCGCGCAGCTTGCGGCGTGCGGCGGCCGCATCCCAGGCGTCGCTCATGACGTCGGCGCTCCAGTCGTAGTGGTCGTCGAGATCGCCCTCGAGAAACGTCACCGAGCACGCGTAGAAGTTCAGTACCTCGCCCTTGCTGAAACCGAGTGACAGCCGCGGCGGCTTGTCCTTGTCGGCGTTGATGCGGTAGCTGCCGAACAGCAGCAGGTGGATGCGCACGCTGAAGCCGTCGAACTCCAGCAGCACATGCTTGCCCCAGCTGCGCACGGCCCGCAGCGTCTTGTTGTACAGCCGGTCGATGTCCTGCCTGGAATTGCCGGACACCCGCAGCACCCTGCGCTTGGCGAATCGCGCCGCGGCTTCGCGCAGGATGACGATGGACGGGCCCTCGGGCATGGCCGGAGCATCGGAGCGCCGCGATGAGGCAGGCGTCAATGGGCGCCGCTAAGGCTCAGGCAGGCCACGCTTCGTTCCGGCGCGCCGCTTGCGTATTTCGATCCGGTATCGTGTCGCGCCCCATTGCGCGCCGAGGCCGAGTTGATCCGCGAGAAGACGTGTCTGACGAGAGTCTCGGCGATGGCAGCCCGTCCGGGTTGGCGACACGCCGGACGCATTCTGGTGCTCGCATGCGCGATGTGGCTGCTGTCGGCTCCGGTCTTCGGACAGGCGCGGCCGATCACTGCCTACCAGGGCACGCTCGGTGATGCGCCGGTGGAGCTGGTGCTGATCCACGACTGGCAGCTCAACGGCATGAGTGGCTATCTGCTCACCGAGCCGCAGCGCATGCCGGTGCCGCTGGAAAAGACGCCCTATGCCGAGAACGAAAGTCTGCACATCAACGTGCTGGGCGATTCCGCATTGCCGACAGCCGTGATCGCCCTGCAGCCGTTCGCACCCGGCGCGAAGACCCTGCGGGGACGCGCGGTCGATCTGCGCAGCCGCGCGCAGCAGGCGTTGCAGCTGGAGCGGGTGACGCGTTTCTCCAGCGACGCGCGCGACCGCTTCGACGGGCACCTGCTGCAGGACACGGCCGACGCGCGTTTCTATTTCCGGGTCCGCGCGCGCAAGGCGCAGGGCGAGCATTCCGGCCGGGTGGACCGCATCACGGTGTCCGATCGCAGCACTGGCGAACCGGTGCAGGTGCTCGACGGGCTGGATCTGTTCTTCAGCGGTACCGACACCCTCACGCTCCAGGACTTCAATGGCGACGGCATCCTCGACTTCTCGGTGATGCCGATGCGGGCCGATGACCCCTCGCGCGTCGCCGAACACCCGCACTACTACGTCTATCGGCAGGACACGGGTGGCTACAGCCGCGAGCCACAGCTCGAACAGCTCGCGGCGCAAGGTGCGCTGACGTTCGGTGCAGGTGGCAGCGTGAACCTGCGGCCGCAGAGCGGCATCGACTATCGCGCGGGCACGATCCAGTGGCAGCACTGGCGGTTCGCCACGCCCGACCGGCTCGACCTGGTGGGCCACAGCGAGGAGCGTTTCTGATGCGGCGTCATGACCTTTTAATCGCGTGGCTCGTCGGGCTGTTGCTGCTGTGCGCATCGCCGCTGTCACTGGCCGGGCACGCAATCTACGACGGACGTATCGGCAACAGCGCCATTACCTTCGTGATCGAAAGTCGCAACGCGGTACAGCGGGCGACCTATTTCTACGATCGCTACCGCACGCCGATCCGGTTGAAGCCGGCGTTTCTGCATCGCCCGTACGAGTTCGGCATGGACGAGCTGGACACGGCCGGGCTGCCCGCGGCGCGGCTGCGCTTCGATCATGCGAGCTTCTCCAGCACGACGCCCCGGCTCACCGGCACCTGGACCGACTACCGCACCGGCAAATCGCTGCCCTTCGAACTGCAGTTGCGGGCATATCTGGATGATGACCAGGCGTTCCCGGCGGGCACCCATCCGCTGTTGCAGGCGGCATCGACCGAGCGGTTCTACTTCCAGGTTCCGATGGACAAGGACGACGTGGTTGCGAGTTCCATTGAGGTCATGGAGAAATCCAGCGGGGCGCGCTGGCAGACACTCCAGCTGACCCAGCCGGCCTGCACCCGGGGATTGGACACGGTGCAGGTGGTACTGGAGCGTGGCAGTACACAGCTTCGGACCGTGCAGACCGCCCACTGCACCGCCGCGGTGTTCGAGTGGAACCCGACGACGGAACGGTTCGAAGACGTGCTGCGATAGGACGCGCGCAGGCGATGCCGCTCGCATTGCGCGCCGGCGCCTGATCGCGCAGCGGCGCCGGAGCGGCGCAGTCGACGGCTGAAGGGCCTTCGGCGACGGGCGAGGCTGCCGGTTGGACGGTGGTGTCGTTGCAGGCACCTCGTCCGTTCCAGGCCACCACCTGCGTGCTCGACCGGAGGCGCTCGGCCGCGGTCAGCCGGTGAAAACGTCATCACCAACTGCCGCTGTAGTATCCCGCGCCGCTGCCGTTAACGTGTCCAGGACGGTGGTGAGGGGGCATCGAGAACGCGCCATGCAGGACAGCTGCGCACGCGTTCACCGATCGACCGACTACACACAGGGGAAACCGATGTCCAAGCTTCTGGCATTGCTGGCTGCCGTCTGGCTGGCCTGCTGCATGTCGCCGTCGGCGGCGAGCGAATCGCACGTGGGGCTGGTCAAGGGCGTGTCGGGCCAGGTCAGCGTGGTGCAGGCCAATGCGACGCGCGCCGCGGAAGCGGGCACGCAGTTGCGGGTCTCCGACCGCATCGTGACCGCACCAGGCGCGACGGCATCCATCGTGTTCCGGGACGGCACCATGCTCACGCTGGGCGGCGGGGCGGATGTCCACGTGCGCGACTACGTGTTCGAGCCGAAGGCCAACCGCTACGCGTTCTCGCTGTACATGGGGCAGGGCGCGGCGATCTACGAATCGGGCAAGATCGGCCGCCTGGCGCCCGAATCGGTGAAGGTGGAAACGCCCCAGGCCACGGTGGGCGTGCGCGGCACGCGCTTCCTGATCGAGGCGCAGTGACGTGACGCTGCGGCATTGGCGCGTTCCAGCATGGCTGCTCGCGGCCGCGCTGCTCTCGGCCTGTTCGGCTGCGCCCACGCGCGTGACGCTGATGCCCGACAGGAGCGGCGAGGTCGGCGCGGTGACGGTGCGCAATGGGCACGGCGCCCAGCAGCTCGATCAGGCCTACGGGCGCGTGGACGCCACGGCGTCGGCGGCGCCGGTGCAGGTCCGCACGGACACCCAGGCGGCGTTCGAGACGCGTCATCGCGTGCTGCTCGACGCCCAGCCCACGCCGCCGCGCAGCTTCGTGCTGCATTTCCTGTTCGACAGCATGGAACTCACGCCCGAATCCCGCCGCGAGCTGCCCGCGGTGCTGGCTGCGGTGCGCGAACGCCTGCCGACCGAAGTGACGGTATTCGGCTATGCGGATTCGTCCGGAGCACCGGCCTACAACCTGCAGCTCTCGGCCGAGCGCGCACGCGCGGTCGCGGCGCTGCTGCGCCGGATCGATCCGGACCTGCCGATGCAGCTCGACTGGTTCGGCGACAAGTCGCCACTGGTCCCCACGCCACCGGGCACGCCCGAGCCGCGCAATCGCCGGGCCGAGATCCTGATCCTGTGACGACGGTGTTCCTGCGGCCCCGGGCCTGCACGAGGTGCTGCTGATGTCGCGAGTCGACGCGCGCGCGCAGCCGCCGGGACCGGCAGTCGGCCCGGGGCGCCGGGAAGCCCTGCTGGTGCTGGCGGTCGCCGTACTGATCGCGCTGGTCATCGGCGTGGCCGGCCTCTGGCGGGCAACGCCGATCGAGCGCCTGGACGACGCGGTGTTCGATGGCCTGATGCGCGCCACCGCCGATGGCGTGGCGGCGCCCGGCACCCTGGTCGTGGACATCGACGATGTCAGCCTGTCGGCCGTGGGCCAGTGGCCGTGGCCACGCTATCGTCTCGCGGCGCTGGTGGAGCGCATCGCGGCCGGACGCCCGTCTGCCATCGCTCTGGACGTGCTGTTGCCCGAGGCCGACCGCGTCTCGCTGGCCGACATCCGCAAGACCTTCCAGCGCGATTTCGGCATCGAGGTGGACATCGGCGGCGTGCCCGAGGGCCTGCTCGACAACGACGGCTACCTGGGCCACGCGATGGCGCAGGCCGACGTGATCGGCGCGCGCTATTTCTATTTCGACCACGCCACCCGCGAGGCCGCACCCGCGCGCCCCGGCGTGGGCTTCGAGGGCGCGCTGGGCGCGCTCGATCTCGACCGGGCCCATGGCGTGCTCGACAACGTCGCGGCGATCGGCGCGCAGACCCGCTCCAGCGGCTTCGTCAACATGCGGATGGACGACGACGGCGTGCTGCGGCGTCTGCCGCTGCTGGTGGAGTATCGCGGCGTACTGCAGCCGAGCCTGGCGCTGGCGACGGCCATGCGGGGCCTCGGCGTGCCGTCCGGCACGGTGGCCAGCGGCCGCGATGGCGCCTCGCTCGTGATCGGGCCGCACGCGGTGCCGATCGATCGCAAGGGTCAGGCCTTGCTGCGCTTCGACGACACGCCGGAGGGCTATGCCCGTGTGTCCGCGGTGGACGTGCTGGCAGGGCGACATGCGCCGGAAGATCTGCGCGGCAAGGTCGTGGTCATCGGCTCATCGGCCGTCGGACTCGGCGACCGGCACAGGACCGCGCTGGGCGGCGCATTCGCCGGCTCGAAGGTGCACGCGGCCCTGGTGCAGAACATCCTTGACGATCGCGTGCCGCGGGCGCCGGAGTGGGGCGCAGGCGTGGCCTTGCTGGCCGGCGTGCTGATCGCGCTGATCCTCGGCGGGCTGCATCTCGCCGGGCGCGGTCTTCCGACCGTCGCACTCGTGACGCTGGGTGTGGTGGCCGGGCTGGGCGCGCTGGCGTTCGTCGCCTTCGCCTACCGCGGGCTGGTGCTGCCCGTCGCCGCACCGGTGCTGGTCGCGATGACGGTGCTGGTGTCGATGTTCGCGATCCGCTTCGTCCTGCAGCAGCGCGCCGCCCGACGCTGGCGCCGGCAGCTGGAGAACGCGCGACAGGTCACGATCGAATCGATGTCGGCGGTCGCCGAAACCCGCGACCCCGAGACCGGCGCGCACATCAAGCGCACCCAGCATTACGTGCGCGCGATCGCCAGGCGCCTGCGCGACACGGGGCAACACACCGAACTGCTGACCGATGCCTACATCGATCTGCTGTTCCTGTCCGCGCCGCTGCACGACATCGGCAAGGTCGGCGTGCCAGACCACATCCTGCTCAAACCGGGCCCGCTGACCGCGGACGAATGGGTGCTGATGCGCCGGCATGCCGAGTTCGGCCGGACCATCATCCTCAGCACCTCGCGTCACATCGAGGGCGACAACTTCCTTTCGGTGGCTGCGGAAATCGCCGCCACCCATCACGAGAAGTGGGACGGTTCGGGCTATCCGGCCGGCCTGCGCGGACAGGCGATTCCGCTGTCGGGCCGCATCATGGCCGTGGCCGACGTCTACGACGCCCTGGTCAACCGGCGCTGCTACAAACCGCCGTTCCCGCATGCGCAGGCGATGGCGATGATGCGCGACTTGGGCGGGATCGCGTTCGACCCGGTGGTGCTGCAGGCCTTCCTCGACATCGAGGACGAGATCATTCGCATCGTGGCCGAATTCCGCGACGAGGAAACCGCGGCCGCGGCCGGCGCGGGCGGGCATGTCTCAGGCGATGCGGCGGAGCAGGGCGCAGACCCGGGACGGCTCGGGCCGCCGGTGCTCTCGACGCAGGAATAGGCCTCTCGGCGCGCGATGGCGGATCGGATGCGCGACGCGCAGCCGCCTACTTCTGCCGCGGCATGTCCAGATCCGACCCCGCCTCGCGCTGTCCCGCGCGCAGCTGCCGGACGCGTTCGACCAGCGCACGTGCGGCGTTGCGGCTTTCCTCGAGCATGGCCGCGTCGTCGTCGAGCGCCTGGTGGCTGGTGGCTGGTGGCATAGGGTGCGTAGTAGCCGATGTAGCGGTCGATCTGCGACACCGCGTCGGCATCCACCAGCCCCATGCCGCGCAGCCAGTCGGCCAGTGCATGGCGCACCGTCTGCGTGCTTTCGCTGTCACCGTGAACGACGACCGAGAACGCGCGGCCGGCGAGGTGCTGCGGATAGCCCCAGCCGTCGAGTTCGATGCGCTTGGCGCGTGCGGCGTCCTTGCCTTGCGTCGAGGTCGGGTCGGGATTACCGCCGTCGGCGCAGACCAGTCGATCCATCATCAGTTTCAGCGGCGAGGTGGCCTGGTTCCAGTGCACCGGCGTCACGATCATCACCCCGTGCGCCTCCGCCCACCGCGGGTAGATCTCGTTCATCCAGTCGTGGTGCTGGCCCAGGCCGTGGTTGGGATAGCAGGAGCAGGGCCAATGGCACAGCGGCATCGCCGTGGATACGCAGGCGTTGCAGGGATGGATGACGCGCCCGTATTCGGACGTCAGGCGGTTGAGTTCGAGCACGTCGCACTCGGCGCCGGCGTCCGCTGCCGCCTCGCGTGCGACTTCGAGCAGGCGCCAGGTCTTCGACATCTCGCCCGGACAGGTGTGTTCGCTGCGCGGCGAGGCGCAGATCAACAGCACCCGGTCGCGGGATTGCGGACTGCGCTGGCGCGCCTCGGCGCTCTGGATGGCATCGCGCGCAGCGCGCCATTCGTCCGACAGATCGTAGGTGGGGTCCTGGAAATCCTCGCCGGCCGGACGGGTGTGCGGTGCCTTGCGCCCCGCGTCGTAGGCCTCCCAGGCGACCGCAGTCAACGCATCGATGGCGTCGCGATGCGCGTCGAACGCCGGGTCGGTGAATTGCGCCCGGTAGCGCTGCTCGAACGCCTCGCGGCCGAGTCCTGGATCGGGCTGGCCGGTGCGCGGCTGGGGCGTGGACTCTGGCGTGTCGGGCATGGAAGCGCTCTTGGACGTGCGATCGACGTGCGGCACGCTGCGCGGGTCGGCAAGCAGCGGCGTCGCGGTGGATCGACGATGGCCGCGGCGGGGTGAAACCTGCGCATCGGGCCGCGCTTTCGTGTTGACGATCGGTGCGTGACCACAGCGCACGGCATTGGCGACGCGCAAGGCGGTCCGACGCCAACGATGCGATCATCCGGCATCAGGTCTCCCGCCACTTCCGAGGCAACACCATGTCCGAACGCATCCTCGTGTTCTACGGTTCCTACCGCGCCGACCGCATGGGCATCCGCCTGGCCGACTACTGCGTGCGCACGCTGCAGGCGCGCGGCGTCGATGCCGAGCTCATCGACGCCAAAGCGGTCGACCTGCCGATGCTGGACCGCATGTACAAGGAATATCCCAAGGGCGAGGCGCCCGCGGCGATGGAAGCGCTCGCAGGCAAGATCCGCGACGCCGATGGTTTCGTGTTCGTCACCGGCGAATACAACTGGGGCATGCAGCCGGGACTGAAGAACCTGACCGACCACTTTCTCGAAGAGTGGTTCTGGCGCCCGGCCGGCGTGGTCAGCTATTCGGCCGGTCGCCTGGCCGGAGCGCGCGCGGCTGTGGCCTGGCACGGCACCTTGTCGGAAATGGGCATGGTGGTGATCTCGAGCGCCGTCAACGTCGGGCCGATCGGCAAGACGCTCGACGATCAGGGCCAGCCCATCGACGATGCCGGCAGATCGCTCGACAAGAGCTTCGCGCGCTTCGCCGACGACCTCATCTGGTGGGCCGAAGCCACGCGTCTGCAGAAGGCGCGCCGCGCGCCGCCGTACTGAGACTCACCGCGGCAGAGCCCGTGCGCGCGCCGGTGCCCTCGGCTGCGGGCAACGGCGGGGGAGGAACGCGTTGACCTGCACCGCGGCACCTGCATCCAGCAGGCGGTTCGCGCTCCACCAGCCTGCACACGCGGCGCGGTCTAGTTCCGGATCTCCAGCAGTTCGACCTCGAACACCAGCGATGCGCCGGGCGGGATCACTCGCGCGGCGCCTCGCTCGCCATATCCGAGCCACGCGGGGATGTGCAGTTCGCGCTTGCCGCCGGCCTGCATGCCGGTCACGCCCTCGTCCCAGCCGCGAATGACCTGACCGGCGCCGAGGCGGAACACGAAGGGCTGGCCGCGATCGCGGGAACTGTCGAACTGCGCGCCACGCTTGTCGGGCGCTCGCTCGTCGTAGAGCCAGCCGGTGTAGTGCACCGCGACCTCTTCACCGGTTGTAGCCGATGCACCTTGCCCGGCGCGAACATCGATGCGCTGCAGTTCGGCCACGTCGCCGCCGGTGTAGGGCGGCGGGCCGCCACACGCGGCGAGCAGCAGGGCGGAGAGCAGGGCGAGATGGCGAAGCATTCGGCGGTTCATGGCATGCGAGGTTGTGGAAGGAGCGCAGCAGGATAACCGTGGGGGCGACGGGGCGAGGTGCGACATCCGAGCTGCGCGATACCGTCCGCGCCCAACTGCCGGCGAAATCCCGCGTGAAGCGGTTGCTAGACTGCCGCCCGCCTGGCGCGTGCGCGATGCATGGCCGCGCACGGAACGGAGGAGGGGTGATGTCGAATGTCTGGAGGACGAGCGCGCTGCTCGCGCTGGCGACGCTGCTCGCAGCGTGCGCGTCCGCGAGCGTCGGCCCGCGCGATCCTCTTGCCCAGGTCACATCGCAGACGGGCGCGGGCGTGGCCTCGCGTACGGTCGTGCGCATGCGCGGCGCACAGTCACCTGCCGCTGCGCTGCGGCGCGCGCCGATGTTCGAATTCGCCTATGCCGTTCCCGATTCGGCCGCCCTGCAGCCGATCTACACGCGCGTGCGCGACATCGATCTGCTGCGGCAGCTGCCGGAGGTGCAGGCGATCGACGGCATGTTCGCCCTGCCGCGCAGCCTGCGGTTCGTCACGGCCGAATGCGGTGAGTCGGGCGCGTTCTATCACAGTGCCGACGGCGAGGTGATCCTGTGCTACGAGACGTTGCGCGTCCTGTATGCACGAGGCCAGGAGCGGCAGCGCGTGCTCGGGCTGGGGGAAGAATCGATCCTGCGCTACGTGTACGCGAACGTCCGCTTCATCGTGCTGCACGAGACCGGCCACGCACTCGTGCACCTGCTGGATCTGCCGGTCACCGGCCGCCAGGAGGACGCCGTCGACCAGCTCGCGGCCATCCTGATGCTGCGCTTTGCCGGCCTGGACGAAACGCCGGCCGAAGTGATCGACAACCTGCGCATGGCCGCCAACTGGATGCTCTCTCACAGCACCGGCGCCTACAGCCTGGAGTCGTATGCCGACGAGCACGCGCTGGGCGAGCAGCGCTTCTTCAATCTGCAGTGTCTGATCTACGGCACCGATCCGGAGGCGTTTGCCGGCATGGTGGATGCCGGGGATCTCACCGCCGCCCGTGCCCGCGGCTGCGCGCGCGAGATGCGCCTGGTGAGTCGGGCGTGGCTGCGCCTGCTGGTGCCTCATCTGGCGCCCGGCTATGAAACCTACGGCGAAGAGGCCGCGCTGTATCTGCAGCAAAGCACCGGCGACTGATTCGCGGGCGCGCCGCAGCTGCGGGCCAATCGCGTGCACGCCTCGTCGCGGCGAATGCGCATCGGCTCTGGTTGCAGCGGTATTCGCGGCCATTGCTGCGTTGGCGATGGCCGGAATGCCTGTCAGCGTTCGGGCTTTTCCGTATCGGCGCTGCCCTGCGTAGCACTCTGGCGCAGCACGCGGATCCGGTTCTCGATATCGGTCACGCCCCCGCAGCGCTCGGCCAGGTCTTCGGCGCGATGTTTCATCTGCCGGTGCGGCACGGTGCCGGTGAGCGTCATCACGCCTTCGCGGACTTCGACGTGGATCTCGGACGCGTCGATGTCGTCGTTGTCGGACAGACGTTCGCACAGGTCGTCGGTGATGCGTTCGTCGCTGCGGCGATAGCCCTTCGGGCCGTGTCCGCGGAAACCGCCGCCGCGCGGTTCCCCGGCCCGCCACGGCTCGTCGCCGCTCTGATGACGGCCGCCGCTGTGGCGAGGCTGGTCTTCGCCGCCCTGGTAGAGGCCGGAGATGTCGCGGTACTGCGCGCCGCGCGATTCGCTGGACGGACGGTTCTGTGCCACGGCCATCGCGCCGTCGGCGCGGCTGCCGCTGGTCTGCACGCCGCGGTCCTCGGGGCTGCCGCCATAACCGCCCTGCGGATAGGCATCGCGGTCGTAACCGCCGTGGCCATGTCCATAGCGGTCGCGCAGCTGCCGGGTGTAGTCGTCGTCCGACGATCGGCCGCGGCCGCCTTCGCCGCGCGAGTCGTCACGGTGAGATGCCTGGGGCCGGCCTCGAGACCCGCTCGTGCGCTCGTCGTGCGGGGCAGGCCGGGAGTCCTGGTCGTCGCGGTGGTAGGCCATGTCGTGATCCTGTCGGGGAAACCGTGGTGGGCCGACTATCCGCGCGCGGGGATGAGCCCGACGCAAAAGAAATGTGCGCATTTCGAAGTGTCCTTCGCGAACAGAATCCGCACACACGCTCGGCATCGAGCGGCGGGCTGCCTGCGCCGACCGTCCCCGACGCGCATACGCCACGCCGATCGCGCCGGCCGTGGCGGAACCGCGCCTCAGAACATGGGGCGAGCGTGCACATGCCCTTCGACGCGCGCCGCGTTCTACCGCATGATGCGCGTCCAGTGCGCCGGCGCGTTCGAGCGCGATGCCTGCACGAGCAGCAGTTCGCAGGCGTGCGCGTTCGAGACCGGCGTTATCTGGAGTCCCGCGGCCGCGGGATGACGCCGACCAGGAGCGCGGATTACCGCAGCATGTCTCTACCGAAATCGAATGCCTTGTTGCCGCGCTTCGCACCGCGGCATTTCGTCGCGGCTACCGCGGCCGCTGTGGTCACGGCCGCGCAGCTTCTCTGGGCCGCGCCCGATGCCCCCGTGGCCGATCCGGATGCATCGGCCTTGTCCTATCTGCTGGTGGCCTGCCTGTGCGCATCCGTCATGACACTGGTCTGGCTGGCGCTGTTGCGCAGCAGGCGCGTGGCAGCGCGGACGGCGGTGGTCGTCATGTCGCTGGCCGCGTACTGGCTGCTGTTGAACTACGGCGAATTCATGGTGCGGGTCGCGGCCTGGAGCACGTTCGACAGCACGTCGGTGGCGCTGCATGTTCTGGCCGCGTCGGCGCTGCCGGTGGCCGTGTGCGCAACGGTGCTGCTGTTCTTCGTGTCCCGGGTTCTGCGCGGCTGAGAGGTCGGGCCATATCCCGGTTGCGCGTGGCCGGCTGCCTCAGTCGTCACGCGCCACGACGAAGGCGTGCAGTTCGGCCAGCTTGCCATCACGCAGACGCCAGGCGTCGCTGTAGTCCGACGTGGTCGCCTGACCGTCGGCATCGGTGATGGTGATGCGGCCGATGGCCACGACGTGGTCCGTATCGGCGATCAGCCGGTCGACCACGACCTCGGGCGGCCGTACATAGATCTCGTCCATGTAGCGCTGGATATCGGCCTTGCCGCGGATCGTGCGGTCGCCGATGAAATGCCAGACCACGTCGTCGGTGCAATGGGCGAGAAACGCGGCGTGGTCGCCGCGCGACACGGCTGCGTTGGCGGCGGTCAGTACGGATTTGGGATCGGCGGGCATCAGCGGTCTCCTTGCAGGGGAGGCTCGACGGTAAAGTCGGGCGCGCAGGTGCGGGTGGAGTCACGATGACAGAACCGTTGCCAGCGGTGCGTGCGAGGCGTCCACCGCAACGTTGATCAGCGTGCCACCGCCTTCGCGCTCGCGGAAATGGTTCGGCAGCGTGAGAGCCGTGGACGACGCCCTGGCAGTTGTCTTGAATAGGCGCGCGGGGTCCTCGGTGGACACGCACTCGAGTTCCGGCAACGCGACCAGGTCGACGTTTTGATTCAGGTGTCGAAGCCGCCGAACTCACCTGGTCACGCCGTGCGACACGCATTGTCAGGGCGTCGGAATGCGCCGGGACAGGGAGTGCGATACGGCGACGAGGCAAACGCACGCGCCTACGCGCCGCGGGTCGCCTGGCGCCTGTCGGAGCTTCAAACCAAAACGGTTCAGTACGCAGGCGCCATTGATGCGACCCGGTCACGGGGACGCCGGACCGGCGGGAAAACCCGCAGAAAGAAGCTGCCTGCCGAGCTGGCCGGGCCCCTCAAGCCGACCTGCGCCACGCCGATACAGTGCGCACGCTCCCGCCTTCCGGATTTCCGCACCATGCTTCTCATCATCGGCGCCTTCGTCGTCATTGCCAGCATGGTCGGCGGCTTCACGATGGTGGGCGGCAAGCTGCTGTCGCTGTGGCACGTCAACGAGATCATCGTGATCTGCGGCTGCGCGCTCGGCGCCTACGTCATCGCCACGCCGGCCAAAGTCATGAAGAGCGCCATGCGCAGCATGCTGGCGCTGCTCAAGGGGCCGAAGTACCGCCGTGCCGATTACGTGGACCTGCTCAAGCTGATCTACGAGGTGCTGGTGAAGATGCGGCGCGACGGCACGATGTCGATCGAGAACCACATCGAGAATCCCGACTCGAGCACCATTTTCCAGAAGTATCCGAAGATCGTCGCCGACCATCACATGCTGACCTTCATCACCGACTGCCTGCGGCTGATGGTGGGCGGCAACATGAATCCGCACGAGCTCGAATCGCTGCTCGAATACGAGCTCGATACCCATCACCAGGAAGCGCTGGAGCCCTCGCATTCGGTGCAGAAGGTGGCCGACGCGCTGCCGGGCTTCGGCATCGTGGCGGCGGTGCTGGGCATCATCCTGACGATGTCGATCGTCGGCAGCGCACCGCCGGCGGAGATCGGCCAGAAGGTGGCCTCCGCGCTGGTGGGCACGTTCCTGGGCATCTTCATCGCCTACGGATTCGTCGGCCCGATCGCCAGCGCCATGGAGAGCCGCGCCAACGAGGAGGGCAAGGCGTTCGAGGTGGTGAAGGCGGCACTGGTCGCGTCCTTGCGTGGCTACGCGCCTTCGGTGGCGATCGAGTTCGCGCGCAAGCTGCTGTTCTCGGACGTGCGCCCGAGCTTCCAGGACCTGGAAGCCGATCTCAAGGCCGCCAAGGGCTGAGGGCGCGCGGTGAACGACGTCAGACAACCGATCATCGTCGTGCGCAAGAAAAAGCACGGCGGCGGGCACCACGGCGGCGCGTGGAAGGTCGCGTATGCCGATTTCGTGACCGCGCTGATGGCGTTTTTCATGGTCATGTGGCTGGTGGCCACGATGCCGCAGGAACAGCTGGGCGGCATCGCCGAATACTTCAAGAATCCCAGCGCGGTTGCGGGCACGGCCGCGGCTATGGCGCCGGGCTCCAATGGTCCTGGTGGCGCTGGCGACGTGCCGATCAAGATGTTCGAACACATGCGCAATCCGCCCGGCTCAGGGCAGGCGCAGATGGACGAGGACACCGCGCAGGCCGTGCGCGACGCGGCCGATCGCGAACGCCTCGAAGCCCTGCAGCGTGCACTGGAGAAAGCGGTGGCGAGCAGCCAGGCGCTGGCGCCGTTCAAGGACCAGTTGCTGATCGACATCACGCCCGAGGGCCTGCGGATCCAGATCGTCGACGCCGAGAACCGGCCGATGTTCGATCTCGGGTCGCCCGAGCTGCGCGACTACAGCCGCCTGATCCTGTCCGAACTGGCGCGCTATCTCGACCAGGTCGACAACCGCATTGCGATTTCCGGCCATACCGACAATGCGCCGTATTCGACCGCGAACGGGTTCGGCAACTGGGAGCTGTCCTCGCTGCGTGCCAATGCCGCACGGCGGGCGCTGGTCGCCGGTGGACTGCGCGAAGAAAAGCTCTCGCGCGTGGTCGGGCTGTCGTCCTCGGTGCCGTTCGACAAGACCGACGAGCGCAACCCGATCAACCGGCGGATCAGCATCGTGGTGCTCAACAACGCCGCCGAACGCAGCGCCGCCGAGCGCGACGATGCGCTGGCCGTGGTCGGAGCCCCTGCGATGGTGGCGTCCGCACCAGCATACTGAGCGCCGGGTGTGCGCTCGGCGGCATTGCAGATGCGGCCGCGTCGAGCAGCAGGCCGGAGCGACTGACAGGACCTGACCGCGTTCGCCTGCGATCGCCTGCGAACGCCCGATCGGCGTGGCTGCGGGTGCAGACCTCGGCGGCTGCTTTGCGACGCAACGCTCTGTGAATGCGCCGCGCGGCTGATGTCGTGATGCAGCCGCGGACATGGCGCGACAGCTTTGCCTGCAACTTTTGTCGCGTGCACCGATTGCAGGAATGCCTGCACGTGACGTGCACCCCGCCGTGGGGAGGATCGGGGGCTTCAACAGCCAAGGCGGAATTTCCATGCCCCAGCCGATCGCGTCTTCCGAGGCGCCACCGCGTTATCCGGTGTCGCTGCGCATCAACGGCCAGTCCTACACGCTCGAGATCGAGGCCTGGGTCAGCCTGCTCGATCTGCTCCGCGACCGGCTCGACCTTACCGGCAGCAAGAAGGGGTGCGATCACGGCCAGTGCGGCGCGTGCACGGTGCTGGTCGATGGCGTGCGCATCAACAGCTGCCTCACGCTCGCGGTCATGCAGGAGGGCAAGGACATCACCACGGTCGAAGGCCTCGCCGATGGCGAGTCGCTGCATCCGCTGCAGCAGGCCTTCATCGAGCGCGATGCGTTCCAGTGCGGCTACTGCACGCCCGGCCAGTTGTGCTCGGCGGTCGGGCTGATCAACGAGGGCGAGGCGCGTACGCGCGACGAAGTGCGCGAATTGATGAGCGGCAACATCTGCCGCTGCGGCGCGTATCCGCAGATCACCGACGCCGTGCTCGACGTGTTGCCCGATGGCAGCGACGAGGATCCGGCGCGCGATGGCCCGGTCGTGGTCGGGACGGTGCCGGCATGAATCCCATCGCCTACACCCGCCCCTCCGACATCGACGCCGCGGTCGCCGCGATCGGCGATCCGATTGACAGCAGCACCGCGCGCGGCGACGCCCGCTTCATCGCCGGCGGCACCAATCTCACCGACCTGATGAAGCTGCACATCATGCAGCCCGCCACGCTGGTCGACATCAACCGGCTGGAGCTTTCGCGCATCGAGGCGTCCGAGGACGGCGGGATCTCGCTGGGCGCGCTGGCCCGCAACGCCGAGACCGCCTATCACCCGCTGGTGCGCGAACGCTATCCGCTGCTGTCGTCGGCCATTCTCGCCGGCGCCTCGCCGCAGATCCGCAACATGGCGACCGACGGCGGCAACCTGCTCCAGCGCACGCGCTGCTACTACTTCTACGACCGCGCTACGCCCTGCAACAAGCGCGAGCCGGGCAGCGGCTGTTCGGCGATCGGCGGGCTGACACGCCAGCACGCGATTCTCGGCGCAAGCGAACACTGCATCGCCACGCATCCCTCGGACATGTGCGTGGCGCTGGCCGCGCTCGAGGCCACGGTGCACGTCACGTCGCGCCGCGGCAGTCGCGAGATTCCCTTCGCCGATTTCCACCGCCTGCCCGGGGACCGCCCCGACCTCGACAACACCCTCGCGCAGGACGAACTGATCACGCGCATCACCTTGCCCGAGGCCGACCGGTTCGCCGCGCACAGCGCGTATCTGAAGATCCGCGACCGCCTCTCGTACGCCTTCGCGCTGGTGTCAGTGGCCGCCGCACTCGATGTCGACGACGCGGGGCGCATCCGCGAGGCACGCCTGGCACTGGGCGGCGTGGCCCACAAGCCGTGGCGACGCGCTGAGGCCGAAGCGCTGCTGGCGGGTGCGATGCCCGAAGCCGACGTCTTCGGGCGCGCGGCGGATGCATTGCTCGACGGCGCCGTCGGACAGGGCGTCAACGATTTCAAGATTCCGCTGGCCCGCCGCGCCATCGTGCGCGCGCTCACCGTCGCGCAGGCCGGCACCGTGACCAACCTGCGGCACGACCGCGACCTGCCAGACGAAGGGGGTGCCCGATGACCGATCTGATCGCGGACCTGCAGTGGCCCAACGCCGAGCCGGGCACCGGCCACGTGCCCACCGGCAAGCCGGCCTCACGCGTGGACGGCCGCGCCAAGGTCACTGGAGAAGCGCGCTATGCCGCCGAGTGGCCGGTGCCCGACCTGGCCTACGGCGTGGTGGTCAACAGCGCCATCGCCAAGGGGCGCATCACCGGCTTCGACCTCGACGCCGCGCGAGCGGTGCCGGGCGTGCTGGAGATCATGACCCACGAAAACCGCCCGAAAATGCGCGGCTTCGACCTGTTCTACAAGGACATGGTCGCGCCGGCCGGGTCACCATTCCGGCCGCTCTACGACGACGTGGTGCACTACAGCGGCCAGCCGGTCGCGCTGGTGCTGGCCGAGACGTTCGAAGCCGCGCGGCACGCGGCGGGTCTGGTCGTGGTGACCTACGACCAGGAAGGTCATGACACCGAGCTGCTCGACCATCTCGCGCGGGCACGCCGGCCCAAGTCGCTCAAGGCCGGCTTCAAGCCGCCGCCGTCGGACAAGGGCGACCCGCAGGCCGCTTTCGAGGGCGCCCCGGTGAAGATCGATGCCGAGTACTACTCGGGCGTCGAGCATCACAACCCGATGGAGCTGTTCGCCTCCACCGTCATTCGCGAGGAGGACGGTCACTTCACCATCTACGACAAGACCCAGGGCTCGCAGAACAGCCGCTGGTATGTCTCGCACGTGCTCGGTTTGCCCAAGCGCCAGGTTACGGTGCGCAACCCCTACGTCGGCGGCGCATTCGGTTCCGGCCTGCGTCCGCAATACCAGCTGCCGCTGGCGGTGATGGCCTCGGTGCTGCTCGACCGCTCGGTGCGCGTGGTGCTGACGCGGCAGCAGATGTTCACCTTCGGCCATCGCCCCGAGACGCTGCAGCGCGTGCGTCTGGCCGCCGATGTCGACGGCACGCTGCAGTGCATCTCGCACGAGGCGGTGGCGGAGACCTCGCGAATCGAGGATTACGTCGAAGTGGTGGTGAACTGGTCCGGCCAGCTCTACGCCTGCGAGAACTTCCATTTCGGCTACAAGCTGGTCGATCTCGACCACTACACGCCCATCGACATGCGCGCCCCCGGCGCCGCCCATGGCATGCATGCGCTTGAAGTGGCGATGGATGAGCTGTCCTACGCCTTGGGCATGGACCCGCTGGCGTTGCGTTTGAAGAACTACGCCGAGATCACGCCGATCGACGACAAGCCCTATTCGAGCAAGGCGCTGCGCGAGTGCTACGAGCGTGGGGCACAGGCGTTCGGTTGGGCGCGTCGGCCACCGGCGCCGCGTGCCCGCAAGGAAGGCAGTGAATACGTGGGCTGGGGAATGGCCACGGGCATCTGGGATGCGCTGCAGATGTTCGCCCGCGCCAGCGCGGCGCTGCACGCCGACGGGCGTCTGGTGGTCAGCAGCGCGGCCACCGATATCGGCACCGGCACCTACACGGTGATGACGATGATCGCCGCCGAAGCGATGGGCATGCCGCTGGAGCAGGTGACCTTCCAGCTCGGCGACTCCACCTTGCCGGCCGCACCGATCGAAGGCGGCTCCTCGCATGTGGCCACGGTCGGCTCGGCGGTCGAGGGCGCCTGCCGCAAGCTGCAGAAGCGCCTGCTCAAGCTGGCCGGCGCCATGCCCGATTCACCGTTCGCCAAGACCGAGCTGGACCAGGTGCGTTTCGCCGATGGCCATCTGCACCTGCTCGCCGAGCCAGCGGTGTCGGTGGCACTGGCCGACGTGCTGGCCGCCGCCGACGAGGACAGGGTGGAGGTGAAGTATCTGATGCTGCCCGAAATGCTCGACCAGCGGCGCTATACGCGGACCACGCACGGCGCGGTGTTCTGCGAGGTCCGCGTCGACGAGGACCTCGGCACCGTGCGCGTCACACGCGTGGTCAGCGCGATTGCGGCAGGGCGCATCCTCAACCCGAAGGCCGCACGCAGCCAGATCATCGGCGGCGTGGTCTGGGGCATCAGTCAGGCACTGCACGAGGAAACGCATGCCGACCACCGCTTCGGCCGCTTCATGAACCACGACCTCAGCGAATACCACGTCGCCGCCAATGCCGACATCCACGACATCGAGGTGATCTTCGCCGACGAGGACGACCGTGTCGTCAGTCGCATCGGCGCCAAGGGCGTCGGCGAGATCGGCCAGGTGGGTGTGGCCGCGGCGGTCGCGAACGCGATCTTCCACGCCACCGGCAAGCGCATCCGCAGCACGCCACTGACGCCCGACAAGGTCATGGCGGGCGGTGAGGACGTGGCACCGTCGTGGCACACCACCGATCTGCCAGGAGACAACGACGCGCATTGATCGCGTCTGTAGGGCGGGGTGTCGGCGCGTGGCCGCCGGCACCCCGTCAGCGCCTGCCCTCAGCGCTCGCTGCGGGTTTCCAGCAGCGTGCGCAGGCTGCGGATCTCGTCGCGCAGTGCACGGACCTCGGCATGCACGTCGGCTTCGATGTGATCCTGCGTGCGGTCGAGCGCATCGAGGGTATCGGCGTGTTCGGCTTCCGACACCGTCTGCATCGCATCGACGATGACACCGATGAACAGGTTGAGCATGGTGAAGGTGGCGACCAGGATGAAGGGAATGAAGAACGCCCAGGCATACGGGAACTCTTCCATCACCGGGCGCGAGATGCCCATCGACCAGCTCTCCAGCGTCATGATCTGGAACAGCGTGTAGAACGACCGGCCGATGTTGCCGAACCAGTCGGGAAACACCGGCCCGAACAGGTTGGTCGCGATCACCGCGCACACGTAGTAGATCAGCACCAGCACCATGCCGATCGACAACAGGCCCGGCACCGCGCCCAGCAGTGCGCCGACCACGCGCCGCATCGACGGCACGATGGTCAGCACGCGCAGCACACGCAGCACGCGCAGGGCGCGCAATACCGAGAAGGGCCCGGTGGCGGGCACCAGGGCGATGGCGACCACGGCGAAGTCGAACAGGCTCCACGGGTCGCGGAAGAACCGGCCCCGATGCACGAACAGCCGGATTGCGATCTCGACCACGAACACCGCCAGGATCACCCTGTCGGCCAGGCGGATCAGCCCGCCGGCCTCGGCCATGATCTGTGGCGCGGTTTCCAGCCCCAGCAGGATGGCGTTGACGACGATCAGCGCGAGGATGCCCGCCTGCACCTTGGGATGGGCGATGAACGCGTGCAGGCGGCCGCGCAGGCCTGTGTATTCGGTGACGCCGGTCTCGCGCATGGGGGCTCCGGTGCGCGCCGGACAACCGGCAACGCAGTAACAGTTGGCAGGAGAAAACCGCGTCGCGCCTTACCCGACAGCGGCATCGCGTCGCAGCGACGACCGGCGCAGGATCGCCACGTGGCCGCGCCGCATTCTAGCCACAGTGTTCGGACGTGCAGAGACATCGCCCGCAGTGCAACGAGACGGAATGCGACGCGAGCAGACAGGTCCGACAGGAGCGACCGCGCTGAGGCCTGAGTTCTTCCCGAGGACGAACGCTTCGTTCCTCAATCGTCTTCGCGCACCACGGTCGCGTCCTTCGCCCGCGCGCCCTGCGCCAGGCGCCAGCCCGGGGCCACGGTGAGGCGCCAGCCGTCGCCCGCCAGCGCGGGGCCGCCTGCGGGCAGGGCCACGACCGCACGTGTGCGGTCGGCATGCACAAGTGCCGCGCCACCGTCGACGACCAGTTCGCCCCAGTGGTCGGTCAGTCGCAGGGTGGGGTAGATCGTGCCCACACCGTCGAGTGCGGCGAGGGTCTGCGGGTTGAACTGGAAGTTCGTCTTTTCCAGCGGCAGCACCAGCACCGGTCCATCGACGAGCGTGGCGCGCCACTGGGCGATCCGCGCGCTGCGCGCCTGTTCGCGCGCTTCCTCGGCGGCGCGGAGTTCGCCCTCGGGGTCGAAACGACGCGCGCGGGTGGGGACGTCGGTCAGCTGCGTGGGGTCGATGTCGTGCGCCGCGCCGAGCAGCTCGCCGAGGTCGGCGTCGGCCGCCAGCCGGCCGCGCCAGTCGGGATCGACATCGTCGAGCAGCAGGCCGTAGGCCGGGCCGCTGGCATAGGCGAACGAGCGTACGAAACTCGGTGCATCGAGGAAGCGCGCGAGATCGAAGACCGCATAGGCCAGGCGCGCTTCGTGACGCGACAGCCCGATGCGCACGCCGGTGTATTCGGCCACGCCCTCGTTGATTTCGAGCGCGGCCTCGTCTGCGGCTGCATCGGGAAACAGGGCGCGTCGCGCCTGGCGGAAAGCGAGCGCGTCCTCGATGCGCGGCCGCCGATCTGCCGGCGTATCGGCCATCAGCGCGCGGGCCAGGGCACGCCATTCGAGTTGCAGCAGGTAGCGGCCTTCGAGGGTGTCGAGATGCCGGTTGCCGGCCTCCGGTCGGGTCAGGCCGAGTTCGCCCTGGATGCGATGGAACATCTCGTGGGCAACGAAGACATTGAGTACCGATGGTTCGAACGACACCGGCCACAGCAGTTGTGTCCATGCCTGCCCCGATCATTCGACCCGCGTATTGGCCAGCATCGTGTCGGCGGGCAGCGTGCCGGCGTAGAGGTCGTCGTGTGCGACGAGCATGCCTCCCGGGTCGGGCTGGTTGGCCAATACGCTCCGGTCGACGGGATCGACAATCATCATTGGCCCGCATAATGACGTGCCCCACAACGCGCAGGCATCGCGCTCGCACAGCGTGCGTGCGGTGTCGAACACAAGGCGAGCGCTGTCCGGATCCGGCGCGGCGATTGCGGCAGGAGCCGCGCACAGGAGCGCTGGCGCAAACATGCCGCACAGGCGAAGGTGTCCCGGAATGCGCATGACCGGCTCCACTCGATGCCAACCCGGCAATCGTATGCCGGTTTGGCGACGGCGGATGCGGCACTGCATCACCGAGGCAGCATGATGCTGGGCAGGCCGCTCCGGTAGGCTTGCCCGTTTTCGTCCAAGGTGACCGGCATGCGGATCCAGTTGTCCCTCGAATGGTTTCTCAATCCAGACCACCTGCCGATGGTCGTCGGCCTCGAACTGGGCTGGTATCGCAAGGCGGGGCTGGAACTGTCCCTGCTCGTGCCCGATGACCACTACGATGGTCTCGCCGCGACCGTACGCGGCGAAGTGGCATTCGCGTGCAACGAGCCCTTGCACATGATCGACGAGGCGCGTCTGGGTCTGCGCGCGCTGGGCTGTTTCTTCGAAACCGAGGGCGGCATCCTGCTGCAGCGTGCCGCGGGGCAGCGTCTGCTCGAGGGCGACACGGTGCGCGTGGCCTCACCGGTGGCGGGCGGTGTTACGGACACGATCGCCCGCGAGATTCTCGGGCGCTGGTGCACGGGACAGGGCGCGGGGTTCGAGGCCGCCCAGGTGCAGATCGAAAGCGCCGGCTTCGAGCATCTCGCCAACCTGCGCGCGGGTTTCGACGGCGCCTGGCTGTGTTTCGCCAATTTCGAAGGGGTCGAAGCGCGGCTGGCCGGCATGGATGTGCACTTCATCGCGGCCGGCGCCGTGGGCCTGCAGAACTTCTCGGCGCTCGAACTGTTCACGTCCGAGGCGTTCCTTATGGAACACCCGGATGTGGTGGACGCGGTGACGCGGCTCATCGGGGATGGCGCGCAGTTGTGCCGGGACGATCCGGCGCAAGCGGCGGAGCTCTGGTACCGCCACACGGACACGATGCCTGACGCGCTGATGGACGCCATCATCGCCGACACCTGTCCGCGTCTGGTCGCCCCCGTCGTGCGTAACGCAGCCCGCTGGCGCGGCATGTGGGCGCAGTTCGACCGGTTGAGTCTCAGCGAGGTGGACGGTGCGGGTTACGCGGCCCTGTACGAATGAGGCGGGTCACACAGTGCAGTCTGCAATTGCGGTGACGTCCGGCGGAAAGGTGTCGCCAGGCCCGCATGTCGGGCGGTAGATGGCACACCGTGTGTGTCGCGCGCAGTGGGGCCCGGCCGCGATCTGCGAGTCATGAACACGGCGGGGCGTGGCCACGCCCCGCCGGCGCAGGCATCAATAGCCGCGCTGCTTTTCGATCCGGGTTTCGAGAATCGTCTTGAGCTTGTCACAGGCGCCGCGAATGGCCTTTTCGGTGTCTTCGGCGTTGTGGCTGGCGCCGATCGGATCATCGTTGTTAAGGCGGGCCTGCAGTGCACACCGGCGGTCGTCCGGCCCGTTCTTGTCCGCATTCTCGTCGGACAGGAACACCTCGATCCGGGTCAGGCGCGGAAAGAATCGCCCCAGGTACTGCTCGAGCATTGCATTGACGCGTTCTTCCAACGCTTCGCCGCCGTTGATGTGGTTGTCGGTATTCAACTGGATGATCACGCGTGCTCCTTCTGGTTTGTTCGCGCTCACGCTACTGGCGCTGCGCGGGCACGTACGTGAAGCAGTACGCCATGCGCGAGCGTCTCTTCAGCCACGCGCAAGCCCGCGGGCCGTCCTCGGGCGGCCGGGCATATTCGCGTCCGCACAAAGATGATCTCCCTGGCGTGGCGCTTCCCCTTGCGTTACGAGGCGCTTGGTATGTCACGCACCGTCACCGGCTTCCTCGTCGAAGGCGGTGATGCGCAGATCGCACGGCCGGTGGGGATTGCGGTGCTGCCCGACGGAGCGCTGCTGCTCAGCGACGACGGCAGCGGGACGATCTGCCGCATCGTCTACACCGGCGCGCAACCGGGTGCGCGCAACGCCGCGATGCGCCAGCCGCCTGCGGGGCCCGATGGAGGCCCAGGCCAGCAAGAAGGACGGCGTGGCACTGGCGATGGAGCGGCCGGAACTCGCCGCGCAGCGTGGCGCGATGTCCGGCCCGACGTCCGGATCCTTCGACGAGGGGCAGTCGATCCCGGTGCGCCACAGTGAATACGGTGAAGGCGTGTCGCCCGCGCCGCGCTGGGACGCGCTGGAAGGCGCGGTGTCGTACATTCCCGGTGACGCCACCACGCTGGCCGAGGCGCTGCCGGCCGCCCCCCGGCTGACCGACCCCGGATCTGCGCCAGGCCCGCAACAGCTATGGCGCGACGGGGTACTACGGCCCCAGGCCGCTGCCGGGTACCGGCACGCACCGCTATCACTTCCAGCTGTTCGCGCTCGACACCCGGCTCGACGTCATGCCGGGCAGCGATCGCGACACCCTGATCGAGGCGATGCACGGCCACGTGATCGGGCGCGCACGTCTGATCGGCAAGTATGTCGCGCCATCTGCGCGTTGATCGACGTATGCGGGAGATGACCTGCACACGCGGACGATGCGTCGGCATGCGCATCGTGCAGGTCTCGCCCACTTCCACGACATCCCATGCCCACTTCGAGCAGTCCGTCCACGGTGCCGCGTATCTGGACCGTCGGCCATTCCACCCGCGAATGGGAGGCCTTTGTCGCGCTGCTGGCCGACAGCGGCATTGAAGCGATCATCGATGTCCGGCGCTTTCCCGGTTCGCGTCGGTATCCCTGGTTCGCCAGTGAGACGCTGGCGCAGCAGTTGCCGCAGGCGGGTATCGATTACCACTGGCTACCGCAATTGGGCGGCCGCCGCCGCGCGCAGCCGGGCTCGCCGAACGGCGCGTGGCGCAATGCCGCCTTCCAGGGCTACGCCGATCATCTGGCCAGCGACGAGTTCGCCGAAGGACTCGCCATCGCATGCGAGGTCGCCTCGCGCCGGCGTGCCGCCTTGATGTGCGCCGAGGCGGTGTGGTGGCGCTGCCACCGACGTCTGATCGCCGATCTGCTGACCGCGCGCGGTACGCAGGTCTGCCACATTCTCGACGTCGGCAAGGTGCAGCCGCACGCGCTGCATATCGACGCACGCTGGGACGGCACGCATCTGACCTATCCCGCGGCGCAGAGCGACCTGTTCTGAGCCGCCTTCGGCGACGTGCGTAGCTCTGCGAGCTTTTGGGGGGCCTTTACCGGTGCGGGTCGGACGGCGTCGATCTACGGAGTGCTTGCAATGCAGACGCACGCCCCGTTCGCACGTGTGACGCGCGAGGTCTCAGCGCTGGTCGAGTTCGTGGTGGATCAGCACCACGCACTGCGAGGCGAACAGCATGGTGCGACCGAGCGTGATCTTCTTCGCGCCCAGCCGTTCCAGGCCGGGAATGGCCTTCTTCGGCATCGGAATGTGGTCGGTGAGCAGGAAGCAGGGCGCCTGGCCGAACGCCTGTTCACGGATCGGCGTGCCCTTGCGGTCCATCAGGAACAGCTGGTGATCGACCGCGAGCGTCTGCACCAGCCGTTCGAAACTCGTCGTGCGCACTTCCACACCCGATGTCACATCACGCGTCTCGTCCTTGCCCATGCCGCGCGAGACATCCAGTGCCTGGGCAATCCGTGCCAGCAGTGCACGCTCGTCGAAGCCGCCGATGTCGCGCATGGCGTCGATGTCGAAGCGGATCGTCCGCGAGAAATCCGCGGTGCTCTCGAGCACGAGATAGACGACCACGCCGGGCCGATGGGCCTGGGCGACGAAACACGCGTTCATCAGCGTGTGCGCAAGGATTTCGGTGTGGGCCTCCTGACCGACGCCGGCCAGCAGGGCCTGGCTGTCGGTGGGAGCGGCGCGGGCGCGCAGGACGAAAGTTCGCATGGTCGGGCGGCAATGGATCGCGGCCCGCATTCTCCCATCGATCCACGATCGCCGCGCAATGTCCGGGCCGTCATGCAGGGTTCGCGCCGGCTTACGCGACGGCAACGAGATTGCTTCCGTGTCCGCCCGGAGCGTCGCCATGTGTCTGCAGGCCCCGCTGTACATCCGCACGTCAATACGCCGTCGCGCACCGGCGCATCGACTCGCCGGCATCGACACCTTCTACCGCGAGGCCGGTGACGCCGACGCACCGGTGCTGCTGCTTCCGCACGGCTAGCCGTGCTCGTCCTATGAATTCCACAATCTCATGCCGCGTCTGGCCGATCGTTGGCGCGTGCTGGCGCCGGATTTCCCCGGTGCGGGCTACAGCGCGACGCCTGACGCCTTCGAGTACGGCTTCGACGGCTACGCGCGGTTTCTCGACGGATTCGTGCGGGCGCTGGGTGTGCGTCGCTTTGCGATCTATCTGCACGATTCCGGTTCACCGATCGGCGTGCGCCTGGCGATGCTCGACCCCTCGCGTGTGGTCGCGCAGATCATCCAGAACGGCGACATCCCGTATGTCGACGCGCTCGGACCGAAATACGCCGAGATCGAGAAGACCTGGGAACTGCCACCCGACGCGATGCGCGAGGCGGTCCGCCAGGGCGTGACCGAAGCGCACTTCCGCGAGAAATTCCTCAACGATGTCGGGCCGGCACTGGCCGAGCGCATTCCGCCTGAGCCGTGGACGCTGCACTGGTCGCTGGTGACGCCCCGGCGCATCGAGGCCATCACCGACGTGCTGGTCGGCCTGAAGGCCAATCGCGACTGGTTCGTCTGTCATCGCGCCTACCTGGCGTATCGCCCACCGACGCTGGTCGTCTGGGGGCCGCGCGACCAATTACATGCCCGAGGTCTCGCCGCGGGCGTATCTGCGCGACCTGCCCGATGCCGAGCTGCATCGGATCGACGGCGGAGACTGGCGGCTGGAAGCCCACCTCGACGCGGTCACCGCGCTGATCCGCGACTTCCTGCAGCGCGTGCACCCGCCAGTGTGAAGCTCGGCCCCGCTCAGAGGCGCTCCCCGACCGGCAGATAACGCCAGGCGCCGACCGGCATCTTTGCCAGCGACACGCGACCGATCCGCAGCCGGCGGAGCGATACGACCTGCAGTCCGACCTGCGCGCACATCGCCTGCAGTTGCCCCGGGCGCACGCCCTTGAGCGCAAAACGCAGCCGCACCTCGTTCTGCCAGCTGACCTTGCCCGGCGGCAGCTTTCGCCCCTCGAATTCGAGCCCGTGGTTGAGCCGGGCCAGCCCCCAGGGTGCGAGCGTGCCGTCGACCTCGACGACGAATTCCTGCTCGATGGCGGACAGATCCTCGGTCAGGCGTCGGCGCACGCGACCGTCCTGGGTCAGCACGATCAGGCCGCTGGCCTCGCGATCGAGCGGCACCAGCGGCTGCAGGCGATGGAAATGCCGGTGCAGGCGGCGCACGCCGGAGGCGTCGCCGTCCCACTGCGCCGCCGGCTCGATAAAGGCGGCGAGGGCAGTGGCATCGTTGAAGACATCGAGGCCAGGCGGCTTGTGCAGCAGCAATGTGGCGGGCTCCACCGCGTCCAGACGCGCGTCAGGATCGAGGCTCACCGTTTCGCTCGACACCGGATGCTGCGGCAGCTCGACGATGCGACCGTCGACGCGCACCCAGCCACCCTGGATGTACTGCTCGGCCTCGCTGCGTGAGCAGCCTGCGATTTCGGCGACACGCCTGGCCAGGCGGATGGGTTCGGACATGTCGGCGACTGCGATGCAAACGGGCGCGCAGTGTATCGGGCCAGGCGCGGCGGGTGCGCTGCACGCCACGCTCACCTCGCCCGCTGCGCGGTGAACCGGCTTGGGGCCGGCGTGCGGCAGATACACATCGGCGTGGCATCGGCCTGCCTAGCCTCGGCCACAACTTCCAGACAGGCCATCCGGCCCGGCCACCCTCCATGATCGCCAGACCCTTGCGACCCAGCTGCCCCTACGCCGCGCGCACCTCTTCCGCATCAACTGCCGACCCGGGCGGCGACGCCGGCCGCAGGTTTCTCGCCTTCGTCGATGCGCCGGAGTTTCCGTGCGTCGGTTCGAAGGCCGCGCTGGCCAAGGGTGCGATCCGCCCGCACGCATTCGGACGTCTGGGCGACCGCGCCAACGATGCGCCGCTGCTCGATGCGCTGGCGGAATTTTCGGGTGTCGTCGACGGCGCTCCCGAGGATGACCGCACCGTGCATTCGTTCGTCGCGGTGTTCGACGGGCCCGACGACACGGACGAGCAGCGTTTCGAAGCGTTGCTGTGGTCGCAGTTGCAGCGCCTGCACGATCTCGACGTGCGTCGCGGCACTCCCTGGGCCGCGGACGTGAGCCGCAATCCCGACGACCCGCACTTCAGTCTCAGTCTCGCCGGACATCCTTTCTTCGTGATCGGTCTGCATCCCGGCGCCTCGCGCATCGCGCGACGCTTTTCCTCGCCGGCGCTGGTGTTCAATTCGCACCGTCAGTTCGAGCAGCTGCGCGCCGACGGGCGTTACCAGAAGATGCAGGCCGCCACGCGTGCGCGGGACAGGGCGCTGCAGGGCTCGATCAATCCGAACCTCGCCGATTTCGGCGCCGCGGCCGAGACGCGCCAGTACAGCGGCCGCAAGGCCGAGCCGGACTGGACCTGCCCGTTCCGCGTACGGAGCCCGAAGTGATGGCGGCGCAGGAAACCGTCCGTATCGCGCCGTGCTCGGGCCACGCGATCGAACTGGACACCGGCGACGAGCTCGTCGTCATCGACCCGATGGGGCAACAGGTCAGCGATCTGACCGCGTTCGCCCGCGACGACACCCGCGAATACCTGTCGTCGGGCCGCTCGATCGACTACGCCTCGCGCTATCTGCTCACCACCGGCGACACGCTGTACTCCAATCGCAGCACGCCGATGTTCACGATCCTCGAAGACACCTGCGGCCGGCACGACTTCACCCTGACACCGTGCTCGAAGACGATGTTCGAAAAACTCTACGGCGAAAAGCAAGGGCGGCCGGGCTGCGAAGGCAACCTCGCGTCGGCGCTGGCGCCGTACGGCATCGATGTCGACCGCATCCCGGTGGCATTCAACATCTTCATGCATGTCACCTTCGATGCCGACGGCAAGGTCGCGGTATTGCCGCCGCTGAGCCGGCCGGGCGATCACGTGCGCCTGCGCGCCGAAATGCCGCTGATCGTGGCGATGACCGCCTGTTCGGCGGGGCAGTCCAACAATTTCAGCTACAAACCGATCGACTTCCGCATCGAGCGGCGAGGTACGCGTCCGCATGGGGACCGGGTGCCCGCTGCAGCAGCTTCCGTGTGAGCCTGCATGGCGCGTCTTTCGCAGACGCTGCGTCCGCGCGTCGCGCCTGATGTCATCCACTGCTCACCGCAAAGCCACGGTATCGCCACTAGAACGGTCATTCGCATGCGCATCGTGCGCGGCACATCACGGAGACCGGACATGGGTGACGAGAAGACAATGCGCGAAAAATTCCTCAAGCAGGAAGGCGCGGTGCCCGAACAGGACATCGAGCAGAGCGGCCAAGTGTGGCCGCGCGCGTTCGGGGTCTCCACACCTGAGCTGAGCGGCGAGATGGAAGACGTCGAGCCTGCAACCGACGAGGACCGGGCAGACGCCAATACGCCAGCTGGCGAATCGCGCGAGCGCAGGCGGCGCGACTGACCGGCCCGAAGGCTGCGCCCCGGACCGGCTCAGGCGTGATTGATCTGCGGTTCCCGCGTCTGCGTGCGACGCGCATGGCGGCGTCACCGCGTAAAGCGTTCGGCCGCTCGTCTGAGAACTCCAGACCATACGACCTGCGCGGTGGACGTCAGCCGGCGTCCGTCGGGGCGTTGCCCCTGGCCGCGTCGCGCTCGGCGCGCTTCTTGGCGTCCTTCTCGTCCTGCTTCTTCTTCTTGGCCAGCTCGCGCTGGCGTTTTTCGAATGCGTAGTTGGGCTTGGCCACGAACACTCCACTGCGAATGAGCGGGCCAGTGTCTCATGCATGGCCGCCGCGCCGCGCGCGGGCGTTCATGAAAGGCGCCGGGTGCGCCGATCGATCAGCCGCGCAACCGGACGATCTGGTTCTGCAGGATCTCGATCTGTCCGCGCAGATCTTCGTTCTCGCGTTCGAGTTCCAGCACGCGGCGTTGCAGTGCCTTGGCGTCGGGTGTCGAACCGTCCGCTTCGGTCGCGGCTTCGCCATCGGCCCCGCTGCGTGGCCGCTTCCTAGCATCGCGGGCACGCTTGGCAGCCTGGCGCAGCTCGGCCTTGCCGGCCTGCGCAGCGCTGCGCTGTTCGTCTTCGGGCAGGCTGGCGACGGCCGCGGCGGCGCTCATCGAGATTGCGCCGGACTTGAGCGCCTCGACCACCTCGGGCGTGGCGGTCGCGTGGATGCGTTCGATCATCGCCACCTGGTTGCTGCTGAGCTTGGCCTCGCGTGCCAGTTCGGCGCGGCTGACCATTGACGGCGCGTCGTCCCACGGCGGCCGGTCTTCGGTGTCGTGCGCGGGTGTCTCGGGCTCGGCATCCGCGGCCGGCTGCAGGACGGCCATGCGCTGGGCCTGCTGACGCGCGGCGATGATGTCGCGCTTGCGCAGCGCCAGCACGCCGCGCTGGTAATCGGACACGCTGCGCCGGCCCAGATGCTGTTCGATCATCCACAGATGTACGTCCTCCATCGACTGGAAGCGCGTGTTCTGGATGGTGTTGAAGGCGATGCCGTGCTTCTGGCAGATGCCGTAGCGGTTGTGGCCGTCGACAAGCACGTTGCCCCACAGCACCAGCGCATCGCGGCAGCCTTCGGCCAGCAGGCTGCGCTCGAGCGCCTCGTGCTCGTCCGGCGTCAACGGGTCGATGTAGGCCTTGAGTTCTTCGAGTACGACGATGTCCATGCGCTGCGACCGGGTGCCGAGGGGGCGCGCATTGTAGGCGCCGCGGTTCGCGGATGTTGAGACTTGCGGGGTGCGGGCTTCGACGCACTTGTGTAGGAGCGCGCTCGCGCGCGATGGGGCTCTCCTGAAACAGCCCATCGCGACCAAGGTCGCTCCTACAGAAGACCGCCGCTTCGTGCAGGAGCGCGCTTGCGCGCGATGGGGCCCTCCCGGGACAGCGCATCGCGACCAAGGTCGCTCCTACAGAAGAGCGCCGCTTCGTGTAGGAGCGCGCTTGCGCGCGATGGGGCCCTCCCGGGACAGCGCATCGCGACCAAGGTCGCTCCTACAGAAGAGCGCCGCTTCGTGTAGGAGCGCGCTTGCGCGCGATGGGGCCCTCCCGGGACAGCCCATCGCGACCAAGGTCGCTCCTACAGAGGAGCGCCGCTTCGTGTAGGAGCGCGCTGGCGCGCGATCGGGCTTGTCCGAGAATGCCCATCGCGACCGAGGTCGCTCCTACATGGATGGATGCCGTGATGCACAGGCGCGCTCCGCGATGGGCCGTCTCCCGGCAAACGCCTCCGCGATGCGCAATCGCCCTCATGCCGCCTGCGTGGACCCCGTGCGCGGCACCGGCACGCCCGCTGACCGACCGCTGAGTCGCTCGAATTCGGAAACATCATGCGAGCAGAAAAACTCCATCCCGGTCTGGCGATGACGCAGCTCGCGCAGACGATGCTGGTTGTGCAGGCGCGCAGGACGATCGAGTTCCATCATCCACTGGTAGGCCCGCAGCCCCGGCGGACACCCGGGCGTCGTCTGCATCTCGCCGGCGTGGAAGTAGGCGTCGGCGGCCAGAAACAGCCAGCCTGACGGGGTGTCGAGCGCGATGCCCGCGTGCCCATGGGTGTGCCCGGGCAGGGGCACCAGCAGCAGTTCGGGTGGCACCCCTTCGAGCGCGCGTACGCAATCGAACCCCATCCAGGCGTCGCCTTGGGCGCTGTCATAGGTGTGCCACCGCGCTGCGCTCGACCACTGCTGCGGACGGAAGTGTTGCCGGTCGAGCCAGCTGTGCTGGCGCTGGGCATGCATGCGTTCCCGCTCCAGCATGTGGACGCGCGCGTGGGGGAAGTCGTCGAGGCCGCCGGCGTGGTCGAAGTCGAGGTGCGACAGCAGGATATGACGCACGTCCTGCGGCCTGAATCCCAACCGCTGGATCTGCCGCACCGCGGTCATCTCGGCGCGCAGGTCCGGGTGCACGAGCGCCAGGAAGAACCGGCTCAGGCGCGTACGCGGCTGCAGCACGTCGCGCATGCCCAGGCCCGTGTCGACGAGCACCAGACTGTCGGCGGTTTCGGCGAGCAATCAGTGGCAACACAGCTCGCCGCGCGCGACCAGCGCCTGGGTGCGGCCGTCCATCAGCCGCCCGCCGAGCGGACAGGTGGAGATGCAGTTGAGGTGATGCAATCGCATGGCGCGCTCCTTCCGGCGGAGACGCGAGTGTCCCGATCCTCCGATCCGGCAGTCGTGATCGCAGCGCCAGAAGTTGCCCACCGCGACGAATCTGCACGCCTGCGCCGGGTCGATGTCTCAGCCGCCGAGGGTCGCCCGCGCGGTGTGCAGGTCGGCCAGCAGGGCGTCCTGTGCGCGCTCGCGCTCCGGGCCCCGCATCCGCAGGATAGCCGACGGATGCAAGGTGGCCAATGCACGGGTGCGTGTATCGAGCGGCCGGAGTTCGCCTCGCTCGCGGGTCAGGCGGAACGCGTTGCCGAACAGTGTCCGCGCGGCCATCGCGCCGAGTGCGACGGCGATTTGCGGCGCACGCGCAACAGTTCGGCGGCCAGCCACGGCCGACATGCAGCCTGTTCGGCGGCATTGGCGCGCACGTGGAGCCGACGCTTGCCCCGCGGCTGGAACTTGAAGTGTTTGACGGTATTGGTCATGTAGACCGCGTCGACCGGGATCTGCGCCGCTCCCAGCAGTTCGCGCAACAGGCTGCCCGCCGGCCCCACGAACGGCGCGCCGGCGAGGTCCTCCTGCGCGCCGGGCTGCTCGCCGATCAGCATGATGCGCGCACGTGCGCGACCGGCGCCGAACACGGTCTGTGTGGCGGGGCGCCACAGCGGACAGCGCCGACAGTCCTTCGCCGCGCGGCGCAGCGCCGCGAGGCTGCCGGTCGGCACATCGTCGACCGGCTTGGCAAGCGCTATCGCGTCCGCGGCGACATCGCGCGGGGTCATGACCGGTCCGTTTTGCCCGGTCTCAGCGGTCGCGCAACCACGCCATGCGACGCGGCCTGGGCGCGGCGCTGCGGGCGATCAGCGTGGCGCTGCCGAGGGCGATCGCGTCCTCGACCGCGCCGGTGGTCTTCTGCCCGAAGCGCCGCATGGCGCGCACGCGCAGGTCGAAGGTCAGCATCGCGGTGCCGACAGCCGCGCCAGCGCCGAGAACGGCGGCCAGTCCGCGCTGTTCGCGCGGTGCGAGCGCTGCGCCCGCGATCGCGCCGGTGACGATGCGCGCCAGCATGCCGGCCGGCACGATTCGGTCGGGCGCATGCTCGAGCTTGTCGCCGGCCAGTTCGCCGGCGGCGAGCGCCTTGGCACCGATCGAGGCGACGCGGTTGGACAACAGGCGCGGCGCGCCGTTGCCGCGGGGCAGGGTGCCGTTGCAGGCGGCATGGGCGACGGTCGCCAGCGGCGTCATCGCGCGCATGCCGGCGACGGCGCCCATGAGGATCGAGTGGATCAATGCCATATGTGAAGTGCTCCGATGTGGGGGACGTTGTGGGCGTGGCGCGTGCTCATGCGTCGCCGCCCACGCCGGTGCTGCTGAAGACGTTGCCCGAGGTGTAGCTGGCTTCCTGCGAGGCCAGCAGCACGAACAGCGAGGCGATCTCTGCCGGCTGGCCGGGGCGGCCCAGCGGCGAATCGCTGCCGAATTGCGGCAGCTGATCGGGCATCTGGCCGCCGCTGGGCTGCAGCGGTGTCCAGTAGGGCCCGGGCGCGACGGCGTTGACGCGGATGCCTCGCTCGGCGAGCTGCTTGGCCAGGCCCTTGGTGAAGGTCACCAGTGCGCCCTTGGTCGCGGCGTAGTCGAGCAGGGCGGCCGGCGGATCGCTGGCGACGATCGAGGCGGTGTTGATGATCGCCGCGCCGGCCGGCATGCGCGGAATGGCGGCCTTGCTGAGCCAGAACGTCGCGTAGAGATTGGTCTTCATCGTGGCGTCGAACTGCTCGGTGGTGATGTCGAGGATCGATGCCTGCGCGCGTTGCATGGCGGCGTTGTTGACGAGGATGTCGAGTCCGCCGAGCTCGGCGGCCGCGCGCTCGACCAGCTGCGTGCAGAACCGCTCGTCGCGCAGATCGCCGGGGATGGCGACGGCCTTGCGACCGGCCTCTTCGATGAGCGCGACGACCTCGCGGGCGTCCGATTCCTCGGCCGGCAGATAGTTGATCGCCACGTCGGCGCCTTCGCGCGCATAGGCGATCGCCGCGGCGCGGCCGATGCCCGAATCGCCGCCGGTGATCAGCGCGCGGCGTCCGGCCAGGCGGCCGGATCCCACATAGCTGCGCTCGCCGTGGTCGGGTGGCGGCTGCATCTTCGACGCCAACCCGGGCCAGGCTTGTGTCTGGGCGGCGAAAGGCGGCCGCGGATACTGCTGGCGTGGGTCCTGCATGCGCGGGCGCGCTGCGTCGGCCCCGGCCGCGGCCGGCGTCGATTGCGCTGCCGCGCCGCCGGCGGCGAACGCCGCCGGACCGGCGACCAGGCCGGCGCCGATCAGATTGAGGGCGCGTCGGCGCGATGCGAGCGGGTCGGGAGCGTCGTGCGACATGGGAGTCTCCTGCAGACGGGGTGCGATGGCGCGGGCGTGGGCCCGATCAATCGCATCGCAGCAGTGAATCCGTCGTCGTTTTCGTGCACTCGCGGCGCGACGCCGCTCACCCGGGCGTGGACTGCGCGAGCGCGCGTGGCGTCCGGTGAGCGGCCAGACACGTCACCACGCTCGCGACTACGAGCGCGAACGCGAAGGTCTCGGGCCACGTCGGCAGTCGGCCTTCCCAGGCCAGGCCATACACCAGCGCGAACAATGTCTCGAACAGGATCATCTGGCCGACCAGTGTCAACGGCAGCAGCCGGCTCATGCGGTTCCACAAGGCGTTGCCGAGCATCGAGGCGAACAGCGCCACACCCGCCGACACGGCGATCAACCACAGCCAGGCGGATGCGGCGTGGGGCTGCGGATGCCACCACATCGCCAGCGGCACCAGCAGCAATGTCAGCGCGCAGGTGACCACGCCCGTCAGCAGGTTCCAGGCGTGGACCGAAATCTGCGGCAACCGCGCCAGACGCCGGCTGTTGGTCACCGCGAAACACGTCCAGGACGCCAGCGCGCCGACGCCGCACAGCAGGCCGAGCAATTGCCGCCCGACGTCGCCGTCTGCCGGCCTCGACAGCGCCTGCCAGCCGATGCACAGCGCTCCTGCCGCGCACAGCAGCAGCGACGGCGCGAGCCGGCGCAGCGGAAGCGCGCCCTGGTCGCGGCTGCCGATGACGGTCACAGCGACCGGCAGAAAGCCGATCACCAGCGACGTTATCGCGATGCCACCCAACTGCACCGCGCTCGACAGCAGCACGTAGTAGACGATGTTGCCGCTCAGCGCGAGCCACACCAGCGCCCGCCAGTCCGAAGCCGTGAGCGCCGGCATCAGGCCACGCCACAGCGGCGCGAGCAGCACCGCCGAGAACAGCCCGAAGAATACGTATCGGCCGATGGTCAGCTGCAGCGGCGCGAAGTCGCCGACCAGTTCCGGGGCCAGAAACACCAGGCCCCACAGCGCACCGGCGCCGATGCCGCAGACGATGCCCAGCCGGGTCTGGTTGTGGGTGGCTGCCATGCGCGATCTCCGTCGGGCCGCACAGCCTAGGCGCGCCGCGCACCCGAGGTCTTGACCGGAACTGGCGGATTTCAGGCCCGGGCTCGCGCCTGTCGCCGGGTCTGGCCGGGCGTGGTACCGGTGGCGCGCCGCATGGCGCGGGTCAGCGCGCTCTGGTCGGCATATCCGCAGGCAGCGGCGATCTGGGCGATCGGCCAGGCGGTGTGTGCGAGCAGGTGTTCGGCCCGGCCCATGCGCACCGCGGCCAGCCAGGTGCGTGGCGTCTGTCCCAGCTCCTGCTGGAACAGCGCATGCAGCCGGCTCGCGCTCACGCCGACGTGGTCGGCCATCGAATCGACCGTCCAGTTGCGCGCCGGCTGCGCTTCCACGGCGGGCAGCAGCCGCGCCAGGCGGGACACGGGCCGGCAGGCATCGCCGAGCAGGGCATCCACCAGCAATGGCGTCCACAGGCGCAGCCGATGCGCCGGCACCGGGCCGCGCGCCACCTGGACGCCCATGTAGTCGACGAGACTGATGGCGTCAGGCGACAGGGCGACATAGCGCAGCCGCGCCAGACGCTCGCCGGCGCAATCCTCGAGCGCGCCGGCGTGCAGGTCGACGATGATCGAGCGGTTCGCGACCGCGCTGATCTGGTCGTGACGCGCCCCGGTTTCGACGAACGCCGCGACATGACGGTCCAGTCGCGCTTCGCGGCCGGCGATGTCCATCGCCAGTTCGCCCGAAAGCGGCAGCACGAGCTGGGCGAAGTCGTGGCGGTCCACCGTGCTGTCGGCGCCGTAGCTGCGGATGGCGATGGGAATGGCGGGCAGGGGCGTGGTCATGCGGGTGGGGAAGGGCGACCGCGGCCGCATGCTAACAGCCGTCGATCTCACGCTAGACGGTGAACTGAACACCGGGATTTCACCGTCAGCGGGCATCACGCGCGTCAGGCTGCGCGCGCACCCATCCAGGAGCCACCGATGGCCGGATCGTTGAGAAAGGGCAGCCACGTCACATGGCAGACCTCGCAAGGCAGGACCGAGGGCAAGGTCGAGAAGAAGCTCACATCGGATACGACCATCAAGGGGCACAAGGTCTCCGCCTCGCCTGATGATCCGCAGTATCTGGTGGTCAGCGACAAAACCGGCGCCAAGGCGGCGCACAAACCCGGGGCGCTGAAGCGGACCGGCGGCGCATGAAGGACGCCGATCGCGAGGCACTGGACGCGTTCCGCGACGCGGTGAACATGGCGCCGGCCGAACTCGAACGCTGGCTCGACACCGATGCCTCGCGAAGCGTCGGCGCGAAGGGCGAGGACGGCGGCGAATCGGTCGGCCATGCGTCCGGGCGACGCATCGTGCAGTTGCTGCGCACGCGGCAGGACGATTACACCGATGACGACTTCGCACACATGCGCAGGGTGGCCGGCTATGTGCACCGCCATCTGGCGCAGCGGCCCGACGGCGACATCAGCGAGACGCCGTGGCGCTACTCGCTGAAGAACTGGGGTCACGACCCGGCGTAATCGGCCAGTCGTTGCGCCCGTCGACGGCAACCCTTTATTGCTCAGTGCGAATAGGGCGACCGGGTGCCGTCACCCGGTCCTTGCCAGCGTCCCGAGCGCTCGGCCTGCGGGCAGATTTGAAGATAGGCGTAGTAGGCGAAGATCTCGTCCCAGGACCAGCCGGTCTGGTAGTAGCAGAAAGGCGTCGGCCATGGGCAGTAGCCGGGCGTCGGCGTGGGCGGTGTTCGTGTGTAATCAGGCACCGGAATCCAGGCGCGCGGTGTGTGCTTCATCCCGTGACGGCAGAACACGAAGGGATCGCCGTCGCGCCACAGCAAGCCCTGTTCACCCGTCTGGCCCGGGGCCTGCGTCGAGAACAGCAGGGCCGACAGGGTCACGCATGCAAGGCGCCTCAGACGCAGGGCCATGGGGGGAACTCCAGGCGACGGGAGCCCCAGCCTAGGTGGCGCATGTGCGTCGCGGCGCCGGGTGAGCCCCGGCGCTGGCGTCAGCGCTTGCCCTGATCTGGCGTGGGGTGCCCGTCCGCCCACCAGTCACGGCGGTCCTGCGGCGTCTGGAAACTCCACGCCAGGAAGCGGCTCTGCTTGTTGCCCTGCGCCATCGGTACGTCGCGGATCTCGGTCGCGCCGGTCTTGCGCAGTTCCGCGCGCAGGCCCGGCAGGTGGACGGCTTTCGAGACCAGGCTGGTGAACCACAGCACCTGCGCGCCGAAGTCGACGCTCTCGCGGATCATCTTGCGCACAAAGCGCGCCTCGCCGCCCTGGCACCAGAGCTCCCCGTCGCGGCCGCCGAAGTTGAGCGGCAGCTTGCGCGAGGCCCGCGGCGGGCCTTCGGAGCGCGCGGCGAGGTTGGCGCGCTTGATGCGTCCGCTGCGCGAGGCCTCGGCCGCCGACGCGTGGAACGGCGGGTTGCACATGGTGGCCGCGAAGCGCTCGCCAGGGCGGATCACGCCATGGAACAGATGGCCGCGCAGCGTCTGTGCGCGAAGTTCGATGTCCGCGTGCAGGTCGTTGCCATGCACGATCGTCTCGGCGATCCGCAGTGCGGTCGCATCGATGTCCGAGCCGGCGAAGCGCCAGCCGTATTCGGTATGGCCCAGCAGCGGGTAGATCACGTTGGCGCCGGTGCCCAGGTCGAACACGCGGACGGACGCGCCGCGCACGAGCGCACCGTCGCGGTCGGCGGCGAGCAGATCGGCGAGCCCGTGGATGTAGTCGGCGCGCCCGGGCACCGGCGGGCACAGATACTGCTCGGGAATGTCCCAATGGGTGATGCCGTAGTCGGCCTTGAGCAGCGCCTGGTTGAGCAGCCGGACCGCACGCGGATTGGCGAAATCCACGCTGGTTTCGCCGGCCGGCGTGCGCACGAGGAAGGGTTGCAGCTGCGGCGACACGCGGGCCAGCCGCTTGAGGTCGTAGCGGCCCTGGTGGCGGTTGCGGGGATGCAGGCGCGGCGGCGTGGCGGAGGATCGGGACGATGACATCCGCGCATTGGACCGCATTTCGCCGCCGACGGGGAGGCGGCGCGTCGCCAGAGTGTCTCAGCGCACGGCGCTCGCGGCGATCCAGCGGTCGAGCTGGCCGGCGAACGCCTGCCGGTCCCGCGCATGCAATGCGGCTGGGCCGCCGGTCTGCACGCCTGCACCGCGCAACTCGTCCATGAAGTTCCGCATCGACAGGCGCTCGGCAATGTTGTCGGCCGTGAAGCGCGCGCCACGCGGGTCGATGGCCTCGGCGCCGCGCTCGATCACGCGCGCAGCCAGCGGAATGTCCTGGGTAACGACGAGATCACCCGATCTCGCACGTGCTGCGATCGCATCGTCGGCGACATCGAAGCCGCCCGACACCTGCAGCGCGCGTATATGGCGCGAGGGTGGTGTGCGCAGGAACTGGTTGGCGACGAAGGTCGTCTGCACGCCCGCGCGCTCGGCGGCGCGGAAGAGGATGTCGCGGATCACCACCGGGCAGGCGTCGGCATCCACCCAGATCTGCGGGGACGGCTCGGCGTTGTCGGGGCTGTGCATAGGCGATTCCGGCTCGAGGACGTGCGCCATGCGTGCGGGCGCGACGACGTGGGCGGCGAAGTGTACGGGGCTCGAACCGCCGGCAGCCGCGGTTTGCGCCCCCGCGCCATGGCCGGTATCGTGAACGGCGTTGCATCGCTGCACCGTGGGTTTTCCGGTGCTTTCTGCAGTACACCCCTCCCTTCATTCCATCCAAGGAGTCCTCCATGGAGATCGCCGCTGCGCGCGTCGCCACGTTCCACTACACCCTCACCGACGACGACGGCAACGTCATCGACAGCTCGAAGAACGCCAGCCCGCTTCCGTATTTCCATGGCGGCGGCAATATTGTGCCGGGGCTGGAAAAGGCGCTCGAGGGCCGCAAGGCCGGTGACACGCTCAATGTCGACGTGCAGCCCGAAGAGGGCTACGGCCTGCGCAACGACAGCCTCGTGCAGGCAGTGCCGCGCCAGGCCTTCCAGGGCATCGACACCATCGAGCCGGGCATGCAGTTCCAGGCCCAGGGCGGCGCCGGCCCGATGCTGGTGACCGTGGTCGAGGTGGGCGATACCGAGGTCAAGATCGACGGCAACCATCCGCTGGCCGGCAAGACCCTGCATTTCGCGATCGAGGTGGTCGACGTGCGTGAGTCGACCGACGACGAGAAGCAGGCCGGCCAGGTCGCCCGCGCGGCATGATCGCGTCCGATCGTGCCCCCGCGAACGCGGGGCGCACGATCAGGCGTCGCACGCGCGCTGTTCGAGCCGCGCGCGGCGTACCAGGCCGTGGATGTAGCCCATCTTCTCCACGACCGGCGGCGCGATCACGAACGGGTACAGGTCCGCGTGGCCCATGCCGCGGTTGAGGCTGTTGATCGCCCAGGTCAGTGGCAGCCAGGCGTCGATCAGCCGCTGCACGTCGGCCACCCGGTGCGGATCGAACGACAGATCGGCTTCCATGGTCGCGTCTTCGGTGACGTCGGGTGCGATGCGGATACCGAAGGCCGAGGCCATCTCGAGCGTGTCGACGATGTGCAGGTAGTGCGCCCAGGTCTCGGCCCAGTCTTCCCAGGGGTGCATGGTCGCGTAGGCGCTGACGTAGGCGGCCTGCCAGTCGGCCGGCGCGCCGTGTGCGTAGTAGTCCTGCAGCGCGCCCGCGTAGTCGCGCGTGTCGTCGCCGAACAGGGCCCGGCAGCGCGCCAGTTCCGCATCGCCGGCGTCACGCACCAGCCGGTCCCAGTAGTAGTGCCCGCTCTCGTGGCGGAAATGCCCCAGCAGCGTGCGGTAGAGCTCGCCCATCGCCAGGCGCGTGGCCTCGCGCGCGGCGTCGTCGGCTTCCGACAGCGCGATGGTGATGTGGCCGTTGTCGTGACCGGTCATCACTTTCGGCCCGTCTGGCGGATCGTCGAGGAAATCGAATGACAGGGGTTGCGGGTCGCCGCTGTCGGGTGCAGGCGTCGGCAGCTGCAGACGCAGCAGGGTGTAGAACAGACGGCGCTTGGCGACCTCGATTTTCTGCCACGCGGTCAACCGCTGCGGATCGTCGAGATTGGGAATCGTGCGGTTGTGCCGGCATGCGCGACAGTAGTCGTGCGGATCATCGGCCGGCAGCAGCCAGTTGCACGCCGAGTGCTGTGCATTGGCGCAGAAGCGATGGCGCGACTGCGGCCGCGTTGGCACGACCCAATCATCGCCTTCGAGGTCCAGCGCCTCAAGCGTCAGCGTCTTGGGCAGAAACCCCAACGTCTTGCCGCAGCGCAGGCACGCGGTGTTCTCGAAATACAGCACCTGCTCGCAGTGCGAGCACTTGAAGAGCTGCACGGGTCAGGCCGCGCGACCGAGATCGTCGTCCGATCCCGGTTCCAGATCCGCCCACACACGCAGCGACAGCGTGCGCAGGGGCCGGTAGGTGGTGAGGAAGGCGACGTCGGCGGCGTCGCGGCCATGTGCGATGACCACACGGCCGCCGCGCGGCGCGGCCTGCGTCGCATCGAACGTGTACCAGGCATCGCCCAGATACGCCTCGAACCAGGCGTGCATGTCCATCGGTTTGAGGTCATGCAGCCAGCCCACGACCATGCGCGCGGGAATGTCGAGCGCGCGGCACAAGGTGATGCCGACGTGGGCGAAGTCCCGGCACACGCCGGCGCCGGCATCGAGCGTGTCCTGCGCGTCACTGCTGGCATTGCTCACGCCGTAGCGATACTCCAGATGCGCGGCAATCCACCGCCGGATGGCTTCGGCCTGCGCATAACCAGGCGCGGCGTCGGCGACGATCGCGCGTGCACGCTCCCACATCGCGCCGCGGTCGGACGGGCAATAGCGGCTGGGCAGCAGGAACTGCAGGGTGTCGGCGGGCAGGGCGCCGGGCTCGATGGCCGGCGCGTCGGGTGCGACGCTGATGTCGGGCGCGGTGTCGACGGCGGTGTCGAGCCGGATCCGGGTCAGCCCCTTGGGCAACACGAAGCGCTGGCAACGATTGCCGAAACCGTCGACGTGCTCGTCGAAGCCGTGGCTCGACTCGAATCCGCGCCGGCCGTTGACCTGCCAGTGCGCGCGTCCATCGCGCGGACGCAACATCGCGACGACCGGGCTGGCTGCGTCGGTTTCGATCGAAAGTTCGCAGCCGGCCTGTACACGCATGGCAGTGGAATGTCCTGAAGGTGCGCCACGGTAGGCGCGGCGTCGTGCAGCGGGTGTGCAGGCGGCAAGTTCAAGCGCACATGCATCGAGCGGCATGCGACAAGACGTGGCGGGCGTTCAGAACGTGTCGCGGATCGAAGCATCCGCGCCGGAAACGACGCGAACGAAAAAGCCGGCCCGAGGGCCGGCTTGTCGCACACTTGCTGTGTCTGGTGGGCGGTACAGGGATCGAACCTGTGACCCTTGCCGTGTGAAGGCAATGCTCTACCGCTGAGCTAACCGCCCGGATTCTTGCGAGCGGTCGACGCGGGGTCGGTGCCGTCTCGTCAGCGCCATTCCCGTTGGGGGCGGCGCGATCGGGACGCGAATTCTACGGGCGAATCGCGCTGGCGACAAGCGGGGGATGCGGATCGTCCTCGCACCCCGCGAATGGACGCAGCGAAGGTCCCATGCGACCGCTCAGAAACTCCGGCACTGCAGGAAGCGCGTGGCCTGGTCGCTGCCGGCGGGCGGTGTGAGCTGCAGGCGCGAAGACGTCAGGTCCGGTTGGCGCAGGACCTGCGCGCAGATCGCATCCACACTGGCCTTGTCGTCGACGCGTTCCAGGTACACCTGCAACGTGGAGCCGGTGGCCCAGACCGCGCGCTGGACGGCCGGCAGGGTGCCCAGGGCGCGGACGAGATCGGCGCGCTGTGTTTCGATCGGCGCGTGCGGCGGTGCCTCGATGCGCACGGGCGCGCCACCGACGTCGGCGCTCGGCGTGTCGAGGGTCGCGCCTGGCGCCTCGGTCTCGACCGCCGGCATCGCCAGAAACGTCGCCACACCCGCCAGCAGGGCGAACAGCCAGCCCAGCAGGACCCGGCGGCGCGCGAGCAGACCGGTACGCGCGCGGATGGCCTCGAACTCGCCGGCCGGCATGAGGTCGCGCAGTTCCGGCCACAGGGTCGGACCGTCGAGCAGTCCGACGCGCTGACGCGCCGCGATGTTGCGGGCTTCCGCGTCGATCCGGCCCTGAGTGACGAGCAGACCGCCGACGGCATTCTTCAGCAGCACTTCGCTCGACAGCGCCTGCACCGCATTGCGTCCAAGTACATAAGTCGCGCCGTGCTTGCACGACAGGATCCAGCGGCCGCCGTCACGCTCGAGCACGTAGTCGCGGTCGCCCGAGGCCTCCTCCTGGTCCACCACCTGCACATAGCCCCGACGACGCAGGGCCTGCAGCACCATGCCGATGAAGCCACGCCACGAGATCGCCGACAGCGCCACGATGCCGGCCGCGGTTTCGTCACGCCGGCGCTGGAAGGTGAGAAAGAAGAATGACGCCGCGCATCCAATGGCCAAGGCCACCCCGATCGCGACCAGCCACTGGGTGGTCATGCCGTTGTCCGTGTCCGCTTGCAGGCGCGCAGGATACCCGAGCCGCCCGGAGCGCCCGGCGTGCTCGGATCAGCGCCGAGCAACGCGCCGGGCAAGGCGTCCCTGCGCCGGCGGGGGCTCAGAATTTCTCGGCGAGAACGCGGCGGATTTCCGATTCGATCGGCCCCTTCATGGCCGACAGCAGGAAGCCGAGCTTCGCGGTCACGTGCAGGGCGCCGGGCAGCAGGTCGATTGCGCCGTCCACGCCGGAGCGGCTGAAGTTGAGCGTGTCGCCCGACCAGCCGTATTGCATGTCGAAACGCTCGGCGAGCGTCTTGGCCACCGATTCGACGGCGCTGCGGGCCTGCTCGGGCGGCAGCGAGTGGGGGTGTTGGATGTCGATGCCGGCCATGTGGCCTCCGCGGAATGTCTGGAGGCGCATTGTGCGTGCGCGACGTGCTGCGTCCAAGTGACGATGCATCGAGCGCTCGTGCTAGATTCCCGCCGCATGACCGCGCTCAAGCTGCGTTTTCCCACGCCCGACGAACCCGAACTGCCGCTCGACGTCGGTGTGCACGGCATCGGCCGTCGTGGTGACGACGCGCTCGCGCCGATCACCGACGGCAGCGAACCGAGCGTGCGCTTCTGCGTCGATCGCCGGGGCGTCTGGCTGACGGTGAGTGATGGCGTGCAGGGCGTGCACGTCAACGGCCGGCAGGTGCGGCGCATGGCGATGCTGCGCACGGGCGATGCGATCTTCGTCGACGGGCACGAACTGCGGCTGGTCGCGGGCGCGCCGGTGTCTGCGATCGTCCCGCCGGCCGGCTTGGCTCCCGAGGACGCGGAGGCCGACCCGCGCATCGTGTTGCGCGGCGTGGGCGGCCGCTACCACGGGCGCAGCTTCACACTCGACCGCCCGCGTCTGGTGGGACGCCTCGGCGAGGCCGACATCCGCATCGACGAACCGGGATTTGCCGAGCGCCATGCCCGGCTGGAACGTGTCGGTACGCAGGTGCGGCTGACCGACCTGGGCTCGGCCGATGGCAGTGTGGTCAACGGCGAGCCGATGCGCGATGCGCTGCTGCAGGCGGGCGACCAGGTGGTGTTCGACGCCCATCACCGCTTCGTGGTGGAGGCGCCCGCGCGCGCGGTGCAGCCGCTCGACCCGGACGACGCGGTGGTCGCCGCGCCCCTGCTGGAAGACGCGCCCACGCAAGGTGGCGGCGGCCTTCCATTGCCGTGGCTGTTGCTTGCGGCAGTGGTGCTTGCAGGCCTGCTCGCCGCGCTGCTGCTGTACGGCGCGGCCTGAACGTCGCGGCGCAGGCCCGGGTAGCCTGTCGCGACCGAGGTCGCTCCTACACGAAGCGCCCCTGTAGGAGCGCGCTTGCGCGCGATGGGGCGTTGCCGGGAAAGCCGTCGCGACCAAGGTCGCTCCTACACGAAGCGCACTCCTGTAGGAGCGCGCTTGCGCGCGATGGGGCGTGGCCGGGAAAGCCGGTCGCGACCAAGGTCGCTCCTACACGAAGCGCCCCTGTAGGAGCGTGCTTGCGCGCGATGGGGCTTCACCAGGAACGCTTGCCCAGATCGGCAGTGTCAGCATTCGGCACTAACCCAATCGCCCTCGACGCTCGCTGCCGATCGCGGCGAACGCCCTTACGGTCCGGGCGACGCAACGCGGCCGGCCGCAGCAGTCGCGCGGCGACGTCCAAGCGCTTTCCACACACGCCAGCCCAGCAGAAACGCGAGGATCGCCGCATACAGCGCGGGCTCGCGCCAGTCGGATTTCACGATCCACCAGAAGTGCAACACCGCCAGCGCGGCGATCGCATAGATCGCCTTGTGCAGCCGGCTCCAGTTGCGGCCCAGGCGCCGCATCCAGCCTTTGGTCGACGTGATCGCCAGCGGCACCAGCAGCAGCCAGGCCAGGAAGCCCACGGTGATGTAGGGACGGCGTGCGATCTCCGTGGCCACCTGCGACAGATCGCCGACCAGGTCCAGCGCCAGCCACACACCGAAGTGCAGGCTGGCGTAGACGAACGCGTACAGCCCCAGCATCCGCCGGAAGCGCAGCAGCACCGTCCAGCCGCCGAGTTGCCGCAATGGCGTGATCGCCAGTGTGATCAGCAGCAGCCGCAGCGCGCCGATGCCCAGTTCGTGCTCGATGGCGACGACCGGCTCGGCTCCGAGCGCATCGACGTTGGTCCCGCCCAGCACCTGCCACACCCGCCAGGCCAGCCAGGCGATGGGCGCCAGGCAGACAAGATGCACGAACACCTTGGCCGCGACCACGCCCCCGGGCGTCCGACTAGGCGGGCGCGCGGCGCGCGTGGATGTCAGTACCACTTGCGCAGGTCCATGCCCGCGTACAGCGACGCCACCTGATCGGCGTAGCCATTGAACGGCCGCGTATCGATGCGGTTGGCCAGCAGGCGATTGCCGGTGCCGGCAATGCGGCGTTCGGTCTTCTGGCTCCAGCGCGGATGGTCGACCGCCGGATTGACGTTGCTGAAGAAGCCGTATTCCGACGGTTGCAGGTCGTTCCACGCGGTGCTGGGCATGCGTTCGACGAAGCGGATCTCGACGATCGACTTGATGCTCTTGAAGCCGTATTTCCACGGCACCACCAGCCGCAGCGGCGCGCCGTTCTGCTGCGGCAGGGTTTTGCCGTACAGACCGGTGGCGAGGAACGCCAGCGGGTGCATGGCCTCGTCGATGCGCAGACCCTCGCGGTAGGGCCAGCGGATCGAACGGAAGCGCAGGCCGGGCATCTGCTCGCGGTCGGCGAGCGTGGTGAAGGCGACGAACTTCGCGTTCGCGTTCGGCTCGAATTTCCGCAGTACCGAGGCCAGCGGCACGCCGCTCCACGGAATCACCATCGACCAGCCCTCGACGCAACGCAGCCTGTAGATGCGTTCCTCGTTGGCGATGCCACGGAGCAGATCGTCGAGCGCCACGCGGCCGGGTTTGGCGCATTCGCCGCCGACTTCGACCGTCCACGGCGAGGTGCGCAAGGTTCGGGCAGCACGAGACGGGTCGCTCTTGCCGGTGCCGAACTCGTAGAAATTGTTGTAGGTGGTGATGTCCTCGTACCGGGTCAGCGGCTCGTCGGTGCGAAAACCGCTGCGTGCCTGCGCCGGTGTGACCGGAGTGGTCGAAGGCGGCGGGGGTTCGGCGTCCGCGCATCCGGCAAGGCCAAGCGCGGGGGCCGCCGCCATCAGCGCCAGCAACCGGCGCCGATCGCGATAGACGGCTTCATCGGTGATTTCGGACTCGGGAATCCGTAACGCATCGCGTATCGACATGGCGCACTCCTCGGCGCGGGGCGCCAGTAGCCGGGCGGTGGACAGACGTTGCCAGCGCAACCATTGCCGGCACGTCAAACTGTTGCGCTGCGGCATACTTGCCGCCCTCAAATTCCGTCCAGTGGAGACCTCGATGGCGCGTGCGTACAACTTTGCTCCCGGACCGGCCGCATTGCCTGAAAGCGTGCTGAAACAGGCGCAGGCGGACATGCTCGAATGGGGCGAGGCCGGCGCGTCGATCGTGGAGATGAGCCATCGCGGGCCGGAGTTCATGGAGGTTGCCGCCCGGGCCGAAACCGACCTGCGCACACTGCTCGCCGTGCCGGATGATTACGCGGTGCTGTTCCTGCCCGGCGGTGCCACCACTGCGCAGGCGCTGCTGCCACTGAATTTCGCCAGCGCAGGCGACACGGTCGACTATGTGGTCACCGGTCACTGGGGCAAGACCGCGCTCAAGCAGCTCACGCCGTCCGTGCACCTCAATATCGCCGCGAGTGGCGAGGGCGAGGGCTATCGCACGATTCCCGAACGTGCGTCGTGGCGGCTGACGCCGGGCGCGGCGTACGTGCACATCACCGCCAACGAGACCATCCACGGCGTCGAGTACCGGCCCGCCTGGGGCGAGCCGGCGCCGGACACCGGCGATGTGCCGCTGTTCGCCGATTTCAGTTCCAGCATCGCGTCCGAGCCGATCGACATTTCGCGCTACGGCGTGATCTATGCCGGTGCGCAGAAAAACCTCGGCCCGGTCGGAATTTCGGTGGTGATCATCCGTCGCGACCTGCTCGAGCGTGCCGGCCAGCCGCGCGCCGACATCTTCGATTACCGCTCGCAGCTCGCGAACGATTCCATGCTCAACACGCCGCCGACCTGGAACTGGTATGTCGCCGGGCTCGTGTTCCGCTGGATGCTCGATGAAGGCGGCACCGCCGAGTTCGACCGCCGCAGCAACGAGAAGTCGCGACTGCTCTATGCCGCGATTGACGGCTCGGGCGGCTTCTACCGCAACGACATCGACGCGCGCGTGCGTTCCCGCATGAACGTGCCGTTCTTCCTCGCCGACGAAGCCCGCAACGCGGAGTTCCTCGCCGGTGCGCGCGAGGCCGGGCTGATCGGCCTCAAGGGACACCGCGTGCTCGGCGGCATGCGCGCGTCAATCTACAACGCGATGCCGGTCGATGGCGTGCGCGCCCTCGTCGATTACATGCAGGATTTCCAGAAGCGCAATGGCTGATTCCAAGAAGAAGGCGCAGGCCTCCACAAAGGCGAAGAAGCCGGCGACTGCACAGGCGAAGAAGGCTGCAGCGTCGAAGACCGAAAGCGTGAGAGCCGCTGCGATGGCCGCCGTGGCCAAGCCCGACCTCGCCGCCGTGCGCGCGCAGATCGACGGCATCGACCATCAGATCCAGACGCTCATCGCCGAGCGCGCGCAGTTCGCGCGCCAGGTGGGCAAGGCCAAGGGCAAGCTTGCCGCGGCCGTCGACTACTACCGTCCCGAGCGCGAGGCGCAGGTGCTGCGCCGGGTTGTGGACCGCAACGACGGCCCGCTGTCGGACACGGAGCTGGTGCGGTTGTTCCGCGAAATCATGTCCGCGTGCCTGGCGCAGCAGGAGCCGCTGAAGATCGGCTATCTGGGGCCGGAGGGCACGTTCTCGCAGCAGGCCGTGCACAAGCAGTTCGGCCACTCGGCCAAGGGCCTGCCGCTGGCGAGCATCGAAGAGGTGTTCGACGAAGTCGCGGCCGGCCACGCGGATTTCGGCGTGGTGCCGGTCGAGAACTCTGGGCAGGGCACCATCCAGTCCACGCTCGACATGTTCCTGACCTCACCGCTGAAGATCTGTGGCGAAGTCGAACTGCGTGTGCACCAGTACCTGCTCTCACGCACCGGCCGCATCGAGGACATTGAACGCGTGTACTCACACGGGCTGTCGCTGGCGCAGTGCAAGGGCTGGCTGCGCGAGAATCTCCCGGGCGTCGAGAAGCAGGCCGTGGTCAGCAATGCCGAGGCCGTACGCCGGGCAAAGAAGTCCGATGACGCGGCGGCGATCGCCGGCGAGAACGCCGCGCACGTCTATGGCATGCAGGTCATCGCAGGTCCCATCGAGGACCGCAGCGACAACACCACGCGCTTCCTTGTCATCGGCCGCGGTGCGTTTCCACCGTCGGGCAATGACCGCACCTCGCTGATGGTCTTCATCCGCGATCAGCCCGGTGCGCTGTATCGCATCCTCGAACCGCTGGCGCGCCGCGACATCAGCATGAACCGCATCGAGTCGCGGCCCGCCCACGGCGCGCTGTGGCAGTACGCGTTCTTCATCGAAGTCAGCGGCCATGTCGACGAGTCGCCGCTCAAGGATGCGCTCGGCGAGATCGACGCATTCGCCGGCGAAGTCCGCGTACTCGGGTCCTACCCGGTGGCCGTGCCATGAACGACATGGCGTGGATCGCGGCGCCCGGCGCGCCGTTGCGCGGGCACGTGCAGGTTCCGGGCGACAAGTCGGTGTCGCATCGCGCGATCATGCTGGCCGCGCTGGCCGATGGCACCTCGCGCATCGAAGGCTTTCTCGAGGGCGAAGACGCGCGCGCGACGGAAGCGATCTTCCGTCGGATGGGGGTCTCGATTGAGACGCCGGCGCCGGGCGTGCGCGTCGTGCACGGCGTCGGCATCGACGGCCTGCGCGCCGCAGACGGCGCGCTCGACTGCGGCAACGCCGGCACCGGCATGCGCCTGCTCGCCGGCCTGCTCGCCGGCCAGGCCTTCGACAGCACGCTGGTGGGTGATGCGTCGCTGTCAAAGCGACCGATGCGGCGCGTCACCGAGCCGCTGGCGCGGATGGGCGCACGCATCGACACCGACGCCGGCGGCCTGCCGCCGCTGCGCGTGCACGGTGGCCAGCGTCTGACGGGCATCGAATTCGACAACACGCTTGCAAGCGCGCAGGTGAAGTCTTGCCTGCTGCTCGCCGGTCTGTACGCCGATGGCGAGACCGTCGTGCACGAGTCGCGGCCCACGCGTGACTACACCGAACGCATGCTCGCCGCGTTCGGCTGGCCGATCGACTTCGCGCCTGGTATCGCGCGTATCACCGGCGGGCATCGGCTGCGCGCCACCGACGTGCGCGTACCGGCCGACTTCTCGTCGGCGGCGTTCTTCCTCGTCGCCGCGTCGATCGTGCCCGGCTCGGATCTGCTGCTGCGCCGCGTGGGCATGAACCCGCGGCGCACCGGACTGCTCCACGTGCTGCGACTGATGGGCGCGGACATCGTCGAATCGGATGCGGGCGAGGAGGGCGGCGAGCCCGTCGCCGACCTGCGCGTGCGTCACGCGGCGCTGCGCGGTATCGATGTGCCCGAGCAGCATGTGCCGGACATGATCGACGAGTTCCCGGCCCTGTTCGTGGCCGCAGCGTGCGCCTCGGGGACGACTCGCGTGACCGGCGCACACGAACTGCGGGTCAAGGAGTCGGATCGCATCGCCACGATGGCGAGCGGTCTGCGCACGCTCGGCGTGGACATCGAGGAAGTGGACGACGGCGCGACGATCACCGGCAGCGCCGGAGGCTTCGGCGGCGGGCACGTCGAAAGTCACGGCGATCACCGAATCGCGATGTCCTTCGCCGTCGCCGGCCAGCGGGCGCGCGGCGAGGTCCGCATCGGCGACACCGCGAACGTGTCGACCTCGTTTCCAGGATTCCTGACGCTGGCGCAGTCGATGGGATGCGCGCTACGCGCGGACTGAGGGACCGTCCTGCCGGGTGCGGGTGACGACAGTGAAACGCCCGCGTCCTGCGACGCGGGCGTTCTGTCGACTGCGGCTGGCGCCGGTGTCAGCGCGGCGCGTCGTCCAGCGTGAAGTCGATCGGCACGCGCACTGCGCTGGCGACCGGCTTGCCGCCCCGGATCGCCGGTTCGAACTTCCAGTCACGCACGGCCTGCTGCGCTGCGCGGTCGAGATCACGCGAGCCGCTGCGCGTCTCGACCGTCACCTCGCCGGGGCGGCCATCGGCATCGACCTGCACCAGCAGCACCAGCGAACCCTCCTCGCGGCTACGCGCCGCGGCCGGCGGATATGGAATCTCCGGCTGCGCGACCGGACGCGCATCGCGATCGGCCGGCTGCGCGGGCGCCGACTCGGCGCGCGGGGAGGTGCGCGTCGCAGGCTCGCGTTCGGCCGGCGGCGCGTCGGGATCCTCGATGACCGGCGTGGGCGGCAACTCGGTGGTGTCACCCGTGCCGCGCTCGCTCAGTGCATACCAGCCCAGCGCGACCAGCACCACGAGCAACAGGATCCACAGCAGCGGGCTGGAACCCTTGCGCGGCGCCTCCGGCGGAGGCGTCTGCGGCGACGGATCGATCGGACGTTGCACCGGTGTATTCATGGCCGCATCTCCTTCCTGAATGGGAGCGGCAGCGTCCCACGCGCCCTGTGCAGGTTGCGTGCAGCGTGCGCGGCGTCTCAGCCCTGCGCGAACGCGAACGGGATCCGCAGTTCGCCCTGCACCGGCTGACCGTCACGAAGTGCGGGCTCGAAGCGCCAGCGGCGTACCGCGGCAACCGCTGCGCGATCCAGGCGGCGATGCCCGCTGCTGCTGACGATCTCGACGCTATCGACCCGGCCGTTGCTGCCCACCACGACACGCAGCACGACCTCGCCCTCTTCGCCACGGCGCATCGACGCGCGCGGATAGTCGGGCTGGGGCGTCGCTATCGGCCGCTGCACGCTGGTCGGCAGGTCCTGTGCGGCCGCCTGGACTGGCGCATCGGGCGCAGTCTCCGCCGCGGGCACCGGCGCAGTTGCAGCCGGCGCCTGGGGCACATGTGCGTCGATGCGCACCGGGACGCGGCCGTCCTGCGGGTCGGCATAGTCGAAGCCCGGATCTGCGATATCAGATGCGGGCAGGGGCGCTGGCAGCGGTGTCCAGGCCGGATCGGTCGCGACCGCCGGGACGTCGTCCTGTCCGTCGCCCGCAGCCGGCGTCGCGCGGTTCGTCCACAGCAGCACGAACAGCAGCAGCCCCACGCCGCACGCGCCCAGCACCCACCACCAGGCATGCCCGGTCGGCAGCGCATCGCGCACGGCACGGCGCAGGCGGACCGACAACGGTGGGGCGGCAGCGGGCATGGCGGACTCCGGTGGAACAGGCGCGGCATTCTGGCATACGCGTTCGCGCGCCCCGTTCCTGCGCATACAAGCGCGGTCGGCGCCGGATCCGGGCGATAATGCGTATCCGTTCACCGAAGAGCCCACGTCCGCCATGCTCGATCCCAGCCTCCTGCGCCAGCACCTCGCCGACACCGCCACGCGCCTGCGCGACAGTCGCGGGTTCGAACTGCCGGTGTCGCAGCTCGAGTCGCTGGAGGCCGAGCGCAAGCAGATCCAGGTGCGTACGCAGGAACTGCAGAACCTGCGCAACACGCGCAGCAAGGCGATCGGCCAGGCCAAGGCGAAAGGCGAAGATGTCGCGCCGTTGCTGGCCGAAGTGGCCGGTTTCGGCGATGAGCTCAAGGCGAGCGAAGCGCGTCTGCTGGAAATCCAGAGCGGTATCGAAGCCATCGTGCTCGGCGTGCCGAACCTGCCCGATGCCGGTGTGCCGGTCGGTGCGGACGAGTCGGGCAATGTCGAGCAGTCGCGCTGGGGCACGCCGCGCGTATTCGACTTCGAGGCCCGCGACCACGTCGCGCTCGGCGAGCGCCACGGCTGGCTCGACGCCGATACCGCGGCCCGGCTCAGCGGCGCCCGCTTCACCGTGCTGCGCGGCCAGCTCGCGCGTCTGCACCGCGCGCTCGCGCAGTTCATGCTCGATCTGCATACCACCGAACACGGCTACGAAGAAACCAGCGTGCCGCTGATCGTCAATGCCGACACGATGCGCGGCACCGGCCAGTTGCCGAAGTTCGAGGACGACCTGTTCGCCACGCCGTTCGGTGACGAGAAGCGGTATCTGATTCCGACCGCCGAAGTGCCGCTGACCAACATCGTCCGCGACACCATCGTCGAGGCCGATCGTCTGCCGCTGCGCATGAGCGCGCATTCGATGTGCTTCCGCGCCGAGGCCGGCAGCCATGGCCGCGACACGCGCGGCATGATCCGCCAGCACCAGTTCGAGAAGGTCGAAATGGTCTCGATCGTGCGGCCCGAGGACAGCGACGCCGAGCTCGAACGCATGACGCGCTGCGCCGAAACCGTGCTCGAGAAGCTCGGCCTGCCATACCGGAAGCTGCTGCTGTGCACCGGCGACATGGGTTTCGCCGCGCGCCGCACCTATGACCTGGAAGTCTGGCTGCCCTCGCAGCAGACCTATCGCGAGATTTCCTCGTGCTCGAACACCGGCGACTTCCAGGCCCGTCGCATGCAGGCGCGTTGGCGGAACCCGGAGAGCGGCAAGCCCGAGCCGGTGCACACCCTCAATGGCTCGGGTCTGGCGGTGGGTCGCACGCTGATCGCGGTGATGGAGAACTACCAGCAGGCGGACGGCGCGATCGAGGTGCCGGAGGCGCTGCGCCCCTACATGGGCGGTCTTGCACGCATCGAGTGAGTGCATTGCTGCATAGCGTCAGGCGATTGCACCGATAGGTCGATTCTGTTGCATGATTGGAATGAGCCTGTTCCAATATGTAGGATTGTTCCGTCAGCGAGGCTTCCATGCAGGATCTCAACGATCTCTATTACTTCGCGATGGTCGTCGAACACGGCGGCTTCGCGGCCGCCGAGCGTGCGCTCGGCATTCCGAAGTCCCGTCTGAGCCGGCGGATCAGCCAGCTCGAGAACGATCTGGGCGTGCGCCTGCTGCAGCGCTCGACGCGCCGCTTTGCGGTCACCGACGTCGGTCAGAGCGTGTTCCGCCATGCCCAGTCGATGCTGGCCGAGGCCACCGCCGCACGCGAGGTCGTCGACCGCCTCAGCGCCGAGCCGCGCGGCCTGGTGCGCGCGAGCGTGCCGGTCAGCATCGCGCAGCAGTCGATTCCGCAGATGCTGCCCGAGTTCCTCGCGCGCTATCCGCAGGTGCGCGTGCAACTGCACGTCAGCAATCGGCGCGTCGATGTCATCAACGAAGGCTTCGACGTCGCGGTGCGCGTGCGCTCCAAGCTCGACGACGACGGCAGCCTGGTGATGCGCAGCTTCGGCCAGATCCAGGAATTGCTGGTCGCCAGCCCCGGTTATCTCGACCGCATGGGCCGACCGAAGGATCCTGACGAACTCGACCAGCACACCACCATGAGCATGGGCGAGGACGAGGTGAAGCAGCGCTGGGACCTGCAGGCCGCCGACGGCACGACGCGTCGCGTCGAACTCAAGCCGCGCGTCGCGGGCTTCGATTTCCCGATGTTGATGGCGCTGGCCAAGCAGGGGCTGGGCATCACGATGTTGCCCGAAACGCTGTGCGCCGAGGCCGTGCGCAACGGTGAACTCGAAGTGGTGCTGCCCGACTGGCACCTGCCGCAGGGCATCGCCCACGCCGTATTCGCTTCGCGTCGCGGCCTGCTGCCGGCGGTGCGTGTCTTCATCGACTTCCTGGCCGAAAAGCTGCCGCCGCTGATCGAAGCCTCCAGCCTCGACTGCCGCAATTGCGAGAAGAAGCCGACGCCGGGCGCTGTCCCGCCGCCGCGTATCTCCAACGCCGCGGTGCGTGCGACAATGGCCTAACGCGACGACGCCGCGCTCAGGCGCGGCGTTCCGCGTGGTCAAGGCAGCGGTCTTGATCCGGAGGCGGAAGGCCGATGGCCAAACCGCCGACGCCGCGTCAGCGGCCCTGGTAGCGAAGTGGTGGACATCGGAGAGATGGCCGAGTGGTTTAAGGCAGCGGTCTTGAAAACCGCCGAAGGGTCAAACCTTCCGTGGGTTCGAATCCCACTCTCTCCGCCAATTCCGGATACTCCCGCGTGATGCGGCCACTTCTACGCGCAGCAGTCGCGTTCTGTCTGATCGCAGCAGCGGCGGCAACACATGCGGATGATCCGCTGTCGATTGCGCGCGGACTCATTCTCGATCAGCTGCGAAATCCGGTCGACGTGGCATTCCGCAATCCCCGGGTGCTTCAGAACGGAGAGGTGGTCTGCATCGACGTCGCCATGCAGCGGCCGGACGGCACTCGCGAAGGGTTCCGCAAGGCTGTGGTGATCAGGCGCTCCGATCGCGCGCCGTCGGTGTGGATCGATCGGGAGCGCGAATTCGTCGCGCATACGGCGTGCGAAATGGCCTGAAGTCGACGCTCAGTTGAGCGCGGACGGCTCTTCGTAGGGCAGATGGATCGCGCCAGCGTCCCGCAGCGCGGCTTCGGCACGCTCGAGCGTCTCGCCTTCGGCATCGATGATTACCAGAACGCGCCCGGATTCGATCTCGCCCTCGAATTTCCGGCGCACCGGGTCGGGCAGGGATGCACCAACCAGTGACGACGCCCAGGTGCCGACCGCGGCGCCGCCGAGCGTGGTGAGTGCGACACCGGCAAGCGTCAACCCGAGCGGCGGAACGGCGACGGCCACCAGGCCGGCGAGCAGGCCGGTAGCGCCGCCGATGCCTGCTCCGCGCATCGCTGCGTGCTTGAAATCGGTGGGCGCTTCCTTCTGATGCTCGGGCAAGGCCTGCAGTTCTATGTCGCCGCGGGCGACCAGGGACACATCGGCGTCTTCGATGCCGGCTTCGCGTGCGGCGCGGACGGCGGCCTCTGCCTCGGGAACGGAACGTGTGCTGTAGACGCGACGGACCTTCATGGCGGATTCCCGGCGATGGCGAAACGCCAGCATTGGCAGGGCGCTGTCTGTGCTCCGTGAACCGTCAGACCACGCCGATGGCCCCGCCGCGGCCGGACAGGTGTTCGTACAGGATCAGGCTGCCGATCACGATCAGGATGAGTCCGCCGACGATTTCCGCCCGTCGGCCGACAATTGCGCCGAGTGCGCGTCCGAGCATGATGCCGGCCGTGACCATGACCAGCGTGCAGGTCCCGATGACACCCGCCACCAGCAGGATGTTGACGTCGAGGAATGCCAGTCCCACACCGACCGCCATCGCATCGATGCTGGTCGCAAAACCGGTGGCGGCCAGGCTCCAGAAGCGGTGCGGCCTGTCGCGGTCGCTGTCCGCGTCCGACGGCTGCTGGCGCAGGCCCGCCCATACCATGCGGGCGCCCAGAGCCCCGAGCAGCACGAAGGCGATCCAGTGGTCCCAGGCACTGACGTAGGGCGCGGCGGCCAGCCCCAGTGCCCAGCCGACGACGGGTGTCAGCGCTTCGATCACACCGAAGATCAGCCCTGCGCGCAGGGCGTGGCGAAAACGCGGTCGCTGCATCGCCGCCCCCTTGGCGATCGCGGCAGCGAACGCATCGGTCGACATGGCGAAGCCGATCAGGATGATCGAGAGGAAGGACATTGCGGGCACTGCTTCAGGCCGGGCGGAAGGCGAGGCACGGCACGCCGACGCGCCCAACCACGTTGCGCCGGAATACCGCTGGTCTCGCCTACCGGATCTGGTTGCCTGCACCACGACCGCAAAGATCGAGTGTGTTGACGCAGGCGCTTCCGCGATGCGGAAGCCGGCTACTCCCCAATGGGACGCGCATGCTAGCAGCGGAGCCGAGCGAACGCACACGTATAGCCGGGGGCAAGAATATTGGCCAGCGGGCAGCCGCCTCGCCGTTGGTGACGTGCACGGCGATGAACCGCAGGCGCGCGCCGCAACACTGGCGCTTGAGAAGCGCGGTGGCGGCCCTATACTTGCGCAGGTCAGAGCGATGTTCTGATTCCCGGGGGTGCACTGGCTTCGACGGGGGTCGCGAAATTGCCTGGTGCATGCCGAGGGGGCAGCTTTCCTCGTAAATCCAGCGGCAAACTCATAGTTGCCAACGACGACAACTACGCTCTCGCCGCTTAAGGCGTAAGCCCCGAACCCACTTGTGCCCGTGCTCGTGGATGTAGGGTCATTATCACGGGAACCAGCCGCGGCGGCCGCCTGTCTGCCGTGGTTGAACTCACAGGCTGGCTCCGGGATGCGCTTTGCGCGCCGTGCTGTTCCGGGGCGAGATCCAACGGCGAGCTAAGCATGTAGTACCGGGGATGGAGTGCCTTCGGACGCGGGTTCAATTCCCGCCACCTCCACCATCTTCAGCGAAAGCCGGGCCTTCGGGTCCGGCTTTTTCGTTGGCGCGGGTGCTGCGGCCGCAGGCGGTCGTTATGCTGTCGTGATGGCAGCGTCCACGCCACGTCGCGATCCCCCTGCAGTCGCCGCTTCCAGATGGCGGCCTCGGCGCAGCCACGTGCTGGCCGTACTGGTGCTGATCGGTTCGCTGCTGATGGTCGCGCTCTATGCGCGCGGGGCAGGGGAGCGCGAGCGCCGGCTGGCCGAAGCAGCCTTCATTGCCGATGCCGATCAGTTGGCCGATACCGTGCGGCAGCGCCTGCTGCAGTACGAGCTGAGCATCCGCGGCGGTGTCGCACTCCACAGCGCGGCGGTGGATACGCCGGCCTCACGGCAGTGGCGTGGCTACGTCGACGGGCTCGACATCCGCCGCCAGCTGCCCGGCCTGATGGGCCTGGGCTACGTGGCATATCTGGATCCACGTTCGCTCGCCGAACTGCAACTGCGCCAGCGCGAGGACGGCGATGGCCTGTTCACCCTGACCCCGCGCGGTGTGCGGCCGCATTACGGAGCGATCCTCTATTTCGAGCCGGAGTTCGAATCGAGTCGGCTGGCGATCGGCTACGACCAGTACAGCGACCCGGTCAGGCGTGCGGCAATGGATGCAGCGCGCGACAGCGGAGAGGTCCGGCTCAGTGCGCCGGTGCGCCTGCGCCAGTATGGGCGCGAAGGACAGGCGGGCGTGCTGATGTTCGCGCCGGTCTATCGCACCGCACGCCTGCCGATCTCGCAGGCCGGACGCGAGAACGCGCTGGTGGGCTGGGTGTACGCGCCGTTCCGGACTGCCGAGTTCATCGGCCGTTCGCGCATTCCCGTCGGTCACGCCCTCGCATTTCGCGTCGTCGACATCACCGACGAGGCAGCGGCGCCGCTGTTGGCTTCGGATGGCTGGGTGGATGGCGCCGACGGAGAGGCGCGTGTGCTGCACAGCGTGACGCAGCAACTCTACGGCCGCAGCTGGCGTTACGACTTCCAGCCGGTGGGGCCGCTGACCTCGGCCGGCATGCGCGAGCTGCAGGCCACGCTGATCGCCGGCGTTCTTGCTTCGCTGCTGCTGTTCGCGGTGGTGATGGCCCTGGCGCAGACGCAGTCGCGCGCCGAGTCGCTCGCACACCGGCTCAGCGATTCCTACCGTCGCAGCGAGCAGCGTTTCCGCAACGCGATGCAGTACTCGGCCATCGGCATGGTGTTGTTAGACCGCCACGGCGCCATCGTGGAGAGCAACCCGGCGATGGCGGAGATCGCCGGTGTCAGCCAGGCAGCGCTGAGCGGCACGGCGCTGCGCGATTATCTCGTCGACGGTCACGACGATGTCACCCGGACCCAGGAATTGCAGGTGCTGCACGAAGGCGTGAATCGCAGTACGCGGCGTCTGAGGCGGCACGATGGCGACATCCGCGAAGTGCAGCTCGCCTCCACCCTGATGCCGGGCGATGCGGACAGCGATATCGCGCGTCTGGTGCAGGTGGACGATGTGACCGAGCGGCGGCGGGCGGAAGCGCAGGTGCATGCGCTCAACCGCACTTTGGAATCGCGCGTGGAGGAGCGCACGCGCGAACTGACCCAGGCCAACCACGAACTCGAGTCGTTCGCCTACATCGTTTCGCACGACCTGCGCGCCCCGCTGCGCAGCATCGACGGCTTCGGTCGCATTCTCGCCGAGCGTTACGCTGCACTGATCGACGCTCAGGGCCAGGACTATCTCGCCCGCGTGCGCAACGCGGCCGCGCGCATGGATGCGCTGATCGATGCGCTGCTGCAGATGTCGCGGATCAGCCGCGGTGAGTTCAAGCGCGCGCCGGTCGATCTGACGCGGATGGCGCACGATGTCATTGCCGAACTGCGACAGACCGAACCCGCACGCGAGGTCGCGGTGCGCGTCGCGCCCGGCCTGCGCGCGGAGGGCGACCCCGCCCTGGTGCGCAATCTGCTGGAGAACCTGCTCGGCAATGCGTGGAAGTTCACTGCCAACGCCGCGCGCGCGACGATCGAGTTCGGCGTCGAACCCGGCGCGGTCTTCTACGTCGCCGACAACGGTGCGGGCTTCAATGCCGAGTACGCTGGCAAGCTGTTCCGCCCGTTCCAGCGCCTGCACCGCGACGACGAGTTCAAGGGGCACGGCGTCGGCCTGGCCTCGGTGCGCCGCATCGTGGAGCGCCATGGCGGCACGATCTCGGCCGAGAGCCGGCCGGGCGGCGGCGCGACGTTCCGCTTTACCTTGGCGCCCCAGCCGCGCCCCTGAACAATTCGCACGCGTGCACCGGGCGCGACCTTCGTGTCAGACCGGTGCAGCGGCGCGAATCGCGCGGCTCGCGCTCACGCACTCGCCGACACTCAGGCGTTCTTGTTGTGCGCGCGCATGGCGCGCTGCTTGTCCCGCGCCCAGTCGCGATCGCGCTCGGCATCGCGCTTGTCGTGCTTCTGCTTGCCCTTGGCCAGCGCGATCTCGGCTTTGACCTTGTTGCCCTTCCAGTAGAGCGCGGTCGGCACGATGGTGTAGCCGTCGCGCTGCACCCGGCCGATCAGCATGTCGATCTCGCGCTTGTGCAGCAGCAACTTGCGCGAGCGGTGCGGGTCGGCGATCACGTGCGTTGACGCCTGCGTGAGCGGCGTGATCTGCGCGCCGATCAGGAACAGTTCGCCTTTGAGCACCACCGCATAACTTTCGCCGATGTTGGAACGGCCGGCGCGGATGGCCTTGAGTTCCCAGCCCTGCAACGCCACACCTGCTTCGAAGCGATCCTCGATGTGGTACTCGTGGCGCGCGCGCTTGTTCAGCGCGATGGTGCCCGTGCTGTTTGCCTTATCCTTGCTGCCACCGCTTTTCTTGCTCATCCGTCCATTGTCCTTCAAGCAGGTCCCTCAGGCGAGTCATGCCCAAGATCGAACGTAGTGCCCTCGTCGGGCAGCCCGCCGAGCGCATGTTCGCGCTGGTCAACGATGTCCCCGCCTATCCGCGCCGTTTCGCGTGGTGCGATGCGGCCGAAGTCCAGGAAGCGTCCGACACGCGCATGGTTGCGCGGCTGGACCTTGGGCTCGGCAGGTTGCGTACCTGGTTCACCACCGAAAACACGCTGAGCCCGCCGCATACGATCGACATGCAGCTGCGCGACGGGCCATTCAAGTCGTTGCATGGCCGTTGGACCTTTCGCGCGCTCGATGCGCAATCGTGCAAGGTCACGCTGTTGCTGGAGTTCGAGCCTTCGAGCCGGCTCATGCTGCCTGCGCTGACGCTCGGCTTCCGCGGACTGGCCGACCGCATGGTCGACGACTTCATCCGCGTGGCCGAGCGCGAGCCCGCCGAGTGATACGCGTGACCGTGGTGCGGGCCCATCCCGGCCATCACCGGACGTGGCCGCTGACGTTGACCGAAGGTGCAACCGTGCAGGAGGCGCTCATCGCCGTGCAGGCATCTGCGCCCGAGGCGCTCGTACGAGTGGCGGGCTACGCGGTATTCGGCGTGCGGGTGCAGGCCGGCCACGTGCTCCGCGACGGCGACCGCCTCGAACTGCTCGAAGCGCTGCAGGCCGAGCCCAAGGACGCGCGGCGCCGCCGCGCCGCCGCAAGCCGCGGCGCGGGCTGAGACTGCTGGATCAGCGACGGTTGCCGCGCTCGCGCGGCAGGTTGCCGAACTTGCGCATCTGCGCGGCCAGTTCCTCGTCGCGCTTGGGGAAGTACTCGCCTTCCCAGCGCGCGAGCTGGTCGTTCTCGAAGAACACGGTGAAGTTCTTGATCGTGGTCTGGCCGCGACGATTCACGCGCTCGGAGGCGGTGTAATCCCAGCGCTGGTGATGGAAGGGGTCGGCGATCGACGGCGTGCCCAGCAGCGCCTCGACCTGCGGCTTGCCCATGCCGACCTGCAGCTGCTCGACCGCCGATGCATCGATCAGGTTGCCCTGGTAGATCGGCTGCTTGTACAGCAGGCCGCAGCCACTGGTGGCCAAGGCGAGAACCGGAACGAGAAGAAGCTTGTGCATGGCGTTGGAGACGGCCTGGAATGACCGGCCGATGATACACTGCGCGCCACGCCGCGACCGCGATTCAGGCAGCTGGCGTTCAACCGCCAGTGGAATGCCGGCCCGTTCTCACCGGCCTGTTCTGGAGACATCATGGAATCGCTCGACCTGCGCAAGGCCGGACTGAAAGTCACCCATCCGCGGATGCGGATCCTGCAATTGCTGGAACAGCGTACGCCGCGCCAGCACATGACCGCCGAGGACATCTATCGCCAGCTGCTCGAGCAGGGCGACGAAATCGGACTGGCGACCGTATACCGCGTGCTGACCCAGTTCGAGGCGGCAGGCCTCGTGCTCAAGCACAACTTCGAAGGCGGTCACGCCGTCTACGAACTCGACCGTGGTGGTCATCACGACCATATGGTCGATGTCGACAGCGGCAAGATCATCGAGTTCGAGAGCGACGAGATCGAAGCCCTGCAGCGGCAGATCGCTGAACAGCACGGCTACATCCTCGAAGAGCACTCGCTGGTGCTCTACGTACGCAAGAAGCGCTGATTCGCTTCAGTGCGCCACGCTTTCGCCGGTGAAAGCAATTTTCGGTAAGACCGAGCGCTGATGCGCTGTGTAGGAGCGCGCTCGCGCGCGACGGGCTTTCACGGGAAGGCCTTTTTCGCGCGCCAGCGCGCTCCTACATACCGAACGGCGCGCCAGTGCGCGTGCAGCGCATCGGATAACGTCAGGCGTCGGCGGTCGCCAGCAGCTTGCGGGCCGCCGCACGCGCTTCCTTGCTGACCTCGACACCGCCGAGCATGCGCGCCAGCTCCTCGGCGCGTGCGCGCTCGTCGAGTCGGGTCACATGGCTTTCGGTCGCGCCCTCTGCCGCAGCCTTGTGCACGCGGTAGTGCGCATGACCCTTGGCCGCCACCTGCGGGAGATGGGTGACGCACAGCACCTGTCGGCTGGCGCCGAGTGCGCGCAGTTTGCGGCCGACGATGTCGGCCACCGCGCCGCCGATGCCCGAATCGACTTCGTCGAACACCATCGTCGGCACGGCGTCGTGGCCGAGCGCGGCGACCTCGATCGCCAGCGAGATGCGCGACAGTTCGCCGCCTGACGCGACCTTGCGCAAGGCACGCGGCGGCTGGCCGGCATTGGCCGACACCATGAACTCCACGCGTTCGGCGCCCTGCGGGTCGGGGCGCGTGACTTCGAGCGGCTCGATCGCCACCTCGAACACGCCGCCGCCCATGCCCAGTTCGTGGATCAGCGCGGTGGTCGCCGCCGACAGCGCCTCGGCCGCCTTGCGCCGCGCCGCGCCGAGCGTGTCGGCAGCAGTGCGCCAGCGGGCGAATGCCGCTTCGATCTCGCCGTCGAGCTGGCGCAGGCGGTCCCCGGCGCCGTCGAGTGCTTCGAGTTCGGCGGTCAGGCGCGCCTGCACCTGTCCCAGTTCCTCGGGTGTGACGCGGTGCTTGCGTGCCAGTTCGTGCAGGCGGCCGAGCCGGGCTTCCAGTGTCGCCAGCGCATCGGGATCGATATCGAGATCGTCCCGCACCTGGTCGAGCAGGCGCGTGGCCTCGTCGAGCTGGATCGCAGCCGTGTCGAGCATGGCGTCGACATCGCCCAGCCGCGGTTCATGCGCGCGCATCCGGCCCAGATCGTGCCGAAGCGCCTGCAGCGCCTGCGGCAGACCCAGGGCATCGTCGCCACGCATGCGCAGCAGCGCCGCGTCGCAGGTCTGGATGAGGCCGGCTGCATTGGCGTGGCGCCGGTGGCTGGCGAACAGCTCGGCGACCGCATCCTCGGCCAGCGATTCGCCGTCGAGCTCGGAGAGCTGATGGCGCAGCCAATCGCGACGCTCGCCGACATCGCCGATGCCCACGAGCGCTTCGCGCTCGTCACTGAGCGCGCGCCAGGCCTGCGTGGCCGCGCGCACGTCGGCGAGCAGCTTCGCGTTCCCGGCCTGCGCATCGAGCAGGGCGAGCTGGCTGCCACGCGCGAGCAGGGCCTGGTGTTCGTGCTGGCCGTGGATCTCGACCAGATGGCCGGCCAGCTCCCCGAGCTGGGCGATCGTTGCCGGACGCCCGTTGATCCACGCGCGCGAGCCGCCGTCGGCGCGCAGGGTGCGGCGCAGCTGGCAGACCATGCCGTTTTCGAGTCCGCCGTCGTCGAGTTCGTTCTCGCGCAGCCAGCGAAGCGCGGGCGCGGCATCGTCGAGCGCGAACTCCGCGTGCAGTTCCGCGCGTTCGGCTCCGTGGCGCACGATGCCGCTGTCGGCGCGCTGGCCCGACAGAAAACCCAGCGCATCGACCAGCAACGACTTGCCGGCGCCGGTTTCACCGGAGATGACGGTCAGTCCTGCGCCGAACTCCAGATCCGACTGGCTGGCGACGGCAAAATTGCGGATGGCGAGATGGGTCAGCATGGGTGCGGATTGTGCCTTGGCCGATCGCGGCGGTGTAGACGCGTGCTGGATACCGCGTGGCCGTCTCACGGTCGGAGAACGCCGTGCGGCGCTTGCATCGCCTGCAGCGGGGCCGTATACCGCCCGCATGCCGTCCGAGACCCGTCATCCCCTGGACCCGCGCGCGCGTCAGGTGCTGCGCACGCTGATCGCGCGCCACATCCAGGACGGCGAGCCGGTCGGTTCGCAGACGCTGGCCCGCCACGCAGGCCTCGACGTCAGCGCCGCGACGATCCGCAACATCCTCGCCGACCTGGAGGAGTCGGGTCTGCTGGTCTCGCCGCACACGTCGGCCGGGCGGGTGCCGACCGCGCAGGGCTACCGCGTGTTCGTCGACTCGCTGTTGCAGGTCAAGCCGCTGCGCGCGCCGGAAATGGAACGTCTGCGCGGCGAACTCGGCGCGATCGGTGGACAGCAGTCGCTGCTGGGCAGTGCGTCGGAACTGGTATCGGCGATGACCCATTTCGTCGGCGTGGTCTCGGTGCCACGCCGCGAGCAGCTCGCGTTCCGGCACATCGATTTCGTGCCGCTCGACGGCCAGCGGGTGATGGCGATCATCGTCTTCGCCGACCACGAGGTGCAGAACCGCATCATCCAGACCCGTCGCAGTTTCGAGGCCGCCGAACTCGAGCGTGTCGCCAACTATCTCAATCAGCAGTTCGCCGGCCGACCGCTGGGCGACATCCGTGCTGCTCTGGTCGATGAACTGCGTCACGCCCGTGACGAGATGGAAGCGCTGCTGTCGCAGACGATGGAACTGGCCGAGCAGGCGCTGGTGCCCGGCGACGAGGGCATGCTGCTGGCGGGGCAGAACCGGCTGATCGGGGTGCAGGACCTGTCCGATCTCGACCGCCTGCGCGAGCTGTTCGAAGCCTTCGCCCGCAAGCGCGAGATCCTGCAGCTGCTCGAACGCACGATCCGGGCCCCGGGCGTGCGCATCTTCATTGGCGAGGAGACCGGACTGGCGCCGCTGGAGGGCATGTCGCTGGTCACCGCGCCCTACAGCGCGGCGGGGCGCACCCTGGGCGTCCTGGGCGTGATCGGTCCCACGCGCATGGCCTACGACCGGGTGATCCCGGTGGTGCAGGCCACGGCCAGCCTGTTGGGGGCTGCCTTGCATCCGGAGTCTTGAATCACGGCCGGCCGGCCCCATAGCTGGTGCCGTCGGCGGCCAGACGACCGCCCCGGAACCGGACATGACCCAGCCCCAGCACGACTCCCAGACCCCCGAATTCCACGACACCGACGGCGAGGCCCAGACCTCGGTCGAACAGCAACTGGCCGAGCAGGTCGAACTGCTCAGCGCCGAACTCGAACAGCTGCGCGCGCAGAGTCTGCTCGAGCGCGCCGACCTCGAAAACCAGCGCAAGCGCCTGGCGCGCGAGGTCGAGAGTGCCCGCCGCTTCGCCAACGAGCGTCTGCTGTCGGCGCTGGTGCCGGTATTCGACGCGCTCGAAGCCGGCCTGGCCAGCGCTGGCGAAGCCGATCCGCTGCGCAGCGGCGTCGAGCTGACGCTGCGCGAGCTGACCAAGGCGACCGAGAGCAACGGCCTGTCGACCGTGGCGCCGGCGCCGGGCGAGCCGTTCAACCCCGAGCACCACCAGGCGATGAGCATCGTCGAGGTGCCGGGCGTGCCGCCGGGCGCGGTGGCGCAGGTGTTCCAGAAGGGCTACCTGCTCAACGAGCGCCTGCTGCGGCCTGCGATGGTCGTCGTCGCCAAGGCCGACTGACCTGCGCGCACCTGCACACGGCGCTTGAACGCTGTGTTGCACGTCCCCAGATACCCGGCATCGACGGCCCAGCCGTCACCCAGATACGCAATCTCTTAGAGGAATCCCCGCAATGGCAAAGATCATCGGCATCGACCTCGGCACGACCAACTCGTGCGTGGCGATCATGGACGGCGGCAAGGCCAAGGTCATCGAGAACAGCGAGGGCGACCGCACCACGCCTTCGATCGTCGCCTACACCAAGGACGGCGAAGTTCTGGTGGGCGCGTCGGCCAAGCGTCAGGCCGTTACCAACCCCAGCAACACCTTCTTCGCGGTCAAGCGCCTGATCGGCCGCAAGTTCAAGGATGCCGAGGTCCAGAAGGACATCGGCCTGGTGCCCTACAAGATCCTCGAGCACGACAACGGCGATGCCTGGGTGTCGACGAGCGACGGCAAGAAGCTCTCCGCGCAGGAAGTCTCCGCGCGCATTCTCGAGAAGATGAAGAAGACCGCCGAGGACTACCTGGGTGAAAAGGTCACCGAAGCGGTGATCACGGTGCCGGCCTACTTCAACGACAGCCAGCGCCAGGCGACCAAGGACGCCGGCCGCATCGCAGGTCTGGATGTGAAGCGCATCATCAACGAGCCGACCGCGGCCGCGCTGGCCTACGGCCTCGACAAGTCGGGCGGTGACCGCAAGATCGCCGTATACGACCTGGGCGGCGGCACCTTCGACGTGTCGATCATCGAGATCGCGGAAGTCGACGGCGAGAAGCAGTTCGAGGTGCTGGCCACCAACGGCGACACCTTCCTCGGCGGCGAAGACTTCGACGCCCGCGTCATCGACTACCTCGTCGAGGAGTTCAACAAGGATCAGGGCATCGACCTGCGCAAGGATCCGCTGGCGCTGCAGCGCCTGAAGGACGCGGCCGAGCGCGCGAAGATCGAGCTGTCCTCGAGCCAGCAGACCGAGGTGAACCTGCCGTACGTCACCGCAGACGCCTCTGGCCCGAAGCATCTGAACATCAAGCTGACCCGCGCCAAGCTCGAAGCGCTGGTCGAGGATCTGATCAAGAAGTCGATCGAGCCCTGCCGCATCGCGCTCAACGATGCTGGCCTGCGCGCGTCCGACATCAACGAGGTCATCCTCGTCGGTGGCCAGACCCGCATGCCCAAGGTCCAGCAGGCCGTTGCCGACTTCTTCGGCAAGGAGCCGCGCAAGGACGTCAACCCCGACGAGGCCGTGGCGATCGGCGCGGCGGTGCAGGGTGGCGTGCTGGCCGGTGACGTCAAGGACGTGCTGCTGCTCGACGTGACCCCGCTGAGCCTGGGCATCGAAACCCTGGGCGGTGTGTTCACCAAGATCATCGAGAAGAACACCACGATCCCGACCAAGGCCTCGCAGACGTTCTCGACCGCCGACGACAACCAGTCGGCCGTGACCGTGCACGTGCTGCAGGGCGAGCGCGAGCAGGCCCGCTTCAACAAGTCGCTGGCGCGGTTCGACCTGACCGGCATCGACCCGGCGCCGCGCGGCATGCCGCAGGTGGAAGTGTCGTTCGACATCGACGCCAACGGCATCCTGCACGTGTCGGCCAAGGACAAGAAGACCGGCAAGGAGCAGAAGGTCGAGATCAAGGCCGGTTCGGGCCTGTCGGACGACGAGATCGCCCGGATGGTCGCCGATGCCGAGGCGCACCGCGAGGACGACAAGAAGTTCCAAGAGCTCGTCGGCGCGCGCAACCAGGCCGATGCGCTGGTGCACAGCACCCGCAGCGCGATCAAGGACAATGGCGACAAGCTGCCGGGCGATCTGATCGGCAACGCCGAAGCCGCGATCGCGGAAGTCGAAACCGCGATGAAGGGCGACGACAAGGGCCAGATCGAGGCCAAGTCCAAGCACCTCGAGGAAGTCGCCCAGCAGCTGTTCGCAGCCGCCGGTGCGGCCGGCCAGGGCGAGGCCGGTGCGGCCCCGGGCGATGCACCGAAGTCTGACGACGTGGTCGACGCGGAGTTCACCGAGGTCAAGGACGACGAGAAGAAGTCGTAATTGGTCGATTCCTGATTCGTGACTGGAAGAAGCGGAGCCCCGGTTCCGCTTCTTTCTTTCGCGACTCGGGGTCAAGCGCGCTTTTTCGAATCACCAATCACGAATTACGAATCACTGCCGTATGAGCAAACGCGACTACTACGAAGTGCTGGACGTCACCCGCAGCGCGACCGAAGACGAACTCAAGAAGGCCTATCGCCGCTGTGCGATGAAGCACCATCCCGACCGCAATCCGGGCGATGCCGCCGCGGAAGCTGCGTTCAAGGAGTGCAAGGAGGCCTACGAGGTGCTGTCGGACGGCGGCAAGCGGCGCATGTACGACCAGCATGGCCATGCCGCGTTCGAGCACGGCATGGGCGGCGGCAATGCGGGGCCGGGCTTCGGCGGCGCCGACATGGGCGACATCTTCGGCGACATCTTCGGCAACATCTTCGGAGGTGGCGGCGGACGTGGCGGCCCGCGTCGTGGTGCCGACGTCGGCTACGTGATGGAGCTCGACCTCGAGGAAGCCGTCGCCGGCGTGGAGAAGCGTGTGGAGCTGCCGACCCTGGCGGCCTGCGACGAATGCGACGGCAGCGGTTCGGAAGACGGCAAGCGCGAGACCTGTTCCACCTGCGCCGGCCGCGGCCAGGTGCGCATGCAGCGCGGCATCTTCACCATGCAGCAGGCCTGTCCGCATTGCGGCGGGCAGGGTCAGATCATCGCCAATCCCTGCAAGCGCTGTCATGGCGCCGGCCGTGTCGAGGACGAGAAGGTGCTGTCGGTGAAGGTGCCGGCCGGTGTCGATACCGGCGACCGCATCCGTCTGTCGGGCGAGGGTGAGGCAGGTCCCGCGGGCACGCCGCCGGGCGATCTCTACGTCGAAGTGCGGGTGCGTCCGCATGCGATCTTCGAGCGTGACGGCGACGACCTGCATTGCGAGGTGCCGGTGCGGATCTCGCAGGCTGCGCTCGGTGACACCGTCCGCGTTCCCACGCTGGGTGGCGAGGCGGAGATCCGCGTGCCGTCCGAGACGCAGACCGGCAAGGTGTTCCGCCTGCGCGACAAGGGCGTCAAATCGGTGCGCAGCCGCGGGCCGGGCGATCTCTACTGCAAGGTCGTCGTGGAAACGCCGGTCAATCTGACGGCCGAGCAGCGCGACATCCTCGAGCAATTCGAGGCGACGTTCACCAAGGAGAACGCGCGCCGGCATTCGCCCAAGTCGAGCACTTTCATGGATGGCGTCAAAGGGTTCTGGGACCGTATGACGTCCTGAGCGATTGCTGCTTTCGAGACTTCGAGACGCCCGGCCCTGGCCGGGCGTTTTCGTGTCTGTCGCCGTCGCCATGTATGCGCGAGAGACAGGCGGATTTCGTCCACAGCGGGTGTGGATCGCGTGTCGACAATGTTGTGGATAAGCGATGCAAGTGCGCGTGTGTGCAGGCTTGGGCGGCGCTGGTCATTTCCTCGCCAGTGTGACCGAGGGCACATGCACGTTCGAGGTCTCGAACGTGCATCAAATCCCGCCATGGCGCGGCCCGGCCGCGTTTTCGCGTGCGAGGCGCTTGACTCGCGGGCGCCGGCGACCTAGCCGACGCGGTATCCACATCGGGTGTGGATGGCCTGATGACAAAGGTGTGGATAAGCGCTGTGGATGGCTTCGTGTCGGCACGCCGAAGGCGTGGTCATTCTTTCGCCAGTGTTGCGGAGCGGTCACCGCGAATGGGCTTGACCTGCGCACGCGCTCGCGCATCGTCGCGCATGAGCAGAAATCGATACCGGGGCAGACGGCCGCGCCACGTGCGCTTGCGCTTGACCGGATGACGTCTGCTGACTAACCCGGACTTCATCCACAGCGGCTGTGGATGATGTGATGACAAGTCTGTGGACAAGCCTTGCCGGCCCGCTTGCGATGCGGGCCTTCGAGCGCTGGTGAAAATTTGACCGTTCGCATGGCTAAGGTTCGACGCGCCGCTTGACCCGCGCATGGCGACATGTCGCGCACGTGACGCGGCGCCGACGGACGCCACGCAGATCTCCGTCGATGGAACGCTCAGTCGCGCACGAGCCCGCCGTCGACCACGAGGTTCTGCCCGGTCACCGCGCGCGCCCAGGGCGAGGCGAAGAACAGCACCGCATCGGCGAACTCGACAGGCGTGGTCACGCTGCGCAGCGGCGTGTTCGCGGCGATGTAGTCGAACACAGCCTCCGGCGTCGCGGCACTGGCGTCGGTGGTGCGCAGCAGCCCGCCCGAGAGCATGTTCACCGTGATGCCGTCCGGGCCCAGATCGCCGGCCAGGGTGCGGGTGAGCGAAAGCAGGGCGGCCTTGGCCGCGGTGTAGTCGTGATAGGGCACGACCGGGTTCTGGAACAGGTTGGTGCCGATGTTGATGACACGGCCGAAGCCGCGTTCCCGCATGCCGGGCAAGGTGGCCTGCACGGTGTGCAGGGCGCCGCGCACGCTGCCTTCGAACTGCGCCGCGAACGCCGGCCATTCGATCGCGTCGGCCCGGGCACGGGCATCGCCGTCGAAAGCGAAATCGACGAGCGCGTTGTTCACCACGGTCGTGATGCCGGCATCGAAATGCGCCCGTGCGTGCGCGCACAGTGCATCGACCTCCTCGCGCCGGGTGACGTCGGCCTGCAGCGCGATCGCGCGCGGACCGATCTGCGCGGCGAGCGCTTCGGCCGCGTCGCGACTGCGTCGGTAATTGACGATCACGCGCGCACCTTCGCGGGCGAAGGCGAGGGCGATGTCGCGACCGAGGCCACGGCCGGCGCCGGTCACGAGGACGATCTGGTCGGACAGCTGCATGGAAAGACTCCTCGATCGGGGGCCGCCAAGCCTAGCGGCACGCACACTCGCGCGTCTGCCGGCCGGGCAAGCGCAATGGCGCGCAGATGCGCCGGCCGCATCGCGCGCAGGTGCGCGCCCATGGCCACGGCATCGCTAGAATGCGGCCATGCATATCGATCGCCTTCAGCCAGCCGTTCGTCGTCTCCGCATCGACGGGGTGCCCGCATGAGCGCGCGCACGCGCGTGCTGATCCACGGCGCCTCCGGCCGCATGGGCCAGGCCCTGCTGCGCCTGGGTGCGAACCGTGACGATCTGGAAATCGTCGCCGCGGTGTCGGGCCGTGCGCCCAGACAAAGGGTCATCGACGGCGTGCCGTACTTCGGCGCGTCCGAACTCGGCGGCGTACCGGCGTTCGATGTCGCAGTCGACTTCAGCCTGCCAGCCGGCTTCGATCCATTGCTGGCCCTGTGCGTCAAACGCGGCGCAGCGCTCGTGTCCGGCACCACCGGTCTCGAGGATGTGCAGCGCGCCGCGCTCGACACTGCGGCCGGATCGATTCCGGTCGTCTGGGCGTCCAACTTCAGCCTCGGCGTCGCGGTGTTGCGCGAACTCGTCGCGCGCGCCGCGGCCATGCTGCCGGGCTGGGATTGCGACATCGTCGAATCGCACCACACGCGCAAGCTCGATGCGCCGTCGGGCACGGCATTGACCCTGGGCGAGGCTGCGGCCGGGCAGGGCGCCGACCCGCACTATGCGTCGATCCGTGCGGGGGACATCGTCGGCGAACATCTGGTGCAGCTCACCGGCAACGGCGAGCGGGTCGAGCTGGTCCATCGGGCGACCAATCGCGACATCTTCGCCAGCGGCGCGTTGCACGTGGCCACACGCCTGGCCGGCCGTGCACCGGGCCAGCATGCGATCGCCGACCTCCTCGGCGCCACGCCGGGCCGAGAGCGCGGCGGCTGAACATCGCGTGCGGATCGCTGGCGCGCGGCGGGCCGGACCCGTACAATTCCCGCTCGCCTGAACCCAAAACCTCCGGACCGGTTTCCACCGCTCTGGCGGTTTCCTGCAACCTGACGTAGGCGAAGACCTCGTGACAGAAACCGCAATTCTCGTCCTTGAAGACGGCACCGTGTTCGAGGGCGTTTCCGTGGGCGCCCCCGGCCTGTCGGTCGGTGAAGTGGTGTTCAACACCGCCATGACCGGTTACCAGGAAGTGCTGACCGATCCGTCCTACGCGCGCCAGCTGGTGACGCTGACCTATCCGCACATCGGCAATACCGGTTGCACCGATCAGGACGACGAAGCGTCGAAGATCTGGTCGGCCGGCCTGATCGTCCGCAACGTGCCGCGTCGCCCCAGCAACTGGCGCAGCCAGGTGTCGCTGCCCGAGTGGCTGCGCGCCCGTGGCATCGTCGCCATCTCCGAGGTCGACACCCGCAAGCTGACGCGCCTGCTGCGCGAGCGCGGGTCGATGAACGGCGCGGTGATGGCCGGTGAGGTCGACGTCGAACAGGCGCTCGAAGCGGCGCGCAAGTTCCCCGGCCTCAAGGGCATGGACCTGGCCAAGGACGTCAGCGCGGCCGAGCGCTACGACTGGACCGACGGCCAGCTCGATCTCGATGCGAACGCATTCGTGTCCGCGCCGGCGAAGTACAAGGTCGTCGCCTACGACTACGGCGTGAAGACCAACATCCTGCGCATGCTCGCCGAGCGCGGCTGCGAACTCACCGTCGTGCCGGCGCAGACACCTGCGGCCGACGTGCTGGCGTTGCAGCCCGATGGCGTGTTCCTGTCCAACGGCCCCGGCGACCCGGAGCCTTGCGACTACGCGATCGACGCGATCAGGCATTTCGTCGAAGCCAAGGTGCCGACCTTCGGCATCTGTCTCGGACACCAGCTGCTCGCGCTCGCCGCGGGCGCGCAGACGCTGAAGATGCCGCACGGTCACCACGGTGCGAACCATCCGGTGCAGGATCTCGACGATGGCCGCGTGCTGATCACCTCGCAGAACCACGGCTTTGCCGTCGATGAATCCACGCTGCCGGCCAACGTGCGCGTGACCCATCGCTCGCTGTTCGACGGCAGCAACCAGGGCATCGCCCTGACCGATGCGCCGGCGTTCTCGTTCCAGGGCCATCCCGAAGCGTCGCCGGGTCCGACCGATGTCGGCCCGCTCTTCGACAAGTTCGTTGCGCTGATGGAGGCGCGTTGACATGCCAAAGCGCACCGACATCCAGACGATTCTGATCATCGGCGCCGGCCCGATCGTCATCGGCCAGGCCTGCGAGTTCGACTACTCCGGCGCGCAGGCGTGCAAGGCGCTGCGCGAAGAAGGTTACCGGGTGGTCCTGGTCAACTCGAATCCCGCGACGATCATGACCGACCCGGAAACTGCGGACGCGGTCTACATCGAGCCGATCAACTGGCAGACGGTCGAGAAGATCATCGCCAAGGAAAAGCCCGACGCGTTGCTGCCGACGATGGGTGGCCAGACCGCGCTCAACTGCGCGCTGGACCTCGCCGACCATGGCGTGCTCGAAAAGTACGGCGTGGAGCTGATCGGCGCCAAGCGCGAAGCCATCCGCATGGCCGAGGATCGCGAGCTGTTCCGCGTGGCGATGTCGGAAATCGGGCTCGAATGCCCGAAGGCCGCGGTCGCGCACACGCTCGATGAGGCGCTCGAGATCCAGGCAACCGTCGGCTATCCGACGATCATCCGTCCGAGCTTCACGCTCGGCGGTTCGGGCGGCGGCATCGCCTACAACCGCGAGGAACTGGTCGAGATCGTCAACCGCGGCCTCGAACTCTCGCCGACCACCGAAGTGCTGGTCGAGGAGTCGGTGCTGGGCTGGAAGGAATTCGAGATGGAAGTGGTCCGCGACACCGCGGACAACTGCATCATCGTCTGCTCGATCGAAAACCTCGACCCGATGGGCGTGCACACCGGCGACAGCATCACCGTCGCCCCGGCGCAGACGCTGACCGACAAGGAATACCAGCGCCTGCGCGATGCCTCGATCGCCGTGCTGCGCAAGATCGGCGTCGACACCGGCGGCTCGAACGTGCAGTTCGGCATCAATCCGAAGAACGGCCGCGTGGTCGTCATCGAAATGAATCCGCGCGTGTCGCGTTCGTCGGCGCTGGCCTCCAAGGCCACCGGCTTCCCGATCGCCAAGGTCGCGGCCAAGCTCGCGGTGGGCTACACGCTCGACGAACTCAGGAACGAGATCACCGGCGGCAAGACGCCGGCATCGTTCGAGCCGTCGATCGACTACGTCGTCACCAAGATTCCGCGCTTCGCATTCGAGAAGTTCCCGGCCGCCGACGCGCGCCTGACCACGCAGATGAAGTCGGTCGGCGAAGTCATGGCGATGGGCCGCACCTTCCAGGAGTCGATGCAGAAGGCGCTGCGCGGTCTGGAAACCGGCAAGGTCGGCTTCGATCCCACCGGGCTCGATCTGACCAGCGACGAGCACATGGCCACGCTGCGCCGTGAAGTGCGCGAGCCGGGCCCGGAGCGTCTGTTCTATCTGGCCGATGCCTTCCGCGCCGGCCTGTCGGTCGAGGATGTCTACGGGCTGTCGTTCGTCGATCCCTGGTTCCTCGATCAGATCGAGGAACTGGTCGCGATCGAGGCGGACATTACCGCCGCCGGCATCGATGCGCTCGACAAGGCCCGTCTGCGTGCGCTCAAGCGCATGGGGTTCTCCGATGCGCGCCTGGCGCAGTTGCTGGGTACCGACGAGCAGGCGATCCGCGCTCTGCGGCGCGCATTCGGCGTGCGTCCGGTCTACAAGCGCGTGGATTCCTGCGCGGCCGAATTCGCCACCGACACCGCCTACCTGTACTCGACCTACGAGGACGAGTGCGAGGCGCAACCGACCACGCGCGACAAGATCATGGTGCTCGGTGGCGGTCCCAACCGCATCGGCCAGGGCATCGAGTTCGATTACTGCTGCGTGCACGCTGCGCTCGCGCTGCGCGAGGACGGGTACGAGACCATCATGGTCAACTGCAACCCGGAAACCGTGTCGACCGACTACGACACCTCCGACCGCCTGTACTTCGAGCCGCTCACGCTCGAAGACGTGCTGGAGATCGTCGAGGTCGAGAAGCCCAAGGGCGTGATCGTGCAGTACGGCGGCCAGACCCCGCTCAAGCTCGCGCGTGCACTCGAAGCCAACGGCGTGCCGATCATCGGCACCTCGCCCGACTCGATCGATCTGGCCGAGGACCGCGAGCGCTTCCAGAAGCTCGTCGACGAACTGGGCCTCAAGCAGCCGCCCAACCGCACCGCGCGCAACCCGGAAGAGGCGCTGGTGCTGGCCCGCGAGATCGGCTATCCGCTGGTCGTGCGTCCGAGCTACGTGCTCGGCGGCCGCGCAATGGAAGTCGTGCATGCCGACAGCGACCTGGCGCGCTACATGCGCGATGCGGTCAAGGTGTCGAACGATTCGCCGGTGCTGCTGGACCGTTTCCTCGACAACGCGGTCGAGGTCGACATCGACGTGATCGCGGACAAGGACGGCAACGTGCTGATTGGCGGCGTCATGGAGCACATCGAAGAGGCCGGCGTGCATTCGGGCGATTCGTCCTGCTCGCTGCCGCCGTACTCGCTGTCCGACAACGTGCAGGCGCGCCTGCGCGAACAGGTCGTGGCGCTGGCGCGCAAGCTCAAGGTCGTCGGGCTGATGAATACCCAGTTCGCGGTGCAGACCGACGACGAGGGCAATGAGACGATCTTCCTGCTGGAAGTGAACCCGCGCGCTTCGCGCACGGTGCCGTTCGTGTCCAAGGCGATCGGCAAGCCGCTGGCGAAGATCTCGGCGCGCTGCATGGCCGGCAAGACGCTGGCCGAGCAGGGCGCCACCAGGGAAATCGTGCCGTCCTACTACTCGGTCAAGGAAGCGATCTTCCCGTTCGCCAAGTTCCAGAACGTCGACCCGATCCTCGGCCCGGAAATGCGCTCGACCGGCGAGGTCATGGGCGTGGGCGAGAGCTTCGGCGCCGCATTCGCGCGTGCGCAGGAAGCGGCGAGCATCAAGACGCCGCCGACCAGCGGCAAGGTGTTCGTCTCGGTGCGCGATCCGGACAAGAAGCGCGTGTTGCCCGTGGCCCGCGACATCATCGCCAAGGGGTACACGATCGTCGCCACTGCAGGCACCGGCGCGTGGCTGCGCGAGCACGGCATCGAATGCGAGCTGGTCAACAAGGTCGTCGAAGGTCGTCCGCACGTCGTCGACCTGATCAAGAACGGCGAGATCGCGTACATCGTCAACACCACCGAGGGCAAGCAGGCCATCGCCGACTCGTTCTCGATCCGCCGCGAGGCCCTGCAGCACCGCGTCACGTACTCGACCACCGTCGCCGGTGCGAAGGCGCTGCTGCACTCGCTGGAATATCGCGGCGGCGGCCCGGTGTGGGCACTGCAGGAACTGCATGCGCAGCTCGATGGCGCGGCAGCCACTTTCAACCACTGACACCACGGAGGCACGCCCATGCGCGCACCCATGACCCTGCGCGGCGCCCAGCGCCTGCGCGAAGAACTCGAAGAACTCAAGTCCGTGAAGCGGCCGGCGGTCATCGAAGCGATCTCCGAAGCGCGTGCGCACGGCGATCTGAAGGAGAACGCCGAATACCACGCCGCCCGCGAGCAGCAGAGCTTCATCGAAGGCCGCATCAAGCAGCTCGAAGGCGAGCTGTCGCACGCCGATGTCATTGACGTGGCCAAGCTCAATGCCGGCGACAAGGTGGTCTTCGGCGCGACGGTGACGATTGCCGATGCCGAGACCGACGAAGAGAAGCGTTACCAGATCGTCGGCGACCTCGAGGCCGACATCAAACAGGGCCTGATCGCGATCTCCTCGCCGGTCGCGCGCGCGATGATCGGCAAGCACGAAGGCGACAGCATCAGCATCGACGCGCCGGGCGGCACGCGCGACTACGACATCGTCAGCGTCGAGTACGTCGGCTGAGCCAGGCCGTGCCCGCGTGACCTCGGTCGTACTGCTGTTGCCAGCGCCCGCCCGTTTCGGCGCGCAGCGCTGGCAGCCGGATGTCGCGCGCGCGTTCGGTCGTGCCGACGTGGTCGCGCATGCGTCCGGCCGCCGCGCGCAGCTGGCGCGACACGTGGCGCTCCCGGGCGACAGCTGGCCGCTCGCGGCGCTGTCGCGGCAGGTCGATGTCGGTGATGCCGCCGTCGACGGCGCGGCGTGGTTGCGCGCCGATCCGGCCTGGCTGCGGCCGGACATCAACGGCGTGCGTCTGATGGGACACGGCGACACGCTGGGCCTGACCCAGGCCGATGTCGATGCGCTGTTGCCGGCGTTGCAGCCGGTGTTCGCCGACGCCGGCTTCGTTCTCGATGCGCCATCGCCGGCCCGCTGGTATCTGCGTCTGCCGGGCGACGTTCGCGTGCCGATGTTTCCCGATCCTTCGGACGCACTGGGCACCGATCTGGCCGATCACGATGAAGATGCCGGGCCCGAGGCGCGCCGCTGGCGTGCGCTCGGAACCGAGGCCCAGGTTCTGCTGCACAACCATTCCTGGAACGCGCGGCGGCTCGCGTCCGGTCTGCCGCCGGTCAACGCGCTGTGGTTCTGGGGCGGCGGTGTTCTTCCCGCAGTTGCGGGCGTGGCCGCAGCTTCGACGCAGACGTACACGGGCGATGCCACGCTGCACGCCCTGGCCGCGCAGTCGGGCACGGTCGAAGCGCTCCCCGACGCACTGCCGGCGCTGCGCGCCGGCGCGCTGTTCGATCTCGTGGGTCTGCGTGACCTACGCCAGTTGCAGCAGGACTGGTTGCGTCCCGCGCTCGACGCCCTCGCGGACGGGCGGATCGCCACGCTGGTGATCGACGACGAAGCAGGCGAGGTGCGGACCCTGCGTCGCCGCCATCGCCTGCGGGTATGGCGCCGCGCGTGGGCGCCGCACGCGGCAACTGACGCATGAGCCGCGAAGCGCCCGTCATCCGGCGGCGTGACGCCGCGATCGCGGACGGTTGGCCGTCGACGGTGCCGCCGCTGCTGCGCCGCATCTACGCCAGCCGTGGCGCGCACGATCTGGCGAGCGCGCAGCCCAGGCTCGCCCAGCTGTTGCCGCCCGATGGCCTGTCGAACATGGAGGCGGCGACGGAGCTGCTGGCCGGCGCGATCGCACGCGGCGAGCGGATCCTGGTCGTCGGCGATTTCGATTGCGACGGCGCGACGGCCTGCGCGGTCGCCGTGCGCGGCCTGCGCATGCTCGGCGCGGTCGACGTGGTGCACGCGGTGCCCAACCGCGTGACGCACGGTTACGGCCTGTCGCCGGCGCTGGTCGACTCGCTGGTGCACCTGGCGCCGTCCCTGCTGGTGACCGTCGATCACGGCATTGCCTGCCACATCGGCATCGCCGCGGCGAAAGCACTCGGATGGCAGGTACTGGTGACCGATCACCATCTGCCGGGCGAGGCATTACCGCCTGCCGATGCGATCGTCAATCCGAACCTGCCCGGCGACACGTTCCCGAGCAAGGTGCTGGCCGGCGTCGGGGTGATCTTCTACGTGCTGATGGCGTTGCGCGCGCGACTGCGCGGGCAGGGCGATGCACGCGCGGCCGCGGCCGATCTCGGCAGCCTGCTCGACCTGGTCGCGGTTGGCACCGTCGCCGACCTCGTCCCGCTCGATGCCAACAATCGCGCCCTGGTGTCGGCCGGTCTGCGCCGGCTGCGCGCGCGCCGCGGTTGCGCCGGTCTGCATGCGCTGGTCGAGATCGCCGGGCGCGAGGCTGCGCGCCTGACTGCGGCCGACATCGGGTTCGCGCTCGGGCCGCGCATCAATGCCGCCGGCCGGCTCGAGGACATGGCGATCGGCATCGAATGCCTGCTCAGTGACGACGCGGCGCACGCCCGCGAACTGGCCGACACGCTGCACCAGATCAATGCCGAGCGACGCGCGGTGCAGCAGTCGATGCTCGACGACGCCGAAGCCGCCATCGCCAGGGCGACGCCGGTCGAAACGGCCGGGGCGGGCGTGTGCCTGTTCGATCCCGAATGGCATCCGGGCGTGGTGGGACTGGTCGCTTCGAAGATGAAGGACGCGCTGCACCGCCCGGTGATCGCATTCGCGCCGGCCGAACCCGACAGCGACCAGCTCCGCGGGTCGGCCCGTTCGATTCCCGGCCTGCACATCCGCGATGTGCTGGCGGCGGTCGATGTCGCCCATCCGCAACTCATCGAGCGCTTCGGCGGCCATGCCATGGCGGCCGGACTGACCTTGCGGCGCGATCATCTCGATGCGTTCACCGCCGCGTTCGCTGTGGCCGTCGACCGCCTGCTCGACCCGGCGCTGCTGCGCGCGGAGATCCTCACTGACGGTGCATTACGGGCAGAGGAATTCGACATCGTCCACGCCGCGCACCTGCGAGATGCCGGGCCGTGGGGGCAGGGCTTTCCCGAGCCACAGTTCGACGGCGAATTCGCCGTCGTCGACTGGCGCGTGGTCGGCACGCGGCATCTCAAACTGACCTTGCGCCTGGACGGGCATCCGAAGCCGCTGTCGGCGATCCATTTCGGCGGCTGGCGCGATGTCGCACCTGCCGCGCGCGAGCATGTGGTCTACCGTCTCGCACCCGACGACTATCGTGGCGGCGACGCGGTGCAACTGGTCGTCGAACACCGGACGCCCGCGCACGGTTGAATCCGCGTGCAGAATGATGAATGGGGGCGCAGAATACGCGCCGACGACGCCGGATTTCATCGGCGCCGTTCCCCTTTCCAGTTCCGGGAGACACGCTTGAAGACTGTCCACACACTGGCGCTCGCCATCGCACTGGCGCTGTCGCCGGTCGCTCACGCGGCCGCCTCGCCGGGCGAGACGCTCTCGCTGGGCGCCGAGCGTCGCGGCGAGATCACCAGTCAGTCCAGCCTCAATCATCAGGACGGCTCCCGCAGCCAGCTCTACCGTGTCGCCCTGCGCGAAGGGCAGGTGGCCTCGTTCACGCTCGAAGGCGCGCTGCGCGGCCGGCTTGCCGCGTTCCACGACAACGAACTCGTGGCCGCCTCCAATCCGCACCGCGAATCCGCGTCGCTGGTCGTGCGCGCGAAGCGTGCCGGCACGTACACCATCGCCGTCAGCGGCGTGGATGCGAGCGCCTATGGCCCCTTCACGCTTCAGGCCGCGGCCATCGAAGCCTATGACGGCAGGGTTCTGGGAGTCGGCGCGTCGATCAGCGACTGGACCGACGGCAAGCGCCAGCTGCCGCTGCAGATCGACCGCGAGGGTCTCTACACCATCGACATGCTGTCCGAAGATTTCGACGCCTTTCTCCGCCTCGAAGGCCCCGGCGTGTCGCTCAACGACGACGATGGCGGCGACGGCACCAATGCGCGGATCAGCGCCCGGCTGTCGCCTGGCCGCTACACGCTGTCGGCCGAGGGCTATGGCAGCGAGCGCGTCAACGGCATGTACCAGATCCGTGTCGCCGAGCGGGCGCTGCCCGAAGGCGGACTGCGCGATGGTGGTGAACTGACCGTCGGCAGTACCGTCAGCGGCCTGTATGAAGGCACCGCGCACGCTTACACCTTCACGCTTCCGGCCCGTCGCGTGGTCCGCATCGACATGCGCAGCAGCGAGATCGATTCGCTGCTGCAGCTGACCGGCAACGGTGTCGACAAGACCGACGATGACGGTGGTGACGGCCTCGATTCGCGCATCAACCTGATGCTCGAGCCGGGAATCTACAACCTGCGGGCCACTGCAGCGACCTCCGGCGCGGGTATCTACACCCTCTCCCTTGCCGCAAGCGAAGTGCCCGAGGGCGCGGGTGGCGGTGCATTGGCGGTGGGGCGTCCGGCATCGGTCACGCTGCTGCCCGGCATGACGGACCGTTGGACGGTCTCCATCCGCAGCGCGGGCGACTACGTGCTCGCCATGGATTCGGACGCGATCGACAGCTATCTGCGCCTGACCCGCGACGGGCAGGAAGTCACCAGCGACGACGACGGCGGCGGCGCACTCAACGCACGCATCGCCCATCGGCTGGAAGCAGGCACCTACGTGGTCGAGGCCTCGTCGGTCGACAGCAGCGAGGGCGGTGAATACCGCATCTCGCTCGAACGGCGCTGAGGGCGCGATTGCCCCAAGGCCGCGGACTTGTCGCCGCGGCCTTGTTAGAATCGCTGGTTTCCCCGGACCTTCCTGGCCCATGATTGAACTCAATCCCGTCCGCCAGCGCATCGTCGACCTCCGTGGTCGGCTGGATGCGCTGAGGGGGTATCTTTGACTACGACGCCCGTCGCGAGCGTCTGGAAGAAGTCGAGCGCGAGCTCGAAGACCCGAACATCTGGAACGATCCCGAGCGCGCACAGGCGCTGGGACGCGAGCGCTCGACGCTCGACAAGACCGTCAATGGCATCCGCAGCCTGACCGAAGGGCTCGACGGCGCCAGCGAGCTGCTGGAGCTGGCCGAATCGGAGAACGACGAGGACACCGCGCAGGCGGTGGTCGAAGACGTCGAGCAGTACGCCGGGCAGGTCGACAAGCTCGAGTTCCAGCGCATGTTCTCCGGCGAGATGGACGGCGCGGCCGCGTTCGTCGACATCCAGGCCGGTGCCGGTGGCACCGAAGCCCAGGACTGGGCCGAAATGCTGCTGCGCATGTATCTGCGCTGGGCCGAGAGCCGTGGCTGGAAGACCGAGCTGATGGAAGTCTCCGGCGGTGAAGTCGCGGGCATCAAGTCGGCGACGGTGCGCATCGAGGGTGACTTCGCCTATGGCTGGCTGAAGACCGAGATCGGCGTGCACCGTCTGGTGCGCAAGTCGCCGTTCGACTCCGACAACCGCCGGCATACCAGCTTCACCTCGGTGTTCGTGTCACCCGAGATCGACGACAACATCGAGATCGACATCAACCCGGCCGACCTGCGCACTGACGTGTACCGCTCGTCCGGCGCCGGTGGCCAGCACGTCAACAAGACCGAGTCGGCGGTGCGCATCACGCACATCCCGACCAATACGGTCGTGGCCTGCCAGACCGGCCGCAGCCAGCACCAGAACCGCGACAACGCGATGAAGATGCTGGCCGCCAAGCTCTACGAGCTGGAGCTGCAGAAGCGCAACGCCGAAAAAGACGCGCTGGAAGCGACCAAGTCCGACATCGGTTGGGGCAGTCAGATCCGCAACTACGTGCTCGACCAGAGCCGCATCAAGGATCTGCGCACCGGCGTGGAGCGCTCGGACACGCAGAAGGTGCTCGACGGCGATCTCGACGAATTCGTCGAAGCCGCGCTCAAGTCCGGCCTCGAAGCCGGCGCCAAACGCGTCGACGCCAACTGAGTCCGGGCCGCGCGACGCGCGGTCACCGGATGTTCCATCGCCATGCCGGCAGACACCGGCATGGTGCCTCCCGGGCGAGGGCGCCCGTCGCTGTCGCCTCCACCGTTTCCGATTCTGTTTTTCGAGATCCTCATGACCCAGCAGCCCGCCACGCCACCGACCGCCGACGAGAACACCCTGATCGCCGAGCGTCGCGGCAAACTGGCGGCGCTGCGCGGGCAGGGCGTCGCGTTCCCGAACGACTTCCGCCGCCGTGACGAGGCCGGTGCGCTGCAGACCGTTTACGAAGATGCCGAGCGCTGGACCGGCGAAGCGCTGGAAGCCGAAGGCGTGCGTGTCGCCGTGGCCGGGCGTCTGATGGCCAAGCGCATCATGGGCAAGGCTGCGTTCGCGCAGATCCAGGACGTCAGCGGCCGCCTGCAGCTGTTTCTGCAGTCGGCAGCGCTCGGTGAGCGCTATGACGCGTTCAAGGGCTGGGATGTCGGCGACATCGTCGCGGCCGAAGGCACACTGATGCGCACCAAGACCGGCGAACTGTCGGTCAAGGCCGAATCGCTGCGCCTGCTGACCAAGTCGCTGCGTCCGCTGCCCGACAAGTGGCATGGCCTGAGCGACGTCGAGCAGCGCTATCGCCAGCGCTATGTCGATCTGATCGTCTCGCCCGATGCGCGCGCGGTCTTCGTCAAGCGTTCGCGCATCATCGGCGCGATCCGCCAGTGGCTCGATGGCCGCGACTTCCTCGAAGTCGAGACGCCGATGATGCATTACATCGCCGGTGGCGCCGCGGCCAAGCCGTTCACCACGCATCACAATGCGCTCGATCTCGATCTGTTCCTGCGCGTGGCGCCGGAGCTGTACCTCAAGCGCCTGGTCGTCGGCGGCTTCGAGCGCGTGTACGAGATCAACCGCAATTTCCGCAACGAGGGCGTGTCGACCCGGCACAACCCCGAGTTCACGATGCTCGAACTCTACGAGGCCTACGTGGCCTACGAAGAAGTCATGGACCTGACCGAGTCGCTGATCCGCGATGTCGCCACGCAGGCTGTCGGCACGACCGCGCTGGAATGGGACGGCAATGCGATCGACGTCGGCCCGGCCTTCCGCCGCTGGAAGCTCGAAGAAGCGGTGCGCGAACTCAATCCCGAGATCAGCGTCGCCGACTGCCGCGACCGCGAGGCACTGGCCGCGCACTGCGCGCGCCTGGGTGTGCACGTGAAGGCCGGCTACGGCTGGGGCAAGCTGCTGCTGGAAATCTTCGAGAAGACCGTCGAGACCGGGCTGATCCAGCCGACCTTCATCACCCATTACCCGGTGGAAGTCTCGCCGCTGGCGCGCGAGTCCGACAGCGAGGCCGGCATCACCGACCGCTTTGAGTTGTTCATCGGCGGCAAGGAGATCGCCAACGGCTTCTCCGAGCTCAACGACCCCGAAGACCAGGCCGCACGCTTCCGCGCCCAGGTCGATGCCCGCGAGGGCGGCGATGACGAGGCCATGCACTACGACGCGGACTACATCCGCGCGCTCGAAGTCGGCCTGCCGCCCACCGGCGGCCTGGGCATCGGTATCGATCGCCTGGTGATGCTGATGACCGGCTCGTCCTCGATCCGCGACGTGCTTTTGTTCCCGTACATGCGGCCGCAGCTGGACGCGTAACGGCAGTCTCTGACCTCCCGCGACATCCATCAGGTGCGCTCCTGCAATCGGGAAAATCCGAACCCGGCGTAGGGATTTCGCTGTGAATGGCGCGGGACTTGCTTCCCGTATGGTAGGCCCGCGATGATGCGGCGTCGGGGAGCGAGCGTGAGGAGTGCTGTGGCATGAACATCGTCATCGTCGACGATCAGACGTCTGCGCGGACCATGCTGCGCCATATCCTTGAGGACATCAGCCCCGAGCTCGAAGTCTTCGATTTCGGCGACCCGCAGGCGGCGCTGCAGTGGTGCGACGAACATCGCCCCGACCTGCTGCTGCTCGACTACCGGATGCCGGTGGTCGACGGCCTGGAATTCGCGCGCCGGTTCCGCAAGCCGCTGCTGCACCGCGACGTGCCGATCGTGCTGGTGACCGTGGTCGGCGATGAGCCGATCCGACAGGCCGCGCTCGAGGCGGGGGTCATCGATTTCCTCGTCAAGCCCGTGCGCCCGCGCGAACTGCGGGCGCGTTGCCGCAATCTGCTGCAGCTGCGTCAGCAGTCCGAATCGGTGAAGCAGCGTGCGCTGTCGCTCGAGCAGCGCCTGCTCAAGAGCATGCACGAGGTCGAGGAGCGCGAACGCGAGACCCTGACCCGGCTGGCGCGTGCGATCGCCTACCGCGATGCAAGCACCAGCGCCAACCTCGAACGCGTGGCCGCGGTCGCCGGCATGGTCGCCGATGCGATGGGCCTGTCCGAGGAAGAGGTGCGGATGATCGAGCTGGCCGCGCCGCTGCACGACCTGGGCAAGATCGCCATTCCCGATGCCATCCTGATGAAGCCCGGCCCGCTGACCGCCGAGGAAATGGCGACCATGCGCGAACATCCGCGCATCGGCTACGAGTTGCTCAGCGACAGCCAGAACCGTTTCGTCCAGCTCAGTGCGCTGATTGCGCTGCGTCACCAGGAGCGTTTCGACGGCACCGGGTATCCCGATGGCCTGGCCGGCGAGGAAATTCCGCTCGAGGCGCGCATCGTCGCGATCGCGGACGTGTTCGACGCCCTGATTTCCAAGCGTCCCTACAAGCGGGCCTGGTCGATCGAGGAGGCGCTGGCCTACATCGCCGAGAACAGCGGCCGTCATTTCGACCCGCGCTGCGTCGAGGCGATGCTGTCGAACGTGCCGCGTCTGGAGCAGATCTGTGCGAGGTCGGGCCGACGGGCCGGCCCGCTGCAGTGAGGCGGTGACCATGCGCGCCGCCATCGGATGGCTGCGGGGCCGGCTGGACGGGCGTCCCGACAGCGAGCACGGCCAGGCGACGGTCCGCCTGGTGATGCTGGTCGTCATCTACGCCTATCTGAAGCTGTTCGTCGCCGGCAGGCCCGGTGTCGAGCAGGCGCTCTGGCTGTCGGAAGCCTATCTGGCAATCGAGTTCGGCGTCGCGCTGGGCATCGTCGGCTGGCTGGTGTGGCGGCCGGGCGTATCGCATCCGCGCCGCGTGCTCGGCATGATCGCCGACTACAGCCTGATGGGCGTGGGGCTGTTCCTGCTCGGCGACCTGCTGGCCTGGCTGTATGTCGTGATCATGTGGGTGACGGTCGGCAACGGCCTGCGTTTCGGGCCGCGGTATCTGTATACGGCGATCGGTTTCGCATTCGTCACCTTCGGCACTGCCATCGCGCTCACGCCGTACTGGCAGCAGAACCTGCCCCTGGCGATCGGGCTTCTGGTCGGCCTGGTCGCCGTGCCGCTGTATCTCAGTTCCCTGCTGCGGGCGCTGACCGAGGCCACGCGTGCGGCCAAGGCGGCCAGCGAGGCCAAGAGCCGGTTCCTGGCCAATATGAGCCACGAATTCCGCACGCCGCTCAACGGCATCATCGGCATGTCGGATCTGCTGGTCACCACGCCGCTGAGCGCCGAACAGCGTGACAGTGCGCATGTCATCCAGACCTCGGCCAAGGCCCTGCAGGCGCTGGTCGACGACGTGCTGGACATCTTCAAGATCGAAGCGGGCAAGTTCCGCAGCAGCCACGCCGATTTCTCCTTGGCCGAACTGGTCCGCGGCGTCCAGGTGATGCTCACGCCCAGCGCGCATGCCAAGAACCTGCGGTTCGACGTCGCGGTGGCCGACGGCGTGCCGACACTTCTGCACGGCGACAGCAACCAGTTGCGCCAGGTGCTGGTGAACCTGCTGTCGAATGCGATCAAGTTCACCGAGCGCGGCCACGTGTCGCTGTCCATCGACCGGCTCGACGGAGAGGAGGGCGCGGACACGGCGCAGCTGCGGTTCTCCGTGCGCGACACCGGCATCGGCATGCCGCCCGATTCGCTGGCAGGCATCTTCGACGCGTTCGAACAGGTCGACACCGGGTTGGGGCGGCGCTTCGGCGGTACCGGGCTGGGCACGACGATCGCCAAGGGCCTGACCGAGCAGATGGGCGGGCGCATCCACGTCGAGAGTCGACTGGGCGAAGGGTCGCACTTCTGGATCGAGCTGCCGCTGGGCGTGGTCGCGCGCGATCTCGGCGCGCCTGCCGCGGCGAGCAACGTGATTCCGTTCGACGACCCGTTCGTGCGCCACCGCGCGCGCATCGAGCCCATGCGCATCCTGGTGGCCGACGACCAGCCGGCCAACCGCATGGTGCTGCGGCGCCTGCTGGAAAAGGCCGGCCACCGGCCGCACGTCGTCGACGACGGAGACGACGTGCTGGTCGCGCTGGAGGCGCAGACCTTCGATGCGGTGATCACCGACCTGCACATGCCCGGGGCCGACGGCCTGGACATCATCCGCCAGACGCGCTTCATGGAAGCGGGCAGCGGACGCAGGACGCCGTTCATCGTGTTGACCGCCGATGCCACCGCGGACGCGCGCGAGGCCTGCATCAAGGCCGGTGCGTTCGCCTACATGACCAAACCGATCGTCGTCGAACGCCTGCTCGAGAAACTGGTCGAGATCGCGACCGGTGCCCCGTCTGCGGCGGAGGCGACGGCCAACCGGATGCCCCCGCCCCAGAGCGACGGCAGCGTGATCTCCCAGCACATCCTCGACGAACTGCGGGAGATGGGGCTGGGCGAGGCGTTCGTGCAGCGTTTTCTGGGCGAGTGCGCGCGCGATGCACGCAAGTGCCTGGTCGATTTCGAGGCCGCCGCGCAGGCCCAGCAGTGGGACGCCGCGCGCGACGCCTGTCATGCACTCAAGGGCGCGGCCGGCAACATGGGGGCGATCCGGCTGGCCGATACGGCCTCGACCGGCATGCGCATGCGTTCGGAACAACTGCTCAACGAATGGCGTGGACTGTTGCAGACGCTCGCGCAGCAACTCGAACAGGCGCTCGCGGCGTTGCGCGAGCGAGGTGATCTGCCGCGCGCCGGCAGGCCCGGGTCCGACAACGGCTGACCCGGGCCGGCGGCTTCCGGTCAGCCGACTTCGACCGCCGCAGGCGCATCCGTCGCCTCGGGCCGGCGCAGTTGCGCGCGCACCAGCCGCTCCATCGTCCGCAGCTGGCGGTCGCCGAGATGCAGCGCGGTATCGACCCAGATCCGGGTGATGCGCATCAGTTCATCGTGGGTGACCGGATGCGCGCCCTCGCGCACCTCGTGCAGGGCCAGGCGCGCGGCCGCGATACGGCGGTTCTGGCGGATCACCTCGTGCACGGCGCGCGTGCCTTCGCCCTTGGGCACCAGGACATCGACGATGCCCATCGCATGCAGTTCGTCGCTGCTGTACATGCGGCCATTGAGCATCATGTCCTCGGCAACCTTCGGGCTGACTTTCTGTACGAGCAGCGAGTAGGCGCCCATGCCCGGGAACAGTCCGAACAGCACCTCCGGGAAACCCATCTGCACGCCGCTCTCGGCGACGATGGTCTGGCAGGCCAGCGCGAGTTCGAGGCCGCCACCGAGCGCGTCGCCCTCGAGCAGCGCGACGGTGTGCGCATTGCGGTGCAGGCGCGTGTGCAACAGATGGATGTTGTCGACGCATTCGCTGGCGTAGTGCAGCAGACCGTCGCGGTTGCGGTCGCGGATCAGCGATGCGAACAGCTTGAGGTCGCCGCCGAGGTTGAACACGTGTGCGTCCGAGCCGAGCACGATGTGCGAGACGTGGCCCGGCTCCACCGCGGCGCGGGTGGCGATGGCATCGATGGTCTGGCGGGCGAACAGGCGCAGTTCGCGCAGCAGCAAGGGCGAGAAACAGGCCCGATAGGTCGGGTCGGAAAACGCCTGCTGCGCATGCATGAAGCACCAATGCGAATCATTGGAGGCGTCATGTTCGGTACGGATGGTGGCAAGCGCGGCGGTACTGGCGCCGTGCAGCAGCTCGACGTTGTGCATTGGAAATCCCCTGTAGGACTTCCCGCCGGTCGGGCCGCCGGCAGGGGCGTCCCGTCGTGTAAGGTTTTCGCCCGATGCGCGCTTCTATGCGCGCATCGGGCGAAAAGGGCAAGGATTTCAAAGGCCTGAACGCCTAAAGCGTTCAGCGTCACTCAGCAATTGAGAAATCCATCACGTTTTTGGCGCTTCGTCGCGGAGTTCACGGCGCAGGATCTTGCCGACGTTGGTCTTCGGCAGTTCGGTGCGGAACTCGACGATGCGCGGATGCTTGTAACCGGTCAGGTGCTCACGCGCATGCGCCTTGACCTGCTCGGCTGTGAGGGACGGGTCCTTGCGGACGATCACCACCTTGACCGCCTCGCCGGACTTTTCGTCCGGCACGCCGATCGCCGCGACCTCGAGTACGCCCGGCAGCATCGCGATGACGTCCTCGACCTCGTTGGGATACACGTTGAAGCCGGACACCAGGATCATGTCCTTCTTGCGATCCACGATGTAGAAGAAGCCCTTCTCGTCCATCTTCGCCATGTCGCCGGTGTGCAGCCAGCCGTCGGCATCGATGGTGGAGGCGGTGTCCTCGGGGCGCTGCCAGTAGCCGCGCATGACCTGCGGCCCGCGGATGCACAGCTCGCCCACTTCGCCGACCGGCAGCTGGCGACCGTCCTCGTCCTTGATGCAGGCATCGGTCGACGGCACGGGCAGGCCGATCGAAGCGTTGTACTCGGCCAGGTCCATCGGATTGATGCAGGCTGCGGGCGACGTTTCGGTCAGCCCGTAGGCCTCGACGAGGGTCACGCCGGTCGTCTTCTTCCAGCGCTCGGCCACCGAACGCTGCACGGCCATGCCGCCGCCCAGGGTCAGGCGCAGGGGACTGAAATCGATGTCGGAAAAGCCGGGCGTGTTGAGCAGGCCGTTGAAGAGCGTGTTGACGCCGGTGATCGCCGTGAAGGGCTCGCGCTTGAGTTCCTTGACGAAGCCGGGCATGTCGCGCGGATTGGTGATCAGGATGTTCTTCGCGCCCAGGCGCATGAAGACCAGCCCGTTCGCCGTCAACGCGAAGATGTGGTACAGCGGCAGCGCCGTGACGATGGTTTCCTCGCCCTCGCGCGCCAGCGGACCGATCCACGCCGACGCCTGGAGCATGTTCGCGACCAGGTTGCGATGGGTGAGCATCGCGCCCTTGGCCACGCCGGTGGTGCCGCCGGTGTACTGCAGGAACGCGATGTCCTCGAGTGTGATCGACACCGGCGGCAGCTCGTGCTTGCGGCCAGCGGCGATGACATCGCGGAAGCGCACCGCGCCCTGGATGTTGTAGTCGGGCACCATCTTCTTGACGTGCTTGAGCACGAAATTGACGATCCCGCCCTTCGGGAATCCGAGCAGATCGCCAAGGCCCGTGGTGATGACCTGCTTGACCTGTGTGTCGGGCAAGACGTCCTGGACGGTCTTGCCGAAGTTGTCGAGGACCAGCACCGCGGCGGCGCCCGAGTCGACCAGTTGGTGTCGCAGCTCGCGCGCGGTGTACATCGGGTTGGTGTTGACCACCGTCAGGCCCGCACGCAGTACGCCGAACGTCGCGATCGGATACTGCAGGCAGTTGGGCATCATGATCGCCACGCGATCGCCCTTCTTGAGTTTCAGCTCGCCCAGCAGATACGCGGCGAAGTCGCGGCTGCGCGCATCGAGTTCACCGTAGGTGATCGTGCGGCCCATGCTGGAGAACGCGGGACGATCGCGGAATTTCGCGATGGCCTCGTCGAGAACCGCGGTCACCGAGCTGTACTGGCCCGGATCGATCTGTGCGGGAACGCCCGCGGGATAGTTCGCCAGCCACGGACGTTGATCGGTCATGCAACCCCTCCCTGATTGAAGGCCGTCACTCGAACTGGTGAGCGTACCTGTGCAATTCGTTCGATTGGAGCATAGGCTTTTGGGGGAGGCAAGGCGCATCGCGGTGCGGCGCGCATGCATGCACGTTCGAAGTTCGGGAGCAGGGAAGACACATGCGAAATCGCAATTGCGTCATGCCGGCGCGCTGGCCATGCATCGTCGCGGCGATGCTGCTTGCGGCGCTGCTGTCCGGCTGCGGCCGGAGCGCGCCGGAAGATGCGATCCGCGCGCGCGTCGCGGCGCTCGAAGCGGCGATCGAGTCGCGTGACGCGGGCGCGGTGGCCGATGTGCTCGACGACGATTTCATCGGTCCGCAAGGCATGGACCGGCGCGACGCACGCAGATTGGCCGCGGCGCTCATGCTCCGCCATCAGCGCATCAAGGTGGTGAGCGGCCCCCTCCAGGTCACACTGCAGGGCGAGAACCGGGCCACTGTGCGCACGCTGGCGGCGCTGTCGGGACGCGACGGCAATGCGTTGCTTCCCGATGCCGCCCGCGCGTGGCGCATCGAAAGCGGCTGGCGCCTGCGTGGTGGCGAATGGCGGATCACCAGCCTGTCGTGGACGCCGGCGCTGGAGTGACCCGCGCGCCGCTGCGAGGCGGCGTTACTCGAAGTCGTAGTGCATGCCGGGGCCGGCCGCGGCGAGGAAGTTTCCCTGCACGTAATCGATGTCGGCACCGAAGAGGATCGACATGCTGGCCGCATCCTGCACGAACTCGGCGATCGTGCGGATTCCCTCCTGACGGGCGCGCCGCGCGATCTCGCCCACGCGCGCCTGGTTCTCCGGGTTGTTGGGCAGGTCGTCGGTGAAGCTGCGATCGAGCTTGAGCAGGTGCGGCTGCAGGTGACCGAGCAGCTGGAACGAGTCCAGACCCACGCCGAACTGTTCGAGCGCGAAGCGACCGTCGAATCGGCCGAGGCGCGCCGCGAACGCCTGCGTCGCCTTGAGGTGCGTGAACACCTTCGCTTCGGGCAGTTGCAGGACCAGGTACTCGCCGGGCACCTGGTGCGAAGCCAGTTGTTCGCCGATGAAATCGGCGAATCCATCACCGTCCAGCGATGCCTGGCTGACCTTGACCAGCAGCGTGGTCGGCTGGCCCAGCCGCAGGCGCTCGCCGATCGACGCGATCGCGCGGGTGGCGACGTAACGGTCGATCTCGCCGAGCATGTCGTTGTCTTCGGCGATCTGCAGGAACGTGCCCGGTGCGATGAGCTCGCCGTCGCCGCCATCCAGGCGCAGCAGAATTTCGTAGACCGCCGCGTTGTCGCCCTGCAGGTTGATGACCGGCTGGTAGTGCAGCACGAAGCCGTCGTTGTCGAGCGCGCCGCGCAGCCGTGCGACCCAGGCCTGGATGCGTTCTTCCTCGACCCGGTCCACTGCGCTCGGGTCGAAGACCTCGCAGCGGTTGCCGCCGGTGCCAAGCGCCGATTCCAGCGCCGCCGTGCCGCGCGCCAGCACCTGGCCGACGTTCGCGATCTTCTCGCCCACCTGCACGCCGCCGATGCTGACGGTGATCACGCTCGAACGCTCGCCGATCTCGAACACATGGTCCGCGAAGCCGGCGCGGATGCGGTCGGCCACTGCAACAGTGGCGTGGTAGTCGTGGCCGGGGAGCAGGACGGCCAGCGTATGGCCGCCGTAACGGGCCACCGTCGCCTCGGCGCCGACCAGCGACTGCAGGCGCCCGGCGTTCGCCGCCAGAAGATCATCGGCATGGTCGAGGCCGATGTCGGCCAGCAGCTGCTGGTGATGATCGGGTTCGAGCATCAGGAAGCCGTATTGGCCATCCGACTGCGCGGCATCGTCGACGGCGTCTTCGAGCGCGCGCAGGAATCTTGGGCGGTTCAGCAGGCCGGTGACCTGGTCGCGATGCCGCAGTTCTTCCAGCTCGAGCGCGAGATCGGCATCGAGCGCCTCGCGGCGTCGGAACACCACCTGCAGACAGGGCTCGCCCTCGTACTGGGCGGTGGTGAACTCCATGGCCGCGGGGAACGCGTTGCCGTCGATGTCGCGCGCCTCGATCTCGTGACGCGGCGGGGGCGGCTCGCCCTTGCTCAATGCCTTGAGCAGGGACTTGAACGATTCCACGTGCTGCGGCGCGACCATGTCCAGCAGCGACACGCCTTCGACGTCCTCGAAGCTCTCGTAGCCGAACATCTCCAGATACGCCGCGTTGGCGCGGATGTGCATGCCTTCGTGGATGTAGGCGATGGGGTCGCGCGAGGAATCGATCAGCGCATCGCAGCGGCGCTCGGTCTCGCGCACGCGGGCTTCGAGCCGCCGCAGGCCGCGGCGGGCGTCGCGGTCGGCCCAGGCATCACGTACGCAGGCGAGCAGCTGTTGCGGCGCATGGCGCAACGCCACCGCACGCGCACCCGACTGGATCGCATCGACGTAATCGGCTTCGACCAGGGTGTCGACCAGCGCGATGACCGGAAGATCCCGGCCGCTGTCGGCGATGCGTTGCATCACCTGGGCGAAGGGCAGCGTGGCGGAAGTGCGCGCGGCGATCACCACATCGGGCGACTGGCTGCCGATGATGCGGCCCAGGTCCTCGTCGGACTCCGGCCGTAGCGGGCGCACGGCGATGCCGGCATTGCGCAGCGCGCTTGCGATGGCTTCGGCGTCCTCGACGCGGTCGTCGACGATCAGCAGGCGCAGCGCGGTGTCGGTTCGGGTCGACATTCGGGTCTCCATGACAGACGGCGTTATGCCACGGAGGGTGCGTGCCGTCCATGACCGGTATCGACGAGCGCCCGTTTGGACGTGTCGCCTGCCACCTCGCGGACCAGTCGCGGCACCAGATAGCCCGACTGGCGCGCGACGAGTGCGGCGTGCAGCGCTAGCGCGGTCGCATCGTCGACCTCGAAATGCGCCGCACCGGCGACGCGGTCGAGCTGATGCAGGTAATAGGGCAGCACACCGGCGGCGAAGCCGCGCTCGGCGAGTGCGGCAAGGGTGTCGACATCGTCGTTGACGCCCTTGAGCAGCACCGCCTGGTTGAGCACCATCGCGCCGGTCTGGCGCAGCGCCGCCATCGCGGCGTCGACGTCCGCGTCGAACTCGTTGGCATGGTTTGCGTGGACGACGACCGCGACCGACCAGGGCAGGGCGTCCAGCCACGCGCACAGCTCGGCATCGACGCGCTCGGGCAGCACGATGGGCAGGCGGGTGTGGATCCGCAGGCGGCGGACATGGGGAATGTGCCGCAGTGCGTCGGTGAGTTCGGCCAGCTTGGAGGTCGCCAATGACAGCGGGTCGCCGCCCGACAGCAGCACTTCCTCGATGGAGGGATCGGCCGCGATGGCGGCGATCGCAGCGCGCCAGCCGCCGGCCGCGGCGGTTTCCTGGGCATACGGAAAGTGCCGGCGGAAGCAGTAGCGGCAGTTCACCGCGCAGCTGCCGGTGGCCACCAGCAGCGCGCGGCCGGCGTACTTGTGGATGACGCCGGGGCCGGCCTTGGCCGCGCCGTCGCCGACGGCGTCGAGCGCGAAACCGGCAACGGGCCGCATCTCCGCGTCGAGCGGCAGGACCTGGCGCAGCAGCGGGTCGTGCGGATCGCCCTTGCGCATGCGTGCAATGAAGCTGCGGGGCACACGGAGCGGGAACTGGGCGGCGGCCTGCTCGGAGACGGCCAGGGCGGCGTCCTGCAGGCCGAGCAGGGCGAGCAGTTCGCGGGGGTCGCGCACCGCGTCGCGCCAGGCCTGCTGCCAGCGGCGCGGCTGCATCGGGGTGGAGGCTGCGGGTATCATGTGCGATTGCAATCCAACAGAGCCGGCCGCGCATGCCGCGGCCGGGAAACCCCGTAGTGTAGCCGCCGGCGGCGCCGGCCAGCAGGAGCAGACCATGGCCAGTTATGGCATGAACGACGTCAAGAACGGCCAGAAGATCCTGGTCAACAACGAGCCGTGCGTCATCACCGACACCGAGTACGTCAAGCCGGGCAAGGGCCAGGCGTTCACGCGCATGAAGTACCGCAACATCAAGTCCGGCCGCGTGGTCGAACTGACGATGAAGGCGACCGACTCGGTGGAAGTGGCCGATGTGGTCGACACCGACATGCAGTACCTCTACAGCGATGGCGAGTACTGGCACTTCATGAACCCCGAGTCCTTCGAGCAGGTGCAGGCCGACAAGGCCGGCATGGGCGGCGCGGAGAAGTGGCTCAAGGGTGAAGAGCAGTGCGTGGTCACGCTTTGGAACGGCACCCCGATCGCCGTGCAGCCGCCGAACTTCGTCGAACTGCAGATCACCGAGACCGATCCGGGCGTCAAGGGCGATACGGCCGGCACCGGCGGCAAGCCGGCGACGCTGGAGACCGGCGCCGTGGTCCGCGTGCCGCTGTTCGTCGCCCAGGAAGAGGTGATCAAGGTCGACACGCGTTCGGGCGAGTACGTCAGCCGGGTGAAGTGATTGATTCGCAGCGAAATCGCGAAGCGATTCGCGTCGCGGATCAATCATCCCCGCGCAGGCGGGGATCCAGCGCCTTCGTTTGGCCGCAGCGAGATCGCGAAGCGATTCGCGTCGCGGATCAATCATCCCCGCGGCTCTCAACAGACGCATGTCTGGTCAGGCGGGGAACCAGCGCCTTCGCATGGCCGCAGCGAAATCGCGAAGCGATTCGCCTCGCAGATTAGAACCCCTTGCGCAGGCGCCGCTCGTTCGTGCCTGCGCAGGCGGGTCGCGGCAATCGCGCTGTTGTGTGCGTCGTTCGCTGCACTGTCTGCGCACGCGGCGCCGCCTCGCGACCCATGCGCTGCGCAGACCCTGTACGCGCTGACGCACGCGGGCCTCGTGCCGGCCGGCGACGATGCGCCGCTGGTCGCACAGGCCTGCCGGGTCTGGCCCTACGACACCGCGCTCGAGCTCGCAGCAGTCGCATATGCACTGCCCGATTCGGGGAAACCCGGCGAGCGGGCATTGCGGCTGGTGGTCGCGGTGCTCGACGCCGACGATGCACAGGTGCTGTCTTCGAAGGTGTCCGAGCTCGACGAGGACGCGGGTTTCGCGTTGGGGGAGGGCGGTCTGCTGCTTGATACCGCGCGCTACGACCTCGTCCCGGGCGACCGTGCTTTCGGTGTCGTCGTCCGCAACACGGCGCGCGGGCCGAGCTGTCCGGATCGCCGCTACAACGATGCGCTGACGCTCTACCTGCGTGACGGCGACGCGCTGCGCCCGGTGGTCGAGACGCATCTGGACTTCTGGGCACGTGTGGCTGGCGAGCCCTGCAGTTGGGCACGCGACCAGTTGCTGGTGACCGAGGAGGCGGCGTTCACCCTCGCCGTGCTGCCGACCGCCCGCCACGGCATGGCCGATCTGCGCGTGCAGGCCGACGTCGTGCGGCTGGAAAGCGTTGCCGGTAGCGACCTCGATACGCAGACACGACGACGCGAGACGCGCACGGTGCGCTACGACGGTCATCGCTACGACACCGGCGTGCTGGAGAACGGCTTCTTCTGGCACCACGACCCCGAGGATCCATGAATATGCACGACACCGCCCCCCAGACCATCGACCTGCTGATCGAGGCCGCACACGTGGTGCCGGTCGAACCGCATGCGGTGGTGCTCGACGACCATGCGGTCGCGGTCCATCGCGGCGAGATCGTCGCGGTGCTGCCGATCGCCGAGGCGCGCCAGCGTTTCGCACCGATCGAGACCGTGTCGCGCCCGCACTCGGCCGTGCTGCCGGGGCTGGTCAATGCGCACACGCACAACCCGATGACGCTGCTGCGCGGCTTCGCCGACGACCTGCCACTCAAGGTCTGGCTGCAGGAACACATCTGGCCGATCGAAGGGGCCGTCATCGGACCGGAATTCGTCACCGATGGCATCACCCTGGCGTTGGCCGAAATGCTTCGCGGCGGCACGACCTGCGTCAACGAGAACTATTTCTTCCCCGACGTGCAGGCCGCCGTCTACAAGCGCCATGGCTTCCGTGCACGCGTCGGCCTGCCGGTCATCGATTTTCCGACCGCCTGGGCCGCGACGGACGACGAGTACTTCGAGCGCGCCGGCGAGGTCCACGACCAGTGGCGCGACGATCCGCTGATCGCAATGGCGTTCGCGCCGCACGCGCCATACACCGTCAACGATGCGAACTTCGAACGCATCCGCATGCTCGCCGACCAGCTCGACCTGCCGGTGCACCTGCATCTGCACGAGACCGCGCAGGAAGTGCAGCAGTCGCTCGATCAGTACGGCCAGCGGCCGATCGCGCGGCTCGACCGACTCGGCCTGGTCAACGATCGGCTGATCGCCGTGCACATGACCCAGCTCACCGAGGGCGAGATCCATCTGTGCGCCGAGCGCGGCGTCAGCGTGGTGCACTGCCCCGAATCCAACCTCAAACTGGCGTCCGGCTTCTGCCCGGCATGCGCGCTCGAGCGCGCGGGCGTCAACCTGGCCATCGGAACCGATGGCGTCGCCAGCAACAACGATCTGGACATGTTCGGCGAGACCCGCACCGCGGCCATTCTGGCCAAGGCAGTCGCCAACGACGCTGCCGCGCTCGATGCCTTCACCGCGCTGCGCGCCGCGACGCTGGGCGGGGCGAAGGCGATCGGCTTCGGCGAACGCATCGGTTCGATCGAGCCGGGCAAGCAGGCCGATCTGGTCTGCGTGGACCTGTCGCCGGTGGAGACCCAGCCGTTGCACCATGTGGTCTCGCAGCTGGTCTATGCGACCGGCCGCCACCAGGTCAGCGATGTCTGGATCGCCGGCCAGCCCAAGCTGCAGTCGCGCACCCTGGTCGGGTTCGACATCGAAGCCATCACCGCGAACGCGCGACAGTGGCGCGACCGCATCGCCAACCTGCGCTCCGGCGCATGATCGAGGACACCATGAGCGCAGCCCGCGACAACTTTCACCAGGCCGAACTCGACAAGTTCGGCGCGCTCGCCAACCGCTGGTGGGACGCCGATGGTCCGCAAAAGCCTCTGCACGCGCTCAACCCGGTGCGTCTGGACTATGTCCGCGAGCGCGCCCGGCTCGACGACATGCGGGTGCTCGATGTCGGCTGCGGCGGCGGCCTGCTGAGCGAGGCGATGGCCAAGCGTGGTGCGCGCGTCACCGCGATCGACCTGGCCGAGGATCTGGTCAAGGTCGCCAAACTGCACGGCCTGGAAAGCGGCGTCGAGGTCGATTACCGCGTGCAGTCGGTCGAGGCGCTGGCGGCCGAGCAGCCGGGCAGCTTCGATGTGGTGACCTGCATGGAAATGCTCGAGCACGTGCCGGACCCGGCGGCGATCCTGCAGGCCTGCGCCACGCTGCTCAAGCCCGGCGGCAGCCTGTTCGTGTCCACGCTCAACCGCACGCCGGCCGCGTTCGCCTTGGCGATCGTGGGCGCCGAGTACGTGGCGCGCCTGCTGCCGCGCGGCACGCACCAGTACGCGTCCTTTATCCGCCCGTCCGAGCTGGGCGGCTGGCTGCGCGAGGCGGGCCTGCAGCTGCAGGAGGTCAAGGGCCTGATGTACGAGCCCTGGCGCAACGGCGCCCGACTGATCCCGCGCACCGACGTGAACTATCTCGCCTGGGCGAAGAAACCGCAGTGAGCACCGCGTCCGTTCGCACCGGCTTTCCGCCCGGTGCGCTGTTCGATCTCGATGGCACGCTGCTCGACAGCGCGCCCGACATGCTGGCGACCGTCAACCGGATGCTGGCCGACCGTGGCCGGCCACCGCTGGCGCTGTCGGACATCCGACCCATGGTCTCGCGCGGGGCGCGGGCAATGGCTTCGGTCGCGTTTCCAGAGCTCGGCGCCGAGAGCATCGCCGCGCTGGTGCCCGAGTTTCTCGCCGTCTACGCCGAGGAGCTCGGCCGCCACAGCGCGCCGTTCGACGGTGTCGAGGCGATGCTGGCCGCGCTCGAAGCGGCCGGCACGCGTTGGGGCATCGTGACCAACAAGCCCGAATACCTCGCCGCGCGCATCCTGCCCCAGCTGCGCTGGCAGGATCGCTGCGCGGTGCTGGTCGGCGGCGACACGCTGACCGAGCGCAAGCCGCATCCGATGCCGCTTCTGCACGCCGCGGCCGCGATCGGCCTGGCGCCGGAGGCCTGTGTCTACGTCGGTGACGACGCGCGCGACATCGTGGCCGCGCGCGCGGCCGGCATGCCGTCGGTGGTGGCGCTGTGGGGCTACCGGCTCGAGGGTGACGACCCGATCGCCTGGCAGGGCGATGTCATGCACGCCCTGCCCGAGGCGCTGGCCACGCCCGCAGGCTGGCCCGCATGAGCGCGGGCGACCGTCCGGGCGACGAGGATTTCGTCGCCAAGTGGCAGGCGCGTTGGCCGGAATGGCGGATCGCCATGGCCTTCGTCCCACCTGCGTTGCGCGGGCGCGCGGCGCCGTGGTTCTCGCTGCTCGACGAACTGGGCGATGCCGCCTGGGCCGGCAGCGACGCCGCGCCGGGCCTGGCCAAACTCGCCTGGTGGCAGGAAGAACTGCAGGGCTGGGCCAAGGGCGCGCGCCGGCATCCGCTGGCCGCGCAACTGCAACGCGTCGACGCGCCCTGGCAGACCCTGGCACTCGCGCTGCGCCTGCTGCCGGCGACGCGCGAGCACCCCGCCGATACCGCGCGCAATCTCGCCCAGCTGCAGGATCTGGCGCTCGCGGTCGCGGCCTGCGAGGCGCGCCTGTTCGGCGACGCGGCGGGCGACGGCGGCGATGGCCGGACCACGGCGGCGCCGTTGCTGGCGATGCAGGCCTTCGTGCGGACCGACCAGCCGCTCGCCTCGCGTCTGCTGGCCGAATGGCCCGCGCATGACGGCGGCACGCGGCCACGGCGCATTGCCGACGCGATCGTCCGGGCACGCCTGCGCATCCTGGCCCGCGACGGCGAAAGCCGACCCGTGCCTGGCCCCCGCGTGCTGTGGTCGAGCTGGCGCGCGGCGCGGCCGCGCTAATCCCACGCCCAGCGTCACCCGGAAACGCAGCGTTGCGAAGTCCCTCCCGTGCCTCCCGCGTGCTGCGGGAGAGCGGGTGCGCGGCGTGACCGCGTTGCATTCCCGTGCCCGGCGCCATCGGGAAAACGCAGCGTTGCGGGGGGCGGCGCCGGCAAGCCGGTAAACTCGGCTTCGCGACGGGCGCTCCAGACAGCGCCCGTCGCGCCATCTTCCGCAGCCACGACGAGTCCGCCTTGAGCACCGCACCGCTTTCCGACCGCCTTCCCGATGTCGCCGGCGACCAGGCCCAGGCCGCGCGCCTGCTCGACTGGGTCGGCATGGGCAACATCGCGCTGCCGCTGCGCATCGAAGACGCCGATGGCGGCGCGGTCACGGTGCCGGCTTCGGCCGACATCGGTGTGAACCTCGTCGACCCCGACGCACGCGGCATCCATATGTCACGCCTGTACCTGCACCTGCAGGACGCGCTGTCGAGCCGGACGCTCGATCGCGCCAGTCTCGAGCGCGTGCTGCGTGACTGCATCGAATCGCAACGCGGCCTGGCCGATCGCGTGCAGCTGACCCTGCGCTACGGTCAATTGCTGCGCCGGCCGGCCCTGGCCAGCGCCCACAGCGGATGGAAGACCTATCCGGTGGAGATCGACGCGATACTGTCGCCGGCCGGGTTGGCGCTCACCCTGTCGCTGTCGGTCGAATACTCGAGCACCTGTCCGGCCTCGGCGGCGCTGTCGCGCCAGCTCAATGCTGCGCGCTTCGCCGGCGATTTCACCGCCGCCACCGCCGGTTACGACGCCGTGCGCGACTGGCTCGAGTCCCCGCGCGGCCTGGCCGCGACGCCGCATGCCCAGCGCAGCCGCGCCGACGTGCGCCTGCAGCTGGCCGAGGATGTGGAGACGTTCCCGATCCTCGCCATCGTCGATGCCCTCGAACATGCGCTGGGCACCCCCGTGCAGACCGCGGTCAAGCGCGAAGACGAGCAGGCGTTTGCCAGCCTCAACGCCGAAAACCTGATGTTCTGCGAAGACGCAGCCCGCCGCGTCGCCGCCGCACTGTCGGCCGATCCGCGCATCGCTCGTTTCGATGCCACCGTCTCGCACTTCGAAAGCCTGCATGCCCACGACGCGGTGGCGCGGGTGAGTGGGCCGTAACGAGCCGCAGCTCATTCCGGACGGGCGGTGGGTCCGGCAGCACGCGAAGCGCGGCGGCGGGCGCGCGCTTTGCCGGAAGCGTGAAACGTCGGGTGACCGATACCGCACGATGCGCCTTCGCAGAACGCTCGGTCGCTCGAGCGGGGTCTGGACGATGTGACCTGCAACGCGGGATTGATCAGGCCCCGCGACGTTCCCGCGGAAACTGGAATCCAGTGACGCTGCCTGCAATCAATGCTCTTCGGCTTTTCGCGCGGGAACGCAATCCGCAATGACGACGCGTCCGGCATCGCGCGACGTCCGGGGCCTGGTCGCCCTGTCGGCCTACATCGGGTGCCGGATGCTCAAGGCCTCTCCAGCACCAGCTGCGGGTCGATCCGCACGTCCAGCCAGTTCATGCCCCAGTGCAGATGTGGCCCGGTGGCGCGACCGGTTGCGCCGACGGCGCCGATCACCTGGCCCTGCTCGATGCGATCCCCGACCTTGGCGTCGATGCGGGAGAGGTGCAGGAAGTTCGAGCTGACGCCGTGGCCGTGGTCGAGCAGCAGGGTGCCGCCGGTGAGATAGAGGTCGGGCGCGGCGAAGGTCACGATGCCGGCCGCGGGGGCCTTGACCGGTGTGCCGGTGGGCGCGGCGATGTCCATTCCCGAATGCGGCGAACCCGGCTGGCCGTTGTACGAGCGCGCGCGGCCGAAACGGCCACTGATGCGGCCCTCGACCGGGCGGATGAAGCCGTTGCCGAAGTCGACGCGGTCGTCGTCGCGCTTGCGCGCGTCGGTGACCTGCGCCTGTTCGCGGCGGATGCGCTCGGCGATCGCCGGCGGTGGATTCACTGTTGCCGGCGGCACGCCGTTGACGCGTTCGATCGGCCAGTCGCGCGGCGAGATGGCGATCGATGCCGTCTGGCGGCTGCCGTCGGGGCGTGTGACGTCCAGTTGTACCGGCCCGGCCTCGTCGCGCCCGACGCCCATGACCACCGTGCCGTAGCCGCTGACGCGCAGGTCGCGGTCGCGATACTGCACGCGGCTGCCGGCCGGCACCTTGCCGATCACGAGGCTGCCTTGCTGGACCTGCGCCGGGAATCGGACATCACCCGGCTCCTGCGCCGCGAGCGGCACTGCAGCCGCGAACATCACGAGGAGCATGCTCAGGAAGACGGGGAGATGGCGGCGCAGGGGCATGAGCGGGTCCGTGGGGCGGGAGCGGCGACCGGGCACGCTACGCACCCGGGGATGAAGGCGCGATGTGCCCGCGCGCTTCAGCGGGCGAACGTCAGGCGCTGGCCCGCGGCGTCGCCGACCAGTTGCGCACCGTCCCAGGCCAGCTGGCCGTTGACCCAGGTCGACGCGATGCGCGAGCCGAACGTGGTGCCTTCGAACGGCGACCAGCCGCAGCGCGACAGCACCTGCTCGCGAGTCACGGTGAACGGCGTGTCCTCGACCATCACCAGATCGGCGAAATAGCCTTCGCGCAGGAAGCCACGCTCGGCGACGTCGAACAGCTGCGCCGGGGCATGCGCGAACTTCTGCACCACGCGGGTGATGTCGAAGCGGCCCTCGTGCACGCATTCCAGTGCGGCGACCAGTGCGAACTGCACCAGCGGCAGGCCGCTCGGCGCGCGGGTGTAGGGGTTCTGCTTTTCGCTCAGCAGGTGCGGCGCATGGTCGGTGGCCAGAACATCGATGACGTCGTCGGCCAACGCACGCAGTAATGCCTCGCGGTCGGATGCGTCCTTGATCGCCGGGTTGCACTTGATGAGATGGCCCAGGCGCGCGTAATCGCTGCGGTCGAAGCGCAGGAAATGGATGCAGGTCTCGGCCGTGATGCGCTTGCGCAGGCGTCCGTCCGCATCGACCAGCGGGCCGGCTTCGAACAGCGCCAGCTCGTCGGCGGTCGAGATGTGCAGGACGTGCAGTCGCGTGTCGTGCTTGCGCGCCAGTGACAGCGCAAGCTGCGTCGACTTCATGCAGGCCTCGCGCGAACGGATGTCGGGATGGCATTCGGCCGGAATGTCGTCACCGTACCTCGCCACATATTCGCGCTGGATCGCGTCGATCGTCGGCGTGTCCTCGCAGTGGGTGATGATCGGCACCGGCGTCTCGCGGAAGATGCCGTCGAGCGTGTCCGGATTGTCGACCAGCATGTTGCCGGTCGAGGCGCCCATGAACACCTTGACGCCCGGCGTGGTCAGCGGGTCGATGCGCCGCACGTGGTCGAGGTTGTCGTTGCTGGCGCCCATGTAGAAGCCGTAGTTCGCCCGGGCGCGGCCCGCGGCGCGGTCGTACTTGTCCTGCAGCACCTCGGCGCTCAGCGTCGGCGGGCTGGTGTTGGGCATGTCCATGAAGCTGGTCAGCCCGCCGGCCACGGCCGCGGCCGACTCGGTCGCCATGTCGGCCTTGTGTTCCATGCCCGGTTCGCGGAAATGCACCTGGTCGTCGATCATGCCTGGCAGCAGCCAGCGGCCTGCGGCGTCGACGACCGTCTCGCCGCTCTGCGCGGACAGGTCGCCGCCGATCGCGGCAATGCGGCCATCGCCACCGATGCGCAGATCGGCCTCGGTGATGCGGCCTTCGTTGACGAGGCGGGCGTTGCGGATCAGCGTGGAAGTCATGGCTTGGAGTCCGGGTTCGGCATCGGAACGGGATCGTGTCCGCCCGGATGCAGGGGGTGGCAGCGCGCGATGCGGCGCAGGGCGAGCCAGCCGCCACGCAGCACGCCGAAGCGGGCGATGGCGACCATCGCATACGACGAGCAACTGGGATAAAAGCGGCAGCGCGGCCCGAGCAGCGGACTGATCACGCGCTTGTAGATGCGCAGCAACAACAGCAGCAAACGCGCAATCACGGCAGGTCGACGGGGGCGATGAACACGGGGGTCGGAACGGTTGCCGCTGCAGGGTTATGCAGGGTATAACACGCCGCTTCCCCGCCCAAGGGAATGACAAGGAACGCAGCACGTGGCAGTCAAGAAACCCGCAAAGAAGGTCGTCAAGAAGGCCGCAAAGCCCGTCGCGAAGGCAGCTGTCGGGAAGAAGGCTGCCGCTGCCGGCAAGGCGCCGGCGAAGAAGGCTGTGCCCGCGAAGAAGCCTGCCGCCAAGGCCGCGCCGGCGAAGTCGGCAGCGAAGAAGGCACCAGCCAAGGCGCCGGCCAAGAAGGTCGCCGCGCCGAAGCCGGTCGCCAAGGCCGCGCCGGCCAAGGCGCCCGCGAAGGCACCTGCAAAGAAAACGGCGAAGACGGCGGCGGTGAAGACCGCGGCCGCCAAGCCGGCGACGCCCTCCAAGCCCGCTGCCGCTCCGGCGGCTGCGAAGAAGGCCGTCGCCAAGAAGGCGGCACCGGCGAAGTCGATCAGCGACAAGCCCGCCGCCGCTCCGAAGGTGGAGGCCTCCAAGACGGCCGCCGCGCCGGCAAAGGCCACCGCGCCCAAGTCGGCGCCGGCATCCACTCCCACAACGCGTCCGCGTCCGGCCGGCAAGGTCGCCGTCGCGGGCGTTGCGCGCCAGCCAGAGCCGGCGCCCAGAACGAAGGTGAAGGTCGTGCAGTACAAGACCGATGCAGAAACAGGTCGTCCCATTCTCCCGCAGGGCTACAAGCCCGGCCCGGACGAGGAGTACATGAGTGCGTTGCAGCTCGAGTACTTCCGTCAGCGCCTGCTCAACTGGCGTGCGGACCTGGTGGAAGAATCCAAGCAGACGATCGAGAACCTCAAGGACGAAGTCCGCGATGTCGGCGACGAGGCCGAGCGCGCGACCCGCGAGACGGAAAACTCGCTCGAACTCCGCACCCGCGACCGCTACCGCAAGCTGATCGGCAAGATCGACAGCACGCTCAAGCGCGTGGACTCGGGCGAATACGGCTACAGCGTCGACTCCGGTGAAGAGATCGGCCTGGAGCGTCTGGAAGCCCGCCTGACCGCCGAGCGCACCATCGACGAGCAGGAGCGCTGGGAGCACCTGCAGAAGCAGATGGGTGACTGAGCGCCGGGACCGGTGATTCGGGAGGATTCAAAGATGCGACTTCCCGCCACCTGATTTGCAACGAAAAGCCCGCCATCCGGCGGGCTTTTCGTTTGCGGGAAACCGCTTTTTCGAATCACCAATCACCAATCACGAATCACCACTTTCAAGTCAGCTCGCGCAGATCCAGGCGGCGCAGCCGCGGCGCCTTGAACGCCGTCGTCGCGACCACGGCGATCGTCATGCAGCCGCCGACCACGACCGCGGGCACCAGGCCCAGCAGGCGGGCCATCGATCCCATGTAGAACGCGCCGATCTCGTTCGAGGAACCGACGAACAGGCCGTTGATCGACGACACGCGCCCGCGCATGTGGTCGGGCGTGGAGAGCTGCATGATCGTCGAGCGCATCACCACCGACACGCCGTCGCACATGCCCGACAGCAGCAGGAAAAACGCCGACAGCCAGAACGCCGTCGACAGCCCGAAGCCGATCATGCACAGGCCGAAGCCCGCCACCGCCGCCAGCAGGAAGCGGCCCGCGTTGCGCTGGACAGGATTGCGCGCCAGCCAGATGCCCATCGCCACCGAACCCAGCGCGGGCGCGCTGCGCAGAATGCCGAGCCCTTCGGGCCCGTAGTGCAGAACGTCGTGGATGAAGGCCGGGGCCAGCGAGATCGCGCCGCCGAACAGCACCGCGAACATGTCCAGTGCCAGCGCGGCGAGCAGGATCTGGTGTCCGAACACGAAACGCGCGCCTTCGGCGATGCTCGCGAACACCGGTTCGCGCTGCAGCTTCTGCGGCGGTTCGGTCACGCCCATCCGCGCCAGGCACCCGATCACCAGCAGTGCCAGCACTGCGGCGAGCACGAATACGCCCGGCACGCCGAGCGGCTTGATCAGCAGGCCGCCGATCGCCGGCCCCAGCACCATCGCGCTCTGGAACACGATGCTGCCCAGACTTGCGCCGCGCACGAACTGGTCGCGCGGCAGTACGCGTGCGAACAGCGCGTTGTACACCGGCCCGAGAAACGCACGCACCATGCCGGTCAGCATGATCGGCAGGTACAGCAGCCAGACGCTGCCGGTCACCAGCTCCGAGGTCAGCAGCGCAAGCAACAAGGGCGTGACCGCCAGCCCGGCGGCTGCAGCCATGCCCAGTTTGCGGCGCGGCAGGTGGTCGACGAGGTAGCCGGCGAACGGCGCGACGCAGAAGTAGGGCAGCACTTCGGCCAGGCCGATCAGGCCCAGCATCCACGGGTTGCCGGTCTGCGCGTAGATGGTCCAGCCGGCGGTGACCGCGACGATCTGGTAGGAGAGGATCGTGAAGATCCGATAGCCCAGCAACGCACGGAAGTTCGCATTGCGCAGCGGCGCGGCGCGGCTGGCGTCGCCCGCGTCGGGAACACCTTCGGGCGGGTTCACGCCAGGGTGCGCTGGGCGTGCTCGCGTATGAAGGCGAGCAGCGCGGCAAGGCCGTTGCTGCGGGTCGGGGACAGATGCTTGGCCAGGCCGATGTCGGCGATGTAGTCGGCGTCGGTGTCGACGATTTCGCGCGCACTGCGGCCCGAATACACGCGCAGCGCCAGATAGATCAGACCCGAGACGATGGCCGAATCACTGGCCGCCGCGAAGTCGAGCCGGTCGGCATCGCCGGACGGCACGATCCACACCATCGACTGGCAGCCGTGCAGACGATTGGCCTCGGTCTTCGCATCGTCGGGAAACGCGGGCAGCTTGCGACCCAGATCGATCAGGTACTGGTAACGCTCGGACCAGTCGCTGAAAAAGGCGAACTCCTCGGCGATCGCGCGCTGCGCGTCGGCCGGGGTGGATTCCAGGGGAAACGGATTGGTCACGGGGGAAACAGGCCTCGATACGGCGGAACACGCGGTGCGCATTGTGACCGATCGGCCGGCCATGGCGGCGTCGATGCTGGCCGTCTGCGTTCCGTACGCGCGTTCGATCTCGAAGAGGGCACGTTTTTCGCGATACTCACGCCCATTCAGTCAATGTGCGCACCGTTGTCCGGTGCAAGGGGAATGCGGTTGGCACAGGCCATAGTCTGGTTCCGGAACGATCTGCGGCTCGATGACAATCCCGCCTTGCGCGCCGCCCTCGAAGGCGACTTCGCGCCGGTGTGCGTCTACATCCACGCCCCCGAAGAGGAGGGCGACTGGGCGCCGGGCGCGGCGTCGAACGCGTGGCGGCACCGTTCGCTGGCAGCGCTGGATGCCGAACTGCGCCGGCGTGGCAGCCGGCTGCGCCTGTTCCATGGACCCACCCTGGCCACGCTGCAATCGCTTGTGCAGACCTGCGAAGCGGAGGCGGTGTTCTGGAACCGCCGCTACGATCCGATGATCGAAGCGCGCGATACCGGCATCAAGAAGCGCCTGCGCGCCTCAGGCCTCCAGGCCGACAGCCACAATGGCGCCCTGCTGTTCGAGCCCTGGTCGCTGCAGACCGGGCAGGGCGGGCCGTACAAGGTGTTCACGCCGTTCTGGCGCAAGGCCTTGTCGGAGTGGAGCGCGCCCGATGTCTGGACCGCGCCCCGCACGCTTCCTGCGGCAGACGCCGGGCCGGACGGCGTCAAGCTCGACGCGCTCGGTCTGGCGCCATCGTTGTCGTGGGATACCGGCTTCTGGCAGCTGTGGCAGCCGGGCGAGGCCGGTGCCCACGAAGCGCTGGAGGTTTTCATCGACGGCGCGATGCGCGGCTATCGCGCCAGTCGCGACCGGCCCGACCAGGCGGGCACATCGCGCCTGTCGCCGCATCTGCACTTCGGCGAGATCGCGCCCTGGCGCATCGTGGCCGCGCTCGAAGCCGAGCGCACGGCGGCCACCGCGCCGGATATCGACGCCTACGTGCGCGAACTGGGCTGGCGCGAGTTCGCCCATCACCTGCTGCACCACTTTCCCGAAACCCCCGACCGGAATTTCAATCCGCGCTTCGAACGCTTTCCCTGGGCACCTGCCGACGCCCGCAGCCTCGAGGCCTGGTATCGCGGACGTACCGGCGTGCCGATCGTTGACGCCGGCATGCGCGAACTCTGGCAGGTCGGCTGGATGCACAACCGCGTGCGCATGATCGTCGGCAGCTGGCTGTGCAAGCACATGCGCATCCACTGGCGCGAAGGCGCACGCTGGTTCTGGGACACGCTGGTGGATGCCGACCTCGCCAACAACACCCTGGGCTGGCAATGGATCGGTGGCACCGGCGCCGACGCCTCGCCGTATTTCCGGGTGTTCAATCCGGTCACCCAGGCGGAAAAGTTCGACCCGGCGGGCGAGTACATCGCCAGGTGGGTCCCCGAACTCGCCAGCCTGCCGGTGTCCGCACGCTCCAGTCCCTGGCAATCGCCGGCACTGCTGAAAACGGCAGCGCCCGATTACCCGTCCAGGCCCATCGTCGATCTGGCGGCCGGACGCGAAGCCGCGCTGGCCGCGTATCAGGCCTCGCGCTGAACGCCGCGGCCGTCACCAGGCGCGCTGTGCTGAACGTCGACCGTCCGCACGCGGGGGCCGTCACCCCCCTTGCATTGTGAACGCGCTAATTTCCGCACGCGTTTCAAACTGGGCGCCAACGCCCGATCCCGGACACAGGAGACCGACATCATGCGCAGACTCACGACCGCAGGCCTCACCACCGCGCTCACCGGCGCGCTGCTGCTGAGCAGCTGCGCCACATATACCGGCCAGACCAACGCGCCCGACGACCCGAACCGCACCCGCAACAACGCGCTGATCGGCGCGGGCATCGGCGCTGTCGCCGGCCTGCTCAGCGGCGGTGACGCCACCGAGCGACGCCAGCGTGCGATGGTCGGCGCCGGTGTCGGCGGCCTGGCCGGCGGCGCGATCGGTGTCTATCAGGACCGCCAGGAAGCCGAGCTGCGTCGCCAGACCCAGGGCACCGGCATCCAGGTCGATCGCGAGGGCGATGTCATCAAGCTCAACCTCCCCGATGGCGTGACCTTCGATTTCGGCAAGGCCGATCTCAAGCCGCAGTTCTATCCCGCGCTCAACAACGTCGCGCGCACGCTGGCCGAGTACGACCAGACCATCGTCGAAGTGTCGGGCCATACCGACAGCGTCGGCAGCGACGCGGTCAACCAGCGTCTTTCGGAACAGCGTGCCAACTCGGTCGGCAACTACCTGATCGGCCAGGGTCTGCTGCGCCAGCGCTTCGAGATCGTCGGTTTCGGCAAGAGCCGCCCGATCGCCGACAACAGCACCGACCAGGGTCGCGCGCTGAATCGTCGCGTGGAGATCCGCGTGGTGCCGTTGCAGTCCTGATCGGATTCACCCTGCAGCGAAAAGCCCCGGCATTGCCGGGGCTTTTTTATTTTCGCGCGATGCGCAGACGCTCGCGATGCAATGCGGCGGGCCGCGCGACATTGCGAGCGGGCGCTCGTACGCCCACTCGCAACCGGCTCGCGTCAGAGCGCCTCGATCACACCCGCCGCGCCCATGCCGGTGCCGATGCACATCGTCACCAGGCCGTAGCGCTTCTTGCGACGGCGCATGCCGTGGACGATGGTCGCGGTGCGGATCGCACCGGTCGCGCCCAGCGGATGACCCAGCGCGATCGCGCCGCCCAGCGGGTTGACCTTGTCCGGGTCGAGCTTGCTGTCGCGGATCACCGCCAGCGCCTGCGCAGCGAACGCCTCATTGAGCTCGATCCAGTCGATGTCATCGAGCGTGAGGCCGGCCTGCGCCAGCGCTTTGGGAATCGCCGCGATCGGGCCGATGCCCATCACTTCCGGACGCACACCGGCGACCGCGAAGCTGACGAAACGCGCCAGCGGCTTGAGGCCGTGGTCGTTCACCGCACGCTCCGATGCGAGCAGGATGCCGGCCGCGCCGTCGCTCATCTGCGAGCTGTTGCCGGCCGTCACCGAGCCGCCGAACTGGCCGTTGCGGAACACGGGCTTGAGCTTGGCCAGGCCCTCGATCGACGAATCCGGGCGCGGACCCTCGTCGGTATCGACCAACAGCTTCTTCAGCTGCACGGTGTTGCCGGCGAGGTCGGGCTGGTGCGAGACGATTTCGTAGGGGCTGATCTCGTCCTTGAACTCGCCGGCCTGGATCGCCGCCATGGCTTTCTGGTGCGAGGCGAGGGCGAACGCGTCCTGGTCCTCGCGCGAGACCTTCCATTCCTCGGCGACCTTCTCGGCGGTGATGCCCATGCCGTAGGCGATCGCGACGTGGTCGTCCTTGAACACCGACGGCGACAGCGCGACCTTGTTGCCCATCATCGGCACCATCGACATCGACTCGGTGCCGCCGGCGAGCATCAGATCGGCATTGCCGAGGCGGATCTCATTCGCGGCCAGCGCGACGGCCTGCAGGCCGGACGAACAGAAGCGGTTGATCGTCTGCGCGGCAACGGTGTCGGGCAGGCCGGCCAGCAGCACGCCGATGCGCGCCACGTTCATGCCTTGCTCGCCTTCCGGCATCGCGCAGCCGATCACGGCGTCGTCGATGCGGCTGGTGTCGATGCCCGGCGCCTGCGCGACGACGCTTTTGAGCACGTGCGCGAGCATGTCGTCGGGACGGGTGTTGCGGAACACGCCCTTCGGCGCCTTGCCCACCGGGGTGCGGGTGGCGGCGACGATGTAGGCGTCCTGGATCTGCTTGGTCATTGGAAAACTCCGGAATTCGATGTCGAGGTTCGTGGCGATGGATCCGGCGTCGCCGCAGGGCGACGCGCGAACCTCAGTTCCTGAGCGGCTTGCCGGTCTTGAGCATGTGGCCGATGCGCGCCTGGGTCTTCTCCTGCTGGGCGAGTTCCACGAAGTGCTTGCGCTCCAGACGGATCAGCCAGTCCTCGTCGACGACCGCGTTGCGGTCCACGTCGCCGCCGCACAGCACGGTGGCGATGCGCTCGGCGATCTCGTAGTCGTAGGGACTCACGAAGCGGCCTTCGAGCATGTTGACCAGCAGCATCTTGAATGTGGCGATGCCGACGTCGCCGGCGACGCGGATCGCGCGTGCGGGCAGCGGCGGGCGGTAGCCGGCGTCGGCCAGCGCCGCAGCCTGCTGGCGCGCGACGTGCAGCAGTTCGAAGGCATTGAAGGTCACGATGTCGTCGCTGCGCAGCAGGCCCAGTTCCTTGGCGTTGACCGCCGAGTTGGACACCTTGGCCATGGCGATGGTCTCGAAGGTCTTCTTGAGCTCGGCGAACACGTCACCGTTCGGGCCCGCGGCCTCGGACGCACGCACTGCGAGCTCCTTCAGACCGCCGCCGGCCGGCAGCAGGCCAACACCGGCCTCGACCAGGCCGATATAGCTTTCGAGATGCGCAACGGTACGCGCGCTGTGCATCTGGAATTCGCAGCCACCGCCCAGCGCCAGGCCGCGCACCGCTGCGACCACCGGCACCAGCGAGTACTTGATGCGCTGGCTGGTCTTCTGGAAGTTCTCGACCATCGCCTCGAACGCGTCGACCTTGCCGGCCTGCAGCAGCCCGAGCGCGCCGGCCAGATCGGCACCGGCCGAGAACGGCTCCTTCGGCTGCCAGATCACCACGCCCTTGAACTTGCGCTCGGCGATGCCGATCGCTTTCTGGATGCCGTCGAGCACGTGGTCGGAGACCGTGTGCATCTTGGTCTTGAAGCTGATCACGCCGATGTCGTCGCCGTCGGTCCACAGACGGATGCCATCGTTCTCGTACACCGTCTCGCCCTGATCGAAACGCTCGCCGAGCAGGGCGTCAGGGAAGCGCTGGCGGCGGTAGACCGGCAGCGAGGAACGCGGGAGCTTGGCGTTCTTGGACGGGCTGTAGCTGCCCTCGGCGGCATGCACGCCCTCGCGGCCGTCGAACACCCAGTCGGGCAGGGGCGCGCTGCTCATGGTCTTGCCGGCGACGATGTCCTCGGCGATCCAGTCGGCCACCTGCTTCCAGCCCGCGGCCTGCCACAGTTCGAACGGACCCTGCTGCCAGCCGTAGCCCCAGCGGATCGCCAGGTCCACATCACGCGCAGTCTCGGCGATGTCCTCCAGATGCACGGCGCTGTAGTGGAACAGGTCGCGCAGGGTCGCCCAGACGAACTGCGCCTGCGGATGCTCGCTGGCGCGCAGCTGGGCCATGCGCTGCGCCGGGTCCTTGTTCTTGAGAATCGCGACCACTTCGTCGGCGGCCTTGCGGTCCGACGCGCGGTAGTCCTGCGTGTCCAGATCGAGGACGGTGATGTCCTTGCCGGCCTTGCGGAAAATGCCGGCGCCCGCCTTCTGACCCAGCGCCCCCTTGTCGATCAGCGCATTGAGCCATTTGGGCGAGGCAAAGTACTGGTGCCAGGGGTCGTCGGGCAGCGTGTCGGCCATCGTCTTGATGACGTGCGCCATGGTGTCGAGGCCGACGACATCGGACGTGCGATAGGTAGCCGACTTCGGACGGCCGAGCAGCGGGCCGGTCAGTGCGTCGACCTCGTCGAAACCGAGTCCCGATTCCTGGGTGTGGTGGATCGTCGACAGGATCGAGAACACGCCGATGCGGTTGCCGATGAAGTTCGGAGTGTCCTTGGCATAGACCACGCCCTTGCCGAGCTGGGTGGTCAGGAAGGTCTCGAGCCCTTCGAGCACCGCCTTGTCGGTGGTCCGGGCCGGAATCAGCTCGGCCAGATGCATGTAACGCGGCGGGTTGAAGAAGTGCACGCCGCAGAAGCGGTGGCGCAGTTCTTCGGGAAGAACGTCCGCCAAGGCATTGATGCCAAGGCCCGAGGTATTGCTGGCGAGGACCGCATGCGCCGGCACGTGCGGCGCGATCTTGCGGTAGAGGTCCTGCTTCCAGTCCATCTTCTCGGCGATCGCCTCGATGATCAGATCGCAGCTTTCCAGTTCGGCCAGACCGGTCTCGTAATTGGCCGGCACGATCGCCTGCGCGAGTGACTTGCTGGCCAGCGGCGCCGGGTTCAGTTTGGCCAGGTTCGCCAGCGCCTTGCGCACGACGCCGTCCTTGTCGCCCTCCTTGGCCGGCAGGTCGAACAGGACCGTGTCGATGCCGGCGTTGGTCAGGTGCGCGGCGATCTGCGCGCCCATGACACCTGCGCCCAGCACCGCGGCACGACGTACAAGCAGTTTCTCTGACATTTGCTGCAACTCCATGATTGAAAAGGCGTGCTCGGAACGCAGACATCGCGCAGGAACACGGATTTGTGAGTGGAGCGGTGGGGAAGGACCGGTGAAGCCGGGGCCTCAGGATTCGCCTGTTGAACCCGGACGACGACAACGTGTTGGGCAGCGGCGCTGGCGCCGATCGCGGGCGGACATCAACTCCTGAACCCGGCCGCGGCGAAACGGATGAGTTCCTGGGCGATACGTGCCCGGTGCGCATGTTCGGTGGTGCCGGGTGGGCGCTTGATGAGGCCGAAATCGGCCATCGCATAGGTCAAGGCGCCCGCCAGGAAGTCCAGGCGCCCGTACAGTTCGGCCTTGCCCAGACCCGGCACACAGGCGGCAAGGGCGGCGGCGAACTCGCGCGGCACGTGGCCGTACTGCTCGGACAGGAACTTGCGCAAGGCATCGTTCTTCTCGACATAGGCGCGGGCGATGACCCGGACGAAGGCGCCGCTGCCGGCCCGACCGCTGGCCATGTCCAGCGCCGGCTCGACGAAGGCGGCGATGATGGGCTCGATCTGACCGGGGTTTTCCGCCAGGGCCTTCTTCAGCTGTGCCAGCCGCTGCGCGCTCATCTGGTCCATGCGACGGCGGAAGACCTCGTTGACGAGGTTTTCCTTGCTGCCGAAGTGGTAGTTGACTGCGGCGATGTTGACGTCGGCGCGGCTGGTCACCTGCCGCAGCGAGGTGCCCGCAAAGCCGTGGGTGGCGAACAGTTCCTCGGCCGCGCCGAGGATCTTGTCCTTGGTGGAGAACTGGGCGGTGCCCGCCATCTTGGATCCTGTTGCGATCAAACGCTTGTTTGGATGCTAGGGGCCCGGCGCCTGACGCGTCAATGACCGGCGCAGGCTACGTGGCTGCGTAAGTGGCGGCGGATACGTTAGAATTGCCGCAGCCAGATTGGCTAAACCCGCGTTCCGTCGCGGGTTTTTCCATATAAACTCGGTCGTTCCGGAGCGGACGGCCTCATTCTTCGGAGAATCCAGATGGCGCTCGAGCGCACCCTGTCCATCGTCAAGCCCGACGCCGTTGCCAAGAACGTCATCGGTGAGATCTACACCCGCTTCGAAAAGGCCGGCCTGAAGATCGTGGCCGCCAAGTACAAGCAGCTCACCCGCGAAGAGGCCGAAGGCTTCTACGCCGTGCACAAGGAGCGTCCGTTCTTCGGCGCGCTGGTCGAGTTCATGACCTCCGGCCCGGTGATGATCCAGGCGCTGGAAGGCGAGAACGCCGTCGCCGCGCACCGCGACCTGCTGGGCGCCACCAACCCGAAGGACGCCGCGCCGGGCACGATCCGCGCCGACTTCGCCGACTCCATCGACGCCAACGCCGCCCACGGCTCGGATTCGGTCGAGAACGCGCAGACCGAGATCGCGTACTTCTTCAAGAACGACGAAGTCGTCTCGCGCTGAGTGATGCCAACGTGACCGAGGTCGCCATCGACGCCACCGTCGCCAAGCAGAACCTGCTCGACCTCGATCGCGAGGGTCTGGAGCGCTTTTTCGCCGACACCCTCGGCGAAAAGCGCTTCCGTGCCCATCAGGTGATGAAGTGGATCCACCACCGCTACGTCACCGACTTCGAAGAAATGACCGATCTGGGCAAGGCGCTGCGCGCCAAGCTCCAGGCGCATGCGGAAGTCCGCGTGCCGCAGATCCAGTTCGAAAAGCCGTCCACCGACGGCACCCACAAGTGGCTGATCGCGATGGACGGCAAGAACGCCATCGAGACGGTCTACATCCCCGACAAGGGGCGCGGCACGCTGTGCGTGTCGTCGCAGGTGGGCTGTGCGCTCAACTGCCAGTTCTGTTCCACCGCGACCCAGGGCTTCAACCGCAACCTGTCGACCGCCGAGATCATCGGCCAGGTCTGGGTGGCGGCGCGGCATCTGGGCAATGTGCCGCACAAGCAGCGCCGCCTGACCAATGTCGTGATGATGGGCATGGGCGAGCCGCTGATGAATTTCGACAACGTCGTCCGCGCCATGAGCATCATGCGCGACGACCTCGGCTACGGCCTGGCGAACAAGCGCGTGACACTGTCGACCGCCGGCATGGTGCCGATGATCGACAAGCTGGGCGAGGTCAGTGACGTGTCGCTGGCGGTGTCGCTGCACGCGCCCAACGACGCGCTCCGCGACACCCTGGTGCCGCTGAACAAGAAGTACCCGATCGCCACGCTGATGGAGTCGTGCGTGCGCTATGCCCAGCGCAAGCGCGGTGAGTCGGTGACGTTCGAATACACCCTGATGAAGGACGTCAACGACCAGCCGCAGCATGCACGTGAGCTGATCCGGCTGATGCGCGAGTTCGACAACCGCCTGCAGATGAAGGACGCGGCCAAGGTCAACCTGATCCCGTTCAACCCGTTCCCGGGCACGCGCTTCGAGCGTCCGGACGATGCGGCGATCCGCAAGTTCCAGAAGCTGCTCAACGAGTCGGGCCGCATCGCGCCCGTGCGTCGCACCCGCGGCGACGACATCGACGCGGCCTGCGGCCAGCTCAAGGGCCAGGTCGCCGACCGCACGCGCCGCCAGGCCGAGCATCTCAAGCGTCTCCAGGCGCAGGGCGGTCCGGGTGTCGATGCGGCTGCCTGAGGCCGCCGTCCTCTTCGTTCTCGGGCTGGCCCTGGCCGGCTGCTCACGCCTCGATTTCGTCAAGCCCAGCGGCAAGAGCGATTTCCGTCCCGAGGTGCGCAGCTACAACACCCGCGGCACCGTCGAATCCCGCCGCAACGAGGAAGCGCGCCAGCAGCTGGTGCTGGCGACCCGCGCATTCGGCACGAATGATTTCGACGCGGCGACGAAGGCGGCGCGGTCAGCGCTCCGCTTCGAGGGCACGGCCCCCGACGCCCACACCCTGCTTGCGGTCGTCGAGGACCGCCGCGGGCGCAGCACGCAGGCGGGCGCGCATTACAAGGCCGCCGCCGAACTGGCGCCCGACCAGGGGGCGTATCTCAACAACTACGGCACGTGGTTGTGCCGTAACGGACACGCGGCCGAGGCGCTCGATTATTTCGATGCCGCGGTGCGTGACCCCGCATACGGCGACCCGTCGGGCGCACTGGCCAATGCCGGTGCGTGCGCAATGACTGCGGGGAATGACGCGCGTGTCGAACGCGATCTGCGTGCCGCGCTGCAGCTCGATCCGGAGAACGTCGTCGCGCTCGACGCGATGGCGCGCCACTTGCATGTCCAGCAACGCGACTTCGATGCGCGCGCTTTTTCGCAGAGACGGCTTGCCGCGGCACCCGCAACTGCGGCAGCATTGCAACTCGCGGCGCAGATCGAAGCCGCGCTCGGCGATTCAGGGGCCGCCGACCGATACCAGAGACGCCTGCGGACCGAGTTTCCGCACGCCTCGAACCTACAGACAAGGGAAACCACTCCACCATGAGTTCTTCGAACCAGACCACGCCAGCGGGATCGCCTGGGGTCGGAGAACGTCTGCGCGAAGCGCGCATGGAGGCCGGGCTGTCGATTGCCGATGTCGCATCGCGTCTGCGGATGCAGATCCGTGTGGTGGAAGCGCTCGAAGCCGAGAACTGGGCCCGCCTGGGCGCGCCGGTATTCGTACGCGGGCAGCTGCGCAGCTATCTGCGGCTGCTCGCATTGCCCGCGTCGTTGGCCGACAGCGTGTCCGATGCCGTCACGGTGGTGCCGCCCGCGCTGACGCCGCGCACCTACACCCCGCCGATGCAGCGCATGCTCGACAAGGCCATGGGCCGGGCGGTCTATGTCGTGATCACGGCACTGATCGCAGTGCCGGTGTGGGTTGCGACGCGCTCGCACGTCGACAACACGCGTCCGGTCGAAACCGCCTCCCTGGGCCTGGACGGCAACTTCGAGCGCGCGGACGAGTCGCCGCGCCCGACGCGTCCCACGCCCGTGACCGCGTCGCTGGGCGCAATGTCCAAGCGCGCGCCGCTCGCGGCGCCGCAGGCAGAACCGGCGCCGCCGGTCGACGGGCTCGTCCTGCGTTTCAGCGGCGACAGCTGGGTCGAGATCGTCGCCCCCGACGGCACCCAGATCGAGCAGGCGCTGGTGCGTTCGGGTCAGGAGCGTCGCTTCGCGGCCGGCGAAGTGGGGCGGGTGAAGCTCGGCAATGCCGACGCGGTGGACGTGCTGCGCGGCGGTGACGTTCAGGATCTGTCCCGCTTCCAGCGGGCCAACGTGGCCCGCTTTACGGTATCCTCCGACGGCGCGCTGGCGCCGGCTTCCGAGTAATTCCGGGACGTCGCGCCAGGTTCCGGACCGCCTCGAGCGCGGCCCGCGCGATCCGACTTCCATCCGTTTGACCCGCCTTCGACGGCGGGCGTAGAGACCATATGGCGATTGACGAGTTGCTGGACGAGCGCGAACAGGGGGAGCGGGTCAAGGCCTGGCTTCGCGACAACGGTCTGGGACTGGTGGCCGGCCTGGTGGTCGGCGCTGCGCTGATCTTCGGTTACCACTACTGGAAGAACCGCACTCACGCCGAGTCGGTGGCCCAGCACGGCGCCTACCAGACGGCGATGCTCGATATCCGCTCCGGCGAACTCGACAAGGCTGCGCAGTCGCTGGCCGGACTTCCCGATACCGCCTACAGCGAACTGGCCGCGTTGCAGCTGGCGAAGGCGCAGGTCGAGCAGGGCGATCGCGACGCCGCCATCGCGACACTCGAAGGCGTCGACGGCACCGAGCCGGGTGTCGCCGCCGTGGTCCAGCAGCGTCTGGCCCGCCTGCTGACCGATGCCGGTCGCGGCGAGGATGCCGTCAGGCTCCTGGCCGGCGCCGAAGACGCGGTGTCGCTCGAAGCGCGTGGCGATGCCCATTTCGCACTCGAACAGACCGAGCAGGCCCGCGCCGACTACGCGCAGGCGCTGCGCCAGCTCGACAGCGCCGCGCCGCAGCGTGGCCTGGTCGAACTCAAGCTTTCCGAAGTCGGCGGCACGCCGGACGAACCCGAGGTTGAATCCTGATGACCGAGCAGACCGCGCGCGCCGCGTCCTCCCACGCCACGGGCCGCATCGCGCGGGTCGCGGCGATCGCGCTGTGCGTGATGACCGTGACCGGCTGCACGACCGTGCGTGGCTGGTTCGGCAACAGCGAGAAGGACCAGGCCAAGGCCCTGTCCGAGCCGGCACCGCTGACCGATATCACCGAGACCGTCGGCGTGAGCCGCCTGTGGTCGGCGAACGCGGGCAAGGGCGAAGGCCGGCTCGGCGTGCGCCAGGGGCCGGCGGTGGCCAACGGTCGCGTGTACGTGGCCGCCATCAAGGGCGGCGTCCGGGCTTTCGATCTGCAGTCCGGCGCGTCGGTCTGGCGCTACGAATCCGACCTGCGGCTGAGCGGCGGCCCGGGCGTGGGCGATGGCCTGGTCGTGGCGGGCAGCCTCGATGGCGAAGTGGTCGCGCTGGACGCGGGCACGGGCGCCGAGCGCTGGACCGCGAAGGTCTCCAATGAAGTCATCGCGGCCCCGACGATCGGGCAGGGCGTGGTGCTGGTGCGTTCCAACGACGGCCGCGTGACCGCGTTCGATGTTGCCACCGGCGAGCGTCGCTGGTTCTGGGTGCGCGAGCTGCCGTCGCTGACCGTGCGCGGCAACGACGCGCCGGTGCTCGGACCCGGCTTCGTGTTCGTCGGCAATGACGACGGCACGCTGGCTGCGCTGTCGCTCTCCGACGGTCGCACGCTGTGGGAGCAGGCCGTGGCCCAGCCCGACGGCCGGACTGAACTCGAGCGCATGGCCGATGTCGACGGCACGCCGGTGCTGGACGAGGCGGTGCTGTTCGCCAGCAGCTACAAGCACCGCACGATGGCGCTCGAGGGGCCGAGCGGGCGTCCGCTGTGGGTCAGCGAGCACGGCGGTGCCAACCGTCCGGCGCTCTCGCCGCAGCGACTGGTGGTGACCGACGCCAACGGCACGGTCTGGGGCCTGGACAAGTTCAGCGGCACGGCGGCCTGGCAGCAGCCGGCGCTGGCGCGTCGCAATCTCAGCGGCGCGGTGATCCAGGGCAACTTCGCCGTGGTCGGCGATTACGACGGCTACCTGCACTGGCTGCGTCTCGAGGACGGCGAATTCGCCGCCCGCGCGCGCGCCGGCCGCCACGCGATCCGCGGCGCGATGACCGTCGCCGACGGCGTGCTGGTGGTCCAGAACATCGATGGCGGCGTCACGGCCTGGCGTCTGGACCAGTAATTCCGCCGCAAATGCGACAATGCCGGCCCCGGGCAGCGATGTTGCCCGGGGCCGCGCGTTTCTGGTGATACCGGAGACGCGCCTCATGCCCCAACCGAACGGAATCCGCGCCATGCTTCCCCTCGTCGCCCTCGTGGGCCGCCCCAATGTCGGCAAGTCGACGCTCTTCAATGCGTTGACCCGCACCCGCGACGCGCTCGTCCACGACGAGCCGGGCGTCACCCGCGACCGCCATTACGGCGTGTGCCGACTCGATCCCGACCGTCCGTTCGCGCTGGTCGACACCGGCGGCATCGCCGGCGAGAACATCCATCTCGAAGCCGAAGGCCTGGCCGGCCCCACCGCCAAGCAGTCGCGCGCGGCTGCGGCGGAAGCCGATCTGGTGCTGTTCGTTGTGGACGGCCGCGAAGGCGCCTCGGCGCTGGACGACGAGATCCTGCGCTGGCTGCGCAAGATCGACAAACCCACGTTCCTGGTCATCAACAAGACCGACGGGCTCGACGCACGCGCGGCCGAGGCCGAGTTTTCGCGCTACGGCTTCAGCGACGTGCACACGATCTCGTCCTCGCATCGCCACGGCATCGACGAACTGGTCGACGAGGTCTTCGAACGCTTGCCGGAAACTGGTAGTACCGAGCAGCTCGACGCCGATCCCGAGCGCATCCGCGTGACCTTCGTCGGCCGCCCGAACGTGGGCAAGTCGACGCTGGTCAACCGCATTCTCGGCGAGGAGCGGATGATCGCCTCCGACGTCGCCGGCACCACGCGCGACTCGATCGAGGTCGATCTTGAACGCGACGGACGCAAGTATCGCCTGGTCGACACGGCCGGCATCCGCCGCAAGTCCAAGGTGGACGAGGCGGTCGAGACCTTCTCGATCATCAAGACCCTGCAGTCGATCGAACACACCCAGGTCTCGGTGGTGATGATCGATGCCAGCGAAGGCGTGACCGACCAGGATGCGAGCGTGCTCGGCGCGGTGCTCGATTCGGGCCGTGCGCTCGTGGTCGCGGTCAACAAGTGGGACGGTCTCACCGATTACCAGCGCGAGCAGACCGAGGCGTTGCTGTCGCGCAAGCTCGCGTTCGTGCCGTGGGCCGAAGCGGTGCGTATTTCCGCCAAGCACGGCTCGGGCCTGCGCGAGCTGTTCGCCGCGATCCATCGCGCGCACCGCTCGGCCAACTACAAGTTCAGCACCGCCGACGTCACCAAGGCGGTGGAAATCGCCTACGAGAGCAACCCGCCGCCGGTCGTGCGCGGCCATGCACCGAAGATGCGCTTCGCCCATCCGGGCGGCGAGAATCCGCCGACGATCATCGTGCACGGCAATCGCCTGCGGACCTTGCCCGACAGCTACAAGCGGTATCTGGAGAACTTCTTCCGCAAGCGCTTCAAGCTTGTCGGCACGCCGATCCGCTTCCTGTTCCGCGAGGGTGACAACCCCTACAAGGACAAGAAGAACGTGCTCACCGAGCGCCAGCTGGCGAAGAAGAAGCGGCTGATCCGCCACGTCAAACGCAAGTGAGCCGGGGCGTGTCCACGCGATGAACCTGTCGCCGCCGCAAGCGCCGACATTTTCCGATGTCACCATCGGCATCCTCGCCGGTGGTCGTGCTTCGCGTCTGGGCGGCCGCGACAAGGCATGGCTCGAGCGTGGCGGCACGCCGCAGGTGCTGCGCTGGCAGCGGCGGCTGGCCGGGCAGGGCGTGGCATTACTGGTCAGTGCCAATCGCGAGTTCGAACGCTACGCGGCGCACGGACTGATCGCGGTGCCCGATCGCCGCGCCGATGCCGGGCCACTGTCCGGCCTCGATGCGCTCGCGCATGCGGCGTCCACGCGATGGCTGATGACGCTGCCCGTCGACCTCGTCGAGATCAACGACTGCCTGTTGCGCACGCTGGTGCATCACGCCGGCACGCAGGGTGCGTACGCGCGCGACGCAGACGGCGTGCAGCCGCTCGTAGCGCTGTGGCCGGTCGCATTGCTGCGCGACGTCGCCGCCGCGGCGCTGACATCGGGCGATTACGCAGTGCGATCGCTGCAGCAGACGCTGGGCATGCAGTGCGTCCAGTTCGACGGTGTACGCTTCGGCAACCTCAACACGCCACAGGATCTCGACGATGCCGGCATCGCCCGCGGCTGAGCCGCAGACGCCCGATTTTCCGTTCCGGATCGCGTTCGACGAAGCAGTCGCGGTCGTCGACGCCGTCGCGAGCGAGCGTCGTCTGCAGCCGCAAACCGTATCGCTGTCGCGCGCGCACGGACACATCCTCGCGCGCGATGTCGTCGCGACATTGGCGCAGCCGCCGTTCGACAATTCGGCGATGGACGGCTTCGCGTTCCGGCATGCCGATCTCGCGACCGATGGGTCGCCGACACGTCTGCTGCTGTCGGGCGAACAGTTCGCAGGGCCCGACGCCGCGTTGAAAGTCGAGGCGGGCACGTGCGTGCGCATCACCACCGGCGCGCCGTTGCCGGATGGCGCCGACACGGTGGTGATGAAGGAAAACACGACGCTCGACGGCGACATCGTCGTCGTGCGGATCGCGCCGAAGCCCGGCCAGCACGTACGGCGCGCAGGCGAGGATTCGGCCGTCGGCGATGTGTTGCTGCGCGCAGGCGGCATGCTCACGCCCGCGCGGATCGGCCTGGCCGCGTCGCAGGGACTGGCGCAGCTGGATGTGGTGCGCAGGCCGACGGTCGCGGTGTTCGCGACCGGCGACGAGCTGGTCGAGCCCGGCATGTCGCTCGCGCCGGGCCAGATCTACAACTCCAACCGCGACCAGCTGATGGCGCTGCTGCGCGCCGAAGGGCTGGAGCCGGTCGCGTTTCCGACGCTGCCCGACGATGCCGCGCAGGTGACCTCGGCGCTGCGCCATGCAGGCGAAGCATTCGACCTGGTGCTGACCTGTGGCGGCGTGTCTGCCGGCGAGAAGGACCTGCTGCCCGAGCTGCTGCAGCGGCGCGGCCGCGTGCGGATGTGGAAGGTCATGATGAAGCCCGGCATGCCGCTGCTGCTGGCCGAAGGCGGCACGCTTGGCCCGGCGCTGTTCCTGTGTCTGCCGGGCAATCCGGTGTCGGTGCTGGCGACCTGGCTGGCGCTGGGCCGGCGGCTCGTCGACGGTCTGCAGGGCCGCCAACCGCGTCCGCTGCGACGCGCGCGCCTGGCGTCGACCTGGACCAAGAAGCACGAGCGCCTGGAGTTCCTGCGCGGGCGCTGGTGGATCGACGACGACGGGGTTTCCTGGGTCGAGCCGAATCCTGCCGACGGCTCGCACCGGATGCAGGCCGCTGCAGATTCGGACGCGTTGATCGTGCTTGCTGCGGGGCCGCGCGACTACGCGTCCGGCACTCCGGTCGACGTTCTGCCGTACTGAAGCTTCCGTAGGAGCGCGCCGGCGCGCGCGAGCGCTTCACCGATACAGCCCATCGCGCGCAAGCGCGCGCCTACGGGAGCATTGCAGCGCGCCGACAATGCGCCCGCGTCCGCGCGATAATCCCGCCATGGCCGTCATCGAACTCACGCCGGCGCAGGCCCGGCAACGCCAGCAGCAGGGCGTGCGCCTGATCGATGTGCGCGATGCGCACGAACGCGTGACCGGCATGGCCGAAGGCGCGTCGGGCGTCGACCGCGCCCTGCTCGAAGCTGCGCCGCTGGCACACGCGCCGGATCTGCAGGCGCCATTGCTGCTGATCTGCCAGAGCGGGCGGCGCTCGATGCAGGCGGCCGAGACGCTTGCCGCACTGGGCTACATCGACATCGCATCGGTCGCCGGCGGGACCAGTGCCTGGCAGGCCGCCGGATTGCCGACCGTATTGCCCGACGGCGACATCGATCTCGATTTCCACGAGCGTTATTCGCGGCATCTGAAACTGCCGGAGATCGGCCTTGCGGGGCAGCAACGCCTCGCCGAGGCGACCGTGCTGGTGATCGGCGCGGGCGGGCTGGGATCGCCGGCAGCGTATTACCTGGCTGCAGCCGGTGTCGGCACGCTGCGCATTGCCGATGACGACGTCGTCGACCGCAGCAATCTGCAGCGGCAGATCCTGCACGCCGAGGACCGCATCGGTCAGCCCAAGGTGCAGTCCGCGGCGACGACGCTGGGCGCGCTCAACCCGCGCACGCGCATCGAAGCGGTAGCCGAGCGTGTGACCAGCGCGAATGTGGATCGGCTGCTCGACGGCGTCGATCTGGTGCTCGACGGCGCCGACAATTTCCCCGTGCGCTATCTGCTCAACGATGCTTGCGTGCTGCACGGCGTGCCGCTGGTCTACGGCGCGGTGCATCGCTTCGACGGCCAGGTCAGCGTGTTCGATGCCGGCCGCTATCGTGGCGAGGCGCCGTGCTACCGCTGCCTGTTTCCCGAGCCGCCGCCGGCGGAGGCTGCGCCGAACTGTTCGGAAGTGGGCGTGCTCGGCGTGCTGCCGGGCGTGGTCGGACTGCTGCAGGCCACCGAAACCCTGAAGCTGCTGCTCGGTATCGGCGCGCCGCTGCGCGGGCGCCTGCTGCAGTTCGACGCGCTGCGCATGCAGTTCCGCGAAACGCGACTGTCGTCCGATCCCGATTGCCCGGTGTGTGCGCCCGGGCGCGCGTTTCCCGGCTACATCGATTACGCCGCATTCTGCGCGGGCTGAGCGCGGCGGACCCGGCCTTCACACCTGGCTGGGGCACGATGGCGCGCGACCCGCGTTCCCTCGCGCGGAATGGATGCTCCCGATGCGATCGACGCGCCGCCTGTGGCTGCTCGCCTGCCTGTTGTTGACCGCGCCGCTGTCGGCGCTCGCCGCCGATCCCTGTCCGCTGTTGCGCGCGCAGGTGGAGTCGCCTGACCCGGCGACGCGGCTCGCGGCGGCAGCCTGCGAAGAACACCTGCTGTGGCATCGGCCCTTCATCGATCTGGAGGGGCGGTACGCCGGGTCGACGGTGCGCGAAGCCGAGACTGCGCTGCTGACCAACGGCGAGCAGGCCTGGCGCAGGGTCGCCGGGTACTGGCGCGGGGCGAACCAGCTGTCGCAGCTGCAGCACCGGCCGGGTGCCTACGATTGTCTGCTTGCGCCGCAGAGGCCGCAGCCGTCGCCGGCCTGCCGCAGCTTAGTCGTCGACGTACCGTGGTCGGCCGCGTTCGTGTCGTGGGTGGCGCGTCGCGCGGCGCTGCCGGGCTTCAACGGTTCGCCGAGCCATGTCGACTACGTGCGCGACGCATATCGGAATCCGGATACCAGCGCCTACCGCGTCGCCAATCCGTTGGCCACGCGCGCCGCACGCGGCGACATGCTCTGCTACGTGCGCGCCGCCAACCGGGTGTTCGGTTTCGCCGGGCTGGCGACGCTGCTCAGCAGTGAGGACGGCGGGCTCGGCATGCACTGCGACATCGTCGTCGGGGCCGATGGCGGACAGGCGCAACTGGTCGGCGGCAATGTGCTCGACGGCGTCACCATGCGACTGCTGCCGCTGACGCCCGGCGGGCAGTTTGCGAACCTGCCGCAGCGCAGTCTCGATGATCCGCCGTGCACGCCGGACACGCCCCAGGCCTGCAGCGCGAACCGGCAGGACTGGGCGGTCCTGCTGCAACTGCGCCCGGCCGCGGAGCTTGCGGCCCTGTCGCCGTCGCCCGGCCTGTACATCTCACCACCACCGATGCCGGTGACGCCGGATGCGCTGCAGCCTGGACAGTCGGCGCCCCGTTCGCAGCCGGTGCCGTGCTGTGTGGAGTGCAGCGTCGGGGATGGATTGCCGCGTTGTCCGGGAGCCTGAGGGTTCGGACCGCGTCCTGTAGGAGCGCGCTTGCGCGCGAGGGTTTTCCCGGGAACGCCTTTCGCGCGCAAGCGCGCTCCTACGGGAAGCGTCGCCCGCTTGGGAGCTGTGCGTTCGTCTGGTCTGGCCGCTTTCTTCGACTAGGCCGTCATCGCGCGTGACGCAACCGGCTGCGACGTCTCCCTGTAGGAGCGCGCTTGCGCGCGAAGGTTTTCCCGGTAACGCCTGTCGCGCGCAAGCGCGCTCCTACACGAAAAAGGCCCGCATTTGCGGGCCTTTTTCGTTGCGCACGTTACCGCTATCGGGCGGCCTGCTTCGCGGCGAGCTGACAGAGCATGTAGTGCAGCAGCCCACCGTGGTGGGTGAGGCGGGCGCGCTTGCGAAGCATCGCTTCGCGCGCCTGCCGAACGTCCGCCGCGTTGCGGAGGACCGGGCTTCCGCCCCGTCCGATATCAGGCAGCCTTCGTCGCAGCCAACTGTCGCAGCACGTAGTGCAGCAGGCCACCATGGCGGAAGTACTCCACTTCCTTGGGCGTCAGCAGCAGCACATCGACCTCGAAGCGGATCTCGGTGCCGTCGTCGCGCTTGGCCGACACCTGCGCCTTGCGCGACTTGCCGTTCTGCAGCCCGGTCAGTTCGATGGTTTCCGATCCATCCAGCCCGAGGCTCTGCGCGTTCTGGCCGTCGCGGAAGCGGCACGGCAGTACGCCCATGCCGACGAGGTTGGAGCGATGGATGCGCTCGAAGCTCTCGGCGATCACCGCCTTCACGCCGAGCAGGTTGGTGCCCTTGGCCGCCCAGTCGCGCGACGAGCCGGTGCCGTATTCCTTGCCGGCGAACACCACCAGCGGCACGCCGTCGGCCTTGTACTTCTGGGCCGCGTCGTAGATCGCAAGCTTTTCCGGCTCGCCCTTGCCGAAGTACAGCGTGTTGCCGCCTTCTTCGCCGCCAAAGAACAGGTTCTTGATGCGGATGTTGGCGAAGGTGCCGCGCACCATGACGTCGTCGTTGCCGCGGCGCGAGCCGTAGCTGTTGAAGTCGGCCGGCTGCACACCGCGGTCCTGCAGGAAGCGGCCCGCGGGCGAGTCCTTTTTGATGTTGCCGGCCGGCGAGATGTGGTCGGTGGTGATCGAATCGCCGAACAGACCCATCACCCGCGCGCCGTGGATGTCGTCGATGCTGCCGACGTCCATCGTCATGCCGTCGAAGTAGGGCGGATTCTTGATGTAGGTCGACGCCGCATCCCATTCGTAGAGATCGCCGTCGGGCGAGTCGATGGTGTTCCAGCGCGTGTCGCCCTTGAACACGTCGGCGTAGTTCTTTGCGAACATCTCCGGGCCGATGGTCTTGGCGATGAAGTCGCCGATTTCCTGGTTGCTGGGCCAGATGTCGCGCAGATAGACCGGGTTGCCGTCCGTGTCGTTGCCGAGCGGGTCGTTCGTCAGATCGATGTCGACGGTGCCGGCAATCGCATAGGCGACGACCAGCGGCGGGGAGGCGAGGTAGTTCATCTTGACCTCGCCGTGGATGCGGCCCTCGAAGTTGCGATTGCCCGACAGCACCGAAGCCACGGCGAGATCGTTCTCGGCGATGCCCTTCGACACCGCTTCGGGCAGCGGGCCCGAGTTGCCGATGCACGTGGTGCAGCCGTAACCGACGACGTAGAAGCCGAGCTTCTGCAGGTCGTCCATGACGCCGGCTTTCTCCAGATAGTCGGTGACCACCAGCGAGCCCGGGCCGAGCGAGGTCTTGACCCACGGTGCGGCCTTGAGCCCCTTGGCCGCGGCGTTGCGCGCGAGCAGGCCGGCGCCGAGCATCACGGCGGGGTTGGACGTATTGGTGCAGGAGGTGATCGCGGCGATGACCACCGAGCCGTCGGTGAGTTCGTGTTCGCCGTCCTCGAGCGTGATCGTCGACACCGGACGCGCGGCAAGGCGCTCGGCCTGCGGCTGCCCGCCGCCTTCCTTCTCGAAACGGTCGACCTGTGCATCATTGGACGCGTCGCGACGTGCGGTGAGCGCGCCGACGTTGTCACGGAAGTTCTGCTGCACCTTCTCCAGCAGCACGCGGTCCTGCGGGCGCTTGGGGCCGGCCAGCGACGGGCGCACTTCGCCCATGTCCAGCTCCAGCACACTGCTGTACTCGGCTTCGGCGGCGCCGGGCTCGTGCCACAGCTGCTGCGCCTTGGCATAGGCCTCGACCAGCGCAATCTGTTCTTCGCTGCGGCCCGACAGGCGCAGGTAGTTCAGCGATTCGGCATCGATCGGGAAGATGCCGCAGGTCGCACCGTACTCGGGCGCCATGTTGCCGATCGTCGCGCGGTCGGCCAGCGGCAGGTGCTGGAGGCCATCGCCGAAGAACTCGACGAACTTGCCGACCACACCGTGCTTGCGCAGCATCTCGGTGACCGTCAGCACCAGATCGGTTGCGGTCGAGCCTTCCGGCAGGCGCCCGGTCAGCTTGAAGCCGACCACCTGTGGAATCAGCATTGACGACGGCTGGCCGAGCATCGCCGCCTCGGCCTCGATGCCGCCCACGCCCCAGCCCAGCACGCCGATGCCGTTGATCATCGTGGTGTGCGAATCGGTGCCGAAGACGGTGTCCGGGTACGCCCACTGTGTACCGTCCTCGCGCTCGGCGGTCATCACCACGCGGGCCAGGTGCTCCAGATTCACCTGATGGACGATGCCGGTGTTGGGCGGCACGACCTTGAAGTTGTCGAACGCCTTCTGGCCCCAGCGCAGGAAGCCGTAGCGTTCCTTGTTGCGCTCGAATTCGATCTTGCCGTTGAGATCCAGCGCATCCGGACGTCCGAACACGTCCACCTGCACCGAGTGGTCGATGACCAGCTCGGAGGGAATCTGCGGATTGATCTGCTCGGGCCGTCCGCCCAGGCGCACCACCGCGTCGCGCATTGCGGCGAGGTCGACCACGCAGGGCACGCCGGTGAAGTCCTGCAGCACCACGCGCGCGGGCATGAAGGCAATCTCGGTGCTGGGCTCGGCTTTCGGGTCCCACTTGGCGACGGCCTCGATATGACGGCCGGTGACCGTTTCGCCGTCTTCGTTGCGGAGCAAATTCTCCAGCAGAATCTTCATCGAATAGGGCAGGCGGGCGATGTCGAACTGCTTGCCCAGCGCCGGCAGGCTCGCGTAGGCGTAGCGACGGCCGTCGACATCAAGCTCGGCGCGCGTGGAAAAGGTATCGGTCATGCGGGAACTCCTGTCGCGGGTTGCTGGCGGGGCCCGACGGGGCGGGCGCTGGCGTGCGGGTGGGCGCAAGCGCCCGACATAAGAGGGGCGAGCGGCGGTGCCGCGCCCTGAACGCCATGCAGTTTAATCATGTGAACGTGGCGAATCCGTCATCGCATCGCTGTGTTTCAGATGACCGATGCCCGGACATGCGGTGTGCCGTCGGGATCTGTCACCCGCAGGTATGTAGCACGAGGTATGTATAATTCGCGCATACTTTGTCGGAGCCTGCCGATGGAAGCCACTGTCGCCGAACGCGGCCAGATCACCCTGCCCAAGGCCGTGCGCGATGCGCTGGGTCTGAGCAAGGGCACGATCCTCAAGGTCGAGCTGGAAGGCAGCCGGATCGTGCTGCGCAAGAGCGTGGACGATGCCGTGTCGCGTGCCCGCGGGCGCTTCAAGCTCGAGGGATTCGGCGATACCGATGCGGCAATGCGCGCCGTGCGCGGGCAGGCCGGCGCCGATGATGGAGAGGCCGATCGGTGATCGCCGTCGACGCGCCGGTACTGGTCGATCTGCTGGCCGACGGCCCCCAGGCCGATGCGGCCGAGGCCTGCCTGCGCCAGTACCTGAGCGCGGGCCCCGTCGTGGTCTGTGATGTGGCCCTGGCGGAGATCTGCGGCGCGCTGCGCGACGGCGCCGAGACCATGGCCGTGCTCGAGGACATGGGCGTGCGTTTTTCGGCGATCGAGGCCAAGTCGGCGCTGCGTGCCGGCGAGATGCAGCGGCGCTCCTGGCAGCGCGGTGATACCTCGGGCCGCGCGGCGCGCGATTTCCTCGTCGGCGCGCACGCGCTCTTGCAATGCAACGGCCTGATCACCCGCGACGACGCGTTTTTCCGCACTTATTTCAAGGGTCTCAAGCTGATCGTACCGTCGGCCTGAGACCGGTTTTCCCGGTACCGCACGAATCTGGAGTTGCCCGCATGTTGGAAGCCTACCGCCACCACGTTGCCGAGCGCGAAGCGCTGGGCATCCCGCCGCTGCCGCTCAATGCGCAGCAGACCGCCGAGGTCATCGAACTGCTGAAGAACCCGCCCGCGGGTGAAGCGGAGTTCCTGCTGGACCTGCTGACCCACCGCGTGCCGGCCGGCGTGGACGATGCGGCCAAGGTCAAGGCCTCGTATCTCGCCGCGATCGCGTTCGGCACCGAAACCAGCGCGCTGATCACCCGCGCGCGCGCCACCGAACTGCTGGGCACGATGCTCGGCGGCTACAACGTGCAGCCGCTGGTCGACCTGCTCGACGATGCGGAAGTGGGCACCATTGCCGCGAACGCACTCAAGCACACCCTGCTGGTGTTCGATGCCTTCCACGACGTCGAAGAGAAGGCCAAGGCCGGCAACGCGAACGCCAAGGCCGTGATCCAGAGCTGGGCCGATGCCGAGTGGTTCACCAGCAAGCCCGAAGTACCCGAGTCGATGACGCTGACGGTGTTCAAGGTGCCGGGCGAGACCAACACCGACGACCTGTCGCCGGCGCCCGACGCGACCACGCGTCCGGACATTCCCATGCACGCGCTGGCGATGCTGAAGAACAAGCGCGACGACGCGCCGTTCGTGCCGGAAGAAGACGGCAAGCGCGGCCCGATCCAGGTCATCGCCGACCTCAAGCAGAAGGGCAACCTGGTCGCCTACGTCGGCGACGTGGTCGGCACCGGTTCGTCGCGCAAGTCGGCCACCAACAGCGTGCTGTGGTGGACGGGCGACGACATTCCCTACATCCCCAACAAGCGCGCCGGTGGCGTGTGCCTGGGGTCGAAGATCGCGCCGATCTTCTACAACACGATGGAGGACGCCGGCGCGCTGCCGATCGAACTCGACGTGTCGCAGATGGAGCAGGGCGACGTCATCGAACTGCAGCCCTACGCGGGCAAGGCGCTGAAGAACGGCGCGGTGATCGCCGAGTTCCAGGTGAAGTCCGAAGTGCTGTTCGACGAAGTGCGCGCCGGTGGGCGCATTCCGCTGATCGTCGGCCGCGGCCTGACAGCCAAGGCGCGCGAATCGCTGGGCCTGCCGGTGACCGATCTGTTCCGTCTGCCGCAGCAGCCGGCCGACACCGGCAAGGGTTATTCGCTGGCGCAGAAGATGGTCGGCCGCGCGATCGGTCTGCCGGAAGGCCAGGGCGTGCGCCCGGGCACCTATTGCGAGCCGAAGATGACCTCGGTCGGTTCCCAGGACACCACCGGCCCGATGACCCGCGACGAGCTGAAGGACCTGGCGTGCCTGGGCTTCTCGGCCGATCTGGTCATGCAGTCGTTCTGCCACACCGCCGCGTACCCCAAGCCGGTCGACGTCAAAACGCACCACACGCTGCCGGAGTTCATCTCCACGCGTGGCGGCATTTCGCTGCGTCCGGGTGACGGCGTGATCCACAGCTGGCTCAACCGCATGCTGCTGCCCGACACCGTCGGCACCGGCGGCGATTCGCACACGCGCTTCCCGGTCGGCATCTCGTTCCCGGCGGGCTCGGGTCTGGTCGCGTTCGCGGCCGCGACCGGCGTCATGCCGCTCGACATGCCCGAGTCGGTGCTGGTGTGCTTCAAGGGCAAGATGCAGCCCGGCGTGACCCTGCGTGATCTGGTCAATGCGATTCCGCTGTACGCGATCAAGCAGGGCCTGCTGACCGTGGCCAAGGCCGGCAAGAAGAACATCTTCTCCGGCCGCATCCTCGAGATCGAAGGCCTGCCGGATCTGAAGGTCGAGCAGGCGTTCGAGCTCTCCGACGCCTCGGCCGAGCGTTCGGCCGCCGGTTGCACCGTGCACCTCGACAAGGCGCCGATCATCGAATACATGACCAGCAACATCACGCTGCTCAAGTGGATGATCGCCGAGGGCTATGCGGACGCACGTTCGCTGGCCCGCCGCATCGAGAAGATGGAAGCCTGGCTGGCCGATCCGCAGCTGCTCAAGGCCGATGCCGATGCCGAGTACGCCGCGGTCATCGAGATCGACCTGGCCGACATCCACGAGCCGATCGTCGCGTGCCCGAACGATCCGGACGACGTCAAGACGCTGTCCGACGTGGCCGGCGCTGCGATCGACGAGGTGTTCATCGGTTCGTGCATGACCAACATCGGTCATTTCCGCGCGGCCTCCAAGCTGCTCGAAGGCAAGCGCGACATCCCGACCAAGCTGTGGGTCGCGCCGCCGACCAAGATGGACGCCGCGGAACTCACCAAGGAAGGTCACTACGGCACCTTCGGCACCGCCGGTGCACGCATGGAGATGCCGGGCTGCTCGCTGTGCATGGGCAACCAGGCGCAGGTCAAGGAAGGCGCGAAGGTGTTCTCCACGTCCACGCGCAACTTCCCCAACCGCCTGGGCCGCAACTCGAACGTGTATCTGGGTTCGGCCGAACTTGCGGCGATCTGCTCGCGTCTGGGCCGCATTCCGACCAAGGCCGAGTACATGGCCGATGTCGGCGTGCTGGATGCGGCGGCCAGCGACATCTATCGCTACATGAACTTCGACCAGATTCCCGAGTACGTCGAAGCCGGCGAGAAGACCGCCGCCTGACGGCGGTCGATGTGGAAACGCCCGGCTTCGGCCGGGCGTTTTCATTTTGGGCGGTATGCCGTGTGGTCGGATTGCCAATGACCGCGCCTGATGACCGTATGGCGGCCGTGGGCCGGACGTGTCAGGGCTGACGGATCTTAGGGGCGATGACGGCTGTAGGAGCCGCGCGATCCGGCTGTCGCGGGAATGCGCGATCGCGCGCGAGCGCGCTCCGACACGAGGCGACGGATGCTGGGGGATTTCGCAGCAATGCATTCCCGCGGCGGACCGGCGCGCGCCGGCGCGTCTTGTCAGGCGGCTGCGTTGGCGCCGGCCAGTTCCAGCAGCCGGCCGGCGATGGCATCGAGCGGCAACGTTTCCTGCGCGGCGCCGAGCTTCACCGCAGCGCCGGGCATGCCCCAGACCACACTCGTGGCCTCGTCCTGCACCAGTGTCGCCGCGCCGGCCTGGCGCAGTTCCAGCAGGCCGCGTGCGCCGTCATCACCCATGCCGGTGAGGATGGCCGCGACCGCATTGCCGGCGGCGGCCTCGGCGACCGAGCGGAACAGCACATCCACCGCGGGCCGGTGGCGGTTGACCGGCGGACCGGCGTCGAGTTTGCAGCGCCAGCGCGCGCCGTCGCGGATCACACGCAGATGGTGGTCGCCGGGCGGCAGATAAGCGTGGCCGGGCAGGATCATCTCGCCGTCGCGGGCCTCGCGTACCAGCATCTGCGAGCAGCGGTCGAGCCGTTCGACGAAGGGGCGACTGAAGCTTGCGGGAATGTGCTGGGTCAGCACGATGGCGGGCGCATCGGGCGGCATGGCCTCGAGCACGACCCGGATCGCCTCGGTGCCACCGGCCGACGCGCCGATCGCGATCAGGCGGTCGGTGGTGCGGAAACGTGTCGCCACGGGGGCGACCCGGGGCGCCGCGTCCAGCCGGACGACCGGCGCGGCACCGGCCAGCGGCCGTACGCGGGCGCGCGCGGCGGCCTTGACCTTGCCGGCAATCTCGACTGCGTAGTCGGCCAGGCCCTGGGCGACGCCCGCCTTGGGCTTGGTGACGAAATCGACCGCGCCCAGCGCCATCGCCTGCAAGGTCACATCGGCGCCGCGTTCGGTCAGCGACGACACCATGATCACCGGCATCGGCCGCAGGCGCATCAGGTTCTCGAGGAACGCCAGGCCATCCATGCGGGGCATTTCGACGTCGAGCGTCAGCACGTCGGGATTGAGCCGCTTGATCTTCTCGCGGGCGAGCAACGGGTCGGCGGCGGTGCCGACGACCTCGATGCCCGGGTCCTGGCCCAGCAATTCGGTCAACAGCTGCCGCACGACCGCCGAGTCGTCGACGATGAGGACGCGGCACCGGCTCATTCGAACAGTTCCACGCCACCGCTGACCGGCGTGCGCGACAGGCGCGCGCGGACCGCGGTTTCGGCCGCGACCACTTCGGCCTCGTGGGCATGCGGCAGGCGGTTGACCATGACCCGTCCGGTATCGGGGAAGAACCATACCTTGCGCGGATGGATGCCGCGCAGGTCCTCGGCCACGACCGGAATCTGTTCGGCGGCCAGATACGCCAGCACGAAGTCGGCGTTGCGCGTGCCCACCGGGTTGGAGGTGAAGCCCTTGAGCACGTTGGCGCCGCCGAAGACCTTGGCCTCGAGCCGGCGACGGCTGGCACCGCGCTTGAGCAGTTCGTTGATCAGCATTTCCATCGCATAGCTGCCGTAGCGGGCCGGCGCGCCGTCGCCGACATTGCCCTCGGGCAGCATGAAGTGGTTCATGCCGCCCAGCCGCAGCAGCGGGTCGCGCACGCAGGCAGCGATGCACGAGCCGAGCACGGTAACCAGCGCGGTGCCGTCGTCGACCACGAGGTACTGGGTAGGCAGCAGCTTGGCCGCGGGCACCTTGAAGTGGGCGTCGCGGTAGCGCAGGACGTCGTCGTCCTGGAAGGCCGGGCGGCTCACAAGCGACCGCCTTCGAGGTTGCGGCGATACAGGGTGCGTCCGCAGGGGCGGATCAGATCGGCCGCATGGAGATAGTTTTCCGAATGGCCGGTGTAGAGCAGCGTGTTCGCATCCATGTGCGTGACCAGCCGCCCGAGAATTTCCCGCTGGGTGGGCTTGTCGAAATAGATCATCACGTTGCGGCAGAACACCGCGCTGAACGGCCCACCGATGTCGTAACGCGCATCGAGCAGGTTCAGCGGGCGGAAATCGATCAGCGCCTGCAGGGCCGGATGCACCCGGCAGTGGCCTTCGTTGGGGCCGGTGCCGCGCTGGAAGAAACGGCGCTTGCGTTCGAGCGACAGGCCCGACACGCGCTCGATCGGGTAGACACCGCGCTGCGCGGTCGTCAGCACCTGGGTGTCGATATCGGTGGCGATGATGCGCACCGGCGGCGTCATGGTGCCGAAGGCCTCGCACGCCGTGATGGCGATCGAATAGGGCTCCTCACCGGTCGACGCCGCGCACGACCACAGCTGCAGCGGGCTGCGGGGGGCGCTGCCGAATGCGGCGAGCTGGGTGTGCAGGTGCTCGAAATGATGGGGCTCGCGGAAGAACGAGGTGAGGTTGGTCGTCAGGGCGTTGGTGAACGCCTGCCACTCGTCGCTGTCGGTCTCGCGCTCGAGCCGGTCGAGATAGGCGCCGAATTCGGTCATGCCCAGTGCACGCAACCGGCGGGCGAGCCGGCCGTAGACCATGTCCCGCTTGCTGTCGACGAGCGCGATGCCGGCACGCGTCCGGATGAGCTGGCAGACGCGTCGGAAGTCGCGGTCGGAGAACACGAAGTCGCGATGGGCGACCGGCGGGTGGGGCAGGGGGGACGCAGCCATCGATCACGCTCTGAGAGGGGCTGGACGGATATCGGCCGCGCCCGGTCGAAATTGACCGGGCGGGACGAAGAAGGGCTCAGAATTCCGACCAGTCCGTATCGGCCGGCGCGGACGCGTGCGGCAGCGAGGCGGGCACGGTGCGCCTGCCGGGGGCGGGGACAGCGGTCGCATGCACGCTCGATACCGCACGCGCGACTGAGACATGCGCCGCGCGGAGTCAGCGCGCCTTCGACCGCGGACTACCATCGGCGCCGACGGCGGAAGTGACATTGGCGAGCCACTGACCGGCCAGTGTCTGTGCAGCGGCGTCCGGCGAGATCCGGAATACCGCCACCGTCCGGGTCAGCGTCGTCGCCTGTTCCTCCATCGCACGCGCGGCGGCCGAAGCTTCTTCCACCAGCGCGGCGTTCTGCTGCGTGGTTTCGTCCATCTGGGTGATGGTCTGGTTAACCTGTTCGATGCCGGCGGCCTGCTCCTGCGAAGCAGCCGCGATCTCGGACATGATGTCGGTCACCCGCTGCACCGACCCGACGATCTCGCCCATGGTCTTGCCGGCCTGGGCGGCGAGCGCGGCGCCGCTTTCGACCTTGCCGGTCGAATCGTCGATCAGCTGCTTGATCTCCTTGGCCGCGCCGGCGCTGCGCTGGGCCAGCGTGCGCACCTCGGAGGCGACCACCGCGAAGCCGCGGCCCTGCTCACCGGCGCGTGCGGCTTCGACCGCGGCATTGAGCGCGAGGATGTTGGTCTGGAAGGCGATGCCGTCGATGACCGAGATGATGTCGGCGATGCGCCGCGAGGACTGCTCGATCTCGCCCATCGTGGTGACCACCTGGCCGACGACCTCGCCGCCCTGGCTTGCGACCTGCGCCGTCCCGATCACCAGCTGATTGGCCTGGCGGGCGTGGTCGGCGTTCTGGCGCACGGTGGAGGTCAGTTCCTCCATCGACGCGGCGGTCTCTTTGAGATTGGCCGCCTGCTGCTCGGTGCGCTGGGAGAGATCGTTGTTGCCCGATGCGATTTCCGACGAGGCGGTCCCGATCGCATCCGAGGCGTCCTGGATGCGCGAGACGATGCCGGTCAGCTGGGCGACGGTGGCGTTGGCATCGTCGCGCATGCGGGCGAACACGCCCTGGTAGTCGCCGTGCATCCGCCCCGTCAGGTCGCCCTCGGCGATGCGCGCGAGCAGCTGCGACACCTGCGACAGGTTGCGGTCGCAGGTGTCCATCATTGCGTTGAGGCCCTGCACCATCACCCGGAAGTCGGCGCGATACGACGCTTCGTCGCCGCGGATGCTGAAGTCACCGCTCGCGGCGGCTTGTGCAAGCCGGCGGATCTCGCCGTTGATCGACAGCAGGCTGGCCTTGGCGGCGTCCATCGCCTCGTGCAGCACCGCGCGCGAACCCGGCAGTCGCCTCGCATCGCGCGACAGGTCGCCGTCCGCATATTCCTGCAGCACCACCACCGCGTCCTGGATCGCGTCGAGATGCTCGAACATCATGGTGTTGATGCCGGCCGCGAGTTCCCCGTAGACGCCCGGGAAATCGGTCGGCATCCGGTGACTGATGTCCTCGGCGGCATGCAGCCGGGTCATGGTGCGTGTCTGGTGGGAGAACCGCTCGAGCATGTGGACCATCTCGTCGGTCGCGCGGAGCATCTGTCCGACCTCGTCGCGGCCGTGATCGCCCGTGCGGACCGACAGATCACCACGTGCCACGCCGCGCACGGCCCCGAGCGCACGCCCCACCGCATCGAGCATCGAGCCGCCGATGGCCCAGCCCAGCAACAGGTTGAGCAGCACGAGAGCGCCGCCGGCGAGCGTCATGATGCCGGTGAAATAGAGCGCCTGCGCCTGGGTGTCGTCGAGGTACACCCCTGTGCCCAGCACCCAGCCCCATGGGGCGTAACGCGCCGCGAACGAGGTCTTTTGCACCGGATCGTCTTCGCCGGCCTTGGCCCACGTGTAGTCCACGAAGCCGCCGCCGGCCTGCGCCACGCGCACGAATTCGGGGAAGATCGCCTTGCCGTCCGGGCTGAGCACCTGGGCAAGCGGCTTGCCGATCAGATCGGGGCGGCTGGGGTGCATCAGCATGACCGGCGTGTCGTCGGTCACGAAGAAGTAATCGATGCCGTCGCTCGCCTGCATCGCCTGCAGCGTGCGGAGCGCGCCGGCCTTGGCCACGTCGAGCGTCAGTTCGCCCGACTCGGCACGGGCTGCGAACTGCTCCACGATGCCCAGCGCCATTTCGGTCTGCGCGCGCAGGGCATTCTGCCGCGTGTTCTGCAGGTCGACGTATTGCAGGCGCGCGGCGATGACCGCGAGCAGGATGATGCCGGCGGCAACGAATGCGCTCTGGACGTAGAACTTCCAGCGCATCGGCATGTTGGAGATGTGGCGGTAAAGGGCGCGCTGGAGGTTCATGTTGCTCCGCGATCGGGTAAGGGGCGTGTGCCGGGACCGCCGGGCAGGCCGCGGCGGCAGCGGGTGGCAGGAGTGCCGACCACGGTGGTCGGCTGCTTCACATCGGGCGGATCAGAACTCGGCCCAGTCGGTCTCGTGGGCAGGGGTTCGGGGCTGGGGCGTGACGCGAGCGAGCGCAACGCGTTTCGGGGCCGGCGCGGGTGCGGCGGAGACCCGCTTCGGTGTGCCGGACGTGACCGGCGTAGCGACCGTGGTTGGCGGCGCCGCGTGCGCGGTCCGGAATACGGACACCGTCTCGGTCAGCGCGGCGGCCTGTTCCTCCATCGCACGCGCGGCGGCCGAGGCTTCTTCCACCAGCGCGGCGTTCTGCTGGGTGGTCTCGTCCATCTGGGTGATGGTCTGGTTGACCTGTTCGATGCCTGCGGCCTGTTCCTGCGAGGCGCCGGCGATCTCGGCCATGATCTCGGTCACGCGCTGCACCGACCCGACGATCTCGCCCATGGTCTTGCCGGCCTGGGCGGCGAGTGCGGCGCCGCTTTCGACCTTGCCGGTCGAATCGTCGATCAGTGTCTTGATCTCCTTCGCCGCAGCCGCGCTGCGCTGGGCGAGGGTGCGCACCTCGGAAGCGACCACCGCGAAGCCGCGGCCCTGCTCACCGGCGCGTGCTGCTTCCACGGCGGCATTGAGCGCGAGGATGTTGGTCTGGAAGGCGATGCCGTCGATGACCGAGATGATGTCGGCGATGCGCCGCGAGGACTGCTCGATCTCGCCCATCGTGGTGACCACCTGGCCGACGACTTCGCCGCCCTGCGACGCGACCGCGGCCGCGCCGTTGACCAGCTGGTTGGCCTGGCGGGCGTGGTCGGCGTTCTGGCGCACGGTGGAGGTCAGTTCCTCCATCGATGCAGCGGTCTCTTCGAGATTGGCCGCCTGCTGTTCGGTGCGCTGGGAGAGATCGTTGTTGCCCGATGCGATTTCCGACGAGGCGGTGCCGATCGCGCCCGAGGCCTCCTGGATGCGCGAGACGATGCCGGTCAGCTGGGCGACGGTGGTGTTGGCGTCATCGCGCATGCGGGCGAACACACCGCTGAAGTCGCCTTCCATGCGCACGGTGAGGTCGCCGTCGGCCAGCGCGGTGAGCACGGTCGACACCTGCTCGAGGCTGTTGGCATTGGCATCGAGCAGACTGTTGAGCTGGCGGGCGAGCTGCAGCAGGAAGCCCTGCTTGTCGTCAGTGCGCACGCGCCCGGACAGGTCACCGGCCGCTGCGGCGGCGACGATCCGCGACACCTCGTCTTCGACCGACACTTCGTGCGTGCGGTCGGTCCACTCGACGACGAAGCCCTCGCTGTGGCCGGCGGCATCGAGGATGGGATTGACGACCAGCTGCATGGTGCGTCCGCCGACGCGGATCTGCGCGCGATGCGTGCTGCGCAGACGGCTCAGCATCTGTGCCTGGTGTTCGGGCGCACGGTGGAAACCGTCGATATTGGCCCCGATCAGGGCACTGGCGTCGAAATCGGGCAGGTCGCGACGCAGGTCGTTCTGCGCGGCCGCCAGCATCTCCTGCAGCGGACGATTGACGTAGATGATGTCGCGCGCGGGGTCGGCGATCATGACGCTGGTGGTGACGTGGTCGAGTGCGGTGCGCACCCGCAGGCTGTCACGGGCGATCGCCTGGTCGCGCTCGGTGCGCTCGCGAAGGCCCGTCTGCATGTGCGACAGCGCCTTGAGCAATTGCGCGGTCTCGTCGTGGCCGCGGGCGTCGATGGCGGTGTCGAGATCGCCGGCGGCCACGCGGTCGGCGATCGCCACGGCGCGCGCCAATGGACGGGAGATCAGGCGGCGGCTGGCACCGACGATCACCACGACCAGTGCGAACAGTGCGAGCAGCGACACGCCGGCGACCGTCAGACGCATCGAGGCCAGCGCGGCTTCGGCCTGCGCCCGCGGTTTGACGGCGAGGATGACCCAGTTCCAGGGTGCGAATGCGCCGGCTTCGACATCCGCGGTGCCTGCATCAAACGTCAGGCGGGCCTGGCCCGTTCCGGCGTTCGCCAGTCCGGTCAGCGCGGCGCGGGTGTCGGGGGAGACGAGCGCGGCGACATCGCCGGACGCACCCTCGGGATGCGAAACCACCGACATCTCCGCGTCTTTCGTGTCGACCACCACCAGGTAACCATCGCCCGATATGCGTGTCTCGCGCAGGCGTTCGATCAGCGTGGCCAGGCCCTCGGTGTAGTCGGAGCCGATGAACAGCGCACCGATGACACCGCCGCCCGCATCCTGCAGCGGCCAGTAATAGGTCATGTAGTCGCGGCCGAACAGGCGTGCGGGTCCGGTATACGCCTGGCCCGAAGACACGCGGCCGTACGCGGCGTGCGAGTGCTGCAGCACGGTGCCGACCATGCGCTGGCCTTCGGTGTCCTTGACCGACGTGCTGACGCGCACGAAGTCGTCGCCATCGCGTACGAACACGGTCGCGACCGCGCCGGTGTTGCGCGTGAAGCGGTCCACGAGTTCGAAGTCGAGATTGATCGCGGCGCCATCGAACGACAGGCGAGGCGTCTCGCGTTCGCCGATCGCGATGCGCCGCTCGGTATCGAGTTCGGCAGGCGCGTCGGGCAGCATCGCGGTGAAGGCGGTGCCCAGGCGTTCGGTGTTCTCGCGCAGTGTCTGCTCGTAAAGCGCAACGCTCTCGGTGGATGCCGCCGCGGCGTCGGCGAGTGCGAGCTGGGCCTGGCGTTCGTAACCGGCCGCGAAATCGCGGTAGACCACGACGGCGAGCACGAGCAGGCAGAGACCCGCCGCGAGCGCTGCGGCAATCGACAGCTTGGTCGCGATGGAGGGGCGTTGCAGGATACGGAGCATGGCAGGGCGCTTCGATTCCCGAGGGAATCGTCATGAGGGTGTCATGTGTTATCGGCGTGTGAGGCGGGGGCTTGAGTGCCGCGGGTAGGCCGATGTCAAGTGATGTTCGGCACGCTTTGCGCATAGCCGCACCTTTCCGCGCGCACCCGTGCACGGCGGGCACGATCTGCGGATCGGCTCGTGAGCGGGTTGATCCGGCGCAACACCGCGGCGCTGGCGTCCAGCCCCGGAACGACGACGCCCCGGCATGGGCCGGGGCGTCGTGGGTACCACATGGGGCCTGGATCAGAACTCGGCCCAGTCGGCCTCGGCCACCGCGGCGGGCTTGGCGCGCTGCGGACGTGCCTTCGGCGCGGGTGCCGCGCTGCGTGGGGCCTGCGCCGCAGCTGGTGCAGGCGAGGAGGGCTTCTGGTGGGCGGCGAGCACCGCCTGCACCGAGGCCTGCGCCGTCTCCATGCGGAAGATCGAGACCGTTTCCGACAGGGCGGCGGCCTGCTCTTCCATCGCGCGCGCCGCGGCGGACGCTTCCTCGACCAGCGCGGCGTTCTGCTGCGTGGTCTCGTCCATCTGGGTGATGGTCTGGTTGACCTGTTCGATGCCCGAAGCCTGCTCCTGCGAGGCGGCGGCGATCTCGGACATGATGTCGGTCACCCGCTGCACCGATCCGACGATTTCGCCCATGGTCTTGCCGGCCTGCGCCGCCAGCGCGGCACCGTCGGCGACCTTGCCGGTCGAATCCTCGATCAGCGTCTTGATTTCCTTGGCGGCGCCGGCGCTGCGCTGGGCCAGGGTGCGGACCTCGCTGGCGACGACCGCGAAACCGCGGCCCTGTTCACCGGCGCGTGCGGCCTCGACGGCGGCATTGAGCGCGAGGATGTTGGTCTGGAACGCGATGCCGTCGATGACCGAGATGATGTCGGCGATCTTGCGCGAGGCGCGCTCGATGTCGGCCATCGTCGTGACCACCTGGCCGACGACATCGCCGCCCTGCGAGGCGACGTTGGCCGCACCGATCGCGAGCTGATTGGCGGTGCGGGCGTGGTCGGCATTCTGGCGCACGGTGGAGGTGAGTTCCTCCATCGACGCGGCGGTTTCCTCGAGGTTGGCGGCCTGCTGCTCGGTGCGCTGCGACAGGTCGTTGTTGCCCGATGCGATTTCCGACGAGGCGGTGCCGATCGCGTTCGAGGCTTCCTGGATGCGCGCCACGATGCCGGTGAGCTGGGCGACGGTCGCATTGGCGTTGTCGCGCATGGTCGCGAAGACGCCGCTGAAGTCGCCGTCCATGCGCACGGTCAGATCGCCATCGGCCAGCGCGGTGAGCACGGTCGAGACCTGGTCGAGGCTGTTGGCATTGGCGTCGAGCAGGCTGTTGAGCTGCTGCGCGAGCTGCAGGTAGAAGCCCTGCTTGTCGGCCAGCGCGATCCGGTGCGAGAGATCGCCGGCTGCCGCGGCATCGATGACATGCGCCAGTTCGGCCTCCACGCGTACCTGCGGCGTGCGGTCGCGCAGTTCGACGACGTAACCCAGCAGCGTGCCTTCGGCATCGTCGACGCGTGCGAGCGTCTGCCCGAAATGCGCCTCCCCCAGGACAAGTTCGTCACTGTGCACGCCCTTGAGCTGGGCGAGGGTATCGGCCAGACCTTCGGGGTCGCGCTGGTAGGCGTCGATGCGGGTGCCGACGAGTGCGGCGGGGTCGAACTCCGGCAGCGTGGCGCGCACGTCGTTCTCATAGCGGCCGAGCAGCTCGGCCACCGCAGCATTGGCGTAGATCACCGTGCGCGAGGGGTCGGCGATCATCACGCTGGTACCCGAGCTGTCGAGCGCGGTGCGGATGCGCAGGTTCTCGCCGGCGATCGCCTGGTCGCGTTCGATGCGCTCGCGCAGATCGGTCTGCATGCGCTGCATGGACTTGAGCAGGTCGCCGATCTCGTCGGCGCGGCGGGTGTCGATGTGGCTGTCGAGTTTGCCGTCGGCGATGTCACGGGTGACGACGACCGCTTCGCGGACCGAACGGGTGAGATTGCGGGCCATCAGCCAGGCGATGAGCATGCCGCCGGCAGCGCCGGACAGCAGCAGCACGACGAGGATGATGTTGGACGCGGTGTAGGTGGTCTCGGAGGAGTCGCGCGCGGCGGTGGCGCTGCGATTGGCCGAGTCGGCGAGGGCCGCCAGCGCATTGGCCGTGGCGGTGTGCAGATCGCCCGCTTCACCGATCAGCGTGTCGGTGGCATCGTCGGGCAGGTCGAGATCGACCATCTCGTTGACCGAGTCGTAGGAGGCCTTGGCGCGCGCCCATGCGGCAACCAGGTCGGCGAGCATCTGCTCTTCCTCGGGCGTCTTGACGTACTGGGCGTAGGACTCGAAGTTGCTGCGCAGCTGGGAATCGATCCCCGCGGCACGTTCGCGGGCATCCTGCTTGACCTCTTCGCTGGCGCGGGTGACACCGCGGTAGGAGGCGGTGCGGTACTCGCCGAGCAGGCCGCGGGTTTCGCCGACCAGCGCGATGCTTGGCAGCGCGTCGTTGGCGATGTCGGTGGTCACATCGTGCATCGAACGCATGCCCATGTAGGCACCGAAACCCTGCAGGAACATGATCAACAGAACGGCGCCGAACGCGAGCATCAGCTTCGGCGCGAGTTTGAGATTCGAGAACCAGTGCATCAGACAATTCCCCCTCTTGCGTACTGGAAGCGCACCGGCCGCCCGAAGGCGGCCGGTACGAGGCATCAGTTGATCGTGGCGAGCTTGACGTCGGCGGGCGAGCGCACGGCGATCTCGGCCCGGCTCGCATCACGTTCGATCGTGCCGACCACGCACACGTCGCGGCCTTCAAGCTCTTCGGGCGAGGGGCGGAAGCGGTCGCGCTGATCCTGCGGAATGCGCGCCGAGAAGGTGTGGCGCGGGAAGGCGCCGCCCATGTGCAGGAACGTCGGCGAGCCTTCGGAGTTCTGCGCGTAACGGGTCTTCTCGACCTTGCCGCAGACCATGCCGCTCTTGCCGACGAAACGCGTGGCCTGGTCGGGACGGATGGCGTCCTGGGCGATGACGGCGGAGGCGGCGCCGCCCAGCAGCAGAACGGCCAGGACGCGGGAAGTGGTCTTCAATGACATTGCGATCTACTCCAATCGGAAAAATGGGGTCGTACGGATGCGTACCCGCTACCTCTATCGGCAGCGGGACGCCCGCCTTTAGGGCGGTGATGTCAGGCGGCGGTGTCGAGGGCCTGGGCGTCGACGAGGTCGGCGCTGTCGAGCAGGGTTTCGATGTCGAGCAGGATCAGCATCCGCTCGTCGGTCGTGCCGATGCCGGCAATGAATCGGGTATCGACCGCAGCGCCGAATTCGGGCGTGGCGCGGACCTGGTCGTCGAGCAGCGGCACCACGTCCGAGACGCCGTCCACGACGATGCCCACGACGCGGTCTTCGACGTTGAGGACGATCATCACGGTGAAGTTGTCGTAGCGCGCCTCGGCCAGACGCAGCTTCAGCCGCAGGTCGATGACGGGCACGATGGTGCCGCGCAGATTGATCACGCCCTTGATGTAGTCGGGGGCGTCGGGCAGGCGGGTGACACCGTCGTAGCCGCGGATCTCCTGCACCTTGAGGATGTCCACGCCGTAGTGCTCGTCGCCCAGGGTGAAGCTGAGGTATTCGCCGGCGGCGGCGCTCGAATCTGGACCGGTCATGCTGTGCGCTCCTGCTGAGGCCGCAGAACGCTGCGGCCGAAGAAATGTCGAACAGGAGATCGGCCGCAATCGCGGCAACTTTAGGCATGCATCCAGGTCAGCCGCCGCGACGCTGGCGGGCATTGCGCTGGCGCTCGATCTGGAACACGTACTGCAGCACCCGCTGCTCGGCGGCCGCGTTCATGCCCACGAAGCGGCAGCCCACGCGCCAGTGCTGCACGCCGCGGACCTCGAAGTGCCCCACGTGCGCCACTTCGAGTGTCACCGGCAGCGGGTCGGCATCGGCGATGCGCAGCAACGCCGGCGGCAGGCGGGTCTGCACCTTGAACCGCGCCTGGTCGTCCTCGGGCGCGGCGATCGCGATGCCGCCGCCGCTGATGTCGAGCACCCGCAGGCCGCCGGTGGTGGCATCAGGCGGCACCGTGCCGTCGCCGAAGTGCACGGTGACCGGTGCGCTGGGCGACACCTGCAGGCGGAACATTTCCCGGCGCTGCAGACGCAGCAGCGCGTCGGGCGATGCGGCCGAGAACGCCGGGTAGCCCTCGTAGGTCAGCGCTTGCGGCGTCACGATGCGGAACCGGATCGGGACCAGGTCCAGCTGCGTGCTGCACACCAGCTTGCTCGCGGCGGCGATGCGCCGGTTGACGGCGTCGTGGCGGTTGCCGTCGAGGATCAGGCTGCCGTCTTCGCGTACGTCCAGCAGCGCGGTCGCACAGCTGTGACCGCCGGGGACGAGGTTGGCGGTGATGATCGAACGGGCCTCGACCAGCGCACGCAGCACGCGGGCGATCTCCCGCGGCTCGCGGAGCGTGTACTTCTCCTGCGCATCGTCGGGCGGGGAGAGCGTGGTCGCGTCGTCGACGGCAGGCATTGTCCGTGTGCGGGAAACGTCGTTCGGCGACGGTATCGGCCGCGCGCGCCGGAAGTTGAACGCGCGCGGCCGGGCTGCTCAGGCGTCGGCAGTCGCAGGGGTGGTGCGCAGCGACTGCAGCAGCGCGCGGGTCGGGTCGATGCGGAACACCGCGACGCTGTCGTTCAAGGCGCCGGCCTGGTGTTCCATCGCCCGCGCGGCGGCCGAGGCTTCTTCGACCAGGGCGGCGTTCTGCTGCGTGGCCTCGTCCATCTGGGTGATGGTCTGGTTGATCTGTTCGATGCCGGCTGCCTGTTCCCGCGAGGCGGAGGCGATTTCGGACATGATGCCGGTCACGCGCTGCACGGCCTCGACGATGTCGCCCATCGTGCGCCCGGCTTCTCCGGCGATCAGCGCGCCATCGGCCACGCGTCCGGTCGCGTCCTCGATCAGCGTCTTGATCTCCTTGGCCGCGCCCGCGCTGCGCTGGGCCAGCATGCGGACCTCGGAGGCGACGACCGCGAAGCCGCGGCCCTGTTCGCCGGCGCGTGCCGCCTCGACCGCGGCGTTGAGCGCCAGGATGTTGGTCTGGAAGGCGATGCCGTCGATGACCGAGATGATGTCGCCGATCCGGCGCGAAGCGGCCTCGATGTCGGCCATCGTGGTGACCACCTGGCCGACGGCGTCGCCGCCCCGGGACGCGACCCCGGCCGCGCCGATCGCCAGCTCGTTGGCCTGGCGCGCGTGCTCGGCGGTCTGGCGCACGGTGGACGTGAGTTCCTTCATCGACGCGGCCGCTTCCTCGACGCCGGCCGCCTGCTGCTCGGTGCGCACCGACAGATCCTGATTGCCGCTGGCGATCTCCGACGACGCGGCGCCGATCGCACCCGACGCGGACTGGATCCGCGACACGATGCCCGTCAGCTGGGACACGGTGGCGTCGGCATCGTCGCGCATGGCTGCGAACACGCCGTGGTATTCGCCCTCCATGCGCACGGTCAGATCGCCGCGCGCGAGCGCCTGCAGCAGCCCGGACATCGCACCGAGGTTGCGTTCGGTCGTGGTCATCAGCGCATTGAGGCCTTCGACCATCTCGCGGAACTCGTGGTCGAAGCGCGATGCATCGCCGCGCGCATCGAACCGGCCGTGCTTGGCCGCCTCGACCAGCCGGCGGATTTCGCCATTGATGCCCGACAGGTTGGCCTTGGCCGTGTCCATCGTCTGCGTCAGCACCGCCTTCTCGCCCGGCAGGCGGTCCATGTCGGGGGCCAGGTCGCCGACCGCGTAATGGCCGATGATCTCCAGCAGCCGCATCTTCACCGCGATGTGCGAGGCGACGAGTTCGTTGGTGCCATCGACCATCACCCCGTAGTCGCCCGGAAACGCGGCGGCGTCCATGCGGAAGCTGATCGTGCCTTCGGCGTGGCGGCGCTCCATTTCGCGCTGCGCGTCGATGACCGCGCGCAGGCGGTCCTGCATCCGCGCCATGGCGGCGAGCAACTGGCCACTTTCGTCGCGGCCGGCGACCGCGATGGGCTGGTCCAGCTCGCCGCGGCTCACGCGTTCGGCTGCATCGAGCGCCTCGCCGAGCGGTCGGACAACGGCGCGGATAAGCGCCCATGTGACCAACAAGCCGGCGATGATCGCCAGCCCTGAAAGCACCATCATGGTGAGCCCGAAACCGTCGGCCAGCGCGGCGGCGGCAGTCGAATCCTCGCGGATCTTGGCCTCCTGCAGGTCGATGAAGGCGTTGATGCCGGCCAGCCACTCCACAAAGCCCGGTGCCGCCTCTAGCAGCAGCAGCGCGCGCGCAGCGTCGGCGTTCCCGGCATCCCGGAGCGTCTGCACGCGTTCGATCAAGGGCAGTACCCTTCTCTCTACCGATTCGATGTGCGCCAGAAGAGGCGCCTCGCGGGTGTCGGCAGAGGCCGCGACCATGGCGGCGAGCGGCCCGGCGGAGTCGGCGTAAAACGCCGCGAGGCGTACAAGCGCCTCGGTGGCGTCCTCCCGAACACGGTCGTCGTCGGCGAGGACAATGTCCCGCAGGGCGATCGCCCGATCATGGACGCTGCCGCGGAAACTGATGGCGTGTCGCTGCTTAACTGCGTTGACGTCTTCGATGGCGTCAAGGCGCTCGCTGACCTGGCCGACGCGGTGGATGCCGACCAGGGTGAGCAGCAGCGTCAATGTGATGAGGACGGCGCAGCCTGACGCAAGGCGCTGGCCGATACGGAAGGAGGGAATTCGCATGATGTGTCTGCAGCAAGGGCCCTGGCGGCATGCGCCGGGCGTGGAGGTTGCTGCGATAACGGCTGCTCGGGACGGCGCTGAATGCGATTAAGTAGAAAAGAAGGGCGTGATTCACGTCGCGTTTTCGGATGTGTCCGGCATGTGAACTCCATCTTCCAGCAGCGTGCGCCCGCCGCCACGTCCGCGGTGCCTCGTCATGTGCAGTGCTGCTGGGTATCGCCTAGCGGTGACGGGCCAAGCAGCGCGGGACGCGCCAGATCGTCTGCACGCTGAGGTAGGACTGCCCCTGCGAAGCATGCGGCCGCCGCCCGCGTGTGCTGGATCGGGCCGGGTTGCCGCGTGGACGCTGCATCGGGCAGCGCAAGCGTGCGCGCGGACCGAATCCGGTCGCCCCGGGGGCACCGCGGCTTCGCGCCCTGGTCAGGCGGCCTTGGGCACGCGCAGCGAGCGCACCAGGCCGCCGACATCGACGATCAGCGCGACACGGCCGTCGCCGAGGATGGTCGCGCCCGAGACGCCGTCGACACGGCGGTAGTTGTTCTCGAGATTCTTGACCACGACCTGCTGCTGGCCGAGCAGTTCGTCGACTTCCAGCGCCAGCTTCTGGCCATCGCCTTCGACCACGACCACCAGCGCTTCGTCACTGCGCGCATGGCCGTAGCGGTAATAGGCGTTGAGCGACACCAGCGGCAGATATTCGCCGCGCACCCGCAGCACGCGGCCTTCGCCGGCCATCGTGCGCACGTCCTCGGCCTGCGGCTGCAGGGCCTCGATCACGTGCGACAGCGGCAGCACCAGGGTTTCTTCGCCGACGGCGACGGTCATGCCGTCGAGGATCGCCAGCGTCAGCGGCAGGCGGATGACCACGCGCGTGCCCTGGCCCAGTGCACTTTCGAGCTGCACTTCGCCGCCCAGCGCCTGGATGTTGCGGCGGACCACGTCCATGCCGACACCGCGGCCCGACAGATCGGTGACCGCGTCGGCGGTCGAGAAGCCGGGCTGGAAGATCAGGTCCCAGACCTGCGCGTCGGTGGGTTTCTCCGGCACCACCAGCCCGCGTTCGAGCGCCTTGGCGAGGATGCGTTCGCGGTCCAGGCCCCGGCCGTCGTCGGCGACCTCGATGACGATGTGTCCGCCCTGGTGGGATGCGGCCAGGGTGATCGTGCCGGTCGCGTCCTTGCCCGCGCCGACGCGCGCGTCGGGCAGTTCGAGGCCGTGGTCGATCGAGTTGCGCACCAGGTGCACCAGCGGATCGGCGATCTTTTCGATCAGGCCCTTGTCCAGCTCGGTGCCTTCGCCCAGCGTGCGCAGGCGCACCTGCTTGCCCAGGCGCGCCGACAGGTCGCGCACCAGGCGCGGGAAGCGGCGGAACACCGCTTCGACGGGCAGCATGCGCACGCCGATCACGGCTTCCTGCAGGTCGCGCGTGTTGCGCTCGAGCAGGGCCAGGCCTTCGCCCAGACGCTCGGCGAGCGCAGCGTCCATGTGTCCGCTGACCTGCTTGAGCATGGCCTGGGTGATGACCAGTTCGCCGACCAGGTTGATCAGGCCGTCGATCTTGTCGGTGCTAACGCGGATCGAACTTTCCGCCGCGTCATGCTGGGCAGCCGCCGCGGCGGCCGGACGCGCGGCGCCATCGACAACCGCGATGTCGGCTTCGGCAACCGGTTCGAGTTCGACGGGCGTGGCCGGCGCGATCGGTTCGATGCGCAGTTCGCAGTCGTCCTCGACCCAGGCGAAGGCCTCTTCGACCGCGCTGCGCGGCACGCTGGCGATCAGGCCCAGATCCCAGGCCAGGTATGCCTCGAGCGGATCCATCTGCTCGAAGCCCGGCAGGCGTTCCACGCGGGCCTCGACTTCGAGCGGACCCAGGCGGTCGAGCTCGCGGATGATGCGCAGCGGGTCGTTGCCTGTCATGAACAGCGTGGGCGCCGGCGTGAAGCCGACACGCCAGCCGGCAGGCTCGGCCTGCGGCGCGGCCTCGGGCTTTGCGGCCACCGACGGTGCCTCGGTGCCCGAGAGGATGGCGTTGAGGCGTGCCTGGACCGAGAGCGAGGCCTGCGGGTCGGCCGGCTTGCCGGTCTCGACCTCGGCCAGCAACGCCCGCAGGACGTCGACCGAGGCCAGCATCGCGTCGGTCGACGGACCGGTCACCGCGCGCTTGCCGGCGCGCAGTTCGTCGAGCAGCGTTTCGAGCACGTGCGTGAGCGCGGCCACCGCGTCGAACCCGAACGTCGCCGCGCCACCCTTGATGGAGTGCGCCGCGCGGAAGATCGAGTTGATCAGTTCCGGATCCTGCTGGCCCTGCTCGAGCTGCAGCAGGCCCGCTTCCATCGCTTCCAACCCTTCGCGGCTTTCCTCGAAGAACGTGGCGTGGAAACGCTGCATGTCCATGCTCATGGGTGTCGACCTGCGGTTCGGGAGGGGCGGGCGCTCAGCCCAGGACTTTCTGGACGGTGGCGATCAGCTGTTCGGGATTGAACGGCTTGACCAGCCAGCCGGTCGCGCCGGCGGCCTTGCCCTCGGCCTTCTTGTCGATGCCCGACTCGGTGGTCAGCATCAGCATCGGCGTGAACTTGTAGTCCGGCAGACCGCGCAGCGCGCGGATCAGCGAAATGCCGTCCATGTTCGGCATGTTGACGTCGGTCACCACCGCATTGAAGCGCTGGCCCTGCGCGCGGCCGAGTGCGACCTGGCCGTCTTCGGCCTCGTCGACCTGGAAGCCTGCCGAGGTCAGGGCGAAAGAGACCATCTGGCGCATCGAGGCCGAATCGTCCACTACAAGAATGCGTGCGCTCATGCGGCGTTCTCCACTGTGTCTGTTGCGTGTGCAGCGTTGGAAAGAGGTGTCGGGTCCGGCGTCAGGCCCAGCGCCTGGCCCAGTCCGAGCAGGCGGGCCGCGTCGCGCAGCGCGTCGCTGCAGCCCTGCAGCCGGGTGCCGAGGCCGGCACTGTGCCGGCTGGCGACGAACGCGCACAACACCTGCAGGCCGGCGGTGTGGACGCGGCGCACGTCGGCACCGTCGAGCACCAGCGCCTGCGCCTGGGACAGATACGGCGCAAGTCGCTCCTTGAGCGCGGTGCTGGCCTCGATGCCGAGGTCATCGCCAAGGTGCACGGTGTCCATCAGGTCTCCGACGAATAAGGGGTCCGGACCGAGATAGCGGCAGCCGCGCTCGGATCTTTAATGCGGGCGCTCAGCGCGGCTGGAACAACGGCAGCGCCATCAGCCGGGCCGAGTCGAGCAGCAGCATCACCGTGCCGCCCAGGCGTGCGATGCCGCGGATACGGTGGTCGCCCACCGGCGCCAGTCGCGAAGTGTGCGTACCTTCGATCTGTGCATCGCCGATCAGCACCACGTCCTCCACCGACGACACGCGCAGGCCCAGCACGTCGCCGCCGTCTTCCAGCACGATGACGCGCGTGGCCGTGGTCTCCTCGACCGCGGCGTCGCCCAGCTGCAGGCCGAGGTCGACGACCGGGACCACCTGGCCACGCAGGTTCATGACGCCGGCCAGACACGGCGCCGCGCCGCGCAATGGCAGCAGCGGTGAGGGCAGTACGACCTCGCGGATCTTCAGCAGTTCCAGCGCGTAGGTCTGCGGGCCGCAGCGCAGCCGCAGCCAGCGCGCCATGCGTTCGCCGGCGCGGCGTTGCGGAGTTGGCGGTGCGATGCCGGGCGCCGACGGCGCCGCACGGGCGGCGCGCGGCGCCGGTGGCAGGGCCGGTGCGGCGACAGCTTGCCTGGCGGCGGGCGCCGGCATCGGCATTGGAGCCGCGGCCGGGGCGGGGCGCGCCGGAGGTGCAGGCGGCGGCGCAGGCGCGGCGATCGTTGGTGCTGCCGGTACGGGCGCGGGATCTGCCGTGGCAGGCGCGGCCGGCGCCGCATCGAGGGGCGAGACGGTCTCCCCTGCGGCCGCAGGCGCCGGCGGCGCCTCGGCGATTTCGGGGTCGCGCGTCAGTGCGGCTTGCGCCTCGGCATCTTCGGCTGCAACCGATCCGGCGTGTTCGAGTGACGGTGTGTCCACGCGCAATGCGGCCGGCGACGCCGTCTCGGCAACGTTGCTCGGCGGTACGTCAGCCATGTGCGCGGCATTGGCCGGGCGCGCGGGCGCGACCGGTTCGGGCGCTGTCGACAGCAACATGCCGAGGTAATCGTCGACGACGCCGGCCGGTGTCATGCCGCCTGCTCCACGGGCGCGTCGGCCAGCAGCCAGTCCAGGGCGCGGGTGTAGGCCGACATCGCACGGCCGGGCATGTCGCCGGCGAAGACCTGGCACGCCAGTACGTCGGCATTGCTGAGCTGGGTGTCGACGGGAATGGCCTCGCTCCATACGCGTGTGCCGTATTCATCCTGGAGCTGCGCCAGCGTGTCGCGGCCGACGCGGGTGCGACGGTCGTACATCGTCGGCAGCACCGAGACCGGCAGCGGCCGCTGGCGCGAACGCTCGACCATCTCGCCGGTGCGGACCATGCCGGCCAGACCGTAGAGCGCCAGCGGCTCACACTGGGTCGGCACGATCAGCCGGTCGGCCGCGGCGAGCGCATTGACCATCAGCAGGCCGAGCGTGGGCGGGCAGTCGAGCAGCACCACGTCGTGGCCGCCGGCATGCCGGGTGATCGCCTGCGACAGCGCAAGCCCCAGGCCCGGCTGCGTGGCACTGCGGCGTTCCAGTGTCGCCAGCGCGGTCTGCGCACAGACGAAGTCCAGACCATCGGTGGGCGAGGGGCGCATCAGCGATTCGAGCGTCGGCGGCGGCGACCCGAACAGGTCGACCACGCCCGCCGGCTGCGGTTCGCTCGGCACGCCGAACGCGCGGGTCAGCGACGCGTGCGGGTCGAGGTCGACCAGCAGCACGCGACGACCGCGTGCGACCAGCGCACGTCCGAGGGCGAGCGAGGTCGTGGTCTTGCCCACGCCTCCCTTCTGGTTGGCGATCGCCCAGACGTGCATCAGCTGTCTCCTTGCGGTGGCGGGGATGGGGGAGAAGGGGCATGCGCGCCGGCCGCGACGGCAGCGGGCGCGGGAACAGGTGCGGCCGGGAACGGCGGCTCGGTCTGCGGTGCGATCTGCGGCTGCGGCCGTGCGACGGGCGTGGCCGGCGACGGCGCCGCGGTGTCGGCCGCGGCCAGCACCATCAGCACCACGCGCCGGTTGGCGTTGCGGCCGGCATCGGTGGCGTTGTCGGCCTTGGGGCGGTGCTGCCCGTAGCCGACCATCACCAGCCGCTCGGGTGCGAAACGCTCGCGGATCAGCAGATGCACCACGCTCGCCGCGCGCGCCGCCGACAGTTCCCAGTTGGACGGAAACTGCGCCGTCGCGATCGGCCGGTCGTCGGTGTAGCCCTCGATGCGGATCGGATTGGGCAGATCGCGCAGCACGATGGCCAGGCGGCCGAGCAGGTCCTGCGCGCTCGCATCGAGCAGCGCCGAGCCGCTGGGGAACAGGATGTCGCTGTTGATCTCCACTTCCAGCCACAGGTCCGAGCGGCGCACCGTGATCAGGCGTGCGCGGACCATGTCGGCCAGGGCGTCCTCGAGCTGCATTGCCAGACTCGAAAGCTGCTCGCGCGAGGCGGCCAGCAGCGCCGCGTCCATGTTGCCGTCGCCGATGCGGTCGGCACGCATCTTCGATTCGAGCATCGGCTTGAGCGGCGAATCGAGCACCGGCGTCGACGCGGGCCCGTTCTGGGCGCCACGGGGAATGGCGGTCGGCTTGCCGATCGTCGACTCGGGCTTGAGGTTGTCGCCGATCTGGATCGGATCGATCGTGCTCGGCGGCGCGTTGAATGCGCTCGCCAGCGAGGCTGCGACGGCGCGGTACTTGCCCTCGTTGAGCGAGGACACCGCGTACATCACCACGAAAAACGCGAGCAGCAGCGTCACCAGGTCGCCGTAGGGGATGGCCCAGGCTTCATGGTTGGCGTGTTCCTCGTGATGTTTCTTCCGGGCCATCGCGCGCGATCAGTGCAGGAAGCCGGCAAGCCGTGCCTCGATGTTGCGCGGGTTTTCGCCCTGCGCGATCGCGATCAGCCCTTCGATGGCGAGCTCGCGCTCGCCGCTGCGGCGGCCCACCACGCTCTTGAGCTTGGCGGCCATCGGCAGGAAGAACATGTTGGCCGAGGCGATGCCGTAGATCGTGGCGGTGAACGCAGCGGCGATGCCGTGACCGAGCTTGCTCGGATCGGCGAGGTTCTTCATCACCGCGATCAGGCCCAGCACGGCGCCGACGATGCCGAGCGTGGGCGCGTAGATGCCCATGCCTTCGAAGACCTTGGCCGCGGCCAGGTCGTTGTGTTCCTCGCCCTGCAGTTCGATCTCGAGCATGTGCCGGATCGCTTCGGGCTCGACGCCGTCGACCAGCATCTGCAGACCCTTCCTGAGGAACGGGTCGGTCTGCGCTTCGACGTGGCTTTCCAGCCCCAGCAGGCCCTGCTTGCGCGAGACGTTGCTCCACTCGATGAGCTGGGCGATCAGCGCGGCACGGTCCGAGACCGGCGGCTTGATGACCCAGCCGGCGATGCGCATGGCGCGCTTGATCGTGCCGCCGGGCGTGTGGAGCATGATCGAGGCGACCGTGCCGACCATCACGATCACGAACGCAGCCGGCGACCACAACGCGCCCAGGCCTGCGCCCTTGAGGATGCTGCCGCCCACGACCGCGACCAGGGCCAGCGTGAGTCCGACGAGGCTGAAAATGTCCATGTGGATGCTATCGGCGTAGGGACGGGTGACTTGAGCTGGGGGAGGGAGAGCCCGTGATTGGTGATTCGTGATTCGTAGAAGCCGTGATTGGTGATTGGTGATTCGTGATTCGAAAGAGCGGGATCCCGCGGGCGTCAGGATTGCTGCATTCCGGACACCCGACTCGCTTACAGCCCGCGGCGGCTGCTTTTACGAATCACCAATCACCAATCACGAATCACGGCTCTTACGAATCACCAATCACGAATCACCAATCACGGCCCTCAATCACCTGCGCAGCGCGTCCACGTCGAGGATCAGCGCCAGGCGGCCGTCTCCGATCAGCGTCGCGCCGGCGTAGCCGGGCAGGCCGCGGATCGACTTGGGCAGCGGCTTGATGACGACTTCCTCGCGGCCGCGTACCTCGTCGACCACCAGGCCGAAGCGGCTGTCACCGCGCTGGAGCACCACGATCGTCAGCAGGGTCGCGTCCTGGGCCGGCACGCCCAGCCAGTGGCGCAGGTCCAGCAGCGAGAGCGTGTGCGAGCGGCGGTCGAGCGCGGCGGCGCCGTCGAAGAAGTTCACCGTGCGCGCCGGCGCGTGCAGCACTTCCTGCACCCGCGCGAGCGGCAGGGCGTAGGCATCGCCACCGGCATTGACCAGCAGCGTGGGAAGGATGGCCAGGGTCAGCGGCACGCGCAGCGAGAAGCGGCTGCCGCGTCCGAGTTCGGAATGCACCTGGATCTGTCCGCCCAGTTCGCGGATGCGCGACTGCACCACGTCCATGCCCACACCGCGGCCGGAAATGTCGCTGACCTCGTCGCGCGTGGAGAAACCGGCCATGAAGATCAGGTTGAGGCATTCGTCGCTGCTCAGGCGCGCAGCCGATTCGGCGTCGATCAGGCCCTTGTCGCGGGCCTTGGCCCGCAGGCGCTCGGGGTCGATGCCGGCGCCGTCGTCGTGAATCTCGATGCCGACGTAGTCGCCCTGCTGCTGGGCGATCAGGCGCACGTGCCCGGCGCGCGGCTTGCCGGTCGCCTCGCGCAGCGCGGGCATCTCGATGCCGTGGTCGATGGCGTTGCGCACCAGGTGGATCAGCGGATCGGCCAGCGCTTCGACGAGGTTGCGGTCGAGCTCGGTTTCCGCGCCGACCAGTTCCAGCTCCACTTCCTTGTCCAGGGCGCGGGCGACGTCGCGGGCGAGCTTGGGAAAGCGCGAGAACACCTTGCCGACCGGCTGCATGCGCGTGCGCATCACCGCGCCCTGCAGGCGCGCGGTGGCGTTGTCGAGCGTGGTCACGGCGCGATCGAGATCCTCGTCGCGCAGGCGCGCACGCAGGGTCTTGAGGCGGTTGCGGGCCAGCACCAGTTCGCCGACCAGGTCGACGATGACGTCGAGCCGGCGGGTGTCGACGCGCACGGTCTGTTCGCGCTCGGCAGCCGGCGCGGACGCCGATGCCGCGGCGCGCGATGGCGCCGCGACGGCGGCGGCCTGGGCGC